>QFPN01000004.1 GCA_003241695.1 Ancylobacter novellus | reverse complement strand
GATCATGGTGAACTCGCCGTTGCGGAAGCGGAACGAGGGGTCCCGCGTGGTGCGGAACGAGAACAGCGTCTCCGTCCAGTGACGCACATGCGTCACGCGTTCTTCCATGTACTTGCTCATTCGCCTGCCGGGCTCCACGCAGTCGTCGGATGCGGCGGCCGGAGGGCGTCTCCCCCGGTCGAACTATTCCACTTAAAAATAGGTGGATATATCTCAATTCACCTGACGGGCGCGATATAAGGCATTCCGATCCGTTTTCCAAGCGCCGCGCGCGCAACCCGGCTCTTCGCCGGGCGAAGGGCGCCCGGCGGGAGGCTCGTTCCTTCGACGGCCGGGAGTCAGGCTCCGGTCAGCACGCCCCAGGCGACGCCGAACCTGTCGGAGACCATGCCGAAACGCGGCGAGAAGAAGGTTCCGGCGAGCGGCGCGCCCCCGTCAGCCTTCCTCGGCCTGCGCGGCGGCGCGCCAGCCGATGTCCCGGCGGCAGAAGCCTTCCGGCCAGTCGATGAGGTGGACGGCCGCGTAGGCGTTGACCTGCGCCTCCGCGGCGTCCGCGCCGAGCGCTGTCACGGCGAGCACCCGGCCGCCGTTCGCCAGGAGCCTGTCGCCGTCGCGTTTCGTGCCGGCATGGAACACGGTGACGCCTTCGCGCGCGCCCGCCGCCTCGACGCCGCGGATCTCCGAGCCTTTCTCGTAGGCGCCCGGATAGCCCTTGGCCGCCAGCACGACGGTCAGCGCCGTCTCGTCGCGGAAGCGCGGCTCGACGCCGTCGAGCGCGCCGTCGACGGCCTTCAGCATGAGGTCGAGCAGGTCGTCCTCGAGCCTCGGCAGCACGACCTCGGCTTCCGGGTCGCCGAAGCGGACGTTGTATTCGACGAGGCGCGGGCCCTCCGCGCCGATCATCAGGCCGGCGTAGAGGAAGCCGACGAAGGGCGCGCCGTCCTTCGCCATGGCGGCGACGGTCGGCCGGACGATCTCGTCCATGGCGCGCTCGATCAGCGCCGGGCTCAGCACCGGCGCCGGGGAATAGGCGCCCATGCCGCCGGTGTTCGGACCCTTGTCGCCGTCATAGGCGCGCTTGTGGTCCTGCGCGTCGCCGAAGACGAGGGCGGTCTTTCCGTCGACGAGCGCGAACAGGCTCGCCTCCTCGCCCTCCATGAACTCCTCGACGACGGCTTCCGCGCCCGGCTCGCCGGAAAAGATCGCGTCGACGGCGGCGAGCGCCTCCTCGACCGTCTCCGCCACCACGACGCCCTTGCCGGCCGCAAGGCCGTCGGCCTTCACGACCACGGGCGCGCCGAAGGCCTCGACCGCGGCGCGGCCGTCGCCGGCCGAGCGGCAGCGCCGGAAGCCGGCGGTCGGGATGTCGTTGCGGGCGCAGAGTTCCTTGGTGAAGGCCTTCGAGCCTTCGAGCCGGGCGGCGGCGGCGCTCGGGCCGAAAACCTTGATCCCCTCGGCGGCGAGGCGGTCCGCCACGCCCGCGACCAGCGGCGCCTCGGGGCCGACGACCACGAGGTCGACCTTTTCGTCCCTTGCGAGCGCGACGATCGCGTCGATGTCGTCGACGGCGACCGGCCTGCAGTCCGCGAACGCCGCGACGCCCGGATTGCCGGGCGCGGCGATCAGGCGCGTGAGCTTCGGGCTTTTGGCGAGCGATGCGGCGAGCGCGTGTTCGCGCCCGCCGGAGCCGAGAAGAAGAACGATCATGCGCAAGGGCCGCCCGAGGTCGAAGGAGACGTCCCTTCTAGCGGCCCGACGCGCGAGGCGAAACCGCGAACGAAGCCGCCCGGCGCGGCGCCGTTCGCCGCGGCCGTTCAGGCCTCGACGATGACCTTGCCCTTCATCATCGGATGCGGCGTGCAGATGTAGATGTAGGTTCCGGGCTCGTTGAACTTGAGCGTGTAGGTCTGGTTCTGGCTCAGCATCGGACCCTGCGCCTTCGGATTGCCCTTCATCGGGCCGGTGCGCATGTGGACGTTGTGGGCGATCTCGTCCTTGTTGGTCCAGGTCACGCTCTCGCCGACCTTGATCGTGACCTCGGGCGTGCCGAACGCCATGTCCTTGATCTCGATCTGCTGGGTTCCGCCCGCGCCCTCGACGACTTCGGCGGGCTCCGCCGCGCCGGCGCGCCGCGGCGCGAGGACGACGGCGGCGGCCGCGACCGCGCCGGCGACGATGAGCGACCGACGGTCGAGGGCGGGCAGGGCGTCGGCTTTGGTCATGGCGTTTCCTCAGTGCTGGAAGGGGGCGCGATCGGCCGAACGGCGGCGTTCGCATGCCCGGCAGGCGCATGCGTTCGCGCTTCGAATGATCGCCGATCGGAATGACGGCGCCGGCCGCTGGGCCGGCCGTCGTCGATAGACCGGGGAGTTCGGTCGAACAACCATTTCGGACGTCTCTCCAAAATAAAGTGATCGCCCTCAATTTCGAATGATTAAGAAGAGCGGCTTCAAATCTGCCGTGCGTCCGGGACCTGTTCGGCGCGTTCTCTTCCGATCGCGGTCGAGACGTCCGGGAGGACTTCCGCACAGTCGATAAACCGCAGGTCGATCGGCCGGCGCGGGATTCCGCGGCCTTGGACGTCGCGCCGGGGGCGCGGGGCGGGTATGAGCATGGGGTCCGCAACGCCCGCGAGGATCAGGTCCCGATGGCGAACGCCCCCGCCGCGCTGTCCAACGCCCCGGAAGTCTCGGTCTCCGAGCTGTCGCAGTCGCTGAAGCGCACGGTCGAGGACACGTTCGGCTATGTGCGCGTGCGCGGCGAGATTTCCGGCTTCCGCGGCGCGCATTCCTCCGGCCACGCCTATTTCGCGCTGAAGGACGAGGGCGCGAAGATCGACGCCGTGTGCTGGCGTGGCACGTTCTCGAAGCTGAAGTTCCGCCCCGAGGAAGGCATGGAGGTGGTGGCGACGGGCCGCCTCACCACCTATCCCGGCAAGTCCGCCTATCAGATCGTCGTCGACAGCCTCGAGCCCGCGGGCGTCGGCGCGCTGCTCGCCCAGCTCGAGGAGAGGCGCAAGCGTTTGGCGGCCGAGGGCCTGTTCGACGACGGCCGCAAGCGTCCGCTGCCCTTCCTGCCGGAGGTGGTGGGCGTCGTGACCTCTCCGACCGGCGCCGTCATCCGCGACATTCTCCATCGGCTCGCCGACCGCTTCCCGCGGCGCGTGATCGTCTGGCCGGTGCGGGTGCAGGGCGAGACGGCGGCGGCCGAGGTCGCGGCCGCGATCGAAGGCTTCAACGCGCTTCCCGAAGGCGGGCCGATCCCGCGGCCCGACGTGCTGATCGTGGCGCGCGGCGGCGGGAGCCTCGAGGACCTCTGGAGCTTCAACGAAGAGATCGTGGTCCGGGCCGCGGCCGTGAGCGCGATCCCGCTGATCTCGGCGGTCGGGCACGAGACCGACACGACGCTGATCGACTTCGCCTCCGACCGCCGCGCGCCGACCCCGACCGCCGCGGCCGAGATCGCGGTTCCGGTGCGCGCCGACCTCGTGGCCGTGACGGCGGAGCGCGGCGCCCGGCTCCGGGCCGGCGCGCTGCGGGCGCTCGAGACGCGGCGGGTGGAGTTGCGTTCGGCCGCCCGCGCGCTGCCCTCGCTCGAGGCGCTGGTCCAGATCCCGCGCCAGCGCCTCGACCATGCCGCCGCCCGGCTCGCCCCCGCGCTCGCCGCGAATGCTTCCCGCCACCGGGCGCGGCTCGCCGCCGCCGGCGCGCGGCTGTCGCCCGCGACGCTGCGCAACCGGATCTCTGTCGCTTCGGAGCGCGTCGAAGGCCTTGCGGGCCGCGCCGGCCGCGCCTGGGACGCGTTGCTGTCGCGTCGCCGCGCCGAACTCGACGGCCTGTGGAAGATGGCCGAGAGCCTCAGCCACCAGCGCGTCCTGGAGCGCGGCTACGCGCTGGTGCGGGCGGCGGACGGCGATCTCGTGCGCCGCGCGGCGGACCTGTCGCCCGGCCAGCGGCTGAAGCTCGTCTTCGCCGACGGCGAGACGCCGGCGGTCGCGGGCGACGGCGCCGCGCCCGCCGAACGCCGCCCCGCGCGACCGCGCGGGGCGGCCCCGAAGCAGGACGACCTTTTCGAATGAGCGGGGCCGGCGGACGACGCATCGGGCTCGCGCTCGGCGGCGGCGGGGCGCGCGGCCTCGCGCATCTCCATGTGCTCGCGGCCTTCGACGATCTCGGCGTCCGCCCGGCCGCGATCGCGGGCGCGTCGATCGGCGCGCTCTACGGCGCCGGCTTCGCGGCGGGACTGCCGGCCGCCGAGCTGCGCAGCCACACCGAGCGCGTGCTGGGCGACCGCGCGGCGGTGCTGGCCAAGCTCGTCCGGGCGCGCGTCGGGCGGATCTCGGACCTGTTCGGCGCGGGCTCGCGCAACCCGGTTCTGCTCGATCCCGAGGCGCTGGTCGCGGCTTTCCTGCCCGCGGAGGTCCCGGCCGCCATCGAGGCGCTTCCCATCCCCTTCGTCGCCATCGCGACGGATTTCTTCGCGCGCGCCGAGATCGCCTACCGGTCGGGGCCGCTGGTTCCGGCGATCGCGGCGTCCGCGGCGATCCCGGGCCTGTTCCGCCCGGTGCTCCATGACGGCCGCACCCTGATCGACGGCGCGATGACCAATCCGCTGCCCTTCGACGTCTTCGGGGACGAAGTCGACGCCGTTCTGGCGGTCGACGTGACGGGGGCTCCCGTAACGTCGAGCCGCGCCTATCCAAACGCGTTCGAGACGATGCTCGGCGCGACCCAGATCATGCAGGCGACGATCGTCGCCGCGAAGCTCGCCCGCCGGCCGCCCGACGCGGTGGTCGCCCCGCGCGTCGCCGGCGTGACGCTGCTCGACTTCTTCAAGAGCGGCGCGGCGTTGCGGGCGAGCGCGGAGGCGCGCGACGAAGCGAAGCGCGCCATCGAGCGGCTGATGGAGGCCCGCTGAGCGTCGGCCGCTCAGCGATGTCCGAAATGCCGGCGCAGCATGCGCATGTTGCGCCGGTTCGCCTTGTTGGCGAAGTCGAACGCCCAGCCGACCACCGGGATCGATCCCACCACGGAATCGAGCGCGACGTTTCCGACCATCCGCGCGAGCACATGGCCGGGCGCGCCGAGATCGCTCGCCCGCTTGATCATGTAGGCCGAGACCAGAGCGGTCGAAAGCGGGCCTGCGACCGGTACGAAGTTGACGATGGGATCGACGCCGAAGCGCAGGCCCGTTCCGGGAACGCGCCAGCGCGAGTCGAGCAGGTCGGCGAGCCTCTCCAGGCTGCGGAGCGTCGCCTCGCGGTCGTCGACCTCGATTCGTCCGGCGAAGCCGGCGGCGGAGGCCGCGCTCATTTCACCCTCACGATGACCCAGATGGCATGGATGATGCCGGGGATGTAGCCGAGCAGCGTCAGCAGGATGTTGAGCCAGAACTGCAGGCCGATGCCGACCTGCAGGAACACGCCGAGCGGCGGCAGAAGGATCGCGATCAGGATGCGGACGACGTCCATGTCGTGGTCACCTCTTGTCAGCCCGAAAAACCAACGCTTCGGGACGGCGAGCGATGAACGCGGCCGGGGGGCTTTCGTTCACGGTTCCGATATGGGGACGTCGCGCCGCGCGCGAAAGAAGGCGCGCAAAAGATCCGCGGACTCGCGCTCGCGGAAGCCGGAATAGACCTCGGGCGCGTGGTGGCAGGTCGGCTGGTCGTAGAGCCTGACGCCTGACAGCACGGCGCCGCCCTTCGGGTCCTCCGCGCCGAAATAGAGCCGGCGGATGCGCGCGAACGAGATCGCGCCGGCGCACATCGGGCAGGGCTCGAGCGTCACGTGCAGGTCGCAGCCGACGAGACGCTCGTTCCCGAGCGCCTCGCAGGCCATGCGGATCGCCAGCACCTCGGCGTGGGCCGTCGGGTCGCTCAACTCGCGCGTGCGGTTGCCGGCCGCGGCCAGGATCGCGCCGTCGCGCGTGACCACGGCGCCGACCGGCGTCTCGCCGCGCGCGGCCGCCGCCCGCGCCTCGTCGAGCGCGGCCTCCATCGGCGTGAGGACGCCCTTGCGCGGATCTCCGCTCGTCAACGCTTCTCCGCCATGCTACTCGCGCTCCGTCATGACCGAACCCGACGATATTCCCGCCCCGTCCGCCGACGCGGCGCCCGACGACGCACAGGCGTCCGACCCGCAATCCGGTCGCCGGCCCGGCGAACGCCTCGCCAAGGCCATCGCCCGCGCGGGGCTCGGCTCCCGCCGCGAGGCGGAGGCCTGGATCGAACAGGGCCGCGTCGCCGTCAACGGCGAGACGGTCTCGACCCCGAACGTGAACGTCGAGCCGGGCGACCGCGTCGAGGTCGACGGCCGTGCGCTCCCCGAGCGCGAACGCACCCGCCTCTGGCTCTATCACAAGCCGCGCGGCTACGTGACGACGACGCACGATCCGGAAGGCCGCGAAACGGTGTTCTCGATCCTGCCCGAGAGCATGCCGCGGGTGATGACGGTCGGCCGGCTCGACATCAACACCGAAGGGCTGCTGCTGCTCACCAACGACGGCGGCCTCGCGCGCGTGCTGGAGCTGCCCGAGACCGGGTGGCTGCGCCGCTACCGCGTGCGCGCCTTCGGCCGGACCGATCCGGGCGCGCTCGAAAAGCTGAAGGACGGCGTCGAGATCGACGGCTTCGCCTACGGCGCGATCGACGCCGAGATCGAGCGGCAGCAGAAGGACAATGTCTGGCTGCGCTTCGGCCTGCGCGAGGGCAAGAACCGCGAGGTGAAGCGCGTCGCCGAGCATCTCGGCCTCGCGGTCAACCGGCTCATCCGCATTTCCTTCGGCCCGTTCCAGCTCGGCGACCTTCCGGAAGGCGGCGTCGAGGAGGTGCGAACCCGAACCCTGATCGACCAGCTCGGCAAGCGTCTCGCCGAGGAGGCCGGCTGCGACTTCGAGGCGCCCGCGGCCTCCTTCGGCGAGGACGCGCCCCGCAAGACGGGCGGCCGCGGCGGCGCCGGCCGTCCGCCGGCGGAGACGCCCGAGCGGCGGCGGGTCATGGATCCCTCGCAGCGGGTCGGCCGCCGCGCGCCGATCGCGCGGCCGCGCGACATGCCGGCGCCGGCCTCTGCGGGCGAGGCGGACGCGCCCGAGACGCGCACCAAGCGCGGCGCGCCGATCGCGGACCGCCGCGGCCGCGAGGTCAAGGTGGAGCGGGTGACGCGCGCCGACCCCGACGCCGCGCCGAAGCGCTTCCGCAAGAAGGACGACAGCGCGGCCGAGCGCTTCGGCGCCTCCGGCCGCGCGCCGCGGCCCGGAAAGCCCGCGCGGGACGATCGCGCGAAATTCGACAAGGGAAGCCGGCCGGGCGGCGGCGACGCCTTCCCGCGCGACAAGCGCTTCGGCCCGAAGCCGGACGGCGACCGTCCGCGCCGCGCCGAGGACGGCGCGCGCGAAGAGCGCGGCGGTTTCGACCGGTTCCGTCGTCCCGACGCGGCCGAACGGCCGGCGCCGGGCGGCGCCCGCGTTTCGAACCCGCGCTGGCGCGAAGACGCGGGCGACGGCGCGCGCGAGCGTCCGTCCCGTCCTCCGCGCGAGGGCGCGGCGCGGCCGCGGCCCGACGGCGACCGTCAGCGTTCGGGGCGCGACGGAGACAAGCGCTCCTTCGGCGACAAGCGCTCCTTCGGACGTCCGGCGGGCGACAGGCCTTCGGGCGGCGCTCGCGGCGACCGGCCGTGGGCTGACAAGGGCGACAGGGATCAGCGGCCGCCTCGCGGCGAGGGCCGCCCTCCGCGCCGAGACGGCGCGGGCGCCGATCGCGCCGCGGGCGATCGCCCGTATACGGGGCGTCCTTCTGCGGGCAAGCCGTCGGCGGGCAAGCCTTCTGCGGGCAAGCCGTTCTCCGGAAAGCCGTCCGCCGGCGCAAGGCCGAGCGGGGGAAAGCCGGGCGGAGGCAAGCCGTTCGGGGGCAAGCCCTCGGGCGCGCGGCCTTCGGGCGGAAAGCCGAGCGGTGGTCCGCGCGGGCCCCGGCCGGGCGGCGGCGGCCCGAAGGGCGGCGGAAAGGGACGGCCGGGCGGTGCGGATCGTCGGCGGTAAGTTTCGCGGCCGCGCGCTGAAAGGCCCCGCGGCCGACTCCCGCGCGATCCGCCCGACCACGGACCGGCTGCGCGAAGCGGTGTTCAACGTGCTCGCGCACGCCTATGACGACCCGTGCGAGAACGCCCGCGCGCTCGACCTGTTCGCCGGCACCGGCGCGCTCGGCCTCGAGGCCATGTCGCGCGGCGCGCGGATCTGCCTGTTCGTCGACGACGGGGCGGAGGCGCGCGCGTGCCTGCGCGCCAATGTCGAGGCGCTCGGCCTCGGCGGCCAGACCAAGATCTTCCGCCGCGACGCGACGACGCTCGGACCGGCCGTGACGCAGGGACCGTTCGATCTCGTCTTCGCCGACCCGCCCTACGGCCGCGGGCTCGGCGAGCGCGCGCTCGCCTCCGCGCGCGACGGCGGCTGGCTCGCGCCCGGCGCGCTCGTGGTGTGGGAGGAGGCGGCCGACGCCGGGATCGCGGCGCCCGAGGGCTTCGAGACCCTCGAGACCCGCGTCTACGCCGATACGGCGGTGCGCTTCCTTCGGGCCGCTTAAGGCGTCCGGGCGACGTCGCCGGCGTTCTGGGCGACCTCTCGCAGCATCACGGCCGAGTAGAGCGGCGAGAGCGCAAGCGCCGTCGCGCGCGTGACGTGGTCGGCGTCGCGATAGAGCGGCACGCCGTTGCGCACGACCGCGCATTTCTTCGCGTCGCAGAAGAACGGATCCGGCTCGATGACGTCGGCGCCGTAGCGGGCGGCCGTGGTCTGGATGATCTCGGTGGCGCGGCCGTCCCGGCGCAGCTCCGTCTTGGCGGTCGGGCCGAGGTCGACCTTGCGTCCGGCCATCATCGCCTTGGCGAGGGCGTAGGGCACGATGTAGCCGGCTTCCGGCACGCTCTGCACCACGGCCGCGCGGACGCCGATGCTCTTCAGCCGCGCGAGCGTCGCGTCGAGGGAGGCGGCGAACTTCTCGTCCTCGCCCGGCACCGGCGGCGCGATCCTGTTCGGATCGAAGAACATGCCCTCGTCGCCGAAGCCGTTGCCGTTCGCCGCCCGCGTCCAGCGCGCGACCATGAACACCAGCGGGATCTTCTCGCGGGCGAGCAGGTCGAACACCGCCTCGTTCACCTCGTGGCAGCGCCGGTTGGTGTCGTCGCGCGCGGTCAGCGTGCGGAAGTCCTCGAGCGGCGGGCAGGCGCCCGCGCCGACGAAGACGCCGCGCAGCCCGGCCTCGTCGCCGGCCTTGAAGATGCCCGGCGCGAGCGCCGCGGCGTGGCTGTCGCCCCAGACCAAGAAGCGCGCCCGTCCCTCTTCCGGCGGCTCGCCGAACGAGCAGAGGCGGCCGGCGCGGATGTCGTCGAGGCTCGGACCCGTGCGGCCGCGCGTGTCGACGAAGCATTGGTCGCGGGACCGGTCCGGCGCGATCATGGCGTAGACCGAGCGCACTTCGGGCGGCAGCCGCTCCGGCAGCCCGTCGAAGGTCGCGAAGGCGCCGCCGACGAAGACGCACAGCGCGGTCGCCGCCGCGGCGACGCCGACGAGCCGGGGCTTCGGCAGCGAGGCCGCGCCCGGCCGGCGGAACGGCTGCTCGACGAAGCGCCAGGACAGCCAGGCGAGGACGATCGACGCCGCGATCACGAGAACCGCCTGCGACGCGTCGAGGCGCGCGTCCTGCCGGTATTCGGTCAGGACGATGATCGGCCAGTGCACGAGGTAGAGCGAATAGGAGATCTTGCCGACGAAGACGAGCGGGCGGGCGCCGAGCAGCCGCGCCGCCGCCATGCCGTCCCGCGCGCCGTTGATCGCGAGCGCCGCGCCGAGCGTCGGCAGCAGCGCGGCCGCGCCGGGAAACAGCGTCGTCTCGTCGTAGAAGGCGAGAGACAGCCCGATCAGCGCAAGTCCGAGAAAGGCGAAGGCCGAGCCTTCGAGCCGCTTCACGGGCCGGAGCGCGATCAGGCCGCCGAGCAGCAGTTCCCAGAAGCGGAAGGGCGCGAGGTAGAACACGCCCGTCGGATCGTCGCCGACGCGCCAGATCGCGGCTGCGAGCGAAGCGACGAACAGGGCGGCGAGAGCCGGAAGCAGGAAACGGTGGCCGCGCCGCCAGAGCGCCGCCAGCAGCAGCGGATAGACGAGATAGAACTGCTCCTCGATGCCGAGCGACCAGGTGTGGAGCAGGGGCTTGGTCTGCGCGGCGGCGTCGAAATAGCTGCTGCCGGACCAGAACAGCATGTTGGAGACCATGAGCGCCGCGGCGACCGCGCTCTTGCCCATGGCGGTCAGGTCGACCGGCAGCAGGATCACGGCGGAGGCAGCCGCGGTCGCGAGGATCGTGACGGCGAGCGCGGGCGCGATCCGCCGGATGCGCCGCTCGTAGAAGCTCCAGAGGCTGAAGCGCTCCGCCCCGAGGTCGGAGGCGATCGTCTTCGTGATCACGTAACCCGAGATGACGAAGAACACGTCGACGCCAACGAAGCCGCCGGGCACCAGCCCCGCCGCGTGATAGAGCAGAACGGACAGCACGGCGACGGCGCGAAGACCGTCGATTTCAGGTCGGTAGGACAAGCGGCACCCTGGACGCGCGGACAGGCGCCGGCCGAAACCGACGCGCGCCGGGCAAAAACTACCCGAAGATGGCGAAATCGGGCCTTTGGAGGCTTCTCGTCAATCGATGAAGCCCGCTTCCGGCGGATCGGCCTGGGGAAAAGCCGGCTCGTTCATCGTCGCCCGAACAGCTTTTCGAGGTCCGTGGTCGAGAGCTTCACGAAGGTCGGACGACCGTGATTGCAGGTCGAGGCGGCGGGCTCGGCCTCGATCTGGCGCAGCAGGGCGTTCATCTCCTCGGGCTTCAGCCTGCGGCCGGAGCGGACCGAGCCGTGGCAGGCGACGGTCGCGAGGATGAGGTCGAGGCGGCGGGCGAAGGACGCGTTCTCCGCGGCGCCTTCCGCGAGCGTCTCGGCGAGATCGCGCACCAGCGCCGTCGCGTCGCAAGGGCCGAGCGGGGCGGGGGTCGCGCGCACCAGAACCGCGCCGGGTCCGAAGGCCTCGACGGCGAGGCCGAGCGTGAGAAGCTCGTCGGCCGCCGCGAGCACGCGCTCGGCGTCGGCGGGGTCGAGGTCGACGACGTCGGGCGCGAGCAATTCCTGGCGGGGCACGCCGGAGCGGGCGCGCAGCCGCTTCAGCTCCTCGTAGGTCAGGCGTTCGTGCGCCGCGTGGGCGTCGACCAGCACCACGCCGTCGCGCGTCTCGGCGAGAACGTAGGTCGCGTGCAGATGCGCCTTGGCGGCGCCGAGCGGCCGGTCGAGCGCGTCCGCCTCCGGCTCGGCTTCGGGCGACCGGGCCGCGGGCGCGAGGTCGATCAGCTCGGCCGAGAACGCCGCCTGCGCCGGCTCCGCGAAGCCGCGGGCGGGCGCCGTCGCGCCTCCGGACCAGCGCGTCGCCGGCGCCGGATAGCCCGCGGGGCGATGGCCGGCCGCGTGCGGAAACGGCGCGCGCGCGGCGAAGCGCGCGATCTCGGCGCCGCCGGCGGCGTAGGGCTGCGCGCCTTCTTCCGCGAGTTTCGCGCGGATGGTCGAGATCAGCAGCGCCCGGATCAGCGCGGGGTCGCGGAAGCGCACCTCGGCCTTGGCCGGATGCACGTTGACGTCGACCTCGCCCGCCGCCACCCGGATGTCGAGCGCCGCGACCGGATGGCGGTCGCGCGGCATCACGTCCTGATAGGCGGCCTTCAGCGCGCCGACGAGCAGCCGGTCGCGCACCGGGCGGCCGTTGACCGAGAGGTAGATCGCGCCCGCGGTCGCGCGATGGAGATGGCCGAGGCCGACATGGCCGGCGATGGTCGCGGGTCCCCGCGCGGCCTCGATCTCGGTGACCGCGCCCGCGGTCTCCGCGCCGAGCGCCTGCGCGAGACGTTCCGCGCGGCCGGCCGGGTCGTCGGCGACGGCGGGAAAGCGCAGCGTGCGCTCCTCCACCACGAGGGTGAAGTCGACCCGCGGGTTGGCGAGCGCGAGCCGGCGCACGACCTCCGCGCAGGCCTGCGCCTCCGCGCGGTCGGATTTGAGGAACTTCGCGCGGGCGGGCGTCGCGAAGAACAGGTCGCGGACCTCGATCCGCGTGCCCCTCGGCAGCGCCGCTGGCTCGACCGCCGACTTCGCGCCGCCCGTGACCGCGATGCGCCAGCCATGGGCCGAGTCCGCGGCGCGGGTCTCGATCGCAAGCCGCGCCACGGCGCCGATCGAAGGCAGGGCCTCGCCTCGAAAGCCCATGGTGGCGACGCCGGCGAGATCCTCGTCCGACGTGATCTTCGACGTGGCGAAGCGTTCGACTGCGAGCGCGAGGTCGTCGGCGCCCATGCCCGAGCCGTCGTCCACGACCCGGATGAGCCGGGCGCCGCCGCCTTCGAGCACGATCTCGATGCGGGAGGCGCCGGCGTCGAGCGCGTTCTCGGCGAGCTCCTTCACGACGGAGGCCGGCCGCTCCACCACCTCGCCGGCGGCGATCCGGTTCGCGACGACGTCGGAAAGCAGGCGGACGGGCATGGGGCGAGAGGACTCGATTCCGTTCGTTGTCGGGGGAAGCGGCGGAATGTTAGCACGGCTTCGATCGGCGGCGTGCGAGTCCGTCGACGGCGAACCGCGACGAACCACCGGAAAATGGCGTCCGAACCAACGCGTGCGCGCAAATCCAGACCTTTCCTGACGGGCCTCGACTTCGACGAGGCCGAAGCGGACGCGCTCATCTTCGGACTCTGTCTCGCGGCTCGGCTCGACGACGCCGAGATCTCCGAAGCCGCGGAGCGAGCCCTCGGCAGGCTCGACGCCGCTCTGCCGCCCGAGGCTCCTGAAATCGACCTGCCGCTCGGCAGTCCGCCCACGGACGCCGATCCGGGCCATGTCGACATCATCCTGCGGGCGATCCGCGCCGAAAGCCGGCTTGCTCTCTCCTATGTGGACAGGGACGGTCGGCGAACGTCCCGGACGATCTGTCCGATCGCCTTCGGGATGATCGGGGACGCCGATTCCGTCGCGGGCTGGTGCGAGCTGCGACGTGATTTCCGGCATTTCCGGCTCGACCGCATCAGAACGCTGACGATCGTCGAGGGGCGATTCTGGCGCCGGAGACGCGTCCTGTTCGCGGCATGGCGCGCGTCCCAGCAGGACGAGGAGTGGTGACCGCCGCCCGTCTTTTCTGTTGAACCGAGCCCTGCGGTGGTGTTGCCTGACCGTTCGCCTCGCGATTTCGCGAGCGTGCGAATGACAGAGCCGGCGTGCAAGCCGGACGCTCGAGGAGACCGCCCCCGTGATCGACGGAGCTTCGAACGCGCGCCAATGCGTCGTGGTGATGGGACCGTCGGGGGTCGGCAAGACCACCATCGCGACCCTGCTGTCGGACCGTCTCGGGTGGCGTTTCGCCGAGGCCGACGAGTTTCATCCCAAGGCCAATGTCGAGAAGATGTCCGCCGGCGTCCCCCTCGAAGACGACGACCGCTGGCCGTGGCTGCGGCTCATCCGCGACTGGATCGGCGAGAGGGCGGGCGAGGGCGGCGACACGGTCGTGACCTGCTCGGCGCTGAAGCGCAGCTATCGCGACGTGCTGCGTGAGGCCCCGGCCCGTGTGCGGTTCCTTGAACTGGTCGCGAGCGCCGAACTGGTCGAAGGCCGGATGGCGCTGCGCAAGGGCCACTACATGCCGGTTTCGCTGCTCGCGTCGCAGTTCGAGGCGCTCGAGGAGCTCGACGCGGACGAGGACGGCGTGAAGGTCGACGTCGGGTCCGACCCCGACACCATCGTGCTGAACGCGCTCGCGGCCCTCGGCCTCTCGGTCGAAGGCGTCGCCGTCCGCAAAGTCGCTGCGGCCCGCTGACGGGCCGCGCATCTTCCGACGCCGTCCGAAAACCTCCCGTTCCAACCTCTCCGCCTCAAGGATGCGTCGATGCCCCCGGCTCCCGTTCCGGCCCTGTCCGCCGGCCCGCTGCTGCTGATCGCGGCCGCGGCGATCGTCGCGCTCCTCGTCCTCATCATGCGCTTCCGGATGCACGCCTTCCTGGCGCTCATCCTCGTGAGCCTGCTGACGGCCTTCGCCGCCGGCATCGCGCCCGAGAACGTCGTCAAGGTGCTGATCAAGGGGTTCGGCGAGACGCTCGGCACCGTGGCGCTGCTCGTCGGCCTCGGGGCGATGCTCGGGCGGCTTGTGGAGGTCTCGGGCGGCGCGCAGTCGCTCGCCGACGACCTGATCAAGCTGTTCGGCGAGAAACGAGCGCCGCTCGCGCTCGGCGTCGCGTCGCTGATCTTCGGCTTCCCGATCTTCTTCGACGCCGGCCTCGTGGTGATGCTGCCGATCATCTTCTCGGTCGCGAAGCGCCTCGGCGGCGGGCTGCTGCGCTACGGCATCCCCGCGGCCGGCGCCTTCTCGGTCATGCACGTCTTCGTGCCGCCGCATCCGGGCCCCGTGGCCGCGACCGAGCTGCTCAAGGCCGACATCGGCCTCACGACTCTGCTCGGCCTCGCGATCGCGATCCCGACCTGGTACGTCACGAGCTACCTGTTCGGCCTCTGGATCGGCAAGCGCATCCAGGTTCCGGTGCCCGACATCCTGACCGGCGGCCCGCAGGTCGCGGCGGTCGCCAACCCGCCGAAATCCTCCACCGTTATCCTCCTCCTGCTGCTGCCGCTCGCGATCATCTTCGTGAACACCGGCCTCGACTTCCTCGGCGCGGCCGGGACGGTCGACCGCAAGGCGCACTGGTTCCAGGTCGCCCGCGGGCTCTGCTCGACGCCGGTCGCGCTTCTCGTCGCGGTGCTGGTCGGCACCTACGTGCTCGGGGTGAAGCGCGGCAAGGGGCTGGCTGAACTTGAGAAACTGGTTGACGGCGCGCTTGGCCCGATCTGCGCCATCACGCTCATCACCGGCGCCGGCGGCATGTTCGGCGGCGTGCTGCGCGAGAGCGGCATCGGGGCGGCGCTCTCCCAGACGCTGAACGACCTCGGCATGCACGTCTTCATCGCAGCCTTCGTGATCGCGGCGGCGCTCCGGATCGCGCAAGGGTCGGCGACGGTCGCGCTGATCACGGCCGCCGGCCTCGTGCAGCCCGCGGTCGCGGCCGCCGGCTACGAAGGCACGGACCGCGCCGCGATCGTTCTCGCGCTGGCCGCAGGCTCGGTGATCGCGAGCCACGTCAACGATTCCGGCTTCTGGCTCGTCGGCCGGTTCTACGAGATGGACCTGAAGACCACGCTCAAGACCTGGACGGTGCTGGAGACGCTCATCAGCCTGATGGGCTTCGCCATGGCGGGGCTGATCTTCGTGTTGCTGTAGGGAGGACGGCGACTGGCGCTTCGAGACGCCCGGCTTCGTCGAGCTCCTCGGCATGAGGAGAGTTGAAGGGCTATACCCTTCCTCATGCTGAGGTGCCGCCTCTTGGGAGGCGTCTCGAAGCAAGCAGTGCGTTTCCGCGGGCGTGTTCCGAGCTGAGCCACGCCGACGTGAATTGACCCCCCGCCGGGGGCCTAATTAGTGGGTCCGATCCCCGGATTTCGGAAAGCCCATGACCCTTGCGCCGTCGCGCCGTCCCTTTTCCATGTTGCGCTCGTTTCTGGACAGCGAGGCGTCGGGCGGGCTGTTGCTGATGGCCGCGGCGGCGGCTGCGCTTGTGGTCGCGAACTCTCCGGTTGGCGCCGGCTATGAGGCGGCGCTCAAGGCCTATGTCGGCCCTTTGAGCGTCTCGCACTGGATCAATGACGGCCTGATGGCCGTGTTCTTCCTGCTCGTCGGTCTCGAGATCAAGCGCGAGGCGCTCGACGGCCAGCTCTCCACCTGGTCCCGCCGGACCCTGCCAGGCGTTGCGGCGCTCGGCGGGATGGTCGCGCCCGCCTTGATCTACGCCATACTCAACTGGAACGACCCGGCGACGCTGCGCGGCTGGGCGATCCCGGCCGCGACCGACATCGCCTTCGCGCTCGGCGTGCTGTCGCTGCTCGGCGACCGCGTGCCGACCTCACTCAAGGTGTTTCTCACAGCGCTCGCGATCATCGACGACCTCGGAGCCGTCATCATCATAGCGCTGTTCTATACGGCCGAACTGTCGGACCTCTATCTCGCCGGGGCGGGCGTGACGATCGCAGCGCTGATCGCGCTCAATCGCGCAGGCGTCACCTCCCTGACGCCCTATTTGCTGCTTGGCGCGGTGCTCTGGTTCCTGGTGCTGAAGTCCGGCGTTCATGCGACGCTCGCCGGCGTCGCGCTGGCGCTCACCATCCCGCTTCGCCCGACTCCGGGCCGCGTCGACGACGTCGATGATTCGCCGCTTCACCGGCTCGAACACGCGCTCCATCGCTTCGTGCCGTTCGTGATCATCCCGATCTTCGGCTTCGCCAACGCCGGCGTGTCCTTCGCCGGGATGACCGCGGAGGCGCTCGCCAATCACCTCACGCTCGGCGTCGCCCTTGGGCTGCTCTTCGGCAAGCTCGTAGGCGTGTTCGGCAGCGCGGCGCTGGTGATCCAGCTCGGCTGGGCGGATCTGCCGGCGCGGGCGAGCTGGCCGCAGCTTCTCGGCGTGTCTTTGCTCTGCGGCATCGGCTTCACGATGAGCCTGTTCATCGGGCTTCTGGCTTTCGCAGACAACCCGGCGCTTCAGAACGAGGTCAAGGTCGGCATCCTGCTCGGATCGCTCGCCGCGGGACTGGCCGGATGGCTGATCCTGCGCATTGCCGAGCCGGAGCGGGACGCCCCTGTCGCCGCATGACGCGGCGCAGCCTTCCAAGCGGTCTTTGATATCCGGCCAAGCTTGGCCGCCGGCGGCCTCTCAGGCCGCCGCGGCCTCGCGCGTGCGGGCGCCTTCGAGGCCCGTGGGCTTGCCGACTGCGACGACCAGCAGGTCGCCGTCTCCGAACAGCGCCTTCGCGGCGGCTTTCACCTCCTCGGCGCCCACCGCCTCGACGAGCGCGTTGCGCTTCGTGACGTAGTCGATCCCGAGGTGGTCGAGCTGGAGCTGGACGAGCTGGTTCGCGATCTTGGTCGAGGTGTCGAACCGGAGCGCGTAGGAGCCGATCAGGTATTTCTTCGCGCTTTCGAGTTCCTTGTCCGTCGGCCCCTCGGAGGCGATCCGGCGGATCTCCTCCTGGATGAGGGCGATGGACTGGCCCGCCCGGTCGTTGCGGGTCGCGACGCCGCCGAGCAGGAGGCCGGCGTGGTCGTAGGGCGAGAGGTAGGAATAGACCGAGTAGGCGAGGCCGCGCTTCTCGCGCACCTCGGTGAAGAGGCGCGACGAGAACGAGCCGCCGCCGAGAATGTGGTTCACCACATAGGCCGGGATGAAGTCGTCGGCGTCGCGCAACGGGCCGGAGCGGCCGAACACGATCGAGGTCTGCGGCACGTCGAGCGAGACGATCTCGGTGCGGCCCTCGCCGGCGGGCTTCACGGTCGGAACCTCTGTGAGGCCGCCCTGCGCCGGCAGGCCGGCGAGCAAGGCGTCGACGAGGCGCGAGATCCGCTCGGACGAGATCGCTCCGACGGCGCCGATCGCGACGTTGTCGCGCGCGATCAGCCGCCGGTGGACCGCCGCGAGGTCGTCGCGCGTGATCGCCGCGAGGCTCGCGAGCGTGCCGCGCGGGGAGCGGCCGTACGGGTGGTCCGGAAAGGCCTCGGTGAAGAAGGTGCGCGCGGCGAGATCCTCGGGATCGAGCTCGTTGCGGCGGATCTGTGCCGAGAGCTGGCCGCGCATGCGCTCCACCGCGTCGTCGTCGAAGCGCGGCGTCCCGAGCGCGAGGCCGAGGAGGCGGAAGGCCTCGTCGAGATTCTCGGGCAGCGTCCGCAGGCTCGCGGTGACGGCGTCGCGGTTCGAGCCGAAGGACAGCTCGATCGCGAGTTCCTCGAGCCGCTCCTGGAAGGCCGCGGAGTCCATGTCGCCCGCGCCTTCGTCGAACAGCGTCGACATCATGTAGACGAGGCCGGGCTTGTCGGCGGGGTCCTGCGCGGAGCCGCCGCGGAACGCGATCTCGACGGCGATGACGGGGACCGCGGTCTCCTCGACGAGCCAGATCTCGCCGCCCGAGGAGGTGGCGACGCGCTGGATGTCGGTCGTGCTGCGGGAGGCGGTGATCATGAAATACTCGCGAGCCTGAACTTCAGAACCGTCCGCCCCCTCACCCGGCCCTTCGGGCCGACCTCTCCCCGCTGGGGAGAGGCGTAAAGGCGCTGCGGCTATCCACGCCTCTCCCCAGCGGGGAGAGGCCGGAGGGCGTAAGCCCTCCGGGTGAGGGGGCTTAACCGCAAACGCGTCACGCCGAAGCGAACAGCAGCTCGCCCGTCACCGAGCGGCGGCGGTCGAGCGTGTCGCGGGCGGCGCCGCGCACCGCCTCGCGCGTCACGGCGCGGATGCGGGCCGGCCATTCCCGGACGTCCTCGATCGTGCCGCCGGTCGCGAGCGACGAGCCGTAGATGCGGGCGAGCGTCGCCTGGCTGTCCTGGGCGTAGATCGTGTCGGCGACGAGCCGCGTCTTGGCGCGCGCCAGTTCCGCCTCGTCGGGGCCGTCGGTCGCGATGCGCGCGATCTCTGCGTCGATCGCGAGTTCGAGCTCGGCGAGCGTCGCCTCGCCGCGCGGCACCGCGTAGATGACGAAGCGGCCGTCGTCGAGCGCGTCGCCCTGGTACCAGCAGCCGGCGTTGGCGGCGATTCCCTTCTCGACAACCAGCGCCTTGTAGAGCCGGCTCGTCGTGCCGCCGCCGAGGATCTGGCAGAGCAGGTCGAGCGCGTAGGGGCGGTCGCCTTCGCCCGTCTCGTAGGAGGGCGCGAGATAGCTGCGCTGCACGGAAGGCTGCGTGACGCGCGGGTCGGAGAGCGCGACGCGGCGCGCGGCGCGCGGCTCGGGCTCGCGCGGGCGGGCGCGGGGGCCGGGATCGGCGCGGCGCGCGACCTTGCCGTAGGTCTCCTCCGCGGCCCCGCGCGCCTCCTCGGGGGAGACGTCGCCCGCCACCACGAGGATCGCGTTGTTCGGCGTGTAGAAGCGGTCGTAGAAGCGGATGGCGTCGTGCCGGTCGAGCTTCTCGATCTCGTGCTCCCAGCCGATGATCGGCGTCCCGTAGGGGTGGTTCATGTAGAGCGCGGCCGCGACCGCCTCGCCGAGCTGGCTCGACGGGTCGCCGTCGACGCGGGAGCGGCGCTCCTCGAGCACGACGTCGCGCTCGGGGTTCACCACCTCGTCGGTGAGCACGAGGCCGGTCATGCGGTCGGCCTCGAAGGCCATCACGGCTTTCAGGTGCTCGCGCGCGACCCGCTGGAAATAGGCGGTGTAGTCGTAGGAGGTGAAGGCGTTCTCCTGGCCGCCGAGTTCCGCGACCGCGTGGCTGAACTCGCCCGCGGGATGCTTCTCGGTGCCCTTGAACATCAGGTGTTCGAGGAAATGCGCGATGCCCGAGACGCCCGGCGTCTCGTCGGCCGAGCCGGCCTTGTACCAGATCATGTGGGTGACGACCGGGGCGCGGCGGTCCGGGATGACGACCACCTGAAGGCCGTTGTCGAGCATGAAGGTCGAAACCTCGGGGCCGTTCGCGCGGGCTCCCTCGGAGGGATCCGCGGCGGGACTGCGGCTGACGGCTTCGGCGGTGGTCGCCATGGCGGGCGGAGATCCTTCGCTGCAGAGCGGACGGGGCGTTCCCGGCCGCCAGAAACAAAACGGGCGCGCCGTGCGGACGCGCCCGTCTGCGATGCCGTCAAGATGGCGCCGGACCGGTTCCGGCGCGAGTCCCCACGTCGTTACAACGCGGTAAGGCGGTTCAGCTGCCGCCGAAGATGCGTCCCAGGAAGCCCTTCTTCTCGGCCTGCGGCTGCGCCGTCACGCCGTTGCCGACCATGTACTGCTGGGGCGGATCGGTCAGCCGGCGGGACCCCGGCGTCGCGACCTCGGCGACCGGGCGGCCGGCGAGTTCGTCGGGGGATGCGCGCATCACCTGGTTGTCGCCGACGGTGCCGCCGGCCGTGCGCGGCACGCTGGCGCCGGCGGTGCGGCGGTTGCCGAGCTCGTCCGGATCCATGCGGGGCGAGCGGTCCATCTGGTAGGAATAAGTCTCGGTCGGCACGCGCTCGGACCGGGCCTTGCGCTCCTTGCGCGCCTGCACGTCCGGGTCGTTCGGCCACTGGGCGTCGCGCCCCGCGCCCTTCGCCTGCGGCGCGGGCAGCGCCGAGACGTTGCTGGGCGGCACCAGCGGCGCGCGCTCCTGATAGTCGATGTCCGGCTTTTCCTTCTCGCCCATGCCGAGTCCGTCGAAGAACTCGGTGATCGGGTTCGAGCCCATGTCCTGCTGGGCGAATGCCGGGGCCGCGTAGCTCGCCGCGCCGGCCGCGAGAGCGGCGGTCGCGAGGAGCGCCGTGATCTGGCGCATGATGTCAAACTCCTCGGTCGCGGCGCAGCTCACGCTATCGGGAGACCTCGTCCGCGTGTCCCGCGCCGCGCAGCGCACCATACAGAAGCAGCCCAACCCCCGCAACGATGGCGGCGTCTGCGAGGTTGAACACGTACCAGGTGACGTCGCCCCAGTGCAGCAGCGCATAGTCCACGACGGCGCCGTAGAGAATCCGGTCGAGCCCGTTGCCGACCGCGCCGCCGAGGATGAGCGCGAGGCCGAACGAGGAGATCGCCTGCCGCTCGCGCGTTATCCAGATCGTGATGGCGATCGAGGCGACGACATGGAGCGCGACCAGCGCCCAGCGGCCGAGCTCGCTGTCCTGCTGCATCAGCCCGTAGGAGATGCCGCGGTTCCAGATCAGCACGAGGTCGAAGACCGGCAGCACCGGCACGCGCCCCTGCGAGCCGAGGTCGAACACGAACAGCGCCCAGAGCTTGATCGCCTGGTCCACGACGAAGATCGCGGCGGCGAGGAGAAGCGAGGCGCGGGCGGGCGGGGCGAGGGTCATCGAGCGCCGCGCTGACTCCTTCTCCCGCTTGCGGGAGAAGGTTGGGATGAGGGGGCGTCAGGGCGGGGAGACGAACGGGATTGACCCTCACCCTTACCCTCTCCCGCGCGCGGGATAGGGGATCTGAAGCGTCGCGCCTCCGATCCACGCGTCATCCCGGACGGCCGGAGGCCGAGCCGGGATCGTCTTCCGAAAAGCGCGTCCGATCCTGAGGACGATCCCGCCTCCGCGCGGCTGCGCCGCTCCGGCCGGGACGACGCTTCCTGCCTCACGCAGCTTCTCCGCGCGCAGCAAGCCATTCGCGCATGGCCTGCGCGTCGCGGGGGGTGATGTCGGGGAACTCCGGATCGGCGCCGACCTCCGGCGTCACCTTCCAGGAGCGGGCGCACTTCCTGCCCTCGGCCTTCGCGGAAACCACGGCGACGCCCGGAACCTCGGCCAGCCGGAACGCCTCGGCGGGACCTTCGCCCGCGACGACCGAGATCGCGCTCGTGATGGCGACCTCGGCGAGGTCGACGCCGTCGAGCGCGGCCAGAAGTTCGGGATCCGTCACATGGACGACCGGCGCCGCCTCGAGCGACGAGCCGATGCGCTTCGCGGCGCGTTCGACTTCGAGCGCTCCGGTGACGACGCGGCGGACGCGGCGGACCTTGTCCCACTTCGCCGCCAGCGCCGCGTCGAGCCACGCGGCGTCCGCGAGCGCGAAGGGCTCGAGATGGACCGAGCCGTCCTCGGACGGGAAGCGCGACAGCCAGGCCTCTTCCGCCGTGAAGGCGAGCAGCGGCGCAAGCCGCGTCACCAGCGTGCGGAACAGCCGGTCGACGACCGTGAGGCAGGCGCGCCGCGTGACCGAGGACGCCGGATCGCAATAGAGCGCGTCCTTGCGAACGTCGAAGTAGAAGGCCGAAAGATCGTTGGTCAGGAAGGTGAAGAGCGAGGCGAAGCCGCACTTGAAGTCGAAGGTCTCGTAGGCGAGGCCGATCTCGGCGTCGACCTGCGCGAGACGATGCAGCATGTAGCGCTCGAGTTCGGGCATCTCCTCGAAGTCGACCGGGCGTCCGTCGTAATGCGCGAGCGCCCCGAGCATCCAGCGCAGCGTGTTGCGGAGTTTTCGGTAGGCGTCGGTGGTGGTCTTGAGGATCTCCTGCCCGATGCGCAGGTCGTCCTCATAGTCCGACATCACGACCCAGAGCCGCAGGATGTCGGCGCCCGACTGCTTGATGACGTCCTGCGGCGCGACGACGTTGCCGAGCGACTTCGACATCTTGCGGCCCTGCTCGTCCAGCACGAAGCCGTGGGTCAGGATCGCGTCGTAGGGCGCGCGGCCGCGCGTGCCGCAGCTTTCGAGCAGCGAGGAGTGGAACCAGCCGCGGTGCTGGTCCGAGCCCTCGAGGTAGAGCACCTGATCCTCGCCGCCGTCGACGACGCGCTTCGGCGAGAGGTCCGGCCGGCGGTCGAGCACATAGGCGTGGGTCGAGCCCGAATCGAACCAGACGTCGAGGATGTCGGCGACCTTCTCCCATTCGTCGAGCGAATGGTCGTTGCCGAGGAAGCGGCGGCCGTCGTCGGCGAACCAGGCGTCCGCGCCCTCGGCCTCGAAGGCCTCGGCGATGCGGGCGTCGACGCGCTCGTCATGGAGCAGCGCGCCGGTCTCCTTGTGGAAGAACACGCAGATCGGCACGCCCCAGGCGCGCTGGCGCGACACGACCCAGTCGGGCCGTCCCTCGATCATGCCGCGGATGCGGTTGCGCCCCTGCGCGGGGAAGAATTCGGTGTCGTCGATCGCCTTCAGCGCGCGCGAGCGCAGCGTGTCGGCGGGCCCCGCGATGTCGTGGTCCATGTAGATGAACCACTGCGGCGTGTTGCGGAAGATGACCGGCTTCTTGGACCGCCAGGAATGCGGATACTGGTGCCGCAGCTTTCCGCGCGCCACGAGGCGGCCGGCCGCGACCAGCGCCTCGATGACGGCGGCGTTGGCGTCGCCCTTCTCGCCCTTGTCGGTGATGACCGAGCGGCCGGTGAAGCCCGGCGCGTCCTTGGTCAGGAAGCCGTCGGCGTCGACCGTGTAGGGGATTCTCGACGGGATCCCGCGCTTTTCGAGACCCGCGCGATGGTCCATCCAGAGTTCGAAGTCCTCGCGGCCATGGCCCGGCGCGGTGTGCACGAAGCCCGTGCCGGCGTCGTCGGTGACGTGGTCGCCGGGGAGGAGGGGGACGGGGAAGTCGTAGCCGAGAGAGCTGAGCGGGTGGGCGGCCGTCAGCCCTTCGAGCTCGTCGGCGGAGACCGCCTGCACCTTCGTGAAGCCCGTGACCTTCGCCGTCTTGAAGACGCCCTCGGCGAGCGCGTCGGCGAGCAGGTAGCGCTGGCCGACCTTGGCCCAGTTGTCTTCAGGCGCCTCGGTGACCTCATAGAGGCCGTATGCGATCTTCGGCGAATAGGCGACGGCGCGGTTGCCCGGAAGGGTCCAGGGCGTCGTGGTCCAGATGACGACCGATGCGCCGCCAAGCGCCGCGATCGGAAACGCCACGAACACCGTGTCGCTCAAAAACTCCGCGTATTCGATCTCGGCTTCCGCGAGCGCGGTCTTCTCGACCACGCTCCACATCACCGGCTTCGAGCCGCGATAGAGCTGGCCCGTGCGCGCGAAGGTCATGATCTCGCGGGCGATCTGCGCCTCGGCCGAAAACTTCATCGTGGTGTAGGGATCGGCCCAGTCGCCGGTCACGCCGAGCCGCTGGAACTCGGCGGACTGCACGCCGATCCAGTTCGCCGCGTAGTCCCGGCACTCCTTGCGGAACTCGATGACCGGCACCTCGTCCTTGTTCAGACCCTTGGCGCGGTAGCCCTCCTCGACCTTCCACTCGATCGGCAGGCCGTGGCAGTCCCAGCCCGGCACGTAGTTCGAGTCGAAGCCCGCCATCTGGCGGGAGCGGACCACGACGTCCTTCAGCACCTTGTTGAGCGCATGGCCGATGTGCAGGTGGCCGTTGGCGTAAGGCGGGCCGTCGTGGAGGACGTATTTCTTCCGCCCCTTCGACTCCTCGCGCAGCTTTTCGTAGAGGCCGATCCTCGCCCAGCGGTCGAGGAATTCCGGCTCGCGCTGGGGAAGCCCGGCGCGCATCGGAAACTCCGTCTGCGGCAGGAACAGCGTTTCGGAATAGTCGCGGGGCGTCGTCGCGTCGGAGGGCATTGCGGGCGTCCGGTTTTTTTACCGGCGCCGGTGTAGCAGGGCAGGGCGGTCATGCAAGGGAAGACGGCCACAGGCGGCGTCGGTCAGGCGGGCTCTTCCTGCGCCAGCGGCGCTTCGGGCGCGAGGGGAGGGGCCGTCGGCGCGGCCCGCTCGTCGATCCGCACCATATCGCGCCCGGCGCGCTTCGCCTCGTAGAGAAGATCGTCGGCCGCCTTGAAGGCATCCTTGAGCGCGCCGTCGGCGTCGAGCCGGACCATTCCGGCGCTGACCGTCAGCGTCAGGCCAACGGCGTCGTCGACCCGCAGCGGCTCCGCCGCGACCGCCGCGCGGACGGCCTCCGCGACGCGCGCGGCCTCATCCTCGTCCGCCGCCGGCAGCAGGATCGCAAACTCCTCGCCGCCGATCCGGCCGAGCGCCGCGTCGGCCGGCGCGGCGTCGGCGATGCGCCCGGCGACCTGCCGCAACGCGAGATCGCCCGCGGCGTGGCCGAAACGGTCGTTGATCGCCTTGAAGCGGTCGACGTCGAGAACCATCAGCCAGCCGCCGCCCGCCGTGCGTCGCGCCTCGGCGGCCTCGAAGAAGGCGCGTCGCCCGAACAGGCCCGTGAGTTCGTCGCGCCGCGCGGTCTCGGTCAGGGCGCCGTGCGCTTCCTCTAGGGCGCCGTGAGCCTCGGCCAGTCGCCCGTGCAGGCTCGCCAATTCGTCTCGCGCGCGGCGGAGCCGCTCGGCCTGCCAGAACTGCCAGGCGCTCGCCGGCCACGCCACCATCAGCGGGCAGAGCACCGTCATGAGCCAGGCGTTGCCGTCCACGACGCCGCCGATCGCCGGAACGATGGTGGAGACCACGGCGAGGCTCGCGGCGATCGACAGTACGGTCGCGATCGCCGACTTCAGGAGGATCGCGGAGCCGGGCGTCATGGCCTTCGTTCTGAGAGGTCTCAGGATCGAACCCCCATCTATCTCCGATTCCCTAACCGGCCGCCCATGAAAAGCGCGACGCGTCAGGCGAGAGTCATGGGCCTCTGTCAGGCCGGAGGCAGAAAGTTACCCCCCTTTGTTACTTCGCGAATCCTTCCACCGCAGCGACGTCGATCAGCTCGAGCATCGCGCGCTTGTCGGCTTCCGATCCTGAGCCCGAGACGGTGAGGTAGCTTTTGCCCAGCACCATCTGGATCTCGCCTTCGCCCGTCAGCACGCCGACGCGGCCCTTCTGGCGGAACGCCTTCCCCATGCCGCCGAGCATCTGGACGTTCGAAAACAGTGGCGCGAGCGAGCCGAGGATCGGCGAGTTCGCCATGAGCTGGATGGTCACGTCCTTGTCCGCTTTCGCATAGACCCGCTTCACCACGAGGCCGCCGCCGAGGAAGGAGCCCATGCCGCCGCTCGTGTCGGCGGCTTCGGCCGTCCAGCCGGCGGGCGGTTCGGGCAGGAGCCTGGCGAGTCCTTCGGCCTGGCGTTGAGCGACGAGCTGCCCGGCGAGGTCCAGCGACTGCTTGGTTCCGGAGAGGTCTCCGGCGTCGTAGGCCGCTTTCGCCTCGGCGATCGCGTCCGAGACGTCGTCGGCGAAAGCGGGCGAGGCGACAAATGCGGCCGAGAGGGCGGCGGCGAGGAAGAGGCTGCGCATGGGGCGGGTTTCCGGAAGCACGAGACGACGTGGCGCGCCGGTTCCGGCGCGTGCGCATGTCAGTCGCGGCGGGACGGGAAGAGGTTCACACGAGCGCGCTGTCGGCCGCCGACAGCATTGAGCGATTTCGTCAGCGGGGGCGGCCGGCGTCCTCGATCGCCTTGGCGTCGATCCGATCCAGCATCTTCAGCTTGTCGGCCTCCGAACCGGACCCCCCGAAAATGATTATCATTCGCCCGATCCGAAGCGAAAAACTGTCCTCAGTCAGTTTAAAGACGTGACGCCCGCCGACATCCTTATGAACCGCGCTTCTGAGCGCGTCGGAAAAGGGCGGATGCAGAAGCGCCGGCGTCAGCTGGACGACGAAAATGACTTCGCCATCGCCTGTGTCATAAGCTCGGCGCGCCGAGATTCCGCATCCCACCATGTCGTTCGAAAACGCTTCGAACGACTCCGACTTGAGCGCCCAGTTGGTGGGAGGCTCAGGCAGCGTCTTGCGCAAGCGCTCGTAATCGGCATGTCCCGGTTTCAAAGGACGCGCGTTGCTCATTACGCCAGTCGGCGCCGGATCGGCGGCGGCGCAAAATCGCTTCGACTCCGCGATTTCGACTTCGCTGAAATCGATTGCGCCAGCGGTGACTGGCGCGGTCACCGTCAGGAATGCAGCGACGCAACTTCGAAAGGCGTTCACACGAGCGCGCTCGGCGCGAGGGGGTCTTCCGGCCGCGCCAGCGCAGCGCGGGCGTGCTCGACGTCGCGGTTCATCTGTTCGACCAGCGCGTCCACGCTCGCGAACTTCAGCTCGGGCCTGAGATAGGCGACGAGTTCGACCCGGATCGTCTTGCCGTAGAGGTTTCCGGAAAAGTCGAACAGGAAGCTTTCGAACGCCGGCGCGCCGTTGTCGAACTGCGGTCGGCGGCCGTAGCTCGCGACGCCCTCGCGGATCGCGCCGTCGACCAGAACGCGCACCGCGTAGATCCCGAAGGCGAGCCGCGTCTCCGGCGCAAGGCGGATGTTCGCCGTGGGATAGCCGAGGTCGCGGCCGCGCTTGTCGCCATGGACCACCTCGCCGCCGAAGCTCCAGAGCCGCCCGAGCAGGCGGCCAGCGGCGACCGGATCGCCGGCCGCGAGCAGGTCGCGGATCGCGCTCGACGACACCGGCGCGTCGCCGCCATAGGGCGGGGCGACCTCGACATAGAGCCCGTGGCGCGGTCCCGCCTCGGCGAGGAAGGCGGGCGAGCCGACGCGGCCGCGGCCGAAGTGGAAGTCCCAGCCGACCACGACCGTGTGCGCGCCGAGGCGCTCGACCAGCATGTCGGCGACGAAGTCTTCGGCCTCCATGGCGGCGAGGCCGGCGTCGAAGGTCAGCGTCACGGTCGCGTCGCAGCCGGCGCGGGCGAGGAGGCGGGCCTTCTCGTCCCTGTCGGTCAGGCGGAACAGCGGCTGGTCGGGACGGAAGAAGGTGCGCGGATGGGGTTCGAAGGTCAGCGCCACCACCGGCCGCCCGTGGCCGTGGGCGGCCTCGACGGCCTGCCGCACGACGGACTGGTGGCCGCGATGCACGCCGTCGAAATTGCCCACCACGACATGGCCGCCGCGAAGCTCGGGCGGCAGCGCGGGAGGGTCGACGAGAAGGAGGGGAGGGCTCAGCGGATCGGCCATCGGCGCGCGGACAATGATGCGTCGCGAGGTGGCCCGGCGGCGGGGCGGTCGTCAAGTGGGCGGCGCAAATGGCGACCGTGGGCTCTTCACCCCTCCCCACAAGGGGGAGGGGGCGGAGATGTCACGGACGTTTCACGGATGCCGCCGCCGGGGAGAGGTAGGGAGCCCGCGTCTTCTGAACACGCGGAAGCGGTCGCCCTCAGGCGAGCTCCGCCTCGATCTCGTCCCGCGTCGGCACCATGATCTGGGCTTCTCCGTCGAGCACGGTCTTCTCGCCCACCGTGCAGGTGCAGAAGAAGGTCGCGCGCTGGCGGGCCGGATCGAGCGCCGTGATCTCGACCTGCGCCACCACCTCGTCGCCGATGAACACCGGCGCCCGGAACTTCAGCGTCTGCGACAGATAGATCGCGCCGGGTCCCGGCAGCTTGGTGCCGAACACCGCCGAGATCAGGCTCGCTGTGAACAGGCCGTGGGCGATGCGGCCGCCGAACCGGGTGTTTGCGGCGTAGGCTTCCGACAGATGCACCGGGTTGGTGTCGCCCGTCAGCGCCGCGAAGTTCCGCACGGTGTCTTCGGAGACGAGCTGCCGGATCTCCGCCTGCTGGCCGACTTCGAGATCCTCGAAGGCGAGCTGGGGGCCGTGGCGGTGCGGGTCGTCGTCCGACGTCTGAAGGGCGGCGGTCATGGGCATCGGGATCTTTCAGGGATGACGCGCCGGCACTCTGCTGCGGCCTTCGCTGCGGCGCAACGCGCCTTTTGTCGGACGGCAAGCGTGCGGAAACGGATTCTCAATCGACGCGTGTCAAGGTCGATCCTCAGCCCGGGATCGAATCCCGAAAGGCGTTTCTATCCGAACGGCGGAGACCAGAATGGCCCTCGACCATTCCATGCCTGTCCTTATCGTGGACGACTACAGCACGATGCTGCGCATCATCCGGAACCTGCTGAAGCAGATAGGTTTCGAAGACGTCGACGAGGCGACGGACGGCTCCGCCGCGCTGACCAAGATGCGCGACAAGAAGTACGGGCTGGTCATCTCCGACTGGAACATGGAGCCGATGACCGGAATCGAGCTTCTCAAGGAGGTTCGCGCCGACGATTCGCTGAACCGCACCCCCTTCATCATGGTGACGGCCGAAGCGAAGACCGAGAACGTCATCCTGGCGAAGAAGGCGGGCGTGAACAATTACATCGTCAAGCCTTTCAACGCCCAG
Organism: Ancylobacter novellus; assembly: GCA_003241695.1. Classification (GTDB taxonomy): domain Bacteria; phylum Pseudomonadota; class Alphaproteobacteria; order Rhizobiales; family Methylopilaceae; genus Methylopila. The sequence goes on along the minus strand of QFPN01000004.1, from coordinate 558,577 downwards.
ACCCTGCAGTCGAAAATAGAGGCAGTGTTCGGCTCATGACCGCATCGTCCAAGAACAATGAAGCCCTGGCGCAGCCCTTCGAACGGGTTCGCGACTATGTGGGCTCCAAGGGAGGCGGCGAGGCCACGTTCGGCGACGTGGTGGCCCTCGCTGAAATCACCGCCGATTCGATGCAGACCTTCTTCGCCACGATCGATCGGACGATCTATCGGGAGTTGCGCGACATCGCCGACTACATCGTCAACATGCGGGACGAGATCGCTCACCTGCGCGCGGGCGAACTGCGGTCCGACCGTCTGCCGAAGGCCGGCGAGGATCTCGGCGCCATCGTGCTCGCGACCGAAGAGGCGACCAACTCGATCATGGAGGCGGCCGAAGCGATGATGGCCGCGGCCGGCGAGGATGAGGCGACGCTGCGCGCCGTCGTGAACGATAAGGTGATGTCGATCTTCGAGGCCTGTTCGTTCCAGGACCTGACCGGTCAGCGCATCGCGCGCGTGATCTCGACCCTCGAACATGTCGAACAGCGCATCGGGCGCTTCGCCTCGGCCGTGAAGACGGATTCCGACCAGCCCGTCGAGGAGACGGAGCGCGAAAGGCGCGCGCGCGAACTGTTGCTCCACGGGCCGCAGGACAAGGGCGTCGCGATCGGCCAGAACGACGTGGACGCGCTGTTCCCCTGATCGTCGAAGGCCGCGGACGGGACGCGGTCTTTGCGCCGGCGTCGCGGTGGGCCTATATCACCGCGACGCTGTGAGACACGGACCGCGACCATCATGAACCGCTACGAGCGACCGCAAGCCGCCGGTGAGGCGGAACTGCGCTATCTCGACGCCGATTTCCGCGTCCTGCGGCCGGGCGGCTTCGTGCGCTGCGCCGTCACCGACCAGCCGATCCCGCTCGACGAACTGCGCTATTGGAGCGTCGAGCGTCAGGAGCCCTACGCCGGCCCCGAGGCCGCGCTGGCGCGGACGCTGGGCAAGTCCTAGAGCGGAGCAGCATAGCGCCCAATCAGGCCGTCATGCCCGGCGCAGCCGGGCATCCACGACCGCGGCGTAGAGCCCCATGATCCCTGAAAGTCGTGGACGCCCGCGCTGCCGCACGGGCATGACCGCAACCAAAATCCTCATTTGGGCTGCGGCCCCGACCGTCCCCGGCGCGATCAGGCGCCTTCCGGCTCCAGCAGCCTGTGCAGGTGCACGACGAAGTAGCGCATATGGGCGTCGTCGACTGTCGCCTGCGCCTTCGCCTTCCAGGCCGCGCGGGCGGAGGCGTAGTCAGGGAAGACGCCGACGACGTCGAGCTTTTCGACGTCCTTGAAGGAGACGCCCGAGACGTCGTCGAGTTCGCCTCCGAAGACGAGGTGAAGAAGCTGCTTCGGGGTGGTTTCGCTCATCAGGTCCTCTCGGGAAGGTCCGCGTCGCTCAGCGCGGCCGCGATCGCGAGCGCCCGGCGCGGCCCGGCGGCGATCAGGCCGCCATGGCGCGTCGAGGCGCGGTTGTAGCTCGGGACGGCGCCGTCGAGGCCGATCAGCCGGGCGCCCGCCTCCTCGAGAATCACATGCGCGGCGGCGATGTCCCAGTCATGGGCGTTCGGCCGAGCGACGGCGGCGTCGAGATCGCCGCCCACCACCTGCACGAGCCGGTTGGCGAGCGCGTAGTGCCACGGCCCCTCGGCCGCGCCGTGCGGCTTCAGCTTGCCCAGCATCGACTTGGCGCCGCCGACCGTGAGGCCTTCGAGCCCCTCGGAATCCTCAGCCGTCATTCGGACGCCGTTGCGCCACGCGCCGCCCCCGCGGGTCGCCGCGTGGGTCACGTCGCTGCAGGCGTTGCGCACGACGCCCGCGACCGGCGCGCCGTCCTCGACCAGCGCGACCGACACGACCCATTCGGGCTTGCGCTCCACGAAGGCGCGGGTGCCGTCGATCGGATCGACGATCCAGACATGACGCCGCGAGATCCGGTCGCCGTCGTCGGCGGTCTCCTCCGACAGCCAGGCCGAGCCCTCGACCAGCGGCGGCAGCCGCTCGGCGAGGAAGCGGTCGACCGCGATGTCGGCCTCCGTCACCGGGCTGTCGTCGGCCTTGGTCCAGTTCCGCGCGCCGTCGCGGAAATAGCCGAGAGCGATGTCGCCCGCTTCCCGCACGACGGCGTCGAGGCGGGGAAGCAGGCGGCCGAGATCGATCTGCGCGGAAAGGGACAAGGCAACTCTATGTGTTCGGGAGAGCGGCGGAGAAAGGTTCGGCGCGACGCTCCCGCGATGCGGCGCGCCTGTCCCAATAAGTGTCGGGATGCGCGCCCGGGCGCAAGCGCAGCGGTTCGTCGCATTCTTACCGACCGCGTAAAGCTCGTCTTCAGCATGAGCCGAGATCGGGCAGTCCAGACCCCTGAATAGGGAAGGATTCACCAGTCCCGTTAAGCCGATGGCGGCGGCTGACCAGTCATGGTCGTGAAGACAAGCGAAGAGCCCGAAAGAAACCGGGCCTTCAGGGAGACTGGACAGTGAGACGTCAGACCGAAACCGGCGCGCAGTCGTGCGCCGGAACGGGGTCGGCTTGCCGGCTCGACCCCCAAGCTCTTCCCGTCCGCTTCACGGCGCCCGACGCCGGCGCGGACGACGGCGAGCGGCGCGTGACGCTGACAAGCGCGCGCGTGGTGGTGGACAGAACGATCGGGAGCATGTCGATGCGCATCGCGGTGCCGATTTCGACCTTCACGGGCGTCGCGATGCGGCTCGCCCCCGGCGACAGGCCCGAGGCCGATCGCGTCGAGGTGGTGCTCGCCCATCGCGACCGGGCGCTCGACGTGCCGCTTGCGGTCGAGCCGCATGACGGCGACGGGCTCGCCGAATGGCGCTCCTGGGCGAAGGCGCTCGCGCTGCCGCTGCTGATCGAGGAGCTCGACGGCGTTCGTCGGACGCCCACGGCGCGCATCGGCGCGCTCGAGGTCGGCCGCCCCCGGCCGCGCCGCGGCAAGGGTTTCTTGAAGGGCCGCCGGACCCGCTTCCAGGCCAAGCGCCGGACGGGTCGCCTTACGGCTGAGACGCCGGTGCATCGCGACGAACGCGAGATCATCGCCCGGAACTGACGAGGCGTCGGTTCAGAACTCGACGAACAGCCACACGCCGAGCGCGACCACGACCGCCGCCATCAGCCAGAGCCGCAGGCCAGCCTGCGACAGCACGAAGCGCCGGTGCGAGGGGCTCAGCGGGTCCTTCACGGGGCGGTTCTCGGTCATGGTCGGCCTCAGAGGCGCAGCAGGGCGTCGGCGGCGAAGCCGAGGAAGACGAGCGCCCCGGCCTCGCGGTTTGACTTGAACAGTTTCAGGCAGAGCGTCGGGTCGTCGATGTCGAGCCTTACGGTCTGCCATGCGCAGTGGGCCGCGAAGGCCGCGACGCCCAGAAAGGCGAGGACGCCGCCGCCCGCGAGCAGAGCCGCGAGCGCGAGCAGGGCGACGGCTCCCGCATAAAGGCCCGCGAGGATCGGCCGCGTGCGCGCCCCGAACAGCAGCGCGGTCGAGCCGACGCCGACGAGGGCGTCGTCCTCCTTGTCCTGATGCGCGTAGATCGTGTCGTAGCCGATGATCCACAGGAACGCCGCGGCGAGCAGCGCGAGCGGGGCGGCGGCGAGCGCGTGGAAAGTCGCGGCCCAGCCCATCAGCGCGCCCCAGCCGAAGCAGACGCCGAGCATCGCCTGCGGCCACCAGGTGATGCGCTTCATGAACGGATAGAGCGCGACCGGCAGGATCGAGCCGAGGCCGACAAGGATCGCGAAGGGCGGCAGCGACAGCAGCACCGCGAGCCCGACGAGCAGCAGCGCCGCGAGGAAGATCGCCGCCTGCTTCGGCGTGATCTGGCCCGACGGCAGCGGCCGCGACCGTGTGCGCGCGACCTTGGCGTCGATGTCGCGGTCGACGAGGTCGTTGTAGGCGCAGCCCGCGCCGCGCATCGCCACGGCCCCGACGGCGAACAGCGCGAGATGGACGGGGTTCGGAAACGCCTCGACCGATGCGACCGCGGCGAGCGCCGAGGACCAGGCGCAGGGCCAGAACAGCAGCCACGCCCCGATCGGTCGGTCGGCGCGCGCGAGGCGGAGATAGGGCCGCCACGCCGCGGGCGCGCGGCGGTCGACCCAGTTCGAGGGAAGCGCGTCGGCGACGGCGCCGGGGGAGGATTGGGCGGTCATGATCGCCGCAGGCGACGCCATCGCGCGCCCGCGGTCAAGCGCCGAGGACGCCGCCGCCTTGACGGCGAGGCCCGCATCCGGCGTAGAGCGTTGGTCATGGCCGCTTACGATTTCTCCTCCGTCCGCCTGTTCGTCGACGCGCCGCTCGCCGAGGGCGCCGAGATCGCGTTCGAGGACGGTCAGGCGAACTACCTGCGCAACGTCATGCGCATGGGGGAGGGCGATGGGCTTCTCGTCTTCAACGGGCGGGACGGCGAATGGGCCGCCCGGCTCGTAGAGGTCGCGAAGAAGCGCGTCCGGGCCGAGGCGCAGGAGCGGACCCGGCCCCAGACCGCGCCGGGGCGGCTGCGCTTCCTGTTCGCGCCGCTGAAGCACGCCCGGCTCGACTACATGGCGCAGAAGGCGGTCGAGATGGGCGTCTCGCGCCTCTCGCCCGTCATCACCCGACGCACCCAGGTCGCGCGCCTCAATCTCGAGCGCATGCGCGCCAACGCGGTCGAGGCCGCGGAGCAGTGCGGCGTCCTTTCGCTGCCCGAGATCGACGTGCCCGCCGCGCTCGACGCGGTCCTGGCGGGCTGGCCGGAGGGCGAGGCGCTCGTCTTCTGCGACGAGGAGGCGGCCGGCGAAGGGCCGACGCAGCCTCTGATGGCGCTGGCCGGACGCCCGATCGCCGTGCTGATCGGTCCCGAGGGCGGCTTCGACCCGGCCGAGCGCAAGGCGCTGCTCGCGACGCCCTCGATCGTGCGGATCGGGCTTGGGCCGCGAATCCTGCGCGCGGACACCGCGGCGGTCGCGGCCCTCGCCGTGGTGCAGGCCGTCGCCGGGGACTGGCGCGCCGGACATTGACCCTTCGTTAACCACGTCATCCATAGAGTGTCTTGGGCGATCCCGGATTCCCGGCGGCCGACGCCTGCGTTGCTCAAATGCCGCACCGCGGCAGGATCGCGGCGGCGTCGGCAACTTGGCGTGCCGGCTCCGCGCGGACCGGCGTATATCCTTGGGGCTTGGGCGTGATCGCAGCCGATGCGGCGAGCGCCTCACACGAGTAGCGCGAATTCGTTCCATGTCGACAGCGTCATCTTTTCGTCTTCGTGATCGCATGCCGCATCTGAGAGTTCTGGGACGGATCGCCCTTATCGCGACGCTTCCGCTCGCGCTCGCCGCCTGCGTGACGTCCCGTCCGCTGCCGCCGAGCCAAGCGGCCGTGCAGGCGCCCGCCCACGCTTTCGCGCCCGCGCCGGTTCCGCCGGTGATCGCCGGCCCGATCGTCGGCGACCTAGACAGCTCGAGCCGCTACGGCGACGGCATTTCGGCGAGCGAGCCTTATCCGGTCAAGGCGGTGAACCTCGACAAGGTCGACCCGCGCTTCCTGAAGCAGACCGTGCCGAACACGACCGGCGAGGCGCCCGGCACCATCGTCATCGATCCGCGCGAGCGTCACCTCTATCTCGTGCAGAACGACGGCACGGCGATCCGCTACGGCGTCGGCGTCGGCCGCGAAGGCTTCGCCTGGTCCGGCGAGGCCTATGTCCGCCGCAAGCTCGAATGGCCCGACTGGCATCCGCCGGCGGAGATGGTCGCGCGCGATCCGCACGCCCGCCCTTACGCCGACGGCATGCCCGGCGGCCCCGGCAACCCGCTCGGCGCGCGCTCGCTGACGCTCTGGCAGGGCGACAAGGACACGCTGTATCGCATCCACGGGACGATCGAGCCCTATTCGATCGGCAAGGCCGTCTCGTCGGGCTGCATCCGCATGATGAATCAGGACGTGATCGACCTTTACGAACGCGTGCCGCTCGGCACGAAAGTCGTGGTCCGTTCGTGATCGACGAGGTTCGGGTCCGCCTCGGGGGAGAGCGGATCCATCGCCGGGCGCCTTCGGCGCGTCGGCGTGCGATGGCCGGGTCGCCTCAGGGCGGCCCGGCCTTCCGTTTTTATGACCCCTGCAGATGATGACGCCACGCCCATGACCGACGACGCCCTTTCCGCCCCGGCCGCGCTCCGGTTGTCCCGACGCGCCTTCGTCGCCGCCATGCCGCTCGGCCTCGCCGCCTGTTCGGGCATGCGCTCGGGCATGTTCGACGAGTTCGGCGATTCCGGCTTCAGCTATTCGAAGATCTACGGCGCGCAGGCCGACGAGGAGCATCCGCTGCCTGCGATGGATTACACCGCCGTCGACTCGTCGGTGCTGCGCCGCCGGGTGACCGATCCGACCGGCGAAAAGCCCGGCACGATCGTGGTCGAGACCTCGCAGCGCCGGCTCTATCTGGTCGAGAAGGGCGGGACGGCGATCCGCTACGGCATCGGCGTCGGCCGCGAGGGCATGGAGTGGAGCGGCCGGGCGAAGATCGCCCACAAGGCCAAATGGCCGCGCTGGACGCCGACCGCCTCGATGATCAAGCGCGATCCGAAAACCAACGGCCCCTGGGCGGGCGGCATGCCCGGCGGGCTGAAGAACCCGCTCGGCGCGCGCGCCATGTATCTGTTCCAGGGCGGGCGCGACTCCTCTTACCGCATCCACGGCACCAACTATCCGAAGTCGATCGGTCTCGCGATGTCGTCGGGCTGCGTGCGGATGTTCAACCACGACGTGATCGACCTCTACGACCGCGCCGACGTCGGCGCGACGGTCATCATCAAGGCCTGAGGGCGAAGGCGCGGCTTTCTCTTCCCCTTTCCCGCAAGGGGAGGGGAGACGGCCTTATCCCTTTACGGCCGGCTCCCGACCGCCTAACTGACGGCGCGACCTTCCGCCTCGAGATCCTCCCCGCATGGCCCGCGACCAGACCGACACGACCGCGCTGACCTCGCGGGACGACCTCGTCGCGTGGATCGAGGCCGGCTGCAGGCCGGCGTCCGAGTTCAAGATCGGCACGGAGCACGAGAAGTTTCCGTTCCGCCGCGCCGACCTGTCGCCGGTCGCCTATGAGGGGCCGGACGGCATCCGCGCGCTGCTTGAAGGCATGCAGGCGCTGCTTGGCTGGGAGCCGATCCTCGACGCCGGCAAGATCATCGGCCTCTACGACGTCACCGGCGGCGGCGCGATCAGCCTCGAGCCGGGCGGCCAGTTCGAGCTTTCGGGCGCGCCGCTCGACAACGTCCACCAGACCTGTTCGGAACTCCACGCCCATCTCGCCCAGGTGCGGGAGATCGCCGAGCCGCTCGGGATCGGCTTCCTCGGTCTCGGCATGAGCCCCAAGTGGACGCTGGCCGAGACGCCCGTCATGCCCAAGGGCCGCTATGGGATCATGACGCGCTATATGCCGAAGGTCGGCACGCGCGGCCTCGACATGATGTACCGGACCTGCACGGTGCAGGCGAACCTCGACTTCTCGTCCGAAGCCGACATGGTGACGAAGATGCGCGTCGGCCTCGCGCTGCAGCCGATCGCCACCGCGCTGTTCGCCAACTCGCCCTTCACCGAGGGGCGGCCCAACGGCTTTCTCTCGGCGCGTTCGGAGATCTGGCGCGACACCGACAACGACCGCGCCGGCATGCTGCCCTTCGCCTTCGAGGACGGTTTTGGCTTCGAGCAATATGTCGATTACGCGCTCGACGTGCCGATGTATTTCGTGAAGCGCGGCGAGACCTATCACGACGTCGCCGGCGCATCCTTCCGCGACCTCATGGCCGGAAGGCTGGAGCAGCTTCCGGGCGAATTGCCGACGATGTCGGACTGGGCCAACCATCTCTCGACGATTTTCCCCGAGGTTCGCCTCAAGCGTTTCCTCGAGATGCGCGGCGCGGACGGCGGTCCGACCAACCGCATCTGCGCGCTGCCGTCTTTCTGGGGCGGGATCTACTACGACGCCGAGAGCCTCGACGCCGCCTGGGAACTGGTGAAGGGCTGGACGGCCGAGCAGCGGCAGGCGCTTCGCGACGCCGTTCCGCGCGAAGGCCTGCGCGCGACGGTCGCCGGGCGGAGCGTGCTCGACGTCGCGAAGGACGCGCTCGCGTTCGCCTCCGCGGGGCTGAAGCGGCGCAAGCGGCTCAACTGGCTCGGCGAGGACGAGACCATCCACCTGAAGCCGCTGCTGCGGGTGGTCGAGGACGAGCGGACGCTGGCCGAGGATCTGCTGGCGCGTTTCGACGGGCCGTGGGGCGGTTCGGTCGACCCGGTCTTCGCCGACATGGCCTATTGAGGCGAACGGCGCGCCTCACGCCGCGCAGGCGGCGTCCGGGCAGCGATTGACCTCCACGGTGACGTGGCTCAGGCCGTCGAGGTCCGAAAGCTTCGCCTTGTAGGCCGCAGGCTCCTGCGGATCGTGCGTTACGAGCGACACGATCGCGGCCAGATGGCCGGGGCCGACGCGCCAGACGTGAAGATCCGTAACCGCGACGTCGCCGGTCTCGAGCCGACGGCGGATCTCGCCTTCAAGCGCTTCGTCGACGGGCGAATCGACCAGCGTGCGGCCGGTCTGGCGCGCGAGCGAGACCGACCACGACGCGATCATGACGGCGCCGAGCGCGCCGACAGCCGGGTCCATCCACCGCCAGCCGAGTAGCCAGCCGGCCGCGAGGCCGACGATCGCGACGACCGACGTCAGCGCGTCGGCAAGGACATGGAGATAGGCGCCGCGGAGATTGTGGTCGTCATGGCCATGGGCCTGCCCGTGATCATGTGCGTGCTGGTGACCGTGATCGTCCGCATGCCCGTGGGCGTGCGGATGGCCGCCTCCGAGCAGCATGGCGCAGACGATGTTGACCAGCAGGCCGAGGACCGCGACCACGGTGGCTTCGGCGTAGGCGACGGGCTGGGGCGAGGCGAGCCGGGCGATCGATTCCCAGCCGATCAGCAGGGCCACGACGCCAAGCACGACCGCGTTGCCGAAGCCCGCGAGGTCGCCGACCTTGCCCGCCCCCATGGCGCGCCGCGGGTCGGCGGCGCGCCGCGACGCCACGCGGTAGGCGAGCGCCGCGACGCCGATCGCGCCGGCATGGGTCGCCATATGAAAGCCGTCTGCGAGCAGAGCCATCGAGCCGAAGGCCCAGCCGGCGACGATCTCGACGACCATCGCGGCGGCGGTGATCGCGACCACGAGCGCGGTGCGCCGCTCGTTCCTCGCGTGATCCTCGCCGAGGAAGCTGTGGGCGTGTCCGAAGCTGGCGCGGCCGGCTGCGGTCTGGTGCATCGCGGGTCTCCTTGCAGCCAAGAGATCGCGTGGCGGCCCGGCCGCGTCAACGTCGCTCCCGCTCTCTTGCGCAAGACCCTTCTGTTTGGCGCCCGGAGCGGCTAACCGCTACGCCTGCGGCCGCATCCTCCCCGGCCGGCGTCGAAGCGGAGCCCGATCATGGATTACGTGCGCGAGATCCTCGACTCCCGCGTCTATGACGTCGCGGCCTGGACGCCGCTCGATCCGATGGCGAAGCTCTCCGCCCGGCTGGGCCGCGACGTGCTGCTGAAGCGGGAGGACCTGCAGCCGATCTTCTCGTTCAAGATCCGCGGCGCTTACAACCGCATGGCCCAGATGACGGACGACGAGCGGCGCGCCGGCGCGATCTGCGCCTCCGCGGGCAACCACGCGCAAGGCGTCGCGCTCTCGGCCGCGCGGCTCGGGATCACGGCCGTGATCGTGATGCCGGTCACGACGCCCCCGATCAAGATCGACGCGGTGCGCAGGCTCGGCGCGGAGGTGGTGCTGCACGGCGACGCCTTCGACGACGCCTATGCGCACGCTCGCATGCTCGCGGAGACCCGCGGGCTGGTCTTCGTCCACCCTTACGACGATCCTTACGTGATCGCGGGGCAGGGGACCGTCGCGGTCGAGATCCTGCAGCAGCATCCCCATCCGATCGAGGCCGTGTTCGTGCCGATCGGCGGCGGGGGCCTCGCCGCGGGCGTCGCCTCCTACGTCAAATATCTGCGCCCCTATGTGAAGGTCGTCGGCGTCGAGCCCGCCGACGCGGCCTCGATGAAGGCCGCGATCGAAGCCGGCGAGCGGGTCGTGCTGCCGCGCGTCGGTCTGTTCGCGGACGGCGTGGCGGTGCGGCAGGCGGGCGAGGAGACCTTCCGGCTGTGCCGCGATCTCCTCGACGAGATCGTGGTCGCCGACACCGACGCCATGTGCGCGGCCGTGAAGGACATCTTCGAGGAGACGCGCGTCCTGTCGGAGCCGGCCGGCGCGCTGTCGCTCGCAGGCCTCAAGGCCTATGCGGCGAGGGGCGGGAAGGGCGCAGGCGCGCTGATCGCGATCAACAGCGGCGCGAACATCAACTTCGACCGCTTGCGCCACGTCGCCGAACGCGCCGAGGTCGGCGAGGAGCGCGAGGTGCTGCTCGCCGTCACCATCCCGGAGACGCGCGGCAGCTACCGGCGCTTCATCGAGCTGATCGGCGACCGGACGATCAGCGAGTTCAACTACCGCTACGCGGGCGCGGACGCCGCGCAGGTGTTCGTCGGCGTGAAGATCGCCGACGCCGCGCGCGAAAAGCCCGCTCTGATCGCCGCGATCGAGCGCGCCGGCTACAGGGCCGTCGACCTCAGCGGCAACGAGACCGCGAAGCTTCATGTCCGCTACATGGTCGGGGGCCGGCCGGCGGCTCTGCCCGACGAGATCGTGCTGCGCTGCGAGTTTCCCGAGCGTCCGGGCGCGCTCATGCGGTTCCTCGACGCCGTGGGGACCGACTGGAGCATCACGCTGTTCCATTACCGCAACCACGGCGCGGACTATGGCCGCGTGCTGGTCGGGCTCGAGGTGCCGCCCGAAGATCGGGCGCGCTTCGAGAGCCGGATTGCGAGCCTCGGCTATCCTTACGAGGACGAGACCCGCAACCCGGTCTACGAGACCTTCCTGCGCGCCGTGTGAGGCGACGGGCCGGATACGCGTTTTCCCCAAGTTGCGAACCGTCGCGCCGCGCTCGACCTTCCCCGCCGGGGCGAAGGGCCGCCTGCGGGGATGTCGTCATGATGCTTCGGATTCTGCGCATGGCGGCGACGGCCGCCGCGATCGTCGCCGCCGCGTCTCCGGCGCTCGCGCGCGAGGACTACTGCCTCAACGCGAACGGCACGCTCAACAAGACCGCCACCAACGGCTATCGGCAGTTCGACCAGAACCGCAACGCGAAGCTGATGCAGACCATCGACGGGACCTGGTTCAGCCGGACCGACAATCCGCTTACCGGCCAGGTCAGCTACCTGTGGCAGAAGTTCGAAGGCCGCGGCGTGAACGCCGGCCTCTACTCCTACTTCAACCGCGTGTGCTCCTCGATCCAGTGCTCCGACTATCAGGGCGTCGGCCTCTGGGCGGTGCAGGGAACGAAGAAGAACTTCAGCGGCCTCTACATCGTGTCGGATCTCAGCCGCGACCACTATTGCGGGCTGATCGAGCAGAGTTCGCTGTCGAAGAAAAACACTGTCTGGACGCTCCGCTCCGGAGGCAAGCTCACCCGCGTCCAACAGTGAGGCGGCGGGCGCCCATCAGCGGCGCTGATGGCGTCGGTCACGGATCCTCGCTTGCCTGATTGACGCCGCGGCGGGACAAGCGCGGGCCTCGACGTTTCCCGGGTCCGCCTCCCATGCCGCATCCCGCAGCCGCGCCGCAGGCTCCGTCGCTCGACCGGACGGATCTGGGGCTTTACGCGACCCTCGTCCTCGTCTGGGGCACGAGCTGGTACGCGATCCACCACCAGCTCGGCGTCGTCGCGCCGGTCGTCTCGCTGCTGTGGCGGTTCCTGCTCGCGGCGGCGCTGTGCGTCTGCGTCGCGCTCTGGCGCGGCGAGCGGATGGCGTGGCCGGCGCGGCTGCATCTGCGCTTCGCGGCCGCGGGCGTGCTGATGTTCTCGACCAACTTCCTGCTGTTCTATCTCGCCGGCCGCCATGTGCCGACGGGCCTGCTTGCGGTCGTGTTCGCGCTCGCCTCGCCGATCAATCTCGGCCTGTCGACGCTGTTCTTCCGTCGGCCGCTCGAACCGCGCGTGCTCGCGGGCGCGGCGATCGGGATCGCGGGCGTCGGCTGTCTCTATGCGCCGGAAATCGCGGGGACCGGCTTCGACGCGGCCGCGCTCGGAGGGCTCGCGCTGTCGGTCGCCGGGACCTGTTGCTTCTGCCTCGGCAACATGGTGTCGGCGACGATCCAGGAGGACGGCGTCGGCGACCGCGCCGCGACCGCCTGGGGCATGGTCTACGGCTCGGCCTGGCTTTTCATCCTGTGCCTCGCGATCGGCGCGCCGTTCTCGATCGATCTGAGGCCGCCCTATCTGATTTCGCTGGTCTGGCTCGCTGCGGGCTCTTCGGTCGCGGCCTTCATCGCCTATCTGGCGCTCATCAAGCGCATGGGGCCGGCGCGGGCGGGCTTCGCCACCGTGCTGTTTCCGGTCGTGGCGCTCGCGATCTCCAGCCTGTTCGAGGATTATCACTGGGGACCGCTCGCGATCTTCGGCGTCGGGCTGGTCGCGGTCGGCAACGTCGTGGTGCTGGGACTGTTCGGCCGATCGAGGAGCCGTCCCCAACGGCCGAAAGCCGATCCGGGATCGATCTCCGCCTGAACCGCCGCCCCGCGTCCCGGCCTTGAGCCGGGACCCATGACCACTCTCCTCTCAAGGACGGGTTTTGCGGCGGCGTCCCTGAGGCCCGGTTCAAGGCCGGGACGCAAGCGGGGCGGTTCAGCAGCGATGCCGACGCTACGGCAGAGGCGGCGCCCCTTTCACTCCGCGGCGTCGGCCGTCTCGAACCCGGTGGTCATGTTGTCGAGGCTCGCGACGATATGGTCGGCGAGCGCCTCGACCGTGTCGGTGACGGAGCCGGGGTTGCGCAGCAGCGCGATCTTGCAGCTCGGCAGCGGCGGAAAGCCGTCGGAGGGGCCGAGCACCCGCATGCCGGCGCGGATCGCGCTCTCGGGCAGCACGGTGACGGCGAGGCCCGCCATCACGGCCGCGCCGACCGCGGCGAAGTTGCGGCTCGAATAGAGCACCCGGTGAGCCCGCCCGATCTCCTCCAGCTTCGCGATCGCGGCCTCGCGCCAGACGCAGGCCGGATGGCTGAGCGCGAGCGGCAGCGTCGGCTGCTCGTGGGCGACCGAGCGCTGCGAGGTGACCCACAGCAGCGGCTCCTGCCGGATGACCTCGCCGACGGGCTTGCGGCTCGCATGGGTGATGATCGCGAGGTCGATCTCGTCGCGCATGACCGACTGGGTCAGGGCGTTCGACGGCTCGCATTCGACCGTCACCTCGACCAACGGATTGGAGCGCGAGAAGCGCGCCAGGATCTCCGGCAGGTAGCGCTCCGCGTAGTCGTCCGGAACGCCGAGCCGCACCCGGCCCGTCAGCGCGTCGTTCGAGAAGGCCGAGACCGCCTCGCGCGAGATGTGGACGATGCGGCGGGCGTAGTCGAGCAGCCGCTCGCCGTCCTCGGTGAGGCGAGCGCCGCGCCCGTCGCGGGCGAAGATCGAGCGGCCGACCCGCTCCTCGAGCCGCTTCATCTGCATCGAAACCGCCGACTGCGTCTTATGCACGGCGTCGGCCGCGCGCGTGAACGAGCCGGTGTCGACGATCGCGATGAAGGTCTTGAGCTGGTCGACGTCGAACAATGCGGCCATGGCGTCCTCCGGATCATCACGGCTGATGATGGACGACATTATAAACATTCGTTTCACTGATCAATCCGTCGGACCTATGCCGTTTCGTGATGGCGGTCCGTCCCGGGCCGCCGCGAGACGGCCCCGCCGAAGGAGAGGCGAGGGCCGAACGCCCGAGGAGGCGCGTCATGTCCGTCCTGATCGAAAGCCGTTCCCAGCCTAGCGGCTTCGTCCGCGCCTTCGCCGTCTCGGCGTCGCGTCGCCTGAAGGCTCTCGCCGTGACCATGACCCGCCGCAAGCAGATCGAGGCGCTGGGCGGTCTCGACGACCGCATGCTCGCCGACATCGGCGTGACCCGCGCCGACCTCGCCGAGGCGGCCCGCTGGTCGCTCTGGGGCGATCCCGGCGAGCGTCTCGCGCAGATCGCCGAAGAGCGCCGCGCGGCGCGTGCGAGAGGAAAGTGAGGCGCGAGGCCTGACGGCCCTTCCTCCTTAACGAAGCCTCTGCGATCGGTCGCGGCGTCTTCGACCCCTCCGCCCTTGCGGGGAGGGGAGAAGAGCGTCTCCCGCCAGAGGATTTGCTTGAGAGAGGAGCGGCCGCGCGTCGCCGTTCAGGCCTTCTTCGCCGCGTCCCCGAAGAAGGCGTCGAAGATCTGGCCCATGGCCTGAGCGTTCTGCTGGGACAGCTCGCGGCCCGTCGCGACGAAATCGTCGAACGGATCGGGCGTCGCGGGCTCCGCCGGCCGGGATTCGTCCCCGCTCCCGGCCGGCGGCTCCTCCGGAGCCGTCCGGGGCTGCGCGCGCGCCGACTCGGCGGGCTCGGCGCCAGCGCTGAACATCGCCTTCATCATCTCGCCCATCATGTCGCCGAGCGGGTTCGCGGGCGTCTCCTGCGAAGCCTCCCCGGCCGCCGCCTTCGAACGGTCCGCGCCCGAGAAGGCGTCGATCCAGACCTGGAAGGGGTTTTGCGGGAAGGGCGATTGCGGCGTCTCGGCCGGGTTCGGCTTCCGTCCGCCGAAAAATTCCTCGAAGGCGCTCGTCGCCCCCGGCGCGCCGGAGCCCTGCGCGGCCTTCATGAAGCCGCCCATCAGGATGCTCGCGAGGATCGGAAGCACCTGCCGGATGATCTGCGCCTGCACGCCCGAGGCGGCCGAGGCCTGCGCCGCGACCGCGCGCGACACCTCCTTGGAGCCGAAGAACGCGCCGAGCGCGTCCTCGCCCGCGCCGCGCGCGGAGGGATCGAGCGCCGCGGCCTGCGCCTCGAAGGCGCGGGCGTAGGTCTCGGTCTGGAACAGGTCGGCGAAGCGCCGCGCGCCCTCGTCGGTCGCGGCCTGGCGTTGGAAGCCCTGAGCGAAGGCCGGGGTGAGCGCGGCCGTCATGGCGCGGAGCTGCTGGGGCGACATCCCGTAGGCCCGCGCCAGATTGTCGAAGGCCGCGCCGCCTTGCGCCTGCCGGAAGACGTCGAACATGTTGAACATCGCCGAAGCCCGAGCCTCCTGCATCGCTTCGGGGATGTTAGAGGCCCGCGCGCCCGCCCGCCAGCCGGACGAAGGCCGTCATCCCGTCCGCTCCGCCGCGACGGGCGAGCTCTTCGTCTCGCTCTCGATCTTGCCGCCCTTGCGCTTGGGCAGCGACAGGGGTTCGGGCGTGGGCTTGTTGGTGTAGGTGAGGTCGCGGCCGGCCCAAAGGCCCTCCACGCGCTGGATCTCGAGCTTCTGCGCGTCGCGGCGGCGGATGTCGGCCTCGATCTCGACCGCGCGATCGTGATCGACGCCGACCGCCTCCAGCGCCTGCCGCCCGAGCACGAGCGCGCTCTCGAAGGTCTCACGCACGACGTTCTCGACGCCCTGCGCCATGAGCTCGATCGCGTGGCCGCGATCGTAGGCCTTCACCACGAGTTCGGTCAGCGGAAAGCTCGACTGCGCCATTTCGACGATGCGCTTGGTCGCCTCGCGGTCGTCGATGCAGATGAGGATCGCGCGCGCCTCCTCGGCTCTCGCCGCCCGAAGCACGTCGAGCCGCGTTCCGTCGCCGTAATAGACCTTGAAGCCGAATCGCGAGGCCTGATCGACGCGCTGCGGATTGGCGTCGATGAGGGTGGTCTCGACGCCCTCCGCGAGCAGAAGCTGCGCCGCGATCTGGCCGACGCGCCCGAAGCCGATGACGAGCACCTGTCCGCGGGCGTCGGAAAAGTCCTCGTCCGGCTCCGGCGGCGCGGGCGTCAGCCGGTCGGCCGCCTTCTCGGCGAGAAGCGCGACGGCCGGCGCGGCCGCGAGGCTCAGGGCCGCCATGGCCGACAGCAGGCTGGCGGTCTCGGCCGAGATCAGGCCGTGGGTCTGGGCGAGCGGGAACAGCACGAAGGCGAATTCGCCGGCCGCCGCGAGCAGCGCGCCGACGCGGAGCGCGTCGCCCGCCGTCGCGCCGAACGCCCGCGCCAGCGCCGACGCCACCGCGACCTTGATCGCGAGGTAGATCGCGACGCCCGCGAGCAGCCGCCAGACGTTGTCGACGATCACGTCGATGTCGATCGTCATGCCGATGCCCATGAAGAACAGGGCGATCAGCAGGCCGCGGAACGGCTCGACGTCGGCCTCGAGCTCATGGCGGTACGAGGAGCCCGCGAGCAGCACGCCGGCGAGGAACGCCCCCATCGCCATCGACAGGCCGGCGAGCGCCGCAACCTCCGCCGCGCCCAGCACCACGAGGAGCGCCGCGGCCGTCATCACCTCGCGGGCGCCGACGCCTGCGAGCAGGCGGAACAGCGGATCGAGCAGATAGCGGCCCGCGATCACGATCACGGCGATCGCCGCGGCCCCGGCCGTCACGGCCGCGAGCGCGTGGGCCCAGCTGGCTTCGTGCCCGCCGCCGCCGAGCATCGGCACGAGCGCAAGGGCGGGGACGACCGCGATGTCCTGCGCGAGCAGCGTCGAGAACGTCTTCTCGCCGTAGGTGCGGTTGAGGTGGCCGCGCTCCTCGAGGATCTGCAGCGCCAGGGCGGTTCCGGAGAAGGCGAGCGCGATGCCGATGGCGAGCGCCGCGGGCGGGGTCGCGCCGAGCGCCCACGCCGCGAGCGCGAAGACGAGCGTCGAGAGCGCGATCTGCAGGCCGCCGAGGCCGATCACGAGACGCCGCAGGGCGACGAGGCGTTCGAACCGCAGTTCGAGCCCGATCAGGAACAACAGCATCACGACGCCGATCTCGGCGACGTGGAGGATCGAGTCGGGAGACGCGATCATGCCGAAGGCTTCCGGCCCGATCACCACGCCGGCGGCGAGATAGCCGACCGCGACGCCGAGCCCGAGCCGGCGCGCGAGAGGCCCCGCGATCACCGCCGCCCCGAGAAAGACGAGCGCGCCGAGCAGCATGCCGGAGGTGGAGCCGTGGTCCATATGTCTTCACGAAGCTGGGAGTTTCACGGAAGCGGCATCTGGCCCGAGCCGGAGAGGCGAGGCAAGGGCGCAGGGCTCCGGCCGGTCGTTCCGCCCGCGGCTTCGGCGCGCATGACGGCGGGGCGGCCTATGATTATGTAAGCGCGATGAAACCGTCATGACCGACGGCGGCGCGCGGACCGATGCACGTTCAGCAACTTCCCACCACCGACATGGCGGCGCTCGCCGAGCGCCTCGCCGGACTGCCGCATGTCGCCTTTCTCGACAGCGCGATGCCGCACGCTTCGCTCGGCCGTTACTCCTATCTCGCGGCCGATCCCTACGACGTGCTGCATGTCGGTTCCGACGCCGCGACGCTCGGAGGGCGCAGGCTCGACGGCGATCCGCTGGCGGCGCTCGGGGAGGCGATGCGCGCGCAGGCGCTCGAACAGAACCCGGACCTGCCGCCGTTCCAGGGCGGTGCGATCGGCTTCATCGCCTATGAGTACGGCCGCCGGCTCGAACGGCTGCCCGAGCCGCGCGTCGACGACCTCGGCCTGCCCGACGCCGTGCTGCCGCTCTACGACTGGGTCGTGGCCTGCGACCACGCCGCGGACAAGGCCTGGCTGATTTCGACCGGCGCGCCGGCGCCCGCAGGGCAAGCGCGGGAGCGCCGCGCCCGCGACCGCGCCGAGGCGGTGCTCGCGCGCCTGTTGCGGCCTGCCGAACAGAGGCCGGCCGCGCCGCAGGCCGACCTCGTCTTCCGCTCGAATTTCTCTCGGGCCGCCTATGTCGAGGCCATCGGGCGGACGGTCGAATACGTGCTCGCCGGCGACATCTTCCAGGCGAACGTCGCGCAGCGCTTCCTCGCGGAGCTTCCCGAAGCCTTCGACGCCTGGGCGTTCTACCGCCGCCTGCGGACGCGCAACGCCGCGCCCTTCGCGGCCTATCTCGCCTTCGGCGACGTGACGGTCTGCTCGAGTTCGCCCGAACGGTTCGTGCGCCTCGAAGGCGACCGGGTGGAGGCGCGTCCGATCAAGGGCACTTCGAAGCGCTGGGCGGATCCCCACGCCGACGGCTCCTCGTCGCGCGCGCTGCTCGATTCGGAGAAGGACCGCGCCGAGAACGTCATGATCGTGGACCTGCTGCGCAACGACCTGTCGCGGGTCTGTCGGCCGGGCACGGTCGAGGTTCCGAAGCTCTGTGGGCTCGAGACCTACGCCTCGGTTCACCACTTGGTGTCGGTCGTGACCGGGCGGCTGCGCGAGGGGCTCGGCGTCGCGGATCTGCTCGACGCGAGCTTTCCGGGCGGGTCGATCACCGGCGCGCCCAAGCTGCGCGCGATGGAGATCATCACCGAACTCGAAGAACACGCCCGCGGCGTCTATTGCGGCTCGATCGGCTGGATCGGCTTTTCGGGCGACGCGGACTTCAACATCGCGATCCGCACCGCGACGATCGCGAAGGGCAAGGCGCAGTTCCAGGCCGGCGGCGGGATCACGGCCCTGTCCGACCCGGCGGCCGAATACGACGAGACCCTGACGAAGGCGCGCGCGCTGTTCGAAGCCTTCGGCGGAGCGCTCGCCGGCGAGGGCGAGACCGCGGGCGCGCGCTCCGCGAAAGTCGGGGGGCTCCGGTGATCCTCGTCGTCGACAACTACGACAGCTTCGTCTTCAACGTGGCGCGTTATTTCGAGGAGATCGGCCGTCCGACCGAGGTGGTGCGCAACGACGCGACGACCGTCGAGGCCGTGGAGGCGCTCGCGCCCGAGGCGATCGTGATCTCGCCGGGACCGTGCACCCCGACCGAGGCCGGAGTGTCGCTCGACCTCATCCGGCGGGTTTCGGGCCGCATCCCGATCCTTGGAATCTGCCTCGGCCATCAGGCCATCGGCGAGGTCTTCGGCGGCCGGGTGGAGCGCGCCCGCCGGCCGCTGCACGGCCGCGCCTCGCGCGTCGAGCATGACGACACGGGGCTGTTCTCGGGGCTGCCGAATCCGCTTTCGGTCGGCCGCTACCATTCGCTGATCGTCTCGTTCGACGACGGCTACGACGGGCCGCTCGTCGTCACCGGCCGCTCGGAGGAGGGCGAGGTCATGGCGCTCGCCCACCGCGAGCATCCGACCTTCGGGGTCCAGTTCCACCCGGAATCGATCCTGACCGAGGGCGGCCACCGGCTGCTGCAGAATTTCCTCACGGCCGCCGAAGACCGTCTCTCATGCTCCGTCTGAACGGCGCGCCGGTCCGGGGCGCGGCCTCCTTCGACCTCGGCGACCGCGGTCTGACGCTCGGCGACGGGCTGTTCGAAACCGTCGCGGTCTTCGGCGGCCGCCCGGCGCTGCTCGACGCCCATCTCGACCGTCTCTGCGCGGCGGCGGCGGAGATTCGCCTGCCGGTCGACCGGGCGTTCTGCGTGTCGGAGGTTCTGGCGCTGTGCGAGGAGGGGAAGGACGCCGTGGTGCGCCTGACCGTCACCCGCGGCGCCGGCGCGCGGGGCCTCGCGATTCCCGAGGAGGCGCGGCCCGCCGTGATCGCGCAGGCGTCGCCCTATCCGAAAGCCACGCGCGGCGCGGCCGTTCGGCTCGCGACGGTCTCGACCCGGCGAAACCCGACGAGTTTCGCCTCCCGCGCCAAGACGCTCGCCTATCTCGATTCTGTGCTCGCTTTCGACGAGGCGCGCAGAGCGGGCGCGGACGACGCGCTGATGCTGAACGTCGAGGGCCGGATCGCCTCGACCGCGATGGCGAACCTGTTCGCGGTCTTCGGCGACGAGGTCGCCACCCCCCCGGTGTCGGAGGGCGTCCTGCCCGGGATCATGCGCGGGCTGATCCTCGCGGGCGCGGGCGATCTCGGGCTTTCGGTCGCCGAACGGCCGATCGGGCGCGAGGACATCCTCTCCGCGGACGCCGTGTTCGCGACGAACAGCGTCCGTCTCGTCATGCCGGTGACGGCGATCGACGGGCAGGTTCTGCGGGACGCTCCGGCGACCTCCTGGCTTGCCCAGCTCGTCGCGCTCCAGTGCGGCGCGCGCGCCTGACGGACCTCAGGGGAGGGCGTCGAAGCCCGGCCCGAAGCCGTTCAGCGACACCGGCACGCCGATGCCCTCTTCGGGCGTCTGGAAAATGATGAACGTCGCTTGCTTGCCGATCTTGAGCTGGTTGACGAGCTGGTCTTCGAGCACGACCTCGGCGACGCAGCCGTTCGGCAGGCAGCGCACGAAGCCGGCGCGGCCGACTTCGGCGTTGTCGATCCTGAGCCCGAGCCCCGAGGGCAGCAGCACGCCCAGCGGGGCCAGCACGCGCAGAAGCCTGCTCTTTTTATCGGCGGTCTTGAGCACGATCACGGTCAGGCCGACGTTCGGCCTGTCGTCGGCGGTCACGCTCTGGACGATCGCGCATTGCTCGCCCTGCGCGCCGGCCGGCGTGTCGCAGCGCATCTGCCAATCGCCATGAGTTGATTTCACGGCTCCTTGAGCCGCGGCCCCCACCGGCGCGAGGCCGATGACGGCGGCCGCGAGAACCGCGGCGGCGAAAGCGTTTGAGCGCAAGATGGGGGTCTCCTGCTCCGTCGGCGGATTGGTCGGCGGGGACGGGGGTTAGCAGAGCGGAAGGCGGTGTCAAGCTTGGGGCCTGCGGGCGCGAATTGAGGCGATCCTGCGTCGGGGCAACGGTTTTTTCGCGCGCAAATGCCGCACGGAAGTCGTCGAAGGGCCAAGTTGAGGTTTTGTAACCGTTATGGTTTCAAGGCCTCAGCCGAAGGTGGGATCGGCGCGCGGGCGCCGCTTTGCGGACCGGCTTCAACGGATTAAGAACAGCGGGCCCAGCCGGCGGACATGCGCCGGACGGGGGCGACAGGGGCCGGCTCACGAGCCCCGGGGAAGCGACGAGAGGCTTGCAGGGATGTTCCGACCCGGACGCTTTACGCTCATCACCGCCGCCGTAGCGGCGTCGATCGCGGCGGCTGCTCCCGCCGTCGCCGGCGTGGGGCAGCCTTCGCCGTGGCAGCTCGGCCTCCAGGAGGCCGTCACGCCGGTGTTCCACCAGGCGCACGCCTTCCACAATTTCGTGCTGATCATCATCACGGTGATCACGCTGTTCGTGCTCGCCTTGCTCGTCTACTGCGTGCTGCGGTTCCGCGAGTCGAAGAACCCGGTTCCCTCCAAGACCACGCATCACACGCTTCTCGAGGTCGCCTGGACCATCATTCCGGTGCTGATCCTCGTCGCGATCGCGGTCCCGTCCTTCCGTCTGCTCTACGCCCAGTACTCGCCGCCCCCGGCCGACCTCACGATCAAGGTCGTGGGCCGGCAGTGGAACTGGGACGTGGTCTATCCGGACGCCAACGCCCTGACGGTCACCCAGATGATGCTGCAGAAGGACGAGATCACGGACGGCCAGCCCTACACGCTTGCGGTCGACAACGTCGCGGTCGTGCCGGTGAACAAGGTCGTCAAGGTCGACGTGACGGCCGAGGACGTGATCCATTCGTTCACGATTCCGTCCTTCGGCGTGAAGGTCGACGCCATCCCCGGCCGCCTGAACCAGACCTGGTTCAAGGCCGAGCGGGAGGGGATCTATTACGGGCAGTGCTCGGAGCTCTGCGGCTTCGCGCACGCCTTCATGCCGATCGCCATCCAGGTGGTCAGCGAGGAAACCTACGGAAAGTGGCTCGAGGCCGCGAAGGGCGACGTCGAGAAGGCCAAGGACGTGCTGAAGCAGGCCGCGGCCGGGAAGGCCGGGGACGCTTCGGCGACCTCGGTCGCTTCGCGCTGAGCCACGGGTAGAACAAGAAGAGCGGGAGAGGGCGGCATGGCCACGGCGGCGGCTCACGGACACCACGACCACCACGACCATCCCACGGGCTGGCGGCGCTACGTCTATTCGACGAACCACAAGGACATCGGCACGATGTACCTGATCTTCGCGATCTGCGCGGGGATCCTCGGCGGCGCGCTCTCGATCGGCATCCGGCTCGAGCTGCAGAGCCCCGGCATGCAGATCTTCACCAACCCGAACACCTTCAACGCCGTGACCACCAGCCACGGCCTCATCATGATCTTCTTCATGGTGATGCCGGCGATGATCGGCGGCTTCGGCAACTGGTTCGTGCCCCTCATGATCGGCGCGCCCGACATGGCGTTCCCGCGCATGAACAACATCTCGTTCTGGCTGCTGCCGCCGGCGCTCGCGCTGCTGATCATCTCGCTGTTTGTTCCCGGCGCGCCCGGCTCGCACGGCGTCTCGGGCGGCTGGACGATCTATCCGCCGTATTCCTCGAAGGCCGGCCAGCCCGGCCCCGCGATGGACTACGCGATCCTCGCGCTCCACATCGCCGGCGCCTCGTCGATCCTCGGCGCGATCAACTTCATCACCACGATCTTCAACATGCGCGCTCCGGGCATGACGCTGCACAAGATGCCGCTGTTCGCCTGGTCGGTGCTCGTGACCGCCTTCCTGCTGCTGCTGTCGCTGCCGGTCCTCGCCGGCGCCATCACCATGCTGCTGACCGACCGCAACTTCGGGACGACCTTCTTCGACCCGCAGGGCGGCGGCGACCCGATCCTGTTCCAGCACCTGTTCTGGTTCTTCGGCCACCCGGAAGTCTACATCCTGATCCTGCCGGGCTTCGGCATGATCTCCCACGTGATCTCGACCTTCTCGAAGAAGCCCATCTTCGGCTACCTCGGCATGGCCTACGCCATGGTCGCGATCGGCGTGGTCGGCTTCGTGGTGTGGGCGCATCACATGTACACGACGGGCATTTCGGTGAACACGCAGGCCTACTTCGTGTTCGCCACGATGGTCATCGCGGTGCCGACGGGCGTGAAGATCTTCTCCTGGATCGCGACGATGTGGGGCGGCTCGATCCAGCTCCGCACCCCGATGATCTGGGCGATCGGCTTCATCTTCCTGTTCACGCTCGGCGGCGTCACCGGCGTGGTGCTGTCGAACGCCGGCATCGACCGCTCGCTGCAGGACACCTACTACGTGGTGGCGCACTTCCACTACGTGCTGTCGCTCGGCGCCGTGTTCGCGATCTTCTCGGGCTGGTACTACTGGTTCCCGAAAATGTTCGGCTACATGTACAACGAGACGATCGGCAAGCTGCACTTCTGGGTCACCTTCGTCGGCGTGAACCTGATCTTCTTCCCGCAGCACTTCCTCGGCCTCGCCGGCATGCCGCGCCGCTACGTCGACTATCCGGAAGCGTTCCACGGCTGGAACATGGTGTCGTCCTTCGGCTCCTACATCTCGGGCGTCGGCGTGCTGATCTTCCTCTACGGCGTGTTCGAGGCCTTCGCGAAGAAGCGGGTCGCGGGCGACAATCCCTGGGGTCCGGGCGCGACCACGCTCGAATGGACGCTGTCCTCGCCGCCTCCGTTCCACCAGTTCTCGACGCTGCCGCGCATCAAGTGACGCGCGCTCCGGCGGCCGGGTCTCCCGGCCGCCGGCTCATTCCCGGGGGCGCGTCCCGCCGCCGGGCCGCAGATTCCGAACTGAGCGTGATCTGATCCCATGTCGATGATCGAACAGAACCGCGCCGACGCCGCTCTTCCTGGCCCGAGCCTTGCGGGCGTCGGGGACTTCGTCGCGCTGCTCAAGCCGCGCGTGATGTCGCTCGTCGTCGTGACGGCGCTGACCGGATTCATCGCCGCTCCGGCGGGCCTTCACCCGGTGCTCGCGGCCGTGGCGCTGCTGTGCATCGCGGTCGGGGCCGGGGCTTCGGGCGCGCTCAACATGTGGTGGGACGCCGACATCGACGCGGTGATGACCCGCACCGCGACCCGTCCCGTTCCGTCGGGCCGCGTGACGCCGGGCGAGGCGCTCGCCTTCGGCATGACGCTCTCGGTCGGCTCGGTGCTTATGCTCGGCCTCACGGCCAACTGGCTGGCCGCGGGCCTGCTCGCCTTCACGATCTTCTTCTACGTCGTGATCTACACGATGTGGCTGAAGCGCTGGACGCCGCAGAACATCGTCATCGGCGGCCTCGCCGGCGCCATGCCGCCGATGGTCGCCTGGGCGGCCGCGACCGGGACCGTGGGTCTCGAGAGCGCGGTGCTCGTCGCGCTGATCTTCATGTGGACCCCGCCGCACTTCTGGGCGCTCTGCCTCATCAAGTCGGACGACTACGCCCGCGCCGGCGTGCCGATGCTCACCATCACGGCCGGTCCCGACGAGACCCGCCGCCAGATCCTGCTCTATTCGCTCGCGCTCGCCCCCGTCGGCGTCGCGCCGGCCTTCGTCGGCCTCGGCGGACCGATCTATCTCGCGGTGTCGATTGTCGTCGGCCTCGAATTCGTGCGCCGGGCGATCGTCGTCTACCGGGTGCGCGAGGGCGACGCGGCGCGGAAGGCGTGCGGCAAGCTGTTCGGCTTCTCGCTGATCCACCTGTTCGCGCTGTTCTTCGTGCTGATCGCGGAGAAGCTCGCCGGCGTCGCGCCGCTCACCGGTCCCGTGACGGGCTGGATGTGATGGCGATGGCGAAGCGCGACGACGAGAACGGCCTGGTCCTCACCGAGGAGCAGATCCGGCGGCGCAAGGCGCGTAACGTCGCGATCGCGGCGGTGCTGTTCGTGCTCGTCGCCCTGTTCTACCTCGTGACGGTCTTCAAGATGGGCGGCAACGTCGCCAACAGGCCGCTATGAGCGCGGGTTCCGACGGGAGCGCTCCGAAGCCGCGCAGCAACGGCCGCGTCGCTCTCGTCTGCGTCGGGATCGTTGCCGGGATGGTCGGCGCCTCCTACGCCGCGGTGCCGCTCTACGACATGTTCTGCCGCATGACCGGCTACGGCGGCACCACTCAGGTCGCGACCGCGGCTCCCAAGACGGCGCTCGACCGGACGGTGACGGTGCGCTTCGACGGCAACGTCGCGCACGGCCTCGGCTGGACCTTCGGCCCCGAGACAACGTCGATGACCGTCAAGGTCGGCGAGACCAAGCTCGCGCTCTACAAGGCGAAGAACGTCTCCGACAAGCCGATCACCGCGACGGCGACCTACAACGTCACGCCCAACCAGACCGGGGCGTATTTCTCCAAGCTCCAGTGCTTCTGCTTCACCGAGCAGACGCTCCAGCCAGGCGAGGAGATCGACATGCCGGTGGCTTTCTTCGTCGACCCGTCGATCGCCGAGAACGGCGAGCTCGACGACATACGAGAGATCACCTTGTCCTACACGTTCTTCCCCGCTAAGGCCCAAAGGTCGGCGTCGACCTCGGCCAACGCGGCGGCGGAGCGGCCGAAGAGCTGAACGAAACAGGAAACGCGCGCGCGGCGCCGCCGGGGAACGGGGCGACGCCGGAAGTCAGGAAGAGGGAGGGGGAACCCCCGATGGCCGACGCCCACGCCAAGAACCACGACTACCATCTCGTCGACCCGAGCCCGTGGCCCTTCATCGGGTCGGTCGCGGCCTTCGTGCTGGCGGTGGGCGCCGTGCAGTGGATGAAGGGCGGCATGCCCTACATCGCGCTCGCGGGCTTCGCCGGCGTTCTTTACACGATGATCGCCTGGTGGCGCGACGTCATCAACGAGGCGCATCGCGGCGACCACACGCGCGTTGTCGCCATTCATCTGCGCTACGGCATGATCCTGTTCATCGCCTCCGAGGTGATGTTCTTCGTCGCCTGGTTCTGGGCCTATTTCGACGTCGCGCTGTTCCCGAGCGACGCGCACCAGTTCCTGCGCACCGAATACACCGGCGGCGTGTGGCCCCCGAAGAGCGTCGAGACCTTCGACCCGTGGCACCTGCCGCTGCTCAACACGCTGATCCTGCTGACCTCGGGCACCACGGTCACCTGGGCGCACCACGCGCTCATCCACAACGACCGCAAGGGCCTGAAGATGGGCCTGTGGCTGACCGTGATCCTCGGCTTCATCTTCTCGCTGCTGCAGGCCTACGAGTACAGCCACGCGGCCTTCAGCTTCCACGGCAACATCTACGGCGCGGCCTTCTTCATGGCGACCGGCTTCCACGGCTTCCACGTGATCGTCGGCACCATCTTCCTCGCCGTCTGTCTCGCCCGCGTCTACAAGGGCCACTTCACGCCGAAGCAGCATTTCGGCTTCGAGGCGGCGGCCTGGTACTGGCACTTCGTTGACGTGGTGTGGCTGTTCCTGTTCGCCTGCATCTACGTGTGGGGCGCGGGCGCGAGCGCTCACTGATCCGGCGGGCTTGCCCGCCTCTTCTCCCGCGGGGCCGTCGGCGATCAGTCGGCGGCCCCGCTCCGTTTCGGGACTCGTTTGATTCATGGCTGACGGCGGCGATCCTTCCAGCGCGGGCAAGGCCGCGCTCAACGGCGTCCTCGGACGCTGTCCCCGCTGCGGGGAGGGCAAGCTGTTCCGCGGCTTCATCGCGCTGCCGCCGGCCTGCGACCGCTGCGGCCTCGACTACGGCTTCGCCGATTCCGGAGACGGGCCGGCGGTGTTCGTGATGCTGATCGCGGGCTTTCTCGCGCTCGGCTTCGTGCTCTGGTTCGAATTCACCTACGAGCCGCCCTTCTGGGTCCATCTGGTCGTCTCGCTGCCGGTCGTCGCCGTCATCTGTCTCGCGCTGCTCCGGGTGATGAAGGGGCTGCTGATCGCGCTCCAGCACCGGAACGACGCCGCCGAAGGGCGGCTCGACCGTTGACCGCTCCGCGCGCCGGGCTCGTGAAGGCCGGCGTCGCGACCGCCGTCGCGATCGCCCTGCTGGTCGGGCTCGGTTCGTGGCAGCTCGCCCGCCTCTCCTGGAAGACCGACCTCGTCGCCCGCGTGAGCGAGCGGATGGCGGCCCCGCCCGCGGATCTGCCGCCGCAGGCCGAATGGCCGTCGCTCGACCTCGACGCCATGAGCTACCGGCGCGTTCGCGCGTCGGGGACGTTCGACCACGCCCGCGAGGCGCGGGTCTACGTCAACCTGTCGGAACCTCATGGGCCGCTGAAAGGTCCGGGCTACTTCCTGCTGACGCCGCTTGCGCTGAAGGACGGCGGCGTCGTGATCGTCAATCGCGGCTTCGCGCCCGAGGGCGCGGTCGACCGCGCAGCGCGCCCCGAGGGCGAGGTCACGGTGTCGGGACCGCTTCGCGGCCCGGAAGACCGCAACATGTTCACGCCCGCCGACGATCCGGCGAAGCGCCTGTTCTTCGCCCGCGACCCGAAGGCGATCTCATCCGGCCTCGGGATCGCCGGTGCCGCGCCCTTCACCATCGACGCCGACGCGACCCCGAACGCCGGCGGCGTCCCGCAGGGTGGCGAGACGCGGGTGACGTTCCCGAACCGCCACCTCGAATATGCGCTGACCTGGTACGGGCTCGCAGCGACGCTGGCCGCGGTGTTCGCCGCGTTCGCATGGCGGACGGCGAGGGAGAGGGAGTAGGGCGCTGCGTCGGCCGGCTTCCCTCTCCCGCATGGCGGGAGAGGGTAAGGGTGAGGAGCCGTCCAGCTTGCCGCGCATTTCTGAAGCCCCCTCATCCTCATCTTCTCCCGCCATGCGGGAGACGGTGTCCCAAGCGTCGCGCTCACCCTCCCGCCGTCTCCCTTCCCAGCATCCGCACCACTTCTCGCAGCGCCTCTTCCTCGCTCGCGCCCTCTGACTTCCGCTCCCGGTACGTCGCGAGCTGCCGGTCGGCGCTCGAACCGCGCGCCAGCACGTCGCGCGTCCGCATCACCCAGTCGAGCGAGCCGAGCTCCCGCGCGTCGTCCTCGCAGAGCGCGAGCGCTTCCTCGAGCAGCGCGCCGACCGTCGTCGCCTGTCCCCGGGAAACGTCGATCAGCCGCGCGTCGCCGGCATGCTGCTGGATCTGCCAGACGTTCGAGGCACAGACCCCGCGGTCGACCGCGCCGACGCCGCGGTTGAGCTCCGGCCGGCGCGTCGCGCACCGGCTCAGCGCCTGATAGAGCGCCGCGATCGAAACTGCGTCGTCGACCCGCGTGCAGCTGTCGCAGATCCTGAGCTCGACCGTCGGGAAGCGCGTCGAGGGCCGGATGTGCCACCAGATGAAGCTCGCGTCGGCGACGACGTCGGCCGAGACCAGGAGGTCGACGAAGCGGCGGTATTCCGCCTCGCTCTCGAAGATTTCGGGCAGCCCCATGCGCGGCCACTCGGCGAAGGTCGAGAGGCGGATGCCCTTCAGCCCGGCCTCGCGCCCCTGCCAGAACGGCGACGACACCGAGAGCGCGTAGAACAACGGCAGGAACGGCAGCAGCCGGTTCATCACGTCGAGCCGGCGCGCGGGATCGGGCGCCTCGCAATGGACGTGCATGGCGCAGATCATCGCGCGCTTGGCGATGACGCCGAGTTCGGCGACGAGGCGGTCGTAGCGCGGGTCGGGGTTGGCCTCCTGGTCGCGACGGCGGGCGAGCGGGTGCGTGCCGGCCGCGAACAGGATCAGCCCGTGCTCGGCCGCGACCCGCGACAGGTCCCGCCGCATGCGGTCGAGGTCGTCGCAGGCGCGGTCGAACGAGATGTGCGGTTCCGTCTGGACTTCGGCCTGGCCCTTGAGGAATTCGTGGCTGAGCGGCTCCACGATCTCCCGCGCCGCCTCGTGGAAGGCGTCGGCGGTCGCGCCCGCGGGGCTTTCGCAGGTCTCGGCGTCGGCGAGGAAGTACTCCTCCTCGATCCCGAAGCGGAACCGCTCGTCGATGGCCATCAGACGTCCCCTCCAAGGCGCATGGAAGGTATGTGGCGCATTCTCCGCCGGGGGCCATGGAGGCGAACTGCGTGCTTCGAGACGCCTACTCCGCAGGCTCCTCAGCATGAGGTAGGTTTGCGGTTCCGGTTTTCCTCATCGGTCCCTCATGGCTCGAGGAGCGCCGCAGGCGCGTCTCGAAGCACGCAGTTCGTCTCACCCTTGAGACGGACGAGCGGCGACGCCCCATCGCTTGCGACGAAGGCCCCGCGCGCCTAGTTTGGCGCCGATCCCCGACGCATCCACGAAAGCCGCCGACGCAATGCCTCTCGCCTATGTCTCCACCCGCGGCGAAGCGCCCAAACTCGGCTTCGCCGACGCGATGCTGGCGGGCCTCGCCCGCGACGGCGGGCTCTACGTGCCGGAGACCTGGCCGGCGCTGTCGGCTGAGACCATCGCGGGCTTCTCGGGGCGCCCCTACGCCGAGGTCGCCGAGGCCGTCATCGCGCCTTACGTCGGCGACGCGATCGCCCCCGAGGCGCTCCGCGAGATGATCCGTGAAGCCTACGCGGCCTTCCGCCATCCGGCCGTCGCGCCGCTGGCGCAGATCGGACAGAACCGCTTCGTGCTCGAGCTGTTCCACGGGCCGACCATCGCGTTCAAGGACGTGGCAATGCAATTGCTCGCCCGGCTTATGGACCATGTGCTCGCCGAGCGGGGCTTGCGCACCACTATCGTCGGCGCGACTTCGGGCGACACCGGCGGGGCGGCGATCGAGGCCTTCCGAGGCCGCGAGCGCGCCGACGTCTTCATCCTGATGCCGCACGGCAAGGTCTCGGAGGTGCAGCGCCGCCAGATGACGACCGCGTCCGACGACAACGTCCACGCGATCGCGGTCGACGGCTCGTTCGACGACTGCCAGGCGCTGGTGAAGGCCGCGTTCAACCACCACGCGTTCCGCGACCGCATGGCGCTCGGCGGGGTGAACTCAATCAACTGGGCGCGCGTGCTGGCGCAGGTCGTCTACTACTTTACCGCCGCGGCGGCGCTCGGAAGCCCTGCGCGCAAGGTCGACTTCGTGGTGCCGACCGGCAATTTCGGCGACGTGTTCGCGGGCTATGTCGCGAAGAAGATGGGGCTGCCCGTCGGCCGGCTGGTGATCGCCACCAACGTCAACGACATCCTCGCCCGCACGCTCGAGACCGGGCGCTACGAGGTGAAGGGCGTCGAGCCCACCACCTCGCCCTCGATGGACATCCAGGTGTCGTCGAACTTCGAGCGCCTGCTGTTCGACGCCTGCGGGCGCGACGCGGCCGTCGTGCGCCGCGCCATGGCCTCGCTGTCGCAGTCCGGCGCCTTCACGCTCGACGACGCGACGCTCGCGGCGATCCGCGCCGATTTCGACGCCGGACGGGCCGACGAGGCGCAGGTCGCCGAGGTCATCGGCCGGGTGAAGCGCGAGGCCGACTATCTGCTCGATCCGCACACCGCCGTAGGCGTCTCGGTCGCCGAGCGGGCGAAGCTCGACCCGGCGACGCCGACCGTGGTGCTCGCGACCGCCCATCCCGCGAAGTTCCCGGACGCCGTCGAGGCCGCCTCGGGCGTCAGGCCCGCGCTGCCGTCGCATCTGTCGGAACTGATGGGCGCGCCTGAGCGCATCAACCAGTTGCCGAACGATCTCGGCGAACTCGAAGCCTTCGTGGAAAAGCGCGCCCGCGTGGCGCGGGAGGCCGCGGCGTGAGGGGCGGGCGGCACGCTCTTCCCCCCTCCCCCTTGAGGGGAGGGGCCGGGGGTGGGGGTGGTTCGGAAAAAGGCGCAACCGGCGCCGCTCGACGCCGAACGTTCCGCTTTTTCCTGAACCACCCTCACCCTTATCCTCCCCTCAAGGGGGAGGGGGGCGGTAAGCCTCGCGCCTCTTCTCGCTGGGCTCGCCCGTGAGCCCCCGCGTCACCATCCTTCCCTCCGGCGTCGCGGTCATTACCGACGCCATGCCGGAGCTTGGAACGGCTGCGGTGGGCGTCTCCTTCGGGGCGGGCGCCCGGTCGGAGACCGAAGGCGAGCACGGCCTCGCGCATTTCCTCGAGCACATGGCCTTCAAGGGCACGACGCGCCGCTCCGCCCGCCAGATCGCCGAGGAGATCGAACAGGTCGGCGGCGACCTCAACGCCGCGACGGGCGTCGAGCAGACGGGCTATTCGGCCCGCGTGCTCGCCGGCGACGTCGACCTCGCGCTCGACATGCTGTCCGACATCGTGATCGAGCCGGTGTTCGACCCGGCCGAGATCAAGCGCGAGCAGAACGTCGTGGTGCAGGAGATCGGCGGCGTGGAGGACACGCCCGACGACCTCGTGTTCGACTGGCTGCAGGAGACGGCCTTCCCGGACCAGACGCTCGGCCGCTCCATCCTCGGCACGCCGAAATCCGTGCGGCGGCTCGATCGCGAGGCGCTCGCCGGGTTTCGCGAGCGCTGCTATCGCGCGAAGGACGCCGTGGTGGTGGCGGCCGGAGCGGTCGAGCACGACGCCGTCGTCGAGCAGGCGGCGAAGCGCTTCGCCGGGCTCCCGCAAGGCGAGGGATCGCGGCCCGGCCCTGCGGCCTATGTCGGCGGCGACCGGCGCGCGAAGCGCGACTACGAGCAGCTCCACGTCACGATCGCCTTCGAGGGCCGGAGCTTCGACGCCGACGACGTCTACCCGGCCCAGGTGTTCGCAAATCTCGCGGGCGGCGGCATGTCCTCACGGCTGTTCCAGGAGGTGCGCGAAGAGCGCGGCCTCGCTTACTCCGTCCACGCCTTCCACTGGTCCTACGCCGACACAGGCCTGTTCGGCGCCTACGCCGCGCTCGGGCCCGAGGACGGCGCGGACATCCTGCCGGTGATGATCGACGTGCTGCTCGAGGCGGCCGAGACCGCGGACGAGCGCGAGGTCGAGCGCGCCAAGGCGCAGATGAAGGCCGGGCTGCTGATGTCGCTCGAGCAGCCGGCCTCCCGCGCCGATCACCACGCCCGTCACCAGCTCGCCTTCGGGCGACCGCTCGACGTCGCCGAGACGGTCGCGAAGATCGAGGCGGTCACCGTGGCCGAGGCCCGCGCGGCCGGCCGCGCTTTGATGTCGTCCGCCCCGACGCTCGCCGCGGTGGGTCCGATCCGCCGCCTGACGCCCCCCGAACGGCTCGCCGAACGCCTCGGCCGGCCGCGATCCGCGGCCTGAGCGGCGGAGCGGGGCCATGGCGTTCTTCCGATCCCTCTCCGCCGCCGAAACGCTGCCGACGCTGACCGGCAAGGGCGTCGTGCTCCGCACGCCCCAGATGGCGGACTTTCCGGCCTGGAGCGCGCTGCGCGACGAGAGCCGCGACTTTCTCCAGCCATGGGAGCCCACCTGGCCCGCGGACGACGTGTCCCGCGTGGCGTTCCGGAAGCGAATCAAGCGCTACGTGCGTGAGCTCGAGAACGATCAGGCCTATCCGTTCTTCGTGTTCACGACCGGCGGGACGCTGGTCGGCGGCGCGACGATCAGCCAGATCCGCCGCGGCGTCGCGCAGACCTGCTCGCTCGGCTACTGGATGGGCGCGCGCCACGCCGGGCGCGGCCATATGAGCGCGGCGGTCCGAGCGATCGCGCCCTTCGTGTTCGAGACCCTGAAGCTGCGGCGGATCGAAGCCGCCTGCCTGCCGCACAACGAGGCGTCGATCCGTCTCCTGGAAAAAACCGGATTCAGGCGCGAGGGCTACGCGCGGGAATATCTGTGCATCGACGGCCGCTGGCAGGATCACCTGCTCTACGCGCTTCTGCGCGGCGACGGCGTCGTCTAACGTGGCCGCGCTGCTTCGCCCTGCGTTCCGGGCGGGCCTTTCATGGAGAGCCGAGGCGTTGCGTATCCTCCGAGGCCCCCTCGTCGCACTTGCGCTGATCGCGGGCGCCCTCGGGCTCGCGCAGCCGGCGGGCGCGGCCGCGCCGCTGTCGGTGCAGCCCGACGACGAGGCGGTCGACCTCACGCCAGCGATCGAGCGTCCGGTCGGCGAGCCCGACCGCATCCAGATCGCGACCCAGCCGGGTCCGGACGGCATCGTGCGCCGCATCGAGGTGCGGGCGGAGCGGCCCGGCGACGGCCGCCAGTGGATCGTGTTCTCGCTCAAGAACGAGGGCGACGAGCAGATTGACCGCCTGCTGGTGTCGCCCTTTTTCCGGATGGCCGGCTCGGGCGCGGTCTGGCCGGATCTCGGCTCGCCCCGGATCGAGGCCGTGACCGCGAGCCAGGGCCTCAAGCCCGAGCGCGAGAACGCCGACGACGCAGACGTCTTCCGCATCACGCTCGACCCCGGCGCGACCGTCACCTACGTGGCCGAGACGTCCTCGCCCAAGCTGCTCCAGCTCACGCTGTGGGAGCCCGACGCCTACAAGGACAAGGTCAACTCCTTCACGCTCTACCGCGGCATCATGCTCGGCATCGCGGGGCTGCTGGCGCTCATCCTCACCATCCTGTTCGTGGTGAAGGGCTCCGTGATGTTCCCGGCTGCGGCCGCGCTCGCCTGGGCGGTGCTGTTCTATCTCGGCGTGGACTTCGCCTTCTGGCGCAACATCCTCGACCTCGATCCGGACACGGACAGGATCCTGCGGGCGGGCGGCGAGGCGGCCTTCGCGGCGACGCTGCTGGTGTTCCTGTTCGCCTATCTCAACCTCAACCGCTGGCACGTGCGCTACAGCCACGTGGTCGGCGTGTGGCTGACCTTCCTGCTCATCGTCCTCGGGCTCTCGGCCTATGATCCGCCGATCGCCGCGGGGCTCGCGCGCCTGTCGCTGGCCGCGATCGCCGCCGCGGGCTTCGGGCTCGTGGTCTGGCTGGCGGTCAAGGGCTACGATCGCGCCGTCACGCTCGCGCCGACCTGGCTGCTGCTGCTCGTCTGGACGGGCGCAGCCGCCTTCGCGGTCTGCGGGCCGCTCGCGAACGAGCTGGTCGCCCCGGCGCTCGTCGGCGGACTCGTGCTGATCGTGCTGCTGATCGGCTTCACGGTGATGCAGCACGCCTTCGCGGGCGGCGTCGTGGCGCAGGGCGGCGCGTCCGACATCGAGCGCCGGGCGCTCGCCGTGATGGGCGCGGGCGACGTCGTCTGGGACTGGGACGTCGCGGCCGACCATGTCCATGCGAGCCCGGAGCTCGAAGCCGCTCTCGGCCTTCGGCGCGGCGCGCTGCAGGGGCCGGCGGCCGACTGGGCCGAGATCGTCCATTCGGGCGACCGCGACCGCTTCCGGGCGGCGCTCGACGCTCTCGTGAACGAGCGCCGGGGGCGGCTGGTCGAGACCTTCCGGCTCCGTGGCGCGGACGGCCATTATCTCTGGTACACGCTGCGCGCGCGGCCCGTGGTGGGCGCGGACGGCGAGGTGGTCCGCTGCGTCGGCACGCTGCTCGACGTGAACGCCTCGAAGACGACCGAGGAGCGCCTGCTCCAGAACGCCGTGCAGGACAATCTCACCGGCCTGCCCAACCGCCAGCTCTTCCTCGACCGCATCGAGGCCGCGCTCGCCTTCGCGACCGGCGACGCGGCCATCCGGCCCGCGGTGCTGCTGCTCGACATCGACCGCTACAAGAAGATCAACGAAACGATCGGCGTCGCCTCGGGCGACACGATCCTCGTCACCGTGGCGCGCCGGCTGAGCCGCCTTCTGAAGCCGCAGGACACGCTGGCGCGGCTCGGGGGCGACCAGTTCGGGCTGCTGCTCGTCTCGGAACAGGGGCAGGACGCGGCCGTCGCCTTCGCGGAAGCCGTGAAGCGGACCCTGCGCGCCCCGATCGCCTTCGGGGGGCGGGAACTCTTCCTCACGGCCTCGATCGGCGTCGCGCTCTCGTCGCAGAGCGCGGGCGCGGAGGACCTCGCCAAGAACGCCGAGGTCGCGATGTACCACGCCAAGCGTTTCGGCGGCGACCACATCGAGATATTCCGGCCCAACATGCGGGCCGCGACCACCGACCGGCTGCTGGTCGCGGGCGAGCTAAACCGCGCGCTCGAGCGCGGCGAGATGAAGGTGAACTACCAGCCGATCGTGCGCCTTGACGACCGCTCCATCGCCGGCTTCGAGGCGCTCCTGCGCTGGGAGCATCCGCGATACGGGCGGCGCCCGCCGCAGGAGTTCATCGCCATCGCGGAGGAGAGCGGGCTTATCGTCGACCTCGGCCTGTTCGCGCTCGACGAGGCCGCGCGCCAGCTTTCCTTTTGGCAGGCGCAAGTGCCGGGCGAGCCGCCGCTGTTCATGTCGGTCAACGTTTCGAGCCGCCAGTTCCTAAGACAGGATCTGGTGCAGGACGTCTCGAACGTGCTGGCGCGCTACGATCTCGCGCCGGGCTCGCTCAAGATCGAGCTGACCGAGAGCCTCGTGATGGAGAATCCCGAGCACGCGGCCCAGATGCTGCTGCGGCTGCGCGAACTCGGCGCCGGCCTCTCGCTCGACGATTTCGGCACGGGCCATTCGAGCCTCGCTTATCTGCAGCGCTTCCCCTTCGACGTGCTG
This sequence comes from Ancylobacter novellus, assembly GCA_003241695.1. Taxonomy (GTDB): domain Bacteria; phylum Pseudomonadota; class Alphaproteobacteria; order Rhizobiales; family Methylopilaceae; genus Methylopila. The sequence continues at coordinate 523,413 of QFPN01000004.1, read as the reverse complement.
AAGATCGACAAGTCGCTGGTGCGCCCGGACGGAAGCGGGCAGCGGCCCGTCATCCTGCGCGCGATCGCCCAGCTCGCGCACGACCTCGGCATGGAGGTGACGGCGGAGGGCGTCGAGACCGATTCCGACGCGGTCGAGCTCTACCATCTCGGCGCGATCTACGGTCAGGGCTACGCCTTCGGCGAGGCCATGCCGGCGGAGGCCTGCGACCGCATGCTCGGCCTCGCGCCGCAGAGCGTCGCCCGCCGCGTCATGCAGGGCGCGCTCCGGCGTCGCTGAGCGCACGCAGCGACGCTCGCGTCCCGGCCGAAGAGCCGGGACCTATGCGCGCCGTCGATGAACAAGAGAAAGGAAACGCCGCCGTCCGATCTTGGGACGCGCGGCATTCATGGGACCCGGCTCACGGCCGGGACGCGAGGGGCGGAGCGTTCGAGCGGCGCTTCAGCGCCGCTCGTTGTCCGCGCCCTTGCCGTCGGCCGAGATGTAGGCGATGCGCAGCATGTTGGTCGCGCCCGGCGTCCGGAGCGGGACGCCCGCCGAGACGATGACGCGGTCGCCGCTCTGGGCGAAGCCCTCGGCGCGGGCGAAGTCGCAGGCGCGATCCACCATGTCGTCGAGGTCGTAGGCGTCGGTCGTCAGCAGCGAGTGCACGCCCCAGGTCAGCGTCAGCCGGCGGCTGGTGTCGAGATTGGGGGTGAGCGCGACGATCGGGGTCTTCGGCCGCTCGCGCGCCGCGCGCCGCGCGGTGGTGCCGCCCGCCGTCCAGCACATGATGGTCGACAGGTCGAGCGTCTCGGCGATCTGGCGCGCGGCGGCGGAGATCGCGTCGGCGCCGGTCGCCTCGGGGACCGCGTGCTGGGCGTCGATGATGCTGCGGTAGTTGGGGTCGCTCTCCACCGTGCGGGCGATCGAATCCATCATCGACACCGCCTCGATCGGATAGGAGCCGGCGGCGCTCTCGGCCGAGAGCATGATGGCGTCGGCGCCCTCGAACACCGCGGTCGCGACGTCCGAGGTCTCGGCGCGCGTCGGCGTCGGCTGGGTGATCATCGATTCGAGCATCTGGGTCGCGATGATCACCGGCTTGCCGGCGCGGCGGCAGGCGCGGGTCATCTGCTTCTGCAGGCCCGGCACCTTCTCGATTGGAAGCTCCACGCCGAGGTCGCCGCGCGCCACCATGATCGAGTCGGAGAGCTCGATGATCTCCGCGAGATGCGTCATGGCCTGCGGCTTCTCGACCTTGGTCATGATCGCGCAGCGGCCCTGGATGATCTCCTTGGCCTCGACGATGTCCTCGGGCCGCTGCACGAAGGACAGCGCGATCCATTCGCAGCCGATGTCGAGGGCGGCGTCGAGGTCGGCGTGGTCCTTCTCGGTCATGGCTGAGGTGGCGATCGTGGTGTCGGGCAGGCTGACGCCCTTGCGGTCCGACATGCGGCCGCCGACGACGACGCGCGTCACGGTCTCGGTCGGCGTCGAACTCTCGGCGACGAGGCGGACCTTGCCGTCGTCGAGCAGCAGCGTGTGGCCGGGCTCGAGCGCCTCGAGGATTTCCGGATGCGGAAGATAGACCCGCGTGCTGTCGCCGGGCTCGGGGTTCGAGTCCAGGACGAAGGTCCGGCCCTTCTCGAGCATCACGGCGCCGTCGGCGAACTTGCCGAGGCGCAGCTTCGGTCCCTGCAGGTCGACCAGAATGCCGATCGGCCGGCCGACGCGCTTCTCCGTCCAGCGGATGATGCCCACGAGTTCGCGCAGCCGCTCGTGGCTGGTGTGGCTCATGTTGATGCGGAACACGTCCGCGCCGGCGGCGAACAGCTTGCTCACCATCTCCTGCGTCGACGACGACGGTCCGAGCGTCGCGACGATCTTGGTCCTGCGCATCCGCCTCATCGCGCGTCGCCCGAGGCTTGCGGGGCGACGTCGACGCGGGGGCCGGCGGCCGGCGCGGGCGGAACCGCGAGGGAGGAGGGCTTCGGGGCGCCGCCGCGGCCGGCGGGTTCGGTCAATTGCACTGTCCAGCTCTTCTGTTCGCCGGTGTCGATCTCGAAGAAGCCCGAGCGGTCGTAGCCGCGCGTCAGGCAGTCCTCGATCCCCCGGATCGTGAATTCCTTGTCACGGGTGCACATGTAGGCCTTCCCGTTCCATTCGCCGCCGCGGTCGTAGTCGATCGCGTAGACATAGTAGAAGCGCGCCGAAAGCGGCCCTCGCAGCAGCGTCTCGCACGAATTCGCGCCGACGTTCCACCAGCCCTCGGTCGACCAGACGTCACGGTCCTTGTAGCCGACCGACACGCCCACCCGGCTCGACGTCTTGTTGCACAGCCGGAAGTCAGCAGACGCCGGCGACGCGACGATGACGACGGCCGCGGCGCACAGTCCAAGTCCGAATGCGAGGCGGGGGGAGAGGGGCATGCGACTCATTCTTCCGACGGCGTGGCCGCCTCCGGCCCGCGTCGGCACGACTTATCGCTACGCGGGGTCGGGGCTGTCAACGAGCACGATGCGGATGTCGTTGACGTTGGTGCAGGTCGGGCCGGTCTGCAGAAGATCCCCGGTCTTCTCGAAGAAGCCGGTGGAATCGTTGTTCTCCAGATAGGTCTTCGGGTCCGCGCCCGCCGTCCGCGCCCGCTCCGCGGTGGCTGCGTCCACGACGGCGCCCGCGGGATCGGTCGGCGCCCCGCCGCCGCCGTCGGCGCCGTCGGTGTCGCCGGCGAGCGCCGCCCAGCCGGAGACGCCTTCGAGCGCGCCGACGAGCGCGAGCGCATATTCCTGGTTGGGACCGCCGCGGCCGCCTTCGCCGCGGATCGTGACCGTGAGCTCACCGCCCGAGATCAGCGCGACCGGCTTCGCGGGACGACCCAGTCCGCGCGCGACCGCCGCGTGTTCGGCCGCGACCTCGCGGGCCTCTCCCTCGATGTCGGCGCCGACGACCCGGACCTCCACGCCCGCGGCTTCGAGCGTCTCGATCGCGGCCTTCAGCGCGTCGGCGGGGCGCGAGACCACGAGGAAGCTGGCGTTCTCGAAAGCGGCGTCGCCGGGCTTCGGGCTTTCGTTCGCGGGGTTGGCGAGCGCCGCCGCGACGTCCGGATGCGGCGTCACCTTGAAGCGCTCCAGCGCCGCGCGGGCGTCGGCGAGCGTCGAGGGATCGGGCACCGTCGGACCCGACGCGATGACCGACGGATCGTCGCGCGGCACGTCGGAGATCGCGAGCGCCACGACCTTCGCCGGATGCGCCGCGGCGGCGAGGCGACCGCCCTTGATCTTCGACAGGTGCTTTCTGACCGTGTTGATCGCGTCGATCGGAGCGCCCGACCGCAGCAGCGCCTTGGTGGTGGCCTGCTTAACGGAAAGATCGAGCCCGTCGGCCGGCGCGACCCAGTTGGCCGAGCCGCCGCCGGAGATGAGGGCGAGCACGAGGTCGTCAGGCCCCGCGCTCTCGGCGATCGCGATCGTGTCGGCCGCGCCCTGGAGGCCGGCCGCGTCCGGAACGGGGTGGCCCGCCTCGACGACCTTGACGAATTCGGTCGGCCGGGCGTGGCCGTGGCGGGTGACCGCGAGGCCGGTGAGCCGGTCGCGGCCGAGGCCGTGGGTCTCGCGGTAGAACCGTTCCGCCACTTCGGCGCAGGCGCCAGCGCCCTTGCCGGCCGCGAGAATGATGACCTTGCCCTTCGGCGGCGCCGGAAAATGCGGCGGCATGCTCACCGAAGGGTGGGCGGCCGCCACAGCGGCGTCGAATGCGCGGCGGAGCAGCGAGCGGCGCTCTTCGGGCGTCATGGGCGGTTCCCTCTTCGCCACAGCTCGTTCCGCGGCGTTTTGTCGGTCGTTGCGTCCGCTCTCGGGTCGAACGGAGGCCCTTCCTATGGCATTGGGCAGAATGCGTCACTACTGTCGGGAAGCCCATGCGCTGCGACCCATTTTCGCCCGCGACCAAAGACGAAGTCCCGCCTTTCGAGGTCGTCGAGGGCCGCCCCGGCTCGCGCCTGGTGCTGACCTGCGACCACGCTTCGAACCGGACGCCGCCGGAACTCGGCGATCTGGGGCTCGGCGAAGAGGCGTTCCGACGCCACATCGCCTACGACATCGGCATGCGCGGGGTGACGCTGAAGCTCGCCGAGGCGCTCGGCGCGCACGCCGTTCTGTCCACGGTCTCGCGCCTCGTCATCGACCCGAACCGCGGCGAGGACGACCCGACGCTGCTCATGCGGCTGTCGGACGGCGCGCTGATCCCGGCCAACGCGCGCGTGGACGGGGTCGAGGTCGAGCGGCGGCTCGCGCTCTATCACCGACCCTATCACGCGGCCGTCACCGCGACTCTCGACCGGATCGTCGACGCGGGCGAGACGCCGCTGATCCTCGCCATGCACAGCTTCACCCCGGCCTGGAAGAGCGTGCCGCGGCCCTGGCACGTCGGACTGCTCTGGGACCTCGACGACCGGGCGGCGAAGCCGCTCATCGCCGCGCTCGAGGCCGAGGGCGACCTCGTGGTCGGCGACAACGAGCCATATGACGGCGCGCTGCTCGGCGACGCCATGAACCGGCACGGCACCGGCCGCGGCTTCCCCCACGCCCTGATCGAGATCCGGCAGGATCTCGTGGGATCGGAGGAGGGGCAGGCCGAATGGGCCGACCGCCTCGCCCGGCTGGTTCCGCCTTTGCTCGAACTGCCCGATACGTCGCGGATCGTCCATTTCGGGACGCGCGCGGGCGTGAGGAGACGATAGATGACGGACCTTCCAGGCGTCGATCCGAAGACGACGGTCGAGCTCGAGGCGGCGGCGTTCCGCCGTCTCGTCGCGCATCTGCGCCAGCGCGCCGACGTGCAGAACATCGACCTGATGAACCTCGCCGGCTTCTGCCGGAACTGCCTGTCGAACTGGCTGAAGGACGCCGCCGACGACAAGGGGCTGCCGCTCACCAAGGATCAGGCGCGCGAGGCGGTGTACGGCATGCCCTATGAGGAGTGGAAGGCGAAGCACCAGACCGAGGCGACGCCGGAGCAGAAGGCGGGCTTCGAGAAGGGCGGCGGCGGGCATTGAGGGAGGAGGGCGACGCCCTTTCCCGATTCTGAAACGCCCGCTTTCCACACCCCCTTGCGCTTGACCGACTCGGCGGCGTCTGCGAACCCCATGCGCTTCGAATTTCAGGAAAGGCGTGACATCGGATGAGCACGGTCAATCCGGACGAGGTCGCAAAGGACCAGCTCGTCGCCTTCGTCGAGCGCATCGAACGGCTCGAGGAAGAGAAGAAGGGCATCGCCGACGACATCAAGGAAGTCTACGCCGAGGCCAAGGGCAACGGCTTCGACGTCAAGGTGCTTCGCAAGGTCATCTCGGTCCGCAAGCAGGACGCCTCCGAGCGCGCCGAGCAGGAGGCGATCCTCGACCTCTATCTTTCCGCGCTGGGCATGCAGGCCGACTGAGGTCGAAGCTCCCGCGTCCTGCGTTCTGGAAACTCGCGAAACGAAAAAGCCCCGGACCATGCGGTCCGGGGCTTTTTCGTGAGCGTCCGACGGAGAAGCGTCAGCCGTGGCGGCGCGACGCCTGACCGGCGAGGTTGTCGCCCGTCATGAAGGAGTGCGTGCGCAGCAGCATCACCGAAGAGCCCGAGAACTTGTCGCAACGCGCGCCGACGGTCGACGCCGTTGAGAAGCCCTCCGCGAGGACCGCGGTCGGCGAAACGTAGAGCGAGGCGTATTGCGCCGGCGAGTGGAGTTCGAGCGACTGCTCGGTCCTGACGCCGACGATGAAGGCGGCGTAGCTCGCCTCGTCGAGCGGGGTCGACACCATCGGCGAGGCCTGAAGCGTCGCGCGGCGGCGCATCGGGGCGGTGGCTGCGGCGTAGACTGCGGCGGGCGTGGCGTAGGGCGACAGGACGCGGACGTTCGGGTCGGTCGGCAGCGCCGCCGTGACCTTGGTCTGCGGCGCGATCGCCGCGCGGGTCTGGGCGGCGCCGACCGGCTCGACCGCCTGCGAGGCGTAGGCGAGCGTCATGTCGGCCGAGTCCGCGGCGCGGCGCTTGCCAAGGAACGCGTCCGGCAGGCGCGGGAAGGTCGAGGCCTCCGCCTGATAGGCGCTGGCCGCGTTCGGATCGATCTGGCGCGGCTTCTGCTCTCCGGCGGAGGGCGTCGGAAGCGCCGCGAGCACGGCGATCGCGCTCTCCGGCGTCGGCCGCGGCTTCGGCGTCGGGATGGTGGAGGCGAGGGCGAGCGCGGGCTCGGAGGCCTGCACAGGCTGGCCCTGCATCGGCTGGGCGCCGGATTTCCAGGCCATCTTCGGGCCTGCGTCGCGTTCGCCGCCGAGCGAGGCGAGGGCGTAGCCGTCCGCGGGCGCGGTCGGCGGCAGCGGGACCGACCGGGCGGCGACGGCGGTCGGGGCGACCGGCGGCAGCGGCACGGAGGCGGCGGACGCCATGGCGATCTGGGCGGCCTGCGCCGGACGGGCGGGCGCGATCGGCGGCATCGGAACGACGGCGGCGGCGACGACGGTCTCGGCCTTCTCGGCGGCGGGCGCCGACGGACGGACCATGTCGGCGGGACGCGCGATCGGCATCGGCGTGACCCGCACCGTGGCGACGCGGGTCGGGACCGCGGCGGTCGCGCCGCCCTCGTCGTCGTCGGACGAGGAGGCCGCGCCGCGCGCGGGGGTCGCCGAAGCGACCTGGGTCGAGGCCTCGTCCTCGCTCTCGTCGGCGCCGCCGAAGAGGCGCGCGAAGAAGCTCTTGCCGGACGAAGACGACGAACCGGAGCCCGAATAGGCCGCGTCGAGCGAAACCTCGCCGCGCGACTTCAGCTCCGCGAGGGCGACCTGATAGCCGGGCATGTGGCCGCCTTCGGCGGGCTGGTGCACCGTCTTTCCGCCCGGGAACAGGCGCGCGAGCTGCGTGCGCGTCATCCGCGGCCAGGCGCGGATGCTGCCGGCGTCGAGATGGACGAAGGGGCGGCCGGAGGTCGGATAGAAGCCGACGCCGCCGCGCTGCAGCCGCATGCCGGCCTCGCGCACGGCGGAGACGGGGACGCCGGTGATATAGAAGTCCATCGCGCGGCCGAGCATGTGCTGGCTGAATTTGGCGACGCCGCGCGAGCGGGCGCGGAGGAAGGCGTTGGTCTCGGGGGAACGGTAGGACGACACGATGTTGATCATGCCGCCGCGCCCGACCTGGCGATGCACTTCCCAGACGATGTCGAACAGCCGCGGCTCCATCCGCGTCTGCTTGTCGTTGCGCCAGTCGCGCAGGAAGTAGCTGAGCTGCTTGAGGCCGTTGGCGTCGTAGCGGCCGTCGCGCTTGAACGTGACGGTGACCGTGTCGCCGCGGTGGGTGTGATAGAGCGTCAGCGTCCGCGTGTCGCCGTTCGCCTGGGCGTTCTGCGTGCCTTGGGAAGCCGCGACGGACGCGACCCCGCCGAGTAGGACAGCGCATACGCCGTTGCGCCAACGGCGCCGTGCGATGCTGCGTCCAGACGAAGGGGTTTCACACAATGGTCTGTCCTGACCCTAAGAGACCTGCGCGGCGCCCGCACGCATTCAGCGCCGCCGATTGATCAACAAAGTTTCAGCGAGAGTGGTTAACCAGCGGTGACTTTTTCCGCGGAAAACCTGCCCCCGATCCCCCGACCTGTGTTCTCCTAGCCGCGCCCTCCCGGAAAAGCCAGCGCGAATTTGTGTTCGCTGGGCGAAATTGGGCTGGCGTTCGCGGTTTAGACACAATTGCGGCGGTCGCGAGCGAATCGTTCGCGGTCGCCAAAGGCTTATCGGGACGACCCGAAAATGCGCGACAGCCAGTCGCCGGGACCCGCCACGCGCTGCTGCGGAGCGGGCGGAACCGCCGCGGCTTCCGCCACCGGCGCGGACGGCGCGGACGCCGGCTTCGGCTTCGGTTTCGCGAGGATCTGCGGCGCGGGCTCCTTCGGCAGCGGCGGCAGCTTCTCGCCGCGCAGCGCGGACCTCAGCCGGCCGTCGAGCGAATAGAGGTCGTTGCGCTTTTCGAGCTTCCCGTCGGGACCGACCCATGCGGTGAAGTAGGTGAGATGCACCGGGATCGGCGTCTTGAGATTGAGCGAGCGCTCCTTGCCGCCGACCATCGACTTCAGCTTCGAGCCCGACAGACCCTGATCGCCCGACAGCGCGTCGGCGAATTCGAGCGGCCGGTCGACGCGCACGCAGCCGTGGCTGAGCGCCCGCTCGTTGCGCTCGAACAGCTTCCGGGTCGGCGTGTCGTGCAGATAGACCGAGTGGCTGTTCGGGAACATGAATTTGATGTTGCCGAGCGCGTTGCGCTCTCCCGGCGGCTGGCGGATGCGCAGCTTGTTGGTGCGGATGCCCTCCCAGTCGAGCGGGGCGGGACGGCCGCGGCTGTCCACCACCTCGAAGCCGCGCAGCGAGGAGTTCTGCATTTCCTTGAGCGCGATCGAGGCCGGCACGTTCCAGTACGGATTGACCACGATGTGGTCGATCGCGTTCGAGAAGATCGGGGTCTGGTTCGTGCTCTTCCCCACGATCACGCGCGTGTCGTAGGTCGACGCGCCGTTCTCCATGATGTGCAGGCGATAGGCCGGGATGTCGACGAAGACGTGCTTTTCGCCGAGGTCGCGCGGCATCCAGCGCCAGCGCTCCATCGTCATCTCGATCAGCTCGGCGTCGTCGTGCGGCCGCGAGACCGCGTTGAGCGCCCGGACGGTCTGGCGGTTCACGAGGCCCGATGCGCCGATCTTCGACTTCTTCTGGAAGGCGACGACGGCGTCCTGCAGCTCGCTGTCGTAATAGAGGTCGTCGGGCGCGCCCTGAAGACCAAGGCGCTTGCGGAGCGCCGGCACGCGGGCGTCCTCCATGCCCGGCTCGATCAGCTTGCCGAAATCGACGCGCGGCAGGTCCGGCCCTTCCGACCGGTCGGCGCGCGCGACCTGCAGAAGCTTGCGAAGCTCCTGGAACTGCGGGTGCTGCGGATTGAAGCCGTCCAGCGTCGCGGCGACGTCGCCCGAGTCCGCAAGCGAGGCGAGCGCCTGCGCCGCGTCGAAGGGCGTGCCCTCGACCGTGATCGACGGGCTCACCACGCTCGGCTTCACGCGCCCGCCCCAGGCTTCGCGCGCATAAGCGAGCGCCGCGGCCGAGAGCTGGGCCTCGGCGCGGGCGAGTTCGGCTGGCGACTGGCCGTCCGGCTGCGATCCCGGCAGCTTGAAGTCACGCGCGCCGAGGCCGTCGTCGGCCGCCTTGCCGATACGGATTCGGGCGTCTTCGGCCTTCGGCGTGAAGCGGCCGTCGGCGAGCCAGACGGGTTCGCCCTTGCGCGCGGCGTAGAAGGCTGCGAGCGCCTGCCGGTCGGCGGACGGCATCTTCAGTTCGGCCGCGGGCCCGTTGTCGGCGAAGAAACCGACGATCGCGGCCGGAAGCGGCGCGAGCGCCTCGGCGGCGGGCATTGCGGAAGGCGCTTCGGCGGCTGGAGCCTCGGGAACTGCCGGAGACAGCGCCGCCGGCGCGGAAGGAGACAGCGCGTCGGGCGTCGCCGGCGCCGTCGGCTCGTTGATCGCGCCGGTCGGGAAGTCGCGGTCGCGCTGCGGCGCCACGTCGGGCGCCGCGACCTGTGCAGGCTCGGGAACGGGCGCCATGCCGGTCTCCGCACGCACGGACGCGGCCGACAGGGCCGCGAAGGCCGCGCCGGCGAGCAGGATGCGGCGGACGCTTGCGGAGTTGCGTCCTGCGGCTCGGCGCTTACCCGTGCGCCCGGCGGCTTCGGTCACCATCGATTTTTCCTCGTCGTGCCCCGGACGATGCGTGCCCCGAGCCTCAAATACAACAACGTCGTTCCTCGGCCGCGCGTTCAGGCGACGGCTTCGCCGCCGCCCGTGTCGCGCTCGCCACATTCGTCTTCGAGCCCGAGATCCTTGATCCGCCGGTAGAGCGTCGAGCGCCCGATGCCGAGGCGGCGGGCGACTTCGGTCATCTGTCCGCCCAGATGGCGGATCGCGTAGCGGATGGCGTCGGCCTCGATCGCCTCGAGCGTCCGCAGCCGCCCATCCGCGAAAAACAGCGGAAGAGCGGGCGCGTCGGCGCGGCGCTCGAGCTCCGGCTCTTCAAGATCGAGGGCGAGCGACAGCGTCGACGCGGGCTCCTCGACTTCTTCCGGCGCGAGGCCGACGAGCGCGGCGATCTGCGGGAAGTCGGCCGGCTTGAGCTCGGCGCCTTCGGACAGCACGACGGCGCGGAAGACCGCGTTTTCGAGTTCGCGCACGTTGCCCGGCCAGTCATGGCGTTCGAGCAAAGCGAGCGCGGCGGGCGAAAGGTCGGTCGCCGGCCGGCTTTCTTCCGCGGCGAAGCGCAGGATGAAGCGGCGGGCGAGGTCGCGCAGGTCCGCCCGGCGCGCCCGAAGCGGCGGCACGCGCAGCGGAAAGACGCTGAGGCGATAATAGAGATCCTCGCGGAACGCGCCTTCGCGGACGCGTGCGAGAAGATCGCGATTGGTGGCCGAGATGATGCGGATGTCGACCTTCACGGAGCGCTTCGCGCCCACGGGGTCGACCTCGCCCTCCTGGATCGCGCGCAGCAGCTTGACCTGCGCTTCCGGCGGCAGGTCGCCGATCTCGTCGAGAAACAGTGTGCCGCCATGGGCTTCGACGAACTTGCCGACATGACGGTCGGTGGCGCCGGTGAACGCGCCCTTCTCGTGGCCGAACAGAATCGATTCCACGAGAGTGTGAGGAAGCGCGCCGCAGTTCACGGGCACGAAAGGCTTGCCGCGCCGATCGCCCGAGCCGGCGATCGCGCGCGCCAGCAGTTCCTTGCCGACGCCGGACTCTCCCTCGATCAGGACCGGGATGCCGGACGCGGCCGCCCGTTCGGCGAGACGGCGCGCCTCGGCCATTTCGGGCGCGCGGGTCGGCAGGTCGCGGAACGTCAGCGTGCCGTTCGCCCGCCGTCCAATGCGGCGGATCTCGCCCGACAGCGCCTCGGCGCGTAACGCGTTGCGGATCGAGACCTGAAGGCGTTCGGGGCCGACCGGCTTGACCACGAAATCGCAGGCGCCCGCCCGCATCGCGCCGACGACGGCGTCGATCGAGCCGTTCGCGGTCTGGACGATGACCGGCGTCGCGAGGCCGAGCTCGCGCATGCGCGCCATCACGCCGATCCCGTCCAGCCCGGGCATCACGAGGTCGAGGATGACGAGGTCGTAGGCCGCGCCGCGCTGGGTCAGCGCCTCGATCGCCTCCTCGCCGTCTTCGGCCGTGCGCGCGTCGTATCCGAAGCGGCGGACCTGGGATTCGAGCAGGCGCCGCTGGACCGGGTCGTCGTCGACGATGAGCACCACGGCGTTCATTCAGGGACTTTCGCGGCGCGTCTTCGGGAGGCGGCGGATGTGGGCGTCCCCGCAGCATCCGGGGTCAGGGTAAATGCGCGCTTAAGCCCGAGGCGGGAGACGGCGCGCGCCTGTTGAACGCGGCGCGGGGGATTGCGATATCGGGATCCCGCCCAGACCGGCGACCCGTCCGAGACGACCGAAAGGTTCGCGCCCTTTGTCCACTTCCGCCGCAGCCCTCGGGCCTCTGCCCGAATGGAACCTCGCCCATCTTTATTCCGGCACGGACGCGCCCGAGCTCCAGGCCGATTTCGAACGCTGCCTCGCTGACGCGAAGGCGTTCGAGAGCGCCTACAAGGGAAGGCTCGCCGAACTCGCGGCGTCCGGCGGACTGCTCAAGGCGGTCGAGGATTTCGAGGCGATCGACGACCTCACCGGCCGCGTCGCCTCCTATGCCGGCCTCGTCTATTCGGAAGACACCTCGGACCCGAAGCGCTCCAAGTTCTACGGCGACGCCCAGCAGAAGCTGACCGACGTCTGGTCGCATCTCCTGTTCTTCACGCTCGAGCTCAATCGTCTCGACGACGCCGTTCTCGACGCGGCGCTGAAGGATGTGGGGCTCGCGCATTACCGCCCGTTCCTCGACGACGTCCGCAAGGAGCGGCCGCACCAGCTCGAGGATCGCGTCGAGCAGCTCTTCCATGAAAAGTCCGTGACCGGCGGCTCTGCCTGGCGCCGGCTGTTCGACGAGACGGTCTCGGCGATGCGCTTCAAGGTCGGCGACGAGACGCTGACGCTCGAGCCGACGCTGAACCAGCTCCAGGATTCGAACCCCGCCGTCCGCGAACGGGCCGCGGGCGCGCTCGCCGAAACCTTCAAGGCGAACGAGCGGACCTTCGCGCTGGTCGCCAACGTGCTCGCCAAGGACAAGGAGATCTCGGACCGCTGGCGGTCGTTCGAGGACATCGCCGACAGCCGCCACCTCTCCAACCGCGTCGAGCGCGAGGTGGTGGACGCGCTGGTGACGGCGGTTCGCGACGCCTATCCGCGGCTGTCGCACCGCTATTACGCGCTGAAGGCCAAGTGGTTCGGCATGGATGCGCTGAACCATTGGGACCGCAACGCCCCGCTGCCGACGGCGCCGTCGCGGGTGATCCCGTGGGAGGAGGCGCGCGACACGGTGCTCGGCGCCTATGGCGGCTTCGCGCCGGAGATGGCCGACATCGCCCGCCGCTTCTTCGACGAGCGCTGGATCGACGCGCCCGCGCGGCCCGGCAAGGCGCCCGGCGCCTTCGCGCATCCGACCGTGCCGTCGGCCCACCCTTACGTGCTGCTCAACTATCTCGGCCGGCCGCGCGACGTGATGACGCTCGCCCATGAGCTCGGCCATGGCGTCCATCAGGTTCTCGCCGGTCACAATGGCGCGCTGATGGCTCCGACGCCGCTCACCCTTGCGGAAACGGCCTCGGTCTTCGGCGAGATGCTGACCTTCCGCGCCATGCTCGCGAAGACGACCGAGCCGGCGCAGCGCAAGGCCATGCTCGCCGGCAAGGTCGAGGACATGCTGAACACGGTGGTCCGCCAGATCGCCTTTTACACCTTCGAACGGAAGATCCATCTTGAGCGCAAGAACGGCGAGCTTCCGGCCGAGCGCATCGGCGAGATCTGGCTTGAGGTTCAGTCGGAGAGCCTCGGGCCGTCGATCCGGCTCGGCGAGGGGTACGAGACCTTCTGGGTGTACATCTCCCACTTCATCCATTCGCCGTTCTACGTCTATGCCTACGCCTTCGGGGACTGCCTCGTGAACTCGCTCTACGCGGTCTACGAGAACGCGGCGGACGGCTTCGCCGAGCGCTACTTCGCGATGCTGTCGGCAGGCGGCACCAAGCACCATTCCGAGCTGCTGAAGCCCTTCGGCCTCGACGCCGCCGATCCGGCCTTCTGGTCCACGGGATTGGGGCTGATCGAGCGGATGATCGGCGAATTGGAGGCCATGGAGGGCTAAAACGCCGCAGAGTCGCCGCGCGCGTCTTGACTTGACTGAGTCTTTTCCGCAATTCGGCCTGATTCGTCGCGAATGAGTTAACGCGACGGGCTTTCGGATTGCCGGGGTTAAGGATCTCATGTCCGGATTGATGCGCGCGGCCTTCGCTCTCGGCGCGGCCGCTTCCCTCGCGACGGCGACGAGCGCGCTCGCGGTCGACGCCGGATCGGCGGGCGGCCAGACGCCGGCCGATCCGTCCCTGCAGCAGGCCGTCGCCCTGGTGTCGGGCGGCGTCGCGGCCCGGCCGGCTGACGACCCCTCTCTGCCCAAGGTCGAGGTCGCGCCGGACGGCGACAGCCGCAAGGCCGGCGGCGCGGAGGCCACGCTCGACGCGCTCGCCCGCGACTGCGCGGATCTCGGCGCCGAGACGATCTGCAAGATCGCGCTGGTGGGAGAGGGCGCGCGCAAGCGCGCCGACCGCGCCGCCGCGATCGAGGCTCCCATGACCATTCACGTGAAGGACGCCGAGGGTCGCGAAATCGAGACCCGGCGAATCAACCTCACCGTCGACATGCCCGAAGGCGTGCAGAAGGTCTCTTTCCGGCACGTCGAGGAGAACGTCTCGCTGCCGCCTCCGACCGTGTCGGGTTATGGCGGCTGGACGATCGTCGTCGGGCTGGAGCCCGGCGACGCGAACGTGGCTTCGTCGGACGAGGGCGAAGTCGAACAGGCGGGGCCCGCGCGGCGCGTCAAATCCACCAAGCGCTATCGCTCCGCCCGCGCCGGCGCGGTTAGCCGGGCGCGCGACGCCGCCGTTCGGCGGCCGCAGCAACTCGCAGGACAGGCGGCGGGCGATCCTTCGGGCGTGACCGTCTCGGCGCGTCCGCTCGCGGCTCCGCCGACCGTGACGACCACGGTTTCGGGCAACCCGATGGCCCGGGCGGCCGAAAGCTTCACGGCCCGCCGCGACGCCGCGCTCGACGCCGAACGCGTGAAGCAGGCGCCGGCGGCGCGCGCTTCCCGTCCGCAGGCCGCGGCCTCACGCCAGCAGCCCCGGCCGCAGACGCAGGCCGCGGCCCAGACCCCGAATCAGCGCACCGCCCAGGCGAACTGACGACGGAACTGACGCGCCCGAACGTCTCGCAGCGACGCTCGCGTTCTATTCGGGACGGGGCGAAAGCTCCGCGACAGCCGCCCGCGCCACGTCGGCGTGGATCGCGTCGCGGCCCGCGGCGTCGAGCGCCGATCCCGTGAGATAGCAGGCGAGAACCAGCGGCTGTCCGGCGGGCGGCCACAGCACGGCGACGTCGTTGGTCGTTCCGTTCGGGCCGGCGCCGGTCTTGTCGCCGGCGGTCCAGTCGGGCGGTAGGCCGGCGCGCAGCCGCTTGCCGCCGGTGCGGGCGTCGATCAGCCAGCGAACCAGCGCCCCGCGCGAAAACGGCGTCAGCGTCTCGCCGAACACCAGCGTCGCGAGCGTCGCCGCCATCGCGGCCGGGGAGGTCGTGTCGCGCGGGTCGCCGGGCGCAGCCTCGTTGAGCGCGGGCTCGATCCGGTCAAGTCGCGTCACGGGGTCGTCGATCGAGCGCAGGAAGCGCGTCAGGCCTTGCGGCCCGCCGACCGACGGCAGCAGCAGGTTTGCGGCGGCGTTGTCGCTCAGCGTCATGGACGCCTCGCAGAGTTCGGCGACGGAGGCGTCGGCGCCCGCGCGGGCCGACGAGAAGGGCGAGCCGTCGAGAATGGCGGAGGCCGGGATCTCGATCCGGCGGTCGGTCGTCTCCTCGCCGCGGTCGACGCGGGCGAGCACGGCGGCGGCCAGCAGGGCCTTGAAAGTGGAGCACATCGGAAAGCGCTCGCCGCCGCGATGCGCGAGGCGAAGGCCGCCGCCGACCTCCAGCAGGGCGACGCCCAGCCTGCCGCCGCTTCGAGCCTCAAGCGCTTTGATCGTCTCGGCGAAGCGAGCAGGGGCCGACGCGGCTCCCTGCGCCCGCGCCCCGGACCGGGCTCCGCATGCGAAGAAGGCGACGCCGCCGGCGAGAACGGTCCGTCTTCGCATCGGAGATCTCCGGCCTCCCGCCGACGCGCGGCGGAAGTTTGAAGCGCGGCCTCGACAAGCGCTGGGTCGTCGGCCGATCCTGT
Organism: Ancylobacter novellus; assembly: GCA_003241695.1. Taxonomy (GTDB): domain Bacteria; phylum Pseudomonadota; class Alphaproteobacteria; order Rhizobiales; family Methylopilaceae; genus Methylopila. The sequence goes on along the minus strand of QFPN01000004.1, from coordinate 508,011 downwards.
CGGGCCTAAGCCATGGAGCGCCGCGATGGAAGGCTGCTGCCACTGCGGAGCGGTTCGGCTGAGCGTGCCGACTCGGCCTAAGGACGTGACCGAATGCCGATGCTCGATCTGCCGGCGATACGGCGCCCTCTGGGCTTATTATCAGGTCGACGACGTCGTGATCACGGGGGAGACCGAGACCTATATCTGGGGTCGCAAGGCGATCGAGTTCCATCGCTGCGCCGCGTGCGGCTGCGTGATGGCGTGGCGTCCGCGCGGCGCCTATCCCGAGTGCGGCGTCAACGCGAGGATGCTCGAGGGGCTGGACCTCGACGCGATCCCGAGGATCGTCGAGGACGACGCCTCGGTCTGAGCTGTCGCCGAAAACGAAAAGGCCGCCCGGAGGCGGCCTCGTTTCCTTGAGCGACGGAGCAGGCCCAGCTCAGTTCAGCTTGGACCGGACTTCCGACAGACCCTTCTGGAACAGCTCCTCGCCGTATTCCAGCTTGGCCTTTCCGGCGAGCACGATCTCGGCTGCGGCGGAGGCGGCGTCGGCCGCGGCGGCCCGGACCTCGGCGACCGCCTGGGTCTCGGCGAGCGCGATCTTCTGCTCGGCGGCCTTGGTGCGGCGGGCGACGAACTCCTCGGCCTTCGCCTTGGCGTCGGCGGCGTAACCCGCGGCGTCCTTGCGGGCGGTCGCGACGATCTCCAGCGCCTCCTTCTCGGCCTCCTCGCGCTTGCGCTTGTAGTCGGCGAGCACGCGGACCGCCTCCTCGCGCAGGGCGCGGGCCTCGTCGAGATCGGCCTTGATCTTGGCGGCGCGGGAGTCGAGGGCGGCCATGATCTTGCCCGGAGCGCCGACATAGACGACGATTCCGAGGAAGATCACGAAGGCGACCAGAACCCAGATTTCGGCGGTTCCCATCATCGTCTCCGTCAGCGGGCGAGAGCGGCGTCGACCGCCGTCTCGATCTCGCCGCCCTGGGCGGGGCGGCCGGTGAGGCGCTCGACGATCGCCGAGGCGGCGTCGACCGCGATGCCGCGGACGTTGCCGAGCGCGGACGCCTTGGCGTCGGCGATCTGCCGGTCCGAAGCGTCGAGCTTGGCGTTCAGCTCGCTCTCGAGGCTGGCGCGGTGCGTCTCGGCTTCCTTCGAAACCTGCTCGTGAACCTCGGCCGCGATGCGGTGGCCTTCGGCGCGCGCGTCGGCGAGCGTCTTTTCATAGGCCGCGATCGCTTCGTCGGTCTCGCCCTTGAGGCGGTTCGCCTCGGCGAAGTCGCCCTCGATGCGCTCGGCGCGGCCTTCGAGGATGTTCTGGACGCGCGGCAGCGCGACCTTCTTCATCAGCACGTAGAGCAGGCCGAAGAAGATCGCGAGCCAGAACAGCTGGCCGGCGAAGGTCGCGCTGTTGAACGGCGGAAACGGCTCCTTGTGGCCGCCGCCATGCGCTTCCGTGCCCGCGTGGGTCTCGGCGGGCGCGGCGGCGTGCTCGGCCGGCGCGCCATGGTCGGCCTGCGCGAGGACGTAGAGGCTGGAGGGCCCGATCTTCTCGAACATCACGGCTCCGTAGGCTTACGCGGCGCCCGGAAGGCCGGGACGCCGCGCAAACAGGGTGTCTTGGTCGGCGTCGCTGATCAGACGGCGAACAGCAGGAGCAGCGCGACCAGCAGCGAGAAGATGCCGAGCGCTTCCGTCACGGCGAAGCCGAAGATCAGGCGGGCGAACTGGCCGTCGGCGGCCGAGGGGTTGCGCAGTGCGCCGGCGAGGTAGGCCGCGAAGATCGAGCCCACGCCGATGCCGGCGCCGCCCATGCCGAGCGTGGCGAGGCCAGCGCCGATGTACTTGCCCATATCTTCCATAGTTCTGCTCCTTGGGGTCGTCCGGATGTTCTCGGGATCAGGTGAAGGCGGCCTGGCGCTCGCGCGCTCAGTGCCCGGGGTGGATCGCGTCGTTCAGGTAGATGCAGGTCAGGATCGTGAAGACGTAGGCCTGCAGGAACGCGACCAGGAACTCGAGCGCGGTGATCGCGACGGTCATGACGAGCGGCAGGATGCCGACCAGAAGGCCGGCGGTTCCGAGGCTCGCCGACAGCATCACCACGAAGCCCGCGAACACCTTAAGCGTGATGTGGCCGGCGAGCATGTTGGCGAAGAGACGGACGCTGAGGCTGATCGGGCGGGAGAGGAACGAGATCACCTCGATCAGAACCACGAGCGGCAGGATGTAGCCCGGCACGCCGTGCGGGACGAACAGCTTCAGGAAACCCAGCCCGTGCTTCATGAAGCCGTAGACGATCACGGTCAGGATCACGAGCATCGCCAGCGCGAAGGTGACGATGATGTGGCTGGTGACGGTGAAGGTGTAGGGGATGAGGCCGATCACGTTCGCGACCAGCACGAACATGAAGAGCGAGAACACGAACGGGAAGAAGCGCATGCCGGCCTTGCCGGCGGTCTGCCCGATCGTGTCGGCCACGAATTCGTAGGAGAGCTCGGCGAGCGACTGGAGGCGCCCCGGCACGAGCGTGCGGCTCGAGGTCGCGAGCAGCAGGAAGCCGACGCTGACCACGACGATCGCGGCCATGTAGGCCGCCGAATTTGTGAATGCGAGGGAGCCGTCGCCGATCAGGGGGACGATGTTGAACTGGTGGATCGGATCGGTTGCGCCGGCCATCGTCCCTGTCGTTCGTCCTTGACCGCGTCAGGCCCAGAGCCCGTCCGCCGTCGCCTCGCCAAGCCGGCGCGAGCCCTCAGGGGCCTTCGCCGGCAGTCCCGCCCGGTCCGGACTTCAGTCCGGCCGACCGCATCACGTTCATCGTCCCGGCCGCGAAGCCGAGCAGCAGGAACACGATCAAGCCCCAGGGAGCGGTCCCCAGAAAATGATCGAACAGCCATCCGACCACGCCGCCGGCGACGACGCCGGCCACGAACTCGGAGCTGACCCTCAGCGCACGCGCAAGGCCGGAGGCGTCGGAGCGCGGTTTCCGCGTTCCGGCGTCTTCGGCCTCTTTCAGGTCCGAGCGCCGCTTCAACTCACGGGAGAGCCGCTCGCGCCGCTCCGCCAGATCGCCTTCGGTTTCAGGTCCGTTCGACATGGGGGCGATTCTCCGAGCCTTGCGTCATTCGCGACAGACTATCGGGACCCCCGGCGGCGAGCGACCACCCCCGAAACCGCGCGCACCCTAGTTTTTGGGCCTGAGCGTGTCAAGGTTCCGCCGCAAAGTTACAAACTGTTGATGTAAAAGGGAAAAACATCAATCTTCAGGGGCGCGACGCGATGTCCTAAAGGCTGTTTGCGCCATCGGCGCCGTCACACCGCCTCGGCGAGCCGCTCCGCGGTGCGCAGATCGACCGAGACGAGCTGGCTCACGCCCCGCTCCGACATGGTCACGCCCAGCAGGCGGTTCATGTGCGCCATGGTGATGGGATTGTGCGTCACGGTGAGGAACCGGGTCGTGGTCGAGGCGGCCATCTCGGCGAGCAGCGCGCAGAATCGCTCGACATTCGCGTCGTCGAGCGGCGCGTCGACCTCGTCGAGCACGCAGACCGGGGCGGGATTGGTCAGGAACACCGCGAAGACGAGCGCGAGCGCGGTGAGCGCCTGCTCGCCGCCGGAGAGCAAAGAGAGCACCTGCGGCTTCTTTCCCGGCGGCCGGGCGATCACCTCGAGCCCCGCCTCCAGCGGATCGTCCGATTCGACGAGTTCGAGCCGGGCCTCGCCGCCTTCGAACAGTTTTTCGAACAGCTTCCGGAAATTGGCGTCGACCCGCTCGAAGGCCGCGAGCAGGCGGCTGCGGCCTTCGCTGTTGAGCGAGCGCACCGCAGCGCGCAGCCGTGCGATCGCCTCCGACACGTCTTCTCGCTCGGAAACGAGCGCGGCGCGGGCGGCCTCCGCCTCGTCGAGGTCCTGCTCCGCGCGCAGATTCACCGGCCCGAGCCGTTCGCGCGCCGCGGTCGCGCGGGCGAGGCGCGGCTCGAGCTCCTCGGGAGCGGCGCGGGCGACGCCGGCGAGTTCGCCCGCGAGCTCCTGGGGCGTGAGGCCGCGCGCCTCCATGATGCGCGCGCCCGCCGCCGCCCGCTTCTCGCGGGCCGCCTCCAGCTTCGCGCCGCTGCGCGCGGTCTCCTCACGGGCGGCGGAGAGCCGGTCGAGCGCGGCGCGCGCGGCCCGGTCGGCTTCACGATGCGCGGTCTCGGCCGCGGCCAGCCGGTCGGCCGATTCGCGCGCAAGCGTCTCCGCCGCGGCGAGCGTCGTCCTGAGACGCAGCCGTTCGGCGGCGATGTCGTCCGGCCTGTCGGCGAGGGCGGCGCGCTCGGCTTCCGTTTCCGCGCGGCGGGATTCGAGATCCGCGAGCTGCGCTGCGGCGCCGTCGCGGCGTCGGCTCCAGGCGTCGCGCTCGGCGGACAGCTCCGTTCGCCGCGATGCGTGACGGCGGCGTTCGGCGACGAGCGCCTCCGCCTCGGCCCGGCGTTCGGCGGCGCTGCGGCGCGCTTCCGCGACGGCCTGCTTCAAGGGATCGAGCGCCTGCGCATCGCCGGCCGGCAGCGCCGCGAGCCCCGCCGCAGCGGCGTCGCGCGCGGTCTCCGTCTCGGCGCGATTCTCGGCGACGCGGGTCTGGGCCTCCGCGACCGCGGACATCCGCGCGGCGACCTTCGCGGTCGCGCGCTCCGCCGCCGCATGGGCTTCGCGCGCGGTCTCGAACGACTGGCGCGCCGCGCGCGCGGCCTCCCGTGACTGACGCTCAGCCGCGGTCGCCGCCGCGGTGCGGGAGCGGGCGGCTTCGACGGCGACGCGCAGCCGGTCGGCCTCGGCGCGGGCTTCGGCCGCGATCCGCTCGACCGCGCCGAGGCGGTTCTTCTCTGCGAGCCGCCGCGCGGCCGGGGTGGGGGCGTCGGCGGCGAGCGTGAGCCCGTCCCAGCGCCACAGGTCTCCCTCGCGGGTGACGAGGCGCTGGCCGGGCTTCAGCGCGCGCGACAGGCCGGCGCCCGCGGCGCGGTCCACCACGCCGATCTGGGCGAGACGGCGGGCGAGTTCGGGCGGCGCCACGACATGGTCTGCGAGCGGCTCGGCGCCTTCGGGAAGCGCGGGGTCGTCGGAGGCTTCCGCGCCCGCCCAGCGCGCCGGCGCGCGCGGATCGACGGCGGCGTCGAGATCGTCGCCGAGCGCCGCGCCGAGCGCGGTCTCGTAGCCGGGATCGACCACCAGCAGGTCGACCGCGGCGGGAAACCTCCGGCCGGGATCGTCGGCGACGAGCTTCGACAGGGTTCGGGCCTCGGTCTGCGCCCGTTCGGCGCGCGTCGCGGCCTGCGCGGCAGGGCCGCGCGCCTCGATCTCGGCGGCGCGCGCCCTCGCGAGTTCCGCCTCGGCGGCCTCTGCGCGGGTTTCCGCCTCGCCTGTCGCGCGCCGGGCGGCGTCCGCCCGCAGGCCGAGCGCCGCGGCGTCGCCGTCGCGCGCGGCCTCGGCGACGAGCCGCCGGGCTTCCTCCGCGAGGTCGCGCGCCTCGCGGTCGATTCGGCCGAGGCGCTCGGCCTGCTCGGCGACGCGGCGTTCGAGGTCGCGCCGTTCCGCGGCGCGGGCGGCGTCCCGCGCCGTCGCCTCGCCGAGCGCGGCCTCGGCCTGCGCGACGGCGGCCTCAGCTTCGGCGAGGTTGGCGCGGGCCGTTTCCTCGGCCGCGCCGTCGCCCTGCGCTTCCGGGCCGAGGGCGTCGAGCGCCGCGGCGATCCGTTCGAGGCTGGCGCCCGCGTCCGCCGAAAGCGCGGCCTCGCGCGTCGCGTCGCGCTCGATCTGGGCGAGACGGTTCGTCAGCTCCGCGAGGCGTCGTCTCGCGCGCGCCTCCTCGCCTTCGAGTTCGCCCGCGGCGAGCGCGATCCGGCGCAGGCCGGCTTCGGCTTCCGCTGCGGCCTTGCGCGCCGGCTCGAGCGCATGCGCGGCCACCGCCTCCGCTCGCGCGGCCTCTCCTTGCGCGCGCGTCGCTTCGGCGACGGCCGCGAGCGCCGTCGCCTCCGCCCGTTCGGCCGCCGTCACGCCTTCCACGTCCGCCGCATGGCGGGCGATCAGCAGCAGGCCCTCGGCCTGCCGGATCTCGTCGGTGAGCTGCCGGTAGCGCTCGGCGGAGCGCGCCTGCTTCTTCAGCGCCTCGGCGCGCTCGCCGAGCTTGACCAGCACGTCCTCGACGCGGGCGAGGTTCGCTTCCGCGCCTTCGAGCCGCTGCTCGGCCTCGCGGCGGCGGGCGTGCAGCCCCGCGACGCCCGCGGCCTCTTCAAGGATCCGTCGTCGCTGTTCGGGGCGGGCGTTGATGATCTCGCCGACGCGGCCCTGTCCGACCATCGAGGGCGAGCGCGCGCCCGAGGAGGCGTCGGCGAACAGGAGCTGGACGTCGCGCGCCCGGACCTCGCGGCCGTTCATCCGGTAGGTGGAGCCGAGCCCGCGCGAGATCTTCCGGCTGACTTCGATCTCCGGCGCGTTCTCGAACGGCGCCGGCGCGAGGCCGGCGGAGTTGTCGAGGATGAGCGAGACTTCCGCATGGTTCCGCGCCGGGCGGCTCGTGCTGCCGGCGAAGATCACGTCGTCCATGCCGGACGCGCGGAGCGATTTGAACGAGCTTTCGCCCATCACCCAGCGCAGCGCCTCGACGAGGTTCGACTTGCCGCAGCCGTTCGGCCCGACGACGCCGGTGAGGCCCGGCTCGATCGGCGCGTCGACCGGGTCGACGAAGGTTTTGAAGCCCGCGAGACGGAGGCGCGTGAAGTTCATGGGCGCAAGTATAGGCGCGCGGCCGCCCCGCGTGCGGGCCGGGGAGGGGTTTCCACCGGATTCGGAAGAGCGTTCCGAAAGGAGGCGCCGGGCCGCCTCCGCCATGACGGAGCGCGTGTCTTGGCGGCCCCCGCCCGAAGTCCGCTTACGCCTTCTTGTCGACCAGCGGATCGACGACCTTCTTCAGGTCCTCGAAGCTCAGCGCGCCGCGCTGGATCTTGCCGTTGATGAAGAAGGTCGGCGTCGAGTTCACGCCGAATTTCTCCGCCGCGCGCGAGCGCACCCAGTTCACGCCGTCGAGGATTTCCTGATTCGACAGGCACTCGTTGAAGGCCTGTTCGGACACGCCGATCTGCTTCACGAGGTTCTGCAAGCCTTCGACCGGCTTGTCGGCGTAGGCCCACTGCTTCTGTTCTTTGAACAGCAGGTCGACCACGGCGAAATATTTGTCGTCGCCGGCGCAGCGGGCGAGCATGAAGCCGGCGGCGGAGAGCGGATCGAGCGGGAACTCGCGCAGGATGAAGCGCACCTTGCCGGTGTCGATGTAGTCGCTCTTCAGCTTCGGGAAGGTCGTGGCCGCGAAATGAGCGCAGTGGCCGCAGGTCGTCGAGGCGTATTCGATGATCGTGACCGGCGCGTCTTCCTTGCCCTCGGACTTCTCGCCGAGAGGGCCGGCGACCATCAGCTCCTGCGCGTCGGGCGCCTGGGCGAGCGCCTCGCCGAGGAAGCCGAGCTTCGGCGCGAGCGAGAGCGCGGCGAAAGCGGCGGCCGAGAGGGCCGCGGTTTCGAGAAGGCGACGACGGGTCAGGGTCACGGGGCGATCCTCGCGGGTGGGCCGTCTTGTCCGGCCCTGCTGGCGATCGAGCGGTCGGCTCTCGAACGGTTCGGGCGCGCAAGGTCGCGGCCCGACGCTCTTTTCGCAAGAAGAATGTGGCGCGAGCAAGTTACGGCCTCCCGAGGCCGGACCGCGCTACCGGCGCGCCTTGGCGAGCGCGGCCTCGCCGAGCCGGGTCAGCGCCTCCGCGAGGCCGTCCTCCTCGATCGCGCCCGTCGCGGCCCGGACGCGCTCGCGCTCGGCGGGCGTCGGCTCGGGAAGCGGGGGCGGAAGCGTTTTCCGCCGCCTGAGCTCCGATATCGGCCCCTGCCGCACCTTCACCTGCCCGACGCAGGGCCAGCCGAGATGGGCGTTGGCCCGCTCGACGATCTCGTGCGCGCGGTGCTGCACCTCGAGCGCGAACGCGCCCTCGACGCGCACGGTGAGGGTGGAGCGGGGCGGCGGCGTTTCCGGATCGGCCGCCGGCGCCCGCGGCGGGGCCGCGAGCTTCTGCGGCGCGGAGACGGCGGCGAGCTCCGGGCCGACGATCGCTTCCCAGCGCGCCAGGATCTCGGCGCCGGCGAAACCCTGTCTCGCGGCCGCGGGGTCAAGCGCCTTCGGGACCAGGTCGGACAGGCGTTTGGCGCGCGACGGCTTGAGCATGTGACTTTGGAGTTCGATAAGACGGGAGCCGGCCCGACGCCGGTCGCTGAGTCTAGCCGTTGGCCCGAGCCGCACAACCGAAACCCGACCCCGCAGCGCTGCTCGCCTGGTACGACCGGCATCGCCGGCGGCTGCCGTGGCGGGCGGAGAGCGGCGCGACGGCCGACCCCTACCGCGTGTGGCTTTCGGAGATCATGCTCCAGCAGACCACGGTGAAGGCGGCGGGTCCCTACTATCTGCGCTTCCTTGGCCGTTTTCCCGACGTTCGCGCGCTCGCCGCGGCGCCGCTCGACGACGTTTTGAAGCTGTGGGCCGGGCTCGGCTATTATTCGCGGGCGCGGAACCTCCACGCCTGCGCCAAAGCGGTGGTCGAGCGCCACGGCGGCCGCTTCCCGCAGGACGAGGCGGCGCTGCTCGCGCTGCCGGGCGTCGGCGCCTATACGGCCGCCGCGGTCGCGGCCATCGCGTTCGACCGGCCCGCGACCGTGGTCGACGGCAATGTCGAGCGCGTGGTGTCGCGGCTGTTCGTGGTCGAAGCTCCCATGCCGGGCGCGAAGCCGGAGCTTCGGCGGCTCGCCGCGACGCTCACGCCGGAGGCGCGGCACGGCGACTTCGCGCAGGCGATGATGGATCTCGGCGCGACGGTGTGCACGCCGCGCAAGCCCGCCTGCGTCCTCTGCCCGTGGAGCCCGCCCTGCGCCGCGCGGGCCGGCGGCGCGCCGGAAACCTATCCGCGCAAGTCTCCCAAGGCCGCAAAGCCCGTCCGGCGCGGCGTCGCCTATGTCGCGACGCGCGAGGACGGCGCGGTGCTGCTACGGTCCCGCCCCGAGAAGGGGCTGCTCGGCGGCATGACCGAGGTTCCGACCGGACGCTGGGGCGAGGACGTCGACCTTGCGGCCCCCGCGGGCGCCCTCTCGGCCGAGGCGCCGCTCGTGGGCGAATGGCGGCGCGAGCCGGGCGTCGCGACCCATGTGTTCACCCATTTCGCGCTGGAGCTTGCGGTGATGACGGCGCGCTTTCCGGCCTCGCGCCCGGCGCCGGCCGGGGCGCGCTGGGTCGCGGCGGCGGATCTCGCGGGAGAAGCGCTGCCGACCGTCTTCCGCAAGGCGCTCGCCCATGCGAAGAGCGGCGCCGTGACCGCCGCTCCCGCCCGCCGCCGCGCCGCCAGATGATCGCTTGCCGATGACCGCAGCCGTTTCGCCCGCCGCGGCGCCGTCGCGGCGCGCGCTCTGGCGCGCGCGGCTCGCGACGCTCGCTCTGTTCTTCGTCTGCGGCGTGGCGCTCGGCGTCTGGGCGGCGCATGTGCCGCTGCTGAAGACGGGCCTCGCCCTCGACGACTCGACGCTCGGCCTCGTGATGCTCGCGATGGGCGTCGGCGCGGTGGTCGCGATGCCGCTCGCCGGCGCGCTGATCCATCGTTTCGGCGCGGTGGCGATCTCGATCGCGTCGGGCTGCGCGATCGCAGCCGCGCTCGCGCTTCCGCCCCACATGCCGAGCGCGTTGACGCTCGGCGTCGCGGCCTTCCTGCTCGGCCTTGCGCTCGGCGGCATCGACATCGCGATGAACGCGCATGCGGCGGCGGTCGAACGCGCCTTCGGGCGGCCGATCATGTCGTCGATCCACGCCTTCTTCTCGATCGGCGGGCTCGCCGGGGCGGCGGGCGCCGCCGGCCTCGTCGGCCTCGCGGTCGGCGCCAAGGCCGGAATGGGCGCCGGGGCCGCGGCGATCGCGCTCGTGGTCGCGGTCGCGGCGCGCTTCCTCGCCTTCGAGGACCGCCCGGAGACCGACGGCGGACACGGGCTGCGGCTGCCGAGCCGCGCGGTGCTGCTGCTCGGCCTGCTGACCGTCTGCTCCTTCGTCTGCGAAGGCGCGATGATGGAGTGGAGCGCGCTGTTCCTGCGCGACGTCGCCGGCGCGCCGCTCGGGCTCGCGGCGGCGGGCTACGCGGTCTTCTCCGCCGCGATGACGGTCGGGCGCCTTGCGGGCGACCGCTTCGTCCATGCGCTCGGCGCGCCGCGGGCGGTGCAGCTCTCGGGCGCGGTCGCGGCGGCGGCGCTGCTCGTCGTGACGCTCGCGCCGAACCACTGGGTCGCGCTGGCGGGGCTGCTCGCGGCGGGCCTCGGCTTCGCCAACATCGTGCCGCCGCTGTTCTCCGCGGCGACGCGGACGCCCGGCGTCGCGCCCTCGGCCGCGCTCGCGATGGTGGCCTCGATGGGCTATTCGGGCGGCCTGATGGGACCGCCCGCGATCGGCTTCCTGTCGGACGCCTTCGGCCTGCGCTTCGGCTTCGCGCTGCTGGTCGTCGCGGCGGCGACGATCGCGCTGTTCGCGCGCCGGGCGATCAGCCCGCCGCCCGCTCCTCCCGCCGGATGACCTCGCGGAAGGCGTCGAGGACGACGAGGCCTTCTCGTTCCGCCACGTGCCAGAAGGTCCAGCCGTTGCAGGCCTCGCGCCCCTGCGCGATCGCGCCGATGCGGTGGATCGACCCCACGACGCTGCCGAGCGCGAGCGTGCCGTCGGCGCGCACGGTCGCCTCGTAGCGACCGCGCTCGTCGGTCAGGCGTGCGCCGGGCCTCACCAGCCCGCGCTCCACCACCGTCGAGAACGCCACGCGAGCCGCCTCGCGCTTCGCGGGCGCCGGGGCGATGGCCTCATGGTCCTCGGGCTCCACGGCGTCGATGCGGGCCTGCGCATAGGCCGCGTAATCGCGGTCGCGCTCGACGCCGATGAAATGACGGCCGAGGCGCTTCGCCACCGCGCCCGTGGTGCCGGAGCCGAAGAACGGGTCGAGCACGACGTCGCCGGGCTTCGACGCCGCGAGCAGCACGCGGGCCAGCAGCGCCTCCGGCTTCTGGGTCGGATGCGCCTTCTTGCCGTCTTCGCCCTTGAGGCGCTCGCCGCCGGAGCAGATCGGGATCAGCCAGTCGGAGCGCGGCTGCAGGTCTTCGTTGCCGGCCTTCAGCGCCTCGTAATTGAAGGTGTAGCCCTTGGCGTCCGCCCCGCGCGCGGCCCAGATCAGCGTTTCATGCGCGTTGGTGAAGCGGCGGCCTCGGAAGTTCGGCATCGGGTTGGTCTTGCGCCAGACGACGTCGTTCAGGATCCAGTAGCCGAGGTCCTGAAGGGCTGCGCCGACGCGGAAAATGTTGTGGTAGCTGCCGATGACCCAGAGCGTGCCGGTGGGCTTCAGCACGCGGCGCACCTGCAGCAGCCAGGCGCGGGTGAAGGCGTCGTAGGCCGAGAAACTCTCGAACTGGTCCCAGGCGTCGTCCACCGCGTCGACGAGGCTCTGGTCCGGCCGGCGCAGATCGCCCTGGAGCTGGAGATTGTAGGGCGGATCGGCGAAGACGAGGTCGACCGAACCCGCCGGCAGTTTCTCGAGCTCCGCGATGCAGTCGCCGATCAGGATCCGGTCGAGGGGAAGGGCAGGGCTCTCCGTCGAGCGGGCGAGCGCCGCTCCGTTCCGCCGATACGCCATGAAACACCCGTCCGTCGTTTACGATTTGACGGCGCAGAGTCTCGCTTCGGTAACGTAAAGGCGCGCTCAAGAAACACGGTGAACGGAAGGTTGACGGCGCCGCGGAGACGGTCGGTCCTCATCCGTACGTCTTTACCTTTCGTCAACCACGATGAGGCCGGATGGTCGTCCGATCAGGGATGCGAGGGAGGACGTCATGACGACGATCAGCGTGGGACAGGCGATGGAGGTCATCGCCGAGCAGGCGGCGGACTACGCCGCGGCCGGGCGCCCCGACCTCGACGACCGTGCGAGCGCGCTGGCCGATCATCTCTCCGCCGCGCTCGACGGACGGGGCATGAACGCGCCGCGCTTCTTCGAGGCGCTGTTCGAGCGCCTCGACGCCGCGACCGAAGCCCTGGCGGACGAGAAGGCCGGCCGGCGCGGCCGCCCGGAAGGCGACGAGCTCGCGAGCCAGAAGCTGTTCTTCGCCGCGATGGCGCACCAATTCCGCAGTCGCGTCGAAGCGGCGCTGGCCTAGATCCGGCTGCTCAGGCCGCCGCGCGGGCGGCGAGCAGCGCCGCGATCGGCGCGAACAGCCGGCGGTGGTGGGCGCAGGGTCCGTGCGCCCCAAGCGCCGCGAGATGTTCGGGCGTGCCGTAGCCCATGTGGCGCTCGAAGCCGTACTGCGGAAACGCCTCGGAGAGCCGCGTCATCATTCGGTCGCGCATGACCTTCGCGACGATCGAGGCCGCGGCGATCGACTGGACCCGCGCGTCGCCGCCGATCACCGGCTCGGCGCGGCAGGCGAGGCCGGGCGGGGCGTCCCTGCCGTCGATCAGCGCAAGGTCCGGCCGCCGCTCGAGCCCGGCGAGGGCGCGCGACATCGCCCAGAGCGTCGCGCCGCGGATGTTGAGCCGCTCGATCGCGAGCGGCGAGGCCGCGACGAAGGAGACCGCGGCGGTCGCCGTGATCTCGGCGAACAGGCGTTCGCGCCGCTCGCGCGTCAGCGCCTTCGAATCGGCGATGCCGGACGGGATCCGGTCCGGATCGAGGATCACCGCCGCCGCGACGACGGGGCCGGCGAGCGGGCCGCGTCCGGCTTCGTCCACGCCCGCGACGGCGCGGAAACCTGCCGACAGCGCGGCGGCCTCGCGCTCGAAGGTCGCGACCGGCCGAAGTCGGGAGACGGGCGGATTCGTCTTTCGGGCGGGCGTCGTCGGGAGAGGGCGCATCGCCGGAACAGTGGGCGATTCGCAGGCCGCGGTTCAATCCGGCAGGTGCGCCCTGCCGTCCTCGTCGAGCGGAAAATACGGATTGTGCGCGACTTCCCAGAGATGGCCGTCCGGGTCGCGCGCATAGCCGGAATAGCCGCCCCAGAAGGTTTTCTCCGCCGCCTTCACGAGCGAACCGCCGGCCGCGACCATCCGTACGATCGCCTTGTCGACGTCGGTCTCCGAACCGAGGTTCCAGGCGAGCGTCTGGCCTCGAAATCCCGATCCTTCGGGGTTTTGGCCGGCGTCCTGCGCGAGCGCCTCGCGCCCGTAGAGCGACAGAACGGTTCCGCCCGCGTCGAAGAAGCTGACGTTCGCGTTGCTCGTCGAAGACCGGACGAGGCCGAGCTGTTCGTAGAACGCGGTCGCTTTCGCGACGTCCGCCACGCCGAGCGTCACCAGCGTCAGACGAAGGGCAGGCGGCATACGATCCTCCACGCGTCGCGGCGACGGCGACATCTCATCAAGTTTCAGACGAAATCAACGCGCAAAAATGCATTCATCTGAAGAACTGCGCCGCAATATAAATCCATGGAAATTCAATGAATTAGTTGTCGAATTTAGTGGTTTATGACTCCGCCATCCGAAGTTATCCATGATATGGATTTTCCGACATGATGATTGTGACTTACATTGCAAGTGTTGGATTTATTCTTATAATCGTTGGTTATATTATTCAGATGATTTTTCCGAAGATGGCGTTCATTTTATTTTTGTTGTCTTGGATTGTGTTGTCGTTGATTTATTGTTTAGCCCCTCACATGGAGCTGCTCATCGGATTGGCAGCCGTGCATTCGGTATTCGTCGCCGTAGGGATGGCGGTGCGTCTCTTCCATTATATACCCTGACGAACGGACTTCGCTCCGGCGGGAACGCTGCGGCTAGAAAAGAGAAAGCTGAGCTCCGCCGTCGCTTTTTTCCCGCAAGGGCGGCGTGAACAGGTCCGTCCTCAGCCTGAGATGCCTGCGCGCGAGGTCGAGCCGGCGGACCGCCAGCTCGAAACGCCGGCCGATCGTCCACGCCACGACCCCTTCGCCGGTCTGCCGCACGCCCCAGCCCGAATCGTAGAGCTTGCCGCCGCGGGTCTCGCGCACGAGCGAGAGGATGCGGCGCATCTTGCCCGGGTGGCGTTCGAGCAGCCAGTCGGAGACCAGATCCTTGATCTCGTTCGGGAGCCGCAGCAGCACGTAGCCGGCCTCGCTCGCTCCCGCGGCGTGGGCCGCTTCGAGCAGGCGGTCGATCTCGTGGTCGTTGAGCGACGGGATGATCGGCGCCGTGAGCACGGTCACCGGGACGCCGGCCTCCGCGAGCCGCGCGATGGTTTCGAGGCGCTTCGCGGGCGTCGGCGCTCTCGGCTCCATGTCGCGGGCGAGAACGGGATCGAGCGTCGTCAGCGAGATCGCGACCTTGGCGAGCCCGTCGGCCGCCATCCGCGCCAGAATGTCGAGATCGCGCAGCACCAGCGCGGACTTGGTCACGATTCCGACCGGATGGCGGGTCTCCTCCAGAACCTCCAGGATCTTGCGCGTCAGTCGGTGCGTGCGCTCGATCGGCTGGTAGGGGTCGGTGTTGGTTCCGAGCGCGATGGTGCGCGGGCGATAGCTTGACGCGGCGAGCTCCCGGCGCAGCAGCTCGGCGACGTTCGGTTTCGCAACGAGCTTCGATTCGAAGTCCAGTCCGGGCGACAGGCCCAGAAAGGCGTGGGTCGGACGCGCGAAGCAGTAGACGCAGCCGTGTTCGCAGCCGCGATAGGGGTTGATCGACCGGTCGAAGGCGATGTCGGGCGACTGGTTGCGCGTGATCGCGGTGCGCGCCGTTTCGAGCGTCACCTCGGTCTTGAAGGGCGGCAGCTCCCCCGCGCCGTCCCAGCCGTCGTCCACCTCGATCCGCGTATAGGGCTCGAAGCGGCCGCTTGCGTTGGTCGTCACGCCCCGACCGCGCCGCCGCTCCCGGTCGATCGCCGCTCCTTCGACCGCCGCCGGAGGCGGCCGAAGAGACGGCGGCGCGCCGGCCGCGGAATCGAGGGCGAGCGACTTCGCGGCGGGGAGCCGGGCGGACGTCATGGGCGGCCTGAAGGCGAGCGACGACTGCGACATGTCCTCAAGCTAGGTCGTTAAAACGAACAAAGCAAGAACATTGACGCTATGCGCATTTCGTGTGCGCCGCAGCGCAAATCGGCGGCGGACAAGAGGCCGCTGGCATGCTAGCGGTTTCTCTCATGCTCAGCGTGGTGATACCCACCCGAAATCACGAACGTCGCCTCGTGCCGACGCTGGCGTCGCTCGTGCCGGGCGCCGCCGACGGGCTGGTGCGCGAGGTGATCGTCGCCGACGGCGGCTCGACGGACGCCACCGCCGAGGTCGCGGATCTCGCCGGCTGCGAATTCCTGCGCGGAGCGGGCGAACGCGGCGCGCGGCTCGACGCGGCGGCGCGCGGCGCCAAAGGCCCGTGGCTGTTGTTCCTGGAGCCGGGCGTCGCGCTGGAGGACAGCTGGCGCCATGAGGTGCGCAAGCTCGTCGACGCGCTCGAACGCACGGGCGAAGCCTCGCGCCGCGCAGCGACCTTCGCTTTCGGACTGGACGGCTACGACCGTCGTTCCCGGTTTGGGGAAGGCGCGGCCGCGCTGAAACGGCTGCTGACCGGGCTGCCGCTGCCCGAACAGGGGCTTCTGCTTCACAAGAGCTTCTACGAGAGCCTCGGCGGGTTCCGCGCGCTTCCGGCGATGAGCGAGGCGGATCTCGTGCGGCGCATCGGCGCCGGCAGGCTGACGCGGCTGCGTTCGAAGGCGCTCGCGCCGGTCGACGCCGTGTCCGGCGCGGAAGCCTCAGGGCCGAAGGGAGCGCTCAGCGCGGGGCTGCTGATGCTGCGCGTCCCGCCGCGGCTCGTGGCGCGCCTCTACGGCTGACGCTCCGGCGTCTCAGCCTCGGGGCGGCGACAACGCGGCGATCCGGCCGCGCGCGGTCTTGGGGAACACCACCTCGAGATCGTGCAAATCCTCGAAGCGCCACCAGCGCACGGCGTCGCGCAGCACCGCGAGATAGCGCTTCAGGTCGTCTTCGGGCAGTCGGGGCAGTCGCTCGTGGACCAGCACGATTCTGCGGTCGCTCATCCAGCCGAGATCGCGGAGGCAGTCGGACAGCGCGTCCCAATTGTGGCCGAAGTCCCGCGGAAACCACAGCTCCTGAGAGAACGCCGCCAGCAATTCGTGCCTGGCGCTGATGTCTCCGGGCAGCCGCCAGTAGAACGAGCGTCCGTTGATCCGGCCGGTCAGGTCGGCTTCGAAGCGGAAGCTTTCGGGCGGCGGGCGCATCGCAAGCTCACGCTCCCGTCCTGAGCTTGCCGCGCTTCAGGTGCTCGTCGAGCCGGGGCAGGATCTCGACGAAGTTGCAGGGGCGGTGCCGGTAGTCGAGCTGGGCCTTCAGCACCCCGTCCCAGGCGTCGCGGCAGGCGCCGGTCGAACCGGGCAGCACGAACACGAAAGTCTTTCCGGCGACGCCCGCGGTCGCGCGCGACTGCAGGGTCGAGGTGCCGACCGTTCCCTTGGAATAGTCGTGGAACAGGGTCGAAAATCCGTCCATCCGCTTCTCGAACATCGGCTCCAGCGCGTCCGGACTGACGTCCCGGCCGGTGAAGCCCGTGCCGCCGGTGGTCAGCACGACGTCGGTCGCGGGGTCGGCGACATAGGCCGACACCGCCGCGCGCAGCGCCTCGCGGTCGTCCCGCACGATCATGCGGCCGGAGACGCGGTGGCCGGCTTCCTCGATCCGCTGGACGAGCGCCGCGCCGGATTTGTCGTCGTCCGGCCCGCGCGTGTCGGAGACGGTCACGACCGCGACGCCGAGCGCCACAAAAGGACGTGTCTCGTCGACGCCAGCCATCGCCATCCCTTCCGATCAAGTCGATTCACATACTAACGGATTGCGGCGCAGGCGCGACCAATACGCGCGGGTGGTCGCCCGCATCTCCTCCCGCGCGCGCGGCTCCTGCGAGGGGTTTGCGGAGCGGCCGCCGTTCTGGAAGAAGGCGGTCCGCACGCCCGGGGAAATGAGAAGTGTCAGGCGCTTCGGTTCGACCGGCGTCGGGCTCGCGGCGATCGCCGGCCGTCCGTTCCGGGCTCTGAAACGATGGACGGGTCGCCACACGACCGGCGAGGCTTGAGGAGCGGCCGCGCCGCAGCCATCTAGAACGGGTTCGCCTCGGAAGGCTCGTTCATGACGCATGAAGCGCCGGACAGTTTCATTCTCGCGGCCCGCGGCTCCTGATGGGAGCGCGCGCCGTCAGGGCCGTCGACTGGATCGCGCGCGGCTCGCGGCTCGCGCTTGCGGCGTCGGTCGCCGCCGTCGCGATCGGGGCGGCTGCGGATTTCGGCTTCACGGTTCCGCTCGAGGTCGCGATCGAGCGCGGCCTGTCGGAGGCGGCTCCCGCCGAGCGGCTGGATCAGCGTGCGAGGCAGGCGCTCGACGCCGACGACGTCGAACTCGCCCGAGGCTTCGCCGATCTCGGCGTGGAGCTTGGCCGTCCCTTGTCGCCCGAGACGCTCGCCCGGCTCGCCGAGGCGGAATTGCCGGGGGCCGTCGCGCTCCGCAACGCCCGCGGCGCGGCGCACGGCTTCGCGACCGGCGAGATCGACGGTTCGGCGGCGCTCGTCGGCGCGATCGCGGCCGACCTTACCGTGATCGGCGATCTGCGCGATCTCGCCCGGGAGGGCGCGAAGATGGCGAGCGGCGAAGACCATAGCGACCTGATCCTCGGCCTCGCGGCGGCCGGCGTCGCGGTGACGGCCGCGACCTACGCCACCGCGGGCGGCGCCGCGCCGGCGCGGTTCAGCCTGTCGGTTCTGAAGGCCGCCAAGCGCACCGGCGCCATGACGGCGGACTTCGCCGCCGACCTTGGACGCAGGTTCGCCAAGGCCGCGGGGCCCGCGAGCGGCGGCGCGGCCGACGCCGCCCGCGGTTCGCGCGCGCTCGGCGCGCTGTCGGGAGCCGCGACCGAGCTTCGCGCCGTGGGTTCGGCCGTCGGCGCGGGCGAAACCGTCAGGCTGATGAAATATGTCCGTTCGGTCGACGACCTGCCGTATCTGCGCCGTTTCGCCGAGCGCTTCGGCGCGCGCTCGCGGGCCGTCGCCGAGGTGATGGGCCGCGCGAGCCTGAGGGCGTTCCGCACCACGATCCGTCTTGGCGAGATGCTGATGCGGCATCTCATCGCCGTCGCGCTGTGGTTCGGCGGATTGCTGGCCGGCGCGGTCTCGGACGTCGCCTGGCGGGGGCTGAGGCTTGTCGCCGCGCGCGTGTGAGCGACAGCGCCGCCGGGACGCGAGGGCGGCGTTTCGGCCGCCTCCGCGAAAGCCTCAGTATTCGACGACGCCGTCGAGCGCGTAATGCTTCACCGTCTTCCGGTTCGCGATCAGCTCGTCGATGGTCGGCTCGTTGTTCATGGCGCGCTTGATCGCGAGCTTCGTCGCCTCGTAGTTGGTCCGGTAGAGATCGGCCTTGTCGAGGTTCGGGTCCTCGGCGCAGCGCAGGTCGAGCCAGACGGTCAGGATGATGCAGAGCTCGTCGACCTGATCCTTCGGGATCACGCCGTCGATCACGCTGTCGAGGATCGCGTCGCCGATCGCGCCCTGCACGACGCCGCCGAGCAGGTCGACATATTCGGCCGAGGGGATCGTGACCTTGCTGGTCATGATGGCGGCGGGCTTCACGGCCTGGTTGAGGTCGCGCACGACGAACATGCGGGTGTGGCCGACCGACTGGCCGAGCATCGAGGCGAAGGCGGTCCCGACCGGGCCGTTCACCTTGCCGATGACGATCTCGGGCATGGCGTCGGTGGCCTGGCCTTCGGCGGCGAGCACGGTCGCCTCGCCGGTGCGGAAGGTGAGGTCGGTCATTTTACGGAAGCTCCTGAGGGAAGAGGAAATCAGTCGGCGGGGGCGTCGGCCCAGAAGCCGCGCGCGTCGCGGCAGCGCAGGCAGCCGTCGGCGACGCCGAAATGCATGCCCGTGAGGGCGAGCTCGCCCGCCTCGACGCGCTTGGCGAGCCACGGGAAGGTCATCAGGTTCTCGAGCGTCACGCCCACGCAGGCCTCTTCGTTGGCGCGCTCGCGCTCCTTGCCTTCGAGCGACGCGTCCACCGTCCCGATGGCGCGGTCGGCGATCGTCATCCAGCCGGCGACGAAGTCGCGCGCCTCCGGCGGGGCGCCGTTGAACAGCGCGTTCACGCCGCCGCAGCCCGCATGCGCCAGCACCACGATGCGGTCGACCTTGAGCACCCGCACCGCGAACTCGACCGCGGCGCTCGCGCCGTGATGCGACTGGTCGGGTTCGTAGGGCGGCACCAGCGCGGCGACGTTGCGCAGCACGAACAGCTCCCCGGGCGCGGCGCCGAGAATCTGCTGCGGGTCGACCCGGCTGTCCGAGCAGCCGATCACCATCACCTTGGGCGACTGACCCTTGGCGAGGTTTTCGAACCGGCGCTGCAGTTCGGGCCACGCCCCGTTGCGGAAGCGGCGGTAGCCGTCGAACAGCGCGTCGAGCGAACCCGGCGCATGAGCCTGACCTTCGGTCGGACGTTCAGCTTCGCTCATCGTCGATCTCCGATCTCTTCAGCCCGTCTGAGTTGCGCGCGACCCACCATGGCCGCTCGAAGCCGTCAACCGCGCAGGACGTCGCGGGGCGCCCGCGACGCTTCGTGAAGGGCGATCCGCCGGCGTCCGCTTTCCCTTGGCGCATGGGACTATAATTGGAGACGTTCGAGACAGGCGCGGCAAGCGAAGATCGACCCATGGACGCAACCCTCGATACGCCAAAGCCGGAGGACGCCGCCTGGAAGGCCGTCCGCGCGGCGCGCCACGGGGCGACCGTGCCGGCCGCGCTCGCTGGCCATCCGTTGTGCGACGCCCTGATTCCGATCGCGGTCGCCCGCTCGATCGTGGTCGCGCAGCTCGGCCAGTCTCTCGACGGCCGCGTCGCGACGGTCACGGGCTCCTCCCATTTCATCAACGGCCCCGGCGGGATCGTTCACCTGCACAGGCTTCGGGCGCTGGTCGACGCCGTGGTGGTCGGGGTCGGGACGGTCTGCGCCGACGACTGCCGGCTGACCGTGCGCCGCGTCGAAGGGCAGGCGCCGGCCCGCGTCGTGGTCGATCCCGCGGGCCGCGTGCCAGACGACGCTCGCGTCTTCGCCGACGACGGCGCGCGGCGCATCCTCATCCGCGCGGAAGGCGCCCGCCGCTCCTGCGTTCCGGGCGTCGAGACCGTGCATCTCAGGATAACCGCCGGCCAGATCGCGCCTTTCGACGTCGTGGCCGCGCTCGCCCGCCGCGGCCTGCGCCGCATCCTCGTCGAAGGCGGCGCGGACACCGTCTCGCGCTTCGTGGCGGCCGAGGCCGTCGACCGGCTCCACGTCATGGTCGCGCCGCTGATCGTCGGGTCGGGCCGGCCGGGCCTCGTGCTCGCCCCCGTGTCCGAACTCGTGCAGGCCCGCCGGCCGGCGACAAGGACTTTCCCTTTGCCGGGCGGCGACGTGCTGTTCGACTGCGACATGCGGCGCGACGCGGCCGCTTCGAGCCATGCTGGAGAAACACGCAATGACTGAAGCGACGCTCCGTCCGGCCGCAGGCGGCTACACGCCGGCGGCCAAGGCGCTGCACTGGATCGTCGCCGTTCTGGTCATCGGGCTGATCGCGGTCGGAATCGGCCGCGAATTCATGCCGAAGGGTCCCGAGCGCGACTTCGTCACCATGCTGCACAAGGCGACCGGGATCGTCGTCCTCGTGCTGATGTTCCTGCGCATCCGCCATCGCATCGCCAATCCGCCTCCGCCGCCGGAGCCGGGCACGCCGCGCTGGCAGGCGACGGCGAGCGAGATCGTGCACTGGCTCCTCTACGCCATCCTGCTGATCATGCCGGTGCTCGGCTGGGTCGGCTCGAACGCGCTCGGGCGGCCGGTCAGCATGTACGGCCTGTTCGACCTGCCGACGCTGGTGAGCGAAAACAAGGTTCTGGGCGAGAGCGTCTACGACTGGCACGGAATCCTGGGATTCACGGCGCTTGGCCTGATCGTGATCCATGTCGGCGCGGCGCTTTATCATCGATACGGCCGCCGCGACGCGGTTCTGGCCCGCATGACCACAGAGCCGGCGCGATGAGCGATCTTCCAGCGCCTGCGGCGGGCGGATACCGGGCGCCCGCCAAGATCCTTCACTGGGCGGTCGCCGTCCTCGTCCTCGGCATGATCCCGGTCGGGCTCGTTCTGGAATCCCTGCCCAAAGGCCCGATCCAGGACTTCTTCTACGCCGCCCACAAATCGACCGGCTTCCTCATTCTCGTGCTGATGCTCGCGCGGCTCGCTTTCCGGCTGGTCTCGCCGCCGCCGCCCCCGGAGCCCGGCCTCGCGAGATGGCAGGTCGGCCTCAGCCACGCGGTCCATTGGACGCTCTACGCGATCCTGATCGTCATGCCGATCGTCGGCTGGGCCGGGTCGAACGCCTTCGGCGCGCCGGTTTCGGTCTACGGCCTGTTCACGCTGCCTGACATCGTCGCCAAGGACGAGGAGTTCTCCAAAACTCTGTTCGCGATCCATGAGACGCTCGGCCTGATCGCCGCGGCGCTGATCGCGCTCCATGTCGCGGCGGCGCTCTATCATCGCTTCGCGCTGAAGGACGCGGTGCTGGCGAGAATGACGACGGCGCCCGCGCGCCGCTGAGCGCGCGGAGGAGCGATCAGGACAGGCCGCGCCGCGCGATCTCGGCCTCCGCGACGGCGAGCGCTTCTCCGGGCGCGACGTGCAGCCAACCGGCCATGCGGTTGCGGAACCATGTCGACTGGCGCTTGGCGTAACGGCCGGTGTCGAGGCGGGTGCGGGCGATCGCCTCGTCGAGCGCGATCTCGCCGCGCGCGCAGGCCGCGAACGGGCGCACGCCCAGCGCCTTCATGGCGGGAAGAGCGGGGTCCAGGCCGCGGGCGTCGAGCCGTTCCGCCTCCTCGACCGCGCCGGCCGCGATCATGGTGTCGAGCCTCAGGCCGATGCGCTCGCGCAGCCAGGCCCGTTCGGGCGCGAGCGCCACGAGAAGCGCGTCTTCGGGCGCGAGCGGACCGGGGGCCGTCTCCTTCTGCCAGTCGGCGAGCGAGCGCCCGGTCGCGTCGACGACTTCGAGCGCCCGCGTAAGGCGCTGCGGGTCGCTCGGCCTGAGCCGCGCGGCCATGACGGGATCGCGGCGCCGCAGTTCCTCGTGAAGCCCCTCCGCCGGATGCGCGCGCCAGTGCGCCCGCACCGCCTCGGGAATTTCCGGCACGGCTGCGAGGCCGCCGGTCAAGGCCTCGAAGTAAAGTCCCGTGCCGCCGACGAATACGGGCGGGCGCGCCTGTGGAAAAGCCTGTGAAGAGCGCGTGGATATCCTGTCGAGAAGCCCGGTCGCTTCCTGCAGCCAGCGGCCCACCGCATAGGGCTCCGCCGCGTCCACATGGCCGTAGAGCGCATGCGGGGCGACCGCCTCGTCGGCCTCGTCCGGCCGCGCGGTCAGCACGCGCAGGTCGGCGTAGACCTGGCTCGCGTCGGCGTTCGCCACCACGCCGCCGAAGCGCGTCGCGAGCGCGAGCGCGAGCGCCGACTTTCCCGAAGCGGTCGGGCCGGCGATCAGGACGGCGCGGATCGGGCGTTCGGGCGGCATCAACGGTCCGGGAGAAAGGAGCTGCGGCCGTTGCCGCGGCGGGACGGCCCTTATAGACGAGGCGTCGCGCCCGCGCGCGAGCGGCGGCGCGCCGTGTCGCCGGAGTTTTCCCAGATGTCCCGCAGCTTCGTCGCCGTCCTGATCTCGAACCCGGCCGCGCCGGCGCTCGACGGCGAAGCGCTGGCTTCGGCGGGCGCGGCTCTCGGCGGCGCGGCGCCGACGACGCTCTCGGAGGGCGTCGCGGCGGAGTTTCAGGTCGCGTCGGATGAGCCGGACGCCGTGCGCGAGACGCTCGCCGCGGCGCTCGGTCGCCGGCCGGTCGACATCGCGGTGGTTCCCGCCGAAGGGCGGCGCAAGCGCCTGCTGATCGCCGACATGGACTCCACCATGATCGAGCAGGAGTGCATCGACGAACTCGCGGACGTCGTCGGACTGAAGGACAAGGTCTCGGCCATCACCGATCGGGCGATGCGCGGCGAGATCGCGTTCGAACCGGCGCTGCGCGAGCGCGTGGGGCTGCTCGCTGGGCTTCCGGCGGCCGAGACGCTGTCGCGCGTGCTCGCCAACAGGATCACGCTGACGCCCGGCGCGAAGGCGCTGGTTTCGACCATGCGGGCGAACGGCGCCTACGCCGCGCTGGTCTCGGGCGGCTTCACGGCCTTCACGGGACCGATCGGCGTCGCGCTCGGCTTCGACGAGCATCGCTCGAACACGCTTCTCGACGAGGACGGGCGGCTGACCGGGCGCGTCGCCGAGCCGATCCTCGGGCGCGAGGCCAAGCTCGCCGCGCTGAACGACCTGATCTCCGCGCGCGGGCTCGAACGCCACGAAACCCTCGCCGTCGGCGACGGCGCGAACGACCTCGCGATGCTGCAGGCGGCGGGCCTCGGCGTCGCCTATCGCGCGAAGCCCGCGGTCGCGGCGGTGGCGCATGCGAGCGTCACGCATGGCGACCTCACGGCGCTGCTTTATCTTCAGGGCTACCGCGACGACGAGATCCTGCGCGGCTGAAGATGTTCACGACGCACAGTCGATCTTCGCGGGCGGAAAAGGATTTTCTGTAGAAGCATCGAATGACCGGCCAGCCCTACTCGATCGAGAGCGCGACGAAACGCACGTCGCCCTGACGGTTCGAGAGCAGCAGCAGCGCGGTCTTCTTGCCGTCCTTCTTCAGCGCCTCGATCCGCTTCGTCACGTCCGCCGGCTTCTCGACCGCCTCCTGGGCGACCTCGACGAGGACGTCGCCCGGCTGGATCTGGTTCTCCTGGGCCTTAGAGCCGTCGTCGACCTGGGTGACGACGAGGCCCTTGGTCTCCGGCTTGAGCTGGAACTTGAGCCGCAGTTCGTCGGTGATCGCCGTGAAGGAAAGGCCGAGCGCGGAGCCGGTCTTGGGCTCCTCTTCCGGCGCCGGCGCCTTGAGCGCGGCCTCCTTCGGCTCGCTCTCCTCCAGCCGCCCGACCTTGAGCTTCAGCGTCTCCTCTTTTGTCTTGCGCCAGACCTTGACCTCGACCTCGCGGTCCATCGCGGTGTCGGCGACGATCCGGGGCAGGTCGCGCATGGCGCGCACAGGCTTGCCGTCGAAGGCGAGCACCACGTCGCCGGCCTCGAGGCCGGCCTTCGCCGCCGGACCGTCGTCGTTGACGCCCGCGATCAGCGCGCCGCGGTCGGCGCCCTTCAGGCCGAGGCTCTCGGCGATGTCGTCCGTGACCTCCTGGATGCGCACGCCGATCCAGCCGCGGCGGGTCTCGCCGTAGGTCCTGAGCTGGTCGACGACCGTCTTTGCGATGGTCGAGGGCACGGAGAAGCCGATGCCGATCGAGCCGCCGGAGGGCGAGATGATCGCCGTGTTGATGCCCACCACCTCGCCGTCCATGTTGAACAGCGGGCCGCCGGAATTGCCCCGGTTGATGGCGGCGTCGGTCTGGATGAAGTTGTCGTAGGGGCCGGAATTGATGTTGCGGTTCCGCGCCGAGACGATGCCGGCCGAGACCGATCCGCCGAGCCCGAACGGGTTGCCGATCGCGAGCACCCAGTCGCCGACGCGAAGCTTCTCGGCGTCGCCGAACTTCACCGCCTTGAGCGGCTTCGGCGGCTTGACGCGCAGCACCGCCATGTCGGTCTTCGTGTCCTTGCCGACGAGTTCGGCGGTGAGCTTCGAGCCGTCGTTGAAGTTGACGGTGATTTCGTCCGCGCCCTCAATGACGTGGTTGTTGGTGACCACGATCCCCGACGGGTCGATCACGAAGCCGGAGCCGAGCGAGGTCTGCTTGCGGCTCTGCCTCTTCTGGCCGTCGCCGCGCTTGTTGAAGAACTCGTCGAAGAAGTCCTCGAAGGGCGAGCCTTCCGGAACCTTCGGGCCCGGCACCGCCTTCTCGGACGCCGCGGGCGCGTTCTGGGAGGTCGAGATGTTGACGACGGAGTCGATCAGGCTCTCGGCGAGGTCCGCGAAGCTTTCCGGCGCGGGTCGCGCCGCCGCGGGCGAAAGCGGAGCGAGCGCCAGCGCCGCCGCGATGGCGAGGGCGGCCGCGCGGGCGAGGGGGCGGGCGGCGTGGCGCATGGCTTCTCCTGAAGGCTCGTCGGATCGGACGCGGGCGCGACTCTATAGGGGCGCTTGAGGCGGAAAAAGGGTGGCGATCGCCGCCTTCGCGTATGCGTCCGCCACGGCGGCCCGTCGCGCGCCAGGCTGCGGCGATCTTCAGCGCGGCCTCCCGATGGGGTAGGAGGGGCGCCTCGGCTCCGATCTCGCGCGAAAGGACAGGGCATGGACGTCGGCTTCATCGGTCTCGGGCTCATGGGGCGTCCCATGGCGCAGAACCTTCGCAAGGCCGGGCACCGGCTGTTCCTTCACAGCCGTTCGGGCGTTCCGGCCGACATGCAGGGCGACGGCATGACGGCCTGCGCGAGCCCGGCCGAGGTCGCCGAAAAGGCCGAGGTAGTCATCACCATGGTGCCGGACACGCCGGACGTCGAGAGGGTGCTGTTCGGCGACAAGGGCGTCGCGGGCGGACTGTCGAAGGGCAAGGTGGTGATCGACATGAGCTCGATCTCCCCGGTCGCCACCAAGGGCTTCGCCGCTCGCGTCGAGGAGCTTGGCTGCTCCTACGTCGACGCGCCGGTCTCCGGCGGCGACATCGGCGCCAAGGCGGGCACGCTTACCATCATGGTGGGGGCGAGCGACGCGGCATTCGGGCGCGTCAGGCCGCTGTTCGAGGCCATGGGCAAGACGATCACGCTGGTCGGCCCCGTGGGCTCCGGCCAGACCTGCAAGGTCGCGAACCAGATCATCGTCGCGGTGAACATCCAGGCGGTTTCCGAGGCGCTGGTGTTCGCCTCGAAGGCCGGAGCCGATCCGGTCATGGTTCGTCAGGCGCTGCTCGGCGGCTTCGCCAATTCCCGCGTGCTCGAGGTTCACGGCGAGCGGATGATCAATCGCACGTTCAAGCCCGGCTTCCGCACCGGCCTCCACATGAAGGACCTCGAGGTCGCGCTCTCGAACGCCCGCGCGCTGGGCGTCGCGCTTCCGGGCACGGCGCTCGCCCAGCAGCTGTTCAACTCCTGCGTCGCGCATGGCGAGATCGACGAGGACGACTCGATCATGTGCAAGGCGATCGAGCGCCTGTCCGGCTGCGAGATCGCGAAGAAGGGCTGAGGAGCTCCGCCGCCACCGCCGGGCTTGACCGGGGCATGGCGAAGTCCTGGCACGTTGGGAGGGGACGTCATGCCCGGCCGCAGGCCGGGTATCCACGACTTCGGTTCGCCCGGCGCTCTGGGATCAAGTCGTGGATGCCCGCGCAAAGCGCGGGCATGACGGCTGAGTTCGTCCCGAAGCCTCACTCCAGCGTCGCCGCCAGCGCCTGCGCGGCCGCCTGCAGCGCCGGCAGCTTCCCGATCATCGCCTCGCATGAGATGCGCGAGACCGGCGCCTGCATGGCGAGCGCCGCGACGCAGGCCGGCGACCGGCCGATCCTCTGCATGACCGGCACCGCGAGGCAGACGAGCCCCGCGAGATACTCCTCGCGGTCGAGCGCGTAGCGCTGCTTCCTCACCGCCGCGAGCTCCTCCAGCAGGGCCTCGGGGCTCTCGATCGTGTTGTCGGTGAAGCGCTCGTAGGAGAGGTCACGCAGCACGGCGTCGCGTTTCGCGGGCGGCATCAGCGCGAGGAACAGCTTGCCGCTCGCCGAGCAGTGCGCCGGCACCCGCGAGCCGCGCTGGAACGTGATCCTGAGCGGCCACATCGCCTCGACGCGGTCGATATAGGTGACCTCGGTTCCTTCCAGGACCGTGAGGTTGCAGGACTCTCCGACCGCCGCGACGGCCTTGCGCAGGAGATCGTGCCGGCGCGTCGAGCCCGGCTGGTTCGCGAGGATCGCGAAGGCGAGCCGCGAGGCGCGCGGCGCGATCTCGTAGCGGCGACCGTCCGGCGAGCGCTCGAGCAGTCCCGCCGTCACCAGCGCGTTCAGCCAGCGATGCAGCGTCGGGCGGGGCACGTCG
Organism: Ancylobacter novellus; assembly: GCA_003241695.1. GTDB lineage: Bacteria > Pseudomonadota > Alphaproteobacteria > Rhizobiales > Methylopilaceae > Methylopila. The sequence continues at coordinate 480,920 of QFPN01000004.1, read as the reverse complement.
GAGCCAGCCGCCATGTCGGCCAGCGTGACGGGATGCTCCATCGCGGCCACGCGCTCGAGCAGGGACAGGGGTTTGAGGGCGCCGCCGAGATCATCCATGACATGAAAATGCACAAATATTCCGGAAAGTGAAACGAAAAGTACCAAAAATCAGGTATTACTTGCGCGCAAGGCCGCGACATGCCATGAGGCGAAGGAAGGATCGGGGGCGCAAGCGAGCCCGCGGCGAGACGGACGGAGAGGACATCCCGATGAAGATGACGACCGAGGAAGCCTTCGTGAAAGTGCTGCAGATGCACGGCATCGAGCACGCCTTCGGGATCATCGGGTCGGCCTTCATGCCGATCTCGGACCTGTTTCCGGAAGCCGGCATCACGTTCTGGGACGTGGCGCACGAGACCAATGGCGGCCTGATCTGCGACGGCTACACCCGCACCACCGGCAAGATCGGCATGGCGATCGCGCAGAACGGCCCGGGCATCACCGGCTTCGTCACCGCGATCAAGACCGCCTACTGGAACCACACGCCGATGCTGCTGGTGACCCCGCAGGCGGCCAACAAGACGATCGGGCAGGGCGGCTTCCAGGAAGTCGAGCAGATGGCGCTGTTCCGCGACATGGTCTGCTATCAGGAAGAGGTGCGCGACCCCTCACGCGTCGCCGAAGTCCTCAACCGCGTGATCCTCAAGGCGAAGCGTCTCTCGGCCCCGGCGCAGCTCAACATTCCGCGCGATTTCTGGACGCAGGTGATCGACATCACCCTGCCGGCGATCGTCGAGTTCGAGCGCCCCGCGGGCGGCGAGAAGGCGGTGACGGAAGCCGCGCGCCTGCTGTCGGAGGCGAAGTTCCCCGTCATCCTGTCGGGCGCGGGCGTCGTCATCGGCAACGCGATCAAGGACTGCGCGGCGCTGGCCGAGCGGCTCGACGCGCCGGTCTGCAACAACTACCAGCACAACGACAGTTTTCCGGGCTCGCACCGGCTCGCCGTCGGCCCGCTCGGCTACAACGGCTCGAAGGCCGCGATGGAGCTCGTCGCCAAGGCCGACGTGGTGCTGGCGCTCGGCACGCGCCTCAACCCGTTCTCGACGCTGCCCGGATATGGCATCGACTACTGGCCGAAAGAGGCCAAGATCATCCAGGTCGACATCAATCCGGACCGCATCGGCCTGACGAAGCCGGTGACCGTCGGCATCTGCGGCGACGCGGCCCAGGTTGCGCGCGGCATTCTGGCGAAGCTCTCCGACACGGCGGGCGACGCAGGCCGCGAAGAGCGCCGCAACCTCATCCATGACACCAAGTCGCGCTGGCTCCAGACGCTCTCCAGCATGGACCACGAGGACGACGACGAGGGCACGAGCTGGAACGCCGACGCCCGCGAGCGGGACTCCGACCGCATGTCGCCGCGCCAGGCGTGGCGCGCCATTCAGGCGGGCCTGCCCAAGGAGGCGATCATCTCCTCCGACATCGGCAACAACTGCGCGATCGGCAACGCCTACCCGACCTTCGACCAGCCGAGGAAGTATCTCGCGCCGGGCCTGTTCGGCCCCTGCGGCTACGGCTTCCCGTCGATCATCGGCGCGAAGATCGGAAATCCGGACGTTCCGTGCGTGGGCTTCGCCGGCGACGGCGCTTTCGGCATCTCGATGAGCGAGATGAGCTCGATCGGCCGCGAGGAGTGGCCGGGCATCACCATGGTGATCTTCCGCAACTACCAGTGGGGCGCGGAGAAGCGGAACACGACGCTCTGGTACGACAACAACTTCGTCGGCACCGAGCTCGACCCGCATCTCTCCTACGCGAAGGTCGCCGAAGGCTGCGGCTTTAAGGGCGTGGTCGCCCGTACGCAGGCCGAGGTGACGGAGGCGATCCGGCAGTCCTGCGAGGACCAGAAGAAGCGGATCACCACCTTCATCGAGATCGTGCTCAACCAGGAGCTCGGCGAGCCGTTCCGCCGCGACGCGATGAAGAAGCCGGTGAAGGTCGCGGGGATCAACCGCGAGGACATGCGCCCGCAGCCCGGCTTCGCCGCCTGAGGTTTTCTTCCCTTCGCGCCGCTCGCCCCGGCGCGGCGACGGAAGAAGCGAAGCCCGGCCGCTGCGACGCGGCCGGGCTTTTTCGCGCGCAGTCCTGATCAGCCGGGGCGACGCAGATCGGCCGCGCCCGGCTCGAAGGCAGGTCCGGCGAGGCGGGTCGCGAAGGCCGCGAGGTCGGTCGGCCATCCGGCGGCGATCTCGCCGAAAAGCTCTCCGTCGCAAGCGAACAGCGCCCGGCAGGCCTCCTCGAAGCCCGGCTGGTCGCCGACGGCCGCGGCCATGAAGCGGTAGGCCTTGTCCTGCGCGGCGCGGGCGCGGTCCGTGTTCTCGCCCGCCCGGCTCGCGGTCTCGACGAGCTTGCGGAGCGTGACCGAGGCGCCGCCCGGCTGGGCCGCGAGCCATTCCCAATGGCGCGGCAGCAACGTGACCTCGCGCGCCGTCACGCCGAGCCGCGGCCGTCCCGGCCCGCGCGGCTCATCCGCGCCGTAGCGGCCGGCGACGTCGGCGGCCGATCCCCTGAGGTCGAATTCGAGCGGCTGCGCCGTCTCCTCGTCGAACGCCCTCACGGCCGCGCCGGGATCGGCCTCGAGCGCGGCCTTCATGGCGAAGGCGACCTCGCGCGGCGAGCCCTCGGCGATCTTGTCCGCCGCCAGGAAGGCGACGCAGCGCTCCGATTTCCGGGCGTCCAAGGGAGCCTCCTGCAAACGGGAGGCGACTATTACCCGGATAATTTTGGCGCGTCAATTTAATCCGGGTAAAATTAGGGATTCGTCCGATCAGGCATGATCCTGCGCGGGATGGAACCGGCATCTCCGCCGTCGTCCTCCGGCTTGACCGGAGGACCCACGTTCGTCGTGGAGCTCCACGGTCGACGTGGATGGTCCGGTCAAGCCGGACCATGACGGCGGTTGAAGAGGATCGAACAGTTGTTCGGAGGGACCTCCGCCCTCAAGCCGCCGCCGCCAAGCCCCGCGCGTCCTCCAGAATCATGTCCGAGGCCTTCTCGGCCATCATCACCACCGGCGAGTGGGTGTTGCCGGAGACGAGCGTCGGCATCACCGAGCAGTCGCAGACGCGAAGGCCCTCGATCCCGCGCACCCGGAGCCGCGCGTCGACCACGGCCATCGGATCGGAGCCCATCTTGCAGGTGCCGGAGGGGTGGAAGATCGTCGCGCCGTACTGGCGGGCGAAGTCGAGGATCTCGTCGTCGCTCACGACGTCCTTTCCCGGCCGGTATTCGCTTTCGATGTAGGGTTTCATCGCGTCGGTGGCGGCGATCCGGCGGGCGTATTTGATGCTTTCGACCGCGCAGAGACGGTCGGTTTCGGCCGACAGATAGTTCGGCTTCATGGAGGGGGCCTCCATCGGGTCGGCGGACTTGATCGCCACCACGCCGCGGGATTCCGGGCGGAGCTGGCAGACCGAGAAGGTGCAGCCCGGCCAGGGATGCGGCTTCGCGCCCGCCATGTCGGCGGAGAGCGTCGCGAAGTGGAACTGGATGTCGGGCGTCGTCGAGCCGGGCAGGATCTTCGTGAACAGGCCGCCCTGGTTGATGCCGATGCCGAGCGGGCCGCGCCCGGTGGTCAGCCATTTGAGGCCGATGCGGGCCTGCCCCCACAGCGACTTCAGCTCGTCATTGGTCGTGATCGGCTTCGAGACCCGATACATCAGCCGAAGCTGCAGATGGTCCTGCAGGTTCTCGCCGACGCCGGGCATGTCGCGCACGACCTCGATTCCATGGCTCTTCAGCAGCGCCGCCGGGCCGATCCCCGAAAGCTGGAGCAGCTGCGGGCTCTGCAGCGCGCCGGCCGACAGCACGACCTCGCGGGCGGCGCGGGCCTCGCGCAGCACGCCGCCCTGCCGGTAGCGCACGCCGACGGCGCGGCGCCCCTCCATGATCAGGCCGGTCGCGTGCGCGTCGGTCTCGATCTTTAGGTTCTCGCGGTGCTTCGCCGGCTTGAGATAGGCGACCGCGGCGCTGTTGCGCCAGCCGTTGCGGGTGAAGAGCTGATAGTAGCCGACGCCCTCCTGGTCGCCGGCGTTGAAGTCCTCGGTCCGCGGAACGCCGAGCTCGCCGGCGCCGCGGATGATCGCCTCCATCAGCTCGCTCTTCTCCTCGATGTCCGAGGACCAGAGCGGGCCGTCGCCGCCATGGGCGGCGCTCGCGCCCCGGCTGTTGTGCTCCGAGCGCTTGAAGTAGGGCAGGACGCTGTCCCAGTCCCAGCCGACGTTGCCGGCCTGCGCCCAGCGGTCATAATCCTCGGGTTGGCCGCGGATGAAGATCAGGCCGTTGATCGAGCTGCACCCGCCGAGGCCGCGCCCGCGCGGCCAGTAGATGCGGCGGTTGTTCATCGTCGGCTCTTCGTCGGTGTAGAATCCCCAGTTGTACTGGGGATGGAACATCGTCTTGCCGTAGCCGATCGGGATGTGGATCCAGATGTAGTTGTCGCGCGGCCCGGCTTCGAGCAGCAGCACCCGGTTGCGCCCGTTCTCGCTCAGGCGGTTCGCGAGCACGCAGCCGGCCGAACCGGCCCCGACCACGACGTAGTCGAACGATTCCCGCTCCATGGCGGCTTTCCTCCATTGCGGCGCCTGCAGGCGCTCCTATCGTTCCATTCAATGGAACGTTTTGTCTCATTTCAGTCCCGTAATCCGGGGATGTCAAGCCGCGCCGGAACCGGGAAGCGCAGCGCTTGACATCTCACTCGGCGGAACGAACCTGCCCGCGGAGCGAAAAACGACGAAGCTGCGGGGCGTTGAGGCGATGAAGATCGGAACCGCGGGACCGCCTTCCGTGTCGGAGCGGATGCTCCTGCTTCTCGAAGTCGTGGCGGGGCGCGACGAGCCCGCGACGCTCGCCGAGCTGACCGCGGCCATGGGGCTCTCCAAGGCGACCGTGCATCGCTTCGCGACGCTGCTCGCGAGCCTCGGTTTCCTGGAGCGCACGCTCGACGGCAAGCGCTACGCGGTCGGGCCGCGCTTCGCGTCGCTCGCCGCCGGGGCGCTCAGGAACTCGATCGCCTCCGCGCCGCGCCGCACCGTGCTGCGCGACCTCGTCGCGCGCCTCGGCGAGACCTGCAACATCACGGTGCTCGAAGGCTCCGAGCTGGTCTATCTCGACCGCGTCGAGTCCGCCTGGCCGCTGCAGGTCCGGCTGAGCGTCGGCTCGCGCGTGCCGCTCCACTGCACCGCGAGCGGCAAGCTGTTCCTCGCTCTCCTGCCCACGAAGGCGGTGACGAACCTGCTGTCGTCGGGTGACCTCGAGCGCTACACCGCCCGCACCATCGTCGATCGCGAAGCGTTCCTGGGCGCGATCGACCGGATCCGCGAGACCCGCGTCGGCACCGACGATGGCGAGTTCATAGAGGGCATGTGCGCCGCGGCGGTGCCGGTCCTCGACGCCTCGGGCAAGATCGCCGCGACGATCGCGGTGCACGGGCCGGACTCGCGCCTCTCGCTCGAAGACGCCGTCGGCCACGTCCCCGTCCTTCGCGAGGCGGCCGCTCGTCTCTCCGGACTGCTCGCGACGGCATAGACGAAGTGTTCTGCCGCCGTTTCACTCAGTGAAACTTATCGTCTCATTTTCTCGTTGACTTGATTGCGACCCCGCCGCAGCATCGCGACGAGGAAGGGGACGCATGATCGACGCTGGCGCAGTCAGTGAGATCGCATTGGACGTCGTGGCGCGGTGGCGTCCCGGCGGCCGGCGGCGCGTCCGCCCCAACGCCCTTCCGAAGATCGGACAAGACGGCCGCACAGGCCGCGGAACGACCGCCCCCGCAGTCGAGACCGGCGTTCAAGCCGGCGGAAAGACGCAAGCGGATGGCGGAAGAGGAAACGCCAGGAGAGCGACATGGAAACTGAAATGGCGGAAGCCGCCGCCCAGAAGCCGACGCAGCAGGACATTCGCCGCGTCGTCATGGCGAGCCTCATCGGCGCGACCATCGAATGGTACGACTTCTTCCTCTACGGCATCGTAGCGGGCATCGTCTTCAACAAACTGTTCTTCCCGGCGGGCGATCCGGTCGTCGGGATCATGCTGGCCTACACCACCTTCGCGATCGGCTTCGTGGCGCGGCCTCTCGGCGGCGTCGTGTTCGGCCATTTCGGCGACAAGCTCGGCCGCAAGAGCATGCTGGTCCTCACCCTCATGATCATGGGCGTGGCGACGGTGCTCATCGGCCTGCTGCCGACCTACCAGCAGATCGGCATCTGGGCGCCCATCCTCCTGCTCATCCTGCGCATCGCGCAGGGCATCGGCATCGGCGGCGAATGGGGCGGCGCGGTGCTGATGGCCTATGAATACGCGCCGAAGGAAAAGCGCGGCTTCTACGCCAGCCTGCCGCAGATCGGCCTCGCGATCGGCCTCTGCCTCGCCTCGGGCGTGGTGGCGATCATGTCGAGCCTGCCGGACGAGCAGTTCATGGCCTGGGGCTGGCGCGTCGGCTTCGTGGCCTCGATCGTGCTGGTCGGCGTCGGCCTCTACATCCGCCTCAAGGTCCTCGAGACGCCGGAATTCGCCAAGGTCAAGGCGACACAGACCGAAGTGAAGATCCCGTTCGTCGAGATGATCCAGACCTATCCGAAGAACATCATTCTTGGCATGGGCGCGCGCTACATCGACGGCGTGTTCTTCAACGTCTTCGCGGTGTTCTCGGTCGTCTATCTGTCGAACTACGTCCACATCCCCCGCACGACGGCGCTGTGGCTGGTGACGCTGGCGGCTTTCGTGATGATCTTCGCGATCCCGTTCTTCGGGCGGCTGTCGGACAAATGGGGGCGGCCGAAGACCTATGCGATCGGCTCCTTCCTGCTCGCGCTCTGCGCCTATCCCTCCTTCTGGCTGATGAGCTTCGGCGATCCGTTCCTGGTGGCGGTTGCGATCGTCATCCCGTTCGGCATCGTCTACGCCATGTGCTACGGCCCGGAGGCCGCGCTGTTCTCCGACCTGTTCGACGCGCGGGTGCGCTACACCGGCATCTCGTTCGTTTACCAGTTCTCGGGGATCTTCGCCTCGGGCCTCACGCCGATCATCGCCACTTGGCTGCTGTCCAAGGGCGACGGGCAGCCGTGGCTGATCTGCGGCTACGTCGTGTTCGCCGCGGTCATCAGCATGCTGTCGGCGCTCGCCATCAAGAAGCCGGTCACGACGCCGGCCGCGGCCGGCACGACCCCGGCGCGCTCGGCGGCCTGACGAAACCGACGCTCTGACGAAGACGCCCGGTCCGCTTCCCGCGGGCCGGGCGTTTTCCGTTCGAGGCGGCGGGCGGGACATGCGGGTGGGCAAGGCGGCGCGCGGACCGGTCCCCTCTCCCGCGCGCAGGAGAGGGTTAAGGGTGAGGGCTTCTTGCGCTGAAGCTTCAGGAATGCGCCCGTCCGCGCGGACGAGCATCGTTCTTAACCCGCAGCGCCATGTCCCCTCATCCTTACCTTCTCCCATGAACGGGGGAAGGGGCGGCCGGCGTCGCGCTTTTGCCTCGTACGGAACGCGCGGGGGGAGGGGCGGCGGAGGAGCGGACTCACGACGCCCGGTCAAGCCGCTCCGAAACCAGCGCCAGCGTGTCCTCGGCGATCACCCGCTCTTCGTCGGTCGGCAGCACGAAGGCCGCGACGCGGGAATCCGCGGGGGTGATCCGTTCCGCGCGGGCGGCGTTGGCGTCCGCGTCGAGGTCGAGGCCGAGCCAGCCGAGACCCCGGCACACGCGCGCGCGGATCTCGGTCGAGTGCTCGCCGATGCCGGCGGTGAACACCAAAGCGTCGAGGCCGCCGAGAACCGAGGCCATGGCCCCGACCTCGCGCACGATGCGGTAGACGAACAGCTCCGCGGCGAGCTTCGCCTCCGGCGCGTCGCTCGCCAGCACGTTGCGCATGTCGGCGCTCACGCCCGACAGGCCGAGAAGCCCGCCGCGCTTGTAGAGCAGATCCTCGAGGCCCGCGAAGTCCTCGCCGCGCTCGCGCATGAGGTAGAGCAGCACGCCGGGATCGAGCGAGCCGCAGCGCGTGCCCATCATCAGCCCGTCGAGCGCCGAGAACCCCATGGTGGTTTCGACCGACCGCCCGTCGCGCATGGCGCAGAGGCTCGCGCCGTTGCCGAGATGGGCGACGACGACGCGCCGGCGTTCGGTTTCCGACAGCCGCTCGGGCAGAAGGCGCGCGATGTAGGAATAGGAGATGCCGTGGAAGCCGTAGCGCCTGAGGCCGAGGTCGCGCAGCTCGCGCGGCAGCGGGATGGTCGAGGCGACGGCCGGCAGGGTGCGGTGGAAGCTCGTGTCGAAGCAGGCGACCTGCGGCAGGTCCGGCGCGACCGTCCGGATGGCGCGCACGCCTGTCAGGTTGTGCGGCTGATGCAGCGGGGCGAGGGGCACGAAGGACTCGAGCGCAGCGAGCGTTCCCGAGTCGATCAGCGCGGAGGAGGAGAACCGCCCGCCGCCATGCACCACGCGATGGCCCGCGGCGACAAGGCGGTCGCGCCCGAACAGGCCGAACAGCCGTTCGAGCGCGACCCTCAGCGCGCCCGCATGGTCGGCGACGTCTCCCCCGAGACGTTCGCCGTCCACGATGCGGACGTCGCCTTCCGAAACCGTCAGGCTCGGATCGCCGGGAATTCCCTCGACCTGTCCTCGCCAGCGCGGCGGCGGAAGGGGTCCTTCGCCGACGTCGTAGGCGGCGAACTTGACGCTGGACGAGCCGGCGTTGAGGACGAGAACGATCGATGAGGCCATGGCGGAAATTATACCGCGGGGGCTTCGGCGAGCGCGAGGGCGATCTCGTGCGGCGTGTCGACCACGCGCACGCCGGCGCGCTCCAGCGCCTCCCGTTTCGAGGCGTAGCCGCCGCGTCCGCCCGTCACGATCGCGCCCGCATGGCCCATCTTCTTGTCCGGCGGCGAGGATCGGCCAGCGATGAAGGAGGCGATCGGCTTTTTCATCGTCTTCGCGTACTCGGCCGCCTCCTCCTCCATGGTCCCGCCGATCTCCCCGATCATCGCCACCGCGTAGGTGCGCTCGTCGCGGTCGAGCGCCTCGAGGGCGTCGCGCGTCGTCGTGCCGATCATCGGATCGCCGCCGATGCCGAGGAACGCCGACTGGCCGAGCCCCGCCCGGGTGAGGTTCAGGCAGATCAGCGTGCCGAGGCTTCCCGAGCGGGAAATGACGCCGACATGGCCGGGCCTGAAGATGTTGGCGTTGTGGCCCGGCATGATGCCGACGAAGCCTTCGCCCGGCGTGACGATGCCGGCCGTGTTGGGGCCGACGATCCGGCAGCCTGCGCGCTTCGCCCGCGCGTGCATCTCCAGCACGTGCTGCGCGGGAATGTGCTCGGTCAGCACCACCACCATGCCGATCCCGGCGTCGATCGCGTCGACGACCGCGTCGCGCGCCAGCAAAGGCGGCACGAAGATGACCGAGACGTCGCAGGGCGTCGACTTCGTGGCGTCCACCGCCGTGCCGTAGACCGGCACGCCGAGATGGGTCTCGCCGGCGCGCTTCGGGTTCACGCCCGCGACGACGGTCGTGCCCATCTCCATCATCTTGCTCGCCCAGAACGTGCCCTGCTTGCCCGTGATCCCCTGGACGAGGACCCTCTGTCCGCTGCGATAGATCATTGCGCCGCCTCGACCGCCGCCTTCACGGCGTCCTCCATGAGATCGTATGGCTCGAGCCCAAGCCGCTCGCGCACGAGGGCGACCGCCTCGTCCTCGCCCGTGCCGTGGATCGAAAAGAACACCGGAACCGTCGGCTTCAGCGTCTCCCACGCTTTGACCACGCCTTCCGCCATCACGTCGGTGCGCGCGAAGGCGCCGCAGAAGTTCACCACCAGACTTTTGACGCCGGGATTGGAGAGCACGAGGTCGAGCGCGATCTCGGCCTTGGTGTAGGCCTCGCCGCCGATCTCCAGAAAGTTCGCCGGCTTGCCGCCCGCATGGTTGATGACGTCCATCGTCGTCATGGTGAGGCCGGCGCCGTTGGCCAGCAGCCCGACGTTGCCGTCGAGCTGGATGAACTTGAGGCCCGCCTCCGCGCCGCGCTTTTCGAGCTCGGTCTGGCGGTCGGGCGTCGCCGCGGCCGCGATGTCCGGCTGGCGCTCGCGCGAGGCGTCGTCGCCGACGAACTTGCAGTCGAGCGCGACCACGCGCCCGTCCCTGAGCTCCGCCAGCGGGTTGATCTCGACGAGCTCGGCGTCGCGCTCGCGGAAGATCCGGTAGAGCCGAGCGAGCATGTCGGCGACGCCCGCCTCCGCCGCGCCGAGGTCGAGGCCCCGCAGCATCGCCTTGGCTTCCGCCTCGCCGAAGCCTTCCAGCACGTCCACCACATGGCGGCGGATCGCGTCGGGCCGGTCGAGCGCGACCTCCTCGATGTCCATGCCGCCCTCGGTCGAGAACAGCACCAGGGGGCTGCGGTTCGCGACGTCGATCAGCACGGCGGCGTAGAATTCGCGCGCGATGTCGGCCTTTTCCTCGACCAGCACCCGCTCGACCACGTCGCCGCCGATGGTCATGCCGAGAATTCGGCCCGCCACCGCGACCGCGTCCTCCGGCGTGTCCGCGACCTTCACGCCGCCGGCCTTGCCGCGCTTGCCCGAAGGCACCTGCGCCTTGACGATCGAGGGGCCGAGGGCGCGGACAGCCTCGGCGGCCTCCTCGGGGCTGGCGCAGAGACGAGCGTTCCCGATCGGCGCGCCGGCCGGCCGCAGCACGACCGACTTCGCCGCATGTTCTTCCAGTTTCATAGCCGTTTTACTTTCCGTATTTCGCCCAGTGCGGCCCGAACAGCTCCTCCTCGGACGGTTTGTCCTCGGGGATCGGCGTCACGAGATGGGTGATGTTGAGGAAATGGCGGTAGTTCAGGTTCTCGGAGATCGAGTTCTTCTGCCAGGAGCCGCAGCCCATGGTGAGGGTGAATTCGAGCCCGCTGTCGAAGCCGCCGCCGTTGCCGAAGGTGTGGGCGAAGTTCATCAGCACCCGCACCACCGGCATGTCCTCGGCGAGCTCGCGAGCGCGCTCGGGGCGCGTGGTGTGCAGGCCGAGCGAATGGCCCTTGCCCTGGAAGTCGAGGATCTCGCGGGTCTTCGCCTTGGCGGCTTCGAAGTCGGCGGCGCGGTAGACGGTGAGGACCAGCGCGAGCTTCTCGCCCGACAGCGGATAGGCGCGCCCGACCCCGGTCTCCTCCACCATGAAGAAGCGCGACTTCCGCGCCGCCTCGGGCAGGCCGAAGGCCTCGGCGAGCAGGCTCGCGTCGCGGGCGATGAGGTGGCGGTTGAGCTTTCCGTTCTTCCAGAGCTCGCCGATGACGCGCTCCTTGAGCTTCGGCTCGACGAGCCAGCCGCCGGCCCGCTCCAGCGCTGCGATCGCCTGGTCGTAGACCGCGTCGACGATGACGACGGCGTTCTCCGACGAGCAGGAGGTGGCGTTGTCGAAGGTCTTCGAGGCGCAGATCTTGCGCGCGGCGGCGTCGAGGTCGGCGGTCTCGTCGATGATGACCGGCACGTTGCCCGCCCCGACGCCGATCGCGGGCGTTCCGCTCGAATAGGCGCGGCGGACATTGTCCTGCGACCCGGTCACGACCGCGAGGTCGACCGCGTTCATCAGCGCCTGCGTCGCCTCCTTGGTGACTGGCGAAGGGATGATCTGGACGAGATCCTCGGGCAGGCCGATCGCCGCCAGCGCCTCGCGCATGAGGTCGACGGCCTTCTGGGTGGTGCGGTGGCCGAGCGGCGAGGGGGCGATGATGATGGCGTTGCGGCCCTTGATCGCCATCATGGCCTTGTTGACCGGCGTCGCGCCCGGATTGGTGGATGGCGTCACGGCCCCCACCACGCCGATGGGCTTGGCGAACTTCACCAGCCCGCGCTTCTCGTCGCGCTCGATCTCGCCGACGGACTTGGCCCGCAGCAGGTCGCGCAGCGTGCCGAACGTCTTGCGCTGCTTCTTGATCACCTTGTCGGGCACGTTTCCGAGCCCGGTGTCCTCGACTGCGAGCGTCGCGAGCTCCTCGGCGTGCTCCGGTTTGTAGAGCGACCAGGCGAGCGCCCGGACGGCCTCGTCGACGCGGGCCTGATCGGCGTCCGCGAAGGCGGATTGCGCGGCTCGGGCGCGTCGCATCAGGTCGGCGACGATCTCCGCTCCATCGGGCTGGGCGCTGCTCTCAACGGCTGCCAGGCTCATCGAATACGTCTCCTCGATCAGGCGGGGCGCGGCGCGACCGGCGCCGCAGTCCCTTCGCCCGGCGCGACGAAGCGCCGGTCGGGTTTCATGGTGAAGGCGAGCGCCGCGCCGACCAGAAGGAAGGCGAGCGAGCCGATGAAGGGCACGTCCCAGCGTCCGGTGGCGTCGATCGCCCAGCCGAACACGACCGGCGAAACGATGCCCGCCATGCCGAAGCCGAAGTTCATGAAGCCGCTCGCGCTGCCGGCGTAGTCGGGCGCGATGTCCATCGGCACGGCCCAGATCGGCCCCACGATCAGCTCGGCGAAGAAGAACGCGCCGCTGAGGCAGGAGGCCACGAGATAGAGGTCGTGGACGAACAGGATCGGCAGCATGAAGCAAAACGACCCGAGGAAGCCCGCGACGATGACCGTCACGCGCGCCTTCGCGACGTCTCCGCTCCTGCGCAGGATGCGGTCGCTGATCACGCCGCCGAGCGTGTCGCCGACGACGCCCGCGAACAGCACGGCCGAGGCGAAGAACGCCGACTTCTTCAGGTCGAGCTTGTATTCGTGAAGGAAAAAGGACGGCAGCCAGTTCAGGTAGAGCCAGAGAATCCAGCCGTAGCAGAAGTCCGTGAGCGTCACGGGCGCCATGCGCCGGATCAGCGGTCCCCAGGGCACGGCCTTGCGCGTCGCGGCGACGGTCGCGGGCGGGAGGCCTTCGACCTCTTCCGCCGTGATGGTCGGATGCTTGCGCGGATCGTCGCGGAAATAAAACCACCACGCGAACGCCCAGACGATCGCGATCACGCCCAGCACGAAGAACGACATGCGCCAGGAGAAGGCGATCGTGATGGCGGCGATGATCGGCGGGGTGACGGCGTTGCCGAGCCGCGAGAAGGCGTGGGTGATCCCCTGCGCGAAGCCGCGCTGGTCGGGCCGCAGCCAGTTCGACAGCGCCCGGGTGGCGGTCGGGAAGGCCGGCCCTTCGCCGATCCCGAGCGCGAGCCGTGACAGGAAGAGCGCGGCGATCCCGCCGACGAGACCGGTCCAGATGGTCGAAAGGCCGACCACGATCCCGCAGATCAGCAGCGTCAGGCGCGGTCCGAGCCGGTCGCCGAGCCAACCGCCGGCGATCTGGAAGAAGGCGTAAGGGTAGGCGAAGGCGGAAAAGGCGAGCCCGAGCTGCGTCGCGGTCAGGCCGAGGTCGTGCTGCATCGCCGGCGCCGCCGTCGAGATGTTGACGCGGTCGACGTAGAAAATCAGATACATCAGGCAGAGCGACAGCAGCACGAAGCGGCTCGTCTGCTTTCTCATCGCCGGCATGTTCGTCCTCCCGATCTGTTCTGGGCTTCCCCCCGACCGGCTGGCGCCGGCCGGAAGACGTCGGACGCGGAGTTTCAGGATCGCTTTTCGATCGCGGGGGCGCCCATGCGATCGGCGTCCTCGGTCTGCGGAGCGGGAGGCCCGGAGGATCGCCTGTCGCGGATCGCGGTGACGATCGGCAGCAGCAAAGTGAGGCCGGCGAGCGCCATCACCGTCCCGGCGATCGGGCGCGTGAAGAACACGGTCCAGTCGTTCGAGAAGCTGATCATCGAGTTCATGAACGCCTCCTCGGCGAGCGGGCCGAGGATGACCCCGAGGACGAGCGGCGCGATCGGGAAGCGATAGCGCTCGAACAGATAGCCGAGCACGCCGAAGGCGATCATCAGCCAGAGGTCCGTCACGTTGCTGCGGATCGCGAGCGCGCCCACGAAGCAGAACAGCATCACGAAGGCCGAGACGATCGACTCGGGAAAGTCGAGGATCTTCACGAGCGGCCGGATCGCGAAGTATCCGATGACGCACATCACCACGATGCCGATGAAGATCGAGGCGAAGATCGTGTAGACCATGGCCGAGGACGTCATCATGATCTGCGGACCCGGCTGGATGCCGTGCAGCATGAAGGCGCCGAGGATGACGGCCGTCGCGCCGCTGCCCGGGATGCCGAGCGCGAGCAGGGGGATCAGCGCGCCGCCCACGGAGGCTGTCGCGGCGCTTTGCGGCGCGACGATGCCCTCCACGACGCCTGAGCCCATTTCGCGCTTCCGGCGGCCGAACTGCGACTCCACCCCGTAGGACACGAAGGACGCGACCGTCGCCCCGGCGCCGGGGACGATGCCGATGATGTGCCCGAGCACCGTCGAGCGCAGCAGCATCCCCTTGATCTTCATGATTTCGGAGAAGCCAGGGAGCTCCGTTCGGGTGGTCGCGGCATCCGACAACGGCTTGCTCGAAAAGCCGCGCTCGAGTCGCGACAGCACTTCGCCGACGCCGTAGGCCCCGACCATCACGACCAGGAACTCGATGCCGTCGGCGAGGATCGGCAGACCGAAGTCGAAGCGCGCTGCGCCATAGATCGCGTCGGTGCCGACCGAGGCCACGATGAGGCCGATCGCAAGGCTGATCAGCGCGTTGGCGAGCGACCCGCTGCCGAGCGCGATCACGCTCGTCAGGCCGAAGACAAGGATCGCGAAATATTCCGGCGAGGAGAAGCTCAGCGCGAAATGGGCGACGGGTTTCGTCAGCAGCACCATTCCGACGGCGGACAGCAGCCCGCCGAGCAGGGCCGCGATAAGCGTCCAGCCGAGCGCCCGCGCGGGCTGGCCCTTGCGCGCCATGGCGTAGCCGTCCCAGAGCAGGGGCACGTGGATCGGCTCGCCGGGTATTCGGAACAGGATCGACGTGAAGGCGCCGCCATAGGTGCCCGACACGTACATCGCGCTCAGCAGCACGATCGCGTTGGTCACGTCCATCTTGTAGGTGAAGGGCAGGAACAGCACGACGCCCATCACGAGCGTCAGCCCCGGCAGCACGCCGACCAGCAGCCCGACCACGATGCCGACGACCAGCATCAGCATGGTCATCGGATGCAGGCAGGCGAGGAAGCCGTTTCCGAGTTGGGTGAGGATGTCCAGCATGTCCGCTCTCTCCGGCGTCTCGGTTCAGAAACCGGTGATGAGGTCGGTGACGCCGTCGAAGGGCGGGACCCCGCGCGGCAGCGAGATGTAGACGACCTTCAGGAGCAGCACGGTCGTGGTCACGACGCCGATCAGGCTCGAGGCCCAGATCGCGACATGCCGGCGCGAGCCGCCGAGATACATGAACGCGACCATGAAGGCCGTGGTCGCGATCGGAAAGCCGATGGTGTCGAGCGAGAGCGCATAGGCGAAGGTGAGCGCGATCCCGAGCAGCAGCAGGTGAAGCTTGCGGGGCGCCTCGTCCTCCGCGGCGTCGTCTTCGAGCCGATCTGCGACGCCCTTGGCGTCCGTGTTCGCGCCGGTGAGCAGCGCACGGCCGATCTGGAGCGCGGACAGCGCGCCGATCATCGCGAGGGCGGTCTTGGGCCAGAAACCCGGCCCGAGATTGCCCGGACGCGGGTCGTATTCGATGGCGTCCGCCACCGACCAGAGCCAGGCGGTCGCGGCGAACAGGAGGATGTAGGGAAGGGCCTGCATGAGCCTCTCGCCCATGCGCGGCCCCTCGGCCGCAGCGCCGCTCACGGCTCAGCTCGCCTGCTTGATGGCGGACTTCATGTCGTCGAGCTGCTTCGCCACGAAGGCCGGCGCTCCGTCATGCCCGATGAAGCTGTCTTCCTTGGCGAACTGCTCCTTCAGGAACGCCTTGTAGGCGTCGGTCGCGGCGACCTTGGCGAGCGCGTCCGATAGCTTCTTCACCCGTTCCGGCGGCGTGCCGCCCCGCACCACCAGCGCGCGGAACTGGGGAAGCGCGATGTCGAAGCCTGCTTCCTTCGAGCAGGGAACGTCGGGGAAGGCGGCGAAGCGCTCCGAGCCGAACACGAGCAGCGGCCGCATCTGCTTGCCGGCGAGGAAGCTCGCGACGTCGCCGGCCTGCTCGTAGAGCGCGTCGGCGTGGCCGCCGAGGATCGAGACGTAGCGCTCGCTCGGCTTCGAGAACGGCACCTGGTTGACCCTGACGCCCTTCGAACCGAGGACGTTGAGGGTGAAGTCGTCGACGCTGCCGAAGCCGAGCGTCGCGACCTTGAGCGTGCCGGGCTTCTCCGTCGCGGCCTTGGCGAAGTCGTCCCACGTCTTGAAGGGGCTGTTCTCGGCGACGAAGATGAAGGACGGCGCCTGGATGAGGACCGCGACCGGCGCGATGTCCTCCATGGTCCAGCGCGGACTTTTGCCCGCAAGCAGCGCGTGGGCGTCGGCGATGTAGATCGCCGCCGTCTGGCCGTCCGCGGGGTTGGAGAGCAGCTTCGCCATGCCGGTCGCGCCGGTGCCGCCGGGAATGTTCACGACCGGCATGGGCTTGCCGATCTCGGGTTCGGCGAGCTGGGCGAGCTTGCGGGCGAGCTGGTCGGCGCCGCCTCCCGGCCCCCATGGCACCACGAGCTCGATGGGGCGCGTCGGGTAATCGTCCGCGAAAGCGGGCGCGCTCCCGGTCGCCGAGAATGCGGCGAGCGCCGCGCCGCCGGCGAGAACGTCTCGTCTGCTGATCGTCATGGCTTCCTCCCCAGGCGCGCAAGCCATCGTCGCCGGGTTGTCCCGATCCAGGCGTTGCGTCGCTTCGGCCCGCGGCGCGGACCAGATCCTCCCGCGGAAGGCTTCGTTCCCTGTCGGCGCCGGCGCGAGCCAGTTCCGGAAGGCGGCCTTTCTCACGTTTCGACGAAGGTTACAGGCGCTTTTCCCCGGAACAAACTTCATAATGTGCATCCTGATGATGAAAGACGTTCATCGAAATGACGGATCTCGATCTCGCTCTGCTGCGCACTTTCGTGGCGGTCG
Source organism: Ancylobacter novellus (assembly GCA_003241695.1). Classification (GTDB taxonomy): domain Bacteria; phylum Pseudomonadota; class Alphaproteobacteria; order Rhizobiales; family Methylopilaceae; genus Methylopila. The sequence continues at coordinate 463,952 of QFPN01000004.1, read as the reverse complement.
TCGACACCGGCGGCGTGACGCCGGCGGGGCGCGCCGTGGGGCGGACCCAGTCGGCCGTCACCCACCAGCTCAACCGGCTGGAAGCGCAGCTCGGCCGCGCCGTGTTCGGGCAGGACCGCAGGCGCATCACGCTGACCGCGGACGGCGAGATCCTGCTCGAATACGCCCGCGCGATGCTGAAGCTTTCGGAGGAGGCGCAGGCGCGTTTCGCCGCGCCCGGCGTCGCCGGCCAGGTGACGCTCGGAACCCCCGACCTCTACGCGGCCTACCTGCTGCCGGAGGTGCTGAGCCGGTTCTCGCAGGCCTATCCGGAGATCGAGATCCAGCTTCACTGCCGGCGCAGCGTGCATTTGCACGCAGAGCTCGTTCGCGACCGGCTGGACATCGCCATCCTGACCGAGCAGCCCGACCTCCACGGCGGCGAGATCGTGCGACGCGAGGAACTCGTCTGGGTCGCGGCCCGCGGCGCCCGGCCGGAACTCGCCGATCCTCTCCCGCTCGCCGTGCTGCCGGCCGGCAGCGTCTACCGGCAGCGTGCGCTGGAAGCGCTCGCCGGAGCAGGCCGCCGCTGGGCGATCCGCACGGTGAGCGACACCATCGCGGGGCTTCAGGCCGCGGTGCTGGCGCGGCTCGCCGTCTCGGTCTTTCCGCACTGCGCCGTTCCGCCCGGCATGCGCCGGCTGGGCGAGGAGGACGGCATGCCGGACCTGCCGGCGATCGATCTCATGCTGATGCGGAGACCCGCGGGCGTTTCGGACGCCGCCGAACATCTCGCGCAGTTCATCTCGCGCGCGCTTCCGTCCGCCGCGCCCTTCCGCGCGCCGTTTCAGGGCGCCTGACGGGCGCGCCCCCGCCGACCTCCGAAACAGGGAAGACGACTGTGACCGACCGCTTCGAAAAAGGCCTCGAGATCCGCCGCGCTGTGCTCGGCGCCGAGTATGTCGACCAGAGCCTCGCCAAGGCCGATGACTTCATGATGGCGTGTCAGGAGATCACGACCGAGTGGGCCTGGGGCTACGCCTGGGCGCGCGAGGGCCTCGACCGCCGGACGCGCTCGATGATCAACCTCGCGATGCTGACCGCGTTGTCGAAGCCGGCGGAGCTGAAGCTGCACGTCAAGGGCGCGCTCGCGAACGGCGTCACGGTCGACGAGATCAAGGAGATCCTGCTCCACGCCACCGTCTATTGCGGCGTGCCCGCGGGCCTCGAGGCCTTCAAGGCGGCGCATGAGACGCTGAAGGCGGAGGGCGCTATCCCCGCCTGACGGCCGGGGCGTCAGGCCTTGAAGGCGAAGACCGCGCCGTAGCCCGCCGAACGCACCGCCTCGACGGCTTCGTCGGGGCTGAGCGTGGTGTCGGCCGAGAGGCGGCCGGCGTTCTGCGACACCACGACCGTCGCCGCGGGATCTCGCGCGCTGACGGCTTCCTGAACCTTCTTCGCGCAGGCCTCGCCCTTCATCCCGGATACGTCGAGCACGATCATGGGTCTGTCTCCCTCGGGTCCCGCGTTTGCCGCAGGTTCGGGAGCGCTCGTAGTCCGATCACAGCTGAGGCGCAAACCGGACCTTCGGCCGCTTGACCTTCAGCGTGACGCGGTCCTAGCGTCTCCCGCGACGGTTCCCTTCGGGGATCAAAAGGGAACGCAGAACGGCCACGCGCCCGAAGCTGCGGCTGTCCCCGCAACTGTGAGCGGCGAGCGCCCGCGCCATCGGCCACTGGAAGTTTCGACGTCCGGGAAGGCGGCGCGGAGCGCGGCGACCCGCGAGCCAGGAGACCTGCCGTCGGCCGCAAGGTCATGCGCGAACGCGTCGGGTGGGGCGTCCCGGCGGCAGGCGGAGCCGTTCCAAGGGCGACATGCGTCCGCGTCGGGCTTCGGGTTCGCGATGGCGCGTCGTTCGTCCCGCCGGTGTTTCGATGCCCGACTTCCGTTTCCGCGCGAGCCGCGCGCTTCTCCTCGCGGCGGCGTTCGTCTGCGGTTCCGTTTCCGCGACGGCCGCCACGGCCGCGCCGGCCCGCTTGGCCTCGATCAATCTCTGCGCCGACGAACTGCTGGTCCGCCTCGGCGACCGGTCGCAGCTCGCCTCGGTGACGTGGCTGTCGACGGTTTCCGCCGGCTCGAACGTCGCCGGGGAGGTGAGGGGCGTGCCCGCCAACAAGGCCCTCGCCGAGGAGATCGTCGCCGCCCGTCCCGACCTCGTGCTCGCCGTCCGCTACACGGCGCGGCAGACCGCGTCGGTGCTGAGGCGCCTCGGTTTTCCCGTGGTCGAGGTCGACGCCCCGCGCACCCTCGACGGCGTCAGGGCCGAGATCCGGAAGGTCTCGGAAGCGATCGGCCATGCCGACCGCGGCGCGGCGATGATCGCCGAACTCGACCGCCGCCTGTCGCGCGCCGTGGCGCCGCGCGAGCCGAGGCTGCGCGCCGCCGTGCTGCGCCCGAACGGCTTCACCGCCGGTCCCGGATCGTTGTCGGACGAGCTGATGCGCCGCGCCGGGCTCGTGAACGTCGCGGCCGAACTCCAGCTCGACAATTACGGCCAGCTTCCGCTCGAGACGATCGTGGCGGCCGGCGTCGACCTGCTGATCGTGGACGGCGACCGTCCCGGTCCTCCCGCGCTCGCGACCGAGATCCTGAAGCATCCCGTGCTGAAGCGGCTCGGCGACCGCGTCCGCGTCGTCTCGATCCCGCCGAAGCTCTGGACCTGCTACGGCCCGGAACTCGCCGACGCCTTCGACGCGCTGGTCGCCGCCGCCGGGAGCGCGCCGCGATGATCGTTCGCGAACCTCCTTATTCGCTGCTCGTCGGCGCGCTCTCCGCGCTGGTCGCGGCCGCGTTCGCGGCGTCGGTCGCCGTCGGCTACGCCCCGCTTGACCTCGGCGCGGCGTTCTCCGACGCGATCGCGGGAAAAACCTCGCTCGGCGCGCTGGTGTTGATGGAGCTCAGGCTGCCGCGCGCGATCATGGGCGCGCTCGTCGGCTTCAGCCTCGGGCTCGCGGGCGCGGCTATGCAGGGACTGCTGCGGAACCCGCTCGCCGACGCCGGCGTGATCGGCGTTTCGGGCGCGGCGGCGTTCGGCGCGGTGCTCGCCTTCTACTCCGGCCTGTCCGCCGCGGTCTCGCTCGCCTTGCCGCTCGGGGGCATCCTCGGCGCGGGGCTCGCTGTCGCGGCGCTCTATGCGCTGGCGGGCAGGGGATCGGCCACCATGACGCTGATCCTCGCGGGCGTCGCGATCAACAGCCTCGCGGGCGCGCTGACCTCGCTCGCGCTGAACCTGTCGCCGAACCCCTACGCCGCCATGGAGGTGACGTTCTGGCTGATGGGGTCGCTCGCCGACCGCAGCATGGACAACGTGATCCTCATCCTGCCGCTTCTTCTCGTCGGCTGGGCGCTGATCCTGCTCTGCGGCCCCGCGCTCGACGCGCTCACCCTCGGCGACGACGTCGCGACGAGCCTCGGCTTCGACATGGGCCGCGTGCGCCTGATGCTGATCTCGGGAACGGCGCTCGCCGTCGGCGCGTCGGTCGCGACCACGGGGGCGGTCGGCTTCGTGGGGCTGGTGATCCCGCATCTGCTGCGGCCCTTGGTCGGCGGGCGGCCCGGCCGGCTGCTGCTCGTCTCCGGCCTCGGAGGAGCGGCGCTTGTGCTCGGCGCCGATGTCGGCCTGCGCGCGATCGGCGTGCGGCCGGAACTGAAGCTCGGCGTGGTCACGGCGCTGATCGGCGCTCCGTTCTTCCTGTCGCTGCTGTGGCGGCTGAGGCGGGAGGCGTGATGGAGATCGTCGCGAAGGATCTCGTCGTGAGGCTCGGCGGCCTGCCGCGGGTCGACCGGGTCTCGCTCGTCCTCAGGCCCGGCGAGCTCGTCGGCCTCATCGGCGCCAACGGCGCCGGCAAGACCACGCTGTTCCGCGCGCTCGCGGGGCTGCGCGCGCCCGACGAGGGCGAGGTGCGCTACGACGGGCGCGTGTTGGGAGAGATCGGGCGGCGGGAGCTTGCGAGGCGCCTCGCTTATCTCGAACAGGCCTCCGAGGCGCACTGGCCGCTCCGCGCCGAGCATGTGGTCGCGCTCGGCCGGCTGCCGCACAGGCGCTTCGGCCGCGCGGCGCTCGCCTCCGACGCCGACGCGGTCGACCGCGCGCTTCGCGCCGCCGATGCGGAGGCGTTTCGCGACCGGGCGATGCGTTTCCTTTCGGGCGGCGAGCGCGCGCGGGTCCTGCTCGCCCGCGCGCTGGCGGTCGAGGCGCGCTGGCTGCTCGCCGACGAGCCCGTCGCCGCGCTCGATCCGGACCATCAGCTCGGCGTGATGGAGCTTCTGCGCGCGGCGGCGCGCGGCGGCATGGGCGTCGTCGTCGTGCTGCACGACCTCGCTCTCGCCGGCCGCTTTTGCGACCGGCTCGTCTTGATGGCCGAGGGCCGCGTCGTCGGCGACGGGCCGCCCGCGAGCGCGCTGACCGACGAGGCCGCCGCGGGCGCTTATGGCGTGACGCTCGCGCGCGCCGAGATCGACGGCGAGACGCTGGTCGCCCCGTGGCGGCGGCTCGGCGGCGACCATGGGGGGAGGGCGCAATGAAGACCGTGTCGGCCGTGATCGAGGAGCGGCTGTCGTGCCCCGACACCCATTGGCATCTCGGGACTTTCGGCGTGGTCGCGGAGTTCCTGCGCGACCGGGACGAGGCGGTCGGCTTCCCCGCGGGCCGCGGGCTGTCGGCCTTCACCGCGCGCGGCGCGATCCGCGTCGAGCCCGGCGAGGAGCTGGCGCCCTTCGCCTATGAGATCGCCATGAGCCGCGCGCGGAGCTGGAGCCAGCAGGTGGCGCTCTGCCTGCCGCGCGGCGCCTGCTCCATGAACCGACGGTCGGCGCTCGCCGAACTCGGCCCTGACGTCGATGCGGTGCGGGTGGAAGACCGCGCGGGCGTGCTGTTCGACCTCGGGCTCGCGCGGCTGCAGATGGACGCCCTGATCAGAACCTCCGACCCGGCGCTCATCGACGCGCTCAGAGCCGCGGACGGCAAGTCGCTCTTCGACATGTCCAACGGCGCGCTCGGCGCGATCTTCCGCGCGCAGCCCCATCGCGTCTTCGTCACGCGCTTCGGCCGGATCGAGGTGTTCCAGCCGATCCCGGCGGACGGGGGAGCGAGCCCTCCCGGACCGCACACGCACCTGCTGCCGAAGCTCATGAAGACCGGCCGGACCCATGGGGCCAACGCGCCGATTCCAAAGGCGCTCGTGCCCTGCGGCGGTTTTGCGCCGCCTCACCCCGCTCGCGGCGGCGACGGATCCGCGCGCGCCTTCGACCCGTCACGCCACAAGGCGTTTCAGGATCTGCTCGAACGCTTCGGCGACCCGCGCCTCGTCGCGGTCAAGCGGGCGGCGGAGGCCGGAGACTCCGATCCGGCGTTCGCGCCGGCGACGCGGCACGAACGCGTCGCCGCCCGCGTGGGCGCGTTGCAGCGGGCGCTGCCGCCGCTCGCATAGGACCATGAGGACGACCCATGCGCCGCTTTCCGCCCGAACGCATCGTCTGCCTGACCGAGGAGACGGTCGAGACGCTCTATCTGCTCGGCGAGGACGCGCGGATCGTGGGCGTGTCCGGCTATGCGGTGCGCCCGCCGCGGGTCCGGCGCGAGAAGCCGCGCGTCTCGGCCTTCACCTCGGCCGACGTGCCGAAGATCCTCGGCCTCGAACCCGATCTCGTCCTCGCATTCTCGGATCTCCAGGCTGACATCGCCGCCGAGCTCGTCCGCGAGGGCGTCGCGGTCCATGTCTTCAACCACCGCGACGTCGCCGGAATCCTCGCCATGATCCGATGCGTCGGCGCTCTGGTCGGGGCGTCGGACAAGGCCGAGGCGCTCGCCGCCTCCTATGAGGCGAGGCTCGACGAGGCGCGGCGCGCGACGGCGGGGCGGCCCCGTCCGCGGGTCTATTTCGAGGAGTGGGACGGGCCGCTGATCAGCGGCATCGGCTGGGTGTCGGAGCTGATCGCGGTCGCGGGCGGCGACGACGTCTTTCCGGAGCTCGCCCGCCGTCCCGCCGCGAAGGACCGGATCGTCACGCCCGAACGGGTCGCCGCCGCGGCCCCGGACGTCATCCTCGCCTCGTGGTGCGGCAAGAAGGTCGCGACCGGAAAGATCCGCTCCCGTGAAGGCTGGGGCGCCGTCCCCGCAGTCCGCGACGGGCGGATCTTCGAGATCAAGTCGCCGCTGATCCTCCAGCCCGGCCCGGCCGCGCTGACCGACGGCCTCGACGCCATCGCCGCCGCGCTGACGCAAACGTGACGGCCGCGTGGGAGAATGAGGCGATCGGCCGGATCTTCCGCCTCATTCGGCGGGGTAGGATCTTGCATCGCAACATTCGATCGGGCGCCCGATGTGGATCGTCGCTTATGCGCTGAGACGACCCTACACGATCGCCGTCATGGCGGCGCTGATCCTGCTCGCGGGCCTCTCCGCGCTGCGCAACGCCTCGACCGACATCTTGCCGGCGATCGACCTGCCGGCCGTGCAGGTCGTGTGGACCTATCAGGGCCTCGACCCGCAGGAGATGGCGGCGAAGATCACCTCGTTCAGCGAGATCGCCATCCTCAACAACGTGGACGACATCCGGAGCGTCTCGTCGCAGACGAGCGCGGGGGTCGGCATCGTCCGGGTCGAGTTCCAGCCCTCGGTCTCGATCGAACTCGCGCTCAGCCAGATCAGCGCGGTGTCGCAGACCATCCTGAGGCGCATGCCGCCGGGCGCCCAGCCTCCGCTTGTCGTCAGGTATTCGCAGGGCAGCGTGCCGATCCTGCAGCTTGCTCTGTCGTCCTTCGCGCTGACGGAGCCGCAGCTCTACGACTACGCCCGGCTTCAGCTCCGCTCGCAGATCCAGACCATTCCCGGCATCCGCATGACGCTGCCCTATGGCGGCGCGGTGCGGCAGATCATGGTCGACCTCGATCCCGACCGCCTGCAGGCTTACGGGGTCTCGGCCGACGACGTCTCGCGCGCCGTGACGAGCCAGAACCTCACGCTGCCCTCGGGCGCGCTGCGGGACGCGGGGCGCGAGGTGTTCGTCTCGCTGAATTCGAGCCCGGAGACGGTCGAGGCCTTCAACAGCCTGCCGCTGCGCGAGGTCGACGGCCGCGTCGTGTTCATGCGCGACGTGGCGCATGTGCGCGACGGCGGCGCGGTCCCGACCAACGTCGCGCGGGTCGACGGCGAGCCGGGCGTCATCGTGCAACTGCTGAAGCTCGGCTCGGCCTCGACGGTCGACATCGTCGACCAGGTCATGGAGCGCCTGCCGGCGATCCGCGCCGCCGCCCCCGAGGGCATGCGCATCGAGCCGATCTTCGACCAGTCGACCTTCGTGAAGAGCGCCGTCGACAGCGTTCTGAAGGAGGGCGTCCTGGTCGGCGCGCTGGTCGCGCTCGTGGTCATCGTCTTCGTCGGCAGCATGCGCAGCGCCGCGATCGTGCTCGTCTCGATCCCGCTCGCGCTGATGGCGTCGGTCGCGGGGCTGACCGCGCTCGGACACACGCTCAACCTGATGACGCTCGGCGGCCTCGCGCTCGCGATCGGCATTCTGGTCGACAACGCGCTGGTCGAGATCGAGAACATCAACCGCAACCTCGACGAGGGCAAGGAGATCCGCCAGGCGGTCATGGACAGCGCCCGGCAGGTAGTGTTCCCCGAATTCGTCTCGACCTCCTGCATCTGCATCGTGTTCCTGCCCGTCTTTGCGCTGTCGGGCACGCCGCTGTTCATCTTCGCGCCGCTCGCGCTCGCGGTCGTGTTCGCGATGATCGCCTCCTTCGTGCTCTCGCGGACGCTGGTGCCGACGCTCGCCTTCCTGATGCTGCCGGCGGAAGTGCGCGCGAAACGGCAGGGCCGGCGGTCGTGGCTGTCGCGCGCGCACAGCCATGTCGAGCACGCCCTCGACGCGCTGCGCGACCGCTACCGCGGCATGCTCTCGGGGTTAATGCGCGTGCGCCTGCTGCCGGCGCTCGCGGCCGCGCTGGTCATCGCGGGCGCTGGCTGGACGATGACCACGCTCGGACGCGAGTTCTTTCCGGTGGTCGACGCCGGAACCCTGCGCATCCACCTGCGCGCGCCGAGCGGCGCCCGGATCGAGGAGACGGCCCGCATCTTCGCCGACGTCCAGCGCGAGATCCGCGCCCTGCTGCCGAAAGGCGAGGCGCAGGCGATCGTCGAGAACATCGGCGCGCCCGATCCGGTCAACCTCGCCTGGGTCGACAGTCTGGCCGCGACCTCGAGCGAGGGCGAGATGCTGGTGCAGCTCCGTCCGGGACATGCGCCTTCGGCCGAACATCAGGCGCGGATCGCCGCCATGCTGAAGGAGCGCTTTCCCGACGTCGTCGCCTTCTTCCGGCCGGCCGACATCGTCGGCCAGACGCTGAACGGCGCCGCGGCGGGTTCGATCGACATCCGCGTCGCGGGCCGCGACCGCGCCGGCAATCTGGCGGCTGCCCGCGCGCTCGCCGACCGGGTCCGGCAGATCCGCGGCGCGACCGACGTGATGGTGCGCCAGATCCCAGACTGGCCCGAATACCGCATCGCCGTCGACAAGGCCCGCGCCGCCCAGCTCGGCGTCACCCAGCAGGCGATCGCCAACGCGCTGCTGATCTCCCTGTCGTCGAGCTCCACCGTGCAGTCGAGCTACTGGGCGGACGGCGGCGTCAGCTACGTGGTCGCGGTCCAGACGCCGCCGGATCGGCTGCGGTCGCTCGACGACCTGCTCAACACGCCGGTCACGACCAGCCGCGGCGGCACGAGCCTGCTGCGCACCTTCGCGACCGCGACCGAGCGCAAGACCCCCGCGACCGTCTCCCGCGCCACCCTGCAGCCGGCCTTCAACGTGCTGGTCAACGTCTCGGGCCGAGACCTCGGCGGCGTGCTGGCCGAGGTGGAGCCGATGATCGCGGAGCTGCGGGGCGGACTGAAGCCCGGCAACGCGGTGACGGTGAGCGGACAGGCGGCGCAGATGACGCAGGCCTATGCGGAGCTCGCCGGCGGCGTCGCTTTGGCGGTTCTGCTGATCTTCCTGCTGCTGGTGGTGAACTTCCAGTCCTGGACGCTGCCGCTCGCGGCGCTGGCCGCGCTTCCGATGGCGCTGTCGGGCGCGATCTACGGCCTCGCCGCGACCGGGTCCTATCTCAGCGTGCCGGCTCTCACGGGCTTCATCATGGTGCTCGGCGTCTCGACCGCGAACAGCGTGCTCGTCGTCTCCTTCGCCCGCGACCTGATGGCGGAGGGCAGGGAACCGGTCTCCGCCGCGCTGGAGGCCGCCGCCACGCGGCTGCGCCCCGTGCTCATGACCGCGAGCGCCATGATCGTCGGCATGGCCCCCATGGCTCTCGGCCTCGGCGAGGGCGGCGAGCAGAACGCGCCGCTCGGCCGCGCGGTGATCGGCGGGCTGATGCTCGGAACGCTCGGGACGCTGCTGCTCGTGCCGCTCGCGGTGACGGCGGTCCGGCGCCGGCGCATAGAATCCGCAGAGAGTTCCGCCGCCCCGGAAACCGCCCGTGCGCCGGGCGCCGCATGACCCGAACCGCCGGACCAGCCCAACGAGGAGCCGCCGTGCCCTTTCCGAGATCGACCGCGCTTCTGGCCGCGCTGATTGCGCTCGCGCCGCTCGGGTCCGGCGCCGCGCGCGCCGAAGACCCGCAGGTGCGCACGACGAAGCCCGAAGCCGGCGGCCCGAGGGAGACGTTCCGTCTGCCGGTGATCGCCGAGCCCGAGACGCAGGCGCGGCTCTACGCCCGCGCCAACGGCTTCGTCGCCGAGCGCCGGGCCGACATCGGCGACGCCGTGAAGGCCGGCGACGTTCTCGCGGTGATCGACGCGCCGGAGATCGTGCGCAACCACGAGCGCGCAAAGGCGGCGGTCGGGCAGGCCGACGCGCGGGTCGCGCTCGCCGACGCCAACCTCAAGCGCACCGCCGCGCTCGCGGGCAAGGATTTCGCGAGCGAGGCCGCGCTCGACGACCGCAAGGCTCAGTCCGACGTCGCGGTCGCCGACCGGGAGGCGGCGCTCGCCGAACTCAGGCGCTTCGAGGAGCTGCTCGCCTTCCGTCAGGTGCGCGCGCCCTTCGACGGGATCGTGACGGCGCGGAACGTCGAACTGGGCGACCTCGTGGTCGGCGATCAGGCCTCGAACGCGACGCCGATGTTCGAACTCGCGCGGACCGTGAGGCTGCGCGTCGTCGCCGACGTGCCGCAGAGCGCGCTCGCCTCGGTGCGCCTCGGCGAAACCGTGACCGTCACGTTCGACCGCTTCGCCGGCGAAGCCTTCTCCGCGACGGTGTCGCGAATGTCGGGGGCGATCGACCGCCGCTCGGGCACGATGCGCGTCGAGATGACGATGGAGAACCAGGATGCTCGCGTGCCCGCGGGGCTCGCAGGCTCCGCGGAGTTCGCGCGCGGGGCCGAGCGCAGCGTTCGGGTGCCGACCAGCGCGGTCACGATCCGCGACGGCAAGCCGATGGTCGCCACGCTGCGGCAGGGCGCGATCGAGTTCCGCTACGTCGAGCTCGGCCGCCATCTCGGCCGCACGCAGGAGATCCGCAAAGGGCTTTCGGAAACGGACGAGGTCGTGCTCAACCCGAACGGAATGCTCCGCCACGGCGACCGCGCTTCGGCCGCCGGGGCGTCCTGACGTAGCGCGCCCTGAGGCTCAGTGGCTGATCATCCAGGGCCGCGCCTTGGGGAAGGACTTGGGCGCGTCGGCTGCCGCGCCCGGAACCTTGAGCTTGCGGCCGGAGCAGCAGCCGCAGCCCGGCGCGTGGTTGCGGGAGCTCTTCGGCTCGTTGGACGACCGCTCGTTGGTCGCCGCCGCGAGCCGGCGGCCGGGATCCATGCCGAAGAGCGCCGGCGCCGTCAGCATCGCGCGCGGGGCGTCGACCCCGCAGTCCGGGCAGGCGAGCGGCGCGTCGAAGGCCGACATCGGGCGCAGCGCCGTGAAGGGGCCGCAATCCGCGCAGGCGTAGTCGTAGACGGGCATTGCTGTCTCCGGTCGAACCGATCCCGGACGGCGAAAGCCGTCCGGGACGTCGCTTGCGGGCGTCGGATCAGAGATCCGGCGCGATCGGCATGTCGATCGAGCCGTCGAGGAACTTCACCGGCCCCTTGGCGCTCGGATTGATGTCGAAGTCGAAGATCTTGGTCGGAATCCAAAGCGTCGCGCAAGCGTTCGGGATGTCGACCACGCCCGAGATGTGACCCTGCACAGGCGCGGTGCCGAGGATCGAATAGGCCTGCGCGCCAGAATAGCCGAACTTCTTCAGATACTCGATCGCGTTGAGGCAGGCCTGCCGGTAGGCGACGCCGACGTCGAGGTAGTGCTGCTCGCCGGCCTCGTCGACCGAGATGCCCTCGAAGATCAGGTAGTCGTCATATTTCGGGGTGATCACCGACGGCTTGAAGATCGGGTTCTTGATCCCGTATTTCGACATGCCGTCCTTGATGACGTCGACCTTGAGATGCAGCCATCCGGCCATCTCGATCGCGCCGCAGAAGGTGATCTCGCCGTCGCCCTGGCTGAAGTGCAGGTCGCCCATCGAGAGGCCGCCGCCGTCGACATAGACGGGGAAGTAGATCTTCGAGCCGCGCGACAGATCCTTGATGTCGCAGTTGCCGCCATGCTCGCGCGGCGGAACCGTGCGGGCGGCCTCGGCCGCCGCCTTGTCGCGGCCCTCGCCCTTCAGCCGGCCCATATGGGCGGTCGGGGCGAACGGCACGGTGCCGACCGGCGGCACGCGGTCCTTGTTCGCTTCGACGAAGGGGATCTCGCGGTCGTTCCAGGTCTTGAGCAGCTTCGGGTCCGGCAGGCAGCCGATCAGGCCGGGATGGATCAGGCCTGGAAAGCGCACGCCGGGGATATGGCGCGACTTGGTGAACATGCCCTCGAAGTCCCAGATCGACTTCTGGGCCGAAGGAAAGTGCTCGGTGAGAAAGCCGCCGCCGTTGTTCTTCGAGAAGAAGCCGTTGAAGCCCCAGTTGCTTTCGGCCTTTGCGCCGATGTCGAGGATGTCGACCACCAGCAGGTCGCCGGGCTCCGCACCTTCGACGCCGATCGGGCCGGACAGGAAGTGCACGATGGTGAGGTCGATGTCGCGGACGTCCGCAGCGTCGTCGTCGTTCTTGATGAAGCCGCCGGTCCAGTCGTAGGTCTCGATGATGAAGTCGTCGCCGGGCTTCGTCCACGCCACGATCGGGATGTCGGGGTGCCAGCGGTTGTGCACCATGTCGTTGTCGTAGGCCGACTGCGACAGGTCGACCTTGATCAGCGTTTCGGTCATTTGAGCCCTCCGTTTTGCTTTTCGCTTCAGCTCGCGAGAAGTTCTTTCAGCGCCTCGTCGAGGACCTTGATGTCGTCGGGACTCGTGCCCGGTCCGCCGGCGAAGTGTCCCCACCAGGTGTCGATGACGCGCAACTCGGCGTTCGGCATTGCCTCCGCCTCGATCGCGTTGTCCTCGGGCGGGAAATAGAGGTCGGTCGAGGCCGGCATCAGGATGGCCTTGGCCTTGATCGCGCCGAGGGCGGCTTTGAAGTCGCCTTTGAAGGTTTCGTTCGCGCTGATGTCGCCATTCTGCCAAGTCCAGAGCATGGTCAGAAGGTTGTTGGCGTCGCGCTCGTAGAACAGTCCCTCCCAGAACCCGATGAGAAAATCCTCAAGCGAAGCGTAGCCCATGTGTGTGACGTCGGCCTGCAGCCGGTAGAAGGTCTGGGAAAGGCCCCAGCCGGCGTAGACCCGCCCGAAGGCGCGGAGCCCCTTGTAGGGCGGCGCGTCGTACCAGCCGTCCTTGAACGCGGCGTCCGCCTGCAGCGCCGCCTTGGCTCCTTCGAGGAAGACGAAATTGTGCCGCGAACACTTGGCCGAGCCCTGAAACGGCAGGATCCGCGGGACCATGTCCGGATAGAGGGCGCCCCAGTGGTAGGTCTGCAGCGCGCCCATCGACCAGCCGGTGACCAGAACGAGCTTTTCGATGCCGAAATGCTCAGTGACGAGCCGGTGTTGGGCCTTGACGTTGTCGTAGGCCGTCACGTTCGGAAAACGCGGCCCGTTCCACGGCGCCGGCGTGTTGCTCGGGGACGAAGACAGCCCGTTTCCGAACATGTTCGGGATGATGATGAAGTATTTCTCGGGATCGAGCGCCATGCCCGGCCCGATAAGCCATTCGTTTTCGGTGTGCTGGCCCGAATACCATGTCGGGTAAACGATGGCGTTGTCTTTGGCGGCGTTCAGGGCGCCGAAAGTCTTGAAGGCGAGTTTCGCCGAACGGAGCGTCTTGCCGCACTGGAGCACGAAGTCTCCAAGTTCGAACATCTCGTAATCGGACATGTGACCCTTCTCAGACGGACAGGTACTTGGAGACCTTTGCTTCGTCGACGGCCGCGCGCGGCTCGTCGTGGACGATTTCCCCGTTCTCGACGACGAGAATCCGGTCGGCGACGTCGAGCGCGAAGCTGAGCACCTGTTCGGACACGATGATCGAGAGGCCGCGCTCGTCGCGGATGCGGCGCAGCGTCCGCGCCATCTCGCGGATGATCGACGGCTGGATGCCTTCGGTGGGCTCGTCGAGCAGCAGCACCTTCGGCTTGGTCGCGAGCGCGCGGGCGATCGCGAGCTGCTGCTGCTGGCCGCCCGAGAGGTTGCCGGCGCGCCGGCCCTTCATCTCGAGCAGCACGGGGAACAGCTCGTAGATGTCCTCGGGAACCTTGCGGTCGCCGGACGCGGTCAGTCCCGTCTCGATGTTCTCCTTCACCGTCATGGTGGAGAACACCATGCGCCCCTGCGGCACGTAGGCGACGCCTCGTCTGACGCGTTGGTGGCTCTTCAAGGCGCCGATGTCCTCGCCGCCGAGGCGGATGGCGCCCGCGGTCGAGGGCAGGATGCCCATCATCGACTTCATGAGCGTGGTCTTGCCCATGCCGTTGCGGCCCATGATGGCCACGATCTCGTTGGTCGCGACCCCGAAGCTCATCCCGTGCAGGACTTCGCTCTGGCCATAGGCGACGTGCAGGTTCTCGACGTCCAGCATCAGGCGTCTCCGAAGACTGGCGAAGAAACACAGGCCGTCATGCCCGCGTCTTCGCGGGTATCCACGACTTGGGCGTGGAGCACGGCGGCGAGGAAAGTCGTGGATGCCCGGCTTCGCCGGGCATGACGGGAGGAGGAGACAGCGACCATCGCGTTTCTCCCTCAATGCCCGAGATAGACTTCGACGACCTTCGGGTCGGACTTCACCTTCTCCATCGAACCCTCCGACAGGATCTTGCCCTGATGGAGAACCGTGACCTTGTGGGCGATGTCCTCGACGAACTTCATGTCGTGTTCGATGACGAGCACCGAGCGGTTCTTGATGATCGTGTTGAGCAGTTCCGCGGTCTTGATGCGCTCGGAAACGCTCATGCCGGCGACCGGCTCGTCGAGCATCAGGAGCTCCGGGTCCTGGATCAGCAGCATGCCGATCTCGAGCCACTGCTTCTGGCCGTGGCTGAGGAAGGCGGCGTTGTCGTGCAGCCGGTCCTTGAGGAAGATCAGCTCGGCGACCTCCTCGACCCGGTCGCGCACCGCCTGGTCGCGCTTGAAGGTGAGCGCGCCCCAGACCGAGCGGCCCTTCGGGTAGGAAATCTCGAGGTTCTCGAAGATCGTCAGGTCGTCATAGATCGAAGGCGTCTGGAACTTGCGCCCCACGCCCGCGAGCACGATCTGGCTCTCGCTCATCTTTGTGAGCTCCTTCTCGCGGAAGCGGATGGAGCCGGCGGTCGATCGGGTCTTGCCGCAGATGAGGTCGAGCACCGTGGTCTTGCCGGCTCCGTTCGGGCCGATGATCACGCGGATCTCGTTCTTGTCGACATAGAAGGAAAGGTCGTTGACCGCCTTGAAGCCGTCGAACGAGACGGTCAGGCCTTCGACCGAGAGCAGGTATTCGTTGGCCGGGGTGCCGATCGGGGTCATCGCTCTCTCCTCACTCGGCCGCTGCGGCCGCGGCCTTGGCGACGTCGTGTCCGGGATCGGTCGGATCCTTCGACCGCAGCTTGAACAGCCGGTCGATCGGCGGCTGGACGTAGTCGCGCCAGATGCCCGCAAGACCGTTCGGGAAGAACAGCACCACCGCGATGAACAGGCCGCCGAGACCGAGCAGCCAGAGCTCCGGGAAGCTCTCCGACAGGCTGGTCTTGGCGTAGTTGACCAGCAGCGTGCCGTAGATCGCGCCGAAGATCGAAAGCCGGCCGCCGACCGCGCAGAAGATCACCATCTCGATCGAGGGCACGATGCCGACGAGGGACGGCGACATGAAGCCGACCTGCAGCGTGAACATCGCGCCGCCGATCGCCGCGAAGGCCGCGCCGAGGCAGAACACGAAGATCTGGAAGTTCGCGACCGAGTAGCCGGAGAAGCGGACCCGGTCCTCTTTCTCGCGCATCGCGACCAGGATGCGGCCGAGCTTCGAATCCCGCACGAACATCGCGCAGCAGACGACGCCGAGCAGCAGGAGCGCGTTGACGAAGTAGAGGATGAACTTGGCGCTGTCGGTGCGGATGTCCCAGCCCATCAGCGTGCGAAGGTCGGTGATGCCGTTGACGCCGCCGGTGTAGCCCTGCTGTCCGATGATCAGGATGGTGGCGATCGCCGCGAGCGCCTGGGTGATGATCGCGAAATAGACGCCCGACACGCGCCGCTTGAACATCGCCGAGCCGATCAGCAGCGCGAAGGCGACCGGCACGAGGATGATCAGGATCAGCGTCGGGATGAAGTAGTGGAACGGCTCCCAGAACCAGGGCAGCGACGTGAGCTGGTTCCAGTCCATGAAGTCCGGGATGCCGGGCGTCGACTGGATCTTGGTGTTCTCGACCGACGACGCCTCGAGCTTGAGGTACATCGCCATGCCGTAGCCGCCGAGGCCGAAGAACAGGCCCTGGCCGAGCGAGAGAATGCCGCCGTAGCCCCAGCACATCACCAGCCCGACCGCCACGAAGGCGTAGGTCAGGTACTTGCCGACGAGGTTGAGGCGGAAGCCGTCGAGCAGGACGGGGAAGACCACGAGAAGAAGGGCCGCGACGATCGCGAGAGCGAGCAGGTCCTTGCGGTCCATGAACGAGGGAGCGCGCTTCATGTTCGTGGCTCCTCAGCGCCTGACCTTGAGGGTGAACAGTCCCTGCGGCCGCAGCATCAGGATGCCGACGACGGTGAGCAGGGTGATGACCTTGGCCATCGAGCCGGAGAGGAAGAATTCGAGCGTCGACTGCGTCTGGGAGATCGAGAAGGCGGAGGCGATGGTGCCGAAGAGGCTCGCCGCGCCGCCGAAGACGACGATCAGGAAGGTGTCGACGATGTAGAGCTGGCCGGCGGTCGGACCGGTCGAACCGATCATGGTGAAGGCGGAGCCCGCGATGCCCGCGATGCCGCAGCCGAGGCCGAAGGTCAGGCGGTCGACCCGTTCGGTGTCGATGCCGACCGCGCCCGCCATCTGGCGGTTCTGCACCACGGCGCGGATCTGCTGGCCGAAGCGCGAGCGGAAGATCATCAGGAAGACCGCGACGGTGATCAGCGTCGTCAGGCCCATCACGAACAGCCCGTTGATCTGCACCTCGATCACGTCGGTGACCGGCAGCGAGCCCATCATCCAGTCGGGCAGCGTGACGCCGACCTCGCGCGGGCCGAAGACCGAGCGGTAAGTCTGCTGAAGAATGAGGCTGAGGCCCCAGGTCGCGAGCAGCGTGTCGAGCGGGCGCTTGTAGAGCCGTCGTATCAACAGCCACTCGACCAGCATTCCCAACGCTCCCGCGGCGCAGAAGGCGAGCGCCATGGCGACGAAGAAGTAGATTCCGAACAGGGACGGCACGTAGTCGGCGAAGAACACCGAGGTGAGCCAAGTGACGTAGGCCCCGAGGATCATGAACTCGCCGTGGGCCATGTTGATCACGCCCATCTGGCCGAAGATGATCGCGAGGCCGAGCGCCATCAGCAGGTAGACGGAGAACAGGATCAATCCCGCGAAGCCCTGCATCGCGAAGATCGATCCGAGATCGCCGAGCGAATAATCTCCGAACATTTCTGGTCCCCGCGAAAACGCCGTCGTCTCGGACGGCCTTAAGGCCTAGCCGTCATCCCGGACGGCGGCGGAGCCGTCGAGCCGGGATCGTCTCCCGGACAAGGCGCTGGTGATCGCGACATGTCCCGAGAACGATCCCGGCCCTTTGCTTCGCTCTGGCCGGGATGACGCGTGTCGTCGGTCGGCCTCAGCCGATCAGTGGCGGCCCCGGATCACTGGTAGCCCTTGGGGAAGGGGTTCGGCTCGATGAGGTCCGGGCTCTCGTAGACCACCTTGAACTGACCGTCCTTCTGGGCGAGGCCGACGCGGGTCTTCGACCAGAGGTGGTGGTTCTCGTGGATCTTGACGTAGCCTTCCGGCGCCTTGGTGAACTCGATGCCGGGCGAGGCCGCGGCGATCTTGTCGACGTCGAAGGAGCCGGCCTTCTCGACGGTCATTTTCCAGAGCCACGGGCCGAGATAGGCGGCCTGGGTCACGTCGCCGATGACGGTCTTCTCGCCCCACATCTTCTTGAACGCTTCGACGAACTCCTTGTTGTTCGGATTGTCGAGCGACTGGAAGTACTTCATGCAGGAATAGGCGCCCGCGATGTTCTCGCCGCCGATGCCGTCGATCTCGTCCTCGGTGACCGAGATCGTCATCAGGATCTGCTTGTCGAGGTTGATGCCCGCGGCCTTCAGCTGCTTGTAGAACGCGACGTTCGAGCCGCCGACCACGTCCGTGAAGATCACGTCGGGCTTCGTCAGCTTGAGCTTGTTGATCACCGAGTTGAACTGGGTGTGGCCGAGCGGGAAGTACTCCTCGCCGACGACCTTCGTCCCCTTCATGAAGTTTTCGATGTGCTTGCGCGCGATCTTGTTCGACGTGCGCGGCCAGATATAGTCCGAGCCGATGAAGTAGAAGGTCTTGGCGCCCTTCTCCTTGACGACCCAGTTCAGGGACTCGAGGATCTGCTGGGTCGCTTCCTGGCCGGTGTAGATGACGTTCTTCGACTGCTCGAGGCCTTCGTAGAAGGTCGGGTAGTAGAGCATGCCGTTGTACTGCTCGATCACCGGCAGCACCGCCTTGCGGGACGCGGAGGTCCAGCAGCCCATGATGGCCGCGACCTTGTCCTGCACCAGCAGCTTCTTCGCCTTCTCGGCGAAGGTCGGCCAGTCGGAGGCGCCGTCTTCCTGGATGAACTTGATCTTGCGGCCGAGCACGCCGCCCATGGCGTTGATCTGCTCGATCGCGAGCTTCTCGGCCTGGATCGATCCCGTCTCGGAGATCGCCATCGTGCCGGTGGCGGAATGCAGGATGCCGACCGTGACTTCGGTGTCGGTCACCGCGAGGCCCGTGGTGTTGACCGCGGAGGTCGCGGGCGCCTGGGCGAAAGCCGTCTTCGGCAGCAGGCCCGCAAGCGGCGCCGCGGCCATTCCCATCAGCAACTGGCGGCGAAGCCGCGATTGAAGCGCGTCGTCCCGATCCGACATCGATTCCCTCCGAACATCGCCCGTCTTTGGGCGTCTTTCGGAAGGCTGACTCCGATTTTGCGTCGCAGCATATACGTTGGTTGACGTATATGGAGGCGCCGGAGCCGGCGCCTATGATGCGCTACGCTCGCGCGAACGCTCGCGTTTTCCTGTCCCCGCCCAAGCGCGGGCGGGATGGCGCGCCGCTTGCTTGCAACAAAGGCGGCAGGCCAGAAGGGGACCGTTTTGTGCGACGCCGCGGAATGAGTGTGGAGCCGCGGGGCGCGCCGTGACCGAGCGGCTGCGCATCGTGCCCACGCGACGTCGCTACAACCAGTGGGTCGGCGACGAGACGCTCGAGGACTTCGCCCTCCGCTTCACCGCCAAGAAGGCGCGGAAGTGGTCCGCCGTGCGCGTCGGCAACACTGCGCTCGGCGCGGTGTCGTTCCTCGCGCTCGAGGCGATCGGGGGCGCGATCACGCTCGCCTACGGCTTCGAGAACGCGCTCGCGGCGATTCTCGGCGTCTCGGCGCTGATCTTCCTCACGGGGCTGCCGATCGCCTATTACGCGGCCCGCGACGGCGTCGACATCGACCTGCTGACGCGCGGCGCGGGCTTTGGCTACATCGGCTCGACGATCACGTCGCTGATCTACGCCTCCTTCACCTTCATCTTCTTCGCGATCGAGGCCGCGATCCTCGCCTTCGCGCTCGAGCTCTGCTTCGGGCTGCCCCTGTCGATCGGCTACGTCGTCAGCGCGATCGTCGTGATTCCGATCGTCACCCACGGCATCGCCTGGATCAGCCGCTTTCAGGTGTGGACCCAGCCGTTCTGGATCGCGCTGAACCTCATCCCGCTGATCTACATCGCGCTGCATGACGACGCGAGCTTCGCCTCCTGGGCCGATTTCACGGGCTCCGCCGCGACCGGCGGCGGCTTCAACCTGCTCGGCGCGGGCGCGGCGGGCGCCGTCGTGTTCGCGCTGGTGGCGCAGATCGGCGAGCAGGTCGACATCCTGCGCTTCATGCCGGAGCGGAAGCGATCCGGCCGGATCGCCTGGTGGGCGGCGCTGATCGCCGCCGGCCCCGGATGGGTGGTGCCCGGCGCCGTCAAGATGCTGGTCGGCTCCTTCCTCGCGGCGCTCGCGATCTCGAAGGGCGTCCCGGCCGAGCACGCCGGCGAGCCGACGCAGATGTATCTCGCGGCCTTCGGCTACGTGACGTCGTCTCCGCAGGTCGCGCTTGCGCTGACCGGGGCCTTCGTCATGGTCTCGCAGCTCAAGATCAACGTGACCAACGCCTACGCCGGCTCGATCGCGTGGTCGAACTTCTTCTCCCGGCTGACCCACGCCCATCCGGGCCGCATCGTCTGGCTGTTCTTCAACGTCGCGATCGCCGTGCTGCTGATGGAGGCCGGCATCTACAAGACGCTCGAACAGACCCTCGGCCTCTATTCCGTGGTCGCGGTCGCGTGGGTGGGGGCGCTCGTCGCAGACCTCGCAATCAACAAGCCGCTCGGCCTCAGTCCGCCGCGGATCGAGTTCAAGCGCGCCCATCTCTATGACGTGAACCCCGTCGGCGTCGGCGCCATGGTCGTGGCGACGGCCGCGGCGGTCGCGGCCTATATGGGCGCCTTCGGCCTTCACGCTCAGGCGCTCGCGCCGTTCGTGGCGCTGGTCGTCGCTTTCGCAGCCGCCCCCGCGATCGCGATCGCGACCCGCGGGCGCTACTATCTCGCCCGCAAGCCCCGCGCGCAGTGGCGGCTGAAGCCGTCGCTCTCCTGCGCGGTCTGCGAGAACGCCTTCGAGCCCGAGGACATGGCCCATTGCCCGGTCTACTCTGGACCGATCTGCTCGCTCTGCTGTTCGATCGACGCGCGTTGCCGGGACGGCTGCAAGCCGCATGCGCGCTATCAGGCGCAGGTGGTCGGGTTGCTCACCGCGCTGCTTCCGGTCCCGTGGATGGCGCGGCTCAACACGCGCAACGGCCATTTCTTCGGCGTGTTCGCGACGCTCGTCGGCACGCTCGGCTTCGCGCTGCTGCTCGTCCACTTCCTCGCCGTGCGCACGGCCCCGGAGCAGGCCGCGGCGGTGGCCGGCACGCTCTGGGCCGTCTTTCTCATCCTGATCATCGTCGTGGGCGTCGCGGCGTGGCTGTTCGTGCTGGCGCATGAGAGCCGCGAGATCGCGCAGGAGGAGACAGCCCGCCAGACCTCACTGCTCATGCGCGAGATCGAGGCGCACAGGAGGACCGACGCCGCGCTGCAGCGCGCCAAGGAGGTCGCGGAGGCGGCGAATCTCGCGAAAAGCCGCTACGTCGTCGGCATCAACCACGAACTCAGGACGCCGCTGAACGCCGTGCTCGGCTACGCCCAGCTCCTCGACGTCGAAGACGGCCTGTCGCCCAAGGCCCACAAGGGCGTGCGCGTCATCCGCCGCAGCGCCGAGCATCTCGCGGGGCTGCTCGACGGCCTGCTCGACATCGCCAAGGTGGAGGCCGGCCGCCTGAAGCTCGCCCGCGAGGACGTCTGGACCGGGGACTTCCTCGAACAGCTCGCCGACATGTTCCGCCTTCAGGCGGGCGCCAAGGGCGTGGATTTCGTCTTCGAGGGCGTGGGGGCGCTCCCGCCGGTCGTGCGCTGCGACGGCAAGCGGCTGCGGCAGGTGCTCATCAACCTTCTGTCGAACGCCGTGAAGTTCACCGATGTCGGCCGGGTGACGTTCCGCGTCTCCTACCGGAGCCAGGTGGCGCTGTTCGAGATCGCGGACACCGGCCAGGGCATCAGACGGGAAGATCTGGAACGCGTCTTCGAGCCCTTCGAGCGCGGCGGCGCGCCGCTCGCCCAGCTTCAGCCGGGCATGGGCCTCGGCCTCACCATCACCAAGCTTCTGGTCGAGATCATGGGCGGCGAGATCTCGCTCGAAAGCGAGCCGGGCAAGGGCAGCGTCTTCCGCGTGAAGCTCATGCTGCCTCATGTCGCCGCCGCGCGCCGGCCGCCCTCGCCGGCGAAGCGCGCGACCGGCTATCTCGGGCGTCGCCGCAGCGTTCTGGTGATCGACGACGACGCCGACCAGCGCAACCTGATGCGCGAGACGCTGGAGCCGCTCGGCTTCTTGGTGACGGCTGCGAACGACGGCCCGTCGGCGCTCGAAATCGCGCGCGACCGGAGGCCCGATCTCGTCCTGCTCGACGTGTCGATGCCGGGCCTGTCCGGCTTGGAGGTCGCGCGCCGGCTGCGCGAGAACGACGAGGCGGTCCGGATCCTGATGATGTCGGCCAATCTCGGCGACGCCGCCTTCTCCGCCGGGCGGCCGGCCGACCACGACGGAGCGATCGCGAAGCCGATCGATCTGCAGGCGCTGATGAGAAGCGTCGAGACGCTGCTCCGCCTGACCTTCATCACCGAAGGCGACGCCGACGCCGCGCCGGCGCGAAGCCCGTCCGGGGGCGCGGTTCCGCTCTCGACGCGGCACATGCAGGAACTGACCCGGCTCGGCGAAATGGGCTTCGTCAGCGGCATCGAGGCAAAGCTCGCGGAGCTCGAGACGGCGGAGCTTGGCTCCGGCCCGTTCGTCACCGCGGCGCGCGAAAGAATCCGAGCCTTCGATCTGCGCGGATACATGGCCCTGCTCGCCTCCCAGCCGGAACGCGACGATGTCTGAGGCGGCCCGCCGCAGCGTCGTGCTCGTGGTCGACGACAGTCCCGAGACGCTGGCGATGCTGACGGCCGCGCTCGAAGGCGCGGGGCTCATGGTGCTGGTCGCGACCGACGGCGAGCGCGCGATCGCGGCGGTCGGCCACGCCGCGCCGGATCTCGTCCTGCTCGACGCGGTCATGCCCGGAATGAACGGCTTCGAGACCTGCCGCCGCCTGAAACGCCTGCCCGAGCTCGCCGACGTGCCGATCGTCTTCATGACCGGCCTCAAGGAGACCGACCGCATCGTCGAGGGCCTCGAGGCCGGCGGCGTCGACTACGTCACCAAGCCGATCGTGATCGACGAACTGCTGGCCCGGATCCGCGTCCACATCGGCAACGCGCGCAAGTCGCGCAGCGCCCGCGCGGCGCTGGACACGACCGGCCGTTACCTGTTCGCGGCGAACTCCGCCGGCAGGCTGGTGTGGGCGACGCCGCAGGCCGGCCGGCTTCTCGCCTTCGCGGCCGGCGCGGAGCCGGGCGACGCCCTGCCTGAGCTGCCGGACCTGCCGGAGACGATCTCGCGCTGGCTGGCCGCGCGTCAGGACGGGCGCAGCGATCAGGCGTCCGTCACCCTCACGGTCGGGGATGGGCGGTCGCTCGCCGTCGCCTTTCTCGGCCGCGCGGATCGCGACGAGATTCTGCTGAGAATCACGGAGGAGGGCGCCGGCGACCAGGCCGCGACCTTCCGCGAGAAGCTCGGCGTCACGGCGCGGGAGGCCGAGGTGCTGCTCTGGATCGCGCGCGGCAAGTCGAACCGCGACATCGGCGACATTCTCGGCATGAGCCCGCGCACCGTGAACAAGCACCTCGAGCAGATCTACGTGAAGCTCGGCGTCGAGAACCGCGCGGCCGCCGCTGCCGCTGCGGTCAGAGCGATTCAATAGCGTCGCAGCCGGCGCAGTCGCTCATGACGGCATGATCTCACGCCAGCAACCCGGCGCGCCCGCAGCGATCCGCTGCGCCCCTTCGCGTCGTCGGATTTTCGCCGTTACTGCGCAAGAACGAATGACCCGATAGATAAATGTCGAATTGTATGCCACGCCGCCTTGCGATAGGGGATGACAAAAATTTTGCAACGAATGGAAACGAAAAGCATGGCGCGCAATATTCTAATTCTTGGTGCTTCTTACGGTTCATTGCTGGCGACCAAGCTGTTGATGGCTGGTCACAACGTCACTCTGGTCTGCCGGCAGAAGACTGCAGATCTCATCAACAGCGCCGGCACCGAAGTTCGCATCAAGTTGCGCGACGAGCCGACCCATCGCGCAATCTTTTCACGCGACCTTCCTGGTAAACTGGACGCGACGCCGCCGCAGGACGTGGACGTGTCCCGGTACGATCTGGTCGGCCTTGCAATGCAGGAGCCGCAATACGCCAACCACACGATCCGGATGCTGATGGTCAAGATCGCGGAGGCCAGGCTGCCCTGCCTCTCGATCATGAATATGCCCCCGTTGCCCTATCTCAAGCGGATCCCCGCGCTCGCCGAGATGGACCTCGAAGAGGCGTTCACCAACCCGCAGGTGTGGGAGCGGTTCGAGCCGGGTCTCGTGACGCTTTGCTCGCCGGATCCGCAGGCCTTCCGCCCGCCGGACGAGGACGCGAACGTCCTGCATGTCGGCCTGCCGACCAATTTCAAGGCCGCGACTTTCGCCGATGAGGCGCCCAACCGGCTGCTGCGCGAGCTCGAGGGCGACATCGACGCCGTGCGGCTCGACGGCCACGACGTGCCGGTGAAGGTCAAGGTGTTCGATTCGCTGTTCGTGCCGCTGGCCAAGTGGTCGATGCTGCTGACCGGCAACTATCGCTGCATCACGGCCGGCGAGCCGCAGTCCATCCGCGACGCGGTCCATGGCGACATCGAGCTGTCGCGCTCGATCTACGAGCATGTCGACGCGATCGCGCGCCGGCTGGGCGCCGACCCCGAAGACCAGGTTCCGTTCGAGAAATACGCCAAGGCGGCCGAAAGCCTGCTCAAGCCTTCGTCGGCGGCGCGGGCGGTGGCCAATGGGGCGCCGTTCATCGAGCGCGTCGATCTGCTCGTGAAGCTGATCTCGCATCAGCTCGGCATGCCCAACGCGGAAATCGACCGGACGGTGGCGACCGTCGACAGCAGGCTGGGGGAAAGCATCGTTCAGGGCTGAGCGCGACGACGTTCGCGGCTTTTGCGGACCCGGACGACGACGGAAGCGCGATCGCTCGCTTCTGTCGTCGGTTCTCGCAGAGTTCCGACAGAACCTTGCAGCCGGCGCCGTAGGACGGAACCATAGGCTGCGTCGCAGATTGTGGAGCTGAGGAACCGGACCGACGCGAACCCTTTCGGCGTCCATTTGCGAGAAGTCGAAGGGAAGGAAGGTCCGAAACCGCAGCAGGTCGAGACGACCGGAAGCGACTGAGGAGCAGCTCTTCGGCGCGGCGACGTCGAGCGTGCGACATGGGGAGAAAGTCGCGAGGCCGATCCGTCGCAACCGCACTTTCCTACGACGAAGAAAGCTTCAATATTGTGAGGGCTTTAACACAAGGCGCGCAATCGTCCGCCCAGTGAGTCTTGAGCGCGCGGTTGCGAGCGTTCCGTTCGAGGATTGAGCATGGGCCCGGCGGAGACGTCGCTTTCGCGCGAAGACGCGATCTCGCCAGCGAAGCTTCCGCAGCTCATCCGTGCGGAACAGCTTGCGGCGGTCCGGCGCAGCGTCCTGCTCTCCATTCCCGTCAACGTCGCTCTTGGCGCGACCGCGACGCTGGTGGCCTGGAATTCGGGAGAGACCTTCGCCGGGCTCGTCTGGTTCGCATGTTCAAGCGTCGTCAACGCCCTGCGCGTCATCCTCTGCCGCACGGACGCGCCCGCCGCTCCTGCCGGCGTCACGTCGCGACTTCGATGGCATTCTCTTCTTGCGCTGGCTTCGGGGCTGGTCTGGGCGTGCATTCCGGCGCTTTGCGCGGGATACACCTCCCCCCAGACGCTGTTCTATCTGACGGTCGTCTGCGGCATCACCGCCGGGGCGGTGACGCATGGCTTCGCCTATGCGCAGATTCCGATCGGCTTCATCACGCCGCCGCTGCTCTCGGCCGCCGGCTGCCTGTTCTATGCGGGCGGGTTCGACCGGATCTGCCTCGGAGCGACGGTGCTGCTCTATCTGGCCGCCTTGATCCGGGCGTGTCGGGAGAGCGAAGGGCTGCTTTGGGAGACGAGCCGCCTCAAGAACGAGGCGACGTTTCTCGCCGCCTCGCTGTCGGGCGCGCACGAGCGGGCGACCCAGATCGCTGAGGAGATGAGTCGCAGAGCGTCCCACGACGGGCTCACGGGACTGCTGAACCGCAATGGGTTCATGGAGGAGGCGCAACGGCGCGCGGCGGTGGCCCAGTCTCCGCTCTGCCTGCTGCTGCTCGACCTCGACGGCTTCAAGGCGGTCAACGACACCTACGGCCACAAGGCGGGCGACAAGGTTCTGATCGAGGTCGCGCGGCGGCTTGATGTGACGTTGCAGGGCGGCTTCGCGGTGGCCCGGCTCGGCGGCGACGAGTTCGCCGTGCTGTTCGAGACGGGCCTCGTGCAGGTGGAGCCCGCCCTTCTGGCCGAGGAACTGATCGCCGCAATCGCGATTCCGTTCGCCGCCTTCGATGCGGGACGGATCGGCGTCAGCATCGGCGTCCACGTCTCGACGGCGCCCGCGATAGACGAACTGCTCATCTCCGCCGACGAGGCTCTTTACGCGGCGAAAGCCGCCGGCCGGAACCGCTGCTACGTGTTCGACGACCGCCTCGCCTGGAACCTCACCATGCGGCGCGACATCGAGCGCGATCTCGGAAGGGCGCTGGTCGATGGCGGCGTCGAGGTCTGGTACCAGCCGATCGTTGTCGACGGCGGGGCGCGCCTCGGAGGGTTCGAGGCGCTGGTCCGCTGGCTTCACCCCAGGCACGGCTGGATCGCGCCGCAGCAGCTCATCGCCTCGGCGTCGCTCGCCGGGCTCGGCGAAGCCCTGCTTCGCTTCATCCTCGCGGAGGTCTGCCGGACGATCCGCGCTTTCGAGGCGTCGGGCCTCACCGACGTCAACGTGGCGATGAACGTTTCGCCCCGCGAGATTTCGCAGGTTCCGCTCGACGACCTCATTCTGAAGGATCTTCGTCGCTTCGACGTCGCGCCGGAGAAGCTCGAGGTCGAGATCACCGAGGAGACCGCGCTCGACATCGACGCGATCCGGGGAAAGCTCGTCGCCCTTTCGGCCGCGGGCGTCCGGATCGCGATCGACGATTTCGGCGTCGGCTATTCGTCGCTCGGGGCGTTGCGGCGCCTGCGGGTCGACCGGGTGAAGATCGATCGCGTCTTCGTCGACGGCGTGGCCGAATCGGTCGAGAACCGCAGCCTCGTGCAAGCGATCCTCAATCTCTCGGATCCGCTCGGCTTCGAGGTCGTGGCCGAGGGCATCGAGCGGGAGGACGATCTCGCGACGATGAAGGAGCTCGGCTGCACGGCGTTTCAGGGCTATCTGCTCGCCCGCCCGATGCCGCGCGAGGAGGCGATTCGCTGGGCGCGGACCCGCGCCGGCGTTTCGCTGCCTTAGGCCTCGCCCGCCGACGACGCGCATTCCGCTCAGGACGCCCCGTTAGAGCCGCCGCCTTCCGGGGCGACGCGCGGTCCGTCGGCCGCCGCGGTCGGATCGAGGCGCGCGAGACCTTTCGTGCAGGCGCGAGCGGGCGCGTGTGATGAATGCAATATTGACATTGTAGGCATACGAATTAGGTTCCTCTCGTACGATCTAGTCGCGAGGCGGACGCCGATGGCCGATGGAACACAGACGAGGCTCGAGCCCTGGAGGGTTGGAATCCGGGGGCGCTGCCCGCGCTGCGGCGAGGGGCATCTCTTCGATGGCTTCCTGAAGCTGAGGCCTGAATGCGAGAAATGCGGGCTGGATTACTCCTACGCCGACCCGGCGGACGGTCCCGCGTTCTTCGCCATGACCTTCGCCTGCCTGCCGTCGGCCGCCTTCGCAGTCTGGCTCGAAATGGCCTATCAGGCGCCGTACTGGATGCACCTGTTCACGACGCTGCCGGTCATGCTGCTGACGGTGCTTCCGCCGCTGAGGCCGCTCAAGGGATGGCTGGTGGCGAGCCAGTATCACTACAAGGCCGCCGAAGGCCGCCTGATCTGGCTGGATCGGCGCGACGCCCGCAACGAATGGGCGGATTGAGGCGGAGGCCGCCTACACCACCTCGGTCCGCGCGCTTGCGTCCTCGCGCAGGATCTCCGCGAGCGTCGTCAGCGCGCCGGCGAGGCGGGAACGCTCCCGCACGGCTCCCAGCGAGATCCGCACGGCCTGCGGCGCGGTCCCGGCGGCGCTGAACGCGTCCGACGAGGTTACGGCGAGACCGCTCCGCCGCGCGCGGGCGGCGAGTTCGCCCCTGTCCCAGCCGTCCGGCAGCGGCAGCCAGAGATGGATCGCGTTCGGGTGCCCCGGAGCGGCGGCGGGCAGGATGCTTCGCGCGAGCGCCTGCCGGGCGGCCGCTTCCGCGCGCACGCCCTCCAGAATGTCGGTCGCGAGGCCGTCCCGGATCCAGGCGCCGAGCAGGGCGGTGGCGAGCGGCGAGGGCATCAGGCTCAAGGCCCGCAGCGTCGGAACCAGCGCCGAGCGTTCCTTGCGCGACGGGGCGACGACGAACGCGACCCGGAGGCCCGGCGTCAGGCATTTCGACAGCGTATGGACGTGCCAGACGAGGTCCGGGGCGAGCGCCGCGAACGGCGTTGGGGCGTCGGCGGCGAGCGGCGAATAGGGATCGTCTTCGAGGATCTGCAGGCCGTGGCGACGTGCCGTCGCGACGATGTCCGCGCGGCGGCCTTCGGACATCGTGGCCGCCGTCGGGTTGGCGATGGTGGGATTGAGATAGAGAAGCCGGGTCGGGGAGGCGGCGCACATCCTCTCCAGAGCCTCCGGAAGCATGCCTTCGGCGTCCGCCTCCACGGCCGCGAGACGATGGCCGAAACAGCGGGCGAGCGACAGAACGCCCGGATAGACGAGCGGCTCGCAGGCGATCGTCGCGCCCGGCGCCGCGAACCGCGTAACGATCGCTGCCATCGCCGTCTGCGCGCCGGCCGCGACCAGGATCCGGTCGGGATCGAGCTCGCCGAAGCGGGGCCTTAGCCAGGCCGCGGCGCCGGCGCGGTCGGCCGACGCGCCGGCGCCCGGATGGTAGGACATCACCTGATCGACGTCGGTTCGCGCCGCGAGTTCCTGCACGCCGCGCCGGAGCGCGTCCGCGAGCCGGACGCCGCGAGGCGCCGGCGGGATGTTCATGCTGAGGTCGAGAGCCGGCCCGTCGTCCCCGCGGCGCGGCGCGATGAACGATCCGCGCCCGGTCACGGCGTCGATCAGCCCCCGGCGCCGGGCTTCGGTGTAGGCGCGGGTGACGGTGGTGAGGTCGACCGAGACCGTTTCGGCCAGCGCGCGCTGCGGCGGGAGGCGGTCGCCCTCGCGCAGCTCGCCGCGCTCGACCGCCTGTTCGATGGCGTCGACGATCTGGAGGTACAGCGGCCCGTTCTGCGGAGAGAGCGTCGGCGGCCAGGACGGGCGGGCGGCCATGGGAGACTCTCGGATTGCGACAAGACAATCCTTGATATTGTAGGGCGTCGGCGCGCGCAAGCGCGGCGACGCCCGAGGTTCTTGGACGGCGCCTTCCCCGTCATCGCCTCGCGAGGCCGGTCAGCACTTCCTGATCGGGCGCGCGGGCTTGCCCGCGATCGCGGGGCGCAGCACCGACCAGCAGGCGAACGCCGCCTCGTGGCAGGCCCAGGCCTCCTGGGCGAGGATGCGGCAGGCGATGAAGTCGCCGGTCCGGCTCGCGCCCGCGGTCGCCGGCAGGACCTCCTCCAGCCGTTCCTCGAGGCCCGCGGGCAGGTCGGGCGCGTAGGCCACGACGGTCGCGGCGTAGTTCGCGCCGCCCCACAGGCGTTTCAGCGCCGCGACCTCGTCCGCGCCGTCCGCCACCGCCCGGTCGAGCAGCAGCAGGCGCTCGTCGAGCGTGATCTTGAACTCGGAGTCGAGCGCCTCGAACGCGAAGGCCTCGCCCGCGCCGTGATGGATCCGGCCCGCCGCGACGATGTCGGTCGCGAACAGCCGCGCGTCGGGCGCCAGCCGGATGTGGGTGCGCCGCCGCACGCGCGAGCGCGCGAAGGGGATCGACTCGTCCGGGCAGTATTCGAGCGTCGCGCCGTCGCCGACCTCGATCTGGACCAGCTCCTGCGAGGTCCCGCCGCCGGGGCACTTGTAGAACTTGCTCGCAGCCGTCGTGGTGATCAGCGCCCTCGTGTCGGGCTCAAGCGTCGCGTGCAACTCGGCCACGTCGCCCTCGACGAAGCCGCCGCCGCTGTTGATCAGCAGGAGGAACGGCTGGTCGTCATTGTCCTGATAGTGGCAGCCCTGCCACTGATAGGGGATGCGCCAGGAGCGCGGATCGATTTCGGTGCGGCCGCGGCGGCGGACGGCGCGCAGGTTCATCAGCGCATGCTTGCCGACGATCCAGTCCGGATCCGGAAGGACGAGCGCCGCCATCAGGCCGCCTCCTCTTCGAACAGCACGTCGTTCTCGATCCAGGCCACCACCTCGTCGAGACCCTTGCCGCTTTTCATGTCGGTGAAGATGAAGGGTTTTGCGCCGCGCTGCTTTTTCGCGTCGCGCTCCATCACGCCCAGGTCGGAGCCGACATATTGCGCGATGTCGATCTTGTTGATGATCAGCAGCGGCGAGCGGACGACGCCCGGGCCGCCCTTGCGCGGGATCTTCTCGCCCTCGCCGACGTCGATCACGTAGATATGGCTGTCGGCGAGCTCCGGGCTGAAGGTCGCGGCGAGATTGTCGCCGCCGCTCTCGATGAAGATGATGTCGAGGTCGCGGAAGCGGCGCGTAAGGTCCTCGACCGCGACCATGTTCATCGACACGTCCTCGCGGATCGCGGTGTGCGGGCAGCCGCCGGTTTCGACGCCGACGACGCGCGCCGGGTCGATCGCGCCCGAGCGGACGACGAACTCGGCGTCCTCGCGGGTGAAGATGTCGTTGGTGATGACGGCGATAGAGCGCGTTGGCCCCATGGCGCGGCAGAGCTGCACCAGCAGCGCCGTCTTGCCGGAGCCGACCGGCCCCCCGATGCCGATCCGGACGGGCTTTCTCATGAGCGGGCTCCTCTGGGCGTTGCGGGTGACGATCAGGAGATGCAGAGACGCGATGGCAGCCGTTCGTGGCGCATCGCGGCGACGTCGAGCGCGGCGTAGGTCGAGCACATGGCGTCCACGGGCCGCGTGCGGGCGATGTCGGCGCAGGCGTCGATGAAGGGGGCGGCGTTCGCGACGATGCGCTGCGCCTCCACTTGGCCGAGAGGCACGAGCCGCTGGTTCACCGCGACGAGGTTCGAGAGCGCGCTCCAGAGATAGCTCGTCACCGTCTCGCTCTCGCCGAGTGCGAGGCCGGCGCCCGCCACGCCGTACACCACCGCGTGATGGCCCGCGCAGTCGCCGTCCGCCATCATCGTGGCGTAGCGGCGCATGCCCTCGAGTTCGAACACGTCGCGGCAGGCGGCGAGCAGCGCGCGGCCCGTCATGGTGGAGGCCGACTTGGTCTCGCGGCCAAGCTTCAGCGCGCCGCAGAGCCCGTCGAGCTCCGCAAGCCGGTCGGCGTCGCCGTCGAGCGCGGCCCGGTAGGCGTGGACGACCGCGACCGCGTCGCCGGTTGCGACGCCGAAGCGCAGCCAGTCGCGGCAGCGCCGCTCGGCCTCCGCGGCGTCGGCCACCGCCTCCTGCGAGATCCAGGTCTCGAAGCCGTAGGAATGGGTGAACGCCCCGGTCGGGAACGAGGCGTTGGCGAGCTGAAGCAGCGCGAGCAGCCGGTCGCCGCCGTTGCCCTGCGGGCGGAACGCCGCGCCGCCGCGCTTAGCCATGGGAATGATCGTGGCCGTGGTCATGCGCTTGGCCATGGTCGTGATCGTGTTGCTCGCTGTGGGAGTGGTGGTGATGCGCGCCGGCGGCGCCGAAGCGGCGGCCGACCAAGGGCTGCCTGACCTCGGCGATGCGGACGTCGAGGCCGGCGAGGATCTGCCGCACCATCGGGTCGCGCGGCGTCAGCACGCCGTCGCGCAGGAAGCGGGCCGGCCGGTGCAGGTTGCCGAGCTGGTAGCAGGCCGCCCACCATTCGAGCGCGCTGCCGCCGGGGCGAAGCCAGAACAGGTCCTCGTCCGCGGCCTTGACCGCGACGGCGACGTCGCCGTCGAGCAGCAGCACGTCGCCGTCCTGCAGCTCGGTCCCGCGCGGCAGCGAGACGCGGATCCGGCGGCCGTCGCGCGTCGAGGCGGAGAAATGCGCGCTCGCGCGCTCCTCCGCGCTGAGTTCGAGCGGATCGATCGCCGCCGCAGGCGTTCCGGGCGCGATCCGCCCGATCACCTCGGTGACGACCGCCAGCGCCGCGCTCATCGGAAGTAGTAGAGCTGGGTGAGCGGCAGCGTCTTGGCGGGCTTCACCGTGACGCGCGCCCCGTCGATGTAGACGTTGTAGGTCTCGGGATCGATCTCGATGTTCGGCATGTAGTTGTTGAGATACATGTCGCGCTTCGAGATCGTTCGCGTGCCCTTCACCGGCATCAGCGTCTGGTGGGTGCGCAGCCGCTTGTCGAGCCCGGCGTCGATCGCCGCCTGGGTGACGAAGGAGTAGCTGAGCCGCGCCGGGTTCGCGCCGAGCGAGCCATATTGCGGGCGGTACTTCAGCGGCTGGCAGGTCATCAGCGAGCCGGCCGGGTCGCCCATCACCGCATGGGTGATGAAGCCGCCCTTCACCGTGGTCTCGGGCTTGGCGATGAACATCTTGGGCCGCCAGAACACGAGGTCGGCGAGCTTTCCGGGCGCGATCGAGCCGACATACTTGTCGACGCCGAAGGTGATGGCCGGGTTGATCGTGACCTTCGACAGGTAGCGGCGGATGCGGAAGTTGTCGTTGCCGATCCCGTCCTCCGGCAGGCGGCCGAAGCGCGCCTTGTTGACGGCGGCGAGCTGGAACGAGCGCTGCGCGCTTTCCGCGGCGCGGCCGACGCCCTGGCTGTCCGAGCCGATCATCGAGATCGCGCCGAGGTCGTGCAGCACGTCCTCGGCCCGCATGGTCTCGGCGCGCGCCCGGCCCTGGATGAAGGCCATGTCGGTCGGCACGCTCTTGTTGAGGTTGTGACATGTGATCAGCATGTCGATTTCTTCGTCGTAGGTGTTGATCGAGAACGGATTGGTCGGGTTGGTGGAGCTCGGCAGGCAGTTCGGCTCCATCACGCAGCGCATGATGTCCGGGGCGTTGCCGCCGCCGGCGCCTTCCGCGTGGTAGATGTGCATGACGCGGCCGTTGATCGCCGCCAGCGTATCCTCGTAGTAGCCGGTCTCGTTCAGCGTGTCGGCGTGGACCTGGACCTGGAAGTCGAGCTCGTCGGCGAGATCCATGCAGGTCTCGATCGAGGCCGGCGACGACGACCAGTCCTCGTGGATCTTGAGGCCGGTCGCGCCGCCGATGACGACCTGCTCCTCGAGCGAGCCCTTGGTCGCGGCGTTGCCCTTGCCGAAGTTGCCGAAGTTGAGCGGGATGTCCGCCATCGCCTCGAGCATGCGGTGCAGGTTGAACACGCCGGGGCATTCGATGCCGACGGTCTTCGGGCCCGAGCCGCCGCCGATCACCGTGGTGAAGCCGGCGTTCTGGTACTCGTAAAGCTGCTGCACGCTGTCGAAATGCGGGTGGATGTCGACGAAGCCGGGCGTGACGATCATGCCTTCGACCGACAGGATGTCGGTGTTGGGCGACACGATCAGGCCGGGGGTGACGTTCATGGTGTCGGGGTTGCCGGACTTGCCGACGCCCACGATCATGCCGTCCTTGATGCCGATGTCGCCCTTCACCACGCCGAGCACGGGGTCGATGATCACGGCGTTGGTGACGACGAGGTCGAGCGCGCCGTCGCGCGCCTTCCACTTCGACGCCTGGCCCATGCCGTCGCGGATGGTCTTGCCGCCGCCGAACACGAGCTCGTCGCCGTAGGTCGTGTAGTCGTGCTCGATCTCGGCCACGAGGCCGGTGTCGGCGAGGTGGATCTTGTCGCCCGTGGTCGGGCCGTACTGCGCCGCGTATTCGGGGCGCGAGATCTTCATGCTCATGGGTTCGTCATCCAGCTCGCAAGGCCGCGCGGGGCGTCAGGACTTCTTCGGGGCTTCGTCGCTCGCCTTCGGCGCGAACAGCTCGTCGGGCCGCTCGCGGACCTTGTAGCGTTCGCCCTCGAAGCAGTAGCGGTGCGCCCTGAGCTTCTGCATCGTGAGGTCCTTGATGATCTCGGACCTGACCGTGCCGTTGGTCATGTTGTTCATGCCGTAAGCGACCTCGCGGCCGACATAGGTGGTGAGCTGCACCTTGCGGCTCTGGCCCGGCTCGAAGCGCACCGCGGTGCCGCTCGGGATGTCGAGGCGCATGCCGAAGGCGGCCTCGCGGTCGAAGGCCATCGCCTTGTTGCACTCGGCGATGTGGTAGTGCGCGCCGATCTGGATCGGCCGGTCGCCGGTGTTGACCATCACGAGTTCGAGCGTGCGCCGGCCGGCGTTGATCTCGATGTCGCCGTCGGCGAAGTCGATCGCCCCGACCTTTTCGGGTTCGCCGACCTCGAAGGCTTCGGACGGAACGACGGACTTCGGCAGCGGCGGCGGCGCCCATTTGGCGGACATGGGTCATCTCCGGGAGGGAGGGGTCGGTTTCCCCGGCGAAGCTTCAGGAGGTCTTCGTCGCGGTCGACGCCGATTAAGCGACGGCCTCTTCGGGTCCGCATCTTCCCTTTTCGGGTAGCGTGCCAGCGCCCGCGACCCGCCCCTACGCTGCGGCCGAAAGTCATTCCGCC
Source organism: Ancylobacter novellus (assembly GCA_003241695.1). GTDB lineage: Bacteria > Pseudomonadota > Alphaproteobacteria > Rhizobiales > Methylopilaceae > Methylopila. Next base: position 429,872 of record QFPN01000004.1, on the reverse strand, counting down.
TTTCGGAGCAGAAGGAACCCCCTCCGGTGAGAGCCCAATTCAGAAGCGGTCTCGCTTCATCCTTGTTCGTTCTGTCGGTCATCGGCGGAAGCGCGCTGGCGACGCCGGCCTTCGCCAAGGACAAGATCACGGTCTGCGCGATCGACGATCTGTCCGGCGACTTCTCGATCATGGCGACCCCGAAGACCTACGGCTACAAGCTCGCGGTCAAAGAGATCAACGACGCCGGCGGCATCGAGGTCGACGGCAAGAAGAAGCTCGTCGAGCTCATCTCCTATGACGGCCAGTCGGACGTGAAGCGCTACCAGGAGCTCGCCCAGCGCTGCGTGTTCGAGAACGAGGCCAACGTCGTGATGGCCGGCTACACCGGCGCGGAGCGCGAGGCCGCCCGCAAGGAGGTCGTCCGCAACAAGACGATCTACTGGCACAACAACCAGGGCGAAGGCGGCATCGCCGACCACTACTCGTTCTTCGCCGGACCGACGCCCGAGCAGCAGGTGCTGCCGGCGATCAAGTACATGGTCGACAAGATCGGTCCGCGCATGACCTTCATCGGCGCCGACTACAATTTCTGCCGCGCGATCGGCCAGTGGGTGCGGGTCGCGGCCGGCCTCGCCGGCGGCAAGATCGAGATGGAGGAATATTTCCCCTTCGGCGTGTCGCAGTGGCAGGCGACGATCGACAAGATCAAGGGCGTGAAGCCTGACTTCCAGGTCCACTGCCTCGTCGGCGCCGACCAGGTGCAGTTCTACCCGCAGGCGCAGGCCGCCGGGCTGAAGACGCCGGTCTGGTCGAACGTGACGATCTCGGACGGCTACGAGCACAAGCGCTTCGCGCCGCCCTCGCTCGCCAACCTCTACGTCCCGCCGGCCTATATCGAGGACGTGCCGGGCGAGAGCAGCAAGGCCTTCGCCGCGAAGATCCGCGCGATGTTCCCGAGCGTGCCTTACGTCAACGAGCACGCGGCCTTCGGCTACGTCGCGGTGAAGGCGATGGCGGAGGCCTGGAAGAAGGCCGGCACCACCGACACCGAGAAGACCATCGCGGCGCTCGAGAGCGACGTCTCCCTGCCGGACGCGCCGGGCGGTCCCTGGATCATGCGCGGCAAGCAGCATCACGCCGCCATGCACACCTACCTGTTCAAGGTGAAGGACGACCACTCGCTCGAACTCGTCTCCGACCTCGGCATGACGGAGCCGCAGTTCCTGTCGAGCATCGGCGTGGACATGACCAAGAAGGCGCCGAACCGTCAGTTCCTGCCGCCGGACAATCCCGAGTGGAAGAAGTATCTGGCGCAGTAATCGCGCCTGATCTTCCACGAAGGCGTCCTGCGCCGCTCGCCCCGGCGCAGGACGATTTTTCCCGGCTGCGGACGCCTTCTCCGTCCATCGGCCGGAATCTTGCAGAGACCTGACGCCGGTTCGCCGGCGGGGCGGTCGGAGACGCGACGATGGAATGGTCAGGCCAGATCTTCAGCTGGATCTACCAGTATTTCGACAACATGGCCTTCCTGATGCTCGCCGCCTCAGGGCTCATCCTGATCTACGGCATGATGGGCGTGATCAACATGGCCCATGGCGAGCTGATGATGATCGGTGCCTATGTGGCGACCGCGGCGTTCCACGCCGGCGCCCCGGCCCCGGTCGCGGTCGCGGCGGCGGGTCTCGCGGCCGCGCTCGCCGGCGTCGTGATGGAGCGCCTCGTCATCCGGCATTTCTACAACCAGCTCCTGTCGTCGCTGGTGGTGACATGGGGCCTCAGCCTCATCCTCAGCCAGGGCGCGCTGCTGCTGCTCGGCCCCGCGATCATGAACATGCCGACGCCCTTCGGCAGCTTCGAGGTCGGCGGTTTCTCGTTCGGCGTCTACCGCATGGTGCTGTTCGCGGTCGCGATCGGGCTGATCGCGGCGGTCTGGGCGCTGTTCCGCTTTACCTCCTTCGGCGTCGCGGCCCGCGCCGCGATGGAGAACCCGCGCATGGCCTCGGCGCTGGGCGTCGACACGCGGCGCGTCTACACGACAACCTTCGCGATCGGTTCGGCGCTCGGCGGGATCGCGGGCGCGATGTTCGCCCAGACCGCGGCGATCTCGCCCTTCTTCGGCCAGAACTACACGCCGATGGCCTTCATCACGGTCGTGATGGGCGGCGGCGCGAACGCCATCCTCGGGCTGATCTACGCCTCGCTCTACCTCGCCGGCGTGCAGACGATCGCAGCCAACGTCTTCAACCAGTACGTCGGCTACGTCTCGATCATGGCCGCCGCCCTCGTGGGACTGCTCGCCATGCCGTCCGGCATCTCCGATTTCGTTCAGAAACGGCGCGCCCGCGCCATGGCGCGGTGACCGGCATGGCGTCCCGCTCCCCGCTCGCTTTCCTCTCCGCGCTGAACGGCCCGCAGACGCTCGGCAATTCGCGCCTGTTCTGGCTCCTGTGGCTCGCCGCGCTCGCGGCCTTCGTCCTGCTGCCCTTCTTCGCCTCGCGCTACCAGGTGCTGACGGCGAGCAACTTCATGATCTCGTCGATCCTCGCGCTGAGCCTCTGTCTGATCTGGGGCTTCGCCGGCATCCTCAGCCTTGGGCAGGCCGCCTTCTTCGGCGTCGGCGGCTACGCCTACGGGATCGTGGGCATCAACCTCATCGGCGCGACCGGCGAGAGCGGCACGGCGCTGGTCGGGGGCGCGCTCGCGCCGGCGGCGCTCGCGGCCGGCGTCGGCGCGCTGATGTTCTACAGCCGGCTGAAAGGCGTCTATGTCGCGATCCTCATGCTGGTCGTGTCGCTGCTGCTCGGCCTGTTCATGCGCCAGACCGCCGATCCGAGCTACGTCGTCGGCGGGGCCTATCTCGGCGGCATGAACGGGCTCGGCCCGGCGACCCCGAACGATCCGTCGATCCCGAGCCTGACGCTCGGCTTCGGCGAGCACGTCGTCGAGATCGACGGCCGGGGACGGAACTTCTACTGGGTCGTGCTCGGCGTTCTGACGGCCGTCTATCTCGGCCTGCGCCTGCTCGTGAATTCGAGCTTCGGCTATCTGCTGGTCGCGGTCCGCGAGGACGAGCGGCGCACGGAGACCTTCGGCTACGACGTGCGCCTGATCCAGCTCGGCGCCTTCTGTCTCTCGGCCGCGCTCGCGGGGCTCGCCGGGGCGCTCTACACCGCCTGGGGAACCTACATCCATCCCGACGGCTTCAGCGTCGGGCCGAACATTCTGGTCGTCATCTGGGTCGCGGTCGGGGGCCGCAAGGACCTGACCTCGGTGGTGATCTCGACGTTGCTGCTGAGCTGGCTGTCGATCGAGCTCGCGACCTGGGGCGAGATCTCGCTGCTCGCGCTCGGGGTGGTTCTGGTCTCCGCCATGCTGATCGCGCCCGAGGGCGTGGTCGCGACGGCCGGGAGCCGGATCGGGCGGCTCGCCGCCGCCGCGGGCCGCAAGGGCGCCGCGCCCTCCGCGGCCGCGGAACTGGGGGCGGCCCGATGAGCGCCGCCATCCTCGAGGTCCGCGACGTCCACAAGGTCTATGGCGGCGTGCGCGCCCTGAACGGCCTCTCGCTGTCGGTCGCGGAGGGCGAGATCCATTGCGTGGTCGGGCCGAACGGCGCCGGCAAGAGCACCTTCTTCAAGACGCTGATCGGCGTCGAGCGCCCCACCACCGGCCGCGTGTTCTACAAGGGGCGCGACGTGACCCGGCTTCCGGCCTTCCGCCGCGCCCGCCTCGGCCTCTCGGTCAAGTTCCAGAACATCAGCGCCTTCGGCGAGCTGACCGCGCTGCAGAACCTGTTCGTGCCGCTGCGCCGTCATCACGCGAAGGCGGACATCCCCGCGCGGGCCGCCGCGATTCTGGGCCGGGTCGGGCTCGCGGGCGTCGAGGACATTCAGGTTCGCCACCTGTCGCACGGCCAGCAGCAATGGCTGTCGATCGCGCTGTCGATCGCGGCCGAGCCGGACCTGCTGCTGCTCGACGAGCCGGCCGCCGGCCTCTCGGCCGACGAGACCGCGCGCACCGCCGAACTGATCCGCGAACTCAACCGCTCCGGCATGACCGTGGTGGTGATCGAGCACGACATGGGCTTCATCCGGAGCCTCAGGGCGCGCACCAGCGTGCTGCATTACGGCCGGCTTTTCGCGCAAGGCGCGTTCGACGAGATCGCGGCCAACGAAGACGTCCGCAGCATCTATCTGGGAGCCGCATGATGGAGGCTCCGGCTCCGCAGCTCGCTCTGTCCGCCGTCCGCTCCGGCTACGGCCGGGTCACGGTCGTGCAGAACGTCTCGCTCACGGTCTCGACCGGCGAGATCGTCGCCGTCATCGGGCGGAACGGCGTCGGCAAGTCGACGCTGATGAAGACCATCATGGGCGAGATCCCGTCCTCCGCCGGCTCGGTGGTCTTCCGCGGCGTCGATGTGACGAGGCTCGATCCCGCGCGGCGCGCCCGGCTCGGCGTCGGCTACGTGCCGCAGGGGCGAGACGTGTTCGCCCGCATGACGGTCGCCGAGAACCTGGCTCTCGGGCGACGCGTGGGCGGCGCGCGCGAGCTCAACCTCGACCGCGTGTTCGGCTTCTTCCCCGTGCTCGAGAAGCGGCTCGGCCAGGCCGCCGGCTCGATGAGCGGCGGCGAGCAGCAGCAGCTCGCGATCGGCCGCGTGCTCGCTGGCCGCCCCGACGTCATCCTGCTGGACGAGCCCTCCGAAGGCGTGCAGCCGAACATCGTTCAGGAGATCGGGCGCATCATCCGCAGGCTGCGCGACGAGGAGCGGCTGACCGTTCTGATCGTCGAGCAGAACCTGTCGCTGATCCGCGCGGTCGCGGACCGCTGCGTGGTCATGGACAAGGGCGCGGTGGTGGGCGAGATCGCGCCCGACGCGCTCGACGATCCCGAGACGGCCGCGCGCCACCTGTCTCTGTGACGGCGATCATCTGAAAAACGGGCGCCGTCGTCGCGCCCGTCAGATGAGGCCCATCTGCACCGCCGCGGCGACCGCCTGCGCGCGGTTGCAGGCGTCGAGCTTGCGGATCGCGTTCTTCAGGTGGAGCCGCACGGTCTCGAGCGAGCGGCCGATGATGATCGCGGTCTCCGACGAGGTCTTGCCGGCCGACGCCCACTGCAGGCACTCGATCTCGCGCGGGGTGAGCCTCACCGGCCCGACGCGCTCGATCTGGCCTTCATAGCCGCGGTCGAGCACGAACTGGGTGAAGTCGTGGGTCAGCCAGTGCAGCGGCTCGATCGCTCGCTCGCGGACGCCGGTCCAGTTGGCGCAGGAGCGGTCCGCGATCGCGCTCACCACGGCGAAGCGTCCGAACGGCAGATGCACCGGCACTGTGATGCCGCGCGACAGTCCCATGTCGTTGAGATAGGCGCAGGCCGCCTTCTGCTTCGGGGTGAGGCTCGGCCGGGCCTGAACCTCCGCCCATTCGAGCGGCATGATGCCGTCGAAACATGCGCGATAATAGGGATCGACCGACATGAACTGGGTCCACTCGTCCTCCCAGTCGAGCGGAAAGTTGCGGACGTTGAGCTTGAGCGGCTGCCATTCGCCGTTCGGGAGCCGCGCCTGGCTCGGGAGATAGGCGTAAAGCACCTGGGTGAAGCCCAGATCGCCGGTGATCTCGCACAACACGTCCAGAGCCGAGCCGAAATCGTTGATCCGGGCTCTCGCGGCGGAGAAATGGTCGCGAACGGCTGCGGTGGAATAGGCGCCCATGGCGGAATGTCCTCAAGGAGCTCGCCGTCGGCCTCGCGGCCGACAGTTTCCGCAGAGGAAAAAGCATTTCTTATGCCAATGACTTATGCCCGTAGATCACAACAGAAACGCCGCGCGGGAGACCCGCGCGGCGTCAACGATGCGGAGCGCGGATCTCCGCGTCGAAAAGAGCGGGACGTCCGGCCTGAGCCCGAAGGGACGGGACCGTCAGTCCCGGATCGGATTCATCACCGTCACGAGCTTGGTGCCGTCCGGGAACAGCGCCTCGACCTGCAGGATCGTGATCATCTCGGGCACGCCCGTCATGACGTGCTCGCGCTTCAGGATCGTCGCGCCGTATTCCATCATGTCGGTCAGCATCGGGATAGCGCCTTCGCGCGCCCGTTCGAGGATTTCGTCGCTGATGACGGCGATCGCCTCCGGGTAGTTCAGCAGCACGCCCTTCTCGAGCCGGCGGCGCGCCATTTCGGCCGCGGCCCAGATCTGGATGCGCTCTTCTTCGCGTACGGTGAGATGCATGGCGCGAAAGTCCTGACAGGAGAGGGACGACGACCGGAGCCGCGCCGAAGGCGCAGGGGTCGCCCCCGCGCCTTCGGAAGAATGCGGTCAGCCCGCGGCGGCGATCAGAACGACGCCGGCCGCGGCGAACAGGCCGCCCGCGATCCGGAACAGCGCGCCGCTTCGGCCGGCTGCGGCGTTGCCCGCGATCCGCCCGAGGCCGAACCCGGCGAGATGGAGCAGGCCGGTCGCGCCGAGGAAGCCCGCGGCGTAGAGCAGGCCGGAGGCGGTCTCGGGGATTTCCGCGCCATGGGCGAGGCCGTGGAATACCGCGAAGAAGCCGGCGGCGGCGGCGGCCGCCCACGTCGTCAGCCGCTCGGAGAACACGAGGCCGAGGCCGAGGACGAGCACCGACAGGGCGATCGCCGGCTCGACGAAGGGAACGGAGACGCCCGCGACGCCCGCCGCGCCGCCGGCCGCCATCATGCCCATGAAGGCGAGCGGAACCGCCCAGGCGGCCCGGCCCTGGTAGCGCGCCGCCAGCAGCCCGACCGCGACCATGGCGAGGACGTGGTCGGCGCCGAGGAACGGATGGGCCGCGCCCTCCACGAAGCCGTGGACATGGTCGAACGCCGCCGGATGGGCGAAGGCCGCGGTCGGCGCGGCCGCGAAGACTGCGCCCAGAAAAGCTCTTTTCATGACGAGACTCCCTCGGATCGCGGGCGTCCGGCCGCCGCGGGCCGATCCGTCGCGAATTCCTCATCCACGAGCCGATTTAAGCATGCGAACCGGCGCCTCCCGCATCCTCCCCTTTCGGGTAGCGGAGGCGGTTTCGCGGACGTCCGACCGGCTTGACCGGCCCGGCCGGAACGGAAATCAGTTCATGACGAGCCCGGCGCCGGACCGCGGTCTCGGGAGGCCCGCCGATGGCGGAACTGGTCACGAGCGGGCTGATCGCCGACATCGCGCTGGCGGCGCTCGCGATCGAGGCGGCGGCGATCCTGTGGCTGACGCGCCTGCGGCCGCGCTGGCGCGCGCTCGCCGGGGTCGCGCCGTTCCTGATCGCCGGCGCGTGCCTGCTGGTCGCGCTCAAGGCGGCTCTCGAGGGATGGTCCTGGCCGTGGATCGCGGCGGCGCTGACGGCTTCAGGCGTCGCGCACGCGGTCGATCTCGTCCGGCGCTTTCGCCGCTGAGCCGAAGGGGCCGTTGAGGCGCACGATCTCGTAATTCAGGAACGACGCGAAGCCGACCCAGGCGAGATAGGGCAGCAGGAGCAACGCCGCCGTCGGACTGAAGGGCCAGAAGACGACGATCGGCGCGAGGATCGACAGCCAGAGGAACGCGACCTCGACCAGCGCCCGGTCGGGCCGGCGCAGGGTGAAGAAGAACACGTTCCAGAGGATGTTGAGCGCGCCGTTGACGACGAACAGCGCTACGACCGCCCGCCGCGTCGCCTCGTCCGGGGCGTCGCGCCAGGCGAGAACCGCCGACAGCGCGGCGAGCGCGAAGATCGCCGTCCAGGCCGGGCCGAAGGCCCAGTCCGGCGGCTGCAGCTTCGGGCGCTTCAGCGCGTCGTACCAGGGGCCGAGCGTCGTCAGCGCGCCGCCCACGACCGCGACGGTCACGGCCCAGCCGATCGCCGCGGCCGCGGGCCAGACGAGGCTCATGCGCGCCTGTCCGAGGGGCCGCGCAGGGGCGCGCGCCACGGCGAGGTCATGCCGAGGAGATGGGCGAGGTCCTTGAGGAAGATCCGCACATGCGCCATCGGCTCGGAGCGCGTCAGTCCCTTGTCGAGATAGGCCCGCCAGGTGAGGCGCCGGATGTCGGCGTCGCCGCACAGCGCGACGAAGCGCTCGCGCCGGCCGTCGCTCGAATACCAGAAGCGCTGCAGGATCCCGAGCGCGAGGAACACCCGCCCGTGCTGCTTCAGGAAGCGCTTGCGGAGCTTCGAGAGCGCGCGCGCGTCGCCGGTCGCGAGAAAGGCCGAGACCTGCTCGGCCGCCATGCGGCCGCAGGTCATCGCATACCAGATGCCTTCGCCGGACGCCGGCGCGACGACGCCGGCGGCGTCGCCCGTCAGCACCACGTCGAGGCCGTTGTCCCAGCGCTTCAGCGGCCGAAGCGGCAGCGGCGCGCCCTCGCGCCGGATCGTCCGGCAGTCCCCGAGGCCGATCTCCGCCCGAAGCGCCGCGACCGACTCGCGCAGCCCGAAGCCTTTTCGGGCGCTGCCCGTGCCGACGCTCGCCACGCCGCCATGCGGAAAGACCCAGGAATAGAAATCGGGCGAGAACCGGCCGCTGTAATGGATGTCGCAGCGGCGGGCGTCGAAGACCGCGTCCGAGCGCTCGGGCGCCTCGATGATCTCATGATAGGCGAACACAAAGGGCGCCCGCTCCCCCGGCAGAGCGGCGCGCGCCACCTGGCTGTTCGCGCCGTCGGCGCCGATCACCGCCCTTGCGCGGGCGCGGCGGACGGCGCCCTCCGGCGCGCCCTTCTCTCGCCAGACCACGATGGCGGTCCCGTCCGGATCGCGCTCGAGCGCGAGGAAGGTTCCGGTGAGGCGTGTCGCGCCGGCGCGCTCGGCGCGCGTCCTCAGCCACGCGTCGAAGACCTCGCGGTCGACCATGCCGACGAAGCCGTCGTCGATCGGCATGTCGACGCCGCGGCCCGACGGCGCGATCACCCGCGCGGACCGGGCGCGCGCGACCAGCAGGCTTTCGGGAATGTCGAAGTCGATCAGCGTCCGCGGCGGGATCGCGCCGCCGCAGGGCTTGATGCGTCCAGCCCGGTCGAGCAGCGCGACGCGCCGGCCGGCCGCAGCGAGATCCGCCGCCGCGGTCGATCCGGACGGGCCGCCGCCCACCACCACGACGTCGAAATCGTCCTGTCCCGTCATGGCGTCGCCCTCCCGTCCGCCGGCCAGGCCGCCTCCGCCCGCCATGGCGTCGAAGACGGCCGCGCGGCGGCCGGGGCCGCCGTCTCGTTCCGGCCGAGCCGCAGCGCATAGGCCGCGCAGGCGAGGAACAGCGCGCCCTCGGCGAGGAACACGCAGGCGTAGGCCGCGGAGGCGGAGCCGAAGGCGGTCCGCGCCAGATCCGCGGCGGCCGCGCCGAGGAGGCCGCCGAAGCCGAAGCCGATCGCCTGCGCCGCGCCCCAAAGCCCCATCCGGACGCCGCGGGTCGCGGGATCGCCCCGGCCGGCGAGCCCCATCATCGAACCGATCGCGGCGACCGCGAAGGCGCCGTTTCCGAGTCCGAGCGCGAACACCGCCGGGACGAGGGCCGCGTCCGAGGCCGTCGCCCCCGCGAGCGCGATCATCCCGAGCGCGCCCGCGGATGCGAGGCACCCGCCGACGATCCAGCGCCCGAGCAACCCGTCGCGCGCCTCGCCGAAGACGCCGGCCAGGAGCCCGACGCCGACCATGCCGGCGAGCGTCCCGGCGTTCTGCAGGCCGGAAAGCCGCGTCGTCTCGCCCGGAGTCATGCCGAAGACGAGGCCGGCGAAGGGTTCCAGGATCAGGTCCTGCATTGAATAGGCGAGCATCGAGGCCAGAACGAACAGCGTGAAGCGCCGCGCCGCGGGCTCGTTCCCGACGGTCGCGAGCGCGACGCGGAACGGGACGGCGGCCTGAACCGGACGCCTTTCCTCAGGGCTTTCCATCGGCTCCAGCCGCCAGGTCGCGGCGACGGCGACGAGAAAGGCGATCACGCAGACCGCGGCGCAGACCGCGACCAGCCGGCCGGACGAAAAGGGGTCGAGCGCGTGTCCGGCCGCGCCGCCCGTGACCACGAAGCCTGCGATCATCATGACCCAGACGATGGTCGCCGCGGCCGGGCGGCGGCGGTCGGCCACATGCGAGGCGAGCAGAACCAGCAGGTTGGTGCCGCACGCCCCCACGCCGACGCCGATCATGAGGAAGGCCAGCACGCCGAGCGTGAGGCCGAGCGGGAGGCTCTCGGCCATCGCCGCGGTCGCGATCGCGGCGAGTGTGCCGCCGGCCGAAAGCAGGGCCATCCCGCCTACGATCCAGGGCGTGCGCCGGCCGCCTCTGTCGGAGCCGAAGCCCCAGCGCGGGCGGAGCGCCTGCGAGGCGTGATGCAGGGCGACCAGAAGGCCGGGAACGAGCGCCGGAAGCGCGAGCTCGACCACCATCACGCGGTTCAGCGTCGAGGTCGTCAGCACCACGACCGCCCCAAGCGCCGTCTGGGCGAGGCCGAGCCGGACGATCTGGAGCCAGCCGAAGGTCGTCGTCATCGCCCGCCTCCGCCGGCGATCGCGAAGGCGGCGACGAGCATTCCGAGCACATAGAGCGTCGTGCCGGTCGCGTTGTACCAGGCCGCCTTGCCGCGCGGGTCGGCGAGGAAGCGCGCCATCAGGACGAGCTGCGCCGCGAGCAGGCCGCCGATCGCGAGCGCGTGGAGCGGGCGGCCCCAATGGACGAGCGCAGCGATCACGCCGACCTGCGCCAGCGCCATCACCCAGCAGGCGAGCCGGGCGGCGCGCTCGGGGCCGAGCTGCACGGGCAGCGAGCGCACGCCCATCTCCCGGTCGCCCTCGATCGCCTTGAAGTCGTTGAGCGTCATGATGCCGTGGGCGCCGAGGCTGTAGAGCAGAGCGAGCGCGACGACGCGCCCGTCCGGCGCGATGGCGGAGACGACCGCGGCCCCGGTAAACCAGGGCAGGCCCTCGTAGCAGAGCCCGACGGCGGCGTTGCCCCACCAGCCGTTGCGCTTGAGCCGGAACGGCGGCGCGCTGTAGGCCCAGGCGAGCGCGAGGCCGACCAGCGCGGCGCAGAACACCCACGGGCCGAGCGCCAGCGCCACGAGCGCCGACAGGATCGTCCAGGCGAACGCGATCCAGAGGCCCCAGCGGCCGGGGACGCGGCCGGACGGGATCGGCCGGTTCGGCTCGTTGATCGCGTCGACATGCCGGTCGAACCAGTCGTTCGCGGCCTGGCTCGTGGCGCAGACCAGCGGTCCGGCGAGCAGGACGCCGGCGAGCACGAGCGCCCATTGCTCGGCGAGCGGCGCGCCGGAGGAGACCAGTCCGCAGCCGAACGCCCACATCGGCGCGAACCACGTGATGGGCTTGAGCAGTTCCAGCACGGCGCGAGGTGCGGGCAGGGACATGGGACGCAGGCTAGGCCCGCGGCTTCTTCATGTCCAATTATTTTGACATATCATCCGTCAAATCGAATTGACTGCCGTGTTGGGGGCGGCGTCAGCCTTCATCCACGGTCTCGCCGTCGAGCAGGAGCCCATGGCGGTGGAGCTTCGAATAGAGGCTCTGCCTGCTGAGGCCGAGGATCTGCGCCGCGGAGGCTCGATTGTCCTCGGTGCGCTTGAGCGCCGCCTCAATGCAGAGCTTCTCGACCAGGTCGGTCGACTCCCGCACCAACTCCTTCAGCGACACGCGGCCGACGAGCTCCGTGAGCTGCTCGACCGAGCGGAACCCCTCGCCGACCGATTGGACAGCGGCGACCGGCCGGCGTCGGACGGGACGGATCACAAGCCCGTAGCAGCGGTCGTCTCCGCCGCCTGCGGCGACGCCGGTCACCTCGACTTCCTCCACGCTGCCGAACTCGCCCCGCAGAATGGTGGCGAAGTCGCGCAGCGATCCATGCTCACGCAGGTTGCTGATCAACAACTGGGCCTCGACGCCGGGTCGGCCGAGCCAGTTGTCGAGCCGCGCGCCTTTGAGGCCGTCGACCGAGACCAGCTCCACGAGCGTAAGGAAGGCGGGGTTCGCGTCCAGAATGCGCTGCCGCTCGTCGACCAGCACGAAGCCGTCCGGCATCTTCATGATGGCGTCGACGGCCTGCGAGCGGAAGCCGCCCTCCGCGCTGCTCTGGGCGGACGCGCTCAGCCTGACGAGGAAATGCGTGCTGGTTTCCTGGCGGAAGATCGAGGCCGAGGCGATCAGATCCGCGCCGTCGCCCGCGAGGCTGACCCGCATGCGCTCGGCGTGGCCGAGCGTGCGCGCGGTCGCGACCAGACGGCGGACGTTCGAGGCGCTGCGGGCGTCGAAAAGGTCAACGAAGGAGCGTCCGACAATGCGCTGGGTCGGCTCGCCGACGATCTTGGCCGCAGCGGCGTTCACCTCGGTCACGCGCTCGTTGGCGTCGTCGACGATCAGCACCGCTTCGGTCGAAAGCTGGAACAGCAGGCGATAGCGCGTCTCGGCGTTGCGGATGCGGCTGTATTCGCGCTCCAGCATCAGCTGGGTTTCGACCAGCTTCTGCTGCAGGCTCGCGACCGCGCGCAGGTCGCGTCCCAGCGCGAGCACGCCGCCATTGGCGTTGAGCTGGATCGCCGAGAACCGGACCGGCATCGAGGTTTCGCCGGCGCCGCCGAGGTTGATCTCGCGGCCACGGCTCGGGCCGGCGAGGGAGGCGTCGCGCAGCAGCGCCTCGACCTTGGGTCGGCTCTCGATCGTGACGATCTCGGTCCAGCGCTTGCCGACCCAGTCGTCGATGTCGCCCGGCGGAGGCTCGCTCGCGGAATAGGAGATGTCGCGCACCACGCCGCTCGCGTCCACCACCAGAGCAAGATCGGCGCCGGCGGAGATCAGTCGCGCGGCCGTCTGCGGCCCGAGATCTGCGAACCAGTCCCGCGCCCGGCCGAATCCAGCGATCAGGTCTCGAGCGACCAAGGGCTCCATGGCGGGCGCGATCCGTTCGGCGAACAAAAACGTCAATGCGTCTTAACTCTTGAGCACACCACGTTGTTGGATGCAATCAACGCTTCTCGTCCGTCTCTTGCGGTGAGATCGGCCCCGATCCGCCTCGCAAGTCCCGGATCGTCGTTGAACACCCGTCCCCCCACCATCACTGTCAGCGTTTCATTGCGGGACGCCGCCCGAACGTCCCGGATCAGACGCGCAAGCTCGTCGAGCGCCGACTCCCGCGCGAGCGAGAAGCCCACGATGACGAAGTCGCGTCGGCTGACCGCTGCGCAGATTTCGTCCGAATCCGCGAGCGGCATCCCGACCGTGTCCCAGCCCGCGCGGCGGAACAGGGTTTCGAGCACCAGCACCCCGAAGGTGTGCTGCTCTCCCGGCGTCGCCGCGACAAGAACGCGGCCGTCGATCATCGTCTTCGGCTCCGCGAGGTCGCCGGCGGCGAGGCTTCGCATGACGTTCTGCAGCGAGCACAAGCCGACGGTGACGTCGGTGAAGGTCATCTCGTCGTCCACCCACATCTGGCCGAGGCGTTGTGCCGTGGGAGCAAGAAGGTCGAGCAGAATCGTCTCCAGATCGACTCCGCTTTCGACCGCGCTCGCGACGATGACGTTCGCCCGTCTCAGATCGAGCGCGACCATCATTGCGGCGAAGTCGTCGATGTCCTGCTCGTCGACCTCGAGCGCCCGCCGCGTCGTCGGGGGCGTCGGCTGCAGGCCTCGGGCGAGCATCAGCCGAGGGATGACGTCGGCCTCGATCACACGCGCCAGCGTCGCGCTGCGCTGCGCCGGCGCCGCTCTCGCGACCTTCAGAAGTTCGCGCTCGGCCGACCCGAATGCACTCATGCAATCGGCGACCGCGCCCGCCTCGTCGAGGACCATCACGGGCACCCCTCCCTACGCGGCGATGTTTCTCGCCTGCGCATCGAGAAGCGTCGCGCTCGCAATAGGGACTGTCAATAGCGTGGTTTGTACTTCCGATCTGCATGTCCTGGCGTCGGAACAACAGCTTCCCCCGTACCAGCAGCATTTGGTCAATGATCGCAGGGGTATCCCGCGATGCACCCCCGAAAGTAGCCTGAGCGTAAAAATTTTTGTACGTCCATATTTATTGACACTTTCGATTCTCCGTTCCAGGGTTCGCATCACGGAGTGACGAAGGACGACCAAAAATGCCGGAAAGGCCCGTCGTCAGCACGCAGCGCCGCACGCTTTATTCCCCGGCCGAGCGGGTCCGCCGCGACGCCAGCCGCTGGACGATCGTCCAGGGCGCGCTGGCTCCGCTGCAGTTCCTCGTCTTCCTCGTCTCGCTCGCGCTCGTGTGCCGCTATCTCGCGACCGGCGAGGGCCTCGCCGCCGCGACCGTGTCGATCGTGGCCAAGACATGTCTGCTCTACGCCATCATGGTCACGGGCTCGATCTGGGAGAAGGCGGTGTTCGGCCGCTGGCTGTTCGCCCCGGCCTTCTTCTGGGAGGACGTGGTCAGCATGGGCGTCATCGCCCTGCACACCGCCTATCTGGTCGCGCTGTTCCGCGGCCTCGAGCCGGGCGTCCAGATCGCGATCGCGCTCGCGGCCTACGCGTCCTATGCGGTCAACGCCGCCCAGTTCCTGCTGAAGTTCCGCGCCGCCCGGCTCGAAACCCGACCTGTCGCGCTGGAGTCCGCGCCGTGAGCGCGGCGCCGGCGCCCTGCGCCGAAGGCGGCCCCGCGGGAGGGCCGGCGAGCGTTCGCGCCGAGCGCGGCCAGCGCGCCGTGTTCTGCGGCCTCACCGGCGTCGTGTGGCTGCACAGGAAGATCCAGGACGCGTTCTTCCTCGTCGTCGGCTCGCGCACCTGCGCGCATCTCATCCAGTCCGCCGCCGGCGTCATGATCTTCGCCGAGCCGCGCTTCGCGACCGCCATCATGGAGGAGCGCGACCTCGCGGGGCTCGCAGACATGCATGACGAGCTCGACCGCGTGGTCGGCCAGGTGCTTGAGCGCCGCCCGGACATCCGGATGCTGTTCCTCGTGGGCTCCTGTCCCTCCGAAGTCATCAAGCTCGATCTCGCCAAGGCGGCCGCGCGGCTGTCGCAAAAGCTGATGCCGGACGTGCGCGTGCTCGCCTATTCGGGCAGCGGCATCGAGACCACCTTCACGGAAGGCGAGGACGCTTGCCTCGCGGCGCTGGTCCGGGCCGCGCCGGCCGAGGCCGCCGGCGCTCCCCGCCAGCTCGTCGTCGCGGGCGCGCTGCCGGACGTCGTCGAGGACCAGTTCGCGCGTCTCTTCGAGGAATTGGGGATCGCCCCGGCGCGCTTCCTGCCCGCCCGCCGCTCGTCCGAGCTGCCGGCGCTCGGACCCCGCACCCGCTATCTCCTCGCCCAGCCGTTCCTCGGCGCGACTGCGGCGGCGCTGGACGCCCGCGGGTGCTCCGGCGTCGCCGCGCCTTTTCCCTTCGGGGCGGAAGGCACCACCGCCTGGCTCGCCGCCGCGGCCGAGGCTTTCGGGGTGTCGCCCGCGACGTTCCGCGAGGTCACCGCGCTGAAGGAGGCCCGCGCGAAGGTCGCGGTCGCGCGCCGTCGCGAGCGTCTCGCGGGCAAGCGCGTGACGTTCTTCCCCGACAGCCAGCTCGAGCCGCCGCTCGCGCGCTTCCTGTCCCGCGAGCTCGACATGACGCTGGTCGAGGTCGGCACGCCCTATCTCCACGGCCGCTGGCTCGCGCCCGAACTCGCTCTGCTGCCCGCCGGGACGCAGGTGGTCGAGGGCGCCGACGTCGACCGTCAGCTCGACCGCTGCCGCGCCGAGCGGCCGGACCTCACCGTCTGCGGCCTCGGCCTCGCCAATCCGCTCGAGGCCGAGGGTCTCGCGACCAAATGGTCGATCGAGCTGCTGTTCACGCCGGTCCACGGCTACGAGCAGGCCGGCGACCTCGCCGAACTCTTCGCCCGGCCTCTGGCCCGGCGCGACCGGCTGGAGGTCTAGGCCATGCAGCTCGCCATGTGGACCTATGAGGGGCCGCCGCATGTGGGGGCGATGCGGGTCGCGACCGCGATGCGCGGGGTGCACTACGTGCTGCACGCCCCGCAGGGCGACACCTATGCCGACCTGCTGTTCACGATGATCGAGCGGCGGTCCGCGCGGCCGCCCGTCACCTACACCACCTTCCAGGCCCGCGACCTCGGCGGCGACACCGCCGAGAAGCTGAAGACCGCGATCCGCGACGCCCACGAGCGGTTCCGCCCCGAGGCGATGCTGGTCGGCGCGAGCTGCACCGCCGAGCTGATCCAGGACGATCCGGGCGGCCTCGCGGCGGCCGTCGGCCTGCCGATCCCGGTGATCGCGCTCGAACTGCCGGCCTATTCCAAGAAGGAGAACTGGGGCGCGGCCGAGACCTTCTACCGGATCGTGCGGACGTTGGCGGGATCGAAGAGCGCGACGCCTCCGCTCCCCTCTCCCGCGCCAGCGGGAGAGGGTAAGGGTGAGGGTCTGTCGTCCACGTCGCCCCATCCGGACGCCCCCTCACCCCAGCCCTCTCCCGCAAGCGGGAGAGGGGGCCAGCGTCCCTCCTGCAACATCCTCGGACCCACGGCGCTCGGCTTCCGCCACCGCGACGACGTCGTGGAGATCCGGGCTCTGCTCGAACGGCTCGGGATCGAGGTCCGCGTCGTCGCGCCGCTCGGCGCCTCGCCCGCCGACGTCGCGCGCCTGCCGGAGGCCGACTTCAACGTCGCGCTCTATCCGGAGATCGCGCTGACCGCCGCCCAGTGGCTGAAGCGCGAATTCGGCCAGCCCTTCACCACCGTCGTCCCCATCGGGGTCGGCGCGACGCGCGCCTTCGTGGAGGAGGCGGCGGGGCTCGCGGGCGTCGATCCCGCCCCCGCGCTCGCCGACGAGCGCCTGCGGCTGCCGTGGTGGAGCCGCTCGGTCGACTCGACCTACCTGACCGGCAAGCGCGTCTTCGTGTTCGGCGACGCGACCCATGCGGTCGCGGTCGCCCGCATGGCCTCGAAGGAGCTCGGCTTCGAGGTCGTCGGCCTCGGGACCTACGCCCGCGAATTCGCCCGCGAGGTCCGCGCCGCCGCCGGCGAACTCGGCCTCGAGGCGCTGGTCACCGACGACCATCTCGAAGTCGAGCGCGCGATCGCGGAGCTTCAGCCGGAGCTCGTGCTCGGGACCCAGATGGAGCGCCACGTCGCCAAGCGCCTCGGCGTCCCCTGCGCGGTGATCTCGGCGCCCGCCCATGTGCAGGATTTTCCCGCCCGCACCTCGCCCGTCATGGGCTTCGAGGGCGCGAACGTGCTGTTCGACACGCTCGTCCACCCGCTGATGATGGGCCTCGAAGAGCATCTGGTCGCGATGTTCCGCGACGACTTCGAGTTCGCGGACGGCGCGCTCCCCTCGCATCTCGCCGGCGCCGGCGAGGCCGGACCCGCTCCCGCTCCCGAACCCGCGTCCGATCCCTCGGTCCTGTGGGAGCCAGCGGCCGAGCGGGAGCTCAAAAAGATCCCCTTCTTCGTGCGCGGGAAGGCGCGCCGGAACACCGAAAGCTTCGCCCGCCAGTCCGGGATCGGTTCGATCACGGTGGAGACCCTCTATGACGCCAAAGCGCATTTCGGCCGCTGAGCCGGGCGCCGCGGCGGCGGCCCCGGTCCCGATCCACGTCGTGGTGGTGACGCTCGACCATCATCTCGGGACCATGGCGTCGCGCGCCGCCGCGCGGCTCAGGCGCGACTATCCGGGCCTCGTCTTCGCCCTTCACGCGGCCGCCCGCTGGGAGGACGACCCCGCGGCGCTGGAGCGCGCCAAGGCCGACGTGCTGGCGGCCGACGTGGTGATCGCCGCCATGCTGTTCATGGACGACCACATCCGCGCGATCCTGCCCGCGCTCCAGGCGCGGCGCGAGGCCTGCGACGCGATGGTGTGCGTGATGTCGGGAGCGGAGGTCACGCGGCTCACCCGCATCGGGCGCCTGTCGATGGACAAGCCCGCCAGCGGCCCGCTCGCGATGCTGAAGCGGCTGCGCGGCCGGGGAGGGGCGGCGAGCGCCGGCGCCGAGCAGATGAAGATGCTGCGCCGGCTGCCCAAGATCCTGCGCTTCATCCCCGGCGCCGCGCAGGATCTCCGGGTCTATTTCCTCACCCTGCAATACTGGCTCGCGGGGTCCGAGGAGAACGTCGCGAACCTCGTCCGCACGCTGATCGACCGCTACGCGGACGGCCCCCGCAAGGCGCTGCGCGGCGCCGCGCGGCCGCAGGACCCGATCGAGTATCCTGAGGTCGGCGTCTACCATCCCGGCCTCAAGGGCCGCATCGCCCAGGACGCCGCCGCGCTGCCGCGGCCGAAGGGCGCGACCGCGACGGTCGGCGTCCTCGTCATGCGCTCCTACCTGCTCGCCGGCAACGCCGCCCATTACGATGGGGTGATCTCGGCGCTGGAGGCGCGCGGGCTCGCGGTGATCCCAGCCTTCTCCAGCGGCCTCGACGCGCGGCCCGCTGTCGAGACGCACTTCATGGACCGGGCCGGACGGCCGCGCGTCGACGCGCTGGTGTCGCTCACCGGCTTCTCGCTCGTCGGCGGCCCGGCCTACAACGACGCGCGCGCGGCCGAGGAGCTGCTGGCGAGGCTCGACGTTCCCTATCTCGCGGCCCATCCGGTCGAGTTCCAGAGCCTCGAGGGCTGGCGGACAAGCGAGCGGGGGCTGTCGCCTGTCGAGGCCACCATCATGGTGGCGATCCCCGAGCTCGACGGCGCGACCGGCCCGATGACCTTCGGCGGCCGCGACGCCCGTTCCGGCGACATGGCCGCCGATCCCGAGCGCGCCGCGATGCTCGCCGCCCGCGTGGCGCGGCTCGTCGCGCTGCGCGCGAAGCCCAGGGCCGAGCGCAAGGTCGCGGTCGTGGTCTTCAACTTCCCGCCCAACGCCGGGGCGGTCGGCTCGGCCGCCTATCTCGCGGTGTTCCCGTCGCTCTACAACACGCTGAAGGCGCTGAAGGCCGACGGCTACGCGGTCGAGCTGCCCGAAAGCGTCGACGCCCTGCGCGCCGCGATCCTCGAAGGCAACGCCGCGGCCTTCGGCGCGCCGGCGAACGTCGCGGCCAGGATCCCGGCCGACGACCATGTCCGGCGCGAACGGAACCTCGCCGAGATCGAGGCGGTCTGGGGGCCGGCGCCCGGCCGCCAGCTCACCGACGGCCGGTCGATCTTCGTGCTCGGCGCGCGCTTCGGCAACGTGCTCGTCGGCGTGCAGCCCGCCTTCGGCGTCGAGGGCGACCCGATGCGGCTGCTGTTCGAGAAGAGCTTCGCCCCGACCCACGCCTTCTCGGCCTTCTACCGCTATCTGCGCGAGGATTTCGGGGCCGACGCGGCGCTCCATTTCGGCACCCACGGCGCGCTCGAATTCATGCCCGGCAAGCAGGTGGGCCTCGGCGGGACATGCTGGCCCGACCGGCTGATCGCCGACCTGCCGAACCTCTATCTCTACGCCGTCAACAACCCGTCGGAAGGCGCGCTCGCCAAGCGCCGCGCGGCCGCGACGCTCGTCTCCTACCTGACGCCCTCGCTCGCCCAGGCGGGGCTCTATCGCGGGCTGATCGACCTCAAGGCGTCGATCGACCGCTGGCGGACGCTCGAACCCGACGCCTCGGGCTCCGAACGCGAGGCGCTCGCGACCGTCATCCGGGCGCAGGCGGTCGGCGTCGACCTCGCGGGCGCGGACGACGGCTGGGACGACGCGCAGGCCAAGGTCGCCCGTCTCGCGGCCCAGGTGCTCGAGGTCGAATACGCGCTGATCCCGCACGGGCTGCACGTCGTCGGCCAGGCGCCGGGCGCGGCGGAGATCGCGGAGACCATGGCGGCGCTCGCGGAGGCCGCGGGCGGCGAGGCGCCCGAGGGCGTGGCCGAGCTGCTCGGCCGCGACCACGAGCTGCCCGCGCTGCTGCGCGCGCTCGACGGTCGCTTCATCCGCCCGGCGCCGGCGGGCGACCTGCTGCGCTCGCCCGCCATCCTGCCGACGGGCCGCAACCTGCACGGCTTCGACCCGTTCCGCATCCCGTCCGCCTTCGCCATGAAGGACGGCGCTCGCCAGGCCGCCCGGCTGCTCGCCCGCCACGCCGCCGACGGCAATCCGTTCCCGGAATCGATCGCGCTGGTGCTCTGGGGCGCCGACACGCTGAAGACGGAAGGCGGCCCCATCGCCCAGGCGCTGGCGCTTCTCGGCGCGCGGCCGCGCTTCGACGGCTACGGCCGGGTCGCGGGCGCGATGCTGGCGCCGCTCGACGAACTCAGCAGTCCCCGCGTGGACGTCGTGATGACGCTGTCGGGCATTTTCCGCGACCTGCTGCCGCTGCAGGTCAGGATGCTCGCCGAGGCCTGCTGGCTCGCGGCCTCCGCCGACGAGCCCACGGAGCGCAACTTCGTGCGCCGCAACGCGCTCCGTTACCAGGCGGAGAAGGGCTGCGACCTCGAGACCGCGGCGCTGCGCGTGTTCTCGAACGCCGAAGGCGCCTACGGCGCCAACGTCAACCACATGATCGAGAACAGCCTGTGGTCCGACGAGGACGACCTCGCCGAGACCTATGGCCGCCGCAAATGCTTCGCCTACGGCGTGAACGGCCGCCCGCGCGCCGAGCCGGAGCTTCTGGGCGCGGCGCTTTCGGGCGTCGATCTCGCCTACCAGAACCTCGAGTCGATCGAGACCGGCGTCACCACGCTCGACCAGTACGTCGACACGCTGGGCGGGCTGACCCGGCTCTCGAAGCGCGCCCGCGGCGCGGCGCCGCCGGTCTATATCGGCGACCAGACGCGGGGCGAGGGCGCGGTGCGCACGCTCGTCGAGCAGGTCGCGCTCGAAACCCGCACGCGGCTGCTGAACCCCAAGTGGTTCGAGGGGATGCTGGCCCACGGCTATGAGGGCGTGCGCCACATCGAGGCCCACGTCACCAACACGCTCGGCTGGTCGGCGACCACCGGGCAGGTCGACCCCTGGGTCTACAAGCAGATCACCGACACCTACCTGCTCGACCCCGTGATGCGGGAGCGGCTGGCGAGCCTCAACAAGACCTCGGCCGCGCGCGTCGCCGACCGGCTGATCGAGGCCCACGACCGTCATTACTGGACGCCCGACGACGCGATGCTGAAGGCGCTGCGCGAGGCGGTCGAGGAACTCGAAGACCGTCTGGAGGGCGTCGTCGGCGCCCCGGCGGCGGCCTGAGGGGGATGAGATGGCGAACTTGAACGCGACGCCTTCTTCACCTCTCCCCGGCGGGGAGAGGTCGCGAGGCGAAGCCGAGCGGGTGAGGGGGCTCTTCGTTCTGAAAGCCCGGCTCCCCCTCACCCGACGCTTCGCGTCGACCTCTCCCCGCCGGGGAGAGGTGAAGGAAGGAGCGCTCGCATGAACGCCCACACCAAGATCACAACCTCGGTCGCCGGACCCTGCCGCCTCGACGGCGAGGGCTCCGTGCAGGTCGCGCTCGATCCGCGCCAGAAGATCGAGGGCGCGAAGGTCTTCGCCGTCTACGGCAAGGGCGGCATCGGCAAGTCCACGACCTCCTCGAACCTTTCGGTCGCCTTCGCGAAGCTCGGCAAGCGGGTGCTCCAGATCGGCTGCGACCCGAAGCACGACTCCACCTTCACCCTCACCAAGCGGCTGATGCCGACCGTCATCGACGTGCTCGAGACGGTGAACTTCCACTCCGAGGAACTGAGGACCGAGGATTTCGTCACCGAAGGCTACGCCGGGGTGATGTGCGTCGAGGCGGGCGGGCCGCCGGCCGGCACGGGCTGCGGCGGCTACGTGGTCGGGCAGACGGTGAAGCTCCTGAAGGAGTTCCACCTGCTCGAAGACACCGACGTCGTGATCTTCGACGTGCTCGGCGACGTGGTCTGCGGCGGCTTCGCGGCGCCCCTTCAGCACGCCGAGCGTGCGATCGTCGTCACGGCGAACGACTTCGACTCGATCTTCGCCATGAACCGCATCGTCCAGGCGATCGGGGCGAAGGCCAAAAACTACGACGTGCGCCTCGCCGGCTGCATCGCCAACCGCTCTGCCGACGTCGACCAGATCGAGCGCTTCAACGCCGCGACCGGCATGCGGACGCTCGGGCGGCTGCCGGATCTCGACGCCATCCGCCGCTCGCGGCTGAAGAAGGCGACCCTGTTCGAGATGGAGGGCGAGGGCGTCGCGGAGGTGCAGGCCGAATATCTGCGGCTCGCGGCCCTGCTCTGGGCCGGGGTCGAGCCGGTCCCCGCCAGGCCGCTGAAGGACCGCGACATTTTCGATCTCCTCGGGTTCGATTGAGGACGATGCGATGACCGACGCCGCCTATCGCGACCGCCTGACCCGGATCGAGACCTATTTCGACCGCACGGCCGTCGCCGCCTGGGAGCAGATGACGTCCGACGCGCCGCTCGGCCGCATCCGCGCCACCGTGCGCGCCGGCCGCGACCGCATGCGCGCGGAGCTTCTCGGCATCCTTCCGGCAGACATGAGCGGCCTTCGCCTGCTCGACGCCGGCTGCGGCACCGGCGCGCTCGCCGTCGAGGCCGCGCGGCGCGGAGCGTCGGTCGTCGCGATCGACCTGTCGCCGAAGCTCGTGGCGCTCGCCCGCCACCGCGCGCCGAAGGATCTCGCGGGCCGGCTCGACTTCCGCGTCGGCGACCTGCTGGACGAGCGCCTCGGCCGTTTCGACCATGTCGTCGCCATGGACGTGCTCATACACTATCCGCTCGCCGAGGCGGTCGCGACGCTGCGCGCCCTCGCGCCGCGGGTCGAGAGATCGATCCTGTTCACCTTCGCGCCGCGCACCCGGCTGCTCGGCGCCATGCACGCATTCGGCAAGCTGTTCCCGCGCTCGGACCGCTCGCCCGCGATCGAGCCGGTCGCGGAGGAGAGACTTCGCGCAGCGCTGGCGCGGTCGGTCGCTGGACTGGCCTGCGGCCGCACCGCGCGGGTGACGAGCGGCTTCTACATCAGCCAGGTCATGGAGCTGGCGCAGGAAGCGCCGCCGCCTTCCACCTCTCCCCGGCGGGGAGAGGTCGACGTCGCGCCAGCGACGGCGGGTGAGGGGGCTCGACCCTTTACCGAAAGCGGGAGACCCCCTCACCCGGCGCTGCACGCCGACCTCTCCCCGCCGGGGAGAGGTGAAGGCCTGAGCCCCGCGTCGGTCGTTCGCGGAGCGGGAGACCGCCCATGATCCTCCGCGACTCGGCCAAGATCTGGATCGTCCTCGGGTCCCGCTTCCTGCCCTTCGCGGACGCCGCGAGCGAGGACCTGCCGCTGTCGCGCCTGCTCAGGCTGTCGCTGTTCCAGGTGTCGGTCGGCATGGCGACCGTGCTGCTCGTCGGCACGCTGAACCGGGTGATGATCGTCGAACTCGGCGTGCCGGCGGCGCTCGTCGCCGCGGTGGTGGCGCTGCCGCTGGTCGCGGCGCCGCTGCGCGCGCTGATCGGCTTCAAGTCCGACCATCACCGCTCGGCCTTCGGGTGGCGGCGCGCGCCCTTCATCTGGTTCGGAACGATGCTGCAGTTCGGCGGCCTCGCCATTATGCCCTTCGCGCTGCTGGTGCTCGCCATGGACCCGCCGCCGAACGCCTATGCCGGCCCGGTCGCGGCGTCGCTCGCCTTTCTGCTCGTGGGCGCCGGGCTCCAGACGACGCAGACGGCGGGTCTCGCGCTCGCGAGCGATCTCGCCGCGCCGCAGTCGCGCGCCCGCGTCGTCGCGCTGATGTACGTCTCGCTGCTCGCCGGCATGGTGGTGAGCGGCTTCCTCTTCGGCCTGCTGCTCGCGACTTTCTCCGAGGTGCGGCTGATCCAGGTCGTGCAGGGGGCCGCGGCCGCGACCTTCGTGCTCAACGTCGCGGCGCTCTGGAAGATGGAGCCGCGCGACCGCAGGCGCGCCGAGGCGATGGCGGCCGAGACCGCGCGACCGCGCTTCCGCGACGCCTGGAGCGACTTCACCGCGGACCGGCGCGCGCGCCGTTTCCTCTGGGCGCTCGGCCTCGGAACCGCGGCCTTCATGATGCAGGACATCGTGCTCGAACCCTATGGCGGGCAGGTGCTGCACCTGTCGGTCGGCGGCACCTCGGCGCTCACCGCCTTGTTCGCGCTCGGCGCGCTCGCGGCCTTCTGGCTCGCCGCGCGGGCGCTTGGGCGCGGCCGCGATCCGCTGATCGTCGCTTCGCTCGGCGCCGTGGTCGGCCTGCCGGCCTTCGCCGCGGTGATGCTCGCGGGCCCGCTCGAATCCGCGCTCGTCTTCCGGCTCGGCGTCGTCGCCATCGGCTTCGGCGGCGGGCTGTTCTCGGTCGGCACGCTGACCGCCGCGATGTCGATGGAGGATCCCGGCCGCACGGGGCTCGCGCTCGGGGCCTGGGGCGCGGTGACCGCGACCGCCGGCGGCGTCGCGCTCGCGCTCGGCGGGGCGCTCCGCGACGCGGTCGGCCATATCGCCGGCGCGACCCCTTACGCCGGCTACGGCGCCGTCTACGGCGTCGAGCTTCTGCTTCTCGTCATGACGCTGATCGCCGTCGGTCCGCTCGTGCGCCATGCGCGCGACGAGGCCGAGGGCGCGAGAAAGATCGGACTGGCCGACATGCCGGCCTGAGCCGCAGCAACCGGAACGACCGGGCCTCCGCGGAAAACGCGGCGGTCCCGAACGGGAGAAACGCCATGTACTCCTACCTCGCAGTCACCCCGCACATCGATCTCGCATTGGTCTCGCTGTACCTGTTCTGGGCGTTCTTCGCGGGGCTGATCTACTACCTGCATCGCGAGAACAAGCGCGAAGGCTACCCGCTGGTCGAGGACCATCCGGTCGGCCGCGGCGTGCGGATCGAGGGCTTCCCCTTCGTTCCCGCGCCGAAGACCTATCTGCTCCACGCCGGCCACGGCACGGTGTCGCTGCCGAGCGGCAAGGTCGAGCGGGCCGATCTCGCGATGGCGCCGACCGCCGGCTTCTCGGGCGCGCCCTACGCGCCGGTCGGCGATCCGATGGCGGCGGGCGTCGGGCCGGGCGCCTGGGTCGAGCGCGCGGACGTTCCGGACCTCACCGTCGAAGGCGAGCCGAAGATCGTGCCCCTCAGGGCCGCGCCCGACTACTACGTCGCGCCGGGCGATCCCGATCCGCGCGGCTGGCCGGTGATCGGCGGCGACAAGGAGGCGGCGGGCGTGGTCTCGGACGTCTGGGTCGACCGGTCCGAATACATGACGCGCTATTTCGAGGTGGAGCTGCCGCGCGGCGACCGGGTGCTGCTGCCCTCGACCTTCGCCAAGATCGACGGACGGCGCGGCATGATCCGGGTGAGCGCGCTCTACGCCGACAACTTCCCGGGCGTGCCCCGGACCAAAACCCCGGATCAGGTCACGCTGCTCGAGGAGGACAAGATCTGCGCCTATTACGGCGCCGGCCTGCTCTACGCCCATCCGGGCCGCGCGGAGCCGCTGCTGTGAGCGCGGGCGAGGGACGGCCTCACGGGCTGCCCGGCCCGCTGCCGGCCGGCGAGCGCATCCTCTGGCAGGGCTCGCCGAACTGGCGGGCGCTCGCGCTGCGCGCGTTCCGCTGCCGCGAGGTCGCGCTCTATTTCGCGGCCTTCGCGGCCTGGCGGGCGGCCTCGGGCTACGCCGACGGCGGAGCGGACGCGGCGGCCGTCCGGGCGCTGTCGCTGCTGCCGATCGCGGCCGCGGCGCTCGCGGCCCTCGGCGTCCTCGCCTGGGCGACCGCGCGCTGCTCGGTCTACACGATCACCGACCGGCGGGTGGTGATGTCAATCGGGGTCGCGCTCACCGCGACGCTGAACCTGCCGCTCAAGACCGTCGAGAGCGCCGACCTGAAGCTCTTCGGCGACGGGACCGGCGACCTGACGCTCGGCCTCGGGCCGAACGCCCGGATCGCCTATCTCACGCTCTGGCCGCACGCCCGGCCGTGGCGGCTCAAGGCCCCCGAGCCGACGCTCCGCGCGCTGGCCGATCCCGAACGCGCCGCCTCCGCGCTCGCCGACGCGCTTCTGAACGGCGCCGCGGCCAGGGTCGCGCCGCCCGCGGCCGCCGCGACGCCCGAGCTTCGGCCGCAGCCGTCGCCGCGGCCCGCGGCGCTGGCGAGCTGAGGAGGCGACGACGATGGCCACGGTCCCCGCCGACGACTTCAGCCCGCCCCGCGGCTTCCTGATCGGCGCGGGCGTCCTGGCGGCGGCTGCGCTCGCGGCGGCGTTCGCCGGCGGCGCGGCGAATGTGGGCGCCTTCCGGATGGAGGAGAGCCCGACCGTGGAGAGCCGGCTGCTCACCATTCTCGACGCCGGGGTCGGCAAGGCGCGCGTGATCGACGCCGAGACCGGCCGGCTGCTGCGCGTCACCGAGCCAGGCGTCGAGGACGGCTTCGTCTGGGGCGCGCTGAACGGCCTCTCCTACGGCCGCAAGCAGTTGGGCGCGCCCGTCGACGCGCCCTACGAGCTCGCCCGCCGCGAGGACGGACGCCTCACCCTCACCGACCTGATGACCGGCCAGAAGGTGTTCCTCGACTCCTTCGGCTACGGCAACGCCGGGGCCTTCGCCCGGCTGCTCGAACAGAAGGAGGGCGCCCGATGATCGTCGCCGCGACCCATGCGCGGAAGCGTCAGGCGGCCGAGAGGCCGATCGCCGCGAAACCGCTGTTCCGCCGGCGCTTCGAGGTCGACTGCACCGTCGACGTCGAGCACACGACCGAGTCGCTCCACGCCTACGTCTTCCTCGACGGCTACGAGGTCGGACCCGGCGACGAGGTCACGGTCAAGGACCCGCCGCCGACGCCCAATTTTGGCGGCCGCGTCGTGCGCCGCTGCCGCGCCACGGTGGTGCAGGCGGGCCTCTGGGGCCGGATCTGGACCCCGGTCGCCGCCTATCTCGAGCTCACGGACCTCTACGAAGTCGGTTTCGACGAAAGGAGCGCGTCATGATCGCGATCGAGGGCGGCGTGCCGCAGGGCGGCCTGAGCCCCAACGAAAGCACCGTCGGGGCCATGGAGGAGACCGTGCTCTCCCCGCGCTTCTACACCACCGACCATGCGGCGATGGACAAGATCGACGTCTCGGCGGTGCGCGCCGAATGGGACCAGATCGTCGCCGAGATGCGCCGCGACGAGAACAAGGAGCACTTCCACAAGACGCCGGAGTTCGACGAGTTCTCGCTCGAGGCCCTGCCGCCGGAGCTGCAGGCCGAGTTCAAGGACTTCCTCGTCTCCTCGCTCACCGCCGAGTTCTCCGGCTGCGTGCTCTACGCCGAGATCAAGAAGCGCATCCAGAACCCGGACGTGCGCGAGCTGTTCGGCTTCATGACGCGCGACGAGAGCCGCCACGCCGGCTTCATCAACGAAGCGCTCAAGGACATGGGGATCGGCGTGAACCTCGGCTTCCTGGCGCGGGCCAAGAAGTACACCTTCTTCAAGCCGAAGTTCATCTTCTACGCCACCTATCTCAGCGAGAAGATCGGCTACGCCCGCTACATCACGATCTACCGCCACCTCGAGCGGAACCCGGACAAGCGCTTCCACCCGATCTTCAAGTGGTTCGAGCGCTGGTGCAACGACGAGTTCCGCCACGGCGAAGCCTTCGCGATCATCATGCGCTCGGACCCGAAGCTGACCCAAAGCTTCGTCAACAAGCTCTGGATCCGCTTCTTCCTGCTCGCGGTCTACGCCACGATGTACGTTCGCGACCACGCGCGCCCCGCCTTCCACAAGGCGCTCGGGGTCGACCCGACCTGGTACGACACGAAGGTCCTGAACCTCACCTCCGAGATCTCGAAACAGGTCTTCCCCTTCACGCTCGACCTCGACCATCCGGCCTTCAAGGCGGGCTTCGAGCGCATGTGCCGGATCTCCGACGGCATCGCGGCGGCGAAGAAGCAGGGCGGCGTCGTCGGTCGGCTGAAGGCGGCGGGGCTCGGCGCCGCCGCGGGCCTGATCTTCCTGCGGCTCTATGCGGTCCGCACGATCCCGAACGACGTCCCCGCGTCCCCACGCCTCGCGCCGGTCTGGTGAGCGCGATGGGCGCGCAGTTGGCTTCTCCTAATGGTCGGGCGCGTCTCCCATGACCGTCGCGATCCTCGCCGTGCTGTTCGTGATCCTGCTCTGGTGGTCGGCCACCGGCGCGATCATCCGGCTCGACCGGGGCCGGCCGGAGGCCTTCGGCTGGAGCATCGCGGCCGCGACCGTTCTTCTCGTCGCGTGCCTCGTCGGCCTCGGATTCGCCTCGCGCAGCGCGACGCCGTCCGCGGCCTTCCTCGCCTTCGCCTGCGCCATCGGGGTCTGGGGCTGGAACGAGCTGCTGTTCCTCACGGGCTGCGTCACGGGGCCGAACCGCAACGCCCCGGACGCCGCGCTCACCGGCTGGCCGCGCTTCCGGGCGGCCGCGGCGAGCGTCATCCACCACGAGGTCGTGCTGCTCGCCTCGGCGGCCGCGGTCGCGGCGCTGACGCTCGGCGGCGAGAACCATGTCGGCTTCTGCGCCTTCATGACGCTCTGGATCATGCGGCTCTCGGCCAAGCTCAACATCTTCGTCGGCGTGCCCAATCCCGGCGAGCGCTTCCTGCCGAAGCACCTCGCTTATCTCGCGGGCCATTTCCGGACCCGGCCCGTCGGCCTGTTCTTCGCGCTCACGATCTCGGCCACGGCGGCCGCGCTCGCCGGGATCGCGCTGTTCGGGACGGGCGAGGAGCCCAGCGACTTCGAGATCGTCGGCGTGGCGCTGGTCGCGACGCTGCTCGCGCTCGCGCTGGTCGAACACGTCTTTCTCGCGCTGCCCTGGGACTCCGGGGCGCTGTGGCGCGGGGCGCTCGGCCCCGAGGCCGTCAACGACAACCGCCGCTCGAAGCGGACCCGCGCCGTTCGCGCGACAGAAGCCTGAAGGGGGAAGACGATGTCCTACGACCAGTACTTCCGCGAGCGGCTCGACGGGCTGAGGCGCGAGGGCCGCTACCGCGTCTTCGCCGATCTCGAGCGCAAGGCGGGCTCGTTCCCGCGGGCGATCCACCACACCGAGCGCGGCCGGCGCGAGGTGACGGTGTGGTGCTCGAACGACTATCTCGGCATGGGCCAGCACCCCGACGTGCTCGCCGCCATGCACGAGGCGATCGACCGGGCGGGGGCGGGGGCCGGCGGCACGCGCAACATCTCCGGCACCAACCACGACCACGTCATGCTCGAGGCCGAGCTCGCCGACCTCCACGGCAAGGAGGCGGCGCTGATCTTCACCTCCGGCTTCGTGTCGAACTTCGCGAGCCTCGCGACGCTCGGCGGCCAGATCCCCGGCTGCGTGACCTTCTCCGACGAACTCAACCACGCCTCGATGATCGACGGCATAAGGCAGGGCAGGGGAGCCAAGCGCGTCTTCGCCCACAACGACCCGGAGGACCTCGACCGTCTGCTGTCGGAGGCCGACCCGTCGGTCCCGAAGCTGGTCGCCTTCGAGAGCGTCTATTCGATGGACGGCGACGTCGCGCCGATCGCCGAGATCTGCGACGTCGCCGACAGGCACGGCGCGATGACCTATCTCGACGAGGTCCATGCGGTCGGCATGTACGGCCAACGCGGCGGCGGCGTCGCCGAGGAGCGCGGGCTGATGCACCGGCTCACCTTCATCGAGGGAACGCTCGGCAAGGCCTTCGGGGTCGTCGGCGGCTATGTGGCGGGCTCGGAGCCGGCGATCGACTTCATCCGCTCCTTCGCCTCGGGCTTCATCTTCACCACCGCGCTGCCGCCCTCGGTCGCGGCGGGGGCGACGGCCTCGATCCGGCATCTGAAGGAAAGCCAGAGCGAGCGGCTCGGCCAGCGCGACCGGGTGGCGCGCGTGCGGCGGCGGCTCGACCGGGCCGGCATCCCGCATCTCGCCAATCCGAGCCACATCGTGCCGGTGATGGTCGGCGACCCGGTGGTCTGCAAGCGCCTGTCCGACCGGCTGCTCAACGAGCACGGCGTCTACGTCCAGCCGATCAACTATCCGACCGTGCCGCGCGGCACGGAGCGGCTCCGCATCACCCCGTCGCCGCTCCACACCGACGCCGACGTCGACCACCTGATCGCGGCGCTGTCGGCCGTCTGGGCCGAGGTCGGGACCGAACGGGAGGCGGCGGAATGAGAAAGAGGACGACATCGTCCGCGGCTCCGCCGACGCGCGGACCGGAAAGGCGGGGGCGCGCAACCGTCGCGGCTGCGTCCCGAGGATCGCTCGAAACCGCCCTCCGCCCCCTCCGCATCGTGCTCGCCCGGCCGCGCGGCTTCTGCGCGGGGGTCGTGCGGGCGATCGAGATCGTCGAGCGCGCGATCGCGATCCACGGCGCGCCGGTCTATGTGCGCCACGAGATCGTGCACAACGCCCATGTGGTCGAGGCGCTGCGCGCCAAGGGCGCGGTCTTCGTCGACGAGGTCGACGAGATCCCGGCCGGCGCCGTGACCGTGTTCTCCGCCCACGGCGTCGGGCGGTCGGTGGAGGCCGCCGCGGCCGCGCGCGGGCTCGACGTCATCGACGCGATCTGCCCGCTGGTCGGCCGCGTCCACAAGGAGGCGGCGCGCTACGCCGCGCTCGGCTTCGACGTCGTGCTCGTCGGCCATGAGGGTCATCCGGAGGTCGAGGGCACCAGGGGGCGCGTCGACGGCCGCCTGCACGTGATCGCGCGCGTCGCGGAGGTCGAAACCATCGAGGTTCCGGATCCGACCCGCGTCGCTTTCGTGACCCAGACCACCCTGTCGGTGTCCGACACCCGCGAGGTGATCGCGGCCCTGAAGCGCCGCTTCCCCATGATCGTCGGGCCGGACGTGCGCGACATCTGCTACGCGACCCAGAACCGGCAGACAGCGGTGCTGGAGCTCGCGCCGCTGGTCGACGCCATCCTCGTGGTCGGCGCGCGGAACTCTTCGAACTCGAACCGCCTGCGCGAGATCGGCGAAGGCGCCGGCCGGCCGAGCTACCTGATCGGCTCGGCCGCCGAGATCGATCTCGCCTGGCTCGACGCCGCCGACGCGGTCGGGCTGACCGCCGGCGCCTCGGCGCCCGAGCGGCTGGTCAAGGACGTGATCGCACGCCTCGCCGCCTGGCGGGACGTCGCCGTCGAGACGGCCGAAGGCGTGGAGGAGACGGTCCAGTTCCGCCTGCCGCCGCGGCTCGCGCCGGACCTGCGCTTCCGCCGGGAGCCCGCCCATGCTTGAGTTTTTCGGCGCCGCTCGCTCGGTCGATCCGTCCTTCCCCTTCCAGTCAGGCGGGAGCGGAAATCGGCGTCCGCGACGCCTCCGCTCCCTCCCCCTTGTGGGGAGGGTGAGGGTGGGGGTGGCTCAGAACAGGGCTTCGAACGTGGGCGTAGAGCGGCTTCGCTTTCTGCGCCTTATCCGGAGCCACCCCCACCCCCGGCCCCTCCCCGCAGGGGGGAGGGGAGAAGAGCGCCTCCAGCCGTTCGGCGGCGATCTCGCAAACGGAAGGCGGGGAAGGGACGCCCATGCTTGACCGCCCGCACG
This sequence comes from Ancylobacter novellus, assembly GCA_003241695.1. Classification (GTDB taxonomy): domain Bacteria; phylum Pseudomonadota; class Alphaproteobacteria; order Rhizobiales; family Methylopilaceae; genus Methylopila. The sequence continues at coordinate 398,559 of QFPN01000004.1, read as the reverse complement.
TTTCCGCAGCGCCCGCCATGGCGGGCGCGCTCGCGCGCCGGCCCTATCCGTTCTCGGCGATCGTCGGCCAGGACGAGATGAAGACCGCGCTGCTGATCGCCGCGATCGACCCGACGGTCGGCGGCGTGCTCGCGATCGGCGACCGGGGCTCCGGAAAATCGACGGCGGTGCGCGCGCTCGCGGCGCTGCTCCCCGAACAGAAGGCGGTCGCGGGCTGCGTCTACGGCTGCGACCCGGCGAGCCTTGATCAGGCCTGCCCGTGTTGCGCGGAAGCCGGCCGGCGGCCCGGCGTCGTCTCCCGCCGCGCGCCGGTCGTCGACCTGCCGCTCGGCGCGACCGAGGACCGGGTGGTCGGCGCGCTCGACCTCGAGCGGGCGCTCTCGCGCGGCGAGAAGGCGTTCGAGCCGGGCCTGCTCGCCCGCGCCAATCGCGGCTTCCTCTACATCGACGAGGTCAACCTGCTGGAGGACCATCTGGTCGATCTGCTGCTCGACGTCGCGGCCTCGGGCGAGAACGTGGTCGAGCGCGAGGGCCTGTCGGTGCGCCATCCGGCGCGCTTCGTCCTGATCGGCTCCGGCAATCCGGAGGAGGGCGAGCTTCGTCCGCAGCTGCTCGACCGCTTCGGCCTCTGCGTCGAGGTGCGCACGCCCGTCGACGTGCCCTCGCGGGTCGAGGTGGTGAAGCGCCGCGACGCCTATGAGCGCGACCGGGCCGGCTTCTGCGCCGCCTGGGAGGAGGCCGACGCCCGGATCCGCCGCCGCGTCTCGCGCGCGAGAAACCGGCTGGACGCGATCGACGTGCCCGACGAGGCGCTCGAGACGATGGCGGGCCTGTGCGTCGCGGTCGGCGCCGACGGCCTGCGCGGCGAGCTCACCCTGATGCGCGCCGCGCGGGCGCTCGCGGCGCTCGAAGGCGCGAAGGCGGTCGGCGACGCGCATCTGCGGCGGATCGCGGTCCCGGCGCTGCGCCATCGCCTGCGCCGCAATCCGCTCGACGAGACCGGCTCCTCCGCCCGCGTCGAGCGGGCGGTCGCCGAGATCCTGGGATGACCGCGCCGGCCGGGGGCGAGCGCGTCTCCCCCGCATGGCGCGACGCCATGGCGGCGGTCGCGCTCGTCGCGATCGATCCGGCGGCGCTCGGCGGGCTCTGGGTGAGGGGGCCTGCGGGTCCCGCCCGCGACCGGCTGGCCGCGCTCCTGCGCACGCTTCTACCCGCGGAGGCGCCGATGGTCCGGCTCGGCCCAGGCGTCGGCGACGACCGGCTGCTCGGCGGCCTCGATCTCGCGGCGACGCTCGCCGCGGGCCGCCCCGTCCATGAGCGCGGCCTGCTGGCGGCGGCGGACGGCGGCGCGCTGGTCGCGCCGGGCGCGGAGCGGATGCCGCCGGGCCTCGCTGGCCGGCTCGCCGCCGCGCTCGACCGCGGCGTGGTCGCCGTGGTCGCGCTCGACGAGGGGCGCGACGACGATCCGCCGCCCCCGGCCGTGCTCACCGAACGGCTGGGGCTTTCGGCCGGCGTCGATCGGGTCGGGCTCGGCGACCTCGCGGCGGCGGGGCCGGAGCCCGACGCCGTCGCCGCGGCGCGCCGGGCGTTGCCCGCCGTCGCGATCGAAGACGCCGCGATCGAAGCGCTGGCCGAGGCCGCGCTCGCGCTTGGGGTCGGGGGGCTGCGGCCGCTGATGTTCGCCTGCGGCGCGGCGCGCGCCTCGGCCGCGCTCGCCGGGCGGACGACGGTCGCGGAAGCCGACCTCGCGCTCGCGGCTCGGCTCGCGCTCGGCCCCCGCGCGGTCTGCGCGCCTGCGCCCGCCGATGGCGCCGAGCCGCCGCCCCCGCCGGAGGCCTCCGATCCGGGCGAAGGCGGCTCCGGTCCCGACGAAGACGCGGACGACGGCGCGCCCGGCCATCCGCAGGATCTGCGCGACCGGGTGCTGGCCGCGGCGGCCGCGGCGCTGCCCGCGGGCCTGCTCGACGCCGCCGCCGCAAGCGGTCCGCGGTCCGCGAGCGGCGGCCAGGGCCGGAGCGGCGCGACCCAGGCCTCGAAACGCCGCGGCCGTCCGATCGGCGCGCGCGCCGGGCGTCCCTCGGGCGGCGCGCGGCTCGATCTGCTCGCGACGCTCGTCGCCGCCGCGCCCTGGCAGGCCGTGCGCCGGGCGGAGCACGAGCGCGACGCCGCGTCCGGCCACGCCGCGCGCCGCTCCGCCGTCATCGTCCGACGCGACGATTTCCGCGTCCGCCGCCTGAAGGAGAGCCGGCGCTCGCTCGCGGTCTTCGTGGTGGACGCCTCCGGATCGGCCGCCCTTCACAGGCTCGCCGAGGCCAAGGGCGCGGTCGAGCTGCTGCTGGCGCAGTCCTATGTCCGGCGCGACGAGGTGGCGCTGATCGCCTTCCGGGGCGCCGCGGCCGAGATCGTGCTGCCGCCGACGCGGTCGCTCGCGCGGGCGCGTCGCGCCCTCGGCGGCATGCCCGGCGGCGGCGGCACGCCGCTCGCGAGCGCGATCGACCAGGCGGCGGTGATGGCCGAAGCCGCCCGCCGGCGCGGCGACGCGCCGACGCTCGTGTTCCTGACCGACGGCCAGGCCAACGTCGCGCGCGACGGGCAGGGCGGCCGCGCCCGCGGCCAGGAGGACGCCATGGCGGCGGCGCGCGCCGTCAAGGCGTTGGGCCTGCCCGCCGTCGTCATCGACGTCTCGCCCCGGCCGACCGCCCATGCCGAGCGGCTGTCGGAGGCGATGGCGGCGCGCTACGCGCCGCTTCCGGCGGCCGATTCTGCCGCGCTCGCGCGGGTCGCGGCGCGCTGTGTAACGAATGTCTGACAATCGAACTGTAAAGATGTGTTGTCATTCATTCAGGGGGCGGTAAGCTCAGTCGAACAGCCCGCTGAGGAGGCCCGCCATGACGCAGCCCGCGGCTCATCCGGCCCTGACGTCTTCGGCCGCCGCCCCGTCCCGCACGCCGCTGCTCGACAGGATCGTGACGCCCGCCGATCTGCGGGCGCTTCCCGAAAGCGACCTGCGCCAGCTCGCCGACGAACTCCGGCTCGAGACCATCGAGGCCGTCTCCGTCACGGGCGGGCATCTCGGCGCCGGGCTCGGCGTGGTCGAACTCACCGTCGCGCTGCACCATGTGTTCGACACGCCCGACGACGTGCTGATCTGGGACGTCGGCCACCAGGCCTATCCGCACAAGATCCTCACCGGGCGCCGGGACCGCATCCGCACGCTGCGCAAGCCCGGCGGCCTGTCGGGCTTCACGAAGCGCGCCGAGAGCGACTACGACCCCTTCGGCGCCGCGCATTCCTCCACCTCGATCTCGGCGGCGCTCGGCTTCGCGGTCGCACGCGACCGGATGGGCAAGGCCAACAACGTCGTCGCGGTGATCGGCGACGGCGCCATGTCGGCCGGCATGGCCTATGAGGCGATGAACAACGCCGGCGGGATGGACGCGCGCCTCGTGGTCGTACTCAACGACAACGACATGTCGATCGCGCCGCCCACCGGCGCGCTCTCCGCCCATCTCGCGCGCCTCGTCTCCGGCAAGACCTACCGGTCGGCGCGCGAGGCGCTGAAGCGCCTCGGCAGGAAGCTGCCGCGCGGCCTGTTCGACAAGGCGCGCAAGACCGAGGAATACGGCCGCGCCTTCTGGTCCGGCGGCTCGCTGTTCGAGGAGCTCGGCTTCTACTATGTCGGCCCGATCGACGGGCACAATCTCGACCACCTGCTGCCCGTGCTGAAGAACGTGCGGGACGCCGAGACCGGGCCGATCCTCGTTCACGTCGTCACGCAGAAGGGCAAGGGCTACGCGCCCGCGGAAGCCTCCGCCGACAAGTATCACGGCGTCGTGGCCTTCGACGTCGCGACCGGCGCGCAGACCAAGGGCAAGCCCGGAGCGCCCGCCTACACGAAGGTCTTCGCGGAAAGCCTCGCGGCGGAGGCGCGCGCCGACGACCGCGTGGTCGCGATCACGGCCGCGATGCCGGCCGGAACCGGGCTCGACCTGTTCGCGCGCGAGTTCCCCGACCGCATGTTCGACGTCGGCATCGCGGAGCAGCACGCCGTCACCTTCGCGGCGGGGCTCGCGGCGCAGGGGCTGAAGCCGTTCTGCGCGATCTACTCCACCTTCTTGCAGCGCGCCTACGACCAGGTGGTCCACGACGTCGCGATCCAGGGCCTTCCCGTCCGTTTCGCGCTGGACCGGGCGGGGCTCGTCGGGCCCGACGGGCCGACGCATGCGGGCGCGTTCGATCTCGCTTATCTCACCTGCCTGCCGGGCATGGTGGTGATGGCGCCGGCCGACGAAGCCGAGCTCGTCCACATGACGGCGACCGCGGCGGCCCATGACGCCGGCCCGATCGCTTTCCGCTATCCGCGCGGCAATGGGACGGGCGCCGCGCTTCCCGACCGCGGCGAGGTTCTTCCGATCGGCAAGGGGCGCGTGATCCGCGAAGGGTCGACGGTCGCGCTGCTGTCGCTCGGAACGCGCCTGTCCGACGCGCTGAAGGCGGCCGACGAGCTTGCGTCGCGTGGTCTCTCCACCACCGTCGCGGACGCGCGCTTCGCGAAGCCGATCGACGTCGATCTCGTCCTGCGGCTCGCGCGCGAGCACGAGGTGCTGGTCACGGTCGAGGAAGGCTCCACCGGCGGCTTCGGCTCCCTCGTGCTGCATGCGCTCGCCGCGTCCGGAGCGCTCGATCGGGGACTGAAGGTGCGGACGCTCACGCTCCCCGACCGTTACGTCGACCATGGAACGCCCGACGGCATGATCGCAGAGGTCGGGCTCGACGCCGCCGGGATCGTCGCCGCGGCGCTCTCCGCGCTCGGGCGCAGGGAGGCGCCGGCCGCCGTCGCCCCGCTGAGGGCGTGATGAGCGCGCGCGCGCCCGTTCGGCGCCGGGGGACCCTGCGACGCCGCTTCAGTCTCCCTCTCGCGCGCGCCGGCGCCAGCAAGGGCGCGGGGCTTTTGCGCCGAAGCTGCAGGATGGAGCGCGTCCACGCGGACGTACGCTGTCTTGAAACCGCAGCGATGCTCCCCCTCATCCTCACCGTCTCTCGCGAGCGAGGCGTCTGCGAAACGGCGCGAAGCGCTCTTCTCCCCTCCCCCTTGCGGGGAGGGGCCGGGGGTGGGGGTGGTTCAGAAAATAGTGGAGAGGGTGAAGCCGCTCTACGCCTTCGCGCGACGTTCCATTCTGAGCCACCCCCACCCTTACCCTCCCCGCAAGGGGGAGGGGGCGGAGACGCCGCGCCCGTTCCACGCAGGTCTCGCTTGCTGACGCAGCGTCGCCCGGCGCCGAGCCGAATGCGAACCCTCTTCCCGCGCGCCGGCGCCGGCAAGGGCGAGGGGCGCTAGCCGTGCCGTCCCGGCTCGACTGGTCCCGCGACGGCGCCGACTGGCCGAACCGAGCGGCGAGCCGCTTCGTGCGCGCCTCGGGGCTGACATGGCATGTCCAGATGGCCGGCGAGGGCGACGACGTGCTGCTGCTGCACGGAACGGGCGCCTCGACCCATTCCTGGCGCGGCCTGTTCACGCAGTTGGCGCAGGAGCGCCGCGCCGTCGCGCCGGACTTGCCGGGCCACGCCTTCACCGATCCGCTGCCCCACGCCCGCCTCAGCCTCACGGGGATGGCCGAGGCGGTCGGCGGGCTGATCCGCCGGCTCGACGTCCGGCCGAAGCTCATCGTCGGCCATTCGGCGGGCGCGGCGATCGCGATCCGGATGACGCTCGACGGCCTCGCAGCGCCCGACGCGATCGTCAGCCTCAACGGCGCGCTGGCGCCGATCTCGAACGCTTTCGCGCGGCCGTTCTTCGTCGGCGCCGCGAAGCTGATGGCGCTCAACCCGCTGACGCCGCTGCTGTTCGCGATGCGGGCGCGCGATCCGGCGGCGGTCCGGCGCCTGCTCGACTCGACCGGCTCGAAGATCGATCCGGCCGACGAGGCGATCTATCGCCGCCTCGCGGCCACGACCTCGCATGTCGCGGGCGCGTTCGGGATGATGGCCGGCTGGGACCTCGAACGCCTGCGCCACGACCTGCCCCGGCTCCGGACGCCGCTGCTGCTCGTCGTCGGCGACGAGGACGCGATGGTGCCGCCGGACCGCGCCGACGCTGTGGCGCGGCTCGCGCCGGCCGCGCGCGTTTCGCGGCTCGCCGGCCTCGGCCATCTGGCCCACGAGGAGGCGCCGGACGCGGTCCGCGCGCTGATCGACGATTTCTGCCCCGCAGCCGTCCCGGACGCGAGGAGGGCGGCGCATGGCTGACGGCGCGCCCGCCTTCTCGGACGGCCGGCCGCATGCGGTCGTGATCGGCTCCGGCTTCGGCGGCCTCGCCGCGGCGGTCCGGCTCGGCGCGCGCGGGTTTCGCGTCACCGTGCTCGAACGGCTGGACCAGCCGGGCGGCCGGGCGCGGACGCACCGCCAGGACGGCTTCACCTTCGACGCCGGCCCGACCATCGTGACCGCGCCGCATCTGTTCGAGGAACTCTGGGCGCTCGCGGGCCGGCGCATGGCCGACGACGTGACGCTCGTTCCCGTGGACCCGTTCTACCGCATCCGCTTCGCGGACGGCTCGACCTTCGACTGCTCGGGCGACGCCGAGGCGATGCGCGACGAGGTGCGCCGCCTGTCGCCCCGCGACCTCGACGGCTACGAGCGGTTCGTCGCCTTCTCGCGCGAGCTCTGCCGGGTCGGCTTCGAGGAGCTCGGCGCGGCGCCGTTCTCGGGCGTCGCCGACATGGCGCGGATCGCGCCCGCGCTCGTCCGGCTCAAGGCCTACCGCTCGGTCCACACGCTGGTCGCGGGCTTCGTCAGGGACGATCGGCTCCGGCAGGCGCTGTCGTTCCACCCGCTGTTCGTCGGCGGGAATCCGTTCTCGGCGCCGGGCCTCTACGCGCTGATCGCCTGGCTCGAACGCCGCTGGGGCGTGCACTACCCGATGGGCGGCGTCGGCCGGCTGGTCGCGGGGCTCGTCGGGCTGATCCGGGGGCAGGGCGGCGCGGTGCGCTGCGGGGCGGAGGTCGAGCGCATCCTGGTCGAGCGCGGCCGGGCGGCCGGCGTCGCGCTGTCGACCGGCGAGACGATGCGGGCCGACGTCGTGGTGTCGAACGCCGACAGCGCCTTCACCTACGGCCGCCTGCTCGGCCGCGAGCCGCGCCGGCGCTGGACCGACCGCAAGCTCGCCCGCGCGCGCTATTCGATGAGCCTGTTCGTGTGGCATTTCGGGCTGAAGCGGCGCCATCCGGACGTGCCCCACCACCTCATCCTGATGGGGCCGCGCTATCGCGGGCTGCTCGACGACATCTTCTCGGCCAAGCGGCTCGCCGACGACTTCTCGCTCTATCTCCACCGGCCGACCGCGACCGACCCCTCGCTCGCGCCGGAGGGCTGCGACGCCTTCTACGTGCTGAGCCCGGTCCCGAACCTCGAAGGCGACGTCGACTGGACGCGCGAGGCCGAGCCGCTCCGCGCCCGGATCGCGGCCTTCCTCGAGGCGAGCGCGCTTCCCGGCCTGTCGGAGGCGCTGGTCACGTCGCGCGTCACGACCCCGCTCACCTTCCGCGACGACTTCCTCAGCCCGCACGGCGCGGCCTTCGGGCTCGAGCCGGTGCTGACCCAGAGCGCCTGGTTCAGGCCGCACAATGTCAGCGAGGAGCTGGAAGGCCTCTATCTCGTCGGCGCCGGCACCCATCCGGGCGCCGGGCTTCCGGGCGTCCTGTGCTCGGCCAAGATCCTCGATCAGGTGGTTCCGCATGCGCGAAGCTTCGTCCGCTGAACGCCGCGCCGACCTCGCGCGCTGCGAGGCGATCCTCGCCGCCGGGTCGCGCTCCTTCCACGCCGCCTCGCGGCTGCTGCCGGCGCGCGCGCGAAAACCCGCCGTCGCGCTCTACGCCTTCTGCCGCGAGGCCGACGACGCGGTCGACCGCGACGGCGGGCCGGACGCGCTCGCCCGCCTCTCGCTGCGGCTCGACCGCGCCTATGCGCAGCGGCCCGAGGACAGCGCCGTCGACCGCGCCTTCGCGGCTGCGGTGGCGAGCCGCCGCATCCCGCGCGCGATCCCCGACGCGCTGATCGAGGGCTTCTCGTGGGACGCCGCCGGCCGGCGCTACGCCGACTATCCGGCGCTCGAGGCCTATGCGGTCCGGGTCGCAGGAAGCGTCGGGCTGATGATGGCGCTGGTCATGGGCGTGCGCGAGCCCGGCCCGCTCGCCCGCGCGCTCGATCTCGGCGTCGCGATGCAGCTCACCAACGTCGCGCGCGACGTCGGCGAGGACGCCGCGATGGGACGGCTCTATCTGCCGCTCGACTGGTGCGCCGAGGCGGGGCTCGACCCCGACGCCTTCCTCGCCGCGCCGCGCTTCTCGCCCGAACTTGGCCGCGTCGTGCGCCGCCTTCTCACAGAGGCCGACCGGCTCTACGCCCGCGCCGGCCACGGGATCGCGGCGCTGCCGTTCGACTGCCGGCCGGCGATCGCCGCGGCGGGCGGGATCTACGCCGCGATCGGCGCCGAGGTCGCGCGCGCCGGCTATGACAGCGTCTCGCGCCGCGCCGTGGTCGGCGCGCCGGCCAAGGCCTGGCGCCTCGCGGCGTCGCTCGCCGCAGTCGCGCCGCGGTTCGGGGCCGCGTCCGCCGCGCCCGCCGTTCCTTCGGGAGCGGCGCTGATCGCGGCGGTCGCCGCGCTCGGCGAGCCGTCCCGCACCGATCCCCCGCGCTTCGGCGAGCGCGTCGGCGGCGTCGCCGAGGCCTTCGCGCGGCTCGAGCGGCGGCAGGTCGCCGAAGGGGTCGCGGGCCGTGGGTGAGGCGCGATGATCGGCGACGGCGCCTTCGGCCTCGTCGAACTGGTCGCGAGCTTCTCGCTGATCCTCGGCCTGCTCGGCTGGCAGTGGGTCTCGATCCGCCGCACGCTGAGGCGCGACCGGGACCTTTCGAAAAGGCCGCGGCGTCTCCGACCCCTCCCCCTTGCGGGGAGGGTGAGGGTGGGGGTGGTTCAGAACAGGGCTTCGAACGCGGACACAACGCCGCTTCGCCCTTTTCGCCCTCTCCGGAGCCACCCCCACCCCCGACCCCTCCCCGCAAGGGGGAGGGGAGAAGAGCAGCCGACGCGCTTTCACGGCGCGACCGCGAGAAGGCCGATCCGCCGCGCGAGGAATAGGGGCTTCGACAGGGGCGCGACGCCGACTTCACCTCTCCCCGCCGGGGAGAGGTCGGCGCGCAGCGCCGGGTGAGGGGCCTCGCCTTCTCCGGAAAGGCCTCCTCCCCCTCACCCGCTCGGCTTCGCCTCGCGACCTCTCCCCGCCGGGGAGAGGTGAAGAAGCGGCGCCGCCTTCATCGCGTCACGCGCGGCGCGGCATGCGGAAGGGCAGCATGGCCTGCACGACCGGCAGGCGGAACCGGTCGAGCGACAGGCCCTCATGCATCATGACGACGTCCTCGCCCAGAAGCCGCGTCGCGACGCGCGAGCGGGCGTAGAACGGCGCGTCCTCGAGCGTCGCGACGACGCGCGGGCTCGCGCCCTCGTCTCGCCACGCCGCGCGCGGCGCCCGCCAGAACGGCGGGGCGAGGCGGGAGAGAGGCGGCGGCTCGAATGAGGAAAGCGCGCCGGCCGCGTCGACCTTGAGGCCGAGCGACAGCGGGCCGCCGGCGCGCCGCTCGACGTCGTAGAGGATCGCGGCGCCGTCTCCGAGCGGCGCGGCGCCCCATGTCCAGCTCCTGAACGCCGCCTCCAGCGGCTCGGCGCCCTCGTTGAGGTCGAGATAGCCGTCGCCGCGCCACGCCATGGCCGGTGCCTCGCACTCCACCTCGACCCGGCAGGCGGGCGAAACCGGCCGCCATTCGTGGCGGCCCTCGCCGTCGATCGCGAAGGCGCGGTCGAGCAGGGGGCCGGGGGTCACGCGGATCACGCCGCGGGCGCGTTTCGGGACCGGCGCGCAGACCTCGTCGAACCGGATCGTGAGCCCCGTCCCGTCCCAGGCGAGCTCGCTCGGCCCGACGACGAAGCGGTCCCGCTCCCGCACGATCGAGCCGCGGCCGCGCTCCGTCATCGCCCAGCGCCCGCCCTGCCCATAGAGCGCGACGTTGATCGCGCAGTGGTTCTCGGGATCGGCGGTTCCGCCGCCGCGGCGGCGCGCCAGCGCGTAATAGGGCGAGAACACGCTGCCCACGAAGGCGATGACCGTCAGGCCGCGGGCGCCGTCGTCGCTCCAGGCGTCGAGGTACCACCAGGCGTATCCCCCCGGCGGGACCGGGCGGTCGAAGCGAGGTCCGAGATCACTGACGCGGCGGCTCGCCATCCCGAAAGCGCCGCCATCGGCACGCCCGGTCCCGGATGGACGCTGCCCCCCGCCAGATAGAGTCCCGGCAGCGAGGTCTTGGCCGCCGGGCGCCTGAAGGACGCGTTCGCCCCGTGGCTCGCCGCGCCGTAGAGCGCTCCCCCGGTCCCCGGAAACAGCGCCGCGAAGTCGCTCGGGCTGGTCGGGATCGTCTCCGAAGACTCGATGGTCAGGCCGCATCGGGCCAGCAGATCCATGGCGTTGCGCTCGCATCGCGCGGCCTCCTCGCGTCCGAACTGGTAATGGTCGCCGATCGGCGGGGCGTTCACGAGCAGCATCAGGCGCTCGGCTGTGCCCTCCGAAGCGCGCGCGCCGCCGTCGTCGCGGTCCTGCGCGCAGACATAGACGGTCGGCCGCTCGGGCAGCCGCGACCGGCCGAAGACGTCCGAAAACTCCGCCTCGTAGGCGTCGGAGAAGAACACGCTGTGCCGGGCGAGCGGAAAGCCGTCCGTGCGCGCCGTCCGGCAGAAGGTGAGGGCCGACAGCGACCGCTCGCGCGGGCTGACGCGCGGCGCGGCGCGCGCCGGCCCTCTGCCGAGCAGGCCCTGCCCGAGCGCCGCGACGTCGCCGTTGAACACGACCGCGTCGGCCGCGAGACGCTCTCCGTCCGCGGTCGTGACGCCCTCGACGCGGCCGCCCGCGACGTCGATCGAGCGGACCTCCGCGCCGTAGCGGAAGAGGGCGCCGTTCGCCTTCGCGCGCGCTTCGAAGGCCTGCGCCAGCCGGATCATGCCGCCTTCCACCAGCCAGACGCCGTCCATCTCGACATGGGCGACCAGCATCAGCGTCGCCGGCGCCTCGAAGGGCGACGACCCGCAATAGGTGGCGTAGCGGCCGAAGAGCTGGCGCAGGCGCGGATCGACGAACATCCGGCCGAGCGTCGACCACAGGCTCGCGAACGGCCGGATGCGGGCGAGATCGGCCAGCCCCCGCAGCCCCGCGCCGGCGACGAGCTTCGCCCGGCTCGGCGCCGCCGCCCGGATGAAGCTGTGCTCGAGCGTGCGGAACACATGCGCGGCCTCGGCGTGGAAGGCGAGGAAACGCTTCGCCTCGGCCGCGCCCGCGAAGTCCCCGATCGCCTCCGCCGAGCGCGCGGGGTCGACGAACAGGTCGAGCCGCTCCTCCCTGCTCCAGGCGTGGCGCGCAAGCGTCTCGACCGGCGCGAGGCCGACCGCCGCGTCGAGGTCGAAGCCCGCCTCGGCCGCGATTTCCTCGAACAGGCGTCGCATCGTGAACACGGTCGGGCCGGCGTCGATCGGCCGGCCGCCGGCCTCGACCGTGCGGATCTTTCCGCCCGGACCGCCCGCCCGCTCCAGCACCGTCACGTCGGCGCCGCGCCGGGCGAGGATCGCCGCGGCCGCGAGCCCGCCGATTCCGGCGCCGACGACGATCACCCGGTCGCGCTTCAAGGCGGCGCTCCCTCTCTCGGATTAACCCGGATTAACCGGAATATGACTGCCGTTGAACTCGAAAAAGCACTCGACAGCACGCCATAAATGTCCAATCTTTTGGACAAGAATGAAAGTCAATAAATCGGTACACGAAAAAGGGGCGCCTCATGGACCTTACGCCGCGTATCGAAGTCGCGCTCGAACAGGCGATCCGGAGCGCCACCGAGACGGACTGCCCGCCCCGCCTCGCCGACGCGCTCCATTACGCCGTCTTTCCGGGCGGCGCGCGCATCCGACCGCGCCTCGCGCTCGCCGTGGCGCTCGCCTGCGGCGACGACGATCCGGCGGCGGCGGACGCGTCCGCCGCGGCGATCGAACTGATGCATTGCGCGAGCCTCGTGCACGACGATCTGCCCTGTTTCGACGACGCCGACATGCGGCGCGGCAAGCCCTCGGTCCACCGCGCCTTCGGGCAGGACATCGCGGTGCTGTGCGGCGACGCGCTGATCGTGCTGGCGTTCGAGACCGTCGCCGCCGCCGAGATGCGCCATCCGGAGCGGATCGGCCCGCTGGCGTCGATCGTCGGCCGCGCGGTCGGATCGCGCGGCGGCATCACCGCCGGTCAGGCCTGGGAGAGCGAGGGCGCGGTCGATCTCTCGGCCTATCATCTCGCCAAGACCGGCTCGCTGTTCGCCGCAGCGACGGTCGCGGGCGCCGCGGCTTCCGGAGCGGCGCACGAGCCGTGGCGGGCGCTTGGCGAGACGATCGGCGAGGCGTTCCAGGTGGCCGACGACATCGCCGACCACGCCGGGGACGCCGGCGCGATCGGCAAGCCGGTCGGGCGCGACAAGGCGCTCGGACGGCCGAGCGCGGTGCTGGAGCTCGGCGTCGACGCCGCCGTCGCACGCCTCAAGGCGCTGGTGTCGCGCGCCATGGCGCTGACGCCGTCCTGCCCCGGCGAGGCGCTGCTCAAGTCGCTCATTCTTGCGGAGACGCAGCGCTTCATGCCCGCGCGGGCGAAGGCCCAGGCCGCATGATCGCCGGAACGGACGACGATCGCGGCAGTCCGCCGGTCCTGCCCGGCGAACGGCTTCAGGAGGCGTGGCGCAGGCTGCGCGCCGAGAAGCTGGCCGATCGCGGCTTCCGCCGCCGCGCCGCCGCGAACCCGCTGATCCGCCCGATCGCGACGCGGAGCGCCGGCCGGCTGTTCGATCTCGCGGCCGGCTTCGTCTATTCCCAGATCCTGAGGGCGGTGATCGATCTCGATCTTCTGGGCAGGCTGGAATCCGGGCCCAAGACGGCGGACGACCTCGCCGGGCCGCTCGGCCTGAGCCCGGCTGCGGCGCGGCGCCTGCTCGACGCCGCGGCCGCCCTCGACCTCGTCGAGGCGCGGTCGGACGGCGCCTACGGGATCGCCGCGCTCGGCTCCGTGCTGCAGGCGGAAGACGGCGTGCGCGCCATGATCGCGCATCACGACATGCTCTACGACGACCTGCGCGATCCTGTCGCGCTGCTGCGGGGGGAGGCGGGCGAGACGCGGCTGTCGCGGTTCTGGCCCTACGCCGGCGACGCGGCCGCGCCCGAGGGCGGCGCGCGGCCCGCGTCGGGCGACGGGGAGGCGGACGGGACGGCGGACGCCTATGGCCCCTATTCGGAGCTGATGGCGCGCTCGCAGTCCTTCGTCGCCGACGACGTGCTCGACGTCTTTTCCTTCGGCGACCGCAACTCCCTGCTCGACCTCGGCGGCGGCGAGGGCGTCTTCGCCGAGGCCGCGGCGGAGCGCTGGCCGCATCTCGAGATCCGGCTTGTCGACCTCCCCGAGGTCGCGGCGCGCGCCGAATCGCGGCTTCGGGCGGCGGGCCTCGCCGGCCGGGTTTCGGTCCGGGGCGCGGATCTGTTCGACGCGCCGGCGCTCGGCGCCGCCGACGTCGTGTCGTTCGTGCGCGTGCTGCACGACCACGAGGACGACGCGGCGCTCGCGCTGCTGCGGCTCGCCCATCGCGCGCTGACGCCGGGCGGCGAGGTCATGATCGCCGAGCCGATCGCCGGCATGCCGGGCGCGCGCCGGGTCGGCCACGCCTATTTCGGCTTCTACCTGCTGGCCATGGGGTCCGGGCGGGCGCGCTCGGCGGTCGAGCTCGCCGATCTGCTCGCCCGCGCCGGCTTCTGGAACGTCCGCACCCGCTACGCCCGCGGCGCGCTTCCGCTCGCCGTGACGACCGCCCGCCGCCGTGGCGAAGGGCCGATTTGGCGCCTCTAGGCGTAAAGATTGGTTGACGTCATTTGATGTCCAGTTAATCTGACATTCGTCGCTGTCAACGAACGGCCTTCCCATGAGCCTTTCCGCTCCCGCCGTCGTCCTCGCCTCTCCCGGTCAGATCGCCGTGCGGTCGCTCGCGCTCGACGCGCCGGGGGCCGGCGACGTGGTGGTGGACGTGGCGTTCAGCGGCGTCTCGACCGGAACCGAGCGGCTGCTCTGGACCGGCCGCATGCCGAACTTCCCTGGCATGGGCTACCCGCTCGTCCCCGGCTACGAGGCCGTGGGCGAGGTCGTCGAGGCGGGGGCCGCGTCAGGCCGCCATGTCGGCGAGACGGTGTTCGTCCCCGGCGCGAAATGTTTCGGCGAGGTCCGCGGCCTGTTCGGCGCGGCATCGAGCCGCCTCGTGGTTCCGGGCGCGCGCGTCGCCCCGGTCGACGCCGCGCTCGGCGAACGCGCGGCCCTGCTCGCGCTCGCGGCCACCGCCTATCACGCCTTCGCGGACCATCCCCAGCCGGAGCTGATCGTCGGCCATGGCGTGCTCGGCCGGCTGATCGCCCGCATCGCGGTCGCGCGCGGCGCGGAGCCCCCGGTCGTCTGGGAGACGAACTCCGCCCGTCGGTCCGGCGCGGACGACTATGCGGTCGTCGATCCGGAAGCCGACTCACGGCGCGACTACCGCGTGATCTGCGACGCCTCGGGCGCAGCCTCGCTGGTCGACGCGCTGATCCAGCGCCTCGCGCCCCGCGGCGAGATCGTGCTCGCGGGTTTCTACGAGGCGCCGATCTCGTTCGCGTTCCCGCCCGCCTTCATGCGCGAGGCGCGGTTGCGCATCGCGGCCGAATGGAAGCCCCGCGACCTCGACGCCGTGACTGCGCTCGTGGCCTCGGGGCGGCTGTCGCTCGACGGCCTCGTCACCCATCGCCGGCCGGCCGCGGAGGCGGAGAGCGCCTACGCCGCCGCCTTCGACGATCCGTCCTGCCTGAAGATGATCATCGACTGGAAGGGAACGGCATGAGCACCGCCGAAGCGAGACTCGCCGCGCTCGTCGCCCAGGCGACCGAGGAAAAGCCCGCGACCAAGGCCACCCAGATTATCGCGATCTACGGCAAGGGCGGCATCGGCAAGTCGTTCACGCTCGCCAACCTCAGCTACTCGATGGCCCAACAGGGCAAGAAGGTGCTGCTGATCGGCTGCGACCCGAAGAGCGACACCACCTCGCTGCTGTTCGGCGGCCGCGCCTGCCCGACGATCATCGAGACGTCCACGAAGAAGAAGCTCGCGGGCGAAGAGGTCGAGATCGGCGACGTCTGCTTCAAGCGCGACGGCGTCTACGCGATGGAGCTCGGCGGGCCGGAGGTCGGCCGCGGCTGCGGTGGCCGCGGCATCATTCACGGCTTCGAGCTGCTGGAGAAGCTCGGCTTCCACGAATGGGGCTTCGACTTCGTGCTGCTCGACTTCCTCGGCGACGTGGTGTGCGGCGGCTTCGGGCTGCCGATCGCCCGGGACATGTGCCAGAAGGTGATCGTGGTCGGGTCGAACGACCTGCAGTCGCTCTATGTCGCCAACAATGTCTGCTCGGCGGTCGACTATTTCCGCCGGCTCGGCGGCAATGTCGGCGTGGCCGGCATCGTCGTGAACAAGGACGACGGCACGGGCGAGGCCGCGGCCTTCGCCGAGAAGGCCGGCATCCCGATCCTGGCCTCCATCCCGGCCGACGACGACATCCGCCGCAAGAGCGCGTCCTACGAGATCATCGGCGGGAAGGGCTCGCGCTGGTCGCCCCTGTTCGAGGGCCTCGCGCAGAACGTCGCCGACGCGCCGCCGATGCGGCCGACGCCGCTCAGCCAGGACGGCCTGCTCAACCTCTTCAAGGGCGACGCTGTCGGCCGCGGCGTGGTGCTCGAACCCGCGACCTTCGAGGACATGTGCGGGCGCATGGACTTCCGGAAGCCGTCCCTCGAAGTCGTCTACGACGCGGTTTGAGGCGATGGAGCTCGATCTCGACCACGACAGGATCGACAAGGCGCCGGCGGAAGCCGCGTCCTCGACGTCATGCGCGGCCGCAGGCCGGGTGTCCACGACTTCGGCTGGCGCGACGCCCGACGCCGAAGTCGTGGATACCCGCGCTGCGCGCGGGCATGACGGCGAGGCTGACGTCCCCCGTTCCGTCGACGGCTCCACGCCCGCGCTCGGCTGCCACGCGGGCAAGGACGAGATGCGGGCCGCCGCCGCGAAGGCCGGCAAGTCCGAGGTTCTGGATCAATACGCCGCCGACTATCCGGTCGGCCCGCACGACCAGCCGCAGTCGATGTGCCCAGCCTTCGGCTCGCTTCGCGTCGGCCTCAGGATGCGCCGCACCGCCACGATCCTTTCGGGTTCGGCCTGCTGCGTTTACGGGCTGACCTTCACCTCGCACTTCTACGGCGCGAAACGCACAGTCGGCTACGTCCCGTTCAACTCCGAGACGCTCGTCACGGGAAAACTCTACGAGGACATCCGCGAGGCCGTCTTCAAGCTCGCTGATCCCGCACTCTACGACGCGATCGTCGTCACGAATCTCTGCGTGCCGACCGCCTCGGGCGTGCCGCTGCGCTTGCTGCCGAAGCAGATCGACGGCGTGCGCATCATCGGCATCGACGTGCCGGGCTTCGGCGTGCCGACCCATGCCGAGGCCAAGGACGTGCTCGCCGGCGCAATGCTGGCCTACGCCCGCGCCGAAGTCGCCCAAGGGCCGGTGCAGGCGCCGAAGGGCGGCCGGTCGGAGAAGCCGACCGTCACGCTGCTTGGCGAGATGTTCCCCGCCGATCCTGTCGGCATCGGGCGGATGCTGGAGCCCATGGGCCTCGCGGCCGGCCCGGTGGTCCCGACCCGCGAATGGCGCGAGCTCTACGCCGCGCTCGACGGCGCGGTCGTGGCCGCCATCCACCCGTTCTACAAGGCCTCGATGCGCGAGTTCGAGGCGGCGGGCCGCCCGATTGTCGGCTCCGGACCTGTCGGCTACGAGGGCACGGCGGCCTGGCTCGAAAACATCGGCCTCGCGGCGAACGTCCCGGCCGAGAAGATCGCCGCCGCCCAGAACGCCGTGCTGCCCGCGATCAAGGGCGCGCTCGCCGCGAAGCCGATCAAGGGCCGCATCTCGCTTTCGGGCTATGAGGGCTCGGAGCTTCTTGTCGGCCGCCTGCTCGTCGAGAGCGGCGCGGACCTCCGCTATGTCGGCTCCGCCTGCCCGAAGACGCCCCAGGGCGAGATCGACCGCGCCTGGCTCGAAGCGCACGGCGTCGAGGTCCGCTTCCGAGCCTCGCTCGAGCAGGATCTCGCGGCGATGGAGGAGTATCGGCCCGACCTCGTCATCGGCACCACGCCCGTGGTGCAGAAGGCGAAAGCGGCCGGCACGCCGGCGCTCTACTTCACCAACCTCATCTCCGCCCGTCCCCTGTTCGGGCCGGCGGGCGCGGGCTCGCTCGCCGAGGTGATCAACGCCGCGATCGGCAATCGCGCCCGTATGGCGTCGATGAAGTCCTTCTTCGAGGGCGTCGGCGAGGGCCATGCGGCGGGCGTCTGGGAACGGACTCCGGAGAAGCGCGACGACTACCGGGATATATACCGCAAGCATCTGATCAAGCAGAACGCCGCCAAGAAGGCGGAGGAGATGATCTGATGCTGGTGCTCGATCACGACCGCGCCGGCGGATACTGGGGATCGGTCTACGTCTTTACGGCGATCAAGGGCCTGCAGGTCATTATCGACGGCCCGGTGGGCTGCGAGAACCTGCCCGTGACCTCGGTGCTGCACTACACCGACGCCCTGCCCCCGCATGAGCTGCCGATCGTGGTCACGGGCCTCGGCGAGGAGGAGCTCGGCCGTCACGGCACCGAAGGCGCGATGAAGCGCGCCCGCGCCGTGCTCGATCCGGAGCTTCCCGCGGTCGTCGTCACCGGCTCGATCGCCGAGATGATCGGCGGCGGCGTGACGCCCGAAGGCCAGAACATCAAGCGCTTCCTGCCGCGCACGATCGACGAGGATCAGTGGCAGTCGGCGAACCGCGCCATGGCGTGGCTGTGGTCGGAGTTCGGCCCGAAGCGCGTGCCGGCGCTCCGCCCCCGCAAGGAGGGTGAGAATCCGAAGGTCAACATCATCGGCCCGGCCTACGGCACGTTCAACATGCCGTCCGACCTCGCTGAGATCCGCCGGCTGATCGAGGGCATCGGGGCCGAGGTCGCGATGACCTTTCCGCTCGGCTCCCACCTCGCCGACGTGACCAAGCTCGCGCAAGCGGAAGTCAACGTCTGCATGTATCGCGAGTTCGGCCGCCTGCTCTGCGAGACGCTGGAGCGGCCGTATCTCCAGGCGCCCATCGGGCTCGAGTCGACGACGCTGTTCCTGCGCGAACTCGGGCGGCTGACGGGGCTCGACCCGGAACCCTTCATCGAGCGCGAGAAGCACACGACCATCAAGCCGCTGTGGGATCTCTGGCGGTCGGTCACGCAGGACTTCTTCGCCACGGCCTCCTTCGCGATCGTGGCGAACGAGACCTACGTGCGCGGCGTCAGGAAGTTTCTCGAAGACGACATGGGCCTGCCCTGCTGTTTCGCGATCCCGCGGGTTCCCGGCAAGAAGACCGACAACGACCTCGTCCGCACCATGGTGCGGGACAAGGCTCCGCTTGTGCTCTTCGGCTCGTTCAACGAGCGCATGTATGCGGCCGAAGCCGGCGGGCGCTCGCGCTACATCGCGGCGTCGTTCCCGGGCGCGATCATCAGGCGGCACACCGGCACGCCCTTCATGGGCTATTCGGGCGCGACCTACCTCGTGCAGGAGGTCTGCAACGCGCTGTTCGACGCGCTGTTCTCGATCCTGCCGCTCGCCCAGGACCTCGATCGCGTCGAGGCGACGCCGAGCCGCGCGCTCGCCGAGCTCGCCTGGGACGCGCAAGCGCAGGACGCGCTCGACGCGCTGCTCGAAGCCCAACCGATTCTCATCCGCATCTCGGCCGCGCGTCGCCTTCGCGACGGCGCCGAGCGCGCGGCGCGCCAGCGGGGCTCCGGCTCCGTCAGCGCCGACGACATCGGGCGCGCGAGCGCCCTGACGCTGGAGGCTGTTCGATGACCGACATCGCCCACGCGCCTGATCTCGTGAAGGAGCGCGACCGCAAGGCGGCGCTCTGGGAGTTCCGCGCGCTCGTCATCGCAACCTACCCACTGTTCCTCGCAGCCGAGATCGCGCGCCGCGCGGCCGGCGGGCGAAGCGCGGGCGGCCGCTCGGTGTTTTCGCAAGCCCACGCCACCGCCGCGGCGACGCTCGCCTGCGCGTTCATGGGCTGACGTTTCCCGGACCCGTTCGGGTCCGGGTTCGAGTTTCCGGACCGCCATGTTCCCGCATGGCGGTCCGGGAAGGCCGACCGGGGTCCACTCCCGGCCGGTGAAAACCCTGCCGCGCGGGTGGCCGCGGTAACCTGTGGAGACGGCGATGGCTGACATCGACAGACGGGGCTCGCTCTCGGGACTGACCGAGAACGAAGCCAAGGAATTCCACAGCGTGTTCATCTCGAGCTTCATCGGCTTCACGATCGTGGCCGTGATCGCTCACATCCTCGTCTGGATGTGGCGGCCATGGATCCCCGGGCCGAACGGCTACGCGATGAACGACGTGCTCGACGGCGTGCACACGGCGCTTGCGCCGCTGACGCAGCTGATCGGTTGAGGAGGCGGCCATGTGGAAACTGTGGCTTCTCTTCGATCCGCGAAGGGCGCTGGTGGCTCTGTTCACCTTCCTCTTCGTGCTCGCGCTCGTCATCCACTTCATCCTGTTGTCGACCAGCCGGTTCAACTGGCTCGAGCCCCATGGTCCCGCGGCGAAGCCCGCGGCCTCCATCGGCACGTCGGTCGGCCCCATAGGCTGAAGCCCAAGACCGCCGGCGGCGGGGCGCGCGAGCCGACAGCCCGTTCTCCCCGCCGCCTGCGAACCTCGAGGCCTCACAACCACGAACCAAGACGGCGGCCGAGAAGGAGGAGCGTCCCATGGCGATGCTCAGTTTCGAAAGAAAATACCGGGTCCGCGGCGGCACTCTGGTCGGCGGCGACCTGTTCGATTTCTGGGTGGGGCCGTTCTTCGTCGGCTTCTTCGGCGTGACCACGATCATCTTCACCGCGGTCGGCGTCTCGATGATCCTCTATGGCGCGGCTCTCGGGCCGACCTGGAATCCGTTCCTGATCTCCATCAATCCGCCGGATCTCAAATACGGACTCGGCTTCGCGCCGATGAAGCAGGGCGGCATCTGGCAGATCGTTACGATCTGCGCGATTGGGGCTTTCTCCTCCTGGTTGCTCCGGGAGGTCGAGATCTGCCGAAAGCTCGGCATCGGCTATCACGTGCCGTTCGCATTCTCGTTCGCGATCCTGGCCTACGTCACTTTGACGGTGTTCCGCCCCATCCTGATGGGATCGTGGAGCTACGGCTTTCCCTACGGGATCTTCACCCATCTCGATTGGGTGTCGAACACCGGCTACGCCTATCTCGCGTTCCACTACAACCCGGCGCACATGATCGCGGTGTCGTTCTTCTTCACGACCGCGCTCGCGCTCGCGATGCATGGCGGCGCGATCCTGTCGAGCACGAATCCCGGGCCCGGCAGGGACGTCAAGACGGCGGAACACGAGAACACCTACTTCCGCGACACGATCGGCTACTCGATCGGGCCGCTCGGCATCCATCGACTGGGCCTCTTCCTCGCGCTCTCGGCCGTCTTCTGGAGCGCGGTCTGCATCATCATCTCCGGACCTTACTGGCCCGAAGGCCAGAACTGGGCGGACTGGTGGCTGTGGTGGAAGGACATCTACGTCTGGCGCAAGCCGGTCTGAGGAGGGGACGATGGCGCAATATCAGAACATCTTCACGCGCGTTCAGGTCCGCGGCCCCCTCTATGCGGGCGTGCCGATGGACCGCCCGGGTCCCTTCGAACGCCAGACGCCGCTGCAGTTCAGCTACTGGCTCGGCAAGTTCGGTGACGCGCAGATCGGGCCGATCTATCTTGGCTGGCTCGGCGTCGCTTCGCTCATGTTCGGCTTCGCGGCGATCGAGATCATCGGGCTCAACATGTTGGCTTCCGTCAACTGGAGCCCGCAGGCCTTCATCCGCGAATTCTTTTGGCTGCAGCTGCCGCCGCCGCTGGAAAAGCACGGGCTCGACTTCTTCCCGCCTCTGAAAGAGGGCGGCTGGTATAGGCTCGCGGGCTTCCTGCTCACCATCTCGATCCTGCTGTGGTGGGTGAGGATGTATCGCAGGGCGCGGGCTCTCGGCCTCGGCACTCATGTCGCCTGGGCGTTCGCGAGCGCGATCTGGCTGTTCCTCGTGCTCGGCTTCTTCCGGCCGCTCGCGATGGGCAACTGGGCCGAAGGAGTGCCCTTCGGCATCTTCCCGCATCTCGACTGGACCCAGAACTTCTCGCTGCGTTACGGCAACCTGTTCTACAACCCGTTCCACGCGCTCTCGATAGCCTTCCTCTACGGTTCGGCGCTGCTGTTCGCGATGCATGCGGGCACGATCCTCGCCGTCTCCCGCTATGGCGGCGACCGTGAGATCGAGCAGATCGTCGACCGCGGCACCGCGACCGAGCGCGCCGCCCTGTTCTGGCGCTGGACCATGGGCTTCAACGCTACGATGGAGTCGATCCATCGCTGGGCCTGGTGGTTCGCGGTGCTCGTCACGCTCACCGGCGGCATCGGCATCCTGCTGACAGGAACGGTCGTCGACAACTGGCAGGAATGGGCTGGCCGTCACGGCTTCGGCACCCAGACCGTGACGCAGCAGGTCGCTCAGGCTCCCGCGAGCGCTGCGCCCGGCTCCACCGCTCCGGGTTCGTCGAGCGGCGCAGCGGGTCAGCAACCCGGCGCGCCGGGGGGCGGCGGAGCGCAGCCTGCGGCTGCCGGCGGAGCGGATGTCGCGGCTGGCGAGAAGGTCTTCGCCAAATGCAGAACCTGTCACGAGGTCGGTCCGGGCGCGAAGGCCAAGATCGGTCCGCCTCTGACCGGTGTCGTGGGCCGTCCCGCCGCGAGCGTGCCGGGCTTCGCCTACAGCGAGGCGTTGAAGAAAAAGGCGCCGGAGATCGGCTCCTGGGACAAGGCGAAGCTGGAGGAGTGGCTTACCGATCCTTCGAAATACGCCGGCGGGCAGGTGAAAATGCTGTTCAAGCTCGCCAATCCTGAAGAACGGAAAGCCGTCGTGGATTATCTCGAAACGCAGAAATAAGCGGACCGTCACGACGGCGTCCGTCTAAGACGCTCGAACGAGGCCGGCGTGGCGAGACAGGTCACGCCGGCCTTGATCGTCCTGCGTCGTTCGTCGGCTCAGGACGTCAGCGCTCGCGTCGCAAAGAATCCTGCAGTGGCGGCGGCGGCCGACAAAGCCGCGCCCCAGGCGATATCGACGAAAGCCACCGTGGCGGGAAAGCCACGAACCACCGCGAGGTTCGTCAGATCGAAGGTCGCATAGGCGCAAAAGCCCAGAACCGCCCCGTTCAACAGCGCCGTCGTCCATGAGCCAGTCGCGAGGGCCGGCCATACGGCGAAGTAGACCAAGCCGAACACGAAGACGACATAGAAGGCGGCCGCCGCCGCCATGTTGGGATTGGGAGCCATAAGATCCCCGAACTGGCTGCGGTAGAAGTCCCTTGCGACGAGGCCGAGCCAGACGCCGTCGGCGACGAGAAAGGCGGCGGCGGTGAACAGGTAGGCTAGGACGTTCGTCTTCATCGCGATCATCCGTTCCGGATCCGGGGCGCAATCGGCCAAGGCTCAACGTTCCGCGCGGGATCAGGTTGCTGATAAATCCGGCTGAACGCGATGTCTCCACCGTAAAGGATGTCGCGTCGTCGAGCATTGTCGATGCATGCGGTTCGGCGATAGCGGGGACGACCGCGCCCATGCGGGTCGTCGCGTCATGGCGATGACCCGCGCGATTGACGTTGCGCGATCCAGGGACAGATGACGCCGGAGGCAGCGCTTGGCGTTCGCGATCTCAGTCCGAAAAACGAAGAAGAGGGTCACGCTGTGGCGCATGCCGACGCCTCGTCTGGATCTCGATCGCCGGTTCAAGACGCGGCGAAGCAGGACGTTTCGAGCATGAACGAAGCGATCGTTTTGCGGGGGGTGAAAGTTGCGTGGGTCACCGGCGCCAGTTCCGGAATCGGACGCGCCGTCGCGCTCGAGCTCGCAAGATCCGGAGTTGCGGTCGCCGCGACGGCGCGTCGGCAGGAGGCGCTTGCCGAGCTCGTCGCCGAGGCCACTGCGGCGGGCGGCTTCGTCACGGCCTTCGCCGGCGACGTCACGGATCCGGAGGCGATGCGCAGGATCGCCGACGAAATCGCGGCGACGCTTGGGCCTCTCGACCTTGCTGCGCTGAACGCCGGACTTTTCATTCCCGTCGGCGCCGCTCCTTTCGACATCGAAGCTTACAAAAAGACATTCAACGTCAATCTGAGCGGTACGCTTGGATGTCTGGCAGCGATCCTTCCCGCAATGACGGCGCGGCGCGCGGGGCGCATCGTCATCGTGGGGTCCGTCGCCGGCTATGGCGGCCTCCCGAGTTCCGCGGCCTACGGGGCCACCAAGGCGGCGCTGATCAATCTGGCCGAAAGCCTGAAGTTCGACCTCGACGCGGCGGGCGTGAAGATTCAGATCGCCAATCCGGGCTTCGTGGACACGCCTGCGACCAGAAAGAACGCGTTCAGGATGCCAGCACTTATGCCTGTCGGCGAAGCGGCGAGACGGATCGTGCGCGGGGCAAGCTCGGACGCCTTCGAGATCACGTTTCCGAAGCGGTTCACTTATGTCCTGAAGGCTCTGAGGCTTCTGCCGTATCCGGCGTATTTCTGGCTCGTCTCCAAGGCGACTGGGCGGTCCGGGAGATAGTGGCGGCGCTCCGCGCTTTTTTTCAGCGATCGTGTCGCCGCAGCGCGGAGGCGGTTATCGACCTCCACGCCGCACGATCGTGGGCGGCGTGTCGGATGGGGCCGGGGGCGTCCACGCTCGAAGCATCGGCGGGCGCCGGCGGATGATCGACGAGCGCAAGCCCCTTTAACCAGAGGCGCAGCGCCTCCCAATGAATGGCGGCCGTGATCTTGAGCGTCATGAAGGGCGTAGCCGCGCACAGGCGCGCCAGCGTCCGGTCCGTCAAGGGGCGCCGTTCGCCCGCGAAGGTCGCGGAGAGGACTGGTCCCTCGGGGTCACTTTCCAGAATTCTAAGACGGACGGTGTCGCCCGGCGGGCGCATCCGGAACGCATAGGTCATATCCATGTTGAGAAACGGCGACACATACATGATCTTGTCGCGCGACTGGCGCAGGCCGGCGGTGGTGAGTTCTCCGGGACGCACCGGAGCGACATAGGCGTGACGTTCGCGGAATGTGTTGGTGACTTCGTAGATCACGGCTCGCAGGGCGCCATTCGCGTCGTAGCACCAGTATGTCGCGATCGGATTGAACTGGTAGCCGAGAACGCGGGGGTAGCAGAGCAGGAGGATGCGGCCGCCCGCGAGGTCGACGCCAGCCTGCGCAAGCGTCTCGCGGGTGCTTTCGACGAGAGCTCGTCCGTCAGCAACGCCATGGTCGCGCTCGAAGAAGCTCACAAGATTGAACCGGCCGACCGAGAACAGGCGCGTGGTCCGGCCGGCTTCCGGCAGCCGGTCGAGGTCGATGAGCAGCGAAAACACATCGTAGCGGAAGCGATGCGACTTCGGTTTCAGCCGGGCGTGCATGACGGGACCGACGAAGAGCGACGCGGCTTCAACCGGCGGCGGGAACAAGGGCGGTAACTGCGCCTTCTCTCCAGGCCACGAATAGAAATTCCCGTCCGTTTCGTGAGGAGCGCCGCGGTTCGCGGTCCGTGGTTCCATATCCCGATCACGGTCGAGCTGCCGAGGAGGCGCGGCGACGCTCACGCGGCGGCCTTTCTGAAGGGCGACGCACGCCATGAAACGGGCGAGCCCAGCCTCCGGGCGACGTCGAGTCCCGAGACGAGCCCGTCCTCGTGAAAGCCGTAGCCAGTCCACGCTCCGCAGAAATAGGTTCGGTTGAGGCCCTGGATTCCCGGAAGCTGGCGTTGCGCCGCAAGCGCCGCGGCGTCGTATTGCGGATGGGCGTAGCAGAAGCGCCGGAAGGTTTTGTCTGGATCCGGTTCGAACGGCGGATTGAGCGTTATGAACAGCGGGCGCGTCTGGTCGATCCCTTGCAACGCGTTCATCCAGTATGTCACCGCGACGTCCCGGCGGGCGGCCTCGTCGTCTCGTCGGGAGCCCAGATAATTCCAGGCCGACCAGACGGATCCGCGCTTCGGCATCAGCTTCTTGTCTCTGTGCAGCACCACGTCGTTCGGCCGATACGCGATGGCCCCGAGAACCGTGCGTTCGGCGTGGGTCGGATCCGCGAGCATGGACAGGCTTTCGTCGCTATGCGCCGCGAGCACGACGGCGTCGAAGCGATCCTGTCCGCCGGTTCCATCGACGATGGTCGCTCCATCGTCGTCGCGAATGACCCTTGCGACGGACGTTCCGAGCCTGAGTTGGCCGCCATGGCGGCGGATCGCGTCGACATAGGATCGGCTGCCGCCGACGACGGTGCGCCAGACCGGGCGGTCTGGATCGATGAGCCGATGATTGTCGAAGAACGCGATGAAACTTTCCGCCGGGAAGTCCAGCACCTTGATCGCGGGCGTCGACCAGATCGCTGCCGCCATCGGAACAAGGTAGTCCTCGCGGAACCGCCGGCTCAACTTGTGTCGGTCGAGCCAGGCGCCAAGGCTCAAGCCCGTCAGCACGCCAGCGGCGCGATCCGCGCGGCAGAGGCGGTTGAACCGCAGAACCTCCCGCAACATCCAGAGATATGAGACCGCCAGCATGTTGCGGCGCTGTGCGAACAATGTGCCGACCGTTTTGCCGGACCATTCGAACGCGCCGCCGTCGAGGGACAGGCCGAAGCTCATGTCGCTGGCCTTGGTCTCGACGCCAAGTTCCGCGAACAGTTTCGTCAGGGCCGGATAGTTCAGCTCGTTGTAGACGATGAAACCTGTGTCCACCGCGATCGCCGCGCCGTCATAGTCGATGTCGACCGTATGCGCGTGACCGCCCGGCCGGGGTTCCTTCTCGTAGACCACCACGTCGTTGTCGCGTGCGAGCGCCCATGCGGCGGAAGCGCCTGCGATGCCCGATCCGACGATCGCGATGCGCTTGCGGCCTTCCGGGATCATACGCTTTTCGCTTTCAGCCGGTGAAACGCCGGGAAGTCATGGTCGCGTTCCAAGCGAGGTCGACGTTCGAACGCCCGAACGATCTTGCAAGTTGCGAGGCGGGTCGCAGTTCGTGGCCGTCCGCTCGGGGTGTGCGAACCGCCGGCGGGGTGGAGAACTGCAGCTGATCTTCCTCGACGGACGTTTCGAACCCTTCCGCATAGACCCGACAATCGACCGCTTTGCGATCATATACGACGCGGTCATCGTGTCCACGACATTGGCCGTCCATATATTTTTACAGATTGTCGCTCTCCGATGCCGTCACGGTCTCGCTGGGCTGGGACGGCTTATCGCGTCGAGGTCGAAGGCGTCTTGAAGCCGCATGGGTAGGAAAAGCTGAAGGCGTCGCGCCGAGGATCTCGAGGACAGGGCCGGTTCTCCCATTGCGGGCCATGCGGAATGCGGAAGAGAATGCGCTTGAGCTATTGTCATTAGATCGTTCTAACGTTAGTACCTTAGATAAATAACGGCCTTTGGATCGGCTTCGGCATGCAGGCTAAGGGGCGCATGAACCCGCGACTGGACATTGAAGATCGGAGCGTTCGTCGGCGGGCGGTCGGGTGTGCGAGGGAGCGCGGCGTCGCGCTCCCGACCTTTTCCGAACTCGCCGGCGAGGCGCCGACTCCCGAAGCTGTCTTGACGCGGCTCGCCAGCGTTGATCCCGACGCGGCTGATGCGGCCAACCTGTGGCGGATCAACTGGTTCAACGCCCCTGACCGTCGCTCGCGCGTTGCGCTTCCCGACCATGTCGTGCTGCCGCCGGCGCTGACCGGCGTCGCGGCGCCGATCGTGGTTTTGCTCGGCTCGCGCTTCCCCATGATCGGGGCGCACAAGGTGCTGCCGGCTTACGCCTGCCTGGTGACGCGCCTCGTCGTGGGCGGGTTTGATCCGACCACGCAGCGCGCGGTATGGCCCTCCACCGGCAACTACTGCCGTGGCGGCGTGGCGGTCTCGCGCATCCTCGGCTGCTCGGGCGTCGCGGTGCTGCCTGAAGGCATGAGCCGCGAGCGTTTCGAGTGGCTCGAAAAGTGGGTTGCGGATCCACGCGACATCGTCCGCACGGTCGGGACCGAAAGCAACGTCAAGGAAATCTACGACAAATGCCATGAGCTTGAGGGCGATTCGAACAACGTCATCCTCAACCAGTTCTCGGCCTTCGCGAACTATATGGCGCATCGCGCCTGCACCGGCGCGGCGGCCGCCGAGGCGTTCCGGAACATGTGCGACGAGACGCCGAGCCTGAGGCTCGCGGCCTTCGTCAGCGCGACGGGCTCGGCTGGCACAATCGCGGCCGGCGACCATCTCAAGGAAAGGTTCGGCGCGAAGATCGTCGCCGTCGAGGCGCTTGAATGCCCGACTCTGCTCGAGAACGGCTACGGCGAGCACAACATCCAGGGCATCGGCGACAAGCGCGTCCCCCTGATCCACAACGTGATGAACACCGACGTCGTCGTCGCGGTCTCGGATTCGATCTCCGAC
Organism: Ancylobacter novellus; assembly: GCA_003241695.1. Classification (GTDB taxonomy): domain Bacteria; phylum Pseudomonadota; class Alphaproteobacteria; order Rhizobiales; family Methylopilaceae; genus Methylopila. The sequence goes on along the minus strand of QFPN01000004.1, from coordinate 370,841 downwards.
CGGCTGAATTTGCTGTTCAACACGCCGGAAGGGCGCGGCTGGCTGAAGGACGCGCTTCGGCTCGATCCCGAAATCATCGCGGCGCTCGACGAGATCGGCCTGTCCGGCATCGCGAACGTCGCCGCCTCGATCAAGCTCGCTCGTCACATGGCCTACGGCGCCGACGATGCCGTCGTCACTGTCGCGACCGACAGCGCGCGGCTCTACCGCACGGAACTGCCGCTCGCCCGCGCTAAGTATTTCGGCGGGGCTGACGCTGCGTTTTCTCCGGAGAGCATCTGGTCCGTCTGCCTTGGCGCTCTGGCGAACGACAACGTTCTGGAGCTCGACCAGCAGCAGCGCAGGCGGATCTTCAATCTCGGCTACTACACTTGGGTCGAGCAGCAGGGCGTCGCGCTCGACGACTTCGATCGCCGCAAGAGCCAGGCGTTCTGGGACGAAATCGCAAACTCGGTCCCTGCCTGGGACCGGCTGATCGAAGAGTTCAACGCCGAAGCAGGGCTGCGATGAGCGAACACCCCACTCCGCCGGCCGCCGGGCCGCAGCCCACCGGACCCCGGACGCGGGATCCGGGAGCGAGGCCCTATGGCGATCTTCGCGCAGATCTCCAGAAGCGCGACCGCAGCTTGCGCGAGAAGGTGATGTCGCTCTCCGACGCCGCCTCCTTCGTGCAGGACGGCATGACGGTCGGCGTCGGCGGCTCGACCATGTCGCGCACGCCGATGGCGATGATCTGGGAGCTGATGCGCCAGAAGAAGCGCCATCTCTCCTGCTCGCGCTGCATCGTCTCGACCGACGGCGACCTGCTGTTCGGCTCCGACGTCGCGGACGAGATCGTCACGAGCTGGTTCGCGCAGGGCATTCTGTGGGGCCTCTCGAAGGTCATGCGCCACCATGTCGAGAGCGGCTCCAAGCTCTATCAGGAGTGGAGCCACATGGCGGTCGGCATGCGCTTCCGCGCCGGCGCCATGGGCGTGCCCTTCATGCCGATCCGCTCGATGCTCGGCTCCGACATCGTCGGCCAGCGGCCCGAGACCAAGACGATCGACTGCCCGTTCACGGGCGAGAAGCTGCTGCTCGTCCCGGCGCTCAACCCGGACGTCGCTATCATCCACGTGCAGCGCTGCGACCCTTACGGCAACGCCCAGATCGACGGCCTGCAGTTCATGGACATCGACCTCGCAATGGCCGCGAACCGCGTGATCCTGACGACCGAGCGGATCGTCTCCAACGACCAGATCCGCCGCGCGCCCGACCAGACCAAGATCCCGTTCTTCTGCGTCGACGCCGTGGTCGAGGTTCCGTTCGGCTCAGCCCCGCACGAGTGCTTCGGCGTCTACGAGCCGATGATGAAGCACATGGAGGCCTACGTCGCGCAGGTGAACGCCGACCCGGTCGGCGGGATGAAGGCCTATCTCGACAAGCACGTGTACGGGCCGAAGAGCTGGAACGACTTCCTGTCGCTGATCGGCATGGACGAAGTCATCGAGGCGTCGCGTCGGGGCCGGAGCATCTACAATGACTGAGGCGCGCCGCTACACCGCGACCGAGATCCTCGCGATCCTGAGCTCGCGCCAGCTCACCGACGGCCAGGTGGTGTTCGCCGGCGTCGGCATCCCGCTGCTCGCGGCGACGCTTGCGCAGAAGCTGCGGTGCCCGGGCCTCACCATCCTGTTCGAGGGCGGCGTCGTGGGCGCGTTCGTCGAGCCCGGCAAGCTGCCGCCCTCCACCAACGACCAGCGCTGCACCAAGCGCGCCAACATGGTGCTGGGCTCGGCCGAAGTGCTGCTGCTGCTCCAGCGCGGCTATGTCGACGTCGGCTTCATGGGTGGGGCTCAGATCGACCAGTATGGCAACCTGAACTCGTCCTTCATCGGCGATCCGGCCAAGCCGAAGATCCGCCTGCCGGGCTCGGGCGGCGGCAACGACATATCGAGCCTCACCAACATGATCGTCGCCATGAAGCACGAGAAGCGGCGCTTCGTGGAGCAGGTCGACTTCATCACGAGCCCCGGCTTCGTCCGCGGGGGCGACAGCCGGGCGAAGGACGGCCTGCCGGCCGGCGGCATGTTCCGCGTGATAACCGAGCTCGCAGTGTTCGGCTTCGACGAGAAGACCCGGCGCATGACGGTGCTCGCGCTCAATCCCGGCGTCGGCCGTGAGGAGGTGCAGGACAACACCGGCTTCGACCTCGCCTTCAGCCCGTCGGCGACTGTGACGGAGCCGCCCACCGACCACGAACTGGCGACGCTGCGCTCGATCGACCCCGACCGCCTCTTCACCGCCTGACGCGACAAGAACCGGAGAGTTCGACATGACCATGCTCACCAACACCTTCGGCATCGCGGCGCGGAATTTCGTCGCCTATCCTAATATGCCCGACGCCCGCGCGCTGGTGGACTACGGCGTCAAGGTCGAGGAGCTCGGCTACGACAGCGTCTGGGTGTGGGACCACATGCTGCTCGGCGTCGATCCGAACTTCCCGATCATCGACTCGCTGACGGTGCTGACCGGCATCGCGGCCCGCACCACCAAGATCAAGATGGGCACCGGCATCCTGGTGCTGCCGCTCCGCAACCCGATCGCGCTCGCCAAGCAGCTTTCGAGCATGGACCAGCTCTCGCAGGGCCGGCTCGTCATGGGCATGGCGGTCGGCTGGTACAAGCGCGAGTTCGACGCCGCCGGCATCCCGTTCGACAAGCGCGGCAAGCTGATGGACGAGAACCTCGAGATCATGACGCGGCTCTGGACCGAACACTCGGTATCGGGCGAGTACATGGCGCACAACATCTCGAAGGCGGTGATGTATCCGAAGCCGTACCAGCAGCCGCGTATGCCGCTGCTGCTCGGCGGATATGTCGACCGGGTCCTCAAGCGCGCCGCGGTCTCGGGCGACGGCTGGCTCACCTATTTCTACACGCCGGAAGACTTCAAGAAGTCGTGGGACAAGATCCGCAACTTCGGCGAAGAGGCGGGCAAGAACCCGGACGAACTGATGAACGCCTCGCAGCTTCCGATCTGCATCGGCGAGACCCGCGCGGCGGTCGAACCCAAGATGATGGACTGGCTGAACACCGAGTGGGACTTCCCCGAGAACAGCGATTGCAAGCGCGAGAGCGCCGTCATGGGCAATGTCGACGACTGCGTCGCGCAGCTTCAGGCGCAGCTCGACGCCGGCGTCCAGAAGATCATCTTCGTTCCCTACAAGTACGAGATGGACCAGGTCGAGACGATCGCGAAGGAAATCTTCCCGCGCCTCCGGAAGCGCTGAGCTGCTGTTCCGGGCGCGTCGTCATGTACGCTCTTGCGGGTATCTACGACTTCGGTCAGCGGCGCGCTCCACGTGCAAGTCGTGGATACCCGGCCTCCGGCCGGGCATGACGGCGCAATTCGCGCGGTGACCTAACCTTTTGAACTTTCGGAGATTCCGATGACCGACCCCAACCGCCAGAAGATCCTCGACAAGGTCGATGAGAGCCGCGACCACGCCGTCGAGTTCCTGCAGGACATGGTCAAGATCCCCTCGGTTACCGGCGACGAGGCGGCGATCCAGAAGTTCATGTCGGGCTATTTCGACAAGATCGGCCTCGATGTCGACATGTGGGAGACCGACTGGGAGGAGCTGAAGAAGCATCCGGGCTATCGCCCGGTCGCGCGCGGCTACGAGAACCGCCCCAACATCGTCGCGACGATGAAGGGCACGGGCGGCGGCCGCTCGCTCCTGCTGAACGGGCACACGGACGTGATCCCGGTGGGCAATGGCGAAGGCTGGAGCGACAATCCGTGGTCGGCCAAGATCGAGAACGGTCGCATCTACGGCCGCGGCTCCTGCGACATGAAGAGCGGCGTCGCGAGCCACGTGCTCGCCTGCCAGTACCTCAAGGAGCTCGGCCTGACGCCGAAGGGCGACGTGATGATCAACGTCGTGATCGACGAGGAGGTTTCGGGCCACGGCACGCTGGATACCGTCGCGCGCGGCTACAGGGCCGACGCCGGCATCTCGGGCGAGACCAGCGACCTCCATGTCCAGCCCGCCTGCATCGGCCGCATCTGGTTCGAGATCGAGGTCCAGGGCAAGCCCGCCGGCATCCAGCAGCGCTATCTCGGCGTCAGCGCAATCGACCTCGGCAACAAGGTCACGGCCGCCGTCGCCGAGCTCGAAGCGGAGCGCATCGCGACCGTCACCCATCCGCTTTATCCGAGCGCTATCGACTCGCTGCCCTGCATCATTGGCTCGTTCCAGGCCGGCAACTATCCGAGCGCCTTCCCGTCGAGCGCGCTGCTCAAGGGCTCGATCGGCACCGTTCCGGGCGAAGATCATGAAGGCGTCAAGCAAAGCCTCGTGAAGAAGATCGCGGAAGCGGCCGCCAAGGACGACTGGATGAAGGACCATCCGCCGGTCGTCCGCTTCGTCGGCTACGACGCCGAGGCGTCCGAGATCCCGCGCGATCATGGCATCGTCTCGACCGTGTCGAGCGCCTACGCCGAGATCACAGGCAAACAGCCGATCATCTCCGGCCGGCAAGGCGCGGCGGACACGCGCTTCCTCAACAGCTACGGCGAAACCCCGACCGTGATCTTCGGGCCGGGCTCGACCGCCGTAATGCACGCCAACGACGAATGGGTCTCGATCGACGACTATCTGACGTCGATCAAGGTCATGGCGCTCAGCATCTACGACTGGTGCAACGGCGAGAAGTCCGCCTAAGGGGTCCGATCCGCGTCTCGCCCGGCGCGGCCGGACGTCCGGGGCCCCGCGACGCTCGCGCCGTCGGGGCCCGCGAACGTCCGCGGGCGGGCGAGACATCCAAGACTGCGAGGCTTGAACGTGGCGACGGAGCTGAAACAGGGGCAGGGCGTCGGCGCCTCGGCGCTGCGCAAGGAAGACGACCGCTTCCTGCGCGGCCGCGGGCAATATGTCGGCGACGTCCGCATGGCCGGCATGAAGGACGTCGCCTTCGTCCGGTCGCCGCTCGCCCATGCGAGGCTCGGCGCGATCCGGATCCCGGACGAGATCCGGGACAAGGTCTTCGTCGCCTCGGATCTCGACGGCGTGACGCCCATCGTCGCGATCTCCGGCCTCGCCGGCTTCAAGCCGTCGAAGCAGCCCGTCCTGGTCGACGAAAAGGTCCGGCAGGTCGGCGAACTGATCGCCATGTGCGTCGCAGACACGCGGGCGAAGGCCGAGGACCTCGCGGCCATGGTCGAGGTCGATCTCGAGGAGCTTCCGGCCGTCCACGACATGCTGAAGGCGCGTGAGCCGGGTTCGGCGCTGCTGCACGAGCACTGGGGCGACAACGTCTTCCTCGAAACCTTCGTCGACGTGAACATGGAGGCGGCGTTTGACGCCCCCATCAGGATCACCCGCGAGATCTCGACCGCCCGCCAGAGCATGGCGCCGATGGAAGGGCGCGGCACGGTCGCTTATTGGGACAAGCGGCTCGAACAACTCGTGCTGATCACCGGCAGCCAGATGCCGCACATCGTGCGCAACGGCCTCGCCGAATGCCTCGGGCTCCGTCAGGAGCAGGTGCGGATCGTCTCTCCCGACGTCGGCGGCGGCTTTGGTTACAAGGGCATCCTCCTGCCCGAGGACATCTGCCTCGGCTGGTACGCGCTGCGCTGCGGCCATCCGGTGCGCTGGCTCGAAGACCGCCGCGAGCATCTCACCGCAGGAGCCAACTGCCGCGAGCACCATTACAGGATCACGGCCTACGCCGACCGCGACGGAACGCTGCGCGGGATCGACTGCGAGGCGACGGTCGATTCCGGGGCCTATTCCTCGTACCCGTTCTCCGCCTGTCTCGAAGCCGCGCAGGTCGCGAGCATCCTGCCCGGCCCCTACGACTTCCCGTCCTATCGTTGCCGGACATGGTCGGTCGCGACCAACAAGTGTCCGATCCTGCCTTATCGCGGCGTCGCGCGGACTGGCGTCTGCTATGCGCTGGAGCTGATGCTCGACGCGATCGCGCGGGAGGCGGGGATCGAGCCATACGAGGTCCGGATGAAGAACCTCGTGCGGCCCGAACAGATGCCGTTCGACAACATCACCAGGAAGCATTTCGACTCCGGCGACTACCCGGAAGCGCTGCGCCGCGCGATGGCGATGATCGACCTCGCGGACATCCGCGAAAGGCAGAAGCGGCCGCTGTCCGACGGGCGGCTGCTCGGCGTCGGCCTGTCGATCTATTGCGAGCAGGGCGCGCACGGCACCTCGGTCTACGCCGGCTGGGGCATCCCCATGGTGCCGGGACACGAACAGGCGACGGCGCGCATGACGCCCGATGGCGGGATCGAGATTCGAGTGGGCGTGCATAGCCACGGCCAGAGCATGGAGACCACGCTGGCGCAGGTCGCGCATGAGATTCTCGGCGTCGACCTCGCGCGCATCAAGGTCGTCCATGGCGACACCGAATACACGCCGTACTCGACCGGGAGCTGGGGCTCGCGCTGCGCCGTGATGGCGGGCGGGGCGGTCGCGACCGCGTCAAGGGAGGTGGCGAAGCTCGCCAAGGCGATCGGCGCCCACATGCTGCAGATCGGCGTGGAGGACGTCGAACTCGTCGGCGGCGAGATCGTCGGACCCAACGACAGCGTCACGCTCGAGCAGGTCGCCCACACGTGGTATCGGCGGCCGCAGGATCTGCCGCTCGGGGTCGACCCGCGCGGCCTCGAGGCGACGATCGGCTTCAAGCCTGTCCGCGACAGCGGCACCTTCAGCTACGCAGCCCATGTCGTGACGGTCGCGGTGGATCCCGAGATCGGCGACATCGAGATCCTGGACTACGTGATCGTCGAGGACGGCGGGAAGCTCATCAACCCGATGGTGGTCGACGGCCAGATCTATGGCGGCCTCGCCCAGGGCGTCGGCACGGCGCTCTACGAGGAGATGAACTTCGATTCCTCCGGCCAGCCGCTCGCCTCGACCTTCGCCGACTATTTGCTCCCTGGCCCGACCGAGGTGCCGGCCCCGCGGCTCGACCACATGGAGACGCTCGCGCCCTACACCGAGTTCGGCGTGAAGGGGCTCGGCGAGGGCGGCGCCATCGCGCCGCCAGCCGCGATCGGCAACGCCGTCAACGACGCGCTGAAGGGTCTTGGCGCAGAGCTGCTGCATTCGCCCATGACGCCGCGCCGCGTGCTGGAGGCGATCGAGGCCGCCAAGGCCGGACGGCCGGACGCGCGCGTCGGAGAAGCGGCATGAAGCCGGTCAATTTCGACTATGCGCGCCCCAAGGACGTCGCCTCCGCGTTGAAGCTGCTCGGCGACGAAACGGCGCTCGTCAAGATCATGGCTGGCAGCCAGTCGCTCGGGCCGATGCTAAACATGCGGCTGGTGCAGCCGGATCTCGTGGTCGACGTCACAGGGATCGACGAACTCCGCAGCGCGCAGGACCTCGGCGACCGCGTCGTGCTCGGCGCCTGCGTGACGCACGCCGACATCGAGGATCGCCGCGCGCCGGACGGGACGCGGGGCGCCATGCCGACGGTCGCGCGCAACATCGCCTACCGCGCGGTGCGCAGCCGTGGCACGATCGGGGGCAGTCTCACGCACGCCGACCCGTCCGCCGACTGGGTCTCGATCCTGACCGCGCTCGGCGCGAGCGTGACGCTGCGCGGTCCGTCGGGCGAGCGTACGATCGCGGTCGAAGACTACATGCTCGGCGCGCTCGAAGCCGACATCCGGCAAAGCGAGCTGCTCGTGTCGATCGCCGTGCCGAAGCTCTCGGCGCGCGCGCGCTGGGGCTACTACAAGATCTGCCGCAAGACCGGCGAGTTCGCCCATGCGATCGGCGCCTACCTCGTCGATCCGGAGCGCGGCGTCGTCCGCGCCGTCGTCGGCGCGACCGAGCGCAAGCCGTTCCTGATGACCGATGGCCGCGAACTGATCGGCGACGGCCGGCCGGAGAGCTTCGACGCAGAGGCCGTCGACCGGTTCGCCGAGAGGCTCGGGATGGAAGACCCGCTCGAGCGCCGAACCCATGTGGCGGCCCTGCGCCGCGCCGTCGAACGGACGACCCTCCAGTGACAGCCGTCGCCCTCACCGTGAACGGACGCCGCCTCGACGCCGACGTCGAGCCCAGGACGCATCTCGCGGATCTGCTGCGCGAGACCCACAACCTCACCGGCACTCATATCGGCTGTGAGCACGGCGTATGCGGCGCATGCACGCTTCTGGTCGACGGCGAGCCGACGCGCTCCTGCATCACCTTCGCGGCGGCCTGCGACCAAGCCGACGTCGTGACGATCGAGGGGCTCGACCAGGACGAGATCGCGAGGGAGCTGCGCGCCGCCTTCACGCGCGAGCATGCGCTTCAATGCGGCTACTGCACGCCCGGGATGGTGGTTTCCGCGCGTGATCTCGTGCTCCGGCTCGAAACGCCGAACGAGACCGACATCCGCGTCGCGATGAGCGGCAATCTCTGCCGCTGTACCGGTTATGTCGGCATCGTCCGGGCGGTGCAGAGCGTCATCGCGGAGCGCCGCGCGCGCGGCGTTTCCGCGAAGCCGGGCGGCGAGCGCCGCCGTCTGGGGCCGACCGGATCCGGCCATTCGGGTGAGGCGCGCCCGCAGGCTCGCGCGGCCGCGGCCGCGAAGCCGGCGGACAAGACGCCGGCCCGCACGGCCGAGGCGCCGAAGCTCGACGACGACTGGAAGCCGCAGGCGACCCTCAAGCAGAGCTTCACGGTCTCGCATCCCGCCGAGGAGGTCTGGGCCTTCTTCGGCGACATCCGCGGCGTGGCGTCCTGCCTGCCGGGAGCTTCGCTCAACAGCGTGAGTGACGACGGGCGCGTCGAAGGCCGCATCCGGGTGAAGGCCGGTCCGATCTCGGCCGAGTTCCAGGGCGTGGCCGACGTCTCGCGCGACGAGGCGGCGCGATCGGGACGGATTAACGGCGCCGGTCGTGACGCCAAGAGCAATTCCACGACCCGTGGCGCGATCCGCTACGCCGTGAGCGAGGCCGACGGCGGCGGAGCCCGCGTCGACGTCGACGTCGCCTACGCGCTCACCGGAATGCTCGCCCAGTTCGGGCGCTCCGGGCTGGTGCAGGACGTCGCGAACCGCCTGACGGCGGCGTTCGTCCAGAACCTTGAGGCGCGCCTCGCCGGCGGCGAGGGCGCAGGGGTTCCGGCCGAGGTCAAGGAACTCGACGCCGGCTCGCTGGTCTGGTCGGTCGTCCGGGGCTGGTTCGGGGGCGTGTTCTCCCGCCTGTTCGGGAAAGGCTAGAGCTGGATCCGTTCGGTCGAAACGCCGTCGTCATCCCCGGTTTGTCTTGCGCGCCGACGCCTTTCCGGGATTGTCGCGCTCCGCGCCGTGGACGCCTGTGCGAAGACGCTGGCGTGACGGACTGATCGGGGTGGATCTCCTTCCGCTTTACGCCGCGTCGGGGGGCGGCCGGGCCTCTCCGATCGGGCCTCAGGCGAACGCCTGAGGCCTGTAGAGAACGTCCTGCGGCCGGCTCCGCTCCGCGGCGCTTTCGAAGGCGCGATCGCGCCGTTCCATGGAGACGTCGCGATAGATGGTCGTGCGCATCCGCGGCTCCCGCCCCGCCTGGACGATGAGTTCCTCCATCGCCTGAGGCGTCATCTCCTGGCCATGGCTCGCGCCCGCGGCGCGGGAGATGCTTTCGTCCATCAGGGTCCCGCCGAGGTCGTTCACGCCGGCGTCGAGCGCCGCCGCCACGCCGTCGGGACCGAGCTTCACCCACGAGGCCTGGATGTTCCGGATGTGCGGATGGAGCGCGAGCCGCGCCACGGCGTGCATCAGGATCGCCTCCCGGAAGGTCGGGCCCGGGCGGGAGCGTCCCTTCAGGTAAATTGGCGCCTCCATGTGCACGAAGGGGAGCGGCACGAATTCGGTGAAGCCGCCAGTTTCGATCTGGAGGTCGCGGATCCGGATCAGATGCCGCGCCCAATGCTCGTAGCGGTCGACATGGCCGAACATGATTGTCGCCGTGCTGCGGAAGCCGAGGCCGTGGGCCGTCCGCATGACGTCGAGCCACTCCGCCGTATTGACCTTGCCGGCGCAGAGCGTCGCGCGCACCTCGTCGTCGAGGATCTCGGCCGCGGTGCCGGGCAGGGTGGCGAGGCCGGCGGCCTTCAGTTCCGAGAGGAACTCCCGAAGGGTCATGCCGAGCGTGCGCGCGCCCTGAAACACCTCGAGCGGCGAGAAGGCGTGAAGATGCATCCCCGGAACGGCCTGCTTCACCGCTCGGGCGATCTCGAGATAGCGCGCTCCCGTATAGGACGGATGGATGCCGCCCTGCATGCACACCTCGGTCGCCCCGCGGGACCAGGCGTCCCGCACGCGGTCGGCGATCTCGCCGAGGTCGAGGTCGTAGGGCCGGCCGCGCAGGTTCTCGCTCATCTTCCCCTTCGAGAAGGCGCAGAACTGGCAGCGATAGCCGCAGATGTTGGTGTAGTTGACGTTGCGCGTGACCACATAGCTGACGGCGTCGCCGTTGACGCGCCGCCTGAGCTCGTCGGCCGCCGCCGTCACGGCTGCGAACTCGGTTCCGCGCGCGCGAAACAGTCGCACGATCTCGGTTTCGGAAAGCCGCGAGCCTTCCGCCGCCCTGTCGAGAAGGGCGGTGAACGACGGCGCGACGGCGCCTTCAGGGCGCGCGCGGACGAGCGCGGCGTCGGCGGCGGGGATCGGATCCGCGCGGCCCGGAACCCAGCCGTCCGATCGCGGCCAGCCGTCCGCGTCGATGAGATCGAACAGCGGCTTCCTCAGCGCCTCGTCGACGAATTTCTCCGCCTGGCGCGCATAGGGCGGATAGATCGCCAGCCGCTCGGAGAGCGTCTTGCCCGCCGCTTTGGTCGCGGCTTCGAGGATTTTGAGGTGCGGCCAGGGCGCTTCCGGATTGACGTGGTCGGGGGTCACAGGCGAGACGCCGCCCCAGTCGTTGACGCCGGCCGCGACCAACTGCCCGAGCGCGCCGGGGCTGAGGTTCGGCGGCGCCTGGACGTTCATCTCCGGCTCGAACAGCAGGCGGGCGATCGCGATGGTCCAGAGGTGCTCGTCGAGCCCGGGCGCCGGGGCGTCGGCCATGCGCGTCCCCGGCTTGGGGCGGAAGTTCTGGACGATGACTTCCTGCAGGTGGCCGTGCGCGTCGTGAAGGTCGCGGAGCGCGATGAGCGAGTCGATCCGTTCGGCGCGGGTCTCGCCGATGCCGATGAGGACGCCGGACGTGAAGGGCGTTCGCTGGCTTCCGGCGATCCGGATGGTTTCGAGCCGCGCCGCCGGGATCTTGTCGGGCGAGCCGAAATGCGGGCCGCCGCGGGAGCAGAGCCGCTCCGACGCGCTCTCCAGCATGATGCCCTGCGAGATCGATACGCGCCTCAGCGCGGCGAGGTCCTCGTCGGTCATCAGGCCGGGATTGACGTGCGCCAGCAGGCCGGTCTCGCGCCAGACGAGTTCGGCCATTTCGGCGAGATAGGAAAGGGTGGTCTCGTGGCCGAGTTCGTCGAGCTCCCGCCTCGCGGCCGCGTAGCGGAGCTCCGGCTTGTCGCCGAGCGTGAACAGCGCCTCCTTGCAGCCGGCCGTCTTGCCGGCGCGGGCGATGTCGAGGACCTGCTCGCGGGTGAGATAGGCCCGTTCGCCCTTCCGCGGCGCGTGGGCGAAGGTGCAGTAGTGGCAGACGTCCCGGCAGAGTTGCGTCAAGGGAATGAAGACCTTCCGCGAGTATGACACGACGTCGCCATGGGCGGCGTCGCGCTTCGCCGCCGCCGCGGCGAGCAGCGGCGAGAGGTCCCGAAGTTCGACCAGCGCGAGAGCTTCCTCGCGCGACAGCCTCGTCGCGTCGGCGGGCCGGACGTGGAAGCGTGAAAGCCTCATTGCTGCATGATCCTCTCGGGGAGGGAACCGGCGCGCCGGCGAGGGGCTCTCGCCGAGAGTTCGGACAGGAGAGCGGCGGCGCGCGTGCTGCCGCCGCGACGGACCAAGCGTTCGAGATCCTCCGGCGTGTCGATGTCGAGCCCGGCTCCGGAGAGCCGCACGACCCTCGCCTCCCGGCCCGCGGCGCGCGCCGCCTCGACGTGACGGTTCAGGCTGTCGGCTCCGAACGCCGGGGCGATCGCGTCGATGGGCGAGAGCGCGAGGACGTTGGTGCCTCCGTCGCGCTCGGCCGGCGCGAGCACGACCTCGGCGCGATCGAGAGCCGCGGCGACCTCGTCGATTTCGGCGCCGACCAGAAGCGGGACGTCCGCGGGGACGACGATCGCGCGGGACGCCTCCCAACGGGCGAGGCATCGGAGCCCCTGGTCGACGGCGGCGTTGACGCCGGACTCGGCGGCGTCGCCGATCGCGGCCGCGCCGACGCGGCGGGCGATCGCCGCCGCCGCCGGATCGCTTGTGACGACCAGCGCGCCGTCGAGGGCGGATGACCCGGAAAGGGCGGCGAGCACCTCTTCGAGCATCGCCTCCGCGAGCGCGGTCCTCGCCGCCGGCGCGAGCGCCGGGGAAAGTCGCGTCTTGGCGAGGTCGAAGCGCTTGACCGCGATCAGCGCCCAGGTTTCCCGGCGGGAGGCGATCATTGAACCTCTCCCGTCTCGAGCAGGCGTCCGGCCGCGAGCGCGTCCGCGAAAGCGAGCGTCTCGCCAGCGAGCCTCGTGCGATCCTCCACCAACGACATCAGCGTCCGGGTGACGAGCGTAGGAACGCCCGCCGTGTCTCGATCGGCGGCGTCGGCCTCGTCGATCACCAGCCCGTCGATCAGGCCCCCATAGTGATCGGCGACGCCGCGCGCGGTGGCGGAAATCGAAAGCTCACGAAAGATCTTGGCGGTCGGCCCCTTCACGGCCGCGCCTCCGATCAGCGGCGAGACCGCGACGACCGGAGCCTCGGAACGTTCGATCAGCAGCCGCAGGCCCGGCACGGCGAGGATCGGATCGACGCTGAGATAGGGGTTCGACGGGCAGATCACGACGGCGCGCAAATCCGGCGCCGCGAACGCCTCGGCGGCGGCGGCCGAAGGCTGCGCGTCGGCGGCTCCGTCGAAACGCACGCGTTCGAGCGCGGGCTCGGCGCGGCGGCCGACGAAATAGCGCTGGAACGGCATCTCGCCTTCGGCGGTCTCAACCACGGTCTCGACGCGCGCGTCGGTCATCGGAACGATCCTGGCGGCGATCCCGAAGCAGCGGGCGAAGTGGTCGACGACGGCGCTCAGCGGCTGCCCGTCGCGGAGCCTGCGGGTGCGCTCGACGTGGAGGGCAAGATCGCGGTCGCCGAGGTTGAACCATGTTTCGCCGCCGATTTCGGCGATCGCCGACATGAAATTCCAGCTTTCCTCCGCCCGGCCCCAGCCGCGCTCGCGGTCGGCGCGGCCGCCGAGCGTGTACAGCACCGTGTCGACGTCGGGAGAAACGAACAGCCCGAGATGCTCGAAATCGTCGCCGGTGTTGACCACCACCGTGAGCCGGTCCCCGAGCGTCTCCGCCAGGCCAAAGGCGAGCTTCGCGCCGCCGACGCCGCCGCAGATCGCGACGACGCGGCCGGGCTCGTTTCGGGAGGGCGCATGGCCTGTCATCGGAACATGTCCCGCTCGCGCGCCCTGAGAAGGGAGGACGCCGGAAGCGCCGGCGCGTCGAAGGCGAGGCCGCGGATCAGCACCGCCGGCACGCCCTCGGCCGCCTGTCCCATGAGCAGCGAGGCGGCGGCGGCGATCTCGTCGGCGACGCCGATCTCCGTCACCCGCATCGGGCGACCGAACAGGTCGAGCGCGCCGATCTTGTCGACGAGCGACGGCACCCCCGCCGCCCCGAGCGCGACCCCGACCACGCCGTTGCGCCACGGCCGGCCGAAGCTGTCGTTGATGACGACGCCGATCGAAACCCCGAAGGCGGCGTCGAGGCGCCGCTTCAACTCCGCCGCCGCGGCGTCCGGGTTATCGGGGAGCAGCAGAACCCGCTCGCCCTTCGCGCCGTCAGGGATGTTCGACTGGTCGACGCCGGCGTTCGCCATGACGAAGCCGAGCCGATGCTCGGTCACGACGACGCGCGGGCCGACCTTCACGACCTCCCGGGATTCGTCGAGCACGATCTGGACGATCCGAGGATCCTTCTCGACCTTCTCGGCGATCTCGACCGCGCGCTCGGACGGGGCGACGTCGTCGAGGTCACGGTAGCGTCCCTCGGTCTTCGAGACGACCTTCTGCGCCACGACCAGCACGTCGCCATCGGCGAGCGCCAGGCCGTTCGCCCTCAGCGCGTCGGCGATCAGCGCGCCGAGGTCGTCGCCCGGCTCAACCAGCGGAAAGTCCGACAGGCCGGCGAAGGTGACCGTTGAGGCCATCGCGATCACGCGTCCGCGGTTTCGAGGCCCGTGATGCTGACGCCCGCCCCAAGAACCTTGTAGCTGCGGTTGATCCAGATGAGCACCGAGGTCATGGCCTCGGCGGCCGCCGAATTCGCGAGCGAACCGCCGCCGACCCCGCGCCGCGCCACCGCCCCGCAGAGCTCGATCACCGCGTTGCGGGCGTCCTTGTCGTCGCTGAAGACAAGAACGTCGCAGTCGACGCGGCCGCCGGCGTGGAGCTTCGCCGCTCCGACATTGTGAAACGCCGACACCACCTTCACGCCGTCTCCGAGCAGCTTCTGCGCGATCTGCGCAGCCGAACCTTCCACGGGAAGCTGAACGGTCGAAACCTTCGGAGGAACGAGCGGCACCGCGGCGTCGACGAAGATCTTGCCCATGAGCGCCGGCCTGATCTCCTCGATCGTCGCGTTGTGGCTCGCGAAAGGCACGGCCAGCACCACGACGTCGGCGGCCTGCGCGGCGGCGAGGTTGGTCGCGCCCTCGACGCCGCCGAGCGATGCAGCGGTCTCTCTCGCGCGCTCCTCCGTTCGCGATCCGATCACGACGCGATAGCCGGCCACGCTCCACGCTTTCGCGAGGCCCGAGCCGAGATCGCCGGTTCCGCCGATGATTCCGATCGTCGGCTTCGTCCCGTTCGTCATCGCGCGCACTCCCGTCATCGCTGGCTCGCAGCTCTTCTCGAAGCTGTCGAAGCCGCCATCCGTAACGGCATAAAAGGTACTATAAATAGAATGATATTACAAGTTTGGCGTTCTGGGCAGGTGACTTGTCGGCCCACAGCGAGAAGAGCCGGAGTCCGGAGGCTCAGGCGTGAGCGAGACCGGCGCCGAGATAAGCCTCCCGCACGTGGGGGTCGCTGATCAACGCCTCGCCGGTTCCTTCCTTGGCCATCGAACCGGCTTCGAGCAGATAGGCGTAGTCGCACATCTCGAGCGCCGCGAAGGCGTTCTGCTCGACCATCAGCACGGTCGCGCCCTGTTCGCGCACCCCCTTGATGATCTCGAACGTCTGCTCGACGATGTTGGGGGCGAGGCCGAGCGACGGTTCGTCGAACATCACCAGCTTCGGGCGCGACATGAGCGCCCGGCCGATCGCCAGCATCTGCTGTTCGCCGCCGGACAGCGTGCCGGCGACCTGCGCGCGCCGTTCCTTGAGCCGCGGGAACATGCCGAAGACGCGCTCCATGTCGGCGTCCGTCTCCTTGTCGCGGCGCAGATAGGCGCCGAGCTCAAGGTTTTCGGTCACGGTCATCTGCCCGAACACGCGTCGTCCCTCCGGACAGTGCGCGACGCCGAGGCCGAGGATGCGGCTCGCCGGCAGGTTGGTGATGTCCCGCCCGTCGAAGCTGATCCTGCCCGAAGCGGCCGGAACCAGTCCCGAGATGGAGCGGAGCGTGGTGCTCTTGCCGGCGCCGTTGGCGCCGACCAGGACCACGAGCGACTTCTCCGGAACCTTGAACGAGACGCCTTTGACGGCCGTCACCTTGCCGTAGCGGCAGACGAGGTTCTCGACCTCAAGCATGTCGGATCCCCTTGCCGAGATAGGCCTCGATGACGCTCGGGTCGTTCTGGATTTCGGACGGCGTTCCGTCAGCGATGATGCGGCCGTAGTTCAGCACCACGATCCGGTCCGAGATCTTCATCACCATCGGCATGTCGTGCTCGACGAGCAGAATGGTAATGTCGCGCTTCCTCAGCTTGTCGAGCAGCTTGATGAAGCGGTTCGTTTCGGATGCGTTCATGCCTGAGACAGGCTCGTCCAGCAGCAGCGCCACGGGGTCCGCCGCCAGCGCCAGCGCGACGCCGAGCAGGCGTTGGTCGCCATAAGGCAGGCTCGCGGCGCGCTCTCCCGCCTGCCGCTCGATCCCGACCGTACGGAGGATCTCCCAGGCCTGATCGCGCAGTTCTTGCTCGGCGCGCCGCTCGGACGGCAGCCGCAGCAGCGAACCGACCAGCGTCGGCGATGCGCGGCGGTGCAGGCCGATCATCACGTTCTCGAACACGGTGCATTTGTCGAAGAGGCTCGTGCGCTGGAACGTGCGCGCGAGGCCGAGCAGCGTGATCTGATGCGGCTTCAACCCGTTCAGGGTCTGGCCGCGGAACGTCACCTCGCCCTTGGTCGGCCTCTGGAAGCCGGAGACGACGTTGAACGCGGTGGTCTTGCCGGCGCCGTTTGGCCCGATCAGGCTGAGGAGCTCGCCCGGCTTCACATGGAAGTTCATGTCGGCGATGGCCACGAGGCCGCCGAAGTGAACCGCGACGTTGCGGATGTCGAGCAGCGGAGCCGTCGCCGGCTGCGTCGCGTCGTCGGCGGCGGCGTGCGCGTGGGCGTTCATGCTCGCGCCTCCGTTCCGACGGTTCCGGGTTTTGAGTCTTTCGGTCCCGCGGCGTCTGCGCGTGCGAACCAGCGCTCGATCGCCGGCACGACGCCTTCCGGCAGCACGTAGACGATGAGGATCATCAGCGCGCCGTAGAGGATCCACTGGACCTCGGGGCCGACATAGGCGCGCAGCACCACCGGCGCGAGGCCGAAGATCAGGCCGCCGACCAGCGGTCCGGCGAGCGTTCCCTTGCCGCCGGCGATCACCATGATGACCATCGTCACGGTGTTGAGGAACATGAAGATCTGCGGGTCGATGATCTGGATGTAGTGGGCGTAGAGGCCGCCCGCCGCCCCGGCGATCGCGCCCGAGATCACGGTCGCGATCGTGAGGTATCGCGTGACGCTGATGCCGGCGGAGACCGCGAGGTTCTCGTTCTCTCGAAGCGCGATCATGGCGCGGCCGTAGGGAGATTCGATCAGGCGGCGGATCAGCACATAGGCGACGACGATGAAGCCGAGCACCACGTAGTAGTTGGGGATCTTGGTCCAGAGCGTCGCGTAACCGAGCCCCGGCAGACCGATGGTGAGCGGCGGAATGCCAGGCAGCGCGAGCGGGCCGTTGGTGAGCTCGACCCAGTTCAGCGCAACGAGGCGCACGACCTCGGCGAAGCTGATCGTGACGATGACGAAATAGGCGCCGCGGACCCGGAAGGCGAGCTTGCCGATCAGATAGCCGCAAATCCCCGCTGCGACCACGCCGAGCGCGAGACCGGCGACCGCCGGCCAAGGTTCGTGCGTCACCTGATAGCCCAAGATCTCGATGCTGAAGCCGAGCGAGGTGAGGGCGCTCACATAGGCCCCGATGCCGAAGAACGCGACGTGGCCGAGACTGAGCTGACCAGTGTAGCCGAGCAGCAGGTTGAGGCTCATGGCCGCGAGCGTGAAGATCCCGGCGATGATCAGCGCGTTGAGATAATACTGGTCCTTGAGGAAAACGGGGACCAGCGCGAAGGCCAGAACGGCCGCGTAGGGAAGGAGCCGCCTCATCCGACGCGCTCCACGCGGGAGAACAGGCCGGTCGGCCGGAAGAGCAGCACGGCGATGATGATCAGGAAGCCCATCGCGTCGCGGTAGCCCGACGACACGTAGCCCGCTCCGAACTCTTCGGCGAACGCGAGGATGAAGCCGCCGATGGTCGCGCCGGTGATGTTGCCGAGACCGCCGAGGATCACGATCGCGAAGGCCTTCAGCGAGGCGATGTCGCCCATGTTGGGCGCGACGACGAAGACCGGGCCAAGCAATGCGCCGGCCGCCGCCGCGAGGCCGGAGCCGAGCGCGAAGGTCAGCGTGTAGATCGCGTTGACGTTGATGCCCATCAGAGCCGCGGTGCCGGGGTCCTGGAAGGTCGCCCGCATGGCCTTGCCGAGCTTGGTGCGGTTGATCGTGAAGTAGGTCGCCGCGATCAGCGCGAGCGCCACGCCCAGAACGACGACGCGCAGCCAGGAGATCGAGACCGGCCCGAGTTCGAGCGGCGCGGCGGGAAGCGGCGAGGGGATCGATTTCGCGACCGATCCCCAGGTCAGGATCTCCACGTTCTGCATCACGATCCACGCGCCGATCATGATCAGCATCGTGGTGTCGATATCGGCGCCGCGCTTCTTGCGCAGCAGCGTGAACTCGATCGCTCCCCCGAGCGCGACGCCCGCGACGATCGCGAACATCATGGCGAGATAGAAGTTGAGCCCGAGCACCGCTGCGAAGAAAAACATCATGTACGCGCCGAACGCGTAGAGTTCTCCATGCGTGAAGTTCACGATCCGCATGATGCCGAAGATTAGCGTCAGGCCGATGCCAAGGAGGGCGTAGGTCCCCCCCATGATCGTCGCGTTCGCGACATGTTGAAGGACGAGATCCATCCTCGCGCTGCTCCCCATCGCCGGGCGTTTCTCCGCCGGGCTGCTTTGACCGCCAGGCCGTTACGGACTGCGGGCGCCGGTTCGCCGTCTACGCCATCCGCGGCGTCAACGGTCGTAGGCTATGCGTTTCAAGTCATCCTAACATCCTAGTATTAGTTTCAATCCTGCATGGAACGCAGAACGACGCAAGCTCGTCTCCGCCGAAATTGATGGCGCCAAGCGCTCCAGGGTTGAGCATGGCGCCGCAATTTTGATTATTGCCCTATCATACCAATGATAGCATCATAGCGCGCTCTCCGGCGATGGCAGGATAGACGCCGGCGTTCGACATCACCCCTGAGCCGACGCGAAGACGCACGGCTTACAAGAGTCGGGAGAACTCCATGGTCGTGCGTTCGTTGTTCTACGGATTGTTTGCCTCTCTGACGGCGCTTGCGCCGACCGGGGTCGCTCTGGCGCAGGAGCCGATCAAGATCGGCGTCAATCAGCCGCTGACGGGCCCGTTCGCCGCGTCGGGCAACTATATCGTCGACGGGGCCAAAATCGCGGTCGAGGAGATCAATGCTGCGGGAGGCGTTCTCGGCGGCAAGCTCC
Source organism: Ancylobacter novellus (assembly GCA_003241695.1). GTDB lineage: Bacteria > Pseudomonadota > Alphaproteobacteria > Rhizobiales > Methylopilaceae > Methylopila. The sequence goes on along the minus strand of QFPN01000004.1, from coordinate 351,691 downwards.
AGCTCGTCATCGAGGACAACAAGAGCAACCCCACCGAAGCGGCCGCGGTCGCGGAGAAGCTGATCCAGCGCGACAAGACGCCGGTCATGCTCGGAGCCTGGGGCTCGAGCCTGACGCTCGCGGTGCTGCCGAAGCTGATGCAGAACGAGGTGCCGATGCTCGTCGAGACCTCGTCGTCGAGCAAGATCACCAAGCAGGGCAACCCCTGGGTGTTCCGCATCTCGCCACCGTCATGGGTCGAGGCGAAGCTGTTCGAGAAGCTGCTGCCCGAACTCAAGATCAAGAAGGTGGACTTCCTGGTCATCAACAACGACTGGGGGCGCGGCACGATGGAGGACTTCTCCAAGATGTTCGCGGAGCACGGCGTTCAGGTCGGTCTGAAGGAGATCATGGATCAGGCGTCGCAGGACCTCAGCGCGCAGCTTTCCAAGATCAAGGCGAGCGACTCCGACACTGTGATCGTGACCTCCGCGGTCGAGCAGCTCACGCTCGTGCTGAAGCAGGCGGCGGCCCTCGGCATCAAGAAGCGGATCGTGACGACCGGCGGTTCGCAGAACCCCGACCAGTTGATCGATCAAGCCGGCGCCGCCGCCGACGGCACGATGCACATGGTGTTCTTCGCGCCGTGGGATCCGGCCCGCACGCCGCATCCTGAAAAGTCGAAGGCCTTCATCGACGCCTGGGCCAAGTCCGGTCACAACAAGGCGGGACTGACCGAGAGCTATCGCGGTTATGACGGGATCTACGTGATCAAGGCGGCGATCGAAAAGGCGGGCAAGGCCGAACCCACCGCGATCCGAGACGCCTTCTGGCAGGTCGACGTTCCCACGATCAACGGCGACGTGAAGTTCCAGAAGGACGGCCCCGAGGGGCGCGAGAGCGGCCAGTACATGGCGAACGGAACGCTCATCAAGATCGAGGGCGGGAAGGTCGGCTATCCGTTCAACTGAGCCCTCGGACCTGTGGAACGAGAGCCTCGCGGCGAGCGCCGCGAGGCTCTTCATTCCAACGGACCGATCGACGGCGTCGGTCCTGTTTTCACCTCGCTCTCGACGAGACGGGCGCGGAACCTCTTCACGTTGAGATCGCGGAGAAAAAGCTCGCGCGATTGGAGGCTTTTCATGCTGCTGCTCAATACCCATCCGGATCATGGCGCGCCGCTGGAGGGCGCCGACGCGGAGACGCTCGGCCTTGCGGCTGCGGACGAGGTGGAGCGTTTTCTGGCGGAGCGAGCGAACCACGAGGAGACGCCGCTGCGCAGCCTCCCCGCGCTCGCCGCTTCGCTCGGGGTCGCTTCGATCCACGTAAAGGACGAATCCTTTCGCCTCGGCCTCAGCAGCTTCAAGGCGCTCGGCGGCTCATACGCCGTCATCCGGCTGGTTCTGGAGGAAGCTTCGCGGGTTCTCGGCCGCGCCGTCGACGTCAAGGAGCTTCAGCACGTGGAGGTGAGGCGCGTCGCCGCCGCGATGACGGTCGGCTGCGCGACGGACGGCAATCACGGTCGCTCGGTCGCTATGGGGGCCCGGATGGTCGGGGCGAAGGCCGTGATCTTCGTTCATTCCGGCGTGAGCGACGAGCGCGTCGCGGCGATCCGCGACTGCGGCGCCGACATCGTCCGCGTCGAAGGATCGTACGACGACTCCGTCGTCGAGGCCGACCGCATGTGCTCCGAGAAGGGCTGGATCGTCGTGTCCGACACCTCGTGGCCGGGATATGAGCGCATTCCCGGCCTTGTCATGCAGGGCTATCTCGCGTTGCTGGCGGAAACGGTCCGCGCTTGGCCCGAACCTCCGACCCATGTCTTCGTCCAGGCCGGCGTCGGCGGTCTCGCGGCCGCCGTCGCCGGTCATTTCGCAGTCCGTTTCGGCGAAGCCCGGCCTCGTTTCATCGTGGTCGAACCCGACCGTGCGGCGTGCGTGTTCGAGAGCGCTAAAGTCGGAGAGCCGCTCAGGATCGAGCATGGCGAGCCGACCATCATGGCGATGCTCGAATGCTACGAACCGTCGCTCGTCGCCTGGCGGATCCTGTCCCGCGCGGCCGACGCCTTCATGACCATCGGCGAGGAGGATGCGGCCGAGACCATGCGGGCGCTCGCGCAGCCCGAGGGAGGCGACACGGCGATCGTCGCGGGCGAGAGCGGCGCCGCCGCCCTTGCGGGTCTACGGGTCGCGCTGAAGGATGCGCAAGCCGCGCAGGCGCTTGGCCTCGACGCATCGTCGCGGATCTTCGTGATCAACACCGAGGGGGCGACCGATCAGGCTCGCTACCGCGCGATCGTCGGCCGCGCTCCTGATGAGGTGCTGCAGGCGGCCTGACCGGACCTGCGCGCCCTTTCGCTTCCGCCTCCCTCAGGACCTGCTTCCGAGCAGGTCCTTTTTCATGCGGAAACAGTCTTTATGGTAGTGGATTTCGGCGATGTAGACCGCGACGCCGGCGTCGTTCACCAGAACCAGGCGCACGTCGGAAATCGGCTCTCCGAGGCCGATCTTCAGGAGCTTCGCCGTTTCGTATTCGGCGATGCCGATCGTCACCGTCTGGTAGGCGTGCTCGATCCTGATGTTTTCGTTTTGCATGAGGAAGGGCAGGGCGGCGCGATGCTTGAAACCGTCGCTGTCGAGCGCGAATATCGTCTGATCCAAATAGAGGTTGACCACCGAGAAAGGGTCGCCGTCGTTGTGCTGCACGCTTTGGAGAAAGGCGTATTGCGCGGCGTGCTCGCCTTCGCCGACCGCGAGCGAGGGCGGCGTCGCGTTCTCCTTGACCCGGACGCGCTTCAGAACGTTGTTTTTCAGCGACGACACCATTGACGAGATGTCGTCGGCGACGTTGAACCAGCTTGTGTCCTTCGGTTTTCCGGAAACGAATGTGCCTCGGCCCTGCTGCGCGTCCAGAAGCCCTTCGCTGCGCAGGATTTCGATCGCCTGCCGGACGGTCACCCGCGCGACGGCGAACTCCTGCTCGAGCTTCTCGAGCGTCGGGATCTTGGCGCCTCGTTCCCACCGGCCGGACGAGATGCGCTGCCGCATGACGAGCGCGACCTGCAGATAGAGCGGAGCTCGGCTGCGCTCGTAGATCTGAGCGTATTTGTTCATCATACTAATGTGCGACAATTAATACGATTTTACCAGCCCTTTGACTAAAGTGATCACGGTCGCGTCAGATCCTCTTGCGCCTCTTGCCTGAGATCCGCATGCGACCCATGTCGGGCGTGTCAGAACGGTCCGGGCCCCTCTGGCGTCCTTCCACGTTCGAAGGGACGCGATGTCGGACTGCCCACCCACCCTCCGGGGCGGTGGCGCAGCGTCCGCGTCGACGCTCGTCGCCGTCCTCACGACCGAGGACTTCGACGTCGCATGGTCTCCGATTTCATCCCCGATTTTCTGCTCGCCGAAGTCGTCGGCAAGCCCGCTTGGCTATGGCTGAGTTTTCTCGCCCTCGTGGGCGTGCTGCTCGCTTTCGACCTCGGCGTGCTGAACCGCAAGGGCAAGGAGCTCGGCGTCGCCGAGAGCCTGAAGCTGTCCGCCTTCTACATCGCGGTGGCGGTCGCGTTCGGCGGCTGGGTCTGGTCCTCGATGGGCCCCGAGGCCGGCATGAACTACTTCACGGGCTACGCGATCGAGAAGGCGCTTTCGATCGACAACGTCTTCGTCATCGCGCTGATCTTCGGCTACTTCTCGATTCCCCCGAAATACCAGTATCGCGCGCTGGTCTGGGGCATTCTGGCGGTTCTGGTGCTGCGCGGCCTGGTGATCGGCGTCGGCGCGAAGCTCGTGCAGGACTATGATTGGATCATGCTGGTGTTCGGAGCCTTCCTCGCCTTCACGGGCGTGAAGATGCTGTTCGCGGGCGACGGCGAGACCGACATCTCGAAGAACGTCGCGGTGCGCTGGCTCTCGAAGCGGATGCGCGTGACCCCGGAGCTGCACGGCCAGAGCTTCTTCGTGCGCCAGCCGCACCCGGAGACTGGCAAGCTGGTGCTGTGGACCACGCCGCTCTTCATCGCGCTCGTGGTGATCAACGTCGCCGACCTCGTCTTCGCGGTCGATTCGGTTCCCGCGATCTTCGCGATCACGACCGACACCTACATCGTGTTCACCGCGAACATCATGGCGGTGCTCGGGCTGCGCGCGCTCTACTTCGCGCTCGCGGCGATGGCGCAGCGCTTCGCCTATCTGAAATACGCGCTCGCGCTGGTGCTGGTGTTCATCGGCGCCAAGATCTTCTGGGCGCATTTCTTCGGCAAGGTCGACCCTGCGATCTCGCTCGGCGTGACGCTCGCGCTCATCGCCGGCGGCGTCGTGGTTTCGCTGTGGAAGACGCGCGGCGAAGGCGGCAAGAGCGAGGCCGGCTTGTCCGCCGAATGACGAGCGCGTCCGTGAAGGTCGGCTCGCGACCTCGGCCTTCACGGGCAGCCGGCCGGAAGCGCCCGTAACCGATGTTTCGCTCGCGGGCGCAGCGGATTTGTGTGATTGCGAAAAGCTCCCGGCGGCCCCGCTTCGGCGGGTCCGCCTTTCTTTTCGGTACAATGACTGCATGACGAACGGCTTCAGGCGCACCCTGGTTCTTGTCCGGCACGGGCAGAGCGAGGACAACGAACGCGATCTCTTCTCCGGCCTGCGCGACCCGGCCCTCACGCCACGAGGCGTCGAGGAGGCGCATGCGGCGGGCCGCGAACTGAAGCGTCACGGGCTGCGATTCACGCACGCGTTCACCAGCGTGCTTCAGCGCGCGCGGCGCACGATGGCGGCGATCCTCGAGGAACTCGGGCAGGGCGATCTTCCGGTCCGGTCGGACGCGGCGCTGAACGAGCGGGATTACGGCGCGATCGCGGGCCTCAACAAGACGCAGGCCCGCGCCCGGTTCAGCGCCGAGCAGGTGCGGGTGTGGCGAAAGTCCTTCGATGTGGCGCCGCCCGGCGGCGAGAGCCTCGCCATGACGGCGGCGCGCGTCTGGCCGTTCTACGAACGCGAGATCGCCCCGGCCGTCCGAGGCGGCGGCTGCGCGCTGCTCGTCGGGCACGGCAACGCGCTGCGGTCGATGCTCATGCGGCTCGACGGCATCGATCCGAAGGACATCGAGGAGGTGAACATCGGAACCGCGCAGTTCCTCGTCTACGCCATGGCGGAGGATGACGATCGCCTCGTCAAGACAACCCTGCGTCTGGTCGGATGACGATGCCGGCGGGACGCTGAGCCGGTGGACGTTCTCCTTGTCCTCCCGCTCGTCGTGGGGCTCTGGAGCGCGGTTTTCGTCGCGCAGGTCGTCACGGCCGGCCGGCGCCTGAGGGTCTCCGTCGCCGTATGGCTCTGGAAGGTTGCGCTCATCGGGGCGGTCGTCGGCGCCGGCGCGGCTTTTGGCTCGGAAGCGACGGTCTATGCGGGATCGGCCGCCTGGGCGGTCTTTCTGGCCGCCCCCGCGCTGCTGGCGGGCGCCCACGCCCGCGCGCTCGCCGTCTTCGATTATCCGCGCGCGCAGCGTCTCGCCTGGCTGACGCGGGCGCTTCACCCGTTCGACGCCTGGCGTCGCGAGCCGGCGCTGCTTGACGACCTGGCGCGCCTCCGATCCGGCGACGTCGCGGCGGCGGACGACACGCGGCGGGCGCTGGAGAGTGGCGAGGGCCTGCCCGCGACGCGCGTCCAGGCGAGGTTCGAGATCGCGCGCGCGACCGGCGACTGGGACGAGGTGCTGTCGCGCCCCCTCGAACGCGGCGCCGAAAGCCTTCGGCTTCGCGCCCTTGGCGAGGCTGGTCGACTCGCCGAACTCGTGACGCTGCACGGCCGGGCGCCGGCGGATCCCGTTTCGGACCTGATGCTGATGGCCTTCGGCGGACGCAGGGACGGCGTCGAGGCGCTGGTCGGTTCCGAACTGTTCGCAACGCTTTCGGAACCGCAGCGCGATTTCTGGCGGGGAACGGCCGCGCTGCTCGCAGATCCCGCCGACGCGCGTGCGCGCGCCCTGATCGAGGCCGGAGCGGAAGGGCCGCAGCGCGCGACCCTCGTCGCGCGTCGGCTGGACGGCGGGCTCGCGGCTCCGGAGACGCTTCCGCCCGATCTCCGCGCCGCGATCGACGAGGTCGAAGGAGCGGTGTTGGCCGCGCGCGCAGAGGGTCGGCTGCCCGAAGCCCGGGGACCAGCGCGCGCGCCGGTCGCCACCTGGGCGCTGATCGCGGTCAACGTCGCGGCCTTCGGCGCGGAACTCTGGTTCGGCGGCTGGGACGGTCCGACCGATCTCGACCTGCTTTACGATCTCGGCGCGCTCTGGCCGCCGGCCGTGCTGGAAGGCGGCCAGTGGAGCCGCCTCGTCACCGCCCCGTTCCTGCACTACGGCGCGCTCCATCTCGCGCTGAACATGCTGGCGCTGCTGGTTTTCGGGCCTCTGGCCGAACGTCGGGCGGGGCGCGTCGCCCTGCTTGCGCTCTACGCCGTCTCAGGCGTCGGGTCGATGGCGGGGTCGCTTGCGATCGGCGAGATCTTCGGCGGCCAGCCGACGCTGCTCGTCGGCGCGTCGGGCGCGATCTTCGGCGTGCTGGGCGGGTTCGCCGGGCTTCTGCTGCGCGACGCCGCGGCTCGCGCGCCGGGCGCATGGCGGGGGCTCAGGACCATCGCTGCGATCGTCGCCCTGCAGGCCGTCTTCGACTTCGTCGTGCCGCAGGTGAGCTTCGCGGCCCACGCCTGCGGCTTCGCTCTGGGGCTGCCGATCGGGCTCATGCTCGGTGGCCGTCGACGCAGGCGTTGAAATTTGAGAGCAAGGACCGGAGCGCAGGCGCTCGCGGCTTCGCCTATCTCCGAGGGCGCCGCCGATAGAGGATGCGAGAGATGCAGACGACGCTTCCGAGCCTGACGCCCCCCAACGTCGCCAGCGACCCCCGCTGGCGCGCGGTTCTGGCCCGCGATCCGGGCGCGGACGGGACGTTCGTCTACGCGGTCAAGACCACCGGGATTTATTGCCGCCCCTCGTGCCCGGCGCGCCGCGCGAAGCCCGAAAACGTCGAGTTTCACCCGAGCTGTGAGGGTGCCGAGGCGGCGGGCTTCAGGCCGTGCCTGCGGTGCCGGCCCGACACGACGCCTCCGGCCTCGGCCCGCGCCGCGACGGTCGCCAAGGCGTGCCGCATCATCGAGGCGGCCGAGCAGGCGCCTGCGCTTGAAGCGCTGGCGCGGGCCTGCGGCCTCAGCCCGTATCACTTTCATCGCTTGTTCAAGGCCGAGACCGGGCTGACCCCCAAGGCCTACGCCGCCGCCGAACGCGCGAGGCGGCTGCGGCGGGAGCTGTCGGACCGCGACGTCTCGGTGACCTCCGCGCTCTACGGCGCGGGCTTCGGCTCGAGCAGCCGGCTCTACGAGAGCGCCGACGCTGCGCTCGGCATGCGTCCGGGCCAGTTCCGCGCCGGCGGCGCGGGCGCGACGATCCGGTTCGCGATCGCGGAATGCTCGCTCGGCTGCGTGCTCGCGGCCGAGAGCGAGAAGGGGGTCTGCGCGATCACGCTCGGCGACGATCCCGAGGCGCTGCTGCGGGATCTCCAGGACCGCTTTCCCGAGGCCGAGCTGATCGGCGGCGACGAAGGCTTCGAAGCGGTCGTGGCGAAGGTGGTGGGGCTCGTCGAAAATCCCTCGCTCGGGCTCGGCCTGCCGCTCGACATCCGCGGCACCGCCTTCCAGCAGCGGGTCTGGGCCGCGCTGCGCGATCTCAAGCCGGGGACGACGGCGAGCTACGCCGAGGTCGCGGCGCAGATCGGCGCGCCGAGCGCCGTGCGCGCGGTCGCCCGCGCCTGCGGCGCGAACGCGATCGCGCTCGCCATCCCCTGCCACCGCGTGGTGCGCGCCGACGGCGGCCTTTCGGGTTACCGCTGGGGCGTCGAGCGCAAGCGCGCGCTGCTCGACCGGGAGCGGAAGGCCAAGGCCTGAGATCCGCGCGTCTCAGCGGCCTTCGCCGCCCGCCTTCAGCGCCGCCACCTCGGCGCGCAGCGCCTTCAGCTCCTGCATCAGGTCGTCCATCGAGACCGGCGGCCGCCCGGTCTTCTCGACGAGTTCGAGCTCGTGCTCGGCCTGCATAGCGTTCACCACCACGCCGATGAACAGGTTGAAGACCGTGAAGGACGAAACCAGGATGAAGATGATGAAGAACACCCAGGCGTAAGGGTGGGTTTCCATCGCCGGCTTCACGATGTCGCCCGTCCAGCTGTCGAGCGTCACGAGCTGGAACAGCGTGAACAGCGACAGGCCGAGGGAGCCGAACTTGTCCGGCATGGCGGCCCCGTAGAGATGCGTCGCCATCACGGCGAACACGTAGAGCACGAGAAGCAGCAGCAGCACGATCGAGCCCATGCCGGGCAAGGCGCCGACGAGCGCGCCCACCACCCGCCTGAGCGACGGCGCGAGCGTGATGATCCTGAACACGCGCAGAACCCTGAGCGAGCGCAGCACCTGCAGCGGACCGGTCGCCGGCAGCAGCGAAATTCCGACGATGACGAAGTCGAACACCGACCAGGGATCGCGGAAGAAGGCGGCGCGGCGCACGGCGAGCCGCATCGCGATCTCGATCACGAAGACGGCGAGGATCGCCTGGTCGAGCAGGTGAAGCGGTCCGCCATAGGCGGCCATGATCGCGGGGCTGGTCTCGAGCCCGAGCGTGACGGCGTTCACGACGACGAGCGCGAGGACGAAGCGCTCGGTGAGAGGGTTTTCGACGATGCGGGCGAGGGCGGACATCGGCGACTCTCGAATTTGGGAGGGGATGGATGGGCTCGAAACCTCGCCGCCTCCTGTCCCGGACGGGTCGCTCCCCGTCAAGCCTGCGTCTCCGTCGATTGCGCCTCTCGGCTTGCGGCGTAAGGGAGGTCCTCGATTTCAGCGGACTGGATCCGCTGTTTTGGCGCATGCATCCCGGCTTGTGCGGAGCGCCGCTCCCGGTGTATGCACGCGGCGTCGACGCTCCTTGTTCGCGGAGAGGTGCCAGAGTGGTCGATTGGGACGGTCTCGAAAACCGTTGTGCGGGCAACCGTACCGTGGGTTCGAATCCCACCCTCTCCGCCACGACCTATTGGTTTTTCACCGTAAAATCTGTTGACTGAACGCCTGACGGTCTTAGCCTTTGCGGGTGTTCGTCGATTTTCGACCAGCAATGAACCAACAAGCCAGGTGTTGGTTTCTGGTGTTTTTTCCGGGAGAGCGCGGAATCACGTGTCTCCCCCGCATTTGAGCTCGAGAATTTAGCTAAGCGAGCAAGCTCATTTGACGTCGAGCGCCTCGGCCAACCAGGTCGAAAAGCGCGCGAGTTCTGCGTCCCAGCGGCGATCGGCGTTCTGCAGCAGATAGTAGCAGCCGAGCCTCACGTCGGTTTCGAACAGCTCGACGAGCGTTCCATGTGCGAGCTCGTCGGCGGCGGTGAAGTCGGACGCCAGCGAGACGCCATGCCCCTTCAGGGCGGCGTCCAGGCCAAGATTCGCGTCCCAGAGCTTCGGGCCGCGCAGGGCCGCGGTCGCAGGCGCGCCAGCGGCGGCGAACCAGCGGATCCATTGATCGTGGCTTTCCTCGTGGATGAGCGGCGCGGCCGACAGCTCGGCGAGCGACTGCACGCCGACCGTCCGGTCGAGCCACTTCGGGCTCGCAACCGGAAACATCCGCGGCTCCGCGAGGATTCTGCCGCCCGCGGGCGCGACGCCGTCATTGGCGTAGCCGATCAGCACGTCGGCTTCGCCCGCGTCGAAGTCCGGCGCCCTGTCGATCGCTCGAAGCTCGATCTCGATCTCCGGAAGGGCGTCGGTGAGTTCGGACAGGCGCGGCGACAGCCAGCGCATTGCGAGGCCCGGCATGCACCAGATCTTCAGCGTCGCGCCGGCAGAGCCGCGGATGTCCGCGACCGAGGCGGCGATCGCTCCGAAAGCCCGGCTGACGGAGCCGTAGAGAGCCTGGCCTTCCGCGGTGAGCGTCGCTCCCCTCGGTCCCGTCGCGACCAGCTTCCGGCGCATCCAGAACTCGAGGTTCTGGACGTGGCGGCTGACGACCGTGTGGCTCACGCCGATCGCGTCCGCCGCCTTGCGCATGCTGCCCGTGCGCCCGACAGCCTCGAACGCGCGCAGCAGATGGAGCGGCGGAAGCTCCCGCCGCCCCGCCGTCCGACCCCGCGCGTCCTCTGCTCGTCTCGCCATCGCCGCCGCTCGTGAGTGGCAACTCTAGCGCACCACAGCGGCGAACTCTATCCGATACCGATCAAGCGATCCGCGCCTGTAAGCATGTCCTCGACTTCTCGACATGAGGACCAGCGCATGGCCGACAATCAGGACCTTCTCGCCCGGCGTTCCAGGGCCATCCCTCGCGGCATCGCGACCGCCTTTCCGGTGTTTGCTGATCGCGCCGAGAACGCAGAGCTCTGGGACGTCGAGGGGCGCCGTTTCGTCGACTTCGCGGGCGGCATCGCGGTGCTGAACACCGGCCATCGTCACCCGCGCGTCGTCGAGGCAGTCCGCAAGCAGCTCGACGCCTACACCCACACCGCCTTCCAGGTGCTGCCCTACGAGCCCTACGTCGCGGTCTGCGAGCGCCTTAACGCGCTGGCGCCGTTCTCGGGAGAGGCGAAGTCGGTCCTGTTCTCCACCGGCGCAGAGGCGGTCGAAAACGCGATCAAGATCGCCCGGGCGCATACCGGGCGGGCCGGCGTCATCGCCTTCACGGGCGGCTTCCACGGCCGCACCGCCCTGACGATGGCGCTGACCGGCAAGGTCATGCCCTACAAGAAGAAGTTCGGCGTCGCGCCGGCCGGCGTCCATCACGCGCCGTTCCCCTGCGCCGATCACGGCGTGTCGGTCGAGGATTCGCTGAAGGCGATCGGCTACCTGTTCAAGGCGGACATCGATCCCTCGGATGTCGCCGCGATCATCATCGAGCCGGTCCAGGGCGAAGGCGGCTTCCTGCCGGCGCCGACCGAGCTGCTGGCCGCGCTGCGGTCGCTCTGCGACCGGCACGGCATCGTCCTGATCGCCGACGAGATCCAGACCGGCTTCGCCCGGACCGGAAAGATGTTCGGCATCGAGAACAGCGGCGTCGAGCCCGATCTCGTCACGGTCGCGAAATCGCTCGCCGGCGGCTTTCCGCTGTCCGGCGTCATCGGCCGCGCTTCCATCATGGACGCCGCGGAGCCGGGCGGCCTCGGCGGCACATATGCCGGCAGCCCGCTCGCCTGCGTCGCCGCGCTCGCCGTCCTCGACGTGATCGAGGAGGAGGGACTGATCGCGCGCGCGAACGCGATCGGCGCGCGGATCAGGACTGCGCTCGAGGGGTTTGCGGTCCGCAACGACACGACCCCGATCGCGTCGATCCGGGGGCCCGGCGCGATGATCGCGTTTGACGTGGTGACGTCGCGCGGCTCGGTCGTCCCGGACGCCGAAGCCACGAAGCGGATCGTGCAGGCGGCGCTCGCCAACGGTCTGATCCTGCTGTCGTGCGGCGTCAACGCCAACACGATCCGCATCCTCAACCCGCTGACGATCAGCGACGAGGTCCTCGACGAGGGTCTTCAGAAGCTGGGCGTCGCTCTGTCGCTCGCCAACGCCGCCTGAGGACATGACCGTGCGCACCCTCACAGACGCCGGCCTTTTCAAGCAGCAGGCCTTCCTCAACGGCGCCTTCGTCGGCGAGCCGACCGTCGAAGTGACCAACCCCGCGACCGGCGCGCTCGTCGGCAAGGTTCCTCACCTTGGGGCCGGCGAGGCGACCGCGGCGGTCGAGGCCGCCAGCGCCGCCTTTCCGGCCTGGGCGGCGAGGACCGCGAAGGAGCGCTCGAACGTCCTGCGCGCCTGGCACGACCTCATCCTGGCGCACAGGAACGACCTCGCCACGATCCTGACGTCGGAGCAGGGAAAGCCGCTCGCCGAAGCGCTCGGCGAGATCGCCTACGCGGCGTCCTATATCGAGTTCTACGCCGAGGAGGCCAAGCGCGTCGCCGGCGAACTGCTGCCGTCGCACCGCGCCGACGCGCGGATCATGGTGCTGCGGCAGCCGATCGGCGTCGTGGCCGCGATCACCCCGTGGAACTTCCCGGCCGCGATGATCACCCGGAAGATCGCGCCGGCGCTCGCAGCGGGCTGCACCGTGGTGGTGAAGCCGGCGCCCGAGACGCCGCTGACGGCGCTCGCGCTCGCCGAACTCGCGCGGCGCGCAGGCTTTCCGGCGGGAACCGTCAACGTCATCACCGGCGACGCGATCGCGATCGGCGGCGTGCTGACGTCGCACGAGAAGGTCCGCCTCGTCGGCTTCACCGGCTCGACCGAGGTCGGCAAGATCCTCATGCGCCAGTCGGCCGGCACCGTGAAGAAGGTCGCGCTCGAACTCGGCGGAAACGCGCCCTTCATCGTGTTCGACGACGCCGACCTCGACGCCGCCGTCGACGGCGCGATCGTCTCGAAATTCCGGAACATGGGACAGACCTGCGTCTGCACGAACCGCTTCTATGTCCACGTCTCAGTGCATGACGCTTTCGTCGAGAAGCTGAAGGCGCGCGTCGCGGCGCTGAAACTCGGCGACGGCCTTCAGGATGGCGTCACCCAAGGGCCGCTGATTAACGCGGAGGCCGTCGCCAAGGTCGAGGCGCATCTCGCCGACGCCGTTGCGGGCGCGGCCGAGGTGGTGCTCGGCGGGCGCCGCAGCCCGATCGGAGACCTGTTCTTCGAACCGACGATCCTAACCGGCGCGACGGCCTCGATGCGGCTCGCCGGCGAGGAGACGTTCGGCCCGCTCGCCGCGATCTTCCGCTTCGAGACCGAGGGTGAGGTTGTCGAAGCCGCCAACGGCGCCGAGACCGGCCTTGCCGCCTATTTCTACGCCCGGGACTACGCCCGCATCATCCGCGTCATGGAGCGGCTCGAGTTCGGCATGGTCGGCGTCAACACTGGCCTGATCTCGACCGAACTCGCGCCCTTCGGCGGCATCAAGGAAAGCGGCAATTCGCGCGAAGGCTCCAGCCACGGGATCCTGGAGTTCACCGAGCTGAAATACGCCTGCATCGGCGGCGTTTGAAACCCCGTCGGCGGCGCGCGTGAGCGCGCCGCCCATTCCATATTTCGGTCGGTTGAGGGCTTGCGCCTCAGAACGTGTTGCCGACGCAGATCCAGAGCATCTCGGCGACGGTTTTGCCGGGATTGCGCCACGAGTGCAGCATGTTGCTGCGGAAGTAGATCGTGTCGCCCGGCGTCAGCAGATGGACGCGGGAGTTCTCGATCGTGATCTCGAAAGCGCCGGAGACGACGGTGAGGAACTCTTCGCCTTCGTGCCGGTACGACCCATTGCTGTGCACGCCCGGGTCTACCTTCCAGCGCTGGCAGTCCATGCCATCCTGCCCCGACCCCAGCCTTTCGATGTGCACGCCAAGGCCGAGGCGGGGGAGCACCACGCCCTGTTCGCGGGTGACGATTTCGCGGTCCGGGGACGTCGCTTCGACGCCCATGACCCGTTCGAGCGTCACCCCGTAGAAGGTCGACAGGCGCTTCAGGAGCGGGATGTCCACGCCGAGCGAGGTACGTTCGATCGAGGCGAGGACGGACGGGTCCGCGTCCAGCTCCTCGGCGACCGCCTTGATGGTCAGCTTCCGTTCCAGACGGAGGCGCCGGAGCTCCGCGCCGAACTCCGACTGCTGGTCCGGCTCGTCGGCGCTCTGATCGTCGGCGTCGTCGCGGGGCAGCGTCTCGAGAGCCTTCTTGATCTCAGGAATCTTCATGCCCTGGACAGTCCGCATCCGCTTGATCGCGACCGCGGTCTCGACATCCGCCTGACGGTACGCCCGGCGACCCGACGACGTGTAGATCGGGGTCAGCAATCCTTGCGACTCCCAGACCCGGATGGTCGAGACGGACACTCCTGCATTGCGGGAAACGTCTGAAATCTGGAGCGTAGCGTCACGCGGTTCGAGCATCTGATCCTGAGCCGTTCATGCGAGCCGTCCGGCTCTATCACACGGATTGCAGGATCACGAAAACCTCCCTGCAACGCAATCGCAGCTTTAGTTTGTAGCTTTAGAATTTTGATCTGGAAGCTCAAACATTGATCAGCTCCGGACACATTTATTAGCATTGCGTCCAAAAAATCGTTGATAAAAGAGGCGTAAATGCCATCGCGCGCGTGCGGCGCACAATCGAAAAGCCTGCCGAAAAATGCATCTTGACAGAAACTAAAAGCTATAAAATTGTAGCTTTTATCGATCGCGGATCGGACGCGAGCCGGCGAGTTCTATAAAAAGGGGGTCACGCAATGTGGCGGGTTGGCGTTGATGTCGGAGGCACGTTCACGGATCTGTTCGCTTGGGAAGAGCAGACCGGACAGCACACCACCGGAAAGGTGCTGACGACCAAGAAGGATCGCGCGATCGGCGTGCTGCAGGCCATTGAGGCCGCAGGCATCGCTCTCAGCGACATCAGCTATCTGATGCACGGCACCACGACGGCGACGAATTCGCTGATCGAGCGCAATTACCCGGACGCGGCTTTCGTCACGACGGAGGGCTTCCGCGACACGATCGAGATCGGCCGGCAGCATCGCAAGTTCCTTTACGATCCCTATCAGACCAAGCCCGAGCCGCTTATCAAGCGCCGCAACCGCTTCGTCATCGCCGAGCGCATGAGCGCGCAGGGGCAGGTCCGTAAGGAGCTCGATGAGGCGGCCGCCTACGCGCTCGCCGATACGATCGCCGAGCGCGGCATCAAGTCGGTCGGCGTCGCTTTCATCAACTCCTACGCCAATCCGGCGCACGAGATCCGGATGCGCGAAATCCTTCGGGAGCGCATGCCGGACGCCCACATCGTCATCTCGGCCGAGACGCGTCCGATCTTCCGCGAACATGCGCGCTTCGTCACGACTGCAATCCGCGCCTGCATGATGCCGGTCATGACAACTTACTTCGACCGGCTGAAGGACGGGCTGAACGCTGGCGGCTTCACCGGGTCGCTGCTGATCCTCAAGAGCAACGGCGGCGTCATGGGCGCCGAGATCGCCAAGAACAAGCCGGAAGAGCTGATCGAGTCGGGGCCCGCGGGCGGCGTCGCCTACGCGTCCTACCTCTGCGACAACACGGCGTTCCCGAACATCATCCACACCGACGTCGGCGGCACGAGCTTCGACGCCTCGATCGTTGAGAACGGCGCGGGCCTCATCACCCACACCTACGAGCTCGAGTGGGAAGTGCCGGTCAGCGTTCCCATGCTCGACATTCACAGCGTGGGCGCCGGCGGCGGCTCGATCGGCTGGGTCGACGAGGGCGGCTCTCTGCGCGTCGGACCGCGCAGCGCCGGTTCGGAGCCGGGACCGGCCTGCTACGGCCGCGGCGGCACGGAGCCGACCATCACCGACGCCAACCTTCTCCTCGGCCGGCTTCATCCCTCGCTGAGCGACAAGTTCACGCTCGACGTCGCGGCCGCCGAACGCTCGATGGACAGCCTCGCGGAGAAGATCGGGCTGTCGCGGCTGGAAACCGCCGAGGGCATGGTCAAGATCTCCTGCGAGACCATGGCCCAGGCCGTAAAGGGCGTGGTCGTCGAGCGCGCCCGGGATCCGCGCGACTTCGTGCTCGCGAGCTTCGGCGGCGCCGGCCCGATGCACGCCTGCTTCGTGGCCCAGGCCATGAACATCCCGAAGGTCGTCGTGCCGGCTCAGGCCGGCGTCGCCTCGGCGTTCGGCGCGACCGCGATGAACATCCGGCATGACGTCGAAACCTTCCTCTACAGCTCGCTCGGCGACGTCGATCTCGATCGCCTCAACGAGGCCTACGCCGAGCTCGAGTCCCGCGGACGCGACCTGCTCGCCGCCGACGGCATTAAGGGCGACGACGTGCTGATCACCCGGACGGCGCAGATGCGCTACGTCGGGCAGACCTACGAGGTCGACTCCCTCATCGAGGGAGGCGTTCTGACGCCCGATCATCTGCCGAAGATCGCGGAAGACTTCCACGCCGCCCACAAGCGCGAATATGGCGTCAGTTCGGAGGACTTCCCGATCGCCTTCGTGGCGCTCGGCGTCACTGCGATCGGCAAGCTGGAATCGCCGCCGACGTTCAACTTCGCTCAGAACGTCACGTCCCTGACCCCGCCGAAGACGCGGCCTGTCTACTTCAATGGCAGTTGGGAGGAGACGAGCGTCTACGACGCTTCCCTCGTGCCTGCCGGCGCGAAGCTGCAGGGGCCGAGCGTCGTCGAGTATCGCGACTCCGTGGCGGTGCTACCGCCGAAGAGCCAGGCGATCGTCGATGAAAACGGCAATCTCGTCGTCACGCTGGCTGCGTAGAATCGAAGGGCGCGCAAACCAATGATCTCCGCTGCAATCAAGCAACCCGGCGTCGACCCCTCGGTTCTCGAGGACGGCGTCGATCCCGTCACCTTCGAGGTGCTTCGCAACACCTTCGACTACGCCTGCAACCGCATGGCGACCATCATGCAGAGGACGTCGTTCTCGCCCATTCTGGCGGACGTCCTCGACTTCTCGAACGCGATCTACGACGCGGAGGTGCGCCTGCTTGCGCAGGCCGCCAACTGCCCGGTCCATCTGGCGGCGATGAAGTACAGCGCCGACGCCGCGATCGCGAAGTATCCGATCGACACGCTGAAGCCGGGCGACGTCATCGCGCTGAACGACCCCTATCAGGGCGGCACGCATATCAACGACATCACCTTCGTGATGCCGATCTTCTACGACGAGAAAATCATCGGCTTCGCGGTCAGCCGCGGCCACTGGATGGATCTTGGCGGCGGCGCCGCGGGCGGCCAATCGTTCGGCACCCACATCGCAGGCGAAGGCCTGCGTCTGCCGCCGCTGAAGCTCTACCAGAACTACAAGATCAACGAGGACCTCCTCGCGATCATCATGAACAACACGCGCACGCCCTTTTTCATCAAGGGCGATCTGCAGGCGCATCTGGGCGCTCTGAAGAGCGCCGAAAGCGAGCTGCAGCGGGCCGCCGCCCGCTACGGCGCGCCGGTCGTTCAGGCCGCCATGCGGCAGCTCATCGGTTACACCGAACGTATCGTCCGCAAGAGCATCGAGGAGATCCCGGACGGCGACTATACGGCGGAGGATTTCGCCGACACCGACGGCTTTTCGCCCGATCCGGTGAAGGTCAAGGTGACGCTGAAGATCCGCGGCTCCAACATCACCGTGGATTTCACCGGCTCCGACCCGATCTGCAAGGGCGCAATCAACTCGCCCTTCGCCAACACGGCGTCGGCGGCGTTCTACTCGCTGCAGTTCTTCCTCGCGCCGCATGCGCCGTCGAACGCGGGAATGTTCGCCCCGATCGACCTCGTGCTGCCCGACAATTGCTGGCTGAACGCCAAGTGGCCGGCTCCCACGATCGGCTGCACGACGCTCGCCTCGTCCAAGATCACCAGCGCGATCTGGCAGGCGCTCGCACAGGCGATCCCGGAGCGGGTCACCGGCTCCACCTGCTCGGAGTGCAACTGGTTCGTGTCGTCCACGACCGACGTCGCCGGCGCCTCGAACGTGTTCTCCGACCTTCCGGCCGGCGGCTGGGGCGGCACGCCGTTCAGCGACGGCATGAACGTCACCATGGATCCGCTCGGCAACTGCATGAACATGCTGGCGGAGACCGCCGAGCTGTTCTTCCCGATCGAGTACGAGGCGTTCGAGCTCAGGAACGACTCCGCCGGCGCGGGCAAGTTCCGGGGCGGTCTCGGAGCGGTGTTCAAGGTCCGCTACCTCTGCGACGGCGAGCTCAGCATGGAGACGTCCCGCACCCGCGAGGGCAGCCCGGGCGTCAACGGCGGCGGCCGCAGCGTGGTGCAGCGCTCGACCAAGATCACGCCCGACGGCCGCGAGATCGTCATCGGCGGCCTCACGCCGAACGGCGACTGGGTCAGCCCGCTCCTGGCTGGCGCGCACTTCAGCTACGATGAGCAGTTCAAGTTCGAGAGCACGGGCGGCGGCGGCTGGGGCGACCCGAAAACGCGCCCTGCGGCCAAGGTGCTGGAGGACGTGCTCGACGACTACGTGTCGATCGACACCGCCAAGAATGTCTATGGCGTGGTCATCGATCCCACGACGATGACGGTCGACGAGGCCGCCACGTCGAGCCTCAGGGCAGCCTGACGTAATTCCCGGCGCCTGGGGAGGCGCCGGGTCTCCCGCCGCCGCGCTGATCGGGCGTCAGATCCTCTCTGGCGCTGACGGGAGCGGCTTGCCTGAAGCTTTGCGAGGCGCGGACGCGTCCAGATCGGGGAATGGTCATGGAACATCGCGATGAAGACGCGTCCGTGAAGGACGCGGAACGCACGGCGCTCGGCCGCCGCAGCTTCCTCGGCGCGGTCGGCGGCGGGGCCGTGGGCCTCGGGCTGCTGTCCGGGATCAACCAGGCCCATGCGGCAAAGTCCGGGACGATCCCGATCGGCGCGATGGTGTCGCTGACCGGCCCGCTCGCCGTCGACGGCGTCGAGCACAAGCACGGCCTGGAGCTCGCCTGCGAGGAGATCAACGCCGCAGGAGGCATTCTCGGCAAGAAGGTCGAGCCGATCGTCATCGACAGCAAGGGCCAGTCGGCCGAGGAAGTGACGGCCGCGGCCCGGCTCCTGCTCGACCGCCATCAGGTCCACGCCATCGTCAACGGCTACAACGTCGGCGCCAACCAGGCCGAATACGACCCGATCGCCGACGCCGGGATCATCTACATCCACTACAACACGACGATCGGCCACAACGAGACGTTCAAGTCGGATCCTGAGAAGTATTTCGGTATCTTCATGGCCGACCCGGCGGAGTACTACTACGGCGTCGGCCTTCCGGTGATGCTCGACAGCCTACGCAAATTGGGCAAGTGGAAGCCGAAGAACAACAAGATCGCACTGATCACCGGTTCGCTGCCCTACTCGGTGGTGATCTCGAACGCCATTCGCGAGACGGCCCCGAAATACGGCTTCGAGGTGTCGTTCGAAGAGGTCGTGCCGGTCCCGACCACGGAATGGGGAGCCGTCCTGAGCAAGATCCGCGCTCAGGAGCCGGCGGTGATCGCCAACACCCATTTCTACCCGGGCGACATCGCCCAGTGCCAGGTCCAGTTCCTTCAGAATCCGACCGACAGTCTGATGTACTACCAGTACGGCGCGCTGCTGAAGGCGTTCTCGACGATCGCAGGGCCGGCCGCGCTCGGAGTCCTGACGTCGAGCGTCATCGGCATCCTGCCCGACGAGATCGGGACCGCGTTCCAGGCCAAGTACAAGGCGAAGTATGGCGCCAAGGCCGAAGCCGATCCCGGCGCGTCGGTCTACGCCGAGATGATCCACTACGCGCTCGCCGCAGCGCTCGCCGGCGGCACCGGCGCTCCCGGCGACGTCGCGCAGAACCGCAAGATCGCCGAGAACCTGCGCAACTACAGCTACCGGGCTCCGTTCGGCATGCTGCGCTACGACCCGGCGACCAACTCGGCTCTGCCCTATCCGACGCTCGTGCGCGACCCGTCGATCGCGATGCCTCACCTGCTCTACCAGATCAAGGATCCCGCGGCCGACGTGCCGAAGAAGCTGATCTCGCCGGCGCCGTACAACGACGCCGAGTTCGATCTGCCGCCGTGGTTCAAGGCCTGAGCGACGCCGCTGGCGGGGCCGGCCGACCGGCCCGCCTCGCCCACACCGACATCCGCGGCCGACGCCAGAGCGCGTCTACTTCCGGGCTTCGACGGAATGGACCTCCTTCGAGACATCATCAGCAGCGCCGTGACGCTCGGCGCCCTCTACGCGGTGAGCGCCGTCGCGCTGTCGCTGCTATGGGGCAGCATCGGCATGCTGAACCTCTCGCACGGCGCGTTCATGGCCGTCGGCGCCTACGCCTCATACCTCGCGGTCGAGCGGCTCGGATTGCCGTGGCAGTCCGGGATCCTGGTCGGAACGGCGGGCGGGGCTGCGGCCGGCGTCGGCGCGCATCTGCTGCTGGTCCGATGGACCTTCGGCCGCAAGAACTTCGACGTGAACATCATCATCATGACGATGGCGCTCTCGATCATCGTCGTCGATCTGATCAACAACCTGATCGGCCCGAACGCGGCGCGGCAGCCGTTCCGGCTGGATGGCCGGCTCGACCTCGGCGGATCGGGCTTCGCCTACCAGACGATCCTGATCATCGCAGCCAGCGCCGCGATGGTGCTTGGGCTCCGCTGGCTGATCGGCCGGACGGCGCTGGGCCGGGCGATCCGGGCCGTCGCGCAGGAGCCGACGGCGGCCGTGCTGAACGGCGTGCCCGTCGATCGGATCGTGCTGAGCGTGATGGCGCTCGCCGGCGCGGTCGCGGGCGCTTCCGGCGTCCTCCTGACAGCCTGGACCACCCTCTATCCGACCGTCGGCGCCGACCCGCTGCTGAAGGCGCTGGTCGTATGCATCGTCGGCGGCCTCGGCAGCATCCCGGGCTGTCTCGTCGCCGCCTTCCTGCTCTCCTTCCTCGAGATCGGCGTCCAATACGGATTTGGCCTGAAGTGGGGGCTGCCCGCGCTTCTGGTCGCAGTCATCGCGATCCTCACCGTCCGACCCAACGGCCTGTTCGGCCGCGCAGCGGGGAGCCGCCTCTGATGAGCTCGGCTTCGCTCTCCGCCCGCCGCGGCGTCGGCCGCGACCTCTGCGTCGGGGCCGCCGTCTTCGCGGCGCTCGCCATCGTGCCGTTTACCGGCATGAGCAACTACGTGCTCGCGCAGGCGACGCTCTGCCTGCTCTGGTGCGCCGTCGTGACCCAATGGAACCTGGTGCTCGGCGTCGCAGGCATCCTCTCCATCGGCAACATGGCGATGTTCGCCGCCGGCGGGTACGCGGTCGCGCTGTCGGGGATCTATTTCGGCGCCTCGCCCTGGGCGACCCTGCCGCTCGCGGCCGTCGCCGGCCTCGTGGTCAGCCTGATCATCGGCGCGCTCACGCTGAGGCTGCGCGGTCCGTACGTGGTCGTGCTGACGCTCGCGGTCGCGATGGTCATGTACCAGTTGATCGTGACCGACGTCGGCTGCTTCAGGCAGTCGCTCGGCGTCTGCTACAGTTTCTCGGGCGGCGCGCGAGGACTGACGCGCTACGGCGACTTCGGCCTCGCCAAGCTCATCGGCTACGGCGCCGTGCCGATCGGCCACTACTTCATCGCCTTCGCGACGCTGCTCGTCGGGACCGCCTTCGCGATCGTGGTCGTGCACAGCCCGTACGGCCGGGCGTTCCAGGCGATGCGCGACAACGAGACGGCGGCTGCGTGCCGCGGGCTCTCGGTCGCCAAGTACCAACTCATCATCTTCGCCGCAGCGGGTTTCTTCACGGGGCTCGCCGGCGGCGCCTATGCCGGGATCATGCGGACTTTCGGGCCCAACATCCTCGAACTGCCGACCCTTCTGTTCCTGCTCTCGATGATGATCGTCGGCGGTCGCGGCGCGATCTGGGGGCCGCTGCTCGGCGCGATCACCGTGACCTTCGTGGACGAGGCGATGCGCGACGTCGCGCAGTGGCGGAACACAGGCGTCGCCCTGGTCCTGATCGCCATCCTGATCTTCATGCCGAACGGGCTCGCCGGTCAGCTCAACGACCTGATCGCGCGCTGGATGACGCGCCGCAAGGTCTCGGCTCCAGAACCGTCGGCGTCGCCTGCGGCGGAGGCGGTCTGATGAGCCAGGCGGCCCAGCCGCTGCTCGCCGTCTCCGGCCTCACCAAGCGATACGGCGCGATGGCGGCGATCAGCGATCTCGACTTCACCGTCGAGGCCGGGACCGTCTTCGGGATCACGGGGCCGAACGGCGCGGGCAAGACGACCTTGTTCGACGTGATCTCGGGCGTGACGCCCGCGAGCGCAGGTGCGATCAGCTTCGGCGGCGACAGCCTTGTCGGCCTAAAGCCGCAGGACGTCTGCCATCGCGGTCTGGTCAGGACGTTCCAGCTCAACGCCGCCTTCGACACGATGACGGTCGAGGAGAACGCGCTGGTCTCGGCCTATTTCGGGCCTGCGAACGTGACCGCGGCCGGGCTGCGCTTCAGCCGCCGGGCGCGCGAGGCGGCCGCGGACGCGCTCGCGGCGGTCGGCCTCGAGGACTACGCGCAGGTGAAAGCGATCGCGCTGCCCGTGCTCCAGCGGAAGCTGCTGATGCTCGCGAGCGCGATCGCGTGCGGACCGCGCCTCCTCATGCTCGACGAACCCGTCGGCGGGCTGAACGCACGCGAGACCGAGCATTGCGCGGCGATCATCCGCACGCTCGTCAAAGAGCGCGGCGTCACCATCATGGTGATCGAGCACGTCATGCGCTTCATGAACGCCGTCGCCGACGAGGTGATGATCCTCCATCACGGCCGCAAGCTTCATCAGGGCCCGCCCGCGAGCCTCGCCCAGAACGAGGAGGTCGTCTCGGTCTATCTCGGAAGCTCGGGCGCGGAAGCGTTCGGCGAGGAGGCGCGGCCATGACCGCGCTCCTCGACGTCCGGGACCTGTCCTGCTCCTACGGCGCCGGGCCGGTCGTGACCTCGGTGTCGCTGACGGTCGAGCCCGACCAGGCGCTCGCGATCGTCGGTCCCAACGGCCACGGCAAGACCTCCCTGCTGCGCGCGATCTCGGGCCTGATGCCGGATCGGACGGGAAGCGTGCGCTTCGACGGCGTCGACATCGGCAGGATGCGCCCGGACGCGATCGCGCGGCTCGGCGTCGTCCACGTTCCGCAGGGCGATCTCGTCTACAAGCAGATGACGATCCTCGAGAACCTCCTGCTCGGCGCCTGGGCGAACGCGTCGCGGTCGGTCACGGCCGATCGCCTCGATGACGTCTTCGCCATCTTTCCGAAACTCAAGGAGCGCCAGAGCCAGTTCGCGAGCTCGCTGTCGGGCGGCGAGCGCCGGATGCTGGGCATCGGGCGCGGGTTGATGATGCACGGCGCGCGGCTGCTCATGCTCGACGAGCCGTCGCTCGGCCTCGCTCCGATCGTGATCGACGAGATCTTCCGCTGCATTGCGACCCTGAAGACCCGTGGGCTGTCGATCGTCGTCGTCGAGGAGAACGTCACCCGGGCGGCCTCCGTGGCCTCGCAGATCCATCTGATGGACCGGGGCCAGTTCGTCTGGAGCGGCGATGCGGCCGACGCGAGATCCTCGCGCAAGCTGCTCGAAACCTATCTCGGAGTTGGCGAATGACCCTCGTCATACGCCGCCGAACGACTGCGCGTGAGGGCGCCTGTCGCGTTGCGCCCGCTGATTGGAATGAGTGCTGACATGGCTGACGATTTCGACGCGATCATCATCGGAGGGGGCCACGACGGCCTCGTCTGCGCGGCCTACCTCGCTTGGCGCGGGCTCAAGCCGCTCGTCCTGGAACGACGTAGCTTCGGCGGGCGTCCGCATTGATCGGACTCTGCTCGCTCCAGTCTCGGCAGACTTCGCCTACGCCCGGTCCGGCGGCTATGGAACGACGCTCGTCGCGGCGGCGGCTCTGTGTCTGGCGGGAATGGCCGCCAGCCGATGCGTCCGCGTTGCGTGAAGGGAAATGCGGCCGCCAAGAAGCCGCGTTACGACAGGGGTTCAGGGTGAGCAGCTTCGAGATCGACGACCTGCGCTCCGCAGACTTCGCTCAATGGAGCAGGCTGTGGGCCGCCTACAACGCCTTCTACCGCCGCGAAGTGCCGAGCGCGGTGACGGAGGCCACCTGGAGGCGCTTCTTCGACGATGCGGAGCCGATGCACGCCCTCGTCATGCGGGACGGCGAGGCGCTGGTGGGTTTCGTCCATTACATCTTCCATCGCCACACCGCGCTCGACCGTCACATCTGCTACCTCCAGGATCTGTTCGTGGCGTCGGATCGGCGCGGCGCAGGGCTCGGGCGACGGCTGATCGAGCGCGTGGCGCTCGCGGCCGCGGAACATGGGTCGCAACGGGTCTACTGGCTGACCCACGAAACGAACCACGACGCGATGTCCCTGTACGACAAGCTCGCCGCCCGCTCCGGCTTCGTGCAGTACGTGAAACCGACCGGATTGGCCTGACCGACATGGCCTTGGCTTCGAGCCGAACGGCGTCTGGCCGCCTCGTGGAACGTTCGCAGTGGCTCTCCGACATCGACCCGGCGCGCCCCTCCGCGAACGCGTTGCAGGGCCCGTCGAGAGCCGATGTCGCCATCATCGGCGGCGGCTTCGTCGGCCTGTGGACCGCGATCTCGATCAAGCAGCTCGATCCGTCCGTCGCGGTCAGTCTTCTCGAGATGAACCGTTGCGGCGACGGCGCGTCGGGTCTGAACGGCGGTTTCGTCATGTCGTGGTGGCCGAAGGTCTCGAGCCTCATCGCGGCCTGCGGTCGCGACGACGCGCTGTGGCTAGCGGACGAGACTTCTCGCGCGGTCGAGGAACTCGGAAGCTTCGTCGACGGCCACGGGCATGACGTCGAGTTCCGCAAGTCGGGCTGGCTGTGGTCCGCGACGTCGCCCGCGCATGTCGGCGCCTGGAACGGCGTGCTGCGCTCGACCGAGGCTCTCGGACGCGGAGACGTGTTTCGTGAGGTCTCGCGCGACGAGATCGCTCGCCGGACCGGATCGGACGCGCATCTGGCGGGCGTCTTCGAAGCGGTGAACGGCACGGTGCACCCGGCGCGACTGACGCTCGCTCTCCGATCCATCGCCGAGGCCATGGGCGTCGCCATCTACGAAGGTTCGCCGGTCGTGCGCATCGAGCACGGCGAGCCGGCGCGTCTCGCGACGCCGAACGGAACCGTGGCCGCGGATCGGGTCGTCGTCGCGACGAACGCATGGGCGGCGAGCGAGGCGTCGCTTGCGAGACGCTTCGTCTGCGTCGGGAGCGCGGTGGTGGCGACGCCTCCCATTCCCGAACGCCTCGAGCGCATAGGCTGGACCGGCGGCGAGAGCGTCACGGATTCCCAGTCCGCCGTGACCTACTACCGGACCACGCGCTCCGGCAGGGTCATCTTCGGCAAGGGCGGCGGCCGCCTGTTCTACAGCGGCAAGCCATCGAACAATGTGTTCCAGGACGCCAAGGGTATCGGTGAGGCGCTGGATGACTTCCGCCGCGTCTACCCGGCGCTGGCCGACGTGCCGATCGAGCGCTCGTGGTCGGGTCCGATCGACCGCACCTGGGACAGCCTTCCGCTGATCGGCAGCTTCGGGCGGGCGCGCAACGTCTTCTACGGCGTCGGCTGGAGCGGAAACGGGGTCAACCCGAGCCGGCTCGGCGGCAGGATCCTCGCGGGCCTTGCTCTCGGACGGAAGGAGCGCTGGACCGAGAACGGCCTCGTCAACCGCAAGGTCTGGCCGTTCCCGCCAGAACCCTTTCGCTATCTGGGCGGCAGCGTCGTCCGCGCCGCCGTCGCGCGGAAGGACAGGGCCGAGATCGAGCGCCGCCGGGTTTCTCCGATCGACAAGCTCCTGTCCCGGCTCGCGCCCGCGGGTCTCGAAGACAAGTAAGCCAAGCAAAAGCTGGCGCTCGCTCCACGGCCGCCGACGCCGCTCACCGCGGGGCCGGCCGTGTGGCGCAACAGTTTCGGAGGTTCGATGTCTGAAGTTCTCCACCTCAATGTGTTCGATCTCGACAATCTGCCCGAGCCGCACGTCAGCGAACCCGCTCCCGGCAGACTCGTTTCGGGACGCCCGGTGTTCCGGACCTGGGAGCTCGACCGCGACGACGCGGGGCGGGTGACGTCCGGCGTGTGGGAAGCGACGCCCGGCTCCTGGATCTCCATCAAGGACGGCGCATGGGAGTTCGCCACCCTGCTGTCCGGCCTGGTCGAGATCGCGGAAGACGGCGCCCAGCCGCGAACGCTGCGCGCCGGCGACAGCTTCGTTCTGCGCCCGGACTTCAAGGGCACGTGGACGGTGCACGAGACGGTCAGGAAGCTTTGGGTGATCCGGAGCTGAGGTCGCGGCATGTCTAGCGTGGGCGGAGTTTGCCGCTGCTCATCGTTGTCGTCTGCATCAATCGGCGGTCGCGCTGTGCGATAGATGCGCGGCGTCTCGTCTTCCAGGTCGAGACTTGCCACCGCTCGGATAACCGGCTCCAGGATCATCACCGATCAATAATTTCCCTGATCATTATAAAGAATTCGAACGTAATTTGGCGTCATCATTATTATATGATGCCAATAAGCGTGAAATTTATCAACGATGGCGGCGGTTTTTTAGATCTGCGCCTACGCGAGGTCAGACGCTCGTCTCGCACGCCTGTCAGGCGTGTGAGTTCCGCCGCGGTTACTTGGTTGGGGCTGTCCAATGCCGATGGAACACGGCGTTGGCGTCGTCATGGAGCCTCGGAAGCTGGTTCCGAACCGAGCGCCAAGTAAGGGCGCGGCGAAAAAAAACGGCAAGCCCACTGTGGAGCTCGCCGTGTCCATAAGTCCTGCGTGCGGTCAAGGGAGGAGCAAACCGAACGCGTATGCGCTATGGAAAGTCTGTCGGGGCGCCCCGGCAGGGTAGCGCGCCCCGGACCTCGTTCAGTTCGGCAATGTGAAGACCGTGAGCTGGCCCCCGAGGGCGGTGTACTGCGCGAGCGCGGCGTAGCCGCCGACTGCGCCCAGGCCCTCGTTGCCGCCGGTCAGGCCTGCCGCGAGGCCGATGCCCGCCCAGCCGCCCACGCCCGAGAGCACCGCGACGTACTGCTTGCCCTTGTGCTCGTAGGTCATGACGTTGCCGATGATGCCGGACGGCGTCTTGAACTGGTAAAGTTCCTTGCCCGTCTTGGCGTCGACCGCCTTCAGATAACCCTCGAGCGTCCCGTAGAACACGATGTCTCCGGCTGTGGCGAGCGCGCCGGACCACACCGAGAAGCGCTCCGGCAGCGACCAGACGATCTTGCCCTTCAGGTTGTCCCACGCGATGAAGTTGCCCATGCCGCCATGGCTGTTCGGCGCCGGATACATCGACAGGGTCGCGCCGACATAGGGTTGGCCCGCTGTGTAGGACACGCGGAACGGCTCGTAGTCCATGCAGACATGGTTGGTCGGCACGTAGAACAGACCGGTCTTCGGCGAATAGGACGACGGCTGCTGGTCCTTGGTGCCGAGCGCCGTCGGGCAGATGCCCTGAGTGTTCTCGTCCTCGCCGTTCTGTTCGGTCGAGTATTTGGCCACGACCAGCGGGCGCCCATAGGTCTTGGACGACTTGTCCATGTCGACCTTGGCGGCCCAGTTCACGACCGGATCGTATTTCTCTGCCACGAGCAGTTCGCCCGTGTCGCGGTCGAGCGTGTAGGCGAAGCCGTTGCGGTCCGGATGGGTCAGGAGATGGCGCTCCTTGCCGTCGACCTTCTGATCCGTGAGGATCATCTCGTTCGTGGTGTCGTAGTCCCACTCGTCATGCGGGGTCACCTGATAGACCCACTTCGCCATGCCTGTGTCGGGATCGCGCGCCCAGATGGTCATCGACCATTTGTTGTCGCCGGGACGCTGCTTGGGGTTCCAGGTCGAGGGGTTGCCCGAGCCGTAATAGATGAGGTTGAGCTTGGGGTCGTAGGAGTACCAGCCCCAGGTCGTGCCGCCGCCGGTCTTCCACTGATCGCCTTCCCAGGTCTTCAGCGATGAATCCTTGCCGATCGGCTTGCCGAGTTCGGTGGTCTTCTCGGGGTCGACCAGAAGATCTTCGTCCGGACCCATGGAGTAGGCGCGCCACGCCAGCTTGCCGGTCTTCAGGTCATAGGCCGTCAGGTGGCCCCGCACGCCGAACTCGCCGCCAGCGATGCCGACGATGAGCTTGTCCTTCACCGGCATGACGGTCGCGGTGTTGGTCTCGCCCTTCTTCGGGTCGCCGTTCACCGCCGACCACTTCTTCTGGCCGGTCTTGGCGTCGAGCGCGACGACCGTGGTGTCCGCTTGCTGCAGGAAGATCATGCCGTCGGCGTAGGCGACGCCGCGGTTGACGGTGTCGCAGCACATCACCGGGACGACGTTGCTCTCCTGGCGCGGCTCGTACTTCCAGAGGATCTTGCCCTCCTCGTTGAGGTCGAGCGCGTAGACGACGTTGGGGAAGGGCGTGTGGACGTACATCACGTCCCCCACGACGAGCGGGCCGCCCTCGTGGCCGCGCAGCACGCCGGTCGAGAACGACCAGGAGACCTGGAGTTTCTTGACGTTCTTCGCGTTGATCTGATCAAGCTGCGAATAGCGGGTGTTGGCGTAGTCGCCGGTCTGAATGCCCCACTGCTTGGGGTCCTTCGTGATCGTCTCGACGCTGTCGTTGGCGACCGCCGGGACCGCGCCGGCGAAAAGCGCCGCGCCCAGGCCGTAGATCAGTGCGCGTTTCATGGACGTCCTCCAACTGCGCGGCCGGCCGCGCCGACGATGCGGCTTGCGTTTTTCGCCCGAAGGCGTCCCGTCCGCAGAGGAGTGAGAGACAGCTAATAAGGAGCGCCCGCCGTAGAGCCGGCGTCCCGACGTTGACCGGGAGATTTTCCCGATCTCGTTCGGAGCGCTTGCGTTCCGCGCGTCCTTAAAAGACACCAAGACGTTGGAACGGAAGGCGAAAGCCATGTCTCTGTTGGCCGGCCTCATGCTGCGCGTCTTCGGGATCGTCGCCCTGTGCCTCGCGGGCGCGGGCGCATGGACCATGGTCGAGGCGCGCCAGACGATCCGGAGCGAGGTTTCGGCCACCGCCGAGAGGGTCGAGAAGGGAGCCCAAGCCCTCGCCTGGCGGGAAGTGATGTTCCGCGGCAATGAAGGAACGCAGTCGAGGCTCGCCTTTCCGGACTGGCGGACCGCCGACTCGTTGCGGGTCATCGGGCCGGGATACTGCGTGACGCTCGAATGGAACGGCGACGCTCCGACGCGAGCCTGCGGCGACGACCCCGCACGCCGGACCATGGCCGCGCCGCGCTGGTTCTCGGCGCTCAACGCCGCGCTGTTCGGTCCGATCGAAGCCGACGAACGCATCGTGACCTCCGGCCGCCATGAGGTCGGCAAGGTGCGGGTCGAAGCTGACCAGGCGGCGGCCGACTGGCAGACCTGGCGGAAAGTGAACGTCGTGCTCGGCGTCGCAGGGGCTATGGCGGTCGCGATCGCCGCTCTCGCCAGCCTCGCCATCGGCCACGCGCTGCGGCCGGCCGCGACGATCGTGCGTGGGCTGAAGCTGCTCGAGGACGGAGATCACTCGGTGCGCCTCCCGCATTTCGCGGCCCGCGAATTCGCGCAGGTGGCTCGCGCGTTCAACGACCTCACGGAGCGCCTCGCGCGCTCCACCGAGCAGCGCTCGGCCGTCACGCGCCGTCTGTTCCAGGTGCAGGAGGACGAGCGCCGCTCGCTCGCCCGCGATCTCCACGACGAATTCGGGCAATGCCTCGCCGCGACCAGGGCGCTGGCGTCCGCGGTCGCGACCGGCTCACGCGACCGGCCGGCGGTCTGGGAGAGCGCCCGCGAGATCGGCGTGATCAGCGAGGGAATGGCCGCGACGCTCAAGAGCACGCTCGCGCGCCTGAGGCCGCCGGAACTCGACGAGATCGGCCTGCAGCGAAGTCTCGAGCATCTCGTCTCCAGTTGGAACGCGCGCACTGCGACGGCGACGCAGCGTCCGACCTTTCGACTCGAAATGTCGGGCGACGTTGCCGACGTCGCGCCGCAGACCGCGCTGGCCGTCTACAGGATTGCGCAGGAAGGCATGACCAACGCCGCCAAGCACGGCGCTCCGAAACTGGTCCGGATCCGCGTCGAACGCCTGTCGGAGCCCCATCCGGTCATGACCGTCTCCGTCGAGGATGACGGCGGCGGGCGCGCCGAGGCGGTCAATGGCGGATCCGGTCATGGGCTGCTGGGCATCCGCGAACGGGTCGACGCGCTCGGAGGCCGCTTCATGGCCGAGCCCTCCGGCATCGGCGGCGTCAGGATCGCGGCCCGTCTGCCAGTCGGCGCGATCCCGACGCCGGCTGCGGCCTGAACCGATGGCGGAGCGCTCGATTCTGCTCGTCGACGACCATCCGGTGGTGCGCGCCGGCTATCGCCGGCTGATCGAGATGCAGCCCGGTTATCGTGTCGTCGCCGAAGCCGAAAACGCTTCGGCCGCTTATCTCGCCTATCGCCGGACGCCCACCGACCTCGTGATCATCGATCTGACGATGCCCGGATCGAGCGGCCTCGAGGCGATCCGTCGGATCAAGGCGGTGGACCATAAAGCGCGCATCCTCGTCTTCACCATGCATGACGGTCTGCCTTATGCGCTGAAGGCATTCGAGGCCGGCGCCTCCGGCTACATCACCAAATCGAGCCCGCCCGAGGCGCTGATCGCCGCCATGGACGCGATCGCGCAGGGCGGAAAGGCGGTGAGCGACGACATCGCGCGCGAGATCGCCGCCGAGCACCTGTACGGCCGGAAGTCCGCCGTCGACGCCCTCGGGCCGCGCGAGGTCGAGATTCTCCAGCTGATCGCATCGGGGCTCACCACCGAGGAGATCGCCGACGCGCTCTCGCTGAGCCAGAAGACGATCCAGAACTATCATTCCGGCATCAAGGCCAAGCTCGACGCCCGAACCGACGCGCGGCTTGTCAGGATCGCGATCGAAGCGGGGCTGATCGATATCGATCCGTCCGGAGCGGAATGAACGCGCCGAGTTCCGCCGTCGTGACCGGGCGTGATCCAGGCTGCTGGAGGTCGATGCTCCTGGCCGGCCCGTCGCAGCCATCCTGACGCTCCAACATCGCCGACGTCGCCATGGCGGAGCCGCTTCGGCGTCATCGAGCGCATGCCCGGACGAGGCTCACGGATCGGTCGCGCGCCGCACAGCGATACGACCGTTGCGCGGCGAACTGCAAACCGCCGTTCAACGGCTGGGATGGGGCGCAATCCAGCTTCGAAATCGGTCGCGCGAAAGCTTGAGAATCTGCTGAAAAACCCGCGACGCCTAATCAGGAACGGCCTAAGCTGATAAGCGCCGATACCGACTCGCCACACGAGCAACCAGCGTAAACGACTTATAAGGGCAGGATAGCCTGGCATCGAAATGAAAGTTTTAATTGCCGACGATCACTGGATGATCAGGGCGTCGCTCAAGCATGCGATCGCCCGTCTCAATCAGTCTCTCGAGACTTTCGACGCCGCAAGCTTCGAGCAGGCGGGCGATCTTCTTCGATCTAATCCTGACATTGATCTGATGTTCATCGACTTGGTCATGCCGGGAAACTCAGAATTCGAAGGACTTCGTAGCCTGAGGGCGCGCTATCCTGACATACCGATTGCGGTTATATCCGTTTATGAGGATCGCGAACATGTCGTTCAGGCAATATCCGAGGGCGTAATCGCTTACATTCCGAAAAGCGCTGAAGGCCCCGAATTGTTACGCGCGTTGACGCTTGTCCTAAACGGTGGCGTTTATTTTCCAAGGGACATCCTGCAGGGCGGACGCCTCCGCGGCGGCGGATTGCCGGTCGCGGTCGAAGAGGATGAAGCGTCAACGCCGGGGACGCTGACGACAAGAGAAGATCAGGTTTTGAAACTCGTGGGCATGGGGCGTTCGAATTCTGACATCGCGACGCAGCTTGCGCTCAGCCCGAACACCGTAAGGGTCCACCTCCGCAATATCAGTCTGAAGCTCAAGTTAAGGGAGCGCGCTGACCTGGTCGCTTATTGCGCTGGTCAGGCGACGGCGGGGCGGGGGGCGAATTGACGGATCCGCACGTCGCCAGCCGCGCAGTTCATCCGCAGACAGCTCTGATTTGCAGAACGCTCGGATGCGTCGGCTATGCTTTCGCCTTCGACGAAACCGGCGTTCTGCATTTTGAATGGGCGACGGGGGATATCGCGGGCGAAGAGATCGTGCCGCTGCGCGCGCTGCTCGCCGAACGCGCTGGGATCGAAGCCGTTCCGCTGCTGTCGCATCTGCGGAAGCTGTCCGCCGGCAACGCATCTGAAGTCGACCTGAATTGGCGCAGCGACATCGCGACGCTGCGCGTCCGCGATTCCGCCCAGCCGGAATTCGACCGGTTCGGCCGGGTGATCCGGATCGTCGGGACCGTCCGCGACGTGTCGTTCGACGCCTGGAGCGTAACCGCCGGATCCGAGGGGGTCTGGCAGCGTCACATGGTCGAAAGGCTGGATCAGGGGCTCGCCTGCTGGGATCTCGACGAACGGCTGGTGTTCGCAAATCGTAAGTTTCGGGAGCTGCACCGGGGCGTTTCCTCGATCCTTCGGCCGGGGATTTCGGCCCGCGCCTTCTTCTCGATCGTCGCTCGGTCCGGGGAGGTCGCCATCGAGGGGCTCGCCGCGCTCTGGGCCAGATCCGCGCTCCACGATTTTCGTCATGAGCATGTGCGGGAGCAGCAGCTCGCCGATGGACGGTGGCTCGAAGCCACTCCGGTGCGCTTCGCCGAAGGGTCGATCCTGCGGATCGACGACGTGACGAGACAAAAAGCGAGCGAACAAGCGCTGCGACAAGCAAAGGAAGTCGCGGAAACCGCTAACTTGAAAAAGAGCCGGTTCCTTCGCGCCGCGAACCACGACCTCCGTCAACCGCTCGCGACGCTGAAGATCCTGATTTACAGCAGTTTCGGGGTCGAGAATGAAGACAAGAGGCACGAACTTCTGCATTCGATGGACGTGACCGTCGGAATAATGGACGAAATATTGGGTTCTCTGCTGCAGATCGGTCAGCTTGACGCTGGCCGCATCGCAACCCGCGTGGTCCATTTCCAGATCGGCCAGGTGCTGGATCGGCTGAAGATCGAGTTCGCGCCGCAGGCCGAGGCCAAGGGGCTCCGGTTCAAGATCGTGCCCAGCCGGTCCACCGTGCAGACCGACCGCGCGCTTCTTGAGCGGATTCTCAGCAATTTCATCGCGAATGCGATCCGCTTCACGGAAACTGGCGAAATCCTGATCGGCGCGCGCCGCCGCGGCTCGACGCTCGAAATTCAGGTCTGGGATTCGGGCTGCGGCATTCCCGATGACCAGCTCGCCCTGATTTTCGAGGAGTTCCATCAGGTCGCGGACCAGCGCACGCAGCAGCGCGGGCTCGGTCTCGGGCTCAACATCGCATACCGGCTCGCGGAATTGCTCGATCATCAGATCGACGTGCGATCGCAACTTGGCAGCGGTTCGATGTTCTCCGTCTCCGTGCCGGTCGGAAGCGTCTGGCAGAGCGACCTCGGGGAGCCTGAGATTTCGGAGCGGATCGGGGGCGAGTTTCTCGGCGCCGAGGTCCTGGTCATCGAGGACAACGAACTGCTCCGAAACACCGTCTGTCTTCTTCTCGACCGCTGGGGCGTCAAGGTCACCGAGGCGAGCGACGGCGACAAGGCGCTCGCGCTCTTCGACGACCCCGACTCGCCGCGACCGGATCTCGCCCTCGTCGACTACCGGCTTCCGAACGGGCGCGCGGGCACCGAGGTCCTGGCCGACCTCCGCGCATTGCTTGGATATGACCTGCCCGGCATCGTGGCGACCGCCGACAATGATCCGGCGCTGGTCGGCCGCATCAGGTCCGAAGGGTTGCCGGTCCTGATCAAGCCGATCAATCCCGCGCGGCTGAGATCGGCGATGCATCACCTCCTCTATGAACAGAATCGTGAGACGGAGCGGTGATCAGAACCATGACTGACGATGTCGGAGCGATCCCGATTGGAAGCATGGTGCCGCTGTCCGGAGCTTCCTCGGCGGACGGCAACGAGTTCCGTAACGGCCTGATCCTTGCGATCGAGGAACTGAACGCTCGAGGCGGCATCCTGGGGAGGCCGCTGGAGCCTTATTTCATCGACACCAGCGACCAGAGCGCGGAGACGGTCTCCGGCGCCGCGCGAGAACTTATCCGCCGCCACAACGTCCACGCGATCGTCAACGGATACAATATCGGCGCGCAAAACGCCGAATACGAACCGATCGCCGATGCGGGCGTGATTTATGTTCATCACAACACGCTGCTCCAGCACCACGACACCGTGATGGGAGATCCGGAGAGGTACTTCGGATGTTTTATGAGCGACCCTGCCGAGTACTGGTACGGTCAGGGGTTCATAAAGTTCATTTCCTGGCTGCGGGACACCGGCCAATGGCGTCCGGAATCCAATCGGCTCGCGATCATCTCGGGTTCCCGGCCCTATAGCATCGTCACCGCCAACGCTATGCGATCGAGCGCCGCCGATTTCGGCTGGTCGGTTGCGTTCGGACCCGAGATCGTCAAGACGCCGACGACCGACTGGAGGGCGGCGCTGGACCGCGCGCGGGAGACCCGGCCGGCGATCATCGCCAACACGCATTTCTACGCGAGCGACATCGCGCATTTCCAACGCCAGTTCATGCAGAAGCCGATCAAC
Source organism: Ancylobacter novellus (assembly GCA_003241695.1). Lineage (GTDB taxonomy): Bacteria > Pseudomonadota > Alphaproteobacteria > Rhizobiales > Methylopilaceae > Methylopila. Next base: position 317,502 of record QFPN01000004.1, on the reverse strand, counting down.
TGCCTCGTCTATCTGCAATATGGCGGAATGCACCAGACCTTCATCGACGTCGCGGGCCAGGCCGCCGAGGGCGTCATTGTCGGGACCGTCGTCGGGCTCGTGCATGACGACAACGGCGCAGCCTACAGCAGGCGCTACCGAGAGCGGTTTGGAGCGAACGCGACGCCTGAAGTCGGCGCGCTGTCCTACAGCGCGATGCATCACTACGCGCTTGCGGCGAGCGTCGCGGGCGGAACCGGCGCTCCCTACGAATTCACGCAAAACCGGAAACTGGCCGACCGGCTGAAGGATATCACCTATCGCAGCGTCCTCGGGACGATCCACTACCATCCCAAATGGCAGGCGGCGGTGCCCTATCCGGACGCGACGCGCGACCCGTCCCGCGGCATGCCGCATCTGTTCTACCAGGTGCAGGATTACCGGAAGGAACAGGTCGTGATCGCGCCCGTTCCGTACAACACCGGCCGTTTCCAGATGCCGCCGTGGCACCAGTCGCCGCGGCCCGTCGCGAGCTATTCTCCGGAGCTTCTACCGCCGCCTTAGAAGCAGTGAACGGCGGACCGAAGGCGGCCGCCGTTCGTCTCGTCGCGACCATGACCGCCGCTCGTCGCTGTGTCTGGCGACGAGCGGCGTCGAGGCGAAGGCTGTTGGCGCGCGCTCCGTGAGAGAGCCGCCTGTGATTTCGGATCTCAAGTCGTCGGGCGCCTTGCGGATCGCCCGCGACGCCGCCGTCAGGCGAGCGCTGAACGATTCCGGTGGGCGGCGGCAAGCGTCGTGGAAAGGGCGCCGCCGGCGACGCAGATCGCGAGCGCGAGCCAGAGCGCGAGCGTGTAGTCGCCGGCGACGGAAAACAGGGCGGCCGAAGCCCAAGGCGCAAGGATCCCGGCGGCGCCGTAGCCGAACATCATCAGCCCGTAGACCCGGTTGATCCGCTCTACGCCCCAGAATCGGCCGACCAGAACCGGCGTGAACGCGGCCGCGGAGCCGAACACGAACCCGATCAGGGCGATGCCGCCGACGAGCGCCACGACCGAGCTCGCGCCGAGAAGCAGCAGCACCCCGAGCGCCGCGAGGGCGTTCACCGCGACCAGCAGGACGCGCGCGCTGAGCGCCTCCGCGATCCGACCGCCCGCAAGCGAGCCGATGATGTAGCTGAGGTTGAGCGCGACCGGCCCGAGGGACGCCGTTTCGCGCGACAGCCCGGCGGCGTCGAGCATGCCGACGCCATGAGCGACCAGCATCAGCCCGACATAGTTGAACACGAAGAAGGCGACGCTGATCTTGACGAAGAGCGAGGAAAACAGCCGGTCTTCGCGCCGCGACGCCGCGGCCGCCGACCCGGTTTCGAAGCCGGGAGCGCCTGCAAGCAACGTGGCCACGAGCACGCCGGCGACGAGCAGTGCGAAACCGATCTTGGCGAAGGCCGCCGCAGTCGTCTGCCCGACGAAGAGGATCGGCGCCGCAAGCGCCAGCAACACGCCGCTCAGCGCGAAGACCGCGGCGATGACGCCGATGACAAGGCTGCGCGACGCATCGCCCGTGCGGGTGGCGAGCGCGAGCGCAAGGCCATAGCCGAACCCGGCGCCGGCGCCGAACATGACGCCGTAGCCGACGAGAAGCGTGACGTAGGTCGGCGCCAGGCCGAACAGAAGATGTCCGCCCGCCGCCAGTCCGAAGGTGAGCGCGACATAGGCCTGCAGCGGGATGGCGTTGAGGATGCGGCCATGCGCGGACATCGCGAGCGTGAAGCTCACGAGCGCCAGGCTTGAGACGATGCTGACGGTGGCGCGGGACAGCTGCAGTTCCTGCTCCAGACCGAGCAGAAAAACGCCCCAGAGGTAGATGATGCCCATCGCCAACATCGTGGTCACCGCGGCGAGGAAGGCTTTTGCGTTGGTCCGCATGGCTGATTGTCTCGAATTCAGGGCATCGCGCGCGTCTTCCCTCACGCGCTACCGGGCGGCCGGAGCGTCCGCGGGAAACCGGCTTGGCGGTTACGGGTCGGGAAGGCGCGGCGGTCGGGAGGATCGGCGCGCCTTCCCGGGGGCGGTCAGCTCTTGAGGTCGGCGACGTATCTCAGTCGAACCTGGTCGGAGATCACCGCGGCGATGAGGATGACGCCGATCACGACCGTCTGCAGATAGCTGTCGATCCGGGCGAGGTTCATGCCGTTCTGAACCAGGTTGATGAACAGCGCGCCCAGCACGACGTTTTCGACCCGCCCGATTCCTCCCCTCAGACTCACGCCGGCGATGACGCAGGCCGCGATCGACTCGAGCGGCATCGCGCTGCCGACATTGGCCTCGCCGGAGTCGAGGCGAGCGGTGAGCAGCACGCCGGCGACGCCCGTCAGGAAGGCCGAAGCGACGTAAACCAGCAGCAGCGAGCTCTTGGTGTTGATGCCCGACAGCAGGGCTGCGCGGAGATTGCCGCCGACCGCGTAGAGCGAGCGGCCGAAGCGGGTCCAGTTGACCAGCACGTAGGTCGCGACGATCAGTCCGGCCGCGACCCAGATCGGCAGGGGAAGCCCCAGGAGCGCGCCGAAGCCAATGATCTCGCCGAACTCGACGGGCATGCCGTAGACCGGCGTTCCGCCCGTCAGGTAGAGCGCGATTCCGAAACCGATCGAGGAGACGCCGAGCGTCATGATGAAGGGCGAGACCCCGAACAAGGCGACGCCCGCGCCGTTCACGACGCCGACGAGCGAACCGCAGGCCACGCCGACGCAGCAGCCGAGGAAAATCGCGAGCGGGATCATGTCCGGCATCGCAACCGCGAGCGCGGACATCGCCAACGCCGTCGTCACGGACGTCAGCGCCAGGATCGTGCCGACCGAAAGATCAAAGCCGCCGGTCAGCAGCACCATCATCTGACCCATCGAGACGATTGCGAGAAAGACCGACTGACGCACCACGTTGGTGAGGTTCTGGACGGTGAGGAAGTTGCTCGACATCAGCGAGAACACGATGAGGCACAGCACCAGCAGGACCGGAAGCACGCCGAGCTGCACGAAAGCGCGCTTCAGGAATTGGCTTGAGGGCCGGGTCGGCGGGGAGGCGACGGTGATCGACATCGATTGTCCTCGAAACAGCGGCAGGCGGGCGCTCGCGCGCGTCACGCTGCTTTCTTGCCAAAGAAGAGAGGGAGCACGTTGGCTTCCGAAATCTTCGTCTTCGGAAGTTCGTCCTGAACGCGACCGTCGTAGAAGACGTAAGCGCGGTGAGCGAGGTTGAGAATCTCGGGCAGGTCCGAGGAGATCACCGCCACGGCGGCGCCGGATTCGCAGAGCGAGCCGATAAAGCGGTAGATCGCGGCGCGGGTGCCGACGTCGACGCCGACCGTCGGCTCATCGAACACGTAGAGCGAGAACGGTCGGGTCAGGCTGCGGGCGAGCAGCACCTTCTGCTGGTTGCCGCCCGAGAAGGCTTCGGCCGCCCTATCAGGCCGCCTGGGATGCAATTCGAGCTTGTTCGCGAGGCGCATCGCCTCGACGTCCTCCTTGAAGCGGTCAAGGAGCGGACCGCGGGCGATCGGCGGGAGGTCGAGCGCCGCCATGGTCATGTTCTCAGTGCAGGGCCTGATCATCGCGAGCCCTTCGATGCGGCGATCCGGCGGCATGTATGAGAAACCTGCCCGCAGAATTCGCCTCGGGCTGAGATTGGCGATCTCCTTGCCTTCGAAGGTCACCGATCCGTCGACGATCTTCTCGAGGCCGAAGGCGGCGCGCATGATCTCGGATTTGCCCGACCCGACCAGACCCGCGAGGCCGACCAGTTCGCCGGCGCGAATTTCGATATCCGCCTCCTTCACCGAGCCCGACGCGGTTGTCATTCCCCTGATCGAAAGAACTGTGCGGCCAGGGTTCGAGGAGATCGCGGGAAAGATGTCGCCGACGACGCGGCCGGTCATCAGCCGCACCAGTTCGTCCTGAGACACTTCCTTGGCGTCGACCGTGGTGATGAACTTGCCGTCGCGCAGCACTGTTATGCGATCGGCGAGCCTTTCGATCTCCCGCATGCGGTGGGTGATGTAGATGACGCCGACGCCCTGCGCCTTGACCTGATCGACGAGCGCGAACAGCCGGTCAGCCTCGCGGTCCGTCAGGCTCGCCGTCGGCTCGTCGAGGATCAGGACCGAGAGTTCGGAGCGGAACGCTCGCGCGATCTCGACCATCTGCTGTTCGGCGCGCGTGAGGTTCGAGACGATGGCGCGTGGATTCAAGTCGAAGCCGAGCCGTGCAAGGATCCGTTTGGCGTCCTCGCGCATCCGGCGCTTCGCCAGAAAGCCGCCCCGGCTGAACTCCGAGCCGAGGAAGAGGTTCTCCTCGACCGTCAGCGACGGCACGACGGAGAATTCCTGGAAGACGGTCGTGACGCCGCGCGAGCGGGCCTCGTGGACGGAAGAGAAGCGCGCGGGCTCGCCGCGCATCAGCATGTCGCCGGACGTCGGACGGATGGCGCCGGAGATGATCGAGATCATCGTCGACTTGCCGGCGCCGTTCTCGCCGAAGAGGACATGCACTTCGCCAGGAAGCAGGTTGAAGTTCATCGCGTCGAGGGCGAGCACGCCGGGATACTGCTTGCTGACGCGAAGCAGTTCGAGAAGCGGCGGATCTCCCGGAAGTCTCTTTCCAGCGGACTTCGACATGGGTTCTGGATCCATCTTGCGGGGAGGGGAAGAAGCGGGCGGCCGGTCAGGCCGCCCGTATCGCGGCTCGTCAATTGGTGGCGAAGGTCGCCTTGAAGTTCGGCGGGGCGAGCGTCGTGCTCATGTCGATTTTCGACACGTTGTCCTTGGTCACGACCTGGATGACCGGACCGACATGCTTGTAGGTGATGTTGCCCTCGATCAGCCGAACGGCCTCATCGAGCGCGACGCGACCCTGTATCACCGGCGAATCTGTCGGCGCGGCCAGCACGGAGCCGCGGCGGATGTATTGATCGACCCCAGGCGTGTAGTAGTAGGCGACCAGCTTGACCTGTTCGCTCAGACCGCGGGCCCGCAGGATCGGCGTGGCCGCCTCCGCTGTTACGGCGGTGCCGGCGATGTAATCGAGATCGGGGTGGGCCTGCAGCACGTCCTCGACGAGCTTGGCCTGAACTTCCTTGCCGGTGTCGCCATACTTGACGTCCACGATGTCGACGCTCGAACCCTTGACCGCCTCGAGGAAGCCCTTGTTGCCGCTTTCGACCCAGCCCGCGCCGGCCGGACCCGGAAGCCAGGCGACCTTGACAGCCTTGGAGCCCGCGGGGTGGTGCTCGGCGAGATACTTGCCCGCCGCCGCGCCCATGTCCGCGAAGGAGACCAGCGACTTCGCGCCGACGTCCGGCGACGACATTCCGTTGATCACGTCGACGACCGGGATGTTCTTTTTCTTGAGGTCGGCCACGACGTTGTTGAGGCCGTCATACGAGATTGCGCCGATGATGATCGCTTTGGCGCCGCCCGAGATGCAGTCCTCGATCTGCGAGATCTGCTTGTTGAGTTCGGTGTACCCGCCGGCCTCCAGCAGCTGGACCTGCACGCCCTGACGCTTCGCCTCTTCGATCACTCCGTAATCGACGCCGAGCCAATAGGCGTCCTTGAGGTGAGGAAAGGAGACGCAGATCTTGTGCCGCTCGCTCGCCTTGGGAAGCGGCGAATATTCGATCTCCTTCGGCTTGTTGGAGAAATCGAAGGGCGGGTCCCAGGCGTTCATCTTGAGCGGAAACCAGTCGGCGGCCGAAGCGCCGCCGGCGAACAGTGTGAGAACCGCGACAGCCGCGGCGCGTTCGAAACTCTTGCAAGCCATCATGGTATTCTCCCGATCGCTGATCTGACTGTTGACGGCGAGCCCCGGGGGACAAGCCGCGTCTCACGAAGTCCCCGAGCCGCGCAGCCCGCTTGCGGGCGGAAAGACGGCGCAAGGGATCCCTGCAGGCCGGCGGAGCCGCCGGCCTTTGCTTCAGTGTCCGGAGCCGCCTTCGTCTCAGGAGGCTCCGGTATTTCGGTGTGTCAGTCGGTTCTTCAGTCCAGCGCGAAGTCGAGGGTCGCCGCGTCGCCGACCTTGCGGACGTCGACGCAGAGCGAGGTCGCGCATTCCGAGCAGATGAACTGGTCGTAGACGAAGCGCTCGTCGAGCTTCAGGAGCGGGCCGAGCTCCTCGGCCTTCGGCTGGCGCACCGGAACCGAGAGACGCCAGTTCGACTTGAGCTCGCCGATCTCGGTGGAGCAGTGCAGACAGCAGACATTGCCGCCGGAGGTGACGCCGATCGACTCGCCCCACTTCAACGCGATCGACGCCGGGTCGGCCTTGACGGGCGCGGCCAACTGGTCGGGCCCCTTCACCGCGGTCGCTTTGCGCTCGGCGCGGATAGAAGCGCGAAGCTCGTCCGAGCCCGCGACGTCGACCTCGCCCTCCTCGGACACGAGCGTCCCGTAGACCGCTTTCGCGACGGCCGCCTTGCAGCGTCCGTCACGGACGTCGCGGCCGATCATCTCGTAAGGCCGGGTCAGCGGGTCGCCATACCCGCCCGGATTCTGAACGACGTTGTTCACGACGTCGCCGGACTTCATGATGAAGGTGCTCTTGGCCGGAAGCTCCTCGAGCGTTCCCCCGATGCTCGTCATGTCGAGCGCGGCCTTGCCGGCCTTCATGTCTTCGAGCCAGTTGCTGCCGCGGGCGATCGTGTAGCCGCAGACATTGCCCGGGTAGCCGCCCTGGATGCCGACGAGGTCGGGCAGGGAGACGCCGTGGCTGCAGAAGCTGCCCTGAACTTCCGGCACGTCGTAGCCGGCGGTGGCGTATTCGATGCCGTTGCCGCCGCGGTAGCGCCCCGCGCCTCCGGAATCCGGCACTTCGCGCCGCCAGAGATAGATGATCGGCGAAGTCTTCTCGTGCAGCTCGACGTCGTTGAAGCCGCCCGAGCCGATGACGAGCGAACCTCCGCTGTCCACGCCGTCGCGCCAGCTATGGGCGGGGCCGCCCCAGCCGAGCGAGTCCATGAACATGATCGCGAACGGTTCCAGGTACTGGTTCACGCCGCCGAACATGGTGAGCAGCCACGAGCCGTCGGGCGGTCCGCAGAGGTAGTCGTCGAACTCTGGGTTGAACGCCATCATGTTGCCGACGCAGACCGATGCGCAGGCGGCGGCGAGGAAGTTCGCGGCGACCGACCCAGCCGAGATCGGCGCCGGAAGTTCCGCGCTCAGCACGGTCTTCTTGCCATGGATGATGGTGACAGGCGCCATCAGGCCGGCGTTCCAGCCGATCTCCTGGCCGAACGATCCCATCATCACAGTGCCGACGGCTCCGAGCGTTCCGGTCATGGTGGCGTTTCCCATGCCGACGATGGTCGGGTCGGTGTCGCTGAAGTCGAATGTGAGGCTATCGCCCTCCTTCGTCATGACGCAGGAGATCTTGTAGAGATTGTTCTTGTGGCCGTCATGGTCGAAGTAAGTCACATGACTGAAGACGCCGTCCGGCAGCTTCTTCAGCATTGCGCGAGTCTTGGCCTCCGTGTCGCCAATCAGCTGGTTCGCGGCCGCCTTGAAGGCGCCTGAACCATACTGTTCGCAGAGCTCCATCAGCCGGGCTTGGGCGACGCGATGAGCCGACAGGAACGCGCTGAAGTCCGAGCCGAGAAAGAACGGGATGCGGGAGTTATAAAGAATGACGTCCCACATGCCCTGGTTCAGGACGCCCTTGTCGACCATGCGTTGCAGCGGAATGCGCAGGCCTTCCTCGTAGCAGCTCGTCGCGTCCGGCACCCAGCCGCCGGGAGCGGCGCCGCCGATGTCGATGACGTGCGCCTGGGCGCCGGTCCAGCCGACAAGTTCACCGTTGAAGAAGAACGGCGCCACAAACAGGCAGTCGTTCTGGTGGACGCCGCATACGAACGGATCATTCGTGATGAACACGTCGCCGGCGTGGATGTCGCCTTTGAACTTCTCCAGAACAAGCTGGATCTGCACCGTCATCGTGAACATCGGGATCATGTAGAATGTCCCGCAGACCGCGATGTCGCCGTTGGCCGTGTAGATCGAGAAGTTGTAGTCCGAGCCGTGCACCACGGGCGAACCCGAGGCGTGCATCAGCGTGCTGGACCCTTCCTCGTTGATCGACCACAGCCGGTGGCGCAGCACCTCGAAAGTGATCGGGTCGATCGGGTCGCTCGGGCCGGGCTCCTTGCGGTTGTTGCTGGTCTTCAGGTTGAAGGGAGGGTGATTGGCCTTGACGGTCACATCCATGGGATGCCTCCTCAGTTCGTCTTGATGATGATGTTCAGGAAGCGGTCGACCGTCGCCTGCTGCGTCGGCCCCACCACCATCGTGGTGTCGTCGAGCTCGACGATCGCGGGACCCACGATCACGCCGCCGGCCTTGACCGCGCGCTCGTCGAAGATCGCCGCGTCGTGCCACTCGCCGGCTTCGTAAAGCGGGCGCGTGCCTGTCGGGACCATGATGCTGTCGCCGACCGCGACCTCGCCGCTCTGCTCGATGCGCTCGAGCTTCGAGACCGCGACGAGCCGGAAAGCCGACATGTCGATGCCCGCGGTGCGGAAACTCGACCCCGTGCCGAACCGGGCCTCGTAGGAGTCGATGAAGTGGTCGACCAGCGCATCGACGTCGGGCGCGGTCAGCGGGAAGGTCTGAAGATCGACCGAGAGATCGAAGATCTGCGGTCGGAAACGCATGTCCACGTAGCGCTCGAACTTCACCGTCTCGACCGGCACGCCCTGGGCCGTAAGTTCCTCCATCGCGTCGGCCTGAAGACCTTCGAAGATCGCGTTGATGTCCTCGGCCTTCATGAACTTCGAGAATTCTTCCGAGCCGGGCGGCGAGATGATCGACTGCGAGGTCTCCTTGGTCACGACGAGGTCGGAGATCAGAATGCCATGGGCCGAGAGCACGGACGCGGTACGAGGCACGATCACGCTCTTCACGCCGAGGTCGGCCCCGTAGCTGTAGGAATGCGTCGGTCCGGCGCCGCCGAACGCGACCAGCACGAAGTCGCGGGGATCGTAGCCGCGATGTACGGTCGCCTGACGGACGAGGTCGGCCATGTGACTGTCGACGATGCGCTTGATGCCTGACGCGGCCTCCTCGACGCTGATGCCGAGGGGCTTCGCGATTTTCTCCTCGATCGCCGCTCGGGCGAGGTCGGCGCGGAGTTTCATGCGGCCGCCAAGGAAGTTGTCCGGGTTGACGACGCCGAGCACCACGTCGGCGTCTGTCACGGTCGGTTCCGTTCCGCCGGCGCCGTAGCAAACGGGCCCGGGAACCGCCCCTGCGCTTTCGGGACCGACACGAAGCCGGCCGTTTTCGACGAAGGCGATGCTGCCGCCCCCGGCCCCGATCGTATCCACCGTGACGGAGGGCACGGCGAGCGGCTGCCGCTCCATGAACGTCTCGCGCTGGATCAACGGCCGCCCGTCGACGATCAGGCCGACGTCAAAGCTGGTGCCGCCCATATCCGTCGAGATCACGTTGCCGGATCCGACCATCCGGCCGACCAGCTGCGCGCCGACCACGCCGCCGACAGGGCCGGACAGCAGAATGCCGACCGCCTCGTCGGCCGCCTTGCCGGCCGCCATCACGCCGCCGTTCGAGCGCATCAGCAGCGGCTCGCGGGGCAGGCCGGCGTCGCGCATCGCGGCGTCGAGCGAGGTCATCGCTCTCTTGACCTTGGGGCCGAGGAAGGCGTTGAGAACTGCGGTCTGGGAGCGGGCATACTCGCCGAGGCGAGGCAGGATGTCGCTCGACAGCGTGACGAACATGTCGGGCGCTTCCTCAAGGATGATCTCCTTGATGCGACGCTCGTGGTCGGGAAACTTGAACGACCAGAGCAACGAGACCGCGATCGCCTCGGCGCCCTCTGCGATCAGGCTCTTGACCGCGGCGCGGGCCGCGCCCTCGTCGAGCTTCAGGATCGCGTCGCCCTTGTAGTCGACGCGCTCCGGCACCTCGCGGATCATGGTGCGGTCGAGGAATGGAGCGGGCTTGGTCAGCTTGCGGAAGTTCTTGCGGGCCGCCTCGTCGAGGCCGGTCGATTTGTACGCCTTCATGATGAAGAGCGTGTCGCCGAAACCTTGCGTGTGGATCACGCCGACCTTGGCGCCGTTGCGGGTCAGCACGGAATTGGTCGCGATGGTCGTGCCATGGGAGAACAGGCGCATCGCGCCCAAGAACTCGTCGAGGCTCATGCCGCGATCGGCGGCCGCGAGTTCGAAGGTCGCAAGCACGCCCTTCACGGGATCGCTCGGCACCGTGCTCGACTTGTAGCGTGTAAGCACGCCCGCGCCATCGAGTACGGTCGTGTCCGTAAACGTTCCGCCTATGTCAGACGATGCAAAGAACTGCATTCCATTTTCTCCTCAAAATAACCAAGGCGCATCGCGCCTTAGTCGCAAGACAAAGCGGAGCCGCGTCGTATTCACATGAGTGAATACGGTAATTTTTCGATCGAAATGCGCGTTTAGAACTTTATCTAAACGATCGAATGTTCCGATGTGGGCTCGATTTTCATGAGCCGACCCAACAATCAGTAGCATTGAGAAATTTTGTTTCCAACTGTGAAATACAGCTGTGGTCGATGAAAGTTTATGCTGCCTTGATCGAAGGCGTGATGTCCTAAACGGTTATCCCAGAATGGGCGGTCGGCTCGGGTCATTTGGCGCGCGGAGGAGAGCTCCACGCAGCGCGGCTATAAAATTATATGTTATATATCATTGTCTTATGCCTTCATAAGGTGGGCAAGCGCCGTGGTTTTTCTCTGGCGCAGCGGATCCGAGGCCGTTTAGATCAGGGTGATGGTTTCTGATCGGGGAGGCGCCGATAGATGCGCAGGGTCTGAGGACGTCCGGCGTGCACAGATCGCGAGCGAGCGAATGCACATAAACGGTGCATGAAAAATCGATGATCGACTACGCGCCGACTAAACGCTCGGGAGCCGTCCTGTGCGTTCGGTGGTCTTCCGAGCTCATCGCGGCTTGGCGCCCTTTCAGCGAGGACGGCCATTCGACGGTTCGTCATCGGCGGCTGTTGTTTTGAAGTCCGATGTCGTCGCGGATTCGCGAAACCCAATGCTGCGCTTGAGCGCGCCGTGCTCGGCGCGTAGGACTTGCGGTCGAGAAGGCCCCGGAAAAAGCGGGGCGATTTGGATGACCGGCCCGGCCGCCGGCTCGCCCGATCCTCGGCGCGTCTCGCGCCGTCAGGCGGAGGGCGCGCGCCGGTCCCTCGCGGATGTGGAATTGACCTGATGCCCGCCTATCGCTCCCGCACCACCACGCACGGCCGCAACATGGCCGGAGCCCGCGGCCTCTGGCGCGCGACCGGCATGAAGGACGCGGACTTCGGCAAGCCGATCATCGCGGTCGCGAACTCGTTCACGCAGTTCGTGCCCGGCCACGTCCACCTGAAGGATCTCGGCCAGCTCGTCGCGCGCGAGATCGAGAACGCGGGCGGCGTCGCCAAGGAGTTCAACACCATCGCGGTCGACGACGGCATCGCGATGGGCCACGACGGCATGCTTTACAGCCTGCCGTCGCGCGAGCTGATCGCCGACAGCGTCGAATACATGGTCAACGCGCACTGCGCCGACGCGCTGGTCTGCATCTCCAACTGCGACAAGATCACCCCCGGAATGCTGATGGCCAGCTTGCGCCTGAACATCCCGACCGTGTTCGTCTCCGGCGGCCCGATGGAGGCCGGCAAGGTCGTGCTCAAGGGCAAGGAGGTCGCGCTCGACCTCGTCGACGCGATGGTGGCGGCCGCCGACGACCGGGTGGCCGAGGAGGACGTCGAGAAGATCGAGCGGTCCGCCTGCCCGACCTGCGGCTCGTGCTCGGGCATGTTCACCGCCAATTCGATGAACTGCCTGACCGAGGCGCTCGGCCTGTCGCTGCCTGGCAACGGCTCGACGCTCGCGACCCACGCGGACCGCGAGCGCCTGTTCGTCGAGGCCGGCCATCTGATCGTCGATCTCGCGCGCCGCTACTACGAGGGCGACGACGCAGCCGTTCTGCCGCGCGCGATCGCGAGCTTCGACGCCTTCGAGAACGCGATGACGCTCGACATCGCGATGGGCGGCTCCACCAACACCGTGCTGCACCTGCTGGCGGCCGCCCATGAGGGCGAAGTCGGCTTCACCATGGACGACATCGACCGCCTGTCGCGCAAGGCGCCGGTGCTGTGCAAGGTCGCGCCGGCCAAGAGCGACGTCCATATGGAGGACGTCCACCGCGCCGGCGGCGTGATGGGCATCCTCGGCGAGCTCGACCGCGCCGGGCTGATCCACCGCGACGCGCCCACCGTCCACAGCGCGACGCTCGGCGAGGCGCTCGACCGCTGGGACGTTGCGGTCTCGACCAGCGAGGCGGTGAAGACCTTCTACCGCGCCGCGCCCGGCGGCGTGCCGACCCAGGTCGCCTTCAGCCAGAACCGCCGCTGGGACGATCTCGACGTCGATCGCGAGAACGGCGTCATCCGCGCCGCCGCGCACGCCTTCTCGCAAGACGGCGGTCTCGCCGTCCTGAAGGGCGACCTCGCGCTCGACGGCTGCATCGTGAAGACGGCGGGCGTCGATGAATCGATCCTGGTCTTTTCCGGCCCCGCGAAGGTGTTCGAGAGCCAGGACGACGCCGTGAGCGGCATCCTGACCGGCAAGGTGGTGGCGGGCGAGGTGGTCGTCATCCGCCACGAAGGACCGCGCGGCGGGCCTGGCATGCAGGAAATGCTCTATCCGACGAGTTATCTGAAGTCGAAAGGGCTCGGAAAGGCCTGCGCTCTCGTGACCGACGGCCGGTTCTCCGGAGGGTCCTCCGGCCTGTCGATCGGCCATGTCTCTCCCGAGGCGGCCGAAGGCGGCCTGATCGCGTTGGTCGAGGACGGCGACAGGATCGAAATCGACATCCCGAACCGCTCGATCCGTCTCGCGGTCGCGCCGGAGGTGATCGAAGCGCGCCGGCAAGCCGAGATCGCCCGCGGTGACGCCGCCTACAAGCCGCAGACCCGCAAGCGCAAGGTGTCGACGGCGCTGAAGGCTTATGCGGCCTTCGCCACAAGCGCCGCGCGGGGAGCCGTGCGCGACCTCGGCTGACGGCGAACCGGCGGCGTCAGACCTTCATGGTCAGCCGATAGGCGTAGGCGTCGCCGCGGAACAGGCCTTCGACATATTCGACCATCCGCTCGTCGCGCGCGAAGGACCGGCGCTTGATGAGCAGGCACGGCACGGGGCGGTCGAAGCCGAAGATCGCGCGCTCCTCGTCGTCGGGCTCGGCGGCCTCGATGGTCTGCTCGCAGGAGACCAGCGCCGCGCCGCACGCCCCGATCTGCTCGTAGACCGAGCCGGTGAGGTCGCGGGTCTCGAGGCCGGGGGCCGCCGTCAGATCGTACCACGCCCGTTCGCGCGACAGCGGCACGCCGTCGCCGAAGCGCACGCGCACGAGCTTCAGCAGGGGCGCGTTCGAAGGCAGGCCGAACACCGAGGCGATGGAACGGTCGGCGACCACCACCTGCTCGATGATATGCGAAGACGGCGTGCGCCCAAGCTCCCGCATCTCCTCGGTGAAGCCCTTGAGCCGCTCCATGCCGGGCTTCAGCCGGTCGTTCGGCTCCACGATGAAGCCACGCCGGCCATGCGCGCTCACCAGCCGTCGTCGGCGCAGCGCGTCATAGCTGAACTGGACCGTGGCTCGGCTGATCGAAAGCTCCTCGGCGAGCCGCCTGGCCGCCGGCAGCGTCGCGCCCGGCGTCAGGACGCCTTCGCGGATCAGCGCTGCGATCTGTTCCTCGAGCTGGCGATAGACCGGCATCGCGGTGTCGTCGCGAAGGGAGAGCCGGCTGTATAGGCTGGGGCCGTCGATCACGTGAGCCGCCGTGGTTCGGGCCTCTGGCGGCGGAGGCGTTCGGATGAGCATGCGAGTCGCATGATGCAGGAGATGACCGGACGCGCGAGACTTTTCGTCGTCGGCAGCTTCGTGGCCGCCTGCACGGCGAAGGTTTCGCATCTGCCTGCGCTCGGGGAGACGCTGGCCGCGAGCGCCTTCGCGCTCGAGCCGGGCGGCAAGGGATTCAACCTCGCGGTGGCCGCGCGGCGGCTCGGCGCCGAGGTGGACGGCGTCTTCGCCGTCGGAGACGACGCGCTCGGCCTTCTCGCCGGTCCCGCCTTCGACGAGGCGGGGTTGGCGAGGGAGGCGCTCGTCCCGGTCGGCGGTCGGACCGGCGCCGGGGTGGGCTTCATCGCTTCCGGCGGGGAGACCTGCCTCGCGGTCCATCCCGGCGCGAACGGACTGCTCGCCGCGGAGCATATCGAGGCCCGGCGGGCGGCGATCGAGGCGGCGGACCTCACGCTCGCCCAGTTCGAGGTCGGCGACGCGGCGGTCGAAAGCGCCTTCGCGATCGCCCGCCGCGCCGGGCGGCCCACTTTGCTCAATCCGTCTCCATTCCGGGCGAGCTGCGAAAGCCTCCTGCCGCTGACGTCGATCCTGTGCGTGAACGCGGTCGAGGCGGCGTCGCTCGCAGCCTTGCTCGGCGTTCCGGCCGACGATCCGGGCGCGCTCGCCGCCGCGACGCTCCGCCGGGGGCCGGAAGCGCTCGTCGTGACGGCGGGGGCTGAAGGCGCGACCGCGTATCTCGCAGACGCTGAGGCTCCAATCCGGCAGGCCGCTTTCCCCGTCGCGGCGGTCGATACGCTCGGCGCAGGAGACGCGTTCGCAGCAGGGCTCGCAGTCGCGCTCGGGGAGCAGGCGGATTGGAGGGCTGCAATGCGCCGGGCTGCCGCTTGCGGCGCGCTGACCGCGGCGGTCTTCGGCGTGTTCGACGCGCTGCCCGGCAGGGCGGCGGTCGACCTGATGACTGCAGAGGCTCGATAAGGCATCCGCGACCGCCTCATGCGCCGGGGGTGACGCCACCATAAGACGTTTTGGTATGGTTATGGATATTTCTAATATCATCAACTTTTGAAAATGCGGCAAAGTCCGGGCGATCATGCAATCAGGCGCGGGAAGGTGGGCTGCTTGGCGTTTCGGCAGCGGAACGCTTTGGATTCTTGATCACAAGTTATTTGTTGTTTATAATTAAGCATATATATGAAATATACAGTATGGATAATGCGGGAAATTTCTGACGATGCTTCTCTTGGATTTCCTTCTTCCGGGTTGCCGCTTTCGAGGCGTGTGGGGCATAGGGGCGATTGTGATCGTTCGGCCATAATTTTGCCCAAAAGAGGATCAGATTTTGGTCTGATCAAAAACTGGCAACGGGCTGCTCGCCGTTCTCAACCTGGCGAGGTTTCCGAAGTCCGAGAGGCGGGACCAGAAGGCGCCCCGCCGCGCGTCGAGCGCGTCCCGGCGGGCCTCGCAGCCTCAACGAGCAGTCTCGAAGGGCGGAGGGAATGGGCGCTTTCAAGGACTGGCTCAGGTCCCAGGCCCTTCTCGACGGCGTTTTGCTGTCTCCGTCGAGCGATGTCCTGCTTGCCGCTTTCCTGACCTCGGACGCAGAGCCGCCCCAGCCGAGCGAGAACGGCTTTCGCGGGAAGGCAAAGCCCGGTCTGGCCGCCCAGCCGCTGTTCTTCGATTTCTCTCTCGATCCGGGCGCGCCCGAGTTCGACTTCGTCCTCGTCCGCGCGCCCGGCGGCGGCTTCGATCTGTCCTTCGACCTGACGCCCGTGCTCGAGGCCGGTCGTCTCACCGTCGCGAAGGACGCGGCCGAGAATGCGCTCGTCGCGGCGGTGAAGAAGACCGAGGGCGATGAGGAGTGGCTCGAGGAGGAAGCGGGATCGGTCAGGATCACGGGCGACGCGCTTGCGCTCCGGATCGAGGCGCGGCCGGGCGCAGTCTCGCAGATGAGCTTCGGCATGCCGGCGGATCAGCCCGACGGGCTGCTCAATCTCAGGACCGAGCCCACGACGGTTCTGCTCGGGACCAGCGGTTTCGGCCTTGAACTGCCGGACGGGTTCTTCGTCGACATGACCGGCGATTTCGCGCCTTCGCCGGCGACTGCTGACGGCGCGCCGGTTCCCATGCCGGGCGACGATCCCGCCTGGAAGGGGTTGTCTATCCGCAACGGCCGTTTCTTCCTGCCCGAGAGCGTGACGCTGTTCGGGCGAACCGCGGTCGAGGTCTCCGTCGACGTCGGCTCCGACCCGCCCGGGATCGCGCTTTCGGCGGAGGCGCACGCCCCTGCGCGCGACGGACGCCCGAAGCTCTCGGTCCGCCTCGAATGCCTGAACCCGCAAGCGACTGGCCTCGCGTCCTTCGTGCCGACGCTTGTCGAGGTCGCCGCCAAGCTTCCGGTCGACGGCCATTCCGAGACGGTGGGCGGCGCGCCGGTGACGGTGAAGGCGAGCCGTCCGCTGATCGTGCGGGCGCGGTTTGCGCGCGAGTCGAACGCCGCCTCCGAGACCACGCGCGTCACGGTCGGCGTCGAGTCCCGCGGCGGCGACGGGCTGGTCTCGTTCGACGCGGCCGACGGCGCTGGCTCCAAGATCGCGGTTGCGGCCGGCGCCTTCGCCACCGCTCTCATCGCCGAGAAGAACCTCGGCGGCGACTGCACGCCCGAACGGCTGATCGCGGTCGGGGCGGGCTTGAGCCGCGTGCTGAAGGATCAGGGGCGGCTCGTCCTGCACGGCGCGGAGCTTTCGACAGAAGGCGCCTCGCCCAAGGGCCTCGCGCTGACCGACCGGCAGACCTTCTCGATCGACTATTCCGTCGACGTCGTCATCAACCCGCTTGATCTGCAGTTCCTGTCGGTTTCGCTCGCGCCGGAGCAGCCGCTCAGGATCCGGATGCGCGGCGTCGCGCTGTCGCTCGATCATTCCAAGAGCGGCCTCGGCATGGTCGATCTCGACTTCGAGCACGCCGTTATGGAGATCGAGGATCCGGGCCGCTGGCTCGTCGACAGCCCCGGTTCGCTCTTCGACGTGCTGGGAACCCGCAGCGGCCGCGGCTCGATGTGGGTCGAGGTCGACCTGCGCTTCAAGCTGTCGCTCGGGCCGATTAAGGTCTCGGGCGCGACGATCCGGGGCGTGTTCGACACCGAGACCGGCAAGATCGGAGCCGAGATCCGGGGGCTCGACGTCGCGCTGTCGATCCCGGCGGTGATCGAAGGCCAAGGCAAGATCGAGGTCGCGGAGACCGGCTTCGCGGCGCTGCTCGCGATCAAGGTGGTCCCGCTCGGCTGCAAGGCGCGCGGCTTCGTGCGGATCGACCGCGGGATGGTCATCCTCGCGCTCGACGTCGACCTGCCGGGGCCGATACCGCTCGCGAATTCCGGCCTCGGCCTGTTCGGCGTCGGCGGCGCCTTCGGCTCGGCCGCGCGGATCTCCGAGGCGCCGCCCGGAACCGATCCGATCATCTTCGCGCTGCGGTGGGAGGAGACGCAGCCCGACGCTTTCTCGCCGGCGCCCGGAAACGTGACCCTCGGCTTCAAGGCCTCGGTCGGAACGCTCGCCGACTTCGGCTACGCCTTCTCGGCGCGAGCGGGCCTGTTCCTGACCGTGCCCGAGATCGTCGTGCGCGGCTCGCTCGACGCCCACATCCTTTCCGGTCCGATCAGCGTATCCGATCCGCCGCCTTCGGAGGACGACGAGGGGATCGCGTTCCGGGGCGTGGTGATCGTCGATCCGCAGACGGCGGTGACGTTCGGTCTGTCGGGAGTTCTGAACTTCCCGCCGCTCATCCGCGCGACGATCCCGACCGGCGGCAATTTCCCGACGACCTCGGCCAATCTCGACGACTGGTACTTTTACGTCGGAGCCGATGGCGCTCCCATGCAGGGGCGGGGGATCGGCCCCGCCACGATCACGGTCCTTCCCGGCATTCTGGACGAGCGCGGCGACGGCTACTTCATGCTGCGCGGCCGCGGTCTCATGCTTTTCCCGCGCGGCCTCGGATCCGTGAACGTCGCGAGCGGGTTCGTCGCCGCCTTCGGCTTCGGGCTCGAGTTCCACTTCGGCGCGAAGCCCTTCGCCTGGATCGAGGTCGACGCGCGCGCCGACGTGTTGATCGCCACCAATCCCCTGACCATCGCAGGCTACGGCCGCATCGACGGCTCCCTTCACGTCGGCCCCGTGTCGATCGGCGTCGACGCCGAGCTCAAGGCCCTGATCACGACGCGCCAATGGTCGATCGACGCGACCGTCTGCGGCAAGATCAACCTGCTGTTCAAGACGATCCGCAAATGCGTGCATCTGGAAATCGGTTCGGATCCCTCGACCGAGGTTCCCTGGCCCGAGACCCTTCCGATCGATCTCGTGCGCGGCCGGGAGGCGGTCGGCGACAGCGCCTGGCTGGTCGACGACGCCTACCGGCTGCTCGCTCCTCTGGCCCGTTCGCCCGAAGAGGCGCAGACGGTGTGGCCGGACGCGCTGATCAGCCTGACCTTCGCGACGCCCCCCACGTTGCCGTCCGGCCTTTCGGGCGGACAGTTCCCGTCTCTCGATCACTATCCCGAAGGCCCGCGCGCTCGTCCGATCGGCAGCGAGATGCTGTCCTACGACTGGGCGCTGACGGACTTCGCCCTTCTCGACGTGACGGGAGACGAGCACGGCTCCGGCGCGCTCGTCGAGGGCGCGTTCTCAAGCGCCTGGCAGACCGGTCGCGGCGGCGATCCGGCGACCAGCGCCGAGCCGGCGGAGCTCGTCCTGTTCGACGTCGAGGGCGCGCTGTTCATCGACCGGATGGCGGACGCCGGCATCGGCCTGCCGCACGACCCGCTCGGCGCGCGCGGCCGGATGTGCCAGTTCCGCGGCGACGCGAAGCCGGGCTGGCTGCTCGGCGCTATGGCTGCGAAAAGCGGCTGGCTGTGGTCGCTGCCCCCGGAATTCGTCAGTCCTGACCCGACGCAGAGCCGCGTCTCTGGCGCGTTCCTGCCGGGCGTCGCGCCGGACGTGCAGGTCGACTCGACGCCGATCCCGCTCGACGAGAGCGGGCGGCGGGGACTGCCGCCCGCCTATGACCAATTCGCCTCCCGCCTGGTGGATTTCGAAACCTCCGTGAAGGTCAGCGGGATCGACCGGGAGTTCTTCGGCGAGCTGCGGCTCGACTCCGCGTTCCGGCCGAACGGGGTCGAGCCGCCCCCGTTCAGGTTCCGCGGCGAGATCTATCTCGATGATCCGATCCTGACGCCCGCCGTCCTCGTCCTGTCGCTGAGCTTCCTGCGCGGGGAGGCGAAGCCGGACGTCGTCACGGTGATCGATCAGGACAGGCGCGGCTGGAGCGGCGCCGCGGCCCCGATGAGCGACGGCCGCACGGCGCTCGTCTTCAAGGCGCCGGACGGTCAGAAAGCGTTGAGGCTTCGTGTTTCCTGGCCGCAGGAGCTGCAGGTCGGGCTGCTCGGTCTGATGGCCGTCACGCAGTCGGCGGCCGACGCGGCCGCGGAGCGTTCGGCCGCGCAGCAGGATGCGGCCGCGACGCAGGCCGAGGCGGCGGAGCGCGGCCCGCTGACCGACGCCATGACCCAGACGGGCGCGACGCGCTGCCTGCTCCATCCCGGCCGGATCTACCGGCTCGACGTCGGCTTCGAGTGGACAGGAACGCTCGTCACGGAGAGAAGGCCCGGCCAGAAGGAGACCAAGGTCTTCGGCCCGAAGGCCGACTATCGCCCCGAAGGCCCGGACGCCGCCGCCCGGGCCGCTTCGCGCAGCTACTTCTTCCGCACGACGCCCATTCCGCCGCCGGCGAGCGATCCGGTCGGCTCCGCGCCGACCGCTCTTGGCTATCTCAGTCTCATTCACAAGGCGCAGGACGTCTTCGCCCCGAAACTGCTCGAGCGCCATCTCGCAGGCTACGAGCCCGGCCAGACCGAGACGGCCCGTTTCCGCAAGGACGGGCTAAGGGCGACGTTCGGCGTCGGCCATGTCGCGGCTCTCGCGGACCTCTACGGCTTCGCGCTGAAGCTCGGTCTGCGCCGCACCGACGCCGCGGGGCCGGCAGGAAACGTCGCGTTTCTGGAGACCGCCTTCCTCGCGGCGCAGAACCCGTCGTTCCTGAGCGAGGCCGACCAGATCCGGCACGCGGTCGCGACCGGCGTCAGCGTCAAGGGCGGCGTCGCGGAGGGGATTCCAAAGGGGCCGTGCCCGACGCCGGCGCCCGGCCTCACGCTCGAAGGCTTCGCGGATCTCGACCCGCGCGCCTGGTACGAACTCTACGTCGCCGCGGAGGCGACGGACGGGCGGAGCGACGGCAAGCTGTCCGGCGTCACCTTCCAGACCTCGCGCTGGTTCGGCCCGGCCGACATGGTCGCAAGCCTCGTCGCCCCGCCGCCCGGACGTCCGGTCGGCGATCTCGAAATCGACCGCGCGGCTGGCTTCCCGCGTGGCTCCGTGCTTGGCGACGACGGCGCGTTCGACGACGCGATGGGCCACGTCGGCCTCGCAGGCTGGCCTCTCGCCGAAGAGCCGCGATCGAGCGTCCTGTGGCTGAAGCGCGCCGACGGTTCCGGCTGGGACTGCGCCGGCGCGCTGATCGAGTCGCCCGAGCCGATCCACCGGCCGGGACGCTGCGAGCTTCCCGCCGACCCCCTCGCCGCGATGCTGTCGCCGCTTCACCCGAAGATCAGCTTCGACCTCGCCTTCCGCGACCGCTCAGGATCGCGGCTGCTGTTCCTGACCTCGACGCCGTTCAGGCCGGCGAGCTGGCCCGCCTTCCTCGCCGCCGCGGGCCGCTTCGGCCTGAAGGCGGACGATGTCGCGCGCTGGGCGGGCAGGGCGCTCGACCACGCCGGCCTCGTGCCCCGCGGGCGCCTGCCGATCTTCCGCAAGCCGTCGCTTCGCCTGTCGCTGACTGATCTCTCCGCCTCCACGACGTTGACCGGAACGATCCCGCTGCCGTCGACGCCCGCCTTCGCGGGAGAAGCCTCATGATCCCCTTCGCGTCTCCCGAACTGCTGTCGCTCTACGCCGTCGCCGCGGAGGGAGATCCGGATCTCGTCGACGGAACGCATGTGCGTTTCGTGCCATCGGATCTGCTCGGCCTGCCGATCGCCCCCTGGCTCGTCTGGCAGGCGCCGCTGATGGCGGCTGCGATGCCGGGATCGGCCTGGAAGACGGCCAAGCGCTACGACGTCGCGACGGTGCCGAACGATCGGGAGTTCCGCTACGTCGCGGCCGAGGCGATCGGCGCGGGCGGCCCCCTGACGATCTCGATCCTCGACGTTCAGGATCTGAGGCTCGTCACGCGCCGCTCGCTCTCCCGCTATGTCGTCGGCGCGCCGGCGGTGGAGCGCGTGCGGCTCGAGGGAGCGGTCGGCGGCGCCTCGGTCCGGGTCTATGGGCTGCACCAGAAGATGCTGGTCGATTTCGCCCGCGACGCAAAACTGGTCGCGAAGCTTGCGCTGCCGATCGAGGGCGAGTGCTTCTGGTACGAGAACGGCGTTTCGCGCGACGAGGGGCTCTATCGCGCCAAGAAGGGCGCTCCGCGACGCTTCCCGCCGCTCGATCGGCCGGACGGCCCATTCGACCCGCTCGATCCCGGCAGCGAGGCGGACAGGGTCGCGGCGGGAGCCGGGGAGGTCGACCGGGCGCTCGAGTCGCTGCTGCGCGCGCCCGCGGTCGAACCCTGGAACGTGAGACGGACGGAGTTCGGCCCCGGCCTCAACGAGCAGGCGAGCTTCGACGAAATGGACAGCGTCCACGTCGCCTCCTGCGATCCCGGTCTCGCGCGCTATCTCGGCTTCTCGGACCAGATCGGGGTCCTGAAGTCGTCGAACCGCGACATCCCCTGCGTCGGCCTGATCGGGGCGGGTCTCTTCGCCGTTGATCCCGAGCGGGTTATCGAGCAGCGCGCGTTCGGTCCCTTCACGCTCGTCACGCGGATGAAGGACAGGCTACCGCCGCTCGGCCCCGACGAGAAGGCTTTCATGGAGTTCGTCGTCAAGCAGGCGGGCGCTGAGCGGGTGGTCGAGCGGTTGAGCGCCAAGGGGTTCGAAATCCGCTGCTTCGCCGCGCCGGCCGCGGCGGTCCCGCCGCCGGATCTGCCCGTTCCCCCCGCGGTCTTGCTGCGCTCCGCGAGCTGGATCCTGCGGGAGGGCGGCGTCGCGACCATGTTCCGGCAAGGCTTCAGCCTTCCGATCGAGGGCGTCGCGCCGCTTGTCGCGATGGCGAAGCTCCGCAAGGACGGCCGTTTCGAGCCGCTGGCCCGCGAGGCGCCGGGCGTCGCCGAGCGCCACTTCCCGATGCTGATCGGGACCGCCGACGGCGGCGAAGGAATCGTCTCCCATGCTCCGGTTCAAGCGGATTTCGACAACGTCTTCCGCTTCAACGTCGGCGACCTCTTCGGCCGCTACGGCGATCCCGCCGACATCGCGGTTCCGGATCCGGCGCGGCCCGCGCCGCCCGCTCCGGCCCCCCGGACCTATGTCCGCCGCGCGCTTCTCGACGATCAGGCGTCCGTGCCGCTTTCAGCCGGAACGCTCGAGGTGCGCGTGGCCTCGCCCGACGTCGATTCGATCGGAGCCGGCGGGCGTGCTATCGCGAAGCTCACGCTCTCCTTCGCCGGCGAGACGCGCTCCCGCGCGGTCGACGGCGCCGAACTGTTCGAAGCCTTCGCCTTGCCGCCGCTCGGGCCGCAGCAGCCGGGCTCGTGGCCGCTCGAAGCATGGTTCGTCGATGACCACGGCGCGGCCTCCCCGGTCTCCGCGCAGGCGATCTCCATCGTCGATCCGCGCAGGCCGAAGCCGATCGTTTCAGGTCCCGCCATCATCTGGACC
Source organism: Ancylobacter novellus (assembly GCA_003241695.1). Classification (GTDB taxonomy): domain Bacteria; phylum Pseudomonadota; class Alphaproteobacteria; order Rhizobiales; family Methylopilaceae; genus Methylopila. The sequence goes on along the minus strand of QFPN01000004.1, from coordinate 294,816 downwards.
AGCCGTCCGGGACCCTCGCCCGACGTCGAACTCCGGCTCGGCTGGGAGGGGGCGCCCGGACAGGCCTATCGCGCCTGGATCGCAGACCAGGACGGGCTTGGCCTCGCCAGGGCGCCGACGCGCGCCGCGGTCGCGGTCGCCGGCTACCAGAAGCAGCGCGCCGGCGGGCTCGCGCCGCTCGCCGATCGCTTCCGCCTGCTGACCGACATCCCGATCACAGCGGGTCCAGACGGCCGCGCGCGGCTCGAGACCACCCTGCCGCGAACGCTTTCGACCGTGAACTTCCTTCGCGTCGTGCCCGAAACTCCGGAAGGCGTGACCGCAGATTTCGACGCCTGCGACGTCACGCCGGTCGCGGTTCCGGACGACCGGCCGCCGCCGCCGCCAAGGCTTACCGTCTCGGAGACGGACGGGGGCGGCGCGCGTCTCACGATCGAGGCCATGGGCTTCGACATGGACGCGATCGCCGCGCAGGAGCCTGGCCTGTTCGCGACGCCGCCCCGGCCCGGTCCGCAGCCCGAGTTCCGCCTTCGGAGGGCCTCCGGGCCGGTCGAGGACCCGCTCTATGCGCGTCGCCTGACGGGGGCGAGCGCCCTGCGGCTCGACCGCGACGATCCCGGCGGCCCGCGCTTCGTCGCGACGTTCGACGATGGAGACCTCATCCCCTTCGTTCGTCATCTGTGGTGGGCCGAGGTTCGTCTGCCTGCGGAGCGCCGACTGCCCGAGGGCGTCCTGCTGGTCGCGGGCGACTTCGCGCCGGACAATGCGGGTCAGTCCCAGGACGCTCCGCGCCCGTTCAGCCCGCTGTCGGCCCCGGCCGCGCTTACGCCTGCGCCCAAAGACCCGCCGGCGGCTCTCGAAGCCGGGAACGTGACGGCGGAGGTTCTGGCGTCAGGGGCTGCCGGCCGCGTCCGGCTCACGGTCGCCGACGCGCCCGTCGCTCATGCGCAGGCGATCGCGCCTTACCTGCTGCGCGTCTGGATCAGGGCGGAAGACGGCGACCCGCAACGCGCGGCGGATGCGCCAGTCACGGCTGAGATCTTCACGACCGAAATCGAGGCGGCGATCGACGATGGGGCGACGGCTCGCGTCTGGATCGCGGTCGTCGATCCTCTCGGTCGTGAAAGCCCTACGATCGAAGTGGCGGCGACGGTCTGACAGATGTGACGACGACGCCATCGTCACGTGCGCCTGCCTCGGACTCGTCAAGCAGTCGCGGCGGCGTTCGGACCCGTCGCTCAGACCTCGCCCGTCGACGTCGAAAAATCAGGCTCCCCGAGATAGAAAATCTCGTCGAATTCAAGCCGCCGCGCGAGATGAAAACACTCGATGCTCCAAAAAGCGTGCTTGGCTTTGCCGACTTTCAGCTGGTAGCGGCCGCTTTCCGAGAAGAACGTCGTGCCTCCCTTGGAGGACCATTCGACGACGAGATGCCTTTTGCGACGAGGAAGTTGGCGCCGAGACGAGATGTTGATGACTTTGATCATGGAGATGTGAATAATTCTGCATTTAAACCCGATGCAATGGGAATAGCTTGTCGGTCTTGCGTACATGAAAAAATAAACGGTGATTATTCACACTTTCTTAGAAAGAAGATTTATTATGAGATGTTGGAAATTTAAGTTTTGCGGTTTTTTACGTGCATTTGTCGTTGATCTCAAAGGGATTTGGCGAATGGCGTTTCTGGTGCGCTTCACGGATCTCGGATGCGCCATTGAACTTCGGGCGACGACGTTCGCCGACGCGCTAGGGCTTGTCGCGTTCCTGCGCAACGCCAATGCGGCGGGCGTGGCGGTCTACAGAAATGACGGCGATGAGCGCTATCTCGAAACGATTGGAGGATCGCCCGTAGAGCAGCTCGCGCGCAAGAGACAGGATCTTGAAAACGCGCGGCAAGCGGGCGGAGATGGTCCGAAGGGTTAGGCGCGTCTTCCTTTCGGGGGAGCGCGGAGAACCGGCGGTCTAGCCGTCGTCCTCGGGCGACGAGGCCTTGCGCAGCAGATAGCTGTCCATGATCCAGCCGTTCGCCTTGCGCGCCTCGCTGCGCAACCGGACGATCTCGTCGGCGACGTCTGAGAGTTTGCCGGAAACCAGAATTTCGTCCGGCGTACCGACATAGGCGCCCCAGAAGATCTCTACCTGCTCCTTGTCCGGCAGCGTCAGAAAGGCGTTGTCGGCGTCGAGCATGACGGCGACGCTTTCCGATGCGCCCGCGAACTGTTCGGCGAGCCGGCGGCCCGGCGTGACCGCGACCGCGCCGCTGATCGTGTTCAACGTGGTGCGATGCTTCGCGGTCAGCGCCTGAAGGCTGGTGACGCCGGGGATCACCTCCCAGTCGAAGTCGTGGCGGCCCGACGCCTCGATCGCCTCAACGATGCGGATGGTGCTGTCGTAGAGCGACGGGTCGCCCCAGACCAGAAAGGCGCCGCATTCGCCGTCCTTCAGCTCGTCGCCGATCAGCCGATCGAACGTCGCCTGCTTGCGGGCGTTGAGGTCGGCGACGGCCGCGCGATAGTCGCCGTCGCGCTCCCGCTCGGGGCTGGTCGCGTCCACGAAGCGGTATGGCCGATCGACGATGTGGCGCCGGCAGATCTCCCTGCGCAGCGCGATCAGCTTGTCCTTGGCTGGACCCTTGTCCATCAGGAACACCGCGTCGACCCGGTTCAGCGCCTTCGCCGCCTGGATCGTGAGGTGATCGGGATCGCCGGCGCCGATGCCGATGATGATAATGGTCTTGCCCATCGGCGGTGACGGTCCTGTCGCGAGGGAGGCGGGCGGCGAAAGCCGTCCGCCTCGGGACGCCTAGTTCGGCGTGACGGCGTTCGCAAGCCCGACGAGGACCCCGGCGCCGCGCTTTGATCAGTAACGCTTGTAGCTCAGGAACTTGCCGGACATCTGCAGCTTCACGCGGTCGCCCTTCTGGTCGGGCTGGCGCTCCATGGTCATATCGAAGTCGATCGCCGACATGATGCCGTCGCCGAACTCCTCCTGGATCAGTTCCTTCCAGGTCGTGCCATAGACCATGACGAGCTCGTAGAAACGGTAGATCAGGGGATCGGTCGGCGGAATCTCGGTGAGCGAGCCGCGATAGGGTATCTCGGTCAGCAGGATCTCGGCTTCCTTGGGCAGGTCAAGCAGCTCGGCCGCCTTCTTGGCCTCGTTCGGCTCGAGCTTCATCTGGCCGAGCAGCGCGGCGGTGATCACGACAGGCGAGGTCGAGACCGAGACCGTCTCGTGGATCTCCTTCCAGGTCAGGCCCTTCATGCGCTTCTGAGAGAGGACGAGTTCGGTCACTTCGGCGCGGATCATGGCGCTTTCTCCTTGGCGAGGACGATTGAGGGGGCAAAAGGGATCAGGCCGTAGCCTGCAGCGCGCCCGAGCCGGCCGGGTCGGCGTCGGGCGCGCGGGGCCGGACGATCGGCGGGCGGCGCGGGTCGTAGCTCTTGCCGGCGATCTCGACCGCAAAACTCTTCGAGCGCGTCACCAGGAAGTCGAGCAGGTGATTGCGCAGCGGGTAGTAATTGGGGTCCTTGTGCATCGTCGTCGGACGGCGGTCCTTCGGCAGCGTGTTCTCGACGATCTCGGCGATCCTGGCCCCGGGGCCGTTGGTCATGAGCACGATCTTGTCGGCGAGCAGCATCGCCTCGTCGACGTCGTGGGTGATCATGAAGACGGTCTGCTGGGTCTCCGCGCAGATGCGGCGCGCCTCGTCCTGCAGGCTTCCGCGCGTCAAGGCGTCGAGCGCCGAGAACGGTTCGTCCATCAGCAGCATCTTGGGCTCGATCGCGAGCGCTCGGGCGATGCCGACGCGCTGCTTCATGCCGCCGGAAAGCTCCGCAGGCTTCTTGTGCTCGGAGCCCCCGAGATGGACGACGTCGATGTATTTCTGGCAGTGCGCCCGGATCTTGTCCTTGGACCAGTCAGGCCATCGGGACGAAACCGCGAAGGCGACGTTGCCCATCACGCTCATCCAGGGCAGCAGCGAGTGGCCCTGGAAAATCACGGCGCGGTCTAGGCTCGGGCCGGAGATTTCCCGCCCGTCCACGATGACGACGCCGTCGGATGGTCGGTCCAGGCCGGCGAGGACGTTGAGGATCGTGGTCTTGCCGCAGCCGGAGTGTCCGATGAGACAGACGAACTCGCCTTTTTCGATCGGCAGCCAGAGGTTCTCGAAGACGGTCGTCTCTCCGCCGCCGTGCTTCGGATAGCGCCGGGCCAGCGCCTCTATGGAGATGAGGGGCTTGGTCATGGGCGTCACTCCCGATACGCCACGAGACGGGCGGCGCGGGCGAGCGCGACGTCGAGGATCATGCCCACGAGGCCGATCAGCAGGATCGCCGTGATGATGTTCGCGATCGAGAGGTTGTTCCACTCGTTCCAGACGAAGTAGCCGATGCCGGTTCCGCCCACGAGCATCTCGGCCGCGACGATCACCAGCCAAGCGATGCCGATGGAGATGCGCATCCCCGTCATGATGGTCGGGGCCGCGGCCGGCAGGATGACCAGGAAGGCCTTGCGCAGCGGCCCGACCTCGAGGGTCGCCGCGACGTTGAGCCATTCCTTCCGCACGCTCGCGACGCCGAACGCGGTGTTGATCAGCATCGGCCACAGCGAGCAGATGAAGATCACGAAGATCGCAGATATACCGCTGTCCTTGATGGTGTAGAGCGCGAGCGGCATCCAGGCCAAAGGCGAGATCGGCTTCAGGATCTGGATGAAGGGATCGAGCGCGCGATAGACCAGCGGCGACATGCCGATGAGGAAGCCGAGCGGGATCGCGACCGCGGCTGCGATCAGGTATCCGATCAGCACGCGGCCGAGCGAATACGCGAGCTGGATCCCGACGCCCTGATCGTTCGCGCCGCGGACGTAGAACGGATCTTTGATCTGCTTCCAGAGGGTCGCTCCGACCTCGGCCGGCGTCGGAAAGGCGCTCTTCTGGCCTTCCGCCGCCGCGCCCGAGACGAGGGCTGCGTATTCCGGATCGACGTCTGCCGCGACGCCCGCCGTCGGAAGCGTCGCGAACTGCCATGCGGCGATCGTCGTGACGAGGATCGCAAGCGAGAGCAGAGCCGCGCGCAGCGTCAGCGAGGACGCCATCACGTCCGCCTGATCGCGAAGGACTCGACATATTCGCTCGGCTTCGACGGATCGAACGCCTTGCCCATCACCGAGATCGTCTTGCCCGTGGGGTTCGGCGGCGTGAGGCCGGCTTCCGCCATCAATTTCTCGGCGTCGGTCGCGAGGAACACGTCGCGCGCGACCTTCTGGTAGTCGACGTCGCCCTTGATCTGCCCCCAGCGTTTCATCTGGGTGAGGATCCAGACCGCGAAGCTCTCATAGGGGAAGGGGTCGAAGGCGATGCGGTTCGGGTCCTTCTGAACCTTCCCGAGCCCGTCGGCGAAGGTGCCGGTCAAAACCTGCTCGACCACGGTCTGAGGCTGGTTGAGATAGTTGGTCGGCGCGATCGCCTCGGCGATCTGCTTCCGGTTCTCCGGCTTCTGGGCGAAGGCCGTCGCCTCGATGATGGCCTTCAGCAGCGCCTGATAGGTTCCGGGCGTCTCGGTCACGAACTGCTTCGAGGCCGAGAAGGCGCAGCAGGGATGGCCGTCCCAGATCTCCTTCGACAGCAGGTGGATGAAGCCGACGCCGTCATAGACCGCGCGCTGGTTGACGGGGTCGGGCGCGAGGAAGCCGTCGATGTTGTCCGCGCGCAGGTTTGCGACCATCTCGGGCGGCGGCACGGCACGGATCTGCACGTCGCGGTCAGGGTCGATCCCGGCTTCGGCGAGATAGTAGCGCAGCAGGTAGTTGTGCATCGAATAGTCGAAGGGAACGGCGAACTTCATGCCCTTCCAGTCCTTCGGGTCGCGCTTGTCCTTGTGCTTGATCGAAAGCGTGATCGCCTGGCCGTTGATGTTCTCGACCGCCGGCATCGTCCAGGGAATCGGGTTCGAGCCGACGCCCATCGAGATCGCGAGCGGCATCGGCGAGAGCATGTGGGCGGCGTCGTATTCGCGGTTGATCGCCTTGTCGCGGATCACCGCCCAGCCGGCGGTCTTCACCACGTCGACGTTGAGGCCCTGCTTCTCGTAGAAGCCCATGGGCTTCGCCATAATGATCGGGGTCGCGCAGGTGATCGGGATGAAGCCGACCTTGAGGTCGGTCTTCTCGGGCTTCATGCCTTGGGCGAAGACCTCTGTGGCCGTCGCGAGCGGGAACAGCGCGTTGACGGCGGCGATCGCGGTTGCGGCCCCGACGGCGGTCAGGAAGGCGCGACGGGTCGCGTCCTCAGGGAACAGCGCCCGCATGACCGCGCTTTCGACGACGCGCGTCGTTCTCTCGTCCGCGGTCGCCGGGTCGGCCGCATGCTCGGCGTCGCTCGCATGGCGGCCGCAGGAGCAGCCGGACGAAAGGCGATGGCGGGAGTCGAACGGATCTTTGAAGGCGGACATCGGCGGCGGCTCCAATGGCGGTCGCAGTCTTCATTGCCAAGACCGTGCCAGCCGGCGCCGCAACGCGAAGCCCCTCATATTCTAGCGATCGTCGTGCTGGATCGATGTCACGAAATTTCGTAATCTACGATCTTTCGTAACAAAATGACGAAATTTCGTTATGATGAGCGCCGATGGGTTCGTGCTCGACGCCTTCAACGCCGCCGCCGACGCGGGGCTGGTCGTCGACCCCTTCGGCGACGCGATCCTTGCGGCCAATGCGGCGGCGGAGACGCTGTTCGGGCGGGCCGCGCACGAACTCCTCGACGCCTCCTTCTCCGCGCTTCATCCGGGCCAGACGCCCGCTCTCATCGTCTTCACCGACGCGGTGCTGACGATGGGGCGGCACTGGACCAGGACGCTTTCTCCAAAGCTGCCAGACGAACGGACCCCAAGGCTCGAATATGTCGGGGCGCGGATCGAGCGCGAAGGGCGGCGGCTGATCTCCGTCGCGCTGATCGATCTCGACGAGCGCCGTAGGCGCGACACGGGCTCGGAGGCCGAACTCTACATCCGCGACGGCATTGCCGAATGGCGCAAGGTCGAGCGCTTCTTCCAGGAGGTCGAGCGCGAGAACCAGCTCATTCTCAGGGCCGCGGGCGAGGGCGTCTACGGCGTGAACGCCGAAGGGAACACGACTTTCCTCAACCCCGCGGCGGAGCGGATGCTGGGCTGGCGCGCCGAGGAGCTCGTCGGCCGCAACATGCATGGAACAGTCCATCACCATCACGCCGACGGCAGTCATTACGAGAACGATGACTGCCCGATCTACGCCGCATTCCGCGACGGCGCGGTCCACACCGTCACCGACGAGGTGTTCTGGAAGAAGGACGGGACGCCGCTCTGGGTCGAATACACCTCGACGCCGATCCGCGACCGGGGCGTCGTCGTGGGGGCGGTGGTCGTGTTCCGCGACATCGGCCAGCGTCGCGAAGCCGACGCCAAGCTCAAGGCCGCGCTCGCCGAGGTCGACGCGCTGCGCGAAAGGCTCGAGCTCGAAAACGCCTATCTGCAGGAGGAGATCCGCAGCGAGGGCCGCCATCGCGGCATCATCGGGGGAAGCGCCGCGATCCAGACGACGCTGCGCCAGGTCGAGCTCGTCGCCCCGACCGACGCCGCGGTGCTCGTCACCGGCGAGAGCGGCACCGGCAAGGAACTGATCGCCCGCGCGATCCACGAGGCGAGCGCGCGTCGCGAACGCCCGATGATCCGCGTGAACTGCGCGGCGATCCCGCGCGAGCTGTTCGAGAGCGAATTCTTCGGCCATGCCCGCGGCGCCTTCACCGGCGCGCTGCGCGACCGCGTCGGCCGCTTCGAACTCGCCGACGGCGGCACGCTGTTCCTCGACGAGGTCGGCGAGATCCCGCTCGAACTGCAAAGCAAGCTGCTGCGCGTGCTGCAGGAGGGGCAGATCGAACGCGTGGGCGAGGAGCGGACGCGGAAAGTCGACGTCCGCGTCATCGCCGCCACCAACCGCGATCTCGAGTCGGAGGTGAAGCGGGGAACGTTCCGCCGCGACCTGTTCTTCCGGCTGAACGTGTTCCCGATCCACGCGGCGCCGCTGCGCGAGCGGACGGAGGACATCCCGCCGCTCGCGCTGCACATCCTGAAACGCGCGACGCCCGCCCATGGCCCGCGCCCGACGCTGAGCGAAGGCGAGGTGAGGAGGCTCTCGGCCTATGACTGGCCGGGCAACGTCCGGGAGCTCGAAAACGTGATCGAGCGCGCGGTGATCCTCGCGCGCGGCGGGAGATTGCGGATCGATCTGCCGGCGGATCCGCGGCCTGCGCGCCGGGCGGGCGCGCCGGGCCAGGCCGAAGTCGCGATCCTCTCGGAGGAAGATCGGCGCGCGCGCGACCGCGCCGCCATCGTCGCGGCGCTTCAGGCCTGCGGCGGCCGCGTCTCGGGAGAGGGCGGGGCGGCGCAGCTGCTCGGCGTAAAGCCGACTACGCTCGCTTCGCGCATGCGCACGGCCGGCGTCGACGCCGACGCATACCGGCCGCGCGGGGGGCGCCGATGATTTGCTTAAGCCGTCGGCCCTATCGTTCTTGACGTCTTTTAACGGGCTTGCGACCCCTCGCAGGCGATCGACAGGAAGCGGGAAGTCCAGCATGTGCGGCATCGTCGGAGTTCTGACGCGGGGTCCGGCCGCTCCGGAGCTGGTCGATGGACTGAAGCGGCTCGAATATCGCGGCTACGATTCCGCCGGCGTCGCGACGCTGGAAGGCGGCCGCATCACGCGTCGGCGCGCCGAAGGCAAGCTGCGCAACCTCGAGACGAGGCTCGCCGCCGAACCGCTCGCGGGGACCTCCGGCATCGGCCACACCCGCTGGGCGACCCACGGCGCGCCGACCGAAGCCAACGCCCATCCGCACGCGGCGGAGCGCGTCGCCGTCGTCCACAACGGCATCATCGAGAACTTCCGGGAGCTTCGCGCCGAACTCGAGGCGGACGGCGCCGTCTTCTCGAGCCAGACCGACACCGAGGTCGTGGCTCATCTCGCCGCCCGCGCGCTGAAGGGCGGCGCCGGTCCGCGCGAAGCCGTCGCCGAGACGCTGAAGCGTCTCCGCGGAGCGTTTGCGCTCGCCTTCCTGTTCGAAGGCGAGGACGACCTGCTGATCGGCGCCCGCCGCGGCTCGCCGCTCGCGATCGGGCTCGGCGACGGCGAGGTCTATCTCGGCTCCGACGCGGTCGCGCTCGCGCCCTTCACGGACGAGATCGTCTATCTGGAGGACGGCGACCAGGCCGTTCTGACCCGCTCTTCCGTCGAGATCTTCGACGAGACCGGCGCGAAGGCCTCGCGGGAGACGGTGCGGTCGTCGGTCGCCTCCGTCATCGTGGACAAGGGCGCATACCGCCACTTCATGGCGAAGGAGATCGCCGAGCAGCCGGAGGTCGTCGGCCACACGCTCGCCCGCTACGTCGACATGGCGGCGGGCCGCATCCGGCTGCCGGCAGGATCCGACTTCGATTTCTCGGGGCTCGACCGGCTCGCGATCTCGGCCTGCGGCACCGCCTATTACGCCGGACTTGTCGCCCGTTACTGGTTCGAGAAGTTCGCACGGCTGCCGGTCGACATCGACATCGCGTCGGAGTTTCGCTACCGCGAGCCGCCGATCGCTCCCGGCTCGCTCGCGCTCATGATCTCGCAGTCGGGCGAGACCGCCGACACGCTCGCGACGCTGCGCCACTGCAAGGCCGAAGGCGCCCGCATCGGCGCGGTGGTGAACGTGCCGACCTCGACCATCGCCCGCGAGGCCGACGTCGTGTTCCCGACCGTCGCCGGCGTCGAGGTCGGCGTCGCCTCGACCAAGGCCTTCACCTGCCAGCTCGCGACGCTTGCGGCGCTCGCCATCAAGGCGGGGCGCGACCGCAAGGTGCTGTCGGAAGAGGACGAGGCGAAGCTCGTCGCGGCGCTGACGGAGCTGCCGCGGCTGATGGCCGAGGCGCTTCATCTCGAAGGCCAGATCGAGCGGCTCGCGCCGGCCTTCGCCAAGGCGCAGGACGTGCTCTATCTCGGCCGCGGCACGAGCTTTCCGATCGCGCTCGAAGGCGCGCTGAAGCTCAAGGAAATCTCCTACATCCACGCCGAGGGCTACGCCGCGGGCGAACTCAAGCACGGACCGATCGCGCTCGTGGACGAGAACGTTCCCGTGGTGGTGATCGCGCCTTTCGATCCGTTGTTCGAGAAGACCGCCTCCAACATGCAGGAGGTGGCGGCGCGCGGCGGGCGGATCGTGCTGATCACCGACGCCGAAGGCGCGGCGCATGCCGGCGAGACCTTCGCGACGATCGTGCTGCCGAAGGCTTTCGCCTTCGTGAGCCCGCTGCTCTACGCGCTCCCGATCCAGCTTCTCGCATACCACACGGCGGTGTTCATGGGCACCGACGTCGACCAGCCCCGCAACCTCGCGAAGTCCGTCACCGTCGAGTGAGCAGGGGCGGGCCGGCGCGTTTCACATTTTTCGCGGCCCTCCAAACTGACCCAAGCCCTTCTCGGAATAGGGCATCCCTGCTGTTCAAGTTATTCATATGACAATAAATTTCTGATCGATTTGGGAAGACGGCCTCTCGATGGGCTTTCCTTTTCCGCCGCAGCGTGATCAATTTCCCGTCGTGCGACGTCGAACCGACGCGACCTCATTTTTTCAGAGACAGGCTGACCCATGACCGACAGCGCCATTCCGGCTTCCGCCGAAGCGAAGACGAAGAAGACTCTGAGCCCCGAGCAGCAGAAGAACCGCCAGATCTATCGCATCCTTGGCAAGGCGCTCTTCACCGCCGCCTCCAAGGGCGCCGACAAGGACAAGAAGGAGAACTGGTCCGAGGTTCGGACGGAGTATTCCAAGCAGGCCCGCACGCTTGCCCGGACAATGGAGAAGCAGGGCCTGAAGCTTGAGCTGAGCCCGGAAGGCAAGACGAAGACCAAGAAGAAGGGCGGCGCCGGCAAGGACGCGAAAGTCGCGAAGATCACCGACGAGGACTGAGGCTGGAGCCTCGTCCAGAAAGTCATAACCGGCGGTCGCGGCGATGATTTCGCCGCGACCCGCATGCGTTGAGCGATATGAGCCCGTCCGTCGCCGGATGATCTCGGCGGAGGTCCGAGATCTGTCGCCACTTCGAATTTCCAGCGTGGCCATGCTACTGGGCGCGATGTCGTCGTCGCGATCTGCAACAAGCTGCGGCGATGAAACGTTATGAGTTTAATTGATGATGTTCGCGGCAGTCAGATCCAGCATTTTGACGCCTATAAGCCGACTGGATGCATAGTATCTATACGTTATTTCTCCTCGGAAGGGACGTTGTCCGTCAAGATCGGCGTCGCAAGTCAAGCTTCGGTCAAGGGCTGCTGAGGTCGGATGCGTATCTCGCGCCGCGATGTTCCGTGAAGGCGCCGGCGCCGCAGCGAGCCTGCTCGGAAGCGTTCGTTTGAGCGCCTCAGACAACGCGGCGTAATCACGCCGGCGACGAGACAAGAGCTCGCTATGGGAAAAACCGGCCGCGCCACAGGACGTCCGCCGCAGAAGGCGGGGCAGGCGGCGTTAAGAGGAGAAACGTCGTTCATACGACCATCTTGCGCGCCGCTGGTCGACGCGCTTCGCCGGTGCGCATGCGAAGCGCGAAACGGCGTTTGGTCGTCTTGCTTTCCCGAGAACCGCTCCTCCCCGAGCGCTTATTCGCACTTGGTAATGGAGTGGTGGGCGTGACAGGGATTGAACCTGTGACCCCTACGATGTCAACGTAGTGCTCTCCCGCTGAGCTACACGCCCGACCCTTTCAGGAACCGCCGCGGGAGGCGGTCCGAACCGGAGCCGCCGCTATATCGGATCGGTCGGGGGGGTGCAAGCGCGGAACGTCGTCTTCGTCGCGCATCGATGCCGATCTGGCGATCGGTCCATGATGACGGACGGCGCAGCGCGGTTCTCGCCGCTCTATGGGGCTTGCGGCCGGCCGAGTACGGTTTCCGCAAGCCGCAAGACTGCGGCCGTCTTAATACCTTGAGGGAATGCGCCGCCGGCGGTTCCGGCGGCGCGGGATGTGTTGGGTCAGCTCGACAAGGCGGACGTCAGTTCGCGCAGGTTCGAGCGCATCATGTCGAGATAGGTCGCGGCCGGGCCGTTCGCGGGCGACAGGGCGTCGGAATAGAGCGCGCCGCCGATCCGCGCTCCCGTCTCCTTGGCGATGCGCTGGATCAGGCGCTTGTCCGAGATGTTCTCGACGAAAACCGCCGGAATGCTTTCCTTGCGGATCTGGCGGATGATTTTGGCGACGTCCTTGGCCGAGGCCTCGGTTTCGGTCGAGACGCCCTGCGGCGCGATCATCTCGACCCCGTAGGCCGCCGAATAATATCCGAAGGCGTCGTGCGAGGTGATGACGCGGCGGCGGTCGTCCGGGATCTTCGCCCAGGCGGCGCGGATGTCGGCGTCAAGCGCGTCGAGCTTCTGCGTATAGGCCGCGGCGTTCGCCTCGTAGTCGGCCTTGCCGTCGGGATCGGCGGCGATCAGCCCGTCGCGGATGTTGGCCACGTAGAGCTTCGCGTTCTTCGCGTCCTGCCAGGCGTGCGGATCCGTGACCTCATGGCCGTGGCTGTGCCCGTGGCCCTCCTCTTCCTCCTCCATCTCGCGCGCCTTGACGCCCTGCGAGGCGACCACGACCGGCGCCTTCGAGCCCGAGGACTTCACGAGTTTCGAGATCCAGCCCTCGAGGCCGAGGCCGTTCTCGAACACGATTTTGGCGTCGGCGACCTTCTTGGCGTCGGCCGGGGAGGGGGAGAACACATGCGCGTCGCCGTCCGGGCCGACGAGCGTCTCGACCGAGACGCGGTCGCCGCCGACCTGCTTCACGAGGTCGCCGAGGATCGAGAAGCTCGCGACCGCCTTCAGAGGGTCGGCCGCGGCGGGCGTGACGAGCAGACCGGCCGTGATCGCAGCCGCCGCCAGAGAGAGAAGTCGCATGGAACGCGCTCCTTGGTTTTGAGGAATCAGGCCGTGCGGTGACGCCGCGCCGGCGCGAGCCGCCAGACGAGGCCTCCGGTCGCGCCGAAGGCGATCGAGACGAGATAGAGGACGCCGGCCGCGAGGATGATCGCGGGACCGGTTGGTACGCCGGAATGGTAGGAGCCGAGCAGCCCGGCGACGCTCGAGAGCGCGCCCACGGCGATGGCCGCCGCGACCATGCCGCCGAGCCGCGCCGACCAGAACGAGGCGCTCGCGGCCGGCAGCATCATGACGCCGACCGAGAGCAGGGTGCCGAGCGCCTGGAAGCCCGCCACGAGGTTGAGCACCACGAGGCCGAGGAAGACGAGATGGGTCGGCCCGCCGGCGCGGCTCACCGAGGCGAGGAAGCCGGGATCGACGCATTCGAGCACGAGCGGTCGATAGAGCGCGGCGAGCGTCAGCAGCGTGACCGAGGAAACGCCCGCGAGAAGAAAGAGCGCGTCGTCGTCGAGCGCGAGCACGGAGCCGAACAGCACGTTGAGCAGATCGACGTTCGAGCCCTTGAACGAGACGAGCGTCACGCCGAGCGCCAGCGACAGCAGGTAGAAGGCCGCGAGCGACGCGTCCTCCTTGAGCGAGGTCGCGCGGGTGACGACGCCCGCCGCGACCGCGACCGCGACGCCCGCCACGAGCCCGCCGACCGTCATGGCGGGGAGCGACAGACCGGCGACGAGGAAGCCGACCGCCGCGCCGGGCAGAATGGCGTGGGCCATCGCGTCGCCCGTGAGACTCATGCGGCGCAGCATCAGGAACACGCCGATCGGCGCGGCCCCGATCGAGAGCGCGAGCGAGCCGACCAGCGCGCGGCGCATGAAGTCGAACTCGACGAAGGGCGCCAGAACGGCGTCGTAGAGGGTCACGCCGCGTGGCTCCCGCAGAAGGGGGCGTCGTCGTCGAACGCCTCCTGCATGCCGCGCGCCTCAAGCAGCCGTTCAGGCCGAAGCGCCTCCGCGGTCGGGCCCCAGGCGACCTGACGGCGGGCGAGCAGAAGGGTTTCGGGAAAGGCGCGCCGCACCGTGTCGAGGTCGTGCAGCACCGCGACCACGGTTCGCTTCTCGGCGCGCCAGCGGCCGACGAGTTCGAGCAGATCCGTCACCGTCCCGGCGTCGATCGCGGCGAAGGGTTCGTCGAGCAGGATGACGGGCGCATCCTGCAGGACGAGCCGCGCGAACAGCGCGCGCTGGAGCTGGCCGCCCGACAGCGTGCCGATCGGCCGGCTTTCGAAGCCGCCAAGTCCCACAGCGGCGACCGCTTCGGCGATTTTATCCCTGTCGCGGCGGCTGATTCCTCCGAACAGGCCGGCGCGCCGCCAGAGGCCGGTCGAAACGAGGTCGATCACGTCGATCGGGAATGACCGGTCGAGAGAGGCGGCCTGCGGCAGATAGGCGATCTCGCGGGCCTTGAGCGTTCCGCGGTCGATGCGCCCCCCGAGCGGCTTCAGCGCGCCGACGAGGCCCTTGAGCAGCGTGGACTTGCCTGCGCCGTTCGGCCCGATCACCGCAAGCAGCGCGCCGGGCGCGATTTCGCCGGTCAGATGATGCACGGCGGGGTGGCGATCGTAGCCGAGCGTCACGTCGTCGAGGCGGATTGCGGAACCTGCGCTCACGACACGACCAAGAACACGCCGCCCCAGATCAGCGCCGCCGCGCCCAGCGCCAGCCCGAGCCGAGCGGCCGCGGAGGCGCGCAGCAGAGAGCCGGGGGAAACCGCCGGCGCGTGGCGGCGCGCATGGTCGTGAGACTCATGGCCTCGGTCATGAGACGCGTGATCGTGATGTGCGTGGGGCATGGAGACGGCGCCGGAAAATGCGATCAAGCTTACGTTATAATGTTACGTATCAGTCGCGCAAGCCGACCGCACGGGGGAAGGCTGCGACCTGGCGTCCCGGTCGAAGGCAGGTCCCGAAACGACGAACGCCCCGGACTGGCCGGGGCGTGAAAACGGAAAGACGTGGAGGGACGCTGACCCTCAGGCCTGCGGTCGCTGCGGATCCAGCCGGCTGGGATCGTTCTTCAAGGCGGAGCGCACGAACAGCACGACCGCCCAGACGCCGACGCACAGGCCCGCGGCCTCGAAAGCCCATGCGAAATATTCGCCGAGTCCGAGGAAGCCGGCGATCGCCCATCCTCCGGCGACCGAGGCGGTGATCGTTTGCGCCGCGATCAGCACGACGGCCGAGACGAGCGTCACGATCCGCCCGACGGGCGACTGGATCGAATGCGGGCGTGGGTCGTTCATCATGCGGTCTCTGGTCGTTCGAAAGCGCGGGGGCGCTCGTCGGGGGACTGCGTCGCCGGCGGCCCTTTTAACATGCGATGGCCTGTCGTCGAGCCTCACGAACGCGCGCTTCTTGCGTGCTTTGCCGTCTCGCCGCATCTTCGCGGCGCGCCGTAGGGCAGACGGTCCGGCGCGAATCGCCGAAGCGCTCGAGGAGCCGCCATGTCCAGCCTCGCCGAAGGAGGTCGAACCTCCGCCGAGCCGGCGATCGACCGTTCCGGGCGTTCCGGATCGATCGGGCTCGTGGCGATGCTCGCCGCCGTGCTGGTGGGAGCCGGGCTCGGCATTTCCTTCCTGAAGGGAGAAGCCGCGCAACCCTGGATTCTCGCGCTTCTCGCCGCGCTTTCTGTCGTAGGCGTCTTCGCGCTGTTCGCCGCCGCGATCGGCCTCGTCCGCATCGGTTCGCGCGGCTCGGGCGACGAGCTGTCGCGCGCGATCGTCGCGACCGACGAGCACGGCGTTCTGGTGACCGACGAGCATGGCCGCATCGTGCTCGTCAACGACGCCTATCTCGACCTCACCGGAGCGGACGCTCCGGCGGACGCCCGCACCGTCGAGCGGGTCTTCGCCGGCAACGCCGACGTCGCCGAAACCATCTACCGCCTGTCGCAGGCCGCGAGCGCGGGACGCCGCGCCTTCGAGGAGGCGCGCGCCACGCTGCCCGACGGGCGCGGCGTCTGGTTCCGCATCGGCGTGCGGCCTGTGACGCGCTCCGGCGCCTCCGAAACCGTGTGGACGTTGTCCGACGTCACGAGCGAGCGCGAGCGCCACGAGGACGTGTTCCAGGAACTGCAGCACGCGGTCGACTTCCTGGACCATGCGCCCGCCGGCTTCTTCGCCGCCGAGGGCGATGGTTCTGTCGTCTACATGAACGCGACGCTCGCGGGCTGGCTCGACCAGGATCTCACGCGCGTCGGGCCGGGCGCGCTCAAGCTTCGCGACATTCTTGCGGGCGAGGGCGCGGCGCTCGTCGAGGCCGTCGCGCCGAAGCCCGGCGCCACCTCGACCGAGATCATCGACGTCGACCTCCGGACCCGCGGGGGTCGTCCTGCTCCCGCGCGCCTGCTTCACGCGGTCGCCTGGGGGCCGGACGGCCGGGCGGGCGCCTCCCGCACGCTGGTGCTCGACCGCGGCCCGGGCGCCGACGTGTCCGAGCCCCTGCGCGCGGCGGAAGTGCGGTTCGCGCGCTTCTTCAACAACACCCCGCTCGCCATCGCGACGGTCGACGCCCGCGGCCGCATCGCGCGCGCCAACGCGCCGTTCGCGAAGCTGTTCGGCGACCGGCTGCGCGGGGAGGGCGAGGAACGCTCCGTATTCGCCTGCCTGACGGTCGAGCGCGACCGCACGGCGCTTGAGGCCGCGGTCTCGGCTGCGGCGCGCGGCGAGGGCGACATCGCTCCGGTCGAGACGACGCTTCCGGGCGAGGCGGGGCGCTCCGCGACGCTCTTCGTCACCCGCGTCGACGATCGCGACGGCGACGACGAGGCGGCGGTCGTCTACGCCCTCGACACCACCGACCAGCGCGCGCTGGAGGCGAAGTTCGCCCAGAGCCAGAAGATGAACGCGGTCGGCCAGCTCGCCGGCGGCGTGGCGCACGACTTCAACAACGTGCTGACCGCGATCATCGGCTATTCCGACCTCCTGCTCGCGAACCACCGGCCGACCGATCCGTCCTTCCAGGACATCATGCAGATCAAGCAGAACGCGAACCGGGCCGCGAGCCTCGTTCGCCAGCTGCTCGCCTTCTCCCGTCGCCAGACGCTGCGCCCGCAGGTCATCGCACTCGGGGACGTGCTGGCGGACGTGCGCATGCTGCTGTCGCGGCTGCTCGGCGAGAAGATCAAGCTCGAGGTCGTGCACGGGCGCGACCTCTGGCTGATCAAGGCCGATCTCAACCAGTTCGAGCAGGTCGTCATCAACCTCGTGGTCAACGCCCGCGACGCGATGATGGAGCACGATCCGGACGGCGGCGCGGTCACGATCCGCACCCGCAACGTGCCGGCCTCGGAGGTCCCGGCGCTCGGCCACGCCGAGATGCAGGCGGCCGACTATGTCCAGATCGACGTCGAGGACACGGGTCCCGGCATCGCGCAAGACATCATCGACAAGATCTTCGAGCCGTTCTTCTCCACCAAGGAAGTCGGCAAGGGAACGGGCCTCGGCCTCTCGACCGTCTACGGCATCGTCAAGCAGACCGACGGCTACGTCTTCGCCCGGTCCGAGCCGGGGAAGGGCGCGACCTTCCGCGTGTTCCTGCCGCGTTACGTTCCCGCGGCCGAGGAGGACGCCCGGCCGTCCGCCGTCGCCCAGGCGCCGCAGCAGGACATGACCGGCTCGGGCACCGTGCTGCTGGTCGAGGACGAGGAGGCGGTCCGCGCCTTCGCCTCCCGCGCGCTCGCCTCGCGCGGCTACACCGTGGTCGAGGCGCGCTCCGGCGTCGAGGCGCTCGAGCAGATGAAGACCCATGGCGACGCCGTCGAACTCGTGGTCTCCGACGTGGTGATGCCCGAGATGGACGGTCCGAGCCTGCTGCGCGAACTCCGCAAGACGCAGCCGCGCCTCAAGATCATCTTCGTGTCCGGCTATGCCGAGGACGCGTTCAAGAAGAACCTGCCCGAAGGCGAGACCTTCGCCTTCCTGCCGAAGCCCTTCAGCCTGAAGCAGCTTGTGCAGGCGGTGAAGGACACGATGGGCGAAGGGAAGGAGTGAGGACGGACGGCGTTTCGGGACGTCAGTCGCCGATAGGGCCGTAGATGTCGAGGCCGAGCTGCAAGCCTCTCTCGCCGAGCATCGACAGGGTGGCGGGCTGGAGGCTCATGCCTTCGTTCCCTTCCGTCATGAACAGACCGCAGAAAACGTCGCATTTGTATCGGCTCGACATCTCGCGCCAGATGGAGAGATCGTAGGTCATCTTCGACAGCAGTTCCAGGATCTGCGCCTCCAGATCGCCTGGCGTCCGATCTTTGGCGGCGAGATGCCAGGTCCGGTCCGCGCAATGATCCGATGCGGAGAGGATGAACGCCGCTCATCGCCCTTACGTTGGCTCATTGTGGGCATGCAGCCGAGCAGCGTCGTAATTTCTGTGGGTTCGAGGTCATGGCCGGCGATTCTGACCGCTGCGGACGTCTCCTGAAGGCCGGGCATCACTTACTTCCTTATGTCTCGTCGCTGCGCTTCCCTAAGAGGCGTCTCTCGATCATCGCCCTGCGGCGCCGGCGCTTCTCGGCACGAGGCGCGGGCCGGGCGCGGTCGTCTTCTCCTGGTCCGGCGCGGCAGGGCGCACGGGGCGCGGCACGCCGAACAGCAGGCCTTGCGCGAAGCGCACCTCCATGTCGAGCAGCTCGGGCACGGTGCGTTCCTCCTCGACATGGGTCGCGACGAGCTCCACCCCGTGGCGCGCCAGCAGGCTGGAGAGATCGGCCGGATGGATGGCGAGCCCTTGGGCGGCGTCGGGATCGAGCAGGCGGACGGCGGGGATCTTGACAAAGCGCACCCCCCGTCGAGCGAGGCTGCGCGGGTCGAGCTTGAGATCTTCGACCTTGTCGATCGAGAGCCGGCATCCGCGTTCGACGAAGGCTTCGATGACGGCGCGGTCTTCGGGCGAAAGCGTCTCGAAGACGGACTGCGGCACTTCGGGGACGATGAGCCGCCGCAACTCGGGCTGGGCGTCGAGCGTCGCTTCGATCGCCTCGATGGCGGAGGCGTCCCGCAGCGTCTCGCGGGCGAGGTTCACGAACAGCGATCCGTCGCCCCGCGCCGCGATCCGAAGCGCCACCGCGGCCGAGCGCTCGACGATGCGGCGATCGATCTGCGGGGCCCTGCCGTCCGAGACGGCGGCGTCCATGAACTGCTCCGCGGCCAGGACGCCGTCGGCCTCCACAAGGCGGGAGAACGCCTCGTAGTGCACGGTGCGTCGGCTCGGCAGCGATACGATCGGCTGAAGATGGGGCTCGATCCGGTCCTCGCTGAGCGCCCGCTGGACCCGGAAGGCGAGTTCGGGATCCGCTGCTGCGCCGTGACTTTCCGAAGGCTCGTCGAGCGCTGCGGGGTCGAATGGTTCCGGCGCCTGTATCTTGGCCGGGGCGGCGGCTGGCGGCGGAGCGGGTTTCGGCGGTCGGAGCGGCCCTTGGGCGACGATTGGAGGCGTGGGAGGAGGTGGCGCGGGCGCCGGCTCCGCAGGCGGCGGCCGGCGCTCGACGGTCCGATCAACGGCCTGACCTTTGAGTTTCGCAAGCGCGACGTCGTGAGCCGCAACCTCCTTCGCGACGGTGGTGACGAGCCCGCCAAGCGCCGCGATCTCCTCGACGAGCGGCTTGGTAGCGATCCGGGCCTTCTCGCCTGAGGCGCTCTCGATCGTCGACAGCCGGGCCTCGATCGTCTCGAGTCGGCTCTGCAGATCGGTCGCCAGCCGGTCGAGTTCGTCGACCCGCGGATCTTCCCTGGGCACCGCGCGCATGAAGGCGAAATGCAGCACCGCCATGCCTGCGAGCGCCGCGAAACCGGCGGCGATCGATGGACCGAGGCCGAGCGCGAGGCCGTAGCTCGCGATCACCGCGACGCAGCCCGCCGTCACCGCCATCGCGGCGGCGACGAAGATCGCGGCGGGTTTCGACATAAGACCTTCGTCCGGCGCCTGAGAAAATGCTTTGAAGATCATGGCCGATTCGCAGGCGCCGACCTAACGCGGAAGCAAGCCCTGCGGGATTTCTTCGAGGAAATCCTGCTGCGGCGGCGACTGTCCGATCACCATTCGTTTACCCTGTTGGGCGACCTTCGGGACGCGCCGGCGAAGCGATTTCCCGGCGAGCTGACCCGAAGGGCTCGCGCATTGACGCCGCATCTGCTGACGACGGACGCCGCCGCCGGCCGGGCTTCGAGCGCCCGGCCATGCGTCGTCCTCGTGGAGGCCGACCCGGCGTCGAGCCGTGTCGCGACCTCGGCGGTCGCGACCGCCGGGGGCGAGGTGGCGGCGGCGTTTTCGTCCCAGAAGGCCGCCGCCTCCGTTCCGGGCACGGTTCTCGCGATCGTCGACGTGCCGGATCGCGGGGCGCTCGACGCCGTCGATCGTCTGGTCGCGGCGGGGCTCATGGTGGTCGCCACGAGCGGCGCGGGCTCGGTTGCGCTCGCCGTCGAAGCGATGCGCCGCGGCGCCGTCGATTTCGTGCTGAAGCCCTATACGCCCGAAGCGCTCGCGCGGCGGCTCGCGCCCCGTTTCGCGGAAGTCGGCCAGCATGTCGCGAACGCTTCGGAGGCCGATCGGGCCAAGGCCGATTTCGGCGCCTTCGTCGGCTCCTCGCCCGCGATGCTCGCCCTGTACGACGAGATCGCGCGCATTGCGCCGTCGCGCGCGCCGGTCTTCGTCACCGGCGAAAGCGGCGCCGGCAAGGAGCTGTGCGCGGAAGCGATCCACGCCCGTTCGGGGCGCGCCGGAAAGCCTTTCGTGGCCCTCAACTGCGGCGCGATCCCCCGCGAGCTGATGGAGTCGGAGGTCTTCGGCCATGTCCGCGGCGCCTTCACCGGCGCGACCGAGGATCGGGCCGGCGCCGTGGAGGCCGCGCAGGGCGGCACGCTGTTCCTCGACGAGATCGGCGAGATGGAGCTTTCGCTTCAGGCCAAGCTGCTGCGCGTGCTGCAGACCGGAGAGTTTCGCCGGGTCGGCGAAGCGCACGCGCGCACGGCCGATATCCGGATCGTCTGCGCGACGCATCGCGATCCGCAGGTCGAGGTGGCCGCCGGCCGGTTTCGCCAGGACCTGTTCTATCGCCTCCACGTGCTTCCGATCCGTCTGCCGCCGTTGCGCGAGCGGGGCGCGGACGTCGAGACGCTCGCGAACGAATTTCTGAAGCGCTTCGCCTCCGAGGAAGGCCGCGCCTTCCGTCGCTTCTCGCCTGCCGCCATGGAGCGGATGCGCGCGCATGACTGGCCGGGCAATGTCCGCGAACTCCAGAACGTCGTGCGCAGGGCCGTGGTTCTGGGCGAAGGCGAGGAGATCACGCCCGAAATGCTGCCCGCCGAGGTCGCCGCGGGGACGCAGCGGCTCCTGTTGGAGCGGATTGACGAGGCTGAGGTCGAACCGTTCTGGATGACCGAACGCCGGGTCATCGAACGCGCGGTGGCGGTTTTCGGGGGCAACACGGCGCGCGCCGCGGCGGCGCTCGAGATCAGCCCGTCGACGATCTACCGCAAGCGCGAGCGATGGGCGGAACTCGGGACATGACGCCGACGACCTGATTGCGTCAGCTACGGCTTTCTCGCCGGCTCCGCGATGCGCCGCCGCTTGACGCGCAGAGCGGGATCGCGGAAGCGTCCGCCGGTTTTCGGAAGGAACCGGCATGGCCGAGACATTCGACCTCGCGATCGTGGGAGCCGGCGTCATTGGGCTCGCCCATGCGCTCGCGGCCGCGCGCAGCGGACGACGCGTCGTTGTGATCGAGCGAGACGTGCGCGCGAACGGCGCCTCCGTGCGGATGTCGGGGCTCGTCACGGTGGCCGGGCATGCCGCCGGCCAGATGCAGCGGCGCGCCACCCGCTCTCGCGAGATCTGGGCCGACGTCTGCGCTCAAGCCGGCGTCCGCATCGAGCACGAGGGGCTGGCGATCGTGGCGCGCCGGCCGGAGGCCGCGACCGCGCTCGCGGCCTTCGCGGCGACCGAGGCGGGGGCCGGCTCCTCGTTCTATCTGCCGGATGACGCTCATGCGCTGTTTCCGCAGTTCAAGGGCGACGTCGCGGGCGTGTTCTGGAGCCCGGACGAGATCCGCGTCGAGGCCCGCTCCGCCATGCCGAAGATCGCCGCCTGGCTCGAGGACGCCCACGATGTCGCCTTCCGATGGGAGACGGTCGCGACGGGCGTCGGCGAGGGCGAGGTCTTTACCTCCCGCGGGCGGATCGCGGCGGAGGCGGTCGTGGTCTGCGCCGGGGACGATTTCCGAACGCTGTTCGCCGAGCGTCTGTCGGGCGCGGGCCTCACGCGAGTGAAATCGCAGATGCTGCGGGTGCGGCTCGACGACGGCTACGAGCTTCCGGGCGCGGTGGCGAGCGACCTCGCGATTCTGAGGCTTCCCGGCTTCGAAGCGCTCGACGGAGTTGCGGCGCTGCATGCCCGGCTCGAACAGGAGCAGCCGGACTATCTCGCCCACGGCGTCATGCTGCTCGTTTCGCAATCCGCGGACGGTTCGCTGGTGGTCTCGGGCAGCCGGCAGACGGACGCGACGCCGGATCCGTTCCAGAGCCAGGCGGTGGACGAGCTCATCCTCGGAGAGTTCGAGGCGGTGCTCGGGAAGCGCCCGAAGCAGATCATCTCTCGCTGGATCGGCACCTACGCCGTGTCGGGGGAGCGCCCGGTGTTCGTCGACGCGCCGTCGGAACGCGTGCGCGTCGTCGTGGCCGCCAATGCGGCCGGGGCGAGTTCGGCCTTTTCGGTCGCCGAGGAGACGATTGCGAGCCTCTATCCGAAGAGCTGATCAGGTCCGAAGGTCGAGCCGCACCCGCCGAAGCGTCGTGTCGTCGGGATCGGGGCGGATGTCGAAGCCGAGTTCCCGGCAGATCGAGAGCATGGCCCGGTTCTCGGTCAGCACTTCGCCGGTGATCGCCTTCAGCCCTTCGCTGCGCGCCGCGCGGATCAGCGCCTCCATCAGCCCCCGGCCGAGGCCGCGGCCTTTCTGGTCGGAACGCAGCAGGATCGCGTACTCGCCGGTTTCGACGTCCGGATCGGCATGGATCTGTCCGACGCCCACGACGTCGCCCCAGTCGTCGATCGCAAGCAGCACCTGGTTGCGGGCGTAGTCGATCTGCGTGAGGCGGGCGATGAAGGCGCGCGGCACCTCCTTCACCGGGGTGAAGAATCTTTGGCGCAGATCCTCCGCCGCGACGCCCCGGAAGAAGGCGGCGACCGCCGGCTCGTCTTCGGGGCGGATCGGCCTGAGCGTGACCGTCGACTTGTCGCGAAGCGGAAGCGCGCTTTCGAGCGTCTTCGGGTAGGGGCGGATGGCGAGCCGCGGATGCGCGCCGCCCAGCCGCGCGCGCGGTTCCGGCGCAACGCGGATGCGCGCGTCGAAGGCGACGGCGCCGCGGGGCGTCGCAAGCAGAGGGTTCAGCACGACCTCCCGGATTTCAGGGAGATCGACGGCGAGCTGGGCGAGCTTCACGAGGATCAGCGCGACCGCCGCCCGGTCCGCGGCCGGTCGCCCTTCGTAGCCTCCGAGCAGGCGGCCGGCGAGGGTGCGGTCGATCAGGTCGTTGGCCAGTCCGAGATGGAGAGGCGGCAAGGCGACGGCGACGTCGTGCCGGAGTTCGGCCGCGCCTCCGCCCGCCCCGAAGGCGATCACAGGGCCGAACGCCGGATCGTCGCCCACCGCCAGATAGAGTTCCTGACCGTCGTCCGGCCAGATGTTCGGCTGCACCACGAAGCCTTCGATGCGGGCTTCGGGGAAACGTTCGGCGGCGCGGGCGATCATGCCGCGGGCGGCTTCCTCTACCGCGGCGGGGCTTTCCAGCCCGAGCCTGACCCCGCCGACCGCGGCGCGGTGCGGGATGTCGGGGGAGACGATCTTGAGCGCCGCGCCGCGCGGGCTCATCAGCGCGCCGGCCACGGATGCTGCTTCCGACGCCGTCCGGACGAAAGCCTGCGGCAGCGTGGGGATTTCGTAAGCGCCGAGAGTTTCGGACACGTCCGTCGGGGACAGCCACGCCCGCCCGTCCGCGAGCGCCGCGTCGACGGCGGCGCGCGCCCGCTCGAACGCAGGCGCGAAGTTCGCCGGGCTCGAGGGCGGGGTCGCGAGCAGCGCGGCTTGCGCCTCGACATGAGCGACGAGATGCATCAGCCCCTGGGCCGCGGCCTCGGGCGTGCGGAAGAACGGGATGTGGGCCGCTTCGAGCAGGCGGCGCGGAGCGGGGTCGGCGCCGAGGAACGCGGCGAAGACCGGCTTGGGCGGATAGCGCCTGGCTCGCGCCCGGGCGGCGGCGGCCTTCACGGCCTCGGCGCAGGCGGCGGCGGGCGAGATCGCGCTCGGCGCGTGCACCACGAGAGCCGCGTCCACGCCTTCGTCGCCGAGCGCCGCGTCGAGCGCCGCCTCGTAGCGCTCGGGTCCCGCGTCGCCGCAGAGGTCGATCGGGTTCCGGAACGAGCCCTCGGCGGGCAGCGCCCGTTCGATGGCGCTCGTCGCCTCGTCGCCGAGCTGCGCGGCAACGCCGCCGCGCTCGACGAGGCGCCCGAGCGCGAGGCGTCCGAGCCCGTCGCTGTTCGAAACGATCGCGACGCGCTTGCCCGAGAGCGGCGCGACGTAAGCGAGGGTCGCCGCGGCGGCGAAGAGTTCCGACAGGTCCGCGACCCGCAGCAGCCCGGAGCGCCGGAACGCGGCGTCCGCGACCGCGTCCGAGTCGATCAGCGCGCGGGCGCGAGAGGCCGGCTCCCGCTCGCTCCAGGCGCCGCGCTTCGATTTGACCAGCACCACCGGTTTGATGCGGGCGGCCGCGCGCGCCGCCGACATGAAGCGCGGCGCGTCGGTGATCTGTTCGAGATAAAGCAGGATTGCGCGCGTGCGGCGGTCAGTCGAGAAATGGTCCAGCAGATCGTCCACGTCGACGTCGGCCATGTCGCCGAAGGACACGACGCCCGAAAAGCCGATCGAGCGCGCGTTGGCCCATTCGATCGTCGAGGTCATCACGCCGTTCGACTGCGACAGCAGAGCGAGTTCGCCCGGCAGTGCGGCTGCGGCCGAGCTCGCGTTCAGCTTTGCATGCGGGCTCTGCACGCCGAGGCATCCCGGTCCGACGAGCCGCATGTTGCGACGTCGCGCGGCTTCCGCTGCGGCTTTTCGAAATCCGTCCGCTCGGGAGCCCGCCGCAAGCGTGACGAGGACGGCGGCTCGCGCGCCCGCTTCGCCTGCGGCGTCGATCACGTCCGGCGCGGCGTGCGGGGGCACGGTGATCACCACGAGGTCGGGAGGCGAGGCAAGATCCCGAAAGGTGCGGACCGGCGCCACGCCCTCGATCTCGGCATGGTCCGGATTGACCACGCCGATGGGACCGGGGAATCCGGCGGCTTTGAGGTTCGAGAGCAGAACCCTGCCGACGCTGCCCGGACGCGGGCTTCCTCCGGCGAGCGCGACCGAACGCGGCGCGAAGACGGCGTCGAGGTTGCGAATGGTCATGCCGCGGCTAGGCCGGCGACGCGTATGAGCAGAGCGGAGCCATGGCGCGACGATGCCCTTTCAACGGCCGCGCGCGCAAGTTGGCGTGTTTCCGGCGACCTTCACGCCGGGATCCAGGGCGTGACGTTTAAGGTTGCGTGGACGAAGGAGGGTCGCTTGCGGGGAAGCTTTCCTCCAGCTCCTCGTCGAGCGCGTCCTCTTCGGTTTGGCTCGGCGCTTCGGTCTCTTCCGGTTTCGGCTCCTTCTCGCCTCCGAGCGTCGAACGGATTTCGGCGGGACGGGGCGTGGATCCGGCGGGGTCTGCAGTTGCAGCCGCGGTCTCGGCGGTCTCCGCCTGACGGGTCGGGTCGATCAGCACGATGTGCAGCCTCCTTGGTCCGTGCGCGCCCATCAGCAGGATCTGCTCGATGTCGGCCGAGCGCGACGGACCCGTGATGAAGTTCACGGTCCGAGGCATCACGCCTGCGCCGAACCGGGTCCGCACGCGCGTCCAGGCGTCCTCGTAGACCGCCTCGACTTCGGCGGCCTCGATCAGAACAACGTGGAGGTCGGGCAGGAAGTTCAGCGTCGTCGGATTTTCCGGACCCGAAACCAGAACCAAGGTGCCGGTCTCGGCGACGCCTGCTAAGGCGAAGCTCACCCCGGTCTCGTCGTCGCCGAAGGAGCGGCCGGCGGCGGCCTCGATCCCGGCGCCTTCCCAGTCGAGCCGGGCGAGCCGGGGATCGTCGCCCCGGCGCAGTTTGAGGACCATGTTCCAGCCGCGCAGGACCTCCGCAATCGCGGCCGGCGCCTCTTCCGCGCGCGCGACCACCGAGACCGTGGCCGCCGACGCCTCGGCCATCTCGACGAACAGCGAGACGCGCTCCGCAGCCGTCTTTCCCGCGGTCCGCGCAGGGATGACGCCGGACGGATGACGCGCGAGACGCTCGGCGACGATCTCGCGCCGCGGCGCTTCCTGGCTGGTCGCGCCGAGCGAACGGCGGATCGCGCCGAAGACCTCGTCGCGCGCGCTCATGTCGTGCGTTCCCGCCGCGCCCAGCGCGCTTGGAAGGTGTCGCCCTGCGGGACCGCGAAGTCGCGCCCGCCGGTCCAGCCGCCGGCAAAGGGCAGTTTCGAGAACCGCCCCTTCCGACGACCGACAAGCGAAAGGCCGGACATCGCGGCGCGGGTCGCGAGCCGGTAGAGCGCCGGGCGCTTCGCGAAGAAGCCCCAAAGTTTGAGGCCCGCGCGCACCGGCGCGGGCGAGAGGTGCCGTTCAAACTCCCGCTCGCGCCAGTGGCGCATCAGCTTCGGCAACGGGATGCGGACCGGGCACACGCTTTCGCAGCGCCCGCAGAACGTCGAGGCGTTCGGCAGGTGCCCGGCCTTGTCGACCCCGATGAGAGACGGGGAAAGCACCGAGCCCATCGGTCCCGGATAGACCCAGCCGTAAGCGTGGCCGCCGACCGCGTGATAGACCGGGCAATGGTTCATGCAGGCCGCGCACCGGATGCAGCGCAGCATCTCGCGGAACTCGCCGCCGAGCATCGCCGAGCGGCCGTTGTCGAGCAGGACGACGTGGTACTCCTCCGGCCCGTCGACGTCGCCGGGACGGCGCGGACCGGTCGAATGGGTGGTGTAGACCGTGATTTCCTGGCCGGTGGCGGAACGGGCCAGCACGCGGATCATCTGGGAGAGATCGTCGAGCGTCGGCACCAGCTTCTCGATCGACGCCAGCACGATGTGGACCTTCGGCAGGATCTGGCTGAGGTCGCCATTGCCCTCGTTGGTCACGATCACCGAAGTTCCGGTCTCCGCGACCAGAAAATTCGCGCCGGTGATCCCGACGTCGGCCGCGAGGAACTTCCTCCGCAGCGCCTGACGCGCTTCTGACAGCAGGGATTCTGGCGCCGAAAGGTCGCGGTCGGCCGGAAGCTCCATATGGGCTGCGCGGAAATTCGCTTCGATCTGGTCGCGGTTGAGATGGATGACCGGCGCCACGATGTGGCTCGGCCGTTCGCCGCGGAGCTGGATGATGTATTCTCCGAGGTCGGTCTCGACCGGCGTGACCCCTGCGGCCTCGAGATGGGCGTTGAGGTCGATCTCCTCGGAGATCATCGACTTGCCCTTGGCGACGGTCCTCGCCCCGACGCGGCGGCAGATCTCCGTGACGATCCGCGAGGCGTCGGCGGCCGTCGGCGCGAAATGCACCTGTCCGCCGGAAGCCGTCACGTTCGCCTCGTAGGCCTCCAGATAGAGGTCGAGATGAGCGAGCGTGTGGTTCTTGATGTCGCGCGCGGAATCCCGGAGCGCCTCGAACTCGGGGAGCTTTTCGCAGGCCTTGCGCCTCTTCTCGATGAACCCCTTCTCGACGTTTCCGAGCGCCCGCTGAAGCGCGGGGTCGCCGAGCGCCTGATGGGCGTTATCCTTGAAGGCCGAGGAGGTGGGGATATGCACTGTCATCGCGCCGCCTCCGTCATTTTCTTGTTTCCGGCTCGCCGATCGCCGGGTCGTCGCCGAAACCGGCCAGCACTTCGGCCACATGGCGAACCTTCACCGGGCGCCCGAGCCGTTGCAGCTTGCCCGCCATGTTGAGCAGGCAACCGAGATCCCCCGCGAGAAGCGTCGGCGCGCCCGAGGCGGAGATGTTCTCGGCCTTCTTGGACACGATCGCGTCGGAGATCTCGCCGTATTTCGCCGCGAAGGTCCCGCCGAAGCCGCAGCAGACGTCGGGGTCCTTCATCTCGCAGACGCTGAGCCCCTCGACGCTGTCGAGCAGTTTCCGCGGCTGCGTCTTGATCCCGAGTTCGCGCAGCCCCGCGCAACTGTCGTGATAGGTCACCGCGCCGTCGAAGCGCGCCTCGACCGAGCGCACGCCGCGGACGTCGACGAGGAAGGACACCAGCTCGTAGGTCTTCGCCGCGAGCGCGTCGGCGCGGCGGGCGAGGTCCGGTTCGCCCGCGAACAGTTCCGGATAATGCTTCCTGATCTGACCCGCGCAGGAACCGGACGGCGCGACCACGTAATCGACGCCCTGGAAGGCGTCGATCACCTGCAGGGCGAGTTCACGCGCCGTGGCCCGGTCGCCGGAGTTGAAGGCCGGCTGGCCGCAGCAGGTCTGAGGCGGGACCACGACCTCGCAGCCCGCATCTTCGATGAGCTTGGCCGCCGCGAAGCCGACCGAAGGCCGGATCAGGTCGACGAGGCAGGTTGCGTAGAGGCCGACGCGCGGCTTCGGCGCGGCGCCAGCCCTTGGCTCATGCGATTGGACCACTTGAAACGGCTCCAGATGCGCGGACAAATGTAAGCGACGCGAAGCGGATGGCGACATTCGACATATGGTCGTCCCGACGCAAGGGCGCCTCTGCCATGCGCGGGCCGGCGATCTCGCGGCGAAAGACTGATATATCAGTTTCGCGTCGAACGATTCCGTTCCCGCCCGCGCCGATACGTTCGACGGCCGGCGAGAGAAGACGGAACGGCTGAGGGAGAGAGACGATGAGCGGCATCGCCATGCCCGATCCCGACCCGCGCATCCTCGCGCGCCGTGACGAGATCGTCGCCGGCCTGCGCTCCATCGTGAAGGGCGAGGGCGTCATCGACTCGGAGGACGAGCGCCGCGCCTTCGAGACCGACGCGCTGACGGCCTACCGCCGCATGCCGCTCGCGGTCGTGCTGCCGTCCACCACCGAGGAGGTGGCGGCGGTGCTGAAGTTCCTCGACGCGCAGGGCGTGCCCGTCATCCCCCGCGGCGCCGGCACGTCGCTCGCGGGCGGCGCGCTGCCGCAGGAGGACGCGGTGGTGGTCGGCGTCTCCAAGATGAGCCGCGTGCTCGACGTCAACCTTCCCGACCGCACCATGCGCGTCCAGACCGGCATCACCAATCTCGGGGTCTCGGCGGCGATCGCCCACGAGGGCTTCTTCTACGCGCCGGATCCGTCCTCGCAGCTCGCCTGCACCATCGCGGGCAACGTCGCGATGAATTCGGGCGGGGCGCATTGCCTAAAATACGGCGTCACCACCAACAACCTGATGGGCGTGACCTTCGTCACCATGAAAGGCGAGATCGTCGAGATCGGCGGCGACGCGATGGACGCGCCCGGCCTCGATCTGCTCGGCGTGATCTGCGGCTCCGAAGGACAGTTCGGGATCGTCACCGAGGCGACGCTGCGCATCCTGCCGATGGCGGAGGGCGCGCGGCCGATCCTGTTCGGCTTTCCGTCAAGCGAGGCCGCAGGCGCGGCGACCGCGGCGGTGCTCGCCGCCGGCATCGTGCCGGTCGCGATCGAATTCATGGACAAGATCGCGATCGACATCTGCGAGGACTTCGCCCATGCCGGCTACCCGATGGACGCGGGCGCGCTGCTGATCGTCGAGGTCGAGGGGGCGCCGGCCGAAATCGACGAGCAGCTCGCCCGCATCGGCGAGATCGCCACTCTCCACGGCGCGACCTCCGCCAAGCAGGCGAGGACGCCCGCCGAGGCGGCCGCGATCTGGAAGGGCCGCAAGTCGGCTTTCGGCGCGATGGGGCGGATCTCGGACTATATCTGTATGGACGGCACGATCCCGACCGGCCGCCTGCCCGAGGTGCTGGCCCGCATCACCGAGATCTGCGACGGACACGGGCTGAAGGTCGCCAACATCTTCCACGCCGGCGACGGCAACCTTCATCCGCTCGTGCTCTACGACATGAACGACCCGGTCTCGCTCGCCAAGGCCGAGAGGGCTGGCGAGGAGATCCTGCTCGCCTGCGTCGAGGTCGGCGGATGCCTGACCGGCGAGCACGGGGTCGGCATCGAAAAGCGCGAGCTGATGTCGACGCAGTTCAATGAGGCCGAGCTTTATCAGCAGATGCGGGTCAAGTCGGCCTTCGATCCCAACTGGCTGATGAACCCGGCGAAGGTGTTTCCGCTGTCGTTCAGCGCCGGGACGAGGAAGGCGGCGTGACCGAACTCATCGCCCCTTCCGACGAAATCGCGCTCGTCGCCGCGGTCCACGACGCCATGTCGTCCAAGGCGCCGATCGCAATCCGCGGCGGCGGCACGCGATCGGGCCTCGGCCGTCCTGTGCAGGCCGCTCGGACGCTCACGACCGAGCGTCTGACCGGCGTCACCCTGCTCGAACCCGCCGAACTCGTCGTCTCGGCGCGGGCCGGCACGCCGGTCGCGGAGGTCGAGGCGGCGCTCAGCCAGGCCGGGCAGCGGCTCGCCTTCGAGCCCTTCGACCACCGCCCGCTCTATGGCGGGAACGGCGCCGAGCCGACGATCGGCGGCCTCGTGGCGACCAACGCCTCCGGCCCCCGGCGGGTCATCGCCGGCGCGGCGC
Organism: Ancylobacter novellus; assembly: GCA_003241695.1. Lineage (GTDB taxonomy): Bacteria > Pseudomonadota > Alphaproteobacteria > Rhizobiales > Methylopilaceae > Methylopila. Next base: position 264,096 of record QFPN01000004.1, on the reverse strand, counting down.
GCGACGCGCTGATCGGCGTGCGGCTTGCGACCGGGCGCGGCGAAATCATCCGCTCGGGCGGGCGGGTAATGAAGAACGTCACCGGCTACGATCTCGTGAAGCTCGCCTGCGGGTCCTACGGGACGATCGGCGTCGTCACCGAGGCGACGTTCAAGACGCTCCCGATCCCGGAGAGCGAGCTCACGCTCGTGCTCGAAGGGCTCCACGACGCCCGCGCAGTCGAGGCGCTCTCCGCCGCCATGGGCTCGCCCTTCGAGCCGAGCGGCGCGGCGCATCTGCCGGGATCGGCCGGGGCGCCGTCTCGCACCGTGCTGAGGCTCGAGAATTTCGAGAGCCAGCTCCTCTACCGGGCGGGAGAGCTCGAAAAGCTGCTTCGGCCCTACGGCGCCGCCGGCCGGCTGGAGGCGCAGGCGTCCCGCGCGCTGTGGCGTGAGATCCGGGACGCCGCTCCGCTGCTTGGCGACCCGACGCGCGCGGTCTGGCGGATCTCGATCGCGCCGTCGCGCGCGGCGGCGTTGGTCGCCTCCCTCGGTGATCTCGTCGCGGCGCGTCTCTACGACTGGAGCGGCGGCCTCATCTGGATCGCGACGGAGCCGTCGGTCGACGCCGGCGCCGCCCGGCTGCGTCCTCTGGTCCGCGCCGCTCGCGGCCACGCCACGCTGATGCGCGCGCCGGCGCCGGTTCGGGCGTCGGTCGAGGTCTTCGAGCCTGAGGCGCCCGCGCTCGCCCGGCTCGTGCGCGAGGTGACTTTGGCGTTCGATCCCGCAGGCGTGCTCAATCCGGGACTGACGCATGCTCGCCATTGAGCCCGCGCCCGCTGCGTCGAAGAATCCTGTCGCCGGCGGGGCGATTGTCTGGGGGGCCGCGGCGCTCGCTGTCATGGCGGTGTTCGCGGTCGCGCTCTTCGCCATGGGCCGACCGCTGATCTGTCCCTGCGGAACGATCGAACTCTGGCACGGCGCAGCCAATGACGACGGGACCTCACAGCACGTTTCGGACTGGTATTCGCTCAGCCACGTGATCCACGGCTTCCTGTTCTACGGCGCGGCGCATCTCTTGGGCCGGCTTCGCGGGCGATCGTTCCCCTTCGGCGCGGCGCTCTGCGTCGCGGTCCTCGTCGAGGGCGGTTGGGAGCTGGTCGAAAACAGCTCCTTCGTGATCGACCGCTACCGCGAGACCACGGCCTCCGACTCCTACGCCGGCGACAGCGTGCTGAACTCGATGGCCGACATCGCCTTCATGATCCTGGGTTTCGCCGCGGCGCGGCTCGCGCCCGCTTGGGCTGTCGGCTCCGCTGCCGTCGGCATGGAACTGCTCGCGCTCTATGTGATCCGCGACAACCTCACGCTCAACGTGCTCATGATCCTGTGGCCGCTCGAGGCGGTGAAAAACTGGCAGGCGGCGCTGCGATGAGCGGGGCCGGCATCCGGGACGCGCGGCATGCGCCTGAGAGGTTTCATCGGCGCCCTGCTGGTTCTGGCGGCGGCGTCGCCAGCGCGGACGCAGGAGTGCCCGCCGATCGACGCCGTCCTGTCCGCGATCGTCTCCGAGACCGCCGCCCGACGCGCCGACGTGACGGAGCGGCTCGCCTGCCGTTTCCCGCCGGGCCTCACCTTCAACGAGACTGCGCTGACGCTCGAGGCCAACGGCTTCGATCTGCTCAACAAGGTCGAGCGCAGCTTTCACCGCTGGAGCGCCCCCGGCGGGGAGGAGTTCGTCTCCCGCCGCTTCGTGTCGACGAGCCGGGGGCGGGCCGAGTTCCGCGTGACGGTCGAGATGCAGGGCCGCAGGCTCCTGCGGTTTTCCGCCCAGTATCTCGCCGATCCGAGATGACGACGATCGATCCGCGCCTTTCCTCGCCTGCGCCAGCGTCGACGATCGCAGAGTAGCCGCCCATGCAGACCACCTTCGCCCCCGAACGTCTCGCGGCCGATCCGCAGCTTGCGACGTCGGAAAAGATCCTGCGGACCTGCGTGCATTGCGGCTTCTGCACCGCGACCTGTCCGACCTACGTTCTGCTCGGGGACGAACTCGACAGTCCGCGCGGGCGCATCTACCAAATCAAGGACATGCTGGAGGGGGACAAGGCCGCGACGCCCGAGATCGTCAAGCATGTCGACCGCTGCCTCTCGTGCCTCTCCTGCATGACGACCTGTCCGTCCGACGTGCACTACATGCACCTTGTCGACCACGCACGCGCGCATATCGAGAAAACCTACCGCCGGCCGCTCGCCGACCGCCTCACGCGCGCGACGCTCGCCTTCGTGCTGCCGCATCCCGGCCGCTTTAGGCTTGCGCTCGCGCTCGCCTGGTTCGCGAAGCCGCTCGCGCCGCTCTTCGCCCGAACGCCGGGCCTCGCCCGACTTGGCGCCATGCTGCGTCTCGCGCCGGCCCGGCCTGCGGCGCGTTCCGGCGTCGAGGGCGCGGCGACTTTTCCGGCGGACGGGGCGCGGAAGATGCGGGTCGCGATCCTTCAGGGCTGCGCGCAGGGCGTGCTCGAGCCCTCGATCAACGCCGCCGCGATCCGCTTCCTCAACCGGCATGGCGTCGAGGTCGTCCAGGCCGCGGGCGAGGGCTGCTGCGGCGCGCTCGTCCACCACATGGGGCGCGAGCACGAGGCGCTCGCCGCCGCGCGGCGCAACGTCGACGCCTGGGAACAGGAGATCGCGGCAGGCGGCCTCGACGCCGTCGTCATCACGACGTCCGGCTGCGGCACGACCGTGAAAGACTACGGCTTCATGCTGCGCGAGGATCCGGCCTACGCCGCAAGGGCGGCCCGGATCTCGGCGCTGGCGAAAGACTTCTCCGAAATCGCGGCGACGCTCGACATCCGCCCGACGCGCGAGACGGGGCAGGCGGTCACCTATCACTCGGCCTGCTCGATGCAGCACGGCCAGTCGATCCGCGAAGAGCCGAAGGCGATCCTGAAGGCTGCGGGCTTCAGGGTGAAGGAGCCGGCGGAGGGGCATCTCTGCTGCGGCTCGGCCGGAACCTACAACATCCTTCAGCCCGAGATCGCGACGCGGCTGCGGGACCGGAAGGTCGCGAACATCGAGAAGACGACGCCCGAGATCGTGGCCGCCGGCAACATCGGCTGCCTGACGCAGATCCGGTCCGGCACGGCGCTGCCCTGCGTCCACACCGCCGAGCTTCTCGACTGGGCGACGGGCGGCCCGCTGCCGGAGCCGCTCGAAGGTCTCGGGCTGGCGCGAAGGCTCGCCGCGGCGGAGTAGGGCGCAGGCGGCCGCTTCCTTACCGCAACTTCATGAACCGCCGACGCGTTCGGCCACCGTACCGCCACAACAGAGCGCGAGCGTCGTGGTCGACGACAACGCCACGGGGCCCCGGAGGCCGACCATGAATCAGGCGGAACGCGATCTCATCGCAAATCTCTTCCAGCGCATTCGCGGCGTCGAGACCGCGCCGCGCGATCCCGAGGCGGAAGCCTTCATAGACGAGCAGGTGGTTCGACAGCCGCACGCGCCCTACGCCATGGCCCAGACCGTGGTGGTGCAGGATCATGCTCTGAAGGCCGCGCAGGACCGGATCGAAGCGCTCGAAAACGAGATCCGGGACCTCCGCGAGGCGGGAGCGGCACGGTTCGACCAGCGTCCGACCGCGTCTCCCTGGGGGCCGCGCGCGCAGGACGCGATGGATCGCTCCGGCGAGGGGCGGGAGTTCGGACGTCCGGAAGACGACGCCCCGACCTACGACGCGCCGCGGTCGACGCCGGGCGCCCGGCCGACCTATGGCGGCTCGGGCCTGGCCTACGGCTCGCCGCCGCCCTACGCGGCCGGTCAGAGCTATGGCTCGCCCCAGCCGCAGCCCGAGCCGCAGCGCAGTGGCGGGGGCTTCATGTCGGGCGCGCTGCAGACCGCCGCCGGGGTCGCGGCCGGCGCGCTTCTGTTCCAGGGCGTCCGGTCGCTGTTCGGCGGCGACGAGGCGCGTGCGGGCGAGCATGAGGCGACGCGTCTGGCGGGCGGAGACGTGGGGGGATCGGCTCCCGATCCGTCGGCGCAGGGAGCGAGCGACGCTTTTCAGGGGTGGTTCGGCGGCGGCGGTTCCGATGAACCGGATGACGGCGACGCTTTCGATCCGGATGACGGCGGCGACGATCGCTGGATCTGATCCGGCGGGAAACCGACGGCGGGTTCGGTCGTTACGCTCTTGAAGGCGAAACCGCGTTTAGAATCACGGAGTTCTCGATGGCGGAACAACGCGATCAGAACCGTCGTCTGACGGACGACGCCAACGCCACGCAGGATCGCTTTGACGAGGCGCTTCGCGAGGTCGTCGAGCCCGGCGCGGACGATGGGACGTCCTGCGAGGATGCGGACGCTGCCGTGTTCCTCGATCGCTTTCCGGTCCCCGCTCGCCGTGGCGACGGACCGAAGGAACGCTGAACGTCGTCGGCGTCCTCAGGGATGCCGCCGCCCGCCGGACGCGGCCGAGATGACCTTTTCGATCGCCCGCTGATTGTAGGGCTTCGCGATGAAGGCGGCGTCCTTCAGATGATCGGGGGTTTCGGACAGATCCGCGCCGGAGACGAAGGCGAAGGGCAGGTTGCGCTCCTTCAGCGACGTCGCGATGTCGTAGGACTTGCCGTCCTCGAGGTCGATGTCGAGCAGCGCGAGGTCGAACGCCCCACCGAGGGCGCGTTTCGCCTGTTCGATCGACCGGCATGACGTGACGTTGGCGTCCGTCCAGCAGCACACGATGGTCGCGAGATCGAGCGCCAGAATGGCGTCGTCTTCGAGGATGAGAACGTTGAAAGGCGCCATCATGAGACTCCGGCGATACGCGACCCAGCGCGTAAACGCGGCCGGAGCCTACTGGTTTCATGGTGACGGCTTCGTGACCCTAAAAAACTGGATTTTCATAAGGATCGTTAGGACTTATGGCGAATGGGAGATCCGCCGCCGGCATGCTCCGCCGTCGACCGACGAGCGCGGCCGAACGGTGAAGGCTCAAGCTCCGGCGGCGCGCCGGGGAGGATGCGGGGGGCGACCTGCGGGGTCACGCGAATCAAAGGCCGCCCGCCTCAATCATTAACCGACGAAGAGCGGGCGGCGAAGCGGAGACGTGCTCACATCACCTTGACGGTCGTTCCGACGCCGACGCGTTCGTAGAGGTCGGTGACGTCGTCGTTGGTCATGCGGATGCAGCCGGACGAAACGGCGTGCCCGATGGTCCAGGGCTCGTTCGAGCCATGGATGCGGTAGAGCGTGTTTCCGAGGTAGAGCGCCCGCGCGCCGAGAGGATTGTCGGGGCCGCCAGCCATCATCACGGGAAGCTCGGGCCTGCGCTGGCGCATCTCGGCCGGCGGATGCCAGTCCGGCCATTCCCGCTTGGCCGAGATTTTCTCGGTGCCCTTCCAGGTGAAGCCTTCCTTGCCGACGCCGACGCCGTAGCGGATCGCAGTCCCGTCGCCCTGAACGAGGTAGAGGTAACGCGTCCGGGTGTTGATCACGATCGAGTTCGCGGGCTCGGGCCCGTCGTAGCGGACGGTCGTGCGGACATAGGCCGGGTCGACGCTTCGCTTGCCTTCGCCCGCGCCGAGCGCGGAGGGCGGCCCGGCGAGGCGGCGCGGCGTCCGCTGGTAGCTCGGCTCGACCGACTCGTAGGAATAGTCGCCGTCGTCGTAATATCGCCGCACGCGGGAGTCGCGACCGTAATAGCGGCGCGGCGCGTAGCCGTTTTCGTCCTGATAGGCCTGCTCGGCGGCGCGCTCGCGCGCCGAGGGAATGCGACGGACGCGACGCTCGTAATAGCGGCCGTCGTCGTCTTCGAAAACGTCCTCGTCATAATAGCGACGCCCGTAATAGACCCTGCGGTCGGAACCGTAGGTCCGGACCTCGCGGTCGCCGTAAGCCTGCGCGGTGCGCGGCGCCGTCGAGCGCGGCACGTAGTCGGGCGCCGGCACGACGAGCGGATCGGCCGACGCGGGCGCGGGAGAGACCGCCGAAAACACAAGGGCGAGAACTCCGCATGCGAAGGCCGCTGCGGAGGCGCGGACCATATTCACGAAACGTCTCCTCGACAGGCGCGCCGTCCTACCAGGGCTGCGCGCGAAACTCCCATGCCCGGCCGCATGATGCGCCGCGGCGGTGCGTCAGGCAAAGCCCTTGCGCGCGGCTTCTGGCGGGACTTGGGCGAAGCTTCGGCGAAAACGATGACGTTTCCGTTTTCGTGCCGGCGTGTCGCCAAAACGCATCGCGTCCCGCCGAGGCTTTCTTCGCTGCGGCTTTGACGCATAATTCATGCGGCGAGCCTCGCGTTCCGGGGCCGGAGGCGCAGCGTTTGAGCGAGTATCTGATCCGTGAAGCGACGGACGAAGACGGCGGCGACCTCGTCGCCCTGCTCGCCCGCGAGTGGTCCGCTTACGACGGCTGCACATTCGAGGCGGAGGCGGACGTGCTGGTGCGCCCGGCGTCGCATTTCGCGGAGCGCGACGGCCGGCTGTGGCTTCTCATGCGGAGCGGCGAGACGGCGGGAGCGCTCGCGATCGCGCGCGGCGCTCGGGCGAACGAGTTCGAACTTTCGCTTATCTGCCTCGAACGGGATGCGCGAGGACAGGGGCTCGCTACGGCGCTTCTCGCCGGCGCGAACGCCTTCGCCGAAGCCTCGGGCGGCGAAAGGCTCAACGTCTGGGTGGACGAGCGCCTGATCGACGGCGTCCGGTTTCTCGATCGGCGAAAGTTCCTGCGCGATCCGGGGGTGAGGCGGCGCGACGACCGGGGCGACGCCCTCGACGCTCACTTTTCGCGGGCGATCGAACCGCCCGTCAGCTCACGGCCTTCCGAAGATCCCCCAGCCGGCGCCGCGTGACCTGCCACGAGCCGAAGCCGAGCCGGCCTTCGATCTCGCCCTGCGCCGAGCGCCAGAGCGGCAGCGCAGCTTCCAAAGCATCCTGACCCTTCGGGGTCAAAGCGGGTTTGCGGCGGCCGTTCAGCCCCTTGAGCGGCGACACCAGGCCTTCCTTGCGGAGAAGCTGCAGGTTGCGCACCAGCGTGGTGCGCTCGATGTCGATCAGCTCGGCGAGGTCGGTGATCGACGTCGCCTCGCCGGCCTCGATCGCCGCGAGCAGGACGAACTGCGTGCCCTTCAGGCCCGAGGGCCTGAGAGCTTCGTCGTAAAAGCGGGTGACGGCGCGCGCCGCCATCCGCGTGTGCGAACAGGCGCACATGTTGTGAATGTCGAGAATCTCGTCTCGCGTCGGCATTTGGAGAAGATCGTCAATGGCGGGTCGAGAATCAAGCGATTGCGGGGCCCTGTCGCTAGGAAATCACTGCGTGTCGATCAGCGGATCGGCGAGCGTTTCCGCCGTGTGCGCGACGTCGGGAAGCGCGAAGACGAAGCGCGGGTTCCCCTCCGTCGTGTACCAGGCGTTGGCGAAGACGGCGCGCGGATAGCTGTCCCCTAGCCGCTGAACGAGCGTCCGGCAGTCCCAGTCGGCGCCGTCCGCGCCGGTGCCGTTGTCTCCGAAAGATTGGCCGAACTCCGAGAGTCCGAACGGTTTTCCGGAACCGACCAGAGCCGCGTAGTGCTGCAGACCTCGGTCGCCGCCTGCGAGATCGAGTTGCTCGTCATAGACGTCGATCGACACGACATCGACGAAGTCCGCGCCGGGATAGTAGGTCATGGGCGCGACCACGCCGTCGTAGTTGACCTGATTGGTCCCGAAGGCGAAGACGAGGCGCTTGAGACCTTTGGTCGCCGTCATGTAGCCGACCATGTCGCGCCAGACCGCGACCCAGGCGGCCTGCCGGGCTCTGCGCGCGTCGCCCGCCGAACCATCGTCGCCCCACCAGAAGAAATCGCCGTTCTGCTCGTGCAGCGGCCGGAACAGCACCGCGAGGCCCTTGTCGTCGAAAGGCTTGAGAGCCGCCGCCGCGCGGTCGAGCTGGGTCCGCCAGGCTTGGCCGACGGCGGTCGCCGGGTTGATCATGTCCACGAGGCGAGCGGTCGGCAGCGGAGTCGAGAACGGCGCTCCGGCGACGGGATTGTCGGGGTGCCAGACGAGCGTGACGAGCCCTCCAGCCTGGCCGTGGCGGATCATCTCCTTGCGCGCGTCTGCGTTGGGGAAAAAGCCCGGATAGCTCATCAGGTCGCTCAGCTCGCCGCCCATCATCAGCGGCAGCGGCAGGCCTTGGCGCTTCATCTGCGACCAGTCCCGATACCAGGCGTTGCGGTCGGACTTCGGCCCGTATTCGTATGTGATGAGCTGCTGGCCGATCGCAACGCGGTTCAGCGTCGTCCCGGCCCGCGCCCTGAGGTTCGCGACGAGCGCAGCCGCCGCCGGGCCGGGCGAGACGGGCGCCGTCCGCACGCTCTCGTCGCGGATCAGCACCCGGTAGCGGCGATAATCCGCGATGAAGATCCGTCCGTCGCGGTCCGCCGCGACGCCGAGCGGTTCGGCTCCCATGTTGTTGGAAAATTCCGAATCCGGAGCCGCCACGGGGCTTGGCCGGAAGGCCGCGTCCTGAAAGCGGGAGACGCGGGGCCGGTTCTGGCTCACCACGAGCAGCGAGCCGTCGGGATGGACGGTGAGATCCACCGGCCGGCCGACGCCCCGGAATTCCCCTGTCGCCACATAGGTCTGATCGGGGGTCTTGAAAGGACCTGTGAACCGCAGCACGCGGTCGCCGAAATAGTCCGCGACGAACAGCGCGTCGCCGACGATCGCCACGGCCTTTGGACTCGAGAGGCCGCCGTTCGAGCCGGCGTAGATGCTGTCGACCGCCGACGCGCCGTTCTGGAGGGGCGGATCGAAGATCAGGATCCTGTTGTTCGAGTCGTCGGCCACGAACAGCCGCCCGCGGGAGTCGAAGGCGATTCCGCGTGGAAAATTAAACCGGTTGAACGCGGAGCCGGAGACGCCGGATGAGCCGAGCGTGACGAACTTCTTCCAGGCGCCGCTCTTCAGGCGGTAGCCGATGACGGTGTGCGAAAGCGTGTCGGCGACAAAGACGGCGCCGGATGCGGCATCGATCGCGATCGCTTCCGGCCCGGCGAGCTGGCCCGCGCCGATGACGCCGTCCGCCGCCTCGCATTGCGCGAGCGAGGTCGCGTCCGGCCATGTCAGCACGCGCTTGCCGCCGAAGTCCGCGACGAAGATCCGGCCGCGCGGATCGATGGCCACGCCGGCTGGCCCGTACATGTCGAAGCCGCCGTCATTGCTGAAATTGAACCGCGCGTTCGCGTTCGGGCAGCGCGATCCAAGGGTTTTGTCGGCGGTGGTGGGCTGTCCGAGCGTCCTGTAGGACGGCGCTGAAAGGGCCGGCGGGACGACGCCTGCGGCGAGAACGAGCCCCGCCAAAGCCGCGGCCAATGCGCCGAACGTGCGGCGCGGCGACAAGAGCATTCCGATCATCCCGCCCTCCGATGGCGGCGCGCAAACGGCCGCCCGCGAACGCCGCAAGGTCGGTCCGTCCGGCACGGGAACGCAAGTCGGGAGAACTACTTAAGCGCCGTCTCGTTTTCGATTGACAGCTTTCGGGCGGCGCTGCGTGGTTCGGGCGGTCGCCTTGGAGTACGGTCATCGGCGCTGGTTCCGCCGTACCGGCTCGAAGCTCAAACGGGCCGTCGGCGCTCGGCAGAAAACCTCGCTTTTCCTCATTCCCGCGACCTTGACAGGTCTGGGGGGCGTTCGTATCTGGCCGTCGTGCTGGCACTCTCGTTCCGGGAGTGCTAACAGCGCCGGGCGGTCGCCCGCCGCGTACCCGCGTTTTTGAGAAGCAGACGCCGCTTCAAGAGGATAATCCCCATGAACTTCCGTCCGCTGCACGACCGCGTGGTCGTTCGCCGCCTCACCGCCGAAGAGAAGTCGAAGGGCGGCATCATCATCCCCGACACCGCCAAGGAAAAGCCGCAGGAAGGCGAAGTCGTCGCCGTGGGCCCGGGCGCCCGCGACGAGAACGGCAAGGTCGTCGAGCTCGACGTCAAGGCCGGCGACAAGATCCTGTTCGGCAAGTGGTCCGGCACCGAAGTCAAGATCGACGGCGAAGAGCTGCTGATCATGAAGGAGTCGGACATCATGGGCGTCATCGCCTGATTTTCCGATCGCATTCCAGCCGGCGCGGCGCGGAGCGATCCGCGGCCAGCCGGTTCTTGAAGAACCCCAGTTCAAGGAATTGAGACATGGCTGCGAAAGACGTTCGTTTTTCCGCCGACGCGCGTGAGAAGATGCTCCGCGGCGTCGACATCCTCGCCAATGCGGTGAAGGTCACGCTCGGCCCCAAGGGCCGCAACGTCGTCATCGAGAAGTCCTTCGGCGCGCCGCGCATCACCAAGGACGGCGTGACCGTCGCGAAGGAAATCGAGCTCGAGGACAAGTTCGAGAACATGGGCGCCCAGATGGTGCGCGAAGTGGCCTCGAAGACCAACGACCTCGCCGGCGACGGCACCACCACCGCCACCGTGCTCGCCCAGGCGATCGTCCGTGAAGGCGCCAAGTCCGTGGCCGCGGGCATGAACCCGATGGACCTGAAGCGCGGCGTCGACCAGGCGGTCGCCAAGGTCATCGAGAGCCTCAAGGCGTCTTCGAAGAAGATCGCCACCTCGGCTGAAGTCGCCCAGGTCGGCACGATCTCGGCGAACGGCGACAAGGAAGTCGGCGACATGATCGCCCACGCCATGCAGAAGGTCGGCAACGAGGGCGTCATCACGGTCGAGGAGGCCAAGAGCCTCGAGACCGAGCTCGAAGTCGTCGAAGGCATGCAGTTCGACCGCGGCTACCTCTCGCCGTACTTCATCACCAACGCCGAGAAGATGATCGCGGACCTCGAAGATCCGTACATCCTCATCCACGAGAAGAAGCTCTCGGGCCTCCAGGCGATCCTGCCGGTTCTCGAAGCGGTCGTGCAGTCGGGCAAGCCGCTCGTCATCATCGCCGAGGACATCGAGGGCGAGGCTCTGGCCACGCTCGTCGTCAACAAGCTCCGCGGCGGCCTCAAGGTCGCGGCCGTCAAGGCGCCGGGCTTCGGCGACCGCCGCAAGGCCATGCTCGAGGACATCGCGATCCTGACCAACGGCCAGGTGATCTCCGAGGACCTCGGCATCAAGCTCGAGAACGTGACCCTCGACATGCTCGGCCGCGCCAAGAAGGTCGTGCTCGAGAAGGAGAAGACCACGATCGTCGACGGCGCCGGCGACAAGGAAGCGATCGAGGGCCGCGTCGCCCAGATCAAGGCCCAGATCGAGGAGACCACCTCCGACTACGATCGTGAGAAGCTCCAGGAGCGTCTCGCCAAGCTCGCGGGCGGCGTCGCGGTCATCCGCGTCGGCGGCGCGACCGAGATCGAAGTCAAGGAGAAGAAGGACCGCATCGACGACGCCCTCAACGCGACCCGCGCGGCCGTCGAGGAAGGCATCGTTCCGGGCGGCGGCGTCGCGCTGCTCCGCTCCAAGAAGGCGATCGCCGATCTCAAGTTCGACAACTCGGACATCCAGGCGGGCGTCAACATCGTCCTCAAGGCGCTCGAGGCCCCGATCCGTCAGATCGTGGCGAACGCGGGCGTCGAGGGTTCGATCGTCGTCGGCAAGCTGCTCGAGAACTCGTCCGCGACCTCGGGCTTCAACGCCCAGACGGAAGAGTACGTCGACATGATCGAGGCCGGCATCGTCGACCCGACCAAGGTCGTGCGCACCGCGCTCCAGGACGCCGCTTCGGTCGCGGCGCTGCTCATCACCACCGAGGCGATGGTCGCCGAGCTTCCGAAGAAGGAAGCGGCCGGCGGCATGCCGGGCGGCATGGGCGGCGGCATGGGCGGCATGGACTTCTGAGGAAGTCCATGCCGCCCATCGGCAGAGATGGCGAAGTCGGGCAAGCCCGACTTCGCGAGGCGGCATGGACTTCTGATCCAGCCATCCGGCTAAGCTTGAAATGGGAAAGGCCCCGGAGAAATCCGGGGCCTTTTCTTTTGTCCTTCGTAAAGTCGGGCGTGTTAGAGCGCGACCGGTTCAGAGAAGGCCGCATCGTCATGCCCGCGCCTTCGCGCGGGTATCCACGACTTGGTCGCAGCGCTCGATGATCTCAGGAAGTCGTGGATGCCCGGCTCCGCCGGGCATGACGGTCGAGGGTCGATCCAATCCGATCTCGCTTGAGTCGTAGCCGGGAGGCGGACATGCGTGTGCTCGTGCTCGGCGCTTACGGCCTGATCGGCGCGGCGATCGCGGATCGTCTGCTCGCCGCCGGCCTCTCCGTCGCAGGCCTTGGACGCTCGGTCGAAGCCGCCCGTCGCGCGCGTCCCGAGATCGACTGGTTCTCGGCGGATGTCGCGACGCTGCTCCGGCCCGCGGACTGGACGCCGTTTCTCGAAAACGTCGACGCCGTCGTAAACGCGGCCGGGGCGCTGCAGGACAGCGCGCGAGACAACGTCACTGCCGTGCAGCGCGATGCGATGCTTGCGCTGTACGCCGCCTCGGAAGCTGCCGGCGTGAGGCGTTTCGTCCAGATCTCCGCAGTCGGCGCGCGGGCGGACGCCAAGACCATGTTGATGCGCACCAAAGGCGAGGCGGACGCGGCGCTCTCGGCGTCGCGGCTCGACTGGACGATCCTGCGGCCCGGCCTCGTGATCTCGCCCGCGGCCTATGGCGGCACGGCGCTGCTGCGCGGGCTCGCCGGATTTCCGCTCGTGACGCCGACGATCTCCGGCGGCGCGCCGATCCAGACCGTCGGCGTCGAAGACGTCTCCGACGCGGTTCGCGCCGTTCTCATGGGCGAGATCCCCTCCCGCCGGAGCTACGACCTTGTCGAGGACGAGGCCCGTGGGCTCGACGAGGTGGTCGCGGCCTGGCGCGCGTCGCTCGGCCGCCCGCCCGCGCGGCGGATGTCGGCGTCGCTTGCGCTCGGACGCGCGCTGTTTCGAATGGGCGATGTCGCCGGAAACCTCGGCTGGCGTCCGCCAATGCGCTCCGCCGCGCTCAAGGAGATCGAGGCGGGCGTGTTGGGCGACCCCGGGCCATGGCGCGCGGCCGGCGGCCGGCCGATGCGCCCGCTTGTGGCGACGCTCCGCCGGTTGCCTTCGACAGTGCAGGAGCGGTGGTTCGGCCGGCTCTTCCTGCTGAAGCCTGCGATCGTCGTCACGCTTGCGCTCTTCTGGATCCTTTCCGGCGCCATCGGGCTCGCGCAGATCGACCGCGCGGCCGAAGTGCTGACCTCCCGTGGCATGGCCGCCGGGCTCGCTTCCATGTTCGTCGCTGCAGGAGGCCTCGTGGATCTCGCGCTCGGCCTCGGCGCGCTTCACCGGCGCACGCATGTCGCTGCGCTGTGGGGGATGATCGCAACAACCGTCGCATATCTCGTCGGCGCGACGCTCTTTGCGCCGGATCTCTGGCTCGATCCGCTGGGGCCGCTCGTGAAGACCGTCCCGGCCGCCATGCTTGCGCTCGTGGCGCTCGCCATCGAGGAGGAGCGATGAGCCCGCTCGTCATCGACATCCTGCGCTGGCTGCATGTGGTTGGCGCCGCCGTGCTGTTCGGGACCGGCGCCGGCATCGCGTTCTTCATGCTGCTCGCGCATCGCACCGGCGACCCGAAGCTCGTGGCGCATGTCGCCGGCAGCGTCGTGGTCGCGGATATGGTCTTCACCGCGGTCGCCGTCGTGCTTCAGCGATCACCGGCGCGGCGCTCGCCCATGGGCTCGGCTGGTCGCTGACGACGGGATGGATCGCGCTGTCGCTCGGTCTCTATGTCGCGACCGGCGCGCTGTGGCTGCCGGTCGTCGCCATGCAGCTCCGCATGCGCGACCTCGCCCGCGCCGCCGCGGCGTCTGGCGCGCCGCTGCCAGAGGCCTACAGGACTTTCTTCCGGCTTTGGTTCGCCAGCGGCGTCCCGGCGTTCTGCTTCGTGGCCGCGATCCTATGGTTGATGATCGCCCGGCCGGCTGTTCCGTGGATCGACGGATGAAGCCGTCTAACGTGGCCGCTGGAGCGATAGTTATCGATCCACGTCGAAATGAGGCCGCCGAGGCCAAGTTCCGTCGCTCTCCTCACGCCGTCAGGCTGAACTGGACCGTGCCCTTGGCGTTCCGCTTGGCGCGGTAGAGCGCGGCGTCGGCGGCCTTGACGAGGTCGATCGTGTCGCGCGCGTCGGCCGGCGCGATCGCGACGCCGATCGTCACTCCGATGCGGACCGTGGCTCCGCCGACCGTCATGGGAGCGCCGACATTGGCGATGACGCGTTCTGCGACATGCCGCACGGCGGCCGGCTCGATGAGATCGGGAAGCAGCATCGCGAATTCGTCGCCGCCGAGGCGCGCGAGCATGTCTCCTTCTCGGATGGCAGCGGCCATCCTGCGGACAGCTTCCTTGAGCACGTCGTCGCCTGCGCTGTGCCCGAACTCGTCGTTGACCTGCTTGAAGCCGTCGAGATCGAGATAGGCGAGGGCGAAGCTCGGCGCCTGGATCGAGCCCATGAGCTCTTCGGCGCGGGCGAACAGGCCGAGCCTGTTCGGAAGCCCGGTCAACGGATCGAGCAGAGCCCGCCTCTCGCTTTCGCGCAGCCGCACCGCCGCGGCGCGGCCCTGCCGCAGCACATAGGCGGTGAGGCCGGCGAAAACGATCAGGAGGGCGAGGAGGATCGGCAGAATGCTCCGCAGCATCTCGCCGCCTGGATCGGAGCCGCGCCAGGCGAGCGCGACCCGGCGCGCGCCGTCGACGGTTTCGATCACGATCGCCGCGCCGTTGGAGCCGCTTCGATCGATTCGCAGATCCGGCAGCAAATAAGCCTTGGAAAGCTTCGCGAGCTGGGGCTGGTCGAGCGCGTCGACGAAGATGAGGAAGCGGTGCGGCTGCGGCGCCGACGGCGCGGGAACGGCGAAAGGCCGGATGCGAGAGACTGCGACGATGGCGGGGGAGTCGCCGAGCATGAGGACGCCCGTCGCGGTGTCGCGTCCCGACAGCCGCGCGAGAAGCTGGTGGAAGCCTCCTTGGAGGATCCGGTCCAGCGGTCCCGAATATGGCGCGCCATCGAACGCGCCGGAGATCGCCTCGCCGCGCTCGTCGGCGACGCCCGCCAGGCGAAATCCGTACTTTCCGGCGACCGGCCGAGCGATGTTCTCGTCCACCCAGGCCGGATCGTTCCGCGTCACGGTATGGGCGAAGGCGTCGTCCCAATATGCGTAGTCGTCGGTGGTCTTCTCGATCACCGAACGCCGCTCCTCGATCGCGCTCGCCGCGAGGCTGCGCTCGCGGGCGAGGAGATCGGCGGTTTGGCTCCGCGCGATCCAGATCACCGCCGCGATGACGGCGAGGATCATGGCCGCGACCATGAGGCTGACGGGAGCAACGACCGTTCTTGAAAAGGAGTCGCCGGTCGTCGCCGTTTCCTGAGCCCTCATCCCGACTACCGCCCGCCGGCGCCGCCCGACGCCGGACCACCTTGGTTTGAAACGAGCATGCACGCATCTTCTTAGAGCAATCCTGCGGCGCGTATCGAAAATATCATCAGTCGTTCATCGCACGCGACCGAACAGGCCTGCCGCTCCTCGAAAAGTTTGTCCGTCGCCGAACCCTTCGACGATTTCTCAGGTGACGCGTTGTCGGTCGTTCCGGCCAGCGGCGTCGAACCGTCGTCGTTTAGCTTAATGATTCATTTTCTCCGGATTTGATCCGTCTCAGGATAGAGTCCGGCGAAGGGCCGTGACGAACCGGCGACGCCACGTGAACAGGGAAGCGCCGGATCGGGGGATGCGCATCGGAGCCTCGGCATGATTTTCAGGACTGCGGCCGCGGCCGCCGTGCTAGCGCTCGCCGCGGGATTCGCGGTCGCGGCCGAGCCGGCGCGCGACGAGGCCACCGGCCTCGCGGTCGCGCCGCCGCAAGGCTATACGGCGCGCAAGGCGGTCGGCGATCCGCGCTACGCCGCGGTCTACGCCGTGCAGAAGGAAGGCGAGGACGACACCGGTTGCAAGATCGCCTTCCAGCCGACGCCTTCCGGGCAGGGGACGGGCGAGCCGGCGCCGACGCAGGAGGAGATCAACGAGTTCACCCGCAAGAAGGAGTGGATCGACCTGATCCGCGCGACCCTCGCCTTACGTTACGAGGTCGCCACGGTCGAGCCGTTCGAGCTGCAGGGACTGTCTGGCGCCCAGGTGGTCGCGGATTTCAAGCCGATCGAAGGCCAGGCGAAGCCGCCGGACGTGCGCTCCTATCTCGTGGTGCTCGACACGCCGAAGGGACGCACGACGATCGTTTGCGTCGGGGACAAAGCGAGCTTCGACGGCCGGCGCCAGGAGTTCGAGGCGGTCGCGCGCGGCGTGACGCCGCCGCGCTGACGATGGCGTGAGGGGCCGCATCCGGCCGCGCGGCGATGTAGGATGGCCTCCGCGACGCCCCCAGCCGCAACGATCACTCTGCAAGGCCCGAGGCTCATGACCGAACGTCCCGATCGGCGCGCGATCACGCTCTACGATCGCTTCACCCATGGCGAGATGGGGCGGCGAGAGTTTCTTGATCGGCTCGCTTTGCTCGCCGGGTCCACGGCCGGAGCCTCGGTCCTGCTCTCGACGCTCACGAACGACTACGCCGGGGCGGCGATCGTCGCTCCCGACGACCAGCGCCTCGCGATCGACCGCATCTCCTACGAGGCGCCGGGCGGACGGATTTCCGGCCTGTTGGCGCGGCCGAACGACCAGCAGAAACGTCCCGCGGTGATCGTCATCCACGAGAACCGCGGGCTCAATCCGCATATCGAGGACGTGACGCGCCGGCTCGGCCTTTCGGGCTTCCTCGCCTTCGGCGTCGATCTTCTGTCGCCCGAGGGAGGCACGCCCGCCGACGAAGACAAGGCGCGCGAGATGATAGCGGCGCTCGATCTGGACCGGACGACCGACAACCTCGCCGCCGCCGTGCCGTTTCTTGCGAGCCGGCCCGAGTCGAACGGCGCGGTCGGCGCGGTTGGGTTTTGCTGGGGCGGGGGGATGGCGAACCGGCTCGCGGTCGCCTCGACGGAGCTGAAGGCCGCCGTCTCCTATTACGGCAAGCCGCTTTCCCCCGAAGAGGCCGCGAAAGTCCACGCGCCGCTGCTGCTTCACTACGCGGGCCTCGACGAGCGCATCAACGCCGAAGCGCCAGCGTTCGAGCAGGCGCTGAAGCAGAACGGCAAGGATTTCGAACTCTATTTCTACGAAGGCGCGGACCACGCCTTCAACAACGAGGCCAACCCTGCGCGCTACGAACGAAAGGCCGCGGCGCTCGCTTGGGACCGGACGATAGCCTTCCTTGAAAGCCGCCTCGGCGCGGCGACGCCGCCGACGCGATAGGTCCGCGATTTTTTTTCTTGCGACGGGAACCGCGGCCACAGGTCCGCGTTCTGTACCCGAAAGCTCGCACAGACGAGCTTTTGACAGGCGGCCGGCTCCCCCGACTGGCCAGCCTCACGAAGGCGGAACCGCTACCCCCGAGGCGGTTCCGCCTTTTTCGTTTCAGCGTCCGAGTCTTGCTCCCGCCAATTTGATATCCAGACGCGCTGACGCGAGCCCTTCTGTCAGGCGCTGCCGATCGCGGAGACGAGGGCCGCCACGAGAGGCGGATCAGGTTCGAACACGTCCTCGAGCGTCGCGACCGTCACCGCGCCGCAACCTGCCGCCTGAAGAGCTTCGACGACCGCGAAGACCGAGCGCTTCGGCGCATGCAGCACCAGAGGCGCGCCCTCGGCGGGCGGCCCGAACGGCGCGCGGGCGTCGAAGCGGGCTCCGAGATCGACGATTAGCCGTTCCACGCGGCTCGGAACCTGCGCCCTGATCTCGCGCACCGCGCGCGCCCGGACTTCGGCCGCGATCCGGGTGAGAATGGTGCTGGCGGCTTTCCGGGCCGTCGGCCCCCAGGTCGCCGAAAGGCTCGCGACGAGCTGCGCCTGGCTCCTCAGCATCACGCCGTCGTCCAGCACCTTGAGCGCGTTGGCCTTCAGGGTTGAGCCGGTGGTGGTGATGTCGACCACGACGTCGGCGGCGCCCGCCGCGGGGGCGCCCTCGGTCGCTCCCGCGCTCTCGACGATCC
Source organism: Ancylobacter novellus (assembly GCA_003241695.1). GTDB lineage: Bacteria > Pseudomonadota > Alphaproteobacteria > Rhizobiales > Methylopilaceae > Methylopila. Next base: position 246,097 of record QFPN01000004.1, on the reverse strand, counting down.
GGTAGTTAGACACGCCGCGGGCGGGCTTGCCCTCGGCGGGCGCCTTCCAGGCGAAGAAGCCGCGGGTGAGGTTCACGTATTTCGTCGCGACGCGAAGCCTGCGGCCGTGGCGGCGGCGCATGTCCTCCGCGACGTCGTCGAGATCGGCCATCGTCTCGACGTCGATCCAGGCCTGCGGGACCGCGACCACGACGTCGGCGTAGCCGAAACCGAGCGGCTGCAGCAGCTTCACACGCGTTTCGGCGTCCGTAACGTTCTCCCGGATCAGGTCTTCGCCGGTGACGCCGAGATGGATCGCGCCGCTCGCGAGCTGGCCTGCGATCTCCGAAGCCGAGAGATAGGCCACCTCGACGCCGGGAAGGTCGGCGATCGCGCCCCGATAGTCGCGCGCGCCGCCGGGTTGGACAAAGGTGAGGCCGGCGCGGCCGAAGAACGCGGCGACGTTTTCCTGGAGGCGGCCCTTCGAGGGCACGCCGAGGATCAGCTTGCCGTCGGTCACGGCCGGGCCTCCCCGAAGCGGTCGAGCCACAGCGCGAAGCCCACGCCGGGCGAGGGGACGCGAGCGCCGAGGGCCGAAAGCAGGCCGTCGTAACGTCCGCCGCTCGCGAGCGGCGCTCCGCTCTCTGGATCCGCGAGTTCGAAGACGAGGCCGGTGTAATAGTCGAGCTGACGCCCGAAGCGCGCCGAGAACCGCATGTCGTCGACCGGCAGTCCCGCGTCACGAAAAGCGTCGAGCCGGTCGCGAAGACCCGAAATCGCGACGGAAACGCCCGCAGGCCCGCTGGACGCGATGACGTCGAGCGTCGCCAAAGCCGCAGGCGCCGGAGCGTCCACACCGAGCAGGTTCGTGAGTCGGGCGCGGTCGGCCGGATCGAGCGTCACGGCGCGCGCCTCTGCGCGTTCGAGAAAGCGCTCTGCGATCTCGCGGGGCGTGCGGCCGCCGACCGCCGCGATGCCGGCGAGCGAAAGCAGATCCTCGATCACCGCCTTGCCGGCGTCCGGTCCCGCAGCGGCGAGCGCGGCGAACAGGCCTGCGTGGCTTGTCTCCTCAGGACGCGCGGGCGACTTCTCCTCGATGAGGCCGCCATGGGCGAGGGCGCGCTTCAGCCGTCTGCGATAGGCGACCGGCGCGGTGAGCGCGTCGACGGCGGCGTCGACCAGCGCACGGTCGCCGAGCGTGATCCTGGGCGCCGGCCGTCCCAGCGCCGCGCAGGCTTCGAGCGCGAGCGCCATCACTTCCGTCTCGGCCGCGACGGCGTCGGCGCGTCCGAAGCTCTCGACGCCCGCCTGGCGCGCCTCGCCGCCGTTCGAGCCTTGGCGAAAGACGTCGCCTTCGTAGAAATAGGCGCCGGTCGCGTCGGCGCTCTCGATGTGGGCGAGCGCCGTCGGAATGGTGAAGTCCGGCCGCAGGCAGAGTTCGCGACCCTCGGCGTCGCTCGTCAGAAAGACGCGCTGCCGCAGTTCCTCGCCCATGACGTCGAGGAACGGCTCCGCCGGCTGAAGCACGGCTGGCTCGGCGCGCGAAAAGCCGGCCGCCTCGAGGCGGTCGACGAAATCCTTCGGCAAGGTGGCTGCACGCGGCATCGGATGCGGTTTCGAAGTAGCGGCGGGGAGGGGCGACGTCCGCGCCTCTATCAGGAGAGGCGCCCGCGCGCGACTGTTTTCGTCGCCGCGAGGACCTGAAGCGCGTGCCGCAGCCTTCAGCTTTCGATCGGATCCGCGACGGCGCTTCGCCCCCCAACGGCTTGCCTTGTCGCCACGCTCGATCTAATAACGTTATGTTATAACATTAATTCGAGCGCGCCAATGATCGACCCTCGCCTTCCCGTCACCGTGCTTTCGGGCTTCCTCGGCGCGGGCAAGACCACGCTGCTCAATCACGTGCTGAACAACCGCGAGGGCCTCAAGGTCGCGGTGATCGTCAACGACATGTCGGAAGTGAACGTCGACGCCGACCTCGTGCGGGAGGGCGGGGTGCTGCGCGCCGACGAGACGCTGGTCGAAATGTCGAACGGCTGCATCTGCTGCACGCTTCGCGACGACCTGCTCCGGGAGGTGCGTCGCCTCGCCGAGAGCGGACGCTTCGACCACCTGATCATCGAGTCGACCGGCGTCTCCGAGCCGCTGCCGGTCGCCGCCACCTTCGATTTTCGCGACGAGGACGGGGTCTCGCTGTCCGACGTCGCCCGGCTCGACACGATGGTCACCGTGGTCGACGCAGTGAACCTGCTGCGCGACTTCTCGAGCCGCGATTTCCTTGCGGAGCGCGGCGAGACCGCGGGGCAGGGCGACGCGCGCACGCTTGTCGACCTGCTCGTCGACCAGATCGAGTTCGCGGACGTCGTGGTCGTGAACAAGGCCTCGGCGGTCGACGCCGAACGGCTTGCGCAGGTGCGCGGCGTGATCCGGTCGCTCAACGGCGAGGCCGCGCTCGTAGAGGCCGATTTCGGGCGCGTGCGGCTCTCGGACGTGGTCGGCACGGGGCTGTTCGACTTCGAGGCGGCCCGCCGCCGGCCGGCATGGCTGAAGGAGCTGTTCGGCTTCGCCGACCATACGCCGGAGACCGAGGAATACGGCGTCAAAAGCTTCGTGTTCCGCGCCCGCCGGCCGTTCCATCCGGAACGCTTCGCGGCGTTTCTCGCGGCCCCGTGGACCGGCCTCGTGCGCGCCAAGGGACACTTCTGGCTCGCGACGCGGCCCGACTGGGCCGGCGAGATGTCGCTTGCGGGCGCGCTTTGCCGCACTGAGGGCGCGGGAAGCTGGTGGGTCGCCACGCCGAAAGCGCAGTGGCCCGACGCGCCGGAATGGCGCGACTGGCTGAAGGCGCGGTGGGAGGAGGGCTGGGGAGACCGGCGGCAGGAACTCGTCTTCATCGGGATCGGCCTCGACGAGGCCGCGATGACGGAGGCTCTCGAAGCCGCGCTTGTCGGGCCGGAGAAGCCGTCCGAGATCGACTGGGCGACGATGGGTCGCCTGCCTGATCCGTTCCCGGTCTGGCGGCGCGAGGCGGCCTGAGCGTAAGACATGAGGGCCGACCCACCGAGCGCCGTCCCCTGGAGCGCCATGGCCCTGCTGTTCCGCCGTTCGAGCCAAGACCCGGCCCGCGGCGACGCCTCCCGCCGCGTCGCCGCGCTCGTGCGCGACGTGCTCGCCCTCGGCGAGGACGACGCCGTCACGGTGAGCGAAATCGCCTGCGGCGATCCTGCCTGCGGCGGCGCCGAGACCGTGGTGCTGCTGATGCGCGTCGGGCGAAAAACCGAGGCCGTGAAGCTCCTGAAGCCGATGGCCGCGGTGACCGAGGACGACGTGCGGCGGGAGCTTTCCGCCCGTTAGGACGCGGCGGAAACATGCCGCGAGATTTTATTTTCAAGAGCAGTTGTTTCCCTAAAAGAAAAATCTATCCTGCAACCACTCTCATGCGGGCTGCGCTCGCCGCGGGTTGACGGCGGAGGCGGGCGTGCTTAGCCGAAGGCCCATGGCCCATCTCGACGCTTCCGAGGCCGCTTCGCCGGCCCTGTCCTTTCCTGGCTTCTCCGCGATCGCGCAGGGCTATGACCTCGCCCTCTGCGACGTCTGGGGCGTGCTGCATGACGGACTGAACGCCCATCTCGAAGCGGCCGACGCGCTGTCGCGGTTCCGCGCGCAGGGCGGAGCGGTCGTTCTGGTCTCGAACGCGCCGCGGGCCTCCGAATGGGTGGTCACGAGCCTCGACGACAAGGGCGTGCCGCGCTCCGCCTGGGACGCCATCGTGACGTCCGGCGACGTCGCAAAGCGCATGCTCGCCGAACGGGGCCTGACCGCGGTCCACCACATCGGTCCGATCCGCGACCTGCCGCTGCTCGGAGACGAGCGGTTGGAGCTCGTCGCGCTCGAAGACGCCCCCATCGCGGTCGCGACCGGGCTCGTCGACGACCAGACCGAGGTTCCGGAGGACTACGACGACCGGCTCTCGGCGTTGAAGGAGCGCGGCCTCGCGATGATCTGCGCCAATCCTGACCTCGTGGTCATGGTCGGCGAGCAGAAGCTCTGGTGCGCCGGCGCGATCGCGGACCGCTACGCCGCGATGGGCGGCGAGGTGTTCTATTGCGGCAAACCCCACGCGCCCGTCTACGACGCGGCGCTCAGGCTCGGGGCGGACATTCTGGGGCGTCCCGTCCCTCGCTCGCGCGTGATCGCGATCGGCGACGCGGTTCGCACCGATCTCGCCGGCGCGACCGACGCCGGCCTCGACTGCGTGTTCATCGCCGACGGCATCCACGCCGAGGAGCTTGGCCGCGGCGCGCCCGATCCGGAAAAGCTCGAGGCGCTGTTCGCCGAACAGGGCTACCGGCCGGTCGCCGTCATGCCGCGGCTCGTCTGGTGACGACCCTGTTTTCCTTTTCCAACTGATCGAGGATCATATGAGCAACCGCATCATCCTGCGCGCCGGCGAAGCCCTCGTCGCGGGCGGCCCTCCCGGAACGGCGGCCGAGCCCGAAGTCGTCATCGGCGAACTCGACGGCCCGGTCGGAACCGCGATCGCCACGCTGACAGGCGACCAGGTGCAGGGCCACACCCGCGTCTTCGCGCTGCTCAACACCGACATCATGGTCCGGCCGGTGACGCTTTGCGTCTCGAAGGTCACCGTCGACAACCCGCGCTACACCAACATCCTGATGGGCACGGTGCAGTTCGCGATCGCGAACGGCGTGCTGGACGCGGTGCGCGCCGGCTACATCCCGAAGGAGAAGGCCAACGACCTCGGCGTGATCTGCTCGGTCTGGCTCGCGCCGACCATCGTCGACGTCAAGGACCTCGACCACAAGGTGCTGTTCGACATCCATCGCAAGGGCATGTGCGAGGCGATCCGCAAGGCCATGGCCTCTGAGCCGACCATCGACTGGCTGCTCGAGAACCAGGACAAGATCACGCACAAGTACTACCAGATGGGCCTCGACGGGAAAGTCTGAGGCACCGGACGTCGTGGTCCGGCTTGACCGGACCACGCACATTCATCGCAGATTTCGACGTTGAACATAGGGCCTCTGGTCAAGCCGGAGGACGGCAGCGCGTTTCTTTACGCCCTCACGCTCGCCTTCAGCGCGGCGAGCGTGTCATTAAAGCCTTCCGCCCGGCCGAAGACCCGCTCCATCAGCAGCGCGCCTTCGAGCGTCGCGATGATATGGCGCGCGAGCGCCTGAGGCTCGGCGCCCGCGCGAAGCTCGCCCGCCGCCTGCCCCTCGGCGATCACGGCGGCGAGCCAGTCGACATGCTTCCCGAAGAAGGCCGCGAGCGCCTTCCTGAACGCCGGCGGCAACACTGCGACCTCGACGGCGAGCGCCGCGCAGAGGCAGCCGAGATCGTCTTCTAGCCCCTTCAGATACAGCGCCGCATAGGCGTCGATCCGCGAGGGAGCATCGGCTCGCTCGGTCAGGATCGCCGCCATCGCGGCCTCATATCGGGTCTCGTAGGCTGCGACGAGCGCGAGACCGAGCGCCTCCTTCGAGGGAAAATGATGGTGAATGCTCGCCTTGGTGATCCCGACCGCCGATGCGAGGTCGGCGTAGCTGAAGCCGGCGTAACCGAGCCGACGGACCAGCCGTTCCGCCTCGGCCATCAGGCGATCGCGCGTTCCGAGAGACATCAGGCGAGTTTTCCGGCGGTCGGGCGTCGCGTCAACGTCGGCCGCTTTCCGCGTTGACGTCCGCAGTTATCATTCTACTAGTAGGTAGTATAACCACAAGGAGGAACGCATGCTCGACTGGAACGGCTATCGCAAGGAGCTCGGCGCGGCGGTGGGTGAGATCGCGGCGCTCAGCCCAGACGTCCTGAAGGGGCACGACACGCTGGCCGCCGCGGCGACCGAAGGCAAGGCGCTCGACGCCAAGACGCGAGAGCTGATTGCGCTCGCGGTCGCCGTGACGACCCGATGCGACGGCTGCATCGCGGTTCATGCAAGGGCGGCGCAGAAGGTCGGCGCGACCAAGGAGGAAGTGGTCGAGGCGCTGGGCGTCGCGATCGCGCTCAACGCGGGCGCCGCGCTGGTCTATTCCGCGCGGACCATTGAGGCGTTCGAAGCCTCGAAGAAATGACGCGTTTCCACCGGCGCGGCGACCGCCGCGCCGGTGGACGTTCTGGCGTTCACTTCACGCCGAGCAGCTCCACGTCGAAGATGAGCGTCGCGTTCGGCGGGATCACGCCGCCGGCGCCGCGCGCGCCGTAGCCCATCTCCGCCGGGATGATGAGCGTGCGCTTGCCGCCGACCTTCATGCCGGCGACGCCCTTGTCCCAACCCTCGATCACCATGCCGGCGCCGAGCTGGAACACGAACGGGTCGTTTCGGTCGACGGAGGAGTCGAACTTGGCGCCCTTGGCCCCGTCCTTGTCGAGCCAGCCGGTGTAATGCACCTCGACCTGCTGGCCGGCCTTGGCCTCGGGCCCGGTCCCGACCACGACGTCCTGATATTTGAGGCCGCCCGGACCCGTCTTGGTCTCGACCGCGGCCGCCGGGACGACCGCCATGGCGAGCGCGAGGCCTGCGAGGGAGGCGAGCGCGGCGAAAGGACTCATGCTTTGGGTTTCCTTCCCTGATCGTCTTCGGGTCGCGGCTGCGGCCCCGCTTCGACGCCGCTATATAGCGGCGCTTTCGCCGCTTCGGCGCCCTTCGAAGGTCACATCGGACCGATACCCGCGGGTTCTCGGCTGCGCGTCGGCCGAGGTCGGAGACGTCAGCGGAGCGACCGATGTTCGAAGACGGAAGCGGTTTTTTCTGGGTTCTGGCGGCGGTGGTGGGCGTCGTGCTGCTCGGCGGGGCGCTGGCGCGCTCGCTTGCGGGCGACGAGGACGTGTCCGCCGAGGAGAGGCCGTCCCCAGACGACGAGCGCCGCCATCATGTCGGGGAGAGGCGCGACGAGCGCCGGGCCGTCAGCGCTTCGACGGATTGACGTGAACGGTCTTGCCGTTCGGCAGGATGAGGTCGCCGGGGATCTGGCCCGGTTCGCAGTCTCCGAGCCGGCGGGTTTCGATCGCGGTGGAGAAGCTGCGGTTCAGTCCCGTGTCTCCGTCTTCGCTGCGCATGGTCGTGAGCGCCTCCGCGCGCGCCCAGCTCTCGAAATCGCCGGTCACCGTCACCTTGTTGTCGACGGAGAGGCCGCCGGACGAGCACACCGCGCCGGCCGCGTAGCCGTCGGCGGTGCGCTTGAAGTCCGTGTTGCGGCAGGTGAGCACGGAGGTGAGCTGCAGCACGAGACGGTCGGTCGAGGCGTCGATGCATTCCTTCGCGCCGGTGCGGCCCGTGTCGGTGATCGTGATGGTCTCCCAGAGGCCGGCCGTCCGTTTCGGCACCGCCGAATATTCGACCGCCGAGGCCGCAGTCGCGGCGCAGACGGACAAGCTCGCGGCGATCGCGATCCGGCGGGCGGCGGTCGGCGTCATCGTTCGACGGTCCTGCTTTCGAGTCGCCCGCCGTGCGGGCGCGTCTCGCAGGGAAGCTGGAGCGGGCGCGGCTGAAGCGCAATGGGATTTTCGAACATGCGCTTCGAGGATCACGTCCTCGTTTCCGAACGCCATGGCGCGCGCTATCTCTTCGCGTGGGGCATGGATCTGGGAACGCACGATGCGCTGGGACGATTTCCGCCGGAGCGACAATGTCGACGACGTCCGCGACCAGGGCGGCGGCGGCGGCGGCTTCCGCTTTCCCGGCGGAGGCGGCGGCATCGGGATCGGCGGCCTTATCGTGGTCGGCCTGATCTCCTGGGCGCTCGGGGTCGATCCACGGCTGATCCTCGCCGGGCTCGAGAGCGTTCAGGGCGGCGGCTCCGGCTATGAACGCCAGGATGCGCCGCAGGGCCAGAAGAGGGAGCTTTCTGCGGACGAGCAGAAGCAGGGCGACTTCGTGCGGGCGGTGCTCGCTCAGACCGAGGACGTGTGGACGGAGATCTTCCGCGAGCAGGGCAAGACCTATCAGCCGCCGCGGCTCACCCTGTTCAGCGGCCAGACGCGCTCGGCCTGCGGGCGCGCCGTTTCCGCAATGGGGCCGTTCTACTGTCCCGAGGATCGGCGCGTGTATCTCGACACGGAGTTCTTCGACGAACTCACCCGGCAGTTCCGCGCGCCCGGCGACTTCGCCCGCGCCTATGTCATCGCGCATGAGATCGGCCATCACGTGCAGAACCTGATCGGCGTCATGGATCGCGCCCAGGGCGCGAGGGAGCGCGCCGGATCGGAGGCGGAGTCGAACGCGATCTCGGTGCGGATCGAGCTTCAGGCCGATTGCCTCGCCGGCGTCTGGGCCGCACGGGCGGACGCCAAGTACCACATCCTCGAGCAGGGCGACGTCGACGGCGCGCTCAAGGCCGCGAGCGAGATCGGCGACGACAAGCTGCAGCGCCGCTCGGGCGGCGAGGTGGTGCCGGACAGCTTCACCCACGGCACCTCTGCGCAGCGGACGCAATGGTTCAAAACCGGCCTGAAGGGCGACATGCGCGCCTGCGACACGTTCCGGGCGCGCCTCTGAGGCGCGCCGCCGTCTCAGCTCAGCGGTCGTCGAGCGCCCGGGCGCAGAGAATGTCGATGACCGTCGCCGCGCCGATCACCGCGAGCGCCGCGTAAGCGGCCTTGCGCTTCGGATTGCGCGGAGAGAGCGCCGGCGCGAGGGTCCAGATGTCCATGGCGTCGCCCGCGACCCTGGCCCAGATCCACATCGACCGCCCGCGTCCGCGCCGCCAGCCGAACAGGCCCGCGCCGGTCGCCATCTCGCGTGCGCCGAAGCCCTTCAGGAACGTGTGGTTCTCCCTCAGTCCGACCGATTTCGCGAGCGCTCCGGGCCGAGCGAGCTCGAAGGCCGCGAGCGCCAGCTGCGCGAAGCCGAGGGCGGTCGCGTAGCGCTCCGCCTCTCGCTTCGTCGGAACCTTGAGAACCGGCAGCGTCATCGGGCTTGGCCTCCTCGGGGGATTGACGGACATGCGGGTTTGGCGCGCGCGGCGTGGCCGTCCAGAGCGTCGAGGTCACGTAGGTCTCGCGATTGCGTGATCCGGCGCTATTTCGCATGTCGCGCCGGCGGGACGGCGCTCCAATGCGAGGACGCTCATGTCGGCCAAGGGTTCCAGGACGGTGATCTACGCGGCGCTCGCCGCCAATCTCGGAATCGCGGCGACCAAGTTCGGCGCCGCCTTCTGGACCGGATCGAGCGCGATGTTTTCGGAAGCGGTCCATTCTCTCGTCGACACCGCGAACCAGGGTCTTCTTCTGTTCGGTCTGAAGCGCGCCGCCCGCCCGGCGGACGAGGCTCACCCGTTCGGCCACGGCATGGAGATCTACTTCTGGGCATTCGTCGTCGCTCTGCTGATCTTCGCGCTCGGCGGCTCGGTCTCGATCTGGCAAGGCTGGCGCAAGCTCTTCGAGCCCGAAGCGATGCACGACCCCTGGATCAACTTCGCGGTGCTCGGCGCCTCGATCCTCATGGAGGCGTTCTCGTTCCGAGTCGCCCTTAAGGAGCTGCGTGAAACCGACCGCAAGAGCACGACCTTCGCGGCCATCCGCAGGAGCAAGGATCCGAGCGTCTTCGCTGTGCTGTGCGAGGACGCCGCGGCGCTCGCGGGGCTCGTGATCGCGCTCGTCGGCGTCGGGCTCGCCTACCTGCTCGACGAGCCGAAATACGACGCGCTCGCCTCGATCGCGATCGGGGTCCTGCTGATCGTGGTCGCGATGTTCCTCGCTCGGGAGACCTTGAGCCTGATCACCGGCGAGAGCGTCGCGCCGGAAGTGCGCAGGGACGTGCGCCGCATTCTCGCGGCCGATCCCCGCGTCGTGTCCGCTCCGGAAGTGCTCACGATGCATCTCGGACCGGCCGAGGTGCTGCTCGCCGCCTCCGTCGATCTCGACGACGGTCTCGATGGCGCAGGCGTCGAGACCGCCGCGCGGGAGCTGACCCGGAGGATCGAGGAGGCGCATCCCGAGATCACGCGGATTTTCCTGCGCCCGATCCCGCGGACTCCGCCCGAGGGTGCGCCGCAGGCCGGGGCGGCCTGACCCGCCGGAATCAGATCACGGGGCGGCGCGCGGCGAGCAGGCGGGCGAGGCGAGCCTCGAGGCTCTTCGCGCCGCGGGTCTCCTCGGCGGTCGCGACCAGCTCGGCGAGGCGGGTCGGCTCGCCCGCGATCGCGATCGCGATCAGTGCGCCGGCGTCGTGGGCGATCAGCGCGCCGATTCGCCCGAGGATCGCGGCGCTCGGGATCATCGCGAAAAACCAGAGGCCCGGAATGGCGTGCAAGCCCCCCTGCGGCGTGATCCGGACGAGGTGGAGGATCACTTCGAGCCCGGTCGAGACGCCGTAGAGAAATGCCAGTGCGGTGAGGTAGCGCAGCGCCTTGTCGACGCCGAGCACGGTCGCGCCCTTGTTCATGACGCCCCAGGCGAAGCCGCCGGCGACGAGCGCGCCGATCAGTCCGAAGCAGAGCGCGACCATCAGCGCGTAGAGGGCGGCGGTTTCTGGCCTGCCTGCGGCCCTGAGCGCGCCGATCCGCAGCGGGGTCGTCTCCGGCATCAGCCAGGAAACCTGCGGCGTCATGTCGGGCACAGCGCGCCAGAGGTCTTGGCCGAGCCCGATGACCAGCACCGCCGCCAGCACGGCGAAACCGCCGGCGACGAACGCAGTGCTGACGCGGAAGGAGGGACCCAGACTCATGAGACGTATCGTAGGGCGCGCTCCGCTTCACGACGACGTTAATCATTTGTTATGGTTAACGGCGATTAACCATGTGTGTTAACAAAGGTTTACGAATTTCACGCCGTCGCGGGACGGCCATGCGGCTCCGGGCAGGGTCGATCGCCGACGCCGTCCGTCGATGTGATATGCAGCCAAGCGCGCGATGACGCGCTCCCTCAGGGGCGCGGCCGTAAAGCATGTTCGTGCCGATCAACCTGGTCTTCAGCAGCGAGCCGACGTCGACCGATGCTTGTCGAACTTGACCTGGCGCGCGACCGGGGAGCCACGCTTCAGCGTCAGATCGTCGAACAGCTGAGAGCTGCGATCCTCAAGGGCAGGCTGGAGCCCGGCGCGGAGCTTCCGTCCTCGCGCGAGCTTTCCGAGCAATACGGCGTCGCCCGGAATACTGTCGTCCAGGCCTATGAGACGCTGGCGGGCGAAGGCTACGTCGTTTCGAGGCGTGGCGGACGAACCCGCGTGGCGTCGCCGATCCCCGACGACTGCCTCGGCGTCCCTGCGCCCGCCGCGGCGGCGGCGCAGATGACGGCGCCGGCTGCAGGACGGCGGCCCGACGTCGTCTTCAGAACCGCCCGTCCGGCTTTGCCGTCCGCGACGGAGGACGGGACGATCGATTTCTGGCCGGGCCGCGCGAACCGCAGGCTGTTTCCGATCGCCGCCTGGCGGCGGCTCGCCGACGAGGCTCTTGCGGGCGCCCCGAGCGGGCTCGTCGAATACAACGCCGCCGGCGGCCTCGCCGAACTGCGTCAGGCGATCGCGGATCATGTCGCGTCGGCGCGTGGGATTCGCGCCGGCGCCGACGCGGTCATCGTCACAGCGGGCGTCCAGGAGGCGCTGAACATCGTCGCGAGGCTGCTCGTCAGCGACGGGGTCGGCGTGGCGATCGAGAACCCCGGCTACGGCAGCGCCGCGCTGGTGTTCGAAAGCCATGGCGCGCGTCTCGTCCCTACGCTCACTGACAGCGAGGGCGTCATCGTCGACCGCCTGCCCGAAAGCGGCGTCAGCCTCGCTTACGTCACGCCGTCCCACCAGTTTCCCACCGGCGTCGCCATGTCGGCTGCACGGCGGGACGCGCTGCTCGACTGGTCGAGGCGGACCGGCGCCTATGTGTTCGAGGACGATTACGACAGCGACTACAGCTTCAGCGGCCCGCCGCTGGTCTCGCTCGCAGGCCGGAGCGACGGAGACGGCGTGATCTACGCCAGCACCCTGTCGAAGGCGCTCGGAGCCGGGGTTCGGGCGGGCTACATCGTCCTGCCTCCCGAGCTCGTCGAACCGGCCCTGACGATCAAGACGCTCGCGAATTACGGGCATCCGTGGCTCGAACAGGCGATTCTCGCCCGCTTCTTGAGCTCCGGTGCCTATCGCCGCCACCTGCGCGAGATCCGCCGTCGCTGCGCCGATCTGCTCGGCGCGCTGGGCGAGCAGCTGACGCGCGCGTTCGGCCCGGTCGAGCTCAGCGGCGCCCACAACGGCATGCATGTGATGTGGACGCTGCCGGCGGATCTGCCCGACGCCGAGCCGTTCGCGGAGCGGGCGCTCGCTGCCGGGACGCGGGTCTACACGCTCGAACGGGCCGGCGCGTTCGACGCCGAAAGCGGTTTCGCCCGGCGGAACCTCCTCCTCGGCTACGCCGCGCTGACGGAGCGGGAGATCGCGGCCGGCGTCGAGGCGATGCGCCGGGCCGCGGAGGCGAGGCCGGTGGTCTGACGCGCGTCAGACCACGCCCGGATACCGGAAGCTCCTGACGATCTCCGGCGCCTCGACGCCCGGCCGCAGCTTCGGATCGGGAATAGGATCGAGCTGCACGAGCCGGAACGGGATCGAGCCCGCCCAGCAGTCGGACGCGTAGTCGCCGTCGTCCTCGTCCGAGACGCCCGCCTGCACTTTCGCCGAGACCTCGTCCAGCTTCATCCGCAGGACCTTGGTGGCCTTCCATTCCTGCTCCGAGGGCGGACGGGCGTAGGCCCACAGGCCCGGCGCCATCCGGTCGGTGAAGACCTGAAGCGCATGGCGCTTGGTCTCCTCGTCGCAGATCTCGGCCTGTCCGAACGCCATGATGGAGCGGTACTGCACGTTGTGGTTCACCGCGGCCCGCGCGAATGCGAATCCGTCGAGATGGGTCACCGTGAAGCAGACCGGGATTCCCTTCTGCTGGGCCTTCAGCATGCGGCTCGCCGACGAGCCGTGCCAGTAGACATGATCGTCGATGCGCCAATGCCCGGTCGGGGTGACGTAGGGCATTCCGTCGATGACGTAGCCGACCTGGCAGACGATGCCTGCGTCGATGATCGCGTCGATGGTTTCGCGATCGTAGCGCGCGAGCCAGTGATACCGCTTGGCGCGGGTCTTTTCGCTGGGCGCGGCCGACGCCGGAATGTCCGCTTCTGTTTCGCTCATGCCAGGGGTTCCGATTGACCTGGCGCAAGACAAGCCCGGCGCGGAGGCGCGGCGTAGAGCCAGCCCGGGGGAAATTCGTGGAGCCAGCCGCATCCGCGGCGCCGCGCAGGCGCCCGCCGGTCCGGAGGCGTCAGTCGCGCGGCCAGCGCGCCGCGGCCTCGTCGTCGGAGGTCTTGGCCGCGACCCAGGAGGCGCCGCCGGCGGTCTCCTCGCGCTTCCAGAACGGCGCCGAGGTCTTGAGGTAGTCCATCAGGAACTCCGCCGCCTCGAACGCCGCCCTGCGGTGGGCCGCGACGGCGATCACCAGCACGATCGGCTCTCCCGGCAGGATGCGGCCGCAGCGGTGCACGATCAGGCTCCCAGAGAGGCTCCAGCGCTCGCGCGCCTCGGCCTCGATGCGGCCGAGCTCTTCCTCGGTCATGCCGGGATAGTGCTCGAGGGTGAGCGAGACCAGCGGCTCGCCCGAATCCGCCCGGTCGCGGCAGAGCCCCGAGAACGTCACCACGGCGCCGACGTCGGTCCGGCCGAAGGTCAGCCGCGCGGCCTCGTCGCCGAGGTCGAAGGGCTCGTCCTGCACGCGCACGGCCATGGCGATAAGCGCCTCAGCCGCCGGTCATGGGCGGGAAGAACGCGATCTCGCGCGCCCCCGCGACGGATGCGTCGGCCTTCACATGGCGGCGGTCGATCGCGGCGCGGATCGCGGGGCCGGCCTCGAAGGCGCGGGCGTAGTTGTCGCCGCGGCCGCGCAGCCATTCGATCAGCTCGGCCACGGTCGCGACGCCCGCCGGCGGCTCGGCCTCCTCTTCGCCGAGGCCGACCCTTTCGCGCACCCAGGCGAAATAGAGCAGCCTCATTCCGGCTCGTCCTCGAACACGAAGCGCAGCCCGGCGCGGAAATAGTCGTAGCCCGTGTAGAGCGTCAGGATCGCCGAGATCCACAGCAGGCCGAGGCCGATCTCGGTGTTGTGCGGCAGGACCTTGTCGCCCGCGGGGCCCGCCAACAGAAAGCCGAGCGAGACGAGCTGCGCCGTCGTCTTCCACTTGGCGAGCTTCGTCACCGGCACCGAGACGCGCAGCTCCGCCAGGAACTCGCGCAGGCCCGAGACCAGCACCTCGCGGCACAGGATCACCACCGCGGCGGCGAGCGACCAGCCCGTGATGGTGTTCACCGCGCAGAGCATCATCAGGCAGGCCGAGACCAGCAGCTTGTCGGCGATCGGGTCGAGCATCCGGCCGAGCGGCGAGGACTGCCGCCAGATCCGCGCCAGATAGCCGTCGAGGAAGTCGGTGACGGCGGCGGCGGCGAACAGGCCGAGCGCGAGCCAGCGCGCCGCGTCGCTGCCGACATAGATGCAGGCGCACACCGCCGGCACGATGGCGATGCGGCCGTAGGTCAGCAGGTTCGGCAGGCTGAGCGCATAGACGCGCGAGGGATTCGCCACGCGGCGGACGCGGTGATGGGCGGCCGGTTCGTAGTGGCTCTCGGTGGTCATCTCGGAACTTAACAAGCGTCGCGGCCGACCGGCCGACGGTTCGGGGAGGACGTCACCATGCCGGAAGGCGCGGCGTCAACCGAGGAAGCGGCGCCGGGGCGGGGGCCCAGACGCCGCGGCGGGATTTTTCTTCCGCCCGCGTGAAACGTCGGCCACGCCCGCTCCGTAGTCTCCCGTGAGCGCCGAAGGAGCGCTCGCCGCCGCAGACCTCTTTTTGACCGACCCGACGCGCGGGGTTTCCGCGCGAGGGACGCTGCGCGGCCCCGAACCGTTGGAGGACGTCCCGATGATCATCCGCACGCTTCTCGCCGCCGCCGCTTTCGTCGCGGTTACGGCCGCCCCCGCGAGCCGCGCCTTCGCCGAAACGATGGAGCAGAAACCCATTGGCCACGAGACGATGGGCAAGGACGGCATGGCCAAGGATACGATGGGCAAGCACAAAGGCGGCTCGATGGAGACGAAGTCCATGAAGGGTTCGCACGACATGAAGGGCGCCCATCAGATGAAGAGGTCCCACGACATGAAGGGATCCCATGACATGAAGGGCTCGCAGACGTCCGGCGACGGCATGGGCACGAAATAAGCGAGATGAAGAGACAGGCGCGCGTGATCGCCCGCCGGGCCTGATGTCCCGCGGGGCGCGTCTCGCCGCTCGTCACGCAAACCTTCAAACAGCGCAGTCCTCAGTCCTGACCTCACGGAAGGGCGCGGGACGCCGTTCGACCGCAGATGCCGTAGTCTTCGGCGGAGCCGGTCTCCCGGCGCCCCGCGCGCGACGTCTTTTCATCCCCTGCGGACGATGTCTCGGACGCTAAGGCCTCTCCCGGAGCCTTTGAGCCGCCGGCGGACGCCGACGGCCTCGGAGCTCCTCGGGCGTTCCGCCCGCCTCCGGCCTTTGGAGCCGGGGACGGCGGTCCGCCGCCTTGCGATCCTTACGCCATCTCCAGGCGCATCCGGTCGTAATGCCGAACGGATCTCATCACGGGTCGGCCGCCTCGCCCCCAGCCCGTTGCGGAGCCGGAACCCGCCGCGCCCGACGACCAAGTCGTGGATGCCCGCGCAAAGCGCGGGCATGACGGGGAGAGGCGGGGGGCGCCGGACCTTGGACGGGCGGCGTCCGCCACAGGCGAAAGGCCCCCGAACCGCCGCCGTCACGCCCCGGCCTGTCCGGGGCGTCCATGGGGCCGCTCGCCTGCACATCCCGGGAGGTCCTGCACCGCGATGGATCCCCCGGACGAACCGGGGGATGACGGCGGAGAGAGCGGCGCCCGAACCGCCGCCGTCATGCCCGCGTAGGCGGGCGTCCACGACTTCGGAACCCGCGGCGTTCTACGACCAAGTCGTGAATGCAGGCGTCCGGCGAAGGGCTTTGGAGAAAGGTCGGTTCTCAGAAGAAGAATTGCATCTCAATAAAACGAAGATCTCACATCCCCGAATAATTCGGCCCGCCGCCGCCCTCGGGCGCGACCCAGGTGATGTTCTGGTTCGGATCCTTGATGTCGCACGTCTTGCAGTGCACGCAGTTCTGCGCGTTGATCTGGTACTTGGGCTCGGCCCCGTCCTCCAGCCATTCATAGACGCCCGCCGGGCAGTAGCGCGCCGAGAGGCCGCCGAAGACGTCGTGCTCGGAGGTCTTCTGCAGGCCCATGTCCTTCACCTTGAGATGCGCGGGCTGGTGCTCCTCGTGGTTGGTGTTGGACAGGAACACGGACGAAAGCTTGTCGAAGGTCAGCACGCCGTCGGGCTTCGGATAGGCGATCTTCGCGAAATCCTTGGCGGGCTTGGTCGCCTTGTAGTCCGGCTTGCCGTGGCTCAGCGTGCCGAACAGCGAGATCCCGAACTGCTCGGCCCACATCGACAGGCCGCCCAGCATCACGCCTATGCGGGTTCCATACCTTGACCACAGAGGCTTGACGTTGCGCACGGGTTTCAGGTCCGCGCCCACCGCGCCGTCGCGCCAGGCGGCGTCGTAGGTCGAGAGTTCGTCGCCCGCGCGGCCCTCCTTGAGGGCCGAGGCGACGTGCTCGGCCGCGAGCTTGCCGGTCAGCACGGCGTTGTGGCTGCCCTTGATGCGCGGCACGTTGATGAAGCCCGCGCCGCAGCCGACAAGCGCGCCGCCGGGGAAGGCCAGCTTCGGCACCGACTGCCAGCCGCCCTCGGTGATCGCGCGCGCGCCATAGGAGAGGCGCTTAGCGCCCGCGAACACGTCGCGGATCGCGGGATGGGTCTTGAAGCGCTGGAACTCGTCGAAGGGCGACAGCCACGGGTTTTCGTAATTGAGGTGCAGCACGAAGCCGACCGCGACCAGGTTGTCGCCGAAATGATAGAGGAACGAGCCGCCGCCGGTCCGGTCGTCGAGCGGCCAGCCGAAGGAATGCTGGACGCGGCCGGGCTGGTGCTTTTCGGGCGCGACCTGCCACAGCTCCTTCAGGCCAATGCCGAACTTCTGCGGGTCGCAGGCCCGGTCAAGCCCGAACTTCGCGATGAGCTGCTTGGTGAGCTGGCCGCGCGCGCCTTCGCCGAAGATCACGTATTTGCCGCGCAGCTCCATGCCGCGGGTGAAGTTGGGGCCGGGGGTTCCGTCGCGGTTTATCCCCATGTCGCCGGTCGCGACGCCCGTGACCTCGCCGTTCTCGCCATAAAGGATCTCGTTGGCGGCGAAGCCCGGATAGATCTCGACGCCGAGCGCCTCGGCCTTCTGCCCGAGCCAGCGGCAGACGTCGCCGAGCGACACCACATAGGCGCCGTGGTTCGACATCAGCTTCGGCATGCCGAAATTGGGCAGGCGGATGGAGGACTTTTCGGTGAGGTAGAGGAAGACGTCGTCCTTGACTTCGGTCTTCGTGAACTCCGCCTCGTCGCGCCAGTCCGGCAGCAGGGCGTCGAGGCCCTTGGGATCGACGACCGCGCCCGAGAGGATGTGCGCGCCGACCTCCGAGCCCTTCTCCAGAACGACGACCGTCAGGTTTTCGTCGAGCTGCTTCAGGCGGATGGCGGCGGCGAGGCCGGCGGGTCCGGCGCCCACGACGACGACGTCGTAGTCCATGCCTTCGCGTTCGGGCAGGGCGTCCGCCGCATCCGTCATCTCGTTCGAACTCCGCTTCATGCTGCGCTGCGATGCACGTTGGAACGGTTCGCATCGATCGCGGCTGAAAACTAGGGCGACGTTCGTCCGAGCGGCAATTCGTGACGTCTAGACGATGGAAGCATCGGAGAGCGCCCAGAAAGGCGCCCTCCGGTCCTCGTCAGGCCGCCCGCCTCAGGGCGCGCGGCGCTCCTCGACCACCACGGTGTCGACGATGCCGGCGGGCTCGTAGAGCCAGCGCGCGAGGAAGCCCGCGACCATGGCGCCGAGAATGGGCGCGACCCAGAACAGCCAGACCTGGCCGAGATGCTCGCCGCCCGCGTACAGCGCCGGGCCGAGGCTGCGCGCCGGGTTGACCGAGGTGTTGGTCACCGGGATCGAGACCAGGTGGATCAGCGTCAGCGCGAGCCCGATCGGGATGCCGGCGAAGCCGGTCGCGGCGCCCTTCGAAGTCGTGCCGATGATGATGAACAGGAAGAAGAAGGTCAGCAGCGCCTCGATCGTGAAGCAGGCGCCGAGGTCGTATTTGCCGGGGCTGAGCTCGCCGTAGCCGTTCGAGGCGAAGCCGCCCGGAACCCAGCCGGCCTTGCCGGAGGCGATGAGATAGAGCGCGCCGGCGGCCACGATCCCGCCTGCGACCTGCGCAATGACGTAAGGCACCACATGGTGGTTGGCGCAGCGCCCCGCCGACCACAGCCCGAGCGTCACCGCCGGGTTGAAGTGGCCGCCCGAGATGTGGCCGACCGCATAGGCCATGGTGAGCACCGTCAGCCCGAAGGCGAGGGCGACGCCGAGGAAGCCGATGCCGAGATCCGGAAAGGCGGCCGCCAGCACCGCGGCGCCGCACCCGGCGAACACCAGCCAGAACGTCCCGAAGAATTCGGCGGCGACGCGCCGCGTCAGATCGCTACCCATCCAAGCACCTCCCATGCTTTCCGGACGCCGAAGCGCCCAAGGACTGGAACTAGAAGCTGGTTTCGCCGAGTCGTCGAGGGCAAATTGCTTCGACGTCTTGCGCGAATAAGTCTTTCTCGCTGCGAAAATTAGAGCGGCTCGGAGGAGCGTCGGTCGGGCTCGGAGGCCGGCGGCGCTATCTCCGCCTCGACCCAGCGCCTGAGCGCCGCCACGGCCGGCCGGGCGTCTGCGCCCGCCGGGTGGACGAAGTCGTAGCGCCAGCCCTCGATCTCGGGGCCGAAGGGCTGGACCAGCGCGCCTGAGGCAAGTTCGGCCGCGACCAGCGCGAGGCTGAGAAGCGCCGCCCCTTGGCCCGCGAGCGCCGCGAGGATGGCGCTGTTCTCGTCGTTGAAGGTCACGCTCGGCGAGGCGTCGAGGTTGCGTAGGCCCGCGGCCTCCGCCCACGCCGCCCAGTTCGGCGCCGTCGCGCCGCCCCCGACCCTCCAGTCGAAATGGATGAGCGTCGCGCCGGCGAGGTCGCCCGGCGCCCCGAGGCCGAGGCGCGGGCTCGCGACCGGCGCGAACCGATCGGTGAACAGAGGCAGGCTCTTGAAGTCCCTTCCGCGCCCGAGCCCGTAGCGGATCGCGGCGTCGGCCTCGCCGGCGTGAAGGTCGACGGCGTCGTCGGAGGCGTGCAGCCGCAGGTCCCAGCCGGGATTGATCTCCCGGAACCGGGCGGCCTTCGGAACCAGGATCTTGGCCGTGAAGGCGACGGTCGCCGACAGCGTCGCGACCTGCCGCGTCTCGCGGGGGCGCAGCCGTTCGATCGCCTCGGCCATGCCGTCGAAGGCTCGGGCGAGCGCCGGCGCAAGCGCCGCGCCCTCCTGCGTCAGCGTCACCTTGCGCGGACCGCGCACGAACAGGGCGACTTGCAGCGTCTCCTCGAGCGAGCGGATCTGGTGGCTGACTGCCGTCGCCGTCACCCCGAGCTCCTCGGCGGCGCGTGCGAAGCTCAACCGCCGCGCCGCCGCCTCGAAAGCGCGGAGGCTGGAGAGCGGAGGCAGGCGTCGGCTCATGGAAAGTGGCTCCGGACAGATGAGATTACGTCATCCATCGACTGAGAAGTTCTCGTTTGTCGGGCCGAGACGCAAGAACGATCTCTACGTCGAACGGGATCCCGCACGGGATCTGGCAGAGATCGGAGGATGAGATGGCTTGGGCCTATCTCGCGATCGCGGCGGTCTTCGAAATCGCCTTCGCGCTCGGCATGAAATGCTCGGACGGCTTCACACGTCTGGTCCCGACTGTGCTGACGGTTTTCGCCACGATCGGCGGGGTCGGGTTCCTGACGCTCGCTTTGAAGGACCTGCCGGTCAGCATCGCCTATCCGATCTGGACCGCGGTCGGCACTCTGGGAACCGTGGCGTTCGGCTATGCGCTGCTCGGCGAGGCCCTCACGATCGGAAAGGCCGTCTCGGCGCTCGCGATCGTGGCGGGCGTCGCCGGTCTCAAGGCCTCGGGCGCGTGAAGGGAGTGCGGGCAATGACGACGCTTCTCCGCATCGACGCCAGCGGCCGCGAGAGCCGGTCGCTCAGCCGCGGCTTATTGCGCCGCTCGCACGCCGCGGCGGAGACGCAGGCCGAAGCGCTAGCGCGGCGACTGCTCGGGGAAGGACTTCGGAGCACGGTCGCTTGAGATTGAAGCGCCTTGCGCGACGGCGCGACGGGTCGGCGCAGAGATCGATCGCCGCCGCTACGCCCGCTGCTCGATCACGCCGTACCAGCCGAGGCCGGCGTAGGTCTCGTAGCCCGGCGTCTTGTGGAACGCGACGATCCGGCCCGAGGCGTCCTCGTGGCAGCCGGAGGCGTGGCCCTCCGTCGCGAGCGGAAACCGCTCTGTGAGCGCGCCTCGGCCGTCTGAGGCCGCGATCACCCGCATCGAGGCGTCGACCAGCAGCACGCGGGAGCGTTCCGCCTCTGCCGGATCGAGCCGGACGCCCTGAACCACGGCGCGGGCCTGCGGCTCCCAGTCAAAATGGATCGCGAGCACGCCGACCGGCTCGCCCGCGGCCGCGCCGTTCTCCCGCACCGAAGCGACGTAGGTCGCGACCTCGGCTCCGCCGAGCAATGCGCAGCGGTCGATGTCGGCGACCGCGAACTCGTCGCCCGAGGCAAGCGCCCGGCCGAGCTGGAACCAGCGCTCCCGTGAGACATCCGCTCCGACGACATCGAAGCGGTCGGGTCGTCCGTTGGCGATGACCCGGCCCTGCAGATCGCAGAGCCACAAGTCGAGATAGACCGTGTAGGATGACAGGATGACGCCGAGGCGATGGCTCGCGTGCGCGCGGCGCTCATCGTCCGGCGTCATGGCGCAGTCGACCACCGCCGAGTCGGTCGCCCACCAGCGCACGTCGCAGGTGCGCTCGTAGAGATTGCGGTCAATGATCTCGACCGCGTTGAGGGCGAGGTCGACGAGGCGCTCGGACCGCGCCGACGCCGCGAGCGCGTCGACCGCGCCCCGGAGCGAATCCACGCCGTCGGTGAGCTCGAGCCCGAGCCCGTCGGCGAGGCGACGGATCTCGAGCGCGACCGACTTCACCTCCTGCGCCACGACACTGAAGCCGAGCCCCTTCTCGCCGGCGTGCGCCGCCTCGATCTGTGCGTTCAGCGCCAGCATGTGCATCCGGTTGGTTATGCCGTGAATGGCGGCGATGTTGGCGGAGGCGGTCGCCTTGAGGTCTTTCGCCTGCGCGCCGACGACGCTCGACAGGGACTGTCTTTCTGCAGCGGTGGAAAGCATCGGCCGACCTCCTTGTCGCGCCGCAGCATTATGGAAGGTCGACTTGTAAATTCCTTAATGCGCTACAGAATATCGGCGGCGCAAGATAATGTAATTTCATCATGGCCTTCCACGGATGACGACGTGAAAGTAATTTCTGACAAAAACGAGGCGTCTCTCCAGAAGATTTAGATCATGAATTAGGCATTTGCTGATTTTTTGTGCGCCACTCGCGTTGCGTACGGGTCCAGTCTCCCGCTGCGATCGCAGTGGAAGAATTGGCCTGACGGGCTTCGTTTGCCGTAAGATCGGCGGCCATGACCGCCACGCTCTCTCCTGCCGACGCCCGCGCTCTGCTCGACTGGTATGTCGCGGCGGGCGTCGACTGCGCGCTCGATGACGCGCCGCAGGACCGCTACGCCGAAAGCGCGGCGAGGCTCGCTCCGCGATCCGCCGCGGAGGCGCCGGCGTCCGCGCGTTCGCTTGACCGCGCGGTCGACACGCGGCCCGCCGCCTCGCCAGCCGCGCTGCTCGCGGGTCCCGGAGAGGGCGCGGCGGCGGCGCGCGAGGCGGCGGCTTCCGCCGCGACGCTCGAGGAGCTGCGCGCCATTCTCGAAGCCTTCGACGGCTGCCCGCTGAAGGCGACCGCGAGCCGCACCGTCTTCGCCGACGGAACCCCCGGCGCGCGGCTGATGCTGGTCGGCGAGGCGCCGGGACGGGAGGAGGACCTGTCGGGCCTGCCCTTCGTCGGCCGCTCCGGCCAGTTGCTCGACCGCATGCTCGCCGCGATCGGGCTCGACCGGTCGTCGGTCTACATCGCGAACGTCATTCCCTGGCGCCCGCCCGGAAACCGCACGCCGACGCCGCAGGAAACCGAGACCTGCCTGCCCTTCATCCGCCGCCACATCGAACTCGCGCGGCCCGACGTGCTGGTCGCGCTCGGAGGCTCCTCGGCCCAGAGCCTGTTCCGGGCCAAGGAGGGCATTCTGAAGCTTCGCGGCCGCTGGCTCGAGCATGAGGTCGGGGGGCGGCCGGTCAAGGCGATGGCGACGCTGCACCCGGCCTATCTGCTGAGGAGCCCGGCGCAGAAGAAGTTCGCCTGGCGCGACCTCAAGGCGATCCGCGCCGCGCTCGCCGAGGGGTGAGGGCGAGCGCATTTCGAGGGGGCGCCCTGACGCTGGGTCCGATCTCTCCGTCATGCCCGAGCTTGTCTCGAGCATCCACGACTTGATCGTAGAGCGTGGAGCGAGCCGAAGTCGTGGATGCCCGGCTACGCCGGGCATGACGGCCTGATCGGGCGGTTCTCATTCCGCGCCGCCGTCGCCGCGACCGAAGAGCCGCGCGATTTCCTTCCGAATTTTGAATGTTGCGCTGCACGCGCCGCATGGCTGGCATGACGCCCCATGCGTTCACGTTAGGCTGCTGGCATGCCAAATACCTATCAACGAAACGCATGACGCGACAGCGTCGAACTGAAAGGCGAACCCCATGACCTCCGCCGTCGTCCAGGCCCTCTCCGGCTCTCCCGTCGCCGCCTTCTTCGCCCGCGCTTATCAGGAGATCGAGGCGTTCTTCGAAGAGGCCGGCAAGGCGCTCGTCCGCGCCAACAAGGAAGAGCCCTTCGGTCTCTGATCGAAAGCTTTTCTCTATCGATCCTGCCGCGGGGTCGTCCGGAAACGGGCGGCCCCGCAGCTGTTTTGCGCCGCAAAATCCAGCCGCTGGCGAAGGGGTCCGCGAGACGCGCGCTTGGACGAGAGCGCGCTGCGCGCCTATGTTTCCTTCCGCGACGACACCGACGCGAGGAGACAGCCCATGGCGCGCGCGACGTCCCCCGATCCCGCCGCTGCCGGCGACGCCGGCCCCGCCGCGTCCGCCCCGAAGGCGCCGGATCCGCGCGACAGGATCGTCGACGCGCTGATGGATCTGCTCGCGACGCGCCGCTGGGACGAGGTCGGCCTCGCCGACGTCGCGGGGCGCTCGGATGTCGGCCTCGCCGAACTGCGTGCGCTGTTTCCGTCGAAGGGCGCGATTCTGGCGGGCTTCGTCCGCCGGATCGACCTCGACGTGCTCTCCCACGATATGAAGGACATGGCCGACGAGCCCGTGCGCGAGCGCCTGTTCGACGTGCTGATGCGTCGCTTCGAGGCGGTGAAGGATCATCGCGAGGCGCTGCGCTCGATCCGCGACGGCCTGCGGACCGATCCGATGGGCGCGGCCGCGCTCAATCAGGTCGCGACCTCCTCGATGCAGTGGATGCTCGCGGCGGCCGGCGTTCAGGAAGCCGGGCTGGTCGGGACGATGCGCGCCCAGGGGCTGGTGCTGGTGCTCGGCCGCGTGTTCGACGTTTTCCTCAACGACCCCGACGAGAGCCTCGCGCGCACCATGAAGGCGCTCGACGCGGAGCTTCGCCGCGCCGAGGGCTGGGCGCGCCGCGCCGACGATCTCGGCCGTCTGACGGCGCCGTTCCGCGAGGCGGTCGAGCGCGTCTTCGGCCGCTCGTCCGGGCGCTCCCGCGATCGGGAGAAGGACGGCGGCGACGGCATGGCGTCGGCCGCGTGAGCGGCGACGCGGGAAAGCCTGCGCCGCAGATCGCCTTCGACGATTTCCTGAAGGTCGACATCAGGGTCGGCACGATCGTCGAGGCCGAGCCGTTTCCGGAGGCGAGGAAGCCCGCGATCAAGCTCCGGATCGATTTCGGTCCGGAGATAGGCGTGAAGCGCTCCTCGGCGCAGATCACCCGGCATTACGCGCCCGAGACGCTGGTGGGCAGGCAGGTGGTCGCGGTCGTGAACTTCCCGCCGCGGCAGATCGGCAAGGTGATGTCCGAGGTGCTGACGCTCGGCCTTCCCGACGACGACGGCGAGGTCGTGCTGCTCGCGCCGACCGTGCCCGTCCCGAACGGCGGGCGGATGTACTGACCGGCTGGCGTTCGTCTCAGTAGGGCAGGGACGGCCATTTTTCGGCGGCGCCGCCGAAGGTCCGGGCGCAGGTCGCCCGTTCGTCCTCGAAGAGCTCTTTCATGATCGCGCGGACCGCCGCCGAGCGCTCCGGCGTGGAGGCTCTGGACTTTCGGTTGTGGTCGGCTTCGACGGCGAAAGGCTTCGCCGGATCGCCGCCGAGGAAGGCGACGACCTCGCGGCGGACGGCGTCCGGGTCCGTGACGACGTCGTCCAGAAAGAAGACGCGGAGCCTGTCGCCGAACTTGGCGCGCCAGCGCCCGACGATCTCGCTCGGGAACGACCGCTTGACGGCCACGGGATCCCGAGCGAAGCGCGCGAAGTCATCGTCAGTATCCTGGTACGGGAAATCCGATTCCTGCCCTCGGGCAAGAATTCTAACGGCTCTGTCCTGCATCATGCGCCACTGCGACCACAGCCGGGCGACGGGATCGCGCAGCATCAGGCACACGCTCATTTCCTCGAACCTGCGCGCGAGCTTGCGGATCAGCCTCGGCTCGAGAAAGCAATATGCTGGCGTGATGTCGCCGGTGAGTTTGTCGCCCTTCATCCGGAAGAGCCGGGCGTAGGTCTCCATGCTGATGCGCTCGCCCCAATGGTCGACCACCTGCCGGAAGAAGTCGTCCTCCATGCGCTCGGTCGGGCTCTCCGCCAGCGGACGATCGCGCGCCTCCTTGACGTGAAGACGTGCGCGCCGGAGCAACCGCTGTTCCGGAAACTCCTGATCGAAATAATGCAGCTCCTTGTGCGGCATCGCGAAGTCGGGGTGCGACCGGAGTTGGTCGTAGAGCCACCGCGTGCCGCCCTTCTGCAGTCCGACGCACAGGAAGTCCGGTCCGTCGGTCATGCCGGCACCCTCACCACCGCCCGCAATCCGCCGAGCGGGCTCGCCTCGAGAGTGACGTCGCCGCCATGGCTGCGGGCGATGTCGCGGGTGATGGCGAGGCCGAGGCCGGACGAGCCGGTCCCGGCCTCCTGCGCGCGGCTTTCATCGAGGCGCAGGAAGGGGCGGAACGCCTCCTCGCGCATCTCGGCCGGAATGCCCGGCCCGTCGTCGTCGATCCGGACCTCGAGCTTGCGGCCGTCATGGACCGCGGTGATCGAGATGCGCTTGGCGTAGCGGGTCGCGTTGGCGACGAGGTTCTGCAGGCAGCGCCGGAACGCGTCCGGCCGCACCATCGCGGTCGGCTGGCCGTGGGTCTCGACGCTCGCCTTGACGCCGTGATGCTCGGCGCCGCGCTTGAGGTCGTCCAGCATGGCCGGGATGTCGGTCGCGGCGGCGGCCTCGCTTCCGTCGCCTCGCACGAAGGCGATGTACGCCTCCAGCATGCGGCTCATCTCCTCGACGTCGCGGTTGAGCTCCTCGACCTCGGGGCTCTCCTCCAGCATCGCGAGCTGGAGGCGGAAGCGCGTGAGGATGGTCCTGAGGTCGTGGCTGACGCCCGCGAGCATCGTGGTGCGCTGCTCCATGGCGCGCTCGATGCGGTTCCTCATGTCGATGAAGGAGACGGCCGCGAGCCGGACCTCGCGCGCGCCCTTCACCTTGAATTCCGGCGCGTCGCGGCCCTTGCCGAAGCTCTCGGCCGCCTCCGACAGCGCGAGGATCGGGCGGATCTGCTTCTTTAGGAAGATGACCGAGATGACGAGCAGCACCGCCGAGGCCGCGGCCATCCAGATGAAGAAGATGTGGCTGTTCGAGGCGTAGGACTGGCTGCGCTTCGCCAGCACCTTCATCAGCGCGTCGCCGAGGTCGACCCGGATCTCGACGAAATTCGACCGGCCGACGGTGTCGATCCAGATCGGCCGCTTCACCTCGTCGGAGATTTCGCGCAGCAGCGAGGCGTCGACGATCGAGAAGAACGGCTTCGGCCGCGTCGGCGGCAGCGGCTGCGGCGGCATGAACTCGACCAGCAGCGACAGCTTTTCGCGGGCGATGCGCTCCAGCCGCAGCTCGTTCTCCTTGCCCGGCTCCGCCGCGCGCAGCTCGATCAGCGCCGCGATGTCCTGCCCGACCGCGGTCGCGAGACGCTTGGTGACGAGTTCGTAGTGCCGCTCCATGAACAGGAACGCGACCGCGCCCTGCAGCAGGATGACCGGCGCGATGATGATGATGAGCGAGCGCGGGTAGAGGCCCGTCGGCATCACCCGTTCGAGGAAGCTGTTGAAGCCGCGCTTGAGGCTCAGCATGGGGCGCGGCCGCGGCGTCGGACACGGGCGTCGGTTCGCATTCCTGCGCGCGGATGATCTCCCCGCCGGGGAGAGGTGAAGACCCGCTCTGCCCTCATTCGTCGACCAGCAGGCGGTAGCCGAGGCCGCGCACGGTCTGCAGCAGGATCGGGTTGGCCGGGTCCGCCTCGATCTTGCGGCGCAGCCGCGTCACCACGACGTCGACCGCGCGGTCGCCGGGCGCGGCGTCGTCGCCCGCGATCGCGGAGCGCGGAACGGTCTGGCCGGGCCGCTCGGCGAGCGCCGCCATCAGGTCGCGCTCGCGGTCGGTGAGGCGGATGACCTCGTCGCCGCGCTTGAGCTCGCAGCGCCCGCGATGGAACGCGAAGGGGCCGAACCGCACCTCGGGCTCCGACGCCGCCGATCCGCTCGAGGTCGAGCGCCGCAGGATGCTCGCGACGCGCAGCAGCAGCTCGCGCGGGTTGAAGGGCTTGGTCAGATAGTCGTCCGCGCCGGTTTCGAGGCCGGCGATCCTGTCGTCGGGCTCGGAGCGCGCTGTGAGCATGAGGATCGGCACCGGAGAGCGCGCCCGCACCGCCTTGGCGAGGTCGAGCCCGTTCTCGCCCGGCATCATGACGTCGAGCACCAGCAGGTCGAAGGCGAGGCTGTCGAGCCGCTGGCGCGCCTCAGCCGCGGAGGCCGCGACCGTCACCCGGTAGCCGTTCTGGCTGAGGAAGCGGTGAAGGAGGCTGCGGATGCGGCCGTCGTCGTCCACCACGAGCAGATGGGCGGCGTCGTCGGGAAGCGGGGAGGTGGAAGGCGGCATGGGCGGCGGTTCCGGGACCGGTCAGGCGTCGTCTTCTCCGTCATGCCCGAGCTCGTCCCGGTCATCCACGGCTTCGGACGCGCGCCGTCCTTTCATCCAGTCGTGGATACCCGCCTTCTGCGGGCGTGACGAGGCGTTTCCGGGCCGGCTCCGGCGCGGAGCGCACGCGCGCTCACCGCGTCGGCGGAATGACCGCGCCGCTCACGGCCGAGACCTTGGCGCGCTCGTCGGGTTCGATGATCTCGAACAGAAAGCGGCGCACCGCCTCCTGCTCGCGGGCGTCGAGCTTCGACAGGGCGTGGCTCACCCGCCGGGTCTGGAGCCGGGCGAGCTCGCGCGCCAGCCGGTCGCCGCGGTCGGTGACGTAGAGCAGGCGCTGGCGGCGGTCGGCCGCGCCCTCGCGCTGGACGACGAAGCCCTTGTCGACGAGTTCGCGCAGCACGCGGCCGAGGCTCTGCTTGGTGATCTTGAGGATGTCGAGCAGCTCGGTGACGCGAAGCCCCGGATTGCGGTCGACGAAATGCAGCACCCGATGGTGCGCGCGGCCGAAGCCGTAGGCCGTCAGCTCCTCGTCCGGGTCGCGCACGAAGTCGCGATAGGCGAAGAAGAACAGCTCGATCACGTCGAAGGCCGGCTTGTCGCCGTCCGCCGTGACGTCGTCCTCGGCTGCGGTCGGCGGCGCGTCGGCCGAAATTACGTCAGCCATGTTGACTTATTTCGATCCCGTCGCCAGAGTGCCGGCCGTCGCGATGACGCGGCCCCGCGGGCGATGCGCCGCCGGACCGCGAAGCTTCAGGACGATACCGGCTCCGGCCGGGCGACGCAAAACCGCCGTTTCTTGTCCCGACGGTTGCGCCCGATCCCCGAACGGGGGATCGTCGGCCCGTTTTGGACGTGAGTGACGTGAAGAAGCCGGCGCCAGTCCGGCGCAGAGACTTTCGAGGAGCCAGGAGATGGCCGACCAGCAGCCCTTCGACCGCCGCGACGGCGTGATCTGGTACGACGGGAAGTTCGTGCCCTGGGCGGAGGCGAACGTGCATGTGCTCACCCACGGGCTGCATTACGCCAGCGCGGTGTTCGAGGGCGAGCGCGCCTATGGCGGCGTCATCTTCAAGATGCGCGAGCACAACCAGCGCCTGATCGACTCGGGCAAGCTGCTCGGCTTCGACATCCCCTACACGGTCGAGGAGATCGACCGCGCCTGCGTCGAGACGCTGGCCAAGCAGGGCTTCGAGGACGCCTATGTGCGCCCGATCGCCTGGCGCGGCTCCGAGATGATGGGCGTCGCCGCCCAGCAGAACAAAATCCACCTCGCCATCGCGATCTGGCAGTGGCCAAGCTACTTCGATCCCGCCGAGCGGCTGAAGGGCATCCGCGTCGACCTCGCCGAGTGGCGCCGTCCCGATCCGCGGACGATCCCGTCGAAGGCGAAGGCCACCGGCCTCTACATGATCTGCACCCTGTCGAAGCACGCGGCGGAGCGGAAGGGCTACGCCGACGCGCTGATGCTCGACTGGCGCGGCCGGGTCGCCGAATGCACCGGCGCGAACATCTTCTTCGTGAAGGACGGCGTGATCCACACGCCGACGCCGGACTGCTTCCTCGACGGCATCACCCGCCGCACCGTCATCGGCCTCGCCAAGGATCGCGGGATCGAGGTGGTCGAGCGCGCGATCATGCCGGAGGAGCTCGAAGGCTTCGAGGAGTGCTTCATCTGCGGCACCGCGGCGGAGGTGACGCCGGTCTCCGAGATCGCCGAGTGGCGCTTCACGGTCGGCGACGTCACCCGGACGCTGATGGACGACTACGCCGCCGCCGTGCGGCCGGCCGCCAAGGCCGTCGCCGCGGAGTGATCTCCGCCGGGCGCTGAGCCTTCGCGGAGATTTTCCGCAGCGGCGCCGGCGCTCGCCGGCCCGCTTCCGCCATGCTTCTCAGGGGCGCTCTTCCCGCGTCGCCGGCAGGGCGATCGCTTGCTCGGCGCAGCCCTTCACCTCTCCCCGGCGGGGAGAGGTCGGTCCGAAGGACCGGGTGAGGGGGCCTCGCCCTTTCAGGAAACACCGCCTCCCCCTCACCCGCTCGGCTTCGCCTCGCGACCCCTCCCCGCCGGGGAGAGGTGGGCCGCGGCGCTCTTCGATATGTGATCGCTCACTGCACCTGCGTCGCGGCGTCGTCGACCGTAGCGGCGGCCTGCGCCGTCTGGTTGTTGAGCGAGCGGAGCAGGGCGCGAATGAACGGCCGCGGCTCGAGCGCGAGGTCGAGCACGCCGCCGGTGTTGACCGTCGTCCGCTCCTTCGGGACCGACAGCGCCGTCTCCCAGCCATAGGTGTCGACCAGCGGGTAGATCACGTAGCCGAGCAGCGGCGCGCCGTCCTCCATGGCGGCGGCGGCCTCCAGCAGCATCTCGGCGTGCCAGCGCGCGCCGTAGGCGTAGAAGGGCGTGCCGCTTTCGCCGATCATCATCGGCACGCGGTAGCGGTCGTGATAGTCGCGGATCATGGCGTAGAGCCCGCGGCGCTCGCCGGCCGCCGCCTGCGCGGCGTAGAGCTGCGGCTCGGGCGACAGCCATTCGCCGCTCGTGCCCTTGGCCTCGTTGTGGGCGTAGTAGTCGGCGGCGAAGATCGTGTCGTCGCGCATGGTCTTGCCGAAGGTCGTCGAAAGCTCCCGGTGCAGCGCGCCGAGGCTTGCGATCATCCCCGCGAGCTTTCGGAGCCGCGCCGCCTGCTCGTCCACGTCGCGGGTCGAGAACACGTAGGCCGAGAGCAGCCATTGGCGGCTTCCCCGCGTCGCCCTGTCCTTGCGGCGCGCCTCGCGGGCGAGCCGGTCGAGCGGCGTCGCGGCGAGGCGCTCCGGATCCGTCTCCAGCAGCCATGACTTGCCGAGGATCAGGTCGCTCGGCAGGAAGCGCACGGCGCGGTTGAAATCGGTCTTTCCGGGCTTCCAGACCGCCGCCTCGGTGTGGACGAACAGCGTCCGGGAGCCGGTCTTCGCAAGCTCGGCCTCGATCGCGAGCCTCGCCTTCACGGCGCCGGCCGCGATCGCGAAGGCGCGCTCGACGTAATAGAGGTCGTGGCGCGGGTCGCCCCAGCCGGGAACGGCGCCGTGCCACATCTCGGAATTGAAGCCGACCGTGGTCTCCGGCTCGTTGACCAGCGTCACGGCGCGGATCTGGTCGCCGTAGCGCCGGAAGGCTTCGGCCGAGAACCGGGCGAAATAGTCCGGCCAGTCGGGATGCAGGTAGTAGCTCGTCTCCGGCAGCAGCGCGCCCGAGGCGTCGGCGGAGCGGAAGCGGTCCTCGACGCCGAAATGGTGCAGGTCGAGGCTGAGATTGAGCCCGGCCGCCGCGAGGTCGCGCACGAAGGCGTCGTGCTTCGCCCAGCTCGCAGGCTCGTCGAGATCGATCTCGTGATTGGCGAGGCCGATGCGCAGGTTGACGATCCCGAGCGCCGCGGCGCGGTCGATCATCGCTGCGCGCCGCTCCGGGTCGAACAGGCCCTGGTCGTCGAGCGCGTTCCAGCGGTAGCTCTCGTCGCGCGTCAGCGGATTGGCGGTTTCGAGCCCGCTCCACAGGAAGCTCGACGGCGAATTGCGGCCGAAGCGTTCCTTGTAGAGCGCGATCGTGGCGTCGGCGCGCGCCGTCTCGGCGTCGGAGAGCGGCGTCGCCGGGCGGCGCGGGATCGCGAAGGAGACGGGCGTCTCATATTCGGCGGAGGGATCGACCCTGGCCTCGAGGACGGAGCCGATCTCGTCGCGCTTGTGCGAGGCCCAGTCCGACAGCCACGCCTGCTGTGCGGCCGCCTTTTGCGGCAGGCACGCGCCGAACACGCACAGCGCGAGCGCCGCCCCGAAACGTCCTGAAGCCAACCGTCCCCCTTCTCGCGGTTGCGAGATGATTCGTTCGCCGTTGCGGAAGGATGTCAGCCGGATACCATCCGGAAAACCCGAAAGGCTCCGGTTCACGCGCTTGTGCGGGTTGGGATTTCGGCGCGCGTGGCGCCGGAAAGATCCCGAAAACCTTAAGCCGCGATCGCGACCCGGCAGGAGAGCGATCTGTCGAAACGATGACGGATGCGTTCACGAAGACGCGCTACAACCGGGGCCGGCCGTCGCGGCAGTCGTCGCGGCGGCGATCTTCGCCCATACGTTCGCCGCCCGATGGCGGACGAGGCCTGAGGGAGACGGCGCGTGACGGGATCCAGCGAGAAGATCGAGGCGGCGGCGACTTTCCTCGCCGCGGCGCGCCTTCCGGGCGAGGCCGTCCAGAGTCTGCCGGCCGAGCTTGCGCCCGCCGACGAGACGGAAGCCTGGGCGATCCATCAGACGCTCGTCGCCCGCCGCGGCGGACCCGTGGCCTGGAAGGTCGGGGCTTCGTCGCCGACGTCCGGTCCGGGGGTCGGCGAGATCTCGGCCGACACCCTTCATCGCGGCGCCGCCAGGATCCCCGGCTCGGTGCTCCGGCTCTGGGCCGTCGAGGCCGAGATCGCCGTGACCTTCGCGCGCGACCTGCCGCCGCGCGGAAACCTCTACGAGGCCGACGACGTGCTCGGCGCGATCGGGACCTGGCATGCGGCGATCGAGGTGCTGGACACCGCCTTCGCGGACTGGCGCGCGACCCCGTCGCTCTGGAAGGCCGCCGACCGCCAGAGCCACGGCGCGCTGATCCTCGGGCCGGGGTCGGAGCGCGCGCCGCTCGGGCCGCTCGGCGAGTTGCCGGTGCGGCTGCTCATCGACGGCGCGCCGGCGTTCGCGCATCGCGGCGGCAATTCGGCCGGCGATCCCACCTGGCTGCTTGTCGCGCTCGCCAACCGGCTCGCCGGCACGCGACGCTGGCTCAGGGCAGGCGACGTCGTGACCACCGGCTCGACGACGCCTTTCCTGCAGGCGAAGCCCGGTCAGCGCGTCGCGGCGGAGTTCGAAGGGCTCGCGCCGGCGGAGCTGGCCGTCGGCGCCTGAGCGCGGCGGCGCTGGTCCGGCCGCAGCGACGAGGCGGCGTCGTTGAAGCCGCCGCCGACCGATCCCCACTGGTCGCCGTAGCTGCGGCGCGTCCTCGGATCGACGATCGCGAGCGGCGCCGTGACGATCGCCCCGGCCGCGGCGCCGGCGCCGGAGGCGAGGCCGGTGGTGAATTGGCCGACGCGCTCTCCGAGACTGGGGTCGTTGGTCGCGATCTTCTGGCCGTCGACGAGGCGGACGCCGATCGCCCTCACCACGTCGGCGCTCGCGAACTTGCCGTGGCGGAGCTGGTCGGCGCTCTGGACGTCGGTGAGGTCGAAGGCCTGGATGTTCGCCTGCCTGAACTCGCTGGCGTAGGGCTCCGCCTTGGGGTCGATCGCGCCGAGACGCGGCACCTGGCCCGCGATGCGGCTGGACAGCATCAGCGCCCGGTCGTCGGTCGAGGTGAAGATCGTGAAGCGGGGACGCTCGTTCGGCGGTCCCATCTCGCCGAGCTGCTGCTTGAACACGTCGACGTCGACGTCGGGCGCGGCGAGGATGACGTTGCGGATCTTGGGCGCGATGCGGCCGTTGCGGATCGCCATCTGCCGCAGCGACTCGAGCGTCAGGAACGAGCCCATCGAATGGGCGAGCACCGAGACGTCCTCGATCTCCGGCGCCTTGGCCAGCGTCTGCAGGGTCTCTTCGAGCGCGTCGCGTGAATAGTTCGTGCTCTCGCGGTCGTACTGATAGGCGAACACCGATCCGCGCGATGGCCAGGTGAACAGCACCGGCACGGCCTCGGCGCCGCTGTCATGCGCGATCTGGGCGAAGCGGTAGACCGCGTCCTCGTAGGTGTTGTTGAAGCCGTGCACGAACAGCAGCACGTGGCGGCGGCCCTTCGCCTCGCGGCGGAACCAGCCGCGGGCCTGGTCGCGCGTGACCTCGGTCGCCGACAGCGTCGAGAACTCGGTCGCCGGGTTCGGCGGCAGCTTCTTCGGCCACTGCACCTCGCCGATCCGGCGCGCGGAGTCCGGCGGGATCGAGATCCGGATGTCGGTGAGCGAGACCTTCGAGGCGCGCTCGCCAGAGAACAGCATGCCCGGCTGCGCGGTGGGCCTTCGGACGGTCACGGCCATGAGGTCGACGGTCGAGACGCCGGGCGCGCTGGCGGGGCTCGGGACGAGCACGCCCTCCGGACGGCCGCCGCAGCCGGCGAGCAGCGCGCAGACGAGCGTGACCGCGATGCGAGACCGAACACTCAAAGACGCAAGCCCCCGAACCGCCGCGGCGTCCCCTTTGGTCGCACGTCGCGTCGCATGATCGGAGGCTTCTTAGCCCGGCGCGGCTCCCGCGTCGACCGCCGGCGGTCGAGCGGAAGACGACAGTCGACGGTAGACTGTTCATGCGCTGTGCTGATCAGTCAAAGATGAACGCAATATGAATGGCGAAATCTATCTCGCTTCGAAATGTTGAGTGCATTGCAATAAAGGAGGGGTCGGTCATTGACTGAACAAATTCCGAGAATAGATAATCTGCGGGGCTATCGAGGCGCTCGTGGCTCGTGACCATCGAAATGCCTGAAACGCTACAAGGTCGATCATGAGAAGAACCAAGATTCTGCTGCTCGCGGGCACGGTGCTCCCGGCTTTCGCCATCGCCGCGCCATCCTTCATGTCGCCTGCGCGCGCCGCGCCTGTCGCCGTGGAGGCCCCGATCGTCGTCGCGCAGTCCGACGACGACAGGCAGCAGCGCCGGGAGGAACGGCAGCAGCAGCGCGAGGAGCGCCAGCAGCAAAAGCAGGAGCGCCAGCAGCAGCGGGAGGACCGCCAGTCCCAGCCGAGCGAGGACCGTCAGCAGCAGCGGGAGCAGCGTCAGCAGGAACGGCAGCAGCAGCGCGAAGAGCGCCAGCAGCGGCGCGACGACGCCGCGTCGCCTTCCGACTCCAAGCCGTCCCGGACGCCCGCAACGAACGACAGCAAGCCCGCGACCGCGCCGTCCGCGGGGAGCTCGAACTCTCCCGACGCGCAGAGCGACAGGGAGCGCAGGCGCGAGGAGCGCCGCCAGAAGGCCGACGACAATCGCGGCGGCTCCGGAAACAATGCGGGGTCCGGCCCGGCCGGCGGCGCGTCCCCGGACAACGCCCCGAAGGCGTCGGACGACGATCGCAGCCGTCTGCGCGAGATGCGTGAAGAGCGTCGCCGCGAGCGCGACGAGAAGGCGTCCGAGGGCAGGAACAAGGATTCGGACTCGAAGAATTCGGATTCGAACAAGGGCGCCGATCCCAAGAAGCCCGACGACGCGACCAAGGACGATCGCAGCAACCGGCTCGAGAAGCTCCGCGAGGAGCGTCGGGAGAAGCGCGAAGACGCCCAGGAGCGCCGGGAAGACCGGCAGGAGCGTCGTGAGGACCGCCGCGAGGAGAAGCGGGTCGATGAGCTCAAGGACCGCATCCGCGACCAGCGCCGCGAGAACGAGAAGCTCAACGACCGCATCGACAGGCTGAAGGACGAGCGCAAGGAAACCCGCGAGGGCAACCGCGTCATCATCACGGAGCCCGGCGGCCGCCGGATCATCCGCGAGGGCGATCGCGTCATCATCCGCCGCGACGAGTCCGCCCGCATCCGCTTCGGCGTCGATCCCCGCAACATCCGCGAGGAGCGCCGCGACGGCGAGATCCGCACCGTGATCACCCGGCCCGACGGGTCGCGCGTCATCACCGTGACGGACGGCGACGGCCGGCTGATCCGCCGCGTGCGCGAGCATCGCGGCCGGGAATACGTGCTGATCGACAACCGTCGCCGCCCCGACGGGCTGTTCATCAACCTCAACCTCGCCCCGCCGGTGATCACCATTCCGCGCGAGCGCTACGTCGTCGACGCCGACGTCGCGTCCGAGCGGGACATCGAGGAGGCGTTCACCGCGCCGCCGGTCCAGCGGCTCGAGCGCAGCTACTCGCTCGACGAGGTTCGCCAGAGCGCGCCGCTGCGCCAGTACGTCCGCTCGGTCGATCTCGACGCGATCACTTTCGACACCGGCTCCTGGTACGTGAAGGACGACCAGATTCCGAAGCTCGAGAAGGTCGGGCAGGCGATGGAGGACGCGATCAAGAAGAACCCGCAGACGGTCTTCATGGTCGAGGGCCACACCGACGCCGTGGGTTCGGACGAGGACAACCTGTCGCTCTCCGACCGCCGCGCCGAGTCGGTCGCCGAGGTGCTGACCAAGTACTTCGACATACCTGCCGAGAACCTCGTCACGCAGGGCTATGGCGAGCAGTACCTCAAGGTCGACACGCAAAGCGCGGAGGAGCGCAACCGCCGCGTGACGGTGCGCAACATCACGCCGCTGCTCAGCAGCGAGAAGTAAACGCTTCCGGCCGCCGTGCCGGATCGGCGGCGCGCGGGACCTTCGGGCCTCGCGCGCCGTTTTCTTTTCCGCATCGCAATGCGCACGTCATATTGGCGCGCCGCAATTTCGCCCTAACCTTGAACGGAGGCCGGTCACCGGCCTGTCACGCAAGGCGAAGGAGCAGGGCGCGATGGCGGCGGCGACGGATGAAACGGGCGAACCGAAACTCGATCGGTCGGTCACGCTCTGGCAGATCACGCTTTACGGCCTCGGCTCGATGCTCGGCGCCGGCATCTACGGGCTGATCGGGCAGGCGGCCGGGCAGCTCGGCTCTGCGGTGTGGATGGCGTTCATCGTCTCGATGGTCGCCGCGATGCTCACGGGCCTCTCCTACGCCAACATCGTCTCGCGCTATCCGAAGGCTGGCGGCGCGGCCTACGTCACCCAGCGCGCCTATATGATCCCGCTGCTGTCCTACGTGGTGGGGCTGACCGTTGTCTGTTCGGGCCTCACCTCGATCGCGACGCAGTCGAACGTGGTGGCGGAATCGATTGCGAAGCTCTTCGGGCTCCAGATTCCGATCTGGATGCTCGCCATCGGCTTCCTGGTGTTCATCGGCGGCATCCTGCTGCGCGGCATCAAGGAATGCATGTGGTTCAACGCGCTCTGCACGATCATCGAGGCCACCGGCCTGCTGATCGTCATCGCGTCGGGCGTCTCCTACTGGGGCTCGCAGAACCTGCTGACCTTTCCGCCCGAGGCGAGCCACAACGGCGAGCTCGGAACGATCGCGATCCTGATCATGCAGGGCGCGGTTCTGACCTTCTTCTCCTTCATCGGCTTCGAGGACATGCTCAACGTCGCCGAGGAGGTGAAGAATCCGAAGCGCAACATGCCGCTCGCCATCATCATGGCGATGGTGGCCGCGACGGTGATCTACATGGCGGTCGCGATCACCGCGGTCTCGGTCATTCCGTGGAACGAGTTGCCGAAGGCGCTCGCGCTCGTCGCCGTGGTCGAGAAGGCGTGGCCCTGGTTCCCGCCGATCATCCTGTCGGTGATCACCATCTTCGCGGTGTCGAACACCGCGCTCGTCAACTGGGTGATGGGCTCGCGCCTGCTTTACGGCATGTCGCGCCAGGGGCTGATGCCGGAAGTTCTCGGCAAGGTGAACGCCTCCCGGCGCACCCCGCATGTCGCGATCTTCGCGATCTTCGGCATCGTGGTGGTTCTGTCGCTGATCGGCGACATCAAGGCGCTGGCTTCCGCCACCGTGCTGCTGCTGCTCACCGTGTTCACCGTGGTCAACGTCGCGCTGGTGATCCTGAAGAACCGCGAGGAAACGCCCTCCGACACCTTCGAGGTGCCGGTGTTCGTGCCCATGCTCGGCGCGCTGGTGTGCTCGTCTCTGATCGTGGTGCGGCTGTTCCAGGGCGGCGACCTCACCGCGCCCGCGATCGCCATCGGTCTTATCCTGCTCATCACCGCGCTCTATTTCGTCACGGGCGCCGGTCGGGACCAGGCGCGGCTGCGGCGCTTCATCGAGCAGGAGGACGCCGCCGCCGAAGCGTGACGCAACGGAGCATGTGACGGTTGAAGGTCGCCCTCATCGTAAACTCCTCGTCGGGCTCGCTCATCGGGCGACCCGACGCCGCCGCCGAGCTGGCGTCGAAGCTGCGCGAAGCCGGGCTCGAGGTGAGCGAGGTCCTCGACGGCGACGCGGGCGACCTCGACGCCCGCATGGCGCGCGCGCGCGACCTGCCGGTCGAGGCGATCGTGACCGCCGGCGGCGACGGCACCATCGCGACCGCGGCGGAGGCGTTGCTCGGCTCCGACAAGGTCCTGGCCCCGCTGCCGCTCGGCACAATGAACCTGCTCGCCAAAGATCTCGGCGTGCCTGTCGATCTCGACGCCGCGATCCTCGCTTTCGCGGACGCGGAGGTGGTGGAGATCGACGTCGGCGACGTGAACGGCCGCAAGTTCCTGTGCAACTCGATGCTTGGCGTGCCGGCGCGGCTCGCCGAGCGGCGCGAGCGCAACCGGCTGCATATGGGCTTCATCGGCTGGTGGCGGCAGGCGATCGCCGGCCTCAAGTCGATGTACCGCTATCCGGCGATGCGGATCGGCCTCGACCTCGGGGACGGGCCCGTGACGATCCGCTCGAAGGCGATCGTGGTCGCGAACAACGCCTATGACGAGGGCTTCGGTCAGGTGCTGACCCGCTCGCGCCTCGATCGCGGAGAACTGACGCTCTACGCCACACGCCGCCTCAGCGCCTGGCCGCTGGTCCGGCTTTCGATCCGGATGGCGCTCGGCCGCTGGACCCATGACGTCGACCTCGAAACCCATCACGTCGCGGCGCTGACGGTGACGAGCCGCCGCAAGCTTCTCCGCGTGATGAACGACGGCGAGACGCGGCTGATGCGCCCGCCGCTCAACTACCGCGTGCTGCCGAAGGCGCTGAAGGTGCTGCGGCCGAGAACCGCCGCGCCGGAGCTGGAGACGGCGGCGTGAGGGGCCGCCGGCCGCGACGCCGGGGATCCCTTCTCCCGCAGGCGGGAGGTCAGAACGAGGGGGCGTCGGAACGCAGCGCCCGCTCCGCACGGCCCATCGCCCTTGCCCTCTCCCGCATGCGAAGCCTCCTCGAAAGGGCCGCAGGCGCCGTTCTCCCCTGCCCCTTGCGGGGAGGGGGCGGGGGTGGGGGTGGCTCCGGATATGGCGGAGAGGATGACGCCGCTCTGAGCCCACGTTCGAAGCCCCGTTCTGAGCCACCCCCACCCTTACCCTCCCCGCAAGGGGGAGGGAGCGGAACCGTCGCGGGCGTTTCGCGGAGGCCTCGCATGCTGGAGAGGGCGGCGACGTCACGCCTTCTTCCCGCGGTCGCCCCATGACGCGCCTCGTACACCTCTCCGACCTGCATTTCGACCGCGTCGATCCCGTGATCGTCGAGGCGCTGCGGGCCGAGATCAACGCCGATCCGCCCGACCTCGTCATCGTGTCGGGCGACCTCACCCAGCGCGCCCACCGCCACGAATACCGCCGCGGCTCCGAATTCCTGCAGAGCCTGAAAGCGCCGGTGCTCGCCGTGCCCGGCAACCACGACATCTCCTACATCCACCTGATCCAGCGCTTCGTGGACCCGTTCCGGCGGTGGCGCCGCTACGTCAGCCGTGATCTCGAGCCGACATGGACCGACGACACGGTCGCGGTGCTCGGCCTCAACACCGCGCGGCGGATGGCGTTTTCGCTCGACTGGTCGAACGGGCGGTTCAGCCTGCCGCAGCTCATGCGGTTCCGCCGCCGGGTGGAGGCGCTGCCCAAAAACCTGTTCCGGATCGTCGTCGCGCATCACGCGCTGCATCCGCCGGACGCGGAGCCGGACCTCGACGTGGTCGGCCGGGCGGGGCCGGCGCTCGACCTGTTCCGCGAGCTCGGCGTGGGGCTGGTGCTCGCCGGCCATCACCACCGCGGCTACCTCACCGCGCACGAGCCCGCGGCCGACGATCTTCCGGGCCTCGTGGTCGCGCAGGCCTCGACCGCCACCTCGACGCGGCTGCGCGGCGAGCCCAACGCCTATCACCGCATCGAGGTCGATCGGTCCGGCCATGTCGCGCTCGGCGTGCGCGCCTGGGACGGCCATCGCTGGCGCGACGCCCCGACCCGCGAGCAGGGCGCGGCGCGGCCAAGGCTCGATGCGCCGAAACAGGCCTTCGCCCGGCCGCAAGTGGCGGAACTCGCCCGCCGCGACAACGCGCCGGCGGGGTTGGGGTAGCGGGCGGCTGACGACTGCGATCTCTGCAATCGCCTTCGGCGAGCGCCACCCTTCCTCATGCTGAGGAGCGCCGAAGGCGCGTCTCGAAGCAAGGATGAACCGCTCGAAAAAGACCAAGGTTTCGCGTAGGCGAGCGGCGGTGTATCCACCCAAATGGCCGCTCTGGTGCTCCGCGAAACGCCGTTCCAGATTCCCCCGCGTCGAGCTGACGTAATAGGAGCCGTCGGAGCAGCGGAGGATGGAGACCCAGACGTCCATCGCGCGTCGAGTGAGTGCGTGCTTCGAGACGCCCGCTTCGCGGGCTCCTCAGCATGAAGACTGTTTGTGCGATACGCGACGGATCGGCGGGAGCAGGCATTCCGCTCAGCCGTCGCTCACCCGATCTTCGCCACGCAGACGCTGCCGACGCCGCCCATGCCGATCGAGCGCGCGGCGCCCTTCGAGAGGTCGAGGAAGCGGCCGCGGATGAAGGGGCCGCGGTCGTTGATGCGCACCACGACGCTCTTGCCGGTTCGCTGGTTGCTGACCCGGATCCGCGTGCCGAAAGGAAGCGTGCGGTGGGCCGCGGTCAGCGCGTAGGGCTGCATCCGCTCGCCGCTCGCCGTCTTGGAATGCAACGCGTACCAGGAGGCCTTGCCGCATTGGGCGGCGGCGGGGCCGGCCGCGAGGGACGCCAGCGCAATCGCTGAAAGGCCGGCGGCGGCAAGCGTGATGGGCATCGTCATTAGGAATTAGTTCCCCGATCTGTTCAAGTCGGGGCTTCCCTAGAGAGCGAATGTGCGCCTCCGGTGATGATTTCTGGGTCATTGTGCGGCGCACAAAAGGTTCCATGGTATGG
Organism: Ancylobacter novellus; assembly: GCA_003241695.1. Lineage (GTDB taxonomy): Bacteria > Pseudomonadota > Alphaproteobacteria > Rhizobiales > Methylopilaceae > Methylopila. The sequence continues at coordinate 205,907 of QFPN01000004.1, read as the reverse complement.
ATCTTTTGCGATTTCTGCTGTCGAAACCGCAACTTGGGGCCTTCGGCAACTCTTAAACTTGATAAAAATGATGGATTATATCAAAGATGGAATCCGCCCATGTCGGGCGACGGTTCCTCTCGCTCGGTACGCCCCATGCGCCACGCTCCGACCCTTTCGCGCCGCCTGTTTCTCGCGGGAGCCGCGGCCGGCGCCGCCTCCGCGATCGCCGTCCCGTCTTTCGGTCGCGCGGAAGCGCCGACGGCGGTGCGCATCGGCTTCCAGCGCTCTTCGACGCTGACGAGCCTGCTGAAGTCCGACGGTTCGCTGGAAAAGGCGCTCGGCGAACGCGGCGTGACGGTTTCCTGGCACGAATTCACCAGCGGCCTGCCGCTGCTCGAATCCCTCAACATCGGCAACATCGACTTCAGCGCCGACGTCGCGGACACTGTGCCGGTGTTCGCGCAGGCCGCGGGCGCGAAGCTCGTCTTCGTCGCCGAGGAGGCGCCGTCGCCGTCCGCCCAGGCGATCCTGGTCCAGTCCGGCTCCGACATCGCCTCCGTCGAGCAGCTCAAGGGCCGCAAGGTCGCGGTCACCAAGGGCGCAGGCAGCCATTTCCTGCTGCTGGCGGCGCTCGCCAAAGCGGGACTGTCGATCAAGGACGTCACGCCCGCTTATCTCACGCCGGCCGACGGCCGCGCCGCCTTCTCGACCGCGAAGGTCGACGCGGTCGTGATCTGGGAGCCGTTCATCTCCAGCATCCAGGCGCAGTCGGGCGCGCGGGTCCTCGCCGACGGCTCGGGCGGCCTCGCGAGCTACAAGCGCTACTATCTCGCCACCAAGGATTTTTCGGAGCGCGGGAGCGCTGTGCTCGACACCATCGTCGGCCGGCTGAAGGCGGCGGGCGAAAGCGTCAAGTCCGACCCGAAGCCGGCGGCCGAACGGCTCGCGCCGCTCTGGGCCATGGACGCGGCGACGGTCGAAAAGGCGAACGCCCGCCGCTCCTACAAGGTCGGCGCCGTCACCCGCGAGGGCCTCGCGGAGCAGCAGACGATCGCCGACGCCTTCTTCGCCGAAGGGCTGTTCCCGAAGAAGGTCGACGCCGCCGACGCCGCGATCTGGACGCCTTCGGCCGGCTGACTGCGGGTTGCTCGAGACAGTGGGCGCTTGCGTCGAGCGGTCCGCTATGCGAGCTACGCTCGACGTCTGACATCGAGCGCCTTGCGTGCTTCGAGACGCGCCTGCGGCGCTCCTCAGCATGAGGACCGTCGTGTTGGCTCGCCTCCACGGTCCTCATGCTGAGGAGCCTGCGGAGCAGGCGTCTCGAAGCACGCAGACCGCCGCCGCCAGCAGATTTCGATGACCGACGCCGCAATCGCCCAGACCCCCGCCACGCCGCTCGCCCGCGAAGTCGAGCGGCGGCGCACCTTCGCGATCATCAGCCACCCGGACGCGGGCAAGACCACGCTGACGGAGAAGCTCCTGATGTTCGGCGGCGCGATCCAGCTCGCCGGACAGGTGAAGGCCAAGGGCGAGCGCCGCCGCACCCGTTCCGACTGGATGGCGATCGAGCGCGACCGCGGCATCTCGGTCGTGACCTCGGTGATGACGTTCGAATACCGCGACTGCGTCTTCAACCTGCTCGACACGCCGGGCCACGAGGACTTCTCGGAAGACACCTATCGGACCCTCACCGCGGTCGACAGCGCGGTGATGGTGATCGACGCCGCCAAGGGCATCGAGGAGCGGACCCGAAAGCTGTTCGAGGTCTGCCGGATGCGCGACATCCCGATCGTGACCTTCGTCAACAAGATGGACCGCGAGAGCCGAGATCCGTTCGAAATCCTCGACGAGATCGAGGAGAAGCTCGCGCTCGACGTCGCGCCGCTGACCTGGCCGATCGGCGGCGGCCGCGATTTCGCCGGCACCTTCGAGCTGAAGTCGGGCCGCATCCGCATGGTGGACGGCGGCGACGAATTCGCGGGCGAGGGGCTCGACGCGCTGAAGGAGCTCGTGAGCGAGCACCGGCTGGCGCAGGTCACCGAGGAGATGGAGCTCGCGCAGGGGGCGCTGAAGACCTTCGATCTCGCCTCGTTCCGGGAGGGCCACCTGACGCCGGTGCTGTTCGGCTCGGCGCTGCGCAACTTCGGCGTCCGCGACCTGCTCGACACGCTCGCCGACCTCGCGCCCGCGCCGCAGGGGCTCGACAGCGACAAGCGGCCGGTGTCGCCGGAAGAGCCGCGCATGACCGCCTTCGTGTTCAAGGTCCAGGCCAACATGGACCCGAACCACCGCGACCGCATCGCGTTCGTGCGGCTGTGTTCGGGCAAGCTCACCCGCGGCATGAAGGTGAAGCAGACCCGCACCCAGAAGACGATCGGCGTGCATGCGCCGCAGTTCTTCTTCGCGCAGGACCGCGCGCTCGCGGAAGAAGCCTACGCCGGCGACGTGGTCGGCATCCCGAACCACGGGGCGCTTCGCATCGGCGACACGCTGACCGAGGGCGAGGACATCAGCTTCCTCGGCGTGCCGAGCTTCGCGCCCGAAATCCTGCGCCGCGTGCGGCTCGAGGATGCGATGAAGGCCAAGAAGCTGAAATCCGCGCTGCAGGAACTCGCGGAGGAGGGCGTGGTGCAGGTGTTCCGCCCCTATGACGGCTCCCCCGCGCTCGTCGGCGTGGTCGGCGCGCTGCAGCTTGACGTGCTCACGGGGCGGCTTCTCGCCGAATACGGGCTCGAGGTCGGCTTCGAGCAGAGCCAGTACTCGATCGCCCGCTGGGTGCGGGCCGAGGACCGCAAGACGCTGGACGAGTTCCTCGCCGCCAACCGTTCGAGCCTCGCGGAAGACCTCGACGGCGACCCGGTGCTTCTGGCGGGCTCCGCCTTCCAGATGGGCCGCGCCAAGGAGCGCTGGGAAAAGGTCGAGTTCACCGACGTGAAGGACGTGCGCAAGGCGGCGGCTTGAGGCGTTCTTCCCTTCTCCTGCGGAGCGGGAGAAGGTGGCCGAGGCGAAGCCGAGGTCGGATGAGGGTGCGTCCGGAAGATGCGCGACGGCCAGAAGAGGGATTTCGCCCGCAAGCTGCGGCAGGAGCCGACCGAGGCCGAGTGCGCCATGTGGCGTTTGCTCCGGGACCGCCGGCTGCTCGGCCTGAAGTTCCGGCGGCAAACGCCGCTCGGCCCCTATGTCGTCGATTTCGCCTGCGTGTCCGCTCGCCTTGTGGTCGAACTCGACGGCGGCCAGCACGCGGGCTCGATGAGCGACGAGACCCGAGACGCTCGCCTTCGCAATCTTGGCTGGAAGGTGCTGCGGGTCTGGAACGCCGATCTGTTCTCGAACCGGGAAGGCGTCCTGACGGCGGTGGCCGACGCGGCGGGGATCAGTTTGGGCGACGGCGCGTAGCGCCCGGCAGTCCTTCGCGGGCAGGCTGATACGCATATGGCGCGACGCTGGCCGCACCTTCTCCCGCACGCGGGAGAAGGTGCGGATGAGGGGGCGTAACGCTGCTTTCAGAAAGAACCCCCGTCCGCGCGGACGCGTTCTCATCCTGAGGCTTCGGCGCAAAAACCCTCACCCTTACCCTCTCCCGCAAGCGGGAGAGGGGGGCGATCAGCCGCGCCGCCTCACGTCGGCTCGCGCCTCACGCCAGCCGCGCCTCTCACGCCGGCTCGCGTTCCCTTTCCTTCACGCCCTCGAAGCACGGGCGGCGCCGCGCGAGCTCCTGGCCGACATGGTCCATGAAGGCGCGGATGCGGGCCGAGGAGCGCAGGTCCGGATGGGTCAGGATCCACAGGCCCGGCGGCTGCTGGCCGGGCGGATCGTAGAGCCGCACGAGGCTCGGGAAGCGGTGCGCGATGTAGCAGGGAAGCGGCCCGACGCCGATGCCGGCCGCGATCGCCTCGGCCATGCCAAGCACGGTGTTCAGCCGGTAGACCATCTTGTGCTCGCCCACGACGTCGCGCAGCCAGCGCTGCAGCGCGCCGAGCATGTCGCCGGGGCCGATCCACGGCAGGTGGTCGAGCGCCTCGATCGATGACACCTCCTTCAGCGGCGCGAGGCCGTAGACCGCCCAGTTGATCGAGGCGAGGCGGCGGCCGACCAGCGTCTCGGTCGGCGAGGAGGTGACGCGCAGCGCGATGTCGGCGTCGCGCTTCGACAGGTTCAGCACGGCGTTGCCCACCACCACGTCGAGCGTGATCTCCGGATAGGCCTCGCGGAAGCCCGCGAACACGTCGGTCAGGCCGTGGATCAGCAGGCTGTCGTTGGTGGTGACGCGCAGTTCCCCGGTCGGGGCGAGGTCCTGGCCCATGACCCGGCGCTCGAACGACACGATGTCGTCGGCCATGCGGTCGGCGATCGCCGACATTTCGTCGCCCGCGGGGGTGAGGCCGTAGCCGGCCCTCCCGCGTTCGAACAGGCGCGCGCCGAGCCGTTCCTCGAGCGCGCCGAGGCGTCGGAACACCGTCGAGGCGTTCACGCCGAGCATCTCCGCGGCTCCGGCGAGCGAGCGCCTCTCGGCGATCGCCTTCACCAGCCTGAAATCATCCCACTGAAGCATTCGGCAAGCCCGTCCGAGATCGTTAGGTCTTGCGTCCCCGCAAGGCACATAGCCCATCTTTCGCCACAAGTCATGCGGGGGCGGCGGTCTTCGGGCTCAACAATCGCTGATAGACGAGGCCGACGCCGACCAGCACGCCGCCGAGCCCGATGAAGGACACAGCGCGCCAGACGCCGCCGAGGCCCGAAAGGTCGAGCAGGAACACCTTCAGCACGACGGCGACGATCACCAGCGCCGAGGCGAGCCGGAGCGTCTGCGAACGGCGGAAGACGCCCGCGGCGAGCAGGACGAGCGCGAAGACGAGCCAGACGACCGAATAGGCCCACCATTCCGCGTCGCTGTCGAAACCGCCGTCGAGCATCGGGCCGGCGAAGGCGCGGCGCACGACGAGCGTCAGGAAAGCGAAGGCGAGCGCGAGCGCCGCGCCCCCGAGCGTCCGGCGCATCCAGGCGGGCCGCCCGGCGCCGGCGAACCGCGCAGCGGCCGCCGCGGCGAGCGCCGGCAGCAGGTAGCCGGGAACGAGATCGTTGAAGAGCGCGCCCCCGCGGACCAGTTCGCCCGTGAAATAGGGATTGGCGACCGCGAGCAGCCCGATGAGCGACGTGGCCGCGCCGAGCGCCCCCGCCGCGAGCGCGCCCCAGCGCAGCGCGGGGCTGGACCGGCCGAGCGAGAGCCGTCCCGCCGCGGCCGACAGCGCGAAGGCGACGGTCGCGTCGAGGCCGGCTTCCAGCAGGCCGAAGCGGGCGGCCGTCATGTCGCCGCCATTCGCGAAATGCCGCGCCTGCATGACGCCGAGCAGCAGCGCGAAGACGAGCGAGAGCCCTTCGAGCGCGGTCGCGGGATGGGGCAGCGCGGCCTTCCGGAAACCGCGCGCGCCGATCCAGAAGGCCGCCGCCGGCGCGCCGTAGCCCCACAGCAGGGCGTTGAAAACCGGCGTCGTCCCGAGGTCGTCGCCCACGATGCGCGGGTCGATCGCGACGCGGAGCGCGACGAGGGCCGCGACGGCCGTCGCGAGCCAGCCGAGCGCGCGGATCGGGCGGCGCGCGGCGACGAGACCGAGCGCCATGGCGAGGAACGACAGCGCCACGGTGAGCGCGCCTTCGCGCATCGCCATGGCGAGCGCGAGGCCGAGCGCCGCGGAGGCCCCCGTCGCGAACGCCGCGGTCGCGGCGGGGCTCGCCGCGCCCGATGGCTCCCGCCGGGCGGCGTCCTCGCAGAGCAGCGCGAGCGCGCCCGCGAGCAGCACGGCGATGGTCGCGAAGCGCAGGTCCGGGGCGAAGTCGGCGACGCGCCAGTAAGCGAGGGCGAGTAGCAGAACCGGCGCCGTGGCCGCCGCGGCGGCGAGCAGGCCGCTGCGCCATGCGGGTTTCGCCGGCGCCCGGCTCGCCGCCTCCGCGCCGCCCGCGAGGAAGGCCGCGCCGAGCGCGCCACAGAAGACGACGAAGCTCCAGACGCCGTCGCTGCGGGGCGTCTCGCCGGGTCCTGGCAGGCTCGTGGCCTCGGCGACCGCGAGCAGCGCCGCGTCGTCGAACGACAGCGCGACGAGCCCCGCGAGCGCGGCCCCGACGACGCCGAGCGGCGCGAGGCCGGGAGTCCAGGCGGCGAGGCCGAGCAGGGCGAGGAGGATCGCCCCGGTCGCGGTCAGGGTCGCCGCGCCGAAGCCGTCGATCGCGGGCGCGGCGCAGACGAGAAGCGCGAACAGCGCGATCAGCGGCCCCGAGATCCGGTCGGGCAGGAGGGCGTCGGGCGCCCGCGCGCGCAGGCCCGAATGCATCGCGGCCGCGAGCGCGATCAGGGCGGCGGAATAGACGATCAGCGGGCCTGCGCCGTCCGCGATGCCACCCAGAACCGCGATCGCGCCCCAGCCGAAGGCGGCGAGGCCCGCGGCGAGCGCGAGCATGGGCCAGTCGCGGATCCGCGCGACCGCGAAGGCGGCTGCGCTGGGCGCGAGCAGATAGGCGAAGAGCGCAAGCGCGTTCGGCTCGTCGGAGGAGACCAGCAACGGCGTCGCGTAGGCGCCGACGAGGCCGGCCGCTCCGAGCACCGGCCCGTGCAGGACGGCGGCGGCGAGCGCCGCGACCGCGACCAGCCCGAGAGCGAGGAAGGCCGCGGCCGGCGGCAGGAAGCCATAGAGCGCGTAAGACGCGTAGACGGTGGCGAAGGCGCTGGTGGCGCCCGCCGAAGTGATCACGGCCGGAATGTCGATCGCCCGTCGCGGCTGTCCCGCCGCCGCCTCCCGCCGCCGCATGCGTTCGCCGAGGACGAGCAGTCCCGCGGAGAACAGGCCGCCGAGCGCGATGCGGGCCGCGGGGCCGATCAGACCCTGCTCGATCGAGTAGCGGACGAGGAAAATGCCGCCGAGCGCGAGCGCGAGGCCGCCGACGATCACGCTCCAGCGCGCGCCGACGAGCTCTTCGAGCGAGCGCTTGGGCTTCCGGGGTTTTGCGCGCGGGGGCGCCGGGCGGGGCGGGGCAGGGCGAGACGCGGCCGGCGTCGGCGCGGCGGGAGCGGGCGGGCGCTCCTCAGCCGGCGCGGTCTCGGCCGGAGCCGCAACGGCGGCCTGTGCGGCGACGCGTCGGGAGAGCTCGCGCTCGATCGTGACGAGCCGTCGTTCGAGAAGGTCGATCCGGCTCCGCGCCTTCAGTCCCAGGACCAGGCCCGCGACCGCCATCACGGGAATCGCAAGGACAAGCAGGACGAGCAGAACCCAGATGTCCAAAACCGCCGACTCCCCCGAAACGCGGCCGACGACGTTAGGGCGTCGGGGCGGGTGGGGGAAGGCGAGGGATAAGGAAAGGCGGGCGGCTTCCGTTGATCGTCATGCCGGCCCGGAGAGGAAGCCTTCGGGCTGAAGCGCTGCATTTCCGCCCCCGCGCGGCAGGCGATCGCATGGGGAGGCTGCGCGCACGGCCGCTCCCCTCTCCCGTTCACGGGAGAGGGTAAGGGTGAGGGGATTTTGCGCCGAAGCTTCAGGAATGAGAGCCCATCCGCGCGGACGGGCGCTGTTCTGCGCCCGCAGCGCCACTCCCCCTCATCCTTACCTTCTCCCGTGAACGGGAGAAGGGGCGGCAGGCGTCGCGCCAATGCGATCGCCCGCCGGGCGAGGGAAGGGGAGATTACGCCACCATGATCTCACTCTGCATGAGGATCACGGAAGAACCGCTTCTCCAGCCTCACCTTCTCCGGCGCGAAAACCGGCGACGGATGCGCCGCATCACGCCGGGCGGGCGTTCGGGATCGACGAAGTCGGTCTCCGCCAGCGCCTCCTCGACCTCGCCGAGTTCGCGCACCGGCAGCGAGACGAGGCGCCGGCCGTTGCGGGCGAGGGCCTCGATCGCCGCGATCAGCGAGCCGGTCTCCTCGACCCTGGCCGCGACCATGTCGGGGGTCGCGCCGAGATGCTCGGCGAGGAGATCGCAGCGCACCGTCGCGATTCCGGCCCTCAGCCGCCCGTCGCCGCGCGCCTCGATCGCGAGGTCGCATTCGGTGTCGAAGCCCATCGAGCGGTTGTTGAGGTTGGACGAGCCGATCCTCAGCAGTTCGTTGTCCACGATCATGATCTTGGCGTGGACGTAGATCGGCTCGCCCGACTGCGTCGCCGGGTAGTAGACCCGGAAGCGCCCGTGGGCGTCGGCGCGGCGCACATGGTCGACGAGGCGCGCGCGGGCGGCGCCCATCGTCGCCTCCTCGAGCCAGCCGTCCTGCGACTCCGGATTGACGACCACGATCTCGGGGCCGTCCGGCTCCTTCAGCCGCTCGATCATGGCCTCGGCGATGCGCCGGCTCGCGAAATACTGGCTCTCGACGTAGAGCGTCCTCCGCGCCCCGGCGATGCAGGCGAGGTAGAGCGCCTCGATCTCCGAAATCTGCTCGCGGTCCTCGAAGGCCGCGATGGTGCGCGAGACGCCGACGTCGACGCCCTCGAAGGTCGGCGCGAGATCGTCCGGCCAGGGATCTTCGGCGGTCTCCGCCGACGGCGGCGTCTCGCCGGTCGCCCAGCGCCAGCGGTCGCGCGCCAGCTCCCCGAGCGCCCGCGCGGCCGCGCCGTCGACGCAGGTGGTGGCGTCGTGCCAGGGCTGGAGCTGGCGGCCCCAGGGCGAGCGGCGGTTGGGGTGGTTCTCGCGATGGTCGCGCGTGTCCCAGCGCCCGAGGGTCATGTCGATGCCGCCGCAGAACGCCAGCGCGTCGTCGATCACCACGATCTTCTGGTGGTGCGCGGCCATTGGCGGGTGGGCTGCGTCGAGCTTCAGGCGGATGTTCTTCTTCGCCATCCACTGCAGCAGGTAGAACGGGGTCTCGCCGCGCGCGAGCGTCTCGATGACGCCGAGGTTCCACTTCAGCAGATAGATCTCGACCTCCGGGCGCCGGTCGGCCGCCCAGGACAGGAAGGGACCGAGCCGGTTCGGCCCCTCGACGGTCGCGCCTTCCGGCTCGAGCTCGATCCGGCTGTCGAAGTCCCAGCCGATCAGCATCACGGAGCGACGGGCGTTGAGGATCGCCTGCTTGGCGAAGCGGTAGTAGTCCGCCGCGTCGACGATGAAGGCGAAGCGCTCCGCGCGCTCGATCCGCCAGCAGGTTTCGCCCGGAACGAGCAGGGGGTCGGCGGTCATGCGGGAGTCCGATGAGGGAAGAAGGAGACGGGCGATATAGGCCGCGGGCGACGGCGGGCGACGGGCGATGCGGCGAACGAGCCGGACGCCTCTCCTCATCCCCGCCGGAAGCGCAGGCCGGGCGCGGGGCGCTCCTCGATCACCTCGCGGCGGAAGCGATAGAGCGCCGCAGGCCGTCCGCCCGTGCGGGTCTCGGCGTCGCCGGTCGGCTCGACCAGCGCCGCGGCCTCGACGAGACGGCGAAAATTCTGCTTGTGCAGCCGGCGGCCCGCCACCGCCTCGACGGTGAGCTGCAGCGCCGTCAGCGTGAAGCGCGGCGGCATCAGCTCGAACACCACGGGCCGGTATTTCAGCTTGGCGCGCAGCCGCCCCATTGCGGTCGCGAGGATGCGGCGATGGTCGTCGCGCATTGCCTCTCCGAGCCGCGGCGGGTCGCGCCGCTCGAGCGCCGCCGGCCGGCAGTCCCGGCGGGCCTCCTCGACGAGCCCGGCCTCGTAGAGCAGTTCGTAGCGGTCGAGCACCTTCTCCTCGTCCCAGGGCGCGCCGTCGATGCCGAAGCACAGCCGCGCGCGGGCGAGACGCGACAGCGCCCGGCCGGTCTCGGCCTCGGGCGCCTCGGCGATCCAGTCGCCGAGCGCGGGAAGGATCGCGGCGTCGAGCATTTCGGGACGGCGGCGGCGCCAGTCCTCCCACGGGAAATAGGCGTACCACGGCCGGAACGACGCGCCCGCGGCCTCGAGCGCGGTCCGGTCTCGCGGCCGGCGCGTCAGGGCGAGATAGCCGATCGACACCATGTGCCGGGCCTGCGGCGCGACGGCGCGTCCGCGGTCGCCGAAGGTGTAGAGCTGCTCGACATAGCCGACGTCGAGGGCGGTCTGCCGCGCGATCGAGGTCCGGAGCGCGATCTCGAGCGTGCGGTCGCGCGCGGGGTCGAAGGCGCCGGAGGGCAGGCCGGCCCGTCCGTCGTCGCCGCGCGTTACGAGGATTTCAGGCGCCTCGTTTTCGACCGCGATGACCGCAGCCGACAGGCCGATCCCGACCGCAGCCCCTTCCGTCATCCGGGCGCGCCGGGTTCGAGCGCGAAGGGCACGCCCTCGAAGGCGTCGCGGCCGCGGCCGATGGCGGCGACCGCCTCGACCATCCGGCCGCCGCGGCCGAGCGCCTCGTCCGCGAGCCGCACGATCAGCGGATTGGGCGTCGCGGTCGGGCTGAGGCGCCGGAGCGTCTCGGCGAGCTCGCGCTCGTCCCGCTCGGGTTCGCGCGCGCAGGCGATCGCGAAGGCCATGGCGGTCGAGCGGCTGACGCCCGCGAAGCAGTGCACCAGGATCGGCCGGCCGTCGGCCGCCGCGAAGCCGAGCGCCGCGGCGACATGGGCGGCGCTCGGCGTGACGTAGCCGTGGAGCGGCTCCGCGATGTCGTGGAAATAGAGCGTCAGGTGGTCGGCCGGCGCGATCCGCGCGGGACGGGCGACCTTGGAGCCGGCCGAAAGGAGCGAGAGCAGGCGGTCGGCGCGGTAGGCTTCGGCGCTCTCGCTGAGGCGGGTGATGGGACAGACGGCGATCATTGTGGATCGATACCAGAGTGAGGTTTTCGGAGCGTGACCTCAATGTGTGCGATCGAGCCCGCAAAAGGTTCAACGCGTCAGCGCGTCGAAACGCTCGAGGAAGCGCCGTTCGGCGAGCCCGGCGGGCCAGGGCGTCAGGTCGACGTCGGCCGGGACGCCCGCCGGCCGGCCGAAGAACGTCGTGGCCTCGACGAAGGAGAAGCCGGCGAGGCGCGTCGCCTCGAGGAAGGCCGCGCTCTGGTCGGCGCGCTTGATCAGGCGCTGGGTCGCGGCCGGCGCCTCGCGCTTCAGGCCGAAGCGCAGCCGGATCGCGCCGACGAGCCGCGCCTCGACCTCGCGGTAGCTGTCGCCGATCACCGCCTTGAACGGGCTGATGATGTCGCCGATCACATATTCGGCCGCGTCGTGGAGCAGCGCCGACAGCAGGACGTCGCGCGCCGCCGCGGGGTCTATCCGTCCTGCGATCTCCTCGACGAGCAACGAATGCTGCGCGACGGAGAAGATGTGGTCGCCCGTCGTCTGGCCGTTCCAGCGCGCGACGCGCGCGAGGCCGTGGGCGACGTCCTCGATCTCGACGTCGAGCGGCGAGGGGTCGAGCAGGTCGAGCCGCCGGCCCGAAAGCATGCGCTGCCAGGCGCGGGGCTCGGCGCGCTTCGGCGTGCGGCTGGACATCGGTTGCGGTCGGTCGGTCATCGGGCGGAAAGACGGGCGGCAGGGACGGACGTCCGCGATTCGGCCTTTGACAGGGCGGGCGGAGCGGCCGAACCATGCGGCCTAAAGGCGAAGAACTGAAGAGGCGGGAGGACGCCCCCATGACCGTGATCTACGGACCCGAACACCGGGCGCTGCAGGACGAGGCCGATTCGCGACGGCTCGCGGATCTCTGGCAGGAGATGCTGATCCACGGCGAACTCGCGCCGGAGGAACAGGGCTTCATCGCCTCGCGCGACTTCTTCTTCCTGTCGACCGTCGACGCCGACGGCTGGCCGACCGTCTCCTACAAGGGCGGCGCGGCCGGCTTCGTGCGGGTGCTCGACCCCAGGACGATCGCCTTTCCGGGATACGACGGCAACGGCATGTTCCTTTCGGCCGGCAACATCGCCGAAAACGCCAAGGTGGGGCTGCTGTTCATCGACTTCGAGACGCCGCATCGCCTGCGCGTGCAGGGGAGGGGCGAGATCGTGCGCGAGGGGGATCTGGTCGGGAGCTTTCCCGGCGCGACCCATGCGGTCCGGATCGCGATCACCGACGCCTTCGTCAATTGCAGCCGCTACATCCACAAGATGACGCGCGTCGAGACCTCGCGCCACGTGCCGGACGCCGGCGGCGCCCAGCCGCTCGCGGAATGGAAGCGCATCGACGCCGTGCAGCCTCATCTGCCCGAGCGCGACAAGGCTCCGGCGGCCAAAATGGGCGCGCTCACCTTCGAGCAGTATGGCGAGAAGGTTGTGGCGGGAACGACCTGAACCGTGCGGATGGGATCATGGCAGCCTGGGGGCCGGAGTATCTTTTATTTCTCGAGTCGTTTTTAGATAAAGAAATGTCGGCGGATGAATTCGTAAGCCGCTTCCTTTCGATCAATCCAAATTTGTCCAGAATGAGCGAAGCGGAGTATCTTGTCTATATGGATCTGTTTTACGAAGTGGACGCCTTCAATCCCGAAGGTATCACGATTGTCGGCCCGTCGATCGATGAAGCCGGCCTGCGGCGGGCGGTTGCGGAGTGCCTCCGCAAGTTGAAGGCGCTGGCCGCGAAGCCGGCGCCGATCGTTTGGCGGTACGGAGGCCGCGCCTCTCCCGGAAAAAGCTGAACCTCCAATTCACTTGCGCTGAACGCGGCGCCGTCCTAGTTCGCTCACGGGCCGCTCACGGTTTCGTCAAAGCGGTCCCAACAATCGCCGGCGCGCGCTGCGGCCGCTGCGAGACGAGGGCGAGAGGGGAGACGCATGGCGAGCAGGGCTGCGGTCGGCGGGGCGAGCGCAAAGCCGCGCCCCTGGTACACGATCCTTTACGTGCAGGTGCTGATCGCGGTCGCGATCGGCGTCGCCGTGGGCTATTTCGACCCCGGCCTCGGCAAGGCGCTGAAGCCGCTCGGCGACGGCTTCATCAAGCTCGTCAAGATGGTGATCGCGCCGATCATCTTCCTCACCGTGGTGCACGGCATCGCCGGCATGAGCGACCTGAAGAAGGTCGGCCGCGTCGGCTTCAAGGCGCTGATCTATTTCGAGGCGCTCACCACCGTCGCGCTGGTCGTCGGGCTGATCGTCGTCAATCTGCTGCAGCCCGGCGCCGGCATGAACGTCGACCCGTCGAAGCTCGACGCCGGCTCGGTCGCAAAGTACCAGGAAGCCGCCAAAGGCCAGTCGATCACCGACTTCTTCCTGCACATCATTCCCGACCAGGTGGTCGGCGCCTTCGCCCAGGGCGAGATCATCCAGGTGCTGTTCTTCGCCGTGCTGTTCGCCTTCGCACTGCACATGCTCGGCGACAAGGGCAAGCCGATGATGCATCTCGTCGATACGACGATGGAGATCTTCTTCAAGATCGTCGGCATCGTGATGCGCGCGGCGCCCATCGGCGCCTTCGGCGCGATGGCCTACACGGTCGGCAGCCAGGGCGTCGGCGCGCTCGCCTCGCTCGCCTATCTGATGCTCGGCTTCTACCTCACCTGCCTGATCTTCGTGTTCGGCGTGCTCGGGCTCGTGGCCTGGGCGACCGGATTCTCGATCTTCAAGTTCGTGCGCTACATCGGCGAGGAGCTGCTGATCGTGCTCGGCACCTCGTCGTCCGAGAGCGTGCTGCCGCGCATGCTCGACAAGATGAAGAAGGCCGGCGCCGAAGAGAGCGTCGTCGGGCTGGTGATCCCGTCGGGCTATTCGTTCAATCTCGACGGCACCTGTATCTATCTGACGATGGCCGCGATCTTCCTCGCGCAGGCCACCAACACCGAGCAGACGCTCTGGCAGCAGATCACGATCCTCGCGATCCTGCTGCTGACGTCGAAGGGGGCCGCGGGCGTCACCGGCTCGGGCTTCATCGTGCTGGCGGCGACGCTGCAGTCGGTCGAGCACATCCCGACGACCGCGATCGCGCTCATCCTCGGCATCGACCGCTTCATGTCGGAGGCGCGGGCGCTCACCAACCTCGTCGGCAACGGCGTCGCGACCATCGTGGTGGCGAAATGGGAAGGCGCGCTCGACGAGGAGCGTCTGCACGCGGAACTCGACGGACGGGGGGCCGCGCTGGAGCGGGACGAGTCCGAAAGCGAGCCGAAGTCGTCGGTCGCCTGAGGCCTCTGGCGAAGCTGGGTCTCAAGGCGTACCTATAGCTGTACGCAATGTTGGAGGCCTCCGATGGACTCGCATGTCGGCTTCACCGAGTTCCGCCAGAACCTCGCGCGTCATCTCGACGAGGTCGTGGACAGCCGCGCCCCGCTGACGGTGACGCGCCGCGGCGGCCGATCGGTCGTCGTCATCTCGGAGGAGGAATGGCGCGGGATGGAGGAGACCCTCCATCTCATGAGCAATCCGCGCAACGCGCAGCATCTTCTCGACTCGATCGGCGAACTCAACGCGGGCAAAGGGATCGACCGGGACCTCATCGAGAAATGAGGCTGCTGTTCTCGGAGAGGGCGTGGGCCGACTATCTCTACTGGCAGGCCCACGACGCCGAGATGGTCGCCAAGGTCAATATCTTGATCAAGGACGCCAGGCGCTCGCCGTTTTCGGTACTTGGAAAGCCGGAGCCGCTGAAGAACGAGCTGAAAGGGTGGTGGTCGCGGCGCGTCACGCGCGAGCATCGTTTGGTCTATCGGGTGGTCGGAAGCGGAGACGACCAGACCATCGAGATCGCCGCCTGCCGGTTCCACTACTGACCTGCTGACCTACCGACCCGCCGCCTCTTCGGCGCGCCAGCACTCCGCCATGTGGTCGTCGACCATGCCGACCGCCTGCATGAAGGCGTAGACGATCACCGGCCCGCAGAAGGTGAAGCCGCGGCGTTTCAGGTCCTTCGACAGCGCTTCCGAGACCGGCGTCGAAACCGGCACCTCGCCGCGCGCCCGCCATCGGTTCACGACCGGCGCGCCGTCGACGAAGCCCCAGAGGTAGTCAGAAAAGTCCTCGCCGCGGTCGCGCATGGCGAGATAAGCGCGCGCCGACTTCGCCGCGCCCTCGATCTTGGCGCGCGAGCGCACGATGCCGGCGTTCCCCATCAGCCGCGCGACGTCGGCCTCGCCATAGGCCGCGATCCGCTCCGGATCGAACCCCTCGAAGGCGGCGCGGAACGCCTCGCGCTTCCTTAAGATCGTGATCCAGGCGAGGCCGGCCTGGAACCCGTCCAGCACCAGCTTCTCGTAGAGCGCGCGCGGGTCGCGCTCGGCGCGGCCCCAGTCCGTGTCGTGATAATGGACGTAGAGCGGATCGGACCCGCACCAGGCGCAGCGCGTCCGCCCGTCCGGATGGTCCATGACGGAGGGGCGCGGATCCTCCGCGCTCAAGCCGCCGTCTCGCCCGGATGGGCGTAGCGCGCCCAGGGCGCCTTCTCGACGGTGAGCATGGCCGCGCCCGCGATCAGGGGGCGGCCTTCGGCGCGCGCCTCCTCGGCGCGGTCGAGCCGGATCAGCGCCAGCCCCCGCCCGTCGATCGAGGAGCCCATGCGGCCGACGGTCCTGTCGCCGGCGAGGATCGCGGTCCCGACCTCGGGCGCGAGGCCGTCGATCACCACCGGCGTCACGCGGGTGCGCGCCGTGCCCCGGTGCTCCATGCGGCTCACGACCTCCTGGCCGACATAGCAGCCCTTCTTGAAGTCGAGCCCGTTGAGCTGGTCGAGGCAGGCCTCGTGCGGGAAGGCGTCGCCATACACGAAGTCGAGCCCGCCCATCGGCGCCGCGAGAGCGATGCGGTGCGCGCGATAGGCTTCGAGGCCCGCCGGCGCGACGCCCTCGGGCAGCGCCGCGTCGAGGGCGACGTAGGCGCGGGCGCCGAGGCCAGGCAGGCGCGGGTCCATCACCAGTTCGGGGCCGCCCTTGGGAAGCATCTGGCCGTCGCCCCACAGCACCAGCACGCGCGTGCGGTCGCTCACGTCCTCGATCTCGATCCGGGAGCGCAGCCGGTAGAGCGTGAGCCGTCGCGCGAGATCGGGGACGAGGTGCCGCGGGACGTCGAGCCGGAAGCCGCCCTCGATCCGCGAGGCCAGCATGTCGACGATGATCTTGCCCTGCGGCGTCAGCAGCGCCGCGTAGGCTGCGCGCCCCGGCGCCACGCCGCTCACGTCGTTGGTCAGCAGATTGTCGAGAAACCGACCGGCTTCGACCCCCGTCACATGGAGGACGCCGCGGCCGTCGAGGAAAGCGCCGCGCATCCGGCTTCTCCCTTCCCGTGTTGCTTTCAGTCCCGAGCGAAGGTAGCGAGCCGGGGAGACGCCCTCAAGCCGATCCTTCGACGAGGAGGCATGGAATGCCCGAGACCTTCGACCTCGTGATGACCGGCGGCGTCGTCGTCAACCAGGACGGCGAGGCCCGCGCCGACATCGGGGTGCGCGACGGACGGATCGCGGCGATCGGCGACCTGTCGCGCGCTTCGGCCGGCGAGACGGCGGACTGCTCCGGGCTCCATCTGCTGCCCGGCGTCATCGACAGCCAGGTGCATTTCCGCGAGCCGGGCGCCGAGCACAAGGAAGACCTCGAATCGGGCTCCCGCGCCGCCGTCCTCGGCGGCGTGACGGCGGTGTTCGAGATGCCGAACACCAATCCGCTCACCGTCACCGCGGAGGCGCTCGCGGACAAGCTCGCGCGGGCGAAGGGCCGCATGCATTGCGACCACGCCTTCTTCGTCGGCGGAACGCATGAGAACGCGAAGGACGTGGCCGAGCTCGAACGCCTGCCCGGCGCGGCCGGCATAAAGATCTTCATGGGCTCGTCCACCGGATCGCTTCTGGTCTCGGACGACGAGGGCGTCTCCGAGATCCTGAAGCGCACCCGACGCCGGGTCTCGTTCCACTCCGAGGACGAGCCGCGGCTCGCCGAGCGCAAGGACATGCGGGTTCCGGGCGATCCCTCCAGCCATCCGGTTTGGCGCGACCCGGAAGCCGCGCTCAAATGCACGCGGCGCCTGACCGCGATCGCCCGCCGGCACGGCGCCAAGATCCACGTCCTGCACATTTCGACGGCGGAGGAGATGCGTTTCCTCGCCGACTACAAGGACGTCGCGACGGTCGAATGCACGCCCCATCATCTGACCATGGGGACGAGCGCCTATGAGCGGCTCGGGACGCGCGCCCAGATGAATCCGCCGGTGCGCGACGACGCCCACCGCGACGGCATCTGGTGGGGACTCGCCCAAGGGATCGTAGACGTGCTCGGCTCCGACCACGCGCCGCACACGCTCGAGGAGAAGGCGAAGCCCTATCCGGAAAGTCCTTCGGGCATGACCGGCGTGCAGACGCTGGTCCCGATCATGCTCGACCATGTGGCGGCCGGGCGTCTCAGCCTCGCGCGCTTCGTGGACCTGACCAGCCACGGCCCGTCGCGCATCTTCGGGATCGCGCGCAAGGGCCGCATCGCGGTCGGTTACGACGCCGACCTCACGGTCGTCGACCTCAAGCGCCGCGAGACGATCACGAATGCGTGGATCGGCTCCAAAAGCCGCTGGACGCCTTATGACGGGGTTTCGGTCACGGGCTGGCCGGTCGGTACGGTCATCCGGGGACGGCGCGTGATGTGGGACGGAGAGATCGTGAGCGCCGGGACGGGCGAGCCGGTGCGCTTCGTCGACGCGCTTCCCGCCGCGTGAGGGACGGGCCGATCGCATTTGGCGAGAGCCGCCTTTCTTCACCTCTCCCCGGCGGGGAGAGGTGAAGAGCTGCGCCGAATCCAGAGGCGGTAATCTTAGAGTGAGGTTCCGGACAGGTTTTCCGCGCTCGCTCCGCGGCCCGCGACTTGCTTCGCCGGGCCAAGACGCCAGTTGCCGCGTCGCCCCGCCTGAACGCCCCGCACCGACGCCGAGGAGACCGCGCCCGTGATGGACGTGTCGCTGATCGCGACCGGAATGGCCATCGGCGTGGGCGTCAACGCCCCGATCGGGCCCGTCAACGTGATGTGCATCCACCGCGCGATCCGCAACGGCCCGACCTCGGCGATGGCCGCGGGCTTCGGCGCGTGGGTCGCCGATGTCCTGTTCGCCGCGCTGGCCGCCTACGGCGTCACCTGGATCGCGAATTTCGTCGAAGGGCACCTCGCGGTGCTGAAGGTGATCGGCGGCGCGGTGATGATCGGCTTCGGGGTGAAGCTGCTCTATGCGCCGAGTTCCGTCTCCGACGCGCCGGAGAACGACACGCGGCTCTCGCTGTTCCGCGCGGCGCTGACCTCGTTCGCGCTGACCGTCACCAACCCGGCCGTGCTGCTCGGCTTCTTCGCGATCTTCGGAGGGCTCGCGGGCATCGGCGAGGCGCCGGGCGACTTCGGCGCGGCGACCCTGCTCACGATCGGCGTCGCGATCGGCAGCGCCGCCTGGTGGGCGATGCTGTCGACCGGCGCGAGCCGGCTGCGCCAGCGCATCGCCGAGACATGGCTCGGCCGCATCAACACGGTCTCGGGCGGCGCGCTCGCGCTGCTCGGTTTCGTGGTGCTGCTGGGCGTCGCGCTGGGCTACTGAGAGGGGGTCTTCAGTGCGGCAGGCTCGGGATCGTATAGCCGCCGGAGCGGATGCTCTCGGGAAGCTTCTCCGCGAAGCGCGCGGTCGCCTCCTCGCCGAAGGCCAGCACCAGCTCCTTCAGCGCGGCGAACAAGGCGGCGTGCGCCACGCAGTCGGGCGCGATGCCGTCGAGCAGCGCCTCTTCCCAGGCTTCGTCGAGATAAGCGAGCGCGAGCCGGCGGCCGTCGGTCACCTGTCCGTCCGCGCCCTGATCTTCGTGACTCATGAACCATCCTTCGAACAGTCCGGGGAGTCTAACGGGATTCCCCGGCGCGCGAAGCCGATTCTCCAAGGAAGGGTTAACGGGCTGCGGAAAACTCGAAGGATCGCGTTTACGGTCCGTAACGGGCTTTCACGTCGCTCGCGATCTTCGAGGCCTCGGCGAGGAACATCCGGCTCGCCGTCCGCGCGGCCGGCGTGCAGGTCCGGTAGCTGCGGGCCCAGGTCCGGAAGCTCGCGTTGAACGCGCCCGCCAGCCGGTCGCGGCGGTCGGCGGAGGGCGATTCTGCTTCGATCAGATCCGCCATGCGGTCGCGCCAGAGACCGGCGTCGGCGTCCTCGCAGACGGTTCTCAGATGATGGAGCGCGCCGAGCAGCTCGGCCAGGCGCATGAGCTGCGGTTCGTAGGGCGGCGGCGCGTTCGGGTCGGGCGCGGCGGGCTGCGCCGGAGGCGGAGGCGCGGCCGTGGGTGTGGGTGTGGGCGGCGCGGCGCGCGTCCGGCCGTGGTCCGTGGGCTGCGCGGATACGGACCCGGCCGCCGTCAGGCTCACGGCGAGAACGAGGGCCGCCGCCCGCCGGCCGATCACGAGACCATCTCCGCGGCGCGCGCGACCACGCGGGCGAGGCCGGGCGTTGTCTCGTAGGCGTCGATCTCGTGCGGCGCGGCCCAAGCGACCGCCTCCGCCTCCTCGCCCGGCGCCGGCTCGCCCGCCTCCCAGCGGCCCGCATAGGCGAGGATCACCGCATGGCTCGACGCCGCGCCGTCGGCGTCGGTCATGATCGCCTCCACCACCTCGGCGAGGCCGATCACCGTCGCGCGCACGCCGGTCTCCTCGAGCAGCTCGCGCGCGGCGGCTTCCGCCGCGGTCTCGCCGAACTCGATCCGGCCGCCCGGCAGCGACCAGAGACCCCGCGCAGGCGCGCAGGCGCGGCGCGCGATCAGCACCTTGCCGTCGCGGAAACAGGCGAGGCTCGCACCGACCATCGGCCGGCGCGGGGGGGCGGCGGTCATCGGGCGCCTCCGAAAACAGCTTGATCGGCGCCTGCCCGGCATGCGAGCACGCCGGGCGTCGGCAGGCGGGGCGCGCCGGGGAATCGGGCGTCGCGGGACGGGAGCTCACTCATGTGCGGACGTTTCGCCCAGACCTCGCCGAGGGAAGCGGTGGAAGCGCTTACGGGCGCGATCGCGGCCGCGGACTTCCCGCCGCGCTATAACATCTCTCCGACGCAGTTGGCGAAGGCCGCGGCGGCGGACGGCGACCACCGGACCATCTCCGATTACCGCTTCGGCCTGACGCCGGGCTTCGCGCGCGACAACGGCGCGCCGCAGCTCGTCGTCAACGCGCGTACCGAGACGGCGGCGCAACGGCCGATGTTCCGCGCTGCGCTGCAGAGCCGACGCTGCCTCGTGCCCGCCGACGCCTGGTACGAGTGGAAGACGCTCGGCCGCTTCAAGCAGCCTTATCTCATTCGCCGGACAGACCGCGCGCCTGTGACCTTCGCCGGCCTCTGGGAGCGGATCGTCGGGCCGGACGGGACCGAACGGCGCGCCTTCACGATCATGACGGTCGAGGCCGGGGCGGACGTGGCCGGGATTCACGACCGCATGCCGGCCGTGGTCGCGCCCGAGCACCGCGACGCCTGGCTCGACATGCGGGTCGACGGCGCGAGCCTCGCGCTGCGCTGTCTCGGCCCCGCGCGCGCGGGCGTGTTCGAGGCGGTCGCGGTGGGCGCGCTGGTCAACCGGCCCTCGAACGACGGGCCGGAGGTGCAGATGCCGGCGCCCGAGCGCGGCGTCGCGGAGCCCGTCCAGCCGCGGCTGATCTGAGGGCGTTTCGCTCGCTTCGATGAGGTTGCGCTTCCGCGCGAAGCCGTCATGCCCGCGTCTTCGCGGGTATCCGCGACTTCGTTGTCGAGCGTCGAGGAGAGCCCAAGTCGTGGATACCCGGCTTCGCCGGGCATGACGGGGAGGTTCGGACTCAGCCGCGTGGGTTGCGGGTGTAGGGCGGGAAGGCGCCGCGCGAGGTCGGGCGGGCCTGCTCCACGGTGTCGACCGGCTCGCAGACGCCTGCGGTCTCGACCGCGTGCTCGCGCTTGACCCAGCGGCAGGCGGCGTAGCCCCCGACGCCCTTCTGGCAGACCTGTTCCTTGTAGCGCACGACCTCGACGCGCGGCGCCCGGCAGTCGTCGACCGTCACGGCGATCCCGTCGGCCGGGCGCGCCCGCATCGAACGGTCGGCGGCGAAAGCCGGGGCGAGCGAAACGCACGCCGCCACAAGGGCGACGCAGAGGCCGGCGACGCGAGACATGGTGCGGCTCCACGAGACTTGGTCGCCGCCATGATGGCCGGTCGGGGTTAAGCGCCGGTTTCCGGGATCAGCACGCCCGGATTCATCAGGTTCTTCGGATCGAGCGCCCGTTTCACCGTGCGGAACAGGTCGAGCTCGACCTCCGACTTCACGCCCTTCAGCAGATCCCGCTTCAGCCGCCCGACGCCGTGCTCGGCCGCGATCGAGCCGCCGTAGGCTGCGACGATGTCGTGAACCACGTGGTTCATCGCGTCCCAGCCGGCGAGATAGTCGGCCTTGTCGGCCCCGACCGGCTGGCTGACGTTGAAGTGGATGTTGCCGTCGCCGAGATGGCCGAAGGCGACGACGCGCGCGCCGGGCAGGTGGCGTTCGACCGCCGCCGTCGCCTCGACGATGAAGTCCGCGGTCTTCGACAGCGGCGTCGAGACGTCGTGCTTGATCGATCCGCCGGCGTGGCCCTGCGCCTCCGACAGCCCGAGCCGGATGCGCCAGAACGCCTCCTGCTGCTCGCCCGAAGCCGCGATCGCGGCGTCGGTGACGGTTCCGTCCTCGAACGCCGTCTCAAGGACGCTCTCGAGCGTCGCCGCAAGCCCGACCTCGAGCGGGGAGGACAGCTCCAGCAGCACGTACCAGGGCGAGGGCTCGCCAAGCGGGTCCCGCGTGCCCGGCACATGCGCGAAGGTGAAGTCGAGCCCGATCCGCGGCATCAGCTCGCAGCCCGTCAGAGCCTGCCCTGCGCGGGCGCGGGCGAGCCGGAACAGCGCGAGCGCGGCCTGCGGGGAGGGGACGGCGACGAACGCGGTCGCGGTCTCGCGGGCGGCCGGGAACAGCTTGACCACCGCCGCCGTGACGATCCCGAGCGTGCCCTCCGAGCCGATGAAAAGGTGCTTCAGGTCGTAGCCGGTGTTGTCCTTGCGCAGGCGGCGGAGGCCGTTCCAGATCCGTCCGTCGGGCAGCACCGCCTCGACGCCGAGCACGAGGTCGCGGGCGTTGCCGTAGGCCAGCACGCCGACGCCGCCGGCGTTCGACGCGATGTTGCCGCCGATGGTGCAGGTTCCCTCCGAGCCGAGGCTCAGGGGGAACAGCCGGTCGGCCTCGGCGGCCGCCTCCTGCACCCGGGCGAGCGTGACGCCGGCCTCGACCACCATCAGGTTCTCGTCCGGGTCGACCTCGCGGATGCGGTCGAGCTTCGAAGTCGAGAGCAATATCTCGGCCCCGCTCGCGTCGGGCGTCTGGCCGCCGACGAGGCCGGTGTTGCCGCCCTGCGGCACGATGGCGACGCCGGTTTCGTGCGCGAGCCGGACGATCGCCGCGACCTCCTCTGTCGAGCGCGGCGTGAGCACGAGCGCGGCCTTTCCGCGATAGAGCCCGCGCGGCTCCGACAGCCGCGGGGCGGCGGCGTCCTCGTCGAGCCGGTCGCGCTCGGCGACGAGGGCTGAGAAGCGGGCGACGAGGTCGGGCGGAAACGGCGCGGTCATGGCCGCACTTTACCGGGCGCGGCTCGGGTTGAGAACGCGGTCCGCGCGCTCAGCCGCCGCTCACAGCCGTCAGGATGAAGACGTCGGCGCCCGCGCGCAGCGGGGCGTCGAGCTTGGCGCGCCTGCCGTCTACGAAGACGTTGATGTGGCGGCGGATCGCGGGCCGGGAGTCGCAGATCCGGTCGCGCATTCCGGGCCAGCGGGCCTCGAGCGCGTCGACCATCTCGGCGACCGACGAGACCCTGAGCTCGACCACCCGGTCCGCCGCCGGAAACAGCGTCACGAGCAGCGGCGCGAGCCGCACCACCGCCGGGGCCGGCTCCTCCCGGGTCGCGGCCGCAGCGCTCACCGCTCGATCACCAGCGTCTCGACCGAGGAGATCGCCGGCAGGTGCTCGGCGATCCGCTCCCAGCTCTCGCCCTCGTCGCGGCTGGCGTAGACCTCGCCCGAGCCGGTGCCGAAATAGACGCCCGCGGGCTCCAGCCGGTCGACAGCCAGCGCCTGCCGCAGCACGTTGAAATAAGCGTTCTCCTGCGGCAGGCCCGAGCGCTTGGCGGCCCAGGTCGCGCCGCCGTCGCGCGTCGCCCACGCCGCCGCCTTCGCGTCCGGCATGTAGCGGCCGCGGACGTCGCCGTTGAGCGGCACGAGGTAGAGCCGCTCCGGATCCCGCGGGTGCGCCGCCGCCGGAAAGCCGAAGCTCGACGGCAGGCCGTTCTCGATCGACGCCCAGCTCCGGCCGCCGTCGTCGCTGCGATACATGCCGCAATGGTTCTGCTGGTAGAGGCGGCCCGATCCGCCCGGCGCCATGACGATGCAGTGCACGCACTGGCCGAATTCGGGATAGCGCTGGTCCTCCGGCAGGTAGTCGCAGCGCACGCCGGAGTTCCGCGGCTCCCAGGTCTTTCCGCCGTCGGCGGTGTGGAACACCCCGACCGAAGACATGCCGACCCAGATCCGGCTCTCGTCTTCCGGGTCCGGGACGATCGAATGCAGGATGAGCCCCGCGCCGCCCGCCTGCCATTCGGGGCGCGTGGGGTGACGCGAGAGCCCCTCGACATGGGTCCATGTTTCGCCGCCGTCTTCGCTCGCGAACAGCCCGGCGGGCGCGACGCCGGCGTAGAGCCGGCCGTGGCCCGGCGCGAGGCTCCACACCGCGGTGATCGGCTCCTCGCCCGCCTCGTAGGCGAGGCCCCGGCTCGAATGGCTCCAGGTCTCGCCGAGATCCCCGGACTTCCAGACCGCGGGTCCGAACCATTCGTTGCCGCCGGCGGCGTAGATCGTCCCGGTCGCGGGATCGGCGATGACGTGGTTGGTCGGCCACGTCTCGCAGAACGGTCCCGAAAGAACCCAGTCCTTCCGTTCGGCGTCGCTCTTGAGGATGAACGCGCCTTTTTTTGTTCCGAGCAGCGTCAGCACCATCGTGCCCATCTCGGCCTCCCTTTCGTGTCGTCACACGAACCAAGGACGGCCGCATCGTCGCCGATCCGACAGGCGCAGGCGATTCTTTTCCGGACGCGGCCGGTCGCGCCCGAAGAAGGACCGCGTCCGGCGCGCCCAGGCTGTTGATCGATTGGACAAAAGCGCCGCGGTGTGGAGGTTCGCCTGAACCGCGCGGGCGCGCCCGGACGCTGATTTCTGAGAGCGCAGGGCCGTCGAGAAGCGAAACCGGGCGTGACCGGCGCCGCACTGCGGCGGCTTGATGAGGCGGCTCGCCCTGTGCCATAGCCAAGCCCGTTCAAGAGATCGCGACGCGCCCGCGCAAGAGGTGGTTCATGACCGACGTCCGGGGCCTGATGGCCGGCAAGCGCGGCCTGGTGATGGGCGTCGCGAACAACCGGTCGATCGCCTGGGGCATCGCCAGGGCCTGCGCGGCCGCCGGCGCGAAGCTCGCCTTCACCTATCAGGGCGACGCGTTGAAGAAGCGGGTCGAGCCGCTCGCCGCCGAACTCGACGCCGAGGTGGTGGGCCATTGCGACGTCACCGACGCGGCCACGATCGACGCCGTGTTCGAGAAGACGGCTGAGGTTCTGGGCGGGCTCGACTTCCTCGTCCACTGCATCGCTTTTTCGGACAAGGACCAGCTCGACGGCCGCTACATCGAGACGACCGCCGACAACTTCAGCAAGACGATGTTCGTGTCCTGCTACTCGCTGACCGCGGTGGCGCAGCGGGCCGAGAAGCTGATGGGCGACGGCGGTTCGATCCTGACGCTGACCTATTACGGCGCTGAGAAGTGGATGCCGCACTACAACGTCATGGGCGTCGCCAAGGCAGCGCTCGAGGCGTCTGTGCGCTATCTGGCCGCCGACCTCGGACCGAAGAAGATCCGCGTCAACGCGATCTCGGCCGGTCCGATCAAGACGCTGGCGGCATCCGGCATCGGCGACTTCCGCTACATCCTGAAGTGGAACGAGCTCAACGCCCCGCTGCGCCGGACGGTGTCGAACGAGGAGGTCGGCGACAGCGCGCTCTACCTGCTGTCGGATCTCGGCCGCGGCGTGACCGGCGAGGTCCACCATGTCGACGCCGGCTACCACATCGTCGGCATGAAGAACCCCGAGGCGCCCGACATCTCGGTCGTCTGAGCGACGGGCGCCGGGACGCGATGCCTCTCGAGGCGGCTCCCGCGCCGCTCATCTTCGTCCGCCACGGCGAGACCGACTGGAACGTCGCGGGCCGCCTGCAGGGCCGCACCGACATCCCGCTCAACGCGCGAGGCCGCGACCAGGCCGACGCCGTCGGCCGCGCGCTGAAGGATTTTTCGGGCGTGGCCGACCGGGTCTTCGTCGCGAGCCCCCTGTCGCGCGCCTCGGACACGATGCGTCGCATGCGCGCCGCCATGGGGCTCGACCCGGACGGTTTCGAGACAGACGAGCGGCTGTCCGAGATGTCGTTCGGACGCTGGGAAGGATCGACCTTCTTCGAGATCCGCGAGCGCGAGCCCGGCGCGATGAAGGCGCGGGAGGCCGACCGGTGGGATCACCGGCCGCCGGACGGCGAGAGCTACGCCGACGTCTCCGCGCGTGTCGAGGCGGCGCTCGCAGCCCTCGACCGGCCCGCGGTCGTCGTCTCGCATGGCGGCGTCGCCCGCGCCGTGCTGGCGCTCGCCGGCGTCGAGCGCGACAGGCTGCCGGAACTGCGGATCCAGCAGGGGCGGGCGCTCGTGATCGAGAACGGCGGCTGGCGCTGGATCTGAGGCGGTGCGGCTTGAGGTCGGTTTGCAGGGATGGCCGACATTGGCGGTACGTGTTTGTACGAGGATGAAGTCTCGATCCGAATGATCATTCTGCCTTTGCGCTTGAATGAACTCGGGAGGAAGACGTCGTGATCTCGTTCAGGAACGTCAGTCTGACGGCGGCGAGCGCTTTCTTGTTCGCGGGACTTCCCGGCGTGGCGGCCGCCGAGGTGCTGAACTCGAGCTACTATGCGCTGAACTGGAGTTTCTTGACTCCGACCGGGCAGGTTCCGCTCGGCAACGCGAACGACGGCTCGATCAAGACGACGATCAATGTCAGGCC
Source organism: Ancylobacter novellus (assembly GCA_003241695.1). Lineage (GTDB taxonomy): Bacteria > Pseudomonadota > Alphaproteobacteria > Rhizobiales > Methylopilaceae > Methylopila. Next base: position 179,985 of record QFPN01000004.1, on the reverse strand, counting down.
ACCGGCCAAGGGCGTCTACAGCCTGACCTTCTCGGCGGAATGCTCGGTCGACGCCCCGGCCGGCAACGTCACCGCCTGGGTCGATCTCGACATCGTCGTCAACGGCGTCGTGGTTCCTCCTACGGTCGGCGCGAGCGACAGCTTCTGCAGCTCGGACGGAACCGTCGGCTTCGGCAGTTGGGCGACACATTCGATCACCGTCGCCGTGCCGCTCGAGGCCGGCAAGAACGAGATTTCGATCCAAGCCCGGCTCAGCGGCGGCGCGACCGGCGGCTGGATCAGCAACAGCGCGCTGGTGATCGACGACTGACGGCTCTCTCAGCCACGCGGGCGCTCGAAGGTCGCGACCGTCTCGACATGGGCGGAGTGGCGGAACTGGTCTACCGGCGTCGCGCCCGTCAGCCGGTAGCCGCCGGCGATCAGGATCGCGGCGTCGCGGGCGAAGGTGGCCGCGTTGCACGACACGGCGACCACCGTCCTGACCTTCGAACCGCTGAGCGCCCGCCCCTGGGCCTCGGCGCCCGCGCGGGGCGGGTCGAACACCACGGCGTCGAAGCGGTCGAGTTCTTTCGCGGTCAGCGGGCGGCGGAACAGGTCGCGGGCCTCCGCCGTCACCCGCTTCAGCCCCTGCGCCGTGCGCGCCGCCGCGTCGAGGGCGGCGATCGCGGGCTTCTCGGAGTCGGCGGCGAACACTTCCGCGGTCTCGGCGAGCCGCAGCGCGAAGGCGCCGGAGCCGCAGAACAGGTCGGCGACGCGCTTCGCCTTACCGACGCCCTCGCGCGCGAGGCGGCCGAGCGTCTCCTCGCCCTCGGCTGTCGCCTGCAGGAAACCGCCCGGCGGCGGCGACAGCGTCGCGCGGCCGACCGTCAGCATGGGCTTGCGGCGCATGACGACGACGTCGCCATGGATCGAGAGCCGGGCGATGTCGTGCGTTTCGGCGAGCGCCACCAGCTTCAGCCGCATCGCCTCCGGCAGGGGGCCGAGGCCGCGGACGTCGAGGTCGAGCCCGGCGTCGGTCGCGGTCACGGCGAGGTCGAGCGGCTTGCCCTTGGCCGCGAGCGCCGACGCGACGGCGCGGGCGGCGGGCAGGGCGCGCGCCATCGAGGGCGCGAGCAGCGGGCAGTCGGCGATCGACACCACCGAATGGCTGCGCGCCTCCGAGAAGCCGACGGCGATGCGGCCGTCGGGGTTTCTGCGGGCATGGAAGGTCGCGCGCCGCCGGCCCGCGCCATGGGCGTCGACGCAAGGGCCGACCAGCCCCCGCCAAGCGACGCCCTCGCGCTCCAGCGCCTCGATCAGAAGGTCGCGCTTCCAGTCTAGCGCGGCGGCCTGCGCCAGTTCCTGCGTCGCGCAGCCGCCGCAGCGGCCCACTTCCGGGCAATAGGCCGCGACCCGGTCGGGCGAGGGCTCGACCACGGCGAGCAGGGCGGCGCGCTCGCCCTTGGGCTCGACCGTCACGAGTTCGCCCGCGAGCGCCCGCGCCACATAGAGCGGACCGGCCGCGACGCCGTCGCCGCGCGCGCCGAGGCGTTCGATGCGGACCGTCTCAGCCATTGACGCCTCGTCCGCGCGCGACGAGCAGGTGCTCGACATTGCCGTCGCCGCCCGCGATGGGGGATGGGGAATGGCCGAGGACCGCGTAGCCGAGGCTTTCGACCAGCCCGACCGCGCCGTCGCGCGCGCGTCGGCGGGCGGCCTCGTCCTTCACGATCCCGCCCTTGCCGACGTCCTTGCGGCCGACCTCGAACTGCGGCTTCACCAGCGCGACCAGCGTCGCCTCCGCCGCGGCGAGCGAAAGCGCCGCCGGCAGCACGGCGGAAAGCGGCGCGAAGCTGACGTCGACGGTGACGATGTCGGGCCTCGCGGGCAGGTCGGCGGGGGCGAGCGCCCGGATGTCGGTCGCCTCGCGGTTCTCGACCCGCGGGTCGGCGGCGACCTTGGGGTGAAGCTGGCCGCGGCCGACGTCGACCGCCGTCACATGGGCGGCGCCGCGCGCGAGCAGAACCTCGGTGAAGCCGCCCGTCGAGGCGCCGACGTCGAGCGCGTGGAGGCCCTCGACCGATATTGCGAACAGGTCGAGCGCGTGCGCGAGCTTCACGCCGCCGCGCGAGACGTAAGGGTGCGCGGGTTCCGCCTCGATCGCGGCGTCCGGGTCGAGCGCGTCGGAGGCGCGCCGGACCGTCTCGCCGTCGGCGCGCACGAGGCCCGCCGCGATCGCGGCCTGCGCCCTGGCGCGGCTCTCGAACAGGCCGCGCTCGACGAGAAGCACGTCGGCGCGGCGGCGGGGTCTGGTTTGGGCGGTCATGGGTCGGCGTGAGCCATAGCAGAGACCGGCCGTTCAAGCGCCTGCGATTTCGGGAACCCTGCCTCCGGCCGTAAACTCGGGCCGGAGCCGGCGCGGGGGCGCCGGAGGGGGCAAGCGCCGTGAACCGTTCGATCGCCGCAGACGTCGACATGCTGCGCCGCCGCCTTCTGATCGGCGCGGCGGCGCTTGCGGGGCTCGCCGCCGCGCCGCCCTTCGCCGAAGCGCTGCCGGGCGCGCTCGACGCCGCGGCGCTCGGCGTGAAGCCCGGCGAGACGGACCAGACCCGCGGGCTGCAGCGCGCCCTCGACCGCGCGGCGAAGGAGGGCCGGCCGCTCGCGCTCGCCCCCGGCCTCTACCGAGCCGCCGGGCTGGCGCTCGCCGACGGCGCGGTCGTCGTCGGCGTCCCGGAGCTGACGCGGCTCGAACTCGTCGGGACCGGGCCTCTGCTGGTCGTCCGTGGCGCGCGCCGCGCCTCGGTCCGCGGCCTCGTCCTCGACGGAGCGAACATGCCGGCGGGCCAGGAGGTCGGCGTGCTGCAGGCCGACGGCGCGCAGGACCTTACGCTCGACGAGGTGGCGGTGACAGGCGCCGGCGGCGGCGGGATCGTGCTGTCGGGGGCCGGCGGCGCGGTCCGCCGCTGCCGCGTCGAGGGGGCGCGCCACGCCGGCCTGTTCTCGATGGACGGCCGCGGGCTCTCGATCACCGACTGCGTCGTCCGGAACTGCCGCAACAATGGCGTGGTCATTAGGCGTTCGCAGAAGGGCGAGGACGGCTCGGTCGTGTCGCGCTGCCGGATCGAGGACATCGGCGCGCTCGACGGCGGTCTCGGCTGGAACGGCAACGGGGTCAACGTCTCGCGCGCCGCGGGCGTGATGGTGACCGACAACGCGATCCGACGCTCCGCGTTCAGCGCGCTTCGCGCCCACGAGGCCGACGACGCGATCCTGTCGGACAATCTCTGCCTGCTGAGCGGGGAGACCGGGATCTACGCCGAATACGGCTTCTCGGGCGCGGTGATCTCCGGAAACCTCGTCGACGGCGCCGCGAACGGGATCTCGGTCGTCAACTTCAACGAGGGCGGGCGGCTCGCGACGGTGACGGGAAACGTCGTGCGCAACGCCTTTCGCCGGCCGCTGCTCGACGAGCCGGGCGAGGGATACGGCTGCGGCGTCAGCGTCGAAGCCGACACCGCGGTGACGGGCAACGTGGTCGAGGCCTGCCCGGACATCGGGATCCTCGCCGGCTGGGGACCGTATCTCCGCGACGTCGCGGTCTCGGGGAACGTGATTCGCTCCTGCGGCGTCGGAATCGGCGTTTCGGTGGTCGAAGGGGTCGGCGCGACGACGATCACCGGCAACACGATTTCGGATTCCCGGCGTGGAGCGGTTCTTGGATACCGCTGGAGGGAGGTCGCGACGGCCGATCTTGCGACCGGCGGCGGCGCCCCGCGGCCGGGGCTTCTGGTGTCCCAGAACGCGTCAAAATAAGCGAAATGTGAGCCGCGTCACCGGCGCCTTCCGGAGCGGCGCCCGCAACTGACTGTATTCATTCGAGTTTGCACAATCCAAAGGCGGCGCCGCAGGTCTTAATCGTTGATGAATGAGGCGTTTCCCGCGCGCCACAGTTGCGACATTTCAGAGACAGTCGGGGCGTAACGGCGCCCACGAGATGTGATTCCCATAGAAATTCCCGCCTAAAAAATGTCCTCTGCAGGTGGCGGCGCCCGAGTCGGGGGGCGCTTGTTGAGCTTACCGGTTCTGGTTCCGACAGGTTTCGATTTCGGGGACGGAAGAAACCGAACCGGAAGGCGAAGACGCAAAAAACAGTGCTCGGAGAGGCGGCGTTCCCGGCAGGGCGCCGATCGGAGGATAAAGGCAACATGAACAAGATCATGAAGATTGCGGCTGCGGGCGCCTTCGCCCTCGCCGCCACGACGACGGCGGCCTTCGCCGGCATCACCAAGCAGCCGGGCGAGACAGTCGGTCTGGCTTCGGGCGCCCCGCTTCCGGAAGGCGTCTACTTCGTCAACACCCTCGACTGGGGCGTGCGCAACGTTCCTGGCCGGGACACCAAGCTTCTCGTCGACATTCCGGTCATCGCCTGGTCGACCCCCTGGACCCTGTTCGGCGGCAACATCCAGATCATCGGCGCGCTGCCGATGCTCCACATCGACGCGCCTTCGGCCAATGTCTCCGAGGCTGGCCTCTACAATCCGTTCCTGAGCGGCCGCATCGCCTGGGATCTCGGCGGCGGCTTCGGCTTCAGCTACCTGTCCGGCTTCTACTTCAACGCCGGCGACAAGGACGTCCGCGTCCGCGCCACCACCTGGCGTCAGGACTTCGCCGCGTCCTACACCGGCGACGGCTGGAACCTGACCGCGAACCTGACCTGGGGCATCACCTTCGACACCGACCGCGCCGTGGGCGGCAAGACCTCGAACGGCCTCGGCCTCGATCTGACCGCGACCAAGACCTTCGGTCAGTGGGAAATCGGCGCGGTCGGCTTCGGCTCGACCGAGTATGACCTCCCGAACGGCCAGACCCGCAAGGCCAAGCAGTTCGCCGTCGGCCCGCTGGTCGGCTACAACTTCGGCCCGGTCATCCTTCAGGCCTACGTGACCCGCGACGTCTACCAGCGGAACATGGGCGGCAAGGACACCCGCGCTTGGGGCCGCATCATCATCCCGCTGTGGACCCCGGCGGCTGCGCCCGCCCCGCTCGTCACCAAGTACTGATAGCGGAACGGTCGATCCTCACGGATTGCGAGACGGGGGCGCCTTGTGCGCCCCCGTTTTCGTTTGGGAAGAGCGGAGCCGCGGTCGCCTCCGGATCATCATGCGTCAGGCCAGCAGCGCCTCGGCGGCGCGGATCTCGCCGACCTCGCGGCCCGCGACGTTGCGCAAGGTCTTGCGCGCGCGTCCCGCGAGCCATTCGGCGGCCGCGCCGTCCGGCCGCAGCAGCCGTTCCAGAACGGCCGCCATCGCAGCCTCCGAGGCGCGTCCGCCGCCGTCGTCGATCTTGATCGCGACGCCGAGGCCGAGTTCCGGGAGCGCCGCTGCGTGCACGCCCTCGGCGCCGATCTTCACGAACACGCGTTCGCCGAGCGCCTGCATCGCCTCCGTGTCGAAGCGGCCCGTGCCTGCGACCTGCAGCGGGGCGGACCAGACCGCGCGCATCAGGCGGCGCGCGGCTTCCGCTCGCGCGGGCGTCAGCCCGTCGCCCGTCCCGAACCGCGCGAAGCCGCGCGCGATCGCCTTCAGCGGCAGCGCGTAGGTCGGGATTCCGCAGCCGTCCACGCCCACGGGGGCGGCCGCGAGGGTCTCGCCCGTGACCGCCTCGATCGCGGCCGCGGCCTCGCGCTGCACGGGATGGGCCGCTTCGACATAGCCGGCGGTCGGGACCTCCATGGCGCAGGCCACACACAGGAAGCCGGCGTGCTTGCCCGAGCAGTTGTTGTGGAGCGCGCTCGGCCCGGCGCCGCTCGCCGCGAGCGCCCGCGCCGCGGCGTCGTTCAGCGGCCAATGCGCGCCGCATTCGAGCGCCGTCTCGTCGAGGCCGAGCCGCGCCAGCGCTCCGGCGGCGGCGGCGACGTGCTCCGGCTCGCCGGCGTGGGAGGCGCAGGCGAGTGCGAGTTCCGCGTCCCCGAAGCCGAAGCGGTCCGCCGCCCCGCTCTCCACCAGCGGCAGCGCCTGAAGCGCCTTCACCGACGAGCGCGCGAACGTCGGACGCTCGACGTCGCCCAGCGACAACAGGAGCGATCCGGAAGCGTCGCTGACGGCGACCGCGCCGCGGTGGCGGCTCTCGACCGAGAGTCCGCGGGAAACCTCGACGAGGACTGGGGAAGACGGCATCGCGGATGTCCTCGGGGAAATGGCAGGCTGACATAGCGCGCCGGCATGGCCGAGGGAACGCGGAGCAGACGGCGTGAGTTGAACCCGCATCCGATGACCCAGGAGGCGGCGATGGCGGCGACGAAAGCCTCGAAGAAGGCTCCGAAAGACAATCCCTCGATCAAGAATCCGGACGTATACGAAGCGCTTCGCGAACAGGGCGCGAGCGCGGAGAAAGCCGCGCGCATTTCGAACGCGCAGGCGAAATACGGCGCGAAGGGCAAGAACGCGCCGTCCTCGAAAGGAGGCCGGTCGCCGAAATACGAGGAGTGGCGGCGCGACGACCTCTACGCCAAGGCGCGCGAGATCGGCATCGCCGGCCTGTCGCGCGCGAGCAAGAGCGACCTCATCGAGGCGCTGAGGTCGCAGTGATGGGCGCGGAGAGCGAGGACGGCGGAACCGTCGAGGAGATCGCCCGCGAGGCCGGACTGACGATCGCTTCGCCGGACGATCTCGTGATCACCCGTCGCCGGTCCGGCAAGGGCTTCTTCTACATCGACGAAAACGGAAAGCGCATCGCGGACGCGGCCGTGGTCGCCCGCATCAAGTCGCTTGCGATACCGCCGGCCTATGAGGGCGTGAAGATCGCGGCCGATCCGAAGCTTCACCTTCAGGCCACCGGCCGGGACGAGGCGGGTCGTCTCCAGTATCGCTACCATCCCGACTGGGACGCCGTGCGCGAAACCCGCAAGGTCGAGCGTCTCGACCGGGTGATCGAGGCGTTGCCGAAGCTGCGCCGCGCCGTCCAGCGCGACATGGCGAGCCCGAAGCTCGGCAAGCGCAAGGCGCTCGCCGCCGCCGTCGCGCTGATCGACGAGACCCACATCCGCGTCGGCTGCGAAACCTATGTCCGCTCCAACAAGGCCCACGGCGCCTCGACGCTGCTGAAGCGTCACGTGCGGGTGCGCGGCGAAGGCGTCGAACTCGCCTTCCGCGGCAAGGGCGGCAAGGACGTGACGCTGCGCATGCGCTCGCCGCGGCTCGCGCGGGCGCTGTCGCGCCTCGGCTCGCTGCCTGGCCGCAGGCTGTTCCAGTACAGGGGCGAGGACGGCAAAGTCCGCCGCATCACCGCGGTCGACGTGAACGCTTATCTTCGCGAAATCACGGGTTTGCCCGTGACGGCGAAGGATCTGCGCCAACTCGGAGCGAGCGCGTCCGCGGCCGAGGAGCTGGTGGAGGTCGAGCCGGCCGCGAGCGAAACGGGCCGCCGCCGCCAGCTCGCGGCGGTGATGCGGGCGATCTCGGACCGGCTGTCGAACACCCCCGCGGTCGTGCGCAAATCCTATGTCCATGCGGTCGTCGTCGAGGGCTTCGCCTCTGGCGCGCTGCGCAAGGCCTATGACGGCGCCCGCGGCCGTCCGGGGCTTCGGCGCGCGGAGAAGGCCGTGGCGCGGCTCGTGGAGCGGATGAAAGGCGGCCGCTGACCTGGAGTCGGGACTGCAAGCACGCAGTTCGACGATCGGATCCGAACCTCCAAAAGCAGCGTCGAGTTCGCAGCTCCGGTCGAATAGAAACAATTCGCGGCGTTTCGCCTTGTCTTCGCCGCCATTGTCGCGCGAATGAAACGTTTCCGCTCGCCGCCTTCTTTCGCCGGGACTGTTCCGAATGACGCCTTTCGTCCGCAGCGCCGCGTTCGGCCTCCTGCTCGCTCTGCCCGCCGCCCCCGCGCTCGCCGCGCCGGCGCCGGCTGCGCCAGAGGCGAACGCCCCCTGCGGCGGCGATTTCAACGCCTGGCTAGACGGAGTCCGGGCCGAAGCCCGCGCCGCCGGCGTCTCCGACCGGGCGATCGCCGAAGGCCTCGAGGGCGTGCGGATCGAGCCGAAGGTGCTTGCGGCCGATCGCGCGCAGTCGGTGTTCCAGCAGACCTTCCTCCAGTTCGCCGGCCGCATGGCCGCGCCGCCGCGGCTGCCGAACGCGATCAAGCAGGTGAAGGCGCGCCGCGACCTGTTCGACCAGATCGAGAAGACCTACGGCGTTCCGGGCGAGGTGATCGCCTCGTTCTGGGGCCTGGAAACTGATTTCGGCGGCAATCTCGGCAAGTTCGACACCCGCAACGCGCTCGCGACGCTGGCGCATGACTGCCGCCGGCCGGGCTTCTTCCGTCCGCAGCTGATCGCGGTGCTGAAGATCGTCGACCACGGCGACCTCGCGCCGTCCGAGATGCGCGGCGCCTGGGCGGGCGAGCTCGGCCAGACCCAGATGATGCCGGTCGACTATGTCCGCTCCGGCGTCGACGCCGATGGCGACGGTCGCGTCGACCTGATGAAGAGCATCCCGGACGCGCTGAACTCGGCCGGCAAGTATCTCGCCGACCTCGGCTGGCGGCGCGGCGAGCCGTGGCTGCAGGAAGTGGTCGCCCCGGCCGACATGCCTTGGCTCGAGGCCGACATCGACGTGAAGCACCCGGTGTCGCAGTGGAGGGCCTGGGGCGTGAAGCCGCGCGCTGGCGACCTTGCGAAGGACGACGCGCAGGCCTCGCTGCTGCTGCCGATGGGCCGCAACGGTCCAGCCTTCCTCGCCTACCAGAACTTCGACGTCTACAAGACCTGGAACCAGTCCTTCATCTACTCGACCACCGCGGCCTATCTCGCGACCCGCATCGCCGGCGCGCCGCAGGTTTCTGAAGGAAACGCGCCCGTCAGGCCGCTCGGCTCCGACGAGCTCAAGGAGCTTCAGCGCCACTATGTGCGCTCTGGCTGGCTGCCGGAGGACGAGGTCGACGGCAAGCTCGGCGGCGACACCCGCCGCGCGACGCGCAAGGCGCAGGCGAAGCTCGGCCTGCCGGCGGACGGCTATCCGACCGTGGAGCTCCTGCAGGCGCTCGACGCCCAGCGGGGCTGAACCGGCTTCGCGTCGCCGAAGCCTGTGCGAAGAACGCATGGCTCGCGTTCTCGGCTTGCATAGCGTCGCGCGGCGGTCGATTGTGCCCGACATGGTGAGAGCTTGGACGTTGACGGACGGTGATCCCGACGCCGAGACGCGCTGTCTCGGCGTCGCGGAGGCGATCGCCGACCGCGTCGAGCGGCGGCGCGTCTCGCCACGGGCGCCGTGGCGCTGGTTCGCGCCGCTCGGGCCGGTGGATCCGCTCGAGGCGCCCGATCACGCCGCCGGGCCGATCGCGCCGCGGCGCGGCTGGCCAGACGTCGTGATTGCGACCGGTCGCCAGACCCCGCCCTATCTCGCCTCGATCAGACGCGCCTCGCGCTCCGGCGTCCTCACTGTCTTTCTCGGCGATTCCGTTCTCGGCGCGCGAGCGGCCGACATCGTCGCCGTCGGCGAGGGCTCGGGCGTGCAGGGGCCAAACGTGATCCGCACCGTCGCGGGGCCGCATCGGATCGACGCCATTCGGCTCGCCGCGGCGCGCGGCGGAACGGCGCCGGGACCCGAAACGGACGGTCCGCGCGTCGCGGTCCTGCTCGGCGGCCGGCGTCGGCGGTGGTCTTCGGAAAGCGGCAAGCGGCTCGCCGCGGGGCTGTCGCGCCTTGCGGGCGAGGGGGCGACCCTTCTCGCCTGCGCGCGCAGGGATGCGGGCGAGGATCTCGATCTGGCGGTTGATGGGACGGTTCACTATCTGTGGGACCGTGCCGGCCGCGACCCGCAGGTGGCGCTGATGGCGCACGCCGACGCGATCGTCGTCGCCGGCGACGACCGGCTCGCCCTCGACGAGGCGCTGTCCGCCGGCCGCGCCGTCTTCGCCTTCAGGCCGTCAGGCCTGTCGTCCGCGGCGGCCATCCATCTCGACCGGCTCGAAGGGCGCGGCCTCGTGCGGCCCTTCGCCGGCCGACTCGAACCTTGCGCCTGCGCGCCCGTCGACGCCGCCGGGGAGATCGCGCGGGCGATCACGGCCCTGTCCGCGACGCGATCGGCGCTGAAGCCGAGGGCGGAGCGCCGGGCGAACCTGCGCAAGCGCGAAACGAACGGACCGACCACTCGATGACGACCGAATCTCTCCGCCAGCCGATCAGCCACGCCCGGCTCGTCGTCATCGGCTCCGGACCCGCGGGCTGGACGGCGGCGCTCTACGCCGCGCGCGCGATGCTGGAGCCCGTCGTGATCGCGGGCATCCAGCCCGGCGGCCAGCTCACCATCACGACCGAGGTCGAGAACTATCCGGGCTTCGCCGAGGCCGTGCAGGGGCCCTGGCTGATGGAGCAGATGCAGACCCAGGCCGAGCGCATGGGAACGCGCACGCTGCACGACCACGTCGCGAAGGTCGACTTCTCGCGCCGTCCCTTCGTGATCGAGACCGAAAGCTCCGGCCGCATCACCGCCGACGCCGTCGTGGTGTCGACCGGGGCGCAGGCGCGCTGGCTCGGGCTCGACAGCGAGGAGACCTACAAGGGCTATGGCGTCTCGGCCTGCGCGACCTGCGACGGCTTCTTCTTCCGCGGCAAGGAGGTCGTCGTCGTCGGCGGCGGCAACACCGCGCTCGAAGAGGCGCTGTTCCTGACGAACTTCGCCTCGAAGGTGACGCTCGTGCATCGCCGCGAGAGCTTCCGCGGCGAGCGCATCCTGCAGGATCGCGTGTTCGCCAACCCCAAGATCGAGGTGGTGTGGAACGCGACCATCGGGGAGATCGTCGGCGCGGGAACGCCGCCGAAGGTCGAGGGCGTGAAGCTGGTCGACACGCGCACCGGACAGGCGACGACGCGCAAATGCGACGGCGTCTTCGTCGCGATCGGGCACCAGCCCGCGACCGAGCTCTTCCGCGGTCAGCTCGACATGAAGCCCTCGGGCTACCTCGCGGTGAAGCCCGGCACGTCCATGACCAACGTGCCGGGCGTGTTCGCGGCGGGCGACGTTGCGGACGAGACCTACCGGCAGGCCGTCACCGCGGCCGGCATGGGCTGCATGGCGGCGCTCGACGCCGAACGCTTCCTCGCGGCCGAGGAGGCCGCGCGGACGGCGGCCTGACGCATCCTCCCCATTCGGCGGGAGTGAGGACGGCGGGTCGTCGCAGCTTGTGAACAGCCTCCTGACGGGGGTGCGAAAAGACGCCCTCGCGGGGGAGCGGAATGGACTGGGACAAGCTGAGGATCTTCCACGCGGCGGCGGACGCCGGCAGCTTCACGAGGGCGGGCGAGACGCTCGCCCTCAGCCAGTCGGCGGTCAGCCGGCAGGTGTCGGCGCTCGAGCACGACCTGAAGGCGCCGCTGTTCCACCGCCACGCTCGTGGGCTGATGCTGACCGAGCAGGGCGAGCTGCTGTTCCGCACCACCCAAGAGGTGTTCTCGAAGCTCGAACAGGCGCGCTCGATCCTCACCGACAGCCGCGAGCGGCCCTACGGCGTGTTGAAGATCACGACCACCGTGGGGTTCGGCGGCGCCTGGCTCGCCCCGCGGCTCGGCGAGTTCATGGAGCGCTACCCGGACATCCAGGTGCACCTCATCCTGACCGACGACGAGCTCGACCTCGGCATGCGCGAGGCCGACGTCGCGATCCGGCTTCGGGCGCCGACCCAGCCGGACCTGATCCAGCGCCGCCTTTTCACGGTGCACTATCACGCCTACGCGTCGCCCGAGTATCTCAACACCCACGGGCAGCCGGGCGGGTTGGACGAGCTCGACGAGCACCGCATCATCGAGTTCGGCGGACCGATTCCCTTCTTCCTGCAGTCGATCAACTGGCTGAAGACGGCGAACCGCAATCCCAAGAATCCCCGGCTCGCGAGCCTCGTGATCAATTCGGTCGCCGCGATCAAACAGGCCTGCGAGCGCGGCGTCGGCCTCGCGGTGTTGCCGGACTACCTGCTCGACGAGACCTCGAACCTGACCCGCATCTTCACCACGATGGAGATGCCGGCCCTCGATGCCTATTTCGTCTATCCTGAGGAGCTGAAGAATGTCGCGCGCGTGAACGTCTTCCGCGACTTCTTGCTCGAAAAGGCTCAGAAATGGTCCTTCTGAGGCGCGCCGATTGAACTGACGCGTGTGTGAGGGATCAGATCCGCCTGTCGTTCGTTACCTCTCCGAGACCTGCCGGCTTCTCCCGGCGAGACAAGGAGGCGACATGAGCGACGCTCACACGATCCACCAGAGCGAGACCCCGAGCCGCACCCCGCCGGCCGGCGCCGCGACCACGGCCAAGAGCGAGGTCCAGGCCAAGCAAGGCACCGACAAGCCCCGGAACATGCCAAAAGTGCTGATCATCAGCATGATCGCCGTCGTGGTCGCGTTTTCGGCGATCTGGATGACGTTCTTCGCCGCCAGTTGACCCGGCGGTCTCGACTGTCGGACAAAAAAAGCCCGCGGGACCGATCGGTCCCGCGGGCTTTCCTCATTCCGGACGTCTGTCGCGTCTTAGGCGAAGCGGACGCTGAGCACTTCGTAGCTCTTGCCGCCGCCGGGGGTCGCGACCTCGACCGTGTCGCCGACCTTCTTGCCGACGAGCGCGCGGGCGATCGGCGAGCCGATCGAGACCCGGCCGGCCTTCACGTCGGACTCGGCTTCGCCGACGATCTGGTAGACCTTCTCCTCGTCGGTGTCCTCGTCGACGAGCTTCACCGTCGCGCCGAAGGTGATGGTGTCGCCGGAGAGCTTGGAGACGTCGATGATCTCGGCGCGCGCGATCATGCTTTCGAGTTCGGCGATGCGGCCTTCGTTCAGGCTCTGCTGTTCCTTGGCCGCGTGATATTCGGCGTTTTCGGACAGGTCGCCATGCGAGCGCGCCTCGGCGATGGCCGCGATGATGCGCGGACGCTCGCTGGAAGCGCGATGCTTGAGTTCCGCCTCCAGGGCCGAATGGCCTGCGGCGGTCATCGGGATCTTGTCCATTTCCAAGTCTCTCTCGACACAAAACGAATCCGCGCCCGCCGTGTGCCGACAGCGAGCGCGCATGTAAGACCAGAAACGTCGGAAGCCCTGTCGACGTTCCATCAACTCGGCATGAGCGGGCGGCTCAGCCGAAGTAGGACTGCAACGACCGGACCTCGAGATCTCCGCCGAGATAGGCCTTGATCCCCTGGGCGGCGGCCACCGCTCCGGACAGCGTCGTATAGTACGGAACTTTGTGCAAGAGGGCCGCCCGGCGCAGCGAGCGGCTGTCCGCAAGCGCCTGCGCGCCCTCCGTCGTGTTGAACACGAGCTGCACGCCGCCGTTCTTGATGGCGTCCACGACGTGCGGGCGGCCTTCCAGAACCTTGTTGATCTTCTGCGCCTCGATGCCGTTGGCGACCAGGTGGCGCTGGGTGCCCGAGGTCGCGATCACCTTGAAGCCGAGGTCGGCGAGCATCCTCACGGGCGCGAGCACGCGGTCCTTGTCGGCGGAGCGAACGGACACGAAGACCGTGCCTTCGAGCGGCACCCGCGTGCCGCCGCCGAGCTGGCTCTTGGCGAAGGCGACGCCGTAGTCGCGGTCGAGGCCCATGACCTCGCCGGTCGAGCGCATCTCGGGCCCGAGCACCGTGTCGACGCCGGGGAAGCGCGCGAAGGGGAACACCGCCTCCTTCACCGCGATGTGCCCGAGCGGCTCCGGCTCGAGCCCGAACGAGGCGAGCTTCTCGCCGGCCATCACCCGCGAGGCGATCTTGGCGAAGGGCTTGCCGACGACCTTCGCCACGAAAGGCACGGTGCGCGAGGCGCGCGGGTTCACTTCCAGCACGTAGATGACGCCGTCCTTGATCGCGTACTGCACGTTCATCAGGCCGCCGACCTCAAGCGCGAGGGCGAGCTTGGCGGTCTGCTTCTCGAGTTCGGCGATCAGCTCCGGCGGCAGCGAATGCGGCGGCAGCGAGCAGGCGCTATCGCCCGAATGCACGCCCGCCTCCTCGATGTGCTCCATGATGCCGCAGATGAACACGTCGTCGCGGTCGCAGAGCGCGTCGACGTCGACCTCGATCGCGTCGGTGAGATAGCGGTCGAACAGCAGCGGATTGCGCGACAGCACCGTGTTGATCTGGCCGGTCTTGTCGTTCGGATAGCGCTGCTTGACGTCTTCCGGAACGAGGTCCGGAAGCGTGCCGAGCAGGTAGTCGGAGAGCATCTTCTCGTCGTGCAGGATGGCCATGGCGCGGCCGCCGAGCACGTAGGACGGGCGCACGACGAGCGGGAAGCCGAGGTCGGAGGCGACAAGCCGCGACTGCTCGACGGAATAGGCGATGCCGTTCTCCGGCTGGACGAGGCCGAGCTTGTCGAGCAGCCGCTTGAAGCGGTCGCGGTCTTCGGCGAGGTCGATCGCGTCGGGCGTGGTGCCGAGGATCGGCACGCCGGCCTTTTCGAGCGCCTTGGCGAGCTTCAGCGGGGTCTGGCCGCCGAACTGGACGATGACGCCGTGCAGCGTCCCGCGCGAGCGCTCGGTCTCGAGCAGCTCCAGCACGTCCTCGGCCGTCAGCGGCTCGAAATAAAGCCGGTCCGAGGTGTCGTAGTCGGTCGAGACGGTCTCGGGGTTGCAGTTGACCATGATGGTCTCGTAGCCGGCCTCGGTCAGCGCGAAGCAGGCGTGGCAGCAGCAGTAGTCGAACTCGATGCCCTGGCCGATCCGGTTCGGGCCGCCGCCGAGGATCACGACCTTCTTGCGATCCGAGGGCTGCGCCTCGTCCTGGGGGGCGCCGCCCGCGAAGGGCGGCGCGTAGGTCGAGTACATGTAGGCGGTCGGCGAGGCGAATTCGGCCGCGCAGGTGTCGATGCGCTTGTAGACCGGCCGCACCCCGAGCGAGCGCCGGCGCGCCCGGACGTCGGTCTCCGAGACGCCTGCGAGCGTGCCGAGCCGCGCGTCGGAGAACCCTTGCGCCTTCAGCCCGCGGAACGCCTTTGCGGCCGTGGGCAGGCCATGCTTGCGGACCTTCTCCTCGGTCTTCACCAGCGCTTCGATCTGCGCGATGAACCAGGGGTCGAAGGCGCAGGCCTCATGGATCTCCTCGATGGTGAAGCCGTGCCGGATCGCCTGCGCGACCTTGAGCAGCCGGTCGGGCGTGGGCTTGGCGAGCGCCGCGCGGATGGCGTTCTGGTCGTCGCCCTGTCCGAGACCCTCGATCTCGATCTCGTCGAGGCCGGTCAGGCCGGTTTCGAGCGAGCGCAGCGCCTTCTGGAGGCTCTCGGCGAACGAACGGCCGATCGCCATCGCCTCGCCGACCGACTTCATCGAGGTGGTGAGCGTGGGCTCCGCGCCGGGGAACTTCTCGAAGGCGAAGCGCGGAATCTTGGTGACGACGTAGTCGATCGTCGGCTCAAACGAGGCCGGGGTCGCGCCGCCCGTAATGTCGTTCTCGATCTCGTCGAGCGTGTAGCCGACCGCGAGCTTCGCCGCGACCTTGGCGATCGGGAAGCCGGTGGCCTTCGAGGCGAGCGCCGAGGACCGCGACACGCGCGGGTTCATCTCGATCACGATCATGCGGCCGGTCTTCGGGTCGATCGCGAACTGGACGTTCGAGCCGCCGGTCTCGACGCCGATCTCGCGCAGCGTCGCCAAGGAGGCGTCGCGCATGCGCTGATATTCCTTGTCGGTCAGCGTCAGCGCCGGCGCGACGGTGATCGAGTCGCCGGTGTGGATGCCCATCGGATCGACGTTCTCGATCGAGCACACGATGATGCAGTTGTCCGCCTTGTCGCGGACGACCTCCATCTCGTACTCCTTCCAGCCCAGCACGCTCTCCTCGATGAGCACCTCGTCGGTCGGCGAGGCGTCCACGCCGCGTTCGACGATCTCGAGGAACTCCTCGCGGTTGTACGCGATGCCGCCGCCTGTGCCGCCCATCGTGAAGGACGGGCGGATGATCGCCGGCAGGCCGATCTCCTCGAAGGCGACCAGCGCCTCCGACAGATTGTGGGCGAGCATCGAGCGCGGGGTCTCGAGGCCGATCTTGGTCATGGCCTCGCGGAACAGCTCGCGGTCCTCGGCCTTGTCGATCGCCTCCGCGGTCGCGCCGATCATCTCGACGTCGTGGCGCTCGAGCGCGCCCATCTTCTTCAGCGACAGGGCGCAGTTGAGCGCGGTCTGGCCGCCCATGGTCGGCAGCAGCGCGAAGCCGCCCGGAACGACGTTGCGCTCCTTTGCGATGATCTTCTCGACGATTTCCGGCGTGATCGGCTCGACATAGGTCGCGTCCGCCATGTCCGGGTCGGTCATGATGGTGGCGGGGTTCGAATTGACCAGGACGATCCGGTAGCCCTCCTCCTTGAGGGCCTTCACGGCCTGCGTGCCGGAATAGTCGAACTCGCAGGCCTGCCCGATCACGATCGGTCCCGCTCCGATGATGAGGATCGTCGCGATGTCGGTGCGTTTGGGCATAGGGTCTTTCCGTCAGACGCCGAGGCGCCGCGTCGCAGCCGCTCAACTGTCGGCGAGCGGCGCGGGGAGAGCGATTGCGTGGCTGAGCGCGTTCCTTACACAGTCGGAGGCGGGCAGGGAAGCCGACCGCGCGGCTTTCCGCCGACCAGACGCGCCGATCATCGGAGAACGAACGTATGGGCCTTTTCGCCAGCAACCGGACGGTGCTCGTCACCGGCGCCTCCTCGGGCATCGGGGTCGAGCTCGCGCGGCTCTTCGCCGGGAACGGCGACCGCCTGATCCTGACGGCGCGGCGGGAGGACCGGCTGAAGGCGCTGGCCGAGGAGCTGACGGCGAAACATTCGGTCCAGGTCTCGATCTTTCCCGCCGATCTCATCAAGCCCGACGGGGTGAAGAAGCTCGCGATCGAGATCGGCCGCAAGGGCCACGTGGTCGACGTGCTGGTGAACAACGCCGGCTTCGGGCTGCGCGGAAAGTTCGCGAAGCTGCCCTTGGACCGTCAGCTCGAGATGGTGCAGGTCAACGTGACGGCAGCGACCGCGCTCGCCGGGATCTTCCTCCCCGGCATGCTCGCCCGCGGCAAGGGCGGGATCCTCAACGTCGCCTCGCTCGCGGCTTTCCAGGCCGGCCCCGACATGGCGGTCTACTACGCCACCAAGGCCTATCTGCTGTCGCTTTCGGAGGCGCTGCACGAGGAGGCGCGCGAGAAGGGCGTGACCGTGACGGCGCTCTGCCCCGGCCCGGTGCCGACCGAGTTCGGCGAGGTCGCCAAGATGGGCGACGCGGCGCTGTTCAAGACCGGCGTGGTGTCGGCCGTGGATGTCGCGAAGGCCGGCTTCGACGGATTTCAGGAAGGTCGGGCGATCGTCATTCCCGGCGCGCTGCCGAAGCTTGGCGCGTTCGGCACGCGCCTGCTGCCGCGCGGCGTCGCGCGGCGCCTCGCCCAGGAACTGCAGCGCGTCAAGGAGGAGTGAGGCCGCGCGAACGGCGTCACGCCGCCGGCGCGTCGGGCTCCTGCTCGGCCGCGGCTTTCCCGGCGGCCGGCTCCTCGGTCTTCTCGACCATGTATTTGGTCAGGATCAACGCCTTCTCGAGCACGAGCGGGTCCGCGATCAGGCCGACGAACAGCGCGACGCCGTGCGGCACCTCGACCTTGTCCGTCAGCCATTTCTCCAGCCGCCTGTGGGGCACGCCGTAAAGGGCTGCGAACTGCTCGGGCGAAATCCCGGCGGCGGCGATGCCTTCGGCGAGGTCTCGCCCCGAAATCCTGCGGTAGGTGATGGGCATGCGCTGTTCGGTCTCCTCTACGGCCGGCCGTCCCTCGGGCGCGATGTAGCTCATGTCCGCGGCCGACTGAAAGCGCATAAACGAACGGGGCGCCCCGAGAGGGGCGCCCCGCCGTCAGTCCGATCCGAGAAGCCTCGGGCCGAGATTACTCGGCCCTGAGGTTCGCGGCCTTGGTCTTGCCACGGTCCATCACGACCTCGAAGGCGACCGTCTGGCCTTCAACGAGGGTGTGGAGGCCCGAGCGCTCGACGTCGGAGATATGAACGAACACGTCCTTCGAGCCGTCGGACGGCTGAATGAAACCGTATCCCTTCTGGGTGTTGAAGAACTTCACGGTGCCGCTGGGCATTCCTGCTTCCCTTAAGACAAGCGCATGTGCGCATTTGGCCAATCGACCGCGAAGTCGGTAGGCCGGGCACAATCTCAACTTTGGGGCGTGTCGTTCAGGCGAAGCTCTGGCGGGGTGAACCGCCGACGCGAAGGCCAGACAGGGCGTCCAAAATCCGATTGCAGATGCGACTATGGCGCACAGGGGGAGGGCGTCGTCAAGACAGGCGATTGTGTGCGTTGCGGGAACGTCCGTCCTTCCGCGCCGTTCCTGACTGGGAAGGGCGGTCCTATCCCCTTCTGCTCTCAGGGCTCTTAAATTGTCGAACGAGACCAAGGCCGCGTCGGGACTGCTCTTTAAGGATGACGGCGCGACGCCCAACCATCCCCGTTTCGAGCTGCTCGTCCATCGCGGAGCCGCGCGCGACGCGCTCGGGACAAGCGAGGCGGCGGCTGCTGCGATCGAGGCGCTGTTTGCGGCGAACGGCTGGACCGGCTTGTGGCGAAACGGGATCTACGCCTTCGACCATTATCACTCGACCTGCTGCGAGGCGCTCGGCGTGGCGAGCGGCTGGGCCGAGGTGCGATTCGGCGGGGCGCGCGGCGAGACGGTTCGGCTCGAGGCCGGCGACGTCGCGGTGCTGCCGGCCGGAACCGGACACAGGCGGATCGAGGCGAGTTCGGATTTCCTCGTGGTGGGCGCCTACCCGCCCGGACAGCCCTACGACATGATCCGTTCCGGCGACGCCGCGGCCCATGACGACGCCGTCGCGCGAATCGCGGCGGTTCCCGTGCCGGCGACCGATCCGGTCTTCGGCGCCGAGGGCGGTCTGAGGGCGCGCTGGACCGGGGCCTAGGCTCTCGACAGCGCCTTCAGGCCGAGCGCCGCCCCGAGCGCGCCCGTCGCGATCGCAAGAGACAGCCACAGCGCGGCCGAGGCCCCGAAGCGCTCGATGACGAGCGCGTAGACGACGGGCGCCGCCGCCGACAGCAGGAAGCTCGGCGCGATGAGCCGCCCGACCAGCGATCCGTAGGTCCGCGCGTCGAACAGCGCGAGGGGGAGCGTTCCGCGCGTGATGGTCGAGAGGCCGTTGCCCGCGCCGAACAGCAGAGAGAAGGCGACGGCCGCGCCGAGGAAGGGCGCGCCGAAACCGGCCGCGAAGCCGAGCGGCAGCAAAGCGGCGGCCGTCAGGTTGAGGTCGACGGCCGCGATGCGCGCGCCGAACAGCACTTCCGAGCCCCGCGCCGCGATCTGGCCGAAACCGCGCAGCGCGCCGATCCAGACGGCGGCCTGCAAAGCGAGGCCGAGGCCGGTGAGGATCCCGATCATGTGCGCCGACATCGCCGAATTGAGCGAGCCGACCAGCGCGACCGACAGCGCGTAGAGAGCCGCCGCCCGTCGCGAACCGCGGCGGACCGGCTCGGGGGCGTCCTCGGCGATCGGGGAGGGCGGGGGCGGAGCGTAGCGGCCTTCCGGGATCGACCAGTTGAGAAGGGCGGCCGCGGCCGAGAACAGCCCGTAGCAGCCGACCGCGACGCGCCACCCGAACAGCTCGGCGAGGCCGTCGCCCACCGGCCAGAACACCGTCGAGGCGAGGCCGCCAAGCAGCGTGATCTGGGCCATGGCGGACTTGGCCTCGGGACCGGCGATGCGCGCCAGCGCCGCGAAGGCGGCGTCGTAGAGCGAGAGCCGCATCGAAACGCCGATGACGACCCAGGCGCCGTAATAGGCCGGCGCGGAATGGGCGAGCGCCAGCGCGCCGCAGCCCGCGGCGCCGACGAGCGCGCCGGCCGTCATCACGCGCCGCCCGCCGAGGGCGTCGATCGCGCGTCCCGCGGCGGGCGACGACAGCGCCATCGCGAGCAGCCCCACCGCGAAGCCGCCCTGCACGGCCGACAGGCTCCAGCCGAGATCAGCGGCGATGCGGGGCGCGAAGACGCCGACGAGGTAGTAGGTGACGCCCCAGGAGACGAGCTGCCCGAAACCGAGCCGCAGCACGGTCGCGCGCGAAATTGCCGCCCGCGCGGTCAAGGCGCCGGGTCCGGCGGCCGGCCGTCGCCGAGCGCGCGCTGCATCAGCACCGTGTCGACCCAGCGGCCGAACTTGAAGCCGACAGCTGTGAAGGTTCCGACCGGGGCGAAGCCGAGCGCCCGGTGCAGCGCGATCGAGCCAGTATTCTCCGAACCGCCGATGACCGCGATCATCTGCCGGAACGGCCCGGCCTCGCAGCGCGCCACGAGTTCGGAGAGCAGCGCGCGGCCGACGCCGCGGCCGAGCGCGTCGGGGGCGACATAGACCGAATCCTCGACCGTATGGCGATAGGCCGGCCGCGCCCGGTAGGCGCCGGCGTAGGCGAAGCCCGCCACCCGTCCGTCGAGCTCAGCCACGAGCCAGGGCGCGCCGAGCGCGAGCACGGCGGCGCGCCGCGCGGCCATCTCGGCCGGGGAGGGCGGAATCTCCTCGAAGCTTCCCGTCCCGGTCAGCACGTGATGGGCGTAGATCGCCGTCACGGCGTCCATGTCGGCGTCGAGGGCGTCGCGGACGACGGGCGTGCAGGACGAAGATCTTCCCCGTCGGGAAAGCGGCTCAAGCGGGCTCAAGATTGGTCCTTCCAGCGGCTTGGCCGACGAACCTCGTAATGGCGGATGCTTCCGTTGTGGTCCCCGGCCGCCTCGAGCCTCCCTTCATCGACAAGGGCGCCGACGCGGGCCGCGAGCGACAGGTCGTCGACGCACCATCCTTCCGCTTCGCCAATCTCTGCGAGGACCGATCCAATCACTCGAGCGGCCTTGCGGAACTCGGACGAGGTCGCGGCCATCAGACGGTCGTCGAAGGCGTTGAGCGGAAGTGAGGTCAACGTTCCGTCGATCATGGCGCGAAACGCGCCATCCTCCGAAGCCAGTCGATCGAGTTCGGCGGAGGCGGCCATTCGATCCTGCGCCGTGACGGAACGGGCGAGGTCGAATAGCTTTCGATCCATCATCATTGCGGGTGTGACGCGCGGAACGGGGAGTCTGCCTCGTGCAGGCCGACCCTGCCAGTCCGTCCATTCAAAAGCGATATCGGAGATGTCGATCACCTCGGCCGGCGTCTCGCCGAGACGGGACGTCCAGGCGAGGTATCCCGTCCAGTCGCCCGCAGCGAGCCGAGAAGTCCACGCGACGAGGCGTCGGCTCGGGTCAAGAGCCGCCGGCCAGAATTCCCGGTGCCATCGACCGACGAGACCTTGCGGGAAATCGATCCGCAGCACCTCATCGAACCAGCGCTCGCGGCGGTCAATCTCGGACAGACGCAGAGGCCCGCGACGGAGGTCGTCGAACAGCGCGACGACGTCGTCGGGCCGTCCGAGCGCCTTGAGCGCCTGAAGGACCGAGCTGCGCGCCGAGGGATTGAAAACGACATGCCGCGTCGGTCGGTCCATGCGGCGGCTCCGGTTCGGGGGCCGCCTATCCCGCCGCCTGCCGGCATTTGCCCGGCAGGTTCTGGTAGTGGATGTTCTTCAGGCTCGCCTCGAAGAACGCCTTGGAATCGCGCTTCGGCTCGTAGCCGTAGAGCTGGATCGCGATGTCCTGTTCGTGCTGGCCCGCCTGCGACGTGTCCGGGACCATGATGGTCGAGGAGATCGTCCGCGGATCGACCGAAGGGTCGTAGCGCCATTCGGGCGGCGTGTCGGCGTCGCCGTAGTCGGTGCGCTCGCCGTTGTCCTCGGCGATGTAGCGCTGGCGGAACACTGGCGTCGGCTCCGTGTTCGCGACGTCGAACAGAAAGGCGAGGCGCGGCCGCTGCTCGGTGAAGACGTAGAACTGGCAGTAGAGCTGCGGCGGCGCGGCGCGCGCCTCGACCGGAGGCTGCGTGGTCGCGACCGGCTCGGGCGCGGGCCGCGTCAAGAGATAGCCGGCGCCCGCCACGGCCGCGATCGTCACGACGGCGACGGCCGCGGCGGCCTTCATGCCTTCGCGCCGCCTTTGTGCATCAGCTCGACGAAGCGCTTGAACAGGTAGTGGCTGTCCTGCGGACCGGGCGAGGCCTCGGGGTGATGCTGGACCGAGAAGGCCGGCCGGTCGGTGAGCTCGATGCCGGAGTTTGAGCCGTCGAACAGCGAGACGTGGGTTTCGCGCGCGTTCGCCGGCAGGCTCTCGCGCGAGACCGAGAAGCCGTGGTTCATCGAGACGATCTCGACCTTGCCGGTCGTGAGGTCCTTCACCGGGTGGTTCGCGCCGTGATGGCCCTGATGCATCTTCTCGGTCTTCGCGCCGACCGCGAGCGCCAGCATCTGGTGCCCGAGGCAGATGCCGAAGGTCGGCACGCCCTTTTCCAGCACGCCCTTGATCATTGGCACGGCGTATTCGCCGGTCGCCGCCGGATCGCCGGGGCCGTTCGACAGGAACACGCCGTCGGGCGAGAGCGCCAGCACCTCCTCCGCCGTCGCGGTCGCGGGCAGCACGGTGACCTCGCAGCCGGCGGCCGTGAGCAGCCGCAGGATGTTGCGCTTCAGGCCGAAATCGACCGCGACCACGCGCTTCGCCGCGCCTTCGGGCCGGGCGCCGTAGACGCCGGGCGCGTCATGGCCGGGCCATCCCCAGGCGCCCTGATCCCAGTCGTAGCGCTGCGTCGCGCCGACCATCGGCACGAGGTCCTGTCCCTCGAGGCCGGGAAAGGCGGCGAGCGCCTCCTTGAGGCGGGCGTCGTCGATCGCGCCGTCGGGGGCGTGGGCGACGACCGCGTTCGGCATGCCCTTCTCGCGGATGAGCGCGGTGAGCGCGCGGGTGTCGACGCCGGTGATGGCGACGATGCCGTGGGCCTTCAGCCAGGCGTCGAGCCCGCGCGTCGCGCGCCAGTTCGACGGATCGGTGACGTCGGCCGAGAACACGGCGCCGCGCACGCCCGAGGCCGCGGAGGCGCTGATCGTCTCGAGGTCGTCCTCGTTCACGCCGACATTGCCGATGTGCGGAAAGGTGAAGGTGATGATCTGCCCGGCGTAGGACGGGTCGGTCAGGATCTCCTGATAGCCGGTCATCGCGGTGTTGAAGCAGAGCTCGCCGGCGGCGATCCCGACCGCGCCGAGACCTTCGCCTTCGATCGCGGTTCCGTCCGCGAGCAGGAGGCGGGCGGTCGGGCGCGCTTCTTCCCATCCGCGGTCGGCGTTGTCGGCAGGCGTCATGATTGTCTTGACCCAGGCGCCGGCGGCCAATAGGGCGGTCGGCTCATCGGCCGGGAACCTAGGCGCCGACCCCGGCGTCGTCAACAAAGCCCGGCCCCCGAAGACCAGTCAGGACGTTTTCAGATGCGCGAGGCGATCTCCGCCGCCCTCAAGGAGTCCATGAAAGCCCGCGACGCCGACCGCACGGGCACGCTCCGCCTCATCGGCGCGGCGATCAAGGACCGGGACATCGAGGCCCGCGGCGCCGGCAAGGAAACCGCGACCGACGACGAGCTCAAGCAGCTCCTCGCCAAGATGGTGAAGCAGCGCCAGGAATCGGCCTCGATCTACGAGGAGAACGCCCGGCCCGAACTCGCCGCGAAGGAGAAGGCCGAGATCGTGGTGATCCAGGAGTTCCTGCCGAAGCAGCTCTCCGACGAGGAAGTTTCAGCCGCGATCGACGCCGCCATCGCCGAGACCGGCGCCGCCTCCATGAAGGACATGGGCAAGGTGATGGGCGCGCTGAAGGCGAAGTACACCGGCATGATCGACTTCGCGGCGGCCAACGGCGCGATCAAGGCGAAGCTGCAAGGGTGACCAGAGCGGGCGCGCGATTGCAATCCGCGGATTAGCTGCCGACGGTGACCTTTGCCCAAAAATCTGTGGAGCGCCAGCGTCTTGCATAGAGCGAATGGCTATCTTCGGTTGAAGTGCGATCATTAAGCTATTAGCTTGTTTCCAAGTCCCGATTAATTGTTTTTGGAAGAATAGGCCATCGCGTTTGGTCTAGCGTTACAAAGGTTGCAAGGTGTGGTCTGGTTTTCTATCTTGGCTTGAAGTTAATCAGGTTGGCAACTTGGCCGACTTTGCTACATTACTCCTTATATTCGTTGGTTTTTGGAGGTCGATATGGGCGATAAACAAATCTCGAACTGCGGCCGAAGCTTCGAAGGTGGCTGCTGAGCAGGCCGAGAAAGCTGCTGTGCTTGCAAGAGATGCAGTACTCACGTTCGACGCTATCGTCGATTTTTCTTCTGTGATTTCGGTATTGGAAGAGATCAAGCGCGCTCACCGTCACGGTCATAATATTGGTCTACCGGAGCGGTATGCCTCTACGCGCAAGTTGCTGATAGCTATCAAATCAGCAAATCCCGATCTAGTCCGATTGCACGGACAGCGTCTTCAAGTAGTAATAACTAATCTAGCAGATATGGAAAAATCAGTAGAAAAAATGATCGAGACAAATCAGAATCTTAAAGCAACGCGTTTCAATTCTATAATTATGGATGATATAGATTCTCTAGTTGAAGTATTGGGGGAGTGGAAGAGAGCAAAGCTGGAGGGCGCGGCGTGAGTGTTTCGAAGTTCAAATTGATCGTGGATGGTTTGATAGCTAAAACTAACGAACATGGTTTGGCTTGGAAAGTAGGTGTGCAAGATGGAACATTTATTTTGGCTTTTGGTAGTTCATCACTAAAGATATCTGAAGAATACAATTTTCAAACCGAAGGTAATGATTATAAAATTGATCTTATCAATAAGGAGGGTATAATTGTAGAGTCTTTTACAGATAATGACTTGGACAATAAATCTCTTTCCGGAGCCGAATCTACTTTATGGTACCGAAAATTGAAAGATCTTTACTCAGATGCTAGACGTAATGCATTGGGCGCGGATATTGTCATGAACGAAATTTTATCGGAGCTAACGCGGGAAAAATAATCACATGGTTTATTAAACATCCTTAGGCCTGTGCGTGCGTCTTAGTTGCTGCCGATGTCGCTTGCCTCGCTCCAACGAATGGGCAGTGACGGACCAGCTCTGACGTCCGGGTTGCACTTTTCAACAGAAGCGCTTCCCGGATTGCTCAAGACTGTGCGGAGAAGATAGAAGCGCAAGCAGCGGGATTGGGTAAAATTTTTCGGAGGTATCCTGGCATCTCAAGCCGGATTCCTTTTTGGACTGGGTCTCTTGCGCCTACCCCTACTTTTCCCACTCGACACGAGATTGGTCGAAGCGAAGGCATTCAGTTCCCAAGCGCGCTCCGATCCTTCACCACGACGGCGAACAAATCCGCGAGCCCCGCGAGCGCGCCGTCATGCACCTCCTGCGCCGAGCGGGCCTCCTTGCCCACAGCCCCCGGCAGCGCACGGCTCGCGGTCGCGTTCTCGACGATGGTGACGCCGTAGCCGAGGTCGACGGCCGCGCGGGCGGTCGAATCCACGCACATGTGGGTCATGAAGCCCGTGAGGATCAGGTTCTTCCGGCCGAGCTTCTCGAGCGCCGGCTTCAGCTCCGGATTGGTGAAACCGTTCGGCAGCTCCTTCTTGAACACCGGCTCGCCCTCCTTGGGCGCGGCCTGAGGCGCGATCTCCGCGCCCTCGGTGCCTTCCACGAACACGCCGGCCGGCGCGCGGTGGGCGAGGTGGACGATCGGCGTTCCGGCGGCTCGGGCGGCGGCGAGCAGGTCTGCGATCGCGCCGAGCGCCGGGCCGACGCCGGGCAGCGCGATCGGGCCGGCGACATATTCGTTCTGCGCGTCGATCACGACCAGCGTCGCGTCCTTCAGCGAGGCGGGCGCGGGATTTGCTCCGGCGAGTTCGAGCAGGGTTTTGGGCGCGTCGGCCATGGGTGCCTCCTTGGGGTCGGGCCGGACCTTCGCGCAAAGCCGGCCTGCCGTGAACCGTCCTTAGGTATCGACTGTCCGGGGGAGGGCGCGCCGTTGATCGGGCGTTAACCGAAACCCTCTCATTTTAGAGGGCATGAAGACCCGTGTTGCGTATGGTCTCATCGCCGTCGGCCTGATCGCCGCGCTGGCGGCCTGCGGCTCCTTCAACAGGGAGCAGCGGGCGGCCTGGCGCGGCGAGGCGGAGCGCGTGTGCCTCGCGCGCGGACTGATCATGCCGACCTCGTTCTCGCGCCCCGTGAAGGAGATCGACGGGCCGGGCGTCTGCGGGCTCGAACATCCGTTTTCGATCACCGCCGTTCAGGACGGCGAAACAGCGATCGACCCTTCGGCGCGGCTCGGCTGCCCGATGAACGCCGCCGTCAACGACTGGATGCGCGACGTGGTGCAACCGGCGGCGGAAGCGCGCTTCGGCGTGCGGGTCGCCTCGCTCAACAACATGGCGTCCTACGGCTGCCGCACGCGCAACAACCGGCCGGGCGCGAAGCTCTCCGAGCATTCCTTCGGCAACGCGCTCGACGTCGGGGCCTTCACGCTCGTCGACGGGAGGCAGGTCTCGGTGCTGCGCGACTGGCGCGGCGGCGCGCCGGAGGCGCAGGCCTTCCTGCGCGAGGTGCACGCCGGCGCCTGCGGTCTGTTCAAGACGGTGCTGGGGCCGGGAAGCGACGGGTTCCACGAGAATCACTTCCACTTCGACCTCGCGCGCCACAACGCGAAAGGCTCCGCCTATTGCCGCCCGCGCCCCGTGCGCATCGAGCCGGCGGCGCAGCCGGGCGCCGACGTCTACGCGCCGTCCGAGGACGACGAGGTCCCGATGAGCTACGCGCCGGTCCCCGCTTGGCCGCGCCATCTCAGGGACGACGTCGCGGTCACCGGCGCGCTCGGCCGCCGCGGGCCGCTCGACCTGCTCGACGAAGCCCCGGAAGATTACGGCGACGACGAGTGAAGTGGCTGGGCTTTTGACAGCCCGGCGCCTGAGGGCGATGCTTCCCCGCGGAGACGAGGGAGCGGGCTCGATGTCGGCGATGACCATCAACCTGACGGGCGAACTCGCGGCTTTTGTCGAAGACCGCGTCGCGCGCGGCTACTCGGATTCCGCGTCGGACGCCGTCGCCGAGGGTTTGAGGCTGCTCCGAGAGGAGCAGGACCGCAAGCTCGGCGCGCTGAGAGCCGCGATCGCCGAGGGCATCGCGGACATCGAGGCGGGGCGGATCTACGAAGGAACGATCGACGACATCCGGAGAGACGTTCTGAGTCGAAAGCGGCCGTGAGGATCGTCTATTCCGAGATCGCAAGACGAGACATCGACGGCATTCTGGCCACCACCTTCGATCGTTTCGGCGACAGGCAGATGGACGTTTACGCGGATCTCCTGAAGGGAGCTGTCGCGCTCGTCCTGGAAAATCCGGCACGACCGTCGTCTCTCGATCGCTCGGAATTCCTGACAGGCTTGCGTTCCATTCACGTTTCACTGGCCGCGCGCGCTCGACGAAGAGCGGCGCACCAGATCTTCTATCGCGTGGGCAGATCGGCGAACGGCTTCGCCCGGCTGGAGATCATCCGCGTTCTGCATGAGAGCATGGACGCGGCCGCACATATCGCCGCGGGCGTCGGCAGCCTTCCGTCCGAATAGCCGCGCCTCACCCCGCCGCGATCTTCGGCGCGCCGGTTCCGTAGAGGTGCTCGTCCGCGGGGAAGCGGCGCGCGCGCACGTCCTCGGCGTAGGCCTCGGCGGCCGCCTTCATGGTCGCGCCGACGTCGGCGTAGCGGCGCACGAATTTCGGCACATGGCCGAAGGTCACGCCCATCATGTCGTCGGTGACGAGGATCTGGCCGTCGCATTCGGCCGAGGCGCCGATGCCGATGGTCGGCACGCGGATCGTCGAGGTGATGCGGGCGGCGAGCGGCGCGACCACGCCCTCGACCACCACCGCGAAGGCGCCCGCGTCCGCGACCGCGCGGGCGTCGGCCACGATCGCGTCGGCCTCCGACGACTGCTTGCCGCGGGCGGCGTAGCCGCCGAGCGCGTTCACCGACTGCGGCTGGAGGCCGATATGGGCGAGCACCGGCACGCCGCGCGCGGTGAGGAACTCGATCGTGTCGGCCATCACCGCGCCGCCCTCGAGCTTCACCGCGTCGCACCCCGTTTCGGCGAGGATGCGCGAGGCCGAGCGGAACGCCTGCGCCGGGCTCTCCTGATAGGAGCCGAACGGCAGGTCGACCACCACGAGCGCATGCCGCGCGCCGCGCGACACCGCCGCGCCATGGGCGATCATCATCTCGAGCGTGACCGGGATGGTGCTTTCGAGCCCGTACACCACCATGCCGAGGCTGTCGCCGACGAGCAGCAGGTCGCAGGCCTGGTCGAGCGCCTGCGCGACCGGCGTCGTGTAGGCGGTGAGGCAGACCAGGGGCTCCTTGCCCTTGGCGTTGCGGATCTTCGAGACGGTGACGGGCTTCAGCGTGCCCCCGCCCTCGACGGGGATCGGTCGACGTGCGCTCATGGTGGGCGTCAAACTCCCTCGGGTCGCGGACCCCAGCCGCCCCCGGTCGGCGTTTCTATGACGATCGCGTCGCCCGGGTCGACCTTGATTTGGTCGCAGCCGCTCAGTTCTTCCACCCCGCCATTCGTCCGCCGCACGGAATTGCGGCCTGTTTCGCCCTCCTCGCCGCCTTCCATGCCGAAGGCGCGGACCCGGCGGCGCCCCGAAAGGATCGCGCAGTCCATCGGTTCGAGGAACCGGATCACGCGCCGGATTCCGTCGCCCGCCGACCATTGTCCGCGCCCGCCCGAGCCTTCTCGGATCGAGAACTCGTCGAGCACGACCGGGTAGCGCTGCTCGAGAATTTCCGGGTCGGTGAGGCGCGAATTCGTCATGTGGACATGGACCGCGTCCGCCCCGTCGAAGCCGGGGCCGGCGGCCGAGCCCGAGCAGATCGTCTCGTAATACTGCCGGCGGTCGTCGCCGAAGGTCAGGTTGTTCATCGTGCCTTGCGTCGAGCCCATGACCTTCATCGCGCCGAACAGGCAGTCGGTCACGGCCTGGCTGGTCTCGACATTGCCGGCGACGACGGCGGCGGGCGGGCGCGGGTTCAGGAGCGAGCCTTCCGGCGCGACGATCTCGATCGGCCTGAGGCAGCCGGCGTTCATCGGGATGTCGTCCTCGACCATGACGCGGAAGGCGTAGAGAACGGCGGCGCGGGTGACGGGCTCGGGCGCGTTGAAATTATCCCGGCGCTGCTCGCTCGTGCCGGTGAAGTCGACCTTCGCCCGGCGCGCCTCGCGGTCGACCGTGATCTTCACCCGGATTTCCGCGCCCTGATCCATCTCGACCGCGAACTCGGCGTCGTCGAGGGTCGTCAGCGCCCGCGCGACGCTTTCGGCCGCATTGTCCTGCACGTGACGCATATAGGCCTGCACCACGTCGAGCCCGAAGGCGGCGATCATCTTGTTCAGCTCCGCCACGCCCTTGGCGTTGGCGGCGACCTGCGCCTTCAGGTCGGCGACGTTCTGGTCCGGATTGCGGGCCGGGAAGCGGGCCGAAGACAGGACCTCGCGGATCTCGGCCTCGCGGAAACGCCCGTCCTCCACCAGCGGCATGACGTCGATGGTGACGCCTTCCTGTTCGATCGTGGTCGCGCGCGGGGACATGGACCCCGGCGCGACGCCGCCGATGTCGGCGTGGTGGCCGCGGCTCGCGACGAGGAAAAGCAGGTCCTTTCCGGCCTCGTCGAACACCGGCGTCACGACAGTTACGTCCGGCAGATGCGTGCCGCCGTCATAGGGCGCGTTGAGGACGTAAGCTGCGTTCGGCTTCAGCCCGTCGCCGACGCGACGCAGCACGGCCTCCACGGAACGGTCCATGGAGCCGAGATGGACCGGCATGTGCGGCGCGTTCGCCACCAGCGCGCCGTCGGGCGCGAACACCGCGCAGGAGAAGTCGAGCCGCTCCTTGATGTTCACCGACGAGGCCGTGTTCTGCAGCACGAGCCCCATCTGCTCGGCGATCGACATGAACAGGTTGTTGAAGATCTCGAGCATGACCGGGTCGGCTTCGGCGCCGACCGCCTTGCGGATCTCGCGGGGGCGGGAGCGGGTCAGCACGAGATGGTCGCGGGGGGAGACCTCGGCGCGCCAGCCGTCCTCGACGACGACGGTCTGGTTGGGCTCGACGATCAGCGCCGGCCCCTCGACACGATGCCCGATCCCGAGCGCTTCGCGGCGGAAGACAGAGGCCTGATGCGGCGCGCCGCCTGAGAAGAAGGTCGCGGTCCGTTCGGGGGCGGGAAGGGGAGAGGACGCGGCTTCGTGCTCCGGCTCGTCGAGCCCCGAGCCGCCGCCGAAGCATTCCACCTCGATCGCCTCCACGATCAGCCCGCGGGCCTCGTCCACGAAGCCGAAGCGGGCGCGGTGGAGATCGGCGAAGTCGGTCGCGACGCGGTCGAGGTCGACGCTCCACCCGTCATGCCCGGCCGCAGGCCGGGTATCCACGACTTGATCGAGGGGCGCGTCGGCGGAAGTCGTGGATACCCGCGCTCCGCGCGGGCATGACGGCGGCGCCTCCACCGGCACCTCCAGCGTCGAATCCGTGCCGTCGTAGCGGACATGGAGGCGGACCTCCGTCTCGCCGTCCTCGACGCCTTGGGCTCGGAGTTCGTCCATCGCTTCAGCAGCGAGCCTTGTCGTCGCTTCCGCAATGGCTTGCGCCGCTTCATGAAGCGTTAACCTTAAGCTCGCGGTTCGTTCGGCGCGGATGTCCGCCAGCCCCATGCCGTAGGCCGACAGGAGCCCTGACAGCGGGTGGATCAGCACCGTGTCGATCCCGAGCGCGTCGGCGACGAGCGCCGCATGCTGCCCGCCCGCGCCGCCGAAGCAGTTGAGCGCGTATTTCGTGACGTCGTAGCCGCGCGCGACCGAAATCGTCTTGATCGCCTCCGCCATGCTGGCGACCGCGACCGCCACGAAGCCGTCTGCGACCTCTTCGGGCGAGCGCCCGTCTCCGATCTCGGCCGCGAGCGCCTCGAATTTCTCGCGGACGACGTCTGCGTCCAGAGCCTCGTCCCGCGAAGGCCCGAAGATCTTCGGGAACAGGTCCGGCGCGAGCTTGCCCAGCATGACGTTGGCGTCGGTCACCGTCAGCGGCCCGCCGTTGCGGTAGGCGGCGGGGCCGGGGGAGGCGCCGGCGGAATCCGGGCCGACGCGGAACCGGCCCTTGTCGAAATGCAGGATCGAGCCGCCGCCGGCCGCCACCGTGTGGATGCGCATCATCGGCGCGCGCATGCGCGTTCCGGCCACCACCGTCTCGAACGAGCGCTCGAACGCGCCGTCGAAATGCGCGACGTCGGTCGAGGTCCCGCCCATGTCGAAGCCGATCACCTTCTCGAAACCCGCCGCGGCGGCGGTCGCGGCCATCGCCACCACGCCGCCGGCGGGTCCAGACAGGATCGCGTCCTTGCCCTGGAACAGGCTCGCGGAGGTGAGGCCGCCGGCCGAGGTCATGAACATCAGCCGCCGCGCGTCGTCTTCCGGAAGGCCCAGCTCGTCGCGGACTCGGGCGACATAGGCCGCGAGCACCGGCGTCAGATAGGCGTCGACCACCGTCGTGTCGCCGCGCCCGACGATCTTGGGCAGGCCCGAGACCTCATGGCTGACCGAGACCTGCGCGAAGTCCATTTCGCGCGCGATCCTCGCCGCCGCCTGCTCGTGCGAGGGGTGGGCGTAGGCGTGCATGAAGACGATGGCGAGCGCGTCGAAGCCTTCGGCCTTCAGCACTTCGAGCGACGAACGGAACGCGGCCTCGTCGAAGGGACGCTCCACCGTCCCGTCGGCGCGCACGCGCTCGTCGACCTCGACGACTTGGGTATAGAGCGGCTCCGGCCGCTCGATCTTCTTCGCGAACAGTTTTGGCCGCGCCTGGTAGCCGATGCGGAGCTGATCCTTCAGCCCGCGGGTAATCAGCAGCGCCGTGCGCTCGCCCTTGCGTTCGAGCAGCGCGTTGGTGGCGACGGTGGTGCCCATCTTCACCGCGTCGATCTTTTCCGCCGGCACGGGCTCGCCGGGTTTCACGCCCAGCAGTTCCCGCACGCCGGCCACCGCGGCGTCGCGATAGGCGGCCGGGTTCTCCGACAGCAGCTTGCGGACATGCAGGCCGCCGTCGGGCGCGCGGCCGATCACGTCGGTGAAGGTGCCGCCCCGGTCGATCCAGAACTGCCAGCGGGAGGAAGAGGTCATGGAGAGAAACTGCGTGCTTCGAGACGGCCGCTTGCGCGGCCTCCTCAGCATGAGGAGGGTGGGAGCTTGATAGAAGACGTTATCCGACGAACTCAACCATCCTCATGCCGAGGAACGTCGGCGAAGCGGGCGCGTCTCGAAGCACGCAGTTGGTCTCCATTCGTGCTCCGCGGCCTTCCGGCGGTCGCCAGGCGCCCGCCCCATGCTGTAGTCTCGCAGCCTCGAATCCGGGAGCGGCGGACGATGTCATTCTGGGGAAAGGTCGGCGGGGCCGCGGGCGGCTGGATGCTCGGCGGCCCGCTCGGGGCGATCGCGGGCGCGCTCGCGGGCCATTATCTCGTCGATCGCGAGACCGATCCTGAGGCGGAGGCGGCCGAGGAGCGCGACCGCAAGAGCCTCGCCTTCACCATCGGCGTCATCGCGCTGTCGGCCAAGATGGCGAAGGCCGACGGCGTCGTCGCGCCGGTCGAGGTCGAGGCGTTCCGCAAGGCGTTCGAGATCAAGCCCGAGGACCTGAAGGAGGTCTCCGAGGTGTTCGACCGCGCGACCTACGACGTCGCCGGCTTCGAGTCCTACGCCCGCCAGCTCCATGACCTGTTCGAGGGCGAGCCTGCGACGCTCGAGGACGTGCTGCATTCGCTCGCCCACATCGCCGCGGCCGACGGGGCGATCCACGAGGCCGAGGTCAACTATCTCATGCAGGTGGCCGAGATCTTCGCGCTCGACCGCGCGAGCGTGCGCCGCGCCTTCGGCCGCTACGTGCGCCTGCCAGAGGACGACCCTTACGAGATTCTGGGAGCCGAGCCCTCCGCGCCGACCGAGGAACTGAAGCGCCGCCACCGCACGCTCGTCGCCGAAAACCATCCCGACCGAGCGCTCGCCCGCGGCCTGCCGCCCGCGGCGGTCCGCGTCGCGACCTCCAAGCTCGCCGCGATCAACGCCGCCTGGGACGCGATCCGCGCCGAGCGGTCGCTCGCATGAGTTTTCGTCCCGACAGCCCGCTGGTCGGCGAGGTCCGGCCGGCGGCGAACCATGACGAGCGCCGGGACGGCCGGGAGGCCGACATCCTGCTGCTGCACTACACCGGAATGGACTCGGCGGAAGCCGCGGTCGAGCGGCTGGTCTCGGCCGAAAGCCAGGTGTCCTGTCATTACGTCGTGCTCGAGGACGGGGCCGTGCTGCAGCTCGTGCCGGAGGAGAGGCGCGCCTGGCACGCCGGCGTCTCGAGCTGGGACGGCGAGGGCGACGTTAATTCCGGCTCGATCGGGATCGAAATCGTCAATCCAGGCCACGAGCACGGCTACCGCGACTTCCCCGACGCGCAGGTCGAAGCGGTGACCGCGCTCGCCCGCGACATTTGCGCGCGACGGGATTTGCAACCTCAGCGCGTGCTCGCCCATTCCGATGTTGCGCCGCGGCGAAAGCAGGATCCCGGCGAACTGTTCCCGTGGTACCTGCTTGCCGCGGCGGGCGTCGGCCACTGGGTCGCGCCGACGCCGGTCGGGGAGGGGCCGCGGCTCGGCCCCGGCGACGAGGGCGAGCCGGTCGAGCATCTCCAGACGCTGCTCAGCCTCTACGGTTACGGGATCGAGATCGACGGCCGTTACGGCCCGGCGACCGCGGACGTGGTGCGGGCGTTCCAGCGCCATTTCCGTCCTGAGCGCGTCGACGGCGTTGCGGATGTCTCGACCGTCGACACCCTCCGCAACCTGCTGGCCGCGCTGCCCGGCGCGTGAGCGCCCGGCGCCGAAGTCTCGCCATATCCCGGCCCGACGACGGTCGAATCACGGTCGAGCCAAGGTCAAGTTTCTCACGCTTAAGCGCTCCCGTTGCGTAACGCATCGGGAGTGTGGAAATGCGTAAATCGACGATCGTCGTCGCTCTTCTAGCGGCGACCGTCGCTTCGGCCGAAGCCGCGCCGAACTCAACTCATCTGCATCGGGGGAAGTCCCTGACGAATACGACTGAGGTCCGGAGCGCTTCGACTTCGGTGCGCTCGTCGAAGTCTGAACGAACCGTTAACGCCGCCGGAAAGGCGTCCGTTCCCTCCGCGCCGCTCGGCGCAGCCGCCTTCACCTCCGCGCGCAACGCGGCGCCGGCCGCGCAGCCTTCCGCGCCGCCGCCCGCGGCGGAACGGAAGACCGCCGCCGCTCCGTCGCAGCGGTCCCGCAGCGCGTCGCGCGCCGCCGTCCGCGCCGCCGAGGCCCGCGCCGCCAAGCGCGTCCGGGCCGCTTCCGTCCGCCGCCTTCCGCGCCACGCCGAGACGGTCGCGCTCACCCGCGACGTGCCGATCGAGGCGATCGACAGGCCGGCGGGCGATCTCGCGACCTCCGCGCCGACCGGCTCGATCAAGGGCATGGTGACGGCCGCCGCCAATGAAGCCGGCGTCAGCCCCTCGCTCGGCCACGCGGTGGTGAAGGTCGAGTCGATGTACAACGCCCGCGCCACCGGCAAGGGCGGCTATATCGGCCTGATGCAGCTCAGCTATCAGACCGCCCGCGGCATGGGCTTCCGCGGCTCGCGCCAGGCGCTCTACGAACCCTCGAACAATCTGCGCTACGGCATGCGCTATCTCGCCGAGGCGGTGCGCAAGGCCGGCGGCAACACCTGCGCGGCGGTGTCCAAGTATCAGGGCGGCCATGCGGTCCGCGGCGTCACCGCCGCCGGAGCGGTCTACTGCGCCAAGGTCCGCCGCTACATGGCGTCGGCGAACTGATCGGGCGACGCGTTCGAATGGCGCAGACTCTCTTGACGCGCCTCAGCCCCGCGCCCCACAAGGGCCGCGCCAGTCGGCCGGACGGCCGCTCCGCTCCTTCATCGGATCGGAGAGGAAAGTCCGGGCTCCACGGAAGCGCGGCGCCGGATAACGTCCGGCGGGGGCGACCCCAGGGAAAGTGCCACAGAGAGCAAACCGCCTTCGGCCTTCGGGCGTGAGGGTAAGGGTGAAAGGGTGCGGTAAGAGCGCACCGCGCTGCCGGTAACGGGAGCGGCACGGCAAACCCCGCCGGGAGCAAGACCGAATAGGGGCGACATGCGGTCTTCGGGCCGCGGACCTGCTTCCGGGTCGTCGCCCGGGTTGGTTGCTCGAGGCGTCCGGCAACGGGCGTCCCAGAGGAATGGCCGTCACGTGCGTCCGGTTTTCCGGGCGCGCCATACAGAACCCGGCTTACAGGCCGACTGGCGCCTCCCGATTCCGCTCGCAACGAGCGCGACGCTTCAGATTCCCTCTCCCGCAAGCGGGAGCAGGAGCGGCGGCCGTCGCGTCCATGCGCCCGCTCTGGTCGCGCGGGCGAGCGGAGGACATGACCCGTTCGCGCGCGGCCGCTGACGCGGCGTCCCGCGTCGCGCCGTTTTCCACAGGGCTCTGTGGACAATCCATCCGGCTCGCGCCGCGCGCGCCTGTCCGACTCCGCGCCTTTCGCCGAGCCGGAAACGCCTTCTTAACCCTAACGAAGTTCTAGTGATCCGGTCGCGAGCCGGTCGCGACCCGGCCCTTGTCAGGTCTTGCGTCCTGGGCCGAGCCGCGCCGGCGCGACCGGTCATTTCGTTGACGCCCATAGGGGCCCATGATATCCCAAATTATCCCGTCGAAGCGACGCGCGGACGGTCTCCGGAAGGGGGTCGCGCCCTCATTCCCGGCCGAAACGGCTGCGAACGGGGTCGGTCCTGCGCGTCTCACGGCGGGCCTGCGCGCGCGGGGCGGCAGGGACGTCGGCCGCGCCGGCGCTTGGGGGGACGGGCCGTCAGGGCATGGATCGCTTCCTGTCCAACGTATCGAGCCGGCTGGACGCCAAGGGCCGGGTTTCGATCCCCGCGCCTTTCCGGTCGATCCTGACGCGGGACGGCTTTCCGGGGCTTTTCGTTCATCCGTCGCTGGATCAGGAAGCGCTCGACGCCGGCGGGAACGCGCTGCTGGCGGAGATCGACGCGCTGCTTGCGACGTTGCCGCCCTATTCGGAGGAGCGCGACAGTCTGGCGACGGCGCTGCTCGGGGTCAGCGAGGCGCTGAAGGTGGATGCGGAAGGCCGGGTGATCCTGTCGGAGAACCTCAAGGTCTACGCCGGCATTTCGGATTCGGTGACGTTCGTGGGGCAGGGCTCGAAATTCCAGATCTGGGAGCCGGAGCGCTTCCGGGCGCATCTCGCAGCCTCCCGCGCCGGAGCGAAGGAGCTGCGGCGCCGGCTCGCGCGGCTCGGCTCGCCGGAGATCGCGGCGTGAGCGCGGGGGATCAACCCGCGCGGCATCTGCCGGTCATGCTCGCCGAGGTCATCGCGGCGCTCGACCCGAAACCCGGCGAGATCCATCTCGACGGCACATTCGGCGCGGGCGGCTATACGCGCGCGATCCTCGACGCCGGCGCCGAGGTCGTGGCGCTCGACCGCGACCCGACCGCGATCGCGGGCGGCTACGAACTGGTCGCCGCCGCCAAGGGCCGGCTTACGCTGGTCGAGGAGCGCTTCTCCAATCTCGCCGACGCGCTCGACGGGCTCGGGATCGACCGGGTCGACGGCGTCGTGCTCGACGTCGGCGTTTCCTCGATGCAGCTCGACCAGGCCGAGCGCGGCTTCTCGTTCCGCTTCGACGGTCCGCTCGACATGCGAATGGGCGGGGAGGGGCCGAGCGCCGCCGATCTGGTCCGCGACCTCGAGGAGAAGGAGCTCGCCGCGCTGCTGCGCACGCTCGGGGAAGAGCGACGCGCCGGCGCGATCGCCCGCGCGATCGTCGCCGAGCGCGAGAAGGGGCCGATCGAGACCACGGCGCGCCTCGCCGCGATCTGCGAGCGCGTGCTCGGAAGCTGGAACGACGGCATTGCGCCTGCGACCCGCACCTTCCAGGCGCTGCGCATCGCGGTGAACGACGAACTCGGCGAACTTGGCCGCGCGCTGTTCGCCGCCGAGAAGCGGCTGAAGCCGGGCGGACGGCTCGTGGTCGTCTCGTTCCATTCGCTCGAGGACCGGATCGTCAAGACCTTCCTCGCCGACCGCACGCGCACCGCCGCCGGCGGCTCGCGCCACATGCCCGAGACGCATGTTCCGCCGGCGACCTTCGAGGCGCTGTCGCGCGGCGTCGTGAAGCCGGGCGACGCCGAGACCGGCGAGAACGCCCGCGCCCGCTCCGCGCGGCTCAGGGCCGCGCGCCGCACCGACGCGCCCGCGCGCGGCGGCGATCCCTTCGCGTTCGGCGTGCCCCGCCTGCCGCAGCATGGTCTTCCGGGAGGCGCGAGGTGAAGATCGCCCGCATCCTCAACGTCGTCGCGGTCGCGGCGCTGATCGGCTCCGCGGTCTGGGTCTACCGGATCAAGTACGAGGCGACGCTCCACGCCGAGGAGGTCTCGAAGCTCAAGCGCCAGATCAGCCAGGAGGTCGACGCGATCGCGGTGCTGAAGGCCGAGTGGGCCTTCCTCGCCCGCCCCGACCGCGTGCAGGCCTTCGCCCTCCAGCATCTCGACCTGAAGCCGCTGGTGCGCGAGCAGAACGTCCAGCTCGCCTCGCTGCCGTCGCGTCCGGCTCCGATCGACGAGATCGGCAAGAAGCTCGACGCGCTCGGCCTCACGGGGCAGGACGCCAGCATCGCGATCGACAAGGAGCCGTCGGCGCCGGCGGCGAAGAAGCCCGCGCCGGCCCCGGCGAAGAAGTCGACGATCGCGGTGAAGCCCGCGGCCCAGCTCAAGCCGCCCGCCGCGAGGCCCGCGCCGCAGAAGCCGATGCAGGTCGCGCCGGCGCCGAAGAGCGCCGGGCCGGTCAACCTGACCGACTTCCTGAAGAAGATGGGCATCGTGCGATGAACGGGCAGGCGGTGATCGACGGCGCCTTCCGCAACGGCGCGATCGCGGGCGCGGCGCTCGGGCGCGGGCTCGCCGCCGGCGGCCGTGGCGCGTGGATCGGGACCAAGGCGTCGTGGCGCTTCGCGCGGCGCGTGGTGCGGCTTCTGATCGGCTCCGGCGAAGGTCTCGGGCTCACCTCCGGACGCCTGCGCCTCGTCGCGATCGGCTTCGGCCTGATCTACGCCCTCATCGTCGGCCGCCTGGTGCAGTACGCCGTCGCGCCGAACCTCGACGAGATCCAGCGGGTCGCCCAGACGGTCGCGGCGGTTCAGCGGCCCGACATCGTCGACCGCAACGGCACCGTGCTCGCGACCGACGTGAAGGTCTCCTCGCTCTACGCGGAGCCAAAGAACATCATCGACGTCGACGAGGCCGTCGACCTGCTGAGCCAGGCGCTGCCCGACCTCGACGCCAAGGAGCTGCGCGCGAAGCTCTCCACCAAGAAGGGCTTCGTCTGGCTGAAGCGCGAGATCTCGCCGCGCGATCAGGTGAAGGTTTTCCGCCTCGGCATCCCCGGCGTCGCCTTCGTGCAGGAGAACAAGCGCGTCTATCCGAACGGCCCGGTGGTCGCGCACATCCTCGGCTTCGCCGACATCGACAACAAGGGCATCGCCGGCATCGAGAAGTATCTCGACACGTCCGGCCTGACGAAGGCGGCGGCGCTCGAGGCCGGCAAGGGCGGCCGCATGGCGCCGATCCGCATGGCGCTCGACCTCAAGGTCCAGCACGCCGTGCGCGACGAGCTCGTCGCGGGCATGAAGAAGTTCAAGGCGATCGCGGCATCGGCCGCCATCGCCGACGTCGAGACCGGCGAGATCGTGAGCCTCGTCTCGCTGCCGGACTACGACCCCAACACGCCTTCGGACGCGCTGAAGCCCGAGGCCATCAACCGCGTCAACACCGGCGTGTTCGAGATGGGCTCGACCATGAAGGCGCTGACCATCGCAATGGCGCTGGATTCCGGCAAGGTCGGGCTCCAGAGCCGCTTCGACGCCCGCGCGCCGCTACAGTACGGCCGCTTCCGCATCCACGACTTCCATCCGCAGCGCCGCGTGCTGACGGTGCCGGAGGTGTTCATCCACTCCTCGAACATCGGCACGGCCCGCATCGCGCTCACCATGGGCGTCGAGGCCCACAAGGCCTTCCTGAAGAAGATGGGCCAGCTCGACCGTCTCCAGACCGAGCTGCCGGAAAGCGCGCGGCCCCTGGTGCCGGCGCGCTGGGGCGAGCTCAACACCATCACCATCTCGTTCGGCCACGGCGTCGCGATCGCGCCGATCCAGTCGGTGATGGGCGTGTCGGCTCTGGTCAACGGCGGCTGGCTCTTCAAGCCGACCTTCCTGCAGCGCGACGTCGAGACGGCGCGGGCCTCCGGAACCAAGGTTCTGAAGGAAAGCACCTCGACGCAGATGCGCTATCTCATGCGCCTCAACGCCGAGAAGGGGTCGGCCAAGAAGGCCGACATTCCGGGCTACCGCGTCGGCGGCAAGACCGGCACGGCCGAGAAGGTCATCGGAGGCCGCTATTCGAAGACCAAGAACCTGACCGCCTTCACCGCCGTCTTCCCGATGGACAAGCCGCGCTACATGCTGCTCGCCGTGCTCGACGAGCCGAAGGCGCTGCCCGAGACCCATGGCTTCGCGACCTCGGGCTGGAACGTCGTGCCGGTCGGCGGCAGGATGGTCGAGCGCATCGCGCCGCTGCTCGGCGTCGAACCCGACTACGACGCCCCGAGCGCGACGGAGCTGCTCGGCGGCATCCCGACCGGATCGGTGAAGGAGTGAGCGGGCCTGCGCCCGCCCGGACCCTCGGGACGCTGTTCCCCGACGCCGGCCTCGCGCCGGAGGCTGCGGCCATCCCGATCTCCGGCCTGACGGCCGACAGCCGCGCGGTCGAGCCGGGCTTCGTCTTCGCTGCGCTGTCGGGCGCGAAGACCGACGGCGCGCGCTTCGTCGCGCAGGCGGCCGCCAACGGAGCCGCGGCGATCGTTTCGGAAGGCGAGATCGAGGCCGGGGTTCCTGTCGTCAGGGTCGCGGATGGCCGCCTCGCGCTCGCGAAGGCCGCCGCGCGGCTCTATCCGCGCCAGCCCGCCGTGATCGCGGCCGTGACAGGCACCAGCGGCAAGAGCTCGACCGTCACTTTCCTGCGCCAGATCTGGAGCCATGCTGGCTGCGCCGCCGCGAGCCTCGGCACGATCGGCGTGACCAAGCCGTCGGGCGCGACCTACGGTTCGTTGACGACGCCCGATCCGGTGTCGCTCCACCGCACGCTTCAGGGTCTGGCGGAGGAGGGCGTGACCCATCTCGCGATGGAGGCCTCGTCCCACGGCCTCGACCAGAAAAGGTTGCACGGCGTTAACCTTAACGCCGCCGCCTTCACCAATCTCTCACGCGACCACATGGACTACCATCCGACGGTCGAGCACTACCGCGACGCCAAGCTGCGCCTGTTCCGGGAGCTGCTGCCGGCGGATGGGACCGCGGTGGTCTGGGCCGATTCCGTCGACGCCGCGGCGTTCGTCGAGGCCGCGAAGGCGAGGGGGCAGCGCCTCTTCACGCTCGGCCGCAGGGGCGAAACGCTGACTCTGAAAGGGGTTCGGCGCGAGGGGCTCGTCCAGATGCTGAGCCTCGACACGCCCGCCGGGCCGCGAGAAGTCCGGTTGCCGCTCGCGGGCGACTTCCAGGCCGAGAACGCGCTCGTCGCCGCTGGGCTCGCGATCGCGACCGGGCTTCCGGTCGACGCCGCGCTCGAAGCGCTCGAAACGCTCGACGGCGTGCCCGGCCGGCTGGAGCTCGTCGGCGAGACGCCTGCGGGCGCGGCCGTCTTCGTCGACTACGCCCACAAGCCCGACGCGCTGGCCTCCGTTCTTCGCGCGCTGCGGCCCTTCGCGAGCGGGCGGCTGGTCGCGGTGTTCGGCGCGGGCGGCGACCGCGATCCCGGCAAGCGCCCGCTGATGGGCGAGGCCGCCGTCGCGGGGGCCGACGCCGTGATCGTGACCGACGACAATCCCCGTTCGGAGGACCCGGCGAAGATCCGGGCGGCGATCCTCGCCGCCGCGCCCGGGGCGCGTGAGATCGGCGACCGCCGCGCCGCGATCGAGACCGCGGTCCGCGAGGCGAAAGCCGGCGATGTCGTCGTCGTCGCGGGCAAGGGTCACGAAACCGGCCAGATCGTGGGCGATCGGACGCTGCCGTTCTCCGACCATGAGGTGGTCCGGGAGACGCTCGCGGGATTGGGGGACGCAGCGTGACGACTTTCGCAGAGCCGCTCTGGTCGGCGCCCGAGCTTGCGCTCGCCACCGCCGGCCGTCTCGCCGGGCGGCCGGAAGGCGCGCTGACGGGCGTGTCGATCGACAGCCGCACGGTCGCTCCCGGCGAGATCTTCTTCGCCATCAAGGGCGACGTGCATGACGGCCACAAGTTCGTGGGCGACGCGCTCGGCCGCGGCGCGGGCCTCGCCGTGGTCGACGAGCGCCACGCCGACGAGGCCGCGCCCTTCGGCCCGATCCTGATCGTGAAGGACGTGCTGGAGGCGCTGGTCGCGACCGGAATAGCGGCGCGCGCCCGCTCGCGCGCGAAGATCGTGGCCGTGACGGGGTCGGTGGGCAAGACCTCGACCAAGGAGGCGCTGCGCCTCGCCCTCGCCGAGGACGGCCCGACGCACGCCTCGGCGGCCTCGCACAACAACCATTGGGGCGTGCCGCTGACGCTCTCGCGGCTGCCCAAGTCCGCCGCCTACGGGGTGTTCGAGATCGGCATGAACCACGCCGACGAGATCCGTCCGCTCGTGAAGATGGTGCGCCCGCACGTCGCCATGGTCACGAACGTCGAGCCGGTGCATCTCGCGGCGTTCAGGAACGTCGAGGGCATCGCCGACGCCAAGGCGGAGATCTTCGAGGGGCTGGTGCGCGGCGGGCATGCCGTGATCAACCGCGACAACGCGCATTTCGAGCGCCTGAAGGCGGCCGCGATCGAAGCTGGCGCGGCGGTGTGGAGCTTCGGCGAGCACGTCTCGGCCGATGCGCGGCTCGACCGCCTCGCGCTCAAGGAGACCAGTTCCTGCGTCGCCGCCACGGTGCTCGGCGAGGCGGTCACGTTCAAGATCGGCGCGCCCGGCCGCCATCTGGTGCAGAACGCGCTCGGCGTGCTGCTCGCGGCGAGGCTCGCGGGCGCCGATCTCGCGCTCGCCGCCCTCGCGCTCGCGAAGTTCGCCCCGCCGGCGGGCCGCGGCCAGCGCCACCAGCTCGCGGCGCCCGGCGGCGCGATCCTCGTCATCGACGAAAGCTACAACGCCAACCCCGCCTCGATGCGCTCCGCGATGGCGCTGCTCGGCCACGCGATGGTCGCGCCCGGAGGGCGCCGGATCGCGGCGCTCGGCGACATGCTGGAGCTCGGCGACGAAGGCCCGGCGCTCCACGCCAAGGTCGCGGAAGCGGTCGCCGCCGCCCGCATCGACCTCGTCTTCTGCGCCGGCCCGCTGATGAAGTCGCTCTACGAGGCGCTGCCCAAGGCGCGCCGGGGCGGCTGGTCGGAGACCGCGGCCGGCCTCCAGCCGCAGCTTCTCGACCGCCTCAGAGGCGGAGACGTCGTGATGGTCAAAGGCTCGAACGGCTCGCGCATGGGTCCGCTGGTCGCCGCCATGAAGGAGCGTTTCGCGCCGCTGTCCGCGGTCGACGAGACGCTCGCCGCCGGATAAAGCGCTCCATGCTCACGTTCCTCGCCGATTTCTCGGACCTCGTTCCGGGCTTCAACATCTTCCGCTACATCACCTTCCGCACCGGCGGAGCGGTGATGACGGGCGCGCTGTTCGTGTTCCTGTTCGGCCCGCTGATCATCGACCAGCTTCGCCTGAAGCAGGGCAAGGGCCAGCCGATCCGCGCCGACGGCCCGGTGACGCATCTCACCAAGCGCGGCACCCCCACCATGGGCGGGCTGATGATCCTCTCCGGGATGATCGCCTCGGTGCTGCTCTGGGGGAACCTGACCAACCCGTATGTCTGGATCGTGCTGTTCGTGACGATCGGCTTCGGCGCGATCGGCTTCTACGACGACTATCTCAAGGTCACGAAGCAGACCCACGCCGGCTATTCCGGCAAGATGCGGCTCGGGCTCGAATTCGCCATCGCCATCATCGCGGTCTACTGCATCGCGATCGCGGCCCAGCCCGGCGGCTTCCGCGCCGAGAGCTTTCCGGGGCTGACGCACGGCTTTTCGACCTCGCTCGCCTTCCCGTTCTTCAAGAACCTGCTGCTCGACCTCGGCTGGTTCTTCGTGCTGTTCGGCGCGGTGGTGGTGGTTGGCGCCGGCAACGCCGTGAACCTCACCGACGGCCTCGACGGGCTCGCGATCGTCCCCGTCATGATCGCGGCCGCGAGCTTCGGCTTCATCGCCTATCTCTCGGGCAACGTGCTGTTCGCCGAATATCTCCAGATCCACTTCACCTCCGGCACCGGCGAGATTGCGGTCGTGTGCGGCGCCATGCTCGGGGCCGGCCTCGGCTTCCTGTGGTTCAACGCGCCGCCGGCCTCGATCTTCATGGGCGACACGGGGTCGCTCGCGCTCGGCGGCATGCTGGGCGCAACCGCGGTCGCGACCAAGCACGAGATCGTGCTCGCGATCATCGGCGGCCTGTTCGTGCTGGAGGCGGTGTCGGTCATCGTGCAGGTGGCCTCGTTCAAGCTGACGGGCAAGCGGGTGTTCCGCATGGCGCCCATCCACCACCATTTCGAGCAGCTCGGCTGGTCCGAGCCGCAGGTGGTGGTGCGGTTCTGGATCATCGCCGTCGTGCTGGCCCTGGTCGGCCTCGCGACGCTCAAGCTGAGGTGAGGGGGATGCGGGAAGAAAAGCTGATCGTCTCACAACAAGCCGCGACGCCGCCGTCCCCTCTCCCGCTTGCGGGAGAGGGTAAGGGTGAGGGGGCGTCTTCCCGCCTCGCGCTCTCCGGACGGTCCCTCATCCGACCGTCGGCTGGCGCCGCCGGCCACCTTCTCCCGCAAGCGGGCGAAGGGAAGACCTTCTTCTGGATCAACCTCGCGCAGAGGCGGGCGGCCCTCTCGTGACGCCCGCGACATCGTTCAATGGACGCCGCGTCGCGGTGTTCGGGCTCGGCGGCTCGGGTCTCGCGACCGTGCGGAGCCTCGTCGCCGGCGGCGCGATCGTCACGGCGTTCGACGACAGCGCGGCGAGCGTCGAGAAGGCGCGCGCCGAGGGGCTCCCCGTCGGCGACCTGCGCGAGGCCGATTTCTCGGCCTTCGACAGCCTCGTGCTCGCGCCGGGCGTGCCTCTCACCCATCCCGAGCCGCACTGGACGGTCGTGAAGGCGAAGGCGGCGGGGATCGAGATCATCGGCGACGTCGAGATCTTCTGCCGCGAGCGCCGCGCGATCGCAGCCGACGCGCCCTTCGTCGCGATCACCGGCACCAACGGCAAGTCGACCACCACGGCGCTGATCGCCCACATCCTGCGCGAGGCCGGCCGCGACGTGCAGATGGGCGGCAACATCGGCGTCGCGATCCTCAGCCTCGAGCCGCCGTCGGAGAGCCGCGTCCACGTCGTCGAGTGCTCCTCCTACCAGATCGACCTCGCGCCGACCCTCGACCCGAGCGTCGGCGTGATGCTGAACCTCTCCGAGGACCATCTCGAGCGCCACGGAACGATGGAGAACTACGCCGCGATCAAGCAGCGGCTGGTCGCGAAGTCCGGGACCGCGGTCGTCGGCCGCGACGACGCGATTTCGGCAGCGATGGCTGAGCGGCTGAAGGCCGCGGGCGTCGACGTCGTCGAAATTTCCGAAACCGATCCGGTCGACCTCACGGCTGCGCGCGCGCTGCGCGGGGCCCACAACGCCCAGAACGCCAACGCGGCGCGCGCCGCGGTCCGCGCGCTCGGGCTGACGGAGGCGGAGATCGCGGCCGGCTTTGCGACCTTCCCCGGCCTCGCGCACCGGATGGAGG
This sequence comes from Ancylobacter novellus, assembly GCA_003241695.1. GTDB lineage: Bacteria > Pseudomonadota > Alphaproteobacteria > Rhizobiales > Methylopilaceae > Methylopila. Next base: position 135,118 of record QFPN01000004.1, on the reverse strand, counting down.
AGATCGTGACGCCCGGCCGCACGGTCTTCATCAACGATTCGAAGGCCACCAACGCCGACAGCGCCGAGAAGGCTCTGGCCTCCTTCGACAGGGTGTTCTGGATCCTCGGCGGCAAGCCGAAGACCGGCGGCATCGAGGCGCTCGTCCCGTTCTTCGGCCGGGTGGAGAAGGCCTATCTCATCGGCGAGGCCTCCGAGGCCTTCGCGAAGACGCTTGCGGAGCACGGCGTGCCGCACGCGTTCTGCGGCGCGGTCGAGCGCGCCGTCGCGGAAGCCGCGGCCGCTGCGGATGCTTCTGCGGAAGCGGAGCCCGTCGTGCTGTTCTCGCCGGCATGCGCTTCCTTCGACCAGTACCGCAACTTCGAGGAGCGCGGCGAAGCGTTCCGCAAGGCCGTGCTGGGGCTCGGGGGCTGACCTTTCCGTCATGCCCGAGCTCGTCTCGGGCATCCACGACTTCGGCTCCCTCGGCGCTTTAGGACCAAATCGTGGATACCCGCCTTCGGCGGGCATGACGGGCAGCCAGTTCGAACTTCATTAACGCTAACGGGCCATTGTCGGGAACGCGCCGTCCCGTCCGCCGGACCGCGGCGCGCCGTCTGCTCTTCGGAGTCGCCAAGACCATGATGTCCCGCGCGGAACGCACCCTTTTCGGCGAATGGTGGTGGACCATCGACCGGTCGCTGCTGTTCGCGGTCTGCGCGCTGATGGTGCTCGGCGTGGTTCTGTCGCTCGCGGCGTCTCCGCCGGTCGCCGAGCGCATCGGCCTCGACCTGTTCCACTTCGTGAACCGTCAGGCGATCTTCCTCGTTCCCGCCGTCCTCATCATGATCGGCGTGTCGTTCCTGTCGCCGCGGCAGGTCCGGCGCCTCGCCTGGGTCATCTTCGGCGTCGGCGTCGCGCTGCTCGCGCTGACCCTCGTCCACGGCACCGAGATCAAGGGCGCGCGGCGCTGGGTCTCCTTCGCCGGAATCGTGGTGCAGCCGTCCGAGTTCGTGAAGCCCGCCTTCATCGTGCTCGCCTCCTGGATGTTCGCGCAAGGCTCAGAGCGGCGCGACATGCCCGGCCACCTCCTTGCGACGGCGCTGCTCGGCGTCGTGGTCGGCCTGCTGATCCTCCAGCCCGACCTCGGACAGACGGTGCTGACCACGGCGGTCTGGGGCATGCTGTTCTTTCTCGCGGGGCTGCCCTGGATCTGGGTCGTCGGGCTCGGCGGCGTCGGCGCCTTCGGCCTCGTGACCGCCTATCAGGTGCTGCCGCACGTCGCCCGCCGCATCGACCGCTTCCTCGATCCCGAGACCGGCGACAACTTCCAGATCGAGAAGGCCACCGAGGCTTTCGCCTCCGGCGGCTGGTTCGGCAAGGGGCCGGGCGAGGGCACGGTGAAGCGGATCATCCCGGACGGCCACACCGACTTCATCTTCGCGGTGACCGCGGAGGAGTTCGGGCTGATCTTCTGCGCCGTGATCGTTTCGATCTACGCCTTCATCGTGCTGCGCGGCCTCTATCACGCCCGCCGCACGCAGGACGGCTTCACCCGGCTCGCGATCGCCGGCCTCATCATGCTGTTCGGCCTGCAGTCGGCGATCAACATGGCGGTGAACCTTCACATGATCCCGGCCAAGGGCATGACGCTGCCCTTCGTGTCCTACGGCGGCTCGTCGATGTTCGCGCTCGCGCTCGGCATGGGCATGCTGCTGGCGCTCACCCGCCGTCGTCCGAGCGCCGACGCGCTCGCGGCCGAGATCGCCCGCCACGCCCGCCGCGCCGCCCGCGCCCCGGCCCAGGCTCCCTCCGGAGCGCCCGCGTGACCGCAGGGCGTCCGATCCTGCTCGCCGCCGGCGGCACCGGCGGCCACCTGTTTCCGGCCGAGGCGCTCGCGACCGAACTCGCGGCGCGCAACGTGCCGGTGGAGCTCGTCACCGACGAGCGCGCGCTCGCCTATGCCGGCCATTTCCCGGCGCGCGCCCTCCACGCCGCGCCCGCCGACACGCTGCGCGGCTCCGGCCTCGCCGCCTACGCCCGGCTCGGGCTGACGCTGTCGCGCGGCGTCGTCCGCTCGCTCGCGATCCTGCGCAAGGCGCGGCCGGCCGCGGTGGTCGGCTTCGGCGGCTATCCGACTTTTCCGCCGCTGGTCGCGGCGCGCCTCCTCGGCGTGCCGATCGTGCTCCACGAGCAGAACGCCGTGATGGGCCGCGCCAACCGGATGCTCGCTAAGCTCGCGACCCGCATCGCGACCGGATTCCCCTCGGTCGCGGGCGTTCCGGGCGGGCGCGAGACGGTCCATGTCGGCAACCCGGTCCGCCCGCAGGTGATCGCGGCGAGCGCCGTGCCCTACCGGCCGCCCAGCGAAAGCCAGCCGATCCGCCTGCTGGCCTTCGGCGGCAGCCAGGGCGCACGCGTGATCTCCGAGGTTCTTCCGACCGCGCTGTCGCTGCTGCCGGCGGGTCTCCGCGAACGCCTCGCCGTCACCCAGCAGGCGCGGCCGGAGGATATCGAGACCGCGCGCGCCGCCTATTCGGCCGCGGGCGTGAAGGCCGAGCTGTCCTCCTTCTTCGCCGACATGCCCGGCCACATGGCGCTCGCCCAGTTCGTGATCGCGCGCGCCGGGGCCTCGACGGTCGCGGAGCTCGCCGTCATCGGCCGGCCCTCGATCCTGATCCCGCTGCCGCACGCGCTCGACAACGACCAGCTCGCCAACGCCAACGCGCTCGCCTTCGCGGGCGGCGCGGTCGTCTGGGAGCAGGCGCGGCTGACGCCGCAGGCGCTCGCCGACGACCTGTTCCTCCGGCTCGAAAACATCGACGGCCTCGCGGCGGCTGCGGCGGCCGCAAGGCGGGTTGGCGCGCCGGACGCCGCCCAAAGGCTGGCGGATGTGGTATTGGCCGCCGCTGCGGGTCGACTCGACGAGGCTCCGCAAGCCCTCCCGCCCTCGAACTGATCGCGTCTTTCCATGAAACTTCCCCGCGACATCGGGCCCATCCATTTCGTCGGCATCGGCGGCATCGGCATGTCGGGCATCGCCGAGGTGCTGGCCAATCTCGGCTACACGGTGCAGGGCTCGGACGCCGCCGAGAACGCCAACGTCAAGCGCCTGCGCGAGAAAGGCGTGACGGTCACCATCGGCCATGCGGCCGAGAACCTCGGCCAGGCCGAGGTCGTGGTGGTCTCCTCCGCGATCAAGCGCGACAACGCCGAGCTTTCCGCCGCCCGCGACCGTCGCCTGCCCGTCGTGCGCCGCGCCGAGATGCTCGCCGAACTGATGCGGCTGAAGACCTGCGTGGCGATCGCCGGCACCCACGGCAAGACCACGACGACCTCGCTGGTCGCGACGCTGCTCGACGCCGGGGGGCTCGACCCCACCGTCATCAACGGCGGCATCATCAACGCCTATGGCGCGAACGCCCGCATGGGCGACGGCGACTGGATGGTGGTGGAGGCCGACGAGAGCGACGGCACCTTCCTGAAGCTCCCCGCCGACGTCGCGGTCGTCACCAACATCGACCCCGAGCATCTCGACCATTTCGGCACCTTCGACGCCGTGAAGCAGGCGTTCCGCTCCTTCGTCGAGAACGTGCCGTTCTACGGCTTCGCGGTGATGTGCCTCGACCATCCGACGGTGCAGGACATGGTCGGCCTGATCGAGGACCGCCGGGTCGTCACCTATGGCGAGAACCCGCAGTCGGACGTGCGGATGCGCGACCTCGACCTCAAGGGCGGCCAATGCCGCTTCCGCGTGACGATCCACGACCGCAAGTCCGGCGCCGAGACCGCGCTCGACGACCTCGTGCTGCCGATGGCCGGCCGCCACAACGCGCTCAACGCGACCGCCGCCATCGCCGTGGCGCACGAGCTTGGCGCGACCCCGGACCAGATCCGCGCCGGCCTCGCCAAGTTCGGCGGCGTGAAGCGCCGCTTCACCCGCGTCGGCGAGTGGAACGGCGTGACGATCTTCGACGACTACGGCCATCACCCGGTCGAGATCGCCGCGGTGCTCAAGGCCGCCCGCGCCTCGACGGACGCCAAGGTCATCGCCGTCGTCCAGCCGCACCGCTACTCGCGCCTCAAGGCGCTGTTCGACGGTTTTTCCTCCTGCTTCAACGACGCCGACACGGTGATCGTCGCCGATGTCTACGCCGCCGGCGAACAACCGATCGAGGGCGCGGAGCGCGACGATCTCGTCGCCGGCCTGCGCGCCCGCGGCCACCGCCATGTCGTGCCGCTCGAGAGCCCGCAGGCGCTGGCGGGCGTGGTGGCGGGGCTCGCGAAGCCCGGCGACTACGTGGTGCTGCTGGGCGCCGGGTCGTCGACCTACTGGGCCGCCGCGCTGCCGGACGAGCTGGCGGCGCTTGGCACGGGGGAGGGGGCGTGAGGCTCGCGACAACGGTCGTGGTCGAAGCGCGACGCCTGGGGACCCTTCTCCCGCTTGCGGGAGAAGGTGAGGATGAGGGGGCGTCAATCACGCGGCCATCCGGACAGGCCCTCACCCTTACCCTCTCCCGCAAGCGGGAGAGGGGGGCGGACGCGTCGCGCCTTGTTCAGGACGCGCGCGTATGACGACCCTTCCTGAAACCCTCGCCGCCCTCATGCCGGACCTTCGCGGCAAGCTGATCGCGGGGCAGGCGCTCGCCGATCTCGCCTGGTTCCGCGTCGGCGGGCCCGCCGAAGTCCTGTTCTCGCCCGCCGACGAGGACGACCTTGCCTATTTCCTCGCCCGGCTTCCGGCCGAAACGCCGCTTTATCCGATCGGCCTCGGCTCGAACCTGCTGGTGCGCGACGGCGGCATGGCGGGGGTCGTGGTGCGGCTCGGCAAGAGTTTCGCGGGGATCGAACGGGTCGGCGAGAACCGTCTGCTCGTCGGGGCCGCCGCCGCCGACAAGCGTGTGGCGCTCAGCGCCCACGAGGCGGGGCTTGGCGGGTTCGCGTTCTATCACGGCATTCCCGGCGCGATCGGCGGGGCGCTGCGCATGAACGCCGGCGCCCACGGGACCGAGACCTGCGAACGCGTCGTCGAGGTCTACGGCGTTGACCGCTCGGGCGCCAAGCGGACCTTCTCCAACGCCGAGATGGGCTATTCCTACCGCCATTCCTCCGCGCCCGCCGACGTGATCTTCACGGGCGCGCTGATGGAGGGGATCGAGCGCGACAAGGCCGAGATCCGCGCCGAAATGGACGCGGTCGCCGAGCACCGCGAGACCAAGCAGCCGATCAAGAGCCGCACCGGCGGCTCGACCTTCAAGAACCCGCCGGGCCACTCCGCCTGGAAGCTGATCGACGCGGCGGGCATGCGCGGGCACAGGATCGGCGGCGCGCAGGTGTCGGAGATGCACTGCAACTTCCTCATCAATGTGGGCGGCGCGACCGCGGCCGACATCGAGAGCCTCGGCGAGGAGGTCCGCCGCCGCGTGAGGGAGACCTCCGGGGTCGAACTGGAATGGGAGATCAAGCGGATCGGGTCGGCGGCCTAAGAGCCGTCGCTTCGGGGAGGCGAATTGCGTGCTTCGAGACGGCCCTTCGGGCCTCCTCAGCATGAGGTTGGTTTTCGGCTTCCTCGACGGTCCTCATGCTGAGGAGCCCGCGTCAGCGGGCGTCTCGAAGCACGCAGTTCGCTTCCGCCCGCCGGCGGCTGGCGCTCAATTCTTGAAAACGATCCCGGCTTTGCGCGGCTTCGCCGCTTCGGCCGGGATGACGGCCGCATGGGGAAACGCCGATCATGTCTAGCCACGTCGCCGTCCTGATGGGCGGGCTGTCCTCGGAGCGGCAGGTCTCGCTCTGGTCGGGAGAAGCCTGCGCCAAAGCGCTGGAAGGTCATGGCTTTCGCGTCACGCGAATCGACGTCGGCCGCGACCTGCCCGAGGTTCTGGCGCGCGTGAGGCCCGACGTCTGCTTCAACGCGCTGCACGGCCGCTTCGGCGAGGACGGCACGGTGCAGGGCCTGCTGGAGCTGGTCGGCATCCCCTACACCCATTCGGGCGTGCTCGCCTCCTCGCTCGCGATGCACAAGGAGCGCGCCAAGACCGTCATGGCGGCGGCCGGCGTGCCCGTGGCGGAAGGCCGCGTCGTGACGCGCGCGGAAGCCGCCAAAGAGCACGCGCTCAAGCCGCCCTACGTCCTGAAGCCGCTCGATGGAGGCTCCTCCGTCGGGGTGCTGATTGTTAACGAAGACCATTCCCACCCGCCGCAGGAGCTCACGCGGAACGACTGGCCGCACGGCGAGCTTCTGCTCGCCGAAAAATTCGTTGCGGGACGGGAGCTTACCTGCGCTGTCATCAAGGGCGAGCCGTCCGACGTCATCGAAATTCTTCCCTCCGACGGCTGGTACGATTTCGACGCCAAGTACGCCAAGGGCGGCTCGAAGCACGTTCTGCCGGCCGAAATTTCACCCTTTGTTTACCAACAGGTCCGAAAACTGACGGTCGCGGCGCACCACGCGCTCGGGTGCCGCGGGGTCAGCAGAGCGGACTTCCGTTTCGACGATCGTCCCGACGGAACCGGCGAACTCGTCTGCCTCGAAGTGAACACGCAGCCCGGCATGACGGAGACGTCGCTCGTGCCGGAACTCGCCGCTTATGCCGGCATGGGGTTTGGTGAGCTCGTCGCATGGCTCGTGGAGGACGCCTCCTTAGATCGATAGACGAGCCCCAGGACCGGGGCTCGGCGCCGGCCGTCCGCGCGCCGCGCGTGAAGCCGACGTTGGTCTACCGCACCGACCCGAACATGCGGTCGCGCGCCGAGGCGAAGGCCGCGCCGCCGCCCAATCTCGACGACGTCGACGAAGTGATCGGCGCAAGCCGCTGGTCCAACATCCGGTTCCGACTGGAGCGCGTCGCCCGGCGACGCCGGCTCGGGCTGGCGCTGGTAGCGATCCTCTACGCCGGAACCGGCGTCCTCGGCATGATCGACGGCGGCCACTGGCCGGTCGTCAAGGACGAGATCCTCAACGCGCACGTCACCGCCGCGAACCTGATGGGCTTCCGCGTCGTCGCGGTGCAGACGGAAGGGCAGAACGCGCTCACCGACGACGAGGTGCTGCTCGCCCTCGGCGTCAAGGACGACACCGCGCTCCCCTTCCTCGACGTCCGCGCCGCGCGTGAGCGCCTGCTGGCCAATCCGCTGGTCGAGGACGCCACCGTCAAGAAGCTGTTCCCCGACCGCGTCGTGGTGAATCTCGTCGAGCGCAAGCCCTTCGCGCTCTGGCAGCACGACGGCAAGGTGCAGATCCTCGCCGAGGACGGCACGCCGATCGACGATTTCCGGGACAGTCGCTTCGCCCATCTGCCGCTCGTCGTCGGCCCCTCGGCCAACATGAAAGCGCAGAAGCTGCTCGACGCGCTCGCGCTCGCGCCGAAGGTCCGCGAGGAGACCTACGCCGCGGTGCTGGTCGCCGAGCGTCGCTGGAACCTGCGGCTGCGCTCCGGCGTCGAGGTCAAGCTTCCCGAGACCGGCTACGCCGACGCGCTGAAGCGCCTAGAGACCCTGCAGGAGCGACAGAACCTGTTCGCGAAGTGGATCACCGTGGTCGACATGCGCTCGCCCTCGAAGGTGGTGGTGCGCCTGTCTCCCGAAGCCGCGGACCAGATGGCCGAGGCCGACAAGGCGGCGGCCAAGGCGCGCAAGAAGGCTGGCCAGACATGAGCGGCGCGTTCCCCTACGGCGTCGTTCCGAAGATGCGCCCGCTGCCGCCGCGCCGGGCCGTCATCGTGTCCGCGCTCGACGTCGGCACGTCGAAGATCGCCTGCATGGTCGCGCGGCTGAAGCCGATCGAGGCCGGCGACGCGCTGCCGGACCGCAGCCACATGGTCGAGCTGATCGGCGTCGGCCACCAGCGCTCGCAGGGCGTGAAGGGCGGCAAGATCGTCGACATGGCGGCGGCCGAGCAGGCCATCCGCAACGCGGTCGCGGCCGCCGAGCGCATGGCCAACGTCCAGATCGAAAGCGTGATCGTGTCGGTCTCGGCCGGGCGCCTCGCCTCCGAGACCTTCCACGCCGAAGTCGACATCGCCGGCCGCCCCGTGGAGGACCGCGACGTCCGCCGCGTGCTGCAGGCCGGCTGCGTCCACACCGTGCGGCCCAACCGCTGCGTGACCCACTCGATCCCGACCGGCTTCGCGCTCGACGCGACGCGCGGCGTCCGGGACCCGCAGGGCATGGTCGGGCAGCAGCTCGGCGTGGATATGCACATCGTGACCGCCGAAGGCGCTCCGCTGCGCAATCTCACGCTCTGCGTCGAGCGTAGCCACCTCAATGTCGAGACCATGGTGGCAAGCCCCTACGCCGCCGGCCTCGCGAGCCTCGTCGACGACGAGAGCGAGATGGGCGTGACGCTGATCGACATGGGCGGCGGCGCGACCTCGGTCGCGGTGTTCCAGCACGGCTCCTTCGTGCATTGCGACGCGGTGGCGCTCGGCGGCCATCACGTCACGCTCGACCTCGCCCGCGGCCTCTCGACCTCGATCGACGAAGCGGAGCGGCTGAAGACGCTGCACGCCAGCGTGTTCCCCTCCATCGCCGACGAGCGCGAGCAGATTGCGGTGACGCCGGTCGGCGAGGCGGAGCTCGAGGCGCAGAACTATCTGCCGAAGTCGATGATCGTGAAGATCGTCAAGCCGCGCGTCGAGGAGACGCTCGAGCTGGTGCGCGACCGCCTCAGGGCGTCGGGCCACGCCAACGAGGCGCGCCGCGTGGTGCTGACCGGCGGCGCCTGCCAGCTCACCGGGCTCCCCGAACTCGCGCGGAGAATCCTCGACCGGCCGGTCCGCATCGGCCGTCCGCTGGGCGCGCGCGGCCTTCCGGAGGCGGCCAAGGGACCGGCCTTCGCCACGCCCGTCGGACTGCTGGTCTATCCGCAGGTCGCCGGCGTCGAGCACGTCGATCCGCGGCGCATGCGCCGCGGCGGCTCGCAGCCGTCCAGGGACACGTACATCCACCGGGTCGGCCGGTGGCTGAAGGAGAGCTTCTGACCGGCGGCGCGGCGGCCGTCGGTCGGCAGGGGCCATAACGCGCCCTCCGATCGCCGAGGACTGAAACGACTCGCCGGTTGGCGCGAACATTCTAGAGGCTTGTGATGACCATCAACCTGAAGATGCCGGACATCCGGGAACTGAAGCCCCGCATCACCGTGTTCGGCTGCGGCGGCGCTGGCGGCAACGCGGTCAACAACATGATCGACGCGGGTCTGGTCGGCGTCGACTTCGTGGTCGCCAACACCGACGCCCAGGCGCTCACCCTCTCGAAGGCCGAGCGCATCATCCAGATGGGCGTGCAGGTCACCGAAGGCCTCGGCGCCGGTTCGCAGCCTGAAGTCGGCCGCGCGGCCGCCGAAGAGGTGATCGACGAGATCCGCGACCACCTGTCGGGCGCCCACATGGCGTTCATCACGGCCGGCATGGGCGGCGGCACCGGCACGGGCGCCGCACCCGTGATCGCCCGCGCCGCCCGCGAGGCCGGCATCCTCACCGTCGGCGTCGTGACCAAGCCCTTCCACTTCGAGGGCCAGCGCCGCATGAAGACGGCCGAGGCCGGCATCGAAGAGCTTCAGAAGGCGGTCGACACCCTGATCGTCATACCGAACCAGAACCTGTTCCGGGTCGCGAACGAGCGCACCACCTTCGCCGACGCCTTCGCGATGGCCGACCAGGTGCTCTATTCGGGCGTCGCCTGCATCACCGACCTCATGGTCAAGGAAGGCCTGATCAACCTCGACTTCGCCGACGTCCGCGCGATCATGCGCGAGATGGGCAAGGCGATGATGGGCACGGGCGAAGCGTCCGGCGAGAAGCGCGCCGTGCAGGCCGCCGAAGCCGCCATCGCCAACCCGCTGCTCGACGACGTCTCGATGAAGGGCGCCCGTGGCCTGCTGATCTCGATCACCGGCGGCAACGACCTCACCCTCTATGAGGTCGACGAGGCGGCGACCCGCATCCGCGAGGAAGTGGACAGCGAGGCCAACATCATCCTCGGCGCCACCTTCGACGAGAGCCTCGAGGGCATCATCCGCGTGTCGGTCGTCGCGACCGGCATCGACCACATCCTCGAAGCCGGCATGCCGTCCGCGGCCGAGCAGCGCATCGCCGAGATCGCGAGCCGGGCGAAGCCCGCCCCGGCGCCGATCCAGCACCGCTCGCCCGAGCCGCAGCCGCTGCCGACCTTCCGCCCGTCCGCCCCGGCCGAGCAGTACGAGGCACCGCTCGAAAACCCCTACGACGCGCAGGTCGTCGCCGCGATCGAGGACGTCACCATCCGCCCGGCGGCTCCGAAGCCGGCGCTGATGGCCGAGACGCAGATCGCTTCCGAGCCGCATCTCGAGGAGGACAACGTCCACGAGGCGCCCTTCATCCCGCCGCACGCCGAGCGCGCCCCGTCGCGCGCGCCGCGCATGCCGCGGATCGAGGACCTGCCGATGCCGGCCCAGGCGCAGATCCGCGCCAACCACCATCAGGAGGTCGCGACCCAGCCTGACAAGAAGCGCATGACGCTGCTCCAGCGCCTCGCCAACGCCAGCGGCCTCGCCCGCGGCCCGGAGGAAGAGGGGCATCATCACGCGCCGCAGCAGGCCTATCAGCAGCCGGCTCCGCAGCCGCAGCAGCGCATGGCCCCGCCCGCGCCGCAGAGCGACTACGCCCGCCGCCCGCAGCCGCCGATGAGCCGCCCGGCCCAGGGCCAGCTCGACCCCCACGGCCGCGCCCCGGCGCCGCAGCACCCGCGCGGCCTCGAGGACGACCAGCTCGAGATCCCGGCCTTCCTCCGCCGCCAGGCGAACTGAGGGCGTGAACTGAGGCTCCGGCCGGACTGAAACGAAAAGGCCCGGACGGCGACGTCCGGGCCTTTTCTTGTGTCGATGCAAGGGGAGGCGCGGACGCCGCCGCCGCCGCCGCCGTCATGCCCAGCCGCAGGCCGGGTATCCACGACTTCGGCTCGCGCGATGCTCTACGACGCAGTCGTGGACGCCCGCGCGAAGGCGCGGGCATGACGGCGGAGGCCATGGCGAGAGCGCGCGCCGATAGCCCGAAGCCGCGCCCCGTCACCCCGCCGCGGCCACCTTTTCGAACCGGTCGATCATCGCGTTCACCTGCTCGGGAACCTCGAGCTGGCAGAAATGCCCCGACCCGACCGTCTGGCCGTACTGCATCGCGGGGGCGAGGGCGCGCAGGCGGACGAGGTCCGCGCGCGGGATCGGCTCGTCGGCCGCGACGTAAAGCGCGAGCGTTTCGAGCCGCGCGGTCGCGGCCTCCGGGTCGTAGTCGCGCAGGCCCTCGAACGCCGCGACCATCACGTGCTGCGGCGCTGCTCCCATCGCGTCGAGGATGCGCTCGCGCCGCTCGGGATCGTCGGTCGGCAGGAACAGCGCCGAGCCGACATAGGCGCGCTGCGCCTCCCGGTACGACGGCCCCCGCAGTGCTTCGAGAAACGCCGGAATGGCGAGCCGCGCGCCCGCCGGCAGCGCCACCGCGGCGTCGATCATCACGAGCGCGCCGACAAGCTCCGGCCGCCGCGCCGCGAGGTCGAAGCCCACGATGCCGCCCATGCTGTGGCCGACGACGAGCGGCCGTTCGAGCCCGAGTTCGCCGCACAGGAAGGCGAGGTCGTCGGCGAAGCCCGGCATGGCATAGGACTGGACCGGCGCGTCGCTCGCGCCATGGCCGCGCAGGTCGACCGCGATCACCCGCCGTCCCTGCGCCGCAAAATGCTCCGCCTGCGGCGCGAAATAGGCGTGGTCGCAGCACCAGCCGTGGACCAGCAGAACCGGCGGCCCGGCGCCCTCGATCTCGAGAAAGGCGAGCGACGTCCCGTCGCGCGAGATGGTCCGCAGCGGCGTCTCGGCCATCGGCGCTTCCTTCGTCTCCGTTTTCGCCGGGCGGCGAAGGGGCTGGCGCCGCCTCAGCCTTTCGCGGCGAGGCTTTCGAAGCGGGCGATCTCCCCTGACGGCATATGAACGTCGTTCTCGGGCGCCGGATAGACCCCCGAGACGCAATCGTCTCGATAGCGCGTCAGCGCGTCCTCGATGATCGCGCCGACGTTGGCGTAGGCGCCTCGGTTCTTCGGGATCGGGAAGGCCGAGTAGCCCACAAGGTCTCCGCTGATGTGGTAGACGCCGTCGTTCTCGCGCCCGCCGCCGAGCGTGATCACCGGCTGGACGAGTTCCTTGGCGAGATGGGCCGCGAGCTCCGTCGGGATCTGCTCGGCGATGAAGGCGAAGCAACCGGCCTCCGCGAAGGCCCTAGCGCCGTCGAGGATCGCAGCCGCTTCCTCAGCCGTGCGGCCCTTGATCCCGAAGCCGCTCTGCTCGACGCGGCGTGACGCCTGCATGCCGATATGGCCCATGACCGGGATGCCCGCCGCGGTGATCGCCGCGACATGCGGCGCGATCCGCCGGTCGCCCTCGCATTTCACCACGTCCGCGCCGCCCTCGCGCACGAAGCGCACGGCGCTCTCCACCGCCTGCGCGGGCGAGGCGTGATAGCTGCCGAAGGGCAGGTGGCCGACCACGAGCCCGTAGCGCGCGACGCGGGAGACCGCGCGGGTGAGAAACAGCTGCTCCTCGAAGGTCACTGTCGTCGGATCGGCGTGCGCCAGCAGCGACATCGGCCCGGCGTTGCCGACGACCAGCAGGTCGAAGCCGACGCGGTCGGCGATCGCCGCCATCGGCGCGTCGTAGACGCCGATCGAGGTGATGCGTTCGCCCGCAGCCTTCTTCCGGCGCAGCGCGTTGAGCGTGATCTTGCGGCGCGCGGATTGGATGGTCATGGACGGCGGGCTCCGATCACAAGCTAGTCTTACGATCGGATAACAAGACTGATTGCCGCCATCAATGGTCGGGCGCAAAGGCGGCGGACTCACCCCCGACGCTTCGGCCCCTGTCTTCTCCCGCCGGCCCGAAAATTCTTCGTCATCATGTCGGGCTTTTCTCGCCGCGGTCCGTCGCCCTCGATCAGCGGCGTCACGCGGTCGGTGCCGGGACCCATGTCGTCGAGCGTGGGTTTCGCCACGCGAGACGACGGAGCGGGAAGGCTTTCGTCGAGGCTCGGCTTCGCCACCTTCGATTTCGGCGGCGTGTTCGCCGAGCGGCCGTATTTGCGCTCGCCGCCATAGGAGCCCGCGCGGTCCTCGACCGCATATTGCCGCGCCATCGGGTCGTCGGCGAGGGCGAGTTCTGTCTCCTGCAGCCGCTTGATCTCGTCGCGCAGCCGCGCGGCGGTCTCGAATTCCAGGTCGGCGGCGGCCTTGCGCATGCGGTTCTCGAGATCCGCGATCGTCGCCTTCATGTTGTGGCCGAAGGCCGGCGCGTCCTCGGCGAACCCCTTGTCGACGGTGACGCGGTCGCGCTCGTAGACCGAGTTCAGGATGTCGCCGATCTCGCGCCGCACGCTTTCGGGCGTGATGCCGTGCTCGACATTGTAGGCGAGCTGCTTCTCGCGCCGCCGCTCGGTCTCGGCCATGGCGCGCTTCATCGAGCCGGTCTCGTGGTCGGCGTAGAGGATCACCTTGCCGTCGACGTTCCGCGCCGCGCGGCCGATGGTCTGGACGAGCGACGTCTCGGAGCGCAGAAACCCCTCCTTGTCGGCGTCCAGAATCGCGACCAGCGCGCATTCGGGGATGTCGAGGCCCTCGCGCAGCAGGTTGATGCCGACCAGCACGTCATAGGCTCCGAGCCGCAGGTCGCGGATGATCTCGATGCGCTCCAGCGTGTCGATGTCGGAATGCATGTAGCGGACGCGCACGCCCTGCTCGTGCAGATACTCCGTGAGGTCCTCGGCCATGCGCTTGGTCAGCACCGTGACGAGCGTGCGGAACCCCTTGGCCGCCACCTCGCGCACCTCGCCGAGCAGGTCGTCGACCTGGCTGCGGGCGGGCCGGACGTCGATCACCGGATCGACGAGGCCCGTCGGGCGGATCACCTGCTCGACGAACACGCCGCCGGTCTGGTCCATCTCCCAGCTTCCGGGCGTGGCCGAGACATGCACCGTCTGCGGCCGCATCGCGTCCCATTCCTCGAACCGCATCGGCCGGTTGTCCATGCAGGACGGCAGCCGGAACCCGTATTCGGCGAGCGTGGCCTTGCGCCGGAAGTCGCCCCGATACATGCCGCCGATCTGCGGCACGGTGACGTGGCTCTCGTCGGTGAAGACGAGCGCGTTGTCGGGCAGGTATTCGAACAAAGTGGGGGGCGGCTCGCCGGGTTTTCTGCCGGTCAGCCAGCGCGAATAGTTCTCGATGCCGGCGCAGGAGCCGGTGGCCTCCATCATTTCGAGATCGAACTGGGTGCGCTGCTCCAGCCGCTGGGCCTCCAGCAGCCGCCCCATCTTGGTCAGCTCGATCAGGCGCGCCTTGAGCTCGTCCTTGATGCCCTTGATGGCCTGATTGAGCGTCGGGCGCGGCGTCACATAGTGCGAGTTGGCGTAGACCTTGACCGCGGACAGGTCCTGGATCTTCGCGCCGGTGAGCGGGTCGAACTCCTGGATGGTCTCGATCTCGTCGCCGAACAGGCCGACGCGCCAGGCCCGGTCCTCGTAATGCGCCGGGAAGATCTCGATCGTGTCTCCGCGGACGCGGAACGTGCCGCGGATGAAGTTGATGTCGGCGCGCTTGTATTGCAGCGCCACGAGGTCGGCCATCAACTGGCGCTGCGCGATCTGCTCGCCGACGCGCAGCGTGAAGGTCATCGAGGTGTAGGTCTCGACCGAGCCGATGCCGTAGATGCACGACACCGACGCCACGATGATGACGTCGTCGCGCTCCAGCAGCGACCGCGTCGCGGAGTGCCGCATGCGGTCGATCTGCTCGTTGATCGACGATTCCTTCTCGATATAGGTGTCGGACCGCGGCACGTAGGCTTCGGGCTGATAGTAGTCGTAATAGGAGACGAAGTACTCGACCGCGTTGTCGGGGAAGAACGACTTGAACTCGCCGTAGAGCTGCGCCGCCAGCGTCTTGTTGGGCGCAAGGATCAGCGCCGGCCGCTGGGTCTCCCGGATGACCTGCGCCATGGTGTAGGTCTTGCCCGAGCCGGTGACGCCCAGCAGCACCTGGTCGCGCTCCTGCCGGCGGATGCCGTCGACAAGCTCGGCGATCGCGGTCGGCTGGTCGCCCTTGGGCTCGTAGTCGCTCTTCAGCACGAAGGTCTGGCCGCTTTCGAGCTTTTCCGGCCGTTCCGGCCGATGCGGGACCCAGGGCTTGCCCTGCAGCTCCGGCCGCCCGTGCTGGATCAGGTGCTCCAGCGCCGCCACCGTGGCCGAGACGCCCTTCGACGGGTCGAAGTCGGCCGGCAGCGCCGAGACGTCGGTCTCGTCCACCGCGCCGAAGCCGCGCGGCGCCTTCTGCGGATCAGGCGTCCCGAGCGGGGTCGCTTCGCGCTTCTGCCTGCGCTTGCCCTTTTCGGGCGCGGCCTTGCGCGGTTTCGCCGAAGCGAACTCGTCATGCCCCGGCTCGACCGGGGCATCCATCGTTCCGCCGCGCGCCACGCCCGGCATGGGTCCCCCGGACGAGCCCGGGGACGACGGCGGAGAGGATTTGGTCCGCTCCTCCACCTTCCTGCGCGCCTCTTCGGCCGCGCTTCCGCCGCGGCCGAGCGCCTTCAGCAGGTCGGCGTCGCCGGCGACATCGTCGAGCGGCGCGCCTTCGAAGGCGGCCTGGGGGGCCTCGGCGAAGCCGGACCGGCGGGGAGATTTGGGAGACGGCATGGGCGCAATATGGAGGCTTCGCGCCCCGAAGGGGAGGGGGCGTCGGGCCGTTCCTTACGCCGCCGCCGTCCTTTCCGAGAGCGATCGCCTATGGCGCGCCGTCCGCCGCCACTTCTCCCGTTCACGGGAGCTCTACGGAAGGTCGCGACGTTTCCACCCCCTCCCCCTTGCGGGGAGGGTGAGGGTGGGGGTGGTTCAGAACAGGGCTTCGAACGTGGGCGTGGAGCGGCTTCGCCGTCTGCGCCTTCTCCGGAGCCACCCCCGGCCCCTCCCCGCAAGGGGGAGGGGGGAAGAGCGCGTGCTCCTGTTACGCAGACGGCGCGGGCATGACGGCGGTACGCGGCTCCGCTCAGGCGAAGCCCGACACCGCGTGCGGCCGGTAGGGCGCCTCAAGCGCCGCGATCTCCTCCGCCGTCAGCTCGAGCGACATCGCCGCCACGGCGTCCTCGACATGGCCCGGCCGCGAGGCGCCGATGATCGGGGCGGTGACGCCGGGCTTCGCCATCACCCAGGCGAGCGCGACCTGCGCGCGCGGAACCCCGCGGGCCTTCGCCACCGCGCCCACCGCGTCCACGATCGCGCGGTCGTCGGGCGCATAGAGCGTCTTGCCGAACTCGTCGGTCTCGGCGCGGGCGCTGGTCTCGTCCCAGTCGCGCGTCAGCCGCCCGCGGGCGAGCGGGCTCCACGGGATGACAGCGATCCCCTCCGCCTCGCAGAACGGGATCATCTCCCGCTCCTCCTCGCGATAGAGCAGGTTGAGGTGGTTCTGCATCGAGACGAACTCGGCCCAGCCGTTCCGTCGCGAGACGTGCACCGCGTTCACGAACCGCCAGGCGTGCATGGACGAGGCGCCGAGATAGCGCACCTTGCCGGCGCGCACGCAGTCGTTCAGCGCCTCCAGCGTCTCCTCGATCGGCGTGCCGTAGTCGAAGCGGTGGATCTGGTAGAGATCGACATAGTCGGTGCCGAGCCGCTTCAGGCTGGCGTCGAGCTCCGAAAAGATCGCCTTTCGCGAAAGCCCCGCGCCGTTCGGCCCGGGCCGCATGCGCTGGCAGACTTTTGTGGCGAGCACGATCTCGTCGCGCCGGGCGAAATCCTTGATCGCCCGCCCGACGATCTCCTCCGACGAGCCGAGCGAATAGACGTTGGCGGTGTCGAGGAAGTTGATCCCGGCCTCGAGCGCCTGCCGGATCAGCGGCCGGCTGGCCTCCTCGTCGAGCGTCCAGGCGTGCGCGCCCCGCGACGGCTCGCCATAGGTCATGCAGCCGAGACAGAGGCGCGAGACTTCGAGGCCTGTGCGGCCGAATTTGGTGTGGTGCATGGGGAGGGCCTCCAGGTTCAAGCGTTGGGAGGCTACCTGCGTCGTTAAAATATAACAGCCTTCCGAATTGGATGGGTCGCA
Organism: Ancylobacter novellus; assembly: GCA_003241695.1. GTDB lineage: Bacteria > Pseudomonadota > Alphaproteobacteria > Rhizobiales > Methylopilaceae > Methylopila. The sequence goes on along the minus strand of QFPN01000004.1, from coordinate 118,043 downwards.
TCGAAGGTTAGTTCGTAAAGCTTCAATAATTCTCGAGTAAAATGATGCCCTTCATTCTTTAGCTCACGAAAAAGTGCCGAATCTGAACGATTTTCACTTGTGACCTCGTTTAGCGTGTCGCGAACTGATTTTTCCTTTATCCGACCTAAAAACGAGTCATAACTCTTCAGCATTTTTTCGCACCTATGTGGGGTGCAGATCTCTTGAATTCTATCAATGGCCGGCATGCTAAAAAGCGTTTCTAGCAACTCGATCTTCCTAAAACTCTCACGATCGACTGTCATCGCTACACTAAACAAGCCGCTAGCATAGAGTAGTTTCCTCGAGAAGACAAGTTTTATATTGCGGAGGCCCCAAGGTTTTCTCGAAAAAATGCTAGTTTTAAATTCAAAATCGACACATATAGTTCTATAATATCGGATTATATCATTTAATAGGAATAGAGAGAGTTGATGATCTTTCATGTTGTCGCTAATATATTTTGATAAAATCCGTTTTCTAAGATCTGCAGTCTTTTCATTGTTGAAGATTCCCTCTCCTTCGAGAAGTAGAAGCATTCGGCGTGTCAAGGTGTCGTTGGTTTCTGAGTTGCCACCAATTTGACGAAGAATGTCGCTGGAGCGGACCACCGATGCATCGAAGGCTCCTCCTCTCGCCGAGGGCACAGCAACATGCTTACTCAGCGCTTCGGGAACAAGTGAAGTCCATTCATGCTCATCGCGGATGACGTCCAAATTCATATCATCGTCTATAATAGTATAGAAGTCTAAATCAGAGGCTTCAGATGCTTCTCTCCGAGCATACGACCCGCAAGTGACTATGGTCACGTCATTTTTATATCGATCCGGAACTACTGTATTCAGCTCCTGCTTCATTGCGAAAATTTTTTCTTCAGAAAAATCACGCGCACGTTTAATTTCGTTCATTGAAAAAGCCTGACTAAGAGTTGGTCATCGTTCGGATCATATGCAGTCAGAGGTGGCATAATATCAGGCAATTTCGTTTGACGATAGCGATCGCTATCTTGGCGATCAAAAAAATCGCCTGCCTCGTTGATAAAAAATCTTCGGATAGCATATTTTGTGTAATATCTAAGTGTATCTCGAGAGTATTTATCTGACAATCGAGAAAGTAAAGATCTTCTTAGTTGCGGCATTTTCTTAAATAGCTGAGTTTCAGACGCTAAAAAATCCTCACGAGAGAGCAATTTATAGTTTTCTCTTGCGCACAATTGACAAAGATAATCTGCGGAAAACCCTATTTTAGAATTTATTATTACACGATAGGACATGTCCTTTAATTGCCAGAAATAATCTACTTTATGTTTATGTACGACATTTGATCGAAAAAGACTAGCTTCGACTATATCTATAGGGTTTGGAAGAAATTCTTTAGTTCTTGCATATCTAAGGGTCCTAGTTATGCCTTCGATTGTATCAAAGTTAATGGGTCCAGAGAAAAACCCAAAGTGAGAGTCCTCTAATTTATCAAGAATTGCTAATATTCTATCTACGTTGACATCAAAATGACGCAATATATCGGAAATTTCACTTCCCAAATGTGTGGTTCCAAGTATTATATTTGTAGTCATTGCATGGTGATCTAATCCAAAATAATCGAAAAAAAATGGCTCAAGAGAGTGCGATAATGGGCTATGCCCAATGTCGTGGAGTAACGCTGCTGCGCAGACAACGTTTGCCTCTTTCTCCGATAATTCAGCAATCGACGAGTACCATAGCGCCAAACTTGCTACGCCAAGGCTATGTTGAAGGCGGTTAAATCTAACGTGTCGATCCGATCCATTTGGACTTGTTATTAGGACATAGTCGATCGCTCCCAAAAAACGAACGTCCTCAAGTCGTCGAAAGGCTTTAGTTTCAATTAAGGCCTGCAGTAAGGGCGCGGAGGCTCTGTATTCGGAAGGAGATATGGGCTCCCGAAAATTATATATAGAATTCTTTCGAACAAAATCGTTCAAACTCATTGAGTGCTCATTCATTCGTCACTAAGACCGTTTGGTCATGAAATCGCCGGTGTCTGTAAGCGGCATGACCTGCCATTCTTGATGGTTTGAGCTTCGATTGTCGAGAGGATTAAATTCCTTGACTCCCGACCCTTCCCATGCTCTCCTCACCCCGCTCTTCCCCACACGGAAGGCGTGTCCGGACCGGCCGGGCGTGCGGGGAGGGGGCGGCGCCCGCGGGCGGGGAGGACCGGATCTTCCTGCTCCCGGGGCGTTGGAGTGCGGCGCCGGCCGTGCGCGCGCGTCCCCCGGCCTTGCGGCTGGAGGCGAGGCGGGCCGTTCGGCGAGGAGACCCGCCGGCATTACGACCGGCGCGCCTACACCGGCGTAAGGACGGATGGCGGCGGCCTCCCTCGGGGTTCGGGCTCCAAAGGCCCAAATCTCCGCCGGGGCCGTCTGAGGGCCGAAAGGCTTCGTTCTCCAGAGGGGAGCGGGGCGTCGCGGTTCCGGAACGCGCCATCGCCGTCCGGGAGTCGCCCGCATCAACGCGAAACGTCGTGCGCGGGGCGCCGGGCGACCGGTCAGCCGCCGAAACTACGGCATGTACGGTGGCCTGGCGTCCCGCGCCTTCCACGTGCGTCTCTGGCCTGCGCCTGGCATACGCGGTGCTCGCGCCCGCGCGTTGTCTGAACCGTCCGTTCGCCTGACGCTCCCGAGGGCTTTTTCGGCCCGCCGGGCGCCTCGTCGCGCGCCGCGCGGGGCGGGCGCTCGGTCGGGGCGTCGGGGAAGCGGGCGTAGCGTCAAAGGACGACCGCGGCCGTCATGCCCGCCGCAGGCGGGCATCCACGACTTCCTGTCGCTCGCCGCGCTCTGTGACCAAGTCGTGGATACCCGCGCGAAGGCGCGGGCATGACGGGGGAGGAATCCGCTCGGGCGGCGGTCGCGGCGGCTCCTCCTCCGCGAAGGGAGGCGGCGGCGCGTTCGGAGCGCTTGCGCCGCGCCTCGGCGCGCGCTGTTGCGAACGCCGAGAGCCTCCGGCGGAATCCGGATCCGCCGCCGCCGTCCGGTCCCGCCCCCGATAACGCACCGCCCGGACAGGCCCGCAACCGCCTCGCTTTCATAATTCTATAAAAACTATAGACAGAGTATAAAATATGAGGCTCACTCCCGCGCCCTGACGACGGCATGGGACTGAATCGGATGATCCGGGGCGTTACGAGACGAGAGATTCTGGCGGGCGGGGCGGCTGCGGCCGCGGGGTTCGGCGCGGTTTCGGCCGCGGCGGCGGGGCCGGCCTCCGCGGCGGGAACGGCGGGCGGCAAGGCGGCGGGCGCGAAGGACAAGCGGCCCAACGTGCTGTTCGTCGCGATCGACGACATGAACGACTGGACCGGCTGGCAGGGCGGCTATCCGGGGGTGAAGACCCCGAACCTCGACCGCCTCGCCCGGCTCGCGACCGGCTTCACGCGGGCCTACACGCCGGCCGCGGCCTGCAACGCGGCCCGCGCCGCGATCCTGTTCGGCGTCGAGCCGTTCAACAGCGGGATCTATCGCAACGCCAGCGCCGACTGGAGCGACACCGCGCTCGCGAAGAAGAGATCGATCGTGCGCTGGTTCCGCGACCAGGGCTACGAGACTGTCGGCACGGGCAAGACCTTCCACACCGGCTGGCGCAAGCCGAGCCTCGTGCCCGAGCACAACGATCCGGACGCCTGGACGCAGTTCGAATACCTGCCGCAATTGTTCGAGGGCGGCGGCGACGAGCTGACCTGGCGCGGGGAAGGCGTCACCGCCGACAAGGAGGACGTCGGCCGCGCTGAGTGGCTTGTCGAGAACGTGCTCGCGAAGACCCACGACAAGCCGTTCTTCGCCGCGCTCGGCGTCCGCAAGCCGCATCTGCCGTGGATCCTGCCGCAGGAGTGGTTCGACAAATATCCGGTCGACAGCCTCGTCTATCCGCTCGGCGCGCTCGACACGGAGCATTCCGCCATCAGCATGAACGAAGACGACCGCGACCTGCCGCAGGCGGCGCGCGCCTTCATCCGCCAGCACGTCGAGGATCACCGCAAGATCCTGAACGGCCGCGGCTGGAAGTCCGCGATACAGGCCTATCTGGCGGCGGTCTCGTTCGCGGATCATGCGATCGGCGTCGCGCTCGACGGGCTGCTCGCCGGCCCCAACGCCTCGAACACCATCGTCTGCGTCTGGTCCGACCACGGCTGGCAGCTCGGCGAGAAGCTCGCCTGGCGCAAGTTCACGCTTTGGGAGCGCGCCACCCGCGTGCCGCTGCTCATCGGCGGGGCGGGGCTGCGCTCAGGGCTGTCCGACGCGTTGATCTCGACGATCGACCTCTACCCGACGCTGACCGAGCTCTGCGGCGGCGAAGCCCCGGACCATCTCGACGGCGTCTCCTTCGCCGCCTACCTCAAGGGCGAGGCCAAGGAGCCGCGCGACCACGTCCTGTCGACCTGGTGCCTCGACGTCGACGGCGACGGAGATCCCTCCAACGACCGTCACTTCGCGGTCCGCAGCAGAACGCACCGGCTGATCGCCTACGGCAACGGCGACCGCGAACTCTACGACCACCGCACCGATCCGTGGGAGTGGCGCAACCTGCTGTTCAAGGGCGACGCCGCCTCGGCGTCCTCCGCCAGCGATCTCGAGCGACGCCTGCCGAAAAGCTCCGTCCCGGAAGCGCGGGCGGGGCAGGGCGTGGAGGACTGAACCCGTGATCGCGCTCGTCTCGCGGGAACCCGCTGGCGTCCCACCGCGTTTGACGTTGCGGGCGATTGGCGCGCGCCGCCCATGGCGGCGTGCCGGTGCGGACGGTGGCGGGGTTGGACAGGACAGAGGCCGTGTCGAGCGGCGAAGCGGCGGAAAGCGGCGTCGTCCGCGGCGCCGCGTGGACCATCGTCGGGCTGGGCGTCGTGGCGACGCTTTATTTCGGCGCAGACCTGCTCATCCCCATCGCGCTGGCGCTTCTGCTCGCCTTCGTCCTGTCTCCGATCGTGAGCCTTGCGAAGCGAACCCGCGTGCCGCGGGCGATCGCCGTCATCTTCGCCGTGTCGCTCGCCTTCGGCGTCATCGTGGGCCTTGGCGCGATCGTCGCGGGGCAGGTCGGGCAGCTCGCCGGCGACCTGCCGAAATATCAGTCGACCATGCGCGAGAAGATCCAGTCGATGCGCGGCTGGACCTTCGGCTCCGGCACGCTCGAGCGCGCCGCCGACATGCTTCAGAACCTGGGCAGGGAGCTCGACGCTCCTCCGGGCGGCGTCACGGTCACGCCCGGCGCGAAAACGCAGGCGCCGGGCGCGGACGGCCGGGCGCCCGACGCCCCGACGCTGGTCGAACTGCGCGAACCGCCGCGAACCTCGCTGCAGAACCTCTCCAACATCGTCTCGCCGCTCGTCCATCCGATGGCGACGGCCGGCATCATCGTGATTTTCGTGATCTTCGTCCTGCTCGAACGGGAGGATCTCAGAAACCGCGTGATGAGGCTCGCCGGAACGCATGACATCCAGCGCACCACCGCGGCGATCGACGAGGCGGCGCGCCGGCTGTCGCGCCTGTTCCTAACCCAGCTCGCGCTGAACTCGGCCTTCGGCCTCGTTATCGGCCTCGGCCTGTGGGCCATCGGCGTGCCAAGCGCAGCGCTCTGGGGGATCATCGCGGGCGTGCTGCGCTTCGTTCCTTACGTCGGCGCGTTCATTGCGGCGGTGTTTCCCATGGCGCTCGCCGCCGCGGTCGATCCGGGCTGGACGATGCTCATCGCGACGGCGGCGCTGTTCGCCGTGGTCGAGCCGCTGGTCGGTCACGTGATCGAGCCGCTCGTCTATGGACGTTCCGCCGGCCTGTCGCCCGTGGCGGTGGTCGTCTCCGCGACCTTCTGGACCGCGCTCTGGGGGCCGATCGGGCTCGTGCTCGCGACGCCGCTGACCGTCTGCCTGGTGGTGCTCGGCCGCCATGTCGAGAGCCTCGGTTTCCTCGACACGCTGTTCGGCGACCGGCCGGCGCTCACCCCGGCGGAGCTGTTCTACCAGCGCATGCTCGCCCGCGATCCCGGAGAGGCCGCCGAGAAGGCGGAAGAGTTCCTCCGCGAGAAACCGCTCTCCGCTTACTACGAGGAGGTCGCGCTGCCAGGGCTCCTGCTCGCCCAGCGCGACGCTGAGGCCGGTTCGCTCAAGGCCGAACGTCTCGCGACGCTCAAGGCGTCGGTGGCCGAACTGGTGGAGGATCTCGCCCTTTACGACGACGGTCCTCCCAAGGACGAACTGCCGACGACGGATCCCGAGGCGATCGACGCGATCGAGGCTGTCGAGGCGGCGGAAGCCGAGCGGAAGCCGATGGGGTGGAGGCTTCCGCGACCGGGTTTCGGGGCGTCCGAGCCGGTCGTCCCGGCCGCGCCGGATCCGGAAGCGGTGCTGTGCGTCGGTGCCCGCACGCCGGTCGATCAGGCGGCCGCCTCGATCGTGGCCCAGGTTCTCGCCAAGAACGGCGTTTCCGCGCGCATCGTGGAGGGCGACGAGCCGGACATCGACGGCGTCGCAGCTCCCGTGTGGTGCGTGGTCGGCCTCGATTCCGGGGAGGCGCATCTTCGGCTTGCGGTCCGCCGCATCCGCCGCCGTCGGGAGGACGCGACGGCGCTTATCGCGCGCTGGCGGTCCGAGACGCCGGACTGGAGCGAGGAGGCGGCGCGTCGTGCGGTCGAGAAGGATCGCGCCGCGACGCGCGCCGATGGGATCGCGCTGTCGCTCGCCGACGTGGTCGAGCTCTGCCGCGCCGCGAAAGCGCAAGAGGGCGCAGGCGCCCCGCCGGCGGCGGTTTCGGCCTGACCCCTGCCGGAAAGGCCGGCGGCGTCCCATATTGCGCGCGACGAGTTCTTTCGGAGGACGCCTATGAGCACGACCGAGGCCGGCTACGAAGTCAAGCGCACCGACGAGGAGTGGCGCGCGATGCTGACGCCTGAACAGTACGACGTGATGCGCCGCCACGGCACGGAGCGCGCCGGAACCTGCTCCCTGATGCTGGCCGAGAAGCGCAGCGGCGCCTTCTGCTGCGCCGGCTGCGGGCAGGCGCTGTTCCGCTCCAACGACAAGTTCGAGAGCGGAACGGGCTGGCCGAGCTACTCGTCGCCCGTCGAGGGATCGGTCGCGATCACCGAGGATCGCAGCTACGGCATGCGCCGCACCGAAGTGCACTGCTCCCGCTGCGGCAGCCATCTCGGCCACGTTTTTCCGGACGGCCCACCGCCCACGGGACTGCGCTACTGCATCAATGGCGTGGCGCTGAACTTCGAGCCGGAATGAGCCGAGCGGTCATCGCGTCGGCGCGTCGGCGGCCTGGCCGCCGACGTAGCTGACGCGATAGATCGCGCCGTTCTGGTCGTCGGAGACGAGCAGCGAGCCGTCGCGCATGACGTGAACGTCGACCGGGCGGCCGACATAGTCCTCGTCCTGGACGAAGCCGGTGAGGAACGGCTCCACCGTGATGACCTCTCGCCGGTCGTTCAGGAAGGCGACCGCGACGTCCGCGGTCTTGCGCGGCCGGTTCCACGGACCATGCCGCGCGATGAAGATCGCGCCGCGGTATTTTTCGGGAAACGACGCGCCCGTGTAGAAGCGCATGCCGAGCGGCGCGACATGCGCGCCGAGCAGGGCCGCGGGCCGCGAGAACTCAGAACAGCGACGATTCCCGCCGAATTCCGGATCGACCAGCAGCCCCGAATGGCAATAGGGAAAGCCGAAGTTCTCCCCGGGCCGCCTCACATGGTTCAGTTCGTCGAGCGGCATGTCGTCCGACACCCAGTCGGGCTGGTTGTCGGTGAACCAGAGATCGCCGCTGCGGGGGTCGAAGTCGAAGCCGACCGTGTTGCGGACGCCTGTCGCCACCGTCTCGACGCCGGTTCCGTCCGGATTCATCCGCAGGATGCGGGCGTAGCCGTCGGCGGGCAGGCAGATGTTGCAGGGGGCGCCGACCGGGACGTAGAGCTTTCCGTCCGGGCCGAATTTCAGCACCTTCCAGCCATATTGCGGCGCGGGCGGAAAGCGGTCGTAGACCACGACCGGCTTCGGGGGATCGTCGAGCCGCGCCTCGATGTCGTCGAGCCGGACGATCCGCTTGGGCGTCGCGACATAGAGCGCGCCGCCGTGGAACTCGATCCCGTTGGCGAGCGGGGCGTCATCGAGCACCGTATGGACCTCGCGCCGGCCGTTCTTGTCGATCAGCGCATAGACCTTGTTGGCGACGAACAGCGACGAGACGAACAGCGTGCCCTTGTCGCCCTCCCGCATCATGCGGGCGTCGAGCAGGTCGCTCGCGAACAGCTCGACCTTGAAGCCTTCCGGCGCACGAAGCTTCGACAGCGGAAGCTGGTCCGCGGGGGTGGGCACGGGAAAGGCGGACACGGGCGCGAGCTGATAGCCTTGGCGCGGCGTCGGACGGCCGACGGCCCAGAAGTCTTCGGTCCGGCCTCCCGCAAGCGCGCCGCCGGCGAACAGGGTCGCGAGCGTCGCCGCCAGAAGCGTTAACCGGCCCTTCACCACGCATGCGTCTCCCTTGAAGCGGCGCGTTTCGCTCCTGCGCCGGCCGCGCGGCAGGCTAGTGCCGGGCGTCGCCGACGCCAAGCGCACGAAAGTCGGCGCACGAAAGTTTCGGACGCCATTCTTTGGCCGGAAATCGGGAGCGTTTCGCCCGGCGAGCGGCTCCATGTCGCCGCGCCTTCCAAGGGACCCCGCCGGTGCTCCGTCGTTCAGCCGCAGCCTTCGCGCTTCTGACAGTCGCCGGAGCGGCCTGCGACCCCGCCGCCGCTCAGGATTTCGAACCGCGACTGACGTTTGCGCCGCCCTCGGCCGACCGGACCGTCGCGTTGACGTTTGACGCCTGTTCGGGCGGCTTCGACCGCCGCGTGATGGACGCGCTGGTCCAGTCGAACGCCAAGGCGACCATTTTCGTCACCGAGCGCTGGCTGAAACGCAACGCCGCGGCGCTCGCGGAGATCAAGGCCCGGCCGGACCTGTTCGAGATCGAGAACCACGGCCAGAACCACATTCCGGCTGTCACTGACGTCCCGACCATGTTCGGCCTGAAGACCGCCGGGACGATCGAGGCGGTGCGCGCCGAGATCGAGAACGGAGCGAAGGCCGTCGAAGCCGCGACCGGCGCGCGGCCGCGCTGGTATCGTGGCGCGACCGCCCGCTACAGCCGCGACGCGCTCGAGCTCTCGAACAGTCTCGGCATGGCCGTCGCGGGTTATTCGCTGAACGCCGACATGGGCGCGTCGCTGCCGGCGGCCTCGGTCGCGAAGCGCATGGCGGCGGCGCGCTCGGGCGACGTGGTGATCGCTCACATCAACCAGCCCGACCGGTCGGCGGGGCAAGGGGTCGCCGAGGGCGTGAGGGCGCTCGCGGCGTCGGGCGTCCGCTTCGTGCGGCTCGACGAGGCGCGGACGAAGAGCGACGACGGCGCGCCGATCGTGACGGCGAAGAAGAAGCCGGCCGTCCCGGCCTCCGCCGCTCCGAAGGCGGAAACGCCCGCGGCCATTCCGGCCTCGGCGCCGGCAGGCGGGACCTTCGTGTCCCGGCCCTGAGCCGGAACCCACGAACGAGAACGTCTGAAAGCAAAGGCGACGTCTGAAATTTTTCGTCGAGCGCGGCGTCCATGGGTCCCGGCCTTGAGCCGGGATGCGGACGCGGCGGTTCAAGGCCCGATACAGAGGCACGAGGGCGGAGGTTGCGTCACGCTCCGCTGACGAAGTCGACCACCAGCTTTACGTTCAGCACGACGATGGTGAGCGCGACGAGGGCGGCGAGCGCCGACATCCAGCGCGGCGCGACGAAGCCGCCCATCTTCGATCGGCTCGCGGTGAACCAGACCAGCGGGATGACGGCGAAGGGAAGCTGCAGGCTCAGCACCACCTGGCTCAGAACGAGCAGCTTCGCGGTGCCGCTCTCGCCGTAATAGAGCGTCACGAATATCGCGGGCACGATCGCGATCGCGCGGGTGATGAGCCGCCGTAGCCAGGGCGCGAGGCGGATGCGTAGGAAGCCCTCCATCACCACCTGGCCGGCGAGCGTCGCCGTCACTGTCGAGTTCAGCCCACAGCACAGCAGCGCGACGCCGAAGGCGGTGGCGGCGATCGCGCCGCCGAGCAGCGGCCCGAGCAGCGTGTGGGCCTCGCCAAGCTCCGCGACTTCCGTTCGGCCGTTCGCGTGGAACGCGGCGGCGGCGAGGATCAAGATCGAAGCGTTGATCAGGAAGGCGAAGGCGAGCGCGATCGTCGAATCCGTCACCGCCCACTTGATCGCCTCGCGCTTGCCCGCGTCGTCGCGGCCATAGGCGCGGGTCTGCACCACCGAGGAGTGCAGGTAGAGATTGTGCGGCATCACCGTCGCGCCGACGATGCCGAGAGCGATGTAGAGCATCGCCGGGTTGGTCACGAGTTCGGTGGTGGGCGCGAGGCCGCGGATGACAGCGCCGAGGTCCGGATCCGCCATGGCGAGCTGAATCGCGAAGCAGGCGGCGATCACCATCAGCAGGCCGATGACGAAGGCCTCGATCCAGCGGAAGCCGATGCGCTGGAGCATCAGCACCAGAAACACGTCGAGCGCCGTGATCACGACGCCGATCTCGAGCGGAACGCCGAACAGCAGGTTGAGGCCGATCGCGGTGCCGATCACCTCGGCGAGGTCGGTGGCGCAGATCGCGGCCTCGGCCAGCACCCAGAGCGGAAACGAGACCCATCTCGGAAACGCGTCGCGGCAGGCCTGCGCCAAGTCACGGCCGGTCGCGACGCCGAGCCGCGCGCAGAGCGCCTGCAGCAGGATCGCCATCAGGCTCGACAGCGCGACGACGGACATCAGCACGTAGCCGAACTGCGAGCCGCCCGCGAGCGAGGTCGCCCAGTTACCGGGGTCCATATAGCCGACCGCGACCAGATAGCCGGGGCCGAAAAAGGCGAGGAAGCGCCGCAGCCTGGTCCGGCCGCCCACCGGCACGGAGGCGTTGACCTCCGCAAGCGAGGCCTCTCCGGGCCTCCCGCGCCAGCCGGAGAACGGGGAGGTCTGTGCGGCGGAGGTCGTGGTCACGAAGAGGCTTTCCATCGACGAGTTTTTTGATCGCTTCTGACTATTGTTCGCAACTGGGGTTTTTGCAAGTGGGTCGCAAAAGCGACTTTGCACCGCAACCGTTCGGCTGCGGGCGATGACGGCCGCCGACGGCGAAGCGCTGCTGGTGAAAAGAAAAATCGCTGAGACGCTTTCGGGCGCGGCTTCGGCCGCGCCGCGTCATTCGATGTCGCCCGCGTGTTTTCCCGGTGAGAAAGGCGGGGACGTCGGCCAAAAACCGAATCCGTCCGCTTCTAGCACGTCCGCGCGACAGCTTGTCCATCCGCCGGCGACGCTCCAGCGCAACGGTTCGGCGCTTGTTTTCGCTGACGCAGCATGCGACCCCACCGCGTCCGCTGCGTCAGGGGGCGCAGGCGGGCCGTGGCTTCGGGAGAACGGCTCGATGACGAAATGGGTGCTGACCTTCGGCGGCGGCCGTGCGGAGGGGCGCGCCGAGATGCGCGAGCTTCTCGGCGGCAAGGGCGCGAACCTCGCCGAGATGGCCAATATCGGCCTGCCGGTGCCGCCCGGCTTCACGATCACGACCGAAGCCTGCACCTCTTACTTTGCGAACGGCCGCACGCTTCCGCCTGAGCTCGAAGCCCAGGTGACCGAAGGGCTCGCCCACGTCGAGACGCTCACGGGCCGCAAATTCGGGGACGCCGAGAACCCGCTGCTGGTCTCGGTGCGTTCGGGCTCCCGCGCGTCTATGCCGGGCATGATGGACACGATCCTCAATCTCGGCCTCAACGACCGCACCGCCGAGGCGATCGCGAAGAATGCCGGCGACCGCCGCTTCGCCTATGACAGCTATCGCCGCTTCATCCAGATGTATTCGGACGTCGTGCTCGGCCTCGACCACGACCTGTTCGAGGAGCGGCTCGAGACGCTGAAGGAGCAGAAGGGCGTCCAGGAGGATACCGACCTCGACGCCGACGACCTCGTCGGCCTCGTGGCCGACTACAAGAAGAAGGTCGAGGAGGAGCTCGGCGAACCATTCCCCGAAGACCCGCTCAAGCAGCTCTGGGGCGCGATCGGCGCTGTGTTCTCTTCGTGGATGAACAGCCGCGCCGTCATCTACCGCAAGCTCAACCGCATCCCGGAGGATTGGGGCACGGCGGTCAACGTGCAGGCCATGGTGTTCGGCAACATGGGCGAGACCTCGGCCACGGGCGTCGCCTTCACCCGCGACCCGTCGACGGGCGACAAGCTGCTCTACGGCGAGTTCCTCGTGAATGCGCAGGGCGAGGACGTGGTCGCGGGCATCCGCACGCCGCAGCCGATCACCGAAGCCGCGCGGAAGGCCAGCAAGGTCGAGGCGCCCTCGCTCGAGGCCCGGATGCCGGAGGTCTTCTCCGAGTTTCTCGATACCGCCCGCAAGCTCGAAGCGCATTACCGCGACATGCAGGACCTCGAATTCACGGTCGAGCGCGGCAAGCTATGGATGCTGCAGACCAGAAACGGCAAGCGCACCGCCAAGGCGGCGATCAAGATCGCGGTCGATCTCGTGCAGGAAGGCGTGCTGACCAAGGAAGAGGCGGTCGCCCGCATCGACCCGGCCTCGCTCGACCAGCTCCTGCATCCGACCATCGACCCGAAGGCCGAGCGGAAAATCATCGCCACGGGCCTGCCGGCCTCGCCCGGCGCGGCGCGCGGCGAGATCGTGTTTTCGTCCGAGGCCGCGGAGGCGATCGCCGGCAAGCCCGACGAGGACAAGGTCCGCAAGCAGGTCATTCTGGTGCGCGTCGAGACCTCGCCTGAGGATATTTCCGGCATGCACGCGGCGGCCGGGGTGCTGACGACCCGCGGAGGCATGACCAGCCACGCCGCGGTGGTCGCGCGCGGCATGGGCAAGCCCTGCGTCTCGGGCGCGGGCGCGCTCCGCATTAACGAGAAGGCCGGCACGATGACGGTCGGCGGCAAGGTCTTCAAGGCCGGCGACGTCATCACCATCGACGGCTCCACCGGTCAGGTGCTCGAAGGCGCGGTGGCGATGATCGAGCCGGAGCTTTCCGGCGACTTCGGCCAGCTGATCGGCTGGGCCGACGAGATTCGCCGGATGAAGATCCGCGCCAACGCCGAGACCCCGGACGACGCGCGCGCCGCGCTCGCCTTCGGCGCAGAGGGCATCGGCCTCAGCCGCACCGAGCACATGTTCTTCGACGAGGCCCGCATCGTCGCGGTTCGCGAGATGATCCTCGCCGACGACGAAGACGGCCGCCGCAAGGCGCTGGCCAAGCTGCTGCCGTATCAGCGGGACGACTTCCGCGAGCTGTTCGAGATCATGAAGGGGTTGCCGGTCACGATCCGGCTGCTCGACCCGCCGCTGCATGAGTTTCTGCCGCACACCGACAAGGAGGTCGCCGAGGTCGCCGAGGCGATGGGCGCCGAACCCGCGAAGCTGAAGGGACGCGCCGAGGAGCTCGCTGAGTTCAACCCGATGCTCGGCTTCCGCGGCTGCCGTCTCGCGATCGCCTTTCCGGAGATCGCCGAGATGCAGGCCCGCGCGATCTTCGAGGCGGCCGTCGAGGCGGCGAAGTCGACCGGCGAAAAGGTCGTCTGCGAGGTCATGGTGCCGCTCGTCGTCGGTCGCGCCGACTTCGACTTCGTCAAGGCCCGCATCGACGCCATGGCGAAGGCGGTCGAGGAGGAGACAGGCGAAAGCCTCGTCTATCAGGTCGGCACCATGATCGAGCTTCCGCGCGCGGCGCTTCGGGCAGCCGAGATCGCTGAGACCGCCGAGTTCTTCTCCTTCGGCACCAACGACCTGACCCAGACCGGCCTCGGCATCAGCCGCGACGACGCCGCGCCGTTCCTGTCGCATTACGTCGACAAGAAGCTGCTGCCCTACGACCCGTTCATCACGATCGACCGCGAGGGCGTGGGCGAACTGGTCTCGATCGCGATCGAGCGCGCCCACACCGTGCGGCCGAAGATCAAGCTCGGCATCTGCGGCGAGCACGGCGGCGATCCAGCCTCGATCGAGTTCTGCGAGGAGGTCGGGCTCGACTACGTGTCCTGCTCGCCCTTCCGCGTGCCGATCGCAAGGCTGGCGGCCGCGCAGGCGACGCTGAAGGCCCGCGGTAAGAGCTGAAACCAGACCAAGGCGGCGTTCGGAGACAAGCGTCGCCCCAGTCCATCATCTCCTCGACGATCTTCATGGCTCGAGGAGCCCGCGTCAGCGGGCGTCTCGAAGCACGCAGTTCGGCGGCCGCGAGCCGACGCTCCACGATCGGAACTGCGTCCTTCGAGCCGGCCTGCGGGCCTTCTCCGGACGAAGACAGGGTTAGCATTGGACAGACGCGGCGCGCCGATCTCTCCATCTGCATCTCATAGCGATTGTTGCATACGCGGGATCGCCTCGTTGCGCGCCTGCGCCGCCCGCGACGGAACGAACCGTCGCTCCTTCTGTTGTGCGCCAGATGGGCGGCCGCTCGGGTCGCGCCAGAACTCATCGAGTTGACTGCGTATCGCGGCCGGCGGCCGGGACGTAACTCAGCCGACACAGCGAAGGAGCGCACCTCCGCATGGCCGCACATCCGCTTCGCAAATCCACGCCCCAGCCCGATACGCTCGGCCACTATTCCCGCGTCCGCGGAGAAAGCGAGACGCTGGCCGCGCCGCTCTCCGACGCCGACGCAACGGTCCAATCCATGCCGGACGCGAGCCCGGCCAAATGGCACCTCGCGCACACGACATGGTTCTTCGAGACCATGGTGCTGAAGCCGAACGCGCCCGGCTACCGGGTGTTCGACGAGGCCTACAGCTTCCTTTTCAACTCCTATTACGAGAGCGTCGGAGAACGGCAGCCGCGTCCGCGGCGGGGCATGATCACGCGGCCGGCGCTCGACGAGATTCTCGCCTACCGCGCCCATGTCGACGCCGCGATGGAGGAGTTGATCGGACGCGGTCCCGAAACCGCCGTCGCGGCGCTAATCGAGCTTGGCCTGCATCACGAGCAGCAGCATCAGGAGCTGCTCCTCACCGACATCCTCCATCTCTTCGCCCAGAACCCGCTCCGTCCGGCCTATCGCGACCCGGAGCCGCTGCCGGTCGCGGCTGCGCCGGGCGAAGCGGCTTACGTCGCCTTCGACGGCGGGATCGTCGAGATCGGCCACGACGGCTCTGGCTTCGCCTATGACTGCGAAGGCCCGCGCCATCAGGCTCTGATCCGTCCGTTCCGCCTCGCCGACCGCTGCGTCACCAACGGCGAGTGGCGGGAGTTCGTCGACGCCGGCGGCTACCGCGATCCGATGCTGTGGCTCTCGGACGGCTGGGCGCAGATCCTCGCGCATGGCTGGTCGGCGCCGCTCTATTGGGAGGAACGCG
Organism: Ancylobacter novellus; assembly: GCA_003241695.1. Classification (GTDB taxonomy): domain Bacteria; phylum Pseudomonadota; class Alphaproteobacteria; order Rhizobiales; family Methylopilaceae; genus Methylopila. The sequence continues at coordinate 102,650 of QFPN01000004.1, read as the reverse complement.
ACGGCGAGCGCTGGACGATGACGCTGCGCGGCATGCAGCCGATCGATACGGACGCGCCGGTCGCCCATGTCAGCTATTTCGAGGCCGACGCCTTCGCGACATGGGCCGGAAAGCGTCTGCCGAGCGAAGCGGAATGGGAGCTGGCCGCCGCAAGCCTTTCCACGGAAGGCAATTTCGCGAAGGGCGGCGCCGGCCGGCTGAGGCCCGCGCCCGCCAGGGCCGGGCCGGGTCTGCGCCAGATGTTCGGCGACGTCTGGGAGTGGACCCGGAGCCCCTTCACGCCCTATCCGGGCTTCCGCCCCGCCGTGGGCGCGGTCGGCGAGTACAACGGCAAGTTCATGTGCGGTCAATATGTACTCCGCGGCGGCTCCTGCGCGACGCCCGACGACCATGTCCGCGCGACTTACCGAAACTTCTTCCAGCCCGACAAGCGGTGGCAGTTGTCCGGCCTTCGCCTGGCGGAGGACGCCTGATGCTCGAACGCGTCGATTTTCGTTCGACCCAGCGCGAGGCGTTCCGCGCCGACGTGGTCGCGGGCCTTTCCGCCCAGCGCAAGACGCTGCCGAGCCGCTGGCTTTACGACGATCGGGGCTCGGAGCTGTTCGAGGAGATCACGCGCCTTCCCGAATATTACCCGACGCGCACCGAGACGGGCGTACTGCGCGAGAACGCGGCGGAGATCGCGGCGTTCTGCGGGTCCCGCACGGTGCTGATCGAATACGGCGCCGGGGCGGGGGTGAAGACCGAGATCCTGCTCGGGGCGCTGGACAACCCCGCGCTCTACGTCCCCGTCGACATTGCGGGCGACTTCCTCGTCGACGCCGCGGAGCGCATCGAGCGCCGGTTCCCTTACGTCGAGATCCGCCCGGTGGTGGCCGATTTCACGGACGATTTCGACCTTCCGGCCGACCTGCCGAAGCTGCCGCCGAGGGTCGCGTTCTTTCCGGGGTCCACCATCGGCAACCTTGCGACGCCCGACGCGGTCGCGTTTCTTGCCCGAGCGCGCTCCCATGTCGGCGCGTCCGGCCGCATGGTCGTGGGCGTCGACCTGAAGAAGGACGAAGCCACGCTCGTCCGGGCCTATGACGACGCCGCGGGGGTGACGGCCGCCTTCAATCTCAATCTCCTCGCCCGGATCAACCGCGAGCTCGGCGGCGACTTCGATCTCTCTCGCTTCGCGCACGAGGCGCGGTGGAGCGCGGCGCGGTCGGCGATCGAGATGCATCTCGTCTCCCGCGTCGACCAGACGGTCGCGGTCGACGGACGGACGTTCCGCTTTCGCCAAGGCGAGACCATCCACACCGAGGACAGCCGGAAATACGAGGTCGCCGAGTTCGAGGCGCTGGTCGCACAGGCGGGGTGGCGGCTCGCGAAGGTCTGGACCGACCCCGGCCGCCTCTTCGCGGTGCTCGGCCTCTCCTGACGCGGCGGGGGGTGACTCGATCGGTCGCCCATGCGAAACGCTGAGCGCATCATAAGAACGGAGGCCGCGGAAAGACGGCCGCCTTACGGGAGACAGTCATGCGTTCGTTCAGCGTTCTGGCCGCAGCGATCCTGCTCGGCGCCGCAGCGCCCGCCTTCGCCCAGGGGCCGGCGGCCGAGGCGCCGACCGCCGATCCGGCCCAGCAGAGGGCCGTCGACGAGGCCTATCGCGGCCGCTGCGAGGCCAAGGCCCCGAAGGAGCTCTGCCTCTGCGTGATCTCGGTCGCCGACACGCAGCTCGCCGAGCCGGACGAGCGGCAGGTGTTCTACGATTTCATGATGGGCGACGTCGACAAGGCCCAGACCGCCCGCGCCATGTTCGGGGACCGGAAGAAGATCAAGTTCAACGTCTCGCTGCAGAAGGCCGACGTCATGCTCGGCGAGCGCTGCGACCGGCTGAAGCCGCAGCCCAAGGAGCAGCCGGCGCCGGGCGGCGAGAAACTGCCCTGACGAAAGGCGGCTTCGCGCCGCGGCGCGAACATGGCAGAGGAGGGCGCTCGCTCTCCTCCCGCCGCCGGACGCCGCAGTGAACGCCAGAACGCTTTCCGACCTCGAAACGCTGCGCGGCGCAGGCAAGGCCGGGCTCGCCCGCGCTTTGGCGCGCCTCGAACGCGTGGCGCGCGAGGACGAGGCGGCGCGCCTGCTCGATGAGGCGGACGCGAACCCGAAAGGCGAGGTGCTCGGCCTCACCGGGCCGCCCGGCGTCGGCAAGTCGACGCTCACCGGCCAGCTCGTGAAGGCCTTCCGCGCGAAGGGCGAAACGGTCGGCGTCGTCGCCGTCGATCCGTCCTCGATGCGCTCGGGCGGCGCCATTCTGGGCGACCGCGCCCGCATCCCGACCGACCCGGAGGACCGCGGCGTGTTCGTGCGCTCCTTCGCGGCGCGCGACCGGCTCGGCGGCCTCTCCGACCTCGCTTTCGGCGCGACGGTGCTGATGCGTGCGCTCTACGACCGGGTGATCGTCGAGACGGTCGGCGTCGGCCAGTCCGAGGCCGACGTCGCGATCGTGGGCGACACCATCCTGCTCGCGGTGCAGCCGGCCTCCGGCGACGCGCTCCAGTTCATCAAGGCGGGGGTGATGGAGCTGCCGGACGTCGTGGCGGTGACCAAGGCCGACCTCGGCGCGCCGGCCCGCCGCGCCCGCGACGACCTCGAAGGCGCGCTCAGCCTCACCGGCTCGCAGGAGCCCGGCTGGGAGCCGCCGGTCGCGCTCGTCTCCTCCGAGACGGGGGAGGGGCTCGACGCGCTGATGTCCCACCTGAAGCTGCATTCGGAATTCCTGCGCGCCGAGGGGCGTCTGGAGCGTCGCCGTCGGGCGCAGGCCGAGGCGCGCCTCGAGGCCGCGCTGAAAGGCCGGTTCGGTTCGGAAGGCGTCGCCGCGGCTCGAAAGCTGCTGCCGGGACTCGTCGGCGGCCCGTTCGCCCGCGAGGCCGAGGTCGCGAAGGTCTTGAGCCGGAGGCTCGTCCGGGAGGGCTGAGGCTGGCCTTCCCGTCATGCCCGCGCGATAGCGCGGGTATCCACGACTTCGGCTCCCGCGGCGCTCCATGCCGCAGTCGTGGATACCCGCGAAGACGCGGGCATGACGGCCTGCATACCAGCCGCCTTCGCCGCGCCACGCACGACCGGCGTCGTGGTCGCCGCGCCCTCTCCCCCCGTTAACCGCCCCGTAAGGTTAAGAACCGACAACCATAGAGGTGTGTCGGTCCGGCCGAGCCCTTGGCGCCGCTGTTGCGGCGTCCTGCGTGGCGGCCGCGGTGGGGTGCGTGGCGTCATGCGTCGACAGGCGGCGGCTGGAACGAAGGGCGTTGCGCGCCGCCGGTTCTCGAGGGCGAAGGTCTTCGGCCTGATGCTCGCCGCCGCCGTCACGCCGTTCTCCACCACCTCGATCGCCCGCCAGGACGCGACCAGCCTTTTGCCGGGCTCCCCCGACCTGCGCGAGGTCACGTCCGGCGGGCGCTATCTCGCGGCCGTTCCGCGCCGCCCCCTCGACCTTGTCTCCCTCGAAGCCGCGGACCTGTTCGGCGGCGGCCGCGGGCCGATCGCGCCGCCGACGCTGCTCGACGGCGGCGACGCGCTGATGGTGCTCGACCTGCCCGAGGCGGAGCCCTCGAACGTCGCCAAGGAAGACCTGCCGCCGCCCTTCGTCGACCGCACCCTGAAGGGCGACCGGGAGCTGATCCAGCCCGAGCGTCGGGCGTCGCCGGCGGTTCGCCGCGCGCCCGTCGGAGCCCGCGACGCCTTCGTCGCGCTGCCGCTGATGCCCGAGGCGCTCGCGCTCGACCTCACCGGCCTCGCCGTTCTGCCGCGCGTCGACGCGGAGCTGCTCGCCCGCCGCACCGCCGCCGTCGCGGAAACCTCCCCGAAGGCGCCGGCCGCCGGCCCGACGCCGCGGAGCGCCGTCTCCCGTCTGGCGGCGGGCGAAGAGGCCATCCCGGCCGACGCCGGCTTCACCGCCGTTCCCATGACGCCGCGCGAGGCGGGCGTCCGTCACGACGGCTCCACGCCCTCCGTCGCCGCCCTGAACGGCGGCTCCATGCCAGCGACCGCGACGCCGAGCAGCGAGGCTCCCATCGCCGTCGCGGCGCTTCCGGTCTCGCGGCTCTCGGCGCGCATGCCCGCGCCCTCGGGCGGCGGGCGGATCGCCCGCGTCGCGCTGACGCCGTCGAAGGACGCGGCGGGACAGGAAGGCGAGACGGTCGCGATCCGCGGCGACATGGACGGCGACGGCACGATCGAGACGCGGCTGTCGCATCGCGTCCTCATTCCCGAGGCGCAGCTCGCCAAGGCCGAGCAGTGCCTCGCCGAGGCGATCTATTTCGAGGCCCGCGGCGAGCCGAAGGAAGGCCAGTACGCCGTCGCGCAGGTGGTGATGAACCGGGTGCGCTCGGGCTACTACCCCGCGGACGTCTGCGGCGTCGTCTACCAGAACGCCCATCGCCGCAACGCCTGCCAGTTCTCCTTCGCCTGCGACCACATTCCGGACCGCGTGACCAACAAGCACGCCTGGAACGTCGCTGCCGCGATCGCGCGCGACGTGACGCGAAACGGCGCCTGGCTGCCGGAAGTCGGCGACTCGACCCACTACCACGCGACCTATGTCCGCCCGCGCTGGATCCGCGACATGGTCAAGGAAGACCGCATCGGCCGGCACATCTTCTACCGCGTCCGCTGGCGGGCCCCGCTCGACGCCTGATCCGCTCCGCGAAAGTTCGGCGCTGCGTTCCCCGTCATGCCCGAGCTTGTCTCGGGCATCCAAGACTTCGGGCCGCGGGGGCGCCCGACGATTAAGTCGTGGATACAAGCCTTCGGCGGGCATGACGGCGGATGCGGCGGCGCCGGGCCGCCCTATGATCGCGCCCATGCGTGACGATCTCCGCCCCGGCCCAAGAAACTCCCTCGCCGACGTCCATGGCGTGCTCGTCGGACAGGCCGGCGATCCGGGCCTCGCGTCGGGCGTCACCGCGATCGTGTTCGAGGAGCCGGCCGTCGCCTCCGTCGACGTGCGCGGCGGCGGGCCGGGCACGCGCGAGACCGACCTGCTCGCGCCCGAGCGCACGGTCGAGCGGATCGACGCCGTCTGCCTTTCGGGCGGCTCGGCTTTCGGGCTCGACGCGGCCGCGGGCGTCGTCGCCGCGCTCGGCGAGCGGGGCAGGGGCTTTCAGGTCGGCGCGGTGCGGGTGCCGATCGTGCCGGGCGCGATCCTGTTCGACCTGCTGAACGGCGGAAACAAGGACTGGGGCCGCTACCCGCCCTATCGCGAGCTCGGATACGAGGCCGCCGCCAAAGCCTCGCGCGACGTGGCGCTGGGGTCGGTCGGGGCCGGGCTCGGCGCGCTCACCGGCCCGCTGAAGGGCGGGCTCGGCACGGCGTCGAGCGTGGTCGGCGCGACCGGGATCACGGTCGGGGCGATCGTGGCGGTGAACGCGCTGGGCTCGGCCACCGTCGGCGACGGCCCGCATTTCTGGGCGGCGCCCTTCGAGATGGACGGCGAGTTCGGCGGCCTCGGCTCGGCGGCGGAAGCCGGACCCGCCGCATGGTTTCCGGTCTGCATTCCGCTTGCGGGCGCGAACACCACCATCGCGCTGGTCGCGACCGACGCCGCGCTCACAAAGGCGGAAGCGAAGATGTTCGCCGTGATGGCGCAGGACGGGCTGTCGCGCGCGCTCGTGCCCTGCCACACGCCGCTCGACGGCGACACGGTGTTCGCCGCCGCCACCGGCCTGCACCCGCTGGAGGGCGACCGCGTCATGGCGCTGTCGCAGCTCGGCCACGTCGCCTCGATGACGCTCGCCCGCGCGGTCGCGCGCGGCGTCTATGAAGCCACGGCGCTGCCGTTTTCCGGCGCGCAGGCGTCGTGGCGGGACAGTTTCGCCACGATTCGGTAACCATCCGGGGGTTCAATCGCCGGGTGGGACGGCTTTTCGGGTGAGCGCTGGAGACATGGGCGTCGATCTTTTCGCGGGCCTCGGCGCGGCGGCGCTTCCGCCGCTCGACCGGGCGCCGCGCATTCTCGTCTTCGACTCCGGCCTCGGCGGCCTGACGGTCCTCGCCGAGCTCCTCAAGGCGCTGCCGACCGCGAGCTTCGTCTACGCCGCCGACGACGCCGCCTTCCCCTATGGCGCGCTCGACGACCAGCGCCTCGTCGACCGGGTGGTCGCGGTGATGGAGCGGCTGATCGCCCGCGAGGCGCCGGACCTCGTGGTGGTGGCCTGCAACACCGCCTCGACGCTCGCTCTGCCGAGCCTGAGGGCGCGGTTCCAGCTTCCCTTCGTGGGCACGGTGCCGGCCGTGAAGCCCGCGGTCGCGGCCTCGAAGAGCGGCCTCGTCTCCATCCTCGCGACGCCCGGCACGGTGCGCCGCGAGCACACCCGCGCCATGGTCGAGGCCTTCGCCAACGGCGCCGAGGTGACGCTGGTCGGCCCGCCGAAGCTCGCGGGCTACGCCGAGGCGGAGCTGCGCGGCGAGCCCGCCTCGGACGCCGAGATCCTGGCGGAGATCGCGCCCTGCTTCGTCGAGCGCGAGGGACAGCGCACCGACGCGGTCGCGCTCGCCTGCACGCATTTCCCGCTGCTCACCCGCCGCTTCGAGGCGGTCGCGCCGTGGCCCGTCGCCTGGATCGATCCCGCGCCCGCCATCGCCCGGCGCACGACCGCGCTGGTCGATCCGGTCTCGCCCAGGATCGGCGCGCCGGCGCGGGCGGTCTTCACCTCCGACCGGCCGCTCGCGCAGCCGCTCGCCGACGCGCTTCGGGCGCGGGGCCTCGGCGTGGTGGAGCGCGAACGCCTTCCGCTCGCCTGAACTTCGCCGAATGGCCGTCTTTACGCTGTCGCATTCCGGCAGTTTTCTTGACTGACGGCCGATCGACTTGCCGTCGCAAGGACAGGTCGCGGCGGAGGAAGACGAGCCCGATGCTGAGCACGCTCTATCCCACCATCATCGAATTCGACGGCATTCTGGCCGACGTGCCGCATGATGGCTACGGCGAGGCGCTGACGGCGGCGTTCGCCGACCCCGCCGTCATGAACACGCTCGGCGGCGTGCGCCCGCCGGAAGCCGCGGCGAGCTTCATCACGCGCAGCCGCGCCCACTGGCGCGACGCCGGCTTCGGCCTCTGGTTCCTGCGCGACATGCGCGACGGCGGCTTCGCCGGCTGGGCGGGCCTCCGGCGCTGCGAGGCCGACGGCGAGCGCACGGTCGAACTCGCTTACGCGCTGACGCCGCGCCTGCGCTGCAAGGGCCACGCGACCCGCATCGGCGCCGCGGCGCTGCAGCTCGGCTTCGACAATCTGGGCCTCGCCGACGTGGTGGCGTTCACGACGCCCTCGAACACGCATTCGCTGGCTGTGATCGACCGGCTGGGCTTCGCCTATGAGAAGCCGTTCGAGCACGCCGGCCTGCCGCACGTGCTCCACCGCCGCACCGAGGCGACGCACCGGGCGGGGTGAACGCCCTCGTTACGCCGCCGCGGTCGCAAGCGGGGTCTGCGCCGGCTCTCCCGGCTTGAGGAGATGGAGGCGCGAGCCCGCCTCTCCCGCGCCGAGTCCGTCCTTGAGCACCTGACGCGCGTCGTAGTGGCCTCCGTTCTGCCGACGAAAGGGGATCGGCTCGTCGGTGAACAGTCCGTCCAGCCTGACGCGGTAGGCCTCCGCCGCGGCCGTCCAGTCGGCGGCGTTCAGCCGGTCCGACTGATAGATTACGAAGGGCGGCAACACCGCCATTCCGGGATAGAACAGCGCGCCGTGCTGGATCGGCCAGAGCACGTCATCGAGCGCGCCGTTGACGCCGCGTGCGGAATAGTGCGGTTCGCGTCCGCCGACGGTGATCGAGAGCATCGCGCGCCGGCCGAGCAGATTGCCCTCGCCATAGCGTTCGCCCCAGCGTTCGCCGCCATGCTCTCCGATCCCGTAGGCGAAGCCGAAGGCGTAGACGCGCTCGATCCAGCCCTTCAGGATCGCGGGAGCCGAGAACCACCACAGCGGAAACTGGAAGATCACGGCGTCGGCCCAGAGCAGCTTTTCCTGTTCCGCCACGACGTCCGGGCTCTGCGAGCCGTTGGCGAACGCAGCCTTCGACTCGCCCGCATAGTTTAGGCGTCCCGGAAAAGCGCGCTCGGTGAAGTCGGCTTCGTCCGCCACGGCTTTCCAGCGCATGGCGTAGAGGTCCGAGACCCGGACCTCATGGCCGAGCGCCGTCAACGTCTCGACCGCGAAGTCCTTGAGCGAGCCGTTGAGCGAGCGCGGCTCGGGATGAGCATGGACGATCAGCACCTTCATCGGAGGTCTCCCAATGGCTGGCCAGCGTGAGCCGGCGGGTTGGGAGCTAGGTAGCGATCAGCCTGCGATCATTGAAATCGCATGGTGTATCTGCTGCTATCCATTTCATGGATAGCAATCGCCTCGACCTCAACCTTCTGGTCGCCCTCGACGCGCTTCTCGCCGAGCGCAACGTCACGCGCGCGGCGAAGCGTCTTCATATCAGCCAGCCGGCTCTGTCGGCGCAGCTCAACCGGCTGCGCGACCTGTTCGGCGACCCGCTGATGATCCCGGCGCCGCGCGGCGTGACGCCGACGGCGCGGGCTTTGGATCTGCAAGAGCCGCTCCACGCCGCGCTCGAGCAGGTTCGCGGCGTGATGGCCGTCGGCGCGCGCTTCGATCCGGCGACCGCGAAGCTGACCGTCTCATTGATGGGGGCGGACGCGACCCAGTACGCCTTGCTGATGCCGCTCGCTCTGGCCCTGGCGTCCGAGGCCCCCGGCGTGCGGATCGCCTGGCGCGCCTCCGAGGCTCAAAGGGCGGCGCTTCTCGCCGAACGTGGCGAGATCGACCTGGCGTTTCTGACGCCGGAGCTCGCACCGCCCAACATGCGGATGCGGGCCCTGTTCGACGAGCGCTACGTCTGTATCGCGCGGCGCGGGCATCCGAAGGTTTCGGGATCGATCGACCTCGATACGTTCTGTGCGCTCGAGCATGTGCTGACCTCTCCCGAGGGCGGCGGCTTTCACGGTCCGACCGACGTCGCGCTCGCGGCCCATGGCCGCGAAAGGCGGGTCGCGCTATCGGTCCCGAACTTTCTGATGACGCCCGAGGTTGTGGCGCGCTCGGACATGATCGCGCTCGCGCCTGAACGGGTCGCGCGCATCCAGGCCGACAGGCTGCAAATTCTGGAGCCGCCGATCCCTGTGCCGGGCTTCACCATCGCCATGGTCTGGCACGACCGGGTCGACGCCCATCCGGCCCAGAGGTGGCTCCGGGCGCGGATCGTCCGGCAGGTGGAGGAGGGGTGAGGGACCGGCGCGGACGCCGGCCGCTTCCCTCTCCCGGTTGCGAGGCCTCGGCGAAACAGGCGCAGGCGCTCTTCTCCCTCTCCTCGTAAACGGGAGAGGGGCGTAAACGTCGAGCCTGACTTACTCCGCCGCCATCTTCTGCGCGCGGTTCGGGTCGTAGTTGAGCACCGGGCTGAGCCAGCGCTCCATCTCGGCCAGCTCGTAGCCTTTCCGCGCCGCGTAATCCGCCACCTGATCGCGGTCGATCTTGCCGAGGCCGAAATAGCGGCTTTCGGGGTGGCTGAAATAGAGCCCCGACACCGCCGAGCCCGGCCACATGGCGTAGCTCTCGGTCAGCGTCAGCCCGATGGCGTTCGGGGCGTCGAGCAGGTCGAACAGCACGCCCTTCTCGGTGTGATCCGGCTGCGCCGGATAGCCGGGCGCGGGGCGGACGCCCTGATAGCCTTCGGCGATCAGCTCGTCGTTCGAGAGCTTTTCGTCGGCCGCATAGCCCCAGTGCTCGCGCCGCACCTTCTCGTGCAGCCACTCCGCGCCAGCCTCGGCGAGGCGATCCGCCAGCGCCTTGGCGAGGATGCCGCCGTAATCGTCGTTGGCGCGGGCGAAGCGCTGGCTCATCGCCTCCTCGCCGATGCCGGCCGTCACCGCGAAGCCGCCGACATGGTCCGGCACGCCCGCCTCTTCCGGCGCGACGAAGTCCGAGAGCGCGAGGTTCGGGCGATCCTTCCCGCGCGCCATCTGCTGGCGAAGCGTGTGCAGCACGGCGCGCTCTTCTGCGCGGTTCTCGTCTTTGAACAGCACGATGTCGTCGCCGCGCGCGGCCGCCGGCCAGAAGCCGATCACCGCGCGGGCCTGAAGCCACTTCTCGTCCGCCATCTGGCGCAGCATGACGGTCGCGTCCTCGAACAGGCTTCGCGCCGCCTCGCCGTATTTCTCGTCCTTCAGGATCTCCGGATAGCGCCCCTTCAGCTCCCAGGTCTGGAAGAACGGCGTCCAGTCGATATAGGGGATCAGCTCCTCGAGCGGGATCTCGATGGTCCTGGTCCCGAGGAAGCTCGGCGCGCCCACGACCTTCGAAACGTCGATCTGCAGGCGGTTGGCGCGCGCGGCGGCGATCGGCGCGCGGGCCTTCTCCTCCTGGCTGCGCGCGTGCTGCTCGGCGAGGCGCGCGTAGTCCGCCTGGATGTCCGCCACGTAGGGCGCGCTCTGCGTCTCCGACAGCAGCGACGACACCACGCCGACCGCGCGGCTGGCGTCCAGCACATAGACGGCCTGCCCGCGCTCATAAGCGGGGTGTATCTTCACGGCCGTATGAATCTTGGACGTCGTCGCGCCGCCGATCAGCAGCGGCACGTCGAAGCCTTCGCGCTCCAGTTCGGACGCGACCGTCACCATCTCGTCGAGCGAGGGCGTGATGAGGCCCGACAGGCCGATGACGTCGACCTCGTGCTCGCGCGCCGCCGCGATGATCTTCTGCACCGGCACCATGACACCGAGGTCGATGACCTCGTAGTTGTTGCACTGCAGCACGACGCCGACGATGTTCTTGCCGATGTCGTGGACGTCGCCCTTCACCGTCGCCATCAGGATCTTGCCGGCGCTGCTGCGCTGGGCCGCGCCCGAGGCCTCCTTCTCGGCCTCCATGAAGGGCATGAGGTAGGCGACCGCCTGCTTCATCACGCGGGCCGACTTCACCACCTGCGGCAGGAACATTTTTCCTGAGCCGAACAGGTCGCCGACGACGTTCATGCCGTCCATCAGCGGGCCTTCGATGACGTGCAGCGGGCGCTCGGCGGCCGCGCGCGCCTCCTCGGTGTCGGCCTCGATGAACTCGGTGATCCCGTGCACCAGCGCATGTTCGAGGCGCTTGCCCACCGGCTGGTCGCGCCACCTGGTGTCGACGACGCGCGCTTCCTGCTTGCCGCCCTTGAACTTGTCGGCGGCGGCCAGCAGCCGGTCGGTCGCGTCCGGCCGGCGGTTGAGCACCACGTCCTCGGCGAGTTCCCGCAGCTCCGGGTCGATGTCGTCATAGACCGGGAGCGCGCCGGCGTTGACGATGCCCATGTCCATGCCGACCGCGATCGCGTGGTAGAGGAACACGGAGTGCATCGCCGCGCGCACCGGCTCGTTGCCGCGGAACGCGAAGCTGAGGTTCGAGACGCCGCCCGAGATGTGGGCGTGGGGCAGGTTCTCGCGGATCCACTTCGTCGCCTCGATGAAGTCGACGCCGTAGTTCGAATGCTCCTCAATGCCGGTCGCGACCGCGAACACGTTCGGGTCGAACACGATGTCCTCCGGCGGGAAGCCGACCTTTTCGGTCAGGAGCTTATAGGCGCGGGCGCAGATCTCGGTCTTGCGCGTGAAGGTGTCGGCCTGTCCGGTCTCGTCGAACGCCATGACGACCGCGGCCGCGCCGTAGGCGCGGACCTTGCGGGCGTAATGCAGAAAACTCTCCTCGCCTTCCTTGAGCGAGATCGAGTTCACGATCGGCTTGCCCTGGACGCATTTCAGGCCGGCCTCGATTACCGACCACTTCGAACTGTCGATCATCACCGGCACGCGGGCGATGTCGGGCTCGGAGGCGATGAGGTTGAGGAACTCCGTCATCGCCTTTTCGCTGTCCAGCAGGCCCTCGTCCATGTTGACGTCGAGGATCTGCGCGCCGTTCTCGACCTGCTCGCGCGCGACGTCGAGGGCGGCCGCGTAGTCGCCGGCCGTGATGAGCTTCCGGAATTTCGCGGAGCCCGTGACGTTGGTGCGCTCGCCGACATTGACGAAGCGGGAGGCGGCGGAGGTCATCGTGGGTCCGTCGTAGGAGCTTTGGGGAAACGCCGCGCTCGTGTCCCGGCCTCGAGCCGGGACCCAGAAACGCGGACGCTCAAGAATAAGGCGGCGCGTTTTTCGACGCCGTCGGTGATCATGGGTCCCGGCTCAAGGCCGGGACACGAGGGCGGCGCCTTTAACGTCACGCCGCGGTCAGCTCGAAGGGCTCGAGGCCCGACAGCCGCATCTTGGGCGCGATCTCCGGGATCTTTCGCGGCGCCTTGCCCTTCACGGCTTGAGCGATCGCCGCGATGTGGTCCGGCGTCGTGCCGCAGCAGCCGCCGACGATGTTGACGAGGCCCGCCTCCGCGAACTCGCCGACGAGCGCCGCCATCGCCTCCGGGCTCTCGTCGTAGAGGCCGAATTCGTTCGGGAGGCCGGCGTTCGGATAGGCGCAGATCAGCGTGTCGGCGACGCGCGAAAGCTCCGCGATGTGGGCGCGCATCTCCTTGGCGCCGAGCGCGCAGTTGAGGCCGAAGGAGATCGGCCGCGCATGGTTCAGCGCGTTCCAGAAGGCGGTGGGGGTCTGGCCCGAGAGGGTGCGGCCCGACAGGTCCGTGATGGTGCCCGAGATCATGATCGGCAGGCGCCGGCCGATCTCGACGAAGAGCTGCTCGATCGCGAAGATCGCGGCCTTGGCGTTCAGCGTGTCGAAGATGGTCTCGACGAGCAGGATGTCGGAGCCGCCGTCGACCAGCCCGCGGGCCGCCTCGCCATAGGCGGTCGCAAGCTCGTCGAAGGTGACGGCGCGAAAGCCCGGATTGTTGACGTCGGGCGAGATCGAGGCCGTGCGGTTGGTCGGCCCGAGCGTGCCGGCGACGAAGCGCGGACGGCCGTCTTGCCTTTCCGCGATGTCTCCCGCCTCGCGCGCGAGCCGGGCGCCCTCGAGGTTCAGCTCATAGGCGAGCGCCTCCATGCCGTAGTCGGCCTGGGCGATCGTGGTCGATGAGAAGGTGTTGGTCTCGACGATGTCGGCGCCCGCGCGGAAATATGCCAAGTGGATGTCGCGGATCTTCTCCGGCTGGGTCAGGATCAGAAGGTCGTTGTTGCCCTTCAGGTCGCGCGTCCAGTCCTTGAAGCGGTCGCCGCGAAAATCCTCTTCCGAGAACTTCTCCCGCTGGATCATCGTGCCCATGGCCCCGTCGAGCACGAGGATGCGCTCGGAGGCGAGCTTGCGGATCGTGGTTTCGACGTCGGTCATGGTGGTGGCTTTCATTGATGCGCTTCGATCGCGTCGAGGCGCTTCTCGATGGCGGCGAGACGTTCATCGACTTCGGAGGCGGCGTAGCGACCAAGACTCCCCGTTGATCGCCTGTCGAATCGCCTCGAAACGCTTGTCATGGCCGTCGAGGCGGCGATTCACGTCTTCGAAACGTCGCGCGACGTCCTCGAACCCGGCCTTCATGTCGTTCCGGATTTCGCGAAGCAGAGTGAGAACGAGATTGTCAGGCTCGGCCATTGGATCACCCGTGAGTGGATCGACCTAAGATGTGAGCGATGCAGCCAGTTTGCACCTTACCTTACGCCGCCGCGCTGCTTTCGGCCTGCGCGCTCGGCCTCAACCCCAGCAGATGGCAGACGGCGTAGACGAGGTCGGCCTTGTTCATCGTGTAGAAGTGAAAATCCTTCACGCCGTGGTCGACGAGGTCGAGCACCTGCTCGGCCGCGACCGCCGCCGCGATCAGTTGGCGGGTCTGCGGGTCGTTCTCAAGCCCCTCGAAGCGTTCGGCGAACCAGGCCGGCACGCTCGCTCCGGCCTTCTGGGCGAAGTTGGCGGTCTGCCTGAAGTTCGAGACCGCCACGATGCCCGGCACGATCGGAACGTGGATGCCGCGCTTGCGCGCCTCGTCGACGTAGCGGAGGTAGTGGCCGTTGTCGAAGAAGAACTGGGTGATGGCCCGGTTCGCGCCGGCGTCGACCTTGGCCTTCAGCGTGTCGAAATCGGCATCGCGGTTCGGGCTTTCGGGATGCATCTCAGGGTAAGCCGAGACCGACAGCTCGATCTCGGGCGCGCGGCGGCGGATGCCCGCGACGAGATCGGCGGTCGATTGATACCCTTCGGGATGCGCCTCGAACGTCGCGCCGACGCCGCCCGCGGGGTCGCCGCGCAGCGCCACGATGTGGCGCACGCCCGCCTCGCGGTAGCCGTCGACGACCGCGTCGACCTCCGCCTTCGTGGCCGAGACGCAGGTGAGGTGGGCGGCCGGCGGCACGTCGGTCTCCTTCACCATGCGCTCGACGGTCGCGTGCGTGCGCTCGCGCGTCGAGCCGCCGGCGCCGTAGGTCACCGACATGAAGGTCGGATGCAGCGGCGCGAGGCGGCGGATCGAGCGCCACATCGTCTCCTCCATCTCGGGCGTCTTCGGCGGGAAGAACTCGAAGGAGACGCGGATCGGCCGGCGGGCGGCGCGGGAGAGGCGGTCGTTGGGCATCAGGCGACCTCGAGGCTCGAGGAGGGCAGGGGGTCCGCGACCATGCGCGGGTCGCGCGCGGTCCAGAGCGAGACGGTGAGCTTGTCGGCGGCGCCGTCCGGCGGCGGCAGGTCGCGGCGCGAGATCGGTTCGAGCCCCGCGGCGCGAAACCACCCGTCCATGGTCTCGGGCGAGAAGCCGAGCCGGCGATGGGCGTGCTCCTCGCGCAGCGCCTCGATGGCGTGCGGCGCGAAGTCGACGACGATCAGCCGCCCGCCGGGCCGCAGCGCGCGCGCGGCCTCGCGGATTGCGCGGGCGCCGTCGTCGAGGAAGTGCAGCACCTGATGCACGATCACGAGGTCGAAGGCGTCGGCGGGCGTCGGCGGCGCGAAGATGTCGCCCTGCCGCACCTGCGCGTTTGAAACGCCGGCGCGCGAGAGGTTCGCGCGGGCGAGCGCGAGCATGTCGCGGTTGCTGTCGACGCCGATCGCGCGGCCGACGCGCGGCGCGACGAGCTCCAGCATCCGTCCGGTGCCGGTGCCGAGGTCGAGCGCGGCCTCGATGCGGCCGTCGCCGACCGCCTCCAGCACCGCGCGTTCGACCGCGGCTTCCGGCACGTGGAAGTTCCGCAGGCTGTCCCAGCGGCCGGCGTTCGCGGAGAAATAGCCGTCGGCGGCGTCCTGATGCTGGGCGCGGACCTCGGCGAGCCGCACGCGGTCGCGCGCCAGCGCCGGGTCGTCCCGGTCGAGTCGCCCGAGCGCGGCGCGGAGCGCGAGCCCGGCCTCCGTCTCGCCCGCGAGGCCGAAAAACGCCCAGGCGCCCTCGCGGTGGCGCTCGATCAGCCCGGCCTCGACCAGCAGCTTCAGATGGCGCGAGATGCGCGGCTGGCTCTGGCCGAGGATGTCGGTGAGGTCGGAGACGGTGAGTTCGCCCTCGGCGAGCAGCGCGAGAACGCGCAGCCGCGTCGGCTCGCCTGCCGCGCGGAGAGCGGCGAGCGCGGCGTCGAGGCCGATGGAAGGAGCTGTGTTCCAGAAAGACATAAACATGTCTTTATATGATTGCACCGGCGGCCGCAATGGCGTCCGACGGAAAGACAGAGCGGGGCGCGCCGGATCACGCTCGCTCCGCCGAGGCGACCGCGCTACCGCAGCCCCGGTTTCCCTCTCGCTTCAGGCGAGCAACCGCACTGGCGCGCCGAGCGCCGGCCCCGCTCCGCGAGCCAGCGGTCGAGCGTGTGCGTCACGGCGCCGTGCTCCGACGCGACAGCGAGATGCAGCGTATCGCCTGCGCGAAGGCCAAGAGCGTGCTGATCGGCGAACTTCGCCGCTATGCGGAACTGCCCGCCCGTCACGCCGAGCACGGTGAAGCTCTCCTCGACCAGCCTGTTGAACATGGCGAGCGCGGCCGCCCGCTGCTCCGGGTTGATCTGCCCGGTCCGCAGCTTGATCGCCAGGGCGGAGGACATCTCGGTGAAGGTCCAGTCGCTGATCACAAGCCGCGCCGCGTCCTGCTCCGCCAGCCAGGCCTGAACGCGCGGCGTCATCGCTTCGTTGGAAAGCGCGGCGACGAGAACCGAAGTGTCGACGTAAAGCATCAGGAACGGTCGTCGTCGCGCATCGATCGCACGAGCGTGACCGCGTCCGGGGACTGGGGCGGCATCGTCGCCGTCAGGGCCTGAAGCTGCGCGGCGTCGATCGCCCGGCGCGGCCTCTCGACGGCGGTCAGTCGCGCGACAGGCTTGCCGCGACGGGTAATGTCGATCGTATCGCCCGCCTCGACCCGGTCGAGCAGTTCGCTCAGATGGGCCTTGGCGTCCGCAAGACTGATCGTCGCCATGGCGCGCCCTCTATCATCCGCATTCGTGACTGTCTGAATGGTCATATATCGGCCGAGGTGAAGAGATTCCCGCGCTCAATAGATCCACTGTTCCGGCAGATGGATCGTCACGGCGTCGCCGGCCGAGACCGGACCGGCGCGCTCGACGGAGGCCACCAGCCCGCGCAGGCGCTTCGCCGCCTTCGGAAAGCTGAGTTCGTCGCCGGGGCGTCCCGTGCGGCGGCCCACCGCTCGGCCGGCGTGGCGGCAGGGCGCGTTCTGACCCTCCACGACGACGCAGGCTTTAGACGGAAAGAACAGCCGGGTTCCGGCCGGCAGGAAGGACAGCCGCGCGACGCCCTCGATCATGAGATTGGCTCCGATCCAGCCGGGCTCGAGCGGCGGCAGGCCCAGCGCATGGCCGATCTCCCAAAGCTCCTCCGGAGAGACGATCGAGAGCTGCCGGCCGGACCGGATCTCGTCGCCGCGGCGGTGCCATGGCTCGCGCGCCCCGGCGGCGCGGGTGAAGCCTGCGTGCCGGTCGCCGGAAATCCCCTCCAGAGCGAGATCGAGCGTTTCGACCGGCTCCGTCTCGAACTCGTCCGGCTGGGGCGTCGACAGCGTCGCGACGAGCCGGGCGGTCAGGCGGCGCGGCGGGTGGATGACGACGTGGTCGAGCAGGTCACGCGTCATGCCGCCCTCTCTTTCCGGATCAACGCCGCGTCGCGACCAGGAACAGGCGCGGGAAGCGGAGCAGGACTTTGCCGCCCGCCCGCTCCGGATAGAACGGGCCGAGCGTCTTCACGTAGCGCGCGACGAAGTCCTCGCGTTCGCCGGCGTCCAGCGGATCGAGGAACGGGCGCAGGCCGGTGGCCTTCAGCCATTCCGCGATCGCCGCGGTCCCGTCGAGCGGATGCACGTAGGTCGTCCGCCATGCCTCGACCGAGGAGGCGTGCGGCGCGAGCAGATCCCAATAGACGTCGGCCGGGAGGATCTCCACGCGCGAGGCCGCGGCGTTCGCCAGCCGCTCCGCCCATTCGGCGTCGCGCGCCACCTCGCGCATCGCGGCGTGGGACGGCTCGGCGAGATTGTCCGGCATCTGCGCCGCGAGCGCGCCACCCGGGGCGACGAGCCGCAGCAGCCGGGGGAACAGCGCCTCGTGGTCGGGCAGCCATTGCAGCACGGCGTTGGCGAAGATCAGGTCCGGCGCGCGTTCCGGCGACCATGAGGCGAGGTCGGCCTCGACGAACTCGACGTCCGGCAAACGCTTGCGGGCGGCGGCCAGCATGTCGGGCGAGGAGTCGATGCCGACGATCTCAGCTTGCGGATAGCGGCGGGCCAGAAGCTCGGTCGAGTTGCCCGGCCCGCAGCCGAGATCGACGATGCGGCTCGGCGCTTGGAGCGGGACGCGGGCGAGCAGATCGGCGGACGGCCGGGTGCGCTCGTCCTCGAAGCGCAGATAGGTCGCGGCGGACCAGTCTTCCTTCAGGCTCATGCCCAGATCACCGGAACGCCGTAGTGTTCGAAGGAGCGGTCGCGCGTGACGACCGGCAGGCCGCGGCGCTTGGCCTGCGCGATGATCATGCGGTCGAATGGGTCGCGATGATGGAGGGGGAGGGAGCGGGCGGCGACGGCGTCCTCGATGTCGATCGGCACGAGCGTCAGCCGATCGGCGAGAAACGAGGGCCAGTCGAGCTCTACTTTCAGTCTGCCGCCGCCGCGCTTGATCTCAAGCTCCCAAATCGACGCCATGCTGATGAACAACTCGTCGGCGTCTTCGATAGCGGACGCAGCGGCCGGCGTCACGATGTCGAGGTCGAGGCCCCAGAACAGAAACGCGTTGCTATCGAGGAGCATCGAAATCCTCGGGTAGCACCTTTCCGTTCTCGAACAGGTCCGCGAGTTCGTCGTCCGGTTTACACCAGTCCGGGTCGACGATCTCGACCTTTCCCTTGAGCGCGCCCCTGAGGCGCATGCCGGGCGTGTCCTTCTCGCCGGCGGGAATCAGCGGCGGGGCGATCGGCACGATCCGCGCCACGGGTTTGCCGTTGCGCGCGATGATCGTCTCTTCGCCACGTTCCGCGGCTTCGACGAGCTTGGAAAGGTTGGTCTTGGCGTTGTGGATGTTGACCGTGTTCACCGGCTGCGCTCCGTGCTTAGCTAACCTAGCTAACACGAAACGGCGCCGCGGTCATCCGGCGGCCGGGCCCCGGGGCTCCATCAGGCAGTAGATCGCCTTCGGCGCCGTCTCAAAATATTTGAACAGCGCGGGGCACAGCCAGCCTTCCGCTCCGGTCGCTGCCCAGCGATACCAGTTGCCCTCATACTCCTCCCTTACCCAGACCAGCTCGTGCTGGAATCCGGGAAAGGGCTTTGAGGAAAACAGCAGCCGAAAGCCGTTCTTCGCGTCCGGGATCGACGCCGTCGCCTCGTCGATCATCTCCGGCACGCCGAACACGAAGGGCTCCTGAACGAGCCCCACGACCGGATCGTCGAAGACCCACATGTCGTGCGCGCGATAGGGATGGATCACCATCATCGCATTGGCCATGGCGATCCTCCCGCAGGCTTACCGCGTGAACTGGCGGTACTTGATCCGCTTCGGCTCCACAGCGTCCGGACCGAGGCGGCGCTTCTTGTCCTCCTCGTAGTCCTGGAAGTTGCCCTCGAACCACTCGACATGGCTGTCGCCCTCGAAGGCCAGCATGTGGGTGGCGACGCGGTCGAGGAACATGCGGTCATGGCTGATGATGACCGCGCAGCCCGCGTAGTCCTCGAGCGCCTCTTCGAGCGCGCGCAGCGTCTCGACGTCGAGGTCGTTCGTCGGTTCGTCGAGGAGCAGGACGTTCGCGCCCGACTTCAACATCTTGGCGAGATGCACGCGGTTGCGCTCGCCGCCCGAGAGGTCGCCGACCTTCTTCTGCTGCGCCGCGCCCTTGAAGTTGAAGGCGCCGACATAAGCGCGGGAATTCACTTCGCGCTTGCCCAGATGAATGATCTCGGTGCCGCCGGAGATTTCCTCCCAGACGTTCTTGTTGGCGTCGAGCGCGTCGCGGCTCTGGTCGACATAGCCGAGCTGCACCGTCTCGCCGACCTTGATCGAGCCGGCGTCTGGCTCGTCCTGGCCGGTGATCATGCGGAACAACGTGGTCTTGCCGGCGCCGTTCGGGCCGATGACGCCGACGATGCCGCCAGGAGGCAGCTTGAAGGTCAGGTCCTCGATCAGCAGCTTGTCGCCGAACCCCTTGTTGAGGTTTTCGAACTCGATGACGTTGTGGCCGAGCCGCTCGGCGATCGGGATGACGATCTGCGCGGTCGTCGGGCCCTGCTCGGAGGCGCGCTTGACGAGGTCGTCGTAGCGCTGGATGCGGGCCTTGTTCTTGGCCTGCCGGGCCTTCGGGCTGTTGCCCATCCACTCCTGCTCGCGCTTCAGCGTGCGCTGGAGCGACTCCTCCACGCGGCCTTCCTGGATCATGCGCTTCTGCTTCTGCACCAGCCAGGAGGAGTAGTTGCCCTCGTAGGGGATGCCACGGCCGCGGTCGATCTCGAGGATCCAGCCCGTTACGTTGTCGAGGAAGTAGCGGTCATGGGTCACGATCAGGATCGCGCCGGGGAAGTTGCGCAGGTGGTTTTCGAGCCAGTTCACCGTCTCGGCGTCGAGATGGTTGGTGGGTTCGTCGAGCAGCAGCAGGTCGGGCTCGGAGAGCAGAAGCTGGCAGAGCGCGACGCGGCGCTTCTCGCCGCCCGAGAGCTTGTCCACGCTCCAGTCGTCCGGCGGGCAGCCGAGCGCGTTCATGGCCTGCTCGACCTTCGAGTCCAGGTCCCAGAGGCCGAGCGCCTCGATGCGGTCCTGGAGCTCCGTCATTTCATCCGCGGTCTCGTCAGAGTAGTTCATCGCGAGCTCGTTGTAGCGCTCGAGGATCGCGGTCTTCTCCGAGACGCCGATCATGACGTTCTCGCGGACGTTCTTGGTCGGGTCGAGCTGCGGCTCCTGCTCGAGATAGCCGATCCTCGCGCCCTTGGCCGCCCAGGCCTCGCCGGTGAACTCCTTGTCGATGCCGGCCATGATCTTGAGCAGCGTCGACTTGCCCGAGCCGTTGACGCCGAGAATGCCGATCTTGGCGTCCGGGTAGAAGGACAGGTGAATGTTGTCGAGCGTCTTCTTGGGCCCGAAGGCCTTCGAGACGCCGGACATGTGGTAGATGAATTCGCGGTTGGCCATGGGGGCGGGGGCTCGCGTCGGTAGGCGCGCGAAAGGCGCGGGTGTCGGAAGTTGGCGGCCTTGTAGCGTGCTGCTCAGCCGAGCGGCAAGAGCCGTGGGCGGCCGATTAAGGTTCCGATGACCGACCAGCAACGGGGCCACGTCGTTCTGAACAAGCCGCAGCGCAGATCGCGTCCAGTCAGGCTTGGCTGGTCGAGCTCCAAGACAACTCGCGCGTTGTGAGAGCCAAAAAATATGCGTCTGAAGGCGGCGTAGGGCCGCTACGTAGCGCTGACATGAAACTTTTTGGCGGCCTGTAATTATGTTCAAGAATGTAGTGGTAAATCAGGCTGGGCGCTGCGTAAGACTGTCCTGATCGACTTATCACTCTTATCTCTGAATATCCAAGCAAGAGCGTCTCATTGTTCCGAGTAAATTTTGGAGGGTGCAGGCTCAAATCTTTGCAGATGTCGCATGAATGGAACCCACGTGTCGGATGGATCGCTACCTTACAGTGGGCCCAAATCAAGTCGAGATCGCTTTCCATGGGCGATGCGGTTTCAAACGGGCGCCCGTCAGCAAGCCAGCCCACGTTTTGCGCGCCCGCGACGCCGCCCCATCGCGATCCGTACTCATAGGGTGAAAGGTCACGAAAGAACGTCATCTTGGAATGAGATCACGCCATGCGGAAGTTTCGCAAGACCGTCGTCTGTCGTCATCGGTACTGGCGAGAGACCGTCCGCATGACGAAACGCATGTGTCCACCTTCATGAGATGTCCGACCCACCGCCTTCATCCTCCGGCTTGACCGGAGAATCCATCGTCGGCGTAACGCTCGACGCTCGGGGTGGATGGTCCGGTCGAGCCGGACCATGACAGCCGTGGTTCCTGCGCCTCATCCAGAGGACGATCCCGGCTCTTCGCTGACGCTTCGGCCGGGATGACGGGTGTTTTCGAACGCGATCACTTCGCCGCGCACCGCTTCCGTCGCGGCCCGCCAAGGTCTACGAGAGCGCATGATCTCGAACGTCACCCTTCCGGCGGTCTTCGGCGCGGGCGCTCTCTCCTTCCTGAGCCCCTGCGTGCTGCCGCTCGTGCCGCCGTATCTGTGCTTCCTCGCCGGCACGACGCTCGACAAGCTCACGGCCGAGACCGCCCCCCGCGCCGTCACCGGCCGGACGCTCGCAGCCGCAGCGCTCTTCGTCGCGGGCTTCGCGACGGTGTTCGTCGCGCTCGGCGCGACGGCCTCGGCGGTCGGCGGGCTGCTGCTGAAGAACGCGCCGCTGCTCGCCACCATCGCAGGCGTCGCCATCATCGTCATGGGGCTGCACTTCCTCGGCGCCTTCCGCATCCCGCTCCTGATGCGCGAGGCGCGGGTCGACGTCGAAAAGCCAGTGGGGCTGTGGGGCGCCTATGTCATGGGCCTCGCCTTCGCCTTCGGCTGGACGCCCTGCATCGGCCCGGTGCTCGCCGCCGTGCTCGCGGTCGCGGCCTCGGAGGAGACGGTGACGAGCGGCGCGGGGCTGCTCGCGGTCTACGCCGCGGGCCTTGGCCTGCCGTTCCTGATCGCGGCGCTCGCCATGAAGCCGTTCGTCGGCTTCCTGAAGCGCTTCAAGACCCATCTCGGCACGGTCGAGAAGGTGATGGGCGGCCTGCTGGTGCTGACCGGGATCGCGTTCCTCACCGGCTGGACCGCGACCGCGTCGTTCTGGCTGCTGGAGACGTTTCCGGGGCTTGCGACGCTGGGATAGCGCTTCGCCCGCGTCCCAGGCCTGACCCGGGACCCAGCCGCACGAACGCCGCCGAACCAGGCGGAACGGCGGCGTTTCTTCTTGAACGCGTAACGTTCATGGGTCCCGGCTCGAAGGGCCGGGACGCGGTCGCGGCGTTTCCGCCGTCTCGTTTGGATAGCGCTTCGCTCGCGTCCCGGGCTTAAGGCGTTTTCAGGGCTCGCGACGCTGGAGTGAGCAGAAGTTGCTCGGCCAGTCTCGCCATAGTAAGCTCATCTGCCGGCTATCGCTATTAAATCACTCATTGGTCTTGCGCATGGTTGATGGTCTCAAAAAAGAAGAGCGCGCTCTTTTGAGAGTATATGATATCAGTTCTGAATTGGCGCTACGATGCCGTAATCTGAAAAATTCTCAATTTTCATTTGGAGATACAGTAGTAAAAATATTGATGAATCATCTTATGACAGAGTTATGGGATCAGGGGTTTTCTCAGACTGAGATTCGTAAGGCGTTTCTAGATGCTATTGAAGATATGAATCGATATGCGGCTGGGCAGGAGCGGCGCTAAAAGCGAGTGATGAAGCCAAAGTTTTACTAACAAGCGATAAGAAAAAGCCCGCCGGTTTCCCAGCGGGCTTGAGCGGTTGGTCAAGGCTCGTCGAGCCCTCACATCTGCTCGTAGGTGCCGTTCTTGAACTCGTAGAACACGAAGCCCGCGACCGTCGGGTCGCCCTTGTTGTCGAACTTGACCGGGCCGGCGACGGTCTTGAAGTCCTGCTTGTACATCTCGGCGGCGACCGCTTCGGCGTCGGTCGACTTGGCGGCGTTCGCCGCCGCCGCCCAGATCTGGAGCGCGGCGTAGGAATAGAGCGTGAAGCCTTCGGGCTCGATCTTCTTGGCCTTGAGCTTCTTCACCACTTCGGCGGCTTCCGGGAGCTTCCTCTGGTCCGGCGGGAAGGTGAACATCGTGCCTTCGCCGCCCTTGCCCGTGATGCCGAGGAACTCGCTCGACTGCAGCGCGTCGCCGCCCATCAGCACCGCCGAGACGCCCTGGTCGCGCATCTGGCGGACGATCAGGCCCGCCTGCTGATAATAGCCGCCGAAATAGACGACCTCCGCTCCGGCCTGCTTCAGCTTGGAGACGAGCGCCGAATAGTCCTTCTCGCCGGCCGCGATCGATTCCACGAGCACGGGCTTGCTCCCGCCGGCCTCGTAGGTCTTGCGGGTCTCGTCCGCGAGGCCCTTGCCGTAGGAGGAGCGGTCGTCGACGATCGCGACCTTCTTGCCGGCGTACTTGTCCAGAATGTACTTGCCCGCGATGCCGCCCTGCTGGTCGTCGCGGCCGCAGACGCGGAACGTCGTCTTGCCGGGGCGCTTGTCGGTGTAAGCCGGGTTGGTGGAGGCGGGCGAGATCTGGATCACGCCTTCCTCGGCGTAGACCGCCGAGGCCGGGATCGACGAGCCCGAGCAGTAGTGGCCGATCACGACTTTGGCGCCGGCGCCTGCGATCTGGTTCGCGACGTTGACCGCCTGCTTCGGGTCGCAGGCGTCGTCGCCGATCTTGGCCACCAGCTTCTCGCCGTTCACGCCGCCGGCCGCGTTGATGTCCTCGATCGCCTGCTCGACGCCGCTGCGGATCTGGCCGCCGAACACCGCGTTCTCGCCGGTCATCGGCCCGGCGACGCCGATCGTGATGTCGGCGAAGGCCGGAGTGGCGAGGACGAGCGCGAGGCTCGCGCCGGCGATCGCTGCAAGATGTCTCTTCATGCCGAAAGGTCCTTCAGGTCCCGATGCCGAAAAGCTGGTTGCGGAAATCGTCTGGCGCCGGTCGCGCCGTCTCGGTGGTCGACAGGCCCATTGTTGGCGCGCCCCGGCCCGTCTGTCACGCGCCGTCCCGCCTTTCGCGCCAGCCGAACGGGCCGGCGCGCTCATAGAGCCAGCCATATTGCCGGACCATCCGCCCCGCGAGCGCGATCCTGTGGCCCGCGAGCGCGATGGCGGTCAGCACGGCGAGGTCGACCAGATAGTAGTGCAGCGTCAGAAGCGAGCCGGAGAACAGGGCGTAGTGGATGAAGCGCACCGCGGCCGCGAGCGGGATCATCCACAGCGCGGTCTTCCACATCGGCTCCCACGCCTGCGCGAGCGCGCGCCCCGCGAGCCACGCCGCGCCGCCGCCGAGGATCAGCGTGACGAAGGCGAATTCCGCGAGGGAGATCTCCCAGATCAGGCCCATGGGGCGCCTCTCTTCCCCCTCTCCCGCTTGCGGGAGAGGGCCGGGGTGAGGGGGCGTCGGTCGCGCGGAGACGGAGCGCGCCTGAGCGTAGGCCCCTCATCCTTACCTTCTCCCGCAAGCGGGAGAAGGGGACCCCGGCCGCCGCGCCACGCCCTCACCGCCCGCCCTCCAGATAGGCGGCGCGGACCTCGGGCTTCTCCAGAAGCTCCCGGCCGCCGCCCGACATGGTGATGCGGCCGTTGACCATCACATATCCGCGATGGGCGAGCTTCAGCGCGTGATAGGCGTTCTGCTCGACGAGGAAGACGGTCAGGCCGTCCCGCTCGTTGAGTTCCTTCACCACGGAAAAGATCTGCTTCGCGACGAGCGGCGCGAGGCCGAGCGAGGGCTCGTCGAGCAGCAGCAGGCGCGGCCGGCTCATCAGCGCGCGGGCGATGGCGAGCATCTGCTGCTCGCCGCCCGACAGCGTGCCGCCGCGCTGGCTTGCGCGCTCCTTCAGGCGCGGGAAGATCGCGAACATGCGTTCGAGATCCTGGTCGTAATGCTCGAAGCCCGCGACAGCCGCGCCCATCTTGAGGTTTTCGAGCACGCTCATGCGCGGGAAGATGCGCCGTCCCTCGGGCGACTGCGCGATCTTGAGCCGCGCGATCTCGTGGGTCGGGGTGCGGGTGATGTCGCGCCCGTCATAGACGATCGCCCCGTCGCGGGCCTGGGGACTGCCGAAGATCGTCATCATCAGCGTCGACTTGCCGGCGCCGTTGGCGCCGATCAGCGTGACGATCTCGCCCGCCTCGACCTCGACGTCGACGCCCTTCAGCGCAGCGATCGAGCCATAATAGGCGGTGACGCCCGTGAGCGAGAGCAGGGCGCTCACGAAACGGCCTCCTCGATCTCGCGCTCGACGGCCTCGACCTCCTCGTCCTCGACGCCGAGATAGGCGGCGATCACCTTCGGATCCTCGCGGATCGCCTGCGGGGAGCCGTCGGCGATCTTCTTGCCGTAGTCCAGCACCACGACGTGGTCGGAGATCTCCATCACGACGCTCATGTCGTGCTCGATCAGCAGCACCGCGACGCCGTCTTCGGCGCGGATCGAGCGCAGCAGGTCGTTGAGCTCGGCGCTCTCGCGCGGGTTGAGGCCGGCGGCCGGCTCGTCGAGGCAGAGCAGCACGGGATCGGTGCACATGGCGCGCGCGATCTCGAGCCGGCGCTGGTCGCCATAGGGCAGGTCCGCGGCGGGATCGTCGGCGCGCTCGATCAGGCCGATGCGTTCGAGCCAGTTTTTCGCCTTGTCGATCGCCTGTCGTTCGGCCCGGTTGAACCCGCCGAGCCCGAGCACCCCGAGCACCGTCATTCCCGAGGCCTTCATCAACGGCGCATGCTGGGCGACCAGCAGGTTTTCGAGCGCCGTCATGCCGCCGAACAGGCGGATGTTCTGGAACGTGCGGGCGACCCCGGCGCGGCGCGAGATCTGGTGGTCGCGCAGCCGCTCCAGCAGCCAGATTTCGTTGGTTCCCCTGGCGAGCGTCAGCCGGCCGACCGTCGGCTTGTAGAAGCCGGTCACGCAGTTGAACACGGTGGTCTTGCCGGCGCCGTTCGGACCGATCAGCGCGGTGATGTCGCCGCGCCGCACGTCGAACGAGACGTCGTCGACCGCGGTCAGGCCGCCGAAGCGCATGGTCAGGTGCTCGACGCGCAGCAGCACGTCGTCGGGGAGGGCCGGTGCGTCGGCGGGAGGCGCCGTCATCCATGCCCCTCCTGCACGAGGGAGCCGGAAATAGCTTTCTTTTCCTTGAGATAGACCGATGGGCTGCGGGACGACACGAGCCCGCGCGGACGCCACACCATGATCAGCACCATGACCGTGCCGAACACGATCAGCCGGTAGTCCTGGAACTCCCGGAAGAATTCGAAGCCGCCGATCATCAGAAGCGCCGCCACCGCGACGCCGAACTGGGAGCCCATGCCGCCGAGCACGACGATCGCGAGGATCAGCGCGCTTTCCATGAACACGAAGCTTTCGGGGCTGATGAAGCCCTGCCGGGTCGCGAAGAAGGAGCCGGCGAAGCCTGCGAACATCGCCCCGAGCGCAAACGCGGTCAGCTTGGTGTTGACCGTGTTCACGCCGAGCGAGCGGCAGGCGATCTCGTCCTCGCGCAGCGCCTCCCAGGCGCGGCCGATGGGAAGGCGGCGCAGACGGATGACGAAGAAGTTGGTGATCAGCGCGAGCGCGAGGATCAGGTAGTACATGAAGATGATGCGGTGGAGCGGCGAGAACGTCAGGCCGAAGGTGTCCGCGAAACCGCCCGGGCCGGTCTTGAAGTCGATGCCGAAGAAGCTCGGCTTCGGGATGCCGCCGATGCCGTTCGGGCCGCCGGTGAACCACTGCCAGTTGAGCAGCACCAGGCGGATGATCTCGCCGAATGCGAGCGTCACGATCGCGAGATAGTCGCCGCGGAGCCTGAGAACGGGAAAGCCCAGCATCACGCCCCAGAGCGCGGCGAGGATGCCGGCGAGCGGCAGGCAGATCCAGAACGAGAAGCCGAAGTTCTGCGCGAGCAGCGCGTAGGAATAGGCGCCGACCGCGTAGAAGGCGACGTAGCCGAGGTCGAGCAACCCTGCGAGCCCCACCACGATGTTCAGCCCCCAGCCGAGCATCACATAGGTCAGAACGAGGATGCCGAGGTCGATCTGGCCGCGGCCGACGCCCGGCAGGAACGGCAGGATGACCGCGAACAGGATCGCGGCGGGCGCGAGGAGCTTTGCGGTCTTCGACAGCAGACGCTCGGTCTTCGGCGAGATCGCGGTCGCCTTCTTGACCCGCCCCGGACGCCAGATCGTGAGGTTCAGGATCAGCCGCCCGACGAACACGACGGCGACCGCGATCGCGACGCGCGGCCAGTGCGGCTCGAGCCCGAGATTGCCGCCGACCTGGACCGTGACGAGCCCCATCATCGGCGCCGCGAGCCCGAGCGCGATCAGCGCGGTGACGGCGGCGTTCTTGAAAGCCTCGGCGAAGGGGGAGGGCGCTGCGGTGGTCATGCGCGCCGCCCTTCACCTCTCCCCGGCGGGGAGAGGTCGACATCGCGTATGCGATGGCGGGTGAGGGGGGCTCGCCCTCTCGGGATATGTCGAGGCCCCCTCACTCGGCCCTGTGGGCCGACCTCTCCCCGCCGGGGAGAGGTGAAGAACCGCGCCACGGCCGGATAGTGCGGTGACGCCCCCATCAGACCTTCTCGACTTCCGGCCGCCCCAGCAGGCCCGAGGGCAGAAAGATCAACACCACGATGAGGACGGAGAACGCTGCGACGTCCTTGTATTCGACCGAGAAGTAAGCGGACCAGAACGTCTCGATCAGCCCGATCAACAGCCCGCCGATCATCGCGCCGGGCAGCGAGCCGATGCCGCCGAGGACCGCGGCCGTGAAGGCTTTCACGCCGGCCACGAAGCCGATGTAGAAGTCCACGACGCCGTAATAGAGCAGGTACATGAGCCCCGCGACGCTCGCGAGCGCCGCCCCCATGACGAAGGTCAGC
Organism: Ancylobacter novellus; assembly: GCA_003241695.1. GTDB lineage: Bacteria > Pseudomonadota > Alphaproteobacteria > Rhizobiales > Methylopilaceae > Methylopila. The sequence goes on along the minus strand of QFPN01000004.1, from coordinate 74,640 downwards.
GAGATCGTCCGGTCGACGTCGACGCCGAGCAGTGCGGCCATCTTGCGGTCCTGCTCGCAGGCGCGCTGGGCGCGGCCGAGCGGCGTCTTGGCGACGATCAGCGAGAACGCGATCATCAGCGCGATCGTCATCGCCACGATGATTATCTGGACGTTCGAGACGTTCACTACGAAGCCTTCGGCCTCGCCGAACGTGTAGCCGCCGGTCACCACCGGCGGCAGCGGCTTGAAGCGCGCGCCCTGGGCGAGCTGGGCGTAGTTCTGCAGGAAGATCGACATGCCGATCGCGGAGATCAGCGGCGCGAGCCGGAACGAGCCGCGCAAGGGGCGGTAGGCGACCCGCTCCACCGTCCAGCCGTAGAGCGCGGTGAGCGCCATGGCGACGAACAGCACCAGCAGCAGCGCGAGCGGAACGAAGGTGATTCCGAGCGCCGTGAGCGCGAGAAAGACGATCAGCGACAGGAACGCGCCGATCATGAACACGTCGCCATGGGCGAAGTTGATCATGCCGACGATGCCGTAGACCATCGTGTAGCCGATGGCGATGAGCCCGTAGATCGAGCCGAGGGTGACGCCGTTGATGAGCTGCTGGGCGAAATACTCCATCCGCTGGCGGCCGCTCCTTGGCTTCGGAATCGCGCGGGCGCCTGATCGGTGGGCGCGCGCGCCGGTTGGGCAGTCTTAGCGCGGCCTCCGCCCGCCGACAACGCGAGCGTGTCGGTTAGCGGGGGACGAAGGGTCACGCGACAGGCTGCGTTGAAGACGGTATCAAAGCATCGATCAGCCCATGCGAGCCGACGCCTGACCGATCTTCATCCAAGCTCGTCCGCCCCCGCGATTGAACCTGCGGCCCATTTCCGCCGCATTGGTCGGGCGCTTGACGTCCTTCGGGGCTTGAAATGCGCCGCGCCGCGAAAAAGGTATCGTTCGGCCGCGACGGCTGGGGGGAGGCACGCTGACGGCATGACGAGGGTCGCTCGACTGGGCGCGATTGCGCTGGGCGCGACGCTCGCGGCTTCGTCGGTCGTGCGCGCGGAAGGTCCTGTCGACCTGAATTCGGCGTTCGGCCGCGCCTTCGAGGGCGCGGAAGCCTGCGTGGTTCTGCGCGACGTCGCGCCCGGCGCCGGCGCGGCCGTGTCCGACCCCGGCGCCTGTTCCAGGCGTCTGCCGCCCTGCGCCACGCTCGAGATTCCCGCCACCGTCATCGCGCTCGACCGCGGGGTGACGGCGGACGCCAACGCGCTCGTGAAGCGAAACCCGCCGCAGGAGGGCGATTCGCCCGACGGCGTGACGCTGCGCGACGCCTTCCGCAAGCAGATCGGATGGGTGTTCGAGGAGATCGCCCGGCGCATCGGCCCGGAGGCCTTCACCCGCGCGCTCGCCGGGATGCGATATGGCGACGTCGAGCCGAGCGGCCCGCCGATTTCCGCGATCGATCGCGACAGCGACCGTCAGGTGCTGTCGATCAGCCCCGTCGAGCAGGTCGATTTTCTCGCCCGCCTGAAGCGCGGCGAGCTGCCGACCTCGGCCGAAAGCCAGGCCCGCGCCGTGGAGGTGGTGTCGAACGAGCGGCTCGGCGACGCATCCGTCGCTTGGAAGAGCGGATCCTGCGACGGCGTCGCCTGGTCGGTCGGCTGGGTCGACCGGGCGCCGAAGAGCGTGATCTTCGCCGCCGCCGTGACCGGCGCCGATCGCTCGGCCGAGGACGCGACGCAGCGCATGCGCCGGCTGCTGAGCGATCTTGCGCTGATCCCGCCGCCCAAGTGATTGTCGGCGGCCCGCATCGCCTTTATCTCGGCGGAGTTCCGGGAGCGCGCCGATGACGTCCGCAAACCTCGATCCGCTGACGATCGCCGAAGCCTGGGTCCGCGAGGGCAGGGGCGTCGCGCTCGCGACCGTGGTCGAGACCTGGGGATCGGCGCCCCGACCGGCCGGAAGTCATCTCGTGATCGACGCCGCGGGCGCGTTCGAGGGCTCGGTCTCCGGCGGCTGCGTCGAGGGCGCGGTGGTGGCCGAGGCCGCGGACGTCATCGCGGCCGGCGCGCCGCGGCTGCTCGAATTCGGCGTCGCCGACGAGACCGCCTGGGAGGTCGGGCTCTCCTGCGGCGGACGCATCCGCGTGCTGGTCGAGAAAGTCTCATGAAGCTCGACCTGCTCGCCGCATTGAACGCAGCCCGCGCGGCCCGCCGGCCTGCGGTGGTGGCGACGCCGCTGTCCGGCGGCGAGCCGCGGCTCATCCTCGAGCCGGACGGCGACCCGCTCGCCGAGGCCGTCGAGGCGGCGCTCCGGGCGGGCAAGTCCCGCGTCGTCGAGACCGGCGACGGGCCGGTGTTCCTCAACGTCCACCGTCCCTCGCCTCGGCTCGTGATCCTCGGCGCGGTCCATGTCGCGCAGGCGCTCGCGCCCATGGCGGCGGCGCTCGGCCATCATGTGACGGTGGTGGACCCGCGCAGCGCCTTCGCTGCGAAGGAGCGGTTTCCGGGCGTCGATCTCGTCGCCGACTGGCCGGACCGCGCGCTGCCCGGCCTCGGCCTCGATCCCTTCACGGCCTTCGCGGCGCTCACCCACGATCCCAAGATCGACGACCCCGGTCTGGTCCGGGCGCTGTCGAGCGGCTGCTTCTATGTCGGGGCGCTCGGCTCGCGCAAAACCCATGCGGCGCGACGCGAAAGGCTGCTGGCCGTAGGGGTCGAGGCGCAAGCCTTCGACCGTGTCCGCGCGCCCATCGGCCTGCCGATCGGAGCCGCGTCGCCGCCCGAGATCGCCGTCTCGATCCTCGCCGAGATCACCCAGGCGATGCGCCTGCCGGAGCCGACATGAAATTCGGACCTGTCCCTCTCGCCGCCGCCGTAGGCGCGGTGGCGGCCCATGCGCTGAAAGTCCGCGGCCATGTGCTGCGCAAGGGCGCGCGCGTCACCGAGGCCGACGTCGATGCGCTGGCGCAAGCGGGCGTCAAGGAGATCGTCGTCGCCCGCTTCGGGCCGGACGACGTCGCCGAGGACGAAGCCGCGCGCCGCATCGCGGAGGCGCTCGCAGGCCCGCATGCGCGTTGCGAGGCGCCGTTCACCGGCCGCTGCAATATCTTCGCGGACAAGGCCGGCGTGCTGATGGTCGACCGCGCCGCCGTCGACGCCCTGAACGGCCTCGACGAGGCCGTGACCTTCGCAACGCTGGCCGAGCACGCCGCCGTCGCGAAGGACGCCATGGTCGCGACGGTGAAGATCATTCCGTTCGGACTTCCCGAGACGCTGGTCGCCGCGGCCGAGCGTCTGGCGCGCGAGCGCGCGCCGCTGGTCGAGATCGCGCCCTTCACGGTGCGCCGGGTCGCGGCGATCTCCACCCTGCTGCCGGGCCTCGACCCGAAGGTCGTCGACAAGACGATCGTGACCTTCGAGCGCCGCCTCGCGCCCGCCGGCGCGAAGATCGTCGCGGAGCGCCGCATCGCCCATGACGAGGCGAGCCTCACCCGCGCGCTGCGCGACCTCGCGCCCGAGAAGCCGGAGCTGACGGTGATCTTCGGCGCGTCGGCGGTGACCGACCGGCGCGATGTGGTTCCGGCCTCGATCGAAGCCGCGGGCGGCGTCGTCGATCGTCTCGGAATGCCGGTCGATCCGGGCAATCTCCTGCTGCTCGGGCGGATCGGCCAGACCGCCGTGCTCGGCGCGCCGGGCTGCGCGCGCAGCCCGAAGGAGAACGGCTTCGACTGGGTGCTGAACCGCCTGCTGGCGCGCGCGCCGGTGGGCGCGAAGGAAATCGCCGGCATGGGCGTCGGAGGGCTGCTGATGGAGATCGTGTCGCGTCCGCTGCCCCGCGCCGGCGCCCCCGAAGCTCCGGCGAAGCCGAAGATCGCGGGCCTCGTGCTCGCAGCCGGACGGTCGACCCGCATGGGCGGTCCGAACAAGCTGCTCGAGCCCGTGCTCGGCAGCCCGCTCGTGCGGCACGCCGCGAAGGCCGCGCTGGGCGCCGGGCTGTCGGAGGTCGTGGTCGTGACGGGCCATCAGGCGCGTTCCGTCGAAGGCGCCCTCGAAGGCCTCGCGGTCCGCTTCGCGCGGAACGAGGACTACGCCGAGGGCCTGTCGACGTCATTGAAAACCGGCCTCGCCGCGCTCGGGCCGGACGTCGACGGCGTGGTCGTCCTGCTGGGCGACATGCCGGGCGTCACGTCACCGCTCGTCCGCAGGATGACGGCGGCTTACGACCCCGAAGCCGGCGCGCATGTCGTCGCGCCCGTGCGGGGCGGCCGGCGCGGCAATCCGGTGCTGTGGGGAAGGCGCTTCTTCGGCGAGCTGGCGCGCGTCGAGGGCGATGTCGGCGGCCGCCATCTTCTCGAACTTCATCCTGAAGCGGTCCGGGAAATCGAGGCCGAGGACGACGGCGCGCTCATCGACGTGGATACGCCCGAGATGCTCGCCGCGCTCCAGCGCCTCTCCTGACGCAACGCCGGCCGCGTCTCCGCCGACAGGCGGCGGAGGGCGGCCGGGCGCGTCCGAACCCCGCGGATCAGCACGGGTTCTGCCGGATCACCTTAACCGGCCGGCCGGCCGCGTCGTAGTGCGTCGACACGGTCTCGCCGCAGGCCGGGACCACGACGGCCGGATGATAGGCGCCGGCGATCAGCGCGCCGGTGGCGAGGCCGAGGCCGCCGACCGCGAGCGTGCGGCCCGCGCCCCATCCCCGACGATGGTCCCAGCCGGGGCGATGGTCCCAACCCGGCCTGTCCCAGCCGGGATGGCCGAAGCCGTGGAAAGGTTCGGCGCTCGCGGGAACGACCGCGCCGACGAGGGCGACCGCGCACAGCGCGGAGGAAACAAGGGTGCGAACCGACGTCATTGACGTCACTCCGATCGTGGCTCGCCGAAGTCTACGGACTGCGCCGCCCCGGAATGGGTCAGCTTCGGTGGGCTCTGGCGAACGAACGCGGTCCCGAACACGCCGTTCCTGCATGTCCAAAGTTTAATAATATATGCGATTTCAATAACTTGATGAATATCTGTTCATCGCGCGGACTGCTGGTCGTCCGGCGTCGTCGATCGCTGGAAACGTGCCCCAAAGGTCGGGAACGACAAACCTTCCTCATGCCGGGGAACCCGCGTCTGCGGGCCTCTCGAAGCACGCAGACGCGGGCTCCCGTATTCAGTATTCGGGTGAAACCTTCGGCTCTCTCCGGCGTACATCCGCCGACCGCCCCGGATGGACCCATGACAGACAACGCCCGCCGCCCTGGCTTTCTCGTCTACTCGGGCCGCTGATCCATGGCGCGCACGCTCCGCCTCGTGCTCGGCGACCAGCTTTCGCGCGGCCTCGCCTCGCTGAAGGATCTCGATCTCGCGACCGACGTCGTGCTCATGGTCGAGGTCATGGAGGAGGCGACCTATGTCCGCCACCACAAGCAGAAGCTCGTCTTCGTGTTCGCGGCGATGCGCGCCTTCGCCGGCGAGCTTCGCGCCGACGGGATCCGCGTCGACTATCTCGCGCTCGACGCCCGCGGGAACACGGGGTCGCTTGGGGGCGAACTGAAGCGCGCCGTCAGGCGTCACGGGCCGGATCGCGTCATGCTCACCGAGCCCGGCGAATGGCGCGTGCGGGAGATGTTCGACGACTGGCGCGAAGAGCTCGACTGCGACGTGATCGTGCGGGAGGACGACCGCTTCCTCTGCTCGCACGCAGCCTTCGAGCGCTGGGCTCATGGTCGCAAGGAACTCCGCATGGAGTTCTTCTACCGCGAGATGCGCAAGGCGACCGGCCTGCTGATGGACGGCGGCGAGCCCGAAGGCGGCCGCTGGAACTTCGACGCCGAGAACCGCCGGAAGCTGCCGAAGGACGTCGAACTTCCGGATCGCCTGCGGTTTCCGCCGGACGAGAAGACGCGCGCCGTCATGGCCATGGTGGAGAAGCGATTTCCCGACAACTTCGGAACGCTCGACGGTTTCGGCTGGGCGGTGACCCGAAACGACGCCCTCGAGGCGCTGAAAGAGTTCGTCGCAGCGGCGCTCGAGACGTTCGGCGACTATCAGGACGCGATGAAGGCGGGCGAGCCGTTTCTGTTTCACGGGCTGCTGTCGCCTTACCTCAACGTCGGCCTGCTGGACCCCCGCGAGGTCTGCGACGCGGCCGAGAAGGCCTATCGGGAGGGGCGGGCGCCGCTGAACGCGGTCGAGGGCTTCATCCGCCAGATCCTCGGCTGGCGAGAATATGTCCGTGGGATCTATTGGCTGAAGATGCCGGACTATCGCGAGACCAACCATCTCGACGCGCGGCGGAAGCTGCCGGATCTCTACTGGACGGCCGAGACCGACATGAACTGCCTCGCGTGTTGCGTAAGCGAGACGCGCGATCACGCCTACGCCCATCACATCCAGCGCCTGATGGTTCTCGGCAACTTCGCGCTGCTCGCCGGGATCCGTCCGCGCGAGGTGCAGGACTGGTTCCTGCTGGTCTACGCCGACGCCTATGAATGGGTCGAGCTTCCGAACGTCCACGGCATGGCGCTGTTCGCCGACGGCGGCCTTCTCGGATCGAAGCCCTATGCGGCTTCGGGCGCCTTTGTCGACCGGATGTCGGACTATTGCGGGACCTGCGCCTATGACGTGAAGGCGAAGGCGGGCGAAAAGGCCTGCCCGTTCAACGCTCTCTACTGGGATTTTCTCATTCGGAACGAAAAGCGCCTGTCCGGGCTTCGCCGGCTCGCCATGCCCTATCGCAATCTGGGTCGTTTCTCGAAGGAGCGGGTGGCGGAGATCCGCGCCGACGCGCAGCGGTTTCTGGACGGCCTGCCGGCGACCTATGAAGGGTGACGGCGAACCGTCACGGCCGTTCGAAGCTCGCCGGCAGCGGGTGAAGGTGCTCCAGCCTTAAGCCTTCGACCGAGGCCTCCACGCGCTCCGCGACCATCATCCGGTGGCAGTGCTCGGGCTCGCGCTCGAAGCAGAGCAGGCAGAGTTTCCGCCCGTTCCGCACGAGTTCGATCAGGCCGGCGAGATCCTCCTGCGCGGCGTCGGTGCGGAGCTGCTCGGCGAAGATCGCCTTCATCTCGTCGTGCCGTCCGGCGCGGGCGGCCGCCCGTCCCTCGGCCGGGGTGCCGAGCGCGCGCAGATGCAGGTAGCCGAGCCCGCGCTCGTCGACGCCCGCCGCGAGCGCCCGCTTCGAAAAGCCCGGCCGGCGGGAATTCGCGACCGCGCGGATGTCGACCAGCACGTCGACGCCGGCCGACTGCAGGGCGTCGCCGAGGGCGGAGGGCGTCGCGCCTTCGTAGCCGATCGTGAAGAGGCGGTTCAGTTCACCGGACATGCCCAGACCTTGACCACCTTGGCGGCGAATCTCACCGCCGGATAACCGTCGAAAAACCCTGGAATGACGAACGCGCCTTCGCCGGACGGCGGCACGAGGCCGGTTCCTGTGAAGGACATTTCGTTCAGATCCATGTTCTGCGCTCCGACCTCGATCTTGAAGAGCGCCTTGTCCGGGAACGGATTCCGGAAATCCCAGATGAAGATGTTGGACTGGACGTAATGGCTCGGCGTCGCGGCGCGAAGTTTTTTCAGCTCGTCCTTGCTCAGCGGTTCTGCTTTGCACGTCGTGACCTGATCGAGCTTGCCCGCTTGCGCGAGGCCGTCGCGCGCCTGCGTCTCGCAGCTCTCCCGGCACTGTTTCGCGGCGTCCGTGATCTGCTGATCGCTGGATTCAGAGGCGATTTTGGAGCCCAGGCAGTCCCGGAAACAGGTGGCCGACGCCGTCGCCGGAACGATGAGCGTCATGATCAGGGCCAACGATGCGGCGCGCATTGGGATCCTCCGGGATCGCCGTTTCCCGGACGATGCTACGCCGTCGCCGGTCGTTTGCCAGCATTTCGCGCACTGTCGCAGCACTCGTCGCAGGTTGCTGCCAAACGCTTGTTTTGAAAGACTTTTTTAAAGTCGTGGGATTGTCATCAAAGGACGGACGCCTCCCTAATCCGAATGCGGCGCCGAGGCAACCGGCGCCTTCAGCGACGGAGCTTGGCCGAATGAGCGAATGCGGGACTTCGAGGTCGGACTTCGAGCGGCAGATGGACGGCTACGGCCTCACCACCGCCGAGATTCTCTACCGGATGCCGGACCATCCGGCGCTTCTGCAATCCTATGTCTGGCAGGAGTACGACAGCTGCCCGGACTATCCGGTGCTGCGCGGCTTTCTCGACTGGTGGCGGCGCGAGATCGAGGGCGTGCTGCATTCTGTGCGCGTGGGACACAAGCGGTTGATCGGCCCGGCGGATTTCAAGCCGGTCCGGGCCGAGTTCCGCCTGAACTGACGGAAAGCTATGGCCGGTACTCGAAGCGCGCGGACTTCAGGTCCGCCGCGTCGGGGCCGGTCATGACCTCGATCGCGCCCGCCGGGATCTCGAAACGGAGATCGGTGGTCCAGTAGCCGAAGTCTTTGGGTTCGAGCGGCAGCGCCACCTCGCGCGTCTCCCCGGGCGCGAGCGGCACGCGCGCGTAGCCCCGGAACTCCCTGGCGGGCCGGGCGAGGCGCGCGGAGGCCGGACGCACGTAAAGCTGCGGCACGGCGACGCCCGGCCGCTTGCCGACATTGGTCACGCGCACAGTGACCGTCTGCGCGTCGTTCCCGCGCAGCGAAACCCGTGAAACGCTGGGCGCGCCGTAGACGAAGTCGGTGTAGGCGAGGCCATGGCCGAAGGCGTAGAGCGGCTCCGGGCTCTGGTCGCGGTAGCCAGACGTGTAGGGGTCCTTTGGATCGTAGGGTCGACCGGTCTTAGGCTGGTCGTGATGCACCGGAACCTGCCCGGTGGAGCGCGGAAACGTCATGGGCAGCCGCCCGCTCGGAGCGACGTCGCCCGTCAGCGTCCGCGCGAGCGCCGCGCCGCCCATCGTGCCTGGCTGCCAGGCGTAGAGGATCGCGTCCGCTTCCTGCGCGAGTTCCGTGAGGACGAGCGGCCGGCCGGCCATGATCACGACGGCGGTGGGCTTGCCTAGCGCGAGCACGGCGCTCGCCAGCGCCAGCTGATCGCCCGGCAACCCGAGATCGGCACGGCTCGCGCCTTCGCCCGACTGGTCGAAGCGTTCGCCGAGCGCGAGCACCACGACGTCGGCGCGCCGCGCCGTCTCGACCGCGGCTTCGATCTCTTCCGGCCGCGAAGCCGCAACCGTTCCGCCCGGCGTGAAGTCAACCTGGTCCGGGCCGAGCCGCTGCTCGAGCCCCATGCGGAGGGTGACGGTTTCCGAAGGTTCGCCGCGCCCCGCCCATGGACCGAGCGTGTCCGCGGGCGCGTCGCCGAGCGGGCCGATGAGGGCGAGCTTGCCCGGATCGGCGGGAAGCGGCAGGACCGACTTGTCGTTCTTGAGAAGCACGAACGATTTTTCGGCGAGATCCTGGGAGGCGGCGAGATGCGCAGGCGCAAGGGCGGCGGGCGGCGGCGCCGTCAGTCCCCGCATCGGATCCTCGAACAGGCCGAGCCGCTTCTTGAGGGTCAGAACCCGGCGAACCGCCTCGTCGAGCGCTGAGGGCGCGATCGAACTTTCGCGCACCAGCAGAGGAAGGTGCGGCGCGTAGGTCTCCGACTGCATGTCGACGTCGGCGCCCGCGGCGAAGGCGAGACGCGCGGCGTCCCGGTCGTCCTCCGCGACGCCGTGGGTCACCGTCTCGCGGATCGCCTTGAAGTCGCTCGTTACGACGCCCGCGAAACCCCATTCCCGGCGCAGCACGTCCGTCAGGAGCCGGCGGTTCGCGACGGTCGGGGCGCCGTCGGGGGCGTTGAAGGCCGACATCATGCAGGCCGTTCCGGCCTCCACCGCGGCGCGGAAGGGGGGAAGATAGGCCTCGCGCATCGCCCGTTCGGAAAGATCGAGCGCCGTGTAGTCCCGGCCGCCGACCACGGCCCCGTTCGCGCCGAAATGCTTGACGCAGGAGGCTGCGAAGGTTCGGCCGCCGTCCCCTTCGATGCCTCGGACGCGCGCCTCGGCGATGCGGGACGCAAGCCACGCGCTCTCGCCCGGGCCTTCGACCACGCGGCCCCAACGGGCGTCGCGGGAGACGTCGAGCATGGGCGCGAACAGGAGATTCACTCCGTCGGCCGCGGCTTCCCGCGACGAGATTTCCTCGGCGCGCCGGATCGCCTCCATATCGAAGCTGGCGGCCTGAGCGAGCGGCGTCGGAAAGATGGTGCGATAGCCGTGAACGACGTCGAGCGCGAGCAGCAGCGGGATCTTCAGGCGGCTTTCGGCGGCGCGGCGCTGCAGCTCGCGCGCGGTCTCGATCCCGTGGACGTTGAACAGCGCCCCGATGGCCGCGTCCTTCAGGCCGCGGGCGACCGGCTCGAACGTGGTCTCGTGCATCGGCACGAATGAGACCATGTTGAGCTGGCCGGCCTTCTCCTCGAGCGTCATCTTCGAGATCAACGCCTCGATCTGCTGGTCGCGCGCAGGCTCCGCCCGCGCCGGCGCGCAGGCGAGCGCGAGAAGCGCGGCGGCGAAGGCGAAGGGCTTCATCGAAGGGCGATCTCCGGAGGCGGGGACGGGGGCCGCTCGGAGCCTTAGCACGGACGGGACGCGCGGCGCCTGCCTGCCGGAATCCCACCCCGCCGCCGTTGCGCGAAGAGGCCGGAGGTCGCCGTTCCCCCGCCGTCGCAGGACGGGTATTGGTGGCGGCGGTTCGGGACGAAGCCGCAGTCGGCGCGCGTGACTTCGTGGCCTTCCCGTCGTCCGGAGCCGCTTCATCCGGTCCCCGCCCCGCAAGGGGAGGGACGAGACGCGAGAAAGACGCCCATGACCCCCGCTCCGCTCCGCGTCGCCGTGCTCGGCGTCGGCCTCATGGGCGCGCCGATGGCGCGTCGTCTTCTCGGCGCCGGTTTCGCCGTCACGGTCTGGAACCGCACGCGCGCCAAGGCCGAGCCGCTTGCCGACGTCGGCGCGACCGTCGCCGAGACCGCCGTGGAGGCGGTGGAGGGCGCCGCGATCGTCGTCACGATGCTCGCCGACGGGCCGGCGGTCGCGGACGCGCTGTTCGGCTCGGGAAGGGCGGCCGAAGCGCTGGCGCCCGGCGCGCTCGTGATCGACATGAGCTCGATCCCGCCCGCGACCGCGCGCGACCACGCCCAACGCCTCGCCGCCCACGGCCGACGCCATCTGGATGCGCCGGTCTCGGGCGGGGTTCGCGGCGCCGAAGCCGGATCGCTCGCCATCATGGCGGGCGGCGACGAGGCTGATTTCGCCGACGCCGCGCGGGTCTTCGCGGCGCTGGGCCGGGCGACGCGGGTCGGGCCGTCCGGCGCGGGGCAGGTGGCGAAGCTCGCGAACCAGGTGATCGTCGGCGTGACGATCGGCGCGGTCGCCGAGGCGCTGCTGCTCGCAGCCGCCGGCGGCGCGGACCCGGCGGCGGTGCGGGAGGCGATCCGCGGCGGCTTTGCGGAAAGCCGCATCCTCGAGGAGCATGGCCGCCGCATGCTGGAGCGCGACTTCCGGCCGGGCGGGACGGTCTCGACCCAGATCAAGGATCTTCAGACCGCGCTCGAAGCCGCGGCCGAGGGCGGCGTGACCCTGCCGCTCACCCGCGACGCCCGCGACCGCTACCTCTTCCTGCGCGACGCGATGGGCGGCGGCGGCTACGACCACGCGGCGCTGCTGCTCCAGCTGGAGGAGGCGGGCGGCGCGCGGGTCGGCGAGGGCGAGGACGTTCTGCCGGTGTAAGGCGCAAGACCGCTTGATTTTTGCTCGTCAGGGCTGTAAATGGCCGCTCTATCGAAAACCCGGAGCAAGGGGAGGCGTTATTGATGCAGTTCTGTCGCTATCCCCTATTTGTCAGCGACATCTGACGCGCGGGCGGTAAAGCCGCCCTCACATCCCCAGTCGTTGCTTCGCTCTTGACCGCGCCGACGTCCGCCCGCGCGCTCCGGGATCTATCCAAATGTCCATTCTCGATATGGCGTCCGCCTTCGCGCGGGGGCGTCCGGCGCGGCCTGCCGCGCCGCCGACGCTCGCCCGCTTCTCGGCCGAGATCCGGCCCGCGATCGCGCGCGTGGCTGAGCGCGACGCGCGGCTGCGCGACCTCGCGGCGTCGTTTCCAGCGCTGCTCCACCGCTTCGCCGTCGAGCCGCGGTCCGCGCGCTCGGCGCGAGCGGCCGCGATCGTGCGCGAGGGCGGATCGCTCAAGGCGGCGGCGCTCGCGGCCGAAATGCCGCTCTGGGTCCGCCGGCTCCCGCCGGAAGCCTTCGGCGCGGCTTCGCCCGACCTGCCGGGCGGCGCGATCTTCTCGATCCGCGTCGCGAATGTGCTGCCGCGTTCGCGGTCGGTCGCCGCCGCGTGGCTCGCGGCGGTCGCGGAGGCCGCGCGCTGGGGCGACGACGGAGCGGCGCTCTGGGCCGCGCGGGAATGCGCGGCGCCCGAAGGGCTGACGGCCGAGGAGGCCCGGCTGGTCGCGCTCCACTCGTGGTTCGCGCGGCGGCCGGCCACCCGCGGCGGCGCGCTCGCGGGCGGGCGCTGGTCGTCCACGATCGGCCGCGAGGCGGCGCTCGAACGTTCGCGCCGCTGGCTCGAGCGCATCGACGGCTTCCTCGCGCTTGGCGCCGAAAGGGCGGCTCCGTGGCTCGACGGCGGCGTGGCCGACGGGTTCGAGTTCGTCGCCGTCGCCGACGAGGGGGCTCTCGACGAGGAGGCGACAGTGATGCGGAACTGCGTTCGGGACTACGCTTGGGCGATCGCCCGGGACTGCGAACGCGTGTTCTCCGTCCGTCGCGGCGGTGAGCGCGTCGCCACACTCTCGGTCTATTTCCCGGAGGACGCTCCCTTTCCGCAGTTCGAGCAGCTCAAGGGCCCGGAGAACGCGCCGGCTCCGCCGGAAGTGTGGTTCGCGGCCAGGAGCTGGCTCGTGAGCCAGGCGCCGGAGAGGCCGCAGATCAAGCCCTGGGGCGGCGATATGCGCGACCCCGGGCGCTGGTCTGCGGTCTGGCGGCCGTGGTGGCTGGCGCGTCGTCGCTTTCCGGCGGAGCTGCCGCTTCGCCCGAGCGGCGTCGCGTTTCATGCGCTTTATGTGTTCCGGCCGTACCGCCGTCCCCGACGCCGCCGGGTGCGGCGGGCATGACCTTGGGTCCCGCGTCTCGACAGGGCGCGGGACCCGTCTCCTTGCGCCGCGAAGGCGTCAGGCCTAGAAACCGCGCCGTCGCCGCATCGAGATCCGGAGCCGTCCCATGGCCTTCCTCGCCGACGCGCTGTCGCGCGTAAAGCCGTCCGCCACCATCGCGGTGACGCAGAAGGCGCGGGAGATGAAGGCCGTGGGGCGCGACGTCATCGGGCTGGGCGCCGGCGAGCCCGACTTCGACACGCCCCAGAACATCAAGGACGCGGCGATCGACGCCATCCGGCGCGGCGAGACCAAATATCCGCCGGTCTCGGGCATCGCGCCCCTGCGCGAGGCGATCGCGCAGAAGTTCAAGCGCGAGAACGGGCTCGACTACAAGCCCAGCCAGACCATCGTCGGCACCGGCGGCAAGCAGATCCTCTACAACGCCTTCGTGGCGACGCTGAACCCCGGCGACGAGGTCGTGATCCCCGCGCCCTATTGGGTAAGCTATCCCGAGATGGTCGCGCTCAACGGCGGAACGCCGGTCTTCGTCGATACGAAGATCGAGGACGGCTTCAAGGTCCGCCCCGAGGCGCTCGAAGCCGCCATCACGCCCAAGACCAAGTGGTTCCTGTTCAACTCGCCCTCGAACCCGTCCGGCGCAGCCTATTCCCGCGACGAGCTCAAGGCCCTGACCGACGTGCTGATGCGCCACCCGCACGTGTGGGTGCTGACCGACGACATGTACGAGCATCTCGTCTTCGGCGGCTTCGAGTTCACGACGCCGGCGCAGGTCGAGCACGGCCTTTACGAGCGCACGCTCACCATGAACGGCGTTTCGAAGGCCTATTGCATGACCGGCTGGCGCATCGGCTATGCGGCCGGTCCCGCCGAGCTCATCAAGGCGATGGACATGGTGCAGGGCCAGCAGACGTCCGGCGCCTGCACCATCGCGCAGTTCGCGGCGCTCGAGGCGCTGAGCGGCCCGCAGGACTTCCTGCCAGGCTTCCGCACGGCGTTCGAGCGGCGGCGCGACCTCGTGGTCTCGATGCTGAACCAGGCGAGCGGCTTGAAATGTCCGAAGCCGGAAGGCGCGTTCTATGTCTATCCGTCCTGCGAGGGCGTGATCGGCAAGACGACGCCATCAGGCGTCAAAATCGAGACTGACAAGGACTTCGTGTCGGAGCTGCTGGAAGCCGAGGGCGTCGCGGTGGTGCAGGGCTCGGCCTTCGGGCTGGGGCCGAATTTCCGCATCTCCTATGCGACCGCCGACGCGACGCTGGAGGAAGCCTGCCGGCGCATCCAGCGCTTCTGCGGCTCGCTGCGCTGACGCGAAGCTGCGACGGAAGGTCTTCCGCAGGCCTCGGGCCTGTGATGCGTGGAACCGACAGGTGACCCGGCGACGTTCCGTCGACGTCCGTCACTGAATGTCATATCGGGAGGCTGAAAATGCTCGTCCTGTTCCGTAGCGCGATCGCCGCCGTCGCGATCGCCGTCGCCGCCCCCGCGCTGGCCGGACCTGCGCTCTCGGCCGACGCCACGCATCCCTTCGTGACGATCGACAAAGGGCGGTACGAGCCGGTCTCGGGCTATCAGGTCGGCGTGCTGCGCTGCGAGATTCCCGGCGGGATCGGCTACGTCGTCGGCTCTCGCCGCGACGTCTCCTGCGAATACCGCCCGAACTCCGGTCGGAACGCGATCGATCTCTATATGGGACACATCAAGAAGGTCGGCGTCGACGTCGGCAAGACCGGGCCGAGCGTGATGACCTGGGGGGTCGTCGCGCGCACGCGGGACATCGGACCTGGCGACCTCGCCGGAAAATATCGCGGCGCTTCGGCGAGCGTGGCCGCGTTGATCGGCGGCGGCGCCAACGTGCTGGTCGGGGGATCCGACATCACCGTCTCGCTTCAACCCTTGAGCTTCGAAGGTCAGACAGGCCTTGCGGTCGCCGCGGGCTACTCTTCGCTGACGCTCAACCCGATCTGATCCGAGCTTTTCGCGCGATCGTGACAAAAAGCGGCGGCCGAAGGCGTAACCTTCGGCCGCCGCTTTGCGTATCGGCCTTGAGACCGCAACGAAACGGAGCCCGGGATGCTGATCCGCCGCGCGCCTTCCTGGATGATCCCTGAATCTCAAGCGACGCCGGAACACGTCGCCCTGAACCGGCGCCTGTTCATGGGCGCGGCGGCGGGCGCCGCCGCGGGTCTGGCGTTCGCGCCCGGGCAGGCCGAAGCCGGCCTGCTGGATCTCTTCAAGAGCAAGGAGCCGCCGAAGCCCGACGGCCCTGATCCGTCGGCAGGCCTCTATCCGGCGAAGCGCAACGGCCTCTACAAGCTCGACCGCGCCGAGACGCCGGAGGCGATCAACCTCGGCTATAACAACTTCTACGAGTTCGGCGTTGACAAGGGCGATCCCGCCGCGAACGCTGGCGCGCTGCGGCTTCGCCCGTGGACGGTGAAGATCGGCGGCATGGTCGAAAATCCGCGCGAGGTGGGGATCGACGATCTGCTCAAGGCCCTGCCGCTCGAGGAGCGCCTGTATCGTCACCGCTGCGTCGAAGCGTGGTCGATGGCGCTGCCCTGGACCGGAATTCCGATGAAGGACTTCGTCGCTTTCGCAAAGCCCTTGGGCTCCGCGAAATTCGTGAAGATGCAGACCTTCTACGACACGGAGACCGCGCCCTATCAGGCCAGCCCGCTCTACGACTGGCCCTATACCGAGGGGCTCTCCATCGAAGAGGCCACCAACGAGCTCGCTTTTCTCGCGACCGGCGCATACGGCAAGCCGCTCGCCAAGCAGATGGGGGCGCCGATCCGGCTCGCTGTCCCGTGGAAATACGGCTTCAAGTCGGTGAAGTCGATTGTGAGCTTCGAGTTCACCGACAAGCGGCCCAAGACGCTGTGGGAGACCGCCGGACCGCGCGAATACGGGTTCTGGGCGAACGTGAACCCGCAGGTTCCGCATCCGCGCTGGAGCCAGGCGGAGGAGCGGGTGCTCGGAACCTCGGAGCGGCGGCCGACGCTGCTCTTCAACGGTTACGCGGAACAGGTGGCCGGTCTTTACAAGGGGATCGAAAAAGAACCGCTCTTCATGTGATACGAGCCGGGCGACGGTCGCGATGCCGTCGCCCGGCTCTTGGTCGTCAGACGACGATCTTGCGGTAAAGCCGCCAGGTCGCGTGGCCGAGCACGGGCATGACGACGATGAGCCCCAACAGCGCCGGCGCCGCGCCGAGCGCGAGACTTCCCGCTACGATCGCGCCCCAGCCGAGCATGACCGCCGGATTCTCGCGCACGGCCCTGACCGACGTCTCGATCGCGCGGCCGACGGTGACCTTGCGGTCGAGCAGCAGCGGGAACGAGATCACGCTGATCGAAAGGGCCGCGACCGCAAAGCCGGCGCCGACGCCGCATCCGACCAGGATCATGGTCCATCCTCGCGGAGTGGTCAGGATCTCGTTTGCGAATGCGGTCGACGACGTCGGCAGGTCGGGACCCATGATCGCCGCGTGCAGCGCCCAGGCGCAGAGCAGCCAGGCGAGGTAAAGCGCGGTGAGGATCAGGCCGAGGGTCCAGATCGCCGCCGCCGCCGGTGAGACGAAGGCGTCGATCATGTTGGACCAGCGCGCCCGTAGCCCGGCCTCTCGCCGACGGCTTGCCTCGTAAAGGCCGATGGCCGCGAACGGGCCAAGCAGAGCAAAGCCGGCCACCATCGGAAACAGCAGGTGAAGAAGCGACGCATTGAAGGCGATCGTCGCGATTACGAGGCCGGCGAGCGGATAGATCAGCGCGATCGCGAAGACGTCGCTGCGCAGATGCGCAAAGTCGTCGAGGCCTTCGCGGAGCGCGTCGCCGAGATCGGAGAAGCCGATGCGGCGAAGCGCGATCGGGCGCTCGTCATAGGCTCCCATGGGGCGGCGCATGGCGTGCGCGGTCTCGCGCACGGAATCGACCGCGGCCGCCACGCCGTCGGCGCTCCATTCCACGGGATTTCGGATCGTCATGTCTTGTTCCTCCCGAACGGTTCTGTTCGGAAGGCCGCGGCCATGTCGGGAACGTCACGCGCCCGCCGCCGATCGGAAGCCGCGGGCGGGCCGCGACCTTGCTGCCGAGGAGGATAGGACGACTGCGGCGCTTGTCACGGGAATTGAGCGTGGAACCCGCGCGTTTTCGAGGTCCAAGGGCCGTGAACGGCGGCGTTCGCGGCCACGATCGGAGAGCGCGACGATCTTGCCGGCGGCAGCCTGTCGCGGCCGTCGTCTCATCCGGCTGCCGCCCGAGCGTCGGTCTATTACTTTAGAATTAGAATCATTGAAAACAAAATCGTGAACGGCAGCTTCCTCGCGGGCCGGCGGTTCCAGCCGGCCGACTGGGAGGAAACAATGACGAAAATCGATGAGAGCGAGAAACTCGCGGCAATTTCGCGTCGGACCGCGCTCGGCGGCGCGGCCGTGATCGTCGTCGGGGCCTGTTGCGGCCTCGGCTCCGCCGCCCGCGCCCAAACCAAGATGTCCCAGGCGGACGCACAGTATGTCGCGCAGGCGCCCGGCGCTGACAAATGCGGGGGCTGCGCTCTGTTTCAGGCCCCCGACGCCTGCCAGGGCGTCGAAGGCAAGATCAATCCCGGCGGTTGGTGCAGCCTCTATACGCCGAAGGCATGAGGCTTGGCCGCTCGGATCGGTTCTCCGAGCGGCCAGTCGAGCGTGCGGAACGCGCTCGAACAGAACGGCCCTTCTTCGGCCTCAGGCGGCGCTCGCCACCGAGTCTTCCGGGTCCTCGCCGAAAGCTGCGTTGATCTTCGCCGCCTTGTCGGCGAAAGCGTGGGCGTCCTCCTTGCGCTCGAACACGTGAGGCGCGAGACCGCGCTTCTTCAGCGCCTCCTGCATCTTCAAGCGCAGGAACCCGTTCGTGGCGTAGCGCGTGGTCGTCGCGTAATAATGCTCCATCAGATACTCGATCATCTCCGCGTAATTGTCGTAAAGGCTGTCGGAGATCTTGAACCCGTCATGGTTCACGACGGAGTTGACGCGCTTTCCGGCCTGCTTGCAGCCGTCGATGATGGCTTCGCGCAGGTCGTCGATGTCGGCCTTGGTGCGGACCGCGAAGCCTTCGAGATTGAGGAACAGGATGTTGCGCGGGGCGTCATAGCTGACGCGCTCGCAAAGATTGAGGTTCAGCAGGTCTTTGACGAGGTCCATCGGCTCGTCGCGGAAGATCCGCGGATCCATCACGCTCGGTTGCTTGATGATGGGACGGAACTCCATATGAGGCAGGATGTCCCGTTCGATGTCCACGCCCGGCGCGACCTCGATAAGCTCCAGCCCCTCCTTGGTGAGCTGGAACACGCAGCGTTCCGTCACGTAGATCACCGGCTGTGAGCGATCCTGGGCGAACGGGCCGGAGAAGGTGTTCTGCTCGACCTGACGGATGAACTTCTTCGAGCGGCCTTCCTGCACGATTTTCAGTTCGCCGTCCTCGACCGCGACGTCGAGGCCTCCGACCGTGAAAGTGCCGGCGAAAACGACCGATCGGGCGTTCTGGCTGATGTTGATGAAGCCGCCGCAGCCGTTCAGCTTGCCGCCGAACGCCGAGGTGTTCACGTTGCCGGCCTCGTCGCACTCGGCCATGCCGAGGCAGGTCATGTCGAGGCCGCCGCCGTCGTAGAAATCGAACATCTGGTTCTGGTCGATCACGCAGTCGGCGTTGGTCGCGGCGCCGAAGCTCGAGCCGGAGGCGAGCACGCCGCCGACGGCGCCCGCCTCGGTAGTGAGCGTGATGTAAGGCGTGATCTTTTCTTCGTTCGCGACTGAAGAAATTCCTTCCGGAGCCCCGACGCCGAGATTAACGACGCCGTTCGGCGGCAGCTCGAAGGCTGCGCGGCGGGCGATGATCTTGCGGGCGTCGAGCTTCATCCGGGCGATGCCGGTCACCGGCACGCGGACCTGACCTGCGAGCGCCGCTGAATGCTGGACGCCGTAGTTCATGCGGTGATGCTCGGAGTCCGCCACGACGACGCAATCGACCAGGATGCCCGGGATGCGCACGTCCTTGGGGAGGAGAAATCCGTCGTCGACGATGCGCTCGACCTGCGCGATGACGACGCCGCCGTTGTTGCGGGCGGCCATCGCCTGGGCGAGGCAGTCCAGGGTCAGCGCCTCTTTCTCCATCGAGATGTTGCCCGAAGGATCGGCCGAGGTGCCGCGGATGAAGGCGACGTCGATCTTGGTGGCCTTGTAGAACAGCCACTCCTCGCCATCGACCTCGACCACTTTCACGATCTCTTCCGACGTCAGCTCGTTGACGCGTCCGCCGCCGTGCCGGGGGTCGACGTAAGTGTGCAGGCCGACTTTTGAGAACAGGCCGGGCTGCCCGGCGGCGCAGGCGCGATAGAGCTGGCTGATGACGCCTTGCGGAAGGTTGTAGCCGCGGATCTTGTTGGCCTTCGCTGCCTGAGCGACCTTCGGCATGCGCCCGAAGTTCGCCGCGATGACGCGTGACAGCAGGCCTTCATGATGGAGGCGACCGGTGCCGAGGCCCTTGGAGTCTCCGGCGCCGGCGGTCATGACGAGGGTCAGGTTCTTCGGCGCGCCCGTTTCGACATAGCGCTTCTCGAGCGCGGCGTGCAAAGCTTCCGGGATGCAACTCTGCACGAAGCCCGTCGTGGTCACCACGTCGTCGTCGCCGACGAGGGCGATCGCCTCGTCGGCGGTGATCACCTTGTTCTTCTTCATGATGGCCATGAAATCCTCCCGCAGCCTCCTGTCTCAGCCCCGGAGAGGGCGGCGGAGGTCTTCAGATCATCTGAAAGGAAGGGTAGGGGACCGAAAACAGCGCTGCAATGCAACACTATGTCTTAGTCATAGGTCTTAGAGCCACAAAAGCGTGGCGCGAACTTTCAGTCCGATGTGGACGCAAGCGGGGCCGACAGCGTGACGCGAAGGCCGGGCCGGTTGTCCTCCTGCTCCATATGGCCTCCGAGCTGGCGGACGAGCGCGCCCATCATGCGCGATCCGAAGCCGCGATGCGCGACGTCCTTGGCCCCCACGCCCTGATCGGCGACGATGAGACGGAAATTCGCGCGATCTTCCCCTACGGTCACGGAAAGAGGACCGGGTTCGCCGCCATAAGCGTATTTGGTGGCGTTGATCATGAGTTCGGTC
Source organism: Ancylobacter novellus (assembly GCA_003241695.1). GTDB lineage: Bacteria > Pseudomonadota > Alphaproteobacteria > Rhizobiales > Methylopilaceae > Methylopila. The sequence goes on along the minus strand of QFPN01000004.1, from coordinate 54,432 downwards.
AGTATGAGGCCGAGGCTGATGGCGCGATCCGTCGGCAGCAGGATGGGGGCGAGATCGAGGGAGATGAGTTCGCGCCAGTTCTCTCCGAGAGACGCGACCACGTCGGATACGAGTTCGTCGACGTAGCGTGACACGTCGACGGTTTCGACCTGATCGGAGCGATAGAGCCGACGGTGAACGAGAGCGACCGCCGTCAGCCGCCGCCGCGCTTCCTCGAGCGCCGGCGCAAGTCCCGGTTGATTCGAGGCGCGCGCCTGGAGCGCGAGAAAACTGGAGACCAGTTGCAGGCTGTTCTGCACCCGATGGTTCACTTCGCCGATCAGGAATTCTTTCTGCTGGAGCAGCAGATCCTTCTCATCGATGGTCGCCACGAGCTTTCGGTTCAGCTCCATAAGCCCGCGGCTCTGCCAGACCTCAATGACCGCGGCGCGCAGTCGGGCGGCCGCTTCGATTTCCGCCGGGGTCCAGCGGCGGGCGCGTCCGCGCACGGTCTCGCGCCAGACCTCGAAGGACGCGCGCGGCGTCAGCATCGCCTGGGGATCGGAGGTTTCCGGCTTGTGCGGATTGCCGGCCCATTCGACGATTTCGATCTCCTCTGACCGAAACCACATGACGACCCATGGGTCGCTGACCGAGAGCGTCACCGCCAGCATGCCGGCGCCGACGCCTGCGAACGTCGCGGCGGTTGGGTAGGCCTGGATCAGACGATCCGTCGCGAACACCTGTTCGGCTCCGCGCTTCAGGGACCAGCGCGCGAGCGCATGGACTTCGCGCTCCGACGGACAACGCCCGCTCGTCAGGAGATCGCGGCCCCTCAGGATCGCGACGCCGTCCCCGCCGAGCGCGCGACGGATTTCGTCGACGTGGTTCGAGATCGCCTCCTCGAGCGATCCTTCGCGTGACAGCAGCGCGACGAGATCGTCCTGGAAGCTTCTCAGGCGCACGCGCTCCCGAAAGGCTTCGGTGTCATCCTTGGCGCGAAGCTGGCGCCCGAAGGCGCCGGAGAGCGCCTTGCAGGCGGCGCGCCGGTCGAAGCCGATCGTTCGAGGCGTCGCGTTATGGCAGGCGACCAACCCCCAGAGAATTCCGTCGCGGATAATGGAGGTCGAAGCCGAGGCTTCGACGCCCATGTTGCGCAGATACTCGATGTGGATCGGCGACACGCTGCGCAGGGCGCAATCGGAAAGATCGACGCGCGGATCCCGCCCGTCGGCGAAGCGCAGATGGGCGGGGACGTAGCCGACGTCTGGGATCACCCGCACCAGATTGCGCTGATACAGCGCCCGCGCCTGCTTCGGAATGTCGGCCGCGGGAAAGCGATGGTTGAGAAACGAGCGCATTTCGGGCGCTCTGGCTTCGGCGATGACCTGACCGGAGTCGTCGTCAAGGAAGCGGTAGACCATGACGCGGTCGTAGCCGGTGACACGGCGGAACTCCTCGGCGAGCGTTCGACCCATCGCCTCGGCCGTCGGCGCGCGGTCGAAGGCGGCTGAGACCGCCTCAAGTTCCCCGAGGAGCACGCCGCCCTGGGTCTCGACGGCCTCGGCGGGCTCGAACTCAATCGTTATCCCAGCTTCGGAGCGATGAGCGCTCACGTCGAACGCGGCGCCGTCCATTCCCTCGGCGCGTCCGAGATAGAGAACGGCCAACCCGGCTTCGGCGCATGAGGCCTGCGACGCCCGTTCGGCTCCGATCGCCTTGGCGAGCGGGCGTCCCGTCCATTCGATCAGGCCGAGCCGGCCCTCGACGTCTCCCGCCACGGCGATGAGCCGCAGATCTTTCGGATCGGCGATCAGCAGGAGACCGTGAGGTTGAATCGCCCCCGGAGCGTGTATCGGCTCGCGGTCGCAGGCCGTCAGGTCGAGAGTATCCAAGCGGGGAACCATCCCAGAATGCCATGCGCCCTCGGCAGCTATGGCATGTCCCGTCGTGGGAACAAAACGCTTTCGATGTGTCTGGATACCCGCCTTCAGGCGGAACGAGGTCGGATTGACGCCTCCCGGAGATCGTCTTCGCCGAGCTCTGACATCTCGATCAGCGCCGCCGAGAGCCGCTTCAAGGCGTAACGCCGCGCGGCGTGGTCCGCGCCGAAGCGGGAGAGGTAGAGCTCTATCGCTTGGTCGGCGAACGCCGGGTCGTCGCTGTCCTTGAGCCGTGCGAGCAACGCGACGAGCGCTTCCTCGGACCCGAGATCGATCATTGGTCCCCGCTTGCGCCGACGGCGCGAGAAGACATGCGCCTGCACGAGGCGACGACAAAAAGGGCCACGCTCGTTCGGCGCGGCCCCGTTCGATCTGGCGACCGTCCGTTCGGACGGCTCGTTCAGCCCGCCATCTTGAGGGCGCCGGTCGCAGGCGTGCGGATCTCGATGTCGACCTCGAGAGTCGCAAGCGTGTCCTGGCGGTCGAGCTTGACCCGGACCTTCTCGGGATCGATCGCGACATGCCTGGCGATCACCGCGAGGATCTCGTCCTGGAGGAGGGCGACAAGGTCCGTGCGTCCGAACACCGCCCGTTCATGGGCGAGGAGGAGCTGCAGTCGCTCTCGGGCCGCGGGGGCGGAGGAGCGGCGGGTGAAGAACCGGAGGACGCTCATGCCGCCCTCCTGCCGAACAGCGAGCCGAAGAATCCCTTGCGCTCGCTCGGCACCGTCATCTGGATGGTTTCGCCGCGCAGTCTGCGGGCCGCGTCGAGATAGGCCCGCGCCGGCGCCGAGATCGGATTGGACAGCGTCACCGGCGAACCGAGGTTGGACGCCTTCAGCACTTCCGGGCTCTCCGGGATGATGCCGAGCAGGGAGATCGACAGAATCTCCAGCACGTCGTCGACCTTCAGCATGTCGCCGCGCTCGGCCCGGATCGGGTCGTAGCGGGTGAGCAGGAGCAGCTTCTCGATGGTCTCGCCGCGCTCGGCCTTCTCGGTCTTCGAGTCGAGCAGGCCGATGATGCGGTCGCTGTCGCGCACCGACGACACTTCCGGGTTGGTGACGATCACCGCAAGGTCGGCGTGGCGCATCGCGAAATAGGCGCCGCGCTCGATGCCGGCGGGGCTGTCGCAGATGATCCAGTCGAAGCGGCCCTTGAGCTCGTTGATGACGCGTTCGACGCCCTCGGCGGTCAGCGCGTCCTTGTCGCGGGTCTGGCTCGCGGGCAGCAGCGACAGCGTGTCGATGCGCTTGTCGCGGATCAGCGCCTGGTTGAGGTTGGCGTCGCCCTGGACCACGTTGATCAGGTCGTAGACGACCCGGCGCTCGGCGCCCATCACGAGGTCGAGGTTGCGCAGCCCGACGTCGAAGTCGACCACCACCACGCTCTGGCCCGTCTGGGCGAGCGCCGCGCCAAGGGCTGCGGTCGAGGTCGTCTTCCCGACGCCCCCCTTGCCCGACGTGACGACAAGAACCTCAGCCATGTTTGCAGTCTCCCAAATGTCCGGTCGTCACGAAGGTCAGTCGAGCGCCGCGACCCGCAGCGTCTCGTGCTCGATCCAGGCGCGGGCGGCCTTGCCGCGCAGCGACCGGTCGAGCTCGTCGGTGGTCATGTAGACGCCGTCGATCGCGAGCAGCTCCGCGTCGAGCCGGCGGCAGAAGATCCGCGCCCGCGGATCGCCGTTCGAGCCTGCGATCGCCCGGCCGCGCAGGGCGCCGTAGACGTGGATCGAGCCCGAAGCCACGATCTCGGCTCCCGAGGCGACGGAGCCGCAGATCGTCACGTCGCCCTGGAAGGCGATCGACTGGCCGGAGCGGACCGGGTGGTCGATCACGAGCGAGGTCGCGGGCCGCCCCTTCTCCTCGGGGGCCGAGATGTCCCCGGCCGCTCGGCCGCCGATCGGCATTGCGAGGCGGGCGTTCGGGCCGTCGAGGAACTTCGGATCGCAGCCCTCGACGCCGATCAGCTTGACGTTGCGCTGTTCGAGGTCGCCGAGGAAGGCGGCGAGCGTGCGGGGCGACAGCCGCAGGTTGGACACGTCGAGCACCACGGGCCGCCCGCCGAAGAAACCGGGCGAGCGCGCCGTAAGTTCGTCGAGCTCGGTGAGCCATTCAGCGACCGGCTGCTCCGGCGAAAGCACCAGCGCCATGAAGGAGCGGCCGCCGAAGCGGATGGGCTTGCGCTTGGCGGGGGCGCCGTCCTCAGCGCCATTCCGGGCGTCTTCCGGGGAGTCCTTGGGAACGATCTGGAGTGCGGCTGGCGACACGTCGGGCTTCCGGGCGACTCGGGGGAGGGTTAAGGAACCGTTGCCCGAAAGGTCGCGCCCGCGTGGTTAACGAGGCGTTAAGAGGCCGGCAGCTTTTGCCGGGCGGGCCGATCGCGCGATCATCACGCCTCGTCCGCCGAAGTCGTCGACCGCTTCGAACTCGCGTGAAAAATCCTTGCGGACGCGAAGAAAGACACCCGCCCGAATTGGCAGAAGCCGGCGCCCGATCCCGTCGCCGGCTTGCAAAAATGGCAGAGATCCCTTAACTGTCCGACATCGATTTTGCTTGCTGATCTTTGCGCTCGAACGACGGGTGTAGCGATTTCCTTTCAATGTCGATGAATAGGGCGGTCGCATGAATTGTGCGGCCGCTAAATCTTGCGTCGATCGAAGGGGGTCGTCATGCCGGTTGGTACCGTAAAGTTTTTCAACGTTCAGAAGGGTTATGGCTTCATCGCGCCGGAGACCGGCGGCGGAGACGTCTTCGTCCATGTGTCCGCCGTGGAGCGGTCGGGCATGCACACGCTGGTCGAGGGCCAGAAGGTCTCGTTCGAGATCGTGCAGGACAAGCGCTCGGGCAAGAGCGCGGCGGAGCAGCTCCAGCCCGTCTGACGTCTCGAGACGTCATCGATTTACGGATCGGGGGCCGGGTCCAACCCGGCCCTTTGCTTTTTGGAGGCGGTCGCATGGACAAGGTCAACGTCGCTAAGGGCCCTTCGCGGGCCGCCGACAAGGGCGACGCCACCACGCGGGCGGCGCGCGAGATCATCCGGCAGGAGGTCGCCGCGCGTGACGCCAAGACAGCGCGACTGAAGGCGCTTCGCCTCGCGAAAGAAGCGGAGGTCGCGGCGCAGCCTCCGAAGGCCGCGCCCGAAAGGGCGTCGTCCGCAAAGCCCGCGGCCAGGAAAGCCGCCGCCAAGAAGCCAGCCGCCCGGAAGGCCGCATCCTGACGCTTCGCCGGCGTTCCCGCCGCGGAGAAGGGCTCGCGCCGGACGCGAGCGTGAGCCGAAGCGGCCCGCACGGCCCGCGCCCTATATGATCGGCCCGGTCGTCGCCGGACGATCGCCCGATCAGGCTGGACCGTCATTCCCCGGCTTGTCCGGCGGGATCGATGCCGGACGAGGAAACGCGGCGCGTCGGACCCATGGACGCCCGGAACAAGCCGGGCGCGACGAAGCCTTTCAAAGAGAACGAACTCGAAGTCGTTTCAATCAAAAGCTGAAGGAGACATCATTGCTGGTCGTCGTCAGAGACAACAATATTGATCAGGCTCTCAAGGCGCTGAAGCGCAAGATGCAGAAGGAAGGCGTCTTTCGCGAGATGCGGGAGCGGAAGGCCTATGAAAAGCCGTCCGAACGGCGCAACCGCGAAAAGGCGCAGGCCGTCCGCCGCGCCCGCAAGCTGGCCCGCAAGGCGGCCCAGCGCGAAGGGCTGATCCCCGGCCCCAAGAAGGCTGCGCGCAGCCGCTGATCGCGCTCAGGCGCCCGCGACGTTGGCGGGCGCTCACTGGCGGCAGGCCGATATCTGGACGACGAGCACGACCAGTATGCGGAACAGTTCCCCGCCGGGCGTTCGGCGTCCCCGTGCGATTGAAGTCGAGGCGGGCGTCGCACGGGCGGGAGCGCTCCTCGCGCCCTGCTGCTGGCGCTTCCCGGCGCCCCGTCAGGCGTCCCGCCAGTTCATCGTCCAGTTGACCAGCGCGTCGAGCGTCGGGCGGGGGGCCATGGACAAAATCTCCTCGACGACGGGATGCGCCTGCGCGCCGAAATCCAGCGCCAGATCGGCGTCGGTCGCGGCCTTGCGGGTGAGCGCGTCCATGACCCTCTGAATTCCCTGCCGGTCCATCCCCGAGCACAGGAAGGGAAGGATCGTCGAATGGGTCGATGACGGCAGCGTCTCGACGACGAGGTTGTCGCCCGAGAGGCGCCCGACCTCCCGCGCGTCCGTCTTGTTCCCCACGGAATGGAAGACGACGCGGCGCAGATTCGGCGCCTCGACGGGCCGCGATTGATCGCCATGCGTTTTCAGGGAGCGCAGGATGCGCCGGTTTTCCTCCGCCTTGCCGAGGAGGGATCGGTAGGTCGGATATTTGATGTGGGGGTTCGCCGGCCACAGCGTCACCTGCGGGCTGAACGCGAGGGCGGACACCGTGACGTCGGGCGACAGCGCCGCAATCTCGCGCGACGTCATCAACGCTCCGAACGCGCCCTTGCTCGCGCCCAGAAAACAGACCGATCGGAAGCCGTTGTCCCGGATGAAGCCATGAATGGCGGCGATCATCGGGTCCGCGAAGGCGACGTAATAGGCGAGAAGGCGGTCCGCGACGTCGAGCACGGCATGGCCGGCCATCGGAACGCCGCCGAGTTCGAACCGGCTCTTGCTCGAAAGAACGACGACGAGCGTGTCGTGGCGCGCGTCCCGCGGGCGGACGCTCCAGGCGACGCGCTTGTTGAGCCCCTCGAGCGCCTGCGTGGCGTAGAGCGCCCGCTCGCGCTCGGGCGCGCGGGTTTCGAGACGGTCTGCGAACGCGTCCGGAGCGGCGTGTTCCATCATGAGGCGCTGCTCCGATCCATTCAGGCGGCCGACGACGCCCGCCGAACATGCGGCGGGCCGGGAACGGTAACGTCGAGGTTATCGCGCTGCAATAAAGGATAATATTCCTTGACGACGGCGCGCCCCGCAGGTAGATTTTTCGGCATCCTTCCCATGGCGCGCCGGTCGGGCCTTCCACGGCCCATGCGTCTGCGCGCCCGGAGCCTCGCCGCATGTCCGACGCCGCAACATCCGCCGTCCGGATCCGGACCGGGAGGCGCGGCGTGCATCCGACGTCGCGCCATCCTTCGCACCAACCGGACTACGTCGACCCCGTCACCCTCGGGGAGGCGCGGGATCTCTATGAGCGCACCGACGTCGCGCTCGCCGAGATCGGCCGGAGGACCGGGCTGCACCCCTCGTTCCTCTACCGCGCGGCGCGGCGCGAAGGATGGCGCAGGCCGGTGTCGAAACGGCCGATGGAGCTGCTCGCCGCGCGGCTGGTCCGGCGGATCGAGAAGGAGATCGCCGCCGTCGAGATCTCGCTCGTCCACACGCGCGGCCCGGAGGGCAAGGCGGAGGCGCGCCGTTCCGCCGAGCTGCTGGCGAGCCTGATGAAGACCTTGCGGGAGATGCGGCGCTTCGACCGCGAGGCGAAGGCGGCGGAAGCGGCCGAACGGTCCGCGCAGCGCGGCCCATGGAACGAGGACGACGTCGACGCGATGCGCGACGCGCTCTCCGAACGGCTCGAACGGCTGTGCCGACAGCGCGAGATCGACGAGCAGGCGGATGGCGAGGGCTGACCGCGCCGGCGTTCAGGGGCCGCGCCTCAGCCGGTCGGCGAGGTCGCGTCGAACGTCTTCCGGCGCGACCTGCGCGAGGGCGTCGTGAAGGTCGCGCATGCGGCGGCGGGCGTCGAACAGCTGGTCGAGCAGCGACAGCACCACCGGCAGCGCGTCTTCGTTGACGTCCATCTCGTCGCGCAGCCGCAGGATCAGCTCGACGCGCGCGACGTCGATCTCGCGGAACACGTAGGTCTCGGCGTCGCGATCGGCGCGGATCCAGTCCATCCGGATCCAGCGTTCGAGGTCGCCGCGCTCGAGCGCGGGGAAGCGGGCGACCAGCGTCTCGATCCTGATCATGAGCCTTCTCCCGCATCCGCTTCAGCAGTCGAGGATTTTCCGGGCTCCCATCCGCGGAGAAACTGCTCGAGCGCGGCGTCGGGCTTTCCGATCCGGATCCGCAGCGTGACGTAGAGGTCGCCGGCGGGGACGTCGCCATGGGCCGGGACGCCGCGCCCCTTCAGCCTGAGCTCCGTTCCGCCGTCCGAGGCCGGCGGGACGCGGAGGCGCACCGTCCCGCCCGGCGTCGGCGCCTCGACGCGGCCGCCGAGAACGGCGTCCCTGATTCCGACCGGCAGCTCCATGCGGATGTCGCGGCCGTCGCGCGTGAAGGTCGGGTGCGGCTCGACCGAGATGGTGATCAGCGCGTCGCCGGGCGGGCCGCCGTTCCAGCCTTCGCCGCCCTTGCCGCGCAGCCTGAGCGTCCGGCCGTCCTCGGTCCCGACCGGGATGCGGACGTCGAGCGTGCCGCCGTCCGGCAGGGTGATGCGGCGCGTCGCGCCGTTCACCGCGTCGAGGAACGAGACGGTCAGCGAATACTGGTCGTCCTGCCCGCGCGCCTTGAACTCGGAGCGCGCGCGGCGGCCTTCGCCGAACATCGAGCCGAAGATGTCCTGGAGGTCGTCCTCGCTCCAGGCCTCGCCGTCCGGGCCGCCGCCGCGGGCGTAGCGCCGGCCGGCGCTTCCCTCGGCGTGCGTGCGGTAGCCGCCGGGCGGGGCGCGCTCCTGTCCCGAGGCGTCGATCTCGCCGCGGTCGAAGCGCGCGCGCGTTTCCGGATCGGACAGCAGCTCGTTGGCCGCCGAGGCCGCCTTGAACTTCTCTTCCGCGGCCGAATCGCCCGGATTGAGGTCGGGATGGTGTTTCTTGGCGAGCGCGCGGAACGCCTTGCGGATGTCGTCCTGCGTCGCGGAGCGGGGGACGCCGAGCGTCTCGTAGGGGTCCTGCGGCACGAAGGGGGTCCCGGAGCGATGGTCTCAAAAACGCCTCGCGGCGCGGATGCGGAAGCACATGGTCCGCCGGGCGAAAAATCAAGCCGGAACGGCGCGGCGCGGGCTATGGTCCCGCGGCGCCGGCGGTCGGCGCTGGAAGATCAGAAGATAGAGGGCAGGAACATGTCGACGCTCATGCGCGCGGCGCGGGCCGCGGGACTGGCGATCGCGGCGTTCTCGCTCGGCGCGCCGGCGCTCGCGGCGCCGCCTTCCGACCTGTCGCGGGAGATGATCGTCGCGGATCCGGCGGCGCCGGTCGGCGGGGCGGCCGACGGCGACGTCACGATCGTGGCCTTCGTCGACTACAACTGCGGCTTCTGCAAGAAATCCGCGCCCGCGCTCGACCGGGTGGTGAAGGACGACGGCAAGATCCGCCTCGTCTACAAGGACTGGCCGATCCTCGCCGAAAGCTCGGTCTACGGCGCGAAGCTCGCGCTCGCGGCGAAGTATCAGGGTCGCTACGAGGCGGCGCACCGCGCGCTGATGGCGCTGAAGGGCGGCGGCGTCCAGCCCGAGAAGATGGAGGCCGCGGTCGCGGCGGCCGGCGTCGACATGGCGCGGCTCAAGGCCGACGCCGCCTCGCACGAAAAGGAGATCGTCGCGCTTCTGAAGCGCAACGACGCGCAGGCGCGCGGCATGCTGTTCCAGGGCACGCCGGTCTATCTCGTCGGCCCGTTGCGCGTCGCGGCCTCGCTCGACTATGCGGGCTTCAAGGACGCGGTGGCGCAGGCGCGCGCGCGCAATGCCGGGCGGGCGCCGTAGGGCTTGACGGCAGGAGCCGCGCCGGGCGAGGCCCTGTCCCGTCAGGAGGCTCCCCGCCATGAAATCGCTGTTCCATCTCGCCTATCACGTCACCGATCTCGACGCCGCGCGCGCTTTCTACGGCGACGTGCTGGGCTGCGAGGAAGGCCGCTCGACCGACACCTGGGTCGACTTCGACTTCTTCGGCCACCAGATCTCGCTGCATCTCGGCGAGCCCTTCGCCGTCACCCGCACGGGCCATGTCGGCGATCACATGGTGATGATGCCGCATTTCGGCGTCGTGCTGCCGCTCGACGACTGGTTCGCGCTCGCGAAGCGCCTCGAGGGGAAGGGCGTCGGCTTCGACATCCCGCCGGTCGTGCGTTTCGAGGGCGAGCCGGGCGAGCAGCGGACGATGTTTTTCCTCGATCCGTCCGGGAATCCGATCGAGGTGAAGGGATTTCGCGACTTCGACCAGGTGTTCGCGAGCTGACGCAGTTTGCGGGGCTCTCCCGGAGGCCGCATAAGTAGTTGTTCGTATGCCGAACTTTTGCATCGATCGACCATTGCGCTTGGCCGATTGATGAAACATAAGCGGCTAAAGGCACATGGCGGCAAGCTGTGGCTGTAATCGGGTCGGCGGAAAGTCAATACCGCTTTTGGATAATGCGGGTCACCGCCTCGCCGGCCGGCGTCAGGGAGAAACGCAAGATGCTGAAGTCGTTCGCCGCAGCCGCGGCCATGTTCGTGGCGTTTGGGGTGGGAGCGGCTTCGGCGGCCGATTATCCGTCCCGGCCCATCACCGTCGTGGTGCCGTTCGCCGCGGGCGGCCCGACCGACACGGTCACGCGCCTCGTCGCGGAATCGATGGGCAAGGATCTCGGCCAGCAGCTCGTGGTCGAGAACGTCGGCGGCGCGGGCGGCACGCTCGGCGCGGGCCGCGTTGCCAAGTCTGATCCGGACGGCTACACGCTGCTGCTCCACCACATCGGCATGTCGACGAGCGCCACGCTCTACCGCAAGCTTCCCTACGACACGCTGAACGCCTTCGACTATGTCGGCCTCGTCACCGAGGTTCCGATGACGATCGTCGCGCGCTCCGACCTCGAGCCGGCCGATCTCAAGGGCCTGATCGACTACCTCAAGGCCAACAAGGACAAGGTCACCTACGCCAACGCCGGCGTCGGCGCCGCGAGCCATCTCTGCGGCATGCTGCTGATGTCGAAGATCGAAACGCCGCTGACCACCGTGCCCTACAAGGGCACCGGCCCGGTGATGACCGACCTCGTCGGCAAGCAGGTCGACCTCACCTGCGACCAGACCACCAACACCACGAACCAGATCAAGTCCGGCAAGATCAAGGCCTACGCCGCGACCACCAAGGAGCGCGTGCCGGCGCTGCCCGACCTGCCGACCGCGACCGAGGCCGGCCTGCCGGGCTTCGAGATCGGCATCTGGCACGGGGTCTACGCGCCGAAGGGCACGCCGCCCGAAATCCTGCAGAAGCTCACGGCTGCGCTGCAGAAGGCGCTGAAGGATCCGAACGTCGTGAAGCGCTTCGCCGACCTCGGCACCACGCCGTCGCCGGAGGCGGACGCGACCGGGGAGGCGCTGAAGACGAAGCTGACCTCCGAGATCGATCGCTGGGCGCCGGTCATCAAAGCCGCCGGCGTCTACGCCGACTGACGATCGCCAAGGGCCCGCCGGCCGAAAGAACCGGCGGGCCCTTTCGCATTCGTTCTTCCCCGCCTTATCCCCCGCGCCGACCGATCGGGACCGACAGACGCCCATGCAAGTGAACACTCGCGACGCCGCCGCGGGCGGCATCTTCATAGTCATCGCAGGCCTTTTCGCGCTCGGCACGATGGACCTGACGATCGGCTCCGCCCTCCGCATGGGGCCGGGCTTCTTCCCGCTCATGCTCGCCGCCGTTCTCGGCGCGCTGGGGCTCATCATTCTGCTCAAGGCGGTGGGCAAGGCGCAGTCGCCGATGACAGGCGTGCCGTGGCGCGGCGCGATCCTGATCCTCGCCTCGCCGGTCGTCTTCGGGCTGACGGTCCGCTGGCTCGGCCTCGCGCCCTCGGTCGCGCTGGTGATCCTGATGTCGGCCTATGCGAGCCGCCGGGCCACGGTGAAGCTCGCCGTCGTGCTGACCCTGTTGCTCACCCTGTTCTGCGTCGTCGTGTTCCAGCGGATGCTCGGCCTGCCGCTCCCGGTCTTCAACGGCCCCTTTAGCGCCCTGAACCCGTGGTTCGACGCCATGATGTCGCCCTTCAACGGTCTCGGAACGATGATCGCGAACGCCTTCGGCGCGATCGTGAACGCGATCCGCGGTCTCTTCGGCGCGGGAGCCTGAGACGATGGACGTCTTCCAGACCTTCGCCGACCTCGGCTCCAATCTCGGCCTCGGCTTCGCGACCGCGGGGATGCCCGTCAACCTCGCCTTCTGCTTCATCGGCGTGCTGCTGGGCACGCTGATCGGCGTGCTGCCGGGCATCGGCCCGACGGCCACGATCGCGATGCTGCTGCCGATCACCTTCAACTTCGAGCCGGCGACCTCGCTGATCATGCTCGCCGGCATCTATTACGGCGCGCAGTACGGCGGCTCGACCACCGCGATCCTGATCAACCTGCCGGGCGAAAGTTCGTCCGCGGTGACGGCGATCGACGGCTACCAGATGGCGAAGCAGGGCAGGGCGGGGCCGGCGCTCGCCACCGCGGCGCTCGGCTCGTTCTTCGCGGGCTCCGTCGCCACCGTCCTGATCGCGCTGTTCGCGCCCCCGCTCACCGATCTCGCGCTGAAGTTCGGCCCGGCCGAGTATTTCTCGCTGATGGTGCTCGGCCTCGTGGCCTCGGTGGCGCTCGCCTCCGGTTCCGTGATCAAGGCGCTCGCCATGGTCGTGCTCGGCCTGCTGCTCGGCCTCGTCGGCTCCGACGTCAACACCGGCGCGCAGCGCTTCACCATGGGGTTCCTCGAACTCGCGGACGGCCTCAACTTCGTGGCGCTCGCGGTCGGCATCTTCGGCATCGCCGAGATCCTCAGGAACCTGGAGGACGAGAGCGACCGCGAGGTGATGGTCAAGAAGGTCACCAACCTCTGGCCGTCGAAGGAGGACTTCAAGGCGATGGCCGCCCCCGTGCTGCGCGGCACGGCGCTCGGCTCGATTCTCGGCATCCTGCCGGGCGGCGGCGCGGTGCTGTCGTCGTTCGCGGCCTATACGGTCGAGAAGAAGATCTCGAAGCATCCCGAGCGCTTCGGCAAGGGCGCGATCGAGGGCGTCGCCGCGCCCGAATCGGCCAACAATGCCGGCGCGCAGACCTCCTTCATCCCGATGCTGACGCTGGGCATCCCGGCCAATCCCGTGATGGCGCTGATGATCGGCGCGATGATCATCCAGGGCATCCAGCCCGGCCCGAACGTCGCGACCGAGAAGCCCGAGCTGTTCTGGGGCGTCATCGCCTCGATGTGGATCGGCAACCTGATGCTGGTTCTCCTGAACCTGCCGCTCATCGGGCTGTGGGTGCGGCTGCTGACGGTGCCTTACACGGTGCTGTTCCCGGCGATTCTCGCCTTCTGCTGCATCGGCGTCTATTCGGTGAACTCGAACGTCTTCGACCTCTACGCGGTCGCGGCCTTCGGCCTGCTCGGCTACATCCTGGTCAAGCTCGAATGCGAGCCCGCGCCGCTGCTGCTCGGCTTCGTGCTCGGGCCGATGCTTGAGGAGAATCTCCGCCGCGCCATGACGATCTCGCGCGGCGATCCGACCGTGTTCGTGACCCGTCCCCTGAGCCTTTCGCTGCTCATCGTGGCGGCTCTGGTGCTCGTCGTCGTGTTCCTTCCGTCGGTGAAGGCGAAGCGCGAGGAAGTTTTCCAGGAAGACGCGTGAGAGAACGCTTGCCAGCGGCGGGAGGCTTTGTTACATCCCCGCCGCTGCCGCAGGCGGCAGCCGAAACCTTCGGGTTTCCGGGCGCATAGCTCAGTTGGTAGAGCAGCTGACTCTTAATCAGCGGGTCCTAGGTTCGAGCCCTAGTGCGCCCACCACCCTCAAAGTCAGGGTGTTGGTGACCCTCCGCCGCGGCGGATTTCCCAGAACGTCTTACGAGTTCTGGCGGGGCGGCCTTTCGCAGGCCGCGCTTCGCTTCCTTCGCCCGACGCGGCGTTTCGAACAGGACGGACGCCGCCCTGAGGATCGGGTTCCTCACTCTGCGTCCACCTGCGGCCGCGGGAAGGCGATCACCGAGCCGGTGTATGTTTCGATCACGAGGCTGAACGGCGTTCCGTCTGGAAGCGTCAGGATCGCCGTGTGCTTGAGCACGACCGTGGGCGCCTCGAGCGGGACGTCGGAGGCCTTCGGAATCGCGGCGTCGCCCGTGTCCCAGCCGCGGGGCAGCACGTCCCACGGCGTCTCGGCGGACAGCGTTCTCCGCACGAAGCGAAGCGGCTGGACGACGCGGCCGAAGGGCGCGTCCGTGGTTTCGAGCGCCCGGTTCATCTCGGGCGTCAGCCTCGCCGGCACATACCAGTTGTCCGCTTCCGACAGCACGTGGTCTCCGCAGCGCAGCCGGACGCGGCGATAGACGACCGGCTCGGCCTCGTCGACGCCGAGGCGGCTGCGGACGTCCTCCGTCGCGGGTTTCGCGACGTCGCGGACCCGGTCCGCGACCACGCGGGCGGGATCGGCCATGCGGTGGGCCGAGCACCAGGATTCGAGCGTCAGCGTCGCGCTCGGGCGGCTCAGCAGTTCGGCGTTGAGCGACTGGATGACCGCGAAGGCCTCGAGCCGCGCGACCGGCGTGTCCGGCCATGCGGACCGGGCGAGGGCGCCGTTCGCGCCTCCGAGCAGGAGGGCGACGGCGGCGAGCGCGGCGCGGCGTCTCATGTGCGGCTTCCTCTCGAACTCGCGGACGAGCTTGGCGCGGCGCGCCTCCCATCCCAGATTGTCATCCATGAAGGACATCCGCCGGGCAATCCGCGATCAGGCGCTTGCGGCCGTCGGCGCCCGGCCCGCGGGCGAACGCGCCGCGCCGCCTGCGGCCGACGGGCTGTTCGCGCCGGGCTCCGTCGTCCGGAAGGTCCATGCCGACTTCACCTCGATGATGATCGGCGGCGTCGGCTCGCTCCTGCTTCAGATGCTGCATCCCTCCGCGCTCGCCGGCGTCTGGGATCATTCCGATTTCCGCAGCGACATGCCGGGCCGGCTGCGGCGGACGGGACGGTTCGTCTCGGTCACCACTTACGGCTCGCGCGAGGACGCGCTCGCGACGATCGCGCGGGTGCGGGAGATCCATGCGCGGGTCCGCGGCGCGCTGCCGGACGGAACGCCCTACGGCGCCGACGATCCCGCGCTTCTGACATGGGTGCATGTCGCCGAGGCGTGGTGCTTCCTGCGCTCCTACCTCCGCTATCGCGAGCCCGGACTGTCCGCCGCCGATCAGGACCGCTACTTCGCCGAAATGGCGGTGGTGGCGCGCCTGCTCGGCGCGGAGGAGGTCCCGACCGCTCTTCGCGACGCGGAGGAGTATGTCGAGCGCATGCGGCCAAAACTCGGATGGGACCGGCGGACGCGGCGGGTCGCGAGCGAACTTCTGTCCCAGCCCGCCGTGACGCCGGCGCTCGCGCCCTTCAACGGCCTCATCTTCGAAGCCGGGATCGACCTGCTCCCGGTCTGGGCGGCAGAGATGCACGGGCTGCGAAGGCCGCCGCCGGCGCGGCGCCGCATCCGTCTCGGCGCGAAGGGCGCGGGCGCGGTCCTGCGATGGGCGATGAGCGTGGACGCCGTCCCGCGCCGGTCCTGATCGGGACCGGCGATTCCTGGTCGCCCGTTCCGGGCGCGCGTCGCGTCAGGGCGCGGGGATATGCTCGTCGCGATCGTCCGGCGGCAGGTCGAACAGCCCTTCGCCCCAGGCGCCGCGACGCCACTCCTCCTTGGCCGCCTCGATCTTTTCGCGGCTCGACGACACGAAGTTCCACCAGATGTGGCGCGGCCCCTCGAGCGTCTCGCCCCCGAGCGCCATCAGCCGCGCGCCCTCGGCGCCGGCCGCGACCGTGATGCGGTCGCCCGGCCGGAACACCATCATGCGCCCCGCCTCGAACGTCTGCCCGGCGATCGAGACCGAGCCCTCCAGAACGTAGATCCCCCGGTCCTCATGGTCGTCGGGCAGCGGAAAGCGCGCGCCCGCCTGCAGCGACACGTCGGCGTAGAAGGTGTCCGAGAACAGGCGCGCCGGCGCGTGCTCGCCATAGGCGCGCCCGAGGATGAGGCGCAGGCGCACGCCGCCGTCCTCGAATTCCGGCAGCGTCTCCTTGGCGTGATGCTCGAAGCTCGGCGCGACGTCCTCCCGGTCTTCCGGCAAGGCGATCCAGGTCTGGACGCCGAACAGCGAATGCGGCGCCTTGCGTGTCTCGGCGGAGGTCCGTTCCGAATGAGTGACGCCGCGGCCGGCCACCATCCAGTTCACGGCGCCGGGCAGGATCGTCTGGTTCGAACCGAGGCTGTCGCGGTGCTGGAACTCGCCGCGATAGAGATAGGTGACGGTCCCGAGGCCGATATGCGGATGGGGCCGGACGTCCACGCCCCGGCCGGTGAGGAACTCGGCGGGTCCGGCCTGATCGAAGAAGATGAACGGGCCGACCATCTGACGCTTGGGCGCGGGCAGCGCGCGCCGCACCTCGAAGCCTCCGAGATCGTGGGCGAGCGGGATGATGAGGGTCTCGATCGAATCGAGATGGGCGGCGTCGGGGCAGCCCGGCTCCAGTGCGGGATTCCAGCTCATCGCGACAGTCTCCGTTGCGGCGTCAGATTAAAATATTTCTGCGGCGGGCGAACCCGCCGCAGGAGCGTGAATCGTCGTCCCAGCGGAGAACGCCACCCCTCACGCGCCGGAAGCGGGGGCGATGCGGCCGAACCGGCCGGTCTGGTAGTCGAGCATCGCCTGACGGATTTCCTCCGCCGTGTTCATGACGAAGGGGCCATGGGCCACGACAGGCTCGTCGATCGGCTCGCCCGAAAGGACGAGCAGCTTCGCGCCGCTCTCCGCCTCGATCTCGACCGTTCCGCCCTCGGAGGCGAACAGCACGGTCTGCCCTTCGCGAACCACGTCGTCGCCGATGAGAACGGAACCCGACAGGACCACCACAGAAAGCGTCCGGCCGTCCGCGACGTCGAGCGTCAGCTTGCCCCGCGCATTGAGCCGCAGGTCCCAGATGTCGATCGGCGTGAAGGTGCGCGCAGGCCCCTTCGCGTCGCCGTAGACGCCGGCGATAACCCGCAGGCGTCCCGCCCCCCGAGGCAGATCGACGGACGGAATGGCGGCGGACGAGAGCGTCTGGTAGCCGGGCGCCGCGGATTTGTCCTTCGCGGGCAGGTTCACCCAAAGCTGCGCCATCTCGAAGCGGCCGCCTTTGGCGGCGTAGGCCGGAGAATGGAACTCCTCGTGCACGATGCCCGACGCCGCCGTCATCCACTGCACGTCGCCGGGACCGATCACGCCGCCGGCGCCCGTCGAATCGCGATGTTCGACCTCGCCGTCATAGACGATGGTGACCGTCTCGAAGCCCTTGTGCGGGTGCGCGCCGACGCCGCGACGTGCGGTCGTCGGCTCGAACGAGGCCGGCCCCGCATGGTCGAGCATGATGAAGGGGCTGACATGACGTCCTTGATCGTGATGCGAAAGCATGGTGCGAACGGGGAAACCGTCGCCGACCCAGTGCGGACGAGGGGCGCTGTAGACGCCGATGACCTTTCTCATGATGTCGCTCCTTGCGGCCGCCGGAAGGCGCCGCCTGTGACAGCGAAGCTATGCGTGAGACAAATTGGCTTAAAGGCGCTTCAATGAGCCAGACTGTCCTGCTGGAAGGACAATGGCGATGCAGGATCTGAACGACCTCTATTTTTTCGCGCAGGTGGTCGAGCATGGCGGCTTCTCGGCGGCGGCGCGCGCGCTCGGCATGCCGCGTTCGCGCCTCAGCCGGCGCATCGCGGTGCTGGAGAACGGCCTCGGGGTGCGGCTGATCCAGCGTTCGACGCGCCGCTTCCAGGTGACCGATCTGGGCCGTGAATATTACGGCCATTGCGTCGCCATGCTGGTGGAGGCGGAAGCCGCTCAGGAAGCCATCGATCGCAGCCGGGCGAAGCCGCGCGGCGTCGTGCGGGTGAGCTGTCCGGCGGCGTTGCTGTTCTTTCAGGTCGGCGAGATGATCGTCCGCTTCATGGCGTCGTGCCCCCACGTCGAACTGCGTCTCGAAAACACGAACCGTCGCGTCGATGTCATCGCCGAGAACGTCGACGTCGCGTTCCGGGTGCGGTTTCCGCCGCTGGAGGACACCGGCCTCGTGATGCGCGAACTGGGCGTAAGTCCGCAAAGCCTTGTCGCCGCTCCCTCGTTGCTCGCCGGCCGAGACGGGACGCTCACCGCCGCGGACCTTGCCTCTCTGCCGAGCCTGGCCTGGAGCCTCGGTCGCAGCGAACACGACTGGCGCCTGGAGGGGCCGGAAGGGGCGAGCGTCGTCGTCCGGCACGAGCCTCGTCTGGTGACGGAGGACATGATCAGCCTCCGACGCGCCGCCTTGGCCGGTCTCGGCGTGGTTCAGCTTCCGACCATGGTGGTGGACGAGGACCTGCGCTCCGGCGCCCTGGTCGAGGCGCTTCCGGACTGGGCTCCGCGATCGGGCGTCACCCATCTGGTGTTCCCGACCCGGCGCGGACTTCTTCCCGCCACGCGGGCGTTCATCGATCACGTCTCCGTCGAATACGAGGCTTTGGCGCGCGGACGCGAGACGCGGCCGATGCCGGCGACCGGATGATCGACAAGGCCTCGGGATCGCTGTTCTACGATCCGGACGGTTCGGGATCGCGCGCGGCGATCGAGATCGCCAAGCTCGGCGCGGGCCTCACTCACCCCGGCGGATTTCGAGATCGTGTGACGGTTCGTCTGCGGAAGGCCGGCGCCGTCCGGTCTTCGGCAGACTCCGAAGGAGCTCGATACATCCGCCGCTTTGTGCGGCGGGCGCTGCGGTCTAAGGTCGTCCCGAAAACGGACACAGTTCGGCGCCCCATGACGCGGCCGCAGGCCCAGCCTTCGACCAGAATGGCCATCGGAACGGGGCTCGCGCTCGTGGCGGCCGCGTTCGCCGGCGTCGGGCTGCTGGGCGCTCTCGCAGGATCGGCGCAGTTCGCGAGCCTCCTGCCCGGATTGCCGCCGATCAAGCCCTATACGGCGGCGGCGGTGCTCGCGCTCGTCGGCGGATGGCGCGCCCTGCAAAGCCCGTCCCGGTCCGTCGCCGTCTTCGGCTATGCGCTTGTGGCGATCGCGGTCGGCTTCGCCGGCGTCACGCTGATCCGGCACGCGGCAGGTCTCGACCCGCATATGGAGGTCGTCGTCGGCGATCGGGCGGCGCTCTGGGCGGGGCTGCCGGCGCAGGCCAATCCCGCGATCGCCTTCGCCCTGTTCCTGGCCTCGGGCTCGATCGCGCTGACACGATACCGTTCCGAACGGGCGGAGAACGCCCGGCAATGCCTGCGCCTCAGCGCGCTCGTCGTGCCGCTCTTCGCGATCGCCCTGCATGTCTATGATCCGATGACGCTCGGCGTGATCGAAGGGTTCGAGGCGACGCCGCTCATCGCCGCCCTGTCGCTCGCCTTCCTGCTGTTCGCGGTCGGCTTCGACCGTCCCGCCGGAAGCCTTCGCTGGCAGGTCGCGAACATCGGCGTCGTCGTGGTGGTGCCGCTGGCCGCGCTCACCGTCCACTTCGCGAGCGCCGAGCGCGACGCCGCGCTCGCCGCCGCGAGCGAACGGCTGGCGGCGATCGGCCGGCTCGGCGCCGAGCGGCAGGACGCCGTGGTGGCGCAGACCCGGCAGATGCTCTCCTTCCTCGCCCGATCGAGCGCGACGCTCGGCGCCGCGCGCTGCGCCAAGGAACTGGCCGACTATGTCGGCCTGATTCCGGGGATCCGCTCGCTCTACATCGTGGACGGCGCCGGTGCGGTGCGCTGCGCGAGCGACCCCGCGATCGTCTCGCTCCGGCTCGGCGACCGCGACTATGTCCGGGAGGCCTTCGCCAAGGACCGCTTCACCGTTTCCGGCCTGGTGATTTCCCGGCTGAGCGGAACGCCGATGATCGCCCTCGCGATGCCGGCCTCTTCGGCGCCGGGCGCCGGCCCGGACCTGCTTCTGGCCGCGGCTCTCGACGTCGGCGCTCTCTCCGGGCCGCTCGAGACCCTCGGCGGCGACCTCGCGCGCGGCGAGACGCTTCTGCTGCTCGACCGCAACGGCACGGTGATCGCGGCGCGGCCGAAAGAAGCCGCCGAAATCGGCGCCAATCTGGCGGACGCGACCCTGGCGACGCTCGCGCTCGCCAATCCGGGGCAGGCCTTCGAGGCGGCCGACCTCAAGGGCGAGCCGTCCGTGTTCTATGGCCGTCGCGTGCTCGACGGGCAGGCGACGCTGATCGTCGGGGCGCCGCGCCGCGAGGTGACGCGCCCGGTCGACGCGCGGCTGAACACGCGTCTTCTGCTGATCGCCGGCATTCTTCTCGGCTCGCTCGCGCTCGGCGTGCTCGGCACCGAGATCATGGTGCTCAGCCCCGTGCGCCGGCTGACCGCTTATGCGGGCCGGCTCGAAGCGGGCGACCTAGCGGCGCGGCCGGACGTCAGGGCGAGCGGCGAGGTCGCGGCGCTCGGGCGCGCGCTCGAGGTGATGGCGACTGCGATCGAAGATCGCGAACACAGGCTCGGCGAGGCGGAAGCGCTGTTTCGCGGGCTTTTCGACCATTCGCCCGACGCCAAGGTCGTGGTGCGGGTGGAGCCCGGCTCCCGGTTCCGCATCGAGACATGGAACGCCGCGGCGACCGCCTCGACCGGGCTCGCCGCAAGCGAGGTGATCGGCCGCGAGCCGCGGGACGTGTTTCCCGGCGCGCGGGGCCTGTCGATCGAGCACGACATGAAGCGGTCGCTCGATCTCGGCCGCGTGACCACGGTGGAGCGCGAGCCGCATATCGACGGGCTTCCGAGCGTCTACGAGGTCGTGCACGTGCCGCTGCGGGGCGCGGACGGGGCGGTGGAGCGCATCTTTCTGAGCGCTCGGGACATCAGCGAACGCAAACGCGTGGAGCGGCTGAAGAGCGAGTTCGTCTCCACGGTGAGCCATGAGCTCCGCACGCCGCTGACTTCCATCGCGGGATCGCTCGGCCTGCTGGCCGGCGGCGCGGCCGGTCCGCTCGGCGAACAGGCGAAGCGGCTCATCCAGATCGCGCATTCGAACAGCCTGAGGCTGGTGCGCCTCATCAACGACATTCTCGACGTCGAGAAGATCGAGGCCGGACGCATGACGTTCGATCTGCGCTCGGTGTCCGTGGCCGATCTGGCCGCCCAGGCGATCGCCGATCTCCGCGCCTATGCGGACGGCTACGGCGTCGATGTCGAGCTTCTCCCGAGCGAGGTCGGGCTGACCGTTTACGGCGACCAGGACCGGCTGATTCAGGTGGTCACCAACCTGCTGTCGAACGCGATCAAATTCTCGCCGCGGGGCGGGCTCGTGACGGTGTCGGCGTTCGCGGCCGGCGAGGCCGTGTCGATCGTCGTGAAGGACCGCGGTCCGGGCATTCCCGAAGCGTTCCGCTCGCAGGTGTTCACCAAATTCGCCCAGGCGGACGGCTCGGACAGCCGGCGCAAGGGCGGCACCGGCCTCGGCCTCGCGATCTGTCGCGAGATCGTGGAGCGGCACGCGGGCGCCCTGACCTACCGCACTGCCGTGGGAGAGGGAACGGAGTTCGAGGTCCAGCTCCCGCGCCATGTCACGCGTCGCCCGCCGCTCGCGTCTACCTCCGCGCCGGTCGCGCCGAGGCCCAAGGTTCTGATCTGCGAGGACGACGCGCTGATCGCCGCGATTCTCGCGGAACAGATGAGAGACGCCGGCTTCGAAAGCGTCACGGCCGGCACCGTCAGAGCCGCTTTGAAAGCGGTCCAGGCCGATGATTTCGTCGCCGCGCTCGTCGATCTCAACCTGCCGGACGGCGACGGTCTCGGGCTCATCCGGGATCTGCGAAGGACGCCGAAAGGCGCTTCGCTTCCCGTCGTCGTGGTTTCGGCGGACGCCGACACGACCAGACACGCGCCCGGCGCGGACAGGCTCGACGTCGCCGCCTGGATGCGAAAGCCGGTCGACGCCAGCCGTCTCGCCGCAATCGTGCTGCAGCGCGCGAGGGCGCCGGCGAACCGTCCGCGCATTCTGCACGTCGAGGACGACGTGGATCTCTGCAACGTCGTTTCCGCGGCGCTGGCGTCGCTTGGGGACGTCGTCTCCGTGACGAGCGTCGCGGCGGCGCTGCGGGAGATCGAGGCCGGAAACTACGAGCTGGCGATCCTCGACGTCGCTCTCGAGGACGGCTCGGGACTTGACGTGCTCAAGGCGCTCAAACGCGCCGAGCCGCGCCCGGTGCCCGCAATCATCTTTTCCGCGCGTGACGCAGAACGCGGCGTCGGCGCGATCACCATCACCAAATCACGAAAATCCCTGTCTCGCCTCGCCGAGGCGGTGAAGGACATCCTCGACCAGCGCGACGCGGCACGGTCTTCCCAGACCGAGGCGCGGCAGGCGGGCTGAGAACGATCGTCTCGTCCCGGCCTGCCGCTCCGTGGTCGCAGGGCCTGCCGTCACCCGAGCGCGTTGCGCGCCTTGGTGATCGTCTTGCCGACGGCCTTCTGCGCCTTTCCGGCGGCTTCCTCGGCGCGGCCCCGGGCTTCCAGATCCTTCTCGCCGGTCGCCTTGCCGACGGCGGCCTTGGCCTTGCCGGTCATCTCCTTGGCCGCGCCCTTGACTGTGTTGGTGTTGACCATTGTCGTCGTCCTCCAAAAAAGCCGGATTTCGGTTCCGGCAAGCCTCAAAGAATGAAACGTCCGAACACGATGCCGACGAGGAGGGCGGCGCCGGCCGCCGCAAGCGGGTTCCTGCGGATCGTGGCTTCCAGCGAGTCGGCCCGCCCTTCGAAGTCCTCCAGAGCCTCGTCATAGGCGCGGGCGCCGCGACGTCCGGCTCTGCGGAACCTGTCGGCGCCTTCCGCCGCTTCATGTTCGAGCGTCGCTCCGGCGCGGCGCGCGGCTGACTCGGCCGTTCGACCGGCTGATGAGACCGCGTCGGCAATCTCGTCGCCGGCTTCCGTGATCTTGTCGCTCGAAGCCATGCTTCTCCCCATCGAGACAGGACGGTTCCTGAAACCGTCTTCGCAACCCAAAACGCATGGGGGAGGGGGGAGGTTCCGGAAGACCGTCGCTTGCGAACGCTTGGCCGTCCCGCCACTCTGTCCACCACGTCGCGGACCGTGCGACGCGGGAGGCTGGCATGGCTGACGAGCGGGAGCGCAGCGACAGGGGCGTCCTGTCGGACAGGCACAAACTTTATGTGCTCTGCGGTTTCGCAGGCGTGGCCGTAGCCATGCTCGGCATCTGGCTCTCTCCCGTGTCGGCCGAGATCGGACGGCGCGAGATGACGCTGCTCTATCACGTCGGCTGGTTCGTCACCGCGGCGGGAAGCATCGTCACGATCGCCTGCGTCGTTCTCACGGTCGTCGATACGCGTTGAAGGACGCCGCGGCGCCTCGCGACGATAAAATCGCGCATGTCGGCCCGAGGTCGCACGAGGTCGCTTGCGGAGCGCACGAGCGCCCCCTATAAGGCGCGTCGTTGCTTCGGAGTGTGGCGCAGCCTGGTAGCGCACCTCGTTCGGGACGAGGGGGTCGCAGGTTCGAATCCTGCCACTCCGACCAGCAACTTCAAGGGTTTGGCGGAAGAGGCGATCCCGAGCGCCTTCAAATCCGCTCCCCGATCTTCTTTGGTTCGTCTCACGTTCTTTTGACGCCGTATGCGGACAGCCTCCGGCTGCGATGTCGCGATCCTCAGGGCGGCCCGGCTTTCCGGCGTCGCCGGCCGCGCCGGTTGGCGAGGCGAGGCCACGAACTATCTCAAGCCGATACGCTTGGGAGGATGACAGTGGCCAGTTCAATCAAAGCCGAACGCGCGGTGATGACCCATGAGGAGTCCGAATTGCTCGCGCGCTCGCACATGCCCGCGCTGAGGGAGGTCGACGACGACGCCCTCGCCCAGACCCGCAAAACGGTTCGGGAGCTTCGCGGCAAGGAGCGCACTTTCGTGCGGCAGGTGAAGCGGACAATTCGAGGCAAGGCGGAGCAGCGAGGCGCGGGTTTTCCCGGCGAGGTCGGCAAGCCTTCTCTCCGCAAGCAGTTCTTTTCGAGCGCCCTCAAGCGGCTGAACGCGGAAATGGCGCGTCGCCGGTCGTCGGCGGCGCACGATTCGCTCAAGGCGGCGGCGCGCAAGGCGCTCGCGCTGCGGGCCAAGGCGCCGAAGGCCAAGCGTCCCGCGCCGGGCGCCAGCGCCAATGACGGGATGCGCCCGGTGCGCAATCGGAAGGCGGAGACGACCGTCAACCGGGCGAAGGTCGGCAGCGTCTCCCAGGCCACGAAGAACGCCCAGGCGGCGAAGGACAATCGCGGCTAGGAGATCGCTCCCCG
This sequence comes from Ancylobacter novellus, assembly GCA_003241695.1. GTDB lineage: Bacteria > Pseudomonadota > Alphaproteobacteria > Rhizobiales > Methylopilaceae > Methylopila. The sequence goes on along the minus strand of QFPN01000004.1, from coordinate 30,338 downwards.
GAGAAGCGCCCGCGTCGACGGGTCGACTCAGCCGACGAGAACCGACCCGTCGCAGCGCATGCCGCGGACCGTCACGTCCGCCTCGCCCAATCCGACGCCCAGCAGCCGCAGCAGCGAGTTGAGCGTCGGATCGAGCAGCGCCCCGACGGGCGACAGGGTTTTCGAGAGGGTGTCGCCGACGACTTTCGGCGTGCCGAGGCCGAGGCCGAGCGGGTTGAGCTTGACGGTCACCACGAGGTTCTGGGTGAGGCTCGCGAGCGTCGACTGCATGATGGAGCTGGTCGCGACCGTCTTGACCACGCCGGCGCCGATTTCGGAGGCGGTGAAGGAAACCTGGGTCGGCCTGAGGTTTTCCGCCCCGACATAGGCCGAGGCCGTGGCCGAAAGCAGCAGGGCGTCGGCGATCGTCGCGGGACCGACGTCGGCCGCCGAGGTCATGTCGTTCCAGCGCGTGAGGCTTCTCGGCTCGCCGATCCAGACGCGGGAGATTGCCGGCGTCACAGCCAGCGTCGCCTGCATGTCGGTTCGCGGCGACCGGCCGCACCGGGCGCTCGACAGCGTCGCTTCGGCGGCCGCGGCGTCGACCGCCACGGGCAGGTTGAGGTACGCTAGGCCCAGGACGCCGCCGACCTTCGCGTTGAGCCTCAGACGCGTCTGCGCCGTGTGGACGGTCGCGTTTTCCCGTCCGAGCGCGAACCAGGGCGACTGCTGGGGGCGTTCCCCGATCGTGATCGAGGCGGTGAGGCCGAGGAGGCCGGGGACCTGCGCGCCAAGATCGAGGGCGATCTGGCTCTGCCCGTTCGCCGCGGCGAGGGCGGTCGTCAGGGTCTGCAGGATCGAAGCCGACGCGCTGAGCCCTGCCTGATCGCCGAGCTTCACGTCTCCGACCGGGCCGAAGGAAATCAGCCGCCCGAGCGGGACGGTTTTCCGGCCGGCCGCCTGCGACAGCTGCTGGAGCGCGGACTTCGCCGTGGCCGAGGTCGACGAGCCGGCGAGCGCCTTGATGAAATCCGAGAGCTGCGGCGACGTTTGCAGGACGTCGTTGTAGGTCGCCGCGGTGACGCGCGTCTGCGTCGCGAGGGACGACAGCAAGGCGGGCATCTCGATCTGGGCGTCGGCGAGGGCGTTGTAGTCCGACACGCTGAGCGACACCGAGCCGCCGAGCAGGGCCGACAGCAGCGCGTTGGCGACGCCGCCCTGCAGCGAGGCCTGTCGGGAGCCGACGCTGAACGATGCGACGCGGGTGTTGACCGCTGTCGAGCGGGTCGCGAGCTGCGGGGCGACGTTCAGGAACGCGCGCCCGAAGAACAGCGCCGCATGGGTGGTCATATCGAGCCGGACGGCGTTCGCGGGCTGGCCGCCTGCGACGAACCGCGCGGCGGGCGCTGTCGTGGCGTCGGGCGTGTAGCGGCCGATAACGACGGAGAGCGTGTCCGGCGACTTGACGCCGTTCTGGGCGAGCGCCGCCCGCGCCGCGCTTTCCGAAACCGACAGGTCGCGCGCCGCCGCCAGGGCGGCGAGGTCGAGCGCGCTCTGATCGGCGCGCTTTGCGAGATAGACATGCGCGACGTCGACCGAAACCGCCAGTCCGCCGATCAGGCAAAGGCCGAACGCTGCGGTGAGCACCGAAACCGAGCCGGCCTCGTCCCGCCTCACCATTCCGAGCACGGAACGCAGGACGTTCCGGCGCATGGCTAGTAGCCTCCTCGCTGGATGGCGGCCGTGCGGACGATGACGCGCGGCGGCAATGGGAGAAGCCCGCTGAACGCCCAGATCGCGAGCGAGCTCGCGTCGTAGGAGACCGAAATTTCGAAGACGTCGGCGGAGGCGCTCGAGGGGTTCGCCTTCACCGTCAGACGGGACGGGTTGATCAGCACGAAGGAGGGCGCCGCCTGCGCGACGTGGCTGCGGGCGAGCGAAGCGCGCTCCGCGTCGTTCAAACCCGCAACCGACGCGCGCGCGGCGTCAGCCGCGATTTGCTGGACGCTGTTGGCGGCGCCGTAGTATACGCCGTAGCAAAGAATTCCGGACAGTATGATGATCAGAATGGGGGCGATCAAAGCGAATTCTATCGCCGCTGAGCCACTATTGTCTAAACGCGCCTTGCGCTTAATTCTGTAAGCGCGGTAATTCTTATGCATCGATACGCCTCCAGAAAGACGCGTTTCGTATACATTTCTATTCTCATGCGAGAAATTTCAAAATTTACAGTTAGATATATAAATTAAACAAATGCATACACGCGATTGATTAATATAAAACCTTCTATAAATGGATTTGTACGGATAAATTCATAAAAAAATGCGTGTTTTTCAATCAGTCACGACGCAGGCCGTTTTTTCTTTGGTGGAAACTTAAGTTCATTTCCATGAAAACTATGACAATTATAGCTGGTTTCGCTCGGCTTGCAACTCAAGGTTTTGGCGCCAAAAAACGTTCGTCGATCTCGGGCGCTCGATCGGGGCGGCGGGTTGCCTGATGAAGGGGGGCGTGCCAACGATCGGGAGGAACGTGCGGGAACAGCGAGACGATGCGATATGGACCGCGGCCCGAGCGGGCCGCAGATGAACTGCGTTTCGATAGCGCGGCGTCGTTTCCCCGTGGAGGGCGAGACCCCTGCGAAACGCCTTCGACGTTGACGCAACTGCTCCCCGCTATGAGGGGGAGAAGAGCGCCTGCGCCTGTTTCGCGGCGGCGTCATGAAAGGGTGAGCGCGCCCCTTGGCGCCTCGGGGCGCCCGGACTGCGACGGCTGCGCCCGCGTTCGATGACCGAAGCGTTCGAACCGCCTGCCCTCGCCATGCCGGAGCGGCCTGAAAAGCGGTTGTCCGGCTGGCGGCTGCTCAAGACCATTCCCGCGAACTCGCTCGGCGTGTTCGACGCGGAACTCTATCGCGAGCTGTTCGTTCGGCGCTCCTACGGCGCGGTCACTGTCTGCTTCGTCAGCGATCCGGCAGGGGTGAAGCGGATTCTCGTCGACAACTTCGACAACTATCCGCGCGTGCCGACCATCCGTCGCCTGTTCGAGGCCGAGATCGGCACGGGAACGCTCTCGAGCGAAGGCGAAACTTGGCGCAAGCACCGGCGCATCGCGACGCCTTCGATCGATCTCCGCGCCGTGAAGCCCGACGCCCCTGCGCTGATCGCGCTTGCGGAGACGGCGGCGGCCGATCTCGCCAGGAAGGCTGGCAAGAAGCCGGTCGACATGGAGAAGGTCGCGTCCGGTCTGCTCACTGCGATGCTGAATCAAATCGCCACCGGCGGCGATCCCGAAGCGCTGCAGGTGCTGAAATGGCTCTCCGTCGTGCCGCGCAAGCCTCGCGCGCTCGATGTCGTGCCGATGCCCGGATGGATGTCGAAGCTCGTGACGCGGCGTTCGACGCCCGGATGGAAAGACGAGGCCGACAAGGCGCTGCGTCGCCTCATCGACGCGCGTCTGGCCGACGACTGGGCGGGCGGGCAGGATCTGCTCTGGCGCCTCGCCCATGCGCGGGACCGTCAGGACGGCGAGCCGCTTCCGAGCGAGGAAATCCGGGATGAGGCGGCGTCGATCCTCTCGGCGGGCGACGCCACCATTCGGGCGCTGACCTGGATCTGGTACCTTCTCGCGCACCACCCGAATGTTGAAGAGCGGATGCATGCCGAGATCGACGAGGTCGTCGGCGACAGGCCGCTGACGCCTGAGGACGTCGCGCGCGTCCCTTATACGCGCCGGGTGCTTGACGAGACAATGCGCCTCTACCCTCCGATTCCGATCATCCTGCGAAAGGCGCAGGCGGCCGACGAGGTGTGCGGAAACCGGGTCCCGAAAGGCGCGATCATGTGCGTCGTCCCGTTCGTGATCCACCGTCACGAGAAGCTGTGGGAACGCCCCGGCGTTTTTGATCCCGACCGCTTCGCAGACGAAAACCGCGACAAACGACACCGCTTCGCATTCATCCCCTATGCGGCCGGACCGAGGGTCTGTCCCGGCGCGAGCGCGTCGAGCGCGAATCTGATGTTCGGAATTCTTGCTTTCGCGCGCCGGCTTCGTTTCCGCCTCGCGGCCAAAGGGCCGATCGTTCCGTTCGGGGGCATCTCGCTTCAGCCGAAGGGCGGTCTGCCGATGACGGTGGAGAGGCGGCGATAAGGCTGCGTTTCGCGAGAGGGCGGCGCGGACCTCTCCGGCCAGATCCAAACAGACGAAAACGGACGCCGCTTTCCGGCGGCGCCCGTGTCCGTCGGTTTGCGATGGCCGCCGTCAGTTCAGCAGGCGGCCGTCCAGCCTCGCGCCGACGAGGCGATCGTCGGCGGTCGTCGCGCCGGCGCCGTTGACGCCCGCGCTCCAGAGCGGAACCTGCTCCTGGATGCGGCGGAACTCGGCGAGGGCCTGACCCACGACCTGGTCCATGTTGTAGTAGCGATAGGTCGCGAGCCGTCCGACGAAATGGACGTTTTCCGTCTGCTGCGCGAGCGCCTGGTACTTCTTGTAGAGCGCCTGGTTCTCGTCGCGCGGGATCGGATAGTAGGGATCGCCAGTCGCCGACGGATACTCATAGGTGATCGTCGTCTTGTGGTGCTCCTGGCCGGTCAGGTGCTTGTACTCCGAGATGCGGGTGTAGTCCTCGCTCATCGGATAGTTGACCGTGCCGGTCGGCTGATACTGCGCCTGGTCGAGCGTCACATGCTTGAACTTGAGCGAACGGTAGGGCAGGCGGCCGTATCGGAAGTCGAAAAACTCGTCGATCGGGCCGGTGAAGATCAGCCGGCGGTGCGGGATCTCGTCCCGGATCTCGCGATAGTCCGCGTTCAGCATGATCTTGATGTTCGGATGATCGAGCATCTTCTCGAACATCCGCGTGTAGCCATGCTTCGGCATGATCTGGTGCGCGTCGGTGAAGTAGCGGTCGTCTTCGTTCGTGCGCGTCGGCACGCGCGAGGTGACCGACTTGTCGAGCTGCGAGGGATCGAGCCCCCACTGCTTGGTGGTGTAGCCCTTGAAGAACTTCTCGTAGAGCTCGCGGCCGATCTTCGACACCACCACGTCCTCCGACGTGCGGATCGTCTCGACCGGCTCGGCGCGCGAATCGAGGAAGGCCTGAGCCTCCTCGTCGGTCTTGAGGTCGAGGTCGTAGAGCGCGTTGATGGTCGTGCGGTTGATCGGGATCGGCACCAGCTTGCCGTCGATCATGCCGAGCACGCGATGCTCGTAGGGACGCCAGTCGGTGAACTTCGACAGATAGTCGACGATCGCGTCCGAGTTGGTGTGGAAGATGTGCGGCCCATACTGATGCATAAGCACGCCCGCGTCGTCATACCGGTCGTAGGCGTTGCCTGCGATGTGCGGACGACGGTCGATGATGAGCACGGACTGGTCGCGTTCCGACGCGATCCTTTCCGCGAGGACGCTGCCTGCGAAGCCTGCGCCGACGATCAGCCAATCATACACGGAGGGTGTCCTTTCCGAGGTGCGCCCCTTCGGAACGTGCGTGACGACGGTCGTGCGCCTTCACCACGAGTTCGTAGATCCTTTCGAACGTCTGGTCCCAGGAGTTCTCAGCGAGCTTCTGATCGACCCGCTTGAGGAACGGCGCGCGATCCATCGCCATCAGCTCTTCGGCCGATTTCACGATTGAGGCGGCGTCTTTCGCGATCTCGACGTAGCCCTCGTCCCCGTAGGAGCGGATCACGTCGTGGATCGGCGTCGACACGACCGGCAGGCCGGCCGCGAGGAATTCGGGCGTCTTGGTCGGGCTGATGAACCGGGTCGATTCATTCAGCGCGAACGGCATGAAGCCGATGTCCCATCCGCCGATGTAGTCCGGGAGACGCTTGTAGTCGCGCCCGCCGAGCCAGTGAATGTTGTCGCCCTTCGGAAGGTCCGCCGGATCGATCTTCACCACCGGGCCGATCATGACGAACTGCCAGTCGGGCTTCGCCGCCGCGACCTCGCGTAGCAGGTCGATGTCGAAGCGTTCGTCCACGACGCCGAAGAAGCCGAGGCGCGGATGCGGGATCGACGCCTGATCCTCGGGCTCCTCGCGTTCGGACGACCGTCCGCGCCCGAAGTGCTTCGTGTCGATCGACGACGGGAAGGCGTGGATGTCGTGGTGGCGGTGCTTCTTCGCCTCGTAGAGGCTGTGCCCGCCGGTGAACACGACGTCGGCGCGGCCCATCATCTCCTCCTCGAGCGCGAGGAGTTCGGGCGGCGCGCCCTTGAAGGCGGAAAGCTCGTCCATCGAGTCGAACACGACGACGTCGGCGGCGAGGTGGCGCGTGAAGAGCAGCGCCATCGGGGTGTAGTACCAGAACACGCGGCGGCTGGTTTTCAGGGTCGCAAGATGCCGGTCGACAAGCTGCCGCTGGGCGTGGACCTTGCCGCTCTCTGAGAGGCCTTGGGGCAGCACTGGCACCCCGATCGTCACGCGGCCTTCGCGAGGCGTAAGGCGCAGTTCGGGCTGCTTGACGTCCTCGAAAATCGGCTCCTCGATCATGACGACGTCATGATGTCGGGCGAAGCGACTCAGAAGATGTTGCGGTCTCTGATAGACGAAATCCCATCTCAGATGGGAAAAGCAAACGACAGTCGCGTCTTCAAATCTTAAAGGGTCATCGGATCCCAAATTCGGCGCAAGTCTAGCTGTCGGTTGCATTCTGTCTCCCGATCGAACGTTGATGGATGCGGAAAGCGGTATCTGGAGGACGCTGAACCGAAACTGAACGGCATCGGTCGGCTGCAGGGGAATGCAGATCACCAGTCGCGAAACAACTCATCGTGAGACGAGGTTCCCAACGCGCCACTTCAGTACGGTTTCGTACAAATCAGGGCGGTCCGGGGCGAGCCCGGGCTTGGCGTCCCATATGGCCCCCGTCGCCGGGCCGTCTCCGCCCGGTTTTCAACGGAGAACAGCCTTGAGCCACAGCGTCCAGCCGTGTTCCGCCGGACTGCGCAGCTTCTTCATGGCGGGCTTCGAATGCGCGTCGCAACGTCGCGCCGACGGCCGCCGGCTGGATCTGATCGCCTCCACGAAGCACGACGTTTTCGCCGCGAGCGACTACGCGCTCGTCGCCCGGCGCGGCCTCCGCGCCGCCCGCGACGGCATGCGCTGGCACCTCATCGAGAAGACCGCCGGCTTCTACGACTGGTCGAGCGTCGAGCCGATGGCGAAGGCGGCGTCGCACGCCGGGGTCCAGATCGTCTGGGACCTCTGCCATTACGGCTATCCGGACTGGCTCGACGTCTGGTCGCCGGCCTTTCCGGAGCGTTTCGCGCGCTTCGCAAAGGCCGCGGCACGCTTCATCGCCGATCAGGGAGACGGCGTTCCCTATTTCTGTCCGGTCAACGAGATGTCGTTCTGGGCCTGGGCCGGCGGCGACATGGGGCGGTTCAATCCGTGCGCGAAGGGGCGTGGCGACGACCTGAAGCGCCAGCTCGCCCGTGCCGCGATCGCCGCCGTCGACGCGATCCGCGAGGTCGAGCCGCGCGCGCGCTTCATCGTGGCGGAGCCGTCGATCCACGTGGCGCCGAACGGCGACAGCCCTCAGGCGATCGAGGACGCGGCGAATTACTGCGAGGTCCAGTACGCCGCCCACGACATGCTGGTCGGCCGGCTGAACCCCGAGCTCGGCGGCTCGCCCGACAAGCTCGACATCGTCGGCGTCAATTTCTACCCGGACAATCAGTGGGTTCTGGGCGGGCCGCCGATCCCGCTCGGGCAATACAACTACCGGCCGTTCCGCGAGATGCTCGCCGAGGTCTCCGCGCGATACGGCCGGCCGGTGATCGTCTCCGAACTCGGCGCCGAGAACACCGCCCGGCCGGCGTGGCTCTACTATGTCTGCCAGGAGGTCGACGCCGCCCGGAAGGCTGGCGCCTCGGTCGAGGCCATGTGCCTCTATCCGATCCTCGACTATCCGGGCTGGGAGAACGACCGACACTGCGAGGTCGGCCTGTTCGGAAACGCCGACGAGAGCGGCGACCGCCGGCTGTGCGAGCCGTTCGCCGAGGAGCTGGAGCGGCAGCGCCTGCGTTTCGAGGGCGAGCGCGCCGCCGCCAACGACGCGCCGGCCGAACCGCTTCGCCGCGAGGCGTCATGACGGATCACGCCCTCTCGACCGCCGAGCACGTGCGCGCAGCGGAGCGGGCCTACGCGCCCGAGCGCATGGAGGAGAACGAGGAGCTCGCGCTCTCGATGCGCGGGCCGCTCGCCTTTCTGTGGCGCTACGTCAAGCTGTGGCCCGGCCATTTCATCGGGCTGAGCGCGGTCGTCGTCACGGCTTCGCTCGCCGGCATCGCCTCGCAATACGGCATGAAGCTGCTGGTCGACGCGATGGAGAAGCCGCCGGCCGGCAACACGGCGGTCTGGTGGGCGCTCGGCTTCTTCGTCGGGCTGTTCGCGCTCGAGGCCGCGCTGTGGCGCGTCTCGGGCTGGCTCGGCTGCCGCACCTCCGTCGGCGTGGGCGTCGACATCCGGCTCGATCTGCTGAACTACGCCACCGGCCACCCGATGCGCTTCTTCCAGGAGCAGCGGGCGGGCTCGCTCGGCCACCGGATCACGTCCACGGCCGGCGACTTTTCCGCCATGGTCAACAAGCTGACCTGGAACGTCGCGCCGCCGATCGTGAACTTCGTCGGCGCGTTCGTCATCTTCCTCACGATCAACGTCTGGATGGCGGCGGCGCTCGCCGTCTTCGCCGTGGCGATCACCGGCCTGCTGTTCCTCTACAGCGCGCGCGGCCGCCCGCTGCACCGCCACTATGCGGAGCAGGCCGGGCAGACCGGCGGCGAGATGGTCGACGTGCTGACCAACATCTGGTCGATCAAGGCCTTCGCGGCCGGCGCGCGCGAGCGGGCGCGGCTGCGCCACACGCTCGACGGCGAGGCGACGTCCCAGCGCAGAAGCTGGATGTTCACCGAGAAGGCGCGCGTCATCCACGACGTCATGCTGTGGATGATGGCCGGGTCGATGCTGATCTGGGCGCTGCTACTCTGGCAGGCCGGCAGCGTGACGGCCGGCGACGTCGTGGTGGTCTCCACCCTCGTGTTCCGCATCCTGCACGGTTCGCGGGACCTCGCGGTCGCGCTCGTCGACATCGAGCAGCACGTCAACTATCTCGGCCAGACCTTGCGGGTCGTGGGCGTCGCCCATGAGGTGATCGACGCGCCCGACGCGAAGCCGTTCCAGCGTCGGGCCGGAGCGGTCCGCTTCGAGAACGTGACCTTCGGCTACGACCCCGCGAAGCCCGTGCTGCGCGACTTCGACCTCGACATTCCCGCCGGCCAGAAGGTCGGCGTGGTCGGGCCTTCGGGCGCGGGCAAGTCGACCATCATCCACCTCGTCCAGCGCCTGCACGACATTCAGGCGGGCAGGGTGCTGATCGACGGGCAGGACGCGAAGGACCTGACGCAGGAGTCGCTGCGCTTCGCGATCGCTGTGGTGCCGCAGGAAATCTCGCTGTTCCACCGCACCGTCATGGACAACATCCGCTTCGGCCGCCCGGAGGCGACCGACGAGGAGGTGAGGGCGGCGGCCGCCGCCGCCCACTGCCATTTCATCGACGACCTGCCGGACGGCTACGCCACGATCGTCGGCGACCGCGGCGCGAAGCTTTCTGGGGGCCAGCGGCAGCGCGTCGGCATCGCGCGGGCGATCCTGAAGGACGCGCCGATCGTGATTCTCGACGAGGCGACCTCGGCGCTCGACACCGAATCCGAAATCGAGGTCCAGCGCGCGCTCGACCGGCTGACCAAGGACCGCACCGTCATCGCGGTCGCGCACCGGCTCTCGACGCTGACGAGCTTCGACCGGATCGTCGTGCTGATGGGCGGCCGGGTCGCCGAGGACGGTCCGATCGAGGATCTGATCGAGAAAAACGGGATTTTCGCGCGCATGTGGAAGCTGCAGATCCGCGGCATTTCGGTCGACGTCGCGCTGGAGCAGCAGCCGTCCTGAGGCGGCGGCGTCGCCTCTTGCGGCGTTCGGATCGACGTCCTGTCGCAAAAAAGCCGCGGGTGCGTTGGAGATGACTTTCCGCTATAGACATCGCTCCCGACGCCGTCATGGTGCGTCGGCGTCCGCGTCTTCTCGGCGCGGGCCGGTCCCGGGGGCCGAATCCGTCTGACTGTGTGAGAGGCTCGCGATGGCCGTGCGTTCGCCTACTGCTCCTTCACCCGCGCGGGGGCGCCGGATGATCCGGAACGCTCTGCTCGTGGCGCTGGCTCTGCCGGTCGCGGGCTGCTCGATGTTCGGGGACAAGAAGGAAGAGCTCGCGCCGGACGAGCCCGCGGACAAGCTCTACAACGAAGGCCTCACCGGCCTGAACACCGGCGACTACGACGGCGCCAAGAAGAAGTTCGCCGAGGTCGACCGCCAGCATCCCTATACGGACTGGGGCCGCAAGTCGGTGCTGATGACGACCTACGTCGCCTATCGCGACGGCAAGTATCAGGACGCGATCAACAGCGGAAACCGCTACGTCCAGCTTCATCCGACGAGCCCCGACGCGGCCTACGCGCAGTATCTCGTCGGCATGTCCTATTACAATCAGGTGCCGGACGTCAGCCGCGACCAGGAGCGTACGACGCGCGCCATCGCGGCCTTCGACGAGCTGGTGCGCCGCTGGCCGAACAGCGAATACGCCGAGCCCGCCAAGCGCCGCGCGATGATCGCGCGCGACCAGCTCGCCGGCAAGGAGATGCAGGTCGGCCGCTTCTATCTCGCCCGCAAGGACTACACCGGCGCGATCAACCGCTTCCGCGTCGTGGTCAGCCAGTACCAGCAGACGCGCCACATCGAGGAGGCGCTGCATCGCCTCGTCGAGGCTTATCTGTCGCTCGGCATCGTCGGCGAGGCCCAGACTGCGGCCGCGATTCTCGGCCACAACTATCCCGACAGCGACTGGTACAAGCAGAGCTTCGCGCTGCTGAACGGCGCGGGCGTCCAGCCGCAGGAAAACCAGGGCAGCTGGATCAGCCGCGCCTTCGGCGGCGGCGCCAAGACCGCGGCGGCGAACCCGCCGGCCTGATCCTCCTCCGCGCGGATGGCGCCGTGCTCGCAAGGCTTTCGATCCGCGACATCGTCCTGATCGACCGGCTGGATCTCGATTTCGGCTCCGGCCTCTCGGCCCTGACCGGCGAGACCGGCGCCGGCAAGTCGATCCTGCTCGATTCGCTGTCGCTCGCGCTCGGCGGGCGCGGCGATGGCGGCCTCGTGCGCGAGGGCGAAGCGCAGGGGCAGGTCACCGCCGCCTTCGATCTCGCCTCCGATCACCCCGCCCGGGCGCTGCTCAAGGCGCAGGACATCGACGACGACGGCGACCTCATCCTGCGCCGCGTGCAGGCGCGCGACGGCCGCACCCGCGCCTTCGCCAACGACCAGCCGGTGAGCGTGCAGACGCTCCGGAGCCTCGGCGCGCTGCTGGTCGAGATCCACGGCCAGCACGACGATCGCGCGCTGGTCGATCCCGCGGCTCACCGCGCCTTGCTCGACGCTTACGGAGGGCTCGGCCGGCAGGCCGAGGCGGTTCGGAGCGCCTGGACCGCCCGCCGCGCGGCGGAGCGCGCGCTCGCCGACCATGCGGAGCGCGTCGAGGCCGCGCGCCGCGAGGCCGACTTCCTGCGCCATGGGAGTGAGGAGCTGTCGGCGCTCGCGCCGGAGGCCGGCGAGGAGCAGGCGCTCGCCGAGCGGCGCGCCGACATGATGAAGGCCGAGAAGACGGCCGAGGACCTCAACGAGGCGTTCGAGCAGATCGCGGGCTCCGCCGCTCCGGCGAGCGCCATCGCGAACGCCGTCCGGCGGCTCGAACGCCGGGCCGCCGCCTCGCCGGAGCTGGTCCAGCCCGCAATCGCGGCGCTCGACGCGGCCCTCGTCGCGCTCGACGAAGGCGAAGCGCATCTGAAAGCCGCGCTCGATGCGACGGCGTTCGACCCCCGCGAGCTCGAACGCATCGAGGAGCGGCTGTTCGCCCTGCGCGCCGCCTCCCGCAAATACGCCGTGCCCGCCGACCAGCTCGCGGCGCTCGCGAAGAAATTCAAGGCGGATCTGGCCGACATCGACGCCGGCGAGGCTCGGCTGGGGGCGCTCGGGGCCGAGGCGGAAGCGGCCCGCGCAGCCTACGCCGGCGCCGCGGAAACTCTCAGCGCATCCCGCCGGGCGGCCGCCGCGACGCTCGACGCCGCGGTGATGGCGGAGCTTCCCGACCTCAAGCTCGAACGCGCCCGCTTCGCGACCGAGATCGAGAGCGACGCGGCTGGTCCCGAGGGCGTCGACCGCGTCGAGTTCTGGGTCCAGACCAATCCCGGCACGCGCGCCGGCCCGCTCGCGAAGATCGCGTCCGGCGGCGAGCTTTCTCGTTTCATGCTCGCGCTGAAGGTCGCGCTCGCCGACCGTGGCTCGGCTCCGACGCTGGTCTTCGACGAGATCGACACCGGCGTCGGCGGCGCGGTGGCGGATGCGATCGGCGCGCGGCTGGCGCGGCTCGCCTGCGCGGTGCAGGTGCTCTCCGTCACCCACGCACCCCAGGTCGCGGCGCGGGCCAGTTCGCATTTTCTCATCTCGAAGGCGCAGGCCGAAGGCGAGACAAGGGTGGCGACGCGCGTCTCGGGCCTTGCGGCGTCCGAGCGCAAGGAGGAGATCGCCCGCATGCTGGCCGGCGCCTCGGTGACCGAAGAGGCGAGGGCGGCCGCGGCGCGGCTGCTGGAGGGGGCGGCGTGAGGGCCGCGCAGACGAACTGCGTGCTTCGAGACGCCCTCGCTTGCGCGAAGGCTCCTCAGCATGAGGATCGTTGGTGCGCTTCAATCCGTCCTCATGCTGAGGAGGCGTCCGCAGGACGGCGTCTCGAAGCACGCAGTTCGTGAGATCGCGCGAGACAATGGCCAAGCAGAAAGACACAGGCGGCGAACTCCCGCTCTCGCTGCCCGACGCCGCGGCTGAACACGCGCGGCTCGCGGACGAAATCCGCGCGCATGACCGGCGCTACTATCAGGACGACGCGCCGGCCATTTCGGACGCCGACTACGACGCCCTTCGCCAAAGACTGAACGCGCTCGAGGCGGAGTTCCCCGACCTCGTCACCGCCGACAGCCCGAGCCAGACCGTCGGCGCCGCGCCCTCGGAGGCCTTCGCCAAGGTGCGGCACGCCGTGCCGATGCTCTCGCTCGGCAACGCCTTCAAGGACGAGGACGTGGCCGAGTTCGCGGCGCGCGTGCGCCGCTTCCTGCAGATGAAGCCCGAGGACGAACTCGCGGTCACGGCCGAGCCCAAGATCGACGGGCTGTCGGCCTCGCTGCGCTACGAGAACGGCGTGTTCGTGCGCGGCGCGACGCGCGGCGACGGGGAGGTGGGCGAAGACGTCACGCAGAACCTCCGCACCATCGCGGACGTGCCCGAGCGCCTCAAGGGCGAGGACGTCCCCGCCGTGATCGAGGTGCGCGGCGAGGTCTATATGAGCCACGCCGACTTCAAGGCGCTGAACGAGCGGCAGGTCGAGGCCGGAAAGCCGGTCTTCGCCAATCCGCGCAACGCCGCCGCCGGGTCGCTCCGACAGCTCGATCCGAAGATCACCGCCCAGAGGCCGCTGCGCTTCTTCGCCTACGCCTGGGGCGAGGCGAGCGAGGTTCCGGCCGAGACGCAGTCGGGCATGGTGGCCAATCTCGGCCGCTGGGGCTTCGTCGTGAACGATCTGATGAGGGTCTGCCGCACGACCGACGAGCTGCTCGATCGGTATCGCGCGATCGAGGCCCTGCGGTCGGGTCTCGGCTACGACATCGACGGCGTGGTCTACAAGGTTGACCGGCTGGACCTCCAGCGCCGCCTCGGCTTCGTGTCGCGCTCGCCACGCTGGGCCATCGCGCACAAGTTCCCGGCCGAGCAGGCGACGACCGTGCTGGAGGCGATCGACATCCAGGTCGGGCGAACCGGCGCGCTCACGCCGGTGGCGAAGCTCAGGCCCGTCACCGTCGGCGGAGTCGTGGTGTCGAACGCGACGCTCCACAACGAGGACGAGATCGCCCGCAAGGACGTGCGCGTCGGCGACACGGTGGTGGTGCAGCGCGCCGGCGACGTCATTCCGCAGGTGGTGCGCGTGGTCGATCCCGAGCGCGAGGGCAGGGGCGAACCCTTCGTCTTCCCGCGCAAATGCCCGGTCTGCGAGAGCCATGTGGCGCGCGACGAGGGCGAGGTGGTGTGGCGTTGCACAGGCGGCCTCACCTGCCGCGCGCAGGCGGTGGAGCGGCTTCGCCATTTTGTCTCGCGCAACGCCATGGACATCGAGGGGCTGGGCGAAAAGCAGATCGAGGCCTTCTACGAATGGGGCGAGATCCGCGAGCCGGCCGACATCTTCCGCCTGAAAGCGCTTGAGGAGACGCCCGGCCGGCTGACCTCGCTCAGAAACCGCGACGGCTGGGGCGAGACGTCGGCGAAAAATCTGTTCGCGGCCATCGAGGAGGCGCGTTCGCGCACCGTCGACCGGCTGCTGTTCGGCCTCGGCATCCGCCATGTGGGCGAGGTCAACGCCAAGCGCTTCATGCGCCGCTATCCCTCGATCGAGGCTTTGCGCGCGGTCGCGAAGGATGCCGTGGCTCCGAGCGGCGAGAAGGGCGACAAAGGCAACGACGCCTGGCGTGAGCTGATCGACATCGACGGGATCGGCGCGATCGTGGCGAAGGCGGCGGTCGAGTTCTTTCAGGAGCCGAAGAACGACCCGCCGCTCGACGCGCTGCTCGCCGAGGTGACGCCCGCGCCGATGGAGCAGCGCGCCGAAAGCTCACCGGTCTCAGGGCTGACCGTCGTCTTCACCGGCTCGCTCGAACGCATGACCCGCGACGAGGCCAAGGCCATGGCCGAGCGGCTCGGCGCGAAAGTCTCGGGCTCTGTGTCGAAGAAGACCGATCTCGTGGTGGCGGGACCGGGCGCAGGCTCCAAGCTCGACAAGGCCAAGGAGCTCGGGATCGAGACGCTCACCGAAGAGGAATGGCTCGCGCGGGTCGGCGAAGGGTAGGGCGTCCGCGGCGGCCTTGGTCCGGGCCGGCGCGGTCCCTCAGTCCTCGACGCCGGTGTCGGGCCGGTCGCGGCCGTCGGAATGCTCGCCGTGCCAGCGGCCGCCGGCGTCCTCCCATTCGATGTCTTCGTCGTCGCCCGTCACGCGCTGCTCCTGCGCCGCGCGCTCGGCCGCGTCGTGGGCGTCCTCGCGGGTCGGGAAGGTTTCTGAGAACACGTCGCCGAGCCTGTAGGCCCATCCGCCGTCGTGCTCCACGACCTTGTAGATCAGGCGCGCCATCGAAACGTCCTCCCGGCGGAGGAGCATAAACGAAAAAGGCCGCCCGGAGGCGGCCTTTCGAAAGCGGTCTGCTGACGGGGATCAGCGCGAGTAGAACTCGACCACGAGGTTCGGCTCCATGTGGACCGGGTAAGGCACCTCGGTGAGCGCCGGCACGCGGACATACGTGGCGGTCATCTTGTTGTGGTCGACTTCGAGGAAGTCCGGCACGTCGCGCTCGCCGGAGGCCGCGGCCTCGATCACGATGGCGAGCTGCTTGGAGGCTTCCTTGACCTCGATCACGTCGCCGACCTTTACGAGGTAGGACGGGATGTTGACGCGGCGGCCGTTCACCTTGACGTGGCCGTGGTTCACGAACTGGCGGGCGGCGAACACGGTCGGCACGAACTTCGCGCGGTAGACGACGGCGTCGAGGCGGCGCTCCAGCAGGCCGATCAGGTTCGCGGAGGTGTCGCCCTTCATACGGGTGGCCTCGGCGTAGACGCGGCGGAACTGCTTCTCGCTGATCGAGCCGTAATAGCCCTTCAGCTTCTGCTTGGCGCGGAGCTGCACGCCGAAATCGGAGAGCTTGCCCTTGCGGCGCTGGCCATGCTGGCCGGGGCCGTATTCGCGGCGGTTCACCGGGGACTTCGGACGCCCCCAGATGTTCTCGCCCATGCGGCGATCGATCTTGTACTTCGAAGCGTGTCGCTTAGACATCGCGTCCTCCATTATGAGTTTCGAGGAACGCGCCCTCCTGCTGCTTCCTGCCGGAAGCCGACAGATCCGGTCGTCGCGAGAACGCCGGATCGCGGGTGCGTAAAACGAGCCGCGCGGGGCTCATCACCCCGCGCGGACGCCGGTTCTCTAGAAGGCGAGGGGCCGCGTGTCAATCTCAAGACGGGGAGGTAGGGGTGCGGACCCGAGCGATCTCGCGGGCTTCGCCTTCTCCGGAACCATAAAAGGCTGGCCGGGGAACTTCCGCATTTTCGGCGCCGGGGGATGCGGAGGCGAACTGCGTGCTTCGAGACGGCCCTGCGGGCCTCCTCAGCATGAGGACGGTCGAGAATGAACTGGCTCAAACGCTCCTCATGCTGAGGAGCCCGCGTCAGCGGGCGTCTCGAAGCACGCAGTTCATCGCAGCCGCTCTTCCCCTCACGCGTCCAAAATCGGTGCGAAGCCGCCGTGGATCAGCCGGCGGCCGTCGAACGGCATGGGCGCCGCGCCGGGCTGCATGCGCGGGTCCGCCATGATCTTCGCCCAGCCGGCGTCGTGGGCGGCCTTCGACGGCCACTCGATCCAGGAGAACACCACGGTCTCTCCGTCGACTGCTTTCACTGCGCGGGCGTAGTCCGTGACCTCGCCCTCGGCCACGTCGTCGCCCCAGGCGTCCACCACCCGGCTCGCGCCGTGCTCGATGATGACGTCGGCCATCCTGGATGAGAAGGCGCAGTAATCGTTCTTCGCCGAGGCGGGAACCGGGACCACCATGCCGTTCGCGTAGCCCATGGCGCCCTTGGGGCCGACGTCGAGAATCGTGGCGAAGCCGGCGTAGATCATGCGCTGAGGGTCGAACGCGATGCCGTCGCACATCTCCTTCATGCGCAGGTCCGACATGATCTTCTCGTTCGCGGCGTCGCGGGTCGCGCGGTCCGGATATTCGAACCACGAGAACACCACCACCTCGTCTTCCCTGGCCTTCACCGCGCTCTTGAAGTCGGTGAGCTTGCCGTCCGGCACCTCGTCGCCCCAGGCCTCGACATGGCGCGCGACGCCGAACTCCTTGAACAGCGGAACGGCCGCCGCCGCCTTGCTGCGATACGCTTCCTTGTTGGCCGCGGGGACGGCCAGAACGAAACCTTCGACATAGGACATCGGGAGTTTCCTCTTTTCGGCTTCCGGGTTGAGGCGGACGGCGCGCTCAGGCCGCCCGGCGGGGCTGCTCGAAGGCGGCCATGTGGTCGGCGAGCGACTGCGCGAAGGCCGGCCGCGCCTCGCAGCGCGCGACATAGGCGGCGAGGTTCTCGCGCTCTGCGACGAGGTCGGTGTGGCGAAGCTCGCGCAGCACCGTGGTCATCAGCAGGTCGGCGACGGTGAAGCGCTCTTCGAGAAAGTCGCGCCCGCCGAGCCAGTCCGAGAGATGCGCCAGCCTGCCGCGAAGGAAGCGTTCCGCCTCGGGTCGGCGGGCCTTCGCCCACGCCTCGCCGGCGTGGAAGAGGTCGCAGTCGAGCAGCGGGTTGATCGCGATCTCGACGCTGTTGACCGCGGCGAGCGCCCAGCTTTTCGCCCGCGCCCGGGCGGCGGCGTCGCGCGGCAGCAGCGCGTCGCAGCCTTCCGCGACATGGAGCGCGATCGCGGCGGATTCGAACATGCGCGCCTCGGCGTCCTCATAGGTCGGGACCTGACCGAAGGGCTGCTCGCGAAGATAGCCCTCGGGCCGCGCCTCCCGCGCGTCGAGCAGCCGTTCGCGATAGGCGACGCCCGCCTCCTCAAGCGCCCAGCGCACGCGCAGATCGCGCACGAGGCCCTTGGCGAGATCCGGAACCCAGCGGAACGCGGTGATCTCGACGGCGGCGTTCTGGTCGACCGGCACGGCGACTTCTCCTGACCTCACCTTGACATTTATGTTGATATCAACATATATTCGGCATGTCAAACGGGCTAGGGAAAATCGTGATCAGGGGTTCGTCATCGCGGCCGGAAGACGGGGAGGGGTCGGAGGCGCGGCCCGCCGTCGCGCCGTCGCCGCTCGCCGCTTCGTTCGAGACGACGCTTCACATCCGCGACGCCTGTCTTTGTCTCGCGTCGCAGCGGGCCGCGCGGGCGTTGTCTCGTCTGTTCGACGACGCGCTGAAGCCGGTAGGCCTGACGAGCGGTCAGTTCTCGCTCATGACGTCGCTCAACCGTCCGGAGCCGCCCTCGATCGGCTCGGTGGCGCGCCTGCTCGCCATGGACCGCACGACGCTGACCGCGAACCTGAAGCCGCTGGAGCGGCGCGGGCTGGTGAAAACGGAAGTCGATCCGAAGGACCGCCGCGGCCGTCGCCTGTCCCTGACGGCCGAGGGCCTCGGCGTTCTCGACGCCGCGACGCCGATCTGGAGCCGCGTCCACGCCGAGGTCGAGGCGCGGCTCGGCGAGGGCGCGCCGTCTCTGCTGCGGGCCGGCCTCGCCGCCCTGGCATAAGCTTGAAGACAGTTCTGCAGGTGCGCCTCATCCCGCAACCAAGCCGAAGTCACGAATGCCCGGCTTCCCGGGCATGGCGCGCAGTTTCGAAGGTTGGGGGCGGGCGGTCTCATGACGCCCTGTGAATAGCGGGCGCGGGCGCAGCATGCGGCCCTGTGTTGCGTCCCGCCGACTCCCGGCGTGGCGTTCGAGCTTATATAAAGATCGATTGACCGCCCTCACGCTCCCGGATCGCTTCGCGCCCACATGCGCTTCACGCCCTCGTTCCTCGACGACCTGCGCCAGCGGCTTCCCGTCTCGGAAGTCGTCGGCCGTCGCGTGAAGCTGAAGCGGCAGGGCAGGGAATATGCCGGGCTCTCGCCCTTCAACAAGGAAAAGACGCCGTCCTTCTTCGTCAACGACCAGAAGCAGCAGTACTTCTGCTTCTCGTCCGGCAAGAATGGCGACGTCTTCAAGTTCCTGATGGAGACCGAGGGGCTGTCGTTCCCCGAGGCCGTCGAGCGCATCGCCGAGATGGCGGGCGTTCCGATGCCGAAGGAAAGCCCGGAGGAGGCCCGCCGCGCCGAAGTCCGCGCCTCGCTGATCGACGTCATGGAGATGGCTGCGAAATTCTTCGAGGCCCAGCTTCAGGATCGAATCGGCGCCGCCGCGCGCGGTTACCTCGCGGGCCGGGCGCTCGGCCCCGCGACGCAGGCGCAGTTCCGCATGGGCTACGCGCCGAACGACCGGAACGCCCTCAAAGCTCATCTCGCCTCGCGCGGCGTCCCGGTCTCCGACATGGTCGAGGCGGGGCTGCTCGCGACGCGCGACGACGGCCGCGAGCCGTTCGACTATTTCCGCGACCGCGTGATGTTTCCGATCGAGGACGCCCGCGGGCGCGTCATCGCTTTCGGCGGCCGCGCCATGCAGGCCGACGTCCGGGCCAAATACCTGAACTCGCCCGAGACCCCGCTCTTCCACAAGGGCGCGACGCTCTACAACCACCACCGCGCCCGCGCGGCCGCGCATACGGCCGGCACGGTGGTGGCGGTCGAAGGCTATGTCGACGTCATCGCCCTGTCGGCGGCCGGGGTCGCGCACGTCGTGGCGCAGAACGGCACGGCGCTGACGCCCGAGCAGCTCGAACTGCTGTGGCGCATGGCCCCGGAGCCGATCCTCTGTTTCGACGGCGACAAGGCCGGCCGGCGCGCAGGCTTCCGCGCGATCGAGACGGCGCTGCCGCTGCTGCAGCCGGGCCGGTCGCTGCGCTTCGCCTTCCTGCCGGAAGGGCAGGATCCCGACGACCTCGTCCGTTCCGAAGGCCGCCCGGCGGTCGAGGCGGTGTTCGCCGGCGCCGTCCCGCTCGTCGACATGCTGTGGACGCGCGAGTTCGACGCCGGCCCGACCGACACGCCCGAGCGCGCCGCCGCCTTCGAGCGGCGCCTGCGCGACGCCTTGTCCGAGATCCGCGACGAGACGGTGCGCCGCCACTACCAGATCGCGATCGAGGGACGGCTGTCGCGCTTCGGCCGCAGCGAGCCGGCCCGCGCCGGCGGCCGCCGCGCCCCGGGCCGCCCTGGGCCGCGGGGAGGCGCCGGGCGGGGCGAGTGGGGCCGCGGTCCGCGCGAGGCTACGCCCATCGCCCCGACCGCGACCCTGCTGCAGAGCCCGCTCGTCGCGGGCGGCGCCGGAAAGCTGCTCCGGCGCGAGGTCGCGCTCGTGCTCGCCGTGGTCAACCACCCCACGCTGCTCGACGAGCTGGCCGAGGCCTTCGCCGAACTCGAACTCGCGACCCGCGAACTCGATCGGCTCCGCCGCGCCGCTCTCGAAGCCTATGCGGGCGGCGCGTCCGACCGTGATTCGGTGCGCGCGGCGATTCTCGACGGGGCGGAGCGCGCGGCGCTCGAACGCGCGGAGGCTGCGCTTCAGGCCGGCGCGCGCGACTGGTGGGTCGGCGAAGACGCCGATCCGGCCGACGTTTCAGTGGCCTGGAGGCACGCTTCCGCCTTGCACATCAAGGTGCGCGCGTTAAATACGGAGCTCCGCGCGGCCGAGCTTGATTTCGGCCGGGATTTCACCGACGGAAACTTTCTCCGAATCGTGGAGATCCAGCGCCAGCTGGCGACGGCGGAAGGGGCCGAAGCTTCGATCGAGGGCTTCGGGGGCGCGTCGGGACGGGCCGTTCGGGCGATGTGATATGGGGCGCGCCGGACGGCGGGAACGAACGGTTTGCGCGAAATTCGAGCGGGCGCCTTGATGCGGTCGCATGGTTAACGCGGGCGTAACGCGAATCCGCGGTAGCTGGACTGAACTGGAGCGGGCGCGATCTGCCGGGTGAGACGGCGGATCGGAGTTGGCTTTTTCGAGCGAAGCACGGGGGTCGGCTGCAGAAGCCGGCCCGGAGACGATAGCGAATGGCGACGAAGCTGCAAGCGAAGGACGAGGCCGAGACGAGCGCCCCGGAGACCGAGGCCGGTCCCCTGCTCGACATGAACGATCAGGCCGTTCGCAAGATGATCAAGGCCGCGAAGAAGCGCGGCTACGTCACTTACGACGAACTGAACGAGGTCCTCCCTTCCGACCAGAACACGACCGACCAGATCGAAGACATCATGGCGATGCTCTCCGAGCAGGGCATCAACGTGGTCGAGTCCGAGGACGCCGAGGACAAGGAGCGCGACGAGGCCGACGACGAGGAGGAAAGCGGCGGCGAACTCGTCGAGGCTCCGCGCCAGCAGGCAGTCACCGTCACCCAGAAGGCCGAGCCGACGGACCGCACCGACGATCCGGTGCGCATGTATCTGCGCGAGATGGGCTCGGTCGAGCTGCTGTCGCGCGAGGGCGAGATCGCGATCGCCAAGCGCATCGAGGCCGGCCGGGAGGCGATGATCGCGGGCCTCTGCGAGAGCCCGCTGACCTTCCAGGCCATCATCATCTGGCGCGACGAGCTCAACGACGCCAAGATCCTGCTGCGCGAGATCATCGACCTCGAAGCGACCTACGCCGGCCCCGACGCCAAGAACAACGCCGCTGCGTCCGAGAACGCCGAGACGGCCGAAGGCGAGGGCGGCGACCAGGAAGGCGAGGCTGCCGCGCCCGAGGGCGAGATCGACGACGACGACATGGAGAACAACGTCTCGCTCTCCGCGATGGAGACCGAGCTGAAGCCGAAGGTGCTCGAAACTTTCGACGCGATCGCGGACGACTACAAGAAGCTCCGCCGCCTCCAGGACCAGAACGTCGAGAACCGCCTGCAGAACCGGACCCTTTCGCCGGCGCAGGACCGCAAGTACAAGAAGCTGAAGGACGACATCGTCGTCAACGTGAAGTCCTTGTCGCTCAACCAGAACCGCATCGACGCGCTGGTCGAGCAGCTCTACGACATCAACAAGCGGCTCGTCGCGCTCGAGGGCCGGCTGCTGCGCCTTGCCGATTCTTACGGCGTCGACCGCGTCGACTTCCTGAAGCAGTACCAGGGCTACGAGCTCGATCCGAACTGGATCCGCCGCGTCTCCATGCTCGGCACCAAGGGCTGGAAGGGCTTCGTCGCGGCCGAAAAGGATCTCGTGAAGGACATCCGCGGCGACATCCACAATCTCGCGACCGAGACCGGCCTCGAGATCCAGGAGTTCCGCCGCATCGTCCAGATGGTGCAGAAGGGCGAGCGCGAGGCCCGGCAGGCCAAGAAGGAGATGGTCGAGCCTGATCCAGGAGGGCAACATCGGCCTGATGAAGGCGGTGGACAAGTTCGAGTACCGCCGCGGCTACAAGTTCTCGACCTACGCCACCTGGTGGATCCGGCAGGCGATCACCCGCAGCATTGCGGATCAGGCAAGAACGATCCGCATCCCGGTGCACATGATCGAGACGATCAACAAGATCGTCCGCACGAGCCGCCAGATGCTGCACGAAATCGGCCGCGAGCCGACCCCGGAGGAGCTGGCCGAGAAGCTCGCCATGCCGCTGGAGAAGGTGCGGAAAGTCCTGAAGATCGCCAAGGAGCCGATCTCGCTCGAAACGCCGATCGGCGACGAGGAGGACAGCCACCTCGGCGACTTCATCGAGGACAAGAACGCGATCCTGCCGATCGACGCGGCGATCCAGTCGAACCTGCGCGAGACGACGACGCGCGTGCTGGCCTCGCTGACGCCGCGTGAAGAGCGCGTGCTGCGCATGCGCTTCGGCATCGGCATGAACACCGACCACACCCTCGAGGAGGTCGGCCAGCAGTTCTCGGTGACGCGCGAACGCATTCGCCAGATCGAGGCCAAGGCGCTGCGCAAGCTGAAGCATCCGAGCAGGTCGCGGAAGCTCCGGAGCTTCCTGGACAACTGAGCTTTCTCACGACGGTCGACGACAGCGACGGCGGGCATAGCCCGCCGTTTTTTATGGAGACGTGCATGGAGGCCAGTCGCGGAGACACGGCTCGCGTCTCGGCGCCCGTCTTCGTGCTCCGGGCGGACGCGCTCGTCGCCGCTCGGATGGCGCGCCGGCCCGCGACCGCGTTCCTGTACGAGTTCGTGCGCTTCGGGCTCAAGCAGGCCTGGGCGTGCCTGTTCGGCGGATTGATGGTCGCTCTGCTCATCGCGACCCATTTCTGGTACCCGGCCGGCGCTTCGCTTCCGCGCTATGACTTCCTCTTCCTCGCCGCGCTGGCGCTGCAGGCGCTGCTGCTCGCTTTCCGTCTGGAGACGTTCGAAGAGGCGAAGGTGATCCTCGCCTATCATCTCGTCGGAACCGCGATGGAGGTGTTCAAGACCTCGGTCGGCTCATGGATCTATCCCGACCCGGCGTTCTTCCGCATCGCGGGCGTGCCGCTGTTCACAGGCTTCATGTATTCCTGCATCGGCAGTTACCTCTGCCGGGTCTGGGACCTGTTTCATTTTCGGTTCGACAGGCATCCGCCGGTCTGGGCGATGTCGCTGCTGAGCGTCGCGATCTACGTCAATTTCTTCGCGCATCACTATGTGGCGGACCTGCGCTACGCCCTGTTCACCGTGGCCGGTGTTCTACTGTTCCGCACTCGGGTCTACTTCACGGTCTGGCGTGAGGCGCGGTGGATGCCGCTGCTTCTGGGGCTCCTGCTCGTCACCGTCTTCATTTTCATCGCCGAGAATGTCGGGACCTATACGCGAACCTGGCTCTATCCTTCGCAGGTCGGACGCTGGACGCCCGTCGGTCTTCCAAAATTCGGCTCCTGGTTCCTGCTGCTGATCGTCAGCTACACGCTGGTGGCGCTGATAAAGCGGCCCGAACCGATGCGTCGGCCATGAGCCTCGGTCGCCGGCGCGCCGCCGGTCTCGTCGCGGTCGTCGCGATCGCAGCATGCGGTCTCCTGTGGCGGAGACCCGAACTCGGCCTTCCCTGGACGATTGCGAAGTACGGAGGCTCCGTCCTGTGGGGGGCGATGGTGTTCTGCTGCGTCGTCGTGCTGTGTCCGCGCATGGCGTCCCGTGGGGTGGCGACGCTGGCGTTCGCGATCGCGGCCCTTGTCGAAGCGAGCCAGCTCCTCAGCTGGGGACCGCTCGACGCGTTTCGCGCCACGAAGGCTGGCGCGCTTCTGATCGGACGGACGTTCGATCCGTTCGACATCGTCGCCTATGCGATCGGGATGCTCGCTGCGGCGATCTGCGCGAGCTTTCTCGCGCGCACGCAGAAGAAGGCGCGGGCGTCCGCGCCTTGAGCGGCGACGACGTTCCGCTCAACCTCGCTGGAGCCGAGCCGGATTCTCTGGAGCTTCCTCGACACCTGAAGTCCGGCTAGGCTGCCGCCATGGACGGCAGACGGCGCACCATCGAGGTGGATGAAGAGGTGGCCGACGCGCTCGAGAAGCGAGCGGCGGAGCGCGGCGTCTCGCTCGACGAGTTCCTGACGCAGGTCGGCGGCGTGGAGGAGGAGGGGATGGTCGAATTGTCGCCCGAAGAGCTCGCGGAGCTTGAGGCGCGCGTCGCTGAATGGGAACGCGACCGGCTGGGGGTTCCTGCCGAAGAAGTTTTTCAATGGATGAAAAGCTGGGGGACGTCGGATGAGCTACCTCCTCCTCGACCACGTCGCCTTTGATCGTTCAATTCACTTCCGCCGCTCTCGCCGATCTGAGGCGGCTGCGTGGATTTCTGCGAACCGTTGACAAGGGCGTCGCGGATGCGGCGGTGGATGGCGTTCTTGCAAGCGCCGCGACGCTCGGCGAGTTCTCGTTTCGCGCTCCGAAGATCAGGGGCTCGGCGCTGCGCCGTCTTACCGTTCCCTTTGGCCGTGGCGCTTATCTTATCGACTATCGCGTTGATAAGGGTCACGAGACCGTCACGGTCGTGCGTCCGCCACAGCCGAGAGGCTCGCTGATCGGTAGGCGCTTTCTCGTTCCAAACCCGTGTTCCCTTCAAACGGGGAGGACCGGCGTCCACGCAAACAGGAGCGTGAACGCGTGCGCCTTCTTCTCGTCCGGTCGATGGATCAGAAAGGCCGCGACCTCGAAAGGGAGCCCTTCATGAAAATTCTTCTCGCCGCCGCCTGCGCCGCCGCTCTCGCCGTGTCGGCCCCGGCCGGCGCCTTCTCCCAGGACGCGGGCGGCATGCCGGGCGCCGCCGACGTCGCCCGCATCACGGGCGGGACATACAAGGTCGATCCGAACCACACCCAGGTCGCCTGGTCGGTGGACCATATGGGCTTTTCGACGCTGTTCGGCATGTTCGGCCAGCCGAGCGGCAAGCTGGAGCTCGATCCGAAGAATCCGAAGGCGGCCAAGCTCGAGGTCGAGTTTCCGATGACCGGCCTGACGGTCACGTCGGAAAAGTTCCTGAACCACCTGAAGAGCGACGAGTTCCTCGACGCGGCGAAGTTTCCGACGGCGACGTTCCGTTCGACCTCGGTTGAGCCGGTCGGTCAGAAGGCGAAGGTCACGGGCGACCTGACGGTCCACGGCGTGACCAAACCGGTGACGCTCGACGTCGCGTTCCACGGCGCCGGGATCAACCCGATGAGCAAGGCCGAGACCGTCGGCTTCTCCGGAACGACCAACATCAAGCGCAGCGACTTCGGCCTCGGGGCTTTCGTCCCGGTCGTCTCGGACGACGTCACGATCACGGTCGTGGGCGCGTTCGAGAAGTAAAAAAGCGCGGCCCGTCCGACGGGCCGCGCTTTCAATAATCGCTTCAGGCCGTTCCGGATCAGGCGGCCGCGCGTTCGGCCGCGCGCACCATCTCGTCGAGCGCGGCTTCGGTCTTCTGGAACGCGTTGGAGGCCTGATCCCAATCCTGCTGGCGGACGCAGGCGAGCATGCGCTCGCCTTCCCGGCGCGCCGTGTCGCGGGCGCGGACGACGTCCGCCGGGCGGTCGACGGCCGGCAAGGCGTCGAACCGGGCGCCGAAGGCGGCGAGATCCACGTCCGGCGACGCGGCTCCGATGAGGACCGCGCCCAGCCTGCGCTGAAGCTGGCCGGCGTCGGCCGGGACGCGAAGCAGCTCGTAGGACGGAACGCCGTGGTTCGCCGCCTTGTCGACGCCGGCGACGGCGGCCTCTTCTGCGGCGATCAGCTTGCCGAGGACGGCGTCGATCTCGCCGCGCGTCTTGGACGCCGTCGAGGCGATCCGCCCGACGTTCTCGGAAATCTCGTTGGTCGCCGCGCGCTGCTGCCCGAGCACGTCGGCCAGCGAATGCATGTTCGAGGTGATCACCGTCACGTGGCGGCCGACCGCTTCGACCTTCTCGCCGGTCGCGCGGATCGTGCTCTCGCCGGAGGCGACCGCTTCGGCGCTCTCGCCGGTCGCGCGCTTGATCGCGTCGGTCTCCTCCATGAGGGTGGCGATGCGCGCGCGGATCTGCTCGGTCGCCTTGGCCGTCTGGCCCGACAGAGACTTCACCTCGTTCGCGACGACTGCGAAGCCGCGGCCGGCGTCGCCGGCGCGCGCGGCCTCGATCGTGGCGTTGAGGGCGAGCAGGTTGGTCTGGCTGGAGATCGCTTCGATCGCGCCCGCCATGTCGGCGATCTGGCGAACCGCGTCCTCCAGCACGTCGAGGCGCGCGGCGATCGCGCCGACGCGGTCGCGGATCGCGTCCATGGAGCCGGAAGCCTGGCGCATCTCGTCGAGGCAGGACGTGGTTTCGTCGCGCGCCGAGGTCGCGTCGGCGGCGCCGGCGCTGCTCATCGCGAACAGTTCGGAGATCGAATTGGCCAGTTCCTCGACCGCGCCGGCGATGGTCGAGGAGCTTTCGGCGACCTGTCGGACGTCATGGGTCACCCAGCCGACGCCGAGACCGGTGGCGGATGCGTTGCGGGCGAAAGAGACGACGGCCGCGAGATCGACGCGACCGCGTCGGCCGATCTCCTTCGAGAACGCCTTGAGAGCGGCCCCGGCGTCGCCGTCGGGCCATTCGGCCGGCTGCACCCCGCGCCTCATCGCGTCGAGCGCCGCGACGAGGCGGACCTGATCCATCGCGACGGCCTGACCGACGGCGTCGGCCTGTTCCGATTTGGCGGCGGTCGGCGCGGAGCGCCCGAATCCAAAAGTCATCGCGTTTCGCCCATCAAGTTTTTGAGGCCGCCCACGCGGCCCCGTTCTTTGCGGGCAAGTATTTCACTGCGACCTTAACGTCGAATGACCGGCGACGGCGGCCGGGCGAGTCGTCGATTAATTCTCGAGCTTCCAGCGGACGACGACGCGTGCGCGCAGCTCCTGCTCGCCCTTGGCGATCGGCGTGGCCGCGGCGGCGTCCATCGCCTTGGCGCGCATGGCGAAGGGGCGGACCGGCTCCTCGAGTCCGCCGGTTTCCTCGATCGACAGCGGGGCTCCGAGCTTCACTCCGGCGGCCGTGGCGTAGAGCTCGGCCTTGCGCCTTGCGTCCGCGACGGCGTCACGACGCGCCTCGTCGAGCTTTTCGTTGCGGTCGGAGACGTCGAACGACAATCCCTCGATCTGATTGGAGCCCGCCTGCACGAGGCCGTCGACGAGATCGCCCGCACGGTCGACATTGCGCGAGCGGATCGTGACGACGTTCCGCACCTCGTAGCCGACGAGCCGCGGCGAGCGGGGATTGGAGCTGTCGTTTCCGTAATCGTATTGCGGCTGCACCCCGATGCCGGAGGTGGCGACGTCGCGCTCCTCGATTCCGGCCTGCTTCACGGCGGCCAGCACCTTGGTCATGGCCGCCGCGTTCGCCTTCAGCGCGGCGGCGGCGGTCTGGGCCTGCGTCACCACGCCGGATGAGACGATCGCGATGTCCGGCGTCGCCGAAACGCTTCCCTCGCCGGTGACGGTCAGGCTCGGCGGAACGCGTGCCTCGTCCGCGAAGGCGGGCGCGGCGGTCGCGGCGATGGCGAGGAGGGCGAAGGCGAACGTCCGTTTCATCATGCGTCTCCGGCCGCCTCCCACGCGCGGGCCCGAAGGCGGCGCAGCCCGCGGGCGAGTGATCGACGACAATTGCGTCGGCGGTGCGGCGCGTCCCCGAAGGTTCGCTCGAAGACGGAACGATACGTCGCCCGATCTGTTGGTCCCGCAGGAGCAGGCGGGGACCGAACTCCGCCGAGCCGATCGAAGGAAGGAACCGCAATGGGACTGTTCACCAAGGACATCAAGAGCTTCGACGACCTTTTCGTGCATCAGCTTCAGGACGTCTATTACGCCGAGCAGCAGATTCTTTCGGCGCTGCCCAAGATGATCGACAAGGCGACCGCGCCTGATCTGAAGCAGGCGTTCCAGAACCATCTAACGGAGACCGAGGAGCACGTCCGCCGCATCGAGCAGGTGTTCGAGATGCACGGCGCGGAGAAGAAGTCGGCGAAGTGCCCGGCGATCAACGGCATCATCCAGGAAGCCAACGAGGTCGCGGGCGACATCGAGGACAAGGAGGTGCTGGACGCCGCGCTGATCGCCTCCGCGCAGGCCGTCGAGCACTACGAGATGACGCGCTACGGAACGCTGGTCGCCTGGGCGAAGCAGCTCGGCCGGAACGACTGCGCTACGGTGCTCGAAAAGACGCTGAAGGAGGAGAAGGCCGCCGACGCCAAGCTCAGCGGCCTCGCCGAAGGCGGGGTGAACCGCAGGGCGGCCTGAGCGCGGCGCGCCGTCATCGTCGGTAAGCCGGCGAACGACCTGTCCGAACACGAAAAGCCCGCCGACGAAATCCGCCGGCGGGCTTTTTCAAATCTTTGCGACGCGTCAGGCCTTACGAGGCCTTACGCTGCTGACCGCGCTCGCGGGGCATGTTCATGCCGGCGATCGCGCTGGCCGCGAGGGCGTACTTGGAGGCGGCGATGATCTTCGGGCGGGCGGCGAGACGCTCGGCCTCGAGCCGGGCCTCCTCGGCGGCCTTCTCGTCGGCGATGCGCTTCTCTTCCGCTGCCTTCTCGGCGGCGATGCGCGCTTCTTCCGCAGCCTTCGCCTCTGCGATCCGGCGCTGTTCAGCGGCCTTGGCGGCGGCGCGCTCCTCACGGGCGGCGGTGACGACCGCGCGCTCGTTACGGCGCTTCTCCAGCTCAGGATCATTGGCGATCGAGCGAAAGCGCTCAAGCAGCTTCTGCTTGGCGTCGCGGGCGTTTTCCTGACGGGTACGGAAGGTGTCTTCCATCATCATATGACGAGTGCGGACCTTGGATTGTTTCGGATGGCGAGGAGATAGGCTCAGTCGCCTCAAAATGCAACGGGCAGAAGGACGTATGCGACCTTTAGCATGGCTGATGTGTCGCAAACGCCGCAAGCGGC
Organism: Ancylobacter novellus; assembly: GCA_003241695.1. Taxonomy (GTDB): domain Bacteria; phylum Pseudomonadota; class Alphaproteobacteria; order Rhizobiales; family Methylopilaceae; genus Methylopila. Next base: position 1,249 of record QFPN01000004.1, on the reverse strand, counting down.
GCGGGCGTCAGTCGCCTGATACCGATCCGCGTAGCGCCTTCACCGCCCCGCGGCGGGTTTTGGAGTCGACGCGCCTGGCTTTCTGGCCTGCGGAAACGCGCGTCGCGACCCGCCGTTTCGGCTTTTCCGCCGCTTCGGCGACCATCGAGACGAGCCGCTCGATCGCGTCCGCGCGGTTGTCCGCCTGCGTGCGGCGGGACTGCGCCGTGATGACGATCACGCCGTCCTTGGTGAGCCTGGAGCCCGCGAGCCGCATCAGCCGGATCGCGACGTCGTTCGGCAGCGAGGGCGAACGGCGCGCGTCGAAGCGCAGCTGGGCCGCGGTCGAAACCTTGTTGATGTTTTGCTACATTAATTTTTCACGTGGGCTATTCGTCGGTGCGAACTTTTTGCCGCTTGGCTTTGATCGTCGACGTGCGGCTCTTTCCTTCAAGCCGCCTTTCCTTTGAAGCTCGGGTAGGTTTTGTCGGCCGCCGTCGCTCCGGTCTAACGCTGGCTTCGCGGATCATTTCAACGAGGCGCAACAAAGCGTCTTCGCGATTTCGAGCCTGGCTCCGGTGGCTATGCGCCGTGATGACGATCACGCCCTCCAACGTCAGCTTTTGGCCGGCAAGCTTCATCAGCCGAATTGCGACGTCATTTGGCAAGGATGGGGAGCGACGCGCGTCAAACCGGATTTGGACCGCTGACGAGGTCTTATTGACATGCTGGCCGCCGGGGCCTGACGCGCGGATAAACGTTTCCTCGACCTCATGATCCTGGATGAACAACGTCGGCGTGATCTCGATCGTCATAGCGTCGGCGTCTTGGGATTGTCCGGATGTGGGGTGAGCTCTGATGGCGATGCGCGAGGTCGCGGGGTAGTCAATATTGCGATCACCTCGTACCCGCTAACGCAGCCGCGATCCTGCAGGACTTGCGCGAGAGTTTCTACCTTGTCGCGACGCTCCTCGATCATCCGCCGCGCCCGGGCTGTCTGCTCCTGCAGCGTGGCCTCGACGGTGCGGCGAATTTCCGGATCACGGCGGGCGATCGCGAGCATGCCGTCGAAGTCGTCTTCGGCGGCGAGCCAGGCTAGCGAGCCACCGAGGCCGAGCGACAATTCGAGAGATGCGGCAAGCGCAGTCGCCTGCCAGAGGTCGCAGCCTTGGCGCCCGCCGGCTCCGTCGGAGCGCGCTCCGAGCAGGACCTCTTCGGCTGCGCCGCCCGCGAGGCGGATGACGATCTCGTCGAGCCGGTCCTGACGCGT
>QFPN01000048.1 GCA_003241695.1 Ancylobacter novellus | reverse complement strand
GAAGCGCTGCAGGTCCACCCGGTCCAGCGCATGGATCAGCAGGCCCGCCGCCTGCACCAGCATCAGCGCCAGCAGCAGGAAGATCGCCGTGCGCGCCGCCAGCGAACGCGGCAGCCAGCCGATGCGCCAGACCCCCCGCCCCGGCGCCGGCGCGCCGGAAGGGGCGTCGGCGCCGGGCCTGCCGGGGACCGGCATGGCGGCGGGCGGCACCGCGGGGACCGGCGGCGCGGCGGCCGGGCCGGGGCTCAAGGCACGGGCCTCACGCCGCGCGCTCGACGCTCGCCGCCAGCACGTAGCCGCCGCCGCGCACGGTCTTGATCAGCGTCGGGTTGCGCCCGTCATCCTCCAGCTTGCGCCGCAGCCGGGACACCGCCACGTCGATCGCCCGGTCGAAGGGCCCGGCCTGCCGCCCGCGCAGCAGGTCCATCAGCATGTCCCGGGTCAGCACGCGGTTCGGCCGCTCCACCAGCACGGTCAGAAGCTCGTACTCGCCGCCGGTCAGGGAGACCTCGGTGCCGGAAGGGTCGAGCAGGCGGCGCCGGGCGGGCTCCAGCGTCCAGCCGGCGAAGCGCACCGCCTTGGGCGGCGGGTCCTTGGGTGCCGCGCCTTCGCCCGAGGCACGGCGCAGCACGGCGCGGATGCGGGCCAGCAGCTCGCGCGGGTTGAAGGGCTTGGCGACATAGTCGTCGGCACCCAGCTCCAGCCCCACGATGCGGTCCGTCTCCTCGCCCATAGCGGTCAGCATCACGATCGGGACATCGGACTGGCTGCGCAGCCAGCGCGCAAAATCCAGGCCCGACTCCCCCGGCAGCATCAGGTCCAGGATCACCAGGTGATAGCGGCCGAGCGGCCAGACGCGCCGCGCCTCCCGCGCCTCCCGCGCAGCGGTGACGCGAAGTCCTTGTTTCTCCAGGAAACGGGACAAGAGATCGCGGATTTCTCGATCGTCGTCGACGATCAGGATGTGAGGGGCAGGCTCCATGGCTGTTACATAAGCCGGGTT
>QFPN01000047.1 GCA_003241695.1 Ancylobacter novellus | reverse complement strand
GAACTGACGGTGTGAAAAAAAAGGTAGGGCGGCGTGCTAGATGAGGAAGGCTCCAGACTTTCGCCCCGCCCCTCCCTTAACAATTTCCTTCACAACCCGCTGAACCTGAATGGATGACCGTTTCGTTCAGGTTCGCGGCGATTCGCGAATCGTTCGCATCCGCCGTGTCAAAGCGTCCGCACCCGCAGCCCTGGGCCCGTCTTGCCGTCACCAAGCGTCGCCCTCGGGTCGGGCTTATCCTCTTCTTCCTGCTCATCAGCCAGCGCCTCAATCAGCGCGTCCAGCTTCGCCTCAATGCGGGCTAGGCAATCCTCGATGGCGTCAGGCACAGCGCCCATTCCACCGCCTCCCGTGCTGCTCAGCCCAGGTCTTGCGCGAGTGGCCCTGACGGCACAGGGTCTGCAGGTTGTCCATCGCGTTGTTGCTCGGGTCGTTGTCCCTGTGATCCACGTGCGCCTCCTTGCCCATTACCAAGCGGCCGCACGCCTGACAGCGGTAGGCATCACGAGCCAGCACCTGCTTCCGGATCACCTGCCATCTCGCGCTCCCGGTGTTGAGTTCTCGCCTCGCCTGCCGGTCGGCCTCCTTCGGCATGTGGCGCTTCAAGCTCTGGGCCGTCGGGTTGAACTTGGGCGGCCTCTTGGGCATCTCTGTGTCTCAGCTTCTGAGCGATCCAGGCTTTCATGCGTGCTCGCCGAGCAGCACAGGATTGGCAGGTCATGGTGCGATCGGCTCCACTGTGACCACGCCCCGCTTGGTCCGCTCGATGATCCGCTTTCCCCACTTGTCCAGCTTCGGCGGGTTGTCATACACGCGGGCGATCCCGCGCTCAGTGTCGGCGTAGACCACGCGCTCCAAGGCAACGCCGTTCAGGTGAACCCGGCGCATGCCGCGCCCGTCATCTGGCGTGTGGATGTGGTTGCCGTCCATCACGCCGCCAACCATGCACGCCACTGGATCACCTCGACCCTGAGGCCGCGGCGGATCCACTTGGCCAGCTTGGCCTCGTCTGGCACCTGGCCCGTGGACATGGCCACGAACATCACCGCATACAGGAACCACTTGAGCCACCAG
>QFPN01000046.1 GCA_003241695.1 Ancylobacter novellus | reverse complement strand
TGCGATAGCGGGCGGGTGATGGCTTGCTCATCCAACCCGTCTAACTGCATGGATTCACGATGTGAATCCTCGAAGGTCAGAGTTATGCAACAACGCCTCTTCAATACGAGAGTGTTTAAGGTCGTCCGCCCAAAATGCACCTCGCAGTGAGGGTAAGTATTGAGTTCCTACCAATGCGGCAGGTTTGCATATTTTTCCTGTGTCCGGATCAATTAGCTCCCCCATAAATTCCAAAACTGTTGAAAGTCGCTGTAAACCGTCAATAATTTCCCACTTGCTGTTTGGGAGTTCAAACACAAAAATCGAAGGTAAGGGAATTCGTACTAGAATTGACTCTATAAGGCGAGACTTTCTTTCTATATCCCATCTAAATAACCTCTGGAAATTTGGATTGATGATGATGTCGCCGTCTCGGTACATATTGACGACTTCGCCGAGTGTTAAGCTAAATGCATCTGTCGATACATAACGGGCTGCTTTCTCAATTTCTGCTGCTAACGACAATTTCTTGTGTCCTTTCAATTTGAACTACCAATTTGTTTTTGGTGCTTCGGGATGAATGGGGGTCAGTTTAGCTAGCAGTGGTCTCTGTGAGGATGCATTCTAAGCGGCCTATGTCGCTGGGAATAGTGTCAGCAAAGATAGAGATTGAAGTTTATTAGGAAAATTTGCCTATTCCCTCACCCCCATGCTACACTCCCGCCCATGCGCCACCCCTCCCGCCTCTCCCCACCCCAGCCCTTCCGCCCCCTCACCGACGACGAGTGGCTCGCCCTCCTCCCCCACATCCTCCCGCGCTCCCCCGCCGGCCGCCCCATCGCTGACCTCCGCCTCCGCATGGACGCCATCTTCCACCTCGCCCTCACCCCCGACCCCTGGCGCGCCCTCCCGCCCCACTACGGCAATCCCGCCACCATCGCCCGCTACTTCCGCCGCCTCACCCACAACGGCCTCTGGACCCGCCTCCTCACCCTCCTGGCCGAAACCCACCCCAACCACCCCCTCCGCGCCATCGAGCACCGCATCTGCCGCGCCGCCCGCCGCGCCTACCGCATCCTCGGCCTGCGCCTCATCCTCCTCGCCCGCCGCCTCGGC
>QFPN01000021.1 GCA_003241695.1 Ancylobacter novellus | reverse complement strand
CAGCGTGTTGATGTAGCCGAACATGTTGGCGAGCGGGACCATGGCGTTCACCACGTTCGCGTTGCCGCGCATGTCCTGGCCCTGGATCTGGCCGCGGCGGGAGTTCAGGTCGCCGATGACCGAGCCGGTGTAGTCTTCAGGCGTCACCACCTCGACCTTCATGATCGGCTCGAGCAGCACCGCGCCGCCCTTCTGAAGGGCCTCGCGGAACGCCGCGCGGGACGCGATCTCGAAGGCGAGGACCGACGAGTCCACTTCGTGGAACGCGCCGTCGAGAAGCTCGACCTTCACGTCCACCACGGGGAAGCCCGCCACAACGCCCGCGCCCATCACGGACTCGATGCCCTTCTGGACGCCCGGGATGTATGCCCGTGCCGCCGGTCTGCTTCTTGTGCGTGTAGTCGACGTCGACCGGCTTGCTCAGCGTCTCGCGATACGCGACCTGCGGCGCGCCGATGTTGGCGTCGACCTTGTAGGTCCGCTTCAGGATGTCGACCTTGATGTCGAGGTGAAGCTCGCCCATCCCCTTCAGGATCGTCTGGCCGGACTCCTGGTCCGTCGAGAATTGAAAGAGGGGATCTTCGGCCGCCAACTCGGACAAGGCCTCGATCAGCCTTTGAAGGTCGCCCGGCGACTTCGGCTCGATCGCCCATTCCAGCACAGGCGAACGTTCCGGAACGCCATCGTCCATCGACGCCCCCTTCGAGGCTTTCCGGCGGCTCGCCGCCGCCCCGCTGAAAATGCCCCGCCGGGACGCGAGCGCGGATGCCAAGCGCCAGCCTCTACTCCGCGGCTGGCCTCAGCTCCCGCGGCAGCGGGAAGAACACGCTCTCGTCGGCCGTCGACACGGTCTCGACGCTCACCTCGTAGCGCTCGGCGAAGGCGTCGATGATCTCCTCCACCAGCACCTCCGGGGCCGAGGCGCCGGCGGTGACGCCGAGCGTCGAAATGCCGGAAAACTCCGCCCAGTCGATGTCGGCCGCGCGCGCCACGAGCCGCGCCACGGGGCAGCCCGCGCGCTCCGCCACCTCGCGCAGGCGCTGCGAGTTCGACGAGTTCTGCGCCCCCACCACGATCAGGCCGTCGCAGTCGGGCGCGACGCGCTTCACCGCCTCCTGGCGGTTGGTGGTGGCGTAGCAGATGTCTTCCTTGTGCGGCCCGTGGATCGCCGGGAAGCGGGCCTTCAGCGCCGCGACGACGCCGGCGGTGTCGTCGACCGAGAGCGTCGTCTGGGTGACGTAGGCGAGGTCGCGATCCGCCGGAACCGCGAGGCCCGGCACGTCCTCCTCGGTCTCGACCAGCAGCACCGAGCCGTCCGGCAGCTGGCCCATCGTGCCGACCACCTCCGGATGGCCGGCATGGCCGATGAGCAGCACGAGGCGGCCGCGCTTGTGGTGGATCTCGGCCTCGCGATGCACCTTGGTGACCAGCGGACAGGTGGCGTCGATCGCGAACAGGTTTCTCGCCCGCGCGGCCTCGGGCACGGATTTCGCGACGCCGTGGGCCGAGAAGATCACCGGCGCGTCGCCGTCCGGCGCCTCGTCGAGCTCCTCGACGAACACCGCGCCCTTGGCCTTCAGCGCGTCGACCACATAGCGGTTGTGCACGATCTCGTGGCGGACATAGACCGGCGGCCCGAAGCGCTTCAGCGCCGCCTCGACGACGTCGATCGCCCGCACCACCCCCGCGCAGAAGCCGCGGGGGGCGCAGAGCAGGATCTTGAGCGGCGGCTTCGGCATATCGCGGGACAAGGGCGCTCGTCGGGGTGCGTCGAACGCCGAGATGGGACGGCGCCCGCCGGGGTGTCAAGCGGCGCAAGCCGGCCGGAAAATCCGGCCGCCGCCGTCAGCGCCTTTCCATGCCGCGGAACGGCTTGCTATAACCCGCTCGCCGCGAGCCGGCGCGGCGGCAGTCCGGGGCCAGATCCATGCGTCGCGTTTTCCCGATCCTTCCCCGCGCCTTCTCGGGCGCCCTCCTCGCCTCCTCGCTCGCGCTGGCGGGCTGCAGCGCCGTGGGCCCGGACGATCCCAACCGCGCGACCGCGAAAACCGACAACATCGGCTCGAAGCTGCTGCTCGGCACCGCGAACCCGACGCCGCTGCAGACGCCGGTGGACGACACGATCAAGCGCGACTGCCCGCCGATCGAGATCCTCGACGGCGCCGCGGCCCACCGCGTCTTCGACGGCTCCGGCTCGACCGACCCGTTCGCGCTGCGCTATCAGGCGAGCATCGCCGACACCGCGCGCGAATGCTCCAATCTCGGCGTCGAGGCGGGAATCCGCGTCGGCGTGCAGGGGCGGGTCATCCTCGGCCCCAAGGGCGCGCCCGGCGTCTATCGGGTCCCGCTCCGGATCGCGGTCGTGGACGAGACCAGCAAGCCGGTCTACTCGCAGCTGCACCTCATCGACGTGACGGTGCCGGCGGGCGCGACCCAGGCGGACTTCACCAGGATCGACGAAGGGATCTCGGTCCCGATCCCGGCCAGCCGCTTCCGCGGCTGGCGCATCCTTGTGGGCTATGACGCCCAGGCCTCCGCCCCCGCCGCGACCCGCCGCCGCCGCTGAAGCCGCGGGCCTTAGCCTTTCGGCGGAATGGACCCGGCGGCGGACTGGGATGCGGCGAAGGCGGGATCGGGGCCGGGATCGCTTGACAGCGCTCCGACCCCCTCCTTATATCCGCGCGCCCCGCCTCACGGCGACGACGCGACGGGGCGGAGTAGCTCAGCTGGTTAGAGCAGCGGAATCATAATCCGCGTGTCGGGGGTTCGAGTCCCTCCTCCGCTACCACGACTCAAAAGTCGATACATATCAATGACTTACGGCCGAAGGAGTATCCGGAGACCGTGAGACGTCACACGGTCCTGTAAGCGGATCCGTGACCATGGCGCGAAGCCCCTATTTGACCCGTCGCGACGGACGGTACTACCTCCAGATCAGGGTCGGGTCGAAAGCCGCGCCGCTCGTCGGAATCAGCGTCATCCGAATGGCGCTTCGAACCTGCGAGCACAGGTTGGCGCGGCGCCGATTGATGCGTTGCCTGCCGTGGGTTCTCGACGTGGTCGAAAGCACCAACTTCCATGACCTCTTCTTCCGCAGCGCGCGCCGCCTTGACGAGTACGCCTTCGCGGAGCCGCGGATCGACGACGACACGCTGCTCGCGCGCCGCGCGTTCGAGGAGATGCTCAAGAACCTGAACCGCCGGGCGCAGGCCGCCGGGTTCGATCCCAAGAGCGCTGATCCGGACTGGCTCGTCCTGGTCAAGGAGTTCGTGGACGAGAACGTCCGCATCGCGGCTGAACTCGGCAAGGCGAGAAACCGTGAGGCATATGAGCGGGGTCGGCGTGACGAGCGCGACGCCGCGGCGATCGGCTTTGGATCGGCGGCGGCTCCTGCTCCTGTGGATGACGCCGATGGGCTGGTCGCAGCGATCGAGCGGGAGTTGGAGCGACCGACCCATCTGGTTTCGAAGCCCGCTTCGACGGAGACGCACCACACGCTTCCGACCCCGCCTGTTAAGGCCGAGCCGCTGGCCGAAGCGAGCAAGCACGATTTCCGGATCTCCGAGGTGCTGAAGCTCTACCTGGCGGACGATCTCAAAGCGAAGAAGGGCGTCGGCAGCGCCGTCTCCGAAGTCGCGCCGACGATCCAGTTCATGATCGACGCCCTCGAAGATCCGCCTCTCGCCTCCGTCACGAAGGAGCAATACGCTCAAATCGACGCGATGCTGCCGGACATTCCCAACCGGAAAAACATCCCGCGGACCATCGGCACCAGCCTGTTCGCCCGGTATGCCTACGCCAGGGACAATGGCTGGGACGGCCTCGAACGCTTGTCCGAGGCCACGGTGCGAAATCGGTACGCCACCGCCTTTAGCCGCTTCCTGACGTGGGCCATCCAGAAGGAGTACATGTCGGGGCCCCGCCATGTCTTCAAAGAAACGTCCGACCAGCTTTACGCGGAGCTGCCGCGGGACGCGTTCGAAGACACCGAAATTCTGAAGCTCTTCGGTCAGCCGCTCTACACGGGCTGCGAGAGCGCTAATCGGATCTGGTCGCCCGGTCGCTACTTCGTCCAGAACCACCTGTACTGGGGCTATCTCATCCTGCTGCTGACGGGCATGCGGCCGAGCGAGGTCGCTCAACTCAAGCTGCACCAGTTCGTCGAGGGCAAGGACGTCTATCTTTTCAACCTCAAACCGTTCGATGCCCGCAAAGGACGGGTGAAGCTTGCTGACATACCCAAGCAGAAGACGAAAAACGCTGCGCGAGTTGTGCCGATCCACCCGTTGCTGATCGAACTGGGACTCAAGGAACGCGTCGACGCGTTGCGTGAGTTGGGCTGCGACAGGCTGTTGCCGGAATGGCCGGTTTACACAAGGACGACAGGCGAGCAGAAGCCCGGTCAGGCGATCACCAAGAGCTGGATCTACGTGAAGGAAAAGTTCGGGTTTGAGCGGGAAGACCTGACGCTTTACTCGACGCGTCATGGGATGGCGCAGGTGCTTGATGATGGCAGTGTAGCGAACCGCACGCGCCACCGAGTTCTGGGCCACGCTGGCGGCTCTGACGCCGTGCCACTGCGGTATGGCGCTAAGGGCCTCATGACCAAGGAACAAGCTGGCTTCATCGTCGAGCTCGAGACGGACCTCATTCGGGGAATGCGAGAACTTCTGATGCCGGCCAAAGAGAAGGCGGATCTCGGCGAACTGGTGCGGCTGACGCCGTGGCTCACTCGTGCAAACTGGGCCAAGGAAGGCGTGCAGAAGCGACGAGGTTCTTAGAAGTCAGGTCCGAGATGACTGCGGCACAATCGTCGCCGCGGCGATAATCGCCGATCGCTCGAATTGTCGGCGTCAGGTTAATCCGGGCGCAACGCGCCGTCGTCATAACCGCGCTCCCGCCACAGCCGGAGCGTTCATGTTCGTCCACAGCCCTGCACCGCGAATAGGCCGCGACCTCTCGCCGAGCCTTTCAAACCCAGTAGGAGCACGACATGAGCAAGCTGTTCGAGAACGACCTCACGCCTAAGCAGGAAGCCTTCTTCGAGAACTCGATCGAGGCCCTCAACGACCGCTTCTTCCGCGACCCTGCAAGTTACCTCAACCATCCGCTGCCCAGCCCTGTCTGGGTCGACTTCGGCGAGGGCTTCCTCGACCTCGACCGCGATGACATCGCGGCCTGGCTCGTCGGCCACCCGGCGAACGCCGACCACGTTGCGACGCTCTGGGACAGCAACAAGGGCCTCTTCGAGGCTGGACACGGCCTCGCGGATTTCGTCGACGGGCTGCTTTACGCTTTCAACGACGCGGATCCGCACGTGCAGGACTTCCTCCACGAGCAGCCGATGATGGTGACGCTCAACCAGGGTGTCCGTTCTTACCAGCGCCACCTCGAGAAGAGGGGCGCTGCGTCGTACGCCGCTGCTGGTGGCGCGCGTGCCGGAAGGGGCCACGACCACGTCCTTGAGAATTGGCCGAAGGCTGAGTTCGTGGTCGGCCAGAGCCTCGGCCTCAACGCCGAACAGGTGATCGACGTCGTCGGTCACTGGCTTGAGAACGGCGGCGCTGCCGTCAGGCGGTGAACGGATAAGGACCGCGCGACATCGTCGCGCCGTCCTTATCCTCCAATTGGGACGAGCCTGCCTCAGCCGCCTGAAGACGGTTGCCGCGGGACATCGAGATCGTTGGTCGCCGTCATCTTCGGCGTCTTGCGCCGCGGCTGCGCCAACAGCTTGACGAGGTCGCCGCCGCTCACACAGCCGCGGTCCAGCAACGCCTCCGCCAGCCTCTCGACCTTTTCGCAGCGCTCCTCGATCATCCGCCGCGCGCGGGCCGCCTGCTCCTGCAGCGTGGCCTCGACGGCACGGCGAAGCTCCGGATCGCGGCGGACAATCGCGAGCATGCCCCCGAAGTCGTCTTCGGCGGCGAGCCAGGCGAGCGACGCGCCGAGGCCGAGAGACAGTTCGAGAGACGCGGCAAGCGCAGTCGCCTGCCAGAGGTCGCAGCCTTAGCGCCCGCCGGCTCCGTCGGAGCGCGCTCCGAGCAGGACCTCTTCGGCTGCGCCGCCCGCGAGGCGGATGACGATCTCGTCGAGCCGGTCCTGACGCGT
>QFPN01000045.1 GCA_003241695.1 Ancylobacter novellus | reverse complement strand
CGGCAGCTTGAAGGTGAAGGGAAACCCGATGTACTCGACCCCGTTGCTGGTCCAGTTCTGGGTGTCGTTGACGATGCGCAGGGTCTCCACGAAGGACGTGGCGCTGATCTCAGCGAACAGCAAGATGCCAGCGGCGTCGGTCGTGCGCTGCCGGCGCTCAAGGAATGTGCTCATGTCTCTCCCACAAAAAAGCCCCGCATTTGGCGGGGCTGTGTTTTTCTAGGTCTGGCGAAGCGATCAGGTCAGCGCATGTACTCAAGGACCACGTCGCGCTGGGCGAGTCCGAAAGCAGGGGCCTGAGGAACTAAGGCGCCAATAGAGCCATTCTCGAATCTGACGCTGATCGGCACATCTGTGCGCGGATGCGGGATGGTGAACCAGCCGATGCGCTTCAGGGTGCCGAAGTACCAGGCTTCGAAGGCTTCGACATCTGCCTCTGACTGGAACAGGAGCGAGGCGCTGAGCTTCATCAGCACCTGGCTGTTAATCAGGCGCTGCTTCGGGACGCCCCGCTCCATCTCTGTGCGCTCCACCGACGGATCGAAAGACTCCGAGTAACCCGAAAACATCAGGGTGGCCTTACCGTTGGGGAACAGCAGCTCGCACTGGCTCATACGGCCGGCCTCAGGTTGTATTTGCGCTTCATGGCAGTCCCAAACGAACTGCCGCCTTGTGCCTCTGATCTGGCGAGATAGCCGTCCACCTGCTTGAGAAGCACGTCGATGTCGAACCCACCAGATGCGTTGCGCTGGGCGCTAACGTCCGCCGCGCCTGTGCTTCCCCCAGTGATGCTGACGTTGATCTGAGGGCTTGAGCTTGCTGCGGTGACAGAGGATCCCTGCCCGCTGACGTAGCCGCCGCTGGCATAGCGCCTCGCGTTGATAGCATCAAAGAACCCGCGGCCGTACTTGCTCACAGCGTCCGCCTTGACGACGTACTCACCGTTGGAGAGATACGCGGGGATGCTGTCGCTGGTGGCAGTGCCTGGGCCGCTGATGTAGCCACCGGTCGCCTTCTTCTGGGAGAACGACGAGAGCAGAGAGCCCCACCAGCTGCCGCTGTTCGCCTGCCCGTAGCTGCCTAAGGCGTCGAAGAGCTTCGATGCTGCCACTTGGGCGACCATCTTGCGGATGGCGTCG
>QFPN01000016.1 GCA_003241695.1 Ancylobacter novellus | reverse complement strand
CCACTGGTCGACCTTGCGCGGTCAGAACCTCGACCTGCCGCAGCTTCGCGACGATCTCTTCAGGTGCGTGCCTCTTCCTCGGCATCAGACAGTCCTCCACATGGCCAAAAGCCATACCTCAGGGAGGACCACTTCTCAGGGGGCAGACCAGCCGTCGAACAGCCTCGGGATCTCTGAGCGGATCGAGTGGCAGTCGTAGACAACTACCGCGGGATGGAGGCTCCGAAGCCTGCTGATCTCGGCGCGCATCGCTGCGTGGTAGGGGTCGAAAAAGCCCCGCCGCCGATCGCGCACCGCTTCCGCAGACGGCTCGGTTCCATTTTCGTAGAGCGCTTCGCCATCGAACGTCGTCGTCGGGCAGAGGCCAGTCGTTGCCGTGCCTGGATAGAGGCTAGTCTCTGCCGGATCTCGGTTCACGTCGATTACCGTGCGCGAGATGGAAGTCCGTATGACCGTTGTGCCAACGGGAATGGCGGGCGCGTACAGCCGATCAATCCACCAGTCTGTATCCTTGCGGGCGATCCAGAGCGATTTCAGGCCGTTGTCGTATGGCGGCGGGATAGCAGTGCCAGCGTGCGGGATACTGACCAGCAGCGGGGCGTCACCCCGGGCGACTGAAAGCCATGACGGCCTGTCGTAGTCAGTCGGCGTCATCATGACCTCGAGGAGTGCAGATTTTTTAGTCGATCAGGCCGCCGTAGGAGGGTTCAGCGTACGGTTCCAGACCCACTCACAGATATTTAGTGATCGCCCTGAACTGGTCGAGCGAATGGCGCTGCTCTCGCCCCGATGCGCTCGCGGCGTCCTCGAGACAGTCGTCCACGTGGTCTTGGATCAGTGTGCGCTTGGCTTGGGCCACGGCTTTCTCAACTGCATGAAGCTGTTGGGCGATGTCGACGCAAGGCTTACCGATCTCGACCATCTCGATGACGCTGCGAAGATGCCCGTGCGCCCGCTTTAGCCTCGCGGCAATCTCGGGGTGGCTCTCGTGCAGATCGGCCTCCATGAAACAGCCCGCAGCAACCGCGGCTCGCGATCTGCTTGTTGGGACGACAACCTGAAAAACGCCGTCGGTGGTTAGCCGACGGCGTTAGCTCAGCCTCTTACGTCAGACGGCGCGGTCACTTGAGTTTGCTGAGTGAGGTGTCAAACGCAATCTTGCCGACCACCGTGCTTCCGCACCAGGTTCTGGCTCCCGTATTCCCCAAGCACTCTGACTTGCTAAGGTTGGTATCAGTGTAGCGAACATCTAGCGTCATGGCCTTGTAAGTAAGGCCGCCACCTAAATTCCAAGTGACAAAATCCTTCGGATTGAAGCCGTTGTAAGCTCGCTTGATCCATTGCTTGCCAATTTCGCCGGAGATATAGAATCCAACATCTGGAAGTGTCGACACAGGGATGTTTATCTTAGGCGCGAGCGACAAGTAGAGCTCGTTTGACCCGGTGTTCGCGTAGTCAGAGCTCCACCAGATATTGCCCGTGATCGAGCCAAAGTCGCCGAATGCAATTGTCGGCAACGCTTTAAGCTCCCAATAGTCTGTTTGTTTTTGGCCTGGGAAGTTCTTCGACTCTCCGGGGTACCAGTAGTATAAATAACCCGCGTCTAAGGTGAACGAACCCCAAGTGTGCCGCAACCCAGCGTAAAAATCGACCTCGGCGGCTGGATCGGTCAGGCCAAAGCGTGTCGGAAAACTGACGCTCGACGACCACACGCCCGCGTAGATCCAGTCGAACGCCTTCAGTTCGACATACCCTTGGATCGCCGGATTTTTTCTGGTCTGGCTCACCCCCCGGAAGCGATAATCGCTCACGCCAGCCACACCGAATGCGACGTCGAGCACGCTAGGCTCCAACGGAGCCGGCAACGACATGTCCGCGGCCTGAGCCAGGGTTGGCGCCGCCAAAAAGGCGACGATCGATAGGAAAGCCTTCGAGGCGCCATTCGCAATGGTGGTCATCTGGTTTCCCCCTTCTTGACCGATTGACGTTTCCTATCCCCACGACCTGGCCGGTTGACGCGACTGCGTTCGCGGCTTTTCGACCAGTTCGAGAACATCGAGCGAGTTCGGGCCGGACCTTTTCGGCAGGTCTCCGGCGGTCGAGCTGCGCCGGCCTCCAAGAGGGCAGGATCAAACTGAAGGAGCCTCGAAATCCGGACACCCAAGGATTCAGAGATGCCTTTCAGGGTGTTCAACGACGGAAGCGTTCGGCCACCTTCGATCTTGGACAGGGCGCCCGGAGTGATCCCTACGTCGCACGCTAGTCTTGCGCTCGAGCAGTTTTGCCTCGAACGCTCGAGCCTGATGCACTTGCCGATGGCCATCGCCATGCGCTGCCGCACGACACGTCGGTCGACGACTTGAGTGAGCACTGTGTTCACCGCCTGCTGTTCAAGCGAGCGCCAAGCCGATGCATCCCAGGAGAACCAAAGCGGTCCCGACGAGATTGAGCGGCTTGGCGGGCTCTCGAAAGAAGACGATGCTGATGAGGACGATCGACACGGCGCTGACGCAGGCCCAGATCGCAAGCGCTAGGCTCACCGGGACATCACGGATGGCAAGCGCCAGTAGCGCCAAGCTAGCCCCCACCGTCAGCACCCCGGTCAGGGCTGCACCGCGACTGGTGAACCCATACGATGCCTTCAAAGCGGTGACGCCGGCGATCTGAAGCGCGACCGAGATCGCGAGGTAAGCCCAGGACATGCGTCTCTTCCCGCGGGGTCGTCCCCGAAACCATGGTTGAGCCCTTGGGTCGTCCCAAGGGGCATGCGTCGGACGACGCGGATAAAAGAGCCGCCGGATCGTCATCCAGCGGCGAGTTGCCGGTGACTTGCGAGGGAACTCACCGGGTGCGTGGCCTGAATGTCAGGTCATCAGGACCCAGCCGGAACTGAGCGTTCCGGCGGGGAAAAGCTTGCAGGCGTACGGAGGTCGCTTGTCGAGCGGACGAGACGCCACCTAAGGGAGCACCGCATCTCGTCCGTCGGAGGCCTCCGGGAGCGCGTAGCCGCCCTTGCCCGAACGGGCGACGAAGAGGTGGGTCAGCGCGTAGTGCACGGAACCTGCCGCCACGCAGGCCGGGATCGAGGCGCTGGTCCACATGAACAGGCCGCTATGCGCAGCGAGTGTCTGAGGATTGAACAGCGCGTAGTAAACCAAACCGCCGACAACAAGCGCGACGAAAGCCGCAACGTTGACGCCCTTCCAGTAGAAGTAAGCTGAACCCGGCCCGTCTTGATAAAGTGCCCTTTGATCCACCCGAGCGCGCCGGAGGATGAGGTAGTCGACCGCGGTTACGCCTGACAGAGGTGCGAATCCTAGCGCTGTCCATGCCAGGAAAATAAAGAAGTTGTCGTAGACCTGCTGGGGAAAGAAGGAAGCGATGGCGACCGGCACGAAAAGCGCTGCCGTCAACACGCCCCAAGGTATCGACTCGCATCTGCGGCCGCCGGCCTGACGCATCGCCAGGCACATGCCGTAGAAGATGCTGACGATCGCGGTGACGTTCGCCACGCCCACGAAGATCAGCGCGATGCCGCCGACGATCGGCCCGCCCAGCGGGATCAGCCAGGCGGTGGGGTCGGCGGAACCCAGGCTCAGCGCCGTGAGCAGTCCGATGTATTCGCCGAGGACCGCGGCTGCGAACACGCCGACGAGGTTTGGCCAGAGTGCGGCTCGGGGCGTCCGCGTGAAGCGTGAAATGTTGCCGAGTACTGGCCACCAGCCAAAGCTCGCAGCGAGGTTGAACTCGACGGCGATCATGAAGTTCAGGCGATCATCGTTGGTTGGAGCCAGAGGCTTAGCCGCGTTGATGACCTCCCAGGACTTTTCGCCGAAAAGCAGAATGAAGATGAGCGCACACAGCGCCAGCTTCCCGGGTCCGACAATCCGGTTGAGCCATTTAACCGCGGTCGGGCCTCGCCAGAGCAAGAGCCAGGACGCGACGATAGCGCCGAGACCAAAGAGCGACACGCCGATGTCGTTCGGTCCAATCCCGCTGCCAGCAGCGTCGTTGGCGACTTCCGCCATTGCGCGACCGAACATGATCGAGAGCACCGAGGACCAGCCGACGCCGTAGATGGCGAGGAACACGCACACGAGCGCGACCACGCCCAGCGGACCAAAGACAGACCTAGAGAGCGTGAATTGCTCGATGCCGTACTTGCTTGTCGACAGGCACACGCCGACGGAGATGATCGAAACGCCGATTATGTTGCCGATGACAATGGCGAGCAAGCCGTCCCAAGCTCCGACGAACATCGCGGTGCTCGCACCGAGCAAGAATGCCCACGTTGCGATCGCTAGACCGATGTTGATCCAGGAGTAGTCCAGAAAGCTGAGCTCACGCTCCTCTTTAAGAACCGGAAGCGTGCCAAACGCAGCGCTCACCCCCGTGAATTCTTGCGCTGGCGCCCCCATTGTCAGAGCCCTCCTTTGAGTAGGAGGCCGCCGGCGGCGACAGCGGTTGCCACCGCGAACCAGACGATCATCTCGAGTCGAGAGAGGTCGGAGCGGGCCGGGTCATCATTGTCGCGGTGCAGAATGATGTTGAGGCGTCGATCTAGTTCAATTCGAAATTGGTCACCCGTATCTTGCATGCGTTCCTCCCGTTATTGGAGTCACCGCGCTGTAGAGCTAGAGATCGAGAACAAGCTTCGACCCAGCAGCTCGAGAGACGCAGATCATCATTGTTTTGTTTTGTTTTTGCTCCTCCTCAGTGAGGAGGCTGTCTCTGTGATCTACTTCACCTGCCAGCACCCGCACTTCGCAGGTTCCGCAGAATCCCTCGGCGCAGGAATACGCAGCGTCGGGGTTAACTTTGAGGACTTCATCAAGGATTGATGAGCCCGGCGGGATATTCAGAACCTTCCCGCTTTTCTGCAGTTCGACCTCGAAGGCTTGATCCTCGGCGCTCGATTGCGGCTTTGCGCTCGCCGGAGCCGAGAACCTTTCGAGGTGAAGGAAGACATCGTCGCGAGCAGCGACTGAGCGCTCGAGTTCGTCGAGCACGGGAGCCGGGCCGCATGCGAAAATTCGCGTGCCTGGCTTCGCTTCGGAGACAAGCCGCTGGAGGTCGACCCGGCCTGCGACGTCCTTGGGCGCTAGGAGAACGTTTTCTGCCGGAAGCTCTTCCACCTCACGCAACAAGCCCATGCTGTGGCGGCTCTTGCCGAAGTAGACCAGTCGCCACGAGTCGGAGCCGTTCATCGAGCGGACCATCGGCAGAATCGGCGTAATCCCAATGCCGCCGGCGAGAAAGAGGTAGTCTTCCGCCTCCGACAGTCGAAACGCATTCGTCGGAGCCTTCGCTTGCACGATGTCGCCGACGCGCAGGCCTCGATGCACTTCTTTGGATCCGCCCCGACCTCCTTCAACGTCCTTCACCGCGATGCGATACCCGCGCCCGCCGCGTCCTGAGTCATAGAGCGAGTACTGCCGGATGAGCCCCGACGGCAGGCGGATCTGGAGATTCGCCCCGGGCTCCCACCCCGGCAGATCGCGGCCTTCCACATCATCGAGCTCGATCGAGATCACGCCTTCCGCCTCGCGGCGGAGGCTCTCGACCCGAAGCCTTAGGTCTTCCGCAGTGTTCATCTCGGACTAATCCAGCCGCTCACTTTGACGGGGCGCATGGCGCCGCTCATTCCGCAGCCTGCATTTGCCGATAGCCGAAGCGGGCTTGGATCTGGTCGACGACGTCCATCACCGCGCGGCGGTAGTTCAGCGTCAGCACGTCCGCGGGGCAGGAAAACTCCCGACGCGTGCCGTCGAGAGGCACCTCTTTGGGAACGATGCGACTGACGACGGGAGTGTCCTCGTTGAACACTTCGGTCTCGAGCGCGAGGATTTCGTCCGCGCTGCCGTACTTGAAGTCGGCGCTCGTCGCGCTGCCCCAGTAGATGATTGCGCGCTCGTAATCGACGGGAGAAGGGAAGTCGACGAGGTAGCGATGGCCGCCTTCACCGTAGTCGTAAAGAATGGTCGCGATGCCGGGCGCAAAATTCTTGTAGTGCATCCAAGAGTCGCCCATGGAGGAGAAGTTCGATCCGGGGACGCTCGGGTACCAAATTGTCGTTGCGACCTCGCGACCTTCACGGCTGATCTGCATCGAATCGACAATCGGGCTGACGTTGCCCATGGACCCGCCATGCACGAACGCGAAGTGCGCCATGTCGTTGAAGTTCTCGGTCGCCGCCATGAAACCGATCTCGACCGGGATAGGAGCGGCTGCGCGCCAGTCCAACTGGAGTTCCTTGATTTCCTCGGGGTCCGGAAGGTCGAACATGGGCTCCTTCAGACACGTCCAAACGTGCTCGAAGCGCTCGATCACCGGATAGGCGTTGATCTTCGGAGCCTTCGCCGGAAACTTCGACACGTCCCGAAGGGCCGGTATCCCGGTGCACTGACCGCTTTCGCCGTCGAAGGTCCAGCCGTGATAGGGGCAGCGGACGCCTGTGTCGCAGATCTCGCCCTGGGAAAGGTCGCCCCCGCGGTGGATGCAGTATCGATCGGTGACGCAGGCCTTCCCGTCCTTGTCGCGGAACACCACAAGGTCACGCCCCAACAGGACGGCCGCTTTGGGCTGCGCGATATCCTGGCTTCGCGCGACCACGAACCAGCAGTGTTGATAGGCCTCTCTGAGGGCTTCTCGTGAGTAGCGTTCCGACACTTGCAGCTCCGTATGGTTGTTATTTCCAGGGAGGATCGGTCTTACTCGCGCGCGATTCGTCCTCGCGCACGCGCTATACGCGTCCGGTGAGCCGTGCTCCCGTTCTGTTCTGAGCGCTTGCTGACATAGACGCCGCGGCACTTATGACGCGGTGAAGCAAAGCTGGAATGACTCTATGTCTCACTCCGGAGAGTGGCTTTGCAGAAAGCGAAAGGAATTTGCGAAAAACGCCATCGCTCACCGATCTGGCGATATACTCTCGCTTCGACGAAGGCGGAGTGATCGTGTGGCCGCCGGTTGCAGCGGAAGCGCCCCTTGTCCGAACCGCTCCCAGCCCCCCAGAACGTGACTCTGTTGGTGCTTCCGGGTGCTGCCGATCTCGATGTGTCGATGACGCTCGAAATCCTTCGGATTACAAACAGCCTCTCCAACAGATCAGCAGTCGACGTCTCGATCATGACGATCGATGACAGCCCCGTGACGCTCACGAATGGGCGGACGCTCGCACCCACGGGGGGCGCGGATACTTTCAAGCACATCGATTTGTGCTTGGTGCTCTCCCATGTAAATCCGAAGCCCGAGCTCTGGACGCGGATACAGACGGTGATCCGGAAGCTCGCTCGGCAATCGGCCGCGATGGCGGCGACAGATCACGGCCCACTGCTTCTTGCGGCCGCTGGACTGCTGCAAGGCAAGGTCGCCACCTGCCACATAGACCTCATGGTTGCGGCGCGCGAAACCTATCCGGAGGTGCGGTGGGTCGATCGGCTCTTCGTCCGCGAGGGCGCAGTTTTGACGTGCGCTGGGCACTTGGCCGTCGTCGACATGTTGCTGACCGAGATTGCGGCCCTCATGGGAGAGGACTTCCGCTCGACACTTGCCGCGGAGCTAGTCGCGCCGCCTTTGCGCGTCGGCGGCGCTTCGCAGCGAGACGCCAGCGTCCGCCTTCGAGCATCCGACGACCTGCGCATCCAGGAGGCCATCCGGTTGATGCGGGCGCACATTGAAACGCCATTGAGCGTCGAGAGCATCGCGAAACGAGTCGGCATCTCCCAAAGGGCTCTTGAGCTCTCCTGGCGCCGCTCGCTCGGATGCTCGCCGAAGCGCTATTATATGCAGGAGCGAATAAACCACGCGTGCTCGCTTTTGCTGTTCAGCAATCTCGCGATCAACGAGATCTCCTACGCGTGCGGGTTCAGCTCCTCGGCCACATTCTCGCGGGCGTTTTCCAGCTTCGCGAATGTGACGCCGCGGGACTACCGCTTAGCTCACGGCAACAAGATCGCGCCCTTGCTGCCCGTCAGCGAATCCCATCGCTCGGAAAAGCGTAGGGGTGCATCGCAGTGAGCGTGGCCCCCCCCGGGGGCAACCCGACGTCCGTCATCTCCGCCACAACGAGAGGATACGCCAGCGGCTCCCGCTGGAGTCCTGCAGCACGGCGCTCGGGTCGCCGTCCCGCATGGCCCACTCGACATCGAGGCGGCTCTGTTCGAGCCATGGCAAAGTCGAGAGTTCGATCTGGTAATGGCCGGTCGCCTGCGAGCGCCGGGCGTAGGAGAACTCGCAGTCCACCAACGCGCGTAGATGGGACGGGTCGTCGCGGCCCAAATCCAGCAGCGTGTTCGCGCCACCGTCATGCGCGCTCCTCGCGCTCACGGCCTTGCCTCTCGCCCGTATCGCTTCGTTGCCGGCGATAAAGATCTCTTCGACACAGTCCACGTCCAGCCGCTTCAGGTGGAAGGCGAAATCGGGCTTCTCGCGGAGCCGCCAATCTTCCTCGTAGGCCCCACTTGGAGCGAACTCGATCATGGTGAGGCCGTTGTCGCGCCACTCCAGCCAGCCATCCTCCGGGAACATGACGGCCGGCTGAAATCTCAGGATATCGAGCTCGGGGGGCCAGATTGCGGTCGGCAGTGGCGTCGTGGCGCTGTCGAACAGTGTGACTGCCGCGAAGCAGTCCTGCTCAGCCAATGCGAGCAGGTCGTCCGGGGAACATTCGTCCAGCGTCTTGGCCGACAGGTCACGGCGGTCGCCCGGGATCCGGATGTCGGCGACCCCGGAGGCGGTCTGCAGCCAGATGACCTTCGTTGCCGTGTCCACTTTGCCATCCCGGAAGACGATGCTTTTCCGGTGCCAGCAGCCGATCAGCATTTCGGGGACGGTTCTGTTTCCGAACTCGCCGACCATGGAAATCTGGTCGTCCTTCGTGGCGGCCATCGTCTCTAACCTGTTTTCTTATCTCGACAGGGCGACGCGGCCGTCTGCTTCCAGACCGGCCGCGTCGGTACTTTTAGTGGTGGTCAGATGTGCGTCAGCAGCATCGCGAAACCTGCGCACGCCGTGGCGGCGCCCGAGCCGCTGGCGATCCATGCGCTTCGGTTCTGACTGATCCTCGAGACGAGATAGCCGAGGAAAATCCCGATCCCGTGGAGCAGAACGGTCGCCATGACGAATCCTGCCACGTAAGCCGCGGCGGATCCTTGAGCGGGCATCTCCGCCCCGTGCGCCTGCCCGTGGAAGAGGGCAAAGGCGGCCACGATCGTGGCGGCGAGCGCGGCGTTCCACCTGACGCGGAGCGCCACCAGCGCGCCAAGCGTGACCACGGACAGAGCGATCATCACTTCGACAAGGGGCAGCCCCACGCCGGCAGCGCCGAGGCTGCCGCCCAGGACCATGAAGGAAACGAACGCAACTGGGGTAAGCCAAAGCGAACGGCCGCCCAGTTGGAAGGCGAGAAGGCCAACCGCGACCATGGCGAGGAGGTGATCGAGTCCTCCAAGGGGGTGCATGAAGCCGAGGGCCAAACCGGCCTCGGCTTCATGCCCGGGATGAGCGAACGCCACCGAAGGCGCGATGGAAGCGGCGACGAGCAGCGCGCCGCGTAGCAAGCTCTTGGACATGGTGATTTCCTTTTTTGCCCCTAGCGCGAGGCGGAGGGAACGAACTCGGCCAGATGCTCCGATCAGTCCGCGACGACCTTGGAGCGGTGCCCGAGCTTGCCGTTCGCCACGAGGGTCCCGAGCGTGTCGAGAATGATCCGGGTCGCGAGCTGGGCGGTGTTGTCGTTGACGTCGTAGGGCGGTGAGACCTCGACCACTTCCATTCCACAGAGGCCCTCGGCGGCGATGGTGCGGACGATCTCGAAGGCCTCGCGCGGCAGCAGGCCACCTGGTTCCGGCGACCCCGTCCCCGGGGCGAAGCCCGGATCGATCGAGTCGATGTCGTAGGAGAGGTAGACCGCCTTGCAGCCGTCCCACGCCATCTCGAGCGCCATCTCCGCGACTTTCTGCGGGCCGTGCTTCTCGAGATCGAACATCGTCATGACGCTGGTGCCGCGCTGACGAGCGACGGCGGTGCCGGGGCGGTTGCCGTACCAGCCGCCGATGCCGAGCTGCACCAGGTTCTTCGGGTGGCAGTTGGGCAGCCCGATGTCGTGGTGGTGGCTGTGGTCGCGGTGCGAGGGCTGGTCGCCTTCGTGGGTCGTCCAGAACCACGGCGTCGTGTGCATCCGCTCATCCATATCCTTCTCCTGGATATCGATGTGACGGTCGATGTGGATGATCCCGACGTTGCCGTCGATGTGCGGGGCGATGCCCCGGACGTTCGGGAAGCCGAGGCTGTGGTCGCCGCCGCAGATGATCGGAAAGACGCCAGAGGTGTAGATGTGCGAGACCGCCGCCGTGACCTGGTCGAACGTCTTCTCGATGTTGCCCGGGATGACGAAGATGTCCCCCGCGTCGCACATGTCGAGCTCTTCGTAGATGTCGACGCCGCCGTCGAACCAGTAGCCGTCGTAGAGCGCCGAGATCCGGCGCACGGCCTGTGGGCCGAAGCGCGTTCCGGGGCGGTACGTGGTGGCGGAGTCGAACGGGGCGCCAACGAAGGCTGCCTCGAACTGGCCGATCTTGCGGATGTCCTCGCAGTACGGCGCCTTCATGAAGGTGTTGATGCCCGCGAACGCGGGCTGGTGGCCGCGGCTGAAGAGCGAGATGGTCCGGTCCTGAACCGAAGGCGTCGCCTCGAGGCCGAACTCGAGTCCTCTCGCGATCTCCTCGTCCTGCTTGGTCTGCGAAATCTTCGACAGGCGCTGCATGGCCTGCCAGCCATGCGTCTTACGCCTCATGTCGTCGATGCGACCGTTTCGGGCGTGCCCATGGTCATGGTCATGGTCATGGTCGTGGTCGGGCGTCTTCTTGGTCATTGCGTGTCCTCTCGTGGTACGCGGGAAGGGATCCAGCGCGCCGCGGGGCGCGCCGGATTGGGACCTCAGGGAGTGTGGAAAGTGGCGAGCGAGTAGCCCACGAAGACCGTGGCTGCGCCCGCCAGCAGCGTGACGTAAGGCAGGATTCCCGCGCGCGCCTTGATGACCTGGCCGTCGACCTCGAGGTCAGCCTGCATCCAGGGCGGGAACTTGCCCTTGTCCGTCACGTAGTGCCGATAGAAGAACACCGGGATGATCGCCGAGACGATCAGCAGGCTCACGAGCAGAGCGCGCTCGCCCCAGAAGTCGGCGCCCCAACCCATCAGCAGCAGGTTGAAGAAGCCGCAGACGGCGCCGACGGCGATCAACCAGGTCGGGCATCGGAATGGCCGGGGCGCGTCAGGCCGGTCGATGCGGTGGAGCCAGCCCGCCTGCAGGTTGAGGAAGACGAAGATCATGTAGACCGTGTTGGCGAGCACGATCAGGAACACGTAGTCCGACATCATCAGCAGGACGGCGTTCACGACGAGGTCGGTCCACATCGCGGCGATCGGGGCGCCGTGGTGATTCAGTCGCGACAGATACTTGGGCAACCAGCCGTCGTGCGAGCCCTGGTAGAGCGTGCGGGAGGAACCCGCCATTGCGGTCATGATCACGAGGCAGACCGAGAGGGTCAGCATCGACATCACGATGTTCGCGAGGACTGGGCCGGCGCCGATCATTTGCGCCATCACCCGCCCGACGCCCGTGCCGTCGTAGATTCCGGGATCGAGCAGGCCCGAAAGGCCGAAATAGCCTTGGAAGGCGATCGGCACCGCGACGAAGAACGCGATGCAGAGCATTCCCGAGTAGACGAGCGCACGGACGGTGTCGCGGCCCGGATCCTTGAACTCGCGGACGTAGCAAACCGCCGTCTCGAACGGATAGGTCGACCACGCCGCGACGAGCAGGCCCGCGGCGAGCGTCGTGAAACCGACCATGTCCCACGCGCCAGCCTTTGGCGTGCCCGCGGCGTCGTGGATCAGGGGCACGAAGGGCTGGAAGTTCTGTGAGTGTACGTCGCCCGTGAAGAACGGGACGACGCCGATGAGGAATAGCGGCGCAAGCACGACCACGGCGACCATCATCTGGACGCGAGCGGCCTTCAGGATCCCTCGGTGCTGGATAGCGAAGACCATGAACATCAGGAACAGGCCTACCAGGAAGGTCGCGTTGATCCGGATCAGCAGTCCCTGCTTGATGAAGCTGAGGTCGTAGAGAACGATCTGCCAGGTGCGGATGGCCGAGTCCGCAGGGAAGAGCATCTGCAGCACGTAGCCGGCCGCCAGACCCGAACCGATCGCGAGCACCGGCGACCAGGAGAACCAGTTCGCCCAAACCGAGACCGGTCCGAGGAACTTGCCGTATCGCACCCAGGCGATGGACCCGTAGACCGACGCTCCGCCGGACTTGTTGGGGAAGAGCCCGGAGATCTCAGCATAGGTGAAGCACTGGATGAACCCGACGAACATCGAGAGCGTCCAGACCAGCGGTGAGATGTTGCCGACTGCAGCCGCGACGGCGCCGATCGAGAACAGGACGAGGACTGGCGTTCCGGAGGCGATCCAGAAAGCATGGGTCCAATTCAGTGTGCGCTGAAGTTCGTAGCTGTCTGCAGGATGATCTGGCTTTACTGCGCCGCTTGTGACTGCGGCGGCATCCACTCCCAGTGTCATGGCGTTTCCCCTGTGAACCGCGGTCTTGCGCCGCATGGATCCGGTTCGGGGGCCGAGGCGACGTCGTTGCGTCGCTCGGATTACGCCTTGAGCCATAAGCTAGGAGCATGAGGGCGCACTGCGCGTCGCCTCGATTTCGCTTGCCTGACTTGTGGCTGAAGGGGTTATCGTGGCTCCCGTAAACACAGGAAGCCTGAGCCATCCCACGGGGTGGCGGCAGTCAGAAAATCGATATGGAAACCCATAGTCTGAGGCTATGGGCTACCTAGCGTTGCGCATTGATCGTCCGCAGCAGTTCGCGGGTGGCTTCCTCCAGCGCGTCCAAAGGGCGGCTGATGATATAGACGGTGTAACTCGGCAAATCGGCCGCGGGCAGAAGCGGCCAAAGTGTTGGCCCCGGGATCGATTCCGCCACGCCGGTCGGCAAGAAGCCGATTCCGATCCCAAGATCGATCAGGCGCCGTGCCTCGTTCAATGTCTCGGTTGCGCCGCTGACCCTGACGCCTAGGCCGTAGCGGCGGCGGTAGACCGTGAGCTCTTCCGGCTCGTCTCGGCCTGTCAGGACGAAGTGTTCGTCGGCGAACGCAGAGGGATCGGTCGGCTCGGAGCCGAACAGACGGTGTGTCGACCCGCAGTAAAGCTGCTGCGTCTCGGTCAAAAATGGCTCGTACCTCAGAGCGGCCGAAGGTGCGCTGTCGCACGCCACTCCGACGTCGGCGTCCCCTGTCTCGATCGATCTGACCACGGCGCGCCACGGCGAGATGTCGAGGCGCATGGCGACACCCGGGTGATTGACGTTGAAGTTCACCGTTGCGCGATCGAAAGTCGGCGACACAAAGTCGGAGATCATGCAAATCCTGATCGATCCGGTCAGTTGCCCAGCGAGGTTTGCTGTAGCGACGGGAGCGATTCGAACTCGGGCGTACATCTCTTCGGCGAGCTGATGGACGATCTGGCCGGCCGGCGTGAGCTTGATCCCCCGCGCAGTACGATCGCAGAGCTGAACGCCCAAGCTTTCCTCGAACCGTCTGAGGCTTGCGCTCAGACTTGGCTGCGTCCTGTTCAGAGAGCGAGCGGCTGCGGAAACGCTGCCCGACCGGACAATCTCAACAAAGAGCCCGAACAGGTTCCAATCGACGCTCCTCGCGAAGCGGGTGTCCACGGCAAGCGGATTCTCTTCGGTCACGGCTCCGCACGCACCCTGGCTTCGATGGGCTGCGCCGTAGGTCCAACTGATCGACGCACGCTTCGGCTTCGCATTCCGTCGACCAACCTCTCACTTTGATGCGGTCAATTTAGAAGCAGACGATGCCCCATTGCGTGCAGAATGGGGCTGGCAGATTGAACTCGGCTCACTTCCTGTCTAAAAATTCATCTGATCCTGAAGTCTATTGCTCAAAAATGGATCGCGTCATGCGGGACGACCCGTATGGCTACCGCGCAACGGGACGGCCCGTAAAGCAGGGGGCTGTCAGTGGCCTCTCCCGACGCACAGTCAAGCGCGCGCCCATCAAGCATAGGGCCCGTCCTCCGCAGCTTCCGTCTCCGCTTGGCGCTCACGTGGGGCATCGTTGGCGTCTTCACGCTCGGGGGCCATACGTGGCTGGGATCATCGGCCGTCGACGCCGCGTCGATCGCCTGCTTCATCGTCCTGTTTGCTACGATCGTCTACGCAGCGTCCGGCGTGGTGCATGAAGCTGAGCATCTCGCGCGCGCGCTAGGCGAACCCTATGGCACTCTGATCCTGACGCTCTCGATCGTCTGCATCGAGGTGATCCTTATCGCGGCGGTGATGATGGGCCCCGCGGAGTCAGCCACCATCGGCAGGGACTCCATCTTCGCGGTCATGATGATCATCATGAACCTCGTGATGGGCCTATGCCTGTTGCTCGGCGGCATGCGCTACAGCGACCAGGAATACAACGCGCAGGGCTCAATCGCCTATGTGTCGATGATCGCCTTGCTGACGGGCCTCGGCTTGGTGCTGCCGAACTACGTCAGCTCGGGGACCGGTTCGTTCCTCCCGATCTAGGCGATCTCGATCGCGGTTTTCACCATCGTGCTCTACGGCGCTTTCCTCGCCATGCAGATGCAGGGATACCGTCGCCTCTTCATCCAACCTGCGGCGGGGTCGTTGTCGGTCCCGGCACGGACCGCCTCGAAGGCTCTCCCCCAAGCTTCTGGCGGCGACGCTGCGGGGGCGCTCGACAGACGCGCCATCGTCGTTCGCTCGGTCGTGCTGGTCGCCCTGGTGCTGCCGATCGTCCTCCTCGCGCACGACCTCGCCATCCTGATCGACCTCGGCATCGATCAAGCCGGGGCCCCGGTCGCGGTCGGTGGCGTGCTGATCGCCATCATCGTGTTCACTCCGGAGTCGATCACCGCGGTGAAGGCTGCGCGGGCGAACGAGATGCAGCGCTCGGTCAACCTGTGCCTCGGCGCCTTCGTGTCGACAGTCGGCCTGACAGTTCCTGCTGTGCTGACGATTGGGCTGGTGAAGGGCAAGACGGTCACCCTCGGCCTTGGGCCTCTGGAGACCGTCCTCCTGCTGATCACCATCGCGCTCAGTCTGCTGACCTTCGTTGGACAACGGACGTCGTCAGTGCAGGGCATCATGCACCTGATGTTGTTCGCGATGTACTCGGTGCTTCTTTTCGCGCCCTGACATGCCGCGCGGTTCCCGTCTGGGGCGCTTTGCGGCCAACACCATGTTCGCCATGCGCCCCGGAGACGGACATCTCGAGAGTTCGGTTCGGGTGAGCCGCGATCAGCGGGACGCAGCCGCTCGTCGCCAAAAGCGGAAGTCGGCGTCGAGGCGAAAAGCCGACTTTGGCTGGGGCTTCGGATCAGCTTGCGATTTTTGCGCTGACGGCGTCGTCGAGTTCGCTCGCCACACGACGCGCCGCATTCTCGAGGTCTGGCGAGCGCCGACCGCGCGGCCGCGGAGCCTCGATCGCGATGCGCGCCGCGATGCGGCCGGGCTTGGCGGCCAGCACCACGACCTCGTCGGCGAGATAGACCGCCTCGTCGACGTCGTGGGTAACGAGCACGAGCGTCGGCCGATAGGCGGTCCAGAGCTCGAGCAGGTGGTCCTGCAGATCGGCGCGCGTGATGGCGTCGAGCGCGGAGAACGGCTCGTCGAGCAGCAGCGCCTTGGGCTTCAGCACGAGCGCGCGGGCGAGCGCCGCGCGCTGCGCCTGCCCCCCGGAGAGCTCGCGAGGCCAAGCGTCGGCGCGGTCGGTGAGGCCGACCTTGTCGAGCGCCTGATGCACGAGGTCATGACGCTGGAAAGCCGGCCGGTCGGCGAGCGCGAAGCCGACATTGTCGCGCACGTTCAGCCATGGAAACAGCCGCGGCTCCTGGAACACGAGGCCAATTTCTTCCCGCGGCGCCGTGATCGGCGAACCGTCGAGTCGGATGTCGCCCGAACTCGGCGCATCGAGACCGGCGACGAGGCGCAGCAGCGTGCTCTTGCCGCAGCCGGAACCGCCGACGATCGCCAGAATCTTTCCCGGCTCGACCGAGAGCGACAAGCGCGACAGCACCAGCGGCCCGCCGAACGATTTTGTGACGTCCTGGATGACGAGCGCCATGGCGTCAGGCCTCCGTCCGGTCGACGTCCTGCCAGCGCAGGAAGGGCGCGGCGGCTGCGACGATGAGGCTGTCGGTGATCTTTCCGAGCAGCGCGAAGACGAGGATGCAGGCGACGATCTGGTCCGGCTTGCCGAGCTGCTGGCCGTCAACCAGCAGATAGCCGAGCCCCTCGGACGCGCCCATGAATTCGGCCGCCACGACGAACATCCAGCCGAGGCCGAGCCCTGCGCGGAGCGCCAGCACGTAAGCGGGCAGGATCGCGGGAAGCAGGATGCGGCGCACCAGCGCGAGCCGCGACAGGCGGAAGATGCGGCCAACCTCGATGACCTTGCGGTCGACCGTCGAGATCGCGCCCAGCACGCCGAGATAGACCGGGAAGAACACCCCGACGGCGATCAGCGCGACCTTCGACGGCTCGAAGATGCCGAGCCACAGGATGAAGAGCGGCACCCAGGACAGCGAGGGCACGGAGCGCAGTCCCTGCAGCGTCGGATCGATGATCCGGCGGGCGAGCGTCGAGGCGCCGGCGAGCGCCCCAAGCCCGGTTCCGACCAAGACCCCCAGCGCGAAGCCGACTGCGACCCGCCAGCCGGTCGCCCAGAGATGGACGCCAAGGTCGCCGCTCCGCCACAGTGCGACAAGCGTTTCCAAGATGCGGCTCGGGGGCGCGACCAGGCGTCCGTCCGACACGCCGAAGCGCACCAACGCCTCCCAGATGAGCGCCGCCCCGACCGGCAGCGCAAGGCCGATGAGCGCGCGGGAGGGCCTGAAGGACGAAGGCCAGGCCGAGAGCCCGGCGAGACGGCCTTCGGAGCGGCGGCCTTGGGAGAAGACGGCGAGATCGCTCATCGGCCCGGACGCCTCAGTTCACGAACTTGGCGTCGAAGCGACGGTCGATGAGGTCGCCGGTCGCCTTCGCGACGTCCGAACCCGCCGGGAGCACGCCGGCCTCCGCGAGCGCCTGACCGGCCGCGGTCACGGCCGCGACGTCCTCGTCGCTGATCGGCGTGTAGACGATCTTGGTGCGCTCGAGCTGCCGGGCCACGACGTCCTCGGGGAGCTTGGCGGCCTTGGCGAGCAGCGCGTTGAGGTCCTTGGGATTTGCGAGCGCCCATTTGCGGGCCTGGTCGTAGGCCGCAAGGACCTTGTCGACGAGCGCGGGGTTTTCGGCGGCGAAAGCCTCGCGGACGTTGAGCGCGCCCCAGCTGTTGAGCGAGGGATCGCGAACCACGAGCTTCGCGCCGTCCTGCAGCTCGGCCGAAGCCATCATCGGGTCGAGGCCCATCCAGGCGTCGACGTCGCCGCGCTGCAGCGCAAGGCGGCCGTCGGCGTGCTGGAGGAGAACGAGCTTGACGTCCTTGTCGCTGAGTTTTTCGCGGGCGAGCGCGCGGATGAGGAAGATGTGCGGATCGGTGCCGCGCGTGACCGCGACGCGCTTGCCCTTGAGGTCCGCGATGCTCGAAATCCCGCTGTCGGGCTTGGTCACGAGCGCCGTCCACTCCGCGCGAGAATAGACGTAGATCGACTTGATCGGGTTGCCGTTGACCCGCGCGATCAGCGCGGCAGCCGAGGCTGAGGAGCCGAAGTCCAGCGAGCCGGCGTTCAGGAATTCGAGCGCCTTGTTGGATCCGAGCGACTGGACCCAGCGCACCTTGATTCCGTCGGCTTCAAGCGCTTTCTCGAGGAAACCGTTCTCCTTCAGCGCGATCGACACCGGGCTGTAGGTCGCCCAATCGAGGCGGACCTCGGTCGGCGCGGCGTTCGCGGCCGTTGCGCCGAGGGCGAAGAGGGCTGCGGCCGCAAGCGCGGCGCGCCGGCTGAAACGGAACATCGGAGTCGATCCTTCTGGAATTGAGCGCGCCGTACGGGGCGCAGTCGGCCGAGGCTGGCCTCTCTCCGACACATCAGTCAATAGATTCTGTAGATATTATATATTTTTCTTTTGCAGGCGCGAAATTGGCGTGCCACGCGCTGGACAGCGTGATGTCATTCATTATAGCGATTTAATAGATTGTTGAGCCGACAACAGCGCGAGGCCGCCAATGTCGCACATCCGTTTCGGCGTCTGGGCCCCGGTCCATGGCAACCGCGCCGCAGCCCACGACCCGCTCGAACCTTACGACGCCACCTGGGCGCACAACCGGGACACAGTGCTCGAAGCCGAGGCTCTCGGCTATGATGCGACGCTCGTCGCGCAGCATACGGTGAACCCCCATTTCGCCGAGCGCGACCAGCTCGACAGCTGGACCGCGACCGCGGCGATCGCGGCGCTGACGAGCCGGATCGAGCTGATCTCAGCCATCAAGCCGGGCCTGTTCCACCCGGTCGTACTCGCCAAGATGGCGCTGCAGATCGAGGAGATTTCCGGCGGGCGCTTCGGCCTCAACCTCGTCAACGCCTGGAACCACGCCGAATTCGAGAAGGCGGGGATGCCCTTCCCCGAGCATGATGCGCGCTACGCCTATGAGGCCGAATGGCTTTCGGTGGTCGAGCGGCTGATCAGCGGCGAGACCGTCACGCACAAGGGCGAGAACTTCTCGCTCGACGCCTACACGCTCCGCCCCGCGAGCGCGCACCGCACGAGGCCAAAAATCTATCTCGGCGGCGAATCCGAGCCGGCGCGGGCGCTGGCCGCGAGCTTAAGCGACGTCTGGTTCATCAACGGACAACCACTTGAGAACGCGAAGGAATTTATCGCCGACCTCAAGGGTCGTCCGCGCAAGGGCGCGCCGTTGGGCTTCGGACTCTCGGCTTTCGTGATCGCGCGGGAGACGGAAGCGGAGGCGAAGGCCGAGCACCGGCGGCTGGTCGAGCTCAAGGAAAAGGACAAGCCCGCCAAGGCGATCCAGGACCAGAACACCGACGCCAAGGTGGTGATGTTCCAGACCATGGCGAAGCGCAGCTTCGTCGGCACCAATGGCGGCACGGCGGCGGGTCTCGTCGGCTCCTACGACCAGGTAGCGGAGCGCATCGACGCCTTCGCCAAGGCCGGCGTCGAGCTGTTCATGCTGCAATTTCAGCCGCTTCGCTCGGAGATGCGGCGCTTCGCGGAAGAGATCTTTCCGCGCTTCGGCCGGAGCGTCCCGGCGCCTGCGACTCGCCTTTCGGAGGCGGCGCGATGAGCCTTGCGGAGACCCGCGCAGCGCCTGCCTCGGGCGCGCCTCATGCGCCTCGCCGTGCGCCTAAAGCCGCCTCGCCTGCGCCTCGAGGCGCCTCGCGAGGCGCCTTGGCCGCGCTGTCGTGGGCCGCGCCGGTCGCGTTCGTGATCGTCTGGGAGACGCTCTGCCGGTCGGGCTATGTCGCGCCGCAGATTCTTCCCGCGCCGAGCAAGGTCGCGCTGACCGCATGGAAGCTCGCGACCACGGGAAGCCTGTTTCATGACCTCGGCGTCAGCCTGGCGCGCGCCGCGACCGGTTTCGCCATCGGCGGCGCGCTCGGCTTCGTGCTCGGGGTCGCGGTCGGCTTCTCGCGGGTCGCGGAAGCCGCGATCGACCGCAGCGTCCAGATGGTCCGAGCGGTGCCGTTCCTCGCCGCCCTTCCGCTCACCATCATCTGGTTCGGGGTCGGGGAAACGCAGAAGATCTTCCTCGTCTCGCTCGGCGTGCTGTTCCCGATCTACGTCAACACGGTTCTGGGGATCCGGCAGGTCGACCCGAAGCTGCTGGAGCTCGCCCGCGTGCAAGGGCTCTCGGCCTGGACCACCATCCGAAGGGTGATCCTTCCCGGCGCCCTGCCGTCGGTGCTGACGGGCGTGCGCTATGCGCTCGCGGTCGCGTGGCTTGCGCTGGTGGTCGCCGAGACGGTCGGCGCGCAGGCCGGGCTCGGGTTCCTGGCGATGGACGCGCGGGAGTTCCTGCGCACCGACGTCATCGTGCTGACCATCTTGATCTACGCGGCGATCGGGGCCGGTTCGGACGCGATCGCGCGGCTCCTCGAACGACGGCTGCTCCGCTGGCACCCGAACTATGCGGGAGGCGGACGATGAGCCTCTCGGTGGTGACGACGCGCCCCGCCGTCGCGGTTCGCGGGCTCGTGCGGCGCTATGGCGAGCGCACGGTGATCGCCGGCCTGGACCTTTCCATCGAGCGCGGCGAGTTCGTCGCGCTGCTCGGCGAGAGCGGCTGCGGCAAGACCACACTGCTCCGCGCGCTCTCGGGCCTCGATCCGATCGACGGCGGCGCGGTCGACGCGCCGCGGCGGCCCGCGGTCGTGTTTCAGGAGCACCGGCTGCTGCCGTGGGACAGTCTGTGGCGGAATGTTTCGCTGGGGCAGCCGGAAGCCGGCGCGCGCGAGCGGGCGTGGCAAGCGCTCGCCGAGGTGGGGCTCGGCGAGCGTCTCGACGACTGGCCGCGCAACCTCTCCGGCGGTCAGGCCCAGCGCGTCGCGCTCGCCCGCGCGCTCGTCCAGGAGCCCGAACTGCTGCTGCTCGACGAGCCCTTCGCGGCGCTCGATGCGCTGACGCGGCTGAAAATGCAGGCGCTCGTCAAGGAGCTGGCAGCCCGCCACCGGCCCGGCGTCCTGCTCGTCACCCATGACGTCGACGAGGCGATCGCGCTCGCCGACCGCGTGCTGCTGATGCGCGGCGGCGCGATCGCGTTCGAGCGGCGCCTCTCCGGCGGAGCCGCCTCGCAGGCCGTCCGCGAAGAGCTCCTCGAACAGCTTGGCGTCCCCTCGGCCGCGCGCCGCGTCGCCGCCCGCACTTCCCCATCACAACCGGTCGTCTGAGGCCTAAAAATGTCGTCCCTTCCCAAACTCTCGCGCCGCGCGCTTCTTGCGACCTCGACGGTCGGCGCCGGCGCGCTTGCGCTCGGCCTGAAGCCCGGCGAGGCGCTCTCCCGCAACACCGACAAGGTGCGGCTGACCTTCGGGCCCTCGGGCCAACTGACCCAGATCGCCAAGGACCGCGGCGTCCTCGAAAAGACGCTGAACGATCAGGGCGTGAAGGTTGAATGGATCGGCCCGTTCCCGAACCACGCGCCGACCCTTCAGGCGGTGACCGGCGGCAGCGCCGATTTCTCGTTCGGCGGCTCGACCACGCCGGCGCTCGCGGCGATCGCAGCCGGCTCCCCGCTCGTCTTCACCCAGTTCCTGATCTACCGGCCGCGCACCACTTCGATCATCGCCAAGGACGGCTCCGGCATCGACAAGGTCGAGGATCTCGTCGGCAAGTCCGTGGCGGTCAACCGCTCGGGGCTCGGCGAGTTCCTGCTGGTGGCGGCGCTCGAAAAGCACGGCGTCGATCGCTCCAAGGTCAACGTCGTCTACCTCAACCCGCCGGACGCCGCGCCCGCGCTCGCCTCGGGCAAGGTCGACGCCTGGTCGATGTGGAGCCCGGGCGTCGACATCGCGCGCCATGAATACAAGGCCCACAACGTGTTCTTCGAGGAGACCGACCTCGACTTCCAGATCGACTTCACGACCTGGCTGACCTCGCGGAAGTTCGCGAGCGAGAACGCCGACCTCGTGCGCCTCGTCAACAAGGCGCTCAAGGACGAGGCCGACTGGGCGACGGCGAACCCGGAAGACTCCGAAAAGATCGCGCAGGGCTCGCCGCCCCGCTACGTCGACGCGGTGCGCGAGCGGTTCCTCACGCTCAAGCGCGCCTACGAGATCTACCCTGTGACCGACAAGGCCTTCGTCGAGCGCCTGCAGAAGGCCGCCGACTGGCTGGTGGAGCGCAAGGTGCTGCCGGAGCCGGTCGCGATCACGGACCTGCTGGCGCAGGTCTGAGCGATGCGTTTCCGGGACGGCCGATCTGAGCCGCGACGCCTCAATCCCCCGCCCCCTTGTGGGGAGGGTAAGGGTGGGGGTGGCGCCGGATTGCGCGACCGGCCCGGCGCAGGGCGTCACTCCCGGCTCTCCATCCTGAACAACCCCCGACCCCTCCCCACAAGGGGGAGGGGAGAGGCGCTTCGGCGATTTTCCGCGAGCCCTCGATGACTTTGCGGGTCTCTCAGCCACCGATTGAAGCGCAGGCAGCGCTCAGGACCTCACGATGAAGAAGCTTCTCCTCGCGGCCGTCGCGGGTCTCGCGATGCTCGCCGCAGCGCCTGCGGAAGCGGGCAAACTCAAGATCGGCACGGTGCCGGGCGGCTATGGCGACTCGATCGCCGCCGCGGCCGAAGACGCCAAGGCGGAAGGCCTCGACGTCGAGGTGGTCGAGTTCACCGACTGGACGACGCCGAACGTCGCGCTGCAGTCGGGCGACATCGACATCAACTACTTCCAGCACCGCCCCTTCCTCAACAAGGCGATCGAGCAGCGCGGCTACGACTTCACCGATGTCGGCGTCGGCGCGCTCGCCAATGTCGGGCTCTATTCGCTGAAGCACAAAAGCTTCGCCGACATCCCCCAGAACGGGAAGGTGGCGATCGCCAACGACCCGGTGAACCAGGGCCGCGGCCTGCTACTGCTGCAGCGCGCGGGACTGGTGAAGCTGAAGGACGGCGTCGGCTATCTCGGCTCGCTCGACGACATCGTCGAGAACCCCAAGAACCTCAGCTTCACCGAAGTAGAGGGGCCGCAGCTGGTGCGCGTCACCGGCGACGTCGACCTCGCGCTCGGCTACCCGCATTTCATCGTGGCCTCGAAGGCTTTCGACGCCCGCAGCGGCCTGATCTTCTCAGGGATCGAGGACAAGCAGTTCGCGATCCGCTTCGTGGTGAAGAAGGATCGCGCGGCCGATCCGGACATCGCGAAGTTCGTGAAGGTCTACCAGTCCTCGCCGAAGGTCCGGGCGGTTCTGGCCAAGGCCTTCGCCGACGACCCGAAGCTCTACGCGCTGGCCTGGCTCGATGACTGAGGCGCTGACGCTTGCGCGGCCGCCGGGCGCGGTCGCGCGCCGCAGCGCCGAGGTCGTCGATCTGCGGCCGGCCCCCGAAAAATCCGCGATCTCGTTCCGCGGCGTCGCCAAGACCTATGTGTCGCCGCGCGGCGAGGTCGGGGCTCTAAGGGACGTCGACGTCGAGGTTCCCGAGGGCCGCGTCTTCGGCGTGATCGGGCGTTCGGGCGCGGGCAAGTCGAGCCTGCTGCGGCTCGTGAACCGGCTCGAAACCGCGACCACGGGCGAGGTGATCGTCGACGGCGAAGACGTCGGCGGGCTCGACGGCGAGGCGCTGATCGCGCTTCGCCGCTGCGTCGGCATGATCTTCCAGCACTTCAACCTGCTCTCGGCCAAGACGGTGTTCGAGAACGTCGCGCTGCCGCTGAAGGTCGCGGGCTGGCCGCGGGCGGAGATCGAGACGCGCGTCGAGGAGATGCTCGACCTCGTCGGCCTGTCGGAGAAGCGCGACGCCTATCCGAGCCGCCTTTCCGGCGGCCAGAAGCAGCGGGTCGGCATCGCGCGGGCGCTCGCCGGGCGGCCAACAATCCTGCTCTGCGACGAGGCGACCTCGGCGCTCGATCCCGAGACCACGCAGTCGATCCTCGCGCTGCTCAAGGACATCAACCGGTCCTTGGGACTCACCATCATGCTCATCACCCATGAGATGAGCGTGATCCGCGAGATCTGCGACGAGGTGCTGGTTCTGGAGAAGGGCGAGGTCGCCGAGGCCGGCCCGGTCTGGCGCGTGTTCGGCGATCCGCGCCACGCCGCCACCAGGGCGCTGCTGGCGCCGCTCTCTCACGGGCTTCCCGAGGATCTTGCGGGCCGCGTCCAGCCGACTCCGCCGCGCGAAAGCGGCGAGGCGCTGGTGGAGCTCTCGTTCCGCGGCGAGCGCGACCCGGACCTCGGCGCGATCACGGGCTCGCTCGGGCCTTCCGCGCGGTTGCTGTCCGCCAATCTCGACCGCATCGGTGGCCACACGCAGGGGCGCCTGCTCGCGGCGCTCTCTCTGAGGGCCGGCGCGCGCCTCGACCTTCCCGACAACGCCAGGGTGATCGGCTATGTCGCCGCAGATGATTGAGCGCCTCTGGCGCGCCTTCTTCGACACCGTCCAGATGGTCGGCTTTTCGGCGCTGATCGCGCTCCTCGTCGGCGTGCCGCTCGCGGTGCTGCTGGTGATGTCGCAGCCCGGCGGACTGACGCCCGCGCCGAAGCTTCATCGCGTGCTGGGCGCGGTCATCAACGGGTTCCGGGCGACGCCCTTCATCGTGCTGCTGGTGGCGCTCCTGCCGGTGACGCGCTTCCTGACCGGCACCACGATCGGCGTCTGGGCGGCGATCGTGCCGCTCGCGATCTCGGCGACGCCCTTCTTCGCGCGGATCGCCGAGGTGTCGCTGCGCGAGGTCGACAAGGGGCTGATCGAGGCCGCGCAGGCCATGGGCTGCCGGCGCCGCCACATCGTGACCCATGTGCTGCTGCCCGAGGCGCTTCCGGGACTGATCGGCGGCTTCACCATCACGGTCGTGACCATGATCGGCGCGTCCGCCATGGCGGGCGCGGTGGGCGCCGGCGGGCTCGGCGACGTCGCCATGCGCTACGGCTACCAGCGCTTCGACACCACCGTGATGGCGGCCGTGATCGTGATCCTGATCGCGCTCGTCACGCTCGTGCAGGTTTCCGGCGACCTCGCGGTGCGCCGCCTGAAGGCGCGGTGACGTAATGGCGAAGGAGATCCTGCTCAACGCCTTCTCGATGAACGCCGTCGGTCAC
Source organism: Ancylobacter novellus (assembly GCA_003241695.1). Lineage (GTDB taxonomy): Bacteria > Pseudomonadota > Alphaproteobacteria > Rhizobiales > Methylopilaceae > Methylopila. The sequence continues at coordinate 9,880 of QFPN01000016.1, read as the reverse complement.
CAGTCGCCGGGCCTGTGGCGGCACCCGCGCGACCGCTCGGGCGAGTTCAACCGCCTGTCGTTCTGGACCGAGCTCGCGAAGACGCTCGAGGCCGGGCTGTTCGACGGGCTGTTTCTCGCCGACGTGCTCGGGATCTACGACGTCTACGGCGCCTCGCCCGACGCCGCGCTCCGGCACGGGACGCAGGTTCCGGCGGGCGACCCGTCGCTGCTCGTGCCCGCAATGGCGGCGGTGACGAAAAACCTCGGCTTCGGCGTCACCTCGAACCTCTCCTACGAGCCCGCCTTCCCCTTCGCGCGGCGGATGTCGACGCTCGACCACCTCACCGACGGCCGCATCGGCTGGAACGTCGTCACCGGCTATCTGGACAGCGCCGCGCGGGCCGCCGGGCTCACGAAGCAGCGCGCCCATGACGACCGCTATGCGGTGGCGGAAGAATACATGGACGTCGTCTACAGCCTCTGGGAAGGCAGCTGGGACGACGACGCGGCGGTGCGCGACGTCGCCCGCGGGGTCTTCACCGAGCCGACGCGGGTGCGCCCCGCGGTCTATCGCGGCCGGCACTTTTCGCTCGACGCGGTGCATCTGTCGGAGCCATCGCCCCAGCGCACGCCGGTGATCTACCAGGCGGGGACCTCGCCCGCCGGCCGGGCGTTCGCGGCGCGCCACGCCGAATGCGTGTTCATGTCGGGCCCGAGCGTCGCGGCGCTGAAACCGCGCGTCGCCGACATCCGCAGGCTCGCCGCGGAAGCCGGACGCGACCCGGCGGCGATCAGGATCTTCGCCATGGCGACGGTGGTGACGGGCCCGACCGACGCTGCGGCGGAAGCCAAGCTCGTGGACTATCGCCGCTACGTGAGCCCGGAAGGCGCGCTGACGCTGATGTCCGGCTGGACCGGCGTCGACCTCTCGACCTACCGGCTCGACGACGAGGTCCGCCATGTCGAGACCGAGGCCGGGCGCAGCGCGATGGAGAACATCACCCGCGCCGATCCTTCGCGGGTCTGGACAGTACGCGAGGTCGCGGAGCATGTCGGCATCGGCGGCATCGGGCCGGTGTTCGTCGGTTCGGGCCGGACGGTCGCGGACCTCATGGAAACGTGGATCGCCGAGACCGGCGTCGACGGCTACAATCTCGCTTATGTGGTCGCGCCCGAGAGCTTCGAGGACGTCGTCCAGCACGTCGTGCCCGAGCTCCAGCGGCGCGGCCGCTACAAGCGCGCCTACGCGCCCGGCACGCTGCGCGAGAAGCTTGGGCGCGCCGGCCCAAAACTCCCCAAAAACCATCCCGCCTCGGGCTTCCGTTCGCCTCGCGCCCATGCGCAGGCGGCCGAATAAGCCCTGTCGCAGAAGGAGTTCGTCCCCATGAACGTCATCGCCCGAGCCGCAAGCTTCGCGACGCCCGAAATCCCCCGCCTCGGCTCGCCGGAGCTCGCGACGATCCTTCAGGAGATCGCCGCCGGCGCCTCCGAGCGCGACGCCAAGCGCATCCTGCCCTTCGAGCAGGTCGACCTGCTGCGCCGCGCGCGGATCGGCGCGCTGCGGCTGCGCGAGGCCGACGGCGGCGCAGGCGTCTCGCTCCGCGAGCTGTTCGCGACCGTGGTCGCGCTCGGCGAGGCTGATCCCAACGTCGCGCAGATCCTGCGCAACCATTTCGGTTATTCCGAGCGCTTCTGCCAGCCGGCGGCGAACGACGCGCATCGCCCCTGGGCGCGGCTGATCGCCGGCGGCGAGATCGTCGGCCTCGCGATGACCGAGGTCAACAACCGCGCGGTCGGCGGCACCGGCTTCGACACCAAGCTCTCGCCGAAGGGCGACGGCTACGCGCTGAACGGCGTGAAGTACTTCTCCACCGGCAGTCTCTTCGCCGACTACGTGATGGTGCGCGCGCAGGACCTGAACGATCGCTTCGTCACCGTCGTGGTTCCGGCCAAGCGCGAAGGCGTGACGCTGATCGACGACTGGGACGGGTTCGGCCAGCGGCTCACCGGCACCGGCACCACGCGCTTCGAGGACGCGGCCGTGCGGCCCGAGGAGGTGGTGTTCGACGATGAAGTTCGCGGCCAAGGCTATGACCGGCCCTATCACGGCTCGTTCCAGCAGCTGTTCCTGACCGCGATCGTCGCCGGCATCATCCGCTCGGCCGCGACCGACGCCGCCGCGCTGGTGAAGCGTCGCGCGCGCTCGTTCTCCTTCGCGCCGACGGAAAAGCCCGCCGAAGACCCGATCCTGCAGCAGGCTGTCGGCGAGATCGCGTCCGCGGCCTTCGCGGCGGAAGCCGCGGTTCTGGCCGCCGCCGACGCGCTCGAGCGTGCGGTCGCGACCCGGGTGGACGGCTCGCCGGATCTCGAGGCGGCCCATGAGGGGGCGCTTGCGGCGGCGAAAGCCAAGGTGATCGTCGACGAGCTCGCGATCCGGTCGGGGTCAAAAATCTTCGACGTCGGCGGCGCGACCTCGACCAAGTCGAGCGCCAATCTCGACCGCCACTGGCGCAACGCCCGCACGCTCGCGACCCACAACCCCGCCTCCTACAAGGCACGCGGCGTCGGCCAGCATCTCGTCACGGGCGAAAGGGTCCCGCTCACGGGCTTTTTCTAATGGGGCCCTGGAAGGCCTCGGCCGCACGACGGGGACCCGCGCCCCATCCGCACGTTGGATCACTCGAAAGCCGCGGATACCCACACCAAAAGCGGACGGTGCGGAGGTCCGCCTAGGGTCAGCCTGAGACCCCTACCCTACAGCGGCTCCGCGCCACAAGTTGACTTAAGCTCCGTATCCAAAACGGACATCCGCAGACGCGAAACGAGGGTTTTGACGACGCTACGAGGCCGCGAGGGAATTGGGAGCGAACCATCCATCGCAACACTGGCGGTCTGGTTTGGGCCGCCCCCGACACAAAATGGATTTGGTCTTCAGTGGAAGTCCCGCGATTTCGGCATGATGCGAACGTTGCGCGGATGACCTGAAACGCCGCGGGGCTGCTGTGGATGGGTGAACTCGTCGGCTCGGGTGAGCTCGATCGTGAGCGCGGCGTCGTCGCCCGACAGGCGCGCGAGCTCGTCCGAGCGGTCCAGGACGCGCTCGGCCATCAGATGCGTCACGCCTTCCGGGCTTTTCTGCACGCGGCCCTCGACGAGCAGCAAACGTGCGCCCATCACGTCGCGGCGGAACCGCTCGAACGTGCGCGCCCATAGGACGACGTTCGTGACCCCGGTCTCGTCTTCGATCGTGATGAAGATGGCGTTCCCGGCGCCGGGACGTTGGCGCACGAGCACCACGCCCGCCGTCCGGCAGAAGGCCTTGTCCGGCCGGGCGGAGGTCGCCGCGCAGGTCGCGATCCGCTCTCTTGCGAAGACGGGCCGCAGGACCTGCATCGGGTGGGCCTTGAGCGAAAGCCGCAGGGATTGATAGTCGGCCGCGACATGCGCGCCGAGCGACATGGCGGGCAGGTCGACGCTTGGCTCTTCGCCGAGTTCACGCGCGTCCGCCGCCGCGAACAGAGGCAGCGGCGCGTCATCCGGCAGGCGGCGGACGGCCCAGAGAGCCGCGCGCCGGTCGAGGCCAATAGAGCGAAAGGCGTCGGCTTCCGCGAGGTGGCGCAGAACGCGGGCGGACAGGCGTGTGCGCGCCGCCAGCTCCTCGACGTCGCCGAAGCCGCCTCCGCGGGTTTTGACGAGCAGCAGGCCGTCCGCCTCGCCGAGGCCTTGCGCCTGACGCAAGCCGAGACGCAGCGCGAGGGCGCCCTCAGCGCCACGCTCCAGAGCGTTGTCGTAGAGGCTGTGATTGACGTCGACCGGCCGGACCTCGACGCCGTGCTCCTGCGCGTCGCGCACGATTTGCGCCGGCGCATAGAAGCCCATGGGCTGCGAATTGAGCAGCGCGCAGGCGAAGACCGCCGGATGATGCCTCTTGATCCAGGAGGAGACGTAGACGAGCTTGGCGAAGGAGGCCGCGTGACTTTCCGGGAAGCCGTAGGAGCCGAAGCCTCTGATCTGACCGAAGCAGCGCTGCGCGAAGTCCCGTTCGTAGCCGCGCGCGACCATGCGCTCGACCATCATCGCCTCGAAAGTCTGGATCGTGCCGACATTGCGGAAGGTCGCCATCGCGCGCCGCAGCTGGTTCGCCTCGACGTCGGTGAACTGGGCCGCGACCATCGCGAGCCGCATCACCTGCTCCTGGAACAGCGGCACGCCGAGCGTCTTGGCGAGCACTTGCTGGAGCTCGTCGGAAGGCCCGTGCTCGGGCGAGGGCGCGGGAAAGTCGGGCTTCTCCAGTCCCATGCGTCGGCGCAGATAGGGATGCACCATGCCGCCCTGGATCGGGCCGGGCCGCACGATCGCGACCTGGACGACGAGGTCGTAGAATTCTTTCGGTTTCAGGCGCGGCAGCATGTTCATCTGCGCGCGGCTCTCGACCTGAAACACGCCGAGAGAATCCGCCCGCTGCAGCATGGCGTATGTCTCCCCGTCGTTCTGGGGGATTGCGGCGAGGTCGAGCCTTTCGCCTTCGTGCTCGTGGATGAGATCGAACGCCTTGCGGATGCAGGTCAGCATGCCGAGAGCGAGCACGTCGACCTTCATCAGGCCGAGCTCGTCGATGTCGTCCTTGTCCCATTCGATGAAGGTGCGGTCGGCCATCGCCGCGTTGCCGATCGGCACGGTCTCGTCGAGCCGTCCGCGCGTCAGCACGAAGCCGCCGACATGCTGCGAGAGATGGCGGGGAAAGCCCAGCAGCCTCCGGGCGAGGTCGAGCGCGCGGCGGATCGCCGGATTGGCCGGATCGATCCCGGTCTGGCGGATGTGCTCGTCCTTGATGTCCGTCCCCCAGCTGCCCCACTGGGTCGAGGCGAGACGGGCGGTGACGTCCTCCGTCAGACCAAGCGCCTTGCCGACCTCCCGCATGGCGCTGCGCGGCCGGTAGCTGATGACGGTCGCCGCGATGCCGGCGCGCTCGCGCCCATAGCGTTCGTAGATGTGCTGGATGATCTCCTCGCGCCGCTCGTGCTCGAAGTCGACGTCGATGTCGGGCGGCTCGCGCCTCTCCTCCGAGAGGAAGCGGGCGAACAGGAGGTCGTGCTCGGCCGGGTCCACCGCGGTGACGCCGAGCACGTAGCAAACGGCGGAGTTGGCCGCCGATCCACGGCCCTGGCAGAGAATGCCCTTGTCCTCGGCGACCCGCACGATGTCGAGGATCGTCAGGAAGTAGCGGGCGTAGTCGAGCTTCTTGATGAGGGCGAGCTCGTCGCGCAGCAGCGTCTCGACCTTCGCCGGCACGCCGTGCGGGTAGCGGAACGCGGCGCGCCGCCAGGTCTGCTCCTCCAGCCAGCCCTGCGGCTCCCAGCCTGGCGGCACCGGTTCGTCGGGATAGTCGTATTTCAGCTCGGCGAGCGTGAAGTCGATCCGCGCCAGCAGGTTCTGCGTCTCGGCGATCGCTTCAGGCGCGTCGCGGAACAGGCGCGCCATCTCCGCAGGCGATTTCAGATGCCGCTCCGCATTGGCCTCGAGCAGCCGCCCGGCCGTTTCGATCGTCTTGCCCTCGCGGATGCAGGCGAGCACGTCCTGCAGGTCGCGCGCGCCGGGTTCGTCATAGAGCGCGTCGTTGAGGGCGAGGAGGGGAACGCCCGTCGCCCCGGAGATCGCCTTCAGCAAAGCGAGACGCCTCAGGTCGTCGCCGCGACGATGCAGCGCGACGCCAAGCCAGATCGCGCCGGGAGCGGCCTCCCCGATCCGCGAGAGGATCGCGGCGAGCCCGTCGATGGAGCGTTCGGGCATGACGATCAGGAGGAGGTCCGCGACATCGGCGAGCAGGTCGTCGAGACGCAGGATGCAGCCGCCTTTCCGGGCGCGGCGATTGCCGACGGTGAGGAGACGGCAGAGCCGGCCCCAGCCCGCGCGGTTCGTCGGATAGGCGATCACGTCCGGCGCGCCGTCGGAGAAGACGAGCCGTGCGCCGACCACGAGCCTGAACGCCTCGGCGCGGCTCTTGAGCTCCCCGCGCGAGAACGGCGCGTCGGGCGCCCAAGGGCTCTCGACGAAGACGAACTCGCCGGGGCTCGAGCCTTCGCGGATTTTGTCGGGCGGCGGCGCGCCTTCCATGCGCAACTCCTTCAGCGCGCTGTAAGCGCGCACGACGCCCGCGACCGTGTTGCGGTCGGCGATCCCGATCCCGGCCTGCCCAAGCAGCAACGCCGTCAGAACCATGTGCTGCGGGTGAGACGCGCCGCGCAGGAAGGAGAAGTTCGTCGCGACCGCGAGCTCCGCGTAAGACGGGACGGCGCGCGTCATGCGAACAGTCCGTGCAGGTACCAGCGCGGACGATCGGTCTCGCGCTCGTAGAGGCCGGCGCGGAACAGCCAGAACCGGCGTCCCTCCACATCCTCGACGCGGTAATAGTCGCGCGTCGGCGCTTGGGGCTCGCGCCACCATTCGGGCGCGATCCTCTCCGGGCCTTCGGAACGCGCGACCTTGTGCAGCACACGGCGCCAGCGGAAGCGGAGCGGCGGTCCGTCGGGCGTTTCGGCGAGCGTCTCGATCGGCTGCGGAGGGTCGAACAGGTGCAGAGGGCGCATCGGCGGCTCGCCGGGTTCCGGCGTGGCGCGCCCGGACTTGCAGGCCGCAGGGGAAGACGTGGGAACGAGCCGCGAGGCGCGCACCGGGTCATGCGTGTCGGCGGCCGAGAACCTGAGGACCCGGGATGCGCCGAAACGCGCCACGAGTCGGTCGACGAGGTCGCAGACCCCGTCATCGTCGCGCGTCTCGCCGTCAAAGCGTGGCTGAAGCTCCGTCAGCGGCTCGACCGCCGGGACGGCGAGCCGGATCAGGTCGAAGCCGAAGCCCGGATCGAGCGGATCGGCGAGCGCGTCGAGCCGGGCCCGCAGAAGGCGGAGCACCGAGGCGACGTCGCGCGTCGGCCGGCCGGTCTCGACGCTGACGCGCCGCACCGCGCCGTCGGTCCGGAAGAAGCTCGCCTCGAAGGCGCGGCCGCCCTGGCCGGCGGCTTCGAGCAGCGCCGACGCCTGTCCGAGCAGCGCCCGGATCGTCGCCTCGATCGTGTCCGCATGGGCGATCGGCTCGGGAAAGCGTCGCTCCACGCGGCAGGCCGGCGGCGGCCTCAGGGGCGTGATGCGCCGATCCTCTTCCCCGAGCGTCCGCCGCAGCCGCGTCGTCAGCTCCTCGCCGAAGCGGGCGGCGAGCGGTCCGCTCGGCCGGTCGGCGAGATCGGCGATGCGCTTTAGGCCCGCGAGCGAAAGCGCGCGGCGCACGTCCTCACCGAGCCCAAGCGCTGCGACCGGCAGGGGCCGGAGCGCTAAGGCCTCCCCGCCCGGCGGCGCGATCGTCACCCGGCCGAAGCGGGCGAGCGCGCGGGCGGCGTCTGGCGTTCCGGCGATCGAGGCGCGGACGGCGAAGCCGCCTTGCCGGAAGCGCGCGATGATGAGCCGGCGCAAGGCCGCCTCGCCGCCGAAGAGAGGAGCGCACCCGGTCACGTCGAGGATGAGGCCATGCGGCGGATCGAGCGCGACGAGCGGCGTCCAGCGGTCGCACGCCTCCGCCATCCGGCCGAGCAGCGCGGCGTCCGCCTCCGGATCCTGGTCGACGACGGTGAGCCCGGGAACGCGCGCGCGTGCGTCGGCGAGCGTGAGGCCCGGCGTCAGGCCGAGCGCCAGCGCTTCCCGGCTGGCCGCGGCGAGCCGCAGCGCGCCCTTGACCGATTGCGCGACGACGAGCGGTTCAGCCGGCGAGCCGCCATGGCGCGCGATCGGCGGACGAAGCCTGTCCGTGGGCAGGAACGGAAACCACAGCGCGAGATAGCGGCGCGGATTCGAAGGATGCGCGGTCACGGTCCCACTCCAGACGCCAGGTTCGGGGGCCAAGTCCGGCCCGATGACGCAGCAGGGCGGCTTCGAAGGCCGGGCGACCCGGCGCGTTCGCCTTGAGCGGACTGGAAGCTGCGGCGGCCACGCTCCACCGGCTGGCCGCCGCGCTCGGGGCGGGGGTCGCGCCGGGCCGGATCATGACGACGGTCACGCCTGACGCGGCCGCCGCGAACGACAGTCGCCGGCTCGCTTTCAGATCGAGGACCTTCGGATCGCCCCAGATTTCGACGAGCGCCGCTCCGATCGCCGGACAACGCGCGGCTTCCGCCGCAGCGCGCAGCACGCCGGTCGGATCGCGCGCCCGCACCATGAGAAGACGCCTGGGATCGCACCCAAAGGCGGCGAGGCCGTCGCCATAAAGTCCTCCGGTCTCGACATCGACGAGTTCTTGCCGCGCCCAGACGATCGCACGTCCGCCCGCGGCCCTCAGAACGAGGCCGAGGCCGAACCCCGCCGCCGCCACGGCGTCCTGCGCGCGCCGTGCGTAGACCTCATGCAAGGCGCCGCGCGGGAGCCCGCCGCCGAGCGCGGCGTCGAAATCCGGCAAGCCGAGCCGGAACGGAACGACGTCGCGACCGGCCACGCCAGAGTCCAGACCCGAGATGGCCTTCCGCAACGCCGCCAAGGTGGCTTCAGACGAGACAGACATCAATGTTCCTATTTTGTTCTAGTAACGACTCCCGCCGCCTCCAGAGTCAAGCGCAGACCGCCTCGCGGCCGTGACGCGCGGCTCCGACGCTCCGGAACTCGCCCAGTCGTTTTTCTGAGAGCGTCGACGGAGCGCCGATCAAAGTTCGCGCCGCATCGGCTTCGGACGAGCCGTGCGAGGCCATCCGGGATGAGCGTTGGACCAAGCGATCGCCCGAGAGCGGACCCACCAAAGGTCTCCCACGGGTCAGGCTCGCACGTTGGCCGCGGAGATAATCTCCGGCCGCGCGTCGAGCGCGCCGCCGGGAAATCTGCCGTCCGGCAACTCAGGCTGCCACATCTGCCTCGCCGTCGTCGTTCGACGCTGGCCTAGCCTCGGCCTTCGCCTTCCTGAAAGGCGTGGTCGCCCAAACGATCGGCGCGAGGATCTCGAACTCGAGGTCCTGCGCGAACGTCTCGCTGGTCGGGCGCCTGTCCAACTCCACCAGCTTGAGGAGCGCTGCGGCGACGCCGCCCCAGCCGGCCGTGCTGGGCCAATCCGCGTACTTCACGGCGTGCATGAAGTGAGGAGAGTCCCCGAAGACGCGGAAGCCGGTCTGTTCGCGCAGCAGCACCAGCACATGGAGCGCCTGCGCCTTGGTGGCCTTGTTGAGTTCGGCCTTGTAGACGCGCACGCGCCCCTTCTCGTTGGGCTTCAGCGCCTCCTCGATCGTGGCCCGCAGATCGCCAAGACCGAGGAGGATCGCCTGCCGGCTGACCTGCTCGAACAACTGCGGCAGCTGGTAAGGGAGGGACGGCCGCTCGAGGATTTGCTCCCGCGTGTCAGGAGGGCCGCGGACCGGCTTGCTCGCGAGAGCGCGGACGAAGAAGTCTCGGCTCGCGCAGCCGATGACGGCGGTTCCAGTTCAGCGCCGACGCTCGACCAGCTTCACGGGCTTGGCGAGGCGGGCGTCTGGGGCAAGGAACTCGCCGTCGACCTCGCGGACTGGAAGGCCGGCCGGATCTCTTGGGCCGACGTCGACCGCGGCGTGCTGATCTCCGGCCCGCCGGGCACGGGCAAGACCACCTACGCCCGTTCGCTCGCCCGGAGCTGCGGCGTGCCCGTCGTGCTGGCCTCGCTCGCGCGCTGGCAGGCGCGAGGACATATTGGCGATCTGCTCAAGGCGATGCGCGCCGACTTCGCCAGGGCGATCGAGCAGGCGCCTGCGATCATGTTCATCGACGAGATCGACGCCGTCGGCGACCGCGAGCAGTTCGACACCCAAAACAGGCAGTACTGCACCGAGGTGGTCGCGGGGCTGCTCGAGTGTCTCGATGGAGCCGAGGCGCGCGAGGGCGTCGTGGTGGTGGGCGCCTGCA
>QFPN01000015.1 GCA_003241695.1 Ancylobacter novellus | reverse complement strand
GCTGCGCAACCCCGCCCAGCTCCGCCGGCCACACCAACCGTCGCATCAGCGCCGGTCATGAACTAACATTGCAACCGGACCACTCGAGGGGGGCCGGCCAGTCGCAACCCTTCTGCAGGCGTCAGGCGCGGCGCAGTCATCCACGCAGGAACGGCCGCCGGACCCTGCACATTTTTCAAGCTTCCATGCCCATTTTCAGCCCGGCGACGCGGATGTGAGCCGCATCGCCCCGGTTGGGCCGGCGATTGAACCGACACGAGATCCTCGTGTTTGACGCCCGGACAAGGCTCCAACCAGCGCCTTGGAGAGTGCCCATTAATCCGGCTTGACGTTTAAACGGGCGCCTTTCAGATTTTGTCACAGGAGCAAAGGGGCTCCCGCTGGACCGATCCTCGGCCCTGCGGGAGCCCCTTTTTTATTTGGCGAAACATGACGTCCAGCCTTGCGACCCGCCGACCCCTCTTGGTCGGCGCCCTCTATTCGGAAACCGGCCCCACTGCGTTCGTCGAACGGACGCAGCTCAACGCCACGCGGCTCGCGATCGAGGAGATCAACGGCGCGGGCGGCCTCGACGGTCGCGAGGTCGAACTCGTCGCCTACGACGCAGCGTCCGATCCCGCCCGGTTCGCGGCGCTCGCCGAAAAAATGCTCGACGAAGACCAGGCCGACCTGCTGATCGGCTGCTACATGACCAACACGCGGCAAGCCGTCGTCCCGGTGGTCGAACGGCGCGCCGCGCTGCTCGGTTACGCCGCCTGCTACGAGGGCTTCGAGTACTCGCCGAACGTGATCTACGGCGGCGCAGTGCCGAACCAGCACATCCTGATGATGGCCAGACACCTGATGGGCGAGGCGGGCAAGAGCTTCTATCTCGTCGGCACGCGCTACACCTTCCCGATCGAGTCGAACCGGGTGCTGCTGACGCTGATCGCGGAGCGCAAGGGAATCGCGCTCGCGGAGCGCTACGCGCCGCTCGACGTGTCCCGGCGCGAGCTCGACCAGATCGTGCAGGACATCAAACGCAAAAAGCCCGACGTCGTGTTCTGCACGGTCGTGGGCGAAGCGGCGGCCGCGTTCTACGAACTCTGCGCCGAAGCCGGGCTCACGACCGAGACCACCTTCGCGAGCCTGACGATCACCGAGGCGGAAGTCGCGGCGATGCCGCCCCGTCTGGCCGAAGGCCATTTGACCGCCGCGACCTACTTCCAGTCCGTAGATACGCCAGAGAATCGCCGCTTCGTTCGGGCGTACCAGGCGCGCTTCGGCGTCCACGAACGGCTGAACGCCATGGCGGAGACCGCTTACGGCCTCACGCATCTCACGCTCGCGGCCGTCGGCCGCGCCGGCTCGGCGGCGCCCGACGCGGTCAGGGAGGAGCTTGCGCGCTCGAGCTTCCGCGCGCCTCAGGGGGAAGTCCGGCTCGATCCCGAGAACAACCATCTCTACCTCTGGCCGCGCATCGGCCAGGTCGACGCCGACGGCCAGTTCCGCATCGTCGAGGAAGCGCAGTCCCCGGTGAAGCCGGACCCATATCTCGTAAACCACACGCTGGAGGACTGGTCCGGAGACACGCCGCCGTCGCTTCTGCGGCTCGTGTCCGTGTCCTGATCAAGATGCTGAAGGCGCTCCGCGACGTCCGGACGGTTCGGGTGGTGGTCTACCATCCGAAAGATCGCGAGCGCGACGAACTCGTGGCGCAGATCCGCCGCATCGGGTGCGAGGTCGAGGCGGTGTGGCCGCCGTCCGAACGGTTCCGGAATGACGCCGACGTGGTGTTCATGCTGTTTCGCCAGGACGGCTTCACCCATGTGCTGCTGAAAGCGCTCGCCGAGAGCCCCTCACGCGCCACGCTGATCGCGATCGTCGAGTTCGAGAGCCCGGCGGTGATCGAAGCGGTGGCCCGCGCCGGAGCGGTGTCGATCGTGACCAAGCCGATCCGCGCCTTCGGACTTCTCACCAGCCTCGTTCTGTCGCAAACAATTTCGATAAGAGAAAAAAACTTGCTTGACAGAGTTCGTAAGTTAGAGTCAAAGTTAGATGGCTTCCGACGCCTAGAGAAAGCCAAAGCGATACTTATGTCTCGCAAAGGCTTTTCTGAACAGGAAGCTTACGATACGATAAGATCGCGTGCAATGTCGGCACGCGTGTCTATGGATGTCGTTTGCACGACGATCATAGACGCAGACGAGATTGTCGGGCTGTAAGGCCGGCGCGCAGCGCAGCGCGGCCTGACCGCCCCTAGATATCGATCCGGAAGCGCCAAAGGCCGCCGCCGCCGGATCCAGGCTGAGAGAGCCGTCGCCAGCACGTCCGCTGGCGGCGGCTTTTTGTTTTTCCGGTCCGCGCCGGCAGATCCGGCGCGACCCTGATCGAGGAAAAAGGCAATGACAGAGGCCACCGAAGCCGAAGACCGCAAGGTCCGCGTCGCCTGCGACGTCGGCGGCACTTTCACCGACATCTGCGTGCTGAGCGAAGCCACCGGCCGCATGCACGTCGCCAAGGTTCCGACGACCCCCGACCCGATCGACGGCGTGCTCGCCGGCATCGAGGCCGGCGGGGTCGACCTCAACGACCTGCTGCTGTTCAAGCACGGCACCACGCTCGCGACCAACGCGCTCATCACCCGCCGCTTCCCGCCGGCGGTGATGGTGACCACCAAGGGCTTCCGCGACACGATCGAGATCCGCCGCGGCAACCGCGACGATCTCTGGGACACCTACAAGGAGATGGCGAAGCCCTACATCCGGCGCCGCGATCGCCTGGTGATCACGGAGCGCACCGACTATTCGGGCAAGATCGTCGCGCCGCTCGACGAGGCGGAGGCCCTCGAGCTCGCCCGCGTCATCAAGAAGCGCGGCGTCAAGACGATCGCGATCTGCTTCGCCAACGCATTCATCAACCCGGCGAACGAGCAGCGGATGCGCGACATCCTCGCCGAGCATCTGCCCGAAGCGGTGATCTCGATCTCGAGCGACATCATGCCCGAGATCTTCGAGCATGAGCGGTTCTCGACCACGGTCGCGAACGCGGTGCTGGCGCCCGTGGTCGGCAACTATGCGAGCCGGCTCGAAAGCCGCATGAAGGCCGGCGGCTACAAGGAAGACGTCCTGCTGCTGCATTCGGGCGGCGGCGTCATGACCGCCAAGATGTCCGAGCGCTACGCCGCGCGCCTGTCGGCTTCCGGCATCGCGGCCGGGGCGATCGCGAGCCGCTTCGTCGCCGAGCAGGCCGGGTTCAAGAACTCGATCGGCCTCGACATGGGCGGCACCTCGACCGACGTGTCGCTCTGCGACGACGGCGAGATCAACGTCACCAAGGAATGGTTCGTCGAATACGGCTACCCGATCTGCTTCCCGTCGATCGAGGTGCTGACGATCGGCGCCGGCGGCGGCTCGCTCGCCTGGATCGACGCGGCGAACTCGCTGCGCAACGGCCCGCAATCGGCGGGCTCGACGCCCGGACCGGCCTGCTACGGCCGCGGCGGCGAGAACCCGACCAACTGCGACGCCAACGTCGTGCTCGGGCGCCTGAGCGACAAGCTCGCCGGCGGCAAGGTCGGGCTCGACAAGGCGCTCGCGACCAAGGCGATCGAGACCGGCGTCGCCGACAAGCTCGGCATGTCGATCGAGGACGCGGCGATCGCGATCCTGAAGGTCGCGAACGCCAATATGGCGGACGCCGTGCGCCTGCTGTCGATCCGCCGCGGCTACGACCCGCGCGACTTCGCGCTGGTGGCTTTCGGCGGCGCCGGTCCGCTCCACGGCGCGGCGCTCGCCAAGGATCTCTCGATCCCGGTCGTTCTGGTGCCGCCGAATCCCGGCGTCACGTCGGCGCTCGGCTGCTTGCTGGTCGACATCCAGCACGACATCTCGCGCATGTATCTCTCCAAGGCCGACGACGTGAACGTCATGGATCTGGAGGCGACGTTCCGCGAGCTCGAGGTGGAAGGCCGCGAGCGTCTCGTCACCGAAGGCGTCGCGCCGGAAAACATGGTTTTCCAGCGCAAGATCGACATGCGCTACCACGGCCAATGGCGCGCGCTTTCGGTCAACATCTCCTCGCCGGTCGCTTCGCTTGAAGAGTCGATCGCCTACTTCCACGAGGAGCACGGCCGCGAGCACAACTACTCGCGCCCCGGCGCGCCGGTCGAGATCTACCGCGTCAGCGTCATCGCCACCGGCGTCACGTCGAAGGCCAAGTTCGCGGACTTCGATCCGGTCGACGCCGAGGCGACGCCCGTCGGAACCCGCCGGGTGCGCTTCGACGAACTGCCGGAAGCGGTGGACGCGCCTGTCTACGACCGCGCCGAGTTGCAGTCCGGCATGAAGGTCGCCGGCCCCGCCGTGATCGACCAGCTCGACTCGACCGTGATCGTGCCGCCCGGCGTCGTCGCGGAAGTCGACCGTTCGCTCACCCTCGTGATGCGCATCCCGCAGTCCTGACCGCGCCGCGTCCCAGCCAACAGGAGATTTTTCTCATGTCTTCCCAGAAGATGGACAACGGCCTCGATCCGGTCACCTTCGAGGTCCTCAAGAACGCCTACGTCAACATCGTCGACCAGATGGCCGAGCAGATCTTCCGGACCTGCTATTCCTTCGTGATCTGGTCCCGCGACTTCTCATCCGCGCTCTGCGACGCCAACGGCGACACGATCATGCAGGGCTCGGGCGACATCGCGGCCCATGTCGGCACGCTGCACTACACCGCGAAGGCTGTGATCAACGCCTTCAAGGGCGACATCCATCCCGGCGACGTCTTCGTCGTGAACGACGTCTACCAGGGCGGCACCCACTTCAACGACACCCGCATCGTCCGCCCGATGTTCTACAAGGGCGAGCTGCTCGGCTTCGCCCAGGCCAACGGCCACTGGGCGGACGTCGGCGGCGCGACGCCGGGCTCGTTCAACGTCAACGCGCTCGACCACATGGCCGAGGGCCTGCGCATCACGCCGACGCGCGTCTGGAGCAAGGGGGTCTGCCAGCGCGACGTCTGCAACCTGATCGCCTCCAACACCCGCGCGCCGGCCGACATCATCGGCGACATGGAGGCCCAGGCCGAGGCGACCAAGGTCGCCGAGACCGAAGTCTGCCGCCTGATCGAGAAATACGGCCTCGACGTCATCAAGACGTCCTTCACGGCCGTGCAGGACTACGTCGAGACGCTGACGCGCCAGCGCGTCGCCGCGCTTCCGGACGGCGTCTGGGAGACCGAGGACTACATTGACCTCGATCCGGGCGTCGGCGAAGGCCTGATCCCGATCCGCGTGCGCATGACCATCAAGGGGGACACGGTCCATTACGACCTGTCGAAGTCGCACCCCACCAGCATCCGCTGCTTCCTGAACGCCTGCTTCGGCGGCTCCTTCGCCGCAATCGTCGCCGGCACCAAGATGCAGTTCCCGGAGATCCCGCTGAACTCGGGCTTCTACCGGGTGGTGACGGTCGACCTCGGACCGGAGGGCTCGGTGGTCAACGCGGCCTGGCCGACCCCGGTCGCGGGCTTCTGCTCCGGTCCGTTCGAGAAGATCATGAACTCGATCTTCGAGCTCTGGGCCGAAGTCCTGCCGGAGCGGGCCATGGCCTGCACGTTCAACCTCGACTACCTGCTGATCGGCGGCCGCGACAACCGCGAGGGCGGCACCGGCCAGAAATTCTTCATGTGGTACGACTGGATGGTCGGCGGCTGGGGCGCGCGCAACGGCCGCGACGGCTGGGCCGCGACCGGCCCGGTGTTCGGCGTGCAGCTCGGCACCCAGCCGTTCGAGGGCCAGGAACGGCTCGCTCCTGTGCTCACGACCGCACACGAACTGCGCGTCGACTCCGGCGGCCCCGGCGAATCCCGCGGCGGCATGGGCGTCGACAAGGGCGTCATCTTGACTGAGGTCGACCGCACGGTGGTGTCCTACTGCTGCGACCGCGAACGGTCAGTCACCTGGGGCCTGTGGGGCGGCCTGCCGTCGATCCCGCACGGCGTGTGGGTCAACGAGGGGCAGGAGAACGAGCGCTATCTCGGCTCGATGTTCTCGAACGAGCCGCTTCTGGCCGGCGACCATGTGAGCCGTCCGTCCGCCGGCGGCGGCGGCCTCGGCGATCCGCTCGAGCGCGACCCGCAGCTCGTCTGCGAGGACGTGGCCGACGGCTACGTCTCGGTCGGGCGCGCCGCGATCGACTACGGCGTGGTCGTGAAGGAGATCGACGCCGACCTCGCGGAATACGAGGTCGACCGAGAGGCGACGCTCGCCAAGCGCGCCTACATCCGCGCCAACCGCGCCAAGTGGCTCGAAGAGGATCCCGAGGCGATCGCCGCCAAGTATCGGGCCGGCGACCTCACGATGCTGGATCTCATCCGCCAGCACGGCGTGATCGTGAACTGGGGATCGGGCGAACTGCTCAAGAAAACCACCGCGCAGTTCCGCGCGATGCTGAAGCGCCGTTCCGCCCCCTACTGGAGCAAGCGGCTGCAGCCCGGCTCCGAAGCCAGCGTCTCGCTCAAGGTGGCCTGACGACGATCGGCGGGGAGCGGCCCTACGGCCGCTCCCCGCTTCAACGCGTTCCGAAGCGGCGCAGATCGCCCGGAAATCCAAGGAAGCGCCTCACGAAATCGCGGTACGGCGCCGGCCGGTCCCGGCGAACGACACCTCCGCTACGTCGCGCGACGAGCATCAGGAAACGACGATGACCGACCTCAACCGCAGAACCATTCTGAAGACCGCCGCCGCCGGAGCGGCGATCGGGCTCGCGCCCGCCTATCTCCGCCAGGCCTCGGCCGCGGAGCCGATCCAAGTCGCCGGCATCCACGACGCGTCCGGCGGCATCGACATCTACGGCCGGCCGATGATCAACTGCCTGACGCTGGCGGTGGAAGAGCTGAACGCCAAGGGCGGGGTGCTGGGGCGCGAAATCGCGCTCAAGAATTACGACCCGCAGTCCAACATGCAGCTTTACACCCAGTACGCCACCGAAGCCGCCACCAAGCAGAAGGCGGCGATCGTGTTCGGCGGCATCATTTCGGCCTCGCGCGAAGCGATGCGGCCGACGCTCAGGCGCTACAAGACGCCGTATTTCTACAACATGCTCTATGAAGGCGGCGTCTGCGACCGCAACGTGTTCTGCATGGGCTCCACGCCCGCACAGACGCTCGAGAAGTTCACGCCGTTCTCGATGAAGCGGTTCAACGCCAAGAAAATCTATGTGCTGGCGGCGGACTACAACTACGGCCAGATCACCTCGAAATGGATCAAGAAGTTCGCGATCGAGAGCGGCGGCGACGTCGTGCAGGCCGACTTCTTCCCGCTCGACGTCAACGACTTCGGCCCGACGATCCGCAAGATCCAGGCGGCCAAGCCCGACATGATCATGTCGGTGCTGGTCGGCGCCGCGCACAACTCCTTCTATCGCCAGTGGGTCGCCGCCGGCATGAAGGACAAGATCCCGATGGCCTCGACGACCTTCGGCATCGGCAACGAGCAGGTGCTGACCTCGCCCGAAGAGCACAACGGGATCATCGTTTCCTACGCCTATTTCGACGGCATCTCGTCGCCGGAGAACCTCGACTTCATCAAGCGCTACAAGGCGCGCTTCGGCGACAAGGCCGACGCGGTGACGGAAGCCGCGGCGATGACCTACCACGCGGTCAATCTCTGGGCTGAGGCCGCGGCCAAGGCCGGCTCGATCGAGCGCGACAAGATCATCACGGCGCTCGAAGGCGGCATGTCCTTCGTCGGCCCCGCCGGCAAGACCACGATCGACCCGGCGACCCATCACGACACGCTCGACGTCTACATCGCCGAGGTGCGGGACAGCGCCTACCACGTGCTGGAAAGCTTCCCGCAGCAGAAACCGGCGGACACGGCGGCGGTCTGCGACCTGCAGAAAAATCCGAACGAGACCAAGCAGTTCGTCATCGACGTCAAGGTCTGACGCCGCAATTGGCGCGTCGCCGTCCGGCGGCGGCGCGCCCCTTGCTTACGCAGTTTTGGTCCGTGGCGGAGATCGGGATGGACTACGCGGTCATCGTGCTTCTTCAGGTCGTGGTCACGATCGCGAACCTCGCGCTGATCAGCGCTGGGCTCGCCGTGATTTTCGGCATGATGCGCATCATCAACATGGCGCATGGCGAGTTCCTGATGCTGGGGGGCTACGCCGCCATCGTCTCGCATCAGGCGGGCCTCAATCTCTGGCTTTCGATCTTCGTCGTGGCGCCGGTCGTCGTGGGCCTCGTCGGCGCGATCGTCGAGCGCCTCGTCATACGCCGGCTCTACGGCCGGATGATCGACACCATGCTCGCGACCTGGGGCGTGAGCCTCGCGCTGGTCGGCCTCGTCACCGTGATCTTCGGCAACACGGTCGCAGGCGTCTCGCCGCCGCTCGGCAGCCTCGCGATCGGCGCCTACGCGATCGGGCGCTACGAGCTTTTCGTCGCCGGGGTGTCGATCCTGCTGTTCGCCGCCGGCTGGTTCGTCCTCGCCCGGACGCCGGTCGGCCTCATCGCCCGGGGCGCCATGCAGAACCGGGACATGGCGGCCGCGCTCGGCGTCGATCCGGCGAAGGTCTACGCCACGACCTTCGTGACCGGGGCGGCGATTTCCGGCCTCGCCGGCGCTCTGATCGCGCCGATCGCAGGCGTCGCGCCGTCGATCGGCGCCGTCTACATCGCCAAGACCTTCATCACCGTCATTTCCGGCGGCGCGGCGATCCTCGCCGGCACGCTCAGCGCCGCCGGCCTGCTCGGCGCCGTCAACGCCGCCTTCTCGTTCCTGACGAGCCCCGTGCTCGGCGAGGTCGCTCTGCTCGCCTGCGCCGTCGTGCTGCTGCGCCTGCTGCCCCAGGGCGTGACGGGCCGTTTCTTCCGGAGGTCGCTGTGAGCCAGACCGTTCGCTCAGCTCTCGGCTTCGCGGCGATCGCCGCCGTTTCGCTCTACGCGCTCGTCGTCGTCCCGCAGGGAGGCGACGTCACGACGATGATCAACGGCTCGATCTACGCGGCCTACGCCATTCTGGCGCTGTCGCTTGCGCTGATCTGGGGCTATGGCGGCGTGCTGTCGTTCGGGCAGGCGGCCTTCTTCGGCCTCGCCGGCTACGTCTACGCGGTCGCCGGCCTCAATCTCGGCGACACGGCGCTGGCGGCCGTGATCGCGGTCGCGGCGGCCGCGGGGTTCGCGGCGCTGCTCGGCTACTTCATGTTCTGGGGGCGCGTCTCGGACGTCTATCTCGGCGTCATCACGCTCACGGTCTCGCTCATCCTCTACCGTTTCATCAACCAGACGGCGGGCGAGGAATGGACCATCGGCGCGGCGCCGCTCGGCGGCTTCAACGGCATCCCCTCGACGCCGATCATGACCGCGCTCGGCCGGCCCGACGAGCCGCTGGCGCCCGAGCAGATCTACATGCTCTCTGTCGGCGCGCTCATCGTCTGCTATCTCGTCTGCCGGCTCGTGATCGCGACCGGCTTCGGCCGCGCGGTCGTCGCCATCCGCGAAAATCCGGTCCGCGCGGAGCTGCTCGGCTACGACACCAGGCTCTACAAGCTCGGCGTGTTCGTCATCGGCGGCGCGATCGCGGGCGTCGCGGGCGTCGCCTTCGCGAACTCGGTCTTCGTCAGCCCGACCATGTTCAACCTGCAGACCAACGGGCAGGTGATCATCTGGGTCATCGTCGGCGGGCTCGGCACGCTCGCGGGGCCGGTCATCGGATGCTTCGCGATGCTGTCACTGTCGACCTGGCTCGGCTCGCTCGACGCCGGCGCGTGGACGGACCCCAACCTCGTGATGGGCGTCGTTCTGACCCTCTGCGTCGTCGCCCTGCGGCGAGGCCTTCTGCCGACCGCGCAGGGGTTCGCCGAGCGCGCGGTCGGCGCGGTGGCGGAGCGGCTGCGGGCCGGAAGCGTCGGCCGGGCGAGAGCCGCGGAGGACCGGCCATGACCGTGCAGCCTCCGCTTCTCGACGCGCGTGACCTCGTCATGCGCTTCGGCGGCGTGACCGCGATCGACGGCGTCGGCATGACGATCCGCGAGGGCGAACTGCGCTGCCTGATCGGCCCGAACGGCGCTGGCAAGAGCACCTTCTTCAAGATGCTGTCCGGCCAGCTCCGTCCGACCTCCGGCGACGTTCTCCTGCGCGGCCGCAGCATCGTCGGGCTGCCGGCGTCCCGCATCGCGCGGCTCGGCGTCGGGGTGAAGACGCAGACGCCGAGCGTGTTCGACGGGCTGACGGCGCTCGAGGGCGTGCGCGTCGCGGCGGATGCGGTCCTGCCGGCCCAGCTCGCCCGGCGCCGCGCCGACGAGGCGCTCGAGCGCATGCGGATCGGCCATCTGGCCGATCTCGTCGTCGGCCGGCTCGCCCATGGGCAGCGCCAGCTCGTCGAGCTCGCGATGGTGCTCGCCCAGGCGCCCGACCTCATCCTGCTCGACGAGCCCGCGGCCGGAATGACCGGCGCCGAGGTCGAGCGGCTCGGCGACCTGATCGTCGAGCTCGCCCGGTCGAGCTCGGTCATCGTCGTCGAGCACGACATGGACTTCATCCGCCGGATCGCGCGCACGGTGACGGTGTTCAACCGCGGGCGAGTGCTGGCGGAGGGCCCGGCCGAGGAGGTCATGGCCGATCCGCGGGTCCGCGACGTCTATCTCGGCAAGGAGGCCGCATGAGCGTCCTGACCGTCAGCGGACTGGCCTCCGGCTACGGATCGATCGGCATCCTGCGCGATGTCGGCTTCGCGATCGAGGACGGCGAGATCCTCGGAATTCTCGGCCACAACGGCATCGGCAAGAGCACGCTGCTGAAGACGCTGAGCGGCGCCCTCCCCGCCACTGCGGGCGCGATCGTCTTCCGCGGCGTCGACGTCACGGCCGAACCGCCGCACGTCCGCGCGCGGCGCGGCCTCGGCTACGTGCCCCAGGGGCGCCAGATCTTTCCGGCCCTCACGGTGCGGGAGAACATGGCCTTCGCGGCGCGCGCTTCGGGGACGCCGCTCGCGATCGTGAGCGACATGCTCGAACGGTTTCCGCGCCTGCAGCCGATCGCCGACCGCGACGGCGGGGTGCTGTCGGGCGGCGAGCAGCAGATCCTCGCGCTTGCGCGATGCCTGTGCGCCCGGCCGACGCTGATCCTGCTCGACGAGCCGACCGAGGGCATACAGCCCTCGATCCGCGACGAGATCGTCGAGACGCTGCTCGCGCTGCGGCGGGAGCTGTCGCTTTCGATCCTGCTCGTCGAGCAGAACCTCAAATTCATGACCGATCTGGCCGACCGCGTCCTGCACATGGAGAAGGGCGGACTGGTTCACGCCCGGCAACCGGAAGCGGCGGCCTGAAGCAATCCGTCCGTCGCCTCGTATGCTTCGCCATTCCGGCCGCTTTCGGACGATGCCTGAGCCTCATATGGCTGAGCGTCGCAGACCATCCGACGCACGCGCTTGCCACACATACCCCCTTGGGGTAACTGTTGCGGCATGCAGTGCTGCACCAAGACCTCCTGCGGAAAGCGTCTGAGCCGGATCGAAGGCCAGGTCCGTGGCATCGCGCGCATGGTCGAGGAGGACCGCTACTGCATCGACGTGGTGACGCAGATCTCCGCCGTCCGGGCCGCGCTCAAGCGGGTCGAGGAGGAGATCCTGAAGGACCATGTCGGACACTGCGTCGAGAACGCGATCCTGTCCGGAGACAAGGACGAGCAGCGCCGGAAGGTGGCGGAGCTCGTCGAGGCGCTCGGGAAGGTGCGCGGATGACCGCCCTCCTCCGCACGATCGCCATCGTCGTCTTCGCCGTGTTCGCGGCCGCCGCATGGGCGACGCCGAGCGAGGCGCACGCCGGGCATGACGCCCCGCCCGCCGCGGCCCAGTCCCGGCAGCCGTCCTCGATCGAGGCCATGTCGAAGACGGCGGCGGCCGAGGAACAGGCGCCGGCGGCCGCAGCCGTTTCCGCGGACGACGCGGATTGCCGGGGACATGGCGCGACGGGCGAGACCCGCTGCTGCAGCACCGTCTGCCACGCCGCGATGTCCGAGGAGCCGGGCGTTCTCACGCCCTTGCCAATCGAAGGGACCGCAGGGCCGTCCCTGCCGGAGCCGACCGCGCACAGCGGCGCGACCATCCACGTCAAGCGACCTCCGAGACCGCTGGCCGCCACGGTCGGCTGAGCCTCGCTGTGACGTTCCGCGCGCGCCTCCCGCGCACGCGCAAGCCCGGTGAGACCTGACCGACCGCGTCATGCGGCGCCTTCCCGCGCCGCCCGCGTCCGCTCGTTCAGATCTCCCGGGGTACTTGATGAAGCCGCTCCTCACGGCCGCCGCAGCGTCGCTGCTGGCGGGCTGCGCCACGCTCCCGCCGTCTCCGGTGGCGGGCCGCGATCCCTCCGACCCGACGGTCGGGGTCGCTCCCGCACGTTACGCCTCCGTCACGGCGGGCGCGGCCGACCACCGGCCCGCGGCGCCGAAGCCATGGGCGCAGCAGAACCAGGGCGTTGCGCCGAAAAAGCCCGGGGGCATGTGATGATCGCGACCCGATCCCGGCGCCTGGCGAAAGCGCCCCTCGTCGCAGCGGCGGCGGCCACGCTCGCCGCCTGCGCCTCCGTCTCGCCCGACGGCGGCATGAGCCCGGTCGTCTCGCGGGTCTCTCTGGAACTCGGCAAGGACGCCGCGAAGATCGTGACCCCGGCGGACGCCGTGGCGGCGCAGGGCCGGGTCCGTTCGCTGCTGTCGCGGCCGCTCACGGCGGACGCGGCCGTTCAGATCGCGCTGCTCAACAATCGCGGTCTGCAAGCGGACTACAACGCCCTCGGCGTTTCCGAGGCCGCCTATGTGGAGGCGAGCCTGCCTCCATCGCCGGTCGTGTCGATCGAGCGCGTCGCCGGGTCTGGAGACCTCGACGTCGAGCGGCGGCTGATCGCCGATCTGCTGCAACTCCTGACGCTTCCACGTCGCGCCAAGATCGCGGAGACGGAGTTCCGCGCGGCGCAGCAGAGAGCGATCGCGGCGACGTTCGGCGCCGCCGCCGAGGCGAGGCGCGCCTGGATCCGGGCCGTGGCGGCGCGGGAGACCGTCGGCTTCCTCGAGACAGCCCGGGCCTCGGCGGGCGCCGCCGCCGAGCTCACGCGCAAGCTCGGCGAGACGGGGGCCGCCACGAAGCTCGACCAGGCGCGCTCGGCCGCGCTCTACGCCGAGGTCTCGACCGAGCTCGCCGAGGCGCGGCTCGATGCGGCCAGGGAGCGCGAGGCGCTGACCCGCCGACTCGGTCTTTGGAGCCGGGACGCCGACTACAGGCTGCCCGGTCGGCTGCCGGGGTTTCCCAAGCTGAAACCGCAGGGCGACGTCGAGGCCGCGGCGCTCACCCGCCGCGTCGACATCATCGCCGCCCGCCTCGAACTGGACGCGCTCGCGCAGGAATACGGGCTCACCGAACAGACACGTGCGATCTCCGTGCTGGAGGTCACCGGGATCGCCAACCGCCTTCGATCGGATGACGGAGAGAAGGCCAATGCGAAGGGTTTCGAGGTCGCGGTCGAGATCCCGATCTTCGACTTCGGCAAGGCGCGGTCGGCGAAGGCCCGCGAGGCCTATATGGGCGCGGTCAACCGGCTGCTGGAGAAGGCGGTCAACGCCCGCTCGGAGGCGCGCGAGGCCTACCAGACCTGGCGCGGCCGCCATGACATCGCCCGCTCATATCAGACGCGGGTCCTGCCGCTCCGCAAGACCATCTCCGAGGAGACGCTGCTCCGCTACAACGGGATGCTGGTCGACGTCTTCGACCTTCTGACCAACGTCCGCGAGAACGTCGCGAGCAACGTCGCGGCCATCCGAGCCCGGCGCGACTTCTTCATCGCCGACGTCGACTTCCAGGCGGCGCTCATCGGGGGCGGCTCGCCTGCGCCCGACGCGCCGCCGACCGCGTTCGCGGCGGCGACCTCCGTCTCCGCTTCTTCAGCCTCGCCCCATTGACCGGGAGACAGACCATGACCGTCTCGCGCCGATCCTTCCTGTCCGCCTCGGCCGCCGGGGCCACCTCGCTGGTCGCGGCGAGCGCCGTCTCCGGCCGCGTCCAGGCCGCCTCGATCCCCGAGGCCGCCACGATGGGGGAGGCCGTCATGCAGCCGCCGCTCGCGCCCACCACAGGCCCCGACTACAACCCCGTGGTCACGCTGAACGGCTGGACGGCGCCCTGGCGCATGAACGGCGACTGGAAGGAGTTCCACCTCGTCGCCGAGCCCGTGGTGCGCGAACTCGCCCCCGGAATGGTCGCGCATCTCTGGGGCTACAATGGCCAGTCGCCCGGCCCCACCATCGAGGCGGTCGAGGGCGACAAGGTCCGCATTTTCGTCACGAACAGGCTGCCGGAGCACACCAGCGTGCATTGGCACGGCCAGTTGCTGCCCTGCGGCATGGACGGCGTCGGCGGCCTGACGCAGCCGCATGTCAAGCCCGGCCAGACCTTCGTCTACGAGTTCGGCCTAAGGAAGAGCGGGACCTTCATGTACCACCCGCACGCCGACGAGATGGTCCAGATGGCCATGGGCATGATGGGCTTCTTCGTCGTGCACCCGAAGGACCCGGCCTTTCGCCGCGTTGACCGCGACTTCGTCTTCCTGATGTCGGCCTACGACATCGAGCCCGGCGCCTACGTTCCGCGCGTCGCCGAGATGACGGACTTCAATCTCTGGACCTGGAACACCCGCGTGTTCCCGGGGATCGACCATCTCGTCGCCGCCAAGGGAGACCGTGTGCGGGTGCGGTTCGGCAACCTCACCATGACCAACCACCCGATCCACATGCACGGCTACGACTTCAAGGTGTCGTGCACCGACGGCGGCTGGGTGCCGGAAGCGGCGGCCTGGCCCGAGGTCACGATCGACTGCGCGGTCGGGCAGATGCGCGCCTTCGACTTCGTCGCCGACGCGCCCGGCGACTGGGCGATCCACTGCCACAAGTCGCACCACACCATGAACGCCATGGGCCACGGCGTCTCGAACTTCATCGGGGTCGACAAGAAGGACGTGGCCAGGCGCATCAGGAGGCTCGCGCCCGGCTACATGCCGATGGGCGAGGCCGGCATGGCCGACATGGGCGCGATGGAGATGCCGCTGCCCGACAACACGCTGCCGATGATGACGGGCTTCGGCCCGTTCGGCCCGATCGAGATGGGCGGGATGTTCTCGGTGGTGAAGGTCCGCGAGGGCCTCAGGTCGGGCGACTATCGCGATCCCGGCTGGTTCGAGCACCCGCAGGGGACCGTCGCCTTCGAATGGAAGGGCGACGCCCCGGCGGCTCCCAAGGCCGAAGCCGAACCGGCCAAGCCCGGCTCCGTCGAGATGACCGTCGTCAAGCCCAAGCCTGCCGGCAAGGGCGACGGCGGTCACGCGAACCACTGATCCCACCGACCATGAGAGGAAGCACCATGAGGACGCTGATCGTCACCGCCGCGCTCGCCGCGGCCCTTGCGCCCGCCGTCGCGCTGGCCGACCCCGGCCACGACGGCAAGGCCCGCGCCTATGGCGAGCCGGGAGACCCGTCGAAGCCCGCCCGCACCGTCGAGGTCGTCATGAAGGAGACCGGCGACGGCAGGATGCTGTTCGAACCAGGCTCGGTGACGGCGAAACGCGGCGAGCAGGTCCGCTTCGTCCTGAAGAACGCCGGCGAGCTCGACCACGAGTTCATGCTCGCGACGCGCGCCGAGAACGACCGCCACGCGATCGCGATGCGCAAGAACCCGGACATGGAGCACGACGACCCGAACGGCCGCCGCGTCTCGCCCGGCAAGTCCGGCGAGATCGTCTGGAAGTTCACCAAGGCGGGAGAGTTCAACTTCGCCTGCCTGATCCCCGGCCACCGCGAGGCCGGGATGGACGGCTCGGTCGCCGTCAAGTGAGCCGCGAACCCAAGGAGACAGACATGAAGAAAACCACCACCCTCGGCGCGGCGCTCGCCGCCGTCCTGCTCTCCGTCGCCGCCGCCTCCGCGGCCGACGGCACGGTCAAGAAGATCGACGAGGCCGCGGGCAAGATCACGCTCGACCACGGCCCCATCAGGAACCTCGACATGGAGGAGCCGATGTCGATGGTCTTCAGGGCCGCCGACCCGGCGATGCTCAACACGGTCAAGGTCGGCGACAGGGTCACGTTCGAGGCCGAGCGCGTGAACGGCCAGATCACCGTGACCACGATCCGCAGGAAGTGAGCGACGACGCGGCGATCCGGAACCTTGCTTTCGTCGCATGTCCCCCTGTCTCTCGCCCGTCGGCCATCGCCTGCGCGAGCCGGTCCGCCGCCGAGGACCGTCACGGCCGACAGCTTCAAGGCCCGAACGCGCCCGCGGCCGACGGATGACGAAGCCCGCCGCCCTCGTCGGGATCAGCGCGCGGCTCGCGAGGGGACCGGCGTGTTGAGCAACTGCGTCTCCCACAGATAGGCGACGCCGCTCGCGCCGGCGTGCTGCTTCAGCACTTCGGCCAGTGCTGGGACCGTATCGGTGCGGGCCCAGTCGCGCTGCCATTCGGCCGCCACCGCGAGCCAGGTCATCATGTTGACGCCGCCCGCGATCATGCGCTGCACGGCGACCTGATGGGACTCGACCGAAATGCCGCCGGAGGCGTCGGTGACGACGGTGGTGTCCCATCCTTCGCCGGCCGCCTGGAGCGCCGGCATGGCGACGCAGACTTCGGTCCAGAGCCCGGCGATGATCAGCTGCTTGCGGCCCGTCGCCTTGACGGCGTCGACCACCGTCTTGTCTTCCCAGGTGTTGACGAAGGTTCGGTCGATGACTTCCTGGCCGGGGAACACGTCGGTGATCTGCGGGAAGATCAGTCCGCCCTGAGCTGCGATCACGCTCGTCAGGATCACGGGCACGTCGAACGCCTTGGCCGACTTCGCCAGAGCCGCCGAATTGTTGATCACCATATGCGGATCGTGGCTGTTCAGGTTCGTCAGCTGGAAAGGCTGATGGTCAATCAGAACAACAACTGAGTCTTCGGGACGAAGAAGCGAAGCAAGGCCGTTGCGAAAGGTCACGATCGAGATCCTCGACTGCCGTTGGCGGGCTGGCGGCGCACATGCGCCGACCGCGAGGCGGACGGTGTCATTCCAGTTTGCGATACGGTAGCGCCCTGCAGGGCGAAGCTGTGTCGCGCAATCGGGAACGCCGAATTGGACATCGAAGAGCTGCGGACGTTCGTGGAAGTGGCCGACGCCGGCGGCGTTTCGCCCGCGGCGCGCCGGCTCGGCGTTTCGAAGTCGATCGTCAGCCGACGGCTGTTCAGGCTCGAAGCGGAACTCGGAGTCCAGCTTCTGGCGCGGACCACGCGCGGCGCCGCTCTGACGGAAGCCGGGGTCGCGTTCCGGGACCATGCGGCCAGGGTCTGCGCCGAGATCGATCTGGCGAGGGAGACGATCCTGCCCGAGGGCGAACTCCGGGGCCGCCTGCGGGTCGCCGTGCCCCTGACCTTCGGGCCGACGCATTTCGCGCCCGTGCTGGCGGAGATGGCGAGACGCCATCCCGGGCTTCACGTGCACGCCTCCTACAGCGACCGCTTCGTCGATCTCATCGCGGAAGGCTTCGATTGCGCGATCCGGGTCGGCTACCTCCCGGCCTCAAATCTCGTCGCGCGGCGCGTCGGGCCGATCTACGGAAAGCTCGTCGCGAGCCCGGCCTACATCGAGGCGCATGGCGCGCCCGAGACGCCGCAGGACGTCGCCGCCCATGAGGCGCTGATGCAGGGAACGGAGGCCTGGCAGTTCGAGGACGGCGACGACGTCGTCACGGTCTATCCGCAGGGACGCTTCAAGGCCGACAACGGAATGTCTCTCGCCGCGGCGGCCGCGGCGGGGTTGGGCGTCGCCTGGCTCCCCGATTGCGTCACCCACGATTACGTCGCGTCCGGCGCGCTCGTTCCGATCATGACCCGTTACCCGCCGCCTGAGGCCGCCGCCTATGTCATCCGTCCGCCCGGTCTGCATCCCGCGCGGAAGGTTCGGGTCCTGACCGAACTGCTGATCGAGCATTTCGGGAAACCGCCGCATCTCGCCGGCGCGGATCGCTGAAACAGGAACGACGCGACAGTCCATGCCGGCCTTCCGGCGAACCGAGGAAGCTGGGGCCGCGTTCGATCTGCGCCGGAGGCCGAAGGGTCGGTCGTGGCGAGCCGCCGGCGGTCCGCGCCTTGCGCGGGCCGCCCTCACCTCACTTCGGTTTCACGAGATCGGCTTTACGCTGTCGTTCGCCGACGCCGCAGTTATATCAGTTCACGCCATGGACCGGATTTGGAAAGTCAAACCGCAAGCCACGTTACTTCCACTGCTTTTCTTCATTAACCCAGAGAGACCCTGGCAGCGCTCCCGGCTTAATGAATGCATCGACAATATTTCCCAATAGCTGTGAGATGTTATTCTCAAATCCATTGATGGGCAGCGATTGGGCGAAGGCGATCGACCCTGTGCTGAACACGGCTCCAGCATTTTTTGACGTGAAATACACGAGATCCGCTCGCAATCTGTAGTCCTGAGAGCCCGCGAGGCCCGGATAGGGATAGAGGATCTCCTCGATCGACAGCATGTAGTTGTCGCTGTGTCCGCCGGACGACGCGACGATCCTGGCGTGGGGCGGCGTGCCGAGGCTCAGATCGTAACGGTCGAGCTCGAGGCCCGCCGCGCCGCCATAAGCGAGGCCGAAGTCGCCGACGATCTCGCCCTCGATGCCGGCGAACATCCAAGACACGGTGCGGTGGTAGCTGTCCGGCATGCGCCGGAACGGCCGGCTGGTCTCAAAACCTTCGCCGATGAAGCCGACGCCGACGCTCTTCTGCGGCGGGCGGCCGAGGTTCTTCCACAGGCCGCTCTTCTGCCCCGTGGTCGCGAGGTAGTGCTCGCCCGGCCGGGCCTGCCAGGCGCGCATGCCGGAATCGAGCTTGCGCACCTCCATGATCCACGGCTCCTCCTCGCGGAACGCGACGTTCCAGTAGAAGCCGTTGCCGCCCATATAGATGAACCGGCCGCCGTCCGCGACATAGTCCTCGATCGCGTCGAGCATCCGCTCGGAGGTGTATTCGGGATGGGTTCCGGTCAGGACGCAGGAATAGGGCTTCAGCGCCTCGAGGCCGTCGCGGTGCAGATCCTCGTCGGTCAGCACCTCGTAGTCGTAATTCTTCTTCTCGAGCCATGCGAGGATCGACAGGTCGGCCGGAAACGCCCAGGTCACGCCCATGGACGACATGCGCGCCTTGGGGCGCATGTTGAGGATCGGCCTGCGATAGGATGAGTAGCAGACGCCGTTGCCGTCGGCCCAGCTGTCGTAGGTCGACATGCCGAACTCCCAGTTCTTGTACATCTCGATGTCGATGTCGGTGACGATCGGAGGCTGGCCCGTCATCGGCTGGATGATCTGGGCGTCGAAGCTGAGATGCTCGTTGGCGTAGGCGAGATAGGTCGCGGTCGGGAACAGCAGCGCGACCTTGCCCTTCGGCGTCTTCGGCCGGACGAAGAACACCACATATTCCTCGGCGAGGCCGACGCCGGGACCCGCCCGCAGGCGGATCGCGTAGCATCCGCTCCTCAGCGTCTCCGGAAGGCGGACCGTGCGGGTGTTCTCCCAGTCGGAGCTGACCATCTGGTCATAGTGGAACTCGACGCCGCCATATTCTTCCGGCGCGAGCCGGAAGCAGTCGTTGCGGCCGTTCCAGTTCCAGCCGGTCTGCGCCCGGACCGGGCGGTTGCATCCCTGCGCGTGCAGGCCGTAAGGACCGACGTCCGTCACCCTGTCGCCGACGCCGCGATCCGTATAGTCCGCGGTCGTGTCCCAATAGGCTGTGAGCCCGTCCGGCTTCGGGAGCTTGCCGTCCCGCAGGTCGTCCAGTTCGGCTCGCGTCAGCGCGCGGCCGTAAACGCCGGGCCGATCGATCTTGCCGCAATAGGTTTCGGAGACGAAGGCGCCGCGGGTCTCATGAAAATCCTGCGAGCCCGCAATGAGGAACGGCGTCTCGGGCAGGTGCTTCGGCCGAAACCTAAACGTCTCGACGACATGGCTGCTGTATTCGATCGGACAGACCTTGCCGAGAAGGCTGTTGTAACGGTTCGCTACGCTTTCCTGATAGATCTCGGTGCGACCGGTGACGGGATCGTAGCTCGCGGCCACGAAGTACCAGATCTTTTCGAGCAGCGGCGCCTCGGCCTGGACATAGTCGACCTCGTCGCCCTGT
Organism: Ancylobacter novellus; assembly: GCA_003241695.1. Classification (GTDB taxonomy): domain Bacteria; phylum Pseudomonadota; class Alphaproteobacteria; order Rhizobiales; family Methylopilaceae; genus Methylopila. The sequence continues at coordinate 15,308 of QFPN01000015.1, read as the reverse complement.
CCCACCCAGAATTCGAGATGCCCGCGCTGGTTGATTCCGAGGGAGTAGCCGTAGTTGCGGTCGTTGTTCCAGCGCGCCAGCATGCACTGCCGCAGACCCGCGTCCGGAATGCCGGGATAGATGAAGGCGAACAGGGTGATCGGCCCATCGAGCGCGAGCCTGTTCTCGGGGTCCGAAACCTTCAGGAACGAGCCGACCTGGGCGTATTGCTTGCGCACCGCCCAGGCGCCGTCGGCCTCACAGTCGACCTCCTCTTCGATGAAGCCCGGACCGTCCGGATGTTCGTCGCCGTGGATGAGGCGCACGAGCTTCGCCTCTGCGACGTCCGTGCCGTCCGCGGACACGTGGATGTCGATCGTCTCGCCCGGCTTCACCGAGATCCTGTCGGCGTAGCCGAACAGCTTGACCTGCGCCATGTCATGCTCCGAAAGGCGGCCGGCGGCGCGCGCCGGCGCGAAGATCACAATTCGAGGCGGAGCCTTACGACTCCAGAAGATCCTGAACGCGGCGCAGGAACACGCCGTGATAGGCTTCCTCCTGGCTCGTGTAGATCTTGTCTTCGACGATGCGGGGGGCGACGCCGCGCTGGCCCGACAGGGCGACGATGCGGTAGGCCTTGAACGGCTCGACGGCGACGATCGCGTATTTGTCCACCTGCGGCGCCCGGCGGAAATAGAGCAGCAGGCGCTCCAGCGGCTCGCTGTGCTGGCCGAGCGGCTTTTTGCGGTGCTCCTCGATCAGCTCAGGCGAGATCACCGTCTTCAGGAAGTCGCGCTGCATCTTGTCGTAGCGGCGCCAGTAGATGAGATCCTTGTTTTTGGTCTCAGTGGCTTCTTCAGGCAGCATCTCGCCTCCTTTCTCGGCCCGCATGGACCGGCGTTCGCTCTTCTTCTTGTCGCGCCAGGCGCGGAACTGGGCCTTGATCCCGAACAGTCCGCCTTTGAGGAACAGCACGACGCCGAGCATGATCAGCCCGATGAAGATCAGCCGGAGCGGCCCGGTCGAGATCATCACCTTGTCGAGGAAGATCACGATCGCGGTGCCGACGACCGCGCCTTCCGCCCGGCCGATGCCGCCGATGACGAGCATCGCGAGGCCGAGCAGCACCGTGTCGAAGCCGAAGATCGAGAACGACACGCCGCGGTAATGCGCCGAGTAGAATCCGCCGATGAAGCCGAGCGCGATCGAGGAGATCACGAACACCCAGATGCGGGCGCGGCGAAAGTCGACGCCCGTCGCCTCGGCGAAGGCCTCTCGCTTTTCCGGCGCCATCTTGAGGATGCGCCCGAGCCGTCGTCCGTCGATGAAGCGGTAGAGCGCGAGCCCGCCCAGCATCACGACGAAACAGGCGTAGTAGGCGAGCAGCGACTGGTCGTACTGGTCCCAGCCCTGCGGGATATAGGTGTCGGCGCCGTAGAGCCCGCCGGTCGAGGAGCCGAACTGCTTCGATTGCAGCGTGTAGACGCGGCAGAGCTCGTTCAGGCCGATGGTCAGCAGCGCATAGTAGAAGCCGTCGAGCCGGATCGCGGGGATCGCGATGACGAGCCCGGCGAAGAGGCCTATGCCGGCGCCGACCAGCGGCAGCGCCCACCACGGCAGCCCCATGTGGATCGAGAGATACGACGTCCCGAAGGCCGCGGCGCCGACGACCGCATAGCTCGCGAGCGAATAGATGCCCGCGGTGCCGATGATCAGCATCCAGCAGAGATTGATCGCGGCGTAGATCGCGAAGGTCGCGCCGGCGGTGAGCAGCGTGTTCTGGTAGCTCTCCGGCATGACGAAGGGCGCGAGCATGAAGGCGAGCAGGCCGAGCGTCCACCAGATCGGACGCTTGTCCGCGATCGTCTTCTCGAGACGCATCGTCTTGGGATTGTAGACGCTGCGGATGTCGAGCACGCGGCGGCGCGTCGGCCAGTAGCGGAAGCGCTGCCAGGTCAGCCCGCCATGGCCGGGCCACTTCCAGTAATAGCGCAGCCGGCCGACCGGCAGCATCTTGGCCTTGGACGTCCGGGTCTCGTCCCAGACGTCCTGGTGGCTCTTGTGCGGAACGGAGGGGATCTCCTTCTCCGCGCCCTCGACTTCCCAGACGTGAAGCGGGTTCCGCCAGACGTTGCCCGTCATGCTCATGCTTCCCGCGCGCGGTCGAGGATGCCTGCGATGCCGCGGGGACGGACGAGCAGGATCGCGATGATGAGGAGGAACTGGGTGATCAGGACGTACTGGCCGCCGAGGAGACGCGCGGTCAGCGCTTCGTTCAGTCCCAGAACGATCGCCGCGATCACCGCGCCGCGCACGCTGCCGAGGCCGCCGCAGAGCGCGATGCTGACGCCCTTGATCATCGGCGTGAGGCCGCCGAAGGGCGAGATGTAGTAGGTCTGCGACAGCAGCACGGCCGCCAGTCCCGCGAGGCCGCCGGTGATCGACATCACGTAGAAGCCGGTCCTGCGCACGCCGATGCCGACGATCGAGGCCGCGTGCGGGTTCATCATCATCGCGCGGATCTCGAGGCCGCGGCGGCTCGATCGCATCCAGAGCAGCACCGCCGTCACGACCAGGATCGAGACGGCGACGTTGCCGATCTTGTCGGACGTCAGGACGACGCCGCCGAGATTGACCTTCCAGAAGCCGAAGATGTCCGGGAGGTTCTTGGCGCGCGGCCCGAAGACGTAGAGCAGCGCCTGCGTGCCGATCAGGCTGATGGCGAGCGTCGCGATCAGGCCGCGGACGGTGAAGTTCGGCTTGTCGTGGATCGGGATGAAGGCGAGCGCGCAGACCAGCATGCCGCCGAGAGCGCCCGTGAGCACGCCGGCGCTCAGGACCACGACGCCGTTGGTCGAGACATATTGGGCCGCGAGCCACGCGCCGTAGCCCGACAATGCGAAGATGAACCCATAGGCGAGGTTGATGAGACCGACGCTGGACCAGGTGATGGAGAGGCCGATCGCGAGCGTGCCGTAGATGCAGGCTAGCACGAGCGCGTTCGACAGAATGAAGCCGACATCCATGGTTTCAGTTCTCCCGGCGCGTCTGGAAGGACAGCGACGCCGAGGCCTCGCCCTTGAGCTTGCCGACATGCATGCCGATGATCCGGTCGACCCGGCCTTCGAGCAGCGCGACGTTCTGCTCGGCGATGATCATCGCCGACTGGCCGAGCTCGACGTCGAACAGCGCCTCCATGACGCTCTTGCCGATCTTCGGCGCGAGGCCGAGCGACGGCTCGTCGACGAGGAACAGCGACGCCTCGGCCATCAGGCCGCGGCCGATCGAGACCATGCGGCGCTCGCCCCCCGACAGGCGCCCGACCGGGGTCTTCATCAGCTTCACGAGCGGCGGAAAGATCCGGTAGACCTTTTCCTTGCGCTCCTTGCGCTCCTTCCACGCCTTCGGCGTGAAGGCTCCGGAGTCGAGGTGCTCCTCGACGGTGAGGCCATGGAAGATCTCGTCGCCCTGCGGGATCAGCGCGAGGCCCTGCCTCACCACGAGATGGGTGTAGCGCCCCGGCCCCTGGCTGCGGTTGCGGCCGACCTCGGATCCGTTGAGCTTGATGGAGCCGCGCTGCCAGCCGGTGAGGCCGGCGATGGCGTAGAACAGCGTCGACTTGCCGTGGCCGTTGAGGCCCACGAGACCGACGCGCTCGCCGGCGTAGACGTTGAGGTCGAGGTCGTGAATGACGCGCATCGGCCCGTAGCCGGCCGACAGCCCTTTGACCTTCAGGATCTCGCGCCGCTCCGGCGCCGGCGTCGCCGAAACGGCCGCTGCCGCGCTCACGCGTGCGCTCCTTCGCCGGGACCCTCGAAATAGGCCGCGTGGACCTTCGGATCCTCGAGGATCTCCTGGAGCGAGCCCGAAGCGATGACCGACCCCGCGTCCATGACCATCACGCGGTCGGCGATGGTCTCGAGCAGCTCGATCCGGTGCTCGACGATCACGATCGCCACGTTCATCTCCTTGGAGAGCATGCGGATGAGGTGGTCGATCTCGTCGACCTCGGAGTTGATGAGGCCCGCCGCCGGCTCGTCCATCAGCAGGATCGGCGGACGGCGCATCAGCAGGCAGGCGAGCAGGAGCTTGCGCCGGTTCATCGTTTCGAGCCGGGCCGTCGGCTCGTCGTGGTCGACGTGGAGATGAACCAGTTCGGCGCCGTATTCGGCGTCGAAGCGGGTGAGGTAGGGGCGATAGGCCTGACGGGCGGCCTTGAAGGCCTGCCCGACCGTCAGCTCGTCGGGCACGACCGGCGTCTGGTAGGTGCGCCCGATCCCGAGCCGCGCCCGCGCATGGAGCGGCAGCCTGGTGATGTCTTCGCCCTTGAAGGTCACGCGCCCGCTCTTCGGACGCATCCTGCCCGAAAGCACCTCGAACAGGGACGTCTTGCCGGCGCCGTTCGGCCCGATGACGCCGAGCACCTCGCCCGGCTTCACCGACAGGCTGATGCCGTGGAGGATCGAGCGGCCGCCGAGATCGAGCCTGATGTCCTCGCAGGCGAACAGCGGCGCGTCCGAAGGGCGCGCCGCCGCGGAAGCCGCCATCAGCTCCACCACGGGGCGGGCTTGAGCGCCGATTCCTTGATCTCGTAGGGGTAGATGATCTTGTGCTCGACGTCCTGAACCTGAACGTAGAGCTGGCTCATGCCCTTTTCGAGTTCGGTCGCGGTCACCGCGAAGCCGTTGTCGGGGAAGTGGCCGGATTCCTGATACTCGTTGTTCATGTTCATGTAGCCGCAGACGCCCCGGTAGGGATTCGTGCGGATCCAGTCGCAGACCTCCTTGAACTTCGAAGGATCTCCGACCGCCTCCCAGGCGGCCTTGAGATAATAGGCGATGTCGTAGCCGTTGCCGGTGTAGACGAGACCCATGATGCCCGGGAACCGCTTCTTGTACTTGGCGCGGAAGGCGTTGCCCTTCTCGTCGGCGTAGACGCCGAGCACGGTCGACCAGCAGAAGCCGTTGGCGGCCTCGCCCGCGAGCGTCAGGAACTCGGGCTGCGAGGGGCCGTACTGGAGATAGACGAGGGAGTCCTTAACCGGGTCGGCCTGGAACTGCTTGCAGAACGCGGCGTATTCGGCGGCGACCCAGTGGTCGATCATGATCGCGCCGGCGTCGACCTCCTTGAGCTCCTGGATCACCGGCCCCCAGTCCTGCACCGGGAACTGGATGTCGGTGATCTTCGCGACTTCGAAATCGGTCTTCTTGATCGCCTCCTGCGCGGCGCGGGAGATCGTCTGGCAGTAGGCGACTTGCTCCTGGACGATGTGGACCTTGCGGTTCTTCGGCTTCCAGCTGCCGGAGGCCTCCATCGCCTTCAGCCAGATCGGATAGGTGTAGCCGTAGTGCACTTCCGACGGGTCGGTCTGGAAGACGTGGCTGTACTTGTCCGGGTTCTTCTTGAAGGCCTCGGTGGCCGCCCGCTGGGTGTTGCCGTTGAGGTAGGGGCACTTGTACTTGGCCGAGGCGTCCATCGCCGGGATCGGCACGAACACGAACGCGTTCGAGATCGCATGCACCTTGGCGTCGACGCAGGCCGCGATCGCCTGCTGGCAGCTTTCCGGCGAGAGCTTGTCGACGTCGGTGACGAACAGCTTGAGCGGCCGGCCGTTGATGCCGCCCGCCGCGTTGATCTCCTCCATCGCGAGCGTGGTGCCGTTGAGGTGGTCGAGGTCGTCGGCGACGCCGGCGGCGGCCGTCTGCGACGTCGGCACGCCGAGCAGGATCGGCTCGGCGGCCCAGGCTCGGGATACGAAGGGAGCCGAGAGCGCGGCCGCGGCCCCGCCGGCGACGGCCGCCTGCACCACGGTGCGGCGCGTGAGATCGGTCATGACGAAACCCCCAGAAGTTAAGTGACCGAGCGAAACGATATAACCAATCGTCTAGCTATTGCGATAGATCGTGGTCGACCCCATGGGGGCATGTCAATGGCATTGTTGCGGTGCAGGAAAATTTTTTTTATACCGCGATCCGGTTGAGGCTCGGCCGGGCCTTGAGTTATCAAAACGGTTTCGCAGGCTACGATTGATACGCTTGTGCGTTTCGAGTAGATCGTTTCGATATGATCACGATGGATTCGGCGGCTGTTGTCGGGGACGGAGCCTTGAGCGCCAATGCGAAACGCGGTCGCGACGGCGCATCGGGCGAACGAAGCGAGGAGAGTCCCGCGGTCTCACGCATGAAGGTCGTGATCGCCGACGACCACTGGATGGTCCGGGAGTCGCTGAAGCAGGTGATGCAGCGGCTGGAGCAGACCATCGAAATCCACGAAGCCGAAAGCTTCGAGGAGGCCGCGCGCACGCTCGCCCGGCACCCGGACGTCGATCTCATGCTGATCGACCTGGTCATGCCGGGTTTCGAGTCCTTCGCCGGGCTTCGGCGCCTGCGCAAGGAGTTCCCGACCGTGCCGGTCGTGGTCGTGTCGGTGCACGAGGACGCCGAGCATGTGATGCGCTCGCTTGAACAGGGCGTCATCGGCTACATCCCGAAATCGGCCGGCGCGCCGGAAGTGGAGCGCGCGCTCGAGCGCATCTTCGCCGGCGAGGTGTCGTTCCCACGGAAGATTCTCGAACGCTCGGCCGTCGAGACCGTCGAAGCGCCGGCGGCGCTCCCCTCGTCGCAGGATGGGCCGGAGCTGACCGCCCGCGAACTCGAGGTTCTACGGGCGCTCGGGCAAGGACAGTCGATCAAGCGCATCGCGGCGGACAGCGGCGTCAGCGACCAGACGGTGCGCGTTCACATCCGCAACGTCATGAAAAAGCGGAACCTCGGCGACCGATCCGCGGTCATCCATTACGCGCTGAACGCCTTCGGCGGCGCGGGACGTGGCTGAGCTGCGCGATTCCGCGGCGGTCGGCGCGATCTTCTCCGGCTTCGACGCGCTGCAGGACGGCGTTTCGATCTGGAGCCGGGATGCGGAACTCGTCTTCGCGAACCGCGCGTTCCGGAAGACCTTCCCGTTCGAGCTGAAGGCGGGAGAGGATTATGCGGCGTTCGTCGCGCGTCTTGCGGCGTCGCGCGAATGGCGGTTGCCTTGTCGGGAGGACGAGTGGGCGGCGTCGGTCGCAGCCGGATTCGGCCTCGAACGCCAGGAGATCTACGTCACCGCCTATGGCGGCGTGATCCGGATGACCATGACCCCGACGGACGACGGCGGCGCGACGCTGAGCCTGTCCGACGTCACGGCGTCGGAGCGCCGCGAGACGGAGCTGCGCGCCGCGCGCGACAAGGCGGAGGCGACCGACGAGGCCAAGTCCCGGTTTCTGCGGGCCGCCAACCACGATCTGCGTCAGCCGCTCGCCTCCTTGAAGATCATGCTGTTCAACTGCCGGGCGGAGACCGATCCCGAACGCCGCGAGGAACTGCTCCACGGCATGGACGTCACGACCTCCGTGATGGAGGACCTGCTCGGCGCCCTGCTGCAGATCGGCCAGCTCGACGCGGGCCGCATCAAGCCGCGCGTCTCGACCTTCCAGCTGTCGCGGCTGTTCGAGCGGCTCGACATTCAGCACAGCGACCAGGCGCGGGAGAAGGGGCTCAGGTTCCGCATCGTCGAAACGCGGGCGACGGTCACGAGCGACCGGGCCTTGCTCGAGCGGATCCTCAACAATCTCGTGGCGAACGCGATCCGCTACACCGATGTCGGCGGCGTCGTGGTCGGCTGCAGGCGGCGCAACGACATGCTGCGGATCGACGTCGTCGACACCGGGCGGGGCGTGGCCCCGGAAGACCAGGACAGGATCTTCGACGAGTTCTACCGCGCCGCCGACGACCGCCGCCTGCAGAAGTCGGGGCTCGGTCTCGGCCTCAGCATCGTTAGCCGACTTTCGAGCTTGCTCGGCCATCGGATCGAGCTGGTTTCGGCGCCCCGCGCCGGCTCGCGCTTTTCGGTCTCGGTGCCGATCGGCAACGTCTGGCACAGCCAGGTCGTCGAGACCGAGGTCAACGAGGCGGTCGCGGGCGAGTTCGTCGGCGCGCCCATTCTCTTCGTCGAGGACGACGACGTGCTGCGCGCCTCGATGGGCCAGCTGCTCGACCGCTGGGGCGTCGACCAGCGGTCCGCCGCGAGCGCCGAGGAGGCGCTGAAGTTCGTCGAGGCGGGCTTCCGTCCCCGGCTGATCCTCGCCGACTACAGCATCCGCACCGCCACGGGCCTCGACGTGATCGACGACGTGCGCCGGATCGTCGGCGTCGAGATTCCGGCCTGCATCATCACCGCCGACGCCGAGCCCAGGGTGCTGGAGCGCGCCCGCTCCGCCGGGGTGCCGCTCCTGGTGAAGCCGGTCAGCCCTCCGCGGCTGCGCGTGATGATGCATCACCTCCTGTTCGAGAAGAGATCCGGATGAACCCCTTGCTGGAGACGCGGAGATGAGCGGCGATCCGATCCCGATCGGCAGCATGGTGCCGCTGACGGGGGCTTCGGCGGCCGACGGCGCCGAATTCCGCAAGGGCGTGATCCTCGCGGTCGAGGAGATCAACGCCAATGGCGGGCTGCTGGGCCGGCCCCTGAAACCCTATTTCGAGGACACTGGACGCCAGAGCGCCGAGGAGGTCGTCTCGGCCGCGCAGCGCCTGATCGAGCGGCATGGCGTCCACGCCATCGTCAACGGATACAACATCGGCCCGCAGAACTCGGAATACGAGCCGATCGCGGACGCCGGGATCATCTACATCCACGCCAACACGCTGCTTCAGCACCACGATACGGTGATGTCGGATCCGGAGCGTTATTTCGGATGCTTCATGACCGATCCCGCCGACTACTGGTACGGGCCGGGACTGCTCAAGTTCCTGTCCTGGCTTCGCGACACCGGCCAGTGGAGACCGTCGTCGAACCGCATCGCGATCATTTCCGGCTCGACGCCCTACAGCATCGTCATCGCCCAGGCGATGGCGACGTCGGCCGCGAGCTTCGGCTGGAAAGTGTGCTTCGGCCCCGAGATCGTGCAGACGCCGACCACGGAATGGCGCGACGTCATCGAGGCCGTCAGGGCGACGGAGCCCGCCATCGTCGCAAACACGCATTTCCTGGCGGGAGATCTCGCGAGCTTCCAGCTCCAGCTGATGGAGCGCCCGATCAACTGCCTCGTCTATCTGCAATACGGCGCGATGCACCAGTCGTTCTCCGACATCGCGCAGCAGAAGGGCGTCGGCGTCATCGTCAGCACCGTGATCGGCCTGCTGCGCGACGAGATCGGAAAGAGCTTCGCCTCACGCTACATCGCCCGCTTCGGCGAGGGGTCGACGCCGCAGATCGGATGCCAGTCCTATTCCGCGCTCCATCATTACGCGCTCGCGGCCTCCTATGCCGGCGGCTCCGCCGGACCCGGCGGCTTCGAGCAGAACCGCAAGATCGCCAAGGCCCTCAAGGCGGTGATCTATCGAAGCGTCTCGGGAACCGTCCGGTTCGACGGCGCCTGGCAGGCGGCCGCGCCCTATCCGGTCGTCACGCAGGATCCGTCGCTCGGGCTTCCGCATCTGTTCTTCCAGATCAGGCCCGACCTGAAGCAACTGGCGCTGATCGCGCCCGAGCCGTTCAACACCGACCGTTTCGTGACGCCGCCCTGGATAGTGAACGGTTAGATGTTTAGCCGCGGGATTGGACGGGATGGTCAGGTCCATGACGGACTTGCCGATCGTCATGGCGTCGCTGCGGGACCCCTTGCTATTTCTCTTCTTTCGCGTCGACGCCCCTCCCCGAACGAGCCAACAGGGCCAGATCGCCGCCCGTCAGTTCGCCATCGACCGCGACGCCCATGGAGCCGTTCATCGTCCTAGGAAAAATCAGCTTCATGAACACATTGTCGGCGTCGCCCCGGAACCGCACGAAACGGTCGCTGCGCATGGCCGCCGCGGCGTCATACGCGATCCTGACGTCCGCGCCTTCGACGTTCCCGGCGAAAACGACCCCGCCCCGGCCGAGATCCGTCAAGCTGACGTCGAGCGTCAAGGACCTCACCTCTCCCTTGAAATAGAGGCCGAGACTGGGTTGATGAACCGCCTCGCCGCCGGCGGCCGGCTCCGGAAGCCCTCCGTAAAGACCGGAAATGCGGACGCCGGCGCACTCGCCGATGATGAAAATCGGGATCCTTTTGCAGTTCCGCGCGATGTTCGGGCCGATGATCGAATGGCTGATCGGCCCGAACCAGAACGCGCGGCCGACGTCGACATGGTTGTCGCTGATCTGCGCGCCGACGATCGGATGGCTGCTGACGTTGCGGAACATCACCGAGACGTTGTGCCCGTAGTTCCGGAACAGGGTGATCTTTCGATACCCGTAAGGCAGACGCTGTAGAACGGGATCCGTCTCGCTCACGTCTTCGGGCCAATCCAGCCGCACGCCCGTTTCGCAGGATACGATCCGGTTGTCGGAGAAGCGAAGACCTCTCCCTTCGAACGACACGCCCGCCCCGAAATCCGAGAACTGGCAGTTCTGGACGCTCGCGTCGACGTCGTCCGGATTGCGCGACTTCCGAAACACGACGCCCGTCTGCTTGAAGAAGCGCCCCCGGCCGGCGAGGTGGATGTCCGAAAGCCCGACGCGATGGGCCTGGACGACGATGCCTGCGTCTCCCGCTTCGCATCGCAATTCGCCGGCGGGCCCTGCCCCCAGGATCTCCAGACCGCCGCCGGCCGGCGGAACGACGATGGGCGCCGTCAGCAGATAGCCGCCGGCCTTGGGCGGGATGACGAGGCGCCGGACATCTCGCCTGATCGCCTCATCCACCGCCGCCTGAAGACGGGCGCCGTCCGGCCCCGAGGCGCGCCCTGCGACCAGATCGTCGACGGACACGCCGCCCTGGCCCGCATTCGCGGAAGGCGAGAACGCGGCGGCGCTCCCGAGGCCGAGACCCGCGCTCAAAGCGAAGGTCCTGCGCGAAACGCTCCCGGCCCCGTCGCGCGTCATGCCTCCGCCGCCCCGTGATCAGCCGGGACGGGCGACCGCCCGGCCGACGCCGGGCGGTCTGCGGTCCTCACGCCGGCTCGCGGACGAGAACCTCTTCGGCCCGCTTCAGCTCCTCCAGCCGAAGCTGAGAATTGTACCCCTGCTGCGCCAGATACCGCTCGAACGGCGACATCGGCACGAACTTCTTCTTTTGCCCGCGCCCGCCGAGAGCTTTGTAGATATCGCCGAGATTGCTGATGGACAGATCCATCAATCCGGCGCGCGCGCGCTCGAAACCGCTCGTGACGGCGTCGTAATTCTCGTAGATGTATTCCGCCTTATCGATCAGCTCACCCGCGAAATTGGCGCGGCGAACATCGACGCAGAACTCGGGAAAACCGATGTCGTCGAGAAAATACTTTAGCTTGTTGTGGACGAGCAAAGAAAGAATCGGCGTTCCGAGACCGAACGGAATCATCTGCGCATGACCGCGCATGCCCACGACGAGCGGCGTTCGCGCGAAGAAGTCGAGGGCCTGGAAGATGTTCTTGGAGCCGAAGAGCTTGTGGTGCTCATCGCTCGCCAGCGTTTCGCGCATATCGACCGCGAATGCGTTGTCGCCGCGGGCGTTCGAAAACGAGGAGATGTTCCACCCTTTGGAGCGCAGGCCGTTCAGCGCCTCGAAGCACTGATCGTAGATCGCCTCCTTGTCGAAGCCGGCCGCGGTCTGGCGTTTCCCGACCAGAGCCTGGATCGACAGCTCCCGCTTCGGCTCCCGCGACGCAGCGTGGATGTCGGGAAACAGATAGGAGCTGAGCGTCGTCGGGCAGGGCTGGTAGACGACCTTGTCGCGCAGTTCGGGCCGAAGGTATTCCTTGATCGTCTCGACGGATCCGCGGTTCCTGAGTCCGAAGAAGATCGACTTCTCCGCCAGAAGATTGACGTGCTCGACGAACTTCGGAGAGAAGTCCTTCTGTCCGGGGAAACGGTTGTTTCCGACCGCGAAGACGATGATCGGTATATCGATCTTTTCGAGCAGATCGAGCGAGCAGTTCCACTGCCAGCCCGACCGCTCGTTCGGATTGGTGTCGGACAGAAACAGGCCGCCGCCGCCGATGACGATTGCGTCGTAATTCTCGTTGAGCGCGCTCACCAGCTTCGGACCGACGACGTCCCGCAGGTTGGTCGATCCGTGGAAGCGGAAGCTCCCCCGGTCGTTGTAGCCATGGAAGAGCTGCCGCACCGCCTCGAACAGCAACGTGTCGCCGTAGTTCCCGAGGGTCTTGATGTCGAAATGAAACAAGCGGAACGGCTTCATCGTGATGCCAATCTATGATCTGTGGAAATTCGGTCTGCCGAAATATTTCGTCTCGGCCGGCTTCAACCCGCCAGCGACAACGCTTTCTCGAACGCTTCGATGTATCGTCCGACGCGAGGGGAGCCGCCGAACTCTTCCCTTACGGGATCCAGGTCGCGCCTCACGATCTTCCGCCCCCGGATGCGGTTGAGCGCCCGAAGCCGCGACAGCAGGATCACCCCCTTGCGGGCGCCGTCATAACGATCCGCGATCGAGGCGAAGTATTTGTCGATGTCGTCTTCCTTCAGCGACGCCGGAGAAACGCTGATCTCTTCCTCGGTCAGGTCGCGCTCTTTCACATAGACGGTCGTCATCTGATCGAGATCGCCCACGAGCCGGAAGGCGTCGGACGCGATCTCCATCTGCAACATCGCCCAGGGACTGTCCCAGTAGAAGTAATCGGACTGCACGACCACGCCGCCGACCTTCAGTCGATCCAGCACGAGGTGGTTGATGCTCTCGATTTCTCCGATCGAGGGTATCGATCCAAGATAGGCGAGGTCGTAACTTTCCGTCCCGGCGCTCAGCGCGTAGTTTCGGATATCGCCCTTGTAGAGAGAGATATTGTCTCGATACTTCTTGACGTTGTGCCGCCAGAGATCGAAGGAATGGCTGAATTTTCCGGAGAAGTTGCTCTGCAAATAACGGTCGATGGTCTTGTTGCTCGGGAACCTTGAATAGACAAATATATTCTTTCCGTTGTTCGCAGGAAGATACTGCGCAAGAAGCCTCGTGACGAAGCCGGTATCCGCGCCGTACTCCACGACCAGAGCTCCGTCGGGGAGAACGAACTGGCCCAGAATATCGAGGAAGACTGCCGCCTCGTCGCCCGCGTTGCGCGGCGCTTCGGCCAGCGGCAGCTCATGCGCGAGCCGCTTGTTCTTCTTGGCGAACGCCAATGCCCGTTTGATCTTCATCTCGTGTCCCCGTGCGATCACGCTTCGCCACTTCGCGCGGCGCTCAGTCCGAGCCGGCTCCAGATGTTGTTCACTCTGGCCGCCCCCCGCGCGCCATTGAGCTCTTCCGGCGGACGGCCGCTGAGCGCTTCCTTCAGAGATCTAAAATGTTGCTTGTGGGGCGCCTTCTTGAGCGCTTCGTCGATGAGGCTGAGCGCCTCGTCGCGCCTGTTCGCCGCCGTATAGGCTCTGGCGAGACGGTACATATGCTCCGTCGAGTTCTGCGTGATGCTGAGCGCCGCCTTCGAAATGAGGATCGATTTCTCGATTTCGCCGGAGAAGAAAAAGTCGTCCGAGGCGTCGATGAAGGTCTTTCCGCCGGCGATTTTCTTCGCCTCGCGCCGGATCTTCGCCTGCTCGAGCAGATCGATGAATGCGTCGCCGTACTGCTGCTTCATGACGGATTCGGCCGATATTTCCTTGGACCTGATCTGCAGGAACAATTCGGCCTGATCGCTCTCGGAGAGCATCGAGAACCAGAGCGCATCAAGTTTTCTGAATTTCGTGTTCAGCTCGTTATAATTGTCCCAGGGCTTCACGCCGACGAAATGCAGAACCTTCACCTCGTCATGCTCGTAGTATACCGGAAGCTCCGTATATACTCGCTTGAGGCAATTATAGTTTCGATTCAGAAATTTGACTTCGTTCTTGAAGAATTCGTTCAGGAACCCTTGATCGCCGCCGTCGTTCGACGCCGTTTCGGCGATGCTCGAGGTCATATCCTTGAAGAGCTGCGCTCCGGTCCCGGAGACGAAGAGGCCGCTGTTGAACTCGTCCGTCACCGCGTTGAAGCCGATGTCGGGCGCGGCGTGGAAACCGTCGAGGTCGAACAGCTCGTCGATGCTCTTGAGCACGATCGCGTCGGCGTCGACATAGACGAACTTGTCCAGGAACGGCAGGCCGAAGGCCGCAAGCTTCGAATAGGTCTTGGCGAAGCGCTCCTGATGGCCTTTCAGGGCGTTGGGGTTCGAGATTGGCTCGACCACGCAGGTCGTCGCATTGGCGATCCCGTCCGTCAGACGCTCGTCCTCCGGATGGACCATGACGACCAGCGGGATGTCCGACACCTTCGCGAGCGAACCGGCCAGCGCCTTGACGCCGAAGCGGAAATTTTCCGTGGCGAAGGTGACGTAGGCGACCCGTTCCTGCTTGCCGGTCACGCGGTTCCTGCGGATCGCGCTGGCGCCCGCGTCCCGCCCGGCCTTGGCCTCGACCCCGCGCATCGGCCGGGCGGCGGGCGGCGGATCGAGGAACAGAGACGGGTATTTCCTGTTCAGCGAGTGAGAATAGAGCTTCGCGTCCGGATACCGGCTCAGGGTCAATTCGAGAAACGTCATGTCGACGGCGAGAGCGTGGTTGCCCTCGTAACCGCCGGAGAAATCCTTCTCCTTGAGATGCTTCTTGACGCTGTCTGGGACCGCGTAATTGTAGCGCTGCTCGGGATTGGCGTAGAAGTCGATGCCGACCACATGGATTTCACGCATGCCCAGCGACAGGGCCGTGGCGATCATCTGGACGCCCTGCGTCGGCAGAGGCCGTGACATCATCGCCCGCGCGAAGAACGGATCCTTGGCCAGGACCGCCCAATGATCGAAGGTCGGCGACAGCTCGAAATCGGGGCCGGGGATGTTGAGATTGTCGTTCAGGACGAACGGGAACAGATAGTTCTTGATGTCGTAAGTCTCGCGAGCCCTCAGAAGCTCCTGATGCAGGCCGGCGTTGTAGACCGACCAGAAATATGCGTCGACCGTCTTGCCGAACAGATAGTCGTTTTCGAGGAAGAACCAGTTGCACCTGAAGATATAGGCGTCGTCCGGCACACGCGCGTAATCGACGCCGGCGGCGCTGGGTCCGTTGCCGATCACGAGGCAGGGGCGCGAGGCGTCCTGAAAGTGCGCGTACAGATCCTCGCTCAGATGAGGCTTCGCGCCATATCGGTATTGCGGAAATATCGAGATCTTGGCTGTCATTCCGTCACGCCCCGGCCAGCGCGTTGCACATGATTGGATGAAGCTTTCGGCTCGGTCGGCCTCAGCTCATCCGACGGCTTTGAGTTCCGGCTGCCATTTGAGCTTCTTGCGCTGGACGTCCTCGACGTCGAGCACGTCCTTGGACTTGAAGGTCAGCGC
>QFPN01000044.1 GCA_003241695.1 Ancylobacter novellus | reverse complement strand
CCGGCCGGCGGACTGGATCGCCAACGGGCTGGCCCTGGCGGGCATCTCCACGCCGAACTTCTGGCTGGGGATCATGATGATCCTGCTCTTCAGCGTGCAGCTCGGCTGGTTGCCGCCCTCCGGCTACGTGCCGCTGACCGAGGACTGGCGGCAGTCGCTCGCCACCACGATCATGCCGGCCTTCGTGCTGGGCAATTCCATCGCCGGCGTGCTGATGCGCCATACCCGCGCCGCCATGCTGGGCGCGCTGGGGCAGGACTACGTCCGCACCGCCCGCGCCAAGGGCCTGCCGGAACGGGTGGTGGTGGCCAAGCACGCGCTGCGCAACGCGCTGATCCCGGTGGTGACGCTGGGCACGATCGAACTCGGCAAGCTGCTGGCCGGCGCGGTGCTGACGGAGCAGATCTTCACCATCCCCGGCTTCGGCAAGCTGATCGTGGATGCCGTCTTCAACCGCGACTATCCGGTGGTGCAGGGCGTGGTGGTGGTGACGGCGGTGATCTTCGTGCTGCTCTCCCTGCTCTCGGACCTGCTCTACATGCTCGTCAATCCCAGGCTGCGCGCGGCATGAGCGGCGTTTCCGTCCGCCGCCCGCGCGCCGCCGCGAACCCCGCCCCTGCGCGCCGCGACAGCCCGGGGCGGCGCGCGATGCGCCGCTTCCTGCGGCACCGGCTGGCGGTCTTCGGCCTCGCCGTGATCGTGCTCTTCGTGCTGGGGGCGATCCTGGCGCCGCTGATCGCGCCCTATGACCCCACCGCCACCTCCTGGTCTCTGATCCGCAAGCCGCCCTCGCTGGCGCACTGGTTCGGCACGGACGAGAACGGGCGCGACGTGCTGTCCCGCACCCTTTGGGGCGCGCGGACCTCGCTGATGGCCGGCGGCCTTTCCGTGGCGGCGGCGCTGGCGGTGGGCGTGCCGCTGGGGATGCTGGCCGGGCTGGCGGGCGGCTGGGTGGACGCGCTGATCTCCCGCATCACGGACGCCATGCTTTCCGTGCCCTTCCTGATCCTGGCCATCGCGCTCGCGGCCTTCCTGGGCCCGGCGCTGGAGAACGCGATGCTGGCCATCGCCATCTCCGCCGCGCCGATCTTCGTGCGCCTGGCCCGCGGCATGGCGATGGAGGCGAAGGCCACCGAATGGGTGGAGGCGGCGCGCGCCCTGGGCAACCCGCCCTGGCGCACGGCGGTGGTGCATGTG
>QFPN01000043.1 GCA_003241695.1 Ancylobacter novellus | reverse complement strand
CTGCGCCACTCCGCATCCCTGCCATCGCCATACCTCCGCGATGACCTACCTCTCCGTCATGCCATCCTCACGCAAGAAGGGTGCTGGGACCGCGCTTACTCTTCATCGAGCGGAACGGGCCGAAGGTGGCGTCAAGCCAACGGGCTATTAACGGCTCGCGCCGCGGTCGGTCTATCGGCGCATTCGCGTTGGAATGTGCCGCAGCCGCAAGGGTTCCAAAGGACGCACAAGCAGAAACCGCTCGGCGGGTCGGCCGCTGACCGCCAGAGGAAGCCACAGGCCAGAGATCAGGCGGACCGTCCATGATCCCAGCGCGAGCGACTGGGGGAGCGTGCTTCCGCGCGTGAGTCTTTCTCGGCTGACCGACACGGCCTTTGGGCAGAGGCGCTTGCCTCCTCTGCGGAGCCTCGCGTCGTCGCGGACGGATTGCGAATCCCAAACGGCCCGAAAACTTGAAACTCTCCGACTACCGAAAGAAACCTGGCGGCTGCGGCTGAAAGGCTCGAAGAGCCTCTGCCGCACCCGCCAGCACGTAGGGGAGGATTAGGAAAAGCGGCGGATCAGTTCAGAGTAAGGACGCCGTTGAGGCGGTGAACGATGCCATTCGACGCGGGCTTGTTGTCGAGGACGCCAAGCCCATTGATTGTGACCCCTCCGGACGTGCCGCCTTCGCCCTGCGAGACAGCTTGACGCTCGAAACGCGCGGTAGCGCCCGAGAGCATCTGCTCGCTGCTCGGGCCTGAACCGGACGCAAGGTTCTCCTGCCGAGTGTGCTGCGCCACATGCGACAGCACCAGACGCTGCAGTTCAGGCTGCGATGCGCGATCCACCGCCTCCCGATGCGCATACGGATGCTGCCTGAACGCATTGTCGGTCGGCGCATAAACGGCGAAGGGGCCGGGGCCGGAGAGACGCTCAGTCAGGCCGCTGCGCTCAACGATGCGCGCGAAGATGCCCAGATCATTCTGCTGGCGGATGACGTCAACCACGGTCTGCGCTTGCGCAGACGCGGCGGCAAGCCACCCGGCCGCTGCAATTGTCGCGACAGCCACAGCACGGGAAAGAGACATTGGTACCTCCTGTGTTTGCCCACACCGGGAGCCTGCAAATGCGTAGACTCAGTCGGCTTAGCAATCAATTCTTTGGTGCAGGTCGGCGTTGTTGCATAACTCTGACCTTCGAGGATTCACATCGTGAATCCATGCAGTTAGACGGGTTGGATGAGCAAGCCATCACCCGCCCGCTATCGCA
>QFPN01000042.1 GCA_003241695.1 Ancylobacter novellus | reverse complement strand
TGTCCGCAGGTGCCAGGCGAATGTAAAGACTGACTAAGCATGTAGTACCGAGGATGTAGGAATTTCGGACGCGGGTTCAACTCCCGCCAGCTCCACCAATCATGATTGGACAGTGATAGTACATCACTAGAAAAAACAGGAAGTTAGCAGTCTCAGCAGGACACCGACCAGACGGTGAGGGGACAAAAAAGGATACGCAAAGGAGCCGCGGCTCTTTAGTGACACAGAAGCCCGCTGATGCGGGCTTTTTTTATGGGATAAGACATATGAACCAACTGCAAGAAATCATTCAGATACTAAGTACTGGTGACGAAGGCACAACAAATGCTCTCATAAAAACAAAGATCCTTCTTTTCTCTATCGGGAAAAAGGAGCTTGCTGCATGGGTAAATCATGAGATCAACGGTTATCCTGATTCAGTTTCCCTTCCCGATTATAGAATTGTTGGCACAAGAATTCTTGCAGATCTGAACAACGGCGTTCGCCTATATAGAGCTTTTCCGTTACCGATTGGCTATCTAAGTGAAGATGACTATGAAGATGCTACAACCAGTGAAGTTAGACTTTCAATCAGTCAAATCGAAGACCTAGTTACCAATGCTGGTGATAACCATGCTCTTCAGCAGCCAATTCCTTTAGATTACGCGTTAGTTAAATATTGCAAAGGTATCGATAGAGGCTATGAGTTAACACGCTGTTATAAAGAGATCGCGCTTCATAACTTCACTTCCATCTTAACTCAGGTCAGGTCACGGCTACTTGATTTTATACTTGAACTTTCTGATCAAGTTTCTGAAATACCAGATGAGAAAAACATGACAGAAAAACTTAAAAATATCGACACGTCTTCATTATTCCATAACTCAATTTTTGGAGATAATACTGTCATAAACTTCGGAAATGAAAACTCATTTTCTGTAAATAACCACGTCGTAAAAAACGACACTGAATCATTAAAAGAGTATCTCTCCGCTCAGGGGTTCCCTAAATCTGATGTTAACGATTTAGAAATTGCTATTGGTGAAGATGGCCCGATAGCTAACAAACGTGGTGAATATGGTCATTCTGTTAGTAAATGGTTGGCAAATATTGCGAGTAAAGCAGCCCATGGTACTTTGGGCATAGGAATAGCTGCTGCAACTCAAGCAGCAACAGCTGCTCTGAAAAAATACTACGGTCTATCATAACCATAATGGGGTGTCGGGGGTCGGAGGTTCAAATCCTCTCGTGTCGACCAAAACTCCCGAAAAACCA
>QFPN01000041.1 GCA_003241695.1 Ancylobacter novellus | reverse complement strand
GCCAGCAAGAACCAGGCGCATATTTTCAAGGCGTATATCCAGGGCTTCGCCCGGGAGGTCTGCGGTGTCGAGGTGACGGGGGATCCGATCATCCTGGCCAACGGCGCCGAGCTACATTTCCTGGGTACCAATGCCCGCACCGCCCAGGGCTACCACGGCAACTTCTACTTCGATGAGTTTTTCTGGACCTTCCGCTTCGAGGAGCTGAATAAGGTGGCCAGCGGCATGGCCATGCAGAAGCAATACCGCCGGACCTACTTCTCGACGCCGAGCTCGATGGCCCATGAGGCCTATACCTTCTGGACCGGCGAACGCTTCAACAAAGGCAAGCCGGTCGCCCAGCACCTGAAGCTGGACGTCTCCCACGAAGCCCTGCAGGAAGGCCGGCTCTGTGAGGACCGGATCTGGCGGCAGATCGTCACCATCCTCGACGCCGAGTCCCGCGGCTGCGACCTGTTCGACCTGGAAGAGCTCAAGCTCGAATACTCGGCCGAGGCGTTCCAGAACCTGCTCATGTGCCAGTTCGTCGACGATGGCGCGAGCATCTTTCCGCTGTCCATGCTGCAGCCTGGGATGGTCGACAGCTGGGTCGAGTGGGCTGAGGACTACAAACCCTTCGCGCTGCGCCCCTTCGGCGACCGGCAGGTCTGGGTCGGCTATGACCCCGCGGAGAATGGCGACAGCGCTGGCCTGGTGGTGGTGGCGCCACCGCTGGTGCCAGGCGGAAAGTTCCGCGTCCTTGAGCGCCATCAGTTCCGCGGCATGGATTTCGCCGCTCAGGCCGAGTTCATCCGCAAGGTCACCGAGCGCTACTGGGTCACCTACATCGGCATCGACACCACCGGCATGGGAACCGGCGTAGCCCAGCTGGTGCGCAGCTTCTTCCCAGGCCTGACCACCTTTAGCTACTCGCCCGAAGTGAAGGTGCGCCTGGTGATGAAGGCCTGGGACGTAATCAAGAACGGACGGCTGGAGTTCGACGCCGGCTGGACGGACCTGGCGTCGTCGCTGATGGCCATCCGCAAGACCATGACCGCTGGCGGCCGGCAGTTCACCTACACCGCCGGCCGCAACGACAACACCGGCCACGCCGACCTGGCGTGGGCATTGTTCCACGCCCTGCACAACGAACCGCTCGAGGGCCAGACCAAGGCCAACACCGGATTCATGGAGAGCTATTGATGAGCACCGCAACGCGCCAGGAACTGGCGACCAACTCGAACGCCGCCCAGGGCGAACTACTCCCGCGGCAGGCGTCCAT
>QFPN01000010.1 GCA_003241695.1 Ancylobacter novellus | reverse complement strand
GCCCCGGCTTGTCCGGGGCGTCCATGGGAGCGCCCGACTCCGCATCTCGGGAGGTCCTGCACGGCGATGGATCCCCCGGACAAGCCGGGGGATGACGATCTGATCGGATGATCCCGCCCGGCCGGCCGCGCATACACGACTTCGGCTTCCCGCCGCGCCTCGCGACCAAGTCGTCGATACCCGCGCAAAGCGCGGACATGACGGGGGAGAGGCGGCGCGCGTTTGGTCTTTGAGGGCGCTTTTTGTGGCGAGCGATCGACCTTGAAGCGGGCTGCGCGCGGTCAGTGGGCCGCGCTCATCGCCTCCTGCGGGTGCTGTTCGACCAGCGCGCGGCGAAGCTTCTCCAGAGCGCGGTTCTCGATCTGGCGCACGCGCTCCTTCGAGATGCCGAGCTTCTCGCCGAGCGCCTCGAGCGTCACCGCGTTCTCGGCGAGACGGCGGGCGCGGACGATCTTCAGCTCGCGCTCGTTCAGCACGTCGAGGGCGGAGCGCAGCCAGCGAACGCGGCGCTCGGTGTCGATCGAGTCGCCGACCGTCTCGTCGGGCAGCGGAGAATTGTCGACCAGGAAATCCACCCGCTCGGAGGACGAGTTCGGGTCGCTGTCGATCATCGGGGCGTTGAGCGACATGTCGGGGCCCGAAAGCCGAGAGTCCATCAGCGCGACGTCGTTGACCGACACGCCGACGGCTTCCGCGATCTTGCCGTGCAGCACGCCGGGCGCCATGGCCTCGCCGTTCTTGCTGAGCCGGGCGCGCAGGCGGCGCAGGTTGAAGAACAGCGCCTTCTGGGCGGAACTGGTGCCGCCGCGCACGATCGACCAGTTGCGCAGGATGTGGTCCTGGATCGCCGCGCGGATCCACCAGGTGGCGTAGGTGGAGAAGCGCACCTCACGCTCCGGCTCGAAGCGGGCGGCGGCTTCGAGCAGGCCGACATGGCCCTCCTGGATCAGGTCGGGCATCGGCAGGCCATAGTGCCGGAAGCGGGCCGCGATCGCGATCACGAGGCGCATATGAGCGGCGGCCAGCCGGTGCAGGGCGGCCTCGTCCCTGTCGTCCTTCCACTGGACGGCGAGCTGATGCTCTTCCTCTCGTTCGAGAAACGGCGCCTCCATGGCGGCGCGGACGAAGCGGCGGCGAACACCGGCCATTTGGGACATCGTGACACTCCCGGGCCGCCGTCGGGGGACGGCGTTCCCAGCTTGAACGCGCAAAGGCGCAAAAAGGACGGCCGGAAAATGGATAATCGTGATCACGGTTTCGTGATCAAGAATTTCAAGGCCTTGCCGAACCCGATCTGCGACACAGGCGCGTGGATGGTTTCGATCGTCTCATGGCGGGGCTGAGCTGGCCGCCGCGGGTTCGCAGCCGTGCTGATCATGCTTTCCGTCATGCCCGGCGCAGACGGGTGTCCTCGACTTGATCGCAGAGCGCTGCGGGCGCCGCAGTCGTGGATACCCGCAAAGACGCGGGCATGACGGTGAGTTCGGATCGCGCGCTGCGGCGATTTAGAGATGGGCTTTAAGCGCTTCGGAGAGGAGGCGGGGCGTTTTTCCGGCTTTGGTTCGAGCGCGGACATTCCGGTCCGGCCGTCCGCGCAACAAAAAAGCCCGGCGCTGAGGCCGGGCTTTTCGCAATCCGTGATCCGGAGGAGGCCGTCAGGCGGCCTCGTCCTGGGCGTCGGCGTCCTCCGCCTCGGCTTCCTCGACCTTGCCGCCGCGGCGGGGGCCCTTGGCGAGCTGCGCCTCGATCAGCTTCTGCGCCTCGATGTCGCTCAGCTTCTGGACGGCCGCGACCTCGCGCATCATGCGGTCGAGGGCGGATTCGTAGAGCTGGCGCTCGCTGTAGGACTGCTCCGGCTGGGTGTCGGCGCGGAACAGGTCGCGCACCACCTCGGCGATCGAGATCAGGTCGCCAGAATTGATCTTCGCCTCGTATTCCTGGGCGCGGCGGCTCCACATCGTCTTCTTGACGCGCGCGCGGCCGGTGAGGGTGTCGAGCGCCTTGGCGACGAGATCCGGCTCGGAAAGCTTGCGCATGCCGGCCGAAGTCACCTTCGCCACGGGAACGCGCAGGGTCATCTTGTCCTTCTCGAAGTTGATGACGAAGAGCTCGAGCGTGTGGCCGGCGATCACCTGCTCCTCGATCGCGACGATGCGGCCGACGCCGTGAGACGGATAGACCACGTGCTCGTTGGTCTTGAAGCCCTGCTTGCCCTGCGGCGTCTTCTTGGTGGTCATGCCGGTCCGCACTCCTTGCCGCGCCGGACGAGAGCGTCCGGAGCTTCGATCATCCGGCCGAAAGGGCCGGCGCTCCGGTCGGGGCGCGCAAGGCGACGCCCGCCGAAGAAGGCGGGCGTGCGAGTCTCTCGACAAAATGGACGGCTCTGTCGCCGAGAGCGTCGGCGGCGTAAGGTCGCCATCATGAAGGTTGAGTGCCGAAAGATTCCGTCACATGACGGACGGTGCGGCGTCGTGTTCGACCGTTGTGTGGTTTCTAACACGAACGGTCGTAAAAATCAATAAGATCGCGATTTTCCGGCCGGCCGGCGAACGGCCGCCGACCCGCTCTCAGTCGCCTTCGCCGGGCTCCGGCGAAAAGTACTGGTCGAGCTTGTCGGGCTTGCCGTCGAACTCCTTCGCGTCCGGCGGCGGATCGCGCTTGATCGTGATGTTGGGCCAGCTGCGGGCATACTCACCGTTAAGCTTGACCCAGGATTCGAGCCCGGACTCGGTGTCGGGCTTGATCGCCTCCGCCGGGCATTCCGGCTCGCACACCCCGCAGTCGATGCATTCGTCGGGATGGATGACGAGCATGTTCTCGCCTTCGTAGAAGCAGTCGACGGGACAGACCTCGACGCAGTCCATGTACTTGCAGCGGATGCAGTTATCGGTGACCACGTAGGTCATCGGCTTCTCCCGTACTCAAGACGCCCGACGTAGCGAAGCCGCCGGGGCCGCGCAAGGCCTTGGCGGCGCTTCGGCGCATTCTCGTTCGGACGGATGCGGAGCGGCCGCTACCGCGGCGGCGCCGCGGCGGGGTCGCGATAGAGCGTCCGCGCCTCCTCGGCCGGGCCGCGCCGCTCGCCGAGCGCCACGACCTCGAGCACCCTGACGTCGTCCTCGAGCGCGATGGTGAGGACGTCTCCGATCCGAACCGGCCGCGCGGCGGTCTCCACGCGGCGCCCGTTCAGCCGGACGTGGCCGGAGGTCGCGAGCCTGGCCGCGAGGCTGCGGGTCCTGACCACGCGGGCGCGCCACATCCAGACGTCGATCCGGGCCGACGCGGCGGGGGCGGCGTCGGCGGAAGCCGGCGCCTGTCTCCGCCTGTCAGGCGTCGTCCCGGGGCTCCCGGCCCGCCTCGTCCCGGCCCTTGTCGTTCCCGTTCCCGCCGTTCCCGCGATCCTGCCGGGCTCCCTTGCCGGCGGGCTTGCCGCCCTGCTCGAGCTGGGCCTTCAGCGCGGCGAGCTTCGCGAAGGGCGAGTCGGGATCGAGCGCGCGCTCGGGCCGCTTCGGCCCGCTCTGCATCGGAGCGCCGTGGCGGGGGCGATCGTTCCGGTCGGGGCGCGGCCCTCTCTCGCCGCGGTCGGGCCTCGGCCTGTCGCGGTCGGGACCGCCGAAGCCTCGGCCTTCGCCGCGGCCGCCTTCCGCGCGGCGCGGGCCGCCGTGACGCTGCCTGTCGCCGCCGGAGCGGTCGCCGCCGGGACGGTCTCCCGCGGGCCTGTCGCCGCGCTCGCGGTTGTGGTCGCGGCCGCGCGGCTGACGCTCGCCGGCCTGCGCCTCGGTCGCGCCTGCGGGCCCGCGCGCCGCGTCGCCGCGCCGTCCCTCGCTGCGCCGGGGCGGGCGCTGCTGGTCGCGGCGCCCGAAGCCGCCCGGACGCCAGACCTCGATGAATTCGGGCTCGGCCGCGACCGCGTCAGCCGCCGGCGCTTCGGCGGAGACCGCGTCATCGGCGACGGCGAGGCTCGCCTCGGCTTCGGCTTCGGCCGTCCCGGCGGTCGGCTCGGCGACGGGCGCCGCGTCCTCGGCCGGGTCTTCGACCGTCTCGACCGGCACGTCGTCGGACGCGACGGGGTCGAGCAGGGTCGGCGCCGCTTCGCCTGCGTCGAACACGGGGACGTCGGCCGCGGGAGCCTCCTCCCCGGAGGCCGTCTCGGAAATCTCGGCGGCCGGGGCCGCGGCGTCTTCGACCGACAGGTCGGCGGCGTCGACGTCGGGGGCCGCGGTCTCGACGGTCTCGGCGACTTCGGCTGCGGCGGTTTCGTCGATCGGCGGCTCCCCGGACTTGGGCGCAGGTTCGGGCGCAGGCGGCGTCGCGGGTTTCGGGCGCCGTTCCATGCGGTAGCCGAGCGCGCGCAGGATCGCGGCGAAATCCTCGCCCGAGCAGCCCGCGAGCGAGGTCATGGCGACCGTCACGGTGAAGCCGTTCCCGTCCGTCGCGCCGGCCGGCGGCGTTCCGGGCTGGCCGGGCTTCCAGGCGATCGCCGGGCGGATCAGATCTGCGAGGCGCTCGAGAATGTCCACGCGGATCGCCCGCGCGCCGCAGACCCGGTAGCCGAGCGCGCGGTAGAGACCCTTGTCGATCTGCGGGTCGGCCGGCATCGAGGTGCGGCCGGCGGCGGCGAGATGGGCGACGTCGCCGACATTCGCGTCGGTCTCGGCGTCGTGGGAGAGCGCCCAGAGCTGCGCCGCGAGCGCCCGCGGCGCGGGCTTCATCAGCAGCGGCATGTAGATGTGGTGGGCGCCGAAGCGGACGCCGTGCTTGCGCAGCGCCGCGCGCGCGGTCTGGTCGAGGCTCTTCACCTCTTCGGCGACGCGGGCGCGGTCGAGCACGCCGAGCTCCTCAACGAGCTGATAGGCGACGCCGCGGGCGACGCCGGTTACGTCCTCGGCGGTTTCGATCGCGGCGAGCGGCCCGAGCAGCTTCTGGACATGCGCGCGCAGCCACTGGTCGAGGCGCTTCTCCACCTGCTCGCGCGCAGGCCCGGCGAGCTGGTCGTCGGCGAGGATGCGCACCCTCGGATGGAGCGTCCTGTCGCCCTTGGCGACGCGGCCCACGAGTTCGCCCAGCCAGCGCACAGCGCCGTCGGCCGCGAGCACGATGTCGCCGTCGGAGGAATTGGCGAAGCGGTTCGCCCGCGCTTCGATCTCTCCGCTGAGCGCCTTCGCGGCCGCGGCGCGCAGCGCTTTGCCGTCGGCTCCGTCGCCGGAGATTTCGGGCGCGAACTGGAAACCCGCGAGGCGTCCGACGTGATGGCCTTCGACCTTGACGCCGCCGTCCTTGTCGATCTCGGCTTCGAGCATATGGTTTTCCCTGAGGCGGCGCATGAGCACGCTGGTGCGCCGGTCGACGAAACGCTGGGCCAGCCTGTCGTGGAGAGCGTCGGAGAGCCTGTCCTCTACCGCTCGCGTGACGCCTTGCCAATGGTCCGGATCGTCGAGCCAGTCCGGACGGTTCGCGACGAAGGTCCATGTGCGGATATGGGCGATCCGCGCCGACAGCGTGTCGATGTCGCCGTCCGCCCGGTCGGTCGTCGCGACGTGCCGGGCGAACCAGTCGGTCGGAACCTTACCCAAAGAGCCGAGAAATCCATAGAGGTCGGCGAGAAGCTCGGAGTGCTGCGCGGGAGCGATCTTGCGATAGTCCGGCACCTGGCAGACGTCCCAGAGCAGCGAGACCGCCCGCGACCCCCGCGCCGCCTGCCGGATCTCGGGCTGGCGCGACAGGCTCATCAGCGCGCGCAGGTCGTCGGCGTCGGGCGCTCGGGTGAGGCCGGCCTCGGCCGGCGGGCGCGACAGGCTGTCGATCAGGGCCTCGGTGCTCGCGAAGTCGAGCGCGCGGTTCCGCCACTGGGCGACCCGCACGCTTTCGAACTTGTGGCCCTCGAGCCGCTCCACCAGCTCCGGCTCGAAGGGCGGGCAGCGCCCCGTGGTGCCGAAGGTCCCATCCCTCAGGTGCCGGCCCGCGCGGCCGGCGATCTGAGCCATCTCGGACGGGTTGAGGCGGCGGAACTGATGGCCGTCGAACTTGCGGTCGCCGGCGAAGGCCACATGGTCGACGTCGAGATTGAGGCCCATGCCGATGGCGTCGGTCGCGACCAGATAGTCGACGTCGCCGGCCTGATACATCGCGACCTGCGCGTTGCGGGTGCGCGGGCTGAGCTTGCCCAGCACCACCGCGGCCCCGCCGCGCTGGCGGCGGATCAGCTCGGCGATGGCGTAGACCTCCTCGGCCGAGAAGGCCACGATCGCGCTGCGCGGCGGCAGGCGCGACAGCTTCCGCTCGCCCGCGAACAGCAGGTTCGAGAGCCGCGGCCGCGTGACGACGTTCGCGCCCGGCAGCAGCTTCTCGACCAGCGGCCGCATGGTGGCGGCGCCGAGCGCGAGCGTCTCGTAGCGGCCGCGCAGGTTCAGCAGCCGGTCGGTGAAGACGTGGCCGCGGTCGAGGTCGGCGGCGAGCTGGATTTCGTCGATCGCCACGAAGTCGACGTCGAGGTCGCGCGGCATCGCCTCGACGGTCGCGACCCAGAAGCGGGCGTTGGCCGGCTTGATCTTCTCCTCGCCGGTGACGAGCGCGACCTTCTCCGCCCCGACCTTCTCAACGAGTCGCTGATAGACCTCGCGCGCGAGCAGGCGGAGCGGCAGGCCGATCAGGCCCGAGCCGTGGCTCGCCATCCGCTCGATCGCGAGATGCGTCTTGCCCGTGTTGGTGGGGCCGAGCACCGCCGTCACGCCCCGGCCGCGCATCGGCGCCAGGATTTCGGAGGCGGGGGCCGGCGAAAGCTCGGCGACGTCGGTCATTGAGGGTTCCTTAACCGGACGTCGCGCTGGACGCGATGCGACAAATCCCGCGAATGCGCGAACGGTCAAGGAACGAACGAGGGCCGAATCGGCGACCAGCGTCCGATTCCCGATTCGTTCCAAAGGCTTCGGCGGACATGCGCACCGCGGGAATCAACCGGCGGCCGCAACGCGACCGCGCCGCACGCGAAGTCGCGCGGCCGAACCGGCTTCGAACGATGACGTGGTCGGACTGCGGATCGGGCGCCCCGGGCGATCTCCGGGCCGTCCGTCAGAGCTTCTCGTTTTTGCTCTCGCCGACCTTGCCGGGACCGACGGTGAAGGAGGTCGCGGTGATCACGGCGACGCCGTACTGGGTGCGCACGGAGATCTTCCAGGGCAGAAGGGCGCGGGTGCCGGCGACCGGCGCGAGCCACACCTCCATGTCCTTGTTGGCCTCCATGAACTTCACGTTGTCCTTGTCGGGCCGGTAGCCCGCGATCGCCTTGTAGGTCGCCTTGCAGACGACGAGCTTGCCGTCGTAACCGCCCCTGGCGTTCGGGTCGGCGTTCTCGGAGGCGTCGGGCTTCGCGGTCTCCATGCGGTCGTAGCTCAGCCGGACGTCGTAGCGCTGGCGTCCGTCGAAGACCGGAAGCGTGCGGTCGCAGGCGGCCTCCGACAGCGGCTCGGCGGAGCCCGGAACCGGCATCATCACCGCGCTCAGCGGGTCGACGATCCCGCGCTTGTCGGCGTCGGTGACGGGGACGACGTTCTTGCTCGGCTTCGGCGCCGGCTCGACCGAGAGCTGGCGCACCGATCCGCCGGTGAGGGCGAAGCGGACCACCTGTCCCTTGTCGTTCGCGCGCGTGTTGATGGCGTAGGCCGCGGGCGTGACCTTCGCCTCGTCATAGGCGCCGCGCGACGTCGCCGCGGCCCGGCCGCCGGTGAAGAACTTCACCAGCCCGCTCATGCGCACGCTGAGGTTCATGTCGTAGTTGGAGCGGTCGATGCCGCTCTGCATCGTGGCGGTGCCGATGTCGAAGCCCGCCATTGTGATGGCGTAGCGCGCCTTCACCCGAGTCTCCGCGGCTGCGGGCGCGGCGAACGCCGGGGCGGCGAGCGCCGCGAGGGCGAGGACGGCGCCCGCGCGTCCGGAAAGGGGCCTTGCGGCCGAAAGCACTGAAGTCATGGACCGTCTTCACCAGAGAGGGCGGTTCGGCGGACGCAAGGCCCGCGACCGGCCCGACCGTTTTTTCGTCAGCCTCCAGCGTACTGCTGATTCGGTCCATTGTGAGGCTGTAGAAAGGCGTCCCGCGCCGGCGGCTTCCGCTCTTCGGCGCCCAGTGTGCGCGCGACCTTTCTTGACGCTCGGCCCGGCCTCATCTATAGCGCCGCCTTCTCATTCTCGTCCGCGGGCCTGCGCCCGTCCGGCAACGCCGGGACGGACGGCAGGCGCGTCGCCCTCGGGCGTCGGAACGAACCTTCAGGAGTACGCCCCATGTCGCGGCGTTGCGAATTGACCGGCAAGGCCGTCCTCGTCGGCCACAAGGTCAGCCACTCGAACCACAAGACCAAGCGGACCTTCCGCCCGAACCTGCTCAACGTGTCGCTGCTGTCCGAGGCGCTCGGCCGCGCGGTGCGCCTGCGGGTCTCGGCCAACGCCCTGCGTTCGGTCGAGCATCGCGGCGGCCTCGACGCCTTCCTCGCCAAGGCCTCCGAGCTCGACCTCAGCCAGGGCGCCCGCGAACTGAAGCGCAAGATCGCCAAGGCCGCGGCCGGCGAAGAGCAGCAGGCCGCGTCCTGAGCGCGCCGCGGCCG
Organism: Ancylobacter novellus; assembly: GCA_003241695.1. Taxonomy (GTDB): domain Bacteria; phylum Pseudomonadota; class Alphaproteobacteria; order Rhizobiales; family Methylopilaceae; genus Methylopila. Next base: position 158,968 of record QFPN01000010.1, on the reverse strand, counting down.
GGCGGCTCCGCGCCGCCGGCCGCAGCTCCCCGAGATCTGATCCTGCCCGTCGCCGCGATGACCCTGGTCGTCGCGGCGTCGAACGTTCTCGTCCAGCATCCGGTCGCGGTCGCGGGGCTCGAGGACAAGCTGACCTGGGGCGCCTTCGCCTATCCGGTCGCGTTTCTCGTCACCGACCTCACCAACCGCCGCTTCGGGCCGTCGGCCGCGCGCCGCGCCGTCTATGCGGGCTTCGCGATCGCGGTCGTCCTGTCGCTCGCGCTCGCCAGTCCCCGCATTGCGCTCGCCTCCGGCGCCGCCTTCCTGATCGGGCAGCTCGTCGACGTCTCGGTGTTCGCGCGGCTCAGGCGCGGCCTGTGGTGGCGCGCTCCGCTCGTCGCGAGCCTCGCGGGCTCTGCGCTCGACACCTTCCTGTTCTTCTCTCTCGCGTTTATGGGCGACCCCGCGATGTCGGCGCTGGTCGCGCCGTTCGGCGTCGCCGCGCTTCCGCTCTGGGCGAGCCTCGCGCTGTTCGACTTCGTCGTGAAGGCGGCCGGCGCGGCGCTTCTGCTCGCGCCCTACGGCGCGCTGATGGGCGTGATCCGCCCGTTCGAAAGCGTCGCGCCCGCGCGGTGACCGCGGGCGGTTTCGTCTCATCCTAAAGTTTCGGTCGAAAAGAACGCGCCGACAGGATCATGGTGCGGGCGAACGCCGCGCGCGTCATTGGATGTCGATCGAAGAACAGATTGATAGAAAAATTCTATCAATCAACGAAAATCGAAATAGAGTCGCCGCGGACGTCAGAAAACAACTTTCCTGAAGTGCGACGATAAAAAGTCTGAAGGTTTCAGGATATCGAAATCCGTGACTAGCTGTCGCATAGTCAAACTGAAAACCCCGGCTATGTTCGCCGGCCAAGAAGGCTCCTAGGAGGAAACCATGGCGAGACGCCCCGGTCGCAATTTTCTCTTCGTTCCCGGTCCGACGAACGTTCCGGAGCGCGTGCTGCGCGCTATGGTCGTCAGCCAGGAAGATCATCGCTCGCCGATCTTCCCCGAGCTGACCAAGCCGCTCTACGAAGGGCTGAAGAAGGTCTACAAGACCAAGGACGGTCAGGTTTTCATCTTCCCGTCGTCCGGCACCGGCGGCTGGGAAGCGGCCCTCACCAACACTCTCGCCCCCGGCGACAAGGTGCTGACGGCGCGCTTCGGCCAGTTCTCGCATCTGTGGACCGACATGGCCCAGCGTCTCGGCCTGGATGTGCAGATCCAGGAAGAGGAATGGGGCACGGGCGCCCATGAGGAGAAGATCGAAGAGGCTCTCGTCGCCGACAAGAACCACCAGATCAAGGCCGTCATGGTCGTGCACAACGAGACCGCGACGGGCGTGACCTCGAACATCGGCGCGATCCGCAAGGCGATGGACGCCGCCAAGCATCCGGCGCTGCTGTTCGTCGACTCGGTCTCGGGTCTCGGCTCGATCGACTTCCGCTTCGACGAGTGGGGCGTCGACTGCGCCGTCTCCGGCTCGCAGAAGGGCCTGATGCTGCCGGCCGGCCTCGGCTTCGTCTGCGTCAGCCAGAAGGCGCTCGGCCAGCGCAAGAACGCCGGCCTGAACAAGGTCTATTTCGACTTCCAGGACCAGATCAACACGAACCCCACAGGCTACTTCCCCTACACGCCGGCGACCCCGCTGCTGCACGGCCTCAAGGAATCGCTCGCCTGCATCGAGGACGAGGGTCTGGAGAACATCTTCCGCCGCCACAACGTGCTCGCCTCGGCGACGCGCGCGGCCGTCGACGCCTGGGGCCTGAAGCTCTGCGCGAAGTCGCCCCGCTGGCACTCCGACACCGTCTCGGCGATCCTCGCGCCGGAAGGCATCGACGCGGCGAAGATCATCCGCCACGCCTATGACCGCTACAACCTCGCGCTCGGCGCCGGCCTCTCGAAGGTCGCGGGCAAGGTGTTCCGCATCGGCCATATCGGCGACCTGAACGAGCTCATGCTGCTCGGAGCCCTCGCCGGCGCCGAGATGTCGATGCTCGACAACGGCGTGAAGATCAAGGCGGGCTCGGGCGTCGGCGCCGCGCAGGACTACCTGCGCGACAACCCGATCGAGCCGCAGGCGGCGGCCCCGAAGGCGGCCTGACGCGCGAAAATTCCGGGTCCGTGGCGCCTTCGCGTGCCACGGACCCGTACGCGCGCCATAATCCCGCCTCTCGACCCGGCCGGCGGCGCATGTCGGCCCAACAACGGGGAACGCCGTGACGCACAAGATCGTCTTTCTCGACCGCGAAAGCGTGGACGCCAACGTCCGCAGGCCGAATTTCGAGCACGACTACGTCGAGTACGACTCGACCTGGACGTCCGAGGACATCGTCGAGCGCCTGAAGGACGCCGACATCGCGCTGATCAACAAGGTGCCGATGCGCGCCGACACGCTGAAGCAGCTTTCCAAGCTGAAGCTCATCGCGGTCGCGGCCACGGGCACCGACGTCGTCGACAAGCCGCAGGCCAAGGCCCAGGGGATCACGATCTCCAACATCCGCGGCTACGCCTTCAACACCGTGCCGGAGCACGTCATCGCGCTGCTGTTCGCGCTGCGCCGGTCGATCGTTCCCTACGCGCAGTCGGTGAAGCGCGGCGATTGGAACAAGTCTTCGCAGTTCTGCTACTTCGACTATCCGATCTACGACATCGCGGGCTCGACGCTCGGCATCGTCGGCTACGGGGCGCTCGGCAAGTCGATCGCGAAGCGCGCCGAGGCGCTCGGCATGAAGGTCCTGCCTTACGACGTCTTCCCGCAGGAAGGCCTCGTGGACTTCGAGACCGTGCTGACCCAGTCCGACGCGATCACGATCCACGTGCCGCTGACGCCAGACACCAAGAACATGTTCGGCGCCGAGCAGTTCAAGAAGATGAAGAACCACGCGGTTCTCATCAACACCGCGCGCGGCGGCCTCGTGGACGAGGCGGCGCTGCTCGAGGCGCTGAAGTCGGGCGAGATCGGCGGCGCCGGCTTCGACGTCGTGGCGCAGGAGCCTCCGAAGGACGGCAACATCCTGTGCGAGGCGGACCTGCCGAACCTGATCGTCACGCCGCACGTCGCCTGGGCTTCCAAGGAGGCGATGCAGATCCTCGCCGACCAGCTCATCGACAACGTCGAGAACTTCGTCGCCGGCAAGCCGTCGAACGTGGTGGAATGAGGCGATGAACCGGCGGCGCGCGGCGGACATCGAGGCGCTGAAGCTCGCGTTCTTCGAGAACGCGGGCAGGCCCTTCGCCGTAGCGCCCCTCGGTTCCCGGACCGCAGCGATCGTGGAGGGTCCCGTCGTGGACCTGACGGTCGCCGCCGCTTCCCTGAGGCGCGCTGCGCCGGCGGACAGCGAGCGGAAGATCAAGGCCGGCTAGAACGTCCGGCCGTTTACTCGAGACGCGAGGGCTCCGGCGAACGGGCCCCAAGGGATGACGATGACCAAGAAGCTGCTTTTCCAGTTCGACACCGATCCGACCCCGAGCGTCTTCGACGTCGTCGTGGGCTATGACGGCGGCGCGGACCACATCACGGGCTACGGCGGCGTGACGCCGGAAAACGTCGGCGCCTATGTCGACGGCACGATCTACACCCGCGGCGGCAAGGAGAAGCAGTCGACCGCGATCTTCGTCGGCGGCGGCGACATGGCGGCGGGCGAGGCCGTCTACGACGCGGTCCAGAAGCGCTTCTTCGGCCCGTTCCGCGTCTCGACCATGCTCGATTCGAACGGCTCGAACACCACCGCCGCGGCGGGCGTCGCGCTGGCCGTGAAGGCCGCCGGCGGCTCGGTGACGGGCAAGAAGGCCGTCATCCTCGCCGGCACCGGCCCGGTCGGCATGCGCTCCGCGGCGATGCTGGCCAAGGAAGGCGCGAGCGTCGCGATCGTCGGCCGCGCGCTCGACAAGGCCCAGAAGGCCGCCGACAACATCGAGAAGCGCTTCGGCGTCAAGATCGAGGCGGTCGAGGCGAAGTCGGCCGAGGACCGCGCCAAGGCGGTGGCCGGCGCGAACCTCGTCTTCTCCGCCGGCGCGATCGGCCTCGAGCTGCTGGCCGAGGACGTCTGGAAGGCCGAGAAGTCGATCGAGATCCTGGTCGACTACAACGCCCAGCCCCCGCTCGGCATCGGCGGCCTCGACGCCATGGACAAGGCCAAGGAGCGCCACGGCAAGCTCGCGATCGGCGCGCTCGGCCTCGGCGGGCTGAAGCTCAAGCTGCACCGCACCCTGATCGGCAAGCTGTTCGAGGCGGCCGACCAGTCGTTCGACGCCGACGAGATCTACGCCCTCGCGAAAGAGATGGCGTGATGGCCGAAGCTCAGGCGATCGGGGCGTTCCTCGACGATCTGGCGAGCGAGCGCTCGACGCCGGGAGGCGGCGGAGCCGCCGCCATCTCCGGCGCCATGGGCGCGGCGCTCGTCTCGATGGTGTGCAACCTCACCATCGGCAAGCCGAAATACGCCGAGGTCGAGGCCGAGCTGAAGGAGGTCCTCGCGGCCTCCGAGCAGCTTCGCGCCGAGCTCACCAAGGCGATCGGCGACGACGTGAAGGCGTTCGACGCCGTAATGGGGGCCTACGGGCTGCCGAAGGGCGAGACCGACGAGGAGAAGGCGGCGCGCACCGCCAAGATCCAGGCGGCGCTGAAGGAGGCGACCGACGTGCCGCTCGAATGCGCCCGGCTCTGCGCCGAGGTCGTCAAACTGTCGGCGGTCGCGGCGGACAAGGGCAACGTGAACGTCGTCTCGGACGCGGGCGTCGCGGTGCAGTCGGCCTATGCGGGCCTGATGAGCGCGGCGCTCAACGTCCGGGTCAACGCCAAGTCGATCAAGGACCGCGACTTCGCGGACGGACGGCTCGGCGAGCTCGAGGCTCTGCTCGCGGAGGCCGGCGCCTCCACCGAGAAGACCTATGGCGTCGTGAAGGACAAGCTCGGCTGATCGGCCTGTCAAATCAGCCGATCAGCCTGAATTATCAATTGTTTTACGAAAGTCGGGACTGACCGGACCAGATCTCGTGTGTAAGATTAGCTTTCGACGCTAACATAAGAATTCAGTTAAACTGAATACCTGAGGAGGCCGAGATGGATGTTCACGAGTATCAGGCGAAGGAATTGCTTTCGGGCTTCGGCGTCGCCGTGCCGAAAGGCGCCGTCGCGTTCAGTCCCGACCAGGCCGTCTATGCGGCGACCGAGCTCGGCGGGTCCTACTGGGCCGTGAAGGCCCAGATCCACGCCGGCGCCCGCGGCAAGGCGGGCGGCATCAAGCTCTGCCGCACCTACAACGAGGTGCGCGACGCCGCCAAAGGCATGCTGGGCAAGAAGCTGGTGACGAAGCAGACGGGCCCCGAAGGCAAGCCCGTCCAGCGCGTCTATGTCGAGGTCGCCGATCCCTTCGAGCGCGAACTCTATCTCGGCTACGTGCTCGACCGGAAGGCCGAGCGCGTCCGCGTGATCGCCTCGACCGAAGGCGGCATGGAGATCGAGGAGATCGCCGAGAAGAACCCCGACGCGCTGATCCAGGTGGTGGTCGAGCCCGCGGTCGGCCTTCAGCAGTTCGAGGCGCGCGAGATCGCCTTCCGGCTCGGCCTCAACATCAAGCAGGTCTCGGCCGCGGTGAAGACCATCATGAACGCCTACCGGGCGTTCCGCGACACCGACTGCCAGATGCTCGAGATCAACCCGCTGGTCGTGACCAAGGACGACCGGGTCCTCGCGCTCGACGCCAAGATGTCGTTCGACGACAACGCGCTGTTCCGCCGGCACAACGTCGCCGACATGCACGACCCCTCGCAGTCCGATCCGCGTGAGGCGCAGGCCGCCGAGCACGCGCTGAACTACATCGGCCTCGAGGGCGAGATCGGCTGCATCGTCAACGGCGCCGGCCTCGCCATGGCCACCATGGACATGATCAAGCATGCGGGCGGAAGCCCCGCGAACTTCCTCGACGTCGGCGGCGGAGCGAGCCCCGAACGCGTCGCCACCGCCTTCAATCTCGTGCTGAGCGACCAGAACGTGAAGGCGATCCTCGTCAACATCTTCGCCGGCATCAACCGCTGCGACTGGGTCGCGCAAGGGGTGGTGCAGGCCGCGAAGGAGGTCGACCTGAAGGTGCCTCTGATCGTGCGTCTCGCCGGCACCAACGTCGAGGCCGGCAAGAAGATCCTGAGCGAGAGCGGTCTCGACCTGATCACCGCGGACACGCTGTCGGAAGCCGCGCAAAAGGCCGTCGAAGCCTGCCGCGGCGCCCAGAAGAACGCGGCCTGAGAGACGGGGAGGAGACGACAATGAGCATTCTCATCGACGAAAAGACCCCGATCATCGTCCAGGGCATCACGGGCGACAAAGGCACCTTCCACGCCAAGGAGATGATCGAGTACGGCTCGAACGTCGTCGGCGGCGTGACGCCCGGAAAGGGCGGCCGGACCCATCTCGGCCTGCCGGTGTTCAACACGGTGAAGGACGCCGTCCGCGAGACCGGGGCCACCACCTCGATCACTTTCGTGGCTCCGCCCTTCGCCGCCGACGCCCTGATGGAGGCGGCGGACGCCGGCCTCAAGCTCGTTTGCTCGATCACCGACGGAATCCCGGCCCAGGACATGATGCGCGTGAAGCGCTACCTGTTCCGCTACCCGAAGAGCCAGCGCACGATGGTGGTGGGCCCGAACTGCGCGGGCATCATCTCGCCCGGCAAATCGATGCTCGGAATCATGCCGGGCCACATCTACAAACAGGGCAATGTCGGCGTGATCTCGCGCTCGGGCACCCTCGGCTACGAGGCCGCGAGCCAGATGAAGGCGCTCGGCATCGGCATCTCAACCTCGGTCGGCATCGGCGGCGATCCGATCAACGGCTCGTCGTTCCTCGACCATCTCGCCCTGTTCGAGAAGGATCCGGACACGCATGCGGTGTTGATGATCGGCGAGATCGGCGGCCCGCAGGAGGCGGAGGCTTCGGCCTGGATCAAGGAGAACTTCTCCAAGCCCGTGATCGGCTTCGTGGCCGGCCTGACGGCGCCGAAGGGCCGGCGCATGGGCCACGCCGGCGCGATCATCTCCGCCACCGGCGACAGCGCCGCCGAGAAGGCCGAGATCATGCGCCATTACGGGCTGACGGTGGCCCCCGATCCGGGCTCCTTTGGCACGACGGTTGCTGAGGTTCTGGGCAAGACCCGGCACGCCGCCTGAGCCGCATCCGACAAGCGGCGCGGCGGCGGGCGTCTCCGTCGCCGCGCCGGGTCATCGAGATCCCGCCCCGGGCGCCCGCAACAAGGCGGCCCGCGCCCAAACGCCGTGGAGTTGAGCGATGACGCCGATCGCAGCAGTCGCGAGCCCTCTGTCCGAGACGACGACCTTCGCGCCGCCCGCGATCACCGGCACCGAGCCCGGGGCCGCGACCGAAATCCTGTTCCGCGCGCTGCTCGAAATCTGCCGCCGGCACGAGCCTGCGCTCGAGAGCGTGCTGCGCGGCGAGGCCGACATCGCGCGGCTCACCCCCGAACTGATGAGCCGCGCGCTCCAGCTTCAGGGCATCTGGTTCCGGCTGCTGTCGATCGTCGAGGAGAACACCGCGATGCGCCGGCGCCGGCACGTCGAGCGCAACCACGGGCGCGCGGACGTCGGCGGCACCTTCGCCAGGGTTTTGGCGGAGGCCTCGGCCTCGGGCGTGAAGGCCGCGGAAGTGCAGGCCATGCTGAAGAACCTGCGCATCCGTCCGACGCTCACCGCGCATCCGACCGAGTCCAAGCGCGTCACGGTGCTGGAGAAGCTGCGCAAGGTCTATCTGCTCATGCTCGAACTCGAGCTGCCGCGCTGGACCGAGCGCGAGCGCAACGCGCTGGTGGCGGACCTCAGCGACCAGATCGAGCTGATCTTCCTCACCGGCGAGCTTCAGCTCGAGAAGACGACGGTCGTCCGCGAGGTCTCCTGGGCGCTGCACTTCTTCGACGAGTCGCTGTTCGAGATGCTGCCCGAGCTGCTCTATTCGCTCGAGGCCTCGCTCGCCGAATACTATCCCGACGACAGCTTCGAGGTTCCGCCGTTCTTCCAGTTCGGCTGCTGGGTCGGCGGCGACCGCGACGGCAACCCCTTCGTCACCCACGACGTCACCCGCACCACGCTGAAGCGCAACGCCCGCGCCTCGATGCGGCGCTTCCGGACGCGGATCTCCGATCTCGGCAAGTGGCTCTCGATCACCGAGCGTGTGCTGCCGACCCCGGTCGCCTTCCGCAAGGAGCTGAAGACGCTGCTCGACCAGTCGGGCGACGGCGAGGCGATCGCGGCCCGCAATCCGGGCGAGCACTTCCGCCAGTTCCTGACCTGCGTGCTCCGCAAGCTCGACGCTACGATCGAGCGCAACAAGGAGGAGCCGGTCATCCTGCCCGGCCCCTGGTACGCCGACGCCGACCAGCTCATCGGCGACCTGAAGACGCTCGAGCAGGGTCTGATCGACGCCGACTGCCGCTCGCTCGGAGTTCATCAGGTGCGGCCCGTGCGCCGGATGGTCGAGCTGTTCCGCTTCTCGACCTGCCACCTCGACATCCGTGAGAACTCCACCCGCACCACCAACGCGCTGAAGGAGATTTGGGCGTCGGTCGAGGGGGGGACGCCGGAGGAGGCGCCGGATCTCGAGTCGCCCGAATGGCGCGCCTGGCTCACCTCGGAGCTGTCGAAGCCGCGGACCAAGGTCCGGGATTTGACCAAGCTGTCCGATGAAAGCCGCGAGACGCTCGCGACCTTCGCGCTCGTCGGGGAGATGCGCGCCGGAATCGACCGCGAGGCGGTCGGCTGCTTCATCCTGTCGATGACGCGCTCGGTGAACGACATCCTCGGCGTCTATCTGCTCGCCAAGGAAGCGCGGATCTATCTCGACAGCCCCGGCGTCGAGATCTGCCAGCTTCCGATCGTGCCGCTGTTCGAGACAATCGAGGATCTGCGCGCCGCGCCCGCGATCATGAAGGAGCTGCTGTCGATCCCGCTGGTGCGCCGGTCGGTGCGCTGGCAGGGCGGCTTCCAGGAGGTGATGGTCGGCTATTCGGACTCGAACAAGGACGGCGGCTACTTCGCCTCGAACTGGGAGCTCTACAAGGCCCAGGCGAAGCTGACCGAGGTCGGCCGCGAGGCCGGCGTTCCGATCGCCTTCTTCCACGGCCGCGGCGGCTCCGTCTCCCGCGGCGGCGCGCCGACCGCGCGCGCCATCGACGCCCTGCCGCCGGGCTCGATCAACCGCCAGTACCGCGTCACCGATCAGGGCGAGGTGGTGTCGTTCAAATACGCGAACCGCGGCACCGCGGCCTATCAGATGGAGCTGACCGCAGCCTCCGTGATGGAGCACGTGCTGACCTCGACCAAGGACGTGCCCGCCGCGCGCCACGAGTTCGAGGACGCCATGGAGGCGCTCTCGGGCGCCTCGCGCGCGATCTACACGCAGCTCATCAACCACGAGGGCTTCGTCGAATATTTCCAGAACGCGAGCCCGCTCGACGAACTCGCGCTGCTCAACATCGGCTCGCGCCCCGCTCGCCGGTTCGGCGCGCGCTCGCTCTCGGACCTGCGCGCCATTCCCTGGGTGTTCGCCTGGGCGCAGAACCGGCACATCATCACCGGCTGGTACGGCATCGGCTCGGGACTGAAGAACTTCATCGAGGTGCGGGGCGAGCCGGGCGAAGAGTTGCTCAGGCGCATGTTCGAGAAGTCGAAGCCGTTCCGGCTGATCCTCGATGAGGTCGAGAAGACGCTGCGGATGGTCGATCTCTCGATCGCGCGCGAGTACTCCAAGCTCGCGCCCGATCAGAAGACCCGCGAGGAAATCTTCAAGCTGATCGAGGACGAGTATGCGCTCACCTGCGAGATGTGCCTGCGCGTCTCGGGCGGCGGCGAGATCGCGTTCCGCTATCCGGCGTTCCGCGAGCGCCTCGAGGAACGCCTTCCGGTCATCAACCAGGTGAGCCGCGAGCAGGTCGAGCTGCTCAGGCTCTACCGGGGCGAAACCGACGAGTTCAAGCGCGACGAGATCAAGTCCGCGCTGCTCCTGTCCATCAACTGCATCTCGGTCGGCTTCGGCGCGACGGGGTAGCCCGACGCCCAATCAGGAACGGCGTCATCCCCCGGCTTGTCCGGGGGATCCAGTCCCGATCGTCGACTGCGACGGTTTGGAAGCCTGGATGCCCCGGACAAGCCGGGGCATGACGAACGAAATCACGAAACGAAATTGATTAAGGAGGAACGTCCAATGAGCTTCACCCTGATCCAGCAGGCCACGCCGCGCCTGCACCGCTCCGAACTCGCCGTGCCGGGCTCCAACCCGACCTTCATGGAGAAGTCGGCCAAGTCCGCCGCCGACGTGATCTTCCTCGACCTCGAGGACGCGGTCGCTCCGGACGACAAGGAGCAGGCTCGTAAGAACATCGTCGAAGCCCTGAACGACATCGACTGGGGCAACAAGACCATGATGATCCGCATCAACGGTCTCGACACCCACTACATGTATCGCGATGTCATCGACATCGTCGAGAAGTGCCCGCGCCTCGACATGATCCTGATCCCGAAGGTCGGCGTGGCCGCCGACGTCTACGCGGTCGACATGCTGACCACGCAGGTCGAGCAGTCGATCAAGCGCGAGAAGAAGATCGGCTTCGAGGTTCTGATCGAGACCGCGCTCGGCATGGCCAACGTCGAAGCGATCGCGACCTCGTCGAAGCGCCTCGAAGCCATGTCGTTCGGCGTCGCCGACTACGCGGCTTCGTGCCGGACCCGCTCGACCATCATCGGCGGCGTGAACCCCGACTATTCGGTGCTGACCGACAAGGACGAGGCCGGCAACCGCGAAACCCACTGGCAGGATCCGTGGCTGTTCGCCCAGCAGCGCATGCTGGTCGCCTGCCGCGCCTACGGCCTGCGTCCGATCGACGGGCCGTTCGGCGACTTCTCCGACCCTGACGGCTATCTCTCCGCCGCGCGCCGCTGCGCGTCGGCCGGCTATGAGGGCAAGTGGGCGATCCACCCCTCGCAGATCGAGCTCGCCAACGACGTCTTCACGCCCTCGGAGGCCGAGGTCAACAAGGCCCGCCGCATCCTCGTGGCGATGGAAGAGGCCGCCAAGGCCGGCAAGGGCGCTGTCTCGCTCGACGGCCGCCTGATCGACATCGCCTCGATCCGCATGGCCGAGGCGCTGATCAACAAGGCCGACGCGATGAAGGCCGCCGCGTAAAACGAAACGAACGCTGGATTGCGAGGACGGCCGGGCGGAAGCGCCCGACCGTCTTCTTTTTGGGCCCGCCTTCGCCGTCATGCCCGCGCGGAACGCGCGGGCATCCACGACTTCGATTGGGGCGCCGCTCTGCGACAAAGTCGTGGATGCCGAAGAAAAGCTCGGGCATGACAGCAGAGAAGCAGCCGCGAAAAGCAAAGGACCGTTAGGCGCCCCGCGCCTCCCTCTGCGCCACGGAATGATGGCGGCTGTAGGCGAAGTAGACCGCGACGCCGATCGCCATCCACACGATGAGCCGCGCCCAGGTGTCGAAGGGCAGGCCCGCCATCAGCGCGAGGCAGAGCAGGATTCCAAGGATCGGCGTCACCGGCGCGCCGGGCGCGCGGAACGGGCGGGGCGCGGCGGGCTCGCTGCGGCGCAGGTGAAGCACCGCGACGCAGACCAGCACGAAGGCGAACAGCGTCCCGATCGAGACCATCTCGCCCAGAAGGCCGATCGGCGCGAGCCCCGCGATCAGCGCGACGGCGCCGCCGATCAGGCGCTGGCTGACGTAAGGCGTTCCGAAGCGCGGATGCAGCCGCGAGAATGCGGGCGGCAGCAGCCCGTCCTTCGACATGGTGTAGAAGATGCGGCTCTGGCCGTAGAGAAGCACGAGGATCACGGTGGTGAGGCCGGTGATCGCGCCGAGCTTGACCGGCCAGGCGAACCAGCCGAGGCCGACGGCGTCGACGCCCTTCGCGATCGGATCGGCGACGTTGAGTTCGGAATAGGGCACGAGCCCGGTCAGCACGCCGGCGACGAGCACGTAGAGCAGCGTGCAGATGGCGAGCGAGCCGAGGATGCCGACCGGCATGTCCTTCTGCGGCCGCTTGGCCTCCTGCGCCGCGGTCGAGACCGCGTCGAAGCCGATATAGGCGAAGAATACGACGCCCGCGCCGCGCAGCACGCCCGACCAGCCGAACTCGCCGAACGCGCCCTTGTTCTCCGGCACGAACGGCGCCCAGTGCGAGGTGTCGACATAGGCCGCGCCGATCAGGATGAAGGCGACCACGACCGAAACCTTCACCAGCACCATCAGGTTGTTGAAGCTGGCCGATTCCTTGACGCCGCGGGCGAGCAGCAGCGTGAGCGCGACGACGATCAGGGCCGCGGGCAGGTTGAACAGGCCAGTCGCCTGCGAGCCGTCCGCGAGCGTCACCGTCGCGCCGAGCGAGGTCGTGAGCTGAGGCGGCAGGTGGATCCCTAGGTCGCGCAGGATCGAGACCAGATAGCCCGACCAGCCGACCGAGACGGTCGCCGCGCCCATGGCGTATTCGAGCATGAGGTCCCAGCCGATCACCCAGGCGAAGAACTCGCCCATCGTGGCGTAGGTGTAGGTGTAGCTCGAGCCCGAGACCGGGATCATGCTCGACAGCTCGGCGTAGCAGAGGCCGACGAAGGCGCAGGCGAGGCCCGCGAGCGCGAAGGACAGCACGACCGCGGGTCCGGCGTAGGTCGCGGCCGCGGTGCCCGTCAGCACGAAGATGCCCGCTCCGATGATCCCGCCCACGCCGATCGAGATGATCGACAGGGCGGAGAGCGAGCGGGGCAGGGCGTATCCGCCGTCTTCGCCGGTGAGGTCCGACAGCCGCTTGCGGATCGTGAGCGTCGAGGCGTTCATTCCGGCTCCTTCCGAAGACGCGCGACCGGCGCTTGCGGCGATCATCGGCGTCGCACATTCGAAAGCAAGGCCGGCGCCCTGACGGGAGGGCGCGGTTGCGGTCAAAATGTCACGCAGGCGTCACGACGGAGCGGCCTCGTCCCCGCCTTCTCTGGGGACAAGCCTCTCCCGCGCTTGGACTCTCGGCTTGCGATCGGACAGGGTTTCGCCGGGCCTCGTGCGGGCGGGCCGCAACGGCGTTCAAGGGCCTCAATGACCATCGCAATCGACATCGGCCTGAAGTCCACCGGTCAGGCCGCGACGTTCGATCTCGAGGAGCTGCTTGCGACGCGCCTGCTGGTGCAGGGCAATTCGGGCTCCGGCAAGTCGCATCTGCTGCGCCGCCTGCTCGAGCAGAGCGCGCCCTGGGTGCAGCAATGCGTGATCGATCCCGAGGGCGACTTCGTCACGCTCGCGGACGAGTTCGGCCATGTCGTGATCGACGCCGCCGCCTGCGAGAAGGAACTCGTCCAGATCGCCGATCGCGTCCGGCGGCACCGCGTCTCGGTGATCTTCAACCTCGAGGGGCTCGAGGTCGACAAGCAGATGCGCGCCGCCGCGCTGTTCCTCAACGGGCTGTTCGAGGCCGACCGCGACCTGTGGTATCCGATCCTCGTCGTGGTCGACGAGGCGCAGCTCTTCGCGCCGGCCGCCTCGGGCGACGCCGACGAGGAGGCGCGCCGCCAGTCGCTCGCCGCGATGACCAACCTGATGTGCCGAGGCCGAAAGCGCGGCCTCGCCGGCGTCATCGCCACGCAGCGACTTGCAAAGCTGGCTAAGAATGTCGCGGCCGAGGCGTCGAATTTCCTGATGGGCCGCACCTTCCTCGACATCGACATGGCGCGCGCCGCCGACCTTCTCGGCATGGAGCGCCGCCAGGCCGAGACCTTCCGCAATCTCGACCGCGGCTGCTTCGTCTCGCTCGGCCCCGCGATCGGCCGCCGGCCGGAGCCGGTCCGCATCGGCGCGGTCAAGACGGTCGCGCGCGGCGGCGGGCCGAAGCTGACGCCGCTGCCCGGCACCGCCGTCGAGGACGCCGCGGGCCTCATCTTCCGGCCGGGCGCCGAGGAGAGCCGGCCGCGGCCTGCGCCGGCGCGTCCCGCCGCGCCCGAGGTGCTGGAGAGCCTCGATCAGGCCCGGCGCGACTCCGAGACGCCCGCGCCCTCCGACCTGTTCGCGGGCGCCGACCGGGACGAGGCGATCGCGGAGATCATCGCCGAGATGATGACGGAGCCGGAAGCCGGCTTCCAGCCGGTCGCGATGCTCTATCAGGACTTCCTCGTCCGCTGCCGCATCGCGCGGCTTCCGGGCGAGGCGCCGGACCTGCCGCGCTTCCGCCGGGCGCTCGCGCTCGCCAAGGCCGGCGTGGAGCAGGGCTCGGTCGCGGAAGGCGAGTGGAGCCAGGCGACGCTGATCGCCGCCTCGCTGCCCGAGGACATGCGCGGCGTGTTCCTGCTGATCGCCAAGGCCGCGCTCGGCCAGACGCCGTGTCCCTCCGACGACGAGATCGCCCGCGCCTACGGCACGCGTTCCGCCGGCCGGGCGCGGCGGCTGCTCGCCTATATGGAGGAGCGCGGCTTCATCCAGACCGCGACCGATCTCAAGGGCGCGCGCATCGTGACGCTGCCCGACCTCGGCTGGCGGACGGCGCCGGGGGCGGTCGGGATGGCGCGGGCGGGGTGAGGGATTGAAACGGAGCGCGGGTTTTTAGGCTCTGGAACCCGTGCGCGGGCGTCCCGGCCTTGAGCCGGGACCCAGATCCGCTTCGGCTCTCGTCTCAGCGCACCGGTCGCCGCTTCGTCCAGCGTCGGCGGTGTTCTGGGGTCCCGGCTCAAGGCCGGGACGCGAGGGAAGCGTTTCGATGCTCCGGAATGAACGCTTCGTGCGTTTTCATCCCGACGCTTGTCGGCCTCACTTCACCCGCTGCTTCTCAAGCTTGCGCGCCAGCGTCCTGCGATGAAGCCCGAGCCGCCGCGCGGTCTCGGAGATGTTGAAGCCGGTCTCCATCAGCGTCTCGTGGATCCGCTCCCATTCGAGGTTCTTGATCGAGGTCGGGCGGGCCGCGAGCGGGGCGTCGACGTCGCCGGCGGCCCGCCCGAACGCCGCCTCGATGTCGTCGGTGTTCGACGGCTTCACGAGGTAGTGGCAGGCCCCGAGCTTGATCGCCTCGACCGCGGTCGCGATCGAGGCGAAGCCGGTCAGCACCACGATCGGGGTTTTCGGGTCGTGGGCGTGCAGCGCCTGGACGCAGGCGAGGCCGGAGGCGCCGCCGGCGAGCCTGAGGTCGACCACGGCGTAGCCGGGCGTGCGCGTGTCGAGCAGAATCTTGAGCTCGTCGAGCCCGGAGGCGGTGACCGCCTCGTAGTCGCGCCGCTCGAACGAGCGCTTCAGCGTCTTGGCGAACTTCTCGTCGTCCTCGACGATCACCAGCAGGCGGTCAGACGGCATCGTCCACTTTCGTTTCGATCGCGAGCGCCGCGAGCGGCAATGTCAGCGTGACGATCGCGCCGCCCCGCTCGCGATTGCCGGCCGCGATCGCGCCGCCGAGCTTACGCATGACGTTGGTCACGAGAAACAGCCCGAGGCCTCCGCCCGGTTTTCCCTTCGTCGAATTATAGGGTTTTCCGAGATTGTCGATCGTTTCGGGCGCGAAGCCCGGGCCGTGGTCGACGACGACGAGCTTCAGCGCGTCGTCGTCGCGCCGCGCCGTCACCCCGACCCAGTCGGGCGAGGCTTCCGCCGCGTTGTCGATGACGACGCCCACGACCTGCTTCAGCGCGGGATCCGAAACGATCGCGACGTCCTCGCCGAACAGGTCGTCATAGTCGATCTGCGCGGCGAGCCGCGCCGAGCGGCGGTCGGCGACGATTTCGGAAAGGAAACGCCGCATCGTGGTCGCGGCCGGCGCCTCGCCGCGGGCCTCGCCCGCCGACATCAGGATGCCGGACACGATCGTCTTGCAGCGTCGCACCTCCGCCTGCATGTCGGCGATCTCGTCGAGCAGCTCGGGATCGCGGGCGAAGGCCGGCATGCGGCGCCAGTCGTTCAGGATCACGTCGAGCGTCGCGAGCGGCGTGCCGAGTTCGTGCGCGGCGCCGGAAGCCAGCAGGCCCATGCGCACGACATGGTCCTCCTCCGCCGCCCGCTGGCGCAGCGCCGCGAGGCGAGCGTCGCGCTCCTTCAGGTTTCGTCCGATGCGGGTCACGAACACGACGAGCAGCGCCGCGTTCAGCACGAAGCACGCGACCATGCCCTGCACGTGCAGGCTGAACAGGTCCTCGCGCCCGCCGACGGGCAGCACGAGCGGCCGGTAGTTGAGCGTCAGCAGCGCATAGGCCGAGGTGGTGATCGCGACGATCGCCCAGGTCGACCAGGTTTCGAGCAGCACCGCGCTCAGCATGACGTGCAGCAGGAACAGGAACGCGAACGGGTTGGTGGCGCCGCCGCTGAGGAAGAGCTGCGTCGTCAGCGCCAGCGCGTCGAAGCCGAGCTGGGTGAACAGCTCGGCGTTTGTCGCGGGCGCGCGCCATTTCAGCCGCCCGAGGCTGCCGAGGTTCAGGCCGACGAGCGAGGCCAGCACCACGCCCATGGGGATGAGCGGCAGATCGACGTCGAGGCCGAGTTCGACGATCGCGATCGTCACGATCTGGCCGGCGACCGCGATCCAGCGGAGCTGGATCAGCTGCAGCAGGTTCTTGCGTATGGCGGCGTCGTCGGCGCGCCTTGCGCCGGGCGCCTCAGCCTCTCCGGAGCGCGCGTTCATGCAGCACGACCGCGCCGGCGCCGCCCGCTGTCATCAGCGCGAGCGCGAACCAGGTGAGCGCATAGACCAGATGGCTGTTGCGGAACGCGATCACGGTGAGGCCGCCGACCGGCAGGCCGCCGGGGTTCGCCGTCGCGTCGGCGTCCACGAAATAGGGGGCGACGGTTCCGAGTCCGCGGGACCGGGCGATGGCGGCGACGTCGCGCGACCGCCAGAGGTTCGCCGCGGGTTCGTTCGGGCGCAGGAAGAAGCCGTCCGGCTCGCTGATCCTGAGCAGCCCTGTCACGGAGACCGGCCCCGAGGGCGGCGTCAGGCCCGCGACGTCGGCGCGCTTCTCCGGGGGCACGAAGCCGCGATTGACGAGAACGGTGAAGCCCTGCGCGGTCTTGAGCGGGGCGAGCACCCAGTAGCCGGGGCCGAGTTCGGTCGAGGCCTGGACCAGCGTCTCGGCGCCGGGAACGAACGTCCCGGACGCGGCGACCCGGCGATATTCGTCGCGCTGCGCGGAGATGTCCGGCCAGTCGGACGGTCCTGGCGCGGGAGCGGGCGCCGCATGGACGCGGGCCTCGACCCGCTCGATCAGATCGAGCTTCCAGACGCGGCGTTCGAGCTGCCAGATCCCGAGCGCGAGGAAGCCGGAGAAGAACAGGAGCGCCGCGACGCCGATCGCGGCGAGGGCGGCCGCGGAGCGCGGCCGCGGAGCGGCGGTCTCGTCCCCCGGATATTTCCGGGAGACGGTCGCGGCCGCCGCGCCGGTCATCTCGGCGCTTCGATCGCGGGCGGCGCGCCCATCTCGTGCTGGCCGGGCGTCATGTTGGCGTGCAGGTGGAACATGATCCAGAACGATCCGGCCAGCGTGATGATCACCACCACCCCGGTGAAGATCATCGCGAGCATGGTCCAGCCGCCTTCGGACTTCGGACTCATGTGCAGGAAGTAGACCATGTGCACGAAGATCTGCGCGACCGCGAAGGCCATAACCACGAGAGCGGCCGTGGAGGGCTGGCGGAACACGTCGCCCATGACGATCCAGAACGGGATCGCGGTCAGGATCGCCGACAGCAGGAACCCGACGACGTAGCCCTTGAGCGAGCCGTGATGGCCGCCGTCGTGGCCGTGATCGTCATGCCCGTGCCCGTCATGGCCGTGGGCGTGGTTGTCGTGAGCCTCGGAGGCGGCGCTCATCACAGCGTCCCCATCAGATAGACGAAGGTGAAGACGCCGATCCAGACGACGTCGAGGAAGTGCCAGAACATCGACAGGCACATGAGGCGGCGGCGGTTCTCGGGGACGAGCCCGTGCTTGCCGACCTGCACCATCAGCGTGATCAGCCACAGGATGCCGAAGGTCACGTGCAGGCCGTGGGTCCCGACGAGCGCGAAGAACGACGACAGGAAGGCGGAGCGCTGCGGCGTCGCGCCCTCGGCGATCAGATGGTGGAACTCGTACAGCTCGACCGCGAGGAAGGCGGCGCCGAACAGGCCAGTGACGGCGAGCCAGAACAGCGTGGTGCCGATCCGGTTCTTCGCCATCTCGAGCATGGCGAAGCCGTAGGTGATCGAGGAGAACAGCAGGAAGCTGGTGTTCAGCGCGACGAGGCCCAGATCGAACAGGTCCTTGCCGGAGGGGCCGGC
This sequence comes from Ancylobacter novellus, assembly GCA_003241695.1. Classification (GTDB taxonomy): domain Bacteria; phylum Pseudomonadota; class Alphaproteobacteria; order Rhizobiales; family Methylopilaceae; genus Methylopila. Next base: position 140,661 of record QFPN01000010.1, on the reverse strand, counting down.
GGCGTAGTTCCGGCCCAGCACGCCGTAGCAGGCGAACAGGACCGCGAAGATGAGGCAATCGCTCATCAGGTAGATCCAGAAGCCGAGCAGCGTCCCGTTCTCGGGATGGTGCTCGCGCCTCAGGAAGAAGGTCCGGCTGTTGTCGGGCGTCATGGCGGCGTCGGCGGCGGTCATGGGGTCAGGCTCCGGCGCCGGCGAGCAGGCGGGTGCGCTCGTCCTCCACGTCCCGGACCTCGGCGGCCGGGATGTGGAAGTCGCGGGCGTAGTTGAAGGTGTGCAGGATCGCGGTGACGATCAGCGCCGCGAAGCTCGCGGCGGCGAGCCACCAGATGTGCCAGACGAGCGCGAAGCCGCAGACCACGCTGATGCCGGCCAGCACGATCCCCGCCCAGGTGTTCTTGGGCATGTGGATCGGGATGAAGCCGTCGGTCGGCCGCACATAGCCGTTCTTCTTCATGTCGTGCCAGGCGTCGAGGTCGTGCACCACGGGCGTGAAGGCGAAGTTGTAGGCGGGCGGCGGCGACGAGGTCGACCATTCGAGCGTCCGGCCGTCCCACGGATCGCCGGTGACGTCCTTGAGCTGCTCGCGCCGCTGGAAGCTGATGAAGAGCTGCCAGAGGAAGGCCGCGATGCCGGCCGCGATCAGCGCCGCGCCGAGCGCCGCGATCACGAACCAGATCTGGAGCGAGGGATCCTCGAACTTCGACATGCGGCGGGTGACGCCCATCAGGCCGAGCACGTAGAGCGGCATGAAGGCGATGTAGAAGCCGATCGTCCAGCACCAGAACGAGACCTTGCCCCAGAACGGGTCGAGCTTGAAGCCGAAGGCCTTGGGGAACCAGTAGGTGATGCCGGCGAACAGGCCGAACAGCACGCCGCCGATGATCACGTTGTGGAAGTGCGCGATCAGGAACAGCGAGTTGTGCAGTACGAAGTCGGCCGGAGGCACCGCGAGCAGCACGCCGGTCATGCCGCCGATCACGAACGTCACCATGAAGGAGACCGTCCACATCATCGGCAGGTCGAAGCGGATCCGGCCGCGGTACATCGTGAACAGCCAGTTGAAGATCTTCGCGCCGGTCGGGATCGAGATGATCATCGTGGCGATGCCGAAGAAGGAGTTCACGCTCGCGCCCGACCCCATCGTGAAGAAGTGGTGGAGCCACACGAGGTAGGACAGGATGGTGATGACGACGGTCGCGTAGACCATCGAGGCGTAGCCGAACAGGCGCTTGCCGCAATAGGTGGCGGCGACCTCGGAGAAGATGCCGAAGGCCGGCAGGACCAGGATGTAGACCTCGGGGTGGCCCCAGATCCAGATCAGGTTCACGTACATCATGGCGCTGCCGCCGAAGTCGTTCGTGAAGAACGCGGTTCCGACGTAGCGGTCGAGCGTGAGCAGCGCGAGCACGGCGGTGAGCACCGGGAACGACGCCACGATCAGCACGTTCGAGCAGAGCGCGGTCCAGGTGAACACCGGCAGCCGCATCATGGTCATGCCGGGCGCGCGCATCTTCACGATGGTGGCGATCAGGTTCACGCCCGACAGCAGCGTTCCGACGCCCGCGATCTGCAGGCCCCAGATGTAGTAGTCGACGCCGACCCCGGGCGAGTACTGGATCCCGGAGAGCGGCGGATAGGCCAGCCAGCCGGTCGCCGCGAACTCGCCGATGAACAGCGAGATCATGGTCAGGATCGCGCCGCCCGCCGTCATCCAGAACGAGAAGTTGTTGAGGAACGGAAAGGCCACGTCGCGCGCGCCGATCTGCAGCGGGACGACGTAGTTCATCAGCCCGGTGATGAGCGGCATCGCCACGAAGAAGATCATGATCACGCCGTGGGCGGTGAAGATCTGGTCGTAGTGGTGGGGCGGCAGGTAGCCTTCCGCGCCGCCGTGGGCGAGCGCCTGTTGGAGCCGCATCATCACGGCGTCGGAGAAGCCGCGCAGCAGCATGATCAGGCCAAGCACCACGTACATGATGCCGATCTTCTTGTGGTCGATCGAGGTCAGCCAGTCGCGCCAGAGCGAGCCCCAGACGCGGTAGTAGGTCATCGCGCCGAGCACCGCGGCGCCGCCGAGCGCGACCGCGGCGAAGGTCGCGATCAGGATCGGTTCATGGAGCGGCAGCGCCGCGAGCGAAAGCTTGCCGAACAGGACGCTTTCTGAAGTCGGGGCGGGCGTCATGGGATCACTCTGCGATCACTCGGGCCGGCCGTCGCCGGACCGGACGGGAAGGTCTTCTCCGCGCGCGAGCGCGACGGTCGAGATCGAGGAGGCGTCGGCGCGCCGGCCGAGAGGCGCCGGAAGCGGGCTCTCGGCGGTGACGCCGTCGCGGGGGGCGTCGGTCGTGCAGGAGACGGCCGAAACGAAGCGCTTGCGCGTCACCGCGCCGTCGGCGTGGCGCTGCTCGAAGGACAGCACGGCGCCCGCGCCTTCCTTGCCGCCGCCGCCGGCCGCGTCGACGCGCATCATGTCCTTGACGCACATCTTGGCCGTGTCGACGCAGCGGTTGAGGACGGCGTCGTAGAGGCCGGTCTCGACCGACGACCACCGCCGGACGGGATCGGCGACGCTCGGGTGCTCCAGCTCGACGTAGCCGGCGCGGTCGAGCGTGGCGCCGGCGTCGCGGGCCTGCTTGATCCAGGCCTCGAAGCCGGCCTCGTCCAGGCCGTGGAACCGGAAGCGCATGTTGGAGAAGCCGGCGCCGCTGTAGTTGGCCGAGAAGCCTTCGAAGTCGCCGGCCTTGTTGATGACGGCGTGGAGCTTCGTCTCCATCGAGGGCATGGCGTAGATCATGCCCGCGAGCGCCGGGACGTAGAACGAGTTCATCACCGAGGAGGAGGTGAGCTTGAAGCTGATGGGCCGGTCGACCGGCGCGGCCATCTCGTTCAGGGTCGCGACGCCGTACTGCGGATAGAAGAACAGCCACTTCCAGTCGAGCGCGACGGCCTGGACCTCGAGCGGCTCGACCGATTTGTCGATCGGGCGCTGGGCGTCGATGCGCCCGAGCGGCCGGTAGGGGTCGAGCAGATGGGTCGACACCCAGGTGATCGCGCCGAGCGCGATGATGATGACGAGCGGCGCGGCCCAGATCACCACTTCGAGCGAGGTCGAGTGGTGCCAGTCCGGATCGTACTTCGCGGCCCTGTTCGACGAGCGGTAGCGCCAGGCGAACAGCAGGGTCAGCGCGATCACCGGGACGATGATGACGAGCATCAGCAGCGTCGAGACGACCACCAGATCGCGCTGCTGCGCGGCGATGTCGCCCGAGGGCTGCATGACCACCATTTCGCAGCCGGCGAGCAGCAGCGAAAGCGGCAGGAGGGCGAGAAGTCGAAATGCGCGCACGGGCGGACCCATCTGTTTCGAAGACCCCTGGGCTTCGACGGACGGCTAAGGGCGTCTGCGTCGGGGCGTAGGCCGTTTCGATCTCACCCCGACATTGGACGGTTTGTCCTATCGGCCTTTCCGCGTCCACCGCATTACACAGCCGCGACGACGCGGAGATCGGATTTGAACCGCGGCGGCGCCGGAGGCATTGTCTCCGATGCGGGCGGTCCCGGAAAGACCGCGCGGCGAGCACAGGAGCCTGGGACGCATGAGCCACGATGTCGCCCTGCCGGCCGGCAAGGAAGGCGCCCACCTCGCGGAGCACAAGGTCTCGCCCGGCGAGATCGCGCTTGCGGTGGTGATCGGCCGCACGTCCGAGTTCTTCGACTTCTTCGTGTACGGCATCGCCTCGGTGCTCGTGTTCCCGAAGCTGCTGTTCCCGCACCACGATCCGGTGACCGCGACGCTCTATTCGTTCGCGATCTTCTCGCTCGCCTTCGTGGCGCGGCCGTTCGGCTCGGTGCTGTTCATGTGGATCGGCCGCGAGCACGGCCGCGGCGTGAAGATGACGATCGCGCTGTTCCTGCTCGGCTCCTCGACGGCGGCGATCAGCTTCCTGCCCTCCCACGGCCAGATCGGCGTCGCGGCGGCGGTTCTGCTCGCCGTCTGCCGCATCGGCCAGGGCCTCGCGCTCGCCGGCGCCTGGGACGGCCTCGCCTCGCTGCTGTCGCTTAACGCCCCGGCCGGCAAGCGCGGCTGGTATGCGATGATGCCGCAGCTCGGCGCGCCCTTCGGCTTCATCATGGCCGCGGGCCTGTTCGCCTTCTTCGTCAGCGTGCTGTCGGTCGAGGACTTCCTCGACTGGGGCTGGCGCTATCCGTTCTTCACCGCCTTCGCGATCAACGTCGTGGCGCTGTTCGCGCGGCTCCGCCTCGTGCTCTCCGAGGCCTACAGCCAGCAGCTCGCCACCCGCCAGCTCGAGCCGGTGGACGTGTTCGAGCTGCTGCGCTTCCAGTGGAAGAACGTCATCCTGGGCGCCTTCGCGCCGCTCGCGAGCTTCGCGCTGTTCCACCTCGTGACCATCTTCCCGCTGTCCTGGGTCACGCTGTTCCAGAGCGTCACGGCGCGCGAGTTCCTGCCGGTCCAGATGCTCGGCGCGGCCTTCGGCGCGGTCGCGATCGTGGCGTCGGGCCTCATCGCCGACAGGATCGGCCGCCGCACGCTGATCGGCGTCGCCGCCACGCTCATCGCCGTGTTCAGCTTCCTGATCCCGCTCATGCTCGGCGCGGGCTACGCCGGCGACGTGGCGTTCATCCTGATCGGCTTCACGTTGCTCGGTCTCGCGCTCGGCCAGTCGTCGGGCGCGCTGACCTCGAACTTCACCCAGAAGTACCGCTACACCGGCGCGGCGCTGACCTCCGACCTCGCCTGGCTCGTCGGAGCGGGCTTCGCGCCGCTGGTCGCGCTCGGCGTGTCGGCGGAGTTCGGGCTCGCCTTCGTCGGCTTCTACCTGCTCTCGGGCGCGGCCTGCACGCTGTTGTCGCTGTTCCTGAACCGCCAACTCGTGGTGAACGACTGACGCGCCGGCTCCCGCCTCCACGCTTCGCAGAAGCCCTCCCTCGCGGGAGGGCTTCTGGCGTTCAGGGTCGCGGTTCTACGTCGCGCGATGTCGGAGCGAGCCACCCCGTCATGCCCGCGCCTTCGCCCACGACTTTGGCGTGGCGCTCAACGCTCCCAAAACGTCCTGGATGGCCCGCCTGCGCCGGGGCATGACGGCGGCGAGGAGGCTTGGTCGCTTCATGCTTGCAGGCGGAGGTCCGGTCACCGGCCGCGACCGCGCAAAACAAAAAGGCCGGGGAGCGCTCGCCCCCCGGCCTTTCTGTTTGAACCCGAAACCCGGCGCTCAGTGCGTCGGGGCGGAGATCCGGCGGTTCCGGCGGTCGGCGGCCGGCTGGTAGGCGATGCCGGCGTGATGCGGGCAATAGGCCGAGCCCGGGGTCGAGCGGCCGCCGCAGAAGCGGAACTCCGCCTGGCTCGGATCGCCGAGCGGCCAGCGGCACATGTTCTCGCGCAGCTCCATGATGGTCACGCGCTCGCAGACGAACTCGGTCTCGACCACCTCGATCGGGACGATCCGCGGGGCGGGCGTCGGGCGCGGGGCGGGCGCCGCCATCGTGGCGACCGCGAGCGCCGCGCCGCCCTGCACGCCGTAGGTCGGACGGGCGGCGTGGATCGGGGCGGCGGCCGGCCGGCGGATCTGCGGGGCGGGCTGGGCCTTGGGCCGGATGCGCGAGACGCTCGACGTCGGCGCCTTTGCGCGGCCCGACAGGCCGAGCCGATGCACTTTGCCGATCACGGCGTTGCGGGTCACGCCGCCGAGCTCGGCCGCGATCTGGCTCGCGCTCAGGCCTTCAGTCCACCGCTTCTTGAGGAGCTCGACGCGCTCATCGGTCCACTGCATGGGGGGTCCTCCGTTCGTCGTTCCCAACAGAATCCGCCGCCCTGCGCCACGACGCCTGCCGGCGTCCGGACGCTCAACCGCCATGATCCGCTGGGGAACGACACTCCGCACGACACGTCGCGCTTAACGAAAGGTAAATTACGCCAGCCGGCGACTCAGCGTAAAGAGTCCGGAATGCAACAGTGGGGTTTTCCCCAGGTCCGTTGGCGCGCTCGCGTCGCCGGAGCGCGTCCCCGACGCGCATTTTGCCGCCGGTCGGGACAGTTCTCCGAAGAATCTCAAGGGTTGCAGCTCTGTGGGCGATTGACAGGCCCGCGCCCGTTCATATTATCCGCGCGCACGAAGGGCCGCCCCGGCTGGAGCGGCTCTTTTCTTTTTTGGCCGCCAGGATCCCGTCGTCCCGAGATCCGCGGTCCGGCTTCCAGGCGGCGGCAGGCCGCCGGCCCCGAGGTGACGCCCGTGACCGACACGTCCGCGCTCATGCCCGTCTTCGCCCGCGCAGACCTCGCTTTCGAGCGTGGCGAGGGCTGCTGGCTGATCGCGGAGAACGGCGAGCGCTATCTCGATTTCGGCTCCGGCGTCGCGGTCAATTCGCTCGGCCACGCCCATCCGCATCTCGTCGAGGCGCTGAAATCTCAGGCCGAGGCGGTATGGCACGTCTCGAACCTCTACCGCATCCCGGAAGGCGAGCGGCTGGCGCGGCGGCTCTGCGACGCGTCCTTCGCCGAGGTCGTGTTCTTCTGCAATTCGGGCGCGGAGGCGCTCGAGGCCTCGATCAAGCTCGCCCGCAAGCATTTCCATCACAACGGCCAACCCGAACGCTACCGGCTCATCACCTTCGAGGGCGCGTTCCACGGCAGGACCCTCGCGACGATCGCGGCCGGCGGGCAGGCGAAGTACCTGGAGGGCTTCGGCCCCAAGGTCGAGGGTTTCGATCAGGTCCCGTTCGGCGACCTAGAGGCCGTGAAGGCCGCGATCGGGCCGGAGACCGCGGGCGTGCTGGTCGAGCCGCTGCAGGGCGAGGGCGGCGTCCGCGCGCTTTCCCCCGCAATTCTGCGCGCGCTCCGCGAGATCTGCGACGAGCATGGCCTGCTGCTCGTCGTCGACGAGGTCCAGACCGGCGTCGGGCGCACCGGAAAGCTCTTCGCCCACGAGCATTCTGGCGTGACGCCGGACGTGATGGCGGTGGCGAAGGGCATCGGCGGCGGCTTCCCAATGGGCGCCTGCCTCGCGACGCGGAGCGCCGCCGACGGCATGACGGCCGGCGTCCACGGCTCGACCTTCGGCGGCAACCCGCTCGCCATGGCGGTCGGCAACGCCGTGCTCGACGTCGTGCTCGCGCCCGGCTTCCTCGAAAACGTCCGTCGGACCGGCGTCCTGCTCAAGCAGAAGCTCGCCGCCGTGGTCGACGCCCATCCTCGCCTCGTCGCCGACGTGCGCGGCGAAGGGCTGCTTCTCGGCCTCAAATGCCTCGTGCCCAACACCGAGGTCGCCGCGGCGCTGCGCGACGAAAAGCTCCTCACCGTCGGGGCGGGCGACAACGTGGTGCGGCTGATCCCGCCGCTGATCGTCACCCCCGCGGAGCTCGACGAGGCGGTGGCGCGGATCGATCGCGGCCTGTCGGCGCTTGACGCCAAGGCTTTCGGGGGCGAGGCGCCCGAGCGCAGCGCAGCGGAATGAACGCCATGGATCTTCGCCACTTCCTCGATCTGTCGGATTTCGCCCAGCCGACGCTGCGCGCCATGCTCGACGCCGGCCGCGACATCAAGGCGAGGCGGCGCACGCCCGCCGCCGCCGCCGCCGACAAGCCGCTCGCCGGCAAGGTCGTGGCCATGGTGTTCGAGCAGCCGTCGCTCCGCACCCGCATGTCGTTCGACGTAGGGATCCGGGAGCTCGGCGGCGAGCCCGTGATGGTGACGGGCAAGGAGATCGAGCTCGGCGAGCGCGAGGCGATCGCCGACACCGCCCGCGTGCTGTCGCGCTTCGTCGACGCCATCATGATCCGCATGCTCAACCACGACCAGCTCGTCGAGCTCGCGAAATACGCCACCGTGCCGGTGATCAACGGCCTCACCAAGCGCTCGCATCCCTGCCAGGTGATGGCGGACCTGCTGACCTTCGAGGAGCGCAAGGGGCCGATCAAGGGACGGCGTATCGCCTGGACGGGCGACTTCAACAACGTGCTGGCCTCCTGGATCCACGCCGCGGCGCGGTTCGACTTCCAGCTCGCGATCGCGACCCCGGAGGCGCTTCAGCCGCGCGAGGATCTCGTGCGCTGGGCGAAGGACCAGGGCGCGGACCTCGAACTCGGCCGCTCGGCCGAGGCTGCGGTCGAGGGCGCCGACTGCGTCATCACCGACAGCTGGGTCTCGATGGGTGACGCCGACTGGGAGCGGCGCCACAACCTGTTGACTCCCTATCGGGTCGACGAGCGGCTGATGGCGCGCGCGGCGCCCGACGCGATCTTCATGCACTGCCTGCCGGCTCATCGCGGCGAAGAGGTCACCGACGCCGTGATGGACGGCCCGCAGTCGGCGATCTTCGACGAGGCGGAAAACCGCCTCCACGCCCAGAAGGGCGTGCTGGCGTGGTGCTTTGGCGCGGTGGCCTGAAAGCGGCGGAAACGCGCTATTCTCCTTCCATGCCGCCGGCGCGGCGCATGAGAAGGAAGCTGCAATGTCCGATTTCGCGAACAAATGGGCGGAATCCATCGCCTTGCCTTTCGCGCGGCGATGGTGGGTCTTGGCGCTGCGCGGGCTCTTCGCCCTCGCCTTCGGTCTGATCGCGCTCGCAGCGCCCGGCGTGACGATGCTGTCGCTGGTCGTGCTGTTCGCCGTCTATGCGCTGTTCGACGGCGTAGCGGAGCTTTACCTCGCGGCCCAGAGCGCGCGGCATGGCGCTGGCTGGCGCGGCTGGGCGCCGCTGCTCGCCGGCGGCCTGGTGAGTCTCGCAGCGGCTGCGATCGCCATGCTGTCGCCGGGGCTCAGCATCCTGGTCTTCGTCCTGGTCCTCGCCTTCTGGTCGCTGGTTTCCGGCGTGATGATGATCGCGACCGCCTTCCAGCTCGACGCCGCGCACGGGAAGACTTGGCTGATCCTCGGCGGGCTGGCCTCGATCGTCTTCGGCGTCGCGCTCGCCTTCGCGCCGATGGTTGGAGCGGTGGTCCTGACCTGGTGGGTCGGCGTGTTCGCGCTCGCGACCAGCGCGGCGCTGTTCGCGATGGCCTATCGCCTTTATGCGCGGAGGCTGCGTTGAGCTGCGCGGCCCTTCCGCTTTCGACCGACCGTCGCTAAATAGCGCCCATCATGACAGACGAGAGCACGACGAGCCTCCGCGAGGACGGCGACGACCGCATCCTGCCGTTCCAGATCGAGGCGCTCGACGTCCGCGGTCGGGTGGTCCGGCTCGGCCCCTCCATCGACCGCGTGATCGAGCGTCACGCCTATCCGCCCGCAGTCTCCAAGCTGCTGGGCGAAGCGGTGGCGCTCGCCGTGCTGCTCGGCTCCTCGCTCAAGATCGACGGCCGCTTCCAGCTCCAGACCCGCTCCGACGGGCCGGTGGGCATGCTGGTCGTCGACTTCGAGGCGCCGGACCGCGTGCGCGCCTGCGCGCGCTTCGACAAGGACAGGCTCTACGACGTCCGCGGGACGGGCGCGCTGCTCGGCCACGGCCACATGGCGCTCACCATCGACCAGGGGCCGGACATGTCGCGCTATCAGGGCGTGGTGGCCCTCGACGGCGGCACGCTCGAGGACGCGGCGCACGCCTATTTCCGGCAGTCCGAGCAGATCCCGACCAAGGTCCGGCTCGCTGTCGCCGAGAATCTGAGCCCCGGCGCCGGCCACGCCTGGCGGGCCGGCGGCCTGCTGGTCCAGTTCCTGCCCGCCGCGCCCGAGCGCATGCGGACCCCTGACCTCGACCCCGGCGACGCGCCCGAAGGCGCCGAAATCGCTGGAGAGGAAGAGGACGACGCCTGGGTGGAGGCCCAGTCGCTGGTCGGCACGGTCGAGGACCACGAACTGATCGATCCGACGCTCGAGCCCGAGCGGCTGCTGATCCGCCTGTTCAACGAGCGCGAGATCCGCGTGTTCGAAAGCCGCGGCGTGCGCGAGGCGTGCCGCTGCTCGCGCGAGCGCGTGCTCGGCATGCTGCGGAGCTTCTCGACCGAGGATCGCCGCGACATGCGGGCGGACGACGGCTCGATCGAGGTCACCTGCGACTTCTGCTCCACGCGCTACGATTTTACGCCCGACGAGGTCGCGGCGATCGACGCCGAGGCGCCGGACGGGACGGGAGAAGTCGCGATCTCTTGACGGTTCCGCCGATCGGGCGCTTAAGCTCGTGGTCATGACCGACGCCTCGATCGCCGCGCCCGAAGCCGCCGCCTCCTGGACCGCGACCACCCGCGCGATCCGCGTGACGGTGACGCCGCGCTTCCTGCCGGCCGAGTCCGAACCGGACGAGGACCGCTACGTCTTCGCCTATACGGTCGAGATCGTGAACGAGGGCGACGAGACGGTCCGGCTCATCGCGCGCCACTGGCGCATCATCGACGGGCGCGGCCGCACCGAGGAGGTGAGGGGGCCGGGCGTGGTCGGCGAGCAGCCGACGCTGAAGCCCGGACAGTCCTACACCTATACGAGCGGCGCGCCGCTGCCGACGCCTTCGGGCATCATGGTCGGCGACTACAACATGATGACCGACGCCGGCCAGCCCTTCGACGTCGCCATCCCGGCCTTCGCGCTCGAGAGCCCGCACGTGGCGCGCACGCTGCACTGATCGCCGCAGGCGGCGTCGCGCCGGCGCCGAAAGCGGGCTTGACCGCGTTCGCGGCGCGGCTATCCTGACGGTCTCAGAGATCGCGGTCTGGCGGTTAACAAGCGCCAGTGCGCAACAGATAAGGGCGACGCTCCGGCGTCGCCTTTTTTGTTCGGGCGGCCTTCAACGCGACGGAAGACCTCGCACCGGCCCCAGATCGCTCCGCGTCCCCGCACTGTCTACCGAGCGCGTCCGCAGAGGAGCGCGGTTCCGGTCAAGCACGGCGTCTTGCAGCGCGGCCGCCTGCTCCGCCGACAGCCAGTCTGGTCTTGTAAGACATGGCCTCGTCCGGCGATATTCGCTTGGCCGCCATCATGCGAATAATGAGCGCGACCTGATCTGGGACAGTCTTCTTCCCGTCAGCCCATAGATTTAATTCGTCTCGACCGACCGACAACAGGCGCGCCGCTCGTTCTCTCGAAAGACCGATGCTTTCGATAAGCGTACCGAATTCATCTGTTTTCATCATGCTCAAGCCACCTTCCCAAAGGGCGACGGGAGCCTCAAGAAGAGGAATGTTCTAAGCTTATTTGTGCAATGCAAAATTCGCAAGACAAATGCGGCGCGAAAAACCGCAGTTCGAGACGTTCGAAGGCGACTCCGAAACGTCCGTTTCGTCCCCGGGCGGAGGCGTCGTCCGCTACTTCCCGGAGCGTCGCCCGGCGACCTGCGCAGGCGTGACCTTGCCTTCCTTGCCGCCGAAATGCGCGATCACGTAGTTCGCGACGGCGGCGAGTTCGGCGTCGGTGTAGGCGTCGGCGAACTTCGGCATCCATGCGGCCTGATGCACGGCCCGCAGGTCCGAGCCTTCCAGCAGGACCTGCACCAGATTGACGCCCTCGGGGTCGCTCACCGCCCGCGTGCCGGCGAGCGCGGCGTAGGGCGTCTGCTGACCTTTGCCGCTCCACTGGTGGCAGCTCGCGCAGGCGCCCTGGAAGACCCTGGCGCCGAGCCCGTTCTCCGCTCCCGACGGCGCGGCCGCCCACGCGGTCGAGGCCAGCATGGATTTTGGCGCTTCGGCGACGCGGACGCCGTCGTCGCCCTTTCGCGGCTCGACCTTGCGCATGTAGGCGACGAGCGCCGCGACGTCGTCCTTCGAGAGGAGCCTGGTCGAGTTGACGATGACCTCCGCCATCGGCCCCGAGGCCGCGCCGCGCCCTTCGGCGTGGCCGGTCGCGAGGTAGCTCGCGAGCTGCCCGTCGGTCCAGTCGCCGACGCCGTGCTCCTTGTCGGGCGTGATGTTGTAGGCGCGCCAGCCGCGGATCTCGGCGCCGGCGAACTCCCGGCCAGACAGCGCGAAGGCGAGGTTTCTCGGCGTGTGGCATTCGCCGCAATGGCCGAGCGCCGTCGCGAGATAGGCCCCGCGGTTCTCGGCGTCCGTCAGCTTTGGGTCGGGCCGGAAGCGCTTCTGGTCGAGGAAGGCCACGTTCCAGAATGTCATCGCCCAGCGCTGGTTGAACGGGAAGGAGAGCGTGTTCTCCCGCGCAGGCGCGTTCTCCTTCGGCAGGCTGAACAGATAGGCCTTGATCGCGACCGCGTCGTCGCGGCTGAGGCCGGTGTAGGAGGTGTAGGGAAAGGCCGGGTAGAGGTTGCGGCCGTCCTTGCCCACGCCCTTGTGCAGCGAACGGACGAAGTCGTCGTCGGACCAGGAGCCGATGCCGGTGTTCTGGTCGGCCGTGATGTTGGTCGAGTAGATCGTCCCGAACGGCAGCTCGAACGCCACGCCGCCCGCAAAGGGCTTTCCGCCCGGCGTCGTGTGGCAGGCCGCGCAGTCGGCCGCGGCGGTGAGATACCGGCCGCGCTCCAGGAGGTCGGGCGTCGGCTTGACGTCGGCCGCGGAGACGTCCGCGTCCGAGGTCGCGAAGCGCCAGCCTGCGAATCCCGCCGCGGCGACGACGGCGACGAGGACGAGCCCGCCGATCAGCCTGAGAAGCGCCTTCATCGGATCACGCGCCTCCGGTCGCCGCGGCGGCGGAAGCGAGGTCGCGCTTCGGCGCCGCCGGCGGGAGGGTCTCGGTCAGGTTCCGCTTCTGCGCGTCGCCGTTCTCGATCAGCAGCTTGCGGTCGATCGGCAGTTCGCGGATCCGCACGCCGGTCGCGGCGAAGATCGCGTTGGCGAGCGCCGGCGCCGCGATCGCGGTTCCGACCTCTCCGACGCCGCCCGGCGCCTCGCCGGACTTCAGGATGGAGACCTCGATCGGGGGCGTCTCGTTCATCCGCATCATGCGGTAGTCGTGGAAGTTCGACTGCTGGGCGGCGCCGTTCGCGTAGGTCAGCGCGCCATAGAGCGCCATCGTCCAGCCGAAGACGAGGCCGCCCTGGATCTGCGCCTCTACGGTGTTGGGGTTCATCACGAGGCCGCAGTCGAGCGAAGAGACGGCGCGCGTGATCCTCACCTCGCCCTGCGGCGACACCTCGACCTCGACCGCCGCCGTCACCCACGAGCCGAACGGCGCGCCGGTCGCGATTCCGCGGCCGCGGCGCGGCCCGAGCGCTCCGCCCCAGCCGATCTTCGCGGCCGCGTCCTTCAGGGTCGCGGCCGCGCGCGGGTTCTTCTCGAGCAGCTTCAGCCGGTATTCGACCGGGTCCTTGCCGGCCGCGTGCGCCAGCTCGTCGAAGAAGCTTTCCACCGTGAACAGGTTGTGGGTCGGCCCGACGCCGCGCCACCAGCCGATCGGCAGCGCCTTCGGCGTTTCATACGGCGCCCATTCCACATGCCGGTTCGGCACGTGATAGATCATCTCGGCCGCGCATTCGGTGGTGTCGGGGTCGAACCCGTCCTCGCGCAGGACCACGGGGGCCCAGCGCGCCGGAACCGAGGCGCCCGTAACGCGGTCGGTGAAGGCGACCGGATAGCCGTCCTCGCCGAGCGTCGCCGAGAGACGGTCCAGATAGGCCGGACGCGGCACGTCGTGCTGGATGTCCTCCTCGCGGGTCCAGACCAGCTTGAGCGGATAGGGGACCTGCTTGGCGAACTTGACCGCGGTCTCGATCGAATCGACCTCGAGCCGCCGCCCGAAGCCGCCGCCGAGATAGTGCTGGTGCAGGATGATCTGGTCCTCGCGCAGGCCCGTCAGCTTGGCGGCGACCTGCACGACCCGGACCGGCACCTGGGTTCCGACCCAGATCTCGCAGGCGTCCGGCCGCACATGCACGACGGCGTTGAGCGGCTCCATCGCCGCGTGGGCCAGCATCGGCAGCCTGTAGACGGCCTCGATCTTCCGGCCGGCGGCCTTGGCGACGTCGCCTTCGGATTCCGCGACCAGCGCCTTGCCGTCCCGCGAGGTCCGGTCCATCGCCTCGAACATCGAGGCGGTCGAGAAGTCGGCGTTGGGGCCGGCCTCCCATTCGACGTTCAGCGCCTCGAGACCCGTCTTCGCCGCCCAGAAATGCGCGCCCGCGACCGCGACGCCGCCGTCGATCCGGATCACGTCCCTGACGCCGGGGATCTTCCTGGCGGCCTCGACGTCAAGCGTCTTCACCGAACCGCCGACATGCGGGCAGAGCGCGAGCGTCGCGACCTGCATGCCCTCGACCGCGGCGTCGATGCCGAACTTCAGCCGGCCGTCGACCTTCTCAGCCGTATCGACGCGGCGGAACGGCGTGCCGAGCAGACGGAAGTCCTTCGGATCCTTGAGAGCGATTTTCTCGAGATCCGGGACCGGCTGCTTCGCCGCCGCCCCGGCGAGCTCGTTGTAGGTCGCGGAGCGGCCGCTTTCGACGTGGCTCACCCTGCCGTCGCGAGCCGTGAGGCTCGCAGGCTCGACGCCCCACTGCTCGGCGGCGGCGGCGACGAGCATCGTGCGCGCGGCGGCGCCGGCCTGGCGCAGGCCCTTGTAGAAGGCGCGCACGCTGGTCGAGCCGCCGGTGATCTGGCTCTTCAGCAGCGAGGTCTGGTAGAGCGGCTCGATCGGGGGCGCGTGCTCGACGACCACCTGGCCGAGCCCGACCTCGAGCTCCTCGGCCATCAGCGCGGCCTCGGTCGCGTAGATGCCCTGGCCCATGTCGACGTTCGGGATGACGAGCCGCACCGGTCCGGTCCCGTCGATGCGGATGAAGGCGTTGGGCGCGAAGGCGGGGGAGCCGTCGGCGGCGGCTGCGGCGGCTTCGAGCTTTCGCAGCGGGCTCGCGTCCTGCGCGTTCGCCCGGCCGCCGAACAGGAAGGCGAGGGTCAGCCCGCCGCCGGCCTGCAGGACGGCGCGGCGCGACGCGGCGTGGTCGAGCGGACTCATCGCGCGGCCTCCGGGCCGGCGGCATTCGGGATCGTCTGCATCGCGACCTTCTCGCCGGTCGCGGCCTGCCTGATCGCCTGACGCACCCGCACATAGGTGCCGCAGCGGCAGATGTTGCCCGACATCGCCTGATCGATGTCGGCGTCGCTCGGGTTCGGATTGTGCTGCAGAAGCGCCGCGGCGCTCATGATCTGGCCGGACTGGCAGTAGCCGCACTGCACGACCTCGACGTCGAGCCAGGCCTGCTGGATCTTCCTGCCCGCCTCCGATCCGCCGACCGCCTCGACAGTCGTAACCCTGGCGTCCTTGAGCGATCCGATCGGCAGCACGCAGGAGCGCGTCGCCTGGCCGTTCACATGGACGGTGCAGGCGCCGCACTGGGCCACGCCGCAGCCGAACTTCGTGCCGGTCATGCCGAGCAGGTCGCGCAGCGCCCAGAGCAGGGGCATGTCCTCGGGCGCGTCGACCTGACGGTCTTCGCCGTTCACGTTCACGGAGATCATGTCGAAGCGCTCCCGCTTTCGAAACGCCGGCGGCCATCGACGCCGGCGTCCAACGCGTTTCACGGCGCTTTCGCGAGGAGGATCCCGTCCGTCCGTCGGCGGAGGCGACGCGCATCCGCACGGGTCCGTCGGCGGACCGTCGGTGCGGATCGGGCTACCTTAGAATCCGACAAGTTCGATGCGCATCATGCAATTCTGCAACGCGGCGCCTCATCCCGCCGTCGGTTGAACTGCGCGTCGCGCGCGCCATGGGCGCCGCCGTCTCTAGACACACAACGCGGGCCGCAGCCGGCTTCCGCCTTACTCGGCTTCGGCTCGGATCGAGGGGTCCTGCGGAAAGCGCAACGACATCGCCTCGTCCGCCGAAACGTTCTTGGCCACCATCATCCGGATGACGAGCGCGGGCAGGCCAGGAACGTCAGCGACGCCTTCGGCCCAGCGATCGATTTCCCTGCGGCTGATCGAAAGCAAACGCGCGGCCCTCTCTCGCGACAGTCCGAGTTGAGGGAAAAGCGTATTGAATTCGTCGCTGCTCATGCTCGGTTTTTCTCATGATTTCTTTTGTCGTGAAGAGAATCGGTACGTCGCATGACGGCAATCTGTCGATCGATCAAAAAGTTCTAGCGCCGGAAAGCGCGTGACACAGGCCGCGGAAGCGTTTTCCATACCCAGCCGCCTTCGCCGGGACCGACGCTGCGTCTCGCCGCACGTCGAGCGGGCCGAACGACGCGGCCGAACAGCCGGGGTTGGACGAACGACCTCTCCGAGAACCAAGCAAAAACATCCGGCACGGATTTGGCACGGATGTTAGCGGGATGTTCCGGTGCCCAGGCGCAAGTTTGCGATCGCCGCGGCTTCCGCCGAGCTTCTTAACGCGCTGTTTGTACTAGGAAAAATCTGGTGCTGTGAGAGAGGATTGAACTCTCGACCTCTCCCTTACCAAGGGAGTGCTCTACCACTGAGCTACCACAGCGAGGCGTACGGGGCGGCGAAGCGCGGCCCCGAAAGCGCGCGGAACCTGCCATAAGGCCCTGCGCCGCGCAAGCCGAACAACGCGCCTATTTTCGACCCCCGCAGACGTCTCGCCCGCAAGGCCGTTGCGCTTCCGCCGGCGCTCGGCTAAAAGCGAGAGCGAACGTTCATTCGCATTTTTGGCGACGCCGACATGACGGAAGCTCTCGAACGGCCCGCACGGCTCAAGGCCGGTCTTACGGCAGACGACGTCCCGGTCGCCGGCGAGCCGTCCCCGTCGGGCTCTCCACGGGCGAGCCGGGCGAGCCGGGCCGAGGACCAGCGTCGCCGCATCCTCGACGCGGCGATCGTCTGCTTCGCGCGCGGGGGCTTCCACGCCACCGGCATGCAGGCGGTCTGCGCGGAGGCCGGCATGAGCCCAGGCGCGCTCTATCGCTACTTTCCTTCCAAGGAGGCGCTGATCGAGGCGATCGTCGAGCGCGACCGCGCCGACATCCCGGCCGAACTCGCCCCCCTGCTCGAAGCCGAAGACGTGGTCGAGGCGCTGATCGACTGCGCCCGCGCCTTCCTGGTCGGCCATCTCCGGCCCGAAAGCCTGCCGATCTTCCTCGAGCTTTCCGCCGAGGCGCTGCGCAATCCCTCGGTACGGGACATCGTCATGCGCTGCGACGCGGAGGTCGGGGACATCGTCGCGCGGTCGATCGGGCGCGGCATGGCGATGGGCCAGATCGACCCCTCGCTCGATCCGCGCGAAGCCACGCGCTTCCTGATGGCGCTGACCGACGGCGTGCTGACGCGGCTTTTGCTCGAGCCCGCGGCGGAACTCGAAGGGCTGATGCCGATGTACGAGCGCACGGTGCGCCGCTTTCTCGCGCCGCAGGCCGCAGTCGCCGCGAAGGAGGCCGCTCAATGAGCGCGCCCGCCGACGGGCCTTCGCCCGAGACGTCCGAGACCCGCAAGTCTCCCAAGGCGTCGCGCAGGCGGCGCTGGCCGCTCGCCGTCGTGGCGCTCGCGGCCGCCGCGGCCGGCGCTTACGCCTTCCAGAACGAGATCGGCGCGCTGACGGGCGATCTCAGGACCGGGAGCGCCGAAGCCGCCGTCACGGCCGAACCGCCGAAGCCCCCTTCGATCACCGTGGCGCGCGCGACGCGGCGCGAGATCGCTCAGACGCTCGTCGCCACCGGAACGCTCGTGGCGCGCGACGAGATTCTGGTCGGCCCGCAGATCGACGGCTTCCGGCTCGAGGCCTGGCTGGTCGAGGTCGGAGACCGCGTGGAGCAGGGGCAGGTTCTCGCCCGCCTCGATCGCGACATGCTGGAGACGCAGGCGCTGCAGAACCGGTCGAGCGTCGCGCGCGCCGACGCCGCGATCGCGCAGGCGGGCGCCGCGATCGCCGAGGCCGAGGCCGCGGTCGTCGAGGCCGACGCCGCGCTGAGGCGCGCCGAAACGCTGAAGAAGACCGGCAACGCGACCGAGGAACTGCTCGTGTCGCGTCAGGCCGCAAGCCGGATCGCGGCCGCGCGGGTCGAGGCCCAAAAGCAGAATCTTCGAGCCGCCGAAGCCGACAAGGCGCTCGCCGAGGCGCAGGGGCGCGAGATCGCGCTTCGCCTCGCGCGCACCGAGGTGAGGGCGCCGGCGGCCGGCGTCGTCGCAAGCCGCACGGCGCAGGTCGGCCAGATCGTCGGCATGGCGGGCGCGCCGCTGTTCAAGCTGGTGCGCGACGGCGCGATCGAGCTCGAGGCCGAGGCGACCGAGACGCGGCTCCATTCCGTCACGCCCGGCCAGAAGGCGCGGGTCGCGGTCGCTGGCGTGCCGGAGCCCGTCGAGGGCGTCGTGCGGCTGGTCGAGCCGACCGTCGACCGCGCGAGCCGGCTCGGCAAGGTTCGGATCGCGCTTCCGGCCGACACGGGGCTGCGGCCCGGCCTGTTCGCGCGCGGGCGCATCGAGACCGCCCGCCGCGAGGGCGTCGTCATCCCGCAATCCGCGCTGCTGTTCGGCGCGGAAGGCGTGCGCGTGCAGGTGGCGACCGACGGCGTCGTGTCCGATCGGCCGGTGAGGCCCGGCCTCTCCGACGACCGCGGCGTCGAGATCGTCGAGGGCCTCGCCGAGGGCGACGAGGTCGTCGAGCGCGCCGGCGGGTTCCTGCGCGCCGGAGACCGGATCACGCCGGTCCGTCCGGGCCGGCCCACGGCGTCGAACGCGGCGGAGCCGGGCTGATGGCGCTCAACGTCTCGGCCTGGGCGATCCGAAAGCCCATTCCGTCGCTTGTGCTGTTCGTGGTGCTGGTCGCGGTCGGCTTCGCGTCCTTCATGGCGCTGCCCGTCACCCGCATGCCGAACATCGACCTGCCGCTCGTCTCGGTGACGATCCAGCAGGACGGCGCCGCTCCGTCCGAACTTGAAATGCAGGTGACGAAGCGCGTCGAGACGACGGTCGCGGGGCTTTCGGGCGTCAAGCACATCACGTCGAGCATCGGCGACGGCGTCACCACGACGGTGGTCGAGTTCCAGCTCGAAACCTCGGTCGACCGCGCGGTCAACGACGTGCGCGACGCCGTCACCAAGATCCGCACCGAACTGCCGCAGTCGATCGAGGAGCCGCTGATCCAGCGCATCGACGTCGAGGGCATGGCGATCTCGACCTACGCCGCCTCCGCGCCCTCGATGACGCCGGAAGAGCTGTCATGGTTCATCGACGACCGCGTGATCCGCCAGCTCCAGTCGGTCCGGGGCGTGGCGCAGGTGAAGCGCGAGGGCGGCGTCGACCGCGAGATCCGCGTGTCGCTCGACCCCGCGCGGCTGCAGGCGCTCGGGATCACAGCCGCCGAGGTCAACCGCCAGCTCCGCGCCACCAATGTCGACCTTGCCGGCGGGCGAGGCGAGGTGGGCACGCAGGAACAGTCGATCCGCACGCTCGCGGGCGCGCTGACGGTCGAGAAGCTCGCAGAGACCCGCATCGTTCTGCCGGGCGGGCGGCAGGCGCCGCTCTCCGAACTCGGCTCGGTGCGCGACGGCTCGGCGGAGCCGCGCATCGCGGCCCGGCTCGACGGCAGGCCGATCGTCGCCTTCGGGGTCTATCGCGCCAAGGGATTCTCCGACGTCGTTGTGGCGAAGGCGGTCGACCAAAAGCTCGCGGAGCTCGAGAAGGCGCGGCCCGACGTCACGATCTCCAGGATCGACACCACGGTGCGCTACACCGAGGGCGACTACCGTTCGGCGATGCACACGCTCCTCGAAGGGGCGGCGCTCGCGGTCGTCGTGGTGTTCCTGTTCCTGCGCGACTGGCGCGCGACGCTCATCACCGCGCTTGCGATCCCGCTGTCGATCCTGCCGACCTTCTGGGTGATGAGCGCGCTCGGCTTCTCGCTCAACGCCGTCAGCCTGCTGGCGATCACCCTCGTCACAGGCATTCTGGTCGACGACGCCATCGTCGAGATCGAGAACATCGTCCGCCACATGCGGATGGGGAAATCGCCCTACCGCGCCTCGATCGAGGCCGCGGACGAGATCGGCCTCGCGGTGGTGGCGACCACGGCCACCATCGTCGCGGTGTTCCTGCCCGTTTCGTTCATGGGCGGCATCGCGGGGCAGTATTTCAAGCAGTTCGGCATCACGGTCGCGGTGGCGGTCGCGTTCTCGCTGCTGGTCGCGCGTCTGATCACGCCTATGCTCGCAGCTTATTTCCTGCGCGACCACGGCGCGCGGCATGAGCGCGAGGGACTGGTGATGCGCGCCTATGTCCGGGCGCTCGGCTGGTGCGTGCGCTGGCGCTTCGTCACGGTGGTCGCGGGCTTCGCGATCTTCGTCGGATCGATCGTCATGTCCTCCTACCTGCCGTCGGGCTTCCTGCCCGAGAACGACACCTCGCGCTCGATCCTGAAGCTGGAGCTGCCGCCCGGCGCGAAGCTCGAGCAGGCGGACGCGGTTGCGAACCGCGTCACCGCGATGCTGAAGGCCCGGCCCGAAGTGTCCTCGGTCTACGCCACTTCGGGCTCCGACATGAACGGCGGCTTCCAGTCGGCCGCGAGCGAGGTCCGGAAGGGCGTCGTGATCGTGAACCTGAAGCCGAAGGGCGAGCGCAGCCTGACCCAGAAGCAGTTCGAGGCCGAGATGCGCCGCGAACTCGCGACCATCCCCGACCTGCGCAGCAATTTCGGCAACGAGGGCGGCCAGCGCGAATTCTCGATGATCGTCTCCGGCCAGGACGGCGCGGCGGTCGAAAAGGCCGCCGTCGCGGTCGAGAAGGCGGTGCGCGAGAAGGTGCCGGGTCTGCTCAACGTGATCTCGACGGCGGCGATCGACCGGCCCGAGATCCGCATCGCGCCGAAGCTCGACGAGGCGGCGGAGCTCGGCGTCTCGGTCGCCGACATCGCCGAGACGGTGCGCATCGCGACGATCGGCGACGTCGCCCAGAACCTCGCCAAGTTCTCGGCCGGCGACCGGCAGGTCGACATCCGCGTCCAGCTCGACCAGGCCGCGCGCGCGGACCTTGCGACCTTCGAGAACCTGCGCGTGCGCCGCGCGGACGGCGGCAGCGTGCCGCTCACCGCCGTCGCCGACGTCGAGTTCGGCCAGGGGCCGACCAGCCTCGACCGCTACGACCGCGACCGCCGCGTCGCGATCGAGGGCGACCTCGCGCCCGGCGTGCCGCTCGGCGAGGCGCTCGCCGCGGTCAAGGCGCTGCCCGAGGCGCAAAACCTGCCCGCGGGCGTGACGCTGAAGGAGTTCGGCGACGTCGAGATCATGAACGAGGTGTTCCAGGGCTTCGCCGTCGCCATGGCCGCGGGCGTGCTGCTCGTCTTTGCGGTGCTGGTGCTGCTCTTCGCCGACGTCGCGCAGCCGATCACTATCCTGCTGTCGCTGCCGCTGTCGATCGGCGGCGCGCTGGTCGCGCTCTGGATCACCAACGACTCCATCTCGATGCCGGTCGTCATCGGCTTCCTGATGCTGATGGGCATCGTGACCAAGAACGCCATCCTGCTCGTCGACTTCGCCATCGAGGAGATGGCCCGCGGAATCGACCGGACGACGGCGTTGATCGAGGCCGGCCGCAAGCGCGCCCAGCCGATCGTGATGACGACGGTGGCCATGACCGCCGGCATGGTGCCGTCCGCGCTCGCGCTCGGCGAAGGCGGCTCGTTCCGCGCGCCGATGGCGATCGCGGTGATCGGCGGTCTGATCGCCTCGACGGTACTCAGCCTCGTCTTCGTGCCGGCCGCCTTCACGATCCTCGACGACGTGCGGCGGATATTCTCCTGGATGTTCGGGCGCTTCGTCGGCGAGACCGACGAGCCGGAAGAGGGCCCGCTTGCGTTGCCGTCGCCGGCGCCGGTTGAGAGGCTCCGCGCGGCGGAGTGAGAGTGGTCTGACCGTTGGCTGTGTAGTAAGCTGGCGGTCAGGAGCTACACATGGTCCTCAACATCCGAAATCCCCGCGCCGACGCGTTGGCGCGCGAGCTCGCCGAACTCAAGGGCACCTCGATCACGGAAGCGGTCGTGACCGCCCTCGACGACGCCGTGCGCGCGAGGCGCAAGCGGAAGACGTCGTCAGAGATCGTCGACGAGATCTTGAAAAAATATGGGATCACGCTGACGGAGGAGATGCGAAAACCCACGCCTCAGAAGGTCTGGGACGAGATCCACGACCACGAGTCATTCGATCCCTGATGTTTATCGACGCTTGCGCCATCGTGTCGGTTCTTTCAAACGAGCCGGAGGCAGACGGCTACAAGGCGGCCATTGATCGCGCCGACGCGCCATGGACGAGCGCGCTCGCGGCGTTTGAGGCGGTCTTGGTGTTGGCTAGGCCCGGCAAGCTGGGCGTCGGCTATTCGATCGTGCACGAGCTTATGCTGCTGTATTTCGCTGAAAGGGGGATCGCCCTCAAGCAGTTAGGCGATCCGAAGGAGGTTTTGCGAAACGCAGTGACGGCAGCTGAACGCCATGGCTCGGGACGGAAGAAGCTCAGCACATTCGATTGCTTTCATTATGCTGCGGCGAAGGCTGCGGGCTCGCCGATGCTGACCCTCGATCGTCTCCTGCGCGAAACCGACGTTCCTACGCTGCCCTGAGTTGTGGCGCCGCGGCGCTCTACCCCGCCGCTCGCCGCGCCTCGTAGGCCTGCATATGCGCGAGCGCCACGCTCAGCATCGGCGCCTCGATTTCGTGCGTCTTTGCCCGCGCCAGCATATCGCCCAAGAGGTGCTCGTGCTCGGTGCGGCCGCCGTTCTCAAGGTCGCGCAGCATCGAGGCGGTGTTGTCGGAGCCCGGAGCCGTCATCATCGCGCGGGTGTCGGCCAGAACCTTGTCGCTCGGGCGGAAGCCTTCCGATCCAGCGACCGCCGCGCATTCGTCGATGAAGGAGTTGGCGATCCGCTCGCCGTCGGTCGCCTGCATGATCGCGCCGACAGGCGCCCGCATCAGGCAGGTGAGGCCGGCGAAGGCCGCGAGCAGGACATACTTGTCCCACATCGCCTGCTCGATCGTCTCCGACAGGCGCGGCCGGAAGCCGCCGCGGGAAATCTCCTCGTGCAGCGCCGCCGCCGCCTCGCGCTGACCGGCCGACCGCGCGCCCAGCGTGAAGAGCTGGAGCTTGTTGAAGTGCCGGATCGCGCCCTCCGGCGTCATCGTCACGCCGATATGCGCGAGCCCGCCCGCGACGCGTTCCGCTCCGAAGCGAGCGTCGAGCGCCGCGTAGTGGCGGAGGCCGTTCAGCAGCGGCAGCACCAGCGTCTCCGGCCCGACCGCGGGCTCGATGGCGTCGATCGCGCTGTCGAGGTCGTAGGCTTTGCAGGAGACCATCACGGCGTCGAAGGGCTCGGAGACCATCACGGCGTCGAAGGGCTCGGAGACCGTCGTGACGGTTCTCACCGGGATAACGGCGTCGCCATAGGGGCTCTCGATCCTCAGGCCGGCCTTCAGCGTCTCGGCGCGAGGCGGGCGCACGAGAAATGTCACGTCGCAGCCCGCTTCAGCGAGCCGGCCGCCGAAATAGCCGCCGATCCCGCCGGCGCCGAGAATGAGCAAACGCATGAGAGGCCTCCAGTGCGGGTCGAGGCTATGACGGGTCGACGCCCCGCGGCCAAGCAAGACGTTGGGATGGCGGGGCCAGCGGCCAAGAACGGTCGAGGCCGGGCGCGTTCAAGACCCGCGTAATGACGCCCGAGCCTTGCGTCGGCGCAAGCCATCGTGTCTGGAACGGCTCCAATCTCCCCGTTAGCATCCGCAACATCCACAGCCGTCCCTGATGAGGGGCGGCCGATGCTTGGGCCGATGGGCCTAGGGAGACGACATGATCAAGCTCAACATCAACGGGGTCGACCGCGAGGTCGACGTCCCCGAAGACACGCCGCTTCTGTGGGTCATCCGCGACGAGATCGGATTGACGGGCACGAAGTTCGGCTGCGGCGTCGCGCAGTGCGGCGCCTGCACCATCCATCTCGACGGTTCGCCGATGCGTTCCTGCCAGACGCCGGTGGGCGATGTCGGCGACTCCAAGGTCGTCACCATCGAGGGCCTCGTGGCCGAGAACGCCACGAAGGAAGGCAAGGCCGTGCTGGCCGCCTGGCGGGCGCTCGACGTGGTGCAGTGCGGCTACTGCCAGTCCGGCCAGATGATGTCGGCGGCGGCGCTTCTCTCCTCGAACAAGAAGCCCACCGACCAGGACATCGACGCGGCGATGAACGGCAATGTCTGCCGTTGCGCCACCTATCAGCGCATCCGCGCGGCGATCCATGACGCCGCCAAGCGGCTGGAGGCGTGACCCCGTGACCATTCTCGAACGCATCAAGGGCGACTCGCCCGTTTCGACCGGCGCCAGCCGCCGCGGCTTCCTCGCGATCGCGGGCGGCGCCGGCGTCGGCCTGATGATCGGCTTCAAGGCTGGTCCGGCGGAAGCCGCGGCCGAGGCCGCCAAGGGCGGCGCACCGGTCCAGTTCAATCCCTTCGTGAAGGTCGCGCCGGACGGCGCGATCACCGTCGTGGTGAAGCATCTCGACATGGGGCAGGGGCCGACCACGGGCCTCGCGACCCTCATCGCTGAGGAGATGGACGCCGACTGGTCCCAGATGCGGACTGAATTCGCGCCTGCCGACGCCAGCCTCTACGCCAACCTCGCCTTCAAGGCGCAGGGGACTGGCGGCTCGACCGCCATGGCCAACTCCTGGGAGCAGTACCGCACGGCCGGCGCGACCGCCCGCGCCATGCTGGTGAAGGCCGCGGCCGACAAGTGGCAGGTCGCTCAGGGCGAGATCGTCGTCGACAAGGGCGTGCTCACCCACCCCTCGGGCAAGAAGGGCTCTTACGGCGAATTCGCCGAGGCCGCCTCGAAGCTGCCCGCGCCTGTGGGCGCGGCGCAGACCACGCCGTTCAAGGATCCGGGCAAGTTCAAGCTCATCGGCAAGGAGGGGCTGCACCGGATCGACAATGACGCCAAGACCGACGGCACGGCGATCTACACGCAGGACGTCAAGCTGCCGAACATGCTGGTGGCGGTCGTCGCCCACCCGCCGAGGTTCGGCGCCAAGGTGAAGTCGTTCGACGACGCCGAGGCGAAGAAGGTCAAGGGCGTCGAGAAGGTCGTCCAGATCCCCTCGGGCGTCGCGGTGCTTGCGAAGTCCACCTGGGCGGCGATCTCGGGCCGGAACGCGCTGAAGGTCGAGTGGGACCTCGCCGGCGCTGAAGCCCGCGGCTCCGAGGCGCTGCTTCAGGAAGCCAGGGACGCCGTCTCCAAGCCCGGAACCGCGACCGCCAGGAAGACCGGCGACGTCGACAAGGGGTTCGAGGGCGCGGCCAAGGTGATCGAGGCCGAGTTCACCTTCCCCTATCTGGCGCATGCGCCCATGGAGCCGCTGAACTGCGTGGTGGACCTCAAGAAGGATTCTGCGCACCTGATCTATGGCGCGCAGTTCCAGTCGATCGACCAGCCGACGGTCGCGGCCATCACGGGCCTGAAGCCGGAGCAGGTGAAGATCGAGACGGTGTGGGCCGGCGGCTCGTTCGGGCGCCGCGCTGTGCCGACCGCGGACTATGTCGCGGAAGCCGTCACCATCGCCAAGGCGATCGGCGGCTCGAACCCGGTGAAGCTCGTCTGGACCCGCGAGGACGACACCAAGGGCGGCTTCTACCGGCCCTTCTACGCCCATCGGGTCAAGGCCGCGATCGGCTCCGACGGCATGCCGATCGCGTGGCTTCACCGCATCGCCGGCCAGTCGATCTTTGCCGGCACGGCGCTCGAGGCCATGGCGGTGAAGGACGGCGTCGACGAGACCTCGGTCGAGGGCGCGTCCAACCTCGCTTACGCGGTGCCTAACCTTCAGGTCGAGCTCACGACGCTGAAGGTGGGCGTTCCGGTGCTTTGGTGGCGCTCGGTGGGTCATACTCACACCGCCCATGTCGTCGAGAGCATGATCGACGAACTGGCGCATGCGGCGGGCAAGGACCCGGTCGAGTACCGGCTGGCCCTCCTCAAGGACAAGCCGCGCCACACGGCGGCGCTGAAGCTCGCGGCCGAGAAGGCGAACTGGGGCGAGAAGCTCGGCAAGGGCAAGGGCCGCGGCGTCGCGGTGCATGAGAGCTTCAACTCGGTCGTCGCGCAGGTGGTGGACATCACCATCAAGCCGGACGGCGGCGTGAAGGTCGATCGCGTCGTGGCGGCGGTCGAGGTCGGCACCGTGATCAACCCGGACGTCGTGCGCGCCCAGGTCGAGGGCGGGGTCGGCTTCGGGCTCGGGGCGGCGCTGCGCAACGCCATCACGCTCAAGGACGGCGTGGTGCAGCAGGGCAACTTCGACGCCTACAAGCCGCTGCGCATCTCCGACATGCCGCATGTCGAGGTCCATATGGTCCCCTCGACCGAGAAGCCGACTGGCATCGGCGAGCCGGGCGTGCCCCCGATCGCGCCGGCGCTCGCCAACGCGATCTTCGCCGCGACGGGCAAGCGCGTGCGCGACCTGCCGCTCGGCGAGCAGAAGTTCACGAGCGTCTGAGGGCGGTCGGGAGCTGAAATGCGAAAAGCCCCGCGGGTTTCGCCCGCGGGGCTTTTTTCTTATCGGTCGAAGTCCCTGCGCATGATCCTCGACGTCGTCCTCCGGTTTGACCGGAGGACCCATGCCTAGCGTCGAGCTCTGCGGGAGACGTGGATGGTCCGGTCAAGCCGGACCATGACGGACCGTGGTTCCGGCGCCGCCCCCTCCGCCGTCATCCCCCGGCTTGTCCGGGGGATCCATGCTGGATCAACGCGCGCTGCGTCGGCGCGATGGATGCCCCGGACGAGCCGGGGCATGACGGAACGACACGAACTGCGTGCTTCGAGACGCCGTCCTCGCGGACGGCTCCTCAGCATGAGGACCGTTTTTGTAAGCCCCCAACGAACCTCATGGCTCGGGGAGCCCGCGTCAGCGGGCGTCTCGAAGCACGCAGTTCGGTTGGGCCAGCCTCAGCTCTCTTCCGCCTTCGCTTCCGCCGCGTCGATGGTCTTGAGGCTCTGCGGGTTCGGCATCGAGATGATGTTGTAGCCCGAATCCACGAAGTGGATCTCGCCCGTCACGCCCGCCGACAGCGGCGAGAGGAGGTAGAGCGCGGCGCCGCCGACGTCCTCGATGGTGATCGGGCGGCGAAGCGGGGAGTGGCGGCGCTGGAAGTCGTACATCAGCCGCGCGTCCGTGATGCCGGCGCCCGCGAGCGTGCGCACCGGGCCGGCCGAGATCGCGTTCACGCGGATGCCCAAAGGCCCGTAATCCGCCGCGAGATAGCGCACCGAGGCCTCGAGCGCGGCCTTCGCCACGCCCATCACGTTGTAGTTCGGCATGACGCGGGTCGCGCCGCCATAGGTCAGCGTCAGCATCGCGCCGCCCGCCGGCATGATCTCGGCGGCGCGCTTGGCGAGCTCGGTGAAGCTGAAGGCCGAGATCACCATGGTGCGGGAGAAGTTCTCGCGGGTCGTGTCGGCGTAGCGGCCCTTGAGCTCGTTCTTGTTCGAGAAGCCGATCGCGTGGATCAGGATGTCGAGCTCGCCCCATTTTTCCTTGATGGCCGCGAACACCGCGTCGACGGAGGCGAGGTCCTCGACGTCGCACGGGATGACCATGTCGGAGCCGATGCTCTCGGCGAGCGGCCGCACGCGCTTGCCCAGCGCTTCGCCCTGATAGGTGAAGGCGATCTCGGTGCCCGCCTGCGAGAGCGCCTTGGCGCAGCCCCAGGCGATCGAGTGGTCGTTCGCCACGCCCATGACGAGGGCGCGCTTGCCCGAGAGAAGTCCGGCGACCATGGGGTCACTCCTATTTATCCGGAGCCGGGTCGGCGCCGTCGCTGACCCCACCCTCAGTCGTCATCCCCCGGCTTGTCCGGGGGATCCATCGTCGGCGTAGCGCGCGACGAGGAGCATTCGAGCCGCGGAGGGATGGATCCTCCGGACAAGCCGGAGGATGACGCGGCGCATTATGATCCGCGGTCTAAACGTCAGTCGGTCACACCCGCTCGAACACCAGCGTGGCGTTGGTGCCGCCGAAGCCGAAGGAGTTCGACATCACCGCGTTCAGCGTCACGTCGTCCTTGCGCTCGCGCAGGATCGGCATGTCGGCGAAGGCCGGGTCGATCTCCTCGATGTTGGCGCTTTCGGCCATGAAGCCGTTCTGCATCATCAGGAGCGAATAGATCGCCTCCTGCACGCCGGCCGCGCCGAGCGAATGGCCGGTGAGCGACTTGGTGCCGGAGATCGGCGGACATTTGTCGCCGAACACCTCGCGCAGCGCCTCGACCTCCTTGAGGTCGCCGACCGGCGTCGAGGTCGCGTGCGGGTTGACGTAGTCGATCGGGTTGCGTGCGGTCTTCATCGCCATGCGCATGCAGCGCACCGCGCCTTCGCCCGAGGGCGCGACCATGTCGTAGCCGTCCGAGGTCGCGCCGTAGCCGGTGAGCTCGGCGTAGATCTTCGCGCCGCGCGCCTTGGCGTGCTCGAGTTCTTCGAGCACCAGCACGCCCGCGCCGCCCGCGATCACGAAGCCGTCGCGGTTCTTGTCATAGGCGCGAGAGGCGACCGCCGGGCGGTCGTTGTACTTGGTCGACATCGCCCCCATGGCGTCGAACAGGTTCGACAGCGTCCAGTCGAGCTCCTCGCAGCCGCCGGCGAACATCACGTCCTGCTTGCCCCACTGGATCATTTCGGCGGCGTTGCCGACGCAGTGGCTCGAGGTCGCGCAGGCCGACGAGATCGAGTAGTTCACGCCCTTGATCTTGAACCAGGTGGCGAGGGTGGCGGACGCGGTCGAGGACATCGCCTTCGGCACCGCGAACGGGCCGATGCGCTTCGGGCCGCCCTTCTCGCGGGTGATGTCGGCGGCTTCGACCACGACCTTGGTGGACGGACCGCCCGAGCCCATGATGATGCCGGTGCGCTCGTTGGAGATTTCGTTCTCTTCGAGGCCCGAATCGCGGATCGCCTGATCCATCGCGACATGGTTCCAGCCGGAGCCGCCGCCGTGGAAGCGCATGGCGCGACGGTCGACGACTTCCGCGGCGTCGAGCGTCGGCTGGCCCTGGACCTGGCACCTGAAGCCGTGGTCGGCGAACTGCTGGGCGAACGAAATGCCGGACTTCGCCTCCCGCAGCGAGGCCATGACCTCCTGCGTCGAGTTCCCGATCGACGACACGATTCCCATGCCGGTGACGACGACGCGCTTCACTGGAAAGCCTCCCTCCGGCCGCCGGCGTCTTGGACGCGCACGGGCCGCCGGTTCTTCATCCGAGAATTAGGCCGGAGCGGAGCCGGCCTTGAACAGCCCGACCTTCAGGTCGCTGGCCTTGTAGATGGTCTCGCCGTCGGCCTCGAGCCAGCCGTCCGCGATGCCGAGCACGAGACGTCCGCGCAGAACGCGCTTGAAGTCGACGCCGTACACCACCTTCTTGACCGTGGGCAGCACCTGGCCGGTGAACTTGATCTCGCCGGTGCCGAGCGCGCGGCCGCGGCCCTCCGCCCCGAGCCAGCCGAGGAAGAAGCCGGTCATCTGCCACAGCGCGTCGAGGCCGAGGCAGCCCGGCATCACCGGATCTCCCTTGAAGTGGCAATCGAAGAACCAGAGGTCAGGCTTCACGTCGAGCTCGGCGCGGATGAAGCCCTTGCCGTTCGGGCCGCCGGTCTCCGAGATTTCCGAGATGCGGTCGAACATCAGCATGGGCGGCAGCGGGAGCTGGGCGTTGCCCTCGCCGAACAGCTCGCCCCGCCCGCAGGCGAGAAGGTCCTCGTACTCGAAGCTGGAGCGGCGATCCGTCATTTCTGCCTTTCATCTTTCCGTCGCATGAGGACCCGGCGTCCGGGCGCGCATGCCCAAGGCGGGGGGGCGCCGCGCCGCGGCCTCCCTAGCATACAAGGTCCGCGGCCGGAAAGCGGGCGGCTGCGTTTCGCCGAGGGCGTAGGACGCAAGGGATGGATGCGGGACCCCGGCTCTGCAGCCCGCTCCTATTTGCGACCGCCTCGCAGTTGCCCGCGGCGGCGCAAAAATGTATTGTCCGGGAGACAGGAGGGGGCTTTCGGAGGGCGTCCCGCCAAATGCGTCAAGCGCCTGAGTTAATTGGGCGATTTTTTGTAACGGTTCCAGAAAGACGAAGAGATTCCGACGATGGCCGAACTGACCACCGCCGCCGCGCCCGCCGGGGCTGAAAGGCCGCTCGACTGCGGTCTTCGCCCTTCGCTCTGCGTCGCGCGCGACGTCGGCGCGATGCTCCGTGACAGCGGTCTCCGGCCGACCCGCCAGCGCATCGCGCTCGGGCGGCTGCTCTATGCCAAGGGCGACCGCCACGTGACGGCGGAAATCCTGCACGAGGAGGCGATGCGCGCCCGCGTGCCGGTGTCCCTCGCCACCGTCTACAACACGCTGCACCAGTTCACCGAGGTCGGGCTGCTGCGCGAGCTCGCGATCGACGGCTCGAAGACCTGGTTCGACACCAACGTCACCGAGCATCACCACTTCCTCGTCGAGGACGACAACCGCCTGCTCGACATTCCGGGCGCGGAAGTCGCCGTCGCTTCGATGCCCGAGATTCCCGAGGGCATGGAGATCGCGCGCGTCGACGTGGTGGTGCGCCTGCGCCGCAAGCGCGACGCCTGATTCGGCGCTTCGGAACGTCCCTGAGCACAAGGGCCGCCGTGGATCGCCACGGCGGCTTTTCTTTGCGCGTCAGCCGGTTCTTTGCGTGTCAGCCAGGACCGCAAGCGCGCGGCTTGTTCTCGCGCCGCCGGAAAGGAAGCTTCAGTCGAAGCGTTCGCCGGGATAGATGCCCCAGAGCCGGCCCTGCTCGATGAAGCCGTCGAAGCCGTCGCCCTCGACCCGGCACCACTGTCCGTCGCAGCGGCGGACCTCGACCAGCACCTTCGGCTCGAGCCGCGCGGCGGTGCGCTCGTTCGCGCTCGCCTTCACCCGGATCGGCAGCGCCTCTTCCTTGGCCCAGGGCGCGATCAGCGCCGTTCGCCGGCCGGACAGCAGCGAGTGCCACACCCAGCCCTCGGAGCCCTCCGAATCGCGGATGCGGCGCCAGTTGTCGTATTCGGCGGTGATCTCGACCGGCTCGCCCGCGCGGCGATAGACGTAGGCGACCGGATAGTCTTTGGTCGGCCCCAGTCGGACATAGACCTTGCCGGCCTTGAGGCTGACATAGCGCGGCACCGGCAGGCCGGAGACCGGGCCGATCATCACGCCGGCTTCCGTCTCCTTGGCCGCCTGCGCGGAGGCGGAGACCGTCGAGGCGACGGCGCAGGCAAGGGCGATCGCTGCGGCCGCCAGGCGCTGTTGAGGGCGTGTCTTCATCGCGTCGCCGCGCTCCATCTGTCGTCGCCGTCTTGCGTTCCGCCTCTCGTCTGCTAGAGACGGCTCCTCCGGTCCGCGCCTTTCGAAGCGGCGGTCCCGAAGCGCGAGCATCCGACGTCAGCCTTGACGATCGATTAACCGTAACCCCCCGGTCCTCCCGGAAACGAGGTCGCGAAGCCGCCATGAAGAAGCGCCCGCTTGTCGTCGTGACGCGCCGTCTGCCGGACGTGATCGAGACGCGCATGCGCGAGCTGTTCGACGCGCGCCTGAACCACGACGACGAGCCCTTCACCGCCGATCGCCTCGCCGAGGCCGTGGCCGACGCCGACGTGCTGGTGCCGACGGTGACGGACCGGATCGACGCCGGGCTGCTCGGCAAGGCCGGCGAGAACCTCAGGCTGATCGCGAACTTCGGCAACGGCGTCGACAACATCGACGTCCAGACCGCGATGAACCGCGGGATCACGGTCACCAACACGCCGGGCGTGTTGACCGAGGACACCGCCGACATGACCATGGGCCTCATCCTCGCGGGCCCGCGTCGCATCGCCGAGGGCGCTCGGGTGGTGCCGGACGAGCAGGAGTGGAACGGCTGGAGCCCGACCTGGATGCTCGGCCGCCGCATCTGGGGCAAGCGCCTCGGCATCGTCGGCATGGGCCGCATCGGCCAGGCGGTCGCCCGCCGCGCCAAGGCCTTCGGCCTGTCGATCCACTATCACAACCGCAAGCGGCTTCCCTCGACCGTCGAGGACCAGCTCGAGGCGACTTACTGGGAGAGCCTCGACCAGATGCTCGCCCGCATGGACATCATCTCGGTCAACTGCCCGCACACGCCGGCGACCTACCATCTGCTTTCGGCGCGCCGCCTGAAGCTGCTGAAGCGCGACGCCTATGTGGTGAACACCGCCCGCGGCGAGGTGATCGACGAGGGAGCGCTGGCGCGCATGCTCGACGCCGGCGAGCTTGCGGGCGCCGCGCTCGACGTGTTCGAGAACGAGCCGGCGGTGAACCCCAAGCTCGTGCGGCTCGCGCGCCAGAACAAGGTCGTGCTGCTGCCGCATCTCGGCTCGGCGACGCTTGAGGGCCGCGTCGACATGGGCGAGAAGGTCATCGTAAACATCAAGACCTTCATGGACGGCCATCGCCCGCCGGATCGCGTCATTCCCGCAATGCTCTGAGGCCCGGGCGCCGTCGCGGAGGCGCATCGCCTCCGCCGGGGCTGTGACGTCGAAGCTTTCAGAGGCCGCCCGCTCGTCAGAGCACGCCAGATCCGTTCCGCGCCCCGTTGACGGCCCTTGATGATCATGCTTTGTTCTTGGAACAAATTATGAACATAAAGGCGGTTCCGATGCGTGCGGCGTTCGCTGTTCTCTTCTTCGCGGCGCTGTCGACGGCGGCGGCTTCCGCCGCGGAGCTCGTCGGGCCGCAGGAACTCAAATCCGCGTGGCTGGACGGCCGGACGATCGCGACCGTCGGTCCGCGCGGCGGCAAGTCGAGCTTCTCCTTCGCCCCGGACGGCACGCTGACGCGAACCGGCGGCCGCGCAGGCTCGGCGGGGGCGGGGACGTGGCGTCTCGACGACGAAGGGTTCTGCATGACGCTCGGGAGCGCCGGGCGCGAGAGCTGCTACGTGGCGATCCGCGGCGAGGACGGCGCGCTGAAGATCATGCGCCGCTCCGCCGCCTTCACATGGACGCGCTGAGACCGGACGCGCCTAGGCAGGGCGCGCTTCACGCGGCCGGAGCGTGCGATGCGTCCCCTCGGCGCTTCGCATGGACGGACAGGTCCCGGATGGTCGGCGTCTCGCCCGTGACGGGGTTTTCGGGGTCCCAGTCGTAGGTCAGCGTTTCGAAGCGCATGTCGAGGGCGTCCACCACGAGAAGCCGGCCGACGAGCCCCTGACCGAAGCCGACGATCTCGCGCACGACCTCGATCGCCATCATCGAGCCCATCATGCCGGCGAGCGCGCCGAGGACGCCCGCTTCCGCGCAGGACGGCACGGTTCCGGGCGGGGGCGGCTCGGGGAAGAGGCAGCGCCAGGTCGGGTTCGGCGTTCCGTCCGGGCGGCGCTCATGGGCGCGGATCGTGGTCAGCGAGGCGTCGAAGGTTCCGAGCTGCGCCGTGACGAGCGGCGTCTTCGCGAGCGCGCAGGCGTCGGCGACGAGGTAGCGGGTGGCGAAGCTGTCGGAACCGTCGGCCACGACGTCATAGGCGCCAATCAGATCCATGGCGTTGTCCGCGTCGAGCCGGACGTCGTGCGTCTCGACCGCGACATGCGGATTGACCCGCGCCAGAGCCTCGGCGGCCGACGCGGTCTTCTTCGCGCCGACCGACGCCGTCGCGTGCAGCACCTGACGCTGGAGGTTCGAAAGCGAGACGACGTCGTCGTCGACGATCCCGATCGTCCCGACGCCCGCCGCCGCAAGGTAGAGCGCGAGCGGCGAGCCGAGCCCGCCCGCGCCCACCACCAGCACGCGCGCCTTCCGGAGGCGCTGCTGGCCGGGACCGCCGATCTCCCTCAGCACGATGTGCCGGGCGTAGCGTTCGACTTCTTCTGGGGAGAGCGACATGGCATGCGTTCTAGCGCCATCCGGCGCGCCGCGGAACAGCGTCTCGAGAACGCTCCCGGCTTAACGCTTTGGTCGCGGCGCGGCTGTTAGAAGACGCGCGACGAAACCTCTTCGGAGCGGCCGATGATCGGGCCAGCCTTGCGCCTCGCGGCGTTCGCCTTCGTGCTCGCAGCCGCGCCGGCCGCCGCCGATCCCGCCGCCCCGCCCGCCGACGGCTCCGCGGCTCCCTCCTGCCAGGGGCAGGACCTGATCGCCAAGGCGAAGGCGGAGCGGCCGGAGGCCTACGCCGCCTTCGAGGCCGAGGCGCGGACCGTGCCGAACGCCGAGGGGCTGCTGTGGCGGATCGAGGGCAAGGACGGCGCAAAGCCTTCCTACCTGTTCGGCACCATGCACACGACCGAGAAGGATCTGGTGGCGCTGGCCGCGCCGGTCCGCGAGGCGCTCGGCGAGGTCAAGACCGTCGCGATCGAGCTCGCCGACGCGAAGGGGCCGGCGGCGCAGGCCGAGATGATCTCCTTCGTGACCCGCAACGGCGTGGACGTCTCCGGAAAGGGCCTCGACGGACTCAACGAGGCGCAGGCGGAGGAAGTGAGGCGGCGGCTCGCTGAGGCCGGCATGCCGGCCTCCGTCGCCCCCATGCTGAAGCCCTGGTTCCTCGGCGTCACGCTGCAGGTCTCGGCCTGCGAGTTGAAGAAGATCAGCGGCGGCGAGACGGTGGTGGACGGCGCGGTCGAGCAGGCGGCGAAGGACGCCGGGCTCAAGGTCGTCGGGCTCGAGACCGTGTCCGAGCAGCTCGAGGCCGCGGCCGCCGCGCCCGAGGAGACCGCGCGCAAGATGGTGCGCGACGCCGTCGCCAACGCGTCGGCGAGCGACGACCTGCAGGCGACGACGCTCGCGCTCTACCGCGCCCGGCGGGTCGGCTGGTACTTTGCGATGAAGCGCGAGACCCTGGGCGAGGCTCTCGACGTCTCGGCCTACGCCGACTTCCTCGAGGACATCGTCGACCGCCGCAACCGACTGATGTTCGAGCGCTCCCGTCCGCTCGTCGACGCCGGCCCGACGCTGATCGCCGTCGGCGCCCTGCACCTTCCGGGCAGGAAGGGTCTGATCGAGCTGTTCAGGGGCGCGGGCTACACGGTCACGAAGGTCTGGTGAGACCTGCCGCTTGCGCCCTCACGTCTCCGCGGGCGTGACGGCGAGCGCTTGGCCTACGCTCCCAGATAGCGCCGCTTCAGGTGTCGCTTGAACACGTCCGCGTCGAGCGGGCGGCCGGTCGCGCGCGTCAGCAGTTCGTCGGTCTCGAGCAGCGAGCCCTGGCCGTGGACGTTCGCCCGCAGCCACGCGACGAGGGCGGAGAAGTCGCCGCGGCCGATCCCCGGCAGGATGTCGGGATCGGCCGTCGTGGCGGCGTCGAACAGCTGCGCGGCGGTCAAGGCGCCGAGCGTGTAGGTCGGGAAATAGCCCCAGCCGCCGCTCGGCCAGTGGATGTCCTGCAGGCAGCCCAGACGGTCGTTGGGAGGCGTCACGCCGAGCAGGCCGCGCATGCCGTCGTTCCACGCGCCCGGCAGGTCGGCGAGGGCGAGGTCGCCTGCGATCATCGCGCGTTCGAGCCGGTAGCGCAGGATGACGTGGGCCGGATAGGTGACTTCGTCGGCGTCGACCCGGATGAAGCCGCGCTCCACCCGCGTGTAGCGCCGCCGCAGCGCCTCCGGCTCCCACGCCGGCCCCGATCCCCCGAAGGCCTCGCGCATGATCGGGCCGGCGAAGGCGATGAACTCGGCCGACCGGCAGGCCTGCATCTCGATCAGCAGCGACTGGCTCTCGTGGACGCTCATGCCGCGCGCCGCGCCGACCGGCTGGTTCATGTAGCCCGCGGGGCGGCCCTGCTCGTAGAGCGCATGGCCGGTCTCGTGCAGAACGCCCATCAGCGCGCTGGTGAAGTCGGCCTCGTCGTAGCGGGTGGTGATGCGCACGTCGTTGTCGGCGCCGCCGCAGAACGGATGCGTCGAGACGTCGAGCCGGCCGCGCTCGAAATCGTAGCCGAGCGCCGTCATGAGTCTGAGGCCGAGCGACCGCTGCCTCTCGACCGGGAAGGGGCCTTCGAGCGGCGGATCGGCGGGCCGCCGCGCCTGTACGGCCAGAACCTCGTCGAGGAAGCCCGGCAGGAAGCCCGCGAGGTCGTCGAACAGCGCGTCGATCATCGCGGCGCGGCCGCCCGGCTCGTAATCGTTGAGCAGCGCGTCGTAGGGGCCGAGCCCGAGCTTCTCGCCCTTGGCGCGGCCGATCTCGCGCTGGACGGCCAGCACCTCCGCGAGGAAGGGCAGCAGGCCGACGAAGTCGGACTCCTCGCGCGCCGTCCGCCAGCGCATCTCGCAGGCCGAAACGGCCTTGCTCGTCGCCGCCACGAGATCGGCCGGGAGCGCGGTCTCGACCGTCCAGAGCCTGCGGATCTCGCGGATGTTGGCCATCTCCCACGGCCCGAGCCCGCCTTCGCCGTCGGCGGCGTCGAGCAGGTCGCCCACGCGGGCGTCGGTCGCCATGTCGTGGCGGAGCACCGCGAGCAGCGCCATGCTTTCGGCGCGCGTGTCGGCCGCCCCCTTCGGCATCATGGCGGCGTTGTCCCAGTGCAGGATGCCGATCGCGTTCGACAGCGCGGAGATCTTGCCGAAATGGGCGGCGAGGTCGGAATAGGCGGTCATGGGATCGGACTCTCGGCGGGAAGGAAGACCGGCCGGCGCGGCGCGGATCCTCGAACGTCCCGTCCGTGATGCCCGAGCCCGTCGCGGGCGTCCACGGGTTCGATCGCAGAATCCGCCGCAGGACGCCGCCGCGGGCGCCGGAGGCGCGGGAGAGACCGCGACGTCGCCCGAGCCGTCCGTGGTCATTGCCTGCGCTCCGTCAGCGACGCGAGGAGCCGGGCCGCGTTCTGCGCCGGTCGAAACTGAAGATGCAGTTTCCTGTCTCAGGATCGTCGCTTTCCCGACGCTGGGCGCTGGCCTCCAATCGGCGGGTTACCTCTTCAGACGTTGTGGCTCCGCAAAAATGAGATCGCGACGCCCACCGGCCGGATGTGCGCGAAGACGTGGTACGATGACCCCATAGCGCAACCGTCGCCCCATGATTCGCCGCGCCGGCCGCCGCGGCGCGGGACGTTTTCATGACTGAAATCCCGGCCTATCACGCCCGCCCGCTCGCCATCGCCCGCCCGCAGGCCGCCGGCTGGCGCGGCGCGCTGCATCTTGCGCTGCTGATCGGCTTCCTCGCCTACGTCTTCATCGGGACCCAGCCGTTCGGCGACCCTTCGGCCGCGCAGCGCGTCGACGGCAACCCGCTCGACCGCGTCGCGGTGCTCGGCCTGTTCGCGCTCGCGCTCGCGGCGCTCGCCGTCGAATGGCGCGCGACGGTCTCCATGGTTCCGCGGGCGCTCGGCCTTGCGCTGGTCGTGGGGTTCTGCCTCGCGAGCGTCTTCTGGTCAGACCACCCCGATCTCACCGTCCGCCGCGGCATCCTGCTTGTGATGCTGACCGTCGTCGCGGCCGGCTGCGCGGCGGGCGTCACGGATCTGAGGCGTTTCCACACCGTCCTGTTCGCGGCGCTCGTCGGGATCGTCCTGCTCAACATCCTGGCGACGGCGGCCGCGCCCGGCGTCGCGATCACCGATCTCGGCGTGCGGGGCATCTACAGCCAGAAGAACGTCGCCGGCATCGTGGCGATGATCGCGGCGGTGACGGCCGCGACCTGGACGCTCGGGGCGCGCGATTCCCGGCGGATCGCGCTCGGCCTCGTGGGGCTCGCGCTTATCCTGCTGTTCCTGCTCGCGACCCGGAGCAAGACCTCGATCGCGTTGACCCTGCTCGCCTTCGGGCTGATCGCCTGCGCGGAGCTGGCGCGGCGCTTCGGCCCGCGTTTCGTCGCGCTGGCGGCCGGCTTCGCGGCGCTCGGCGGGGCGGGCCTGCTCGCGGCCTTCGCCGCGTCGGGGTTCGATCCCGCCGGTTTCGCCGCCGTCTTCACCGGCGACGCGAGCTTCACAGGCCGTGACGAGTTGTGGGCCTTCGCGCTCGACCGCGCCGGCGAGCGGCCGTGGCTCGGCCACGGCTACGGCGCGTTCTGGGACGTCGGACCCGGCGCCGACCCGCTGCTCAGGGTCGACCCCGGCTCATGGCTCGGCGACATCGAGATCGGAACCATCAACCAGGCGCACAACGGCTATCTCGAGCTCTGGCTGCAGATCGGTCTCCCCGCGACAGTCCTCGCCGCGATGGTCGTCGTCGTGCAGCTTCTCGTCGCGGCGCGATGGAGCTTCTCGGCGCGCGCATCGCTGACGACGGCCTGGGCCAACGGGCTGCTGACGTTGATATTGATGCTGTATTTGTTGCATAATTTAACGGAAGCGACCTTGTTTATCCGAGGCGTTCCGTTCTGCAATATTTCACTTCTCGCCATGTTCGTATCGATGCGAAGCCGTGCGCTCGTCGACGCTCGCGGCGCACGCGGCAAGGGAGACTGAAGATCGGACGCGACCTCATCATGCGGTTCGGGGCCGGTGGCGGCGATGTCCGCCCCCGCGTGCGCAGTGGCGGATAGCGAGGACATGCGGGATCGCGCGCGCTTTCTCGGCGTCGACTACGATCGCCTGTCGGTCGACGACGTCGTTTCGGAGGTTCTCGCCCGGCCGCCCGCCGCGCCCTTCGCCGCGATCGTGACGCCGAACGCCGCGCATCTGGCGCGCATCGCGGGAGAGCCGGACACGTTCGCCGGCCCCTATCGGCGCGCCTGGCTCTGCCTCAACGACAGCCGCGTGGTCGCGATGCTGGCGCGGAGCCGCGGCGTGGACCTTCCGGCCGCGCCGGGCGCGGATCTCGTGGTCGCGCTGTTCGGCGACGCCCGCCTGCCGCGGGACGCGACGGTGCTGCTCGTCGGGGGCGACACGGCGCTGTTCGACGCCTTCGTAGCGAAGACCGGCCTGACCGCCGCCTCGCATTTCGAGGCGCCGATGGGCCTCGCCTCCGACCGCAACGCCTTCGAGCGCACCGTCGGCTTCATCGAGACCCATCCGGCCCGGATCACGCTGCTGGCCGTCGGCTCGCCGCAGCAGGAGGCGGTCGCGGAGGCGCTCCGCTCCCGTGGGATGGCGCGGGGCGTCGGGCTCTGCATCGGGGCCGCCGTCGAGTTCCTCGTCGGCCGGAGGAAGCGCGCGCCGCGCGCGATGTCGCGCCTCGGCCTCGAATGGCTCTACCGCCTCACGACCGAGCCGCGCCGGATGTGGCGGCGCTATCTGATCGAGAGCCCGGCGGTGCTGCGCCTCTATCTGCGCGACCTCAGGCGCTAGAGGCCTGAGGTTGGCAACCGACGTCGCGATCGTCATCTGCACCTATCTGCGCCCCGGCCCGCTCGCTCGCGCGTTGCGGTCGATCTTCGCGATGCGCAGGCCCGAGGGGCTCGACGTCGTGGCCGTGGTCGTCGACAACGATCCGAAGGCCGAGGCGCGCGCCGTCGTGGACGCCCTGAGGCCCGACAGCCCCTATCTCCTGCGCTATGTCGAGGCGGGGCCGCCCAACATCTCCGTCGCGCGCAACGCCGGCCTCGCGGCGGCGGCCGACGCCGACGTCGTGGCTTTCCTCGACGACGACCAAGAGGCGGACGCGGGCTGGCTCGAAGCCGTGGTCGCGGGCCTCTCCGCGCTGCCGCAAGACGTGCTGTTCGGGCGCGTGGCCCCGCGCTTCGAGGCGCCGGAGCGCGCGAGCCCCGCGATCCGCAACCTGTTCTCGCGCGAGGTCGCGGGACCGGCGGGCACGGAACTCTACGCCATGGGACCGGCGAAAACGCCGGGGATCACCCTTGGAACCTGCAACTCGATCTTCCGGCGCCGCGCGCTCGAGGGCGGGCTCGCCTTCGATCCGGCCTTCGGCGACGCGGGCGGCGAAGACTATGACCTGTTCTGCCGGCTGCAGGCGCGGGGCCTGCGCTTCGGCTGGCTGCCGGACGCCGTCGCCGTAGAGGACGTGCCGGCGGCGCGCTGCGACGGCGCCTATCTGCGCCGCCGTCTCTACGCCGGCGGGCAGGCCTACGCGGCCGCGGTGGCCGGGGCGAGCCGTTCGCCGCAGCTCGAGCGCTGGACCATCCGGGTCAAGGCCGCCGTTCAGGCTGGGCTGCTCGCGGCCTCGGGGCCGGCGCAGGCGCTGCGCGGCTCGGACGCGCGCGCCGACTATGGCTTCCGCTGGGCCGGCGTCCTCGGCAAGCTCTCCTTCGGCGGGCTATACCCGGTCTATCGCGAGGGCGACCGCAGGCCGAGCTGAGACGCCCTTCAGCCTCCGGCGTCCTGCCGGGCGGCCTCGCGCTCGACGCGGGCATAGAGTTCGGCGCGGCGCTCCGGCGTCAGGTCGATGGTCGACTGGATCAGGCACGACACCTGCCCCGGCCGCACCGCCTTCACGAAGGCCTCCTCGTCCTCGGGACCGGCGAAGTCGCCCGACCAGCGCGAATGGCAGAGCGACAGCGGCTCCGGCCACACGCCCGCGGCCTCGAAGCCCATGATGCGGTCGGCGTGGACGCCGTAGAGAACGTATTCGGCGAAGTGCGGCGTGCGCGACAGCGCGACGCGCCACGACTTGCCCGCCACCGCCTCGATCCGCTCCGCCATCGCGGCCGCGGCCGAGCGGCGCCAGACCACCAGCGCGTCGATATATTCCGCGCCGTGCCAGTCCTCGTCCGGCAGGCCGAGCAGCGCGGACGCCGCACGATGCCAGCGGCGATGGGTGTCGAGCGGGATCATCTCGGGGCTGCGGTAGAGCCGCACTGTGTCGCCGCGCACCAGATGCTCATAGGCGAGCGGCCGGATGAAGGCGTTGTCGCTGTCGACATGGACGACGACGTCGGCGTCGGCCTCGACCGTCGCCGCGATCTTCATGATCTGCTGCGCAATCCAGCCCCGGACCGGCGGACTGAAGGGCGTCAGATAGACGTTGCGGCGAGGCAGCCCGAGGAGTTTTCGCACGGGCGCGGGCGGCGTCGGCGCCTTCCAGAAGCCGCGCGGCAGGAAGGCGTCCTCGGCGACCACCCGCCGGCGCCTGCCGCCGAGGCCGCGGAACAGGTCGAGGTCTCGGCTAGGCACGATCAGCCAATGCTCGATCGAGCCGTCGACGAAGCGGTCGACGCTTTCGCACAGCGTGCGGCAGGACTCGAAGTCGCCCCGGAACGAGCAGGTCGAGAGCCGGACGGAGAGGCGGGCGCTCATCGCGCCCAGTCCATCGGCTCGATCGGCGCGAAGCTCGACTCCACCACGGCCGGCCGGTTGAAACGGTCGGGATGCTGCAGCATCTCGGTCACCTCCGTGACGTGGACGGCGAAGTCCTCGTCGAGCCGGCACTTGCGGCCCGTCCGGATCGCCTCGGCGAGTTCGGCGGGGCCGCGCATGAAGTCCATGGTGGGCGCGCCGCGACCCGTCTTGAACGGCGTCGGACGCACGGGAGACAGGCGCCGGGCCCCGAAGCCCGCGCCAAGCTTGCGCTCCATCAGCCGCGACAGCCGCCCGACCGAGGCCGCACGGAACTTGACCGGCGAAGCGTAGTCCCATGGCTCGCGCAGCTCGAGCGTTCCCTCGTCGCCGAAGATCCTCATGCGGTGATCATAGGAGGCGACGACCGAATTGGTCACGCGCGCCACGATCCCGCCGTCGAACTCCAGGCAGCCGACCGAGAAGTCCGGCGCCGGATGCGGCAGCGGCGGGTCGGTGCGCTTGTCCGGCACGAGCAGCGCCGAGAACGCGGTCACGCGCCGGACCGGCCCGAACATCGCGGCGAAGACCGTGACGGCGTAGCCCGCATGCTCGAAGGTGCAGCCGGTCTCGAACTCGCCGCGCGCGGGCCAGATCCGGCCGCTGCGGCTCGCCCAGGTCCGGTAGTTCGCGCGGTGGATCATGCCGTCGTCGAGTTCGGCGTAGGCGAGCGCGACCTTGCCCGCGACGCCGGTCCGGACCGCGCGCCACAGCGTCTGCGCGCTTTCGCCGAGCACGTTGCAGGGCGCGGAGGCGAGGCGGACGCCGGCCGCGCGCGCGAGGTCGCGCATGCGCCGGGCCTCCGCGACCGTCATGCCGAGCGGTTTTTCGGAATAGACGTGGCGGCCGGCGGCGATCGCTACCTCGGTCACCTCCGCATGGCTTTCGGGCGTCGTGAGGTTGAGGACGAGAGAAACCTCGGGGTCCGACAAGACCTCGTCGAGCGAACGATAGGCGCGGTCGCCCCAGCAGGCGGAGAAGGCGGCGAGGCGCTGAGGATCGTGGTCCCAGACGCCGATCAGCTTCAGCGCGTCCTCATGCAGCGCGAGGCGCCAGCGATAGGAGTCCGCCACATAGCCGCAGCCGACGATCGCGATTCCGGTCCGTGGCCCCTCGGTCAAACGCACAGCCCTCCTGTCCCGCCGCCGGGTTCGACGTCGAAACGCCGTCCTTGCCGCCATCTCGCCCGAGAAAGTGAAACAGGAGGTTGAACGGAGCGGAGAAATTGCGAGCCCCTGCGCGGCGAATCCGCAGAAGACACTTTCCGAACAACGCCGTTCTTCGCCTCTCCGCGCCGGGACTTTCGCGTCAGTCCTGATGTGTGACGTCGTTTGATTTCTGGAAGCGGCGCATCGCTCTGCACGGATCACCCGTTTCGGCCTCGTCGAGGCGGGCCGTTCGGGTGAAGCTCGTCGTTCTCGCGATCTATCGGCGCCGCTGGCGAGCCCTGCGCATGCCTGCCCCGCCGCCGCGCGCCAGAAGACCGCGTAGAACAGCCCAAGCCATCGATCGTCCGGCCAAAAATCGCGTCGATCGACAGACCCTCGTGACGCGACAGTCTCAGACGGTTCAGGAATGCCCGGCTTCGGTCGAGAGCTTGCCGAGGTCGATGCCGATCTTGGCGAGCGCGCGGTCGTATTTGGAGTCCGCTTCGTCGTCGAAGACGAGGCCGCGGTCGGCCGGGCAGTTGAGCCAGCCGTTGGCCTGGATCTCGGTCTCGAGCTGGCCCGGCGCCCAGCCGGCGTAGCCGAGCGCCAGCAGCGCCTTCTGCGGGCCGTCGCCGCGGGCGATCGCCTTCAGGATGTCGAGCGTCGCCGTCAGGCAGATGCCGTCGTCGATCGGCAGCGTCGAGTCCTCGATCATGAAGTCGGCCGAATGCAGCACGAAGCCGCGCCCGCTCTCCACCGGGCCGCCGCGCAGCACCTGCACGAGGCCGGCGCGCTCCGGCAGGCGGATCTCCTCGCCGTCCGAGATCACGTCGAGCTGCACGAGCAGATCGGGAAAGCTGATGTGCGGCGCGGGCTTGTTGACGACGATGCCCATCGCGCCTTCGGGCGAATGGGCGCAGACATAGATCACGGTGCGGGCGAAGCGGTCGTCCGACATCGACGGCATGGCGACGAGCACCTGGCCGTCGAGATAGCCGGACCGGTCCTTCCGGTCGGTCAGATGTTTGCGGATCGCCGGGGTCATGACCCAAGATTAGGGTCGGCCCGCGCTTTTTGAAAGTCGTCTTGCGCGCGCGGCGTTCTGCTTTCCCTTCGCCGCGCTCACGCCGCTTTGCGTTGGCGGAGTGCGCGCCCGGACTATGCTGGAGGCCTGATGATCCGCTTTTTCGCCGCAGCGCTCGCTTTCGTTCTGCCGTCGGCCGCCCTGGCGGGCGAGGGCGTTTCGCCATGGGCGCGCGACGGCGCGACGGCGCTCCGCCTGATCGACGGCGGCGCGGCGGAGGCGGGCGGGCGCCTCGCGGCGATCGAGATCGCGCTCGATCCCGGCTGGAAGACCTACTGGCGCCAGCCCGGCGCGAGCGGGGTGCCGCCGCGCTTCGACTTCTCGGGCTCGACCAACGTCGCGGAGGCGCATGTCGCCTATCCGGCCCCCGAGCGCGCCGAGGGCGAGGACGGCGTCACCAACGTCTATCACGGCGAAGTGACGCTGCCGGTCGTCGTGCGGCCGAAGGATCCGTCGCGGCCCGTCTGGCTGAAGCTCACTGCCGATTACGGCGTCTGCGAGCAGGTCTGCGTGCCGGTGCGGGCCGAAGCGGCGCTCGACCTTGCGCCGGACGGCGCTCCGGCCGCCGTGGAGGCCGAGGAAGCCCGCGCCGCCGCGGCCGCCGCGCCGAAGCCGCTCGCGCTCGGTTCCACGGCTGCGCTCGCGGTTTCCTCCGTGCGCCGCGCCGGGGCGGGAAAGGACGGCGGGGCGGCGCTCGAGATATCGGTCGCGGCCCCCGCCGGACCGGATCGGCCGCTGCTCTTCGCGGAGACCGGCGACGGCGACTTCGCCCCGGCGCCCGAGCCGGTGGGCGAGCCGAAGGACGGACGGGCGACGTTCCGCATGGTCTTCGACGAGCCGGAGTTGCCGAAGAGCGGTCTGCGCTTCACGCTCGCCGTGGGCGGACAAGCGATCGAGACGCCGGTCGCCCTCGACGCGATCGCGCCCGCGCCTTAAACCTCCCGCCGGAACGCCCTGCGCGGCGGGCCGGCGCGCCCGCCTTTCCGGAGAACGAGCCCATGACGATCGAGGTCGGCCAGCGCCTGCCCAACACCACCTT
Source organism: Ancylobacter novellus (assembly GCA_003241695.1). GTDB lineage: Bacteria > Pseudomonadota > Alphaproteobacteria > Rhizobiales > Methylopilaceae > Methylopila. The sequence continues at coordinate 96,434 of QFPN01000010.1, read as the reverse complement.
CCGCCGTCTTGGGCCGAACGGACCCGAGACGGTGATGACTGAGGAAGTGTTCGCCGGGAAGAAGGGCGTGCTGTTCGCCGTGCCCGGCGCCTTCACGCCGACCTGCCACAAGAACCACCTGCCGGGTTATCTCAACGCTCTCGACGCGCTGGCGAAGAAGGGCGTCGAGGTGGTGGCGGTCACCGCCGTCAACGACCCCTTCGTGATGGCCGCCTGGGCGGAGGCCACGGGCGCGAAGGACAAGATCGAGTTCCTGTCGGACGGCAACGGCGACTTCGCCAAGGCGATCGGCCTCGATCTCGACGCCTCGGGCGGCGGCCTCGGCCTGCGCTCGAAGCGCTACGCCATGATCCTCGACGACATGGTCGTGACCCATCTCGCGGTCGAGGATTCGCCCGGCAAGGCGGACGTTTCGAGCGCCGAGAAGACGCTCGCGGCGCTCTGAACGCGGCCTCGACGTAACGTCGTCAGGCGGCCGGCGGAAGCAGTCTCCGTCGTCCGCCGCTCCTCATGACGCACGCGACCGCCTCGTTCGCCGGCGTTTCGCGGCCGGCGCCGGTTTCGCCGCTTCCGTCGCGCTCCAGGGAAACCAGAACGCCATGGTCTGCTTGGCGATTTCCTGCGCCATGGCGTTCTGAGTCCGCCGGGTTTCGGCGGCCATCATCCCGCGGGCGGCACTCGAATAGGTGTTGGCCGCGCTCAGCCACAGGCTCATCCAGGGGTTCTTCATGCCTGGACAACCGCCGTCCCCGCCCGCGCGTTCCGCCGACGGCCGAGACGGCGCGAATAAAGTTGCGGCGGCGTATACGGGAATCGCGCGATTTCCACCGAAGTCCGCAGGGTTCCGCTTGGCTGCGGCGTGAAATCGGCCTTAGCCTTGCGGAACGGCTTTATCAGGTCGTTCGCGAAGCCGACGGGAGGACGATGCGATGGCGTACAAATTCGAAGTCTACAAGGACAAGGCCGGCGAGTTCCGCTTCCGCTTCGTCGCCTCGAACGGCGAGAAGATGTTCGGCTCGGAAGGCTACAAGGCCAAGGCCTCGGCCATGAAGGCGATCGAGTCGATCAAGAAGAACGCGCCCGACGCGACGGTCGAGGACGAGACCAAGGACGACTGACAAATGCGAATCTGATAGTTACGATCTAAGAACGCTGGATGGGCGTTGGCTGCGATTGACGAACAGCAACGCCCTTCCGGCGTATGGTCGTAGTGCGCATAGTTTCCACTCCTTGATATTTGACTTCAAATTCAACAGAATTGAGATGCTCGTCCTTGCCGCCAAAGCATTTGTGAAAAGCTGACAGAATGCCGACTTGCTCGATATTTTGAGACGTGGGCCTCGGATTGTTACGAGGAGATGGAATTGTACCTGGGAATAGGTAAATACATGGAGGCGGAAGCTCGAACGGGCCAACGACCGTAAGCCTGTCGGTTTCGGTTGTCGTTTTAGGGCACCGACGTCCAAGTGTGCCGCAAATCCAATCCCAGACCAAAAGCCCGTCGATTCTTTGTTCGCGTGCTATAATTTCTGCGGATAATCGAGTGTGAATACCACTCCAAACATTGTGGCGTGGATCTGCTCCTGGATTTGAGCAAACAGACCAAATTATAAACTCGCTAACGTGTGGTGGTCGCTCGAAAATATTTGTATTATTGCCGTCTAGACAGCCCTTGAGTTCGATTGCTGCCTTCTTCCCATCCTTCATCGTAACGACATAGTCGTGGCGATTTGCGTCCCCCGCTGAATCCCAGTCAGATATATAATCGTGGTCCTGCATATAATTAAGTATTGATCTAACAAAATCTCTCTTTTCCTGCATTGAGGCGGAAAACTGCCCACGCAAACGTTCGATTGCGCCGCGAAAGAGACCCGATTGATAAAACTCAGCTTCACTAAGTCCATGTGATCCGAGTAAATGTGCCTGAGTTCGCAACGTTTCCGCGAACTCAGTTATACGGAGCCTAAGCTCAGCATTGGCTTCACATAAAACTGAACCGCCGTTCGGAATTGAGCTCATGGTGACCGATTTTCAGAATAGGTTCGAAGATATTCTCGGCTATGAAGCGCACTACTGGAACTGCAACACCGTCTCCAATCAGATGATATGCCTCATTATATGCTTCTGGAAGCATGTAGTCATCGGGAAGGCCCATCAGGCGGGCCGTTTCATTTGTCGAAATCAGCCGAGATCTGACGCGGGGGCCGTCGACAACCAATATTACCTGTCGAGAAGAGCCGCCGGCAGGAGTTCGTAAGCACCCTGCAACGTCGTCAAAACGAACCTCGGCTCTTACTACCTTCCCGGTGTCGCTCCGCCGTGTCCTCTTGTAGATGCTACCGACCATCAATCGTCCTGCACGCTTGGCTTTCTCGACTTTTGCGAGGTTGATGGGCGACATCATGCCTAGCAGCTTGGCTGTTTCAGACGAAGAATGCCATTCAACACTATTTGGACTATCTTCAATTACGTCGGCAAATGAAATTGTTCGAGTGGGCGGTGCGGGTAAGTTCCACCACACCCATTGTTCGCGAGCGGTTGCCGGAATTCGGTCTACGGCCGCCCGTAGACCGCGCGTGTGAAATACGGAACTGGCGGTTGGTGCGACAAGCGCATCGTCAATGGATATGTCTGCCCGAATCCCGATCACGAAAAGCCGCGGACGCGATTGCGGGACAAAAAATGCTGCGTCTATAACCAGCGCGCCGTAGCGATAGCCGGCGTCCCGGAACGTGGAGCAAATAGCGGCGAAGTCCGCGCCGCCATGAGATGTCAGGGTTCCGCATACGTTCTCTAGCGCGATGATTTTAGGTGGGCGGCCATTCCGGCCTAAATCGTCCATCAGAGACCAAAATGGATAAAACGTACCGCTGCGTTCGCCGCGGAGCCCTGCTCCTCCGCCAGCTAAAGACAAGTCTTGGCAAGGAAAAGATCCCCAAACCAAATCTGGATGGCCATTCATGTCCTCTATGTTTAGAGATCTAATATCGCCTTCGTGGAAAACGTCTGAATCTCCCCAATTAATTTTGTAGGTCTTAGCTTTCTTTTTATCAAAGTCGTTGGCGAACGTGCAGCGCCAACCGTCCCCAAGTCCTGCTCGAGCCATTCCTGCTCCAGCAAAGAACTCGAAAAAGGTGGGTTTTAGGACCTTCTGGAGCACCGGGGCATCCATGCAAAAAGAGTTTGATTACGTTTTGTTCTATTCCGAGTATCACCTTCGTTAACGAGCGTCGATATCGAGCATGAGAAATCCTGTGCGCGAATCTGCGATGTTACGAATTCAGAACAATCGATGATTGATCGCTCGGCCGTCATGCGCGCGGTGAAGAGCCGCGACACCAGGCCCGAAATGCTGGTGCGCCGCACGGCGCATGCGCTCGGCTACCGGTTCCGGCTGCATCGGAAGGATCTGCCCGGCAGCCCCGATCTCGTGTTCCCGCGGTTCGGGACGGCGGTCTTCGTCCACGGCTGCTTCTGGCACGGCCACGAGTGCGCGCGGGGCAGCCGGAAACCCAAGACCAACGCCGCCTATTGGGAGGCGAAGATCGCCCGCAACGTCGCGCGCGACGAACGCGCGCGCGAGGCCCTGGAGGCGGCCGGCTGGCGCGTCGTGACGCTGTGGGAATGCGAGCTGAAGGACCGAGACGCGCTCGCCGAACGTCTGTCCCGAAGCCTGACCATCGACCGATGGCGCGGTCTCACGACGCATTACGGCGGCGGTTGATCGGTAACGATGTAGTCCGGTATGGGCTGAGGGATCGTTTCCGGCCGACCGAACCGTCGACGACGCGGTTCGCGACGCCTTCTGAAAGCGGAGGACCGATCGTGACGCTCGAATCCGGCCGTATCGTCCCCTCGGGATCGTCAACGGCGGAAGACAGCCGGCAAGAGACGGGGGCGGAGTCCGACCGGCTCGCCGCCCTTGGCCGTTACGACATTCTCGACACGCCGCGGGAAGAGGCGTTCGATCGGGTGACGCGTCTCGCCCAACGTATTTTCCACGTTCCGATTTCCGCCGTGTCGCTGGTCGACGGGCATCGCCAATGGTTCAAGGCGCAATGCGGGCTCGATGCGGACGAGACCCCGCGCGGGCCGGCGTTCTGCGCCGTAACGGCGGCGCGGCGCACGCCGCTGATCGTCGTCGACGCGTCGCAGGACCCGGCCTTCGCGGCCAATCCGTTCGTGACCGGCGAGCCTCACATCCGCTTCTACGCCGGCGCGCCGCTGATCACCTCCGACGGCCACGCGCTCGGCGCGTTCTGCGTCATCGACAGGGAGCCGCGGGAGTTCGACGCCGGGGATCTTGCGATCCTGCGGGATCTCGCCGCCGTCGTCATGGACGAACTCGAACTTCGCCGGCTCGCGAACGAGGACGGCCTGACCGGCGCGCTGTCGCGCCGCGCCTTCCGTGAGGAGGCGGCGAGAAGCCTCGCTCTCGCCGCGCGGCACGGGCACGAGGTCAGCCTCGCCCTGATCGACTTCGATCACTTCAAGGCGGTCAACGACGCGCACGGCCATGCCGCCGGCGACGCGGTGCTCAAGCGCTGCGTCGCGGCCTGCGTCGGCGAGCTCCGGGGCTCCGATCTGATCGGACGCCTCGGCGGCGAGGAGTTCGCGGCGCTCCTGCCGCACGCCGGCCCGCGCGAGGCGTTCGACGTCATGGAACGTTTGCGCTCGGCGATCTCCGCGGAGACGTTCCAGGCGGACGGCGGCGGCTTCGGCGTGACGGCGAGCGTCGGCGTCTCGACGAGCCGGCGCGGATCGGACCTCGACGGCCTGTTGCGCGAGGCCGACGCCGCGCTCTACGCCGCCAAATCCCAAGGCCGCGACCGCACCGTGCTGGCGCAATCTCCGGCGCCGTCCGCGGAACCTCGGCACAGTCGCGTCTTCAAGGGCGGGCGCATTCTGTTCAACCGCCGTTCGTCGAGCCTCGACTGCACCGTGCGCTTTCTTTCGGAGCGCGGAGCCGGGGTCGACGTGTCGAGCGCTATCGGGTTGCCGGATCAGTTCGAGCTGTCGATCGAGGCCGACAGGTTCGTGAGGACGTGCCGGCTCGTCCGTTTCACGGATCGGCACGTCGAGGTGGAATTCGTTTAAAACGACTGCTATATTAAGCCGTTGTTCGTGAAACGACATCAATAGCCAGTGCCGAAGACCATTCGCTTGATTGTCGGTTTTGCCTTGGCGGTAGTTTTCCTTGGCGGAAGTCTTGGGGTTCTGGCCGGTCTGACTTTAGCGGTTGCCGGCGCCAGCGCGGCGGTTGATCAGTGTCCTTCGGGCAATGATTGCCACGACGCCAGAATGGCCGTCATTCTTGGCGTGACGTTTCTGCTCCTCGGCTTCGCCGTTGTCTGGGCGGTCTGCGTCTTCGACCGGAAAACAGATGTGCGTTAAGCGGGCGCGTCGCGCGAACGTTCGATTTCAATCGTCCATCTTGAGCGCGGCGATGAAGGCTTCCTGCGGAATCTCCACCCGGCCGAACTGGCGGAGCTTCTTCTTGCCTTCCTTCTGCTTGTCCAGAAGCTTGCGCTTGCGGCTGGCGTCGCCGCCGTAGCACTTGGCGGTCACGTCCTTGCGCAGCGCCCGGATGGTCTCGCGGGCGATGATCTTGCCGCCGAGCGCCGCCTGCACCGGGATGACGAACAGATGCGGCGGGATCAGCTCCTTGAGCTTCTCGCACATCGCCCGGCCGCGGGCCTCGGCGCGGGTGCGGTGCACCAGCATCGAGAGGGCGTCGACCGGCTCGGCGTTGACGAGGATCGACATCTTCACGAGGTCGCCGACCCGGTAGTCCGTGATGTTGTAGTCGAAGGAGGCGTAGCCCTTCGAGATCGACTTCAGGCGGTCGTAGAAGTCGAACACCACCTCGTTCAGCGGCAGGTCGTACACGACCATGGCGCGCTTGCCGACATAGTTGAGGTCGATCTGGATGCCGCGCCGGTCCTGGCAGAGCTTCAGCACCGCGCCGAGATAGTCGTCGGGGGTGAGGATCGTGGCTCGGATCCAGGGCTCTGAGATTTCCTCGATCTTGACCACGTCCGGCATGTCGGCCGGATTGTGGAGTTCGATCTCGTCGCCGTTGGTCATCGCGATCTTGTAGATGACCGACGGCGCGGTCGCGATCAGGTCGAGATTGAACTCGCGCTCGAGCCGCTCCTGGATGATCTCGAGGTGCAGAAGCCCGAGGAAGCCGCAGCGGAAGCCGAAGCCGAGCGCTGCGCTCGTCTCCATCTCGAAGGTGAAGCTCGCGTCGTTGAGGCGGAGCTTGCCCATCGCGGCGCGCAGGTCCTCGAAGTCGGCGGCGTCGACCGGAAATAAGCCGCAGAACACCACCGGCTGCGCGGGGCGGAAGCCCGGCAGCATTTCCTTGGTCTGGCGCTTCTCTTCCGTGATCGTGTCGCCGACGCGGGTGTCGGCCACCTCCTTGATCGAGCCTGTGAAGAAGCCGATCTCGCCGACGCCGAGCGAGGGCACGTCCACCATCTTCGGCGTGAACACGCCGACCTTGTCGACGTCGTAGGTCGCGCCGGTGCCCATCAGGCGGATCTTCGCGCCCTTCCTGAGCTGCCCGTCGACCACGCGCACCAGCACCACGACGCCGAGATAGACGTCGTACCAGCTGTCGACGAGCATCGCCTTGAGCGGCGCGTCCGGGTCGCCCTTGGGCGGCGGCAGGCGCGCGACGATGGCTTCGAGCACGAGGTCGATGCCGAGGCCGGTCTTGGCCGAGATCGGCACGGCGTCGGAAGCGTCGAGGCCGATCACCTCCTCGATCTGCTCCTTCACCCGGTCGGGCTCGGCGGCCGGCAGGTCGATCTTGTTCAGGACGGGCACGATTTCGTGATTGTTGTCGAGCGCCTGATAGACGTTGGCGAGCGTCTGCGCCTCGACGCCCTGCGAGGCGTCCACCACGAGCAGCGAGCCCTCGCAGGCCGCGAGCGACCGCGACACCTCGTAGGCGAAGTCCACATGGCCCGGCGTGTCCATGAGGTTCAGCGTGTAGGTCTTGCCGTCCTTGGCCGGATAGGTGAGGCGCACCGTCTGCGCCTTGATGGTGATGCCGCGCTCGCGCTCGATGTCCATCGAGTCGAGCACCTGTTCCTGCATCTCGCGGTCGGCGAGGCCGCCGGTGAGCTGGATCAGCCGGTCGGCGAGCGTCGACTTCCCGTGGTCGATATGGGCGACGATCGAGAAGTTGCGGATGTTGTCTTGCGGCGCGGCGGTCATGGCGCGGCGGATATCAGGGGTTTTGCGCCGCGGCAAGGACGCTGTCGGGACGGCGGGGATCGTCGATCGGCCTGCTTTTCCGCAAGCGGCGACTTGCCGGCCGATCCTGACCTTTCCGGAGTCATTCGGGCTGTGGCGAAGCCGATCGATCTGTATTGATTATGCAGGACAATCCGACCAGGGGATCAAGATGGCGGCCGCAGGCCAGAGCGAACTCGTCCAAGTCGTGGCGCTTCTCGGGGCGGGCGTCGTCGCGGTTCCGATTTTCCGGCGGCTGGGGCTCGGCTCCGTGCTCGGCTACTTCACGGCCGGTCTCGTCATCGGCCCGTTCGGCCTCGGGTTGTTCAGCGATCCCGCCACGATCCTTCATGTCGCCGAGTTCGGCGTCATCATGCTGCTGTTCGTGATTGGGCTCGAGATGCAGCCGTCTCGATTGTGGAGCCTCCGGCGCGAGATCTTCGGCCTCGGCGCGGGACAGGTGGCGGTCTCGGGCGCGCTGCTGACGGCGGCCGGCTATGCGGCGGGCCTGGCCCTCCCGGTCGCGTTCGTCGCCGGCATGGGTTTTGTGCTGTCGTCCACCGCGGTCGTCATGCAGATGCTCGACGAGCGCGGCGAGACCTCGACGCCGCAGGGGCAGAAGGCGGTCTCGATCCTGCTGCTCGAAGACCTCGCGATCGTGCCGCTGCTGGCGGTCGTCGCGTTTATCGCGCCCGCGGCCGGGGGAGAAACCGGCTCGAACCGCTGGGTCGAGATCGGGATCGCGCTGGCCTCGATCGCCGGCCTCGTGGTCGCCGGCCGCTATCTGCTCAATCCCCTGTTCCGGATCCTTGCGCGCTCTCAGGCCCGCGAGGTGATGACGGCCGCGGCGCTGCTCGTGGTGCTGGGCTCGGCGCTGCTGATGGCGTTCGGCGGCCTCTCCATGGCCATGGGCGCGTTCATCGCGGGAGTGCTGCTGTCGGAATCGACGTTCAGGCATCAGCTCGAGGCCGACGTCGAGCCGTTCCGGGGCATTCTGCTCGGCCTGTTCTTCCTGGCCGTCGGCATGTCGCTCGATCTTTCCGCAATCGCCCTGCACTGGGCCACGATCCTCGGCTTCACGGCCCTGTTCATCGTCGTGAAGGCGGCCGCGATCTTCGGCGTGGCGCGGGCGCTCGGCTCGACCTCGCGGGAGGCGATCGACCGCGTGGCGCTGTTCGCCCAAGGCGGCGAATTCGCCTTCGTCCTTTACTCCGCGGCGGCCGCCGTCGGGATCATGGACGCGCCCACCAACGCCATCTTCACCGCGGTCGTCATCCTTTCGATGGCGCTGACGCCCCTGACGGCGCTCGCGCTGAAGCGGCTGGCCCCGCCGGCGAAACAGTCGCTCGACGGCGTGGACGAGGCCGACGGTCTGACCGGCCAGGTGCTGGTGATCGGCTTCGGGCGTTTCGCGCAGGTCGCAAGCCAGTCGCTGCTCGCGCGCGGCGTCGACATCTCGATCATCGAGAACGACGTCGAGATGATCGAGGCCGCGGCGACGTTCGGCTTCAAGGTCTATTACGGCGACGGAACGCGCCTCGACACGCTGCGGACCTCCGGCGCGGGCCAGGCGCGGGCGGTGCTGGTCTGCGTCGACAAGCAGGAGGCGGCCGAGAAGATCGTCGAGCTCATGCAGGCGGAGTTCCCCCACGCGAAGCTCTTCGTCCGGGCCTTCGATCGCGGCCATGCGATGGATCTCGCTCGCGCGGGCGTCGACTACCACATCCGCGAGACCTTCGAGTCGGCAATGGCGTTCGGCGAGGCGGCGCTCGTCGCGCTCGGGGTGCCGGACGAAGAAGCCGCCGAGATCGCCGAGGACGTTCGCCGGCGCGACGCCGAGCGCTTCGATCTCCAGCTCGCGGGCGACATCTATTCGGGCACGAGCCTCGTCCGTGGCAACGCCCCCACGCCGACGCCTCTTACCCGCCCCAAGCGCGCGGGCAAGATCATGGACCGTTTCAGGGAGAAGCCGGAGTCGGCCTGAGCGGTTCGCGGGCGGGGCGCTTCGCTCCGCCCGCGCGATCCCGTCACTCCGCCGGGGCGATCTTTGCGTCCCGCGCGGCGCGGCGGTTGCGGATGAAGCCGAGCAGGCGGCCGACCACTTCCCAAAAGCCGCGGGCGTTGCCCTCGCGGTAGCGCGCGCTTTCGGGCAGCTCCGCCATCAGGCGGGCATGGGCGGTCCCGAGCGCGTGGTAGGGCAGGCGCGGCAGCAGGTGGTGCAGGGCGTGGTAGCGCAGCCCGACCGGCGCCCACAGCATCGGAAGCGTCGCTGGCGGCGGCACGTTGACCGTGTCGAGATATTGCTCGGTCGGCGTCATCTCCTCGCCCTCGTTCTCCCAGTGATGGGCGACGAGGGTGCGGAGCTGGTTGACGAGCCCGACCGCGGAGCCGAGACCGAGGGCGGTCCAGAACACGGCGGGCGAGATCACCCCGGCGGCGACCAGGGTGAGGAACGTGATCGCCCAGATCGAGCAGAGCGTCTCGAGCCAGAGCCAGAGGCGCGCCTGCGAGCCGGTCGGCATCTCGCGGCGGAACAGCGGGTTGATGGCTAGCGCCGAAAACCGCTCCACCACCACGCGCCGGAACGGCGGGACCAGCGCCGCGATCGGCGACAGCACCGCGAAGCGGATCAGCAGGCCGACGGGCGCGAGCGCCGCGACGAGCACGAACAGCGGCACCTGCCAGATCGCGCCGTGGCCGAGCGGCATGTATTCGGGATCCTGCACGGTGCCGTAGCGCGTCTTGGCGTGGTGCAGGTTGTGGACGCCCTCATACATCAGCGAGGGCGTGAGGAAGGGCACGCCGATCAGCGCGTTGTAGCCGGCCTTGAAGCCGGGCACGTCCTGCGGGCGCAGGTGGCTGACCTCGTGGATGAAGGAGACGCCGCGATAGAAGGCGAGCGCCGAGACCATGAAAGCCGCGGCCTTCGGCCAGAACCCCGGCAGCAGCACGGCGCCGGCGAAGCCCGCATAGGCGACGAGCGCTGTCAGGAGGAGGTCGGTCCAGTAGATCGCCGGCCGCGCGCCCATCAGGTCGGCGCAGAGTTTGTGCGCCTGGGCGACGAGATTGCGGTCGGGTGCGGCGTGTGCGGTCATCGGGGTCCGGACGTCCATGCGCGAGGCGGCGGCCGCGGGCCGCGGTTCTTCGGAGCCTCGGCCATTCCCCCCGCGGACCGACGCTTGCGGGTCCGTCCTATACCATCGTTCGAGAGGACGGGACACCTGTCCCGTCGCAGCCCGGGCCGTGCGCCCGAGACATGGCGATCAGGCCGGAACGGCGTTCGTCCGGCCGTGTCGATCGAGAAAATCCGGAATGCCGGTCGGGACGCGCCCGACCGACGTCTCAGGCTTGTCTGCCCGTCACTGGCAGGCCGCCGGAACCTTGTTGCAGGCCTTGTCGACCAAGGCCCCGATGTTGGCCTTGTTCTTGAAGAACGAAGCGCCCTGCTGCTTCCGGACGGCGCTCGCGTTCACGTAGCCCCAGCTCGTCACGCCGACAACAATGTTGCGATCCGCGTCCGTGCCGAAAGGGTTGCCCTGCGGGGTCGGCGCGAATCCGAAGTTGACGAGCCATGGGCCGCCGCTCGATCCGCCGGTCTGCAGCGATCCGATGATGGTGTTTCCGACGCTGTTCGAATCGACTGAGCCTTGCGAGTCGGTGCGCATCATCTCCTGGCCGTTGTTGAGAGACACCGGATAGCCGAGCTGGGTGATGAGCGCCTGGCCGTTCGGCGTGTAGCTGTAGCCGCCGGTGCCGAAGCCGAACCAGCCGGTGGAGTCGCCGGCGTAGCGGCTCTTCTTCGGCGCGAGCACGATGACGGCGATGTCGCTCTCGCAGACCACGCCCGGGCCGGCCGAGGAGCACTTGTCGGTCCCCTTCAAGTATTTCGGCGGGGCGAACACCCACGCCCAGTCCCATTTTCCGTAGGGCGCGGCGCCGCCGGAATAGGCCGGGACGTATTCGAAGCCGGAGAAGAAGCGGTTCTCGCCGAACTGGCTCACGCAGTGGGCGGCGGTCACGACCACGCCGCGTTTGATCATCGACGCGGAGCAGACATAGGTGTCGGCGCCGTCCTTGAAGAACAGCTTGCCGGCGCGCCGGTACGGGTCCGCCTTCGGTTTCTTTTCATAAGACGTCGTGTAGGGCTGGTTGGCGGTGCCGTATTCCTGCGCGCCGACCTCGTCGGGCGCGACGTAACGCGACTTCGGCAGTGTGATCGGAGACGTGGTCCCGTCGCCCCTGGCGCCCGGCTGGAAAAGCTGCTCGCCGGAGATGTCGAGCTTTTCTGCGGCTTTCAGCAGCTCGAGCTGCGTTCCGGGCGACGTTCGGACGGTCGGGAGCGGTTTCGGCTTGGCGTTGGCGTAGTCGAGCGCGACGTTTCCGCCGGTGTTTCTGAGCGAGGCCGCCTCGCCCGAGTCCGCATGCGCGGCCGAAACCGCCGCGAGCAGAGCGATCGCCGTCGCTGCGCTTCGCACAATCATGAAATGCCCCCCATGAGTCGTTTCTGACGATCGCCCGAGAACAGGCCAGCGCCCGCCCGTCCGTCCAGACACTTTCGTGTTGTACGTAGTCATACGGAGTTTCAGCTGTGTGAAACCGGCGCGGGGCGTCAGCCTCCCGCGACTTTGTCCCGTGCAGCGCGGCTCTCCGTCTCGAACGCCGCCTTCATGCGCGCCCGGATCGCCGACTGACGGTTCGGATTGGATATTTTCGCGCCGGTGAGGTCGGTCACGTAGAACACGTCCACGGCCCGCTCGCCGAAGGTCGCGACATGGGCCGAGACGATGTTGAGGTTGAGCTTCGAGAGCGCGTCGGTCAGTTCGTAGAGCAGGCCCGGCCGGTCGAGCCCCACCACCTCGATCACGGTGTGGCGGTCCGACCAGGCGTTGGTGATGGTGACTTCGGGCGCGATGTGGAAGGCGCGGGACTTGGACTTCGCGCGCGCCGCCTCCTGGCGCTTCGCAACCATGTCGTAGAGCCGGATCTCGCCCCGGAGCGCCTGCTCGATCGCCTCGGCGATCCGGCCGGCGCGGCGCAATTCGTCCTCGTCCTGCGGAAAGGCGCGGCCGACGAAGATCGTGTCGAGCGCGAAACCGTCGGTCGTCGTCGAGATGTGGGCGTCGACGATGTTCGAGCCGGCCGCGACGCAGGCGCCCGCGATGATCGACAGCAGTTTCGGGTGGTCGGGGGCGAGCACCGTCACCTCGGTCACGCCACGGAAGCTGTCGGTCGAGCTTTCGGTCGCGAGCGTGCGCCCTTCCGCGGCGGCGGCCGCGACGAAGCGGGCGTGGCGCTCGGCCCGGTCGAGGTCGGTCTTGAGCCAATAGGGCGGGTAATGCCGCTCCGCATAGGCGGCGAATTCGGCGTCGCTCCAGTCGGAGAGGCGAGTGCGGAGGTCGCTCTTCGCCTGCTCCACGAGGCTGCGCCGGTCGCCGGCCGAATGGCCGCCCGTCAGGACGAGTTCGGTCGCCCAGTAGAGCGTCCGCAGGAGCTGGCCCTTCCAGCCGTTCCACACGCCCGGACCCACCGCCTTGATGTCGGCGATGGTGAGGATCATCAGCATCTTGAGCCGCTCGGGGCTCTGCACGATCTTGGCGAAGTCCTCGATGGTGCGCCGGTCGGAAAGGTCGCGGGACTGCGCCACGATCGACATGGTGAGGTGCTGCTCGATGAGCCAGGCGACGGTGTCGGTCTGGGCGGCCGTGAGGCCGAGCCGGGGACAGAGCTTGCGCGCGATCTTGGCGCCGGCGACCGAATGGTCCTCCGGCCTTCCCTTGGCGACGTCGTGCAGAAACAGCGCGACATAGAGCGCGACCCGGTCGCGCAGCGTCGGGATCAGCTCGATCGACAGCGGATGTTCGTCGGAGGCTCTTCCGGCCTCGATGTCGGCCAGAATTCCGATTGAGCGCAGCAGGTGCTCGTCCACCGTGTAGTGGTGGTACATGTTGAACTGCATCATCGCGACGATGCGGCCGAAATCCGGGATGAAGCGTCCGAGCACCCCGGTCTCGTTCATCCGCCGCAGGATCTTCTCCGGCGACCGGCGCGAACTGAGAATTTCGAGAAACAGCTCGTTGGCCTCCGGATTTTCGCGGAGGTCATGGTCGATCAGCTTCAACGACTTGGTGATGAGCCGGGCGGCGGCCGGATGGCTGGGGATCTCGTGAGCGTCGAGAATCTTGAAGAAGCGGATCAGATTGACCGGATCGCGCGCGAAGACCTGATCGTCGTGGACGTTGAGCCGCCCGCCGTCGACCACGAAGGCGCCGCTTTCCGGCGAGGCCTTCCGGTTCGACTTGCGGAAGCGGGTGAGGAAGCGGTCGAGCTTGGGCTTCTTCTTCTGCTGGCGCGCCTCGAGCGCGTGGCAGACGATGGCGGTGAGGTCGCCGACGTCCTTGGCCACGAGGAAGTAGTGCTTCATGAAGCGCTCGACGTCCTTCAGGCCCGGATGCTCGGTGTAGCCGAGCGCGATCGCGATCTCGCGTTGCAGGTCGAAGGACAGCCGGTCTTCCGCGCGCCCGGTGATGAAATGCAGGTGGCAGCGCACCGCCCAGAGGAAGTCCTCGCACTTCTTGAACAGGCGCAGCTCCGCGGCCGAGAACAGGCCGGCCTCGACGAGGTCCGAGACGTCGCGCACGCGGTAGACGTATTTGCCGATCCAGAACAGCGTGTTGAGGTCGCGCAGCGCCCCCTTGCCCTCCTTGACGTTCGGCTCGACGAGATAGCGCGATCCGCCGGCCTTCTGCAGCCGCTCCTCGCGTTCGGCGAGCTTGGCGGCGGCGAATTCCGCGCCGGTGCCTTCCATGACCTCGGCGTCGAAGCGCTTCACCTTGTCTTCGAACAGGTTCTCGTCGCCGACGATGAAGCGCGACTCCAGCACCGCGGTGCGGATCGTCATGTCTGCGCGGGAGAGCCGGACGCACTCGTCGATCGAGCGGCGGGCGTGGCCGACCTTCAGCCCGACATCCCACAGCACGTAGAGCATCGCCTCGACGACGCTCTCGGCCCAGGCCGTCGCCTTGTAGGGCATGAGGAACAGCAGATCGACGTCGGACCCCGGCGCCATCGCTCCGCGGCCGTAGCCGCCGACCGCGACCACCGCGAGACGCTCTCCCGAAGACGGGTTCGCGATCGGATAGAGGTCGGTTGTCACGTGCTCGTAGAGCGAGACCACGCAGGCGTCCATCAGCCGCGACAGCCGCTCCGCGCAGGCGGTTCCGGCGCCGTCCTCGTTCAGCCATTCGCGCGCTTGCGCGCGGCCGTCCGCCAGCGCCTGCTTGATCCGCGCCACGACCGCGGCGTGCCGCTCCCGCGACTGCCCGCGATGGCGCGCGGCGATCTCCGACAGGTCGCGGGCCAGCGCCTTCTGGTCGACGAGCGCCCGCACGTTGCGCGCGGCGCGGAGGCGTTGGCGGACGGTCGACATCGGGTGGGGCTGAAGCTCCGGGCGCGGACGGCCACCGCGCATCATGAGGGCGAAATAGTGAAGCCGCTATCTATGGCGGGCTGGGCCGGGGCGCAAACGGGACGCTTTCGGCCGTCTTCGAGAAGCCTAATCCTTCCGCAGCCCCTTCAGCCGATAGAGCGCCTCCAGCGCCTCCCTCGGGGTGAGGGCGTCGGGGTCGAGGGCGTCGAGCGCTTCGGCGAGCGGATCGGGGCCGTCGTCCGGCTTCGCCCGCGTGGCGGCGAAGAGGGGGAGGTCGTCGATCATGCGTTCGATCGGCGAGGCGCGGTCGGCGGCTTCGAGCTCGTCGAGCACCGCCTTGGCGCGCCGCGTCACCGCCGCGGGAAGCCCGGCGAGCTTCGCCACCTGAATGCCGTAGGAGCGATCGGCGACGCCGGCCGCGACCTCGTGCAGGAACACGACTTCGCCCTTCCATTCCGCGACCCGCACCGTCGCGTTGCGCAGGCGCGGCAGCCTCCGGGCGAGAGCGGTGAGTTCGTGGAAGTGCGTCGCGAACAGCGCGCGGCAGCGGTTCGTTTCGTGCAGATGCTCGATCGCGGCCCATGCGATCGACAGGCCGTCGAAGGTCGCCGTGCCGCGGCCGATCTCGTCGAGCACCACGAGCGAGCGCGGGCCGGCGGTGTTGAGGATCGCCGCGGTCTCGACCATCTCGACCATGAAGGTCGAGCGCCCGCGCGCGAGATCGTCCGCGGCGCCGACGCGGCTGTAGAGCCGGTCCACCACGCCGATATGCGCGGCCTTCCCCGGCACGTAGGCCCCGGCCTGTGCGAGCACGGCGCAGAGCGCCGCCTGCCGGAGATAGGTCGACTTTCCGCCCATGTTGGGGCCGGTGACCAGCTGGATCAGCCCGCCGGACGCGTCCGGGGCCGACAGGTCGACGTCGTTCGGCACGAAGGGCTTTCCCTCGCGCTTCAGCGCCGCCTCCACCACCGGATGGCGCGCGGCCTCGATGCGGAAGTCCAGGCCGTCGTCGACATGCGGCCTCGTATGGCCGAGCTCCACCGCGACTTCGGCGAGCCCCGCGGCGACGTCGAGCGCCGCGAGCGCCTCGGCGCAGGCGCGCGAGCCCTCCCAGCCTTCCGCGACGCGGGTCGAGAGCCGGTCGAAGATCGCGAGCTCCATCCTGAGCGCGGTGTCGGCCGCCTCGCCGATGCGGCGTTCGAGGTCGCCGAGTTCGGTCGTCGTGAAGCGCATCGCGCCCGCCATGGTCTGGCGGTGCACGAAGGTCTCGGCGTGCGGCGGCTTCAGGAGGCGTTCGCCATGCTGCTGCGGCACCTCGATGAAATAGCCCAGCACGTTGTTGTGCTTGACGCGTAGCGTCCGCACGTCGGTCGCCTCGGCGTAGGACGCCTGAAGCTGGGCGATGACCTTGCGGCTCTCGTCGCGCAGCGCCCGCGTGGCGTCGAGTTCCGCCTCGCAGCCCGCGCGCACGAAGCCGCCGTCGCGCTTCAGCAGCGGCAGTTCGTCGGCGAGCGTCCGGGCGAGATCCTGCGCGAGCGCGTGGTCGGCGTCAGCGAGCGAGCGCGCGACGGCGGCGAGTTCGGCCGGCGCGTCGTCCATGGAAGCAAGGCGCGTCGACAGGGCGTGGGCTGCGTCGAGCGCGTCGCGGATGGCGGCGAGGTCGCGCGGGCCTCCGCGCGCGAGTGCGATACGTTGCGCCGCACGGGCGAGGTCGGGCGCCTGCCCGAGCGTTCTCCGCACCGTACGGCGAAGCTCCGGCGCCTCGATCAGGGCCGCGACGGCGTCGTGGCGGCGGGCGATGGCGGCGACGTCGAGCAGCGGGCCGGCGATCCTCTGGCCAAGCAGGCGCGATCCGCCGGCGGTGACGCAGCGGTCGACGGCGTCGAGCAGGCTTCCCTCGCGCTCGCCCGAGAGGCGGCGGGCGAGTTCGAGGTTCGCGCGCGTCGCGGCGTCGATCTCCATCATGGCGCCGCGGCCCTCGCGCACCGGCGCCTGGAGGGGAGGGCGGCTCGCGAGCTGGGTGCGCTCGAGATAGCCGACTATGGCGGCCGCGGCCGTCAGTTCGGGCTTCGACAGCGTCCCGAAGGCTTCGGTGGTTGCGACCCCGAAATGGCCGGCGAGCCTCGCCTCGGCGCGGGCGGGGTCGACAAGGTCGCGGGGCGCCGGCGTGACGGCCGCGCGCGCCTCGCCGAGCGCAGAATGGAGCTCCTCGACGAATTGCTCGGGAACGAGGATCTCGGCAGCGTCGATCCGGGCGAGGGCCGCGCCGAGCGAGCCGGGCGCGACCTGGCACACCGCGAAGGCGCCGGTCGAGACGTCCACATAAGCGAGGCCGAACGCCATGCCGCCGTCTTCGCCGCGCCCGCGGGCGAGCGCCGCCAGCAGGTTGGCGCGGCGCGGCTCCAGCAGCGCGTCCTCGGTCAGCGTGCCGGGCGTGACGAGCCGGACCACGTCGCGGCGCACCACCGACTTCGCGCCGCGCTTCTTCGCCTCCTTCGGATCCTCGGTCTGCTCGCAGACCGCGACGCGGAAGCCCGCCGCGATCAGGCGCTGCAGATAGTCGTCGGCGCGCTCCACCGGCACGCCGCACATCGGGATGTCTTCGCCGAGATGTTTTCCGCGCTTGGTCAGCGCGATGCCGAGCGAGCGGCTCGCGACCTCGGCGTCGTCGAAGAACATCTCGTAGAAGTCGCCCATCCGGTAGAACAGCAGGCTGTCCGGATTGGCCGTCTTGATCTCGAGATACTGCTCCATCATCGGCGTCGGGCGCGCCGACGTGGCGGCGGAGGCGTCGTTCATCGTCGGTCGCCGGGAGGATGCGGAGGCTCCATAAATCCCGAATCCCGGCGGGGGGCAAACGGCGCCGCTCTCATTCCTGTTGAGGAGCGCGCCCGCGCGGACATTGACGGTCTGCCTGTTTCCTGTACCAATCGGTAAAATCTTTTCCATTCGGTACAGGAGATGTCCGATGTCGGGCCGTCCGCCTTTCCCGCCCTTCACCGCCGAGACCGCCGCCCAGAAGGCGCGCATGGCCGAGGACGCCTGGAACGGGCGAGACCCGGCGAAGGTCGCGCTCGCCTATACCGAGGACAGCGAGTGGCGGAACCGCGCCGAATTCCTGAAGGGCCGCCCCGACATCGAGGCCTTCCTCGCCCGCAAATGGGCGCGGGAGCTCGACTACCGGCTGATCAAGGAGGTCTGGGCGTTCCACGACAATCGCATCGCCGTGCGTTTCGCCTATGAATGGCGCGACGACAGCGGTCATTGGTTCCGCTCCTACGGCAACGAGAACTGGGAGTTCGACGAGGCGGGGCTGATGCGGCGGCGGATCGCCAGCATCAACGACCTGCCGATCGCCGAGAGCGAGCGAAGGTACCACTGGCCGCTCGGCCGCCGGCCGGACGATCATCCGGGCCTCGGCGACCTCGGGCTCTGAGGCGCTTTCCTTTCTCTCGCTTGCAAGGCCTCTGCGAAACGACCGCGGCGTTTCCGCCCCTCCCCCTTGCGGGAGGGTAAGGGTGGAGGTGGTTCAGAACGGAGCGGCGAATTTAGGCGTAGAGCGGCTTTGTCCGCATCGCCTCATCCGGCGCCGCCCCCCTCGACTCAGCCACGGCCAACCGGAACGCGTTGGACGTGATTTTTCGATCAGGTCCGAGAGCCGCAGGAGCGATCGACATGGCCAAGACCGTCGCCGAGCGCGCCGACGTGCTGCCGGCGCTCGCCGAATGTTTTCGCGAGCACGGCTACGAGGGCGCGACCCTCGCCCTCATCGGCGCCGCCACTGGGCTGGGGAGGGGGAGCCTCTATCACTTCTTTCCCGGCGGGAAGGCCGAGATGGCCGAGGCGGTGCTCTCCGAGATCGACGCCTGGTTCGAGCGCGAGATCTTCGCGCCCCTGCGCGAGGCCGATCCGGCGGGGCCGGGGATCGCGCGCATGTTCGACGCGACGGAGGCCTATTTTCGCTCCGGCCGGCGCGTCTGCCTCGTGGGCGGCTTCGCGCTGAGCGACGCGCGCGACCGCTTCGGCGCGGCGATCCGCTCCTATTTCGCCCGCTGGATCGAGGCGCTGGCGATCGCGCTGACGCGCGCCGGATGGAGCGAAGAAGCGGCCCGCGCCGCGGCCGAGGACGCGGTGGGGGGCGTCCAGGGCGCGATCGTGCTCGCGCGCTCGCTCGACGAGCCGGCGGCCTTTTCGGGCATGGTCGCTCGCATGAAGGCGCGGCTCGGCGGCTGAACCCGAGGCGTCAGCTCGCCAGATCCGCCACCACCGCGTCGAGCACCGGAAAGCCCTCGGGCGTCACGCGCAGCCGGGTCTTGCCGACGCGCTCCACCATGCCGTCCATCACGAGGTCGTCGATGCGGCGATCGTCGATGCGCCGGCCCGACACCGTGATGAAGCGCGCGAGGTCGATGCCTTCCTTCAGGCGCAGCCCCATCAGCAGGAATTCGTCGCCCTGCGCCTCGAGGCCGAGCGCCTCGTCCACCACCAGCCCGGAGCCGTCGGCCTCGACGGCGCTCGCCCAGAGCTCGGGATTGCGCTCGGTCGACAGTTCCCGGCGCGCGCCGTTCACGATCAGCCGTCCATGCGCGCCGGGGCCGACGCCGGCATATTCGCCGTAGCGCCAGTAGACGAGGTTGTGGCGGCTCTCGGCGCCGGGGCGGGCGTGGTTCGAGATCTCGTAGGCCGGAAGGCCCGCGGCTTCGCAGGTCTCCTGCGTCATGTCCCAGAGCGCGCGCGCCGTCGCCTCGTCCGGCGTGCGGATCTTGCCGGCGCGGTGCAGCGCCTCGTAGGGCGTGCCTTCCTCGATGGTGAGCTGGTAGAGCGACAGATGCTCGGTGCCGCGGGCGATCGCCTCGCGCAGCTCCTCGCCCCACATCTCGGGCGTCTGGCCCGGGCGGGCGTAGATCAGGTCGAAGGAGACGCGCGGAAAGATGTCCGTCGCGACGTCGAGCGCCGCCATCGCCTCGTCCACCGAGTGCAGCCGCCCGAGCGCCGCGAGGTCGGCCGCGACCAGCGACTGCACGCCGAGCGAGACGCGGTCGACGCCCGCCGCGCGATAGCCGCGGAAGCGCTCGGCCTCGACGCTGGTCGGATTGGCTTCGAGCGTCACCTCGACTTGCGTCTCGACCTCCCAGTTCTCGCCGATCGCGTCGAGAATCCCGCCGACGGTCTCAGGCAGCATCAGCGACGGCGTGCCGCCGCCGAAGAAGATCGAGGAGACCGTGCGTCCCGGCGTGAGCGCCGCCATATGCGCGATCTCGCGCCGGAAGGCGGCGAGGAAGCGCGGCTCGTCCCAGCCGCGGTGGCGGACATGGCTGTTGAAGTCGCAATAGGGGCACTTCGAGGCGCAGAACGGCCAGTGCACATACACCCCGAAGCCCGGCTCGGTCATCGCGGCGGACCTTCCGGGAACAGCAGGGCGATCAGCTCGCCGAAGGCCCGGGCGCGGTGGGAGAGACCCGTGGCGCGGCCGGCCTCGTCCCATTCGACGCCGTGCTTTTCGTCCGCGGTCATCTCGCCGAAGGTGCGGTGATGGCCCTCCGGCAGGAAGATCGGATCGTAGCCGAAGCCGAGGTCGCCCCGCGGCGGCCAGACGATCGCGCCCGCGACCGAGCCCTCGATGTCGATGGATTCGCCGCTCGGCCACGCGAGCGACAGCGCGGCCACGAAGGCGGCTTCGCGGTCTTCCGGCGCGTCGGCGCCGCGGTCGCGCAGATCTTCCTCGACCCGCAGCATGGCGGCGTCGAAGTCCTTGGCCTCACCCGCCCAGCGCGCCGAGAAGATGCCGGGCGCGCCCCACAGCGCATGCACGCAGAGGCCGCTGTCGTCGGCGAGCGCCGGCAGGCCCGAGGCGTCCGCCGCGGCCTCCGCCTTGATGCGGGCGTTCTCGGCGTAGGTGGTGCCGGTCTCGGCGGGCTCCGGCAGGCCGAGTTCGCCGGCCGAGACGAGCTCGATCGGGAACAGCGCCAGCAGCTCGCGGAATTCCCGCAGCTTTCCGGCGTTGTGGGTCGCGATGACGAGGCGCGGTCCGAGGGGGGGGAGGGTCATCGCACGCTCCGCCCTCGGGTCCCGGCCTTGCGCCGGGACCCATATCCACCGCCCGTTCCAAGCCGGGCGCTTAGCGCCCGAGTCTCGGAGACTCGAGTTCCTGGGTCCCGGCGCAAGGCCGGGACGCGAGCGGAGCGACGTGTCTTCACGCGACAGCCAGCTTCTGCAGCTCGACGAGCTGCGCGCAGCTTCCCTTGGCGAGGCGCAGCAGCTCGATGAGCTCTTCTTCCGAGAACGGCGCGCCCTCGGCGGTGCCCTGCACCTCGACGATGCCGCCCGAGCCGGTCAGCACGAAGTTGGCGTCGGTCTCGCAGGACGAGTCCTCGGCGTAGTCGAGATCGGCGACGGGCGTCCCCTTGTAGATCCCGCAGGAGATCGCCGCGACATGGTCCTTTAGCGCCGGACCCTTCAGCATGTCGCGCGCCTTCATCCAGGCGAGGCAGTCGTGCAGCGCGACCCAGGCGCCGGTGATCGAGGCCGTGCGGGTGCCGCCGTCGGCCTGCAGCACGTCGCAGTCGACCGTGATCTGGCGTTCGCCGAGCGCCTTCAGGTCGACGACGGCGCGAAGCGAACGCCCGATCAGCCGCTGGATCTCCTGCGTGCGGCCCGAAGGCTTGCCGGACGTCACCTCGCGGCGGGTGCGCTCGTGGGTCGCGCGCGGCAGCATGGCGTATTCGGCCGTCACCCAGCCGCGGCCCTGTCCGCGCAGCCAGCCCGGCGCCTTGTCTTCGAGGCTCGCGGCGCAGAGCACGTGGGTCTCGCCGAACTTCACGAGGCATGAGCCTTCGGCGTAGCGCGCGACGCCGCGCTCGAGCGAAACGGGGCGCATGGCGTCGGGCGCGCGGTTCGACGGACGGATCGACATTTCGGACGGCTTCTTTCCAGCGCTTGAGGCGAACGGCGCTCTTCTGCCTCCTGGGCGGGCGGCCCGCAAGCGCGCAGACGCTTGATCCCGGCGCGCGAAGCCACAATGCTAGGAGGCGTGACGCATCCGCCCCGCTCGCCCCATGTCGATTGAACGCCCCCTGCTCGACGCGACCGCCGCCGGCTTCTCCCAGCTCGACCGGCGCTCGCGCGACATTTTCCGGCGCATCGTCGACGGCTATCTCCAGACCGGAGAGCCGCTGGGCTCGCGCAACATCTCGCGGCTCTTGTCGGTGTCGCTGTCGCCGGCCTCGGTTCGCAACGTCATGGCGGACCTCGAAGCGCTCGGCCTGATCTACGCGCCGCATGTCAGCGCCGGGCGGCTGCCGACCGAGCTCGGCCTGCGCTTCTTCGTCGACGCGATGCTGGAGATCGGCGACCTATCCCCCGACGACCGATCCGCCATCGAACGGCAGGTCGTCGGCGCGAACCATCCGCGATCGGTCGAGGAGATCCTCACCGACGCCTCCGCGCTGCTGTCAGGCCTTTCGCGCGGCGCGGGCGTCGTGGTGGCGAGCAAGCAGGACCCGGCGATCAAGCACATCGAGTTCGTGCCGCTCGAACCGGGCAAGGCGCTCGCCGTGCTGGTCGGCGAGGACGGCTCGGTCGAGAACCGCCTGCTGCCGCTCCCCGCGGGGCTGCCGCCCTCGGCGCTGGTCGAGGCCACCAACTTCCTCAACGGGCGCATGCGCGGCCGCACCCTCGCCGAAGCCAAGGCCGCCATCGCGGAGGCGCTCGCCTCGGCCGAGCGGCAGCTCGACGAACTGTCGGCGCGCGTCGTCGAGGCGGGGCTCGCGGGCTGGGCCGGCGGCGGCGACCATCCCCGCCAGCTCATCGTGCGCGGACAGGCGAACCTGCTCGAGGACCTGAAGGCGCTCGAGGACCTCGAGCGCGTGCGTCTGCTGCTCGACGATCTCGAAGGCAAGAAGGACGTGATCGAGCTGCTCGGCCGCGCCGAGGACGCCGACGGGGTCAGGATCTTCATCGGTTCGGAGAACAAGCTGTTCTCGCTGTCCGGCTCCTCGATGATCGCGGCGCCGTTCCGCGACGGCGACAAGAAGATCGTCGGCGTGCTCGGCGTCATCGGCCCGACGCGCCTCAACTATGCGCGCATCGTGCCGATGGTGGACTACACCTCGCGGGTGGTCGGCCGGTTGCTGGGGCAGGGATAGCGCGGGCCTCGCGTCCCGGCCGAAGAGCCGGGACCCATGAACGTCGAGGGTTCACAAAGAGAAACGGCGCGCTCCGGGCTTCTCCGGAACGCGCCGTGGTCGTGGGTCCCGGCTCTTCGGCCGGGACGGGGCCTCGCGCTCAGCCCTGCGGCTTCACTTCGCCCGCCTGCGCCGCCGCCTGCGCGGGCGTCACCCGCCACACTGCGTTTCCGACGTCGTCGGCGACGAGCAGCGCGCCCGCCTTGTCGATCGCGACGCCCACGGGGCGGCCCTGCGCTTCGCCGTCCTTGTTGAGGAAGCCGGTGAGAACGTCCTCGGGCGCGCCGTTCGGCTTGCCGTCCCTGAACGGCACGAACACCACCTTGTATCCGCTCGGCGGATTGCGGTTCCACGAGCCATGCTGGCCGACGAACGCGCCGCCGGCGTATTTCTCGCCGAACAACCCGCCCTCGTTGAAGATCAGCCCGAGCGAGGCGGTGTGCGCGCCGAGCGCGTAGTCCGGGACGATCGCCTTCTCGACGAGATCCGGACGGGGCGGTTTCACGCGATTGTCCACATGCTTGCCGTAATAGCTGTAGGGCCAGCCGTAGAAACCGCCGTCCTTCACCGACGTCATGTAGTCGGGCACGAGGTCTGAGCCGATCTCGTCGCGCTCGTTGACCACCACC
This sequence comes from Ancylobacter novellus, assembly GCA_003241695.1. GTDB lineage: Bacteria > Pseudomonadota > Alphaproteobacteria > Rhizobiales > Methylopilaceae > Methylopila. The sequence continues at coordinate 72,951 of QFPN01000010.1, read as the reverse complement.
CAGAGCTCGCCGGTCGCGGGGTTCCAGGCCGGGCCGTTCGGGTTGCGCAGGCCGGAGGCGAACAGCCGCGTCCTCTTCGAGGCGACGTCGATCTCGATGATCGCGGCGCGGTCCTTCTCCTCCTCCATGCCGTTTTCGGCCACGTTCGAATTCGAGCCGACGGTGGCGTAGAGCTTCGTTCCGTCCTTCGAGGCCGTCAGATCCTTGGTCCAGTGGTGGTTGCGCGGGCCGCCGGGCAGGTCGGCGACCTTCTGCGGGGCTTCCCTGATCTCGGTGTCGCCGTCCCGGTAGGGCGCGCTCACCACGCCGTCGGCGTTGGCGACGTAGAGCGTTCCGTTCGACAGGACGACGCCGAAGGGCGAATTAAGCCCGGCGAGAAGGGTCGAGCGGAACTCCGCCTTGCCGTCGCCGTCGGCGTCGCGCAGCAGGACGATGCGGTTGGCGCTCGGAACCTTCGCGCCGGCCTTGTTCATGAAGAAGCTCTGGAACCAGGCCTTGGGCCCCGAGGGCTTCACCTCCTTCTCCGGTTCCGCCGTCTCCACGGCGAGAACGTCGCCGTTCGGCAGCGCGTAGACGCGGCGCGGATGGTCGAGCCCGGTCGCGAACGCCGTCACCTGCATGCCGGGCGCGGCGGTCGGCCTGGCGTCTCCCTTCCAGCCGACGGCGTTCGCGACTTTGACCGTCGGTATCCAGCTCGTCACCGGTTCCGGCAGGGTCGGGTTCGGGCCGTAGCCTTCGGCGACGGGCGTCTTCGCCTTCTCGTTGCAGGCTGCGAGGCCGATCGCGAGCGTGGAGAGGATCAACAGGCGGGGGACGGATGCTGGCATGGGGCGTCTCGAATGCTGGCGCGCCCCCGCGACGTCGCGAAGCGCTTCCTGTCGACGCAACACCTGTCGCCGGCATCCGTTCCGACGAGGCGGACGAAGCGCCAGGGCGGGAAGCGTCGCGCGGCGCTCGATTCCCGGCAGGCGCGTCCGTAAGCTCCGGTCGATGAATCGCGCTCCGCTCCCGCCATTCGCCGATCTGCTGCGCTCGGGCGCCGACACGCTCGACGCCGAGATTCTCGCCGAGAAGGCCTCGGCGCTCGGCCGGTCCGGCGCGGCGCTCGAAAAGGCGCTCGCGGCGCTTCGCGCCTGCGCCGAGCCGCGCGAAGAACGCCGTGCGCTGGCCTACGCCGCGGCCGCCGCGGCGCAGGCCCATTTCATCCAGCGCGAACTGTCGGGCTGGCGTCGCCATGACGACGTGATCCGGCAGTTCGACATCCCGCCGGAGGTTCTTGGCAAGATCGGCGCGACGCCGAGTTGAAGCGTCCCGGACGTCAGCTCGACGGCTTCGCCGGGGCGGGGCTCGCGTGGGTGATCTTCGGGCCCGCGGGCCGCGCGCGCTTCGGGCCGCCCTTGCCGGCGTCGGCGACTGGATCGGCTCGAGCGCGATCACCACCGGATTGGGGTAATGCTCGAGCGTCGCGCCGGTCGCGGCGTCGACGCCCATTCCGATGACGCCGCCCACCAGCACGTTGCCGGCGAAGCCCGCGGCGCCCGAACCCGCCACGCGCGTTTTCACGGGCATGGAGCCGTCCTTGAAGCCGGGCTTCGACGCCGTGACGACGAACTCGTCCTTGCGGTTCACCTGGAAGGTGCAGGGGCTCTGGGGGCAGGAATGCGCCATCGAGGTGCGCACGGCGGCTCCGGCCGGCTCGGTGGTGACGGTGATCTGGTTGGTGGCGCCGCGGGTGATCGACGCGCAGCCGACGAGCGCGACGCTCGCCGCTGCGATGAACAGCATGCGCATTTCGGGAAAGCCTCCGGTAGCCGAAGGCGCGTTCTTATTCGGCCGATCATATGCGGCGTCATGCGTAGAAATACCTAGCCGGCGCGCCCGCAAGGAGTGTGTATCTTATGGAACACGCGCCGATCCGCCGTGCCGGACTTCCTCCCTGTATCGTACATGCGGCCAATGCAGGAGCCGGCGCGCAGGCGATAGGGTTTTCAAAAGCTCGGAAGGTTTTCGGGGAAGCCGGCATGCGGATCGCCTCGGCCATGATCCTCGTCTGGATCGGGATCGTCTGCCTTTATGGCGCCTCAAGCGCCGAGACCTCGGGTTCCATGCCCGCGACGGCGCTCGTTCTGTCGATCGACACGTCGGGCTCCGTCGACGAGGAGCGCTACAATCTTCAGCGCGAGGGCGTCGCCGAGGCGCTGGAGGATCCGGTCACGCTTTCCGCGATCTCGGCCTCCGGCGGCGCCGGGATCTATCTGGCGATCGTGACATGGGCCGACGCGGCGCAGATCGGGGTCGACTGGCGCCGGGTCGCCTCCGTGGAGGACGCGGCCCAGGTGGCCGCGGCCGTCCGCAGGCTGCCGCGCACGCCCGGAGAGTTCACCTGCATCGGCGGCATGATGCGGACGGTTCTGGAGCGGCTCGTCCGCAGATTGCCGACCCCGACGGAGCGCGTGATCGTGGACGTCTCGGGCGACGGGATCGACAATTGCGGAAGCGTCCGTGAGGTCGAGGACGAGCGCGACGCGCTGCTGGCGGCAGGCGCGACCATCAACGGCCTGCCGATTCTGGTTCCGGGGGAGAATGACGTCGTCGGGGTCGGGGCGTTCCGCAAGCCAGGCTTCGGGCTCCGCGAACTGCCGGGCATGTCCGACCAGGAGGCGAGCACGATCGACCGCTGGTACAAGGACCACGTCATCGGCGGACCCGGCGCCTTCATCCTCGCGGCGCAGGGCTACGAGGATTTCGCGAGAGCGCTGAGGCGAAAGCTCGTCACCGAGATCAGCGGTCTCGCGCCCGCGCCGGGCGAGACGGCGGACAGAAACGGCGTCAGGTCGCGGCGGGCCTCACGCTGAGCGAGCCGCCGAAGCGCTCGGCGAGCGCTCGGCCCGCCGGCTCTCCCATGACGTAGGCCGCGGTCGAGAGCCCGTCGGCGAGCGCGCCGCTCGGCGCGAACGCCGAAGTCTGTTCGACGAGATGCGGCGAGGCGCCGGTGCGCGGATCGAACAGGTGGTTGTCGGCGCCGTCGCGCGAGAACGGCGTGCCCGCGCCGGCCGAGGTGGCGGCGAAGCCCGAGAAATGATCGTCGACGAGATAGGGCCGGTCGGGCTCGTCCCGCGTCGCGACGCCGAGCCGCCACGGGGCGCCGTTCGCTGCGCGGCCGTAGGCGCCGAATTCGCCGGTGTCCACGAAGGCGTTCGGGACGCCGAGCCGCTGCGCCGCCGCGATCACGAGATCGGCTCCGTATCCCTGCAGCACGCCGTTCAGCGTCATCGCCACGCCGGGACGGCCGAACGCGATCATGTCGTCCGAGACGCGCACGGAGCGCCAGTCGATCAGAGCGACAGTCCTTGCCAGATCGGCGGCGGCCGGACGCCGGCCGGCCTCGGTCGCGTCGCGCCAGAGCGGCCAGAGCGGCTGGACGGTCGGATCGAACGCGCCGCCGGACGCCTCGGCCAGGTCGAGCGCGAAACGCGTCAGCGCGAGAAGCTTCGGGGGAGGGGCGGCGAGCCGACCGTCGCGGTTGAGGCGCGAGAGGGCGCTGTCGGCTCTCGACAGGCTGGCGGCCGCCTCGAGCGAGCGGATCTCGGCGAAGCCGCGCGCGATCGCTTCGTCGAGCGCCGCCGCGTCGGGACCCGCGAAGGTGAGCGCCACGGTCGTCCCGAACGCGACGCCGACGCGGCTCCGCGTTTCTTGCCCTTTTTCGCGGGCGAGCGTTTGGAGGCCAACCGATCCGATCGACGCGGCCGCGAGCGCGCCGGCGCCGCCGGCGAGGATCTTGCGTCGGCTAAACGCCGTCATTCGGCGGCCTCCCGTGCGGCGGACCGCACCTTGCGACGTTTTTCTTCGAGAACCTGCGGCACGCATTGCCGCGGATCTCGGACGATCGTCACGCAGTCCATGCACTGGAAGCATTCGGCGTAGTCGACCTTGCCGGCGGCGTCGATCGCGCCGTAGCGGCAGCGCGCCTTGCAGAGCTGGCAGGGCGAACCGCATTCGGCGCGGCGCGGGATCCAGTCGAGCGCCCTGAGTCGTCCCCCGATCGCCAGCAGCGCGCCGAGCGGGCAGAGATAGCGGCAGAACGCCTTGTAGACGAAGAGGTTGAGGAGGATGAGGCCGAGCGCGTAAGCGACGAAGGGCGCGCTGCGGACGAAGTACAGGGTGATCGAGGTCTTGAACGGCTCGATCTCCGCAAGGCTGTCGACCAGCGGCGAGGAGGCCGCGGCCGCCGCTGCGAGCCCCGCCAGGACGACGTATTTCAGCTTTCGCAGCGCGCGGTCGACGCCGGGCGGAATGCGCCGCTGACGGATGTGCAGCGGCTTCGCGAGCCAGGCCGCTAGTTCCTGCAACGCGCCGAACGGACAGAGCCAGCCGCAGAACGTTCCGCGCCCCCAGACCGCGAGCGCGGCGAGCGCGAACATCCAGACGAGGAGCGAGGCAGGATCGTAGAGCAGAAACGAATAGTCGCGCGTCGTGAAGGCGGCGCGGATCGCCGCCACGACGGTGACGATCGACAGTTGCGCCTGCGCGTACCAGCCAACGAAGCACAGGGTGAAGACGAGGAAGGCGAGGCGAAACCGGGAAAACGGCCGCGCGTCCGCGACGAGGCCCCGGTCGCGCGCCAGAACCGGCGCGAGCAGCAGGAAGGCGCCTGCGATCAGCCCGAGTTCCGGCCAGCGTGCGGTCCAGCTGTCGGTCCAGCTCGGTCCCGCGTCCGGCGCGGTCCGCGTGAACATGCCCGCCGGCAGCGCATAGGAGCCCTCGAAGGCTCGATCGACCCTCTCGGTCAGGATCTGCCCGCGCTCGCGCTCGATGGTGAGCCGCAGCGCCCAGGGCGACGACGGGTCGAAACCGGCTTCGGGCGCGATCTTGAGGATCGACCATGGCCCGTCGGGCATGCCCTTCGGTCCCGCGCCGCGGCGCTCGATCGCGAGGTCGCGGGCGTTGATCTCGAGCCCGCCCTGCACGACGGCGACCGATTTCGGCGGCGAACCGAGCACGAAGTCCTCGCCGAGGGCGTTCCAGCGGCCCGCGGTGAGCAGCATGAGCGCGTGGGCGTCCGGCCCGATCTCGGCCATGAGCTTCGCGAAAGCCGTCTCGCCGAGCAGGTTGCGGCCGATCGACGGCGGGTTGAGATAGGCGACGTAGACGTCGACGAAGGGGTCGTCGGGGCGTTCGGCCGAGATTGGGTCTGCGTCCTCGACTTGCGTGCCCGCGAAGGCTTTGTCGACCTCTCGGTTCGGGATCGTGACGCGCTTCACGAAGCCGGTTTCGAGGAGGCGGCTCCAGTCGAGCGGCTCGAAAGCGTCCTGTCTGGCCTCGACCTTGAGCCCCGCGCTGCGGCCCGCGCCGAAGCCGAGCTTCGCGCGAGCGACCGCGAGCGCCGCGGTCAGCATCGTCTCGTTGATGACGCGCGTGGAGGCGGTCGCCATCGAGATCCCGTCCACCACAGTCGCCGCCGGCGCGCCGTTTGCGCGGGCGTTCGCGCGCCCGACGCTGATCGACCGCCGCGCGGAGAGCCCGACATACTGCTTCACGAAGTCGAACAGCGGCGCCGAGCCGAGCCCTTCGAGAAAGACCGGCTCGTGATGGCTGATCACCTTCGCCTCGAGGAAGGTTCCGTCAGGCGCGAGCGCGATCAGCAGGTCTGGCGGCGTTCCGCCGAAGCCGGGGATCGGCGCGAAATCGATCGATTCGAACGCATAGGCGACGACGTCCCAGGACCCCGCCGCCTGCTTGAGGATCGGCCAGATCGGCAGCTGGTCGTCCTTCTCGCCGACCATCAGCGGCGCGGGGAAGGCGCGCTCCATGGCGGCGCGGTCGAGCGCGCCTGCGACCGCGGGCGCGGCGGAGAACGCCAGCCCGAACGCCAGCCCGAACGCCAGCGCGAGAAGCCCCGCGACGAGGCCGGCCGCGCGCCGGGCGCCGTTCATCGACCGGCCCGGAGCGTCACCGCCGATCGGCCGTCCGCTGGCCGGTCGGCCGGATCGCCGCGCCCCACGGGAAGCGGCCGACCTTCACGGTCTTCACAGCCTTCCGGCTCGCGACGTCGATCATGGTGACGTCGCCCGAAACGCCGTTCGTGGTCAGCAGCATGTTCTGCTCGGGCGTGAATTCCAGGTGCCAGACCCGGCGGCCGACCAGGATGGTTTCCAGCACCTCGTAGGTGCGGGCGTTCACCACCGCGACCCGGTCCGAAGGGCCGAGCGCCACGAAGGCGAGCGAGCCGTCGCGGGTGAGCTTGACGCCGACCGGCTGGACGCGGTCGGAGGCGACCCCGGGGATCGGGAATTCCAGCGTCTTCACGATCGATCTCGTCGCGACGTCGATCACCGAAACCGTGCCGCCGACCTCGGACGAGACCCAGAGCAGCTTGCCGTCCTGGCTGAACTCGGCGTGGCGGGGCCGCTGGCCGACCTGCGTCGCCTCGGTCGAGGTAAGCGTCGGCACGTCGATCCAGTGGACCATGTTGGTGGTTTCGGACGTCGTGACCGCGATCTTGCCGTCCGGGCTCACGGCCATCCCCTCGGGCTCGACGCCGACCTCGATCTGGGCCAGCACCTTGCGGGTCTCGACGTCCACGACGGTGGTGAGGGCGTCGTCCTCGTTGGCGACGAACAGCATCTTGCCGTCGGGCGACAGCGCGAACTGCTCGGGGTCCTCGCCCGAGGGGAGGTCGTGCAGCACCTTGCCGCTGTCCGGGTCGATCACCTGCACGGCGTTCGAGTCGCTCGCGCAGACGAACAGCTTCTTTCCGTCAGGCGAGAACGTGATCCCGCGGGGGCGCCGGCCGACCGGGAAGGTCCGCGTCACGGTCCGGCTCACGGTGTCGATGACCGAGACCGTGTTGTCGCGCTCGTTGGTGACGAAGGCCTCATGGGCCTCGGCTGCGCCGACCGTCGCGAGGAGGCCGACCGCGGCGGCGGCGAGGGGCGGGCGGATGCGGCCGGCGGTGGATTCTCGGGTCGCGCTCATCTCATCCTTTCATCGCGGCGCACGCCGTCTCGGACCTGTCGAGGCCGAGCGTGTCGAGCTCCGTCTTCTGGTGCAGGAACCCTTCGATCGGCGCGGTCGCGATGACGGCGCTCGGCCAGAGCAGGTAGACCGGCTGCCGCAGCTGCCCGTTCCACGATCGGAAACTCAGCGCGCGGCCCTTGAAGCCGCCGACCTCGAAACGGTCGGACAGCAGCAACTCCCGGATCGCGGGCGCGTCCGCGCTCTTCAGTTGCGCAGCCGCCTCGCCGACAGCGTGCGCGCCCATCCAGCCGGCGTAGTCGATCGGGCGCATGCGCCGGCCCGCGAGCTTGCGGAAGCGGTCCTGAAGCTGCGCGGCGGCCCAGGATTCGACCGGCGCGCCCCAGCCGGCGGGCGTCAGCCCCTGCGTGCCCACCACCGGGCGGGGCGAGGCGGTGTTGTAGGGAAGGCTCGCGCCGAATTCGCCAGCCTCGTCCGCCACCGCCACGACGTCGTGCTCGGGACCGCGGGTGGCGAGCGTCAGCTCGTCGGCGGCGCTGTCGCGGATGTCCGCGCCGGCCGCGTCGAAGCTTCTTTCCTCGACGATCCTCGCTCCGAACTTCCGCGCGCTCTTTCGCAGCGCGTCTGCGTAAAGCCTGTCCTCGGGCTTCGGTCCGACGATCAGCAGGACCCGAGTCCAGCGCTTGAAGGCGAGGAACTGGAACAGGGCGTCGGCGAGCATGTCGCGCGAGGGCAGCACGTGAAGCACGTCGGCGCGGCAATCGGCGTCGCGCAGCCGAACGTCCGGCGCGCCGACATTGAGCAGGACGGTCTTGTTGGCGGCGGCGAGGTCGGAGATGGCGAGCAGATCGTCGGCCGGCGCGTTCACGACCACGAAGGCCGGCCTTTCGCGAGCGACCAGATCGGCGAAGGCGGCGCGGAAATCCTGTCCCGGATCGACCACGGTCGGCCTGAGCTCGAACTTCAGCCCGACGAAGCGACCGGTCGCGTTCGAGTCGTCGACGCCGAGCTTCGCGCCGTCGAGCCCTTCGCCGTCGGGGATCGGGTCCTCGTTGTTGAGCGGCGTCGGCCGTTCGATGCGCCGCTCAAAATAGTGTATCAGCACGTTCTGCAGCTCCCGCCGCGCAGCGGGAGAAGATTGCGGGGCGGCCTGAGCCTGGGCGGTGAAGGCGGTGAAGCGTTGCGGCGCCGGAGCGGCCTGAGCGGCCGTCGCGATGGCGACGGCGAGCGCCGCTCCCGACGCAAGGCCCTGTCCGCGCCAGAACATCGACCGTTTCCAATCCCGCAGTTTCTCTTTTCGGGCAGGATAGGGGGCGGGGCTGCGGGCGGGATTGTACTTATTGGCGCCCGCTCCAAGCCGACTTTTAGAGGCGTACCAAAGCACAATGTGGGGGTGTTCAGGGCCTTGTTAGCTTCCGCCGCCGCAGTGGGAGCCGACTTATGAAAGCCTTAAATTTCGTCCGCGCCGCAGGCGCCGCGCTCGTTCTCGGGGCCGTCGCGACGGCGGCGCTCGCTCACGGCGACGTCCAGCCCCAGCCCGTCGACACGACCGGGCTCGAGCCGCTCGGAGAGGAGTGGCGGGAAGAAAACCCCTACCGCGGCAATCCGAAGGCGATCGAGATCGGAGCCTCCGGCTACAACCAGAATTGCGCCCGCTGCCACGGCCTCGAAGTGATCTCGGGCGGCCTCGCGCCGGATCTGCGCCACCTCGAGAAGGGCAAGGACGGCGACGAGTGGTTTTCGCAGCGCGTCCAGGGCGGCGCGATCATCAACGGCGTGACCAAGATGCCGTCCTTCGCCGGGGTCCTCAGCCAGGAAGCGCTGTGGGCGATCCGCTCCTACGTCGAATCCCTGCACGTCGACGACTGATGCGCGCCGGCGCCACGAGGCGGGACCTGCTCGCCCTGCTCGGCGCGGCGGCCCTCGCGGGCGCCGCGTCGGCGCGGCCGCTCGACGACGTCGTCCAGTCGGGCGTGCTGCGCGTCGCGCTCTATCGCGAGAACGCGCCGTTCTCGGACAATTCGGACAAGGGTCCCGTCGGAATCGACGTCGATCTCGCGAAGCGGATCGCGGCCGAGATCGGCGTGAAGGCGGAGATCCGGATCGTCGAGGCGTCGGAGAACGTCGACGGCGATTTCCGGCTCAATCTCTGGCGCGGAGATCTCGCGGGCACCGGGCTCGCCGACCTGATGCTGAGCGTGCCGGCCGACAAGAAGCTCGAGATCCGCAACGAGCAGGTCTTCTTCACGCCCCCTTACGCGCGGCAGCAGCTCTCGATCGCTTACCGGAAAGGAACGGTCGAAGGCGGCTTCCAGGATCTGCAGGACATAGAAGGCAGGACCATCGCGCTCGAGGGAACGAGCCCGGCGGACGCGTTGATCGCGCTCGCGAACGGCGGCGTGTTCCGGGACAGCGCGAAGCATTTCCGCACCTTCGACGAGGCCGCGGAAGACTTCGTGGCGGGCCGCTCGGATTTCCTCGGAGGGTCGCGCTCCGCGATCGAGAACGCGGTCTGGAAAGCCATGGCGGTCGACGTCGAGATCAAGGACCTCGCCGGAACCGGCCTGATCCGTCCGCAATGGGAACTCTGCGGCGCGGTGCGTTCGGACAGCCGCGACCTCGGCTATCGGGTCGGCGAGGCGATCGCCGCGCTTGCCGGGCGCGGAGAGACGAAGGCGATCTTCGCGGCTCATGGGGCAAGTTTCGCTCCGCCCTCCGGATACTAAAGAAATCAATATGTTAGATCTCTAATAAGGGTGTACTTAAAGGCAATAAGCAACGTCCGTCCAGGAGTTTAACGTCCGTTTCCACGAGGGAGGAGGCGCCCGTCAAAGCAAGGCGCCCGCCCGGTTCTGCGCTCCGAACGGAGCGTCTCAGGGAGAGAACGGCATGACATTCAGAGCGACATTGCTTGCCGCCGCTGGCGTCGCGGCGCTTCTTGCCGGGGCTTCGGCGCCGGCCTTCGCGGTGACCGACGAAGACATCGCCAACGACGCCATGACGACCGAAGACGTCGTCACCTATGGCCTCGGCAACCAGGGCCAGCGCTACAGCCCGCTGAAGACGCTGACCCGCGACAACATCAAGAGCCTCATCCCGGCCTATTCGTTCTCCTTCGGCGGCGAAAAGCAGCGCGGCCAGGAGAGCCAGGCGCTCGTCAAGGACGGCGTGCTCTACGTCACCGGCTCCTACAGCCGCGCCTGGGCCATCAACAGCCGCACCGGCGAGAAGATCTGGGAGTACAACGCCCGTCTTCCCGAGGGCATCCTGCCCTGCTGCGACGTCGTGAACCGCGGCGGAGCGCTGTACGACAACCTGTTCATCTTCGGCACTCTCGACGCCAAGCTCGTGGCGCTCGACGCCAAGACCGGCAAGGTCGTGTGGAAGAAGGACGTCGACGACTTCAAGGCCGGCTTCTCTTTCACCTCGGCTCCGATGATCGTGAAGGGCAAGATCATCACCGGCGTGTCGGGCGGCGAGTTCGGCGTCGTGGGCCGCGTCGAGGCGCGCGACGCCAAGACCGGCGAGATCGTCTGGAAGCGCCCGGTCATCGAGGGCCATGTCGGCGAACTCAACGGCAAGCCCTCGACCATGACCGGCAAAACCAACGAGACCTGGCCGGGCGACACCTGGAAATACGGCGGCGGCGCCACCTGGAACGGCGGCACCTACGACGCCGAGACCAACCTGATCTACTACGGCACCGGCAACCCCGGCCCGTGGAACAGCTGGCTGCGTCCGGGCGACAACAAGTGGTCGGCCTCGCGCCTCGCGATCGATCCGGACACCGGCGAGATCAAGTGGGGCTTCCAGACCACCCCGCATGACGGCTGGGACTTCGACGGCGTGAACGAGTTCGTTCCGTTCGACCTGACGAAGGACGGCAAGACCATCAAGGCCGGCGCGACCGCCGACCGCAACGGCTTCTTCTACGTGCTCGACCGCACCAACGGGAAGTTCATCTCCGGCACGCCGTTCGTGTCGAAGATCAACTGGGCCAAGGAGATCGGCCCCGACGGCCGCCCGGTCTACGACGACAACTTCCGTCCGAAGGACCCGTCGAAGTCGGCCGACGGCAAGAAGGGCGACAGCGTCTTCGCCGTGCCGAGCTTCCTCGGCGGCAAGAACTGGATGCCGATGTCCTACAACCCGGACACCAAGCTGTTCTACGTGCCCTCGAATGAATGGGGCATGGACATCCACAACGAGCCCGTCTCCTACAAGAAGGGCGCGGCCTATCTCGGCGCCGGCTTCACCATCAAGCCGATCTTCGAGGACCACATCGGCTCGCTCAAGGCGATCGACCCGGCGACCGGCAAGATCGTGTGGGAGTACAAGAACAAGGCGCCGCTGTGGGGCGGCGTGCTCAACACCGGCGGCGGCCTGACCTTCACCGGCACGCCGGAAGGCTTCCTGAAGGCCTTCGACGCCAAGACCGGCGAAGAGGTCTGGAAGTTCCAGGTCGGCACCGGCGTCGTCGCCACCCCGATCACCTGGGAGCAGGACGGCGAACAGTGGGTCGGCGTCGCGGCCGGCTGGGGCGGCGCAGTGCCGCTGTGGGGCGGCGAGGTCGCGAAGACCACCGCCGGCATTACTCAGGGCGGTTCGTTCTGGGCCTTCAAGCTGCCGAAGGAAGTGGCGTCGCGCTGAAGCGGGACGCCCAAGCAGGCCCGAGGGAAGGCCCGACCCAATCCCTCGGGCCGTCTCTTGCCGCCGCCCCCTGCGGTCTCGCGTCTCCAACCCCGTGAGCCGCAGGGGGATCGGACCGGTCGCATCAGCCGCGTCGAATCCTGTCGCGCGAGGGTCTCGGTCGTGCATTTCGCAATCATCGACGACCATCCGCTTTTCCGCGAAGCGTTGCTCACCACGGTGCATGTCGCGTTCCCCGGCTCGATCGTCGAGGAGGCGGATTCGCTGGCCGCTGCCTGCGAGGTGATCGCGCGCTCCAGGACCATCGACATGATCCTTCTGGATCTCTCGATGCAGGGGGTGACCGGGTTCGACGGGCTGGTCCGGATCCGGACCCAATTCCCCCGCGTGCCCATTCTCGTGGTTTCGGGCCTCGACGACCCGCAGATCGTCCATGAGGCGATCCGCTGCGGCGCGGCCGGCTTCGTGCCCAAAGCCTCCGGCAAGGCGCTGCTGACCGAGGCGATCGCCGAGGTGCTGGGCGGCGGGGTGTTCCTGCCGAAGGAGTATCGGCGCGCCAATGTCGGCAGAGGGGGGCGGTCGGTCGAGGACATGCAGGATCGCCTGCGCTCGCTCACCCCGGCCCAGATGCGCGTTCTGTCGCTCGTCAAGCGCGGCAAGTTCAACAAGCAGATCGCCTACGAGCTCAATGTCGGCGAATCGACCATCAAGGCGCATATTTCCGAGATCATGCGAAAGCTCGGCGTCGCGAGCCGGACGCAGGCCGTCATCGAGACGTCCGCGCTCGATTTCGACGTCATGCTGACGGGCCGCCGCCCGGACGACTGACGCGCGCCGCCGGAAGCAGACGAAGCGGCGCGCATCCAGCCTCGCGTCGGCTGCGGCGCGTTCTAGTACTTCGCTTTGACGACGTTTCCGCGCGCCGGCGCAGGCAGCCCCTGCATCCGGGCTTTGATCTCCTGGGTGACGGCGAGGACGTCGGTCTGGTTCGACATCACGACCGGACGGATGATGATCAGCAGTTCGTTGCGCGCCTGTCCGCGGGTGGCGTTCGAGGTGAAGGCCTCGCCGAGGACGGGGATGTCCTTCAGCAGCGGCAGGCCTGAGCGGCCGGTTTCGCTGCGGCGGGAGATCAGGCCGCCGAGGATGATCTCGGTTCCGCTCTGGACGGCCACCGAACTGTTGACCGAGCGCTGGCGGATCGTCGGCGAGTTGATCGACGAGGTCGTGGTCTCGACCACGTCGCTGACCTCCTGGCTGATGTCGAGCTGCACCAGTCCGCCGGCGTTCACGCGCGGCGTCACCGAGAGGATGACGCCGGTGTCCTTGAGCTCGATGTCGTTGACGATCGGCGCGTCGGGATTGGTGGTGCTTTGGGCCGAGCGGGTGGCGATCGGCACCTGGTCGCCCACTTTCAGCGTCGCGGTCTGGTTGTCGAGCACGGTGAGGGCCGGCGAGGAGATCACTTCGAGCCGCGTCATCGATTCGAGCGCGTTGAGCACGATGCGGGCCTTCGGAACCTGGAAGATGTAGTTGAAGCCCGGATAGGTCGGGCCGAGGCTTCCGTTGTTGGCGTCGGTCAGAATCGCGCCGTGATTGCCCTGCTCGAAGAACCAGCGCACGCCGTGGCGAAGCGTGTCGTTGAGCTGGACCTCGAAGATCGTGGCCTCGATGATGACCTGGGCGGGCTGCACGTCGAGCCTGCGGATCGCGGCCTCGACCAGGCGGTAGTCGTCGGGCCTGGCGATGACGACGAGCGAGTTGGTCGAGAGGTCCGCGCTCACCGCCACCTCTCCGCGCGAGAGCGGGCTGCGGCCGCCGCTCGCCGCGCCCGCCGCCGCCGCGGAGGATCCTTCGGCGTCGCCTTCGGAGACGTCGGCGAAGACCTGATCGACCCGCGGATTGACGAAGCCGCCGTCCGTCGAGGCGGACGTGGTCTTCACCGTCGGCGCGACCGCGGTTCTCGACGCCGGCTCCTGGCTCCCGCCGCTCCTGGCGGATGAGGCCCCCAGCATGCCGTTCAGCACCTTGGCGATCTCCTGGGCGCGGCGGTTCTGGACCGCGTAGACGAACACCTTGCGCTCGTCCTGGCCCGCCTGATCGAGGCGTCGGATCCATGCTTTGGCGCGCTCGACGGCGGCTGGCGTCCGTCCGATCAGCAGCAGCGCGTTCATGCGCTGGATGGGGACCGCCTTGAGCGCCCCGCTCTGGCCGAACATCTGGGTGAGCTCGCCCGCGACCGCCTGCGCGCCGCCGTCCTGGAGGGGAACGAGCGCGAACGACATGCCCGCCATCTGGTCGACGTCGAGGCTCGCGAGCACCTGCTCGACGGCGTTGAGGTCGGCGGGCGCGCCCGAGACCACGAGGAAGCGCCCGCCTTTGTTGGAGAAGATCTCCGCGCCCTGTCCGGCGACCGACTGGATGGCGCTGCGGGCCTGGTCGGCGTCGATGTGCTGCAGCGGAAACACCCGCATGGCGTCGCCGAGCTTCCCGCGCCGGCCCTCGGCGGCCTTTTCGATCCGGTAGACGCCGTTGCTCCGCGTCAGCGACGCGCCGTTCATCTGCAGCACGTTGCGGACGAGTTCGACCGCGGACGCCTTCGAGACCGGCTGCACGGTGCGCACTGTGATCTTGCCCGAAACGCCGGGGTCGACGATCGCGGACTCCTTCAGGACCTCGTCGAACACGATCCGGACGAACTCCTGGACGTCGGCGTCGACGAAGTTGAGGCTGACCGTCCTGCCGTCGTCGCCGAGGCTTGCGCGGGGCCCGGCCTCCGCCGCCCGCGAGAGCGAGGCGGTCGCGAGGTCGGTGTAGCCGCGCCGCCTGTCGCCATGACCGCCGAGCGCGGCGCTCGCGCCCCGTGACGCGGGACGCCCGGCCGTGAGAGAGGCGCCCGCGCTTCCAAGAAAGCCGGTGTCGGCCTCGGCGGAGTCCGGTCCCGCCCCGTCAGTCGCGCAGGCGGCCAGCAAGACGCTGAAGGCGATGACCAAAGCGCCGTGACTGTTCCGCATGACCGCACTCGTTCCGGCGCGCGATCGTCGGCCCGCGGCCATTGCTACGGCCTGCCAAAGGTCGCGTAAAACGTGTATCAGCCAAAATTCGATTTTCAATAAAAATTTCAATCTAAGGTTGTTTTAATGGATTAAATATGTCTATATTTTCAGTTATTAGTTTCAGTATGATTTTGAAAGCTAAGAAACTGTAGAAAATGTATAATGAAATTTGGAGATCGCCAATATCAAGAAATGATGGCTTCTCTCTTGTCGAGGCGCTGGTCGCGCTCTCGATCCTTGCGGGCGTGGCTTCCGTCGCCCTGATGGTCGTCGGCTCGAACGGGGAGCGCGGCGAGCGCGCGACGGCGCGTCTGAGGGCGACGCTCGCCGCCGAGGCGATCCTGAATCGCGTCGGGCTGGACGTCGCGCTGAAGCTGCAGGATCTCGGCGGTCGGCTGGCCGACGACTCGGCCTGGACGCTTCGGATCTTTCCTTATGTCGAACCGGGGCTCGATGGCGGCGGGCAAGCCGCTCTGCTGCAGGTCGAGGTGAGGGTCGCTCCGAAGCGATGGCCGTCCGAGGCTGTGGAGTTGAAGACCCTTCGGCTCGTCGGCGTGCCGCTGTGACCGCGCGGCGTCTTCAGGGCCGCGATGGCTTCTCGTTGGTCGATGTGCTGGTCGCGTTGGCGGTCGCGGGTCTCGTCGTGACGGCGGGCGCGACGCTGACGTCGATGATCCAGCATGTCGAGAGCCGGGCACGCGCCGCCAACACGGCGCGGGAAAACGTCGTCGCGGCGGATCGGCTGCTGCGGGCGATCGTCGATGGCGCGGTCCCGGATCTCTCGGAGGACCTGGAACGCCCGGAAGTCTGGACGAGCGAACGGGCGACCTTCATGACCGTCGGCCCGCAGATGCTGGCCTTCGACAGGCCGCGGCCGATGACGCTCTCGGTCGAGAAGGGCGGCGGCGGAGCGCGGCTCCTCGTCCGGTGGCGCGATCCGGAAAGCGGACGCCAGCGCGAGGAGGAGGTCGTTTCCGGCGCAAAGGCTCTGGGGTTGTCCTACTTCGGTTCGGAGCGGGGTGGGACAGGGGTCTGGCGACCGCTCTGGCCGCAAGGGACGCGCCTTCCGTTGGGTGTGCTTCTGCGCATCGACATGCCGGAACTCGGGTCTTCGATCGACATCGTCGTCCGGACCTACAGCCGAATGCCCGAAGCCTGCGCGATGCTGCCCCATGAGCCGCGGTGCCAGGACGAGAGGCCGGTCGCGCGGACCGTTCAGGAATGATCGCGCGACCGGCCTCTCGCCGGGCTTCTGGTCGAGCCGGCTTCGTGCTGGTGATGACGCTGCTGCTGCTCGGCCTGATCTCGGCGGGCGCGATCGCGATCCTGATCGAGGCGAAGGCTGGCGCGGCCGGAGTCGCCGGACTTGCGGAGGCCGCGCGCGCCAGGAACGTCGCGCAAGCGGGGGCGGCGCGGGCGGTCTACGGCTCGATGGTTGCGGAGGACCCGCTCGAAGCCTTTTCGGCGACTGAATCGCACCCCGCGATCTGGCGGTTCGACGGGCTGGAGGTCGCGCTGTCCGCCGTCGCGGAAAGCGACCGGATCGACCTGAACGCCGGGCGTCCGGAGCTCGTGGAAGCCGCGGTCGCGGGCCTCACGTTCGACGAGACGCTTCGCGCCGAGGTTTTGGAAGCGTTCCGCGACGCCCGCGCGCGCGACGCCAGGCTGCCGGGCGCGGCGACGCTGCTGCGTCCCTGTCTGCGGTCTGGCCCGGAACGTCGCAGGCTCGAAACCGTCTTCACCGTCGTGACGCGCTCCGCCGGCGTTGCGCCGAGAAGCGGGGCGGATGAGAGCCTTGACCTGATCCCGTCGCTGACAGCGGCGGACCGTGACGTGATCGACCACGCGATCGCGATCGGACGGTCGCCTTCCGACGACCGGCGCCTCGGGCATGTAAGAGCCTACCTGTCCGATCGGTCCCCACACCATCGGATCGTCGCGCGCGTGAGCGCCGGAACGGTCGCGATCGAACGAGAGGCGACGATTTCTCTCGTGATCATATGGCCTTATGCGCATTTGATCGGCGCGCGGTGGCGGCGCCTGGTTGCATCGATTGGGTGTGGTTAGGTCGAACATAAATATAAAAATCATGCGCAATCGACCTCGGATCGGCTTCTGCCAGCCCGCAAAGGAGGAAAATAGGCGCCGCGCATCCTTGTGGTTGTGGTTTTCATTCTATACACCCTAGATTGTGCATTTATAAAAATGCACTCTTAGGATGTTGGTCGGGGTCGGCCAGGGGGGCATCGATGGGCTTCGACGTCGTGGTCACGGCGGGCGGTCTCGCACGCTCGGCGAAGCGCTTACTGGCGACCGTCGTGTCGGCCTCGATCATCATTGCGACGGCGCCTGGCGCTTCAAGCCCGGTTCGCGCTCAAGATGCATCGACCGGAAAGGTCATTCCGGAAATCGCGCCTTCTCAGGCGACGCCCGATCAGCTTCATCCCGGCGCCGAACAAGGCGCTGCGCCCACCGCAGAAAGCGAAAGGGTCAACGGGGAAACCAACTCCTCGTCGGACGTAGCGTCCGCTTACGACGCCGCCGATCCGGTCAATGTCGTGGAAGAAGCGGGTGTCGCTCGCGCCAAGTCGACTTCGCCGAACGCGATGGGGAGCTACAAGACGTCCCTGAAGATCGACGTCCCCGATTTTCGCGGCATCGAGCCGAAACTTAGCCTGGAATACGATTCGAATTCGGCCGGTCGCGCGGGCGGTTTGCTCGCCGGTTTCGTCGGCGCCGGATGGAAGCTCGAGGGACTTCCGGACATCGTCCGAATGGCCCGGATCAACGGCGCGCCGTCGTTCGACGAAACGGACCCCGCGCTCACCGATGACGTCTTCGCGCTCGCAGGCGACGAACTCGTTCCTTGTTCAAAAGCCCAGGCGGCGAGCGCCAGCTGCTCGTCGGGCGGCGACTACACCACCCGGATTGAGAGCTTCATCAAGATCAATCGTGGTTCTGGATCGGACAATACCTGGACTGTCACCGCGAAGGACGGAACCAAATATGTCTATCGACCGGTCAGCCGTTCCGCCTGGGAAGGCTCGGTGGCGAGCGGAGACGACGCGCCCTCGCTGATCAAAAATCATTACCGGTGGCTGTTGGCGAGCGTCGAAGACACCAACGGGAATACGGTCGTTTACGATTACATCTGCACGACATTGCCCGTCTGCTATCCAAAGACGATCAAATACAACCGCGTCACGATCGAATTCAACGCAGTTGCCGATGCCCAGAAGGAAAGTCAGGCGACTGGGCGCGGTCTGGCGATGATCGAACGCAAGCTGCAGTCGATCGACATCCGGAGCGATGATGGGCGGATCCGGACGTATCAGTTGAGCTACGAGGTCAGCGCAGCAACGGGGCGCAAGCTTCTGAGCTCCGTGCAGCAGTTCGGTTCCGACGCCGTTCTGAACGCGATCGGATCGGTCACCTCGGGCGCTTCGTTGCCGGCGACGACGTTCAAATATTCGACGTCCGTCAAGCCCTCTGCATACACAGAGTTTCCGGTCTATTCGAACTTCAAGGAAACTTGGATTACCGGCGATTTCGACGGTGACAGGAAAGTCGACCTGCTCAAAATCGCGGGCGACGACGACGGTTGCAACGCCGCAACGATATTCGGATCTGCGCCAGGAGTCTTTACGTCCGGCGGCGTCGACGACTGCAAGAAACCAAAGAAGATATCCTATCTTGGTGCGCAAGACGTCGATGGAGACGGCAAGGACGAACTGATTCTTGGTCGAACTGAAAATGATTCAGATGGGCCAAATGATCCAGATATTGAGTCAAACGTAAAAATATATGACCTCGATACAAATGGTCGATCTTACAAAAAGGCGTTTGGGACAATATTCAACGGCTTCGATTTCATGCAATTCGTCGACTCAAATCGCGACGGATGGCAAGAAATGCTATTCGCTCGCGCGAAAGCATCGCTAGGAATCGAGGCGCTGCCGACGGGCGGACTGGAGCTTAAAAGGAGCTCGGTCGTCTTTGCCACGTCGTTCCGGCCGAACGGCAGGGACATTCATTCCGGCGCGGATATGAATGGCGACGGCTTGGCCGACGTTCTCATCGCGTCCCGAAATGGCGACGGCACCCATGTCTATGTCGCGCTGAACAAGGCTGGAAATTTTCCCGTCAACACCCGATGGGCCGGGCCTTTTCCCTTCAACGATCGCAGAAAGATCGTCACCGCCGACATCAACGGCGACGGTCTTGCGGATCTGATCCAGCTCGACGGGCGACAGGGCGGCGTCCCGGAGCAGATGACCGCCTACGTCAGCAATGGGCGGGGCTTCGAAGCCAAGATCCAAAACTGGCTTCCATCGGTTGGAAAATGCGCCGGCGAAGTCAAGGAGATTTATACGGGCGACTTCAATGGCGACGGTCGCGAGGACGTCGCGTTTCGCTCGGATTCGACCGTCACGAATGATCCTGAAGGGTGCATTGCGCTGTCTCGCGGCGAGACGGCGGAACTTGTCGAGATCGGCGAGGGCTTCATGGGAGGCGCGGTCGATTACGACCGCGACGGCGTCACGGACCTCCTCCGTGGCAAGCCTCAGAAAAGCCGCCCCGCGCGCTCCGCCGCCACGGTTCCCGACCTCCTGATCGAGGAGAAGGGCTCCTATGGCGCTAAGACGACGATCGCGTACACGCCGTCCTCGAACTTCCCGGACGACAAGTCCCCTGCGGTAATCCAGACGGTAGCCTCGATTTCGAAGGAGTCGGGACGTTCCGCCGATCCCGTCGGCGCCACGACGTTCAGCTATTCGGGAGCGCGATTCTCCTATGAAGAGCGCCGCTTCCTCGGCTTCCGAACCGTCGTCGCGACGCTGCCCTGTTCGGTGGGCGAAACCATCTGCCCGACGGTCGAGTACACGTTCCGCCAGGACGTCGCTTCGGCGGGCGCGGTCGAGGCCACGCAACTCCGCAGCGGCGCGACGGTGCTCAAGTCCACGGCGGAGGAATACGCCGTCCGGACGAATGCGACGCCGTTCAGGGCTCTTCATACGGCGAGCGAGGAGAGCTTCGTCTACGGCTCGACGACGCGAACGAAGCGCGTCGAACGCACTCACGACGCCTATGGCAATGTCGTTGACGAACTCAACCGTGGCGCGACGAACGTCACGGGCGACGAGCGCTTCACCCGCACGCGCTACGACGCCAACGCCACCGCTTACATCGTCGACAGGCCGTCCCGCGTTCGGGTGTTTGATGGCGTTGACGCCAATGGGACGCTGCTGTCCGAAACGTTGACCTCCTATGACGGCCAGTCCAATCAGACTCCCCCGCTCAAGGGACTTGCGACCAAGGTCGACAAGCGCATAGCGCCGGGATCCCTAGCGTCC
The DNA here is from genome assembly GCA_003241695.1 of Ancylobacter novellus. Classification (GTDB taxonomy): domain Bacteria; phylum Pseudomonadota; class Alphaproteobacteria; order Rhizobiales; family Methylopilaceae; genus Methylopila. The sequence continues at coordinate 52,916 of QFPN01000010.1, read as the reverse complement.
ACAAGCTTCAGCTACGACGGTTTCGGCAACAAGCTGGCCGAGATCGACCCCGCTCTCGAGCAGACGTCCTACGAGTACGACGCGACGTTCAGGCTGTTCGTGGTGAAGACCACGAACGCGGCAGGCGAAGTCGCCGAAGCCACCTGGAACGGGGTGTGCCGCAAACCGGCGACCGAGATCGACGTCAACGGCGGGGTCTCGACCTGGACCTACGACGCGCTGTGCCGAAAGGCGCAAGTCACGAAGCCCGGCGGCGACTACACCAAGTGGTCGTACAACAACTTCGGCAATCCGAACACGCAGGCGGTGCGGACCAGCACGCCGTCGCCGAGCGGCGTCAGCAACGACCTCTGGACCGACAGCTTCTTCGATGGGCTCGGCCGCACCTGGCGGGAGCGCAAGCGGGACATCTCCGCGGCGGTCCATGTCGACACGGTCTATGACGCGCGCGGCAACAAGGTCGAGCAGACCGCGCCTTATTTCAACGGAGACGCGACTTACGCGACGCAGACGAGATACGACGCCGCCGACCGCGTCGTGAAGGTGACCGAGCCGGACGGCGAGGTGACTGAGACGCATTATCTCGCGCCGGGCTCTTCCTTCTTCTCGAACGTCGAGACCACCGCTCCCGAAGGCAGCGTCACCCGGGTCATGTCCGACGCCCATGGCAACACGCTGCGGACGCAGCGCGTGCTCGACGGCGCGGCGGTCAACACGACCGTCGTCTATGACGGGCTCGACCGGGTGACGAAGATCACCGATCCGGGCGGCTCGATCTGGACCAATGTCTACGACATGCTGGGGCGCCGGACGGAGGCCAAGGATCCCGACCTCAACACCTGGACCTACGTCTATGACGCCGCCGGCAGGCTGACGTCGCAGACAGACGCGCGCCTGACCACGACGACGTTCAGCTACTGGCCGATGCAGCGGGTCAGGACCAAGAAGGTCCGGCTCGACGGCCAGACCAGCGCTCAAGCGGCGACGACCAAATTCTTCTACAGCGAAGCGCGCAGCAACAGCAGCTACAAGAACGTCGGTCAGCTGTCGCAGCAGTTCAACGAGACCGCCCGGGTCTGCTCCGACTTTGACGAGGTCGGCGACAAGATCCGGGAACGATGGACGCTGCCGTTCCCGAAGGAAGGGGCCCCGGGTTACACCGAGGACTGCGCGGTGACGCCTGCCGGCTCGACGGTCTACGAGGTCCGCACGGCCTATGACGCCGGCGGCAGGGTGATCGGCAAGAAATATCCCGACAACGAAGTCGTCGGCCACATGACGAGCCCCGGCAACGCGGCGGCGTGGAAATACGACGCCGCCGGCAGGCTGCTGTCGATCCAGGGCCTCATCGGCGCGATGATCTACGACGCGTCGGGCCGGGTCGCGCAGGCGGAGTACGCCAACGGCGTCACGACCGTGAACACGTACTCGCCGCAGCGCGGCTGGCTGACGCGCTACGAGACGACCGTGGGCGGCGCGACGCGGCTTCGAGGCGTCTACACCCGCGACGCCGCGGGGCGCATCACCAAGATTGTCACCGGGGGCGTGGCGAACGAGAATTGGACCTACGGCTACGACGCGCTCGACCGGCTGCTCACGGCGACGAATCTCGACGACGGTGCCCGCAGCCAGAGCTTCACCTATGCGCCGAACGGCAACCTGACGAGCAAGACGACGGGCGGGGTTGCGTCGACCTATGTCTATCCGGCGGCGAATTCCTCGTCCTTCCCGCCCCATGCGCCGAGGTCGATCGACGGCCAGAACCTGAACTGGGACGCGAACGGCAATCTGACGAGCGGGCGAGGCCGCACATTCGTCTGGGACGGCGAGAACCGGCCGGCCTCGATCAAGATGGGCTCCGGGTCCTCCGCGCCGGTGACGAGCTTCGACTACGGCCCCGAAGGCGGCCGGGCATGGAAGACCTCGCCCACGGCCGCCAACCAGAACTGCGCCGGCGCGCCGGACCCGACCAAAACGCTGACCTTCCTCGACGTCGAGCTGGTCGCAAAGCCCGTCTGCTCAAGCGGCGCCTGGAGCACGGAGACGGCCTGGACGAAGAACGTCCACGCCGACGCCAAGAAGGTGACGATCGGGGCCGCGGCGTCGAAGGCGCTGTTTCTGCATCGCGACCATCTCTCCTCGGTGCGCCTCGTCACCCGCGACGGCGGCTCGGTCGAGGAGCGCTCGAGCTTCACGCCTTACGGCGAGCGCAACCGCACGCTGTCGGGCGCGGCCACGACCGTCGAAAGCAAGGGCTATGTCGGCGAGCGCGACGATCCGGAGACGGGGCTGCTCTACCTCAACGCCCGTTACTACGACCCGGAAATCGGGCGGTTCATTTCCGCCGACACCTGGGATCCGCTCAAGGAGGGGGTCGGCACAAACAGATACGCCTACGCCGACAACGATCCGATCAATAAGAGCGATCCGAATGGGCATTACGGCATTGTTGCGGCTCTGCTTCCAGGGCTGATCGGTGGCGGGCTGGAAGTCGCAACCACGATCGCATTCGCGGAAGAGCCCGTTACCACAGGCGCACTTGTTGAAGCGTTCGCGATAGGGTTTGGAAGCAACTACGTACGCATCCCAGGCGGACGATATCTCGTCAGCGCAGGCGTTCGCAGCATAGGCGCGTTCGCCAGCGGACTGGGCGCGGCTGGACGGAGTGCGGCCGGCGCCATCGGAAAGGAGGCGGCAGGAGACTTAGGTGCCGGATTAAGAAAGGAGGCTGCGGAACGGCTTCCTGTTCAGATAAAAACCCTCACTCAGAAAGTGGACGCTCCAAACCCGCTTACCGGATCGGGTTATGGTGTGAACAATCCGCCCGTTAGAATTCCTGGAAAATGGAGCGACGATGATATGTTCCGTGGGCTTTATGGATATTCTCCAAAAGGTCTTGGAAGTCCTCATTTGCATCACGCCGGTCAGATGCCCGGATCGGCTATTCATGAGGTGTTGGCTAAAGATCATCTTGGAAACAAAATGCTTCACCCCAATAAGTGGAACCAGGGCGTTACTGGCATGATGAGGAGTGAAGACACAAGACTTCATTGGTGGTACCGTGCTCAAGAGGAAGGTGCTCGAGGCCGGTTTCCTAGTAACATATATGACTGAGGCGATAATTATGGATTTTGACAATTTTGATCAACGTGTTCTCCAAGTTATGCGCAATAAGCCAGATTGGTTTTTGGAGGTCGAGAATGTGGCGAGTGACGAAGACATAATAAAGATAGAATCAAAATTATGTTCCAATCTTCCAGTACAATTCAAGCATTTTTCCAAAAATTTTGGTGCCGGATACTTTGGAATGTCTATAATTTCGTCAATCAGAGAAGAAAGTGAATTCTATATTCTTAGACGTCCTGATATTACAGTAGAGGGTAGAAAAATGCTTATCGTATCTGACGATCAGTCCGGAGGATATTTTGGCTTCCTATCCAAGGGTGATCAAATATCAAACGAAATATTCTATGTCGCCCCAGATGATGGTGGGTATCACGAATTATTCGCTGAGTGTTTTTTCGATTATATAGATAAGAACGTTATTCCAGTTTAGTTTGAAATTTGAATTCAATCATGATTCGCGATCCTTTCAAAGGCCGATCTGTTTTTCGTATTGATCGAGTGGTTGTTTTGTTGCTCTCCTCCGGCGTCCTGTCGGAGCTTTCTCTCTCCCGCGGGCGTCGTGCGGCTGCGGAGAGCGGGTCGCGGCTTGACCGTGCGCTGAGCCGTCTTGGACTTGTTTCCGACGACGCCCTTGTCTCAGCGTGGAGCGCCGCGACGGGCCTTGCTTCGGTCCCGCGCAGCGCGTTTCCGGCGGCGCCTCCGTTCGCCGAGCTGCTGCCGCCCGCCTTCCTGCGGCACGCGCGCTGCGCGCCGCTTTGCGTCGAGGGCGACGCGCTTCTGCTTGCGGTAGAGGACCCGCTCGACGTGTTCACGCCGCGGGCGGTCGCGGCGCGGACGGGGCTGCGGATCGAGCTGCGGCTCGCGCGCTCGGGCGACCTCGACGCCTGGCTGAAGGATCTGCCGGAGGAGGGCCGCGCCGCGGAGGCGCAAGGCGGCGCGGACGAGGCGCTCACGCTCGACGTCGAGCGGCTGCGCGATCTTGCGAGCGACGCGCCGGTGGTGCGGCTTGTCAACGCGGTCATCGACCGGGCGATCGAGGCGGGGGCGTCGGACGTGCATCTCACGGCCTCGCGCGGCGGCTCCCGGCTCAGATACCGGATCGACGGCGTGCTGCAGGACATGGAGCCGCCGGCCGCGGGCCTGCATGCCTCGGCGATCTCGCGCATCAAGATCATGGCCGGGCTCGACATCGCCGAGCGCCGCCTGCCGCAGGACGGGCGGATCCGGGTCTCGTCGCGCGGACAGGAGATCGACCTGCGCGTCGCCACCATGCCGCACGCCCATGGCGAGGGCGCAGTGCTGCGCGTGCTGGACCGCTCGGCGGTCGCGCTGCGCTTCGAGGCGCTCGGCCTGTCGGAGGCCGTGGTCGCGGATCTGCGGCGGGCGCTGTCGGCGCCCCACGGGCTGATCCTCGTCACCGGGCCGACGGGGTCGGGCAAGACCACGACGCTCTACGCCGCGCTGAAGGAGATTTCCGGGCCGGACCGCAACGTCGTCACGGTCGAGGACCCGGTCGAGCATCATCTCGACGGCGTCAACCAGATCCAGGTGGCGCGGAAAGTGGGCTTCGACTTCGCGAGCGCGCTGCGCGCCGTGCTGCGGCAGGATCCCGACGTCGTGATGGTCGGCGAGATCCGCGACCGCGAGACCGCCTCGGTCGCCGTGCAGGCGGCGCTCACCGGCCATCTGGTGCTTGCGACGGTGCACACGAACACCGCGGCCGGCGCGCTGCCTCGCCTCGTCGACATGGGCGTCGAGCCCTACCTTGTCGCCTCGACGGTGCGCGGAGCGCTCGCCCAGCGGCTGGTGCGCCGGCTCTGCGCCTGCGCCGAAGAGGCCGGGCCGGACGAGGCCTCGGCCAGGGCGATCGGGTTCGAACTGCCGGAGGGCGCGCGGCTGAAGCGGGCCGTCGGCTGCCCCGCCTGCAACGGAACCGGCTATCGCGGCCGGCTCGCGATCTCCGAGTTCATGACCGTGACCGACCGCGTGCGCGACCGCCTGCTCGAGGCCGGCGACGAGCGCGCGCTGTCGGAGGCCGCGCGCCAGGACGGCATGGTCGAGCTGACGCGGGACGGGTTCTCGAAGGTTCTTGGCGGCGACACGACGCTCGACGAGCTCGTGCGCGTGACCGGGCTCGCCTGAGCCGTGGCGCGCTTCCGCTTCGTTGCGGCGACCGCCGGCAACGACCGGCGCGAGGGCGCGCTCGAGGCGGCGACGGTCGCGGAGGCGGCGGCGGAGCTTCGGCGGCGCGGCCTGTTCGTGGTGCGGCTCGACCCCGAGACCTCGTCGCGCTCGCTGTGGGCGACGCTGAACCGCGACGTCGCCTTCGCGAAGCCGATCTCCTCGCGCGAGCTCGTGTCGCTGACGCTCGAATGGGCCGGGCTGCTGGAGGCCGGCGTCACGCTCGACGAGGCGCTGGCGCTGTCGAGCGCGGGCCGGCGTCCGGCCGGCGTGTTGAAGGTCACGGCCGCGATCCGCGAGGCGGTGAAGGGCGGCGCGGCGCTCCACGAGGCCCTTAAAGGTCATCCGCGCTGCTTTCCGCCGGTCTATGTCGCGCTGGTGCAGGCGGGCGAGGCCGCGGGCGCGCTCGGCCCCGTGCTGCGGCGGTTGGCGAAGGACCTTGAGGGGGCGCAGGACTTCTCCGAGAAGATCCGCGGGGCGCTGCTCTATCCGGCCTTCCTCGTGGTGACGGCCACGGGCGCGATCGTGGTGCTGCTGACCGTCGTGGTGCCGAACCTCGAAGAACTGGTGTCGGAGCGCGGATCGGAGACGCTGCCGCTCATGACGCGCGCCGTGATCGCGATCAGCCATGCGCTCAGGGATTACGGGCTCGCCGCCGCCGCCCTGCTCGCCGCGGCGCTCGTTCTCGGCGCGCTGTCGGCGCGCGTTCCCGCCACGCGCCGGCTGATGGACCGCGCGGTGCTGACGCTTCCGATCGCGGGCGAGCTCGCCCGCGCCTCCGACGCCGGCCGTTACCTGCGCACGCTCTCGGCGCTGGTCGGCGGGGGGGTGGCGCTTCCGCGCGCGCTGCCGCTCGCCGCGCCCTCGATCGGCAACGGGGCGCTCAACCGCGACGTCGAGGCGGCGCACGCCAAAATCCTGGTCGGGACGGCGTTCGGCGACGCGCTGGCGGCGAGCCGCGCGCTGCCCGACGACGCGCTCGTTCTGGCGCGCATGGGCGAGCGGACGGGAAAACTCGCAGAAGCGCTCGGCCACGCCGCCTCCCTGCTCGAAACCCGCGTCCGCCGCCGAATGGAGGCGATCGCGACGCTGATCGGCCCTATGCTGACCGTCGGGTTCGGGCTCGTGGCCGGCGTCATCGTCTACGCGATGCTCTCCACCATCCTCGGCGTCAACGAGCTCGCCTATCAATGACCAGGCCCACGCGATCCGAAGCGCTCCGCCGTCATGCCCGAGCCTGTCTTGGGCATCCACGACTTCGGTTCCCGCCGCGCCCCACGATCAGGTCGTGGATGCCCGCCTTCGGCGGACATGACGGCGGGGACGGCGAAGCGGGACGAAGCCGTGCGGAACGGCTCTCGCGCCTCGCCGACCGCAGCGGCATGACGCTGCTCGAGGTGCTGGTGGTGATGGTCATCATCGGCCTGCTGGCGACGCTCGGGAGCGTGCAGCTGATGGGCTATCTCGGCCGCGCCAAGGCCGACACGGCGAAGCTTCAGGTGCAGGAGCTCGGCACGGCGCTCGACCTCTACCGCATCGACGTCGGCCGCGTGCCGACGACCGAGGAAGGGCTGAACGCGCTCCTCGTCGCGCCCGAAGGCGCCGACCGCTGGGCGGGGCCTTACCTGCGCAAGAAGAAGGCGCTGAACGATCCGTGGGGGCGGCCGTATCGCTATGCCTCGCCGGGGGAAACGGCCGAATACGACCTCGTCAGCCTCGGGGCCGACGGACGTCCGGGCGGCGAGGGGGACGATCGTGACGTTAGCGCCGCGGACGATCGCTGAACGGACGGTCGCCGGCCGGGGCGGCTTCACGCTGCTCGAGATGCTGATCGCGCTCGCGATCCTGTCGCTCGCGACGCTCAGTGTCGGCTACGCCGCGCCGGGCTTCCAGCAGCGCCTGGAACTGCGGCAGGCGACCGCCCGGCTCGACGCGATGCTGATCAAGGCGAGGACGGAGGCGCTGGGCGGCGCGGGCGCGGCGACGATCCGGTTCGATCCCGACAGCCGCGCTCTGGAGCTGCCCTCGCAGAAGATCGTCTACCGGCTGCCCGCAGGCGTCGAGCTGTCGATCGTCGGCGGCGCGTTTGGGGACAATCCCCGCGCGCCCTCGATCGCTTTCCTGAGCGACGGGTCCAGCACCGGCGGCGTGATCGAACTCCGCAGCGGCGCGTTCCGCTCCGTCCGGCGCGTCGGCTGGCTGACCGGCCGGATCGACAAGGATCCTTTCCAATGAGCGCCGCCGTCGCCGGCTTGAACGCCGCGGGAGACGCGCTCCGCCGGGGCTTTCGCTGGTGGGGCCAGGGCCTCGCAATGGCGCTGCCGGCTTCCGTGCTCGCGCTCGTTCTCGGCGATCGGCGCTCGGTTCATCTTGAAGCCGACGAGACCGACGGGCTGACGGCGCGTCTGACCCCGACGCCGTTCGCGGCCAAGGTCCTCGCGGAAGCGCCGTTGAACGGCGCGCCGGGCGATCACGGCGCGGCGCTGAAAATCATTCGCGCGGCGGCGCGATCGAGGCCGGTCGCATTCACGCCGCCGCCGGACCTCGTGCTGACGCAGGAGGTCACGGTTCCCGAGGCCGCGCTGGAAAACCTTCGACAGGCGGTGAGTTTTGGGATTCCGACCTGGACGCCGTTCGAGGCCGACATGCTGGTCCATCACGCCGACGTCGTCGGGCGACGCGGCGAGCAGGCCCGCGTCCGGATCCGCATGGTTCTCCGGGACGCGCTCGAGCCCTTCCTCGAAACGGCGCGTGACGCCGGCGTCCCGATCCGGCTGGTCGCTTTCGACCGGAGCCTGCAAGGCTGCGCCGAGCTGGGCGAGCCGGCCAAGCGGGCGTCAGCGGCAAAGAAAATCGATCTGGCGCTCCTCTCCTCAGCCGTCGCGCTCGCCTGCGCGCTGCTCGGGACGCTGCATCTTCAGTGGTCGTCCGAGCTCGATCGGCTCGACGCCGACATCCGCGCCGAGATCGCCCAGCAGGCGAAGCAACGCGCCGTCGAACAGAAACTCGCCGAGATGGGCGAGCGCCGCCGCACCGTCCTGACCAAGCGCGCCGCGGAGCCGCGCCTCGCAGAAATCGTCGCGGCCGTCGCGAACGCGCTGCCGGAGACGGCGGAGGTCTCCGAGTTCACTTGGGCGGCCGCGCAGGGGCGCATCGTGGCGTCGAAGGCCGCGGCTCCGGAGATCAAGGCGGCGTTCGACGGCGCCGGGATGGCGATCGTCAGCGGACCGACGACGGTGGGCGGTGACCGGGTCGCGTTCGAGTTCGCGCTGCGGAAGCCCGCGCCATGACGCCCGAGGATCGCAAGACGTTCGTCCACAAATTCTGCGCGCTCGCGCTGCTCGGCGTCGCCATTCTGGCGGTCGCCTCGATCGTCGTCGCGCCGCTGGCGCAGGCGACGATCGAGGCGCGCGACGAGGTCGCGTCCGCGCGCGAGCGGCTCGCCGCTCTGAAAGCGAGGCGCCTCGATCTGGCGGCGCTCGAAGCTGCGCTGAAGGACGAGACGGCGCGAAGCGTCGACCGGCCGCTGCTGATCGAGGCCGCGAGTTCCGCCGACGGCTGGCGGAAGATGGAAGCGCAGCTTCGCTCGATCGCGGCCGCGCGCGACGGCGAGGTGACGAGCGTGCGGCCGGCGCGGCTCGAAGACGACGGCGCCCTGAAGGCGTTGCGTCTCGACGTGACCCTGCGCACGCCGCCCGAGCGCCTGGCCGAGTTGCTCGCCGCGGTCGAGGCCGCGGCGCCCATGCTCTTCGTGGAACGCCTTCGAGCGACGGCCGGGCAAGGCTCTGACGACGACCGGCTCGATCTCAGCCTGACGCTGCGCGGGCTCGCCGCGATCGGCGCCCCGCAACCGCATGCGGCCCGTCCGGGAGCGCGCCGATGAACGCCCGCCGGATCATGCTCGCCGGCGTCAACATGGCGCTCGCCGCAGCGCTCGTCCTCGCGCTGGCGCCGGCCGAGGACGCGCCCGAGGCGCCGGTCGCAAAGGCGCAGCCCGCGAAGGCGTCCGTCGCGGAAGCCGCCGGGCCGTCCGTCGCCGGGGATGCGACCGCCCGGCCGCTGTTCGCGCGCCGTCAGGCGCCGCCGGCGCCCGTCGTCGCGAAGCCTCCGCCCGCGGCCCCCGCGTTCAGGCTCGCCGGCGTCCTCTGGGGAGACGCAGAGCGGCTCGCCGTCCTCCAGCTCCCCGACGACGCCGGACACCGGCGCGTCAGGCTCGGAGAGAGCGTCGACGACTGGACCCTCAGCGAACTCACGCCGCGCACCGCCACGTTCAGCGCAGGAGAGCGAAAGGCGACACTCGGGCTCGTGGCTGAAAATCGCCCGAGGAGCGACGACTAGAATGGGTGGCCGGCCACAGCTAGAGCGTCATCCGATCAGGCCGGATCAGTCACGGAAAGGGGACGGCCGCCTCCGCCGTCGTCCTCCGGCTCAACCGGAGGACCCACGTCGAGGTGGAGCTCGACGCCCGAGATGGATGGTCCGGTCAAGCCGGACCATGACGACGGTTCAGGTCGATCGAGTAAACGCTCTATCGGGATATGCGACGATGTCGCTGCGCGCTCGACGGCGGGATTTGCAATCAGGTCCAGTGCGTCGACAAACGGGCTACGAGCGTTCGGCGTCGTTATCCCGGCCCTGAGCCGCTTCGCGAGATGATCCGCCAAAACGAACAAAGCCGCGGAGCGACCCGCGGCTTTGTTCGTTTTGGAGACTGGAGCGGGCGAAGGGATTCGAACCCTCGACCCCAACCTTGGCAAGGTTGTGCTCTACCCCTGAGCTACACCCGCGTCGCAGTCTTCGGTCGCCGGAGCGTCCGGGCGAGAGGCGCCATATGCCGCAACGGCGTTTCGAATGCAAGGCGCTTTTGTCGCCCTGTCGTCGATCGGCGCGGCGCGCTATGCCGCGGAGGCGCGGGCGGCGCGGAGAACGCCCGCAGGACTGAAGGATTTCGCGCCATGGCCGCGACGCGCGCCGACCTGTTCGCCTTCCTCGACGATCTCGGCGTCGCCCATGAGACGATCGAGCACGAGGCGGTGTTCACCGTCGCCGAATCCGCGCATCTGCGGAGCCGGATCGAGGGCGGCAAGTCCAAGAACCTGTTCCTCAAGGACAAGAAGGGGCGGCTGTTCCTTCTGACCGCCGAGGACGAGGCCGCGATCGACCTCAAGACGCTTCATCACAGGCTCGGCGCGCAGGGCCGGCTCTCCTTCGCCTCCGCCGATCTGCTGCTGGAGGTCTGGGGCGTGACGCCGGGTTCGGTGACGCCGTTCGGGGCGATCAACGACCGCGAGGGACGGGTCACGGTGGCGCTCGACAAGGGGCTGCTGGCGAAGGGCCGCGTGAATTTCCACCCGCTGCTCAACACCGCGACCACGGCGGTTTCGGCCGACGGGCTGCTGGCCTTCCTGCGCGCGTCCGGCCACGAGCCGCTGCTGGTCGATCTCTGACGGCCGTCGGGCCGGCGCCCGCGGCGCGCAATTCCCGCGCCGCCGCTTCCCCGCTATGAAGCCGCGCTATGCGCATCGAGTCTCCCACCGACCGCGTCGCCCGCTACGCCGCGCCGCTCGCCGTCGCGGCGCTGGTCGGCAGCATCACGGCGCTCTGCCTCGGCACGTCGGTCGCGAAAAGCCTGTTCGCCGAGGTCGGGGCTGCCGGGACGACGACGCTGCGCGTCACCATCTCGGCTTTGCTGCTCAGCGCGATCTGGCGGCCGTGGCGCGGCCCATGGACCGCGCGCGACCTTTGGGCGGTCGCGGTCTTCGGCGCGACGCTCGGGCTCATGAACCTGCTGTTCTATCTCGCGCTCCGGACCATCCCGCTCGGGATCACGATCGCGATCGAGTTCTCCGGTCCGCTCGCGGTTGCGGTCGCGACCTCGCGGCGGGCGCTCGACCTCGTCTGGATCGCGCTCGCCGTCGCGGGCCTCGGCCTGCTGCTGCCGCTCGGCCACGGCGCGAGCGCGCTCGATCCGGTCGGCGTCGCCTGCGCGCTCGGGGCGGCGGCGTGCTGGGCGGGCTACATCCTGCTGGGCAAGCGCCTCGGCCATCTCCATGGCGGCCGGACCGTCGCGGTCGCCATGGGCTTCGCGGCGCTGGTCACGCTGCCCTTCGGCGCGGTCGGCGCGGCGCGGGCGTTCGGCGATCTCCACGTGCTCGGCGTCGCGCTCGCCGTCGCGGTGACGTCGAGCGCCATTCCCTATTCGCTGGAGATCTTCGCGCTGAAGCATCTGCCGAGCCAGACCTTCGGCGTGCTGCTCTGCCTCGAGCCTGCGGTCGGCTCGCTCGCGGGCCTCGCGATCCTGGGAGAGCGCCTCGCGCCGGTCGAATGGATCGCGATCGGGGCGATCGTGGCCGCCTGCGCGGGGGCGGCCGCGACCGCGGCGAGACGCCGGCCCGCGCCGCCGGCCGACATCGCGCCGTGAGGGACGGCGGCTCGTCATCGAAACGTCGCGTCTTCGATTGACCGGACGGGCCTTCGTCCTGTAGAAGCCCCGCATGGCGCGACGGGTCCCCTCGTACGCGCCTTTCCGTTTGGGCCAACGAGCCTGAACCAACAAAAAGCCGCGCCAGAGGAATTCGCCTCGGAGCGCGTTCAGCAAAACGGGAATTGAACAATGTTCGCAGTCATCAAGACCGGCGGCAAGCAGCACCGGGTCGTCGCCGACGACGTGCTGACCGTCGGAAAGCTCGAAGGCGATGCCGGCTCCACGGTCACCTTCGGCGAAGTCCTCGCGATCGGCGAGGGCGACCAGATTTCGATCGGCGCTCCCTTCGTGTCCGGCGCGTCCGTCGCGGCCGAGATCGTAGAGCACGCCCGCGGCGCGAAGGTCATCGCCTTCAAGAAGCGCCGCCGCCAGAACTCCAAGCGCAAGCGCGGCCATCGCCAGGACTACACGATCGTCAAGATCGTCGGCCTGACCGGCGCCTCGAAGAACTGAACCGCGGACCTTAGGAGACAACAATGGCTCACAAGAAAGCAGGCGGTTCGTCCCGCAACGGCCGCGACTCGGCCGGCCGCCGTCTCGGCGTGAAGAAGTTCGGCGGCGAGAAGGTCATCCCGGGCAACATCATCGTGCGCCAGCGCGGCACGAAGTGGCATCCCGGCCTCAACGTCGGCATGGGCAAGGACCACACCCTGTTCGCCACCGTCGAGGGCCAGGTGCAGTTCGTCGCGAAAGCCGGCGGCCGCACCTACGTGAACGTCGCTCCGGCCGCCATGGCCGAAGCTGCGGAATGACGGCGGGCTGATGCGACGCATCCCGCCGGGCGCTTAGACCCCCCGGCGGTTCCACCGCAAGATCCGGACGGACGGGGGAGACGGGGCGCCGTACTCCCCCGTTGTCGTTTCCGGAGCCCAAGGCGGCAGACCATGCGCGCGTCATCCGAGACTGAGCCGAGCTTCACCTTCGACCCGCGGCTTCTCGACAAGCCCTGCGCCACGGCGAACGCCGCCGTGCGCCTGCGCGCCCTCGAAGCCGGCGACGCCGAGGCGATGGCCGAGGGACTTTCGGATCTCGACGTCGCGCGCAATCTCGTCGCCGTGCCGCACCCCTATACGATCGCGGACGCACGCGACTATCTCGCGGGGCCGGTCGCGTCGCCCCACCTCCTCTGCGCGGCGATCGAGGTCGAGGGCGTCTTCGCCGGCTGTGCGGCCATCGACGCGCAAGGCGGGCGGCCGGAACTCGGCTACTGGCTGGCGAAGCCGTTCTGGGGCCGCGGGATCGGCTTCTGCGCGACGCGGGCGCTCGTCGACCTCGTCTTCGCCGCCACGACCGTCGAGGCGCTGATCTCGGGCCATTTCGTCGACAACGCGGCCTCCGCGGCGTTGCTCGGCAAGCTGGGCTTCCGGCGCACGGGGCTCGTTGAGGCGCGCTCGCGGGCGCGGACCGAGCCGGTGCGGCTCGTGACCATGGCGCTCGATCGGGCCGACTGGGCGGAGAGCCGGCCGGCGGTCGACACCGCCCGGCTGTCGCTGCGCCAGCCGACGCTCGGCGACGCCGACGAGATCGCGTCGCTCGCGGCCGACGTCTCGCTCGGACTGATGACGGCGGCGATCCCGAAGCCGTTCACGTTCGAGGACGCGCGCGCCTTCGTGCTCGGCGCGGCGCGCAGGCGCCGGCCCGCCGCCATGACCTTCGCGATCCGCCGCCGAGAGATCGGCGACCTGATCGGCGGCGTCGGCTGGAGCGAGGCGGCGCCGGGCGAGATCGAGCTCGGCTACTGGCTGGGCGCGGCGCACCGGGGCAGGGGGCTTGCGACCGAGGCCGCGCGGGCCGTGCTCGACGTCGCCTTCGAGATGACGGGGGCCGTGGCCGCGACGGCGCGCTGCCGCGTCACCAATCCCGCCTCGCGCGGCGTGCTGGAGCGCTGCGGCTTCCAGTGGGAAGGCGGAGGCTTCGTGCGCGCGGCCGGAACGCCGGGTTCGGTCGCGGTCGACGTCTTCCGCCTCGACCGCGACGTGTTCCTGTCGCTGAAGGAATGGGGGCTGTCGGCCGCGCGGAGCGGGGCGGCGTAACAGGCGCGGCCGTCCGGCCTGTGCTAGGAACTTCGATCGAACGCGGTGCTGGAACGACCATGAAATTCCTCGATCAGGCCAAGGTCTATGTGCGCTCCGGCGACGGCGGCGCGGGCTGCGTCTCGTTCCGGCGCGAGAAGTTCATCGAGTTCGGCGGTCCGAACGGCGGAGACGGCGGGCGCGGCGGCGACGTAATCGTGGAGTGCGTCGCGGGTCTCAACACGCTGATCGACTACCGCTTCCGCCAGCACTTCAAGGCGCAGACCGGCGTCCACGGCATGGGCAAGAACCGCACCGGCGCGAACGGCGCCGACGTGGTGCTGAAGGTGCCGGTCGGCACGCAGGTGCTCGACGAGGACGAGGAGACCCTGCTCGCCGACCTCACCGAGGTGGGCCAGAGCATAGTGCTGGCGAAGGGCGGCAACGGCGGCTTCGGCAACGCCTATTTCAAGACCTCGACCAACCAGGCGCCCCGGCGCGCCAATCCCGGCCAGGAGGGCGAGGAGCGCTGGATCTGGCTGCGGCTCAAGCTGATCGCCGACGCCGGCCTCGTGGGGCTGCCGAACGCCGGCAAGTCCACCTTCCTCGCTGCGGTCTCGGCCGCGCGGCCCAAGATCGCCGACTACCCGTTCACGACGCTCGAGCCCAATCTCGGCGTCGTGGGCGTCGATGGGCGGGAGTTCGTGATGGCCGACATTCCCGGCCTGATCGAGGGCGCGCATGAAGGCGTGGGGCTCGGCGACCGCTTCCTCGGCCATGTCGAGCGCTGCCGGGTTCTGCTCCATCTCGTCGATGGAACCTGCGAGCATGCCGGCAAGGCCTACAAGGTGGTGCGCGGCGAACTCGAGGCCTATGGCGGCGGCCTCGCCGAAAAGCCCGAGATCGTGGCGCTGTCCAAGGCGGATTCGCTGTCGCCGGAACTCCGCAAGGAGCAGCTCGCCCGGCTGAAGCGGGCGGCGAAGCGGACGCCTGTCGTGCTGTCCTCGGCCTCGGGCGAGAACATGCAGGAGACGCTGCGCAAGCTCCTCGCCGTCATCGACGAGGCCAAGGAGATCGAGGTGGCCGAGGAGATGCCGAAGATCGTCGAGGAGACGTGGCGGCCGTGAAGGAAGACCTATATGCTACATCCGGGTGTAGCTATAGGAGCTAGCTTATGCCGCGACAGCTGAACGTGCGGAGCGATCGCGCCTACGAAACCGCAAATCGACTCGCGCGGCGGCTTGGCGCGTCGACCACGGAGGTGGTCGTTCGCGCCCTCGAAGATCTTGACCGGAAGAGCTTCCGCGCTCCGACATATGACGAGCTCACAGACGAGCAAAAGCGGGACGTCGATCGCATTCTCGCAATGGCGGAGGAAGTCCGTCGCTCTCTGCCGCCCGGCGTCACTTCCGATCACAGCGACATGTATGACGACAACGGTCTTCCGAAGTGATCGTCGTCGATACGTCTGCGCTCGTCGCCATCGCTTTGCGTGAGGACGAGGCCGCTATTTTCATGACGACGCTGCGAGGAGTGGAGTCGAAGATTGGCGGTCCGACGCTTGCCGAAGCTCGTATCGTGATCGAAAGCAGGGCAGGGGAGATCGGTCTCGCGGTTCTCGAAGAGATTCTCGCGTTGCCGTCGGTGTCCGTCGAACCGTTCGCCGAGAAACACGCCGCCGCGGCGCATGAAGCGCACCGCCGCTTCGGAAAAGGCCGCGGCCATCCGGCGAAACTGAACATCTGCGACTGCTTTTCCTACGCGGTCGCCGCTTGCGACGATCTCCCGCTCCTGTTCAAAGGCGACGACTTCATCCACACCGACATCCGCCCGGCCTACACCCCGTGACCCTTCCCGTCCTCGCCTCCTTCAACCGCATCGTGGTCAAGATCGGCTCGGCCCTGCTCGTCGACCAGCGCGCGGGCGTGCTCAAGCGCGCCTGGCTCGACGGGCTGGTGGAAGATCTCGCCCGCCACGCCGCACGCGGGGCGGAAGTCGTCGTGGTCTCGTCGGGCTCGATCGCGCTCGGGCGCACGGTGCTGAAGCTGCCGCGCGGACCCTTGCGGCTCGAGGACAGCCAGGCGGCCGCCGCCGTCGGCCAGATCGCCTTGGCGCGCGCCTGGAGCGAGGCGCTCGGCGCTCATGGGCTCAACGCCGGCCAGGTGCTGCTGACGCTCGGCGACACTGAGGAGCGCCGCCGCTTCCTCAACGCCCGCGCGACGCTCGCGCGGCTGCTGGCGCTGAAGGCCGTGCCGGTCGTCAACGAGAACGATACGGTCGCGACGCAGGAGATCCGCTACGGCGACAACGATCGGCTTGCGGCGAGGGTGGCCTCGATGGCGAGCGCCGACTGTCTCGTGCTGCTCTCCGACATCGACGGGCTTTACACCGCCCCGCCGGCCAGCGACCCGACCGCGACGCTGATCCCCGTGGTGGAGCGCGTGACGCCGGCGATCGAGGCGATCGCGGGCGGGGCGGCGTCGGAGTTCTCGCGCGGCGGCATGAAGACCAAGATCGAGGCCGCGCGCATCGCGACCGGCGCCGGCGTCCACATGCTGATCGCCGCCGGCCATGTCGAGAAGCCGCTGTCGGTGGTCGAGAACGGCGGCCGCTGCACCTGGTTCCTGCCGCATGAAAGCCCGGCGCAGTCCCGCAAGCGCTGGATCGCCGGCGTGCTGGCGCCCCGCGGGGCGATCCATGTCGACGCCGGCGCGGCGTCCGCGCTCAACCACGGCCGCTCGCTGCTGCCGGCGGGCGTGACGAAGATCGAAGGCCACTTTTCGCGCGGCGACGCCGTCATCGTGCGCGCGCCGGACGGGGTGGAGGTCGCGCGCGGGCTCGTCTCCTACGATTCTGGCGACGCCAACCGCCTGCGCGGAAAGCCGTCTGCGGAGATCGAAGGCATTCTCGGCTTCAAGGGCCGCGCCGCGATCATCCACCGCGACGATCTGGTGCTGACGGGAGCTTAGGCGCCGCGCGCGTGTCCCGGCCTTGAGCCGGGACCCAGAACCGACGCCATGTCCGAGGAAGTCGGAGCAATCGACGTCAGTCTTGAAAGCGGTGCGCGTCTGGGTCCCGGCTCAAGGCCGGGACGCGAGGGTGGCGGTTCTCCAAACAGCCCCCATCTGATGACGCTCGTGCGAAATCGCGCTACGACGCCTCGAAACCGTGGAGGCAAAGGATGTCCCTCGCGCTCGAACGCCAGACCGACGACGTCGCGGCCGTGATGGCCGACGTCGGACGCCGCGCCCGCCGGGCCGCGCGGGCGCTCGCGCTCGCGCCGCGGGAGGCGAAGGACCGCGCGCTGAAAGCCGCCGCCCGTCGCCTGCGCGAGACGGAGGCTGCGGTGCTGGCAGCCAACGAGGCCGACGTCGCGGCCGCCAAGGCCGCGGGCGTCGCAGGTTCGTTCCTCGACCGGCTGACGCTCACCCCCGCCCGCCTCGAAGGCGTGGCGCAGGGGCTCGAGGCGGTGGCCGGGCTGCCGGATCCGGTCGGCGAGACCATCTCGTCCTGGACGAGGCCGAACGGCCTCCGGATCGAGCGCGTGCGCACGCCGCTCGGCGTGATCGGCGTGATCTACGAAAGCCGCCCGAACGTGACCGCGGACGCCGGCGCGCTGTGCCTGAAGGCCGGCAACGCCGCCATCCTGCGCGGCGGGACGGACGGATTCCGCTCCTCCGTCGCGATCCATGAGGCGCTGGCCTTCGGGCTCGCCGAGGCGGGGCTGCCGGTCGACGCGATCCAGCTCGTCCCGACCCGCGACCGGGCGGCGGTCGGCGCGATGCTCTCCGGGCTCGACGGCAATGTCGACGTCATCGTGCCGCGCGGCGGCAGGGGGCTGGTGGCGCGCGTGCAGGAAGAGGCGCGCGTGCCGGTGTTCGCGCATCTCGACGGGAACTGCCACGTCTATGTGGCTGAGGGATCGGATCTCGCGATGGCGACCGAGATCGTGCT
The DNA here is from genome assembly GCA_003241695.1 of Ancylobacter novellus. Taxonomy (GTDB): domain Bacteria; phylum Pseudomonadota; class Alphaproteobacteria; order Rhizobiales; family Methylopilaceae; genus Methylopila. The sequence goes on along the minus strand of QFPN01000010.1, from coordinate 35,159 downwards.
GAACGCAAAGCTCCGCCGCACCGGCGTCTGCGGCGCCGCCGAGACGCTGCTGGTCGACCGCGCGGTCGCCGCGACGCATCTCAGCACCCTCGTCCGCGCCCTGATCGACGCCGGCTGCGCGGTGCGCGGCGACGCGGACGCCCGCGCCGTCGACGGCCGCGTGACGGCCGCGACCGAGGAGGACTGGCGCACCGAATATCTCGACGCCGTCATCGCCGTGAAGGTGGTCGACGGCGTCGAGGCTGCGATCGACCACATCGAGACCTACGGCTCGCACCACACCGACGCGATCGTGACCGGCGACGAGGGGCTCGCGGCGAAGTTCCTCGCCGAGGTCGACAGCGCGATCGTCCTCCATAACGCCTCGACCCAGTTCGCCGACGGCGGCGAATTCGGCTTCGGCGCCGAGATCGGCATCGCCACGGGCCGCATGCACGCGCGCGGACCGGTCGGCGTCGAGCAGCTCACCTCGTTCAACTACCGCGTCCACGGGACCGGCCAGACGCGGCCGTGAACGCGAAAGCCGCGACGCTTCCGTCCCCTCCCCCTTGTGGGGAGGGTAAGGGTGGGGGTGGCCTGGAATGGAGCGTCGCGCGACGGCGTAGAGCGGCTTCGCCCTCTTCGCCTCTTTCTGAACCACCCCCACCCCCGACCCCTCCCCGCAAGGGGGAGGGGAGAAGAGCGACGCCGTCCGTTTCGCAGAGGTCGCTCAAGACGTCGTCCGGGATGGTGGGAAGCCGATCCGGCATGTCGCCCCGCGGCCCGCGACGATGACCCGCGCCGTCTCCCGCCATCGCATCCCCCGCCTGCCGCCCCATGCCCCCGGCATGGCGATCGGCCTCTATGGCGGCTCGTTCAATCCGCCGCACGCCGCCCATCGCATGGTCGCCGAGACCGCGCTCGACAGGCTCGGGCTCGACCGGCTCTGGGCGCTGGTCTCGCCCGGCAATCCGCTCAAGGACAACCGCCAACTGCCGCCCGCCGCCGAGCGCATGGCGGCGACGCGGGCGCTGTTCGACGATCCGCGCATCGTCGTCACCGACGTCGAGGCGGGCGTCGGGGCCGCGCGCACCCATGAGGTGATCCGCCACCTGAAGGCGCGCGCGCCGGGCGTCCGTTTCGTCTGGATCATGGGCGCGGACAATCTCGGCGGCCTGCATAACTGGGGCCGCTGGCGCGAGATCGCGGATCTGGTCCCGATCGCCGTCGTCGACCGGCCGGGAGCGACCTTTTCGCCGCTCTCCTCGCGCGCCGCGATCGCGCTCCGGCGCGCCCGCGTGGACGAGCGCGACGCCGCTGGGCTCAGCCATATGGAGCCGCCGGCCTGGGCGTTTCTGCACGGCCGCAGGCTCGCTCTGTCGTCGACGGCGCTGCGTGGCCACGGCGCATCTCGGTGAGGCTTTCCGTCTCGTTACCGCCGCGACGGTTGAAATGTCGCACTTTTCAGCCTTAATCTCTCAGGGTCGGAGAATGACTCCGGCTTGAGGACGGCAGACGGAAGGCCAAAACCCTGTCCACCATAGCGCTGAAGGAGACGCCTTTGCCGGCGGCTCATCTGAGCGCCGGCGCCGCGAACGCGGCCGACCAGGCGCTGCTTCACCTGATCCTCGACGTGCTCGACGACAACAAGGCCGAGGAGACCGTGGTCATCGACCTGCGCGGCAAGTCCGCGCTCGCCGACGACATGGTCATCGCGACCGGTCGCTCCAACCGGCATGTCGGCGCCATCGCCGACAAGCTTCAGGAGGAGCTGAAGAACGCCGGCCACGGCAAGGTGAAGGTCGAGGGCCTGCCGCATTGCGACTGGGTGCTGATCGATTGCGGCGACGTGATCGTGCACCTGTTCCGCCCAGAAGTCCGCGCCTTCTACAATCTCGAGAAGATGTGGTCGGCCGGGCGCCCGACGGAAACGCCGCTGTCCTGATCCGAAACGCCTGATGCGTCTCGTGATCGCGGCCGTCGGCCGCCTGAAGGCGGGGCCGGAGCGCGATCTCGCGCGCCGCTATCTCGAACGCATCGGACAGATCGGCCGCGGCGTCGGGCTCGACGCGCCGGACGTCGTCGAACTCGACGAATCCCGCGCCCGGCGCGCGGAGGAGCGCAAGCGCGACGAGGCGGCGGCGCTGAAGGGCGCGATCGACCCGCGCTTCGCCATCGTGGCGCTGGACGAGGGCGGAAAGACGCCGTCGAGCGAGGCCTTCGCCGAGATGGTGGCGAGGCGGCGAGACGACGGCGCAGCGGGGCTCGCTTTCGTGATCGGCGGCGCGGACGGGCTCGATCCGTCGCTGCTCGCCGACGCGCAGGCCCGGATCGCCTTCGGCGCCATGACCTGGCCTCACCAGATCGTGCGGATCCTTCTCGCGGAACAGCTTTATCGGGCCGCGACCATTCTCGCCGGGCACCCGTATCACCGCGCATGAGAGCGCCGGGCCGAACCGCGCTTCGAGACGTGGTTGACGAAACCTTAATCAGCCGGGACTGAAATCTCCCGATGATCCGCGTCCTCGCCAGCGCCGTCCTCGCCGCCGCCGTCCTTTCGGCCGCGACGGCGCGCGCCGAGGACCAGCCGCCGGCCGCCGATCCCGCCGCCGAGCAGCGCCAGGCGCTCGATGCGGCGCGTTCCGACCTCAAGGCGGCGGAGGAGCGCCGCCGGGCGATCGGCGCCGAGGTCGAGGCGCTCAAGGGCGAGCGCGGAAAGCTGCAGGAGAGCCTCGCCTCCGCGGTCGCGTCGATCCGTGAAAAGGAGCCGCAGGTCGAGGAGCGCAGCCGACGGATCGGCGAGCTCGCCGAATCGGAGCGGCAGGTGAAGGCCTCGCTGTCGTCGCGCCGCGAGGTGCTGGCCGACGTGATCGCGGCGCTTCAGCGCATGGGCCGCCAGCCGCCGCCCGCCCTTCTGGTGCGCCCGAACGACGCGCTCGAGGCGGTGCGCTCCGCGATGCTGCTCGGCGCGGTGGTGCCGGACATGCGGGCGGAAGCCGAGTCGCTCGGCTCGGACTTGCGCGAACTCGTTCGCCTCAAGGCGCTGATGACCGACGAGCGCGACGCGCTCCGGCGCGAGATGGCGGAGCTCGGCGGCCAGCAGGAACGCCTCGCGGCGCTGATCGACGAGCGCCAGCGGCAGTCGGTGGAGCGCGAAAAGGCTCTGGGCGCCGAGGCCGACAAGGCCGAGGAGCTCGCCCGCGGGGTCGGCGATCTCGAGGCGCTGATCGCGAAGATGGAGAAGGAACAGGCCGCGCATGCCGCAGAGGAGGCCGCGAAGGCGGCTTCGAAGGCGCCGGCGCAAGACGGATCGGGCGGTCTCGCAGCGCTCAAGGACGCGGCCCGTCTCGCCCCCGCGATGCCGTTCGACAAGGCGCGCGGCCTGCTTCCGATGCCGGTGTCGGGCCGGCGGCTGCGCGGGTTCGGCGAGGGTGACGGCGTCGGCGGGCAGTCGAAGGGCGTCGCCATCTCGGCCTCGCCGGGCGCGCCCGTGACGGCGCCGGCGGACGGCTGGGTGGTCTATGCAGGCCCGTTCCGCTCCTACGGCCAACTCTTGATCCTGAACGCGGGCGGCGGCTATCATGTGCTCTTGGCGGGCATGGAGCGTATTTCCGTCGCATTGAACCAGTTTGTTCTCGCGGGCGAGCCCGTGGCGACGATGCGCGGCGCGGCCGCGGGATCGGGACAGCCGACGACCTCGTCGTCGGAGCGGCCTGTGCTCTACGTCGAATTCCGCAAGGATCGCGGCTCGATAGACCCTTCGCCCTGGTGGGCAGCCGGAACTCCCGGCGAAAAGGTAGGCGGATGATGCGAAAGGTTACTCTCGTGCTCTTCGGAGCCGTGATCGGCGCCTCGGCCGCCGGCATGGCCCTGCAGCCGCGCGCCTTCTTCGGCTCGGTGGCGGAGGCTGCGGGTTCGGCCGACACCTACCGCCAGCTCAACCTGTTCGGCGACGTGTTCGAGCGCGTCCGCGCCGACTATGTCGAGAAGCCCGACGACGCCAAGCTGGTAGAATCGGCGATCAACGGCATGCTGTCGGGGCTCGATCCGCATTCGAGCTACATGGACGCCAAGGCGTTCAAGGACATGCGCACCAACACCGAGGGCGAGTTCGGCGGCCTCGGCATCAAGGTGCAGATGTTCGAGAAGCTGATCCGCGTCGAAGGCGCGATCGACGACACGCCGGCCGCGAAGGCCGGCATCCGCGCCAAGGACATCATCACCCAGATCGACGGCCAGCAGGTTGAGGGCATGAGCCTCGAGCAGGCGGTCGACAAGATGCGCGGCCCGGTCGGAACGCCGATCACGCTGACCATCCAGCGCGAGAACATCGACAAGCCGGTCGAGGTGAAGCTCGTCCGCGACAAGATCAAGCTCGACTCGGTGAAGTGGGAAGTTCTGTCCGACGACATCGGCTACATCCGCGTCAGCCAGTTCAACGCCCAGACGTTCGAGATGATGAACAAGGGCCTCGACCAGATCGAGGACAAGGTGCCGGCCGACAAGCTCAAGGGCTTCGTCATCGACCTGCGCAACAATCCGGGCGGCCTGCTCGATCAGGCGATCGCGGTCTCCGACGCCTTCCTCGAGCGCGGCGAGATCGTGTCGACCCGCGGCCGCAACCCGGAGGAGTCTCAGCGCTTCAACGCCCGGCCCGGCGACCTCGCCAAGGGCAAGCCGGTGATCGTGCTGGTGAACGGCGGTTCGGCCTCGGCCTCCGAGATCGTCGCCGGCGCCCTGCAGGACCACAAGCGCGCGACCATTCTCGGCACGCGCTCCTTCGGCAAGGGATCGGTCCAGACCATTATCCCGCTCGGCGGCAACGGGGCGATCCGCCTCACCACCGCGCGCTACTACACGCCCTCCGGCAAGTCGATCCAGGCGAAGGGCATCTCGCCCGACATCGAGGTGAAGCAGGAACTGCCCGAGGACATGAAGGACAAGGACTTCGAGACCAAGGGCGAGGCGGGCCTCAAGGGCCACCTCAAGAACGGCGACGACGAGCAGGGCGGCTCCTCGGCCTATGTCCCGTCCGAGCGCAAGGACGACAAGCAGCTCAACTACGCGCTCGACCTGATGCACGGCATCCAGTCGAACGCCAACTTCCCGCCGCAGGGCAAGACCTCGGCGAACTGAGCCCGTCTTTGACGACGAAGACTGTCCGGAGCCCCTTTCCGCGTTGGCGGGAAGGGGCTTCGTCGTTTGCGGGCGCCCAGTTTTCTTCCGCGGCGGCGTCGCGAATCCGTTATCTTCCGGCTTCCGGACGGCGGATTCGATGACCGAGGACGAACTCAGGAAGCCGCTCGGGGCGCGCATGGTCGGCAAGACCTCCCGTCGCGCTCCCAGAGTCGAGGGAATGACCCTGCTCGCGCTCGGCGTCGGCGGGGCTCTCGCCGTTGCGGCCGCCTGGGCGCTGTTCGCGCGCGATCCGCTCGGCGGGGAGCCCGTCGCGGTCGCCTCCATCGAGCGCCGGTCGCCGACGCCTCCCGAAGCTCAAAGCGTCGAGCCGGCCGCCCGCGAGGCCGGGGAGGCGGCGCGCGCGCCGGAGACGCGCGACGGCGTGCCGATCGTGCGGCCGGGCGATCCCATGCCGAAGGTCGGCCCGGTGATCATCCGCATTCCCGGCGCCGACTCCTCCCCGGCGTCCGCGTCCGGTCCGGCCGCCGGGGCCGCGGAGGTCGGCGTCGCGATGCTCGAGGACAGCCGCTACGGCCCGCTGCCGCGCATTGCTCCCGATGGCAGGCGGCCGGCCGACGTCTACGCCCGCCGGCCTTCCGGCGGCGCGATCAAGGGGCCGCGCGTCGCGCTGGTGGTGGCGGGGCTCGGCATCGGCCGCGAGGCGACGCTGGCCGCCATCGAGGGATTGCCGGGCGAAGTCACGCTCGCCTTCTCGCCCTATGGCGCCGAGGTGGCCGATTTCGCCGAGCGGGCGAGGCGGGACGGCCACGAGACCCTGATCCAGATTCCGATGGAGCCTTTCGCCTATCCGTCGAACGACGCCGGGCCGCAGACCCTGCTCGCGAGCCTGCCGGCATCCGCCAATCTGGAGCGGCTGCGCTGGGCGCTCGCCCGCGCCAAGGGCTATGTCGGCGCCGCCCCGCTCGCAGGCGGGCGTTTCCTTCAGGACGACGAGGCGCTCCAGCCTGTGTTCACCGAGCTTGCGCGCCGCGGGCTGCTGTTCCTCGGCCAGACCGACCGCGACAGCCGTTTCGGCGCGATCGCCGACCGCGCCGGCCTGCCGAACGCGCGCGCCGGCGCGCCGATCGACGTTTCCCCGGAGGCGTCGGCGATCGACGCGGCCCTCGCCGATCTGGAGCGACGGGCGAAGGAGACCGGCGCCGCCGTGGGCTGGACGAGCGCCTCGCCGCTGGCGCTGAAGCGGATCGAGGCCTGGCGCGCCGGGCTCGCCTCGCGGGGCGTGACGCTGGCGCCGCTCACGGCGGCGCTCAACGCGGAAGGCCCCTCGTGACCATGGGCGGCGCGCACGACATGGGGCGGCTGCCCTACCGGCGATGCGTGGGCGTGGCGCTGTTCAACGCCGACGGAAAGGTCTTTCTCGGCCGCCGGAAGTCCGGACCGGCGGACGCCGAGAAGCTCGTCTATCGCTGGCAGATGCCCCAGGGCGGCATCGACCGTCACGAGGATCCGCTGGCGGCGGCGCGCCGCGAACTCGAGGAGGAGACGGGCGTCCGCTCCGCCGAGCTGCTCGCCGCCGCGTCCGACTGGTTCACCTACGACTTTCCGCCGGAAATCCTGGGGCGCGCCCGCGGGGGCAAGTTCGGCGGGCAGATGCAGCTCTGGTTCGCGTTCCGGTTCACCGGCGAGGAGCGCGAGATCGATCTCTCGCCGCCCGGCTGCAAGCCCGAATTCGACGAATGGCGCTGGGCGGATCTCGCCGAGACGCCGGGGCTGATCGTGCCGTTCAAGCGCGGCGTCTATCATCAGGTCGTCCGGGCCTTCGAGCGCTTCGCCGGATAGGCGTGAGGCTTCGGCGCGAGCGCGGCCGCCTTACGCCCCGTTCGCCCGTTCGACGCGGGGCTCGATCCGGCTGCGGCCGCCTTCCGTGGTCTGGCGCAGCACGATGCGGTCGCCGGGAGAGACGGCGCCGAGCGCGACGTCCCGGTCGGGCAGCACCACGGTCGCGCGGTCGCCCACCATCACCACGATCTGCCGCCGCGCATCGGTCGCGGCCCTGGACCATTCGCGCAGCCTCGCGTGATAGGGCGCGCGCCGCCAGGCGTCGGGCGCGCCGGGATCGACCTGCACCAGCAGGGTCGCGTTGTCCGGCGTTGGGCACAGGACGAACTTGGCGCGGTCCGGCCGCCATTCGGGGCCGAGATGCTCGCGCTGCAGCCAGAGGCAGTTGAAGGTCCGGCATTCCGCGGGGCGCTCGTCATAGGCCCCGCAGCCGCGTCCGACCTCGCAGCGCGGGCACCAGCGGCCCTTCGGCTTGTCGAGCGCCGCGATTCCCAGAACCTTGCAGCACAGCGTGCAGCCGCCGCAGTCGCGTCCGATCATCGTACTGGTTCCAAATCCGCCGACACCTTCTAGAACGTTTCCGCGGCCGAGGCAGGCGCGCGCGGGAGCAGCCGTCCATGCCGTCGTCCGACATGCGCGAATATGAGCGGCTGCGCTCCGGCTTCCGCTGGGAGATCCCCGCCCGGTTCAACATCGCCGAGGCGATCTGCGACCGCTGGGCGCTGGCGGAGCCGGACCGCGTCGCGATCCTGACCAAGCTGCCCGGCGAACCGCTCGCGACGACGACCTATGGGGACCTCCGCCGCGACTCGCAGGCGCTCGCCGCCGCGCTCGCCCGCCGCGGGGTGACGCGCGGCGACCGCGTCGCGGTCTTCCTTCCGCAGGGCGCGGAGGCGGCGATCGCCCATGTCGCGGTCTCCCGGCTCGCGGCGGTCGCGATGCCGCTCGCGCTCGCCTTCGGGCCGGACGCGGTGTCGTTCCGGCTCGACGACGCGCGGGCGAGCGCCGTGGTCACCAACGCGGCGGGGCTCGAGAAGCTCGCGGCGATCCCGGAGCTTCCACAGGGCCTCGTGATCGTGTCGACCGACGGCGCGCAAGGCGCCGCGCTCGACTGGCGCGCCCTTGTCGCGGAGGGCGGCGAGGTTCCGCCCGCCGACACCACGCCCGACGATCCGGCGCTGATGATCTACACCTCCGGCACCACGGGGCCGCCCAAGGGCGCGCTCCATGGCGGCCGCGTGCTGCTCGGCCACGTGCCGGGCTTCCGGCTGACCCATGACGGCTTTCCGAGGGCGGGCGATCTCGGCTGGACGCCGGCCGACTGGGCCTGGGCCGGCGGGCTGCTCAACCTGATGATGCCCTGCCTCCACGACGGCGTCGCGGTGGTGGCGCAGCCCGCGACCAAGTTCGATCCCGAGGCCGCCTTCGCGCTGATCGAGGAGGCGGGCGTGCGCAACGCCTTCATCCCGCCGACCGCGCTGCGGCTGATGGCGCAGACGCCGCGCCCGCGCGACCGGTTTCCGGGGATCGCGCTCCGGTCGCTGGTCGCGGCCGGCGAACGGCTCGGCGAGGCGTCGTTCGACTGGGCGCGCGAGGCCCTCGGCGTCCCCGTGAACGAGGTCTACGGCCAGACCGAATGCAACTACGTGCTGGCCTCCTTCGCGGCGCTCGGCGTCGCGAAGGCCGGCTTCACCGGCCGACCCGTTCCCGGCCACGAGGTCGCGCTGTTCTCGGCCGACGGCCGCCGCTGCGCGCCGGGCGAGCAGGGCGAGATCCGCATCCGCGCGCCCGACCCCGTGACGTTCCTCGAATATTGGGGACGCCCCGACGCCACGCGCGAAAAATTCGACGGCGACTGGCTCATGACCGGCGATCAGGCGGTCATGGACGAGGAAGGCTATTTCCGCTTCGTCGGCCGCGACGACGACGTCATAACCTCGTCGGGCTACCGCATCGGGCCGAGCGACATCGAGGACTGCCTGTCCCGCCACCCGGCGGTCGCGCTGTCGGCGGTCGTCGGCGTTCCCGACGCGATGCGCACCGAGATCGTGAAGGCCTTCGTGCAGCTCAAGCCGGGCGTCGAACCCGACGACTCGCTCGCCGAGGAGCTGAAGCTGTTCGTGCGCCGGCGGCTCAGCCACCACGAATATCCGCGCGAGATCGAGTTCGTGCGCGACCTGCCGCTGACGACGACGGGCAAGATCATTCGTCGGCTGCTGCGGGAGCGGGGCTAGACGTCTTCCGACGGTCGCTCACCATTTGCGCCCAGGTCGAGAAGCCTTGAACCGCTGTCGTGATCACGGCGGCGTTTATAATCGCGCGGTCGGCGCCGCCGATGATGAGTACGGTTGAAAAGACGACAAAAAGAACGAGCAGCCTCACGTCAGAGTATATTTGTGCATTCTGTATCATCGGGTTGGTTTCGTTCATCAAGCGCATCCTTTTCGGGCCGTCTGGTCATGACGCCGTCTTGTCCGACGCCTTGTGAGCCTCGTCGTAATAGTTCGCCTTGGCGCCGAACACGGCGCGCCGGAGCAGGCGGCGCATGGCTTCGTTGCGTCTGAGCGGTTCGATCGCGGCGCGCGCCGCCGTGTAGGCCGCGACCTTGAGGCCGTCGAGCGCGGGCCGCGCGCCCGGCGCCGCCTGCGGAAAGCCCCGGTCGCGCAGCATCGCGTTCATGAACAGCAGCTTGTTGCGCCGGACCACCGCCTCCGAGCGCCAGGTGATCGCCATCGAGATCGAATAGTCGCCGCCCGAGCGCACCCAGTGCGGGACCTGATAGGGCACGAACACCCCGTCGCCGGGGCCGAGCTCATAGACCGTGGCGCGGTCCTCGAAACGCTCCTCATAGGGCAGGTTGCGGTGCTTGGAGGGCGCGCTTTCGAGCCGCTCCTCGGAGACCAGCGCGCGGTCGTCGTTGTCGAACAGGTGGAAGAACTTCGGCCCTCGGATCTGGACGAAGAAGTTGTCCTCGTTGTCGCAGTGAAACGGCGTGGTCGAATGCGCGGAGGAGACGAAGACGTTGCCTTCGATGTCGCGCAGCTTCATCGCGGCGAAGCTGTCGTAGCCGAGCTGGCGGCCGATCGACAGCAGCGCTTCCTCGATCAGCGCGCGATAGGCCGGCACGGCCTCGACGCGCTTCAGCACCATCCAGGCGCCGGCGGTCTCGATCTGGCGCACGACCTCGTCGGGCGCGAGATCGACGAGCGGCGTCTCCTCCGGACGCTGGTTCACCGAAAGCGCGCCGGAATTGTACTCGATGCGGTCGCGCGGAAGCTCGCGCGTGAGCTCTACGAGACGCGCAAGCGCGAGCAGCGGATGCCCCGCCAGATCATGCGCGATGCGGAAGGGCTTGCGCGGGTAGTGGTCGCGGAGATCGGCCGGGGCCGCCCGGAGCGTGACGGTCATCGGCGCGCCTCCCTGACGCGGCGGTAGAGAGCGGCCAACCCCTCCCGCAGGCGGCGGCGGAGACGTTCGGCGCGCGCGCGGCGCTCCGCCGAGGCGGGGCCGGCGGCGTCGAGCGCGATCATGACGTCGGCGAGCGCGAGCCGGTCGAGCCACAACCGGTTGATCATCGGATGATCAGCGACCGCCGTCGAGTCGACGCGGTCGAGGGTCGGGTCGTCGAGCAGGCGGGCGGTGAGCTCGCACGTGAGCTGGACGCCGGGCGACCAGCGGGCGTGCGCCTCGTCATAGGCGATCTTGTAGAACCAGGCCTGCCGGCCGGCGACCAGCACGGCGCCGGACGCGATCGTCTCGCCGCCGGACAGCAGTTCGAGAATCCGGGCTTCGCCTTTTTCGGCGCGCGCGAGGAACAGCGCGCCCGCGAAGGCGCTCTGGTCGGCGTGGCCGCTCATGGCGGAGCCCTGACGCCCCTTCCAGCCGCGCGCTTCGAGCGCGACGAAGCGGTCGAGCGCCGCCATGACCTCGTCGGGCGTTCTGGCTTCGCGGAACGAGACCGAGCCGTGGTCTGCGATCCGGCGGAGCTGACGGCGCAGCTCCTTGAAGCGTTTCGAGGAGAGCGCTTGGCGCGTCCGGCCCGCTTCGGGCTCCCGCGTCAGGAGCAGGGCGCGCTGGTGTCCCTCGACGCGGGTCACGGCCCGGCCCGAGGCGATCGCCGCGGCCGCGAGCGCGTCCGCCGTCGGTCCTTCGGGCAGGAAGCGGACGAGCAGGTTCGCGAAACCCGCGACGTGCAGTCCGTCGAGCAGGGCGCCGAGCGCTTCCGGAGCCCGGTCGCGGTCGACCAGCGGCGCGCCGAGCGGGCCGAAATGGCCCCAATGCGCGCTTGCGACTCCGGTCGAAAGCGGCAGCATGCGGTGGGCCGCGACCGGCAGCGCGGCGAGCAGGCGCGGTTCGGGCGCGGCGTCGTCCCACACGACCGCCATCCGGACGTCGCGTCCGCCCTTCAGGCCGCCGCCCGCAAGCGCGAAGTCGGCTTCGGCGAACACGTTGCGCTCGAGCGATCGTTCCGCGAGCGTCTCCCAGGCGGCGCGGGCCTCGCCGAGCGCCTCGATGCTCGACAGTTGGAAACGCAGCGGGCCGCCGGCCGCCGGTTCCGGCGCGAACGGCATGTCGGCCGGAACGAGCGGCTGCGCCACCGTATCGGTCAGCGCGTCGCCGGTCATGTCGCGGCGCGCCGGCGCTGCGGTTTCGCCCGCACGGCCCCAGGGCAGCGCGCCGAGGCCGAGCCGCCGGCGCGTGACCCAGAACAGCAGGACGGATTCGATCGCGAGCGTGATCGAGGTGGCGACCGCCGCGCCCATCGCCCCGAAGGACGGAACCAGCGCGAAGCAGAGCGCGACGTTGAGCGCGAAGGCGCCGCCATAGACCGCCGCGCACAGATTCTGCTCGTTCAGCATGTTGAGCAGCCGTTCGAGCGGCCCGACGGTGGCGCGCGCCAGCAGCCCGACCGCGATCACGAACAGCAGCGGATAGCCTTCGGTGAATTCGGGGCCGAACAGCCACAGGATCGGCCAGCCGACGATGAACAGCCCGACGCAGCCCGCGAGCGAGGGCCAGAACGTCCAGCGCGCCGCGTCCCGCACCATGGCCGAGAGCCGCGCCTGGTCGCCCGTGACGGCGTATTCCGAGAACCGGTGCGCGACCGCCGCCGCGACCGAGAACGACACGAAGGCGACGAGCTGCATCACCTTCACGGCCGCATAGTAGACCGCGACCTCGTGCGGCGCGTGGAACGCCGAGAGGATGATGACGTCCACATAGGCGAGCAGCAGATAGAAGCCCTCGACCATGAAGATCGGCAGCGACACACGCATCCAGAGCTTCGGCGCGTAGACGCGCGGACCGGCCGGGACCCGCTTCGCGAGACGCCGCTCCAGCATCCAGAGCTGGGCGACGGAGGTGATCCAGGTCGCGACCACCGTCGCGGCCATGGCGGTGGCGGCGGTCGGGGAGAAATCGAGCTGCGACAACGCGCCGAGCAGCGCGAGGATCAGGAGCGGCCGCACGAAATAAGCAGGGGCGAGCGCGACGTCGATCCAGTTGTAGGAGCGCGCGACGCCGTCCTGCACGTCGGTCAGCACGTACATCGGCACGCAGACCATCGCGAGATAGAGCGGGATCAGCGCCCGGTTCTCGAGGTAAGGCGCGAACAGCCAGAGGCCGAGCAGGCCGGCGAGCGCGATCACGGTCGAAATCCCGGTCGCGAGCGCCCGGCTCCCGATCAGGAAGCCGCGCAGCAGCGCGTGCTCGCCGCGTTCGCCATATTCGGGAATGAAGCGCTGCGGCGTCGAGGCGAGGCCGAGGCTGGTGAGCCCGCCGAGCAGCAGCACCCAGGTCCAGACATAGACGTAGACGCCGTATTCGCTCTGCCCCATCCAGCGGGCGAGCAGGATCTGCGAGGCGAAGGCGATGCCGGCGTTGACGACGCGGATGAGGAAGGCCGAGCCCGCGATCTTCTGGGCCACCGCCGTGTCCGAGCGGTCGGCGAGCCGGCTTCGGATCTTCGCCGCGAAGCCCCCGAGCGCGCCTGATTTCCGGTCGCTCGCCAAGGGCGCTCCCGCGTTCGCATCCATTTCCGATGTTCCGCCCATCGGCCGCGACCTTAGGCGCGCGCGCTTAAGGATGGGTTCGGGAACACCGTAAACGCTATCGCAACCGCCTCCCGGCCGCGACGCCGTCGCAACCCTGAGGCATGACTGTCATGCCGCTTCATGACGGTTACGCTGAAGGATCCCGAGGGCGCCGACCTCTCTTCGGTGGGCCGCCGAGCGGTTTCCGCGCGGACGGCTCCGCCATCGCCGGGTCGGGGGCGGCCCAAGCCCCCGGCGCGTCCGGCGCAGAGCTGTCGAAGCCCCATTTTTCGATTGCAAAATTCTGAATATATAATATACGAAATTATATATCTTGTATGGCGCGAGTTTTGGCATGCCCGACGACGCCACCGTCAAAGACCGCGACACGCAGCCGCCTCCGATCATCGGGATGCGCGCACCGCTGTTTGTCGCCCGCACCACGATGGGCGAGCGCAAGCTGTCGGACTATCGCGGGCGCTGGCTCGTCTTCTTCTCGCACCCGGCCGACTTCACGCCGGTCTGCACCAGCGAGTTCGTCGCCTTCTCGCGTGCGTCGGAAGAGTTCGCCGCGCTCGGCTGCGATCTCCTCGGCATGTCGGTGGACAGCCTTCACTCGCACCTCGCCTGGGCGAGGTCGATCGAGGACCGGTTCGGCGTGCGCGTGCCGTTCCCGATCGCCGAGGATCCGTCGATGGCGATCGCGCGGGCGTTCGGGATGCTGCAGCCGGGCGCGCCGGACAGCTCGACCGTTCGCGCAACCTTCGTCATCGACCCCGACGGCGTCGTGCGGGCGATCAGCTGGTATCCGATGAACGTCGGCCGCTCGGTCGCCGAGATCCTGAGGCTCGTGCAGGCGCTCCAGGCCGCCCGCGCGGACGATGTCCTGACGCCGGAAGGCTGGCGCGTCGGCGATCCCGTGATCGACGCCTCGCCCATCACCGCGGACGACCTCGTCGGCCACGTCCCGAGCGCAGAAGCGCCCGACTGGTATTACCGTTTGAAGCGGCAGTGAGCGCGATGACGATTGACGCCGAGCGCGCCGAAACCGAGGCGGCCGCAGATTTCCTGAAGGGGCTCTCGAACCCCAACCGGCTGATGATCGTGGCGCGTCTCAGTTGCGGCGAAGCCGCGGTGGGCGACCTCGAAACGGAGCTCGGAATCCGGCAGCCGACCCTGTCGCAGCAGCTCGCGGGCCTTCGAGAGGCGGGCCTCGTCGAGGCGCGTCGCGACGCCAAGCAGGTCTTCTATCGGCTCGTCGACAAGAAGGCCGGCAGGATCGTCGGCGTGTTGAACGAGGTCTACGGGCTGCGCCCCGGCGCTTCTCACGTCCCGCTCACCGCTGCGAAGCCCTTGCGGCCCGCCGCCGGTCATGGCGCTTCGACGTTCGCCCGGATCCTTCCGTTCCCGGACGGAGACCGGCCATGAACGCCTGGACGTATTGGCCGTCGCTGGCGGGCGGCGCGGCGATCGGCGCGTCCGCGACGCTTCTGATGCTTTTGAACGGCCGCGTCGCCGGCGTCAGCGGCGTCCTGAGCGGCCTGTGGCGCAAGGGCGCGCCGCGCCTCGCCAATTTCGGCTTCGTGGCCGGACTGATCGCCGGCCCTCTGCTGTTCCGTTTCGTTTTCGACCGGGCGCCGGACGTTCGCGTGGACGCCGCCTTGCCGACCCTGATCGTCGCCGGCCTGCTTGTCGGCTACGGCGTGCGGCTCGGCTCCGGCTGCACGAGCGGGCACGGCGTCGTCGGCCTCGCCCGGCTGTCGCCCCGCTCGATCGTCGCAGTCGCGACTTTTCTCATCTGTGCGATGGCCACGGTCGCCGTCATGCGGTTTGCGGGGTTGTCATGAGGGCCGCGCGTTTCATCGCAGCCTGCCTCAGCGGCGTCGTCTTCGGTTTCGGCCTTGCGCTGTCGGGAATGCTCGATCCGTCGCGCGTGCGCGGCTTTCTGGACGTGTTCGGCCCTTGGGATCCGAGCCTCGCCTTCGTGCTCGGAGGAGCCGTCGCAACGGCCATGGCCGGCGCCTGGCTGTCGCGCCGCCTTCCACGTCCCGCCTTCGACGACGCCTTCCATCTGCCCGAGACCGGCGTCATCGACGACAGGCTGATCTCGGGCGCGGCGATCTTCGGCGTCGGCTGGGGCATGGCGGGACTTTGCCCCGGCCCCGCCGTCGCGTCCGTGACGCTCGGCGTTCCGGCGACGCTCGTCTTCCTCGCGGCGACGCTCGCGGGAATGGCGATCCACGACCTCGATCCGCTGCGGACGCGCCTCGGCGGCGGTCCCAGACACAGCTGAAGGAGACGAGCATGACGGACAGGCCCGACGTCACGACGTTCTTCGATCCCGCCACCAACACCTTCTCCTACGTCGTGAAGGATCCCGGCGGCGACGCCTGCGCGATCATCGACAGCGTTCTCGACTTCGACTACGCCTCGGGCCGCGTGAGCTACGCCTCGGCCGACGCGGTCGTCGCGCACGTCCGCGACCGTGGCCTCGCGGTCGAATGGCTGCTCGAGACGCATGTCCACGCCGACCATCTGTCGGCCGCCCCCTACATCCAGCAGGCGCTCGGCGGCAGGGTCGCCATCGGCGCGAACATCCGCGCCGTGCAGGAGACCTTCGGCAAGGTCTTCAACGAAGGCACCGACTTCCAGCGCGACGGTTCGCAGTTCGACCGCCTGTTCGAGGACGGCGACGCGTTCTCGATCGGCGCGCTTCAAGGCCGCGTCATGCACACGCCCGGCCACACGCCCGCCTGCGTCACCTATCTGATCGGCGACGCGGCCTTCGTCGGCGACACGCTGTTCATGCCCGACAGCGGAACCGCGCGCGCCGATTTTCCCGGCGGCGACGCCCGCATCCTCTTCCGCTCGATCCAGAAGGTGCTCGCGCTGCCGCCCGAGACGCGGCTCTTCATGTGCCACGACTACGGACCGAACGGCCGCGAGATCCGGAACGAGACGACAGTCGCCGAAGAGCGCGCGCACAACATTCACGTGCGCGAGGGCGTGAGCGAGGACGAGTTTGTCACGCTGCGCACCGAGCGCGACGCGACCCTCGCAATGCCGAAGCTCATCATCCCGTCCCTGCAGGTGAACATGAAGGCCGGCGAACTGCCGAAGCCGGAGGACGACGGCAAGCGCTACCTCAAGGTCCCGATCAACGGACTTTGAGGACGGGCCTGCCGCATGCCGCCGCTGGAGATGGGAGAAGCGCGATGCAGCCGAAAAAATTGACCGAGCAGCTGTCCGTCAGCGCTCAGCTGACGCTCGCCGAAATCGCCGAGGCCAAAGCGGCCGGCTTCAGGTCCATCGTCGTGAACCGGCCCGACGGCGAAGGCGCCGACCAGCCTACCTTCACCGAGATCGAGGCGGCGGCGAAAGCGGCTGGCGTCGAGGCGCGCTATCTTCCGGTCAGGACCGGCAAGGTCGACGACGAAGACGCCGTCTCCTTCGGACGCCTCATGGACGAACTGCCGAAGCCGGTCCTCGGATTCTGCCGTTCGGGGACGCGCACCGCCACGCTTTGGGCGTTGTCGGAGGCCGGCAAGCGGCCGCTGCCGGACATCATCGAACGCGCGCGCGTCGCAGGCTACGACCTGTCCGGCGTGACCAGGCGCATCGCGAACGGCGGCAAGGTTCTGGTCGATCGATCCGCCGACCACCACGACATCGTCATCGTGGGCGGCGGAGCCGGCGGCGTCGCGGCCGCCGCGAGCATGCTGGCGCGCCGGGCCGGCCTCGACATCGCGATCGTCGAGCCGGCCGACGTTCACTACTATCAGCCGGGTTGGACGCTGGTCGGCGGCGGCGTCTTCGCCCCGACCGACACGCGCAAGGACATGGCGTCGCTGATCCCCAACGGCGTGCGGTGGATCAAGGCGGCGGTCGCGGCCTTCGAGCCCGAGAACCACGCCGTGATCCTGGAAGGATGCCGCGTCGTCACCTACAAGAAGCTCGTGGTCGCGCCGGGCCTCAAGCTGGACTGGGGCGCGATCGAAGGTCTCGAGCAGACCCTCGGACGCAACGGCGTCACCTCGAACTACCGCTACGATCTCGCGCCCTACACGTGGGAGCTCGTGAAAAGCTTCCGTGGCGGGAACGCGCTCTTCACGCAGCCGCCGATGCCGATCAAATGCGCGGGCGCGCCGCAGAAGGCCATGTATCTGTCCTGCGATCATTGGCTCCGGAATGGCGTCCTGCCGAACGCCAAGGTGGAGTTCCTGAACGCCGGTCCCGTGCTGTTCGGCGTCCCCGACTACGTGCCGCCGCTGATGGAGTACGTGAAGCGGTACGACATCGGGCTCTCGTTCGGCCATGCTCTCGTCCGCGTCGACGGCCCGGCCAGGCGGGCGTGGTTCAAGACGACCGGCAAGGACGGAGCGGGCGAGATCGTCGAGCGGGCCTTCGACATGATCCATGTCGTGCCGCTGCAGGCGGCGCCGGACTTCATCCGCGTCTCGCCGCTCGCCAACGAGGCCGGATGGCTCGACCTCGATCCGGCCACCTTGCGGCATGTAAAATTTCCGGACGTCTACGGTCTCGGCGACGCAAGCGGCACGACCAACGCCAAGACGGCGGCGGCCGCGCGCAAGCAGGCGCCTGTGGTGGCCGAAAACCTTCTGAGCGATCTCGGCGCGATCGACGAGCCTCGGACCGCGGTCTACGACGGTTACGGCTCCTGCCCCCTCACGGTGGAGCGCGGCAAGGTGATCCTCGCCGAGTTCGGCTATGGCGGGAAGCGCCTTCCGAGCTTCCCGAAGTGGTTCATTGACGACCTCAAGCCGTCCAAGGCGGCATGGGCGCTCAAGGAGCGGGTTCTTCCGGGGATCTACTGGAAGGCGATGCTCAAGGGCCGCGAGCCGATGGCCAAGCCCCGGCGCAAAAGCCTTCAAGCGGCTGAGTGACGGGTCGATCGTCGTGACGCTCGATGCGATGCAATACGCGCTCGGCGGCGCTTCCGGCGGCCTCGTGGGGCTGACGCTCGGCCTGTTCGGCGGCGGCTCGATCCTCGCCGTCCCGCTGATAGTCTATCTCGTCGGCGTACCGACGCCCATATGGCGATCGGGACCAGCGCCTTCGCGGTGGCGGCCAATGCGGGAACGAGCCTGTTCGCGCATGCGCGCCGCGGCAACGTGAAATGGCGCTGCGCGATGATGTTCAGCCTCGCCGGCGTCGCAGGCGCTCTCCTCGGCTCGAGCGTCGGCAAGGCGATCGACGGCCAGAAGCTCCTGTACCTCTCCGCCCTCCTGATGACAGCCGTCGGCGCACTGATGCTCAAGGGCCGCGGCCGGCGGGAAGACAGCGACGCGGAATGCACGCTCCAAAAGGCCCCCAGGGTGCTGAGTTTCGGCGCGGCGACCGGCGCCTTCTCCGGTTTTTTCGGCATCGGCGGCGGCTTTCTGATCGTCCCCGGCCTCGTCGCCTCGACGGGCATGCCGATGCTCATGGCGGTCGGATCCTCGCTCGTCGCGGTCACGGCCTTTGGCCTGACGACCGCGCTGAACTACGCCGCGTCCGGCTATGTCGACTGGCCGCTCGCGCTCATCTTCGTCGCAGGCGGGATCGTCGGCGGCCTGCTCGGGACCGCTCTCGCCTGTCGACTGGCGGGCGGCAAAGGCGTCCTGAACATGGCTTTCGCCGGACTGATCTTCGCCGTGGCCACGTACATGATCGTCAAGAGCGGCGCAGCTTGGCTGTCCTGACGCAGCTTTGGAAGACGCCTGCCGGTTGAATCTCGCCGCCAAGCAAGAAGAGCGGCCGGCCAGCGGGCCACGCTCGTGGAGATGACGATGGATTTGGATCCTGCGATCCTGGCGCGCGTCCGGTTCGCCTTCACCGTCTCGTTCCACATCGCGTCTTAGGATTTCTCGCCGCAGGACCGGCCGCCGCTGATCGGCCCTTATTTCGGTTTCCGCATCATGGTGGCGATCAGGCTGTTGTTCATCGCGACCGGCCTTGCGGCGCGTGGCTCTGGCGGCGCGACGAGATCTGGAAGGCGCGCTGGTTCCAGCGCGCCGCTTCTCAGATGTGGCCGCTCGGCTTCGTCGCCATCCTGGCGGGCAGGGTTGTGACGGAGCAGGGGCGCCCGCCGTGGATCGCGACCAGCGAACGCGTCGTCGTCCACGTCCAGGGCCGGCTCGCCGCGCTGCTTGAGCGCGACCTCTATCCGACCGTCCGAGTGTCGGGGGTCCATATGGTAGCGGAGGAGGGACGCGCTACTACTTGGCCTCTAAGTCATTGATACATAAAGTTACTGACTTACTAAAATCACCGAATTTGACGTCACACAATCTATGCTTTTGATACATCGCATTTTTGCTTGAAGACGTCAAGCGCGCCTTTTTTCCTTTGACGGGCGGTCTGATCGCTTCCTTTCGCGGCGGAAAGAGGTGCCGATCTGCCCTCCATCTCTCGTTGGACAATTTCGCTGCCAGCGTTCTACGGAGCATTTACGCTGGCAGCGAAACTCCATTGCATTTCGCTGGCAGCGAAATTAGCGTGTTTATCGTTGGCAGCGAAAAGTAGGGCGATGACCGAGCGAACAAAAGGGTCGAAGCGCGGGCGACCACCCAAAGGTGCGTCGTCGATGTCATCTACGGAAAGGGCCGCGGCGAGCCGTGCGAGGATGAGAGCAGACGCTCAAGCCTACGCCGCGTGTCGGGAGCCGGTCCGCTTGCTGAGATCGCATGCTCGGCGAATTATTATCGCCGTGGAGCGACGTGACCTCGAGTTGGCCACCAAGATCGCAGCGACCCTAAAGGCAGCCGAACACAGCGCAGCGAAACAGTTTCCTGAAGATCGATGATCTGCGCCCAAACGACATGCGAAAAAATTTGAAACGGAGTTAATCTCCGCTTTGCCGCGAATTGGTGTGTTGGCCCGCGTCAGATTGGTGCCATTCAGGACCTTGCCAAGTGCGCGTATGCGCGTCCGGGATGGGGCTGCGAGCGACCTGTCTGCTTCCGGGGCGAGCAACCCGGCTGGCGGACATTCGGCTACCGACCCATCGTCGCCGTTCAAAGCGCTTCCGGCACCGTCCGAAACTTGTCACTCTCGTTCGGGCTCGCAGATGGCAGAGTTGTGGCGACTTCAACTAAGAGGATCGTGAATGTTGCGCTTTGAGCTAGCTAATCGCGAAATCCTCGATGCGGACCTGAGCGCAATGTTGAGAACCAATCTTCCCGACGTGGTTTATGCCGCCTTCCGGCATTCCTTCTTTCAGGGGCGCTATCCGGATGTTTGAACGAGCTAATGAAACGCGAAATGTCGTGCTGACCTACGCCGAGACGCAGGATAAGGCGACGCGCCACTTTTTTGGGAGCGCGCTTCGGGATATCCGTCATAATTCCGGGATCGGGACGCCGGGGGCATGAGGGTTGTTTATCTTGGCCGGCAGAGCCGCAGAAACACGCCGGCTCCTTCGTCTGAAGGTGATGTTATTGAGCTTCTTGCGAACAACTGGGACGACTACGGATACAAGACCAGCTTTCCAGTCACGGCGCGACATGACAATAAGATTGTCGAACTGAACTCCATAAAGCTCCTGATCGAGGGTGAGTATACGAGCAGCACTGCTCTCGACCGGCTGCTGGAAGCGGGATGGGACGGTACATTCCCAATTCCAGATACCAAATACATCTCTGTTCCCTCCGATATCACCTTTTATGAGCAGCTTGACGGGCATCTTGGAACGGAGGGCGCCCTCGCTATCGCCCTTGCCTTACGGGACGCCAGCTACCTTGTTCAAGTTGCAGAAGATGACGATGCTATCGCGTTGTCCCGGACCGACGGGTTCAAGAATTCGTTGCAGCGTGAGCGCGGCAGCACTAAAGCGTTCTTGGATGGTTGGCGTGTCTTTGAGCAGCAGTTGATCGCTGTTCTCGATCTCGGATTCCGTTTTAAAGATATTTACGGAGACGTGAACACCCTAAGCCTGAAGTTCAGCTCCGATGGACCTCTGCCGCACGATATCAACGTACTGATTGGTCCCAACGGGCACGGAAAATCGCAGACCCTGCATCAAGTCGTTCAGGACTGGATATCTCCAAATGAAAAATCTGAAACCGGCTTCGTCGAGAAACCAAATCTCAGCCAGATAGTCGTTATTTCATATAGTCCGTTTGAACGTTTTCCCGTTGATCTCGCTGGAAAACAAGTACAGGACACAGAAGCTTATCGCTATTTTGGCTTCCGCGGACGCAGTGAACCCGCGGATGGCAAGAGGCGCGGCGGCATCCGCATTTCACATGAGTTTCCAAAAAAGAATGCCGCCAAGTCTCTTGTTGACTGTCTGCGAGACGACAAGAAATACAAGTCGATACGTAATTGGTCTAAAAAGCTTGAGACCGTTGAGCGTGTTCTCCGAACCGCGATCGACTTTGATGCCGCGGCCGTAGAGATCGAATCCAGCCGACGTTTCACAACGTTTTACGATCAACTTGATGATCTGGATGCAAGCGAACTTGGCTTCACCGTCGGAACGGGTGAAGAAAGGCGGCGCTACATTCCCATTTTGGCGGACCGCGTTGGCCAGCTTGATGAAAACAAACTGTCCGCCGCGATCTTTCCTGACAGCGGGGTAACTTTCTTTAAGGAAGGCGAACCCATAGAGCTGAGCTCAGGACAACGCTTGTTTGCGTACATTGTCATCAACGTCGTTGGAGCCATTCGCCGCAACAGCCTGATCCTCGTCGACGAGCCCGAACTCTTTCTTCATCCTACGCTGGAAATTCAGTTCATTGACATGCTGAAGCAGATTTTGTTCCGCTTCAACTCGAAGGCGCTGCTTGCTACCCATTCCGTTGTGACCGTTCGGGAAATACCTGCGGATTGCGTGCACGTCTTCGATAAAGGAGACGACGAGCTGATACTAAAGAAGCCTCCCTTTCAGACATTCGGAGGCGACGTTCAGCGGATCTCCTCTTACGTGTTTGGGGACATCTCCGTTTCAAAGCCATTTGAGACATGGATAGAGAAGCAGCTGTCGGAATACGACAGCGCAGATGACTTAATTGCTGCACTTGGTGATGACGTGAATGAAGAACTCATCATCCAGATCAGGGCAATGGAGCGGGACTAATGGTAATGCGGTTGCCGCTTCCGACAGCCTGCGCGCTTCAGCTCGTCGACGATGTTGTCGCGGAACGCCAGAGCGGGAAAAATGCCGCGTACTTCACCGGAATAGCTGGCGAATGGCGAACCCGCGTACAGGCGTATGTCACCGAAGGCGGCTCCCCGGCAACCGTACCGCAATGGCCAGCCGCAGCCGCGCACAAGAAAAGCTTTCTGAACCTCTATCTATCGCCAAAAGAAGGTGCAGCACAGCGGCTAATCTTGGATGTACTTCGCGATCACGACCTTACGGCTTGCCCGGGATGTGGAGAGGCTGGGCGCCCGAATACGCTAGACCACTATCTTCCAAAGGATGAGTATCCACACTTCTGTATCACCCCTCACAATCTCTTCCCAATGTGTGACGCATGTCAGAAGGAGAAGGGCACAAAGACCGGCGATACCGCCGATCCCCGCTTTTTTCTACATCCCTATTTCGACGTCTTCATCGCAGAACAGGTCCTCGAACTGACCGTTGAGGCTCCCTTCACGGCGCCTGTGTTTAATCTCCACCCCTCACCGGTACTCACGCCTGCGCGGGAACGGTTGGTGGCTCGCCACTTAAGGGAGCTCGCCATTGGCCCGCGCTATATCCGCTTTTTCCGCGAGCAATTTCGCAGGCTTCTCCGCTTGGTGTCCAAGATGAGAGCTTCAAAGCAGGATGTCCGTGCTTCGCTAGAGCTATTCAAAGCCAATGCAGAAATTCCGACGCTGAACGGCTGGGAGCACATTTTCTATGATGCCGTCTTGAGCAATGCTGCCTTCCTAAACTTTCTCGAGAATGAAGATCTCCCGGTTAACCTGTAGAATCGCCGTTGTCGTCTTGTTTGGGCTGTAGCGGTTCTCCACTTGATTGGCTGCGCTAGAATCAAAACGGCCGTCTTCAGCACGCGGATGAGATTGGTCCGCTCTAGGAGCGCCGATAGGGTCTGAACGTCAGGCTTGGGGGCGCGCTGCGAACGTTCGTAGCGGCGTGCTGATAAGGCTGCCTTGGGTAATTCGCGAGCCATCGCTGCAATTAGAGTTGTGCCGATCGCGGATTCTGCGATCCGGCATTGCCCGAACTCAATATTCGCTAGGCGGAGATAATCTCCGCTTGGATACCTTATTCGCGCAATTGATGCGCGATTTCAGAGATGGCGAAAGATTTCGTGGACCGTTTCGTTCAAGCTTTAAAGAAAGAAACCGATTAGGGAGGTCATGCGAGACTTGCGTCGCTTGATGCATGGCTTCCTTCTAGGACGATCGAGACGCCAAAAGTGGCCATGTCGCCGCAGTGACGCGGCGGTGAATGCGCAAACGTCGTCGACGTCGACAAGGCCGAGCTCGATTGACGTTGACTACAAGAACTCTTGCCGGCCGCCTCGTGGCTTCGAGATCGCATGCGCGAGCGCACTCCCGTCTGGTGACCTAGACAGTCGGCGAAAGCCAAGCGTCTAGCCCGATAGGGAGCCAAAGCTTACTCGACTGGACAGCGTCAGCAGCGAACTTTGCCCTCCCGCCGAAAAACGGACGTCCGATCCGCCGCTGGCGCAATAGGGACGACGCATTCCATCATTCCAACTTCCCGAACTGCAAGATCGGTCGAAATCAAAGGTCACGAGGCGGTTGCGGCCTCCCCCGACAGCGGCATCAACGCGGTGACGCGCGAAGGGCTCGCCGATGTTTTGAAGGGCGCGACGTCGTAGTTGATGTCGCAAACTGACCGTCTTTCACGGACGACCGCGCGATGGACTTCTTCGTTCGCGCGGACCGCAATGTCGCAGTGGCCGAGAAGGCCGCGGACGTCGCGGATCCGCTCGCTTTTTCCGCCGTGCCTCAGTTCTATCCCCGCAGCTTTAAGTCGAGGACTTCGCGGACACATGCGGCAGGGAGATCAAGAGCGGTCGGATCATTGCGCCGAAGCCAGTCTTTTGCGCGCTCGGGGTCCATATCGTAGTTTGACGCACTCTTTTGGAGCAAGCTCGAGGAGATGCGCGACAGGCCCAGCTCGATGAAGCTGACCATCGTCTTGGATGACGCACCCACCTCCAGGAATAGCGGAATGGCAGGTATGCGTTCCGCCGCTGCATGCTTTCCCATATCCTGCAACACACGACGCAGTGTCGAATTGTAGCAGCTCATTTGCTTAACTAGCCGAAAGCGGAGGTCATGCTCGACATCCTTCAAAACCTTTCGAATTATCGTCGCGGGCGCGCGTCCGCGCAGTCGTTTACCTTCCTCTTGCCCGACGGCAACCCTTGTCGCGTCTTTGTCGATCTCAAACTGGATTAGATCGGGAAGGGGCTCTCCACGCATCCAAAGGAGAGCAAAGGTCGCCCAGTGCACATACTCGCGGGTCTTCTCTCCATCTAGTTCGACTTGCAGCCTGCGAAACACGTCAATCAAACGCTCGCGGGTGATATCCCAGTCTCCGGCTGGGTGCGGCGGCATGTAGTAATCGACCCCCTTTTTTGGCACGTCCTTCACGAGCTTTGTGTAGAGCCGTTGCTGACGATGAGGCGAGATCTGTGGGTTGGCGAAAAGCACGTCGTCGGGGAGCGTCATCGTTTGCGAAGCGGCCGCGATTGCGGAGGCAATCGATCCCCGCCGCTCTTCGTCGAGCGCCATCCGATCAAGGGTCTGACTTAGCCTCTCGCGTCGATGATCAACTAGAAGGCGGGAGAACGTGTTCTCCAGGTCGGCGGGAACATTGGCGCCGGCTTCCCGATCTTTGATGAACGCAAGAAGGCGCTCGGTGCTGGCAACAGTCTTCGAAAGGGCGAAATCGATATCGCCTTCTGGTTCTTCCTCAAGCGGGCGGGATTTCCATTCGGCGTAGTCTATGACGAAGACATTGCCTTCGAACTCTCGTCCAAGGCGCCCCGCCCGGCCGGCTAGGTTCCAGAAGTCGACGGCCCCCATGGCCTTTCCCTCACCCTTCTCGGGGCGGTGCATGAAAAGGTTGCGTGCAGGCAGGTTGACCCCCTGTAGGAGGGTGCTTGTGCATACCACGTAGTCGAGTTGCCGAGCATCGAACGCTCGCTCCACCGCGGTGCGGAGGAGTGAGGGGATGTTCCCGTAATGGTAGCCGACGCCGCTGAGTACTGTGGTCGCGAGCGGATAGTCGGGGTGGACGTGGTCGGCGACAAGACGTGATAGTTCTGCTCGAGCCTCAGTATGCGAACCGTCGATCTCGCCGACTTCGCGGATAACATCGCAGATCAGTCCAGCAACTTTCTCGCAAGCCGCCTGCCCGTCCGCATAAACGATGTTCTGCGCACCGCGACCGAAGAACCAAGCGAGATGCGCCAACTTTTGCGCGGGAGCCACAAGGATTTGTTGTAGTTGGAATATCAGCTTCTCGGATGCCGACCCGCGCAGCGACGCCCTGACGACGTCGGGGACGGACGGATCAACCTCAAGTAACACAACGTTCTGTTCGACGGGACTGTCCACAGTCTTCCGCACTAGGCCTATCCGGCCGAAGAGAGCGGGAAGGGCGTCCGGATTGCGCATGCGCGGCATGATAAAATGCAGCCTAAGATCGGGACGGCGCTGAACAATTTCGTCCACGACCCCTTGCAGCACCACGCCGCGGTCGCCTTCACCGATCTGGTGCGCCTCGTCGACCGCGAGTACATCGACGGAGAAATCCGGATCCTGAAGCATGACCTGCAGTCGTTCCTGCGTCATGACGTAAATGACTGATCCTTCGCCTCTAAGGCGTTCCGTCGGAGGAACAGTCCTGATCATCGGAATGAGGCCGGGCCCGCCGGTTGTCAGCTTGCCGAGGGCAGCCGCGACCTGGGCGACCAAGGCTCGGGTGGGTACAATGACTGCGACCGAACTGATGGCGCCGCTGGCAAGTTCCTGAGCGATGTGGTTCAGGATGACGAATGACTTTCCAGCGGAAGTCGGCGCTGAGCATGCCACCGATGCCCCGGTCTCTAGGTCACTCCACAGAGCTCGCTGGTAATCGGTCAGACTAAGTGGCCCGCCTGTCGCGGCGACTGTGTTATCCAACCTGCGCCGTGCGCCCTCGATCCGAAGGGGTAGAGGCAGGGTCCCGCGGCTTTCACCTCCGAGTCCACGGAAGTCGAGACCGGGAAAGTTGCCAAGTCTGGAAAGTATGACGCAAAGTACATCGGCCAGCCCGTCCATGGACGCGCCGTAAAGCTCGTAGGCGGCTGTTGCTATGCGGAAGGCTTCGCGTTTAGCGGCGGGATCCGCGCTCAGGCCAAAAAGGCCTGCGCTCTGGAGCAGCCTCTCCAACGAGGGATCGTCCGGCTCGGGAAGCGGCCCAATTCGCTCAAGGGTTTGCCTCAGTCGATCCGTGACCAGCGCTTCGAAGTCGGAACGGAAGTTAGGATTACTGCGGATCGATGCGACGATGGCTTCTATCATATCGACATGCCGAGGCGCTGGGCAAAGGTGAGACGGAACGCTTGGAGGTCTGGGAACGGAAACACGAAGATAGAGAGGCGCGCCGGCGGCGGAAGGCGATCGCCGACCTTGCGACACACCTGCTCGCGGATCTTGTCCGCACGCTTCGTATATTGTTTGCGGAACGCCTCTTCAATTTCCGCTGGCGATACGTGCGCAACTGCCGAGTAGGCAGGATATTCAAAGCCTATCAAACACGTATGCACGGTGGGCAGGGACACCGGGCGCCCCGAGTAAGGGTGAAGCATGTCCCTCAGCTGGCTCTCGGCCGCAGGCGGAAGACCGGTCAGGTCCATGTGTCCATTGATCAACGCGATCTCGCGGCGGCGCAGCCTGAGTTCAGTCTGATACTCTAGGATCGAGTCAATGGCGTCATCGATGCCGGATGCAAAATCCTCGTGCAGCTTCGATTCGCCGAGATGGAGGACCAGCGTATCGAGGGTCTTATCCCACCTCACGTGGATGCCATCCCGCCCGTGGACATTCATGTTCGAGTTCGTCTTGAGGTTCATCTTCGACACAAGCAGGGGTGCCCGCAGTATCTGCTCCAACATCAGGAACAGCATCAGCTCGCCTGCTTCGCCGCCGTTGGTTTGCGCTCCACGCGTGCGTACGAACAAATCGCGCGCCCTGTCGCCCAACCTGATGATGCTGCGATAATCGCCATCCGCTCTCGCCCGCGACAACACACGGCGGACCTCCCCTCGTGGGAGGCAAAACGGCACGAGGGCACCGTAGATGTGCTCCACGAAGGAGTCGATGTCCGGACTCCCCCCACCGCTGAAGAGTGGGTAGAGAAACTCGCCGGTTACCCAGGGGCTTTCAGGGGTCCAATCAACGCCAAGTCGTCGGAAATGGTCCGCGAAACCTTCATGCCGGTCGACTAGCGTGTCCAGCGCTGTCTCCAACACCGAGCGGGGTACGCGTTCAGCTTGTGTCGCCGCCACCTCTACGTCATTCCCACAAGGATTCGTGACTTCAGCGCGAGAGGCGACGGCAGGCGTTCCGGCAGCCGATGGTCCTGTCGAGTTAGCATCGTCCCCACCCGTCCGACCTCCGCTTTCGGATCCGACACTACAGGCCAGCTCCACGAATTCCAGGTGAGCCAGTATGCGCGCTCGCAGCCCGATCTGGACGCTTCATGACCCAGCGGTGACCCACTTGAAGTGATCTAAGGCCTCTGCATTGCAACCGCAAAATCATGCCCCCAGTCCGCTGGGACAAAATCGTTCCCGGCCGCGCGGCACCGAACGATGGTCCTAGTGTCGACGGCATCACTCCATGTCCAGTCACAGTGGAAGTTGCTGGCCCCGGTGCATCCCGAAACTAAAAAATCTCTCCGGGCCCGTCTTGGGGCAGCCTCTTGTCGGTTAGGTGCCTGAGCTCGTCGACCGCCTCGAGCGCATCCGGAGCCCAACGATCAAACTGGGCTTTGGAGCGTTCCCCGCTTTCAAACGCCTCGTTGTGCCTCGACAGACGCCGAAGAGCATTGGCCATGCCGGCGAGGTTCGGATCATCGACCTCAGCCACCGCCTCAAGACACGCTGCCAGGAGACGGAGACCCTCAATCGCGACTGGCCAGCCGTCGGGATTGTATTCCCTTGCCGCCGCTTCCAGGTCTGACAGCGAGATGCGCCACCCACGTAAGGATTCGCAATGGGCGTCGGAGACGGCTGACCTGCGGGCGAGTGCGTCAGCCAGCACGTAGATGCGCTCGGGCGCTTGATCCAACCAGCGGTCGATCACCGGCATTGCGACCTGTGTAGGCGAGCGCGAATGTGTCCGGGCGTCAGCCGCAATGGTCGTAATCCGGCCGGGTAAGAAGCCTAGAGCCTTGCAAATGTCCCACTGGAGGTGGCGAAGCTCCGCGACGTTGATCGGCCACCACCGGGCGAACTCCTGCGCGCGGTAGAATGCTATGGCATCTATGACGGTTGGGGACCGCGGCTGGTCACGGCGCTTAAACTGGACTAGGCAGAACGAGGCGAACTCCTCGTCTTGTGCAGTCGGCGTGAAGTCGCGGAATGGATCGACGAGAACTGCCACGGCCCTAGTGCTTGGCTTGTGGCGCAGGAGTTCTACGATGCGCGCCACCTGATCGATCTTGCCCCCGTAACGGCGAAGCCGCGTGCCGTGCACGAACGGCATTCTGTGCTCGATCACAGAGCGGCCGAGCTGCCACCAGCTCACAAGCTCGCGGAGCCATCCCCGCCGTTCTGCCGCGTTCATCTTGTGGGGCACGGGGTAGGATGACGGCAAGGGAAGATCGTCCCTTGTCAGCGGCGGCAGGTCGAGATGGATGACAAGAATCCCGTTCGCTGCCTCTCCCGCAGCCGCTTCGCACGCCCTGTCATAGACCTCGTCGAGATCGCTGCCCTGCACCACCACGGGCGAACCCGGCACTCGCCGTTGAAACCACAAACGTCTCTTAATAGGCGCGGGTAGAGTGGGATCGAGGCCGCCACGCGGTATAGCGACTGACTCAATCGTGACCGATGGCGCTCCCGGAAGGCCGCCAAGAACGAGGAGGCGCATCCCGTTTGTCTCGTCCCGGCCTTCGAGCGCGGTCCCGGAGACGACCAGCATCCGTTCGGTTGGGTTGCCGTCGGCATCGTCCATATGGTCGTAGTGAACCGCACCCTCGTGCTTGTGTCCGTGCACCACCATGGCGATCCCGCGGTGATGGAGAAAGTGGCGCACCTGTTCTAGGTTCGATACCTCCGCGAACGGTCTGAACTCCTCGCCGAGCCCGGGCGAGCGCAGATGGTGATGCATCACGGCGATCCGGACTTGACGACCGGCTGTGGGCTGCCGGGTCGTGCTGATCAAGGTCCTGACCATTTCCATCTGGCGCGGCGAGATCCTTGCAACGTCATATCGGGCGAGGTCGGCAAGCTGTTCCGCCAACTCCGCGGCCACGCATGGGTCCATACCAGCTAGCAGCGCCGGTATTCCTGCCCAATGATGTGCCAGCGGCTCCGGCATTTCGGTCTTGGACTGCGACCAGTTGCTTGAATTGATGGGAAAGACCGCCCATCCGCCCCCGTCCGCGACAAGGCAGTGCGGCCCCGATGCTGGGTTCCCCTCGTCGACGCCGTCGAGCCACGGCGTGATGCAACCCGCTCCCCTCCATGCGTCAATGAACGCCTCGTACCGCTCCCGGGAACTGGGACGACTGTCGCGAAGTACGTCGTGGTTTCCCGGCGACACGACCACGTTGTCCGGCCTGATGCCCACCGGGGCCAGGCGCTCCAGCAACATGTCACGCAAGATCGCCTGGCCACCGGGGCTGCCCTTGTGCAACGCATCGCCTGAGAAGAGGACGCCATCCAACGTGCGATTTCCGGCCTCGAGCGTCTCGGCGAGCCGGACAAGGGCCAAATCCAAGGCTTCTCGCCTGGTGGAGTTACCAATCGCAGAGAGGGAAACCTTGAAGTCGTCGCGGACGAAATCCGCCCCGGCGTCAGCGAAATGAACGTCGGTTAAGTGAAGGAACGTCGCGGAACCCGGCATGATTCAGGCCATTCCCGGGCGGACGTGCACTTGGCCGTAGGCGATCCGGCCAGTGTTCCATACACTCTGCATCACGGCAGTTCCGAGATCGTCAGCTGGCGGTTGGCAAAGTCGATGGCGAGCTTCCCTCGCCTACGCTCTTGCAGGAATCTGAAGGCTTCGTTGCCCTGCAAGATCGCCTTCTCCCAGAGCCAGAGCGGGCAATTCGCCGCCTCGTATCCCCGGACGAATTGCCTCACCGATTTCAAAAGAGTGAAGCTGAGCTCGCCGGGCATCCTGCCCTTGAAGAACTCGAGTTGCTTTGCCTCGCCGAAAACATAGGTGGCCACCGCCTCCTCCAGCAGGATCGCCCGGGCCCCGTCCTCGCCCTCGTCGATGCTGGTCTCGCTTTTCCTTTTAAGCTTAAGCAGGGCCCTGGTAACGGGCGACCAACCCAGGACCGCCGCATACGCGTAGTGAAACGCGTCATGGAAACGGTAGTCGTCGGGCTTCATGATATTGTCGGTGAGGCGGTCGCCGACGAAGACGCCGTTCACCCGTTGAACCACGTAGTGTTTGCCGTTGGCGGCCTTCCGCTCGAAAATCTCCACCTCCAGCGCGCGGGGCAGTTGCTCCTCGATCGGAAAACTCTCGTCAAACACTGGCGCGGAGCCCTTCGCCTGCCAACGGTCAGCGGTTTTGGCGAGGTTCCGCGCGGCGGCCACCTCCAGCGTGACGCCTGCCTCGTTCGCGGCATCGACGAGCAGGCCGAGGATCGAAGCAAGTTGTAGCGCGAGGTGGTCTGCCGGGACGTGGTCTTCGTCTCCAGTCCTGAACCCGGTGAGGACCCCGACCGCCGCCGCGAGCTTGAGCAGCGTCTTCTCGAAGGCGATCGTTGGGAGGCTGAACGGCAAGGCTTGTTGGGGCTGGAGCCTCGAAAAGGTTGCTTTCTCGGGCGTCTGCCCACCAAGGGCCTGCGCGGCGAGCGAAGAGAGCGGGATCCCGGCCGCACGGGCGATCGCGGCGAGATACCAGAGCACGTCGCCCATTTCCTCCACGACCGCGTCTTCGTAACCGATGAAAGAGACCGAATCCCTCTGGCGCTTCTTCACTTCGCTGAGCAGGCTTCCGACCTCGCCGAACAGGCCGAGCAACGCGAGGTCGAAGCCCTTCCCAAAGGCCGCGGTCCTGTCTGTCGTGGAGGCCGTCGCCTGAAATTCATCGAGCAGCAGATCCAACCGGGCCTCCTTCCGAGCGTGGCATGCCGTCCCGCCATCGCGAATCCTTACGGTGGCAGAGAATACCTCGCAACAGCGCCCTGACAGCTTCTGCAGCATTGCAAAAACTACAGGTGGATACCTATCTGAATTGCACGCTCCATCAGTCCTGCAAAGCGAGGAACACCGAAATGCCAAGCAAGGTCGTCATCGTGCCGACGGGAAACGAAGCTGAAGAAAAAGAACTTCGAAAGCTGCTTGAAGAAATGGGGTACGAGGTTTGCCCGTCGGAGGTACTTGCGGACGAGGAGCCCGTACCCGAGTCAGACGAGCCAGCCGGTGGACGCACTGCATCTTCGGAGAAGCCCGGGCCCGTGTGCATTGTGCTTTTGCCGGATGAAGGTGACCTCGACGAAGAAACGAACGGCACTCTAGCTAATAACGCGGGCTGCGGCATCCGAAGCGTCGGCGTCTGGCCACGTGGGAAGGCCGAGTGCGAGCCGCCCCAGGCATTCGAGGATTTTGGCGGCTCTGTCGTCCCTTGGGACACAGGCCGGCTGCGTGCAGCGATCGACGGCGAGGAGCCCGTGTGGGAAACGCCTGAGGGCACGCCGCGCCTGCAGCCGGCAACACCCCGCAACAAATGCTGAGACGCTGACCTTGCGCGTGTTTAGTTACGTGATTGACCATGACCTCGGCTTCGCGCCGAACCCGTTCCATGGCGTTTGCTCGCTTGCCGCGTGCAAGCCGAGGATCAGGCGGTATGCGAAGGTCGGCGACTATGTGATGGGTTTGGGTTCGAAGCCGAACGGCATCCGGGGTAAGCTTTCCTACTGGATGAGGGTCGACGAGATCATTGGCTTCGACGCCTACTGGGCCGATCCCCGTTTCCGGCAGAAGCGTCCATTCATGTTGGGCAGCCTAATGCAGCGGTACGGGGACAACATCTATCACCATGACGGCCAAGGTGAGTGGATACAGGAGGACTCCTTCCACAGCGAGCCCGGCGGGGTGACCAGCGCTGGCAACCTCAAGAGAGATACCGCCACGACCGACAGGGTACTCCTCGGCCGGGACTACGCTTACTGGGGTGCCGACGGCCCCGCCGTTCCGCAGGAGCTGGAGGACTTCGTACACCCTACCCAGGGGCATCGCTGCATCCATCCGCCGGAAAGGCACGCGGCCGCCGCGTCTTGGCTGGTCTCGTTGCCCGGCCGGGGCCTTCTCGGCCGTCCCGCGAACTGGCCCGGTTGAGCACCACGCCCGCCGGTTCCCTACGCGCGAAATCAAAATAGCGAATTCTGCGCCAGCAATCCGGTCTCCGGGACAGGCGGTAATTCGTACAATGCGGCGACCTGCGCAGCGAACTCTATGTGGCCGCCGTAGCTTGGATGCCTGACCTTGGCATGGGCGACGCCGATCCCTTCCAAAGCACGGGCGGCGTCACCGCCGATGGCCACGACACGGCGTGGCCGTAGAATGTCAATAAGCCGTTGCAGAAAGGCTTGCCCGGAACGGCGCTCCGCTGCGGTGTGGCCCCGGTTGCTGAACGGCTTGCCGGGCTCATGCGGATGAAGGGGAAACACGTTCCAGAGGAAGGTTGGCGCTGAGATGCGCAGGAGTGTCCTGTAGATGTAGGTCGCCGTCCTTTCCGAGACGGCGGGACCCACTGTGGCCCTGCGCAGGCATGGCAGACCAAACATGCCTGCCAGGTCGGCAAGGTGGGCCTCGTCGGTCAGGGCAAGTCCCGTGCGCCGTCCGCCGAGGTATCCTAGGTCCCGCGCCACCCAGATCGCATCGACGCCATTCGCGAGTGCCGCTTCCAGCAATCTGGTCAGGTTGTCGAGCCGGATTAGGTCCGCGTCTGGACAGTCGTGGACAGCGCAGTGGCCGGAGTAGGGGTTGAATGCATGAGCGCTCTCCATCGAGGCGAGATCCGCAACGAAGGATGAGGCTTCCCGTCGGAACGCGTTTCTAGGTTCGTCGCCCATCTCATGGGCTTCGTTAGTCGCGCCAGAGGGTATGTTTAATTCAGCCGCGATTACCGAAGGCATGGACAAGTCCACACTCCGCCACTTGCATATGATCACCGCAGCGACGCTTACCGCGGCCTGAGGCTCCTCAGCAATGGCGCAAGTGGGTTGCCGTCCATCAAATCGCATTACGCACAGAACGGCGGAGAGCCGCGGGTCAACGGGCGTTGATGGTAACGTTCTGGCTAATGCCTACGCGCCATCAGCCCTATTCTTCAGCTCTGCCGCCAGCAGCCAATGGAAAATAGCAGGCCCGTGCAGCGGCCTATTTTTGCGACTGCTTGAGATCATAGTCAGCCCGGAGATAATCTCCGCTTTCGCCGTCACGACTTAGCCCTCCTCGGCGAAGAAATCCTCGTCCAATCGACTGAGCGTCAGCGTCTGAGACGTGCGCACTCCGACGCCGTGTTCGATCATGAGGTCGGCAAAAGTCTGGCCATCGATCAGGATCACGCGCTGCGAGAGGTGGCGTACGAAATCGCGCGCGCCGCTGCTGAAGGTCGAGGTCGTGACGAACACGCCCTTGGTCGCGCCCAGCCCCACCAAGCTCCCGACAAAGCCTTGGATGTCCGGCCGGCCCACCGAGTTGCCCGCGGCGTAGCGCTTGGCCTGGACATAGACCCGGTCGAGGCCAAGCCGGTCTTCATTGATGACGCCGTCGACGCCGCCGTCGCCGGAGCGGCCAAGCTGCTGGGCGGCGTTCTTGTGCGTGCCGCCATAGCCCATGGCAACGAGCAGATCGACGACTGGCCGGCCCCCATCGAGTGGTCCGGTTGCAATGTTAGTTCATGAGCGGCGCTGATGCGACGGTTGGTGTGGCCCGCGGAGCTGGGCGGGGTTGCGCAGCCGGCCATAGCGCGACCTCCGGCGCGGGCGGCCTGTAAGAAGATCTCGCCGCTGAGAAGCTCGTCCCGAAGACGGGCGTTGAAGCTCTCGCAGTAGCCGTTCTCCCAAGGACTGCCGGGCTCGATGAAGGCAGTCCTCGAGCCGACCGCGACGATCCATTCACGGACGGCCTTGGCTGCGAACTCCGGACCGTTGTCCGACCTGATGTGGCCCGGCGCGCCGCGCAGGATGAGCAGATCCGACAGAACGTCGATGACGTCGGTCGACCGGAGCCTCCGCCCGATCCGGATCGTCAGGCATTCGCGCGTGAACTCGTCGATCACGTTGAGCATCCTGAACTTGCGGCCGTCATGCGTGCGATCCTCGACGAAGTCGTAGGATCAGACGTGGTTCGGCCGTTCCGGCCGCAGCCGGACGCATGAGCCGTCGTTGAACCAGAGCCGGCCGCGCTTCGGCTGCTTCGTCGGAACCTTCAGCCCCTCCCGTCGCCAGATCCGTTCGACGCGCTTCAGGTTCACGACCCAGCCGGCGGAGCGCAGCAGAGCCGCGATCCGCCTGTAGCCGTAACGGCCATACTGGACAGCCAGCGCCACGATATCGGCGGTCAGCGCCGCCTCGTCGTCAGGCCGGGTCGGGACCTTCCGCTGTGTCGATCGGTGTTGGCCGAGAACCAGGCAAGCCCGGCGCTCCGTCACGCCGAGCTTGCTCACCACGCGGTTCACGCAGTCGCGGCGACGGGCGGGGCCGATCAGTTTCCCCGCGCGGCCTCCGCCAGGATCATCTTGTCCAGCGTCAGGTCCGACACCGCTCGCCGAAGCCGGGCGTTCTCGGCCTCGAGCTCCTTCAGGCGCTTCACCTGGTCACCCTTCAGCCCGCCATACTCGGTGCGCCAGCGATAGAACGTAACTTCGGTCACGCCGATCGACCGGATCGCTTCCGCGACCGGCCGACCTTGCGCGGTCAGAACCTCGACCTGCCGCAGCTTCGCGACGATCTCTTCAGGTGCGTGCCTCTTCCTCGGCATCAGACAGTCCTCCAAATGGCCA
>QFPN01000040.1 GCA_003241695.1 Ancylobacter novellus | reverse complement strand
TCGATCTCTTCCGCCAGGGCGATCCCGTGGAAGCGGTCCAGCACCCAGGCGCGCATCGACCAGAGCATCAGGTTCTCGACCGGGGACAGGGACCAGACCCGTCGCCTCTGGCAGGTCCTCTGGCGGGCATCGTGCATGGGACATCTCCGGTTCCGGGCGGCGTCGCCCCAAGGATCAGCTTACCCGCTTCGCAAATGCAATTGCAATTCGTTTGCATTATCAGGGCGCGTGGCTATCCTGCCCGGGCCATGACCTTACCCTGCGACCTGCTGCGCCTGACCTCCAGCGAGCACCTGCTGCTCTGGTGCCTACGGACCGTCGTCCAAAGGGGCGAGGATGCCGAGATCCACCAAGGCATCGTCGGCGCCTTCGAAGGGGAGGGGGAGGGGACGGCGCGCGCCCTGTACCGTTTCCTCTTCCTGCTGGGCCTCGGCGCCCGCCGCCCGATCCTGATGGAGGCGCCCGGCTGCCTCCGGGTGACCAGCGATGAGCGTCGGCTGCTGGCCACCCTCGCCCTGGCCCAAAGCGGGTTGGCCCAAAGCGGGTTGGCCCAAGGTGGGGCCGAGGCCCCGGCGGAGGAGAGGCCGGACGCGCCCCGGACGGCCCTGGCCGCGCATCTCTCCTGGCTGGTGCGGGGGACGGCGACCCGCCCTGTCACTGCCGCGGCCCGTGCCCTGGCCCATGCGCTGCTGGAGCAGGATCACCACCTGCCCCTCCCGGCCTCGCAGGCACCCGCCCCCGTGCCGGAGCCAGGGGGAAGGGTTCGCCTGCGCCTCGTGGCCTCCGTCTCCGCCGCCCCTGCCGCCCCCCATCCCGAACCCCTGATGAGGTCCGCCATGCCCTGGCCGGAGACTGCCCGATGACGGCGCCGCTGCTCGATGTCCGGGACCTGACGGTCCGCTTCGATACC
The DNA here is from genome assembly GCA_003241695.1 of Ancylobacter novellus. Taxonomy (GTDB): domain Bacteria; phylum Pseudomonadota; class Alphaproteobacteria; order Rhizobiales; family Methylopilaceae; genus Methylopila. The sequence continues at coordinate 652 of QFPN01000040.1, read as the reverse complement.
TGGGAGGGCACGGTTCATGCCGTGACCGGCGTGACCTACGCGCTGCAACCCGGCGAGACGCTGGGCATCGTGGGCGAGAGCGGCTCGGGCAAGAGCGTGCACGTCCTTTCCATGCTGGGGCTGATCCCCAAGCCGCCGGGGCGCATCGCCGCCGGCAGCGCGCTCTTCGAGGGGCGCGACCTGCTCGCCATGAGCGAGGCGGAACTCCAGGAGCTGCGGGGTGGCAAGATCGGCATGATCTTCCAGGACCCGATGACCTCGCTGAACCCGGTTCTCACCGTCGGCTACCAGATCTGCGAATCCCTGCGCCGGCACATGAAGCTGTCGCGCGGCGCGGCGCTGCGGCGCGCGGTGGAGCTGCTGGACCTGGTCGGCATTCCCGACCCGCACAAGCGCGTGGCACCAGTTCTCCGGCGGCATGCGGCAGCGCGCGATGATCGCCATCGGCATCGCCTGCGAGCCCAAGCTGCTGATCGCCGACGAGGCCACCACCGCGCTCGACGTGACGGTGCAGGCGCAGGTGCTGGACCTGATGCGCGACCTCAAGCGCAAGCTGGGCATGGCGATGATCTGGATCACCCACGACATGGGCGTGGTCGCCGGCCTCGCCGACAATGTGCAGGTCATGTATGGCGGCCGCATCATGGAGCGC
>QFPN01000020.1 GCA_003241695.1 Ancylobacter novellus | reverse complement strand
CGATCTCTTCAGGTGCGTGCCTCTTCCTCGGCATCAGACAGTCCTCCAAATGGCCAAAAGCCATACCTCAGGGAGGAACACTTCGCAGGGGGCAGACCAGGGCGAGCGGCCGAGGAACATCGCGAACTCCCGGACCTGCCGGACATAGTCGCGCTTGGTGTGCTCGCCGAACTGGCGGATGGTCATGTCTTCGATCATCCGGCGGCGCAGCGGAGAGACGGCGTCGTCAGTCATAGGAGGCTCCCGTCTGGGGTGAGGTCGAACCTCACGATCCTCAGACGGGCGGCCCGCGCCCTCTACTCCGCCGCCAAACACCGGCCGCGCCTACCGCGAGAGCGGTTTAGTCCCTTGGCGCATCTGAGCCCTACTGCCTCACGCAGCGCCGATGATTTTCTCCACGGACGCCGACTCCCATCCGAACGTACTGCGGCCACCATACTCGTGCGACCGGCTGCGTTCGTCCCGAAGCACGTCGTTGATGGCTGGCCCGCTGACGACAGACTCGAGCCGGCGAGCCTCGCGGTCGAGCCGCGCCAGCGCTTCTAGCCTCTCGTCATTGCCAAGCTTCGCCTTCGAGACCGCGGACTTCAGCACCCCGATCGTCTCGTCGTAGACGCGGGTGGGCACCGGGAATGGGTGGCGGTCCTTGCCGCCGTGCGCGAATGAGAACCGAGCGGGCTCGCTGAACCGACACGGTGCGCCGTGGACGACTTCCGCCACCAACGCGAGCGCGCGCACAGTTCGAGCTCCTACGCCAGGCGTCGCCAGCACATCCGCAAAATCCTCCGGCCCCCGTTCCGCAGCGGCGGCGATCGCCCCCTGTAGACGCCGCGCAATCACGTCGCTCGCACGGACCTCGTGATGCGCCGGCATAGACAGGTGCGGCAGCGTCATCTGGTCGGTGGGCTTGGCCTCTTTCTCCGCGCGCGGCTCGAGCGCCAGGGCGTCGCTCGCGATTTTGTCGGGCGATGTTGTGCGCAGAAGATCGAGCTGCGCGTCCCGCGAGGCCGTGGCGCGGCGGTCCGCAAGGTTCAGGATCGAGCCGCCGGTCTCGCCGTCGATCGCCGCGTGCGGATCGTCGAGGAAGCTGGTGAGCCCTTCGGACAGCCAATGATAGCGGCGAGCCTGCCGAAGGTCGCCGTTCATGCCTTGCTGGATCACGGTCCAACGGCCGTCGTCGGTCACGACGAAGCTGTGCAGGTAGAGATCGAAGCCGTCCTGAACGGCGGCGCTGTCGACCTTCGCGATCAGCCGGCTGTGTGCTGCGAGCGCCGGAGCATCGATCCCGACCCGCGCGCCGACGGCGAGCAGTTCGCTTGGTGTCAGGCGTGACTGTTTTCCGCGGCCGCCGCAGACATGGATCCCGAGTTCACCCGCGAGCGGCGTCAAGCCCCGCTTCAGCGCGCCGATGACGCTGGTGGTTACGCCAGACGAATGCCAGTCCATCCCCATGACCGAGCCGAAGCTTTGGAACCAGAAGGGATGAGCCAGACGCCGCAGAAACTCGTCGCGACCGTAGTGGTGCACGATGGCTTCGGTGATGACCGCGCTGAGCTTGGTCATACGCTGGCCGAGCCACGCAGAGACATGGCCACCATGCAAAGGAAGGTCGGCGCTGCCGGCCCGTCGCGCCATCTCAACGATTCTCCACGGTCTCGAGCGGCACTCTAGATCGCGAGCGTCTTGGCCGCATCATGTCCGGCTCGGGAGCCAACTGCGAGCGACGCCGCCTATCGCTTGTCTCTCGCCCTGCGCGTCGGCGCGTGAAAGTCGTCCGGCTTGGACCGAACCCACGCGATGAAGGTCGCGACTTCGGGTTCAGCCCTCAGCGACACGACGTCGGATAGGCGCCGAGCAAGCTCCTTCTCCGAGAACAGCGCGTGGATGACATTGTGGCAGATCTGGTGGAGCAGGACGGTCGGCCCGAACGTGCCACCGCGTGATTTCGGAACGAGGTGGTGCTCCGACTGTCTGGCGGATGAGGGAATCCTTCGTCCGCATAGTGCGCATCGTGGCAGCTCCTCGTCGACGCAACGCGCCTCCGCCTCGAGCGCCGCCTGGATCCGCTTCGCTCGGCTCATCGCTCGGCTCTCGATCGGCGCCGCCAGGTCTGTGGACAATTCGTCTCACCGCTTCCTTCCCTTGAGTCTGCTGGCCCGCTCCGTCGCGGAACGCGGCAAGCCAAAGATAGCGTCTTGACTCTGCTGTAACCGAATTAGAACAGATGGCGAACATGATTGTCTGCCTGAACCCGAAGGAGGGCAAAAAGCGTGCGGCCGCAGCCCGCCATCGACACGTTGCGCGCCCAAATCGAGCGGATCGAAGGTCGCTCGAGACGCGCCAGGTCGGTGCTCCCGTTCGGGCTCGCCGAAGTCGACTCACGGCTGCCCGGTGGCGGGCTGGCGTGCGGCGCTCTCCAGGAGGTCGCCGGCGGCGGCAATGGCGCGATCGACGGCGCGGCTGCGGCCCTCTTCAGCGCAGGCGTCGCCGCACGGACGAAGGGCAAGGTTCTTTGGTGCGTCACGCGTCCCGACCTGTTCGCGCGGGCGATCGCCCAAGCGGGGCTCGTCGCCGATCGGGTGATTTACGTCGAGGCCGGCGACGACAAGACCGTGCTTGCCTGCATGGAGGAAGGCCTGCGCCATGGCGGCCTTGGTGCGGTGATCGGCGAGCTTGCACGTCTCGCCATGACGGCCTCGCGTCGCCTCCAGCTTGCGGCGGAAGGCACGGGCGCGATCGGGATCGCTCTCCGGCGCTGGCGACGGCAGACCGAGGCGATGGATTTCGGGCAGCCGACCGCGGCGACCACCCGATGGCGGATCTCAGTGCTTCCGTCCGAGCCCCTTCCTGTCCCGGGCGTCGGACGCCATCGCTGGCTCGTCGAGCTGATCCGGGCCCGGGCGGGCGAAAGCGCAGATTTCGAACTGGAGGCGTGCGATGGCACGGGTCGTCTCGCTCTTCCTTCCGACCTGGTCCACCGACAGGTTCCGGCGCAAGGCTGGCGACGCAGCGCCTCCGGCTGACATGCCGCTCGTCCTCATCGGGCGCGAAGGAAACAGGCGAGCGGTCGTGGCCCTGGACGCGTCCGCGTACTCCGCGGGCCTTCGGATCGGAATGGCGGCGACCAAGGCCCAGGTCCTCCTGAAAGACCTCATCCTGCAGGACGCGGATCAGGCGGCCGACGCCGAGGTGCTCGAGCGGTTGGCGGTCTGGGCGATGCGGTTCTCTCCGATCGTCGCGCCCGATCCGCCAAACGGGCTCGTCATCGAGACGACCGGCGCTGATCACCTCCATGGCGGCGAGGCTGCGATGCTGGACGGCTTGGTCGGCCGGCTCGCGATGTCGGGCGTCGCCGCTCTCGCGGCCGTCGCCGACACCTGGGGAGCGGCGCATGCGCTTGCCCGCTACGTCGGCCAGGGCTCCACAATCGCTCCTCTAGGGCACGGCGCGTCCGTTCTTGGCGACCTCCCGCTTGAATCCTTGCGGATACAGGCTCCGACCGCGGCAGCGCTTCAGGTGCTTGGATTCGATCGTGTCGCCGACCTACTGGCCCAGCCCCGGGCGCCGCTGACGCTGCGCTTCGGCCCGGAGCTCGGTCGTCGCATCGATCAAGCCCTTGGCGACCTGGCCGAGCCGATCGAGCCCGTCCGGCCGCCAGACCTGGTCGAGGTTCGTCGGGCCTTCGCAGAGCCGATCGGGGCCCCGGAGACGATCGCTCGCTACGTCGAGAAGCTTGTCGTCCAGCTCTGCGAGCGGCTGGAGGAGCGCGGTCTCGGCGCGCGCCGGCTCGACCTCATCTGCCGTCGCGTTGACAACGACATGCAGGCGATCCGGGTCGGCATGGCGACGCCAGTCCGTGACGTTAAACGGCTGACGCGGCTGCTCTGCAACAAGATCGAGGCGATCGCGCCGGGCTTCGGCATCGAGATGATGACGCTCGCCGCCACAGTTGCTGAGCCTTTCGGACGGAGACAGGTCGCGAGCTCACTCATCAAGGAAACCGCTGCGGACGTCTCCGACCTCGTCGACACGCTGATGAATCGGGTGGGTGAAGGCGCGATCTATCGGTTCGCGCCCGTGGCGAGCGATGTGCCGGAGCGGTCGGTCTGCCGCGTGCCGGCAATGTCGGCGGAGTCGGGCGCAAGCTGGCCCGGGCATTGGCCGCGGCCGTCGCGGCTGCTGCCTCGGCCAGAGCCCGTCGAGACGGTCGCGCTGCTTCCCGATCATCCGCCGGTCAGTTTCACTTGGCGCGGCGTTCGCCGGCGCGTGCGGCGCGCCGACGGGCCGGAGCGGGTGTTCGGCGATTGGTGGACGCGGGACGCCGAACTCGCTGCGGTCCGGGACTACTTCCGCGTCGAGGACGACGCGGGCGAGCGCTACTGGCTCTACCGGGCTGGTGACGGCGAGGACGCGGCGACCGGATCGCACCGCTTGTTTCTGCACGGCGTCTTCGGATGAGCGGACCTCGATACGCCGAACTCCAGGCCACCTCGCACTTCTCGTTCCTGCGCGGCGCGTCCTCCTGCGAGGAGCTATTTTCGCAGGCCGCGGTTCTGGGCGTGGAGGCGATAGCGGTTGTCGATCGGAATTCGCTCGCCGGGATCGTCCGCGCCCATGAGGCCGCCAAGGTCACAGGCGTGCGCGCTGTCATGGGCTGCCGACTGGATCTCGCCGACGGCATGTCGGTGCTGGTCTATCCAACCGACCGGGCAGCCTACTCACGTCTCTGCAGGCTCCTGTCGCTCGGGAAGCGCCGCGGCGGCAAGGCGAAGTGCCATCTCGAGTGGTCGGATCTCGTCGCTTATGGCGAGGGGCTTCTGGCGATCCTCGTGCCCGACCTCGCCGACGATGAGTGCGGCCTTCGCCTCCGCCGCCTCCGAGACGCATTCGGCGACCGGGCCTATCTCGCGCTGACGCTGCGCCGCCGGCCGAATGACCAGCTTCGGCTTCACGAGCTTTCGAACCTTGCGACGCGGATGCGCGTGGCGACGGTCGTCACCAACGACGTGCTGTTCCACGAGCCGTCTCGACGAATGCTGCAGGACGTCGTCACCTGCGTCCGCCACAACGTCACGATCGACGCACTCGGCGAGCATCGAGAGCGCCACGCCGACCGCTTCGTGAAGCCGCCGGAAGAGATGCACCGGCTGTTCGCGCGCTATCCGGAGGCGCTCGCTAGGACCCTGCAGATCGTCGACCGCTGCCGCTTCAGCCTGGACGAACTCGCCTACCAATATCTGAAGAGCGCGACGACCCTACGCTCACTCCCCAAGAGACGCTCGCGAAGCTGACCTGGGAGGGTGCTGCCGAGCGCTATCTGGAAGGTCTGCCCGACAGCGTCCGCGCCGCGCTCCAGCACGAGCTGACGCTGATCGAGAAGCTGAGCTACGCGCCATACTTCTTGACCGTGAACTCGATCGTGCGCTTCGCCCGGTCGCGGGACATCCTCTGCCAGGGCCGCGGCTCTGCCGCGAACTCGGCTGTCTGCTTCGTGCTCGGGATCACTTCGATTGATCCGGGCCGCAACGACCTCCTGTTCGAACGCTTCGTGTCAGAGGAGCGCCGGGAGCCCCCGGACATCGACGTCGACTTCGAGCATGAGCGGCGCGAGATCGTCATGCAGTGGGTGTTCGAAACCTACGGCCGCGACCATGCCGCGCTCTGCTCAACGGTCATCCGCTATCGCGCCAAGGGCGCGCTCCGCGACGTCGGCAAGGCGCTGGGCCTACCTGAGGACCAGATCGGCACGCTGTCCGTGCAGCTCTGGTCATGGTCGGAACAGGGGGGGAGCAGCGCCACGTCGAGGAGCTGAACCTCAACCTCACGGAACGCCGGCTGCGCCTGACGCTCGACCTTGCTCGTCAGCTCATGGGCGCGCCGCGGCACCTGAGCCAGCATCCGGGCGGTTTTGTTCTGACCCACGACCGTCTCGACGACCTCGTGCCGATCGAGCCGGCCGCGATGGTCGGTCGGCAGGTCATCGAGTGGGACAAGGACGACATTGAAGCGTTGAAGTTCATGAAGGTCGACGTGCTCGCGCTCGGCATGCTGACCTGCATGAAGAAGGGGCTCGACCTGCTCGCTGAGCACAAGGGCGCGAACTTCGATCTCGCGACGATCCCGGCCGAGGATCCGCGCACCTATGCGATGATCCGCAAGGCCGACACGCTCGGCACCTTCCAGATCGAGAGCCGCGCTCAGATGTCGATGCTGCCGCGGCTCAAGCCCAGGACATATTACGACCTCGTCGTTCAGGTCGCGATCGTTCGCCCCGGGCCGATCCAGGGTGACATGGTCCATCCCTATCTTCGAAGGCGGGAAGGGCTCGAGCCGGTTCACTTTCCAAAGCCCGAGCTCGAGAAGGTGCTGGGCAAAACGCTTGGCGTCCCGCTGTTCCAGGAGCAGGCGATGCGGGTGGCGATCGAGTGTGCGGGCTTCACGCCAGGCGAAGCCGACATGCTTCGCAAGAGCATGGCGACCTTCAAGTTCACGGGCGGCGTCTCGAAGTTCAAGGAGAAGCTCGTCACTGGCATGGTAGCGAACGGCTACGAAGCTGAGTTCGCCGAGCGCACGTTCAAGCAGCTCGAAGGGTTCGGCTCATACGGCTTCCCCGAGTCGCACGCCGCGTACTTCGCGCTGATCGCGTATGCGTCCGCCTGGCTGAAGTGCTGGCACCCGGACGTGTTCTGCGTGGCGCTTCTGAACAGCCAACCGATGGGGTTCTACGCGCCGGCCCAGATCGTCCGGGACGCGAGGGACCACGGCGTCGAGATCCGCCCGGTCTGCGCCAACGGCTCTCGCTGGAACTGCACGCTCGAGCCAACCGAAGACGAGACCCGCTTCGCTGTCAGGCTCGGGCTGCGGATGACCAAGGGGCTGTCCAACGCGAACGCGGCCTCGATCGTGGCCGCCCGCGGCGACAGGCCGTTCGTATCGATGGACGATCTCTGGCGTCGGGCGGGCGTGCCCGCGGCGGCCCTGACCCAGATCGCAGAGGCCGACGGCTTTCGACCGGCGTTCGGCCTGGCGCGTCGCGAAGCGCTCTGGGCGATCCGCGGCTTGCGCGACGAACCGCTTCCACTCTTCGCCGCAGCGTCAGTGCGTGAGGAAGAGGTCGTACCGGAGGTCGAAGAACCGGCCGTCACGCTCCGGCCGATGACCGCCGGCGGCGAGGTTGTCGAGGACTACCGATATGTCAGCCTGTCACTACGCGCCCATCCTGTTGCGTTCCTGAGGGAGGACCTAAAGCGCCGCCGGATGGTGACCTTCCTTGAGGCCATGGAGGCTCGGGACCGCCGGTGGCTCGAGATCGCGGGTGTGGTGCTGGTCCGTCAGCGACCGGGAAGCGCCAAAGGCGTCATGTTCATCACGCTCGAGGACGAGAGCGGCGTCGCCAACCTCGTGGTCTGGCCGAGCGTGTTCGAGAAGAACCGGCGCACGATTCTGTCGGCGGGCATGATCGCGGTCTATGGCCGGGTGCAGCGCGAGGGAGAGGTGGTGCACCTCGTCGCGCAGCGCTTGACGAACCTCTCAGCGGAATTGGCAAGCGTTGGCGAACGGGACGGCGAGTTCCCGCTGCCGGACGGCCGAGGCGACGAGGTGCATCATGGGTCGACGCCGGATCCGCGAGGTCCCCAGTCGAAGGGGCTCAGGCCGCGCGACATCTACATCCGCGACCTCCACCTCGATACAATCAAGGTGAAGACGCGAGACTTTCGGTGATTTTAGACGGCCAGTTCGGCTGCGCGTCGAGGTCCGCCTTTGTTGCTGAGCAGCACGACTTGCGGCCGCTCGGCGCCAACAGCGGACGTTATGCTGAAGGCGGGAAGCGGACCATCCGGTCAGTCGAGCCCGCCAGACCCGACTCCCATTGCTTTCGCCAGTTTGCGCGGC
>QFPN01000039.1 GCA_003241695.1 Ancylobacter novellus | reverse complement strand
CCATGTAGATCGTGTTCCAATAGACGATCGCGGCGACGAGCAGATTGAGGCCGGACGCCCGATATTGCTGCGCCTCGTGGCTGCGGTCGATGATGCGGCCCTGGCGGAATGTGTAGATCGCCTGCGTCAGGGCATGGCGCTGCTCGCTGTTGTTGAGACCGGCATGGCATCGCCGGCGCAGATCGGGATTTTCTAGCCAGTCCAGCATGAACAGCGTCCGCTCGATCTTGCCGATTTCCTGTAGCGCGACATCGAGCTGGTTCTGCCGTTCGTAGGCAGCGAGCTTTCGCAGCATGACCGATGGCGCGACATGGCCGGCCTTGATCGACCCTACGAGGCGCAGCACGTCTTCCCATTGCTCACCGATGATGTCGGTGCGGATACGCTTGCCCAACAGCGGGGTGATGGACGGATAGGCCGTGACCGGCGCGATCGGCGCGAGCCGCCTGTCGGGGAAGTCGCGCAGGCGCGGGCAGAAGCGAAATCCCAGCATCGCGCACAGGGCGAAGACATGATCGGTCGCCCCGCCGGTGTCGGTGTAATGCTCGACGATCCTGAGATCGGTGCCGTGGCTGGTGAGGCCGTCGAGGACATAGGGCGCCTCATGCGTCGCGGCCGAGATCACTTTGACGTGGTAGGGCGCGCGCTGATCAGAATTATGGGTGTAGAAGCTGAAGCCATGATCGACGCCATAGCGGGCGTTGATATCGCCGCCCGACGCGCCGCGCTTCGCGGCCCTGAAGAACTGGCCATCGGAACTGGACGTGGTGCCGTCGCCCCATACTCGTGAGAATGGCAGGCGGTGGTGCGCGTTGATGAGGAGGGCCAGCGCCGCGCGGTAGCTGTCGTCGCGGATATAGGCGTCATGGGTCCAGAGGAGCTGATCGCGCGTGACGCCCTGACTCGCCGCCGCCATGCGCGACAGGCCGAGATTGGTCGCATCGGCGAGGATCGTGGCGAGCAGCGCGTTTTCATTGGGACACGGCTCGCCGGTACGCAGGTTGGTGAACGCCGCAAGAAAGCCGGTTTCCTGCGCCACCTCATGCAGTAGCTCGGTGATGCGGATGCGTGGCATCATGGCATCGAGCCGGTCGGCCAGCGCTTCGGCGTCGGGCGTCGCGATCGTGCGAACGGGGGATATCTGGAGGCGGTCGTCGCGATATCGCACACCCTCCAGAGCGTCGCGCTTCAGGCGCTGGGCAAATTTCTTAAGCCGCCAGTCAAGTTCGCGGCCCCGCTGTTCGAGCCATTCGCCGGCTGTGGGTGGCAGACCGAGAGCCGACACGATCGGCTTCGCCTGGGGTTCGCTGAGCAGGTAGCTGTCGAACCGGCGGTATCCTGCCGATCGCTCCACCCAGACATCCCCGGAACGCAGCTTGTTGCGCAGATGCGCGATCGTCGCGATTTCCCAGAGACGCCGGTTGATCTTGCCGTCATCGCCCACGACGATTTTCCGCCATTCCTTGCGGAAGGGCATCGGAGCGTCGGCAGGCAGA
>QFPN01000009.1 GCA_003241695.1 Ancylobacter novellus | reverse complement strand
GTAAGCGCTGTTCTCAGGCCACGTCTTTGAGGGCTTCGGGCGCGTAGGCCCATGGCAGCAACTCGCCGATCCGGCTTTGCGGATGGCCGTTGACGATGCGGGCCATGACGTCGGCGAGGTAGGCGTGCGGCTCGACGCCGTTGAGCTTTGCGGTCTCGATGAGCGAGGCGATGACGGCCCAGTGTCGGGCTCCGCCGTCGGAGCCGGCGAACAGCGCGTTTTTGCGGTTGAGGGCGATCGGACGGATCGAGCGCTCGACGGTGTTCGAGTCGAGCTCGATCAGGCCGTCGTCGATGAAGCGGGTGAGGCCCTCCCAGCGCGACAGCGCATAGCGGATCGCCTCGGCGAGGCGGCTTTTCTGGCTGATCTCCCCGAGCCGGGCGCGCAGCCATAGCTCGAACGCCTCGAGGAGCGGCCGCGAGCTGGCCTGCCGCTCGGTGCGTCGCGCGTCGGCGGGACGGCCGCGGATCTCGGCCTCGATCTGGTAGAGCGCGGCGATGCGCGCGAGCGCCTCGCTGGCGATCGGCGCGGGCCCTGAGGCGGCGAGCTCGTAGAAGCGCCGACGCACATGCGCCCAGCAGAAGGCGAGCCGCACGGACCCTCGCTCCGCAAGGGCTCGGTAGCCGCCATAGCCGTCGGTTTGAAGCACGCCGGAGAAGCCCTCGAGGTGAGCGATGGGGCGTTCAGCCTTGCGGTCGGGCGCGTAGACGAAGGCGACGCCAGGCGGATCGTCGCCGCACCAGGGTCGGTCGTCACGAGCGTAGGCCCAGAGTTGGCCTGTCTTGGTCCGCCCGCGGCCGGGATCGAGCACCGGCGCGGTCGTCTCGTCCGCGAACAGCTTCGCCGAGGTCTTCAGCTCGGCCATCAGCCGCTCGTGGACCGGGCGGAGCAGGAAGGCGGCGCGCCCGACCCAGTCGGCGAGCGTCGAGCGGTCGAGGGTCACGCCCTGGCGGGCGTAGATCTGCGCCTGGCGATAGAGCGGAAGGTGGTCGGCGTATTTGGCGACCAGCACCTGCGCCACCATGGCCTCGGTCGGGATGCCGCCTTCGATCAGCCGCGCCGGAGCCGGCGCCTGGACCACGACCGCTTCGCAGGCCCGGCAGCCATACTTCGGCCGGCGCACCACGAGCACGCGGAACTGCGCCGGCACGACGTCGAGCCGCTCGGCGACGTCCTCGCCGATGCGGTGCAGGCCGCCGCCGCAGCACGGGCAGGCCTTGTCCGGCACGTCGACGACCGTCTCGATCCGCGGAAGATGGGCCGGCAGCGCGCCTCGATTCGCCCGACGCCGTGCGGAGGCCACCGTCCTGCGTTGAGGGTCGGAAGCTTCCACGGTCGCCGCCTCGGCCGCGTCTTCCTGCTGGATCTCCTCGAGCCCAAGCTCGAGCTGGTCGAGCGGCAGGCTCTCGGCGCGCCGGCCGAAGCGATGGCGCTGCATCTCCTTCAGAAGCTCGGCCAGCCGGTCGGCGCGGGCCCGCTCGGCGAGCAGCATCGCCTTCAGGGTCGCCGGATCGTCCGGAAGCGCGTCATGAGCCGAAGCCGCCATGACCGGACCACAGCACAGCCCGAGCCCGTTGAGGCGCCCGACCTTCGGCGATGAGTCATCCTGCCGCGATCGGCGCCTGAGGCCGCCGGGCCGCATAGACACGCCGCCAGTCCAGCCCCTCCAGCAGCGCCCCGAGCTGCGCCGGCGTCAGCCGCATCGCGCCGTCCTGGATCTTCGGCCACCGGAACTCGCCGCTCTCGAGCTTCTTCACGTAGAGGCACAGCCCCGTGCCGTCCCAGAAGATCAGCTTCACCCGATCCGCGCGCTTCGCCCGGAACACGAACACCGCCCCGGAGAACGGGTCGGCGCGCATCTCCTCCTTGACCAGCGCCGCCAGGCTCTCCGCGCCCTTGCGGAAGTCCACCGGCCGCATCGCCACCAGCACCCGGACCGAGCCGGACGGACCGATCACGCCCCGGCCTTCAGCGCCCGGATCACCGCCGCCACCGTCTTCGCATCCGATCCGCGGCCGACACGCACCACGACGCCGTCGATCTCAAGCTCGATCGACGCCGTCTTCGAAGAAGACCGCCGAGGTCGCCGAGTCTTACGGACAGACCTCGGTGCGGCAGGCGCCTCCGGCTCTGTCGTCACAACAACCGGAACGAACGATGCCGCTTTCTCCGCCTCAGCCCTGAACGTCCGCCGCCATGCAAAAAGCTGCGGCGGCGTCAGCCCATGCCGCCGTGCAACCGCGCTGATCGACACGCCGGGCTCCGCGCTCTCGGCGACGATCGCCGCCTTCTCTTCCGCCGACCAGACCCGCCGGCGGCCCGCTCCGGTGAACACCTCAAGTTAAGCTCAGTGATCGTCATATGTCGAAGCCCCAAATCAGGCCCCAAACATCACCGCCGCACCGCCCCAGCGGTAGGTGGCAGCAGAACAGCGCTTACGCATCCTCGATGTGGCGGTCGCCACATCGACGGTCTGTCAGCGACGCCGTTCTGACACAAGCCCGCGACAGCGAACCGGTGGCCGGCAGCACGCTGACAACGTCGACGCGCCGCCGCCCACCGGTCTCGGATCGATCCAAGAGGCGCGTTTGCGGCTCACCTCAGCCCGCAACGTCGATGACGGTCATCAACCCGCCGCCGCCCTTCTCTTCGACATTGTTGTTCGAGGTGTGATGCGGGATATGGCAGTGGATCAGCCACTTGCCAGGCCGGCGCGCCGTCCAGACGACATCATAGCGTTGCCCGGGGCCCACATTGACTGTATCGGCAAGGAACCGCCCCGCCTCCGGAATTGTCTCCCCGTCCCGCGCGACGACCTGAAACGGGCCGCCGTGGATGTGCATCGGGTGAACGAACCCATTGTTGGTTCCGACGAACCGCACCTTGAGCGTCTCGCCGACCTTCATCCGGATCGTGTCGGTCGCGGGATAGGCCCGGCCGTTGATCGTAAAGTAGTTCGGCATGCCGCCTTCCATCGGCATCGCCGGATAGGTCAGGCCCTCCCGTTTGAGCCATTCCTGCAACTGGATGACGTAGTCATGGTCGGCCGTGACCTCGTCCGCCGGATTGGCCGGATCGATGATCAGAGCGCCATATAGGCCGAGCGCCTGGGTCCGGTCGGGCTTGGCGTGCGGATGGTAGAAGTAGGTGCCGTGCTGCTCGGCAGTAAATTCATAGCTGTATGACCCGCCAGGCTCGATCGGCTTCTGGGTGATCTCCGCAGGCCCGTCCGTCTGGTTCGGCAGGATCAGGCCATGCCAGTGGATGGTGGTATCTTCCGGCAACCTGTTCCTGACGTTGATCCGGACCGTGTCGCCCTGGCGGATATGGAGGCGGGGACCGGGGATCTGACCGTTGTAGGCGTAAGCGTCGACGGTCACCCCGGGCAGGATCGACCAGCGGATCACGGTCGGCTCGAGATCGAACACCTTGACGTCGCCTTCCATGCGGAAGGGCGCATCCTGATCGCCCCGGACGTTTGGCCCGAAGGTCGCTGAGATCAGCCGAGGATCGGCGGCCGCCATGTCCAGCATGGCGTCGGCCGGCGTGTCGCGGTCCATGATCATGCCGGGCGGCATGATCGCGCCGCGCACGTCCTTCGCGGACAGGGACATATTCACCCAATTCGCCGGCGAGACCATGCCGAGCCCGAGGGCCAGAACCGAAACGCCGCCGATTGCCGCAAGCTGCGGAACCGTCGCGCCCGCTCCCATGCCGCTATGCCCGGCGTCAGTGTGGCGGTCGTCGTCGCCGCCCTTACGGCCGTCGTGACCCGCGTGGCCGGCCTGTGACTTCGCCTCCGGCCGCTCCGTCATCAGGCCGTGCTTCAGGCCTCTGGCGACCAGCCACACATTGGCGGGATAGGCCGTCGCAAACCCCACGATCACGCCGAGCGACATCACGCCCCAGAACAGCAGCTCGGTCGGCTCCATGGCGCGCATGTCGCGCCCCATCATCAGCAGGCTCATGACCGGCGCCATGCCGGCCATCATGAAGTTCATGCTGATGAATTCGGGTAGAAAGCTCTTGCGAACGTTCTCCCAGTAGGTTCCGCCCATCATCGATTTCATGAACAGGGACTGGAAAATGAAGAGCCCGAAGGCGAAGCCGGCGAGATACTCGACGATCAGGTCGAGCCACATCGGCAACCCAAGCGAGGCCGTGATCACCGCCGCCAGAATGATGCCCGTCGCGTCGCCGGCGACGCAATGGATCGTCGAGCCCGCGCCCTGTTTCCAGAGCGGTTTGACGAACTCCTCATGTTTTCCCGGCCGCGGCTCTTTGTCGGCAAGCACATAAAGCAGAAGGCCGATCGGACCCATGTAGAGCGTGACGAGGATAAACCCCCACTTCATCACGACCGGCTCGGGATTGTTCCTATACTGGTCGACCGCGACGTAGAGCGTCGACGCCAAGGCTAGCGCGAACCAGACGGCGAGAAAATAATCGACAGGTTGAACGAACATGCGAAGACCTCGATCGCGCCCTCGCCGAACGACGAGGGCGTCGGGAGCTGGTTATTGTTTTGCCTGGGAAAGCATCCGGTCATAGAGGTCATGCCGGATGTCGTGCTGCGCCAGAATCCCTTTAACGAGCGGCTTGGCGGTGGTCTCGCACCATGCAACCAGGCGCTCGGTCTCCGAGGCCGCGGAGTCGCCGCTCATCACGTGGATCAATCCGAGAGAGATGGCCCTCGCGGCGTTCGCCGCCCGGATCACGACGACGCCAGCGTCGCTCTCCGATAGCCGGGACAGGATCTCCGCCTTGATGTGCTCGGCGAATGCGCGACCGTCGCCTTCCGCGCCCTTGGTGTCCTCCAGAAACCATCGGTTCTGCTCGGCGCAGACACGGCTAAGGTTGTCGGCGAGAAAGGCCGTCGACAGGACATTGGCGAGAACGTCAGTGTCGACGGCGCTTTTCGTCGGGCCCGCTCCCGTCGCGTCGGCCGGCCCTACCGACGCCAGAGCGCCGAGAAGGGCTCCGACAAGAATACCGTGACGGCGAAGCCAAGACAGCGATCGGGCGGCGGGACAGGCCATGGCTTCCTCCCTTGATGCCGGTTGACGGCGGCCCTAATGAGCGCGCTTGCCCGCCCAGGCCTCGAACTCCGCGATTTCCTTTTCCTGGTCCGCGATAAGCTTCTTGGCCCAGGCCTTGGCCTGATCGTCCTTGCCGCTCTGGAGCTCGATCTTGCTCATCGCCACCGCGCCGCGGTGATGAGCGATCATCCCGCAGACGAAGGCGAGGTCGGGATCCTTGATCCCATGCGTCGCCCTCATAGTCCGGTTCATCTCCTGCATGGCCTTCATCGAAGCCATCTGGGGTTCGCCCATGCTGGACATCGAGTGGGACGCCATGTCGCCCATCTCCATCGCCTTGCCCGTCATGCCCTGTCCGGGCGACGCCGACTGGCAGGCCTTGGGCAGACCTTCCGTTCCCTCCGGCGGGGCTTTGGCGTCCTGCGCCATCGCGGCCCCTGCGCTCATGGCGAACGCCGTCGCCAGCAATATCCTCAACATCTCTTGTCTCCTGAAGTCGTGTTCGAAGCGGCACGATCGCGCTGAAGACCGCGGACTTAAATGACAGCGCCAGTCGCTCAACCCGTCATTCGGGAGCCGGTGGCGGAGCCCCCCGACTGCGGAACGACGGAAGATCAGGAGCCGAGGATGCAGGGGGCGTTCGTTCAAGATCAGAAATCATTTTCTTCATTTCAGCGATCTCCTTGACCTGCGCGTTGATAATTCTATCGGCAAGAAGTCTCACTTTCGGATCTTTGATATGTGCGCGCTCGCTCGTCATGATGGCGATCGAATGATGCGGGATCATCGCCTTCATGTATGACACATCGTCAACAGTGTCTTGGCTACGAACCAAGTAAAGCGCTCCAACAAAACTTACTACGGCAACAATTAAGATTAAAATATTTAGCGAATTCCTCTTATACATCGACCACATGAATACGAGCATCAACGCCGCCATCGTTGCGCCCATCACGACGGCCATCCACATCCGTGTCTGACTGTAAAATATGTGGTCGACCGCAAACGTATTCAGGTACATAAGAACAAACATGATAACGGTAGAAGCTACTATCATCATGATAAATCGTGCGTAACTCATTTGCATTCCTCGTTTATTTTGAACATCTTCACTAAATCACTAAGCCTTATCGGATCAACATCCAAAAACCCATTGCCATCATCATCAGGTTTTCGGTGAGAGAGACAAAGCCAAGTGGAACGTTACTTGAGCCGCCGACGCACGCGCACTTGAGCTCACGCTTGTCCAAGTAAACGGCCTTAAATACCGAAAGGGAGCCGATGGTCCCGATGAAAAGCGCGACTGGCACGGAGACCCAGATCAATGCGCCTGCGATCATGAGGACGCCGGCGAGAGCCTCGCCAAATGGATAGAGGTAGCCATAAGGCACCCACCGGCGGGCAAGCAGATCGTAGTTCAGGAACATCGTCGAAAAGCTCTCGATATCCTGCAGCTTCAATATAGCCAGAACGCACATGCTGAACGCGATGAACCACTCAATGGCGCGAAGGACGAAGATCGTTCCGTAGGCGGCATAACTGGCGGCGAGCGCCATCAAGGCGGTCATTGCGAACACAGCGACGACAGGCCTGTAGCTGGTCGCTCCCTGTTCCGCGACACTCTTGCCGAAATAGCGTCGGAGGTCGTCGTAGCCGCCGATCCGGTCATTCCCGAGAAAGATTTGCGGGGTCGACTTGACGCCGTGTTGCGCCTTGAAGGCGTCGACCTCCTCGCGCGTCTTCAGCCAACGATCATCGACTTGAAATCCCTGACGCGAGGCGAGGTCTACTGCCTTCAGGCCGTACGGACAGAGATGATCCGGCATGACCATTCGATAGATCGTGGCAACGTTTTCTTCGTTTGATCTCATACGAATTCCTTCTCGCTGAATGCGATGCGGGCATGCCCGCATCGCATTCGCAAAAGTCATTTCTTCTGGATCTTGGTGACCGTGATCTGGCCGTTGACGCGATCGGCCTCAAAGTTGACCTTGTCGCCGACCTTGACCGACTTCAGCATCGCGGGATCTCCGGCCTTAAAGACCATCGTCATCCCCTCATCCATGCCGAGAGACTTGATCGGACCATGCTCCAGCGTGACCTTGCCGGCGCTCTCGTCGATCTTCTTGACGGTCCCTTCCACAGCCCAAGCAGCGGTCGTGGCCAGCAGCGCGAAGGCGGCGGCGCTCACGGCGGTCTTGATGACTTTCATGTTCTTCTCCTTGAGGTTTTTCGTCATTTGACGGCGACAGAGCCGTCCATACCGGACTCGCGATGGCCCGGGATCAGGCAGGCGAAGTTGAACTCGCCCGACTTCGAGAATTTCCAGATTATTTCATCGGTCTTGCCCGGCGCGATCCGCCGTCCGTTCGGATCGTCATGCTCCATGTCGGGAGCCTTCTGCATCGCGATCGCGTGCTTATCGTTTTCAGCCCGCGTCGCCAGCATGAACTCGTGGTCGAGTTGGCCCTCGTTCTTCAGAACGAACCGGATCTGTTCTCCTTTGCTGGCGGACACCGAGTTCGGCTCGAATATCATCTTGCCGTCGTCAGTTTCCTTCATGACGATCTCGATGGTTCGATTGGGCTTTTTGGGATCTCCAGGCTCGCCATAAGCCCGCGATCCGCCGTGATCGTGGCCGGCGTCGGCAAGGGCAAGCGTCGGAAGCAACGCCGCGCCCAGAATGACGGCGAACTTGAACATCTGTTTCATTTCGAGTGTTCCAATCTTTCCTGAGATCAGTGGTTTGCGTGTCCGCCGGAGCCGGCCTTCGGCTTCACGACGTTCATTTCCATGTCGCCGGGCATCGCTTTCGCCGGAGGCTGGCTGGTCGCGGCCTGCTGCGGTCCCTTCCACTCGAAGGCGACCTGACCTTCGGGATGCTTGAACCAACCCGGATCCTTGTAGTCGCCGCGTTCGATCCCCTCGCGGACCTTCACCACGGTGAACATCCCGCCCATCTCGATCGGGCCGAACTGACCGAAGCCCGTCATCATCGGCAGCGTGTTGTCGGGGAGCGGCATCTCCATCTCGCCCATGTCGGCCATTCCGGCGCTGCCCATGGGCATGTAGCCAGGCACGACCGCCTTGATCTTCTTGGCGATGTCCTTCTTGTTCACGCCGATGAAGTTCGCGACCTCATGGCCCATGGCGTTCATGGTGTGGTGCGACTTGTGGCAGTGGATCGCCCAGTCGCCGAGGTGATCGGCGACGAAGTCGAAGGCGCGCATCTGTCCGACCGCGCAGTCGATCGTCACTTCCGGCCACGCCGCCGCCTCCGGCACCCAGCCGCCGTCCGTGCACGACACCTTGAAGTCGTAGCCGTGCATGTGAATCGGGTGGTTGGTCATGGTAAGGTTGCCGAAGCGGATCCTGACCTTGTCGCCCTTGCCGGCAACGATTGGGTCGATGCCCGGGAACACGCGGGTGTTCCAGGTCCAGAGGTTGAAGTCGGTCATCTCCGCGACGCGGGGCACGTAGGTCCCCGGGTCGATGTCGTAGGCCGACATCAGGAAGACGAAGTCGCGATCGACACGCCGGAACGCCGGGTCCTTAGGATGCACGACGAAGAAGCCCATCATGCCCATGGCCATCTGGACCATCTCGTCGGCGTGCGGGTGGTACATGAAGGTCCCGCTCTTCCGGAGCTGGAACTCGTAGACGAAGGTCTGTCCGGGCTTGATGTGCGGCTGGGTCAGTCCGCCGACGCCGTCCATGCCGGAGGGTAGGAGCTGCCCGTGCCAGTGGACGGTCGTGTGCTCCGGCAGGCGGTTGGTGACGAAGATCCGGACCTTGTCGCCCTCCACCGCCTCGATGGTCGGACCCGGCGACTGGCCGTTGTAGCCCCACAGATGCGCCACCATGCCCGGGGCGAGCTCGCGGATCACGGGCTCGGCGACGAGGTGGAACTCCTTCCACTCGCCGTTCATGCGCCAGGGCGCGGTCCAGCCGTTCAGCGTGACGACCGGGTTGTAGTCGGGGCCCGTCGACGGGACGAGCGGCGGCTGCATGGCCGCGTCCTTCATGGTCGCCGCTTCGGGGATCGAAGCGGCCTGAACGCGGCCCGAGACTGCGGCCGCCGCGACCAGCGACGTGGCGCCCGCTGCGGATGCGGACAGA
This sequence comes from Ancylobacter novellus, assembly GCA_003241695.1. GTDB lineage: Bacteria > Pseudomonadota > Alphaproteobacteria > Rhizobiales > Methylopilaceae > Methylopila. Next base: position 170,296 of record QFPN01000009.1, on the reverse strand, counting down.
AAGGATCTGCGCGAGACGGTCATGATGTCTCTCCCGGTCACTGGGGCGATGCGGCGGATGGGGAGGCGGCCGAGGCGAGCTTCGGCTCAGGCGACGCCTCCTCGGCGCCGCCCCCTCCGATAAGGGCGGCCTGGAAGTCGACGTCGGCGATGAAGAAATCGCGCTTGGCGCGAATGGCCGCGACGTTCGAGGCGACGTTCTCGCGGGCGTTGGTCAGAAGCTCGAAGGCGTCGACCAGCATGCCGTTGTACTGGAGCTGCGACTCGTCGGTGATGATCTTCCGAAGCGGCAGGACACGGGTCTGGAACGCCCTCGCGATGTCGTAGCGGCCGCGATAGGTCGCATAGGCCTCGCGAGCCTCCGAGCGGGCGTTGACCGCCTTCTCAAGCAGTCTGTTGACCGCGCCCATGTAGGTCTCTTCGGCCTTCGCGGAGCGCGCTTTCCCGAAATCGAAGATCGGGATCTGAACCGCGACCTCGAATCCCTTCGGATTGGCTTTGTCGCCCTCCGCCGATTTCGAATGATTGGCGAGGCCGGTGACCTCGAGCATGGAGATCGCGCGGGTCTGCTCAGTCAGCCCGTAGCTCTGCGCCAGCGCGTCGAGCTCAAACCGATCGCCGATGAGATCAACGCGACGACGAAGAGCGGTGGCCTCAACGTCACCCTGCGTCTTCAGTCGGGGAAAACCGGGAAGCCGGGATGGAAGCTTGTAGTCGAGGTCCCGGCCCCACAAACCGAGTTCCCTGGTCAGCGCCTCGCGCTCCTTGACCGCGTCAAGGCGCGCTTCCGCGAGTTCGGTCGCAACCTCGGCGTAGAGGGCTCCCGAACGGGCCTGATTGAGCTTGGTCGTGGCGCCGGTCTCACCGAGCTTCTTGGTTAGCTCGGCCGACGCCGACGCCGACGCCCGCGCCGTTTCCAGAAACGCCGCCGTCTCGCGCGCAGCTACCGCTTGATAGAACGCGCGTCGCGCCTTCACCGCCGTCCGGAACGTCGCCTGGATCGTCTTGTATTGCGCCGCGCGGAACTCGGTCTCAGCGATCTTCGCGCGCCTTGGCAGCGTGATGAGCTGCAAAAGATCGGCAATCAGCCGGCGCTCGATATCGAGTTCGCCCCGATAGGTGACGCGCTCGATCGAAACCGTAGGCGACGGGGGGAGGCTCGCCTCCACATACTCTGCCTCGGAAACGCCAAGCGCATTGTACTCCGCCTGTAGACCGCGATTGTTCAGGAGCGCGATCTGGACGGCGGCGTCAGCGGTCAAAGGCTTGGCGAGCAACCTCGTGACGCGGGATTGGACCGCGGCCGCGTCGGCCGGCGTCACAATCTTCGCCGTGTCCTTGCCGAGATCGAGAGAAACGCGCGAGACGACCGGCGTCATGCCGCGATCGGCGGAGATCGAAGCGCAGGCGCCCAGCGTCGCGGACAAAGCGGTCACTACGGACACGCGCGCAAAACGGGAGCGGAGCAAGCTCATCACATGCCCTCCATCGGCTTGGAGGTGACGGCCTTGTTCTGCTCGAGCCACGGCTTGGGTTCTACCGGGCGATAATTGGCCATGCCGGCAGTGACCGAGACATATCGATTGCGCGGCGCGGGAGCCGATGGGTCGGCCGCATCTGGGCCTACGACGGGTGATGGCGGCAGCGCCGAGCAGGCGCTCAAAAGCGCAGCGAACGACGCTGCAACGGCCGAGACGAGCGGCTTCATGAAGTACCCCGAGATCTGACGAACGGACGCGATGGCGCTGGTTGCGCCGGCGAGCGCGGTCGATCAGACGACTGGGGGAAGGTTCACGAGGTCCGGACGATCATCCGGGCGCAAACGTTCTCAAGACGTCAGCCGACCAACGCGGACGGACGTCTGGGAGGGCGCTTGATAAAGATCGAGGGACCCTGCAGCGCAGACGGCTCGGTCCCTGAGGTCAAAACCGCAACAGCCATCGACAACGCCACGGGAAGCCCGAGCTCGGTCGACATGACGGCATGACAGGTGTTGCTGCAGCAGGTCTTGGTGGACCCATCCGGCGCGGAAACGTGTCCCGCGCAATCCGGCTCTGAAGCACTGGCTGAAGTTGTGGCGCGATCGCCGACTTCGGCGAGGTCGTGCGTCGTGGTCGATGCAGCCTCCGCCGACGCTTGGTGCGACTGCGACGTCATAGCAGCGTCGTGGCCGCCGTGAGCTTGGCTGGGCGCTGTCCAAGCGATGAAGAACGTCAGCGCCAGGGCAAAGCCGGCCAGCACACGGGAAAACGCCTTCAGGCTCATCCCCGCACCCTTCCGAGCACGTCGACCAGCTCAGCTACCTTTTTCCGCTGCTCGTCCTTGTCGCCGCTTTCGATGGCGTGCTCGACGCAGCAACCCACATGATCCTGGAGGATAACCTCTTCGACCTTTTTGAGCGCGGCGCGGACCGCCGCGATCTGGGTCACGACGTCAATGCAGTAGCGGTCCTCCTCGACCATGCGCGCGATGCCACGAACCTGACCTTCGATCCGGTTCAGGCGCTTGGCGCAGGAGGATTTAGCAGCCGCCATCATCGTTTCCATAATACCCAGTCCGGGTATCAATGCAATGCTCTTTGAAGGGCCGGGACGATGGCCTGTCGCAAACGTCCCGGCTCAAAGATCGGTTAGTGATCGTGTCCGCTGGTCTGCGTCGGAGTGACCTTCTTGCCGTCGTCCGCCTTCTCGGCTGGGCGGCCGTCCTTTGTCCCCTGACCGACCGCGCCAGCTTTCGGAGCCGGAACCTCGACATGAGACGAACTGCTGGCCGATTCACGAGCCGGACCATTGTTCTGGGTCGCGTTTTTGTCTTCCGCGAACGCCGCTGACGAAGCAGCCAGACCGATTGCGAAGATTCCGGCGACGATGGCGCGATCAAGATAAGACACGTTAACTCCTTCGATCTGAACCTGTTGAATGTCACGCGAGCCGCGTTGACCGCCAGCCCAGTGCGAAAGTAGCGGCCAAAAAGAAAACGCGATGTGGCGATCGCCACATGTCTTCGGCGTGATCTGTCAGATCTTCTCCAAACACCGGCGCAAACGCCGCCGGCTTAAGGAGAGGAACATGTTCAGGACATTTGGTTTCGGCCTCATTCTTGCCAGCGCGGTGGCCGCGACCGCCTCCGCGCATCCTTTGACCGCCCCGATGCAGTCCGGGCTTTCTACGCCTGACGCTGATGGTCGCTGGGTGATGCGAACCATCCCGCCGAACAAGCTTCCGACGAAGAACTGGGAGCACGTCAACGCTTCTTCCGAAGCGAATGCACTGCCTGACCCGGGCAGGAGCCCCGGCGGAGCTTCTCACTGGGTGAAGAACTGATCTTCATCCTGTGAGAAAGAGGGCCGCGGCAGCCCCCACGGCCGCGGCCCTCGCATTCACAGGCCATCCCTCGACCAGGACGGCCCCACCAAAGCCAACCGCGGACCCTCGCGCCGTATGGCGCCGACGCGCTCCAGCCGGCTCAGTTCCTTCGTCACGGCCTCGCGATGGCTGGCAATCCTCACCGCAAGTTCCCGATGGGTTGGAAGCTGTTCGATATGCTCGCCGTCATCGCTCGATTGCGCCATCCGCATCAGCTCGGCCGCTAGCCGATCGGCCACATGCATGGTCACGCTTTCGGCCATTCGCAGGTTGGTTCGGCACTGTCGCCGGCACATCGCGTCCATCGCCGCGACCGTGAACTCAGGCACGTCGGAAAGCGCGCGCAGATATGCCGGCTTTCGCAATGCCCAAACTTCAGTCTGCTCGACGGCGGTGACCGCGAGCGGAACGCTGTCGTTACCCAAGGCGAAGGCTTCGCCGACCATTTCGCCGGGGCGAACGTCCGACAGAAACGCCTCCTTGCCGTCGATCGTTGGCGTGACGACCGACAGCATTCCCGCGACCACGATCAGGACGCAGCATTCGCCGTCCGGCAGATCGACGGTCTGGCCTTTCGGAAGAATGCGCCTGCGCGCGCCAAGCTCGGCCGCGTGGCTCTCGAGTATGTCCGGGATAAAGCTGACGCGATGCGGCGCCGCCGCCGCGATGCGTGACGATTGGATCATGACTGAAACCATTGGCGGCGCGCGAAACGCAAGCGCGTTTGATGGCTGTCGCCGCCCCATAAAGGATGACCTCGCCGTTCGACCCCCAAGGCCTTACGGCTGCGCGAAACGTGGCGGTCAGAGCCGTCGGGGCGGCGGCGTCGCGCGATCCATCATGGCGCCGAGAGCGATTGTCTCGAAGAATCGAAAGGTCAGTGCATCAGACAGCGAGAGATGTGGGAACGCTCGGGGCTCCGGCGCCGGAACCGCTGCGCAAACCGAAGGGCCGCAGAGATCATTCGCCCCAGACTTCGCCTCGTCCTGGCATCCCGCGTCATTTGGGGAAGCACACACGAACTCGCCGTTCTCGCCGTGATGAACGATCCCGGCTTCGGCGGTGGAGTGGAGCCCCATGAAGCCAATCGTCATCAGCGCCACAAACAGCAGCCGCATCAGGTAGGCGAAGACGCCTGTCGAGCGACGCCTTTCGATCCGACGTGAAGATGGAACAGCGTGCACGTGACGGGGTCCGAATCCGATAGCTTGCCACCGTACCCCTGCAGGGTATAAAGATCAACTTCGTATATACCCCACCTTGGTATTTGAGAGGCGACGATGGCGGACCCTGTCCATCACTCTTCAGGATCGTGCTGCGGGGGGCATGACGGGCATCACCGCAGCGCCGAGGGCGAGCGTCGAGATGGCGCCCATGCTCATTCAAGCGAGAGCCATGCGTCGGGCGCCGGCAGCGCCATCGATCCGGTCTGCGGGATGACGGTCGAGATCGCGACCGCCAAGCACCGGTCCGACGCCGGCGGGAGTTCGCATTACTTCTGCTCGGCCGGGTGCAAGTCGAAGTTCGAAGCCGACCCCGCGAAATATTCCGGGGAGCGCAAGGCTGAGCACGCCGAGGCGCCCGAGGGCGCGACCTACACCTGCCCGATGCATCCCGAGATCCGACAGGTCGGCCCCGGCTCTTGCCCGATCTGCGGCATGGCGCTCGAGCCGGAGCTGGTCAGCGCGGAAGCCCAGCCCAATCACGAATTGGCGGACATGACGCGCCGCTTCTGGGTCGGGCTTGCGCTCGCTGTGCCGATCTTCGTGCTGGAGATGAGCGGGCATCTCCTCCCCGCGATCCACCATGTCGTGCCGCCTGCGACGTCGATATGGCTTCAGTTCGCGCTGGCGACGCCGGTCGTGCTTTGGGCCGGCTGGCCCTTCTTCCAGCGCGGCTGGGCTTCAGTTCGCTCGCGCAACCTCAACATGTTCACTCTGATCGCGATGGGCGTTGGGGTCGCCTACGTCTACAGCGTGGTGGCGACGCTCGCGCCCGCCCTGTTTCCTCCGGCTTTCCGAGGACCGGACGGCGCGGTCGCCGTCTATTTCGAGGCCGCCGCGGTGATCACCGTGCTGGTTCTGCTCGGCCAGGTGCTGGAGCTGCGCGCGCGCGACCAGACGTCGGGCGCGATCCGCGCGCTTATCAACCTGGCGCCCAAGACCGCGCGCCGCGCGCGGGCGGACGGTACGGAAGAGGACGTCGCGGTCGAAGACATCGCCGTCGGCGACATGCTCCGCGTCCGTCCCGGCGAACGAATTCCCGTGGACGCCGAAGTGGCCGACGGCCGGTCGAACGTCGACCAGTCGATGGTCACCGGCGAGCCCATGCCGGTGGCGAAGGCGGTCGGCGACGCCGTCATCGGCGGGACCATCAACCAGTCCGGCGCCCTTACTATCCGCGCGCAGAAGGTCGGCCGCGACACGATGCTCGCCCGCATCGTGCAGATGGTGTCCGAAGCGCAGCGCTCGCGCGCTCCGATCCAAAAGCTGGCCGACCAGGTCTCGGGCTGGTTCGTCCCGGCCGTGATCGCGGTCGCGGCGCTCGCCTTCATTGCCTGGGCCGCGTTCGGCCCGGAGCCGCGCTTCGCCTATGGCCTCGTTGCGGCGGTCGCCGTGCTCATCATCGCATGCCCGTGCGCGCTCGGCCTCGCGACGCCGATGTCGATCATGGTCGGCGTCGGCAAGGGCGCGTCGCTTGGCGTCCTGATCAAGAACGCCGAGGCGCTCGAGCGTCTCGAGAAGGTCGACGCCCTGGTCGTCGACAAGACCGGCACGCTCACCGAGGGCCGCCCCTCCGTGACGGACATCGCAGTCGCCGACGGGGTGTCGGAGAACGATCTTCTCAGCCTGGCGGCCGCAGTCGAGCGCGCCTCCGAGCATCCGCTGGGCCGCGCCGTGGTGACGGCCGCCGAGGACCGGCAGCTGACCATCCCCGTCGTCGAGGATTTCGATGCGCCGAGCGGCAAGGGCGTAAGCGGAACGGTCGGCGGCCGCAAAATCCTGCTCGGAAAGGCTCGCTATCTCGAAGACGCCGGCGTCGAGCTCGGCGCGCTTGCGGACAAGGCCGACGCGCTTCGCCGTTCGGGCGCGACCGCGATCTTCGCCGCCGTCGATGGCCGCGCCGCGGGCGTCTTCGCGATCGCCGACCCGATCAAGCCGAGCACCCTTTACGCCGTGAAGGCGCTCAAGGCCGAAGGCATGCGGATCGTGATGCTGACCGGCGACAACCGGACGACGGCCGAGGCCGTGGCGCGATCCCTCGCCATCGACGAGGTCGTGGCCGACGTGCTGCCGGAAGAAAAGCACGCGGTCGTCGAGCGGCTGAAGCGCGAAGGACGTGTGGTCGCCATGGCCGGCGACGGCGTCAACGACGCACCGGCGCTCGCGGCCGCCGATGTCGGCATCGCGATGGGCACCGGAACCGACGTGGCGATCGAGAGCGCCGGCGTGACGCTCGTGCGCGGCGATCTGATGGGGATCGTCAAGGCGCGCGCGCTGTCGAAGGCGACGATGTCCAACATCCGGCAGAATCTGGCGCTTGCCTTCGTCTACAACGCCGCAGGCGTGCCGATCGCCGCCGGCGCGCTCTATCCGGTCTTCGGGCTGCTGCTGTCGCCGATCGTGGCGGCCGCCGCGATGGCGCTGTCGTCGGTGAGCGTGATCGGCAACGCGTTGAGGCTGAGGGCGACAAAGATCTGAAAGCGACGCGCGTGCCGGGGAGCCCGAGATCCCACGCCTCTGCGGCCTCGTTCAGTGCGCCTCGCCTGCGTCGGCGGCCGCTTCGCGGCGGTCGTCGTCATCGTAAAGTCCGTAGTCGGCGGGTTTGGCTCCAAGCGCCTGAACGCCTTCGGAAAGGCTCCGCCGCAGGCCGAAGCGGTCGTCGTCGTCATAGCTTCGCAGGCTCGAGCCGATGGCGTCCCGCCACGCCGGTCCGCGGTTCCAGGCCTCCATATACGCGTCCGCGAGGTCCTCTTTGTGGCGCAGCTCAATCATGGCGTTCATGAGCGTCAGAGCCTGGAGGCGATCCTTTGCGCTCTTCGCCATTCCGTCGCCGTCCGTCCGGCGGCGAGATCCGACGATGAGCTTGTGAATCGCAAAGCGTTCCGGGGCGGGAACGAGGATCGGCACGCCCGCGCCATGCAGCAGCACCGCGCGCTCGGGCTGATAGATCAGAAAGTCCAAGAAGCGCAGCGGCTGGGCCGCCGCGCCCCCAAGGGCCGGCATCGGCGCAGGTCCGCCCGCGTTGTCGTCAGACCCTCGGTTCGGGGTCAGGAATTCAACTTTGTAGCCCGAACGCGAGACAAACTGCGTCGACAGTCGCCCGTCATTCATGTGTGGAACTTCTCGGAAGGTCCCGTCGACGGAACGCAGGACGTCAAGGACCGGCGGAAGCTGATCGCCGACGGCCGCCGAGATGGAATGAAACTGGGCGAAATCAGCGTCGCCGGTGAGCATCGCCGTATTCTCGAGCCGGACGCCCAGCATGGCGGAATAGGCCTGATAAGCGACGGTTCCGACGAGCACGCCCCGCAGACGGAACAGACCGGCCTCGGAAAGCGCCTGCACGATGTCCCCCGCGGTCTTGTCGGGGCGCGGCAGATAGGCTTCCCGGATCAGGGTCGAGACGATTTTCCGCCGCTCCCTGACGTCGGCCTTCAAGTCCTTAAACGCCTCGACGCGCTTGGTGATCTCCTCGTCGTCGGCCGGTCCGACGTAGCTCCGGTCCTGCTTACTGGTGCCGTCGCCGGCGGGACGATCGAAGTACCAGTATTTGCGGTCCTTGACCGTTACGGGCACGAACCGTCCGTCGGCCGGGAAATCGCTTGCGAACCGGGCGTCGAGGCTGCGCTGGGCGAGCTCGGAATACAGGGTCTGATAGATGTGGCCGATTGATTTCATGGCTTTCGCTATACTATTTTCGCGAGATTAATATAACGATTTTGAATCCACTGGACAAGCCGATTATACTAATTTCGCGAAATTGATATAGCTCACATTTTTCTGTTTTATGCATCAAACGCATCCTGTGATCAGTTTCCAAAGACGCCCTGCCGAGGCATTTTCGGGACCGGCGAACTCACGCGTGCTCTATCGCGGGAGATCGCTGACGCGGCTCGGCCTATGACGTCTCGAGTGCTTGCCCAGAGAGTCATCTCGCTAGCCGCGACGACGCTCGCGATCGGAAGCTGCTATCTGAAGTAAAGCGTCGAGGATCGAAGGCGCTGCGTAAGCAGCGCGATGAAGGGTGCGTCCGATCGGCTCCGGATGAGAATGACAATCTGCTCTGGTTCTCCACATCGGCGATGATTGAAATATCGCCCAATATTGTCTAGTTCAAATTATTTCAAAAAATCTGATGCTTACGGATGGCACATTTAATACAGGGCGCTTTGGTCGCCTCCCTTCCAATCTTATTATATTAAGATCTACTAATGAAGACAGAGATCTTGAGACGTTTGATTGAGACCGGTTCGCTAGTCTAGCTAGCTCCGCGACGCTTTCAGGCTCCTCTCGGTTGATAATACGAATGAGTTCGATATTTCGATTTGTGAGGGCCTTTAGGATGAGCTCCGACTTAGAGAGCGGGGGCATGCTGTTTTTCGTGCACTCGGCGAACAACCTGATCGACCCGGTCAGGCGTCATGGCGCTCCATCCAGCCAGATGAAAACGCGTCACTGCAGATCGCCAGCTTTGAAATAGCGCGGGATCTGTCGCGGCCAGTTCGACTGGAGCATCCGACGTCGCCAGCCGAGATATTTCACGGAGCAGTTCCCAATCACGACTCTGGGCGACTGAAGCCGTATTCCCGCGTAGCAGCGCGTCAAGCGCAGCAACATACAGCTCTCTTGGAGATCTGCTCATTTATGGCCTCGACCAGTCGTTAGCTCAACGAAAACGAGATTCTCGGAAGCAGCCTCCCGGTCAGATGCTCGAGGAAGCTTTTTAATGGCCAGCTCGATGTCAGAGAGATCTATTCCTCTCTGTTTAACCCACCAGACAACGTCCTGAACATCAGCAGGGCTTGATCGAACAAGTTTTGCGGCAGCCAACAAATCTGGGGTTGGCATAATGACCGTAAGCTGACCATATCTTCCGATGGTTTCTGTTTCGAAATCCTTGGGAAGCTGAACGACACCAGGCCTGATTATTTGTATATATATCGTATCTGGATCGATTTCGCCTTTCGGATCGTAGAGAACACCGATGTTTCGACAGACTGTAGATAGCTCTGCGACGTCAAAGCTAGAGCCAGCAAACCATACGTCGATATCTGGGGTCTGACGCTCCTTCTGCCCCGTGGCAATGCCGGGCGTGCTCCCAATCACGCAGAGCGTTGCGGGCGTTTGAAGCGCCGAACCGATCTTGGCGAAGAGATCATCCACCGTCGAAGCTTCAATCGGCATGCTCTCTCCTATCCCACGAAAGATAATATCATATCATGATATTCATTCAACCGCAGTCGTCTTGCTGCTGCGGTTTAGCCGCAGGTCGGCTTTGGCTGTTGCGTCCTCTGCCCCAGCACGGCGAGCAGACCGATCACATTCGACGGCGACAGGAGGAATTCGACCGACTTCGACACCATGAACAGCACGATCGTCTCTACCCTCCGCTCGCCGGAGCCGCCCCGACGCCGATTTCGTCGCGCGCAGGATCGGACCGCGCCAGGCCGACGCCTTTCACCAGCGCATACACGGCCGGGATGACCAGAAGGGTGAGGACAGTCGAGGACGCCATTCCGCCGATCATCGGAACCGCGATCCTCTGCATGACCTCAGACCCCGCGCCTGTGCTCCACAGGATCGGGAGCAGGCCGGCCATGATCGCGACGACGGTCATCATCTTCGGCCGCACGCGCTCGACCGCGCCAACCATGATGGCGTCGTGGAGGTCGTCGCGGGTGAAGACCCGACCCTGCGCCGCTCGCCGCGCCTTCAGCTCTTCGAGCGCGTGATCGAGATAGATCAGCATGATTACGCCGGTCTCGGCGGCGACGCCGGCGAGCGCGATGAAACCGACCGCGACCGCGACCGACAGGTTGAAGCCAAGCCACCACATCAGCCAGAGGCCGCCGACGAGCGCGAACGGCAAGGACAGCATGACGATCAACGTCTCGGTCAGCCTGCGGAAATTGAGGTAGAGCAGCAGGAAGATGATCATCAACGTCACGGGCACGACGATCATCAGTCGGGCTTCGGCTCGCTCGAGATATTCGAACTGACCGCTCCAGGCGATCTGGTAGCCGGTCGGCAGCGCGACCTGATCCGCGACTGCGCGCCGGGCCTCGGCGACATAGCCTCCGAGGTCACGGCCCGTGATGTCGACGAACACATAGACCGCGAGTTGGCCGTTCTCGGTTCGGATCGATGTCGGTCCCCGCGTTCGCTCGATGCTGGCGACCTCGCCGAGCGGCACGGTTCCGCCGTTCGGCAGCGCGATGAGAAGGTTGCGGCCGATCGCGTCCGGATCATCGCGCAGGTCGCGGGGATAGCGAACATTGACCGAGTAGCGCTCACGGCCCTCGACCGTGGTGGTCACAGCCTCGCCGCCCAAAGCGGAGGAGACGGCGTCCTGCGCGTCGCTCACCATCAGACCATAGCGAGCGAGCGCCGCGCGATCGGGCGTGATGTCGAGGTAGTAGCCCCCGATCACGCGTTCCGCATAGGCGCTCGAGGTCCCGGACACGCCTTTCAGGACCGCCTCGACGCGCTTTGCGATCTTCTCCATCTCGCCGAGGTCGGAACCGAAGATCTTGACGCCGACCGGTGTCCGAATGCCGGTAGCCAGCATATCGATGCGGGCGCGGATCGGCATGGTCCAGGCGTTCGACACGCCCGGGAACTGCAGCGCCCGATCCATTTCGGCCTTCAGGCTCTCCGTCGTGACGCCGGGCCGCCATTCAGCCTTTGGTTTGAGGTTGATGATGGTCTCGAACATCTCGGTCGGAGCGGGATCCGTCGCCGTCGCGGCGCGCCCGGCCTTGCCGAAGACCGTCTTGACCTCCGGAAACGATTTGATGATCCGGTCCTGCATCTGGAGCAATTCGGCCGCCTTGGTGATCGACAGACCCGGTAGGGTCGTCGGCATGTACATCAGCGTGCCTTCGTCGAGCGGAGGCATAAATTCGCTGCCAAGCCTCGTCGCCGGCCATACGGAGATCGCGAGCGCCGCGAGCGCGAGCGCGAGCGTGAGGGTTTTGGCCTTCAGGACTCCACGGATGATCGGTCGGTAGATCGCGATCAGGATCCTGTTCACCGGATTCTTCGCCTCGGGAATGATCCGGCCCCGGACGAAGAGAACCATCAGGGCAGGCACAAGCGTCACCGACAGAAGCGCGGCGGCGGCCATCGCGAATGTCTTTGTGAAGGCGAGCGGTCCGAAGAGGCGCCCTTCCTGGCTCTCGAGCGTGAAGATCGGCAGGAAGGAGACCGTGATGATGGCCAGGCTGAAGAACAGCGAGGGCCCGACCTCCGTCGCCGCCTCGATCACGGATTCGATCCGAGGCTTGCCCTCGGGGGCACGCTCGAGATGCTTGTGCGCGTTCTCGATCATGACGATCGCCGCGTCGATCATGGCGCCGACCGCGATCGCGATGCCGCCAAGGCTCATGATGTTCGCGCCGATGCCGAGCGCCCGCATCGCGACGAAGGCGATCAGAATGCCGACGGGGAGCATGAGGATCGCGACCAGCGCGCTTCGGACGTGAAGCAGGAAGACGATCGTCACCAGCGCGACGACGATGCTCTCCTCCACCAGCGTGCCCTTGAGCGTCTCGATCGCGGCCTCGATCAACGTCGAGCGATCGTAGACGGGCACGATCTCGGACCCTGACGGCAGGCTCGGCATCAGTTCCGAAATGCGCGATTTGGCGTTCGCGATTACTTCGAGCGCATTGGCGCCGAACCGCTGCAGCACGATCCCGCTCGCAACTTCGCCCTCGCCGTTGAGCTCCGCGACGCCGCGGCGTTCGTCCGGGCCGAGTTCGACGCGCGCTACGTCCTTGAGAAGGACAGGCACCCCGCCGTCGGCCTTCACCACGGCTTTCTCGAGATCAGCGAGCGACTTCACGTAACCGCGGCCGCGAACCATGAACTCGAACTCGCTAAGCTCGACGGTGCGGCCGCCTGTGTCCATGTTCGCGCCGCGAACGACGTCCCGAACCTTAGATAGCGGAACGCCAAGCGTCCGCAGCCGCTGCGGATCGACGACGACGTTGTACTGCTTCTCGAAGCCCCCGACGCTCGCGACTTCTGCGACGCCACCGGCGCCGGACACGCCGAAGCGAACCCGCCAGTCCTGCAGGGAGCGGGTTTCGGCGAGCGTGAGGTTCTTCGCCAGAACCGCGTACTGGTACACCCAGCCGACGCCGGTCGCGTCAGGACCGAGCGTCGGCGTCACTGAAGAGGGCAAGCGCGACGCGGCGGCGCTCAGGAATTCGAGCACGCGCGAGCGGGCCCAGTACGGGTCGGTGCCGTCCTCGAAGATCACATAGACGAACGAAACCCCGAAGAACGAAAAACCCCGGACCACCTTCGACTTGGGAACCGTGAGCATCGCGGTCGTCAGCGGATAGGTGACCTGATCCTCGACGACCTGCGGGCCTTGCCCGGAATATTCGGTGTAGACGATCACCTGGACGTCCGAGAGATCCGGGATCGCGTCGAGCGGTAGTGTCTTCAACGCATAGAGGCCGGCGGCCACGGCGAAGGCGGTGGCGATGAGGACCAGCGTCACGTTGCGCGCTGACCAGCTAATGAGGCGGGCGATCATTGCGACGCTCCCGCCGAAAGGCCGCTCAACGCGGCCTTGAGATTGCTCTCGGCGTCGATCAGAAAATTCGCCGCGACCACCACCTTGTCGCCTTCTGCGAGTCCCGATCGCACTTCGACATACCCTTCGCCGGACCGACCGATCGTAACGTCGCGCGGTTCGAACTTGCCCTCGCCCTTTTCGATGAGCGCCACCCGCCGGTCGCCGCTGTCGATCACCGCGCTCAGCGGCGCCGCCAAGACCGCCGCCGCGGCGCCGGTCTCGATGTCGGCGTCGACATACATCTCCGGCTTGAGGGCGCCGTCCGGATTGGCGAGTTCGACCCTCAGTCGCGCGGTCCGCGTCGCGACGTTGATCTCGGGATAGATGAGCGTGATACGCCCCTTGTACGCCGTCGTCGCGCCGCGGGGCCGCACCGTGACCGTCTGTCCGGCTTCGACCAGCGGCAGCTGGGCTTCAGGGATGTCGAGGACCGCCCAAACCAATGAGAGATCGGCGATGCGGAACATCTCTTCGCCCGGCATCGCCTGCATGCCGTCAACGGCTTTCCGGGAGAGCACCACGCCGTCGCGAGGCGACGTCCACGCGAAATCGAGCGGCGCGCGCCGGCTCCGCTCGACCTCGTCGATGACGGCGTCTGGCACGTCGAGGTTCTCCAGTCGCCGCCGCGCGCCATCGACGACTGCTTTCCCGGCCGCGGTCGGCTGACCAACGATCGATAGGTATTGGGCAGCGGCCGCGGCCACTTCCGGCGAGTACAGGCGCATCAGGACTTGGCCACGCTTAACGCGGTCGCCGGTCGTGACCGGTTCGACCTTGTTCACGAAGGACTGGGCGCGCACCGCAACGACCGAAATGCGACGCTCGTCGAGCTGGATGACGCCGGCGGCGCGAACCGGAACCGACAGCGAACGCCTTGAGACCGTTTCTGTCCTGACGCCGCTTCGCTGCCGCTTGCCTGGATCGACGCTGACCGTCGATCCTTCACCGTCGCCCTCGTAGACGGGGATGTAGTCCATCCCCATCGAGTCCTTCTTGGGCGTGGGCGACGTATCCGGAAGCCCCATCGGGTTGCGATAGAAGAGGATCCGGCCCGGCTTCTGCGGCTTCGGATCAACGGCGACAGCGCGTCTTCCGGGCTCTGTCGGCTCGCCGGTCTTGGCATCGAAACCGACGTCCTCGCCCTCGCGCACCGGCGCAAAAGGTCGTCCGTCGTCAGCTTCGCGCGGACCCGCGGAGTACACCGCGCCGCCATCCGGATGGCGGTAGTAGAGGATCCGGCCGTCTGAAGCCGGCTGCGCCGCCGCCCTCTGAAAGAGATTTTCTGAAACAGGAATCCAGCCGCGGTTGAACCCAGCGTAGCCAGCCCCGGCCACGCCGGCTACAAGCAGGCAGACGACGACGGCGCGCCTCATGGCTGCACCTGGAGCAAGGGGCGGCCAACGATCGTCTGGCTTTCTCCCTGAACCTTAGCCGCCAGGGAAAGCCGCCAAGCCCCCTCCATCGTCAGATTCGCCTTGAACCGGTAGACGCCGGGCTCGTCCGAAGTATGGGGTTCGAGCGAGCCTGTCATCGTGGGCATCCCGTCCGGCGCCATGTCGATCCGCCAGGCGAAAATCACGGCGTCCGACACCGGCTTGCCGCTTCGCTTGTTGATGAGACGCGCCGCGAGGATCACGCCCTCACCAGCCTTCGTACTGGAGTCGATCAACTGGAATTCGTAAGTGTCGGAATCCGCCCGAGCGGCGATGGGGCTGATCGCCAGCAAAGCGGCAAGCGTCGCGGCGGGTGCACGCCACCGATACCGGATATTCATTGTTCAATTTCCATACGCGCCATGCGCCCGCAGGTCGCGGGCGTTCACCGCGGGCAGGAGCGCCCACGGCAATGAACCGCGCGGGTCAGTTCCGCGCAGCGCAGCGCTTACGCGCCGCAGTTCGCGTCAGGTACGGGGCGGTCTAGCGGGGGGTCCGGCGACAGGTCCGGAACGCGACTGGTCATCGAGCGGAACGAGCTGCGCCAGCGCCAAAATCGAGCGGCCGCCGAGCGTCGAGGACTCGGGCGTCGCTGGAATGCTTGCGGTCATGCAGACCGCCATCAGCGGGCAGACCTTTGGACAGGCTGGACGAAGAGGGGCTTCGTCTGGGCAACACGGCATGCCCTCCGCCATCGTCTCCGCCGTGGCCACATCTTGAGACGTCGTGCCGACGCGAAAGCCCGCTTGCGCGCCCAGCGGCGCTAGAGCAACGCCGAAGACGAGCAGCAAAAAGGTCAGACGTTTCAGCACTGCGATCAGGCTCACGTTATAAGCATGCACCCGTGGCGGCGTCTTGTGAAGCGCTTGATGGTCGCGGCGTCGCTCTGACGTTCACGCAGGATCGCCACCTCTGAACGTCATGAATTTTTCCTGCTCGTCGCCGAATGCCATCACGTCGTAGGTCTCGGAGTCGCGGCCTTCGACCTCCATGCCAGGCGATCCGATCGGCATCCCGGGCACAGCGAGGCCCCGCACCTTCGGGCGCTCGGCGAGCAGCCTCGCGATCGCAGCCGCGGGCACGTGGCCCTCGAGCACGTAGCCGTCGATCTCGGCCGTGTGGCAGGACCTCAGACCCGGCGGCACGCCGAGCTTCGCCTTTACGGCGTTGATGGCCGCGACCTCGACGACCCGCGCCTCGTAGCCGGCCGCGCGGACGTGATCGACCCAGGCCTCGCAGCAGCCGCAGGTCGGATCCTTGTGGACGGTCATCGCCGGAGCGGCGCGGACCCCGCCCGGGAAAAGCAGCGCGGCGCCGGCCGCCAGCAGCGTGAACGTCCTGCGATCCATAGTCATGGGCGTCGCCCTCCTTCTTTCCCGGCCACCTTCGCACACGCGCGGCTCACGTCCAGTTGTCCGCTAATGTGGGACTTTCCACCCGGCGAATCCGGGCCTCCCGGCATCGTGGCCCCAAGCTCAAGACGAGCTTCCACAAGGGAGTGACCCACGATGAAGACCATGATCGCCGCCGCCCTCGTTCTAATGTCCTCGGTCGCGGCCGCGACGGCCGGGACCGGGCCCGCCAACTCGACGAACCAGCACCTGCGCGACAGCGCCGACTTCTACGACAGCGTGCCGGACTTCAGCCTCCTGTCCAGCGAGAGGACCGGCAGCGTTGACCGTGAGGCGAGCAACCGCCATGACCCCAGCCGCGGGATCGCGCGCTGATCCGAACCGGCGCCGTCATTTGGTCTCCAACCCTGACGGCGCCGCAGGGCCAGCCCTCCCCCGGGCTGGCCCGCCCCAAGTTCAGGTGTTCCAGCTTGGCCCGACGAGTCTCAGGCCATATCGCTCCTTGCGGATCGCGCCCTGTCGTTCGAGGCGGCTCAGCTCCTTGGTCACCGCCTCCCGCTGCGTCGCGATGCGCGAGGCGATCTGCCGATGCGTCGGCAGCCGCCCGATCGCGCGGCCGGACGGGTCGCAGGCCGCGAGCCTCAGCAGCTCGGCCTCCAGCCTGCCCGACATCGGCAGGGTCATGACCTCCGACATCCTTTGAAGCGTCCGGCACTGCCGACGGCACATCGCGCGCACCACCGCCTTTGCGAAGGCTGGGTGGCGCTCGAACGCGGCCGCGAAGTCGCGCGCCTCGAAGCACCAGGCCTCGGACGCTTCGTCGGCAACCACCTCGAACGGCGTGTCGCAGCGCTCGAACGCGAAAGCCTCGCCGATCACGTCACCCGGCTCGACGTCGGCCGCGAAGGCCTCGTGCCCGTCGGACGTGATCGTCTCGGCCGAGAGCCTTCCCGAGGCGAGCACCAACGTAGAGCCGTGCCGACCCGGCAGGTCGAGCTTCGCCCCGCGGGGAAGCCGGACGCGGCGGGCAAACAGGGCGATCTCGTGAGCCTCGATGGTCGCGAGCAGGTCGGCGTCGTCCGCGTGGTGCGCGGGGTGCGCGCAGGATGAGTGGGTGATCATGTCTTCGTTTCCCGGAGTCGGTTCTGCGTCCCGCTGACGGCGTCGGCCGTCGCGTCAGGGACGCGTCGCTGAAAGCAAGGTCGGCGGAACGGCGTCGCCGCTTCCGCCGGACGGCGCGATCAGGCGATCCGGGGCGGTGGGGTGGCGAGACCGACATGGACGTCGTGGAGGCCGGGGCATGAGGATCGGACGGCAGCGGACCGCTGGGCGAGAGCCTCCCAGGAACCGAGGGCGGCCGGAAGCGGCGCGACGCACGGTGCTGAGCATTCGGCGGCGCCCGAGCCAGCATGCCCAAGCGCGGCGGACGAGCAGGGAGCGGAGGTCACAAGCACGGCCTGCTGGCCGGATAGTGGCGCGAAGCGGGAGCCGTGATCGATCTCGACGTGGGACACGGCGAGCAGCAGCACGGCAAGAAGCGTCGCAAGCGCCGCCGCCTTGCGCGAAAGCGCGCGTAGGAAAGCCGCGGCGCGTGTCCCAGCCTCAGACCGCATGGGCGGGGGCCAGAGGACAGGAGCCCGTCGCGAGCTCGATCTGGATCGTTGGGTGGGCGATGCCGAAGCGCTTTTCGAGCTCCTCGGCGATCGAGCGCATGGCTGCGTCGCCCGGATGGCCCGAGGGCATGACGAGGTGCGCGGTGAGCGCCGTCTCGGTCGTGCTCATCGGCCAGACGTGGAGGTCGTGGACCTCGACGACCCCGGGGCGCTGCTGAAGGAATGCGACGACGGCCGCGGGGTCGATGCCCGGCGGGGTCGCATCAAGCGACATGGTCACGCTGTCGCGCAGCAGCCCCCAGGTGCCCATCGTGATCACCGCTGCGATCATCAGGCTGACGACGGGGTCAAGCCATTCCCATCCGGTCACGATCACCAGAAGCCCGGCGACGATCACGGCGACCGAGACCCCGGCGTCGGCGACCATGTGGAGGTATGCGCCCTTGATGTTGATGTCGCCCTTGCGGCCCGACATGAACAGGAACGCGGTGAAGCCGTTGATCAGAACCCCGATGGCGGCGACCACCATGACGGTCACGCCGGCGACGGGCTGGGGGTCGAAGAAGCGCTGGATCGCCTCCCAGGTGATCATCCCGACCGCAATCAGCAGGAAGATCGCGTTGAACAGCGCCGCCATGATCGAGGACGAGCGCAGGCCGTAGGAGAAGCGCGGAGACGGCGGACGGCTGGCGAGCGTCGCGGCGATCCAGGCGACCGAGAGGCCGAGCACGTCGGACAGATTGTGGCCTGCGTCCGCCACGAGGGCGAGCGAGTTGCTGGCGTAGCCGTAGCCCGCCTCGATGACGACGAAGATGGTGTTCAGCCCGATGCCGACCGCGAACGCCTTGCCGAAACTGGCGGGCGCATGCGCGTGCCCGCCCGGCCCGTGGGCATGGCCGGAGTGGTCCCCGCCGCCATTGCCATGGTCGTTTCCGGCGTGGTCGTCATGTGCCGTCATCGTCGTCCCGTCCTCAGCCGCGGCCCTGGCGGGCGTCCTTGAGCATCTGCTCGAAAAACTCGTGCCGCTCGTCATGGTTCTCGACGACGCCCTTCACCAGCGGCTTGGCCGTGCCCTCGCAGAGCGCCCTGACACGGTCGGTCTGCTCCTCGACCGTTCCGCCCGAAAGCGAGCGGATCATGCCGAGGCCGACCGCGCGGGCGGCCCCGGCGGCGCTGACCACGATCTGGGCCGCCTCCTCTCGCGTCATCGTCGCGAGGATCTCGTCCTTCATGTGGGCGATGACCTTGGAGGCGTCTCCGTCCTTGCCGCCCGTCTCCTGGGCGAAGTCGGGGTCGACCTTCACGCAAACGGCCGTGAAGTTTTGCGCCAGGAACACCGAGGACAGGACGTTGCGCATCACGTCCTCGTTGAGCGCCCGCGCCGGGGACGACGTCCCCAGAGCGAGAGCGAGCGCAGCCGCGCCGAGGGCCGCGGCCCTCACGACGCGGCCGCCACGGCTGCGTCCGGTCCGGGTTCCGGAACCAGGTCCGGCTTCCGTCGCCTCGTGAAGAGGACGTAGAGAGCCGGCAGCACGAGCAGTGTCAGGATCGTGGACGACACGACCCCGCCGATCACGACGGTCGCGAGCGGACGCTGCACCTCCGCGCCCGGGCCGGTCGCGATCGCCATCGGCACGAAGCCGAGCGAGGCCACCATCGCGGTCATGAGCACCGGACGAAGCCGGGTCAGCGCGCCCTCCTTCACCGCCTCGACCAAGTTCTTTCCTTGGTCGAGGAGCTTCTGGATGAAGGCGATGATCACGAGCCCGTTCAGCACCGCCACGCCCGAGAGCGCGATGAAGCCGATGCCGGCCGAGATCGAAAGCGGGATGTCTCGGATCAGAAGCGCCGCGACGCCGCCGGTGAGCGCTAGCGGCACGCCGGAAAACACCAGCGCCGCGTCCTTGAACGAGCCGAGGCTCATGAACAGCAGCACGAAGATCAGCCCGAGCGCGATCGGGACGACGATCGTCAACCGCTGTGTGGCGGAGACGAGCTGCTCGAACTGTCCGCCCCAGCCGATCCAGTAGCCCGACGGCAGCTTGACCTGTTCGCCGATGGCCCGCTGGGCGTCACCCACGAAGGAGCCGAGGTCGCGGTCGCGGACGTTCGCCGAGACCACGATGCGGCGCTTGCCGTTCTCGCGGCTGATCTGGTTCGGTCCGGGAGCCACCTCGAGCGAGGCGAGCGAGGAGAGCGGCACGTAACGCGTGCGGGAAGACGGTGGACCTCCCAGAACCGCAGGACTGGCCTGCGCCTCGTTGCCGTCCGGGGTGGGCAGCGGGACCGGGATGTTCTTCAGCGCCTCGATGTCGGTGCGGAGCCGCTCGGGCAGCCGCACCACGATGTCGAAGCGACGGTCGCCCTCGAAGATCTGCCCGGCCTCCTTTCCGCCGACCGCGATCTCGACGATCTCCTGCACGTCACCGACGCTCACCCCATAGCGGGAGAGAGCGGTGCGGTTCAGCTTGACGGTCAGGATCGGCAGGCCGGTGACCTGCTCGGTCTTCACGTCCGCGGCTCCGGGCACCTTCTGAAGGACGGTCTGGACCTCGCCCGCGACCTTCAGCAGCGTGTCGAGGTCGTCGCCGAAGATCTTCACGCCGACATCCGAGCGCACGCCCGAGATCAGCTCGTTGAAGCGGAGCTGGATCGGCTGCGAGAGCTCGTAGTTCGAGCCGGGAATCTCCTCCGCGGCCTTCTCCACGTCCTCCATCAGCTCGGCCTTGGTCTTCTTAGGATTTGGCCACTCCGACCTTGGCTTCAGCATGATGTAGCCGTCCGAGATCGAGGGCGGCATGGCGTCGGTCGCGACCTCAGCGACGCCCGTGCGTGCGAAGACCTCCTTCACCTCGGGAAGCTGCATGAGGCGCCTTTCGAGCGCTCCCTGCATCTCAAGCGACTGGGTGAGGCTCGTGCCGGGCACGCGCAGGGCCTGGATCGCTGCGTCGCCCTCATCGAGGCTCGGGATGAACTCGCCACCCATGCGGGAGGCCGCAATCCCGGTCACGACGACGAGCGCGACCGCGACCGGGGCCACAACCCAGCGCAGCTTGATCATGAGGCCAAGCAGGGGTTCGTAGGTCACGCGCGCGCCGCGCATGAACCAGTTCTCCTTTTCCGACACCTTGCCGGAGACGAAGATCGCGATCGCAGCGGGCACGAAGGTCATCGAGAAGATCGACGCGCCGAGCAGCGCCATCAGCACGGTGAGCGCCATCGGCGTGAACATCTTGCCCTCGACCCCCGTGAGGGTGAGCACTGGCAGGTAGACCACCGCGATGATCATGGTGCCGAAGAGGCTCGGTCGGATGACTTCGCTCGATCCCGCCAGGATCGTCGAGAACCGCTCCTGCATCGTCAGCAGGCGACCCCTCCGCTCCTGCTCGTGGGCGAGCAGGCGAAGGCAGTTCTCGACGATGATGACGGCGCCGTCGATGATGATGCCGAAGTCGATCGCCCCGAGGCTCATCAGGTTCGCCGAGACCTTGTTCTCGACCATGCCCGTGATGGTGAAGAGCATGGAGAGCGGGATCACGAAGGCGGTGACGATGGCGGCGCGGATATTGCCGAGCAGCAGGAACAGCACCGCGATGACGAACAGCGCACCCTCGACGAGGTTCTTCTCCACCGTCGTGATGGTGGCCTCGACCAGCGTCGAGCGGTCATAGACGGAGCGAGCCTCGATCCCCTCGGGCAGCGACTTCTGGATTTCCCCGAGCTTGTTGGCGACGCGCTCCGCCACCGTCCGGCTGTTCTCGCCGATCAGCAGCATGGTGGTGCCGAGCACGACCTCGTGGCCGTTGAGCGTCGCCGCGCCGTTGCGGAGTTCGCGCCCGTCCTTGACCTCGGCGACGTCCGAGACACGGACCGGAGTTCCGGCGTGGGAGTTCACGACGATGCCGCCGACGTCTTCCGCCGTCAGCGCCTGTCCGGGCGTGCGGACGAGATACTGCTCGCCGTTCCGTTCGATGTAGCCGGCGCCGACATTGGCGTTGTTGGTGGCGAGCGCCGTCATCACGTCGCGGAACGTGAGCCCGTAGGCCATCAACCGCGCCGGGTTCGGCAGCACGTGGAGCTGGCGCTCGTAGCCGCCGATCGTGTTGACCTCGACGACGCCCGGGACCGTGCGAAGCTGCGGGGTGATGATCCAGTCCTGGATCGTCCTGAGGTCCGCGGGGCTGTAGTTCGAGCCGTCCGGCTTCTTCGCGCCGGGCTTGGCGTCGACGACGTAATTGTAGATCTCGCCGAGGCCCGTGGAGATCGGCCCCATGGCGGTCTCGATCCCGGCGGGCAACTGGTCCTTGGCCTGCTGCAGCCGCTCGTTCACGAGCTGGCGGGCGAAGTAGATGTCGGTCCCGTCCTTGAACACGACCGTGACCTGGCTGAGCCCGTAGCGCGACAGCGATCGCGTGTAGTCGAGGTCCGGCAGGCCGCCGAGGCTAGTCTCTAGCGAAAAGGTGATGCGCTGCTCGACCTCGAGAGGCGAGAAGCCGGGGGCGGTGGTGTTGATCTGGACCTGGACGTTGGTGATGTCCGGCACCGCGTCGATCGGCAGGCGTAGGAAGTTGAAGACGCCGAAGCCCGCGACAGCCAGGCACGCGAACACCACCATCCACCGCTGCGCGATGGAGAACGCCAGGATCCGTTCGATTAGGCCATCGGGCTTGTAGTCGCCCGCCTCAGTGCGCGTCGTATCAGTGCTCATGGCTCGCGCTTCCCTTTGCGAGCTCTGCCTTCACGACGAAGCTGTTCCTAGAGGCGTAGGCCTCGCCTCCCTTGAGACCCATGACGACCTCCACGGAGCGCCCGTCCCGGCGGCCGAGCGTCACGTCGCGGGCGGCGAAGCGGTCGCCCTCGCGGACGAACACGACGTCGCGGCCCTCGAGCGACTGGACGGCGTCGATCGACACGGCGAGCGGCACGGACTGCTCGGCGGTCGCGACGGCGCCCGTCGCGAACAGGCCCGGCCTGAAGCGGCCGTCGTTCGGGATCACGGCGCGCGCCACCGCGCTCTGGGTGTCCGCGGCCCCGATCGGCGACAGGTAGGAGATCTTCGCCTCGATCGGCTCGCCGCCGTCCTCGGGGTCGATCCGCACCGTCTCGCCGACAGCGACCTTCGCGAGGTCGCGGCGGTAGACCGAGAAGTCGACCCAGAGCGTCGAGAGGTCGGTGATGACGAAAGCTGGCTTCTGCTCAGAGACGTATTCGCCGAGCGAGGCCTGCCGCTCGGTGATCACGCCCGCCATCGGGGCCTTCAGTTCGTAAGTCGTCAGGCTCTGGTTGCTCTCGACGACCGCGAGCAGCTCGCCTTTCCTCACCTGGTCGCCAAGGCGCTTCGACAGCGTGCGGACCACGCCGGGGAAGCGCGGCGTGACCTGCACGACCGCTTCCTGGTTCGCCTGCACGATGCCGTTGAGATGCAGCTCCTCGCGCAGCGTCGAGGCGCCCGCCTTGCCGAGCGCGATGCCTGCGGCCTTCACCTTGGCCTCGCCCAGCTCGACGACGCCCTCGGGAAGCTCCGCCCCGTGGCCGTGTCCGTCGTCCTCCTTCTCGGCGCCGTGGCCGTGCCCGTCGTCCTTGGCGTCGACGGCCGCGACCCTCAGGGGCGCTTCGCCCCCGGCGTCGGCCTTCGGCTTCGGCTTGTCGTGGCCATGGCCGTCTTCGGCGCCGTGCCCGTGACCGTCGTCCTTGCCCGACCCGTGTCCGTGGCCGTCGTCCTTGGAATGGGCGTCGTCCTTCCCATGGCCGTGCCCGTCGTCCTTGGAGTGCGCGTCCTCCTTGCCGTGGGCATGGCCGTCGCCCTCCTTGTGTTCGTCGGCGGCCGCGACCTGGATCGGGGCGCCTGCGTCGGCCTTGGGCTTCGGCTTGTCGTGCCCGTGACCGTCGTCCTTGCCATGGCCATGCCCATCGTCCTTGCCGGAACCATGGCCGTGGCCGTCGTCCTTGGAGTGGTCGTCCTCCTTGCCGTGGCCGTGGCCGTCGTCCTTCGAATGGGCGCCGTCCTTGCCGTGGGCATGGCCATCGCCTTCCTTGTGACCGTCCGCGGCGGCGAGCGTCTTCGGTCCTTCCGCGTGTGCGTGGCCATCTCCGCCCATCAGGCCGGAGTAGAGCGCGAGCGCCTGGGTTGCGACCGCGGACGGTCCCTGCTGGGCGGCGTAGAGGCCGCCGGCCCCGATGAGACCCCCGACCACGAGGACGGCGGCGTCGCGTGCGATCGAACGGCTCATGACAGGTCTCCGGACAGGGCGTTGCGGGTCGCGGCGGTCGCGAGGTCGGCAGGGGTTTCGGGTTGGGCGGAGGCTCGGCGCACGTAGCAGGGCGGCTTCGTCGGGTAGCCCTTGAAGTTGCGCTTCGACCACTTGTGGCCGTGACCGAGGTGCGCGTGTTCGGCGGCGTCGCTGGAGTGGCCGTCACCCGCGAAATGGCGGACGCGGACGTCGCGGGCGTTGCAGGTCGGCGGCGTGCGGCCGTCATAGACCCACGCGCCGTCGTAGCCGGGCAGCGGGACGACGCGGGGCGTCGATGCGGGCGCCGCCAGCGAAACGGGAGCGGAGGCGAGCAGGAGCACGGCCGCCATAGAGGCGGTCTTGAACGAGGTCATTTGTCTCTCCGGGACAGAACGAGGGCGGATCCCGTCAGGCCTTCGAGACTGGCGAGCGATGAGTGGAAGGAGACGAGAGCGTCGATCTCCTTGAGCGAGGCTTCCGACAGCGCGGCGCGAGCGTCGAGCAGCTCGAGCAGCGAGTAGCGGCCCTCGCCGTAGCCGGAGCGGATGCTGTCCCAGGCTTCGCGGGCGACGGGCAGAACGTTGGCGCGGGTGAGCCGGGCCTCGTCGTAGGAGCCCCTCAACGCCTCGTAGGCGTTGCCGACGAGCACCGTCAGAGCCCGCTGGGCCGCGGCCTTCTCAGCCTCGGTCTTGGCGAGCGTCTCTTTCGCCTCGATCACGCCGCCCTGGTTCCGGTCGAACACCGGGAGCGGCACGCTGAGCGAGGCCATGACGGCGTTCGAGCGGTCCTCGCGGTAGTGCCGCCAGCCCACGCCCGCCGTGATGTCCGGCACGGCCTTGGCCTGCGCGGCCGCGAGCAGCGCCCGGCGCTGGGCCCTCACCGCCGTGAAGCGCGTGAGCTGTGGGGTCTGTAGCGCGCGCGACATCAAGCTGTCGAACGAGGGAGGCGCGCCGATGCGCGAGAGGTCGCCGCCGACGGAGGCGAAGGACGGCGCCTTCTCCCCGATCAGCACCGACAGCTCGCGCCGCGCCGCCTGGAACGAGGCCTTCGCCTTGGCGAGCTCGACGCGGGTCGTCTCGGTGGCGAGACGGCCGCGCGAGATCTCGGCGCTTGAGGACGCGCCCGCCTCGACCCGTCGCTGGAGCAGCGGCGTCAGGCGGTCGAGGTCGTCGACCTGTTCCTCGAGCTCCGCCACGCGACGCTGGGCGCCGAGCGTCCTTGCGAACGCCTCGGCCGTCTCGGCGAGAACCTGGAGCCGGGTCGCGGCGCGGTCCCAGCGCGCGGCGTCGATGTCGGCGGCGGCGATCGCCATCCGGGCCTCCCGCTTGCCGCCGAGCTCGAAGAGCTGGCTGATCTGGAGCGTGGTCTCGGCGGCCTCGAGGTTGCGCTTGGATCTAGAGCCGAAGGCGTTGTCGAGCTCTGCGGAGAGCTCGGGGTTGGGGAAGACGCCGGATTGGAGGCTCCGGCCGCCCGCCGCCCCGATTTCCCGGTCCGCCGCGGCGAGACCAGGGGAGGAGGCGACGGCGCGCGACAGCGCCTGTGACAGCGTGAGGGACCGCGACGACGGCGCGGCGTGCGTCGCCGGCGCGGGAAGCAGCGCGATCGCCACCCCCAGCGCAAGCGCGCGGGTTCTGAAAAGCATGACCTGACCTGATGAACTGACGAGCGGAGGCGAGCGCGTCTCAGGCGCGCGCCGACACGGATTCCGTCAGGTCAGGCTCGAGGCGGAGGAAGGTCGACGAGGGGTTCCCGCCCGGCGGTCGAGGGCACGGAGGCCCATGCCGGGGAAGAGCCGAGCGCGCTCGGCGCAGCCACGACCTGCGCCATCCGCTCAGGAATGGCGGCGCAGCCATGGCAGCCGTGACCGACGACCTGGCCGCTCAGGTCCACGTCGCCGGACTGGCCGTCGACATGGATGCCGGAATGATCGGTCGTGACGCTGGCCATGGTGTCGGCCGAGACCGCGTAGGTGAGCGCCGAGTCGAGGCCCACGTGGCCCGCGAAGCTGCGCTCGACGGCGTCACCGACGCCGAAGACGACCAGGCAAAGGGCGAACGCAACCCGGACGCAGAAGCGCCAGGCACGCATTGATCTCGCCTTCGACAGAACGTCCATGCTGCAACGCATCCGGGGAAACGGGGGGCGGTGTCAAGTCCCGTGGCCGCCACGACTCCGCGATCCGATGGTGGCGGCAAGCCGTCAACGAGTCCTTAACCGGGCGCCGTGGCCCGTGCGTCGCCGGGCGAAAGCGCCTCGATGATCCGGCAGTCGCGGACCGACCCGTGGCCGCATTGCCGCACCATCCCGCGAAGTTCATCGCGCAACGCTTCGAGGTCGGCGATCTTGCGCTCGACCTCGGCGAGGTGGCCCCGCGCGATCTCGTCCACGGCCTCGCAGGGGCGGTCGCGCTGGTCCGCAAGGTCGAGCAGCGCACGGACCTGGTCGAGCGAGAAACCGAGGTCGCGGGAGCGGCGGATGAAGCTCAGGCGATTGAGGTGGCCGCGGTCATAGGCGCGGTAGTTGCCCGAGGTGCGCTGCGGCTGGGACAGCAGGCCGATGCGCTCGTAGTAGCGGACGGTCTCGACCTTGGTGTCGGTCGCCCGCCCGAGCTCGCCGATCGCGAACGTGTCAGACATCGCTTGACCCTGTAGTTGCTACAGGGTCCATATTGTGCGTCACGTCGGAATTGTCGAGGTGACGAAATGGCCGCCGCGAGCGCCCTGAAGCTCCGCATCGAGGGCATGGACTGCGGGTCCTGCGCCGCGAAGATCGAGACCGCCATGCGGCGACTGCCGGGCGTCGCCGAGGTCGAGGTGAGCGTCGCCGCGTCCTCAATGTCGATCACGGTGGACGAAGACCGCACCAGCCGCGAGGCGATCCGGGCCAAGGTCGACAGTCTCGGCTTCAAGGCGATCGATCCGGCCGCGGCCGGCCCCGCGGGTCACGATCATCCGGCGACCGAAGGCCCGTGGTGGTCGACCGCGAAGGGCAGGCTCGTTCCCGCCTCGGGCGCGCTGCTCGCCGGGGCCTGGGGCGTTTCTTGGCTTGAACCGCAGTGGGCGGCGTGGCCCTACGTGGTCGCGGCTGTCGTCGCGCTCGTTCCCGTGGCCCGGCGCGCCGTCGCCGGCGCGCTCAACGGGACGCCCTTCAGCATTGAGACCCTGATGGCTGTCGCCGCCATCGGCGCGATCGCGATCGGCGAGGCGCCGGAGGCCGCGGTCGTGGTGTTCCTGTTCGCGGTCGGCGAACTGCTCGAAGGCGTTGCGGCGAGCCGCGCCCGGGCGGGGGTGAAGGCGCTCGTCGACCTGATGCCGCGCTCGGCCCACCGGATCCGTGGCGACGAGGTGGAGACCGTCCCGGCGTCCGAACTCGCGGTCGGCGACGTCGTGCTGGTGCGTCCAGGCGACCGCGTCCCGTCCGACGGGACCGTGGTCGAGGGCGCGTCCGAACTGAACGAGGCCCCGATCACTGGCGAGTCCCGGGCCGTCTTCAAGGAGGTCGGCTCGAGCGTCCATGCGGGCAGCGTCAACGCCAACGGCGAGCTCCGCGTGTCGATCACGAAGGCGACCGCGGACAACACCATTGCCCGGATCGTCCACATGGTCGAGGAGGCGCAGGCGACCAAGGCGCCGACCGCGCGCTTCATCGAGCGCTTCAGCCGCTGGTACACGCCCGCCGCCATGGCGTTCGCGCTGCTGGTGATCGTCGCGCCGCCGCTGCTTGCGGGCGGCGACTGGCAGACATGGATCTATCGCGGGCTCGCCGTTCTGCTGATCGCATGCCCCTGCGCGCTCGTGATCTCGACCCCGGCGGCCGTCGCATCGGCGCTCGCGGGCGGAGCGCGACGTGGCCTCCTCATCAAGGGCGGCGCGGCGCTGGAAACGCTCGGCCGCGTGAAGACGGTCGCGTTCGACAAGACGGGCACGCTGACGGAGGGACGGCCGCGCGTCGTCGATGTCGTTGCGCTTGACGGGACCGTCGAAGAGACGCTCTCGAAGGCTGCCGCCGTCGAGCGCGGCTCCAGCCATCCGCTCGGTCTCGCCATCGTCGAGGAGGCCCAGTCGAGGATGTTGACTGTCCCGAACGCCTTTGGCGGTACGGCTGCGCCCGGCAAGGGCGTGACCGCGCGCCTGATGTCTGGCTTCGTCACCGTTGGATCGCCGCGTCAGGCCGTCGAGAAGGGCCTGCTGTCACCGGAAGCCACTGGGCGGGTGGCAGAGCTCGAGGGCGCCGGAAACACCGTCGTGGCGGTCAGCGAGGGCGCTCGGCTGCTCGGCCTCGTCGCGCTCAGGGACACGCTCCGTCCGGACGCGGCCGCGGGGCTGGAGCGGCTGCGCAAACTCGGCCTGCGCACCGTAATGCTGACGGGCGACAACGCGAGGGCCGCCGCCGCGATCGCGGCCGAGCTCGGCGTCGAGCATCGCGCGGAGCTGCTGCCCGCGGCCAAGCTCGAGGCGATCGCCGACCATCGCCGGGATGGTCCGATCGCGATGGTCGGCGACGGCGTGAACGACGCTCCCGCCCTTGCCGCGGCCTCGGTCGGCGTCGCGATGGGCGGTGGGACGGACGTCGCGCTCGAGACCGCGGACGCGGCGCTGCTCAAGGACCGCGTCGGCGGGGTGGCCGAGCTCGTGGTCCTGTCCCGGGCGACCCTGTCGAACATCTGGAGCAACGTCACACTCGCGCTCGGCCTGAAGGGCGCGTTCCTGGTCGCGACCCTCTTTGGCTTCACGCCGCTCTGGATGGCGATCCTCGCCGACACCGGAGCGACCGTGCTGGTGACAGCGAACGCACTCCGCCTGCTGCGCTTCAAGATGTCTTAAGCATCTCAATCAAAACGTTTAACCGGCGTGGCTATTGTTGGCGTCCAACGCTACGCCAAGGGAATGATCATCCTGAAGAAAACGCAGGCCTTCGTTTTCAAGAACTCTCACGACTGCTTCCACCGTAGCCGTGTAAGTGCGAACACCCGGCGTTTCCAACGCTTTGATCGTATCCCTACTCAAGTCAGCTTTGTCGGCAAGCTGTTGTTGCGACCAAGACAGCATCGCTCTGCCGGCACGAATTTGGCAAGCCTTAACCACGCCCAATACTTTCCGCATAATGCAGAATGTTAGGATTGCAGGACTGGTACCGAACATGCACCAATCTGTCTGCCCGGCGTATGCGTGTCGTCTCTCTCCCTACGGGCGATCCACTCAGATTTGAACCCATTCTGCCTCGCACAGTGATCGTGGCGCAGGGCGCCGTGCTGCGCGGTCGGGAAGAAACCGAATTCCTCAAACGATCCGTCGTTTTGAGGGATTGAGCTCGGCTGCGCTTCCTCTCGTCAAGCCATACCGGGGGACGAAGATTTATGGAAGGCGTATCTCCAAAGCTGACCGACTGCGACATGTTCGCGTGCGAGCAGCGCGACGCCAGCGACCTACTGCGATTGGTTCGTCAGGTGTTCACTGCCGTTTCGGCCCTGCCAGTCGAAGTCGACGGCGCCGATGAATACGTCCAGGAGCTTGCAAACTTTCATGGGCTGCAGCCGTCCGAAGCTTTCGTGGTGAAGCTTCGCTCGAACACAAGAAGCTTCACCCTGATCGCGGCCACTACGCGCGCATGGGAGCAGAAGCGTCCTGCCTTGCTTTCGACGAAACACGACGCCCGCCGAGCGCGGAGGCATGTCCTCCTGACGCCGGCCGGCTGGGTCAGGCGGCCGGCCTTTCTCGACAACTGTGCTCTGATCGGAACAAGCAGAAGCCTTCGGATCACGGCGACAGATCGAATGGCCATTATCGCTCGCGTCCGGGAAACGCCGGGCGTTTCGCTCGAAGACTGCGCGCTTGAAATCGCAAGCCACGACGACCCCGTTGGGGCTGTCCTCAAAATGGTCGGGGAAGGCCTTCTACGGATGGACCTGAGAACCCCCATGAGCCCGGATATCTGCGTTTCTGTCTCCGTCTCCTGACCTCGCCATTGGCCGACAGCAGTCGAGACCCGCGAAAGGAATTTTCTCTAGATGACGATCTTTGACGACGCCGACAGCGATGTTGGCGAACGGGAAACTGCGGGCTCATTTCGGCAGATCCTGGTCCAGAACGCCGTGAAAAAAGCGCTGACCCCCGCGGTGGTCGCTTCATGCCTCGACGATCAGATCATAATCCTGTTCAACACGCCGACGGAAGTCTGGGCGAACGCAGTGATGGGGCCGATCGCCGGGCTGTTCGAGAACCGACGAGGATCAACGAAGCCCTTCATTTTCAAAAGATCGCCGCCGCGAAAAACGGGCTCGCCGAAAGACGATCCTGACCACGACACGCTGATCGTCAAGCTTCTGTCGGGCACGTCTGCGATTGGAGTGTTCAGTCCTGGCAGCGCTCCTCTGCCTGCGCTCCAGGATAATCCTGACCTGCGGTTGGAGATCACTCGTCCCGATCGTCGCGCTATCGCGGAGGCCCTTTCGGAGGCGACCGGCGCTGTGGTCGCTCCGGAAAGCGTACCGATCCTCAACACCCTCGATCTCGATGCGCTCTGTATTGCGATCCGACCTCGCGCTCCGATCGAGCGGACGCTCGTCAGGCTCCAGTCGCTGTCGGCTGGCCAAAATCAGGACGATGAAGCGGTCCCTCACCTTGAGCAGCTGGCGGGTTACGGAGCCGCTAAAGTTTGGGCACTTGCGGCGCTGCGAACCCTTGAGCGCTTACGTTCAGGTGATCCCGACGTCACTCTGGCGGATCTTCCCCGAGGCGCATTGCTCGTCGGGCCTCCGGGCGTCGGAAAATCAATATTCGCACGATCATTCGCGAAAAGCTTGAAAATTCCTTCGGTAATTACTTCGGTTTCCGATTGGATGGGGTCGGGAGACACGCATCTCGGCACTGTTATAAAGGCCGCAAGAAGCGCAATTGATAAGGCGACATCGTACCAGCCCGGGTTTCTCTTTATCGATGAAGTCGACTCCATCGTCGATCGAGATTTTGAAAATGGAGACAGTGCTTCATGGTGGCTCAATTTCGTAAATGCAGTGCTCACAGCAATTGATGGAGCCGTTAAATCTCCTGGACTAATCGTTGTCGGAGCCTGCAATAACCTTAATCGCGTCGACAAGGCTCTCAAACGTTCAGGACGTCTGGAGACAATCGTAAGCATTGGACTGCCAAATGAGGCTGACAGACTATTAATACTCGAGTTTTATGTAAAGAGCGCCTTATCTACGGACGCACTTCGACCCTGCGCGGCCAGAGCGGCCGGAATGAGCGGCGCCGACCTCCAGCGCGTCGTCCGCGAAGCGAAGCAGGCAGCCCGTGATCTGGATCGCCGTCTGACGGTCGATGACCTGCTTCAAGCGATGAAGCCGAGCGATGCCCTTTCAGGTGACGTGCTCGTCACGGCGGCCCGTCACGAAGCCGGTCACGCACTCGCCAATCTCTTGCTGGGGGACCGTCTCCTCAGTGTCGATGTCGAGCGCGGCGTCACGCATCTCATGCCGCCGCCTCGGGTGCTGGACAAATTTACGATCGATGATGTGCTTGTAGCGCTCCTGGCGGGCCGAGCGGCTGATGTGCTTCTGAGCGGCAAAGCCAACGGAGGCGCCGGCGGCGCGCCGCACTCCGATCTAGGCCAGGCTACAGCCTTGTCGGCGGCTCGGCACGGAAGCTTTGGCCTTGGTGAAACGCTGGCCTTCGTCGGTCCTGCTGACGAGGTTTTAAGGCTGGTCCGAGCAGATCAGGACCTTCGAACCAAGGTCGAAAAAGACCTTCAGGACGCCTATGCCGCCGCTTTGAGCCTGCTTGCTCGCCATAAAGTGGCGCTAGCGGCCCTCGCGGACGAACTCCTGCATCGGAGGTTCATGCATGCCGACGATATCGCGGCCTTCATGTCCGGCAAACTCGAGGCGACACCATGAACTGGCTAATGGAGGCGGAACGTCTCGACCGATTGTCGCTCGATCTCAGGCTGATTTCCGCAAATTCGGATCGCCCTACGATCGACCAGCTGGCGATGGCTCCGGTTCTGTCCGATTGGCGCAGGGCGGTCGTGGCGAACCATGCCCTGATTGGCTGCGTTCGGCGCCACCCGCTCGTCGGTCCGGGTCCGATCAGAACGTCGGCCATCGTCGCTGAAGGACCCGGTTGGGCGAGAACTTTAAGTCGCTTTTACGTTCTGCAGGACCCGCACCCCTCGATCCTCGACTGAGGTTGCGTAGGCTTTTCTCGCGGAGCCTGGCAGTAACTGGGGCTTGGATCTGGATTTTGCCAACTTGACCGGGCCATCGATACGAAGTGGGAAGCAAACTACACCATAGTGCACGAGATGTGTACTGATCCAGCTTTTTCATTCAGCAGAGTCGCTACCGAGTCCCCACACCCTCCGGATTGCGCTGAACCGTGAATAATATCGGCTTAATCTCGAACATTACTACAGACAACGACCTCGCTAGACTCTGATAAAACAGAGCCGCCCGCAATCAGCGGGGCGGAGACTCAAAAAAAAATCTCAGCGGGAGAAGATACTTTCCAGAAAATCGGTTTTCCTAAAAATGCGAGGTCCGACCGGGCAGCGCGGAGCAGCGTCGGAGAAAATCATGGCTAACGTATCAAGCATAAAAAAGGCGCGCAGCATGTAGCTGCGCGCCTTCTGTTTTCGGTCCCGAGGTCACGCTTACCGGCCAGCCTCAGGAAATCAGTCTCAGTTGCAGAAACGGCGTGCGAAGCGTCGTGACGTGCGAAGCGTCACAAGCCCCTGTGCACCGCTATCGCCAGATTCGCACGCTGCTTCGCAAGCTTCAACGCCCCGATTGAAAAAATCGCGGGTGAAAGGAAAGCTGCGTGCCTAAAGGTAAGTCCGCCCCTGTGATCGACGTCTCCGTTGTCGCAAACGGATTGTCAGCACACGCCTCCGGTAGCGTTACGACCTATCATGTTCGGCGGATCGAGACATCGTCAGTCGACGAAACGGACGACCTCGTTCCGAACATCTGCACACCGCTCATGCCCGAGAAACGCGCGGCGCGACAGCCGCGTCGATCGCGGACGGAAATCCAGGAGAAGAAAAGCCCGCGTCTCCGGGGATCTGAGACGAAGAAGGTACGCTATCGCGGTCGTGAAACCTACTGCGGAGACGTTCCTATGACGCGGCTCCGCTACAAGCTTGTGGCGGGTGATAGTCTTCTCTAGTGCGACTTCGTCATCGTCACAGACGCGACCGAAGACGACCTGATCGATGTCCAGTCCCAGCCAGCGCCGCTCGCGATTTATGTCGAAGGCCACGAGCTGAAATGGACGCCCGATTATCTCATCCGCCGAGTCGGTTTTACCGCTGAACTCGTCGAGGTGAAAAACCTCTCATGGCTTCGCCCTTCAGACCCATCCCTTGCCGCCTACCGGCGCGCATGGGTCGACGCATGCGCGGTAGCGGCCCGCTCCCAAGGCTTCACCTTCAGGTTGCTCACTGAACAGGAAATCCGAGTCGAGCCGCGTCTCTCCAACGCCTATCTCACGCATCGCCACCTCGGGCCTTTCGTCGATGAGGGCCTGCTGATGAAGGCCGTGATGGCGCTGCCTTCGTTGATGGCGCAGGCGACTGTCGCCGATCTTGGCAGCGCGATCGACAATCCTCTCCGCGCCATTGAATGCGCGATAAGGCTTGATCGTCAGGGTTATATTCGGCTTGACCGATCGACGGTTTTCTCCTCGGCGAGCACCTTCACGAATTCCCAGGCAGAGCGCGAACCGCAATGACGGTTCGTCTCGCTCCCCCCAGAATGGCTCCCGGCTCGACCGTGTTGATCTACGGACGCCGGCATACCGTCCAGGGTTTTACGCGAACCGGACGATCCTTTCTGCCAGCTGACGATCCTGAGGCTGAGCCGGTCGAACTCACGTTCGATCGCCAGATCGAGCTTATCCGACAGCTAAAACTCACGTCGGACATCTCCTACCAGACGATACCCGACAGCGTGAGGATCAACCTCACACGCGATCTGAGCGTGTTCGGTGACGCCGCACGAATGGAGGCGACCGCTCGCTTCGCCTACTGTCGGGCAATCCACGAACTGCCTTGGGCCCATCGAGATAAGTCCGCTTACGTCGGGCCAGCCCTTGCTCGTGTCGCAGAAACCGAAATCGGAAAGACGATAGCCCAGCCGTCATTTCGGCTAGCGCGCGAGTGGTACAATCGCTGGGTCGGATGCGCGTTTGATATTCGCGCACTCATTCCCAGCACTTCAAAACGCGGCAACAAAGAATCCCGGTATGACGATTGGGTCTACGCCGAGATCGACAAAGCAATACTTGAGGTGCACGCCAATTGCACCAGAGGAAGTATTAGCCAGACGCTCAAGCGCGCCAGACAACTTGTTCGACTAAAAGTAGACAAAGAAGGACTTAAGCTTCCAGGCCGAAGCAAAAACATTTTAGGCCGTGGCGTCGTCGAAGATCGCATCGCCAAAATGGGCCATTATGAACTCTTGGCAAGACAATGGGATGAAAAGGAGGCTCGGCGTCAGCTGCGGATGATAGGAGCAGGCCCCGACGGCAAGTATCCACTCGCAGAGGTCGAGATCGATCACACGGTCATCGATCTGATGGTTCGGCACAACGACATAGTGCTTGGACGGCCGTACATCACGGCTCTCATCGATAGATATTCCCGAATGATCCTCGGGTTCACGATTAGCTTCGTGCCTCCTTCTTGGGTCTCCGTCATGGAGGCGCTCCGTCAGGCTGTCATGCCCAAGGACGAACTTCTCAACGATGTCTTCGAGGCGACGGGGGTCTCATTTGAATTCGATTGGCCATGCTGGGGCGCGCCAGACCAGCTTTTCGTGGATCAAGGGGCAGAGTTTCTAAGCATCTCAATGGCGGCCGCAGAGGCTGCGTTGAACATGAAGCTCGTTCAGCTTTCAAAAGCAAGAGGAGATTTGAAGGGTAAGATTGAAAGCTGGTTTCACAGCAAGAACCAGCAAATTACGCACAGAATACCGGGAACGACATTTTCTAACCCCCAGAAGAAAAAGAATGTTGATCCGAAAACACTTGCAATTATAGGGTTTGATGAATTCAAGACAGTCGTCTTGCGTTGGGTCGTCGACGTCCATAACGCTCAAGAGCATTCCTCGACGGGCCAATGCCCTATCAAGGCATGGCAGGAAGGGATGCGAAAAGTTGGCCCGAAGCCGCCGCCTCCAATGGAGCTGCTCTCACCGCTAGTGGGGTTGGTCGTCCAGCGGAGACTGCTTCAGAGCGGGGTTTCCTACAACCGACTGCGGTTTAACTCTATTGAATTCCAGGCGCTTCGCGCACGACTTCCGAAAAATAGCCGAGTCGAAGTGAGAATCGACCCGCTTGATCTCACTCAAGCATATATTCTTGATCCCGATACGCTTGATTGGATTGTCGGGCACTGCGTATCCGAAGACTCAGCATCTAAATTGACACTGGCGCAATACAACTTCGTACAAAAGGCTAGCGCTGAGCAGAAGATAGTTGATGAAGACTACGAGCTGAAACTAGCTCGAGGCGAGCAAAAGGTCCGCGATGCTATCTATGGCGCTCACCGCCGTAGCGGAGTGCCGCCGAAACAGATCGTAGCGCTCGTGACACAGGGCACGCGTCCGTCGGAACACATCCATAGAAATCGAACCGATCCTACGGAAAGCGAGGGCCGGATGGGAAGTCACGATTTTGACGGTCCTGTTCTTTCTCCCGCTCCGGACCCCGCTGGGCCCTACAGGGAGAAGGTCCTGATGCCGGTGGATCCGTACCCGACCAAAAAATCGGACGGTGAGCCGGTCGGCTCTTGGCGGCCACCGGCGACCACCCCTCCTCTCGTGGAAGCAGCGGCGACAGAGCAACCCCGAGAGGAGAGAACTTTTACTGGCAGGAGGCGCGTATGACCATTTCGAGCACCCCAATCAAAGCAGACGCGTCCGCATGGTCATCGATGTCTTTATCGGCGCGCCTATCGAACATCGGAAACTTTATCGCGGACACGCCCACGCTTCTCGATTCTGTCTCCTTCATTCAGGAATGTATCGAAAGCCACGGCTGCTCGCCGGAAGGTGAGATTTCATTTCTGCTTGGTGAGACCCGTGCAGGAAAGACCACTGCTGTTGAAACGGCGATGCGCGATTTTGCGGAAAAAGTACAGGGTGAGTTCATCTCCCAGCGCTTTCGTTCTGATCGGCACGCTGCGGCTCTTATGTCGGTCGACAAGATGACGCGCGACGGCATCGAAAGACCAGTGTTTGCAATCGAAGTACCGAAAGCGCCAACCTTTAAGGGTTTGCTTGCAGACGTACTTGCCGCACTTGGAGTTGCAATAAAGGGGAAAATCACCTTCGGAGAACAGCAGTCTTTGCTTTGCGCGCAATTGGTGGGCCAGAGGACCAAGTTGCTGATCTTTGATGATGCCCAGCACGTCTGCGAAAGCGGAAAAAATCATGAAGTTTACGCGGCTGCCGATGTGTTCAAGCTGATCGCTAAAGTATCGGGTGTGCAGATATTATGCGTTGGCTTACCGCACACTTTAGACGTAAAGACGGCGAACCCGCAGGTCAAATGGATCGGAGGAGTCGAAAGGACGATCGAACCGCTCGCGATTGACGCCAATCCTGCCTCGGATTTGGCAATCCTCTGTGCCACTTTGAACAAAGAACTTCCGTTTGAAAAGGTCTCCCATCTCTCCGAGCCGGAAGTTTTCGTCCCGCTGGCCATCCATTGTGGGGGTTATGAAGGTCGGATCGCAACGATCGTCCGATTGGCCGCTCGTCATGCAATAAGAAGCAACCGTCACTGCCTAGACAGAAATTGTCTGACGGATTTTCTTAGAGAGATGCGCGGCGTGCCCGACGCATTGAACCCATTCCTGCTTTCGGCGGAAGATCTTACGGATCTGCCAAATCGACTGAAGGATGCAAAGAGAGCAGAAGTTGCGGCGATTGCGGCTCGTTTAGGCAAAGCTTCTCGAAGAGGCGAAGCTTTCTCAGGTATCTTGAGATGAGCCCTCTCGATAAGTGGCTCCCCCCACTCCGGACACCCGACGTCAGGCCCGACGAGCCGGCCCACGGCGTCTTGCTAAGGCTTAGTCATCGAAATGGCATCCAGCGCATGTCGATGATGCAGGCGCTGACTGGGCTTGAGTTGCGGCGCGTGAGGACGGGTCAGCAGCTAGACGTCCTGGCTGGTATGGCCGGATGTGACGCGCACGACCTATCGTCTCTTCACCTCAAGAAGTTGCCTGGGCGAACGGTCGAGATTCGCGGTGAAGTGTTGCGATACCCATCGGATATCCTCATCAGCGGAAGACGTCTTTGCACGGCCTGTCTGGACGAAGGTTGTTA
Source organism: Ancylobacter novellus (assembly GCA_003241695.1). GTDB lineage: Bacteria > Pseudomonadota > Alphaproteobacteria > Rhizobiales > Methylopilaceae > Methylopila. The sequence goes on along the minus strand of QFPN01000009.1, from coordinate 133,161 downwards.
CCATCGCTTTTGGTGGGACCTCTCGATGGTCGCGACATGCCCCAAGCACCAGACCGTTCTGACAGTGGCTTGCAGTTGCGGTCATGCTCTCGGGTGGGGGGACGGATCGCTGACAAAATGCTCGCATTGCGTCGACGGCGACGTGCGTAAAACCGTGCCGAAGGCGGCAAACCCCAACGAAGTTGAACTCGACCGATGGATCCTGGGACGCTTCGAGCTCACGAAGAGCGAATCCGAGCCCGAAGTGCTGATGGATTTGCCGATAACAAGCGCTCTAGAGACGATTGAGCGGATCGCCGCTCTCCCACTAGGCCGTCATGGAACAAGTTTTGGCAGTCTCGGCCTGTCTCGTCGGGCGGTCTGGGCGAAAGGGTTTCAATGCGTAGCCGCTGGGCAAGTAGCGGATGCTCTTGAAGAAGCCTACCGGCTGTCCAAGCAGCCTGACCACCCGCATCCGGACATCTCTACAGCCTATGGACCATTTTGGGGATGGCTCACTCGAAAGGGGGGCGAGAGATTTTGCAGTCCACTTGCCGTCATCGTGCAAGAGCATTCGTCGAAGATATTCAACCTGTCGAGCGGTCAACACTATAGAGCGTCACACATCACGCGACGGATAAGCGACCCTGCTCATATCGATCCGATAAGCGCTCAGCCGCAGAATGATCGGGACGCTGTTGATCGGGCTTCTCATCAGGGTGCTTCGTGGACGGTTGGTCTTGATGTCGACGGCATACGCTCAATGCATCGTATTAGACCGTTTATCTCTATCCAGGAACTAGCTGACCTTCTTGGGGTCAACTTGACTCAGCTCGATGAAGTACTTGAGACAGATCTTCTCTTGCCTAGGGAGGGCGGGCCTCAGGTTCAGAAACGCCCCTATGTGAGGGCAGAAGTCGAGCAGCTTCTAGAAGGTCTGAAAGCTGAAGCTCGTATATCTCCGCAGCCACAGTCGAACGTTGACTCGGTGGTATCTCTCGCTTGCGAACACGGATCATCACTCGGAAGCCTAATCCTGGCGATCCATCAGGGCGTCCTCCCCGTAGTAGCATTAAGGCGCGGGCAAACAGGCTTAAGTGCTTTGCTTGTCCGATTGTCCGATTTCTTACATGTAGTGGAGACGCCAGCCTTGACTATTTAGCATGAGTCAACCACGAGAAATTACACTATCCAGCAACATCGTATCGTCTCTCTGATGTCTGGATTTGCTGCAGCATTCAATCTCAAGAGAACTCTCTTCGAGCGCCCGGTGCAGTTGGCAGGCAAGCTCATCAAGCTACCGACTGCGCAGGAGCACAGCTGTCGCGCCGAGGTTCAATGTCGCCAGAACAGCCAGCGCACTCAGCGTTGCAACGCTCCCGGCACGTGAGATCGCCAAGCCGGCCACGAAAGGGGCGAGCGCCTGAACGACGAGGTTCGGAGCCGCGAGCCGTCCCATGACGACCGCGTAGCGCTCCGGCCCGAAAAGCGCGAGCGGGACCGTGCCGCGCGCGATCGACCAGACACCGTTCCCGGCAGCGTAGAGCACGACGGCGGCCGCGGCGGGCCCCGCGCCGAACGCGAGCAGCACCACGCCCACCGCGACCAGCGCTCCGGCCCATGCGAGGGTTGAGGTCGGGTGCAGCCGCTCGCCGACCAGCATCTCGACCACGCGGGCGCCGACCTGCGACGGACCGATCAGCGCGCCGACCGCGACCGCGGCTGCGAGCGCCATGCCCTGGGCCTGCAGAATCGTCAGCAGGTGGACCGAGATCGTCGTCTGGACCGCCCCGTTCGCCATCAGGATCGCGGCCAGCAGCCAGAAGGTCCGTCGCTCGCGCGAGGTCGTCGCTCCAGCGCCGACACGCTCAGGCTTTGTCGGGGGCTTGCGCGCTTCCCGCGGCAGCAGGAGGAACAGCGCCGGGGCCATCACGAGCACCTGCGCGGCGGCATAGGCGAAGCAGGCGCCGCGCCAGCCGACATGCTCGACCGCGAGCGCCGACAGTGGCCAGCAGACCGTGCTGGCGAAGCCCCCGAACAGAGTGAGGTTGGTGATCGCGCGTCGCGCCGACGCCCCGAAGATGCGACCGAGCGTGGAGAACGCAGCGTCGTAGAGCCCGGCGCCCATCCCGAAGCCGAGCACCGCCCAGCCGAGCAGGTAGGTCGCAAGCCCGGTCGACGACCCGACCGCGGCGAGGCCCGCTCCCATCAGCAGGGAGCCGGCCGCCATGGTCCGCCGACCGCCGAAGCCGTCGATCATGCGGCCGACGAAGGGCGCCGCCACGCCGGAGCAGAGCAGCCCGACCGACCCGCCGCCGACCACCCAGGCGAGCGGCCATCCGGTGTCGGCCGAGATCGGCGTCGCCAGAACCGCGAGCAGGTAGAAGCTCGACCCCCACGAGACGATCTGGGCGATCCCGAGCACCAGGACCGCGATCCTGCCGCCGGGCGGCGTCGAGGCCCCACTCACGTCCTAGACGGCCTGCTTCAGGTTCACCCGCGCCTCGAGCGCCGCGGCGCTCTCCTTGCGCTCGCTGTAGCGGTCGGTCAGGTGGTCGGAGACGTCGCGGGTGAGCAGCGTGAACTTCACCAGCTCCTCCATCACGTCGACCACCCGGTCGTAATAGGCCGACGGCTTCATCCGGCCGTCCTCGCCGAACTCCTGGAAGGCCTTGGCGACCGAGGACTGATTCGGGATGGTCAGCATCCGCATCCAGCGGCCGAGCACGCGCATCTGGTTCACGGCGTTGAACGACTGCGAGCCGCCCGAGACCTGCATGACCGCGAGCGTGCGCCCCTGCGTGGGCCGGACCGAACCGACCGAGAGCGGGATCCAGTCGATCAGCGACTTCATCACGCCCGTCATGGCGCCGTGCCGCTCGGGGCTGGTCCAGACCTGAGCCTCGGACCAAAGCGACAGCTCGCGCAGCTCAGCGACCTTCGGGTGGTCGACCGGGCCGTCATCGGGCAGCGGCAGGCCCGCGGGGTCATAGACGCGCGTCTCGCAGCCGAGCCGCTTCAGCAAGCGCTCGGCCTCGAGCGTCAGCAGGCGGCTGTAGGAGACGGGCCGGAGCGAGCCGTAAAGCAGCAGCACGCGCGGCGGATGGGTCGAGCGCGGTCCGTGGAGGCATGAAAGGTCCGTCGGCCGGAACGTGGCCTCGTCGAGGTTCGGAAGTTCTGTCACGAGCGGTCGCCTTTCTTCGGCGCTGCACCGCAGGACGAGGCCGTGGCAGCGAAAGCCGCGGCGACCTCCGGATGCCCGGCGCAGCAGTCCTTCAGCAGGAAGGAGGCGAGCCCCTGAACTGCGTCGAGGTCCGCGCGGTAGACGACAAGGCGGCTCCGGCGCTCCGACTTCACGAGGCCGGCCCGAGCGAGGATCGCCAGATGGGTCGAGAGGGTGTTGTGGGGGACGTCGAGGCCGCGCGCGATCTCGCCGACCGGAAGCCCATCGGGCTCGTGCATCACGAGCAGGCGGAACGCGTCGAGGCGCGTCGGCTGGGCGAGCGCCCCGAAGGCGTCGATGACCTCTGACTTGTCCATATATCGACGTACATCGACATATGGACGGAAGTCAACTTTGTGGCCCGGCGGTCAGCCCGCGCGGACGATCTCGCCGTCCTCCTTGATGAAGTCCCCGGCCAACTGCGCGGGCAGGATCTTGATCACGACCTCGGAGGGACGGCACAGCCGCACGCCGCGCGAGGTGAACACGAACGGGCGGTTGATCAGGATCGGGTGCGCCAGCATCGCGTCGAGGATCGCGTCGTCGGTGACGGACGCCTCGCCGAGGCCGAGCTCCGCGAACGGCGTGCCCTTCTCTCGCGCGGCCTCGCGCGGCGTCAGGCCGGCGGCTGCGATGGCCTTCGCCAGTTCTTCGCGCGTCGGCGGCGCCTTCAGGTACTCGACGACGGTCGGCTCGATGCCCGCAGCGCGGATCATCGCGAGCGTATTGCGGGACGTGCCGCAGTCGGGGTTGTGCCAGATGGTGACGGCGTCGGTCATGACGACCTCCTCAGGTCTTCTGCTGCGAGGCGACCGCGCGGACGCCGCGGGCCTCGTACCAAGGCTTCGAGCGGTTCACGATCCAGACCACCGACAGCATGACGGGCACCTCGATCAGCACGCCGACGACGGTCGCCAGCGCCGCTCCGGACTTGAACCCGAACAGGCTGATGGCCGCGGCGACAGCGAGCTCGAAGAAGTTCGACGCCCCGATCAGAGCCGAGGGCCCGGCGACGCAGTGAGCTTCTCCAGTCGCCCGGTTCAGCAGGTAGGCGAGGCCGGAGTTGAAGTAGACCTGGATCAGTATCGGCACGGCGAGCAACGCGATGACGGCCGGCTGCGCGATGATCTGCTCTCCCTGGAAGGCGAACAGCAGGACCAGCGTCGCGAGAAGGGCGACGAGGGACAGCGGCTGGAGCGCCGACAGCAGCTTGCCGAGCGCAGCTTCGCCGCCGGAGGCGAGGATCCGGGAGCGCAGGACTTGGGCCGCGATGACGGGCACGACGATGTAGAGGCCGACCGAGAGGATCAGCGTGTTCCAAGGCACGGTGATCGACGACAGGCCGAGGAGCAGCGCGACGATCGGCGCGAAGGCGACGATCATGATCGCGTCGTTGACGGCGACCTGGCTCAGCGTGAAGAGCGGGTCGCCCTTCGTCAGGTTCGACCAGACAAAGACCATCGCGGTGCACGGGGCGGCAGCCAGCAGGATCAGCCCGGCGATGTAGCTGTCGATCTGGTCGGCGGGCAGGTAGGGCCGGAACAGCCAGCCGATTAACAGCCAACCGAGCAGCGCCATCGAGAACGGCTTGACCGCCCAGTTGATGAACAGCGTCACCGAGATGCCCCGCCAGTGCGAGCCGACCTCGCGGAGCGCCGCGAAGTCGACCTTGACCAGCATCGGGATGATCATCAGCCAGATCAGCACGGCGACAGGCAGGTTCACGCTGGCGACCTCGAGCGCGCCGATCGCCTGGAACAGGCCGGGCGCGACGTAGCCGAGGGCGACGCCGACGACGATGCAGAGGAAGACCCAGACGGTCAGGTAGCGTTCGAACAGGGACATCGGCTCGTTCTTCTCGGTGGATCAGGCCGCAGACGGGTGGGTCTTGCCGATCTCGTCGAGGCGGCGCTGCAGCGAGAGCTTGTCGATGGTCTTGAGCGGCAGGTTGACGAAAATCGAGATCCGGTTCGTCAGCATCCGCATCGTGTCGGCGAAGGCGATTGCCTTCTCGGTGTCGGAGCCCTGGAACGCTGCCGGGTCCTCCATCCCCCAATGCGCGGACATCGGCTGTCCGGGCCAGTAGGGGCACTCCTCGCCGGCGGCGTCGTCGCAGACCGTGAACACGAAATCGAGCTCCGGCGCGCCGGGCTCTGCGAACTCGTGCCAAGACTTCGAGCGCAGGCCCGACACGTCGAAGTTCGTCCGCTTCAGCAGGTCGAGCGCGAAGGGGTTCACCTCGCCGCGCGGGTGGCTCCCGGCCGAGAACGCCTTGAAGCGTCCCTGGCCCTCACGGTTCATCACGCACTCGGCGATGATCGAGCGGGCGGAGTTGCCCGTGCAGAGAAACAGCACGTTGAAGGGACGCTGGGCTTCAGTCGCATCCATCGTTCTTCTCCCGGTCGGATGGACGGGGGCCGCATCCGCAGCTCCCCTGTAGGGTTTCGAAGATCGGCGCGCAGACCTCGGGGCGACCGTTGCAGCAGTCGGTCAGCAGGTAGCCGACGAGGCCGCGCATGCCCTCGAGGTCGGCGCTGTAGAGGATCGAACGGCCGTCCCTGACGCCCTTGACCAGGCCCGCCCGGGACAGGATCGCGAGGTGCGTCGAGAGCGTGTTCTGCAGGCAGCCAACGGCGTCGGCGATCACGCCCGCGGGCAGACCCTCCGGGGCGCGCGAGACCAGCATGCGAAAGATGCGCAGCCGGGTGACCTGGCCGAGCGCCGACAGGGCCTCGACCGCGGAGACGTCCTCCTCGGTCATCGGTCCGGAGTCGGCGGGGCCGGCCCCCGGCTTGGTCATGGCGTTCATACGCAGCCTTCGACGTTTTGACTAGATATCGAGAAAACTCGATGTATCGTTATATGAGCTGGGAAGCGGGGTCAACGGCCACGGTCGCTGGGTCGGCCTTCCACGGTCGCAGGAGCAAGATGTCGAAGATGCCCGGACAAGCCCTTTGGAGCGTGATGGCGGCGTTCGCCCTGGCGGCGACGGCGATGGACCTCGGACGCTGGGGAGCCGAGCGCAACGCCGCCGGCCAGGACCTGCTGGCCGCCATCCCCGTCGCGATGCTGGCGGCCGCAACGCTCGTCGCCTACGCCGCGGCGCGTGTCGGCGGGCCTTCCCGCAACGCCTTCCGGATCGCGGGCTTCGGCTCGGCCGTCGTCCTCTTCGGCTACGTGCTCCTCGCGAGGGGCTCGGCGTGAGCGACGGCTAGGCGCCGGGACGTTCGCCATCCCGGCGCCCGACGCCTCAGGCCCGGTACTCCTTGGACTTGTAGCTCGCGTTCCTGACGCTCTCGGGCGCGTCGGAGATCTTCCGGATCGCGCCCCAGGTCTGCTTGTAGTTCGGGATGACGAACTCGTTCACGCCCGCCGACACCACGTTGCCCTGCACCCCCGTCGGGTAGCCGAACAGCATGAAGGCCTGGCCGCGCCTGGCCGACGGCGTCGGGTAGGCCATGGCCTGCGTCGCGCCGTTGTCGTTGTGGATCTCGACGAGGTCGCCCGCGCCGAGCTTCAGCTCCGCCATGTCGTCGGGGTTCATCTCGACGAACGGGTACGGCCAGCGGTCCTGCACGAACTCGTCCGCCTGGTCGAGGTAGGCGCTCTGCCAGACGAGGTTCGCGCGCCCGTTGTTGATCAAGAACGGGAACTTGTCCTTCTCGGCCTGCTTGCCCGCCGCCTGCAGCCCGCGCCACGGGGTCTCGGCGAAGGTCGCCTTGCCGTCCTTCGACTTGAACTTGCCGTCGGCGAAGAGGCGCTTGGTGCCGACGATCTTGCCGTCCTGGAACCCGGTCGCGGGCTCCTGGAAGCCGTTGTTGCCCATCGCGCGCAGGCGCTCGTAGGTGACGTGCTCGCCGCCGCTCTCATGGGCGTGGTAGCCGTCCATGAAGGCGTCCTCCTCGGTCTTCCAGTCGAAGCCCTTGAACTTGTCGGCGACGTCGTTCTTGCCCGCCGTCCGGAACACGCGCTCCAGGTTCTTGGCGAGCCGCGCGGCGATCAGGCAGTCCGGCATCGCCTGGCCGGGAGGGTCCATGTAGCGCTCGGTGAGCCGCATGCGCCGCTCGCCGTTCATGGAGGTGAGGTTCATCTCGCCGGAGGTCGCAGCGGGCAGGATCACGTGAGCCGCTGCGCCGATCTTGGTCGTTACGATGTCGACGTCGACCGAGAAGAGACCGCCCTTGCGGATCGCGCCCATGATCGCCTCGACCATCGCATCGCGGTCCCCGTAGGGGACCGAATTCATCGCGTCCTTCACGAGGTCGGTCCGCTGCTTGTAGACTCGCTTGAACTCCATGGCGTTCAGAGTGGTCTTGTAGTGGTCGCAGCCCCACACGTGGTGGACGCCGCCCTTGCCCTCGATCAGCAGCTTGTCGACGTAGGGAGCCGGACGGCCGACATGGGCGTCGGAGGGGCGCGAGTAGCCCTCCTGGTGGCCGCCCATGCGGACGCAGCCGCCGCCCGGTCGGCCGACGTTCCCGGTGGCGAGCGCGAGGTTCACCAGCGCCTGGTTGGTCCGGTAGTTGTCGTTGCCCCAGATCAGGCCCTTCTCGTAGGCGAACATGGTCCGCCGCCTGTGGCTTCCGGCCTTCGGTTCCGCAATCCAGGTGATCGCCTTGACGATGTCCGCCTCGGAGAGGCCCGTCGCCTTCGCGGCTTCCGCGACCGAGACCTTGTTGGCCGCGAGCGCCTTGTCGAAGTCCTTGGTGGAGGCCTCGATGAACGGCCTGTCGATCCAGCCTTTCTCGGCCGCGTAGGTCAGCCAGGCGTTGAACAGGATGAGGTCGGTTCCAGACTCGATCGCCAGGTGGAGGACGTTGTCCTTGCCCGCGGTCTCGCAGGCGTTGACCGACACCGTCCGGCGTGGGTCGACGAACACGATGCGGCCGCGCTCGGTCGGCTCGTCCCCGAACGCGGCCTTCTTCTTGGCCGCCGACATGCCGTTCAGGTTCGGCATCCAGTGGTTCAGGAAGTAGTTGGTCTGGGCCTCGAGTGGGTTGTTGCCGACGCAGACGATCGTGTCGGCGAGCTCGGCGTCCTCATAGCAATTGTTGAGCTCGCCGACGCCCATGTCGCGGGAGCCGTGGACCTCGGAGTTGTAAGCGGGCCTGTTGTGGATGCGGATGTTCCGCACCTTCATGGCCTCGAAGTAGAGCTTGCCCGTGCCCCACGTGTTCTCGTAGCCGCCGCCGGCCCCGCCGTGGTCGAAGGCAGAGACGAAGAGGCCATCCTCGCCCTGCTCGGCGATCACCGCCGCGGTCACGCGGGCGACGAGGTCCAGGGCGTCGTCCCAGCTCGTGGGCTGGATCTGGCCGTAGCGCCAGACGAGCGGGTCGGTCAGGCGCTGGAGCTGGGTCCCGCGCGTCTTCGAGTGGCTCATCTCCGCCATGCGCGCGCCGCGCACCGAGCCGAGGCCCGAGTTCACCACGCAGCCCTTGTCAGGCTGGATGACGATGTGGACGTCGCGGCCGTTCTGGCGGACGACGTTGTACATCGAGGGGGCGTACCAAGCTTCCGTGTCCTGGACCTGCTGCTTGGCGAGGTCGACGCCGAAGGCGTTGGCTTTCGGATCGGTCCCGCCTTCGTAGCGGGCGTCCCAGGTGTAGGCTTTGTAGCCGCAGCCGACGATGCAGTAGTGGCAGGTGACGTTGTGCTGCTTGGCGTCCGCGGGGACGATGGGCAGCCGCCCGATCTGGCGCTTGTAGACCATCGGATCCTCCTCAGAGCGTGTTCGACAGGCGGCCGTAGAGAAGCTCGTCCACGCCCTCGGCGTAGATGTCGCCCTTCTCGTCGACCCGCAGCGCGTACTGGGGGAGGTTCTGGGTCGCGTGGCCCCAGACCTGCTGCCCGCCCTTCTCGCAGTCGAAGCGCGAGAAGTGCCCGGGGCAATTGAGCGTCCGGTCCTCCGGGCGGTAGTTCATGTAGAAACCTTTGTGCGGACAGAGCGCGGCGAAGCCCACGATGTCGCCGTCGGGACCGACGCCGCCCTCGACGCGCTTGCCGAGCTTCAGCAGCACGCCGGGCGCGTCCTGGTCGGGATAGGCGACGTCGAAGGCCTCGTCGGGCTTGAGGTCGCTCACGTTGCCGAGCCTGTTGGACGGGTACTTCACCAGCGCGGCCGGCGAGGCCGCATGGGCCTGTGTCGGCATCACAGCCGCGGCCGCACCTCCGGCCGCCGCCAGTCCGGCGCCCGCCAAAAATCGACGTCGACCAGCGTCGACGAGTTTCTCGCAGCTCTTCATGAGCCCCTCCCGAGTTGTTGGCCCGTGCCATCGAACGGGCGGGAAGGGCTTTGCAGGGCGCGCGCCAGCGTTCGGATTTGTTCTAAATCCAAGGAAGGCGGTCGCGCTGTCGTGGCGACCGGGACCGCGGCGTTCGGAAACCCGAACATGGCCCGGCCCCGGAATCTGGATGTTCGAACGTCAGTCGGCGGGCTTGAGGCCGAGCCGCCGCATCTTCTCCCAGAGCGTCGTGCGGCCTAGGCCGAGGAGCCTCGCCGCCGCGCCGATCTCGCCGCCCGACGCCTGAAGGGCGCGAGTTATGTGGCGGCGCTCGAGCGCCAGGCGCGCCTCTTCGAGCGATGGCATGTCCTGCGAGGCCTTGGCGTCTTCCCCCCGCTCCGGGAACAGGTCGACGGGCATGATCCAGGGACCGAGGGCCAGCGCGGTCGCGCGCTCCATCCGGTTCCTGAGCTCACGGACGTTGCCCGGCCAGTCGTGCGCAAGCGCCGCCTCTTCGGCAAGCGCGCTCACGCCTCGCGGAGGATCGGGCGACCGGGCGGCGAACTCCGCGAAGGCGCGGTCCAGCAGCCAGGGTATGTCCTCCCGGTGCTCTCGAAGCGAGGGCATGCGAACCGACACGACGTTGATCCGGTAGAAGAGGTCCTCGCGGAAGCGGCCATCCTTCACCCGGGCGCCAAGATCGGCGTTCGTCGCCGTGACCAGCCGCCCCTCGAACCTAAGGGGCTGCTCGCCGCCGACGCGCGTGTAGGTCCGCTCCTCGATCAGCCTGAGCAGCTTGGCCTGCAGGTCGATCCGCATCTCGGCGATCTCGTCGAGGAACAGCGTGCCTCCGGCCGCACGCTCCGCGTATCCCGCGTGCCTGCGCGTGGCGCCGCTGAAGGCGCCCCGCTCGTGGCCGAACAGCTCGCTCTCGAGGAGATCCGCCGGGATCGCCGCGCAGTTGACCGCCATGAACGAGGCGGAGTCGAGCGAGGCGGCCGAGTGGAGGAAGCGGGCTGCGACCTCTTTGCCCGTCCCGGTCTCGCCGCCGATCAGCACCGTGCTGCCGACCTTCGCCACGCGGCGCAGCAGGCTCTCGACCTCGCGCATCGCGGGCGACACCCCGAGCGATCCGTCCGCCGTGGGCGCCTCGCTCACGATGCCGGACAGACGGTCGAGGAAGTCCTCCATCTCGAACGGCTTGGTGACGTAGTCGCCCGCGCCCGACCTCATGAGCCTGACGGCCTGGTCGATGTCCGCGTGACCCGTGATGAACAGGAACGGCGGCGCCGAGGATCCGGAGGCCGCCTTGAAGACGTCCTCGCCGTTGAGGTCCGGCAACCGGATGTCGCAGATGACGGCGTGGCGGCGCTCGTGGCTAAGGCCCGCCACCGCCGAGGCGCCGTCCTTCCACCAGGTCACCTTCGCCCCCTCGAGCGTCAGCCGCTGGACGAGGCTCTCGCCCATGATCGGATCGTCTTCGACGATCCCGATGGAGCGGCGTTCAAGCGACATCGGCGAGCGCCTCGTCTCGAGCGAGCGGCACGACCATGCGGACGAGCGTCCCGCCTCCGGGCAACGTCTCAGTCTCGAGCACGCCACTGATCTCGGACACGAGCCCCCGGGTTGTCCAGAGGCCGAGCCCAGCGCCCGCGGTTGGAAGCCGTGCCGGGTCGGTCAGCATCGCGGCGGCCTCGGTCGGCAGACCCTCGCCGCGGTCCCGCACCTCGAACGTGACCGCCTCGGGCGTGCCGGCCGCGGCGAGTTCGACGACGGACAGGGGCGGCGCTGCCGCGATCGCGTTCAGCAGGATGTTGAGCAGCGCCTGCCGGACGGGACCGCTCGGGATCGGGACTTCCGCGGCCAGCCTGTCGGTGACCGCGACCCGGACGGACTTCCGTCTCGCCTCAGCCGCCACTAGTACGAGCAGGTCGTCGACGTCCTCTGGCCTCAGGCTGCGCGCGCCCTCCCGAGGTCGGTGGACCGCGAGCGTCGTGCGGACCACGTCGCGTATTCCCGCCAGACCGCGTTCCAGAAGGCCGATCGCTCCCTCCCGGGCTGCGGGAAGGTGTCCGTGCGAGCGCAGCGTCGAGATCGCATTGAACAGCCCGCCGAGCGGGTTGTTGATCTCGTGCGCGACCGAGGAGGCCAGCCGCCCGAGGCTGCCGAGCCGCTCCTCCTCGGCGAGACGCTTGCGCAGATCGTCGCGCTCCGCGATCGAGGTGGACAGGTCGTTGTAGGCCCGGAACATCCGCCGGAACTCACCCCGGCTTCGCTCGACTTCCCAGTCCGCGATCGGGACGGCGACGCCGTCCGACGACGCCCCGAGGTGCTCGGTGAGAACGCGGACGGGTCGCATCATCCTCGCGACCACCAGCCAGCCGGCGGCGGCGAAGAATGCCACCAGGATGCCGTTAGTGAACAGCAGGGTCGCTATCACATCGCGTCTCTCGGCGGCGAGGTGGCTCGTGTCGAATGTCGCGTAGAGGTGCCCGATGGTGCGGCCGGGATAGGACAGCTCGCGGTGGGCCCGGGCGGTGGCCGATCCGCTCTCATATGCGAATGGACGAGACTCGCTTGGCACAAAGGCGGACCCGACCGCGTGGGACCGCGGGTCGGAGGCGGCGATCACCGCGCCACGCGGATCGGTGACGACTGCCTCGGAGGGCCGGAGGCCTTTGTACTGGTCCCGGGCGCGCGCGATCGCGTCGTAGACCTCCCAGACGTCGTCCCTCAGTACGGACGGCCCGACCGCCGAGGACAGGCCGTCGAGATAGCCTTGGGCGAGTTCACGAAGATGGCGTTGCTGGATGTCGCCAAGGCGGTCGAGCACCCGCTCCGACAGCACTGCCCCCGCTACTAGCATGAGGATGGCGACCGCGACCGGTACCTTGAACGTGATCGGCCAGCGTCTCGGGTCGACCCTCATGTCGCTATCCCGCAGCCGCGACCATCGCCGCCTTGGCGGCGATCGCGTCATAGAGACCCAGTGGCTCGCTCGCGAAGCGATCGAGCTTCAGCAGTGCAAGCACTGCTCGGCCGTCGGCGTCGCCGTCCATGCCGAGTAAGGCTGCCTTCAGGGCGTTGAGGCGGCCTGCGTCCGGCGGAGACGCCGGCGCGGCGATAGGCGGGAAGCCGAGCCATTCCGACGTGCGCAGGACCCTGGTGCGGGCGACGAACTTCGGCTCCAGCTCCGAGACGACGTCGTAGACATAGCCGTCGACCGACCCGGAGGCGGCGAGGCCCGAGGACACCGCCTCGATCACGTTGCGATGCCCGTAGGTGAAGAACGAGCGTGAGAAGAAGGTCTCCGACCGCTCGCCGAGTTCGGCGAGCGCCGCGCGCGTGCAGAGGAAGCCGGAGTTCGAGTCCGGGTCGGAGTAGGCGTGGATGTCCCCACGCAGCGCGGCGATGCCGCCGGCCTTCCGGTCCCGGTCGACGATCACGTAGGCGCGGTATAGGGGTTGCCCCCTCCAGACGGGCGTCGCGACGAGCTGGAGCTCGGATCGGTGGGCGACGAACGGGAAGCCGCAGATCCAGGCTGCGTCGAGCTGGCCCGCCACCAGCATCGCGGTCACCTCTTGGTAGGTGCGCCGCGTGACGAGCTCGACCGGACGGGTGGTGGCCTTTTCGAGGTAGGCCGCCAGACGTCCAGTGAGCTCGAGATCGGACGACAGGAAAACCGGGGTGAGGCCGACGCGTATCGGCGCCGCGGCGCTCGGCGAGCCTGCGGCCACGCATGGCAACAGCGTCAGCGTCCCCATCAGGATCGCGCGCCTGTCGACGATGGGTGCAACCACCTCTCGCCCTCACTACCGTTCGACGAAGAAGGCTAGCAGAGATGGAGGTTGCGTCGAATTGTATTTGCCAGTGGGCGATCGAGGCAAAATTTTCACCCAGCGGCTACCGATAGCTTTTGCCCACTTCAGCCACATGCCTGCAGCATAGAGTTTAGCCCAATTGGCCGTCGTAAGCTTAGCGACGGTCAATTGGGCTAAACTGGGCCGCTTCAACGTTCTTTTAGGCGAGATCGCGCGGACGCAATTGGCTAAGGCTCATTGATTCAATTACCTTTTTTCCAATGAAACGTCGATCTTATGGAATAGGCCTCAGCTCAAATGCGGATCTCCCTTGCCGACGCCCGCCGCGTCGATCGGGTCGACGTCGTCAGGCAGGCCGCCAGCGCATCGACCCGATCGACCATGACCGGCTTGTTCGCCCAGACGCCGCCGTCGCCAAAAAACGCCCGCTCGGCGCGCGGGCGCAAGGTCCCAATAGATCGAGAAGGCCTCGGCCTTTGACGTCACTGGACGATGCCCAGAATGAATTTTCTGCGGACGTCGTCGAGCCAAGCCTGGCTGTAGAGATGCTCCAGAGTTTTCACCGCTGGATGGCGAAGATGGACGAGCAAGCTCTCCAGCGAAATCAGACGCTGGGCGAGTTTCTGGGCGCAGCCGAATTTCATGCTTGCGCGATCGGGGCCGCACAGCACCCAGACATCGTCGGAGCGGCCGAGCGCATGCGCCCAGAGATCCTTTTCGCCCTCATGCAAGGCGTGTCCGCCGCGAAGAGCGACCTCGGCCCGCTCGATGTGCTGCGGATCGTGGATGTGCGCGAATTGCGCCCTCAACGTCGCCTCGTCGACATAGTCCGGCGACAGGAGGACGTGACCGCCCGTCTGGAACTCGACGATGCAGGTTTCGACCGTTTCGAGCGGGAACGCGCCGCAGATCGCCCGCCAGCATCCCATCTCGTGGCAGGCGACGATCGCGTTGGTGTCCAGCAGGATCGGCGTCTGCCTCGTGATCAAACGGCGGCGATCTCCTGGCGCGGCTGACCGCCAAGCTCGACCGGGCGCGGAATCTCATAGGCGTCGCAAAGCTCGCCCAGCGAGGCGCGATCCATCTGAAGGAGCGCCTGCGCCCTGCGCGCGGACAGCTCGCCCTGTTCGATAGCGTCGATGATCGTCTGCATGAACGGTCGGCTGAACAGCGGCGGCGTCTCCTTCTGACGAAGATCGGGAGCCTGCACCCGGCCGGCGGCGACCAGCTCGGCTTCCTGGACGGCGCTTAGCTCCGGACAGCGTCTGGTGTTGACCAGCCGCCACTTCAGCGCACGGCTCGAAACGCCGAGAAGCGCCGACGCCTCCATCAACCATTGTGCGTCGCTACGCGGCGTTCCGAGGAGGTCGAGACTGCGTGCGGGCATCAAAAGCCCGGACGCAAAATTGTCTGCGAGCTGCTCAATGCGCTGGTTGCGCGCCGCCTTGTGCGGACGCCGCTGGCTGGCGGGCCCATCCCAGATCTGGTCGGACGACTCGATATGATCGGGCCGCATCTCGTTCCAGGTCAGAATATGGAACAGCTCATGCGCAAGATCGGAATTTCGGCGCGCGAAACTCTCGTTTCGGTTGATCAGCACGGCGCTGAGATTGGGGAGCTGGCACGCCGCGCCCGAAATCCCTGACTCCGCCTCGACCATCAGCACGAGAATGTCGAGCTTCTCCTCGAGGGCCTTGGCGAGCGTGAACGCCGGCTTGTCGCCAAGCTCCAGCTGACCGGCCACGACTTCACCCACGTTCGCGGCGTCCTCGAACGGGCTCGTGTAGGTCAGTCCAGTGGTCAGGAGCAGCTTCGAGCGTCCCTGGCCGGCCAGCCCGCGCAGCTCGCGGTAGGCGCCGATCCACTCACCGGCCCGCTCTTCGAAAGCCTGCAGCGTCGACTGCGGGACATTGCGCTGCCGCCATGAGAACGAGCTGCGGCCAAGCAGCAAAAACGGGTTGGTGAGCTTGTCGAGCGATACGTCGAAACGCTTCAGAACAGCGACAAGCTCGGTTGCGGTCAGACGCCGCGTTCCGGTCTCGATCTGGGAGACGATCTGGCGGCTGTTCAGGTCGAGCAGCTCGGCGAGCTCCTCCTGACGCATGCCGGCGGCCTCACGCAGGGCCTTGATGCGCTGGCCGATATGGGTGTCGCTCATGATCGTCATCCTGGGCGGTAGCTAGGCTTGCGCGCGAACTAAAGCAAGGAAACATTACGTTAGCGTTCCCGCAATAGGGAGAAAGCCGCAGAGGCCTCATGCCGCGGGGACGCCCAGAAACTGCCCATCCGGCAATGGACGTCGCGTGCGCCGTCAGGGGCGGCTCGCCGCCAGCCCGAGCTTGCGATCAACCTCACTTGAGACCATATTAGGCCTCGAATGAGGAGACCCGTCATGATCGGTTTTTCGACAGTTCCGAGCGTTCTTGGCCTGGCAGGCTTCGAGAAGATCGGCCAGTCGCCGCTCGGACTGGTGAAATCGATCGAAGACGGCCTGCCGCTGCAGGCGCTCCAGCGCGTGTCGGACCTGATCGCGCCGACCGACGCGCAGTTCAAATATCTGATCGTGCCCAAGGCGACCTACGAGCGCCGCAAAACACAGCGCAGGCTCTCCAAAATGGAGGGCGCTCTGGTGTCGCGGCTCGCGCGGGTCTGGGGCTTCGCCGTCGAGGTGTGGGGAAGCGAAGAGCAGGCGCGGGCCTTCTTTTTCCGGCCTCACGCCATGCTCGAGGACCAACGCCCCATCGACGCGGTGCTGCGCAGCGAAATCACCACCGAACTGGTCATCGGCATCCTCGGACGGCTGAAATACGGCAGCGCTGCGTGACCGGTCAGGTTCTTGCCCAAGGCATGACCTGCTACCGGATCGGCGATCCGACCGGCTCATATCCGATCTTCGACGCCACGGGCTCGACGCTGTTTCCCGGCCGGTGGAACACGCCCGGCAGTCCGATGATCTATGCCGCACGGAGCTATTCGACAGCGCTGCTGGAAAAACTGGTCCATGGCGCGGGCACGATACCGCCCAACCAGCACTTCATCGAGATCACGATCGACAGAGGCGCCAGCTACGAGATGTTCTCTCCGCCCAACCTGGCGGGATGGGACGATTTCCCGCCAGTCGTGAGCAAAGCTTACGGCGAGACGTGGTTTCAGGATAAGCGCAGCCTGCTGCTGATCGTGCCGAGCGTGGTCGCGCGCCAGGAGCAAAATGTTCTGATCAACCCGACGCATTCCGAGTTTCCGCTCGCACGCGCCTCGCTTCATCAGCCGGTGCACTGGGACAAGCGATTGTTTGGAGTGATTTAAGCGCTGCAGCGGCTGCCCGCTCCATCAGTCGAAGCGGTCGGACGACCGAAGGCGGCTGGCGGCCAGCTCGGTCCGGCCTGACGACAGCCGCGAGGCCGGGCCATCGCTGTGGCGGCGCTCGACCTTGCGAAGCTCGAGTTGGCCACGGCCACGACCCGTCCAGATTACGCGGTGCATAAGGCGCAGCGCGCTCGTATGACGGGAAACGCTCGTGCTAGCATCACGACAAGCGGATCCGCGCCCTGGGAATCCGGTCGCATCCGCAAACGTCAACATGCGCCTGACGTCGGAAGATCACGCCGTTTTAGACGCCAGGTCATTGCGACACGTTTTGGCGCGGCGCGTTCGCCTGACGTCGCTTTCAAGTATCGAGGAATGCAATGTGGGCCGACAGCGAAAGCGACGTCGACTATTTGAACTTCTCTGAAGTTTCGGAACTCATCTGCGAAATGCTGGCAGATGATCGCATGCTGCCAATGTCGCTGGGCGTCTACGGAACCTGGGGCGTCGGAAAGTCAAGCGTGCTGCAACTCGTCTCAAAAGAGCTCCAAAAAGACGAGAAAAACATCATCGTAGACTTCGACGCCTGGCTGTATCAGGATTTCGATGAGGCGAAGGCTGCCTTGATGTCGGTCATTGCGAACAAGGTGTTCGAGGCCACACCGGAATCCTTGAAAGACAAGGCGCTCAGCCTCCTCAAGAGGACGAACAAGCTACGCCTCCTGGGGCTGGTGGCCGACGTCGGCGCGGCAGCGGTCGGAGCGCCGACGTTCGGCGCGTTCTCGAAAGCATCTTCGGCGCTGGAAGACATGTTCGAGGGCGAGGCTAACGAACAGGACGTCGCCGACCTCAAGGCTGCGGCGAAAGCCGGCAAGGAGCGTGTTGCAGGCCTGGTGGAGCCGAAAAGCCCACGAAATCCCCCGCGCGAGATCGACGCCTACCGCGCCGAATTCGAACAGCTCCTCTTAGACCTTGATCGCAGGCTGGTGATCTTCGTCGACAACCTCGATCGATGCCTGCCGCCAAAGGCGATCGCCACGCTCGAGGCGATGCGACTTTTCCTGTTCCTGCCCCGCACCGCTTTCATTGTGGCCGCCGACGAGCAAATGATCCGCCACGCCGTCGCGAAGCATTTCGCCAATCCCAGCGCCGAACATGTCACAGACTATCTCGACAAGCTGATCCAGGTTCCGGTGCGCGTGCCCAAGCTCGGCGTACAGGAAGTGCGCGCATATTTGTTCATGCTGCTGGCGTCGCAATCTGCGGCCGCCCCGAACAAGATCGAAGCCTTGCGCTCGTTTCTTGTCGAGCACTTGAGACGCTCGTGGTCGAGCGAGCCGCCGTTCACGGTGGATCAGGTCGCGGATCGACTGGGTCTTTCGGAAGATGACGAGTTTCGGCGCTCGCTCGACACGGTCGACCGTCTCGCGTCGCTTCTTGCGCTGTCGAAGCGGATCAACGGCAATCCGCGCATCGTCAAACGCATGTTGAACGTCGTCCGGATGCGAACGTCCGTCGCCAAGCGTCGCCGGATGGCGATCGGGGAAGCCATCATCGCGAAACTCGTCCTGTTCGAGCGCTGCACCGACGAGAACGCGATCAAGGAGCTGCACAGGCTGATCGGCGAAGCTCCCGACGGCAAAGCTGAGCTCTTGTCGGAGCTCGAGGCCAATCCTGCGATCGCGGGCATGGAACGGTGCCCGTCCGATTGGACCGCGCACGCCGCTTTCGTCTCGGATTGGGCCCAGCTCGCGCCGCCGCTGGGCGGCGTGGACCTCAGACCCGCGGTCTATCTCGCCCGCGAGACGCTCGCGATGCGGTTCACGACGTCGCGTCTCAGCGCGAAAACGAAAGCGGCGATCGAGGTCCTCGTCGCGACCGCGACCATGAAGTCGGCCGCGTCAAAAGCCGCGCTCGATGACATCGACGCCGCCGAAGTCGCCGACGCCATGGACGAGGTCATCAGTTCGTTCGGACGCAATCCCGACTGGGACCGGACGAGATCGGACGTTCGCGGGGCGGTCCTCATGGCGCGGCGATGGCCGGCGGCGCAGGAGAAACTGGTGCGGTTCGTCGGCGGCCTTCCAGCCAGCCCGCCTTGGCTGACCGCCCTGATGCAGTCCTCGACAGCCGCAGACGGCGGAGCTCGGGCCTGATGGGAACCTCCTCGTCCTCAAAAGGCTCCAACGGTCGGCAGCCGCTCGTTCCGGCCGGCGTCGACGACGAGCCGGGCGCTCCTCAACCCGTCCCCGAACCACAGCGATTTCGCGCGTTCAGGACCAGCTTCGGAAAATATCTCAAAAGCAAGGACACGAGTGATCTTCGCAAATCGCTCGGGCACTACGCGCGAACATCGACCGGCGGCTCCGACATCGGCCCTCGCAGGTTCGGAGCTGTCTATTCCACGGGCGAGGACTTTTATGAAACGCTGTCGTCGCTCGGCGGCGACGGCGTCGCTGCGGCGGCCCAGGGACTGTCCAGGGACGAGCTCCGAGGCCAACCTCTCGACGTTGTCTGCCAGCGCCTGGCGACAGTGCTCACGCCTGAGAACGGCGACGCGGAACGCGTCCGGCAGTCGATCGACGAAGCCATGGCCGAAGTCCTGGGCGAAGACGAACCGTTCGATCCCGATCGGCTCGACGACGAAACCCTGCATCGGATCATCGCCGAATATCTGTCTCAGGCGATCTTCCAGGACATTGTCGAAGAGGTTGGGGGGTCATGGGCGCAGGCTCCCGACGAGACCAGGACCGCGGCGGCGGAACGCGAGCTCCTGGAGCTCATCAGGGTCATTGTCGACGACCGCCTCGGCGGAAGACTCATGGGGCGCGGGGATGTGACCCGCGCACAGATCGGCGGCTTTCTGCGGCAGACGGTTCGCGACGTATGGCGCTCCTGGGAGCAGCACCATGACTGAGCTGCGGTTTCATGTTTACGACCATGCAGTTCCAGATCGACGCGACGCCGGCCGGATCGACGTGCTGCTTTACGGCCCGCGCCCGGTCCATCCTGGCACGGGGTCGATCGGACACACGCTCGAAGCCGAATCCGCCCGCCTCGGCGTCCGCGCGGATCCGGCGGCGTTCGACTTCCTGTCGATCGCATTGGCGGTGACGGCCGCCGACACCTTCGTGAACCGTGACGCCCTAGCGGACAACGCATGGGTCAGGTCGCTCGATCTCGACATCCCGGTGGCCCGCCCCGACCTGTGGCGCGACGTGGCTCGGCCCCTGGAGAAGGCGCTGGGCTTTCTGAGCGGCGATCTCTGGAGCCTGTCGTTTCGGGCGAACGGCAAGGCGGCGCCGTCCATTGGCCATATCAACCGTCTCCGCCGACACATCGACCTGAACGCCGCCGACGCCGTCTGCCTTTTCTCGGGCGGGCTCGACAGCATGATCGGAGCGAGCGAACTGATCCGCGAAGGGCATACCCCGCTGTTGGTCAGCCACGCCTATCGAGGCGACAAGAGCTATCAGGCGAAGGTGGCGCCGCGCTTGGGCCGCGCAGTCCCCCGATTCTCGGCGAACGCCAACCCCGTTTTTCATCGATTGCCGGGCGGCGAACAGAACGACACCACGATGCGGACGCGGAGCCTGAACTTCCTGGCCTTCGGCGCGCTCTGCGCGACAGCCCTATGCTCGATCCGGCCGCGACAGGAGCAGATCACGCTTCATGTGCCGGAGAACGGCTTCATCGCCCTCAACGCCCCTCTCACGAGACGGCGGATCGGATCGCACAGCACCAGAACCACCCACCCGCATTTCCTAAACCAGATCCAGAGCGTCTTCGACGCCGTGGGGATCCCGGTCAGGCTGGAAAACCGCTACCGACACATGACGAAGGGCGAGATGCTCGCCCGACTGGCGCCAGATGACGAGAGCAAGGCGGTTGCTCTCGCCACGGTGTCCTGCGGGAAATGGAAGCGCAAGAGCCTGCAGTGCGGCCATTGCGTGCCGTGCCTGATCAGAGGGGCCGCGTTCTACGCCGCCGGCATCGAAGACACCACCCGCTATCAGTATACGTTGCCGCAGGTGTGGGAAAAGCCCGACATTCGCGACGACCTGATCGCGATGCTGGCCGCAACCGCTCCCCGGGTTCGCAGCCCAAGGCATTACGCCATTTCCAGTGGACCTTTGCCGGAGGATAGGCTGGAACGGGATGGCTGGTTCGGGGTCCTCGACCGGGGGCTTCGCGAGGTCGGCGCCTATCTCGACCACCGTGGATTTCCTGTTTGATCGATTTTCACTGCCATCTCGACCTGTTTCCGAACCCGAGCCTGGCGGTCGCGGACATCGACCGGCTCGGCGTCTATACGCTGTCGGTCACAACGACGCCGAAGGCGTTCCCGAAGACCGCGCAGTTGGCCAAAGCCCGGAAGCGTATCCGCACGGCGCTTGGTCTTCATCCCCAACTCGTTCACGAGCGACACGCAGAGGTTGGGCTCTTCGTGAGATTGATCAATGAAACGAGCTATGTGGGCGAAATTGGCATCGATGGCGGAGACGAGTTCGCCCGACACCTCGACGTGCAACGGGAAGTGTTCGACCGTTTGTTGCAGGCGTGCGCCGAAGCCGGCGGCAAGACCATGTCGATCCACAGTCGGCACGCAAGCGAGGTGGTGCTGGACAGCCTGGAACGACACCCCACGGCCGGCGCGCCGATCCTTCACTGGTTTTCCGGCCCCGTCGCTCAGGCTGAACGGGCGGTCAAGCTCGGCGCCTGGTTTTCCGTCGGTCCGACGATGGCGAAGGGAAGCCGCGCGGCGAGCCTGCTCGCCAAAATTCCGCGAGACCGGATTCTGACCGAAACGGACGCGCCCTTTTCCTCGATGGTGGGCGATCATTATCCCGCCGGGGCGTTCGATCAGACAGTCCAGGCCCTGTCGCGGCTGTATCGATGCGACGTGCCCGAGGTCCGTCGGCAGCTCGCCGACAATTTGCGCGCGCTCGTCTCCATGACCAAGAGGTTCCAGCCTATGCGAACCGGCCGTTCCCACTCAATTTGAACGACGGCGCGCTGACGACGATTGGTGTTCAGACGCTCGCCAAACAATCCTTTTTCGATCACGACTGTCCGCAGCGATGGCGGACTGCCTGTATCGGCTCGCTCTGAGCATAACCGACGTCGGACGAACCAGCCCGACATCCGATCGATACCGTGTGTCGCGCGCCATGCTTGGGTCAACGCGTTCAACGCCCAGGAGTCGTTCCCGAAGGCGGGGAGTTCCGCCCCAAAGTCACGCCGTCGACCTGCGTCCCATAAAGATCGAACGGGCTGCCGTGATGCTCGTTACGCGTCTGCTCGACCGAACCGTCAAATCGCGGATCTTGGGGCCGCTCGTGGCCATTCACGAAGGCGGCCACGTTCCAGGCCTCTTCGTCGCTCAGCGTGCCGCCCAGACCGAGAGGCATGTTCGCTTTGATGAACCCGGCCGCATTTTTGATCGAACTCATGCCGGCTCCCCAATTGTAGGAGCGTGGGCCCCACAACGGCGGGAACGCGATGGAGCCGTCGGCGCCCTTTCGCCCCGCTCCGTCCGAGCCGTGGCACAAGGCGCATTTCTGCGCGTAGACTTCAGACCCCCTCGCACGGTCGAGAGACGCGGGCTTCGCCAGCTCTGGGTAACCTTTCCCCTCCATGTCGACGCCGGTCGGCGCGCCCTTCGCCATCCAGTACGCGTAGGCTTGCAACGCCACCAATGTTTGATCGCCGAGCGGCGGCGCTTTTCCATTCATGCTGTAGCGAAAACATCCCTGGAGGCGTTCTTCGAACGTGTTGACGTGGTTGTTCTTCTTACGAAATGCCGGGTAGGCGACATACGCGGACCAGAGCGGCGCGGAGTTCGCCAGGCGGCCCTTGTCCAAATGACAGTTCGAGCATTTGAGATCGTTGCCGACGAATGCGCCTGCATGCTTGGCGGTGTCGGTGAAGATGTCGCGACCGAGCCTGACCATGTCGCCAAATCCGCCCTCCGGAAAATCGCCGTCTACCGGTGGTGCGAACTGAGCCTGCGCGTGGGTCTTGTCCGAGGTCGCCGATCCTGCCGCCGCTGCGCCAACGGCGGCGATCACGACCGTGAGGCCTAATATCATGTGACGGGTGGTGGTGATCACCGTCGCACCTCGCCCGCGCCGTTCGGAGAAAGCCCCGCATAGTAGGCGGCGACCGCCGCGACGTCCTCATCGGCGAGCTTGGTCGCGACCGCGGTCATCAGATGAAGCGGGTCATCGATGCGTTTACCCTGCCGCCAGGCTTCGAGCTGGGCCTTGAGGTAGGATTCTGACTGGCCGGCGAGCGGTGGAAAATCAGGCGAGACGCCACCCCCATCGGCCCCATGGCATTGGCCGCAGGCCGGCAGGCCTTTCGACCAGTCGCCGTCGCGCGCCAGAGAACCGCCGCGGGAGAGGTCGCCGCCGCCGCTGTGCGCCGCCTCTGGGGCTTGCGCCGTCTCGAAATAGGCAGCGACAGCTCGACGCTCGTCTGGCGACAAGGCCTTAGCGATGCCGGCCATCGTGGGGTGTTCGCGGCTCCCCTCGGCGAAAGCGTCCAGTTGTCGGACCGTATATTTGGCCGGCATTCCGCTCAGGCGTGGATACCCCAGTTGCGGATTTCCGGCGCCGGTCGCACCGTGGCAGGCGCCGCATGCGATCGCCCCATGCGCGTTTCCGCGGGCGACAAGATCGGCGCCCATGTCAGCCTGCGCCGGGGTCACGGCTAAAACGACTACGATGACGAAAGAAAACCTTGCCGGCATCTTCCGACCTCCTGACATGAACATGCTAACGCCGGAAACACGCATGAACAGTGCGCGCGACCTGCAAAAGAATTTTCCTAAGTCGGAAAAGTGAGAAGAAAAACTACATGAGTTTTTGAGCGGCGATAGCCGCTCTAAAGGCTGGCGTATGCTGAAAGCGCGAACCCGCTGCTCAGACGCAGGGAGTTCAAAAAGCAATGGAGCCGACGAGCCGACCGCCCGCAAGATCGTTTGCAAAGCAGACGCCACGATGAAAGTACGGCTGGTGGCGCTCGCAGCTACAGGCGGCCAGACCAGAGGGCGCGCCGCGATCGCCACCGCACGGACGCGGCCGTGGGCGACTCTCATGGCGTCGCTCGCCCCTATCCTGGGCGTGATTCCGCCGGCGCTCGCAGCAGGAGCCGGCGCCGAGATGCGTCAGGCGCTCGGGATCCTGGTCTCTTTAGGCATGATCGGAGTGTCGATCTTCCACGTGGTCCGCCCGCCGATCGCTCGTTCGAGCAAACGTCGCGCAGCCTGCGGGACGCGCCAAGTCAGTCCGCGCTTTCATAACAGGGTGTAACGGCACGGCGCAGCCTGTCTTTCACGTCATCGGCGTCGACAGGATTTCGGAGGCAATCCGTCACGCCGGCCGCCAGCGCGTCTATCAGGTCAGCGACGCCGCTCCCAGGCATTCGAAGCCATAGCACAACATGCCCCTCTCCGAATGAACGCAACGCCGCGAGCATGCGCAGCCCCTGGTCGCCGACGATGGACTCGTCAAGGATCCACGCGTCGAACGCCTTGTGCTCGATGAGCCGGCTGCCCGCCGACCAGCGGTCAGCGGTCCAGATCGCCCAGTCCGTGCCGATGGCCAGCGCTTCGGCGATGCGCTGATCATGATGGACGACGAGCACCCGCATGGCGGTCTCCTTCGACCGCCGGCTTCGCCCCGTCTGCTTAAGCCTGACTTAAGCCTCGCAGAGGACCCCGGCTCATCGGCCGCCCTCGGGGCGGTTCTCTCGAGGAGAGCGCCGTGACGGCGATGTCGGTTGGACCTTTTCTCATTCCGGGCGACCGGATGGCGCTCCTCGTCGGAGGCGCGTTTCTTCTCGGCGCGGGCGTGCTGCTGGCGCGGTTCGTCGATCGACGGTTTGCCGAATGGTCGTCGTGGCTTCCCCTTATCGTGATCATCGTAGGCCGCATTGCTCACATCATCAGTTATCCCAACGGCTTTTTGCGCGATCCGCCCCGTATCTTCGCGATCTGGGATGGCGGCGTGACGTGGTGGGCCGGCCTGGTGGCCGCCGTCGCTTTTACGCTGATCCGGTTCAAGGATCTGCGAATGCGGTCCTGGACGCTCGGGACCCTCGCCGCGACCTTGATGGTCTGGAACGTCGCATGGCAGCTCGTCGCGGTGACGCCTGCGGTCGCGGCGCCTGAAACGGCGTTGCCGACGCTTTCCGGCGAGCAGAAATCGCTGAGGGATTTTGCGGGTCGTCCGACCGTGGTCAATCTCTGGGCGACATGGTGTCCCCCGTGCCGGAAAGAGATGCCGATGCTGGTCGAAGCCGCCGGCGATCGGCGGGACGTCAATTTCGTATTCGCCAACCAGGGCGAGGGACCGACGTCGATCGTGGCCTACATGTCGGCCGCCGGCCTCGAGATCGAGAACCTCCTTCTCGACCAGTTCCGCAGCCTTTCGCAGCACTACGCTGTCCAGGGCTATCCCGCCACCGTCTTCCTCGACGCTCGGGGCGTCGCCCGGAAGATTCATTATGGGGAAATCACGCGTGACGCCCTCGAGGCGCAGCTTGCGAAGATGAAAGCGCCCTGACACTGCGGCTGGCGCTCTTACGACTGTGTGGCCCTTAAGGCAGCCATAAGCTTCGGAGCCAAGGTGCGCGCTTTCCACGCTGGGGAGCCTCGGGATGCGAATCGCCCGTTACATGCGCGCCGCCGTCTTCGCGCTCTGCGTCTCGTCGGTTCCGGCGGTAGCGCAGACAGATGCGCCGCGGCCCGTGGACGAGGTCATGTCGCTGAGCGCAAGCCGGAGCGACGACGGATCGATCTCGTTGTCGTTCAAGGTCGCGCCGGGCGTCTATCTCTACAAAGACAAGATCGCTGCGATCTCAGGCGGGCAGCCGGTCCCGGTCCAAACGCCGCCCGGCAAATCGAAGGACGATCCCACCTTCGGCGCTGTCGAGATCTATGACCACGACGTCGCCGCCAAGGTCGACCCTCGCGCGGCCGACGCAGCCAAACCGCTCGACGTCACCTATCAAGGTTGCGCCGAGCGCGGCGTCTGCTATCCGCCGGTGACACGTCGGATCGACCTGGCGCAGCTCGACCACGCCGGCTCCGTCGTCGCGGCCCGGCCCGTCGACGAAGACGCGGGCGACGGGGACCTGGAGGCCCATGTCGCCGATGACGGGGCGGCTGCATCGGTCGAGCCCAGCGGGACCGCCACGGCCCGCGATACGAAAGCGCCTCCGCCGGACCAAGGGGCAGCGCTTGCGCCGACCCTTACCGGGTCCCTTCCATTGGTGCTCGCGACCTTCTTCGGCCTGGGCCTTTTGTTGGCGTTCACGCCCTGCGTCTATCCGATGATCCCGATCCTCGTCGGCGTGCTCGCCAGAGCAGGCGAAACACTCTCCGCCCGACGGGGATTCGTTCTTTCGGGCGCCTATGCTTTCGCAATGGCCCTGGCCTATGGCGCGCTGGGGGTGGCGGCCGCATGGTCGGGACAGAACCTCCAGACCGCGCTTCAGACGCCGATCGCGTTGACGGTCGCCGCCTTCGTATTCGTTGGACTTGCTCTCTCGATGTTCGGCGTCTTTCACCTTCAGGCGCCCGGCGCGATCGCATCACGATTTTCCGGGATCATGGCGCGAGCGCGTGGCTCGGTCCTTGGCGCCGCAGCGCTCGGCTTCGTCTCGGCTCTCGTCGTCGGACCCTGCGTAACGCCCCCGCTCGCCGCCGCCCTTGTCTACGTCGCGCAGACCGGGGACATCGCACGCGGTTCCGCAGCTCTGTTCGCCATGGGGCTCGGCATGGGAGCGCCGCTTGTGGCGGTGGGGCTGTTCGGAGCGAAAATTCTTCCGAATTCAGGCCCCTGGCTGGAAGGGGTCAAAAAAGGTTTCGGCGTCGTGTTTCTCGCCATCGCCATCGTGCTGATGGGGCGGATCGCGCCGCCGACCGCGACGCTCGGTCTTTGGGCCGCATTCTCGATCGCTCTCGGCGTATTTCTGGGCGCGTTTGACGGAGTCGGGCGCCGGACCAGTCCTTTTCGGCGATTGTCGAAGGCGGCCGGCGTCGGCGCCGTGGCGTACGGCGTGGCGCTCGTCGTCGGCGTCGCGTCCGGCGCGGACGATCCCGCCCGCCCTCTCGCCCGTCTGGCGGCGGCCCCGGCTTCCGCTCCAAACGAGGGCCCAGCAGCGAAGACGGTCGCCAGCGCCGCCGAACTCGCCAGCGCCTTGGAGACCGCCCGCGCGGAAGGGCGCCCAAGCGTCGTGACCTTCACCGCGGATTGGTGCGTGACCTGCTCGGAAAATGAGCGAACCATCGCAAGCAGCGCGCCGCTCAAGAACAGCCTGAACCAGTTCGTCGATATCGAGATCGACGTCACACGGAACGACAGTCAGTCGCGCGAGATCATGAGGTCGCTTGGGGTCGTCGGTCCGCCGACAATGTTGATCTATGATCGTCGCGGAGAGGAGCTTCGCCAACAGAGGTCGACGGGCGCCGTGGACGTCGATGCTTTGATGCGAGCTCTGGAGAAGGCCCGGACGAGCTAGCGGCCGCCTTTGGGAACCATATCGCGCTCAACATTGCACGCCTCGCACGAACACTGTATTATCATATTCATATAATTGAATATGACAATACGACCTGCCAAGGCTGAGAGGAGCGCGCAATGGCTACGACGGCGGTCACCCCCGCGGCCCACATGTCCGACCGGCCTGCCGGTCTCAGTCGATGGTTCCTGTCCACCAACCACAAGGACATCGGCACGATGTACCTGTGGTTCGCGGTGTTCACCGGCCTGCTCGGCGGGGTCCTCTCGATCGGGATCCGCCTCGAGTTGCAGGACCCGGGGATGCAGATCTTCACCAATCCCAACACCTTCAACGCCTTCACCACCGCGCACGGCCTCATCATGATCTTCTTCATGGTGATGCCGGCGATGATCGGCGGCTTCGGCAACTGGTTCGTGCCCCTCATGATCGGCGCGCCGGACATGGCGTTTCCACGCATGAACAACATCTCGTTCTGGCTGCTGCCGCCGGCGATCGGCCTGCTGATCATTTCATTGTTCGTCGAGGGCGCGCCGGGGTCTCATGGTCCCTCGGGCGGATGGACGATTTATCCGCCGTATTCCACCTCCGGACAGCCAGGGCCGGCGATGGACTATGTCATCCTCGCGCTGCACATCGCCGGCGCCTCGTCGATCCTCGGCGCGATCAACTTCATCACCACGATCTTCAACATGCGCGCCCCGGGCATGACGCTGCACAAGATGCCGCTGTTCGCCTGGTCCGTGCTCGTCACCGCCTTCCTACTGCTGCTGTCGCTGCCCGTGCTCGCCGGCGCGATCACGATGCTGCTGACCGACCGCAACTTCGGAACCACCTTCTTCAAGCCCGAGGGCGGCGGCGACCCGATCCTGTACCAGCACCTGTTCTGGTTCTTCGGCCACCCCGAGGTGTACATCCTGATCCTGCCGGGCTTCGGCATCATCAGCCACGTGATCTCGACGTTCTCGCGCAAGCCTGTCTTCGGCTATCTCGGCATGGCCTACGCCATGGTGGCGATCGGCGTGGTCGGCTTCGTGGTGTGGGCCCACCACATGTACACGACCGGCATCTCGGTGAATACGCAGGCCTATTTCGTGTTCGCCACGATGGTGATCGCGGTGCCGACCGGCGTGAAGATCTTCTCCTGGATCGCCACGATGTGGGGCGGCTCGATCAGCTTACGTGTCCCCATGCTGTGGGCGATCGGCTTCATCTTTCTGTTCACGATAGGAGGCGTCACCGGCGTCGTGTTGTCGAACGCCGGCATCGACCGCTCGCTGCAGGACACCTACTACGTCGTGGCGCACTTCCACTACGTGCTGTCGCTCGGCGCCGTATTCACGATTTTTGCAGGCTGGTATTACTGGTTTCCGAAAATGTTCGGCTACATGTACAACGAGACCATTGGTAAGCTGCACTTTTGGGTGACGTTCGTCGGCGTCAATATCGTCTTCTTCCCGCAGCACTTCCTCGGCCTCGCCGGCATGCCGCGCCGCTACGTCGATTATCCGGAAGCCTTCCACGGTTGGAACATGGTGTCGTCCTACGGCTCCTATATCTCGGGCTTCGCGGTGCTGATCTTCCTCTACGGCGTGATCGAAGCCTTCGCCAAGAAGCGCGTCGCGGGCGACAACCCGTGGGGCCCTGGCGCGACGACGCTGGAGTGGACGCTGTCCTCGCCGCCGCCGTTCCACCAGTTCTCGACGCTGCCGCGCGTCGTCTGACGGCGGCGGCTGACAGCTCGCGCGACCCCGGCCTTCAGAGCCCCGGATGACGCCGCTCCGGCGCCATCCGGCTGGACCCTTCTGTCTCGTCAGAGATGAACGTACAGGAATCCCATCTGCTGCAGCCGGGCGAGCTCGGCCACCCCGCTCGGCACGATGTCGCCCTCCGTCACGCCGTACAACGTGCGCCAGTCGATCTCACGCTCGCGGAGCGTATTGGCGCAGATCAGGAACCGAACGCCCTCACCCTTCAGCGCGTCGATGCGCTCGGCGAGAGCCTTATCCGTCTGCGCCAGCTTGAACAGCGACACGCCGTCGCCATGGTCGACCACCCTGATCTCGACATGGCTTTTACCGACCGCGTCGACGTGATTGCGGATGCTGCCCAGCAAGCGCTTGAAATAGGCAGGTCCGTCATAGCCGCCGTCATTGTGATAAACCACCTTCTGATCCGCGTAGTAGCCGCGCTCGGCCTTTTCGTTGGCCGTCGCGACGCCCAGCATTGTCAAGCAGGCGAGCGCAGTCGCTGCGATCAACTTCACCAGCATCTCTCTTCTCCACGGTTTGAAACTGAGCGAGCGCGTCGCCCGCTCGTCTTAAGCCGCGCTTAAGGCGGCCGGTGGTCCGGCGCGGTCGGTTGGACGCAAGCGTGCAATGCGCCGCCGCTCGCCGCCAGACAGGACGGATCTCGCGAACCTTGATTTCGCAGACTTGATTTACAAAATTACGCAATTATAAATTCAATATGACGCTGAGGGGAGATTGCGGTTCATGACGGACGGCACGACGGCCAACAGGGAACGCATCGTGAGACGACCGCCGGTGATCGGAGCCACCGCGCCCTTATTCGAGGCGCGCACCACCATGGGCGACCGTAACCTGGCTGACTATCGCGGTCGCTGGCTGGTTTTCTTCTCGCACCCTGCGGATTTCACGCCGGTCTGTACGAGCGAGTTCGTGTCGTTCGCCAAGGCCTTTCCACGGTTCAAAGCGCTTGGCTGCGAACTTCTTGGCCTGTCCGTGGACAGCCTGTTTTCGCATTTCGCCTGGAAGCGTTCGATCGCGGAGCGCTTTGGCGTCGAGATCCCGTTCCCGATCGCCGAAGATCCGTCTATGGCGATCGCGGCGGCGTACGGCATGCTGCAGGACGCCGCTCCCGACAGCTCGACCGTACGCGGAACCTTCGTCATCGATCCCGCCGGGGTCATCAGGGCGATGTCCTGGTACCCGATGAGCACAGGGCGATCGATCGAAGAAATCCTTCGGCTCGTCCAGGCTCTGCAGACCTCGGACGCCGGGGACGTCTCGACCCCGGAAGGCTGGCGGCCCGGCGACAAGGTCATCGACGCCAGCCCGATCGACGCCGCTTCGCTCGCAGCCTTCGCGCCGAGCGATGACGCTCCGGACTGGTACTACCGACTGAGGAGCCTGTGATGGCGTCGACGCCGACCTCTGATCTCAAGCCGATCGTGCAGGGGTTCTACGAACCCCGCTCCAGCAGCGTTCAGTACGTCGTTTCATGCCCTTCTACAGGCGCGTGCGCCATCGTCGACCCGGTGCTCGACTTCGACGAAAAGTCGGGAGCGACGAGCACGAAGAGCGCGGACGCCATACTCGGCTACGTCGAGGACCAAGGCTATCAGGTCGAGTGGATCCTCGACACTCACCCGCATGCCGACCACTTCTCCGCCGCGCAGTACCTGAAAGGCGAGACGGGGGCGCCGACCGCGATCGGCGAGCGCGTCGTCGACGTCCAGAAGCTCTGGAAAGCGATCTACAACTGGCCAAGCTTCGCCGCCGACGGATCTCAATGGGACAGGCTGTTCTGCGAAGGCGAGCGGTTCCGGCTTGGAGAACTGTATGGACACGTGCTGTTTTCGCCAGGCCACACGCTCGCGTCGATCACCTATGTGATCGGCGACGCCGCGTTCGTCCACGACACGCTGTTCATGCCGGACAGCGGCACGGCGCGCTGTGATTTTCCCGGCGGCAGCGCAGCGCGGATGTGGAGTTCGCTCCAGGAGATACTGTCGCTTCCCGACGAGACCCGCGTCTTCACCGGACACGATTACCAGCCCGGCGGGCGTGAACCTCTCTGGGAGAGTTCGGTCGCCGAGCAGCGGTCGAAAAACGATCACGTCGCCGGCAAGACCCAGAGTGAATTCGTTGCGTTGCGCGAGGCCCGGGACCGTACTCTCCCGATGCCGAAGCTCATTCTCCACGCGCTTCAGGTGAACATCCGAGGCGGCCGACTGCCGGAGCCGGAAGACGACGGTCGCCGGTATCTGAAGTTCCCGCTCGACGCCCTGGAGGGAGCGACGTGGTGAACCCGAGCCGCAACCGCTCCGATCAGGCGGCCGAGTTCCTCAAGGCGTTGGCGAACCCGAACCGCTTGATGATCCTTGCCCGGCTGCTGCGGGCAGACGCATCGGTCGGCGAACTGGAAAGCGAGCTCGGCATCCGACAGCCGACGCTGTCGCAGCAATTGGCGGGGCTCAGGGAAGCGGGGCTCGTCGAGGCTCGGCGCGACGCCAAACAGGTGTTCTACCGCTTGCAGCCGAAGCGTTCGACCGATGTCGCGGGGGTGCTGAACCTGCTCTTCGGTGGAGCGACGATCGTCGCCCCCGCCGGGCTGGAGATCGGCGTCTCCGCCCGGCCGGCGCGCCTGACGGCCGCCGCCCAGTTCGCTCGCATTCTTGATGAGCCGGTTGAGGCGGAGTGGCCCTGAGCCGTCGCTTCAGCAGCCACGCAGACTTCTGAACAAAGAGCGCCTTCAGCCGCGCCCGAGACGGAACAAGGGAGAGTCAAATGGAAGCCAAGAAGATCACCGAAGATTTGTCGGTCAGCCCGCAGCTCTCCGTCGCCGACGTCGCGCAGGCCCGGGCCGCCGGCTTTCGCTCGATCATGATCAACCGGCCCGACGGCGAGGAGGCCGACCAGCCGAGTCATTCTGCGATCGAGACTGCGGCGCGCGACGCCGGCATGTCCGTCGCTTACGTTCCGGTCGCGCCGGGCAAGTATGGTTCGGGGACGATCGAAACGTTCCAGCGGGAGCTTGCCGTGCTTCCCAAACCGACGGTCGGCTACTGCAAGACCGGAACCCGCACCACGACGCTCTGGGCGCTCGCAGAGACCGGCGGACGCCCGGAAGACGAGATCATCGGCATCGCCAAAGCGGCGGGCTATGACGTCACCGCGGCCTTGCGCTCGAGGGCCGGAGACGATGCGCCGACCGCCAGGCCGCAGGGCGCGCGTCACGACGTGGTCATCGTCGGGGCGGGCGCCGGGGGCATCGCGGCCGCGGCCAGCATGCTCGCCCGCAAGTCTGGGCTCGACATCGCGATCATCGATCCTGCAGACGCCCACTACTACCAGCCGGGATGGACGCTGGTCGGCCGAGGCGTCTTTTCCGCGGCCGAAACCAAGCGGGACATGGCCTCGCTCATCCCTAACGGCGTGAAATGGATTAAGGAGAAGGTCGCGACGTTCGAGCCGGAGGCGAAGACCGTGACGCTCGAGAGCGGCAGGTCGATCGGATACGGCAAGCTGGTCGTCGCGCCCGGCCTCAAGCTGAACTGGGCCGGCATCGAGGGTCTCGAGGAGACGCTCGGCAAGAACGGCGTGACGTCCAACTACCGCTACGATCTCGCTCCCTACACCTGGGAGCTCGTCAAGGGTTTCCGTAGCGGGACGGCGCTCTTCACGCAGCCGCCGATGCCGATCAAATGCGCAGGCGCGCCGCAGAAGGCGATGTACCTGTCCTGCGATCAATGGCGGAACGCCGGCACGCTCGGAAACACCAAGGTCGAATTCCTGAACGCCGGTCCGGCGCTGTTCGGCGTCGCGGACTACGTGCCCCCGCTGATGGAGTACGTGAAGGCCTACGGCATCGACCTCAGCTTCGGGCACAACCTCGTCAGGATCGACGGACCAGCCAAGCGCGCATGGTTCAAGGCGACTCCAAAGGAGGGCGAGCCCCAGATCGTGGAGCGATCCTTCGACATGATTCATGTCACGCCGCCGCAGAGCGCTCCGGACTTTATCCGATCGTCGCCGCTTGCAAACGAAGCGGGATGGGTCGACGTCGATCCGGCGACGTTGCGGCATACCCGTTATCCCGACGTCTACAGCCTCGGCGACGCAATGGGGGCCTCGAACGCCAAGACCGCGGCCGCGGCCCGAAAGCAGGCCCCAGTGGTGGCCGAGAATCTGCTGCGCGACATGGGCGCGATCAGCATGTCGGAGACCGCCGTGTACAACGGCTACGGTTCGTGCCCGCTGACGGTCGAGCGCGGCAAGGTGATCCTCGCCGAATTCGGCTATGGCGGAAAGCGCATCCCGAGCTTTCCGAAGTGGTTCATCGACGACCTGAAGCCGTCGAAGGCCGCATGGTTCCTGAAGGAAAAGGTCCTTCCGAAGATCTATTGGGACGCCATGCTCAAGGGCCGCGAGCCGATGTGCAAGCCCGAGCACAAGGCGCTCGAGGCGGCGGAATAGACCGGAGAATTCACCGCTGACCTCATCGGAGTCTTCGATCAATCTGACCGGAAGAATCTGATGGATCGAGGACCGAAGTCGACGTCGCGGATGCAACGTCGACTTCTGTCTGCGCATGTGCGAGAGGGTCCGCAGACACGGCGCCCAAAAGATTGAGGCGCGGCAGATTGAGCGGAGCCTGCTCGATCAGGAAGCGGGCGGTCAGCTCCACCGCCTTCGGACGATCATACCCGCTCGGCGTCACAAGGTACCATTGGCGCATCAGCGGCAGGCCAGGAGCATCGAGGAGCAGAAGGCGACCAGCCTCGATCTCCGCGATGATGGTGTGACCGGAAATGAAGGCGAGCCCAAGCCCCGCCATGACACCCTGCTTGATCGTTTCATTGGTGCCGAACTCGACAGTATCGACACCCGTGGCGCCGATCTGGTCGAGATAGCGCTCGGCCAAGATGCGGGTCCCCGACCCCGGCTCGCGCATCAGAAACGTCTCGCCGGCGAGGTCGGGGCCCAACAGCGGCCTACCTGCCAACGGATGGTCAGGCGCGGCGATCAGGACATGGGGGTGCGGGCCGAGCGGCCGCGCTTCGGCCAGATGCGCCGCCGGTGGACGCCCCATGATCGCAAGGTCGAGAGCGCCATCGAGGAGCGCTGCGATCGTTTCCTCACGGTTTCCGATCTTGAGAGCGATCTCGACGCCGGGCAGCGCGCGTCGCGCGATCGCCACAAGCTTGGGCGCGAAGTATTTGGCGGTGCTCACCACCGTCAGCTGCACGACGCCAGCCCGGCCGGAGGCAAGCGCCTGCAGCCGCCGTCGGCAGTCCGACAGGGCGTTCTCGATCCGGCGTGCGGTCGCCAGAAGCTCCTCTCCCTGGGCGGTCGGACGAGGTCGCCCCGCGCCGCCCCGGATCACGACCGGCGCGCCGACGTTCGCCTCCAGGATCTTGAGCTGGGTCGAGACCGCTGGCGGGGTCACGTGAAGGAGATCGGCCGCAGCCGTGATCCCGCCGCCGGACACGACCGCGCTGAGCGCTCGGAGCTGCTTCAGCGTTATGGCCGGGAAGTGGTCCATAGTTTTGTTTAACGCAGCAAATCTTTTTTTGATTTCCGCTTCGGCTTCGTCTTGACCATAATAGATGCATAAATGCGAATATGTCTAGAGGAGTCGGATGGCTCGCACGCTCGACGATTGTCTCGCATCCGATGTCGATCCCGATGTGGCTCGCGCGGTGGCCGGCGTCGCGGAGGGCGTTGCGGATCTGTCGAAACGACTCGGGCGTGGACCTTTCGGCTTCGCGCCGCCCACCGAAGACACACCTGACGCTGGCGACCATGCCGCCTTCGACGTCGTCGCCGATAATCTGTTCGCATCGGCGTTGACCGCGTCAGGCGTGCGCTTCTACGCCAGCGAGAAACGCCAGAGCGTCGCGACGCTCGATCCCGCCGGCTCGCTGTCGGTCGCGCTCGATCCGCTCGACGGCTCTTCGAACATCGGAGTCGACGGCCCCGTCGGGACAATTTTCTCGATCAGGCCGGCTCGCGGCGCCGGTCCTGAAAGCTTTCTTGCGCCCAACAGCGAGCAGCTGGCCGCCGGATACGCTCTGTATGGGCCTCAGACCCAATTCATCCTGACCGTCGGCAGCGGCGTCTGCGCTTTCGTTCTGGATCCCGAAGACGGACGCTTCAAGCTCATTTCCAGAGATCTCCGCCTTCCATCGGATTCCAACGAATATGCGATCAACGCGTCGAACCGGCGGCGATGGCCAGCCGCGGTGCTCGAATTCATCGAAGATTGCGAAGCCGGCGTCGAGGGCTCGCAAGGGTCAGACTTCACCATGCGCTGGATGGCCTCGCTCGTCGCCGAAACGCATCGGATTCTCACGCGCGGTGGCCTGTTCCTGTATCCAGGGGACAGTCGACTGGGATATGCGCGGGGGCGGCTGCGCATGCTCTACGAATGCGCGCCGATCGCAATGCTGATCGAGCAGGCCGGCGGCGCATCCACGGACGGGGAGCGCTCCATCCTCGAACGATCGCCGTCAACGCTCCACGAGCGAACGCCGTTCGTCTTTGGCTCGGCTGACCGCGTCCACGCCGTCACGACCTTTTTGAGCCGGCGAGACAGCGCTGGCTCGCCCCTTTTCGGTCGGCGGGGTCTTCGCGACGAAAAGAGCTCCCGGTGAACGAATGCAGCTCTTCGTCGTGTGTTCCGAGGCCAGGTTCCTATCGGCGACCGCAGGCAAAAATCTGTCCTGCCGTTTCGCTCCGCGAGGTCGAGATCGCCGTCGTCGCCGCCTTCCTCCTGCCCTTCCGGGCGTGTCGGCGACGGTGGTCTTGACGCCTGGGTTCGAACCGCTCGGACGCTTTTCAGGCGAGGCGCTCGAGCGGTCGCCATCCAGGAGATCGACGCATGGATCTTGAGCCGAGCGTCCTGAGCGGCGATGCAAGCCTCGCCAGGTCGGTCCTCGTCTATTTGTCGAGCTCGGAATGCGCCGAACATCGCGTTCGAGGCGACCGTCCCGCGCTAGGCATCGTAAGCGGACCGGCAAGCTGGGCTGAGCTTCAAACCCTCGGCCAACTCATCGAACACGTCGACTGCGTGTTTGTGGGTGGAGACCTCGCAGCCGTTCTCGATCCCGACCGCCCGGTCGGCTCCTGCGCGTTCGACGTCGACCCGGAACTCAGACGACGCGCTCAGCAATTGCGGGCGCGCATGGCCTGGCTTGGCCGCGAGATGATGTTTCCCGTGGACCTCATCGTCGCCGCCAGACTTGAGGCCGGAGCCGCCCATCACGTGGTGTCGGTCGAGGCCTGCCCGCCGCGCGCGATCGTCACAGACTGCGGACCGGCGTCGATCAACCAGTTGTTCTCACGGATCCGCGCCGCAAAGGCGGTGGTCTGGACCGGCCTGCTCGGAGCCTTCGATCTCCCCCCATTCTGCGCCGGCACGGCGGCGACGGCCAGGCTCGTCGCGCGGCTGACATGCGAAGGGCGTCTGACCAGCGGCGCATATGGCAAAAGCACGGCGCAGGCCATCCATTCCCTCAAACTGGAGCGTGATTTTACGAATGTCTCCAGTTCGACCTACCGATGGTAAAGGAGAAAGCTGCGAACCGGCGCCACCAAGACTCCGCCATTCCTGACCAGCTTCGCGACAACGCCTTGGCGGTCGCAGATCCGATCTGACGGCTCTCACATCAACGTCCGTCTCGGCATGCGGCGCGTTCGCGAACCAGCAAAGCGCATCACCCGAACGTGACGGACAGCGGCGCCGAACAGACGCGGCTCGAATTGACACATTCATACATTCATATCTGATGATCACATCGATTTCAGGAGGATCGCTATGAGGACGTTCTCGCTCGCTTTTCTGATCGCCACCGCAGCCTTGGGCGCCCCAGCGCAGGCCGCCGAACACGAAGTCAAGATGCTGAACCGCGGTTCGTCTGGCGAAGCCATGGTGTTCGAACCGCTGGTGGTCAAAGCGGCGCCAGGCGACACGATCGTGTTCACGCCCACAGACAAGAGCCACAACTCAGTCAGCATGAAGGAAGGCATCCCGGCCGGGGCGCAGCCGTGGTCGGGAAAAATCAATGAGAAAATCAGCGTTACGGTGAGCGAGCCGGGCGTCTATCTGTATCAGTGCAGCCCGCATGTGAGCATGGGAATGATCGGCGCCGTGGTCGTCGGGGAGCCCAAGAATCTCGATGCGGTGAAGAGCGTCAAGTTTCCAGGCGCCGCCAAGAAAACCGCCGAAAAGATCTTCGCCGAAATCAAGCCAGGCGGCTGACGGAGCGTGGGCGGTCGCGTCGACCCATCGGCGGCGCGACCGCCCGACACTGACGGCGCTGCCCCGTCAAGCCGCCCGAGCGTTGGCGGCTCTCAAATTAGCCGGCAGGAACGCGATGTGAGCGACCAGGCCGCTCCTGTCTTTGCGGTTCTGGAAGCTCAGCGAGGCGTCGCATAATTCTGCGGCCGCCGCGGCGATCGCCAGACCAAGCCCGACCCCGTCCCCCGACCTCATCTGCTGCGCGCCGCGGAAGAACCGTTGTGTGAGCCGCGGAATATCCTCTTCATCTGCGCCCGGCCCTTCGTCCATCAGTTCGAGCGTCGATCCGGAGCCGCCGACGCGCCACAGGATGGATCCGTCGCGCTCCGAGTGCTGAATGGCGTTTTCCGTAAGATTGCGGAGGAGCAGCAACAGCGGTTCGCGGGGCGCGAACACCGTCGTCGACCGAAGCGCAGACTCGATCTCCACACGGACGCGGTCGCCAGCGCCCGCGCCGTAGGACAGCTCGATCGCCTCCTCCAGCAAGGAGCCTATCGCGATCTCGACGAACTCCGGCTTGGGAGCCTCCGCATCGAGCCGCGCCAGCGCGAGGAGCTGACTCACCAACCGACTGGCGCGATCGACCGCGACCAGGATCTGCTTGAGGGCGTGATCCCGGATCGACGCGCTCTGCGCGGCCGCAGCGACCTGCGCCTGTGTCTTCAAGCCGGCAAGGGGCGTCCGCAGTTCGTGAGCCGCGAACGCCGTCACTTCGCGTTCATGGCGTCGCGCGCGTTCGACCTTGTCGAAGAGTCCGTTCAACGCCGCCGTCAGCGGACGGATTTCAGACGGCGCGGCGCCGGCGTCGACGGGTCTCATATCCTCGGCGTCGCGACGACCAAGCTCGTGGGCCATGCGACGCAGCGGCGAGAGGCCCCGACCGACGCTCGCCCAGATCAGAAGGCCCAGCACCGGCAGGATCAACGCGGCGGGCCATAGCAGGCCCTTAATGAGATCCGCCACGAGCTTTTCGCGCAAGCCCAAACGGTCGCCGACCAGAACTCGGACGCCTTTCGCCTCGTCCTCGATCGCGTAGACCCGCCACGGCTCGCCCTTCACCACCCGCTCAGAAAAGCCCGAACCTCCTTCGCTTAGTTTCTCATCTGGCGCGCCGGTCGATCGCGCCACAAGCCGATCGTCGAACGACCAGATCTGGCACGACAGCTGCCGTTCATATCCGCCGAGCCCAGGAACGACGGTCGTCGGTTCTACCGCCCGCGGCTTGCCCGTCACATCGCCGCTCGCCACCAGCGAAGCGACCATGCGCGCGGCTTCCTGAAGACGCGTGTCGAGCACATGCTCGACTTCCTGACGGGCGCCGACATAGATCCACGCGGCGGCGATCAGCCATAAAGCGCCGGTCGCTGCGATCAACGTCATGAACAGGCGGACGCGGAGCGACGTCATGGCTGTCCGCCCATCCGGTAACCGATCCCGCGCACCGTTTCGATCGCGTCGCGACCAAGCTTCGCCCTGAGATGATGGATATGCACCTCGACGGCGTTGCTCTCGATCTCCTCCTGCCATCCATAGAGCCGATCCTCGATCTCACCACGGGAAGCGATCCCGCCGCGCCTTTCCATCAGCGCGGCCAGCACAGCGAATTCTCTTCGAGACAGCGTCAGCGATCGGCCGTCGCGAGCCGCGGTCAACGTCGCGGGATCCAGGGTGACGTCGCGCCAGATGAGAGCGCCAGACGCTCTGCCGGCGCCGCGACGAGCGATCGCGCGGACACGCGCAGCCAGCTCCTCGAGATCAAACGGCTTGCCGAGGTAGTCATCCGCGCCGGCGTCGAGGCCATCCACGCGATCCGCAGTCTCGTCGAGGGCGGTGAGAAGCAGGATCGGCGTGCGATCGCCGGCCGCTCGAAGCCGCTTGAGCACCGCCAGGCCGGATCCGTCCGGAAGCATGCGGTCCAGCACGACCGCGTCAAACGCGCTGGTGGCCAACGCGGCCTCCGCATCCGCGCAGGTCGAGACGACGTCGCATGTCGCGCCCGCAAGTCCGAGGCCGATCTGCAGCCCGTCGAGCAGAAGCGGGTCGTCCTCAACGACGAGCACGCGCATCGATCACTCCCTGTTTCCGGACCGTTCGCTCCGATCTCTGCGCGGGCTTAAGGCTGGCTTAAGGCGACGCCGGATGGTGCAGACCTCCAAGCACATCCGTCGGAGAACGCCACTATGCCTCGTCTGCCTGTCCTCAGACGTTTCGCCTTCACCCTTGCCCTCGCCGTCGCAACGGCTTTGCCGACGCTTGTGTTCGCTCAGGCCTCCGACACGACCCGCGAGATGATCCTCAACGATCCTGCGGCCCCAAAAGCCGGGAATCCGAAGGGAGACGTAACGATCGTCGCCTATCTCGACTACAATTGTCCTTACTGCAAGAAATCCGCTCCCGAACTCGAGAAGCTCGTCAAAGCCGACGGCAAGATCAACCTTGTCTACAAAGACTGGCCGATCCTGACCGAGGCTTCCGTCTACGGCGCGAAGCTTGCGCTCGCGGCGAAATACCAAGGCAAATACGACGAGGTCCACAAGGCGTTGATGACGATCCCGGGACGCAAAATCCCGGAAGACCAAATGCTCGCCGCCGTGAAATCGTCCGGGGTCGACATGGCTCGCCTCGAGGCGGACGCCAAGACGCACGCGGCCGACATCACGGCTCTGCTGAAGCGCAACGATGCGCAGGCCAAGGGCCTTCGACTGCAAGGAACGCCAGTTTACCTGGTGGGACCGCTACTCGTTGCGGCCGCCCCTGACTACGCCCAGTTCCGCGACGCTGTCGCCGAAGCGCGCAAGCGCGCCGGCAAGTCCTGATCACGCGGAGATCCCACTGATGTCCGCGTCTGCGTTTTCCCGCCGGGCCACCATCATCGCCCTTCCCATGTTGCTCGGAGCCTGCGCCGGCATACCTGCGCCCGCCAGCCGACTTCCCGTTTCGAGCGAGGCGCCTGTCGATCCGGCGGACGCCACGCGATACGGCTCCAAGCCTGACGAGCCGTTCGCGATCCAGCCCGTCGATCTTCGCAAGATGGACCCGAAACTGCTTCGGCAAGAAGTAGACTTCCCGACCGACCAGCCGCCCGGAACCATCGTGGTCGATCCTCATGCGCGCTTCCTCTACCTCGTTCAGGAGAACGGGAAAGCGCTGCGCTATGGCGTCGGCGTCGGCAAGGCCGGCTTGGAGTTTCAGGGCTCCGCCTCAATCCAGATGAAGCGCGAGTGGCCCCGCTGGACGCCCACCGAGGACATGATCGGGCGCGACCCCGGGCGCTACGGACCCTGGAAGGGCGGAATGGACGGCGGCGCCCAGAATCCGCTCGGAGCCCGGGCCATGTATCTGTTCAAGGACGGGAAGGACACGCTCTACAGGATCCACGGCACGAACGAACCACAGAGCATCGGCAAGGCGGTCTCGTCGGGCTGCATCCGGATGCTGAACCAGGACGTGATCGACCTCTACGGCAGAACGCCGAGGGGCTCCAAGGTCGTTGTGCTGTGACAGCGGTTACAGCCATCGGCGGACGCTCGACCGATATCGACCATACTCGTCGCCGAATTTGCGCTCGAGATACCGCTCCTCACGACGGACGACGAAGACGTCGATCACGGCCATAAGGGGCGCGATCAGCACAAGCGTTGAGAGGCTGTCGGCGGCGCAGGCGACGCCGACGTAGATCGCCGACATCCCGAGATACATGGGGTTGCGCGTCAGCCGGTAGGGCCCCGAAGCCACGATCGCCCGCGTCGGCTTCCATGGTGCGGGCGGAGTGTCCGCCGCGCGAAATCGGGACGCAGAACTGACGATCAGGGCGGCGCCGAGGGCCAGAGAACCAACCGCAAGGATCCAGCGGGGACCGGCTGCAAGTCCCAGGGACGCCGGCCAGATACCGTGATGGAGTGCTGCGCCGAGAGCCAGGAAGCCCACGAAAATGATCGGCGGAGGAATTTTTACTCCAGGCAGATCAGCAACGTCCCTCATGCTCACTCCCCGTCGGACGGCGCGGCCCCATGCCGCGCCCAGATCGCCATATTAATTTGCAATTTTTGAATATCAAATATATGCAATTATATATCAAACGCGACGGCGCCGTCGGGCGGCGGCCGCCGCGCGCTGATCAAGAAGAGGTCGATGACGGCGCACTCAACCAGTCCTGAAATCATCGAAGCGGCGGAGTTCCTGAAGGGCCTCGCCAATCCAGTTCGGCTGCTCATCGTTTCGCATCTGACGCGAGGCGAAGCTTCCGTCGGAGAACTCGAAGTAGCCCTTGGGCTCCGCCAACCCACGCTGTCGCAACACTTGGCCGCCTTAAGGGAGGTGGGTCTCGTAGCGGGTCGGCGGGACGCCAAACAGGTCTTCTACCGGGTCGCCGATCAGAGGGCGCCCGCGATCATCCGCGCGTTGTCCGGGATCTACGAGCTTGGCGGGTCGTGTCTGCCCCAGGCCCGATCGCCGGAGTCACCGATGCGGCGGATCTCCGTTCAATCCCTCATGCGGCCCAACGGGGACGGAGGCGATCGATGAGCATGGTCGCATACCTGCCTTCTCTGATCGGCGGCGGCCTCGTTGGTCTTTCAGCAGGCGTGCTGATGCTCTCCACCGGCCGGGTGGCTGGCATCAGCGGCATTGTCAGCGGGCTCTGGCGGGCGACCGCGCCACGACTGCTCAACCTTGCTTTCGTACTTGGGCTCGCCGTTGGGCCCTGGGCGTACTGGGCCGCCTTCGGTCAGCTGCCCGAGGTGAAGATCGAGGCGTCGACGCCAGCTCTCGCGATCGCGGGGCTACTTGTGGGCTTGGGAACACGCCTCGGATCGGGCTGCACCAGCGGTCACGGCGTCGTCGGGCTCGCCCGCCTATCGCCGCGATCGCTGGCCGCGGTCGCGACGTTTCTGACGAGCGCGGTGGCGACAGTCGCAGTCCTTCGCCTGGCGGCGCCGGCATGAGCGTTGCGCGCGCTCTTTCAGCCGCTTTCAGCGGCGTGCTCTTCGGATTCGGTCTTGCGCTGTCCGGCATGCTGGACCCATCCCGCGTTCTCGGCTTTCTCGACGTCTTCGGAGCCTGGGATCCGAGCCTGGCGTTCGTGCTCGCCGGCGCTGTCGCCGTCGCGGCGGTTGCGGCGGCTCTGGCGCGGACTCTGCCCCGTCCCGCTTTCGACGAGCAGTTTCACCTGCCGAGCAACCGCAGGATCGACGCTAAACTCTTGGCGGGCGCCGCCATCTTCGGCGTGGGCTGGGGCGTCGCCGGCCTGTGCCCCGGGCCAGCCGTCGCATCCGCCGCGATCGGCGTCGCGCCGACCCTCGTGTTCCTTTTCGCGATGCTCGCCGGGATGGCTTTTAACGACGCCGTTCTGTCGCGCCCTGTTCCCCGATCCTAGCGCTAGAGCCGAAAGACGCCTGCGATGACCGACCAGCCCGACGTCACAGCTTTCTTCGACGCGGCCTCAAACACATTCTCGTACGTGGTCAAGGATCCTCGGAGCGCGGCCTGCGCCGTCGTCGACAGCGTCCTGGACTTCGACTACGCGTCCGGCCGCATAAGCCATACGTCGGCCGACGCGATCATTGAGCATGTCCGGTCACGCGAGCTTTCGGTCGAGTGGCTGCTGGAAACTCACGTCCACGCCGACCACCTTTCAGCCGCGCCGTATCTGCAGAAAGTTCTCGGCGGAAAGATCGCGATCGGCGCCCAGATCCAGGCGGTGCAGGACACCTTCGGAAAGATCTTCAACGAAGGGACGGATTTCCAGCGCGACGGCTCCCAGTTCGACCGACTGTTCGAAGACCAGGACACATTCACGATCGGAAGCCTCGACGCCCGCGTCATGCATACGCCCGGGCACACCCCGGCCTGCCTTACCTACGTGATCGGAACTGCCGCTTTCGTCGGCGACACGCTTTTCATGCCCGACGGAGGCACGGCTCGCGCCGATTTTCCAGGCGGAGACGCGCGGACGCTGTTCAGGTCGATCCAACGGGTCCTATCGCTTCCGCCCGATACGCGCCTCTTCATGTGCCACGACTACGGGCCGAACGGCCGCGACGTGCGCCACGACACGACGGTCGCCGAGGAACTGGCGCACAATATTCACGTGCGCGAAGGAACG
The DNA here is from genome assembly GCA_003241695.1 of Ancylobacter novellus. GTDB lineage: Bacteria > Pseudomonadota > Alphaproteobacteria > Rhizobiales > Methylopilaceae > Methylopila. Next base: position 89,931 of record QFPN01000009.1, on the reverse strand, counting down.
AGCGAGGACGATTTCGTCGCGTTGAGGACCGAGCGCGACGCGACCCTCGCCATGCCGAAGCTCATCATTCCAGCGCTGCAGGTCAACATGAAGGCGGGCGAGCTGCCGAAGCCGGAAGGTGACGGCAAGCGTTACTTGAAAGTGCCGATCAACGGGCTGTGAAGCTGGGCGTAAGGCCGTCCGCGGAATACGCGCAGCGAGCCAGCGTAGGCCGATCGCCGCTCCACCCGAAAGCAGCCGCGCCGCGAGACGGGCCGAGAACAAATGACGACGCTTGACCTGTCGCAATATCTTCTCGGCGGATTGTCCGGCGGCCTCGTCGGTCTGACGCTCGGCCTTTTCGGCGGCGGCGGATCGATCCTCGCCGTGCCGTTGATGGTCTATCTCGTCGGCGTCCCGAGCGCGCATATGGCGATCGGGACGAGCGCGTTCGCCGTAGCCGCCAACGCCGCCTCCAGCCTGATCGCGCATGCCCGCCGAGGCAACGTCAAATGGCGTTGCGCGACGATGTTCAGCGCCGCCGGCGTCGCCGGCGCCTTTCTGGGCTCGACGGCCGGCAAAGCGATCGACGGGCAGAAGCTTTTGCTCCTCTTCGCATTGCTGATGATCGTGGTCGGCGTCCTGATGTTGCGGGGCCGCGGCCATGTCGGCGACTCAAATTCAGAGTGCACGCTCGAAAAGGCTCCGAAGGTGCTCGGCGCCGGAGCGGCGACCGGCATGTTTTCCGGCTTCTTCGGCATCGGCGGCGGGTTTCTTATCGTTCCCGGCCTCGTGGCCTCGACGGGCATGCCGACCCTGATGGCGATCGGCTCCTCTCTTGTGGCGGTCGCCGCCTTCGGTCTGACGACCGCCGTCAACTATGCGATCTCGGGCTTCGTCGACTGGCCGCTCGCGCTGGTCTTCGTCGCCGGCGGCGCTGCTGGCGGGTTGATCGGCGCCCGACTCGCCTGCCGGCTCGCCGCATCGAAGGGCGCCCTGAACATCGCATTCGCGATCATGATCTTCTGCGTCGCGGCCTACATGATCTGGAAAAGTCTCGCCTCGATGACGAACGGCTGATGCAAAGGACAGTCTGACATGGAATTAGACGCCGCCGTTCTCGCTCGACTCCAGTTCGCCTTCACTGTGTCGTTCCACATCGTATTCCCGGCGTTCTCGATCGGAATCTCCGCTTATGTCGCCACGCTCCTCCTTCTCTGGAAATGGACGGGCGCGGATCGATTTCACAAGCTGGCGCGGTTCTGGACGAAGATCTTCGCGGTGTCCTTCGCGATGGGCGTGGTCTCGGGCATCGTGCTGTCCTACCAATTCGGCACCAACTGGAGCCGGTTTTCCGAAGTCGTCGGCAACGTCATCGGTCCGTTGATCGGCTATGAGGTCCTGACGGCGTTTTTCCTGGAGGCGACCTTCCTGGGAATCATGCTGTTCGGATGGACGCGGGTGCCGTCCTGGCTGCACGTCACAGCCGCCTGCGTGGTCGCAGTCGGCACGGCGATTTCCGGCTTCTGGATCCTGTCCGCGAACAGTTGGATGCACACCCCGGCCGGATTTGAGATGCGGGACGGCGTCGCCCATCCCGTCGATTGGCTTCAGATCGTCTTCAATCCATCCTTCCCCTATCGCTTCGCGCATATGATGACGGCGGCCTATCTCACCACCGCGGTCGTCGTTCTCTCAGTGGGCTGCCGCTATCTGCTCGCGGGCAAGTTCCTCGAGGAGGCGCGCACGATGGTGAAGATGGCGGTCGGCATGATTTTCGTCGTCGCCCCCATGCAGGCTTTCATCGGCGACGCCCACGGCCTCAACACGCTCGAGCATCAGCCGGCCAAGGTCGCGGCGATGGAAGGACATTGGGACGGTTCGGAGCCTGTCGCGTTGTCGCTCTTCGCGATCCCGAACCGGGAAGCGGAGAGAAACGACTACGAGCTCTCGATCCCCCGCCTGTCAGGTCTCATCCTCACCCACGAATGGGACGGCCGCATCAAGGGGTTGAAGGATTTCGCGCCCCAGGACCGACCACCGCTGATCGGCCCCTATTTCGGCTTCCGCATCATGGTGGCGATCGGGCTCCTCTTTATCGTGACCGGCCTTGTCGGAGCCTGGCTCTGGTGGCGCGATGAAATCTGGCAGTCGCGCTGGTTCCAGCACGGCGCCGCCCGGATGTGGCCTCTTGGCTTCATCGCCATTCTGGCCGGCTGGGTCGTGACCGAACAGGGCCGCCAGCCCTGGATCGCCACCGGCGTACTGAGAACGGCGGACGCGCTGTCTCCCGTTCCCGCCGCAAGCCTGGCGATCTCTCTGGCTCTCTTCGTCGCCGTCTACTCGGTGGTGTTCTCGGTCGGCGTTTTCTACATCAACCGGCTGATCAACAAGGGGCCCGAGCCGTCTGTGATCGCGCCGCCGACCCACGGCGCGCCCGGCCGGCCGATCTCGGCCGCCGAAGACGCGATCGATGGCGCGCTGGAACCGGCGAGGGGCTGAGTGATGGAATGGTATTTGCCGCTCGTCTGGGCCTGGATCATCGGCGCCGCGGTGGCGATGTATGTCGTTCTCGACGGATTCGACCTCGGGATCGGGATCCTGTTCCCCTGGGCCAGCGACGAGCGTGAGCGCGACCAGATGATGAATACGGTCGCGCCGTTCTGGGACGGCAACGAAACCTGGCTGATCCTCGGCGGCGGGGGACTTTGGGTCGCCTTCCCGAAGGCTTACGCCGTCATCATGCCGGCAGTCTATCTGCCCATCACCGTCATGTTGCTCGCGTTGATTTTCCGAGGGGTCTCGTTCGAGTTTCGCTGGATCGCCAAGCCTAACAAACGTGTCTGGAACATTTCGTTCTCGGGAGGATCGATCGTCGCCGCTTTTTGCCAGGGACTTATCCTGGGAGCGCTCATCCAGGGCGTGAATGTCGCTGAAATAGAAGGCCGCGGCGCACAGTTCGCCGGCGGAACCCTAGACTGGCTGACGCCCTTCAGTCTGCTCTGCGGCGTCGGCGTGGTGCTGGGTTACGCGCTGCTCGGCGCGACCTGGCTCTACATGAAGACCGACGGAGAGGTCGCGGAACGTTCTCGCCGGCAGGCCCCACGTCTGCTGGCGGCTGTCATGGTCGCGATGGGGCTCGTCAGCCTCTGGACGCCGCTTGCGATCGACCGGATCTGGGATCGCTGGTTCAGCCTACCGAACTTTCTCCTGCTTGCGCCGATCCCGGCGCTCGCCCTTATCGTCGCCTGGCTTGTCTGGCGCGGTCTTGACGCGAGGCGGGAGATCGGTCCGTTTTTCGGTTCGATCGCCTTGTTTCTCCTGGGCTTCCTCGGCCTCGCGATCTCGACCTTCCCATATCTCGTTCCGCCGCACCTCACCTTCTGGGACGCCGCCGCAGCGCCAGCATCCCAGATTTTCATGGGGGCGGGCGTGATCGTCCTGTTCCCGATCATCCTCGGCTACACCGCCTTCGTCTACTGGATATTCCGGGGCAAAGTGCGCGCCGGGGAAGGTTACCACTGACACGCAAGGCGCTCATCCGACCTTGAGATAGGCGAACCCCTTGGTCTGCAGGGCGGCGACAGTCGCAACCCCCGACGGAACGAAGGAGATGAAATCCGCCTGCCTTGCGCGCGACGGATCCAGTTTGTTGCGTTTGAAGGTGATCTCGCAGAGATGGACTTTCAGTCCGTTCTTGGACAACGAGCTCGCGCGCTCGAACAGTTCAGGCGGAAGTTTCTCGTCCTTCCACATGGTGCCGTCCAACGTATCGAGGAAGAACTTGATCCCCCCGCCATGCGCGATCAGCACGATCTGCAGGGCGAAAGGATCGCCGTTATAGGCGGAGTAATGATTGGCGATGTTGTTGAGGGTCTGATCGAAGCGCGCAACGTCTCCGTAGTCGCAATGGTAGAGAACGGCGACCTCGCCCTCTTTCTTGAGGTCGTCGAGCTCGAGGTGGGAGGGGGCGGCGAGCGCGCGGCCCGCCGCCGCCGCTCCGCCGATCGCCGCGCCCGCCATGACCGCCCTTCTGCTCATGCCGCCAACCATCTGAAATCTCCCTTCTTGAACTGAAGACCGTTCACCCGAACACGTCCGCGACCATCGCGTCGTACCAGGCGTGCGCTTCATCGACGTTCAGTCGCCGGCGCTCGTCCGGCTCTCCGGTGTCCGACACAAACCCCGCGACTTCCCTGATCCTGCCGGCTTGGGCGGCGTAGACGCCGTCGACCTTGACGCAGTCCGTCGGCGTCAACAGGCTCCAGCAGGTGCTTTCGTAATGCGCCGCGTAGGATGGACGCCCCGCAAGATCGGAAAGAGCGGCCAAAGCGGCGACCTTGGCCTGGCTGTTCGCGGCGAACCCAGATTTCGGCATGTCGCCCGCGATGCATGCGTCCCCGACGACAAAAATTTCAGGATCGACGGTCGAGCGCATGCTCGAGGCGTCTATCGGGCAGTAGCCGGAGGCGTCGGTCAGCCCCGCGTCCTGCGCGATCCTCCCAGCCTTCTGCGCAGGTATCACGTTCACCAAGTCGGCTTGCCGGTCCTCGAAATCTGTCGAGACAGTCATCGACGCCGCGTCGACGCCCTTGACGCCGCCATGGATGGTCGGATCCTGCCATTCCACTACGCCCGGATAGCGCCTGTCCCAGCCTTCCTGGAACAGAGCCATCTTCGAGAATTTATCCTTTGGGTCGAGAACGATGATGCGCGTCTTCGGCTTGTTCGCCGCCTGCAGCGCGTGCGCCATCATCGAAACGCGCTCGTACGGGCCAGGCGGGCACCGATAGGGATTGGGAGGGGCGATCATGACGATCAGCCCGCCGTCGGGAACGGCGTCGAGTTTGGCCTTGAGCAGCCTGGTTTGCGGGCCGGCTTTCCACGCATGAGGCATGACCTCGGACGCGCTCTCGGAATAACCCGGGACAGATCCAAACTGGAGCTCGATCCCGGGCGACAGGATCAGTCGCTCGTAAGGAAGCGCCGAGCCGTCCGATAGGATCACACGTTTTTGGTCCCGCTCGATGCGCTCGGCCGTCATGCGTTTCAGCGTGACGCCCGCAGACCGCGCCAGGCGGTCATAGCCATGCTCGAGAGATTCGAACGAGCGCAGACCGCCGAGATAAAGGTTCGAAAAGAAGCAGGTCGCATAGCGCTCCGCCGGTTCGACGAGAGTGACGTCGACCGCGCCGCGCCCCCAAAGGCTCACGTAACGCGCGGCTGTCGCTCCGCCGACCCCTCCGCCGACAATCACGAGCGAGCGCCGGCCGCCGGCGATGGCTGTCCGAGAGGCCCCGAAAAGCGCGACGAGCCCGGCGCCGCCGGCGCAGACCGTTCTTCTGTCGACGCCCGATCGATCCGACATCTTATCTCCGCCCTTGATTCAAAGCCGGACGGCTGGCGACGTAGGCGGCGACGGCGTCGATCTCAGCGTCCGTCATTAGCTTGGCGCGCGACGTCATGACCGCGCGAGGGTCACCGCGGTCCCGGTAAGCGCGCAGAGCCGAGGCTACGGCCTCTGCCGACCGTCCTTCGAGCGAACCCGTCGCGCCCGCCGCGGGTCGCCCGTGACACGCCGCGCAGCGGCCGGCGACGACCTCGCCAAGCGAAGGCGCGTCGAACCGCTCCTCGCCGGCCGCGGACTGCGAACAGGCCAATGTTCCGACCGCGAGCGCGGCTACGCTCCTTCGCAGAGCTTGTGAGCCGCGCGGAACGACGGCCGCTCCAGCCGTCACGCGAACATGTCGGCGGTGATCGCCTTGTACCAGGCCACGTTTTCCTCCTCGGTCTTCCTGCGGACGTCGGCGCTTTCGCCAGGCGAAGACACATAAGTCTCGGTCGCCGTGATCTTGCCGTCCTTCGCTTCGTACCGGCCGCCGATCTTGATGGCGGCGTCGGCGTCGACAGTGCTCCAGCAGGTGTTGGCGTATCGGGCCGGAAACTGCCGCGAACCGGTGAGTTCGGCCCGCACGACCATGGCCGCGACCTTGGCCTGGTTGTTGGCGGCGAAGGCCGACTTCGGCATGTCGCCCGCGATCGCCGCGTCGCCGATGACGAATATGTTCGCATCGGCCGTCGACCGCATGGACGCGGCGTCTATCGCGCAATAGCCGCCTGACGGCGCAAGGCCTGCGTCCCGCACGATCGAGGCCGCCATCTGCGCCGGGATCACATTGACCAAGGCGCACTTCTCGTAGGTCTCGAACCCGGTCCGGACCGTGCCGGTTTCCGGCTCCACAGCCTCGATTCCGTTATAGATCTTGGGGCTCAGCCATTCGATCATCTTGCCATAGCGGTTCTGCCATTCCGACAGGAAGGCCGCCTGCTTCGAGAACGTCTCCTTCGGATCGAGAATGATGATCTTGCAGTCTTTCTTTCCGGCCTTCGTCAGCGCGTGCGCGAACATCGATATGCGCTCGTACGGTCCGGGCGGGCAACGATAGGGGGTGGGCGGCGCGATCATGACGATCAGCCCGCCATTCGGCGTCGCGTCGAGCTTTTGCTTTATGAGTTCGGTCTGCCGCCCCGGCTTCCATCCATGCGGCATCGCCTCCTCGCCTGATTTCGACCAGCCGGGAACCGAGTCGTATTTGAGGTCGATGCCCGGCGACAGGATCAGGCGGTCATAGGCGAGGCGGTCTCCCGTCGACAGCACGACCTCGCGCTTGTCGCGATCGACGCCGGTCGCCCGGGCGCGCGCCATTTTGAGCGGTTGCTTGGCCAATCCCTCGTAGCCATGCGCCAGCTCGTCGAAGTCCTTCAATCCCCCGATGTAGAGATTGGAGTGAAAACAGGTCCTGTAATTGGCGTTCTCCTCGACCAGCGTGACGTCGATCGCCCCGCCGCTATCCTTGGCGATGTACTTCGCGGCGGTCGCGCCCCCGGCGCCGGCGCCGACGACGACGACCTTGGGCTTGGCCTGACCGAGAACAGCCGGGGCCCCGAGCATAACGGCGCCTGCGAGCCCGAAGCTGGACGTAATGAAACGACGACGATCCATGCGCATTTTATCCTCCCCGGAGTTTTCTTTTTTAGGTTTCACCGCGCAGATCTTCTGACGATCGTCAATTCGGTTTCTCGAGACCTCCAAAGTAGGCGGCGAGCGCCGCGATCTCCTCGTCATTCAGCCGTCTGGCGATCGCCGACATGACATCGCTGGCGCGTTCCCCCGAGCGGAATGCGCCCAGCGTCGCGGCGAACTGGTCCTTCGGCCAGCCGGAGATATTGGGAATGCCCGCCGCGCCTCCGACGCCGCCTACCGCGTGGCAGGCGGCGCATTCCGACCCGAGATAACGGCCGAGCTCGACGTCCGCGCCGAAGGCCGGCGCGACCAGAACGAGCGTCAAGACGGCTCCAGCGCTGAGGTTGGGCCAGCAAAACGCCCAGTCACTCCACGCTGGAGCTCGGCTTCTCATCCTTGTTGTCCTTCTGGTCGTCGGGCGTGACGTCGAGGTTAGCCGCATGCCCCGTAATCTCGACTTTCGCCTTGCAGTTCTCCATGCAAGGCGTCTTGTTCCAGAACGCTTTTTCCGTGGTTTCACGGTCGTCGTCGTAGAAGTTCTTCTCGTTTGGCAGGCCCTTCGGGAAGTTTTCCTTCGAAAGCACGAAGTCGCCCGGGACGAGATCGTTGAGGTTCATCAAATAGGCGACGACCGCATAGGTCTCGTCGGCGGACAGCGACTGGGCCTCGCCGTACGGCATCGCGCGGTGGACGTAGTCGAACACCGTCGACGTGTAGGGCCAGAACGAACCGATGGTCTTTTCAGGCCGATCCGACTTCAGGCTGTCCTTGCCGCCGGCGAGCACCGGCCAGCGCCCTGCCCCTTCGCCGAACTCGCCGTGACAGCTCGCGCACTTGGTCTGGAACAGGGTTTCGCCGTCGGTGACCGAGCCCTTGCCCTCGGGTAGCCCGAGTCCGTCCGGCCGGACGTCGATGTCCCAGGCCTTCACTTCCTCCGGAAGCGCAGGACGGCCGAGGCCGACCTTCTCCGCCGCTATCGCGGAGAACGGCAGTAGGACGACGCCGGCCACCGCGAGAATGTTAGCTGACTTCGACATTTTCTGCGCTCCCATCCGGCTTCACCAACCAGGTCTGGATGCCGTTGTTGTGGTAGATCGAATTCGTGCCGCGGAACTTGCGCAGCTCGTCCTTGGTCGGCTGCACATAACCGCTGTCATCCATCGCGCGCGACTGCAGCATGAGCTCCTGCCCGTTCCAGTCGAAATCGACGTAGAAGCGCGCCATCGCCCTCGGAAAGGTCGGGCCCTCGATGCGCGCCGACCGCCAGTTCTTGCCGCCGTCGATCGACACGTCGACGCGGTTGATCGAGCCACGACCCGACCAGGCGACGCCGGAGATCACGTTCGGGCCCTTCGACTTCAGAGGCGCCTGGGGGCTCGGATTGGTGACGACGGATTTGGCGTCCATCAGGAAGGTGTGCTGACGCGAACGGCCATCGGCCAGCAGGTCCGTGTATTTCGACGTCTCCTCGCGCTGCGCCCAGGGCTGGTCGCCGACTTCGACGCGACGCAGCCACTTGATCCACATGTTGCCTTCCCAACCCGGCACCACGAGGCGCAAAGGGTAGCCCTGTTCAGGCCGAAGCGCTTCGCCGTTCATCGCCCAGGCGACGAGACAATCGTCCATCGCCTTCTCGAGCGGGATCGAACGCGTCATGGCCGACGCGTCGGCGCCTTCCGCCAGCACCCACTTGCCCTTCGGGCTGACGCCGGCTTCGTTCAGGAAGGCCTTCAGCGGCACGCCGGTGTAGACGACGTTGTGGATCATGCCGTGGGTGAACTGGCAGCCGTTGAGCTGCGCGCCTCGCCACTCCATGCCGCTGTTGGCCGCGCATTCCAGGAAATAGACGCGGTTCACGCGCCCGGGCATGCGCTTGACGTCCTCCATCGTGAAGACGAGCGGCTTGTCCACCATTCCGTTGATCATGAAACGGTGCTTCGCCGGATCGATCTCGGCTTCGCCGCCATGATGGCGCACGAAGCACAAGCCGTTCGGCGTGATCACGCCGTCGAGCGCATGAAGCGGCGTGAAGGAGACGGAACTCTGACGGCTTGCGGTCAGCCACTCGACCTCACGGCGCACAACGTCCTTCTCGAACTTGGACGGCACGCCGTACGGCTTCGCGTTGACGCCCTCGCCGAGATACTGGCTCCACTCCTGCTTCTCGACGATAAGCGGGTCCGGCGTTTGCGCCGACGCGAACGCCGGTGCGAACGCCGCCGCGCCGACGCCGGCCGCTCCGAGATTGAGGATGCGCCGACGGCTAAGCGTGGGGGTGTCGCTCATCGCGCTGGTTCCCTGGTTGGAGGTTTCGGTCATGCGCCCGAGACCTTGATGGCGTCATTGGGCTCGACCCTGATGGTCTTGGCGTTTGCGACATGGCGCTCGACCACGTCCCAGATCGGCGGGCCCTCGACGTTCTGGTTGACGCTGGCCCAGCCAGCGACGGTGTAGGATTTGTCGGCCTCGATCGTCTTGCCGGACTTCAGCAGCGTGAGATTGGAGATGCGCTTGCCGATCGGTTGCGAGACGTCGATGGCGTAGCCGACGCCGCCGAGCCGGACCATGTCGCCGCCGCCCTGGAAGTAGGGGTCGGGGTTGAAGATGTTGTCGGCGATGTCCTCGAGCACGTCCTTGAACTGCTTGCCGGTCATCGTCGATCGGTAGCAGTTCGGATAAGTCACGGCGGTCGCGTTCGTGATCGCCTCGAAGGTGATCGGATCGCCGGGCAGCAGACTCGCTCCCCAGCGGAAGGCGGGCGATAGCGCGATCTCGACGTCGCGCTGCTCCATCATCGCCTGGCAGATGACATCGTCGAGCGTGCCGTTGAAGTTGCCGCGGCGGTAGAGGACGCTCTCGGTACGTCCAATCTCCCGGGTGAGCTCCTTCTCGAACGGCGCGCGCGCCTCGGTCACGAGCTTCGTCATCTCGGCGTCGGGCGCGATTGCGTCCGAGAAGACCGGGATGAGGCCAAAGCGATAGCCCGCGATCTTGCCGTCCCTCACGTCGAGATCGAGGCGCGACAGGAACTTGCCGTGCGAACCCGAAGCGATCAGGAGCGTCTTGTCGACCTCGATCACCGTCGGGATCGCGTCATGCGTATGCGCGGTCAGGATCACGTCGATGCCCTTCACGCGCCCCGCCATCTTGCGATCGACGTCGAAGCCGTTGTGCGAGAGCAGGACGACGACGTCGGCGCCGCCAGAGCGCGCGGTCTCGATCTGCTTGCGCAGATCGTCTTCGCGCAGGCCGAACTCCCAGTCGGGGATCATCCAGCGGGGATTGGCAATCGGGGTCCGCGGATAGGCTTGGCCGATGACCGCGATCTTGGCCCCGCCGCGCTCGAACGTCTTTGCGGCCGGGAACACCTCCTCCTGCCATTCGAGGCTGCGGATGTTCTGGGCGAGGAAGGCGAAGGGACCTGCGTCCGCGATCTCCTTGACGCGCTCGGCGCCGTAGGTGAACTCCCAATGCCCAACCATCGCGTCGAGCTTGAGCGCTGACAGCGCCTTCACCATGTCGCCGCCCTTGGTCTGTAACGACGACCAGCTCCCCTGCAGCTCGTCGCCGCCAGCGACCAGCAGCACATTGTCGTCGCCCCGCTCGGCGCGGATCGCCTTCACAAGCGTGGCGATGCGGTCGAAGCCGCCCATGCGCCCGTAGGCCTTGGCGAGCGCGGTGAAGTCCTCGCTGGTCAGCGCATAGGCTTGCGGGCTATCGGGCTTGATCTTGAAGCGATCGAGAAAGGCGGCGCCGGTGACATGGGGAGGGAGACCCTTCGTCTCGCCGACGCCAAGGTTGATTGAAGGCTCGCGGAAATAGACGGGATTGAGCTGCGCATGCGTGTCGGTCAGGTGCAGCAAAGTGACCTTGCCTAGGGCGTCGAAGCGCAGAAGATCGTCCTGGGTGAGCTTTCCGCTCGAGGCGGCCTGAGCGAGGCTTCGCCCCGAGCCGGCCGCCAGAGCTCCGGCTGCGGTCGCGGCGACCATGAATTCACGGCGGGAGATCATGAGAGGGGTCCTCTCCAAGCATGGGCGCGGCCCTCCGGTCGCGCCCGGAAAGCCGGACGCGCCGTCAGGCGTCGCGGATCGCGTTAGACGTCAGGCGACTTCGAGCTTCGCCTTGGCGGTCGTTTCCTGGCCGTTGTCATCCTTCCACGTGAAGGTGAACTCGCCAGACTCTTTCGCCTTGAAGAAAAAGGCCTGATAGGGATTCGCCGAGATCGACGGGAACCAGTCGGCCTCGAACACCGTCGCGCCGTTGAACGCCGCGGTGAACTTGTTGATGATATCCCGCGGCACGACCTTGCCGGACGAGTCCTTGCGCACGCCGCTCTCCATCTCGTGGGAGATGAGCGTTTTGACTTCGATGATCTCGTCCTTCTTCGCCTTCGGCGGAACGCGGACTCGGGCGGAAGCTTTGTTGGCCATGTGATCGCTCTCGTTTCTCGGGTGGTCGTGAATCGCCGGGCGACGTCAGCCGCCGCAGCCGCCGATCGTGACCTTGACCTCGGATTTGGCCGTGTAGAGCTGGCCGGTTGAAGTCTCCGCGATCGCGATGACGTTCTGCGTCTGCGCGAGACGCATTCTAAGAGACGCCGCCGCGCGGCCGCAGGCCGGCGTAAAGCGGTAGGTCAGAACGCGGGGAAACGGGTTGCCCTCGGCGAATACGCTGACCGACTTGACGTAGTCGGCCTCGGTCATCGGGCTCTCGACTTCGACGTTGATCGGAACGACCAGGCCGTTTTCGGCGATCTCCGGCATGTCGAGCTTGAGCTTGCCGGCCGTCATTTCCTTGCCGCCGTAGAGCTTGTCGATCTCGGCCTTGACCTCCTCAGGCTTGGCGAACGCAAGCCGGGGGCTCAGCGCGGCGACGGCCGCTGAAATGGCTGCGACGCGCAGCGCATCTCGACGGGATTGGGCCCGCTCGAACAGTCTCATTCATTTCCTCCCAAGCCCTATGCATCCGTAAGGCTTTGTATCTTCGTTATTATTTCGGGTCTCACGCCATATGCGCATCGACCGGATTAGACGTATTGTGATATAGGGTTTTATGAATGTAAAGTCGCGTATCGGCCGATCGGAGGTCCCGTTGAAGGGCGCGACCGGCGCAAGTGGACTCCCTGACCGGCCGGATGCGGTCGGCCTCAACAAGAAAATGAATGGGGAAGAAACATGAGACCGAAGGCTACAGGCGCCGCCTTTCTGGGCGTCGCGGCGATCGCTCTATCACTGGGGCTCACCGGGCTCGGATCCGCCCAGGACGGGGTCAACGCCAACAGCTCGACGAGCGCGGCGGAGATCGAGCGCTACCGCAAGATGATCGACGACCCGATGGCCAATCCGGGGTTTCTGAACGTCGATCGCGGCGAGGCGCTTTGGGCGGAAGCGCGTGGCGACCAAAACGTCTCGCTTGAGACCTGCGATCTCGGCGAGGGGCCGGGCGTCCTCGAAGGCGCCTACGCCAAGCTTCCCCGCTACTTCAAGGACGCCGACCAGGTCATGGATCTCGAGCAGCGGCTGCTCTGGTGCATGGAAAAGATCCAGGCCTTCGACACCAAAGCGATTCGCGCCAAGCCGTTCTCCGGGCCGGGCCGCGGTTCGGACATGGAGGACCTCGTGGCCTTCATCGCCAACAAGTCGAGCGGCATGAAGATCGAGGCCCCGCTCTCGCATGAGAAGGAAAAGGAGCTCTACAAGGTCGGCGAACAGCTGTTTTTCCGCCGTTCGTCGGTGATGGACTTCTCCTGCGCGACCTGCCACGGCGCGGCGAACAAGCGGATCCGCACCACCGACCTGCCCCAGTTCGACGTCCCGAACAAATCGGCGCAGGCGTCGATGGGCAGCTGGCCGACCTATCGCGTCTCGCAAAGCGCCACGCGGACGATGCAACATCGCCTCTGGGATTGTTACCGCCAGATGCGGATGCCGGCGCCGGGCTACGCGTCCGAAGCGGTCACTGCGGTCACGCTCTATCTCAACAAGAGCGCTGAAGGGGGCGAACTCAAAGTCCCCTCGATAAAGCGTTGACGGGGAGACGACAGACATGAAAACGCAACTCATCGCACTGCCAGCTCTATTGCTTGCGACCTCGGCTCTCGCCGCCGACGGAGCGCCGGCAGTCGACACCGCGCGTGTCGAGAAGACCGTCGCCTCCAGCTTCAAGAACCTGCCGGAGGGTTGGGATGAGCGTTTGAAGCAGGATGACGCGCAGCGGATCTGCACCGAGACCCGCAACCAGCCGTCCGAGGAGCAGGCCGACAAGATCCTCGCGGCCGAAAAGGCCAAAGTGCAGATGCCCGCGGACGGGAAGGTGCTGGGCGACTGGAAGGCCGGCGAAAAGGTCGCTCAGAATGGCCGCGGCTTCCAGTTCAGCGACCCCGCGGGCACCGAGGCGGGCGGCAACTGTTACGCCTGCCACCAGCTCGACCCGAAGGAGACCAGCTATGGCACGCTCGGCCCGAGCTTGAAGGGCTATGGCAAGGTTTTCAAATATTCGGAAGACGCCGCCAAGGCGACATACGCAAAGATCTACGACGCCCAGTCGGTCCTCGCCTGTTCGAACATGCCGCGCTTCGGTTCAAACCATGTGCTGAACGAAAAGCAGATGAAGGACGTCACCGCCTATCTGTTTGATCCAGAATCCCCGGTCAACAAGTGACCTGCCCCGGCGCGCGGCGGCTTCGCCCGACCGCGCGCCGAACTGGTCTCAGAGCCCGCCCGCGTAGAACTTCGCCCGGTCGGGTTTGTAGGTCCAGGGAAGCCCGGCGTTCTTCCAGCCGTTCACCGTCCGCTGGCCATAGGGCGACAGGTCGCCTTCGAAACCCTCGTATTGGCTGTAGACTTGCGTGAAGCCCATTTCGGTCAGCTTGTCGGCGGCTCGCGCCGAGCGGTCGCCGGATCGGCACATCAGGATCACGCGGTCCGTTTTGGCCAGACCCTTGGTCTCGAGAAGCCGTTCGACTTGAGCTGTGAATGAGCCATTAGGCTCAAGTTTGTAGCGCCCTTCCTTGTCGTCCCAGTCCCAGAATTCGGTCACATCGACGAACGGGACGTGACCATCGACGAGCGGCGCCCACCCCGTGAACATCATCTCTCCGCGCGTCCGGACGTCGACGAAGAGCGTATGTGAGCCGTCCTTGCGCACGATGTCCGCCGCCTCCATCGGCGTCAGATAAAGGCCGGCGGCGGTGCGCTTCGGCTTCGGAACGGCGTCGCCCGGACGCGCGGTCTCGGACAGCCCTGTTGGAGCCGCTTGCGCGGCTGCTTGTCCTGGCGCGGTCACACCGAGGCACAGCGCTAAAGCCAACATGACGCCCTGTCTCATCTCATCGTTCTCCAGAACCCGTTGGTTTCGGCGTGACTAGCCGGCTCGCTGAGCCTTAAGCCACTCGTTGAATGAACTGGTCTCGTAACCCCGGTCCGCAACGAAGCGGAACATCGCCAGGAAATCGGGCTCGCCGAGCAGCCCCGGCATCCGGGCGACTTCCACCGGCCCGGCTTTCGATACAGCGAAAAACTGGAAGGTCGGCGTTGTCCGGACGCCCCGTTTGGCGGCAAGCGCCTTCTCGCCCAGCCGATCGCCGTCGATGTCCGTCACCTCGCGCGATCCGAACGTGTCGAGATGAACGATGTCGAACTTCTCCTGCAGGAAACCGCTGACGTCCGGTTTCACGAGATAGACCTGGTGGAGGCGCTGGCAGGCGGGACAGCCGCGCATGCCCCACTGCACGGCAAACGACTTGCCTTTATCGGCCGCGGCGCGCACGTCGTCGGCAAGATCGAGAAAGCTTTCGAGATACCAGTCTTGCGCATAGTTCCCGTCATCGCCGAGGACGGGCGCTGCTCGAACGACAGCCGTCGACGCAACGAGCGCGCCCGCCGCGCCCAGGACGACCTTCCGCCGGTCAGGTTCGATCGTCATCTTCGTTGGCCCTCTCAACCGATTTCCGCAAAGCCCGGGAACGTTTCAAGCAACCAGCCGGCGATCAGGGGCACCCACCCGCCAATGAACGCCAGGCCGGTCAAGATGAGGAGCGCGCCTGAAAATTTTTCGACAAGTCCAAGCTTGGACCTCAGCGCTCGCGACCATCTCAAAAAGGCCCCCATGAATGCGGCCGCCAGCAGGAAGGGAACGCCAATACCGACCGAATAGGCTCCCAGGAGCGCTGCGCCGCGCCATGCCGTCTGTTCGGAGCCGGCGACCATCAAGATCGCAGCCAGGATCGGGCCGACGCATGGCGTCCATCCAAAACCGAATGCAAGCCCGACGGCATAGGCCCCAATCGGCCCTGTCGGCCTTCGCTCCAGGCCGACGCTCGCCTGCCGGTAGAGAAACGGGATGCGGACAAGCTCAATGAAATGGAGGCCGAAAAGGATCAGCAGAACGCCGGCGGCGATTGTCAGGGGCTGGGCGTAGCTGGCGATCAGTTGGCCGACCGTCGAGGCCGTCGCGCCGAAGATCACGAAGACCGTCGAAAAACCCGAAACGAACGCGAAAGCGAGCGCCAGGACCCGAAAACGATCTCGTTCGATCTGCTCAGGCGTCGCCGCGCCGCTGATGAAGCCAAGATAGGCCGGCGTCAGAGGAAGGACGCAGGGGGACGCGAACGACAAAGCTCCTGCCGCCACCGCTCCTGCGAGACTGACGTCGAGCCCCATGAGGCGCCTCCAGTTCGAACTCGCGCGTGGTCACGCTGGCATTCATATTCGTATTCGATTATATAACAGTCATGCTGATTTCACGGAAGTCGTCGTCGGTCGGTTCCATACTTGTGATCGGCTCCCTCTTTGCGAACGCCGCTCTCGCCGGCCCTGCCGAACTGGTTATGTTCGATCAGCCGGGCTGCGTCTGGTGCCAGAAGTTCGAGAGGGAGATCGCCGGCGCTTACGCGAATTCGGAAGAAGGCGGACGAGCCCCGTTGCGCAGGGTCGATATCCGCTCGCAGGCCAGTTCGGGTCTGGAGCTGAGCACTGCCGTGAGGATCACGCCGACCTTCGTGCTTGCGCAAGATGGACGTGAAATCGGACGCCTGACAGGCTATCCCGGTCGGGATTTCTTCTGGACTGAACTCGCCACTTTGATCGAGCGCCTTCCTCCGGCGCCCACACCACACTGACCGAGGATCGCGGAATGCCCGCTATCGTATCTGCGAAGATCGAGGACGAACTTCGGGACGGCCCCGAAGTGTCCCCGGAGCTCGACGTGCTCATGCAGAACGCACGGGAGGCCAGTGATTTTCTGAAAGCGCTCTCACATGAGAGCAGGCTTCTGTTGCTCTGTCTGCTCGCGGAACGCGAACGCTCCGTCACAGAGCTCGAAAACATTCTCTCTCTTCGTCAGCCAAGCGTTTCTCAACA
This sequence comes from Ancylobacter novellus, assembly GCA_003241695.1. GTDB lineage: Bacteria > Pseudomonadota > Alphaproteobacteria > Rhizobiales > Methylopilaceae > Methylopila. The sequence goes on along the minus strand of QFPN01000009.1, from coordinate 73,569 downwards.
GCTCGCCCGGCTGAGGCTCGAAGATTTCGTGACGACGCGTCGCGATGGAAAGACCGTCTATTATAGCCTGGCGAACGATGACGTTCGGCGGGTCATTTCCGTGATCTATAATATTTTCTGCGGCAAGGAGCCGTAAGCTTTCGCGTCATGCGCCTGGCTGGTTGACGGGGCGGCACAGTCCCGCGCCGGCCAAGGTACGGGAGGACCGGGCGCAATGGAGTTTATCGGGCCAACATGGCTCGCGTTCGCCGGTCTAACGATCGGCGCCGCCGTCGGCTTCGCCATCCGCCGCGCGCGCCTCTGCACCTTCGGCGCGCTGGAAGACGCGTTCGTCGGGTCAGACACGAGGCGCTTGAAGGTGTTCGGGCTCGCCATCGCCGTGGCGATCGCGGGCACTCAGTCGCTCGTCGTCGCGCGCCTGCTCGATCCTGCCCAGACCACCTATGTTTCGAGCGCAGTCCCCTGGCTCGGCGTCATCGTCGGCGGGATGTTGTTCGGCTTCGGCATGGCGCTCGTGGGCACCTGCGCCTTCGGGTCTTTGGTGAGGTTCGGCTCCGGCGATCTCCGAAGCCTCATCGTCATGCTCATCTTTGGCGTCGCAGCATATGCGACGCTCCGTGGTTCGTTGGCCCCGTTTCGCATAGGCGTCATCGAAGGCGTCGCGTTCTCGCCGCCTCCGCCGGGTCGTACGGACATTCCGGGCGTCGTCGAAGGCATGACCGGCCTCGACCTTCGAGGCTGGATCGCGACCATCATCGCCGGAGCGCTCGCGCTCGTGGCGGTTTCCGACCTCCGCTTAAGGCGGACGCCAAGACTGGTGACAGGCGGCGTCGTGCTGGGCGTCGGCGTCGTCGCCGGCTGGATCGCCACCCGGCTCCTGACAGATGAATTCGTTCAGACCACCGCGCCGCAGAGCCTGACTTTTGTCTCGCCGGTGGCAAAGGCGCTGTTCGGCGTGCTTTTTGAACGTGACGCTCTTCTAGAATTTGGCGTCGGCTCTGTGGCCGGAGTCGTCGTTGGATCATTCATAGCCGCGAGGCGCGCGGCGGAGTTCCGCTGGGAAGCCTTTGACGATCCCCGAGAGATGAAACGGCATCTCGGCGGAGCGGCGCTGATGGGCGTCGGCGGCGTGCTCTGCGGCGGCTGCACGATCGGCCAAGGCGTCACCGCCGGCTCGCTTCTGGCCTTGTCTTGGCCGCTCGCGCTGATCAGCATCGCTCTTGGCGCTCGGATCGGCATTGCGGTCCTGATGGAGGGATCAGTCATCCAGTTCGCCCGGTCCATGCGGTGGCTTCCGGCCGCTCCCCAGCGCGCGCAGCGGCGTGGGGCTCGAAGCGTCGCCGCCTCGTCGGCGAACGCCGTCGGCGAGAGATCCGCAGATGTTCGCGAGCGGTCCTCGTGACCGAGACCTGAGGCGTGGATCGGGGCGTCTTGGTTAAGGACGACGGATCGTCGGCTATTTTATGATCAACTTGGTTAGCCAGCGCGAGCCCTCATCGATCGCCTGTCTCTCCGCCTCAGGAAATGGGGGGGTTGAATCATCGTCCGGAGGAGCGGCGATGGCGTTCAAATCCACCGCGTATGGCCGACCTTCGAGCCCTTCCGGCGTTCGTTCGAGCTTGTAGTAGAGGCCGTTTCCCAACGTCGCGCCAAATTGAGCAGGTGACTTGTAGAGGAAGATCAGATTTGTCTCGAGCCAAGACAAATCTCTTTCCGAGACCGTATTTTTGGATGGATAGGGGTACGGAACGTAGCACTGAACTTCCTTACCTTCGAGGCATTTGAACTCTCTCATCGAGAGAAAGAAGTCTTTGAATTTAGATCGGTCGACATCAAGCGCAAAAGTGATCTTGTCGCCTGTCTTTTTGAATTCGACCGATCCGATCTCGATCTCAGCTCCCTCTGCGGATTTGAGATAAATCTTCCTGGAATTGTCGAAGACGTCGGCGCGGCCAGCTCCTCCAAGTAGCAAAACTGCGGCTAAGCTGAGGATGATTGGTCTCGACAGGCCCATCTTTGTTCTCTCCGTGTCGGGCTGTTGTGAGCGTCAGGCGCGCTGCAGTCGTTGGATATGAGTGCCGACGACGTTCGAAATCCGGGGAAGCAGGGCGAGATATCCTTCCAGAACGAAGGACCGAAACGGTTCCGAGGTCGACATCAGGCGGGCGAAAACAGGGGCGGACAGCGAGGCGACGCTCGTCCGCTCGCCTGCGCGACCGTCGGCCATAAGGACCTCGCCGGAAAGCAGGCTCTGGGCTGTGAGCGGGCAGCCTTCGCCAGGAGAAAGCGAATAGAGCTGGACGCCCTCTCCATTGGTCGGCAGTCGGGACGAGCGGACGCTTCCGCTGGTGCACATGACGTAGCGATCACACCGCGCGCCTTGTCGATAAACGACGTCGCCGGCCCGGAACCTCTCGAAGAGAATGTCGTCCTCAGCCGCACGTCGATCGACTGCGGACATCGATGGGACAAAGGGAAATATCCCCTTCCATCGATCAAGCTGTCGGTTCGTCACTACGAGTCCCCTCGTGTCTAGGCGCGTCGCCAGTCGGAGAGACGTTACGGAAAAGTTTTTTGTGCGTCGGTGACCTGAGTCACCGACGCGCTCTCAATTTCAAAGCAGTCTCCTCCCACAAGCGCTGAAGCGCGGTCGGACGGGCGAGGCCCGAAGGAGGAGAACATGAAGAAAATCGCGATCATCGCCGGCGCCGCGGCGCTGGCCGTCACGAGCGCCGCGGGCGCCTATGCGGCCGACGACGCCAAGGCGCGCGAGCAGCGCTGGACCGAGCTCCGCCAGAGCGTGTTCGGCGACAAGCAGGTCGAGCAGAAAGACGGCCTGATCTCACTCGATGCGCCCGTCCGCGCCGAGGACGCAGCGCTCGTGCCGATGGACATCAAGGTCTCGAACCCCGACCAGGTGAAGGGTCTGACGCTCATCATCGACGAGAACCCCGGCCCTGTCGCGGCCAAGATCGATTTCGGTCCGGCGGGCGATCCCGGCCTCCTTCGGCTCCGGACCCGCGTGAACGCGTATTCAAACGTCCATGCGGTCGCCGAGACCAAGGACGGCAAGCTCGTCGAGACCGTGAAGTTCGTGAAGGCCTCGGGCGGCTGCTCGGCTCCGGTGGGCGGAGGCGCGGACGACGCCAAGGGCGAGATGCGGCTGAAGGTGGCGGGCGAGGCGACGCCCGGCAAGTCCGCGCAGGCGACGCTGATGATCCGGCATCCGAACTTCAACGGAATGCAGAAGGATCAGCAGTCCCACCTCTACACGCCCGCCAACTACATCAAGGACATCAAGGTCACCTACAACGACAAGGACGTGTTCGCGATGACCAGCGACATCTCCCTGTCGACCAACCCGGTGATCGAGTTCGGCTTCAAGCCGGAAGCCCAGGGTCAGTTCAAGGTCGTGGCGAACGACACTTCGGGCGCGCGCTACGAAAAGACCTTCGACATCCCCACGAAGACGCAGTGAGCGGCGCCATGAGACGTATCGCTCTCGCGGCCCTCGCCAGCGTCGCGCTCGCCAGCGCGGCGGTGGCGGGCGGCCCCGGGTCCGCACCGGAGCCGGACGGGCTCTGGACGGGTCCGATCCCGGGCTACACGCCCTCTACGCTGAAGGGAGCGGCGGTGATCGACGTCGCGACCGCGGCCGCGCTGGCCGACAAGGGCGGCGCGGTCTTCATCGACGTGACCGAGCCAGACAGAAAGCCGCCGACGCTCCCCCCGAGCGTCATCTGGCGGCCTCAGCACCGCTCTATTCCCGGCGCGGTGTGGTTCCCCGGCGCTGCGCCTGGAGATCTGCCCGCGGCGCAGGAAGAGACGCTCAAGACCCGCGTCGAGGCGCTGACGGGCGGCGACAAGTCAAAACCCGTCGTCGCCTTCTGCCACCCCGATTGCTGGGGGAGCTGGAACATGGGCAAGCGGCTCGTGACCTGGGGCTACACCAAGGTGAGCTGGTTCCCGGAAGGCATCGACGGCTGGCAGCGCGCCGACCGCGACACCGAGGTCACGCCCGCGGACCCCGACTGGGCCACGGCGACCAAGTTCAAGCCCGAAGGCTGAAGCGAGGAGTTCTAAGATGCATTCGAGACGCACCATCCTCGCCGCTTTCGCGGCGGTTACCCTCCTAATGGCAGGTCCCGCTTTCGCGGGGGGCTCAAAGCCCTACGACCCGGTAGCCTTCGACGCGGCGGTGAAGTCCGGCAAGCCCGTGCTGGTCGAGATCAGCGCGCCCTGGTGTCCGATCTGCAAGACCCAGAAGCCGATCATCGGCAAGCTGCTTAGCGATCCAAAGTTCAAGGAAATGGCGGCGTTCGAGCTCGACTTCGACTCGGGCAAGGCCGAGGTCCGCAGGCTCGGCGCGAACGCTCAGAGCACCCTGATCGTCTACAAGGACGGCAAGGAGGTCGGCCGTTCGGTCGGCGAGACGCAGCCCGAGTGGATCGCCGACCTATTGGACAAGGCGATCTGAGGATCAGGCCATGATCGGCACGCTCGGACTGGCGTTCCTCGCGGGCGTCCTCACCATCCTGTCGCCGTGCGTGCTGCCGCTCGTGCCGCTCGCGCTCGGGGCCGCGGCTTCCGAGCACCGTCTCGGGCCCGCAGCGCTGGCGGCCGGCCTGACGCTCTCCTTCGTCACGATCGGCCTGTTCGTCGCGACGATCGGATTTTCCATCGGGCTCGACGCCGACGTATTCCGCGCGGTCGCGGCGACGCTCATGATCGCGGTCGGAGCCGTGCTCCTGCTTCCGGCCGCACAGGCCCGTTTCGCCACCGCCGCGGGCCCGGTCGGGAACTGGGCGGGCGAACGCCTCGACGCGGTGTCCCGGGCCGGCCTCGGCGGTCAATTCGTGGTTGGTCTGCTGCTCGGCGCGGTATGGAGTCCCTGCGTCGGGCCGACGCTCGGCGCGGCGTCGGTGCTTGCGGCGCAAGGCAAGGACCTCGGCGTCGTCGCAGCCACGATGGTCGCCTTCGGCGTCGGAGCCGCGACGCCGCTGCTTCTGCTCGGCGTGCTGTCGCGCGAGGCGCTGATGCGGTGGCGCTCCCGCATGATGGCGGGCGGCCGGATGGCCAAAATGGCGCTCGGCGCGCTGTTCGTCGTGATTGGCGTCGCGGTGCTAGCCGGGATCGACAAGAAGGTTGAGGCCGGTCTCGTTGACGCGTCCCCCGCCTGGCTGACGAACCTCACGACCCGCTTCTGACGGCCTCAGGCCATCTTCAGCGAGGCGAGCGCCTTCCGATCGAGGATCTCGACCTGGCCGCGATGATTGCGAACCCAGCCGGCCCGCTCCCATTCGCCCAGATTGCGCGAGATCACCTCACGGACGCTGCCGACGTCGGAGGCGAGGCGCTGGTGGGTCTTCTCCACGAAGCCGGAGTCGTCGGCGTCCGCCAGAAGCCGCCGTGCCAGCTTCTGCTCCAGCGTCGCGAACGAGACCTCGTCGACCAGCGAAAACATGCCGGACAGCAGCTTGCTGTAGTCCTTCAGCACGAAGGCCCGGAACGGGTTCGAACGGACCATCAGCTCCGAGAAGACCCCGGCTGGGATGGCCGCCAGCTCGGTCTTCTGCTCGGCGATGCTCTCGGCCGGGAAGGTCCCGCCGGATAGCAGGCACTGGGTCGTCAGCACGCAGGTGCCGCCGCCCGTGACCTTGTAGATCAGGACCTCGCGCCCCTGATCGGAGCGGCGGAACACGCGCGTGCGCCCGTCGAGGCACATCAGGTAGTTCGGGCAGTCCGCCTCGAACTCGTAGGCGATCGCCTCGGCCTCGAGCGTTGGGAACTGGACGTTCGCGCGCGCGAAGGACAAATCGTCCGCGGACATGTCCTGCAAGACCGGGAACGTCGCCTCCCAGCGGTCCATCGTCTCCTGACGAGCCATCACGCTTCCACCCTCAGCCTTGTTGGAGCTCTAAGGCCCCTTGCGCCGCGACCTTGCGACGGCGCGCCCGTCGAGGCAATCGTCAATAAGCTGAGCATAAGAGCCGCGTCGCGATCCGGCGCAATCACCGGAAGCGTTCGCTGTGGACGTCCGCCTTGGGTCATCCAGGGCGCTGCTTGAGGTATGAGTTTCGCTGACGGGCCGCTGGACAGTTACTGCCGGTCGGTAATCCACCCCCACTTCTTGAAGATCTCCTGCCCCTGATCGCCTTTAAGGAACGTGATGAATGACGCAACCTCAGGCTTGGTCTTTCCGCGTTCTGTCGGCACGACGCCAGTGTCACGGTAAACTCGAAGGTCGGGCTCAATCTCCACAATGTCAGCCAGCGTCGGATTGGCTTTTTGCCAGATCGTCCAGATGATCCAGGCGTCGAACGATTCGTCCTTACTCCAGGCTTCCTTGGCGGCAGCGCTGTTGGGCGCGAACAGGCCGATGTTCTTCCTCAACCGCTTGACGGTCTCGATATCGCCCTTTCGTCCCGCGATGTCCTCCCACATGCCGGTCTGGCCTGCACCCTGGACTACCATGACCCTCATGTCGGACTTAAGGAGGTCGGCGAAGGATTCGATCTTCTTCGGGTTGCCGGGTCTCACGAGTATCGCCGACGCCCGGAGATAGAGAGGCTCGACGTCCTCGCTCTTGATCTGGCCATTCATCGCGGTGACGAAGTCCGTCATCATCGTTTCCGAGCCGCTGAAGATGAGATCAGCGTCGGTACGAGCGCCCTCGATCCATTTCGGCGTCGGTCCGGCGATGACGTCGACCTTGTTGCCGGTCGCCTGCTCGAATTTGGCGGCGGCTTCCTTCATCGCGGGCATCGGGCCTCCCGGACCGTAAGCCTTGATCTCCGCCGCCGAGGCGCTGAAGGCGAAAAGGGATACGGCTAGGCCGGCGACGGCGGACAAAATCTTCATCGATGTCTCCTGAAAACTTGGGGGCGCCGCCGAGCATGAAAGGTTGGCAGGTCGTCACTCGCTCATGTCTGTGGCGGCGCTCGGATGACTCTTCCGAGGAAGGGACGTCAGATCAGCCTCGACCATTCCATCACAGAGGCGTGATCCTAGTTCCGCGTGGCCGCGACGAATCTCGCATCCTGTATTGGATCCGACAGGCGGCCGCTGCAGTGGGCGACGACTAGGCCCGCGCTGCCCGGCGGCGGCCGCCCCGATCGCGAGACTAAGCTCTGCGCCCTCGTCGATCGCCACCTTGGTCGAGCTTCTCAAGAAGCGCTGCGTGAGCGGAGTTCGGCCTCGAGCACGCAGGGTCCCTCGTCGAAAATTTCAATCGCGCTCTCTCCAAGATGGCAGGTCGCCAAGCGCCCGGCGGCGAGTGCTCGAGCGATTTACTAGAATCTGGCAGCAGCAACAGAGGCGGCTTCAGGGGCGCTCGTGTGGACACCCGCCGAATGTCGGGGGCACGGGCCACGCCCGCAGCGCGTGGGGGTTCCGGGGTAGCAGAGAGCGCCCGTCGCAGTGATCAAGGTCGCGAACAAGCGAGCGTGCAACCAACTTAAGGACGGCAAGGATACGCCCCCCGCATCCATGGCGCCATCGAACCGCAGAGCATCGGCAGGTTGATCTCATCCACTGCATCTGGATGCATGATCAGGACGTCGTCGATCTTTGCGACCGCGTTAGCGGCTCGAAAGTCCACTCTTTACGACAGCATCTGGGCGGTATTCCACCATTCGTTCTGAGATTCTCGAAGCCTTCTACTTCTTAAGACTTTTGACCGAGACATCAGAAAGAGCGAGCTGCTTTGTCTGCCCACTCTGCCAAGCGTCTGCTCCTTCGACTACGGGGCCGGCTGTTCGAGCCAAATCTGCTCGGCCCTTCTTGATATCCATCGTGTTCGTTTCTAATCGACGATCTCGGTCGCTGATCATCTGCTGCGAAAGCTGCCCATCGGCAGTAAAGCCCATCATTAGCTGGGGGATGCCCATAGGCAGCGCGGCGTCCTTGTCGATCTGCCAAGTATGCCAGGTCTTGCCGTATGTGTTGACGAGCGTCGCGATAGCGGTGTGCTCAACAGTTTCCGGGATGCCCGGCATCATTAGCTCACCAGCTGTCGTCTCATGCCGATGACTATGCCATAAATTCTTTTCCTCCTGAGGAAATGCTTTGAATACTCGCTCAGAGACGATGTATTCAATACCAATTAACCGAGCATCTGCCCCGTTGCCATCATAGATCACGCACTGAAAAAATTCATCGTTAAGGTGTGCACAGTAGTGATGTGCCTCGATCTGACGCCCCATGTCGTCTGCGTAGAAATGAAACCCATTTAGATACATATTAATAGCGTTAATTGGATCTTTGCTCTGAATGATGTCTGCGCCCATTTCAAGCGCGTGACTTTTTAGCGATTTTTCCACTCCCAGCACGGGGCGAGTTTTCTCACCAGGTTGTTGAGCAAGCGCAGCGCCGCATGAACAACCGACCGCAGCAATCCCGCCGAACAGCTTCGCAAATCCGCGCCGGTCAAACGAGCGTTGGGTCCAAGCCATCTGTCTCTCTCCCAATTTGTAGCGGAAGCGATCCCGCGCGCCGTCACGCAGCCTCACTTTCGTGATCCTGAATGACAAAGCTACGCATATATAAATTTGTTCCCACGACACTGTTTTGGAGAAGCGCGACCTGCCTTCCCAGAAATGGTTCTTATTATGAGAACACCCGGCTTCGATCCGCAGTGTCGGACCTGACGCTGGATAAGGCGGAGCCGCATGCGGAAGCTGATCAGCCCTACCCGCCGCCGCGCCCGCGACGATCGCGTGATGGAGAAAGTCGACGTCACCGAGCGCCGGGCCTTCATCGTGCTTTGCTGCATCGACCAGCGCAGCCAGAAGGTCCCAACGCGGCCCGACAACGAAGCTAGGCTGACAGCCGACATTGCCTCACTTGTCGTCGAGTATGGCCGCTACGGCTAACGACGAATCGCGGCGCTGCTGCACTCCTCCCGCCGGGCTGTGTCAATTCGAAGGGGGTTGAGCGCATCCCGGCTGCAGGGTGATCGACGAGCACACACGCGAATGTTTTGTTTACCGGATCGGGCTGTCGCCAAGAAGCAGGCCTCTCGAACCAATCGCGATCCATCACGGACGCTGATCAACCTGTCCGAAGATTTTTCCAGACGGCGGGAATAGCGACCGTCGGCGCGGCGTCCCTTGGCTCGTCATCTCCTCGAGCCTACGGAGCTCCGCCATGCGCATCGCACTCGCCGCCGCCCTGCTTGCGACCCCCGCCTTCGCCGGCCCCGCGGAGGACATGTCCAAATCCCGCATCGAGGCGATCGCCAAGGGTGACGTCGCGACCGTCTCAGCGGCCTATGCCGATGGCGCCACGCTGCACTGGGTCGGCGGTCCGCTCGACGGCGTCTATGCGGGCGCCGACAAGCTCAAGGCCGTCTGGACCAAGTTCTCGACCACGCAAGGCCAGCAGACCGCCAAGGTCGCCGCCGTGTCCGAGGCCATGAACCCCAAGGGCTCGACGGTAACCGCCGACGTCATCTTCTCGGGCAAGAACGCGGTCAAGGTGCGCTATGTCATGGTCTGGCGCGAGGGCAAGCTCGCGGACGAGATCTGGCAGGTGAATCCGAACGCCGCTTACTGACGGCAGGACGCAGATCCCTTGGACGAGGCCGCCGCCCTTCTCGAACCGCTGATCCCACAGCTGAGGCGCTACGCCTATGCGCTGACGCGGGACAACGAGGGCGCGGACGACCTCGTCCAGGACACGCTCGAACGCGCGCTGTCGCGCTGGGCGCTCCGCCGCCGCGACGGCGACCTGAGGGCGTGGTTGTTCACGATCGAGCGCAACCTCCATGTGAGTTCGATCCGCGCCCGACGCCGCCGTCCGGAAAGCGCGCTCGACGCCGCCGACGAGGCGGGCGGCCCTGCTACGCAGGATGTAGGCCTTGCGGCGCGAGACGCGCTCGAGGCGCTCGATCATCTGCCGGAGGATCACCGCTCGGTGCTCCTGCTGGTCGGCGTCGAAGACCTGACCTACGAAGAGACGGCGCGCGTGCTGGACGTGCCGGTCGGGACCGTCATGTCGCGACTGTCGCGCGCACGGACGCGCCTCAGGGCGCTGATCGAGACCGGCCGCTCCGGCTATTTGAGGAGAGTGAAGTGACGATGCCCGGCGCGCCTGTCAGCGAGGACGATCTGGCTGCTCTCGTCGACGGACGCCTCACGCCCGAACGCCGCGCCGCGGTCGAGGCGTGGCTCGCCGAGCGCCCGGACGCCGCCGCCCGCGCCGAGGCCGACCGGAGCCAGCGCGACGACCTGCGCGCGCGCCTCGCCTTCAAGGCGCACGAGCCGATCCCCTCGCGGCTGAGGATCGCCAACATCCGCGCCGCCCGCCGCGCGCGCAGCCTCGGTCAGCTCCGCGCCATCGCCGCCGGCGTGGCGCTGGTCGCGCTCGGAGGGCTCGGCGGCTGGCTCGCGAAGGATCTTTCGGGCTCCGGCATCGGCGCCGCCTCTTCGCCGGTCGCCTTCGTGTCCGACGCTATCGGGGCCTATCGCACCTTCGTGGTCGAGGTCGCCCATCCCGTCGAGGTGCGCGCGGGAGACGAAGCGCATCTCGTCACCTGGCTTTCAAAGCGGATCGGCAAGCCGCTGAAGGCGCCCGACCTCACCGGCTTCGGCTTCCGCCTTATGGGCGGGCGCGTGCTCCCGGCGGGTAAGGGCGCCGCCGCGATGCTGATGTATGACGATGACGCCGGCACGCGTCTCACCGTCTATGTCCGCGCCGACAAGGGCGCCGAGACGGCCTTCCAGTTCATGCGCGAGGGCGAGGTCGGGACGTTCACCTGGCTCGACCGCGGCTTCGGCTTCGCGGTCTCGGCCAAGGCCGAGCGCGGCCGCCTGCTGCCGATCGCCGAAGCCGTCTACAAGGACCTCGGCGCGTGACGCGCATAGGCCGCAGCCGCTTTGCTTCCCGCGTTTAAGCCGGCCGGTCGGGCCGCCATGTAGAGCGCCTCGGCTCCGTCGCGAACAACCTGCGGCCGGACCGTCCAGAGTCGGTCCGCTCCGCCGCCTGCGCAGGCCAGTCCCGCCGCCGAGAAGGTCGGAGATCGCTCGGTGAATCCACAACACCGTCGACGCGGCGGGCGCGCCGCAAGGCGCGCGTTAACGGCTGCCGAGACTGCGAGAGATAGATGCTGCGGCCTCTAGAACTGCTCGCCCGACCACTGGGATCGCTTTGTCTGGCAATCTGCTGGTCGGACCCGATACGGACACGCCAGCGACAGCTTCGCCATGAATATTCATGATCGCCGCGGCCACGCATCGCATTCCGACAGTGCGCTCCTCATCGTCAAAAGCGTAGCCGCGCTCTAGCGTCAGGTTGAGATCACCGCGAAGTTGCTCCTCCGAAACCAACGTTTTAGGGCTAAACAGCAGACGCTCGCAATCTTTCAGGTATTTGGAAAGTCGACCTTCATCAAATTTGCTTAACAGGGCCTTTCCTATTCCGGATGCGTGCAAGGGCGCCAAAGTTCCGGGAGGGAGAAAGGCGCGGATGGTCTCTGTCGTCTCGACTTGGCTGACAAACAAGACTGCGGTGTTTCTCTCCACGCCCAGATTCGATGTCTCCCCCGTACAAAGAGTGAGCTCACGCATGGCCGGCCGGCTTTGCTCGATGACGTCGTGGCGCCTCAGGAAAGCGGAACCGAGTCGGAAAGCCTCCGGCCCGACGTGCCACTCTTGTCGATCCGCGGCCAGCTCGGCAAACCGCCTGTCCCCGAGCGCGCCCAGAACCCGATGAACGGTCGCGACGGACTGACCCAGAAATGCTGCGAGTTCAGTGAGGGTGACGCCGTCGTGCGCCGCCAAAGCCTCCAGAATGTCTAGCGCGCGGGTGACCGCCTGGACGCCTCCCTTGGAAGCAGGAGCGTAGAAAGCTTTCGGCCGCCCTCGCTTTCTAGCGTCGGCTCCTGCTGCACTCTCCCGGCCTGCCAAACCGCACCCATTTTCCATGATCGAGAATATCTATGATACAATTGGAAAATTGTATCACGTTGAACGACCTCAGAAAATCCCAGAAAACGTCATTCTGAAAATTATTTTCAAGAAAATTTCAGACGCGATCTCAAGGCGATAGGCTCCGTTGGCTGTTGAAAGCGAGCGAGGACCATGTCCAATCCGGTTTTCATTCCTGGCCCCACCAACCTTCCCGAGGCGCTCCGCAAGGCCATCGATCTCCCGACGATGGACCATCGATCGCCAGCATTCGCTGAACTCCTCCATCCAGCGCTTGAAGGTGTCAAACGCATCATCAAGACCGATCGCGCCGACGTCTTCGTCTTGCCCTCGACCGGCACCGGCGGCTGGGAAACCGCAATCTCGAACACTCTCAGTCCTGGCGATCAGGTTCTCGCTGCGAGCCACGGGCAGTTCAGCCGGCGCTGGATCGACATGTGTCGGCGTCACGGTCTCGCGGTCGAGGTGGTTGAGGCCAGATGGGGCTCCGGCGCCCCGGCCGAGCTTTACGAAGAGATCCTGAGAGCCGACCGATCGCACAAGATCCGAGCGGTGCTGGTCACGCACAACGAGACGGCGACTGGCGTGACCTCCAACGTCGCGGCTATTCGTGGCGCACTCGATGCGGCTGACCACCCAGCGATGCTTCTCGTCGACGGCGTGAGTTCGATCGCATCTATCGACTTCCGCATGGATGAATGGGGCGTCGACGTCGCCGTGGCCGGCTCGCAGAAGGGCTTCATGTTGCCCGCGGGACTGGCGATCGTTGCTTTCTCTCCGAAGGCCATGGCGGCGACGGCGGAGAGCCGTTTGCCGAGGATGTTCTTCGATGTCCGAGACATGGCGCGAAGCTACGCCGACGGAGCCTATCCCTACACGCCGCCAGTCGGGCTGCTGAACGGACTGAAGCTGTCCACGGAGATGCTGCTTGCCGAAGGCCTCGACGCCGTGTTCGCCCGGCACAGGCGGATCGCTTCGGGTGTGCGCGCCGCCACGCGCGCCTGGGGCCTCGACCTCTGCGCGGAGAACGAAGCTCTTTTCTCCGACACGGTCAGCGCAATCAGAACTCCCAGCGGATTCAACGCCGATGCGGTCGTCAGCCACGCTGCTCAAAAGTATGGCGTCGCTTTCGGCGTGGGGCTCGGCGAGGTCGCCGGCAAGGTCTTTCGGATCGGCCATCTTGGAAGCCTCACCGATGTCTTAATGCTCTCGGGCCTCGCAGCAGCCGAGATGACGATGGTCGACCTTGGCCTGAACGTCCGTCTCGGCGCCGGCGTCGCGGCAGCCCAGGAGATCTACCGTCGCCCGATTGCGCAACAGACGCTGGCCGCGGCCTGAGGAGATCGAGATGGAGATCCCGACCATTTCGGACATGCTCGCTGCGCACGAGCGCATCGCGCCGCATATTCACCGGACGCCGGTGATGCGGTCGCGCGTCATCGACGAGCTCGCCGGAGCCGAGCTGTTCTTCAAGTGCGAGAATTTCCAGAAGGCCGGCGCGTTCAAGGCCCGTGGGGCGACCAACGCCGTCTTCGGTCTGGACAAGAAGCGCGTCCCCCGCGGCGTCGCGACCCATTCGTCTGGCAATCACGGCGCATGTCTCGCCTATGCCGCGCAACGCCGGGGCGTGCCCTGCTCCGTCGTGATGCCCCGGACCGCGCCGCAGTCGAAGAAGGATGCGGTGAGCGGCTACGGCGCGCGCGTCGTCGAGTGCGACCCCTCCGTCTCATCTCGGGAAAAGGTGTTCGCCCGCGTCGTCGCCGAAACAGGAAGCGAATTCGTCCACCCATACAACGACCCGCGCGTCATCGCCGGCCAGGCGACCTGCGCGAAGGAGCTCATCGAGCAGGTTCACAGCCTCGACGCGGTCATCGCGCCGATCGGCGGCGGCGGCATGATCTCCGGGACCTGCCTGACCCTCTCCAATCTGGCGCCCGGCATTCAAGTTTATGCGGCCGAGCCCGAACAGGCGGACGACGCGTTCCGTAGCTTCAAGGCGGGTCGCATCATCGCGGACGACGCGCCCGACACAATCGCAGACGGCCTGCGCGTGCCGCTGAAGGATCTCACCTGGCATTTCGTCAGGCGTCACGTCACCGACGTCCTGACGGCCTCGGAGGAAGAGATCGTCGCAGCCATGAAGCTCATCTGGAAGCGAATGAAGCTCGTCATGGAGCCATCGAGCGCGGTCCCGCTCGCCGCGATCCTGAAGAACCGGGACGTCTTCGCCGGTCGGCGCGTCGGCGTCGTCGTGACCGGCGGCAATGTCGACATCGATCGGTTGCCCTGGAACATGAAGGAGACGCGGCCATGAACAGCCACCAGCGCTTCGCCGGCCTCGAGGTCGGTTTCGACATTCCGGCGTTGCCCGGGATGAGCCTGAACGACGTCGAGACCCCCTGTCTGATCGTCGATCTCGACGCGCTAGAGCGGAACATCCGCAAGATGGGCGACTACGCCAAGGCGCATGGGATGCGTCATCGAGCGCACGGCAAGATGCACAAGTCGGTCGATGTCGCGCGTCTTCAGCAGGAACTCGGCGGCGCCGTCGGCGTCTGCTGTCAGAAAGTGTCGGAAGCCGAAGTGTTCGCGCGCGCAGGCGTCACCGACATTCTGGTCTCGAACGAGGTCCGCGATCCAACCAAGATGGACCGGCTGGCTCGACTGCCGACATACGGCGCGAGGATCATCGTCTGCGTCGACGACCAAGCCAACGTCGCGGAGCTCTCGCGGGCGACGCTCCGGCGCGGAACCACGCTCGACTGCTTCGTCGAGATCGATTGCGGGGCCGGCCGGTGCGGGGTCACATCAGCCTCGGCCGCCGTGGAGATCGCGCGGGCGATCGACGCTGCGCCGAGCCTGCGGTTCGCCGGCCTTCAGGCCTATCAGGGCGCGATGCAGCACATCGAAAGCTACGTGGAACGCGAGGCCAAGCTTGCGGCCGCTGTCGGTTTGGTCCGGGAGGTCGTCGAAGCGCTGAAGGCCGTCGGCCTCGAGCCCGAAACCGTCAGCGGCGGGGGAACCGGGAGCTACTATTTCGAGGCGGCTTCCGGCGTCTTCAACGAGCTTCAGTGCGGCAGCTACGCCTTCATGGACGCCGACTACGGCCGCATCCGTGACCGCAACGGCGAGCGTATCGACAAAGGCGAGTGGGAGAACGCGCTCTTCATCCTGACGAGCGTGATGAGCCGCGCCAAAGCGGGCAAGGCGATCTGCGACGCGGGCCTGAAGGCGCAGTCGGTCGATTCCGGACTGCCGGTCGTCTACGGCCGCGACGACGTTCGCTACGTCAAATGCTCCGACGAGCACGGCGTCATCGAGGACCTCGGCGAAGCGCTCGCGATAAACGAGAAGCTGCGCCTCGTGCCAGGCCACTGCGACCCGACATGCAACGTCCACGACTGGTATGTCGGCGTCCGCGGCGAAAAAGTCGAAACCCTTTGGCCGGTCTCCGCCCGCGGCAAGGCGTACTGACCCCGCCTCGGGCCGCCGCATCATTATCCAAAGCGAGTGCGACATGATCATTGTTCCGGAGCGCGAGATTGCCCACCTGATTTCAGCGGCGGACTGTTTCGCGGCGGTCGAAGCGGTGTTCGCTTCCATGTCGCGTCGATCAGCCACGAACTTCCCGGTCGTGCGCGAAGCGATCGGCCATGCCGACGCGCTCTACGGCTTCAAGTCCGGCTTCGACCGCGAAACCCTGGCGCTCGGGCTGAAGTCAGGCGGGTTCTGGCCGGGCAACACGGCTCGTGGCCTCACAAACCATCAGTCGACCGTGTTTCTGTTTGACGCCGACACCGGCCAATGCCGGGCCGCAGTCGGCGGCAATCTGCTCACGGCGCTCCGTACGGCTGCGGCTTCGGCGATCTCGATCAATCGTCTGGCGCGGGACGACGCCAGGACGCTCGGCGTGATCGGAGCCGGCCATCAATCCGCCTTTCAGCTCCGCGCCGCACTCGACCAACGGCCGTTCGAACGGGTGCTCGGCTGGAACATCGATCCCTCGATGCTCGGTCGTCTTGAAGAGGCGGCGACGGCCTGCGGTAAGCCGTTCGAGGCTGTCGATCTCGACGCGCTCGGCGCCCAATCCGACGTCATCATCACGATCACCTCCTCCTTCGACCCAATCCTGATGGCGACGCAGGTCCGCCCCGGCTGCCATCTCGCTTGCATGGGGACGGACACCAAGGGGAAACAGGAGGTCGAATCCGAACTCATCGCCGCGGCCACGCTGTTTACCGACGACGTCGCCCAAGCGGTGAGCATCGGCGAATGCCAGCACGCAGTCGCCGAAGGCCTCGTGCGGACGGAGGACATAACCGAGATCGGCGCGGTGATCCTGGGCGACCATCCCGGACGATCGTCGCGGGACGAAATCACTTTGTTCGACGGCACCGGCGTCGGCCTCCAGGATCTCGCAGTCGCGAGCGCCGCTGTCGATCTTGCCGTCAGAAGCGGCGTCGCGATCGAGATCGATTTCTAGCGTCTCAGAGAGATCAGAACCGGCGAGCGAACCGGCCTGAAGACCAAGCCGACACGTCGAAAAAGGTTTCTACCCCGACCAGATAGCGCTGTGAGTTCAGTTATTTAGCGGACCGCGGCGTCGGACACAGGGAACAATGCGACACCACGTAAGGTTCGCTATGTGGAGTCGTACTGTTCCCGCCATTCGTCGCCAGCTCATCTCGCATCTGATGGCCTTGCGGGTTATTCCACCTATTAGTATCTGCGGTCGCGCCCCCCGAATTACTCCGTGAGAGAGCGGTCGCCGCGTCCGTGCTTTTCGCGGCTCCGACTCCCGCTCGATCTGTTCCCTTCTGAATCCAGAGGCCTCTCAGGGAAGCAATCCGTTCTCCGGATAAAACACTTGCCGTTCCGAGAACGGTTTTGTTCAAAGATATTTTGAGACACGTACGACAATAAAATAATACACTCCAATCCGGTCTCTCGCCATGTCACTGATGAGCGGGCTACCTCACTATTGAAGTGCGACCTACTTAGATAGAACAGGATGGAAAACCTACTAACGTTATACACACTCCTTGACAGTTCCGACGCCCTGATATCCACTCTGCCTGTCGAGGGCATGCCCTCGACAGGCTAAGCCCTGCCGACGTGCGCCTCCAAAGCGTGACGAACCTGCCAGCCAAAAGCCCGATCATTCGGGCCGGCGATCGAAGGTTCGTCCGACATGCGCCCGCACTCCTCACCGATAATGGCGAGCCCGCCCGCTCTCTCGGCGGAAACGCTTAACCACGCCCAGCGGTTGTCTATCGAAACGGCAACGCCATCAACGATTGCGCAACTTAGCGGGTGGTACTTCCGTGCCATTCGCTAACGACGATCCGCAGCGGCCCCCCTTCGCTACCGGTCTCTTCGCAAGCGAGCCCATGCCCGTTGCCGAGACCGTCCAGTTCATGCCCTCCACAGCGCCTTACCGTCGCATCAAGACGATGCGCGACGCTAATGACGCGTCGCCAGATTTTACCCCTGCGCAGTTGCTCGGAGCGGAAACGCCCGGCGAGTTCCTGGCCCTCTTCGACGAGGACTACACACCCGTCGAGCCGTTCAACGAATTCATGCTTCACCACTGCTACCAGCCGGCGAGGTTCCAGAACTGGCAGAAGACGCAAGCGGCGTACGCCGACGACCTCGCAATCTTTCTCGCGTACCTTCATCGCAAAGGCGTCAGCTGGCGGTCCGTCGGTCGCCCCGAGATCAAAGACTACGTTCGAGAACTGACCGCGCGAACCGTTTCCACGAAGACCCGCCGCGAGTTCTCGCCGGCCACAGTGCGTCGTCGCGTCGGAACCGTCCTGACCTTCTTCGATTGGGCGGTCGACGAGAAGAAACTCATCCCCGTCGAAAACTGCTTCGGATACGCAAACCGCCGGGTGCTCTACCAAGACCGCACCCGTTTCGCGTCGCACTTCGCCGGCAAGATGATGAAGCTGGTGGCGAGCAGCGGCTTCAACAAATTTCTGCCCGCGCAGCCTGATCCCGCGGATCAGGTCCGGCCCATACCCGCAGACCAGATTCCGGCCCTGCTCAACGCCCTCGGTCCGCGCTTCATCTGCGACGCCGACCAGCGGCCGCGGCGCAACCGGCTGATCGCCGAAGCCACGCTCCTGACGGGAATGCGGATCTCAGAGGTCTGCAGTCTCACGCTGAACGACATCCAAGAGCTCTCGGAAAAGATAACCGACGATGACCTGGACGCGATGTTCGCGATCCGGGTGTATCGCACGAAGGGCCGGCATCACCGCGACATCCTCTTCTCCGGACGGGTGATCAAGCGACTGGATGAATACGCGCTCGGCGAACGTCACGACGTGATCGAAGCCGCCCTCGACCGGGGAAAGTTTGGCGGCCGGAACGGCAAGCAGAGACTGCCCCGCGCGCTCTTCCTGAATGGCGAAGGCGCCAACCTGCGCGACCTTGGCGAACCCGTCTCGCAGGACACGGCCTACCGGGCTTTCCGTAGGGCGGTCATCCAGGTCGGCCTGACGACCACGGTGCAGAGATACGACGTCGATCCGGATACCGGCCGACCCCTGCGAGAAAACGGCGCGCCGATTACGACGAGCTACGAGAACTTCCCGCGGCACTCGTTCCACGACCTGCGCCACACCTACGCCGTGAACTTCTATGCCGCCGCGATCCGCGCCGGCCGGCCGGACGCTGTGAAGAAGCTCCAGGCCCTGCTGGGGCACCGGCACCTCGAAACCACGATGAAGATCTACCTGCGTCACGTCGAGGCCGGCGAAGCCGTCATCGCCGACCTGCACGACGCTTTGTTCAAAAGGTTGCTCGATGGAACGTACTGAGGCCTTCCCAGATCGAGCCGACGTCTCCGTCGATGACGAGCTCGGCCACCGTTCCGAGCCGCAGCCTTCCGAAGGCGTGATCGAACGCGACGCGCATTTCGAGATCCACATTCCTTCGGTGACGCCCGGCGAGCCGCACAAGGTCATCTCTCTCGGCGGATACGGCCCTCATGCCGCAATCGCGCGGGTGATGGCCGACTACCTGTTCGACAAGAACTCGACGTCGACGAACATCACCGCTGGACATAACGACGCTCGGCATCTGGAGACATTTCTTCGGTACCTGCTTTCCATCGTGCAGGGGAACAAGGAGATCCGGTTCGACTCCCTCGCTGATCTGCGCGACGACGTCCTCGCGAAGTACGTCGTCTGGCTAAACAAGCGGATGGTCCGGGTCGGTCTCACCGAGACGCCCATGTCGGCCAACAGCAAGTCAGTACGATACCTCAGCGTGCTCGGCTTCCTGACCTGGTGCCGAGAGAACGGCTACGTCCTCCCTGAATACATCGACGGCATCAAGAACCCATGGCCCGGCCGCCACCATACGACCGAAAGCCACGAGGCGCTGTCTCGCGACCATCTCGTCGCCATCAGAAAGGCCTGCCTTCAGGAGATCGACGTCACCGTCGCGAAAATCCATGAAGGCCGCCGAGCTCTCGCGAGCGTGAATGCGCCCCCGGCTCAATCGAAGATGAAGGCCTACAAGGATCTCGCCGCCGCGATCGCAGCCGTTCACGGGATGTATCCCGAACGACCCATGGGTTCGCTCGCGGAGCTGAAGCGCCGCCGATATCCGCTGGGACGCGCCCTCAACCACTACCACGACATGGCTGACGTCTCGGAGCGTCTGTACCTGAACGCAAGGGCCATCGTTCCGTTTCTCGTGCTCATCGCGATGGACACATACTTCAACGGTTCGACGTTGTTCGCGCTGAAAGCGACGGACATCAGCGAAAATCACGTGATCTACGGAAAAGATCGCATCCGCATCACCGGCGAGAAAAACCGGTCTGGGCGAATTGTCCATCGATCATTCGCGGCGGGCGTGAAAGACCCCGCAAGCATCGTGATCGTGCTCGACAAGCTCGCAGACGTCACCCGCGATTTTCGGCCGTTCGTGCCGGCGCACCTGCGGACGCATCTGTTCATCTTCGCAAGGCCCAGAGCTGGCGTATTCGACGCCTTCCGGCCGAGCAAGAAAGGCTTTCCTGAGGGCTGGGCAGATGCCTTGGACCAGTTCATCGCCGATCACGCTGAGGTCGAGCCCTTCACGTTGGCCAACCTCCGCGCAAGCGGCGCAGATCTGGCGCACGAACTCATGGGCGGCGATATCGTCGCCGTGTCCAGGGTCCTGAATCACAAGAACATTCAGACCGCATACACTCACTATCTCGACCCGGCGGCCAAAGCGCGCGGCCGCGAAGCGGTCGCTCGCTCCATGATGCTGCGGGAACGCTTCGTCAAATCCGACGGAAAATCCGACGATCGCGACTTCGCTCTGCGCGATGGCCTCAAAAGCTCGGCGACCCCTGGCTTCGGATGCGTGGAGCCGCACTACTCGCCCGTGGTCGGTCAGACTGCTGGCGAGATGTGCAACGCCTACGGCTGCTGCCCCGCCTGCCCCCTCGCCTGGGTCAACATCAATGACCCGGAGGCTTTGCATCACCTGCTTCAGCTTCGCCTATCGATCGACAAGGGGCGATCGCGAGTGTCCGTCACCCGATGGGAACAGGTGTGGCGAGAGCAAATCGATGCGCTCGACTTATTCTGGTTGAGGAAGTTCAGCCGCGAAACCCATCAGGCGGCTCTCAATCTCCGCCTCCCCCGTATCGCCGAAGTCGAGTGAGCAACATGAGCATTATGTTCGATGATCTTCACAAAAAAGATCGCGCGCTCATTCAATCGTCCGCCGTCTCGGCCCTGAGCTACTGGGAAGACAGCGTCTGGCGTTTTCCGGTCGAGACTGCCGGGCACGGGCATGTGCAGATGAACTGGGATGTCGAGATGGACGACGAGCAGTCGCTCGTCGATCCGGACTGGTCGCCGCTGCTTGACGACGCGAAGCGCCTTTATTTTTCGGTGTTGTATCACAACAAGAGGAAGCAGCTAAAGCTCCTGTCTATCGGTGGCTTCAGCTCCGCGTTCAAGTACCTGCTTTCCTGGATGTCGATCCAAGCCAACGAATGTCCGACATTCTCCAAAATCACCCCGGAGAAAGCTGAACAGTTCGTCAAGACTGTCGTGAGACACAAGGGAGGAGATAACCCTGACCTTGCGATCACGACCGACTCGATCGCAGTTTACGTAAATATGCTTATCCGACTTTTCGAACAGGGCGCGACCGTTCGAGAATTTCCGTCGGCGGTCGTACCTGAGCATCCGTTCAATGGCCGCTCGGCCTTTGCTGTCGCGAAGCTGCAATACCGGAAAAACTCTCAAAGAATACCCCCGGTCCCGGAAGATCTTTTCCTGCCGGTCATGACCACTGCGACCCGCTGGCTGAACGGACCGGCCTTCGAACTGATGGCCGCCGTAAAAGAATACTCCGCCCGCATGGGCCATGAGATCGCCGAGCCCGGCCCGCGCGAAACCGCCCTGGATCGGACGCCGGCGCCCTTCACGCCCGACGACGATCGCGCCTTCGCCATGCCGCGGATCGATGGGTTCCGGATCGAATGGCACACGATCAAGCGCAGATTGATCGGCCAACGACCCGGCATGACGATGCGCAACCTGATGGCGGATCTGACGGGCGCCTGCCTCGTCGTCTTGCAAGGCCTCGTGGGCATGCGTGTGAACGAGCTCTGCAGCCTTGCAGCCTATCCGCGGCACGAGAACGGCCTGCCCTATTGCGTCGTCGTCAGGCCCTCGCTGTCAGGTCGCGAAGAGATCTTTGTCATCCGAGGAACGCTGCATAAGACCGTGGAGGCGCCGACCGAAGTCGAATGGATCGCAGGCAGCCGCCCCGTCGGCTCGAACCACATTCCGCTCCCCGTACAGGCAGCCCTCACTCTTCAGGCCATTTACCTGCCCTGGATCGGACCCAACTCGCCCCAGCTCATCAAATGGATCGGCCGGCAAGGCGGCGACCTCTCGCCCCAAGCTTTGACCATCGCGCAGGTCTCGAAGCTGCAAAACCGCTTCATCGACAAGTATGTCGATGTGCTTCCCGAGTACAAGAAGTACAGGATTTCCACCCATCAATGGCGCAAATCTTTCGCCCTGCACATCATCAGGTCAGATGAAAGATTGCTCGCGGCGCTGGCGGATCACTTCAAGCACCTCTCAATCGTGATGACCGAGCAAGCTTACGTCGGCACCGATATCGGCCTGCTCGGTCTGCTCAAAGACACGTTGCTCATGGACGCGGTGCAGATGCTCGAGGGCATTGTACTGGGCGGTCAACGCTACGCTGGCAAGATGGTCGAGATCATCGAAGCCAATATGGAGAGCATCGAAGCCGCGCTTCCCGACGGACCGCCGGAGAAGGTCCGAGAAGAACTCAAATTCCTTCTAGAAGATGAGAATTTCCGCATGTTCGGAGCCGAGTGGGGAGGATGCTTCTTTCGGCCCGAAACCGCGCGCTGTCACCATGAACTCACCGGCCATTTCGACCTGTCCGCACGGCGGCCTTGCTATCAGACGCGGAGAGCTGACCTCTGCTGCTCATGCTCAAACCTGCTGATCAGCACGAAGCACCTCAAATTCTGGAGAGAGCGTCACGCTACGAACGTCGCCGTCTACAAGGAAAACCTGGAGGCTGGAAACAAAGTCGTCGCCGACGTCGCTAAGTCCAGGGCCGATAACTCGGCAGCTGTATTGCGCCGCCTTTCCAAGCTGCTGAATGTCGAGGAGGACGAAAATGCCTCAATTCATTGATCCCGCGATCGAACGGGACTTCCTGTCGGCTCTCGACCGGCTGAAAGGTGGGGTCCCGACGAACGCCGATCTGGCGGCTCTGCCTCGTAATGAACTCAGCATCAGCAAGTCCACGGTCGCCAAAGAAGCGGGGCACACTCGACGACTGATCGCCTCAAAGGATAGCCCCTACAAGCGGGTCCGGGAAGCGATTGAGGCCGAGATCAAAGCCCACAAATCGCAAAGACCTACGCCGAGGAAAAGCAAGTCGTCATACGGTCTCGTCATTCAGTTGCGCGAAGACAAACGTCGCCTGCTCGAGGAGAACAGAATCCTCGCCACCCGCCTGATGGACGCGCTTACGATCGCCAGACGTGCGCTGGAGCACGCGCCAGACGCGTCAGGCGCGGACGTGGTGTCAAGAATGCGCGCCATGTCGAACCGTGGCCGCAAGGGCGGAGCCAATCGAACACGGCGATCCGCCTAGCCCCGAAAAGTTTGAGCGGTGCAGCACGGGCGATGCTGGGCGCAGACGCCCAGCATCGATGCAGCGCCGGACGATAGTCGTGATTTCCGGTCGGCGCGCGCGTCCTGCTGAGAACGATCACTCCAGCATCGCGCCTCAGGGAATGCGCGGCTTCCAGGAGGGCGGCCCCAGGTTACGTCACCCGACGTCCCCGAAACCTCAAGGAAAGCACATTAAGAGGACTTGTTGACGGTGTTCGGCCAAGATCTGTCGAACGGCTGGCGGCCGTCTCTCGTGCATGTCGCGAGCAGGCGATCTATACGGTCGCGCCGGCTGCTCGAGCCTGAAGATCACGCTGATAGCGAGCGGCGCGCGGCGTCAGGGCGCCTGCGCGCTTGGATGCTCCTTCAACCAGTTCATCACGAGGGCCGCAGCCGGGTCGCCCTCGGCGGCGCAACGCCACAATGCCACAAGAATCACGTCCCGATACGGACGAAGCTTCGGTTCACGGACGAGCTGGACGCGGATCGCAAGATTGATGGCGCTCGCGGCGTCTCCGCGCGCGGCCGCCGGCCAGCGTTTCTCGCCGGGGCAATGCACGGCCTCGAGCAGCTCTTCGATGTCGCCCTGAACTTCTGGATCGTAAGCCTCCGGCTGCGGCCACCACCGCCCGAATGGCGAGGCGTCGCTGACGGGGGCATTGACGCGCCGGGGGTCGAGCGCGCCGACATCCGAATTCATCGCTCGGTTCTTTGCCCGGGATCGGGATGATGTCGCGCTGACCTGGAAAAGCCTCGCCATTTCGGCGCCGACCCTGTCCGCGTCGACGCACTTGAGCTGACGACGCGTACCGCGCTTGAGGATCTCGCGCACCGCCGCGTCGAGCTCCACTTCGAGCGCGGCCGTCATTGCGTCAATCCTCGGCGTCAGCTGCATCTCGAACAGCCGGTCGATGTCGCCATGGGGCACCGTCATCGCCTCCCGGAACCCCGCATTACCGAAGTAGTCGATGACCGCGCTTGTCGCGCAGTCGACCTGAAGGAACCCCATCTGCCGAGCGAAGGACGGCAGCGTCATCCTGATCGCTCGGAGATCAAGCTCAATATGCCGCCGCCGTGTCGCGGGCGTGGGGGCTTGCCCCCGTTTGCTATCGAATGCGCCGGCCCAACCGCGCTCCAGATGAATGGCGAAGATGTCGATCGTCGCGACGTGATGCACCGCCCCGGACGAGCTGAGCGTCGTGTATCTGAGGACGTTCGCCGGCGTTCGCGATGAAACCAACTCCAAGGCCGCAACGCCCACCGGGATAGGATGATCTCTGAAGACCTCGAAGCGGTCATCCTGGGTCAACCCATCCGCGATCATGGTCTGTATCGCCGTTCCGTGACGGCTCGCGACGCTCTGCATCACGCTGAAGGCCCGTCCCATCGGCGTTCGGCAGACCGGGTTTGGGGAAAACTCGACCAACAACGCGCCTTCGACGATCTTTTTGGCGATCGCCTCGGGTGACGGAGGCTGGGATCCCGTTTTCGCCAGGGGAGCGGGCGGCCGGCGGCTCATGCCCGCGCCGTCCCACCTGAAGGCTTATCTTCGTCGAACGCCGGCGGCTTCCGCTGGCCTGACGCAACGACGAACAACGGCGCCACAGCCCGCTGGAGTCTGGGCGGCAGATCCTCAGGCCTCGGCAAAAGGCGCCGTGGACCCCAGTAGGTGGCGAGCCACCTGACATCGTCCTCTTCAAGCAACAGCACCGAACGGTCCAGAGCCGTCAGACGCTCGCAGATCCGCAGGAGATCGAGCTTACGGAGGCCGAGAAACAAATCGCCTGAAGCGGTTACGGCGACCCAACGACGCTCTCCGAAAAAGAAATTCTCGCCGATTACGCCCCAACATTCAGGAGCAATTTCGTTTCGAATCTCGCAAACGTCGCTGCTCCGTCCTTGCGTGCCCTTCCCAAGCACAACGGTCATGGCTTCCCTGAGGGGCGTCCTCAGCCTCAGCCCAGCGCCGTGGAGTCGACGCTCGCGCTCGGTCAGTGGGATCGGCTCAGCGCGCAGGCTTTTCCGAACTTCCGTCACCGTAGAATCCTCCGCCGCCAAGCGGCTGCGTGCCTCTCGCACGAAGATTCGTCACACCCAGAAAGGTGCACGGTGACTAGCCATTCGGCCTCGACCGACAGCCAACCCGCTTTGGGCAAACAACCCATATACAGGCCAAAACTTACTGCACGTTCCAGAGAAGTTCGTCAAGGCGTCTTGTGCAGGTTTTGAGAAGTCGGGCTGAGCCGGGAGGCAACGCCAGACTCTCGATCCCAATCTTTTCGCAGGCGACGAAGACCTGTCACTTCCGCTGAATCGCCAATCCTTGCAGTTTTTGGATCTATCCTGTCCTTAGCAGCTATTCTTTGGCGTAATTCCTGAAGTAAGGGATTGCGACATCCCCTGATCAGCAGGATTGACAGCCGCTGGGATAGTCGTCTATCAACCCGTTTATGGGTTAGTGAACCCTCCCCCGCGCTCTCGATCAGAGTTGCGATCTCCAGGCGTCTTACGGACGCGGACCGCCAGGCGGTCGGAGCTCGCTGTGGTCGTACGTCGATTTTCATCCTCTATCTCAAAGCCGAAGCGGCGCCCGGCGCGTCGACCGAAGCCCAGCTTGAAGTTCGCCGCTCGGACACCCGCTCGGGACGTCGCCGCGGAGGTCCCCAATGTCGAGGCGGATGAAGCCGAAAGCGACTGGCCGCTGGCGCCGAACTACGCCGTCCGTCCCCTGATCGCTCGGGCGGTCTTCAAGGACTCGCTGACCGCGAAAATTCAGACCGATCTTCGGCTTAGAAAGCCGGTCACAATCCTCATCACGACGCCGACCGCGGACTGGACGTTGGCGATCGCCGCGCAGGCGTCGACCGTCTATCCCTTCAGCAAAGTGGCCTCGGCCGCGAAGGCTCCAAGCAAGTCCGCGGCGCTGGAGTGTCCGGCGCCTACGGGGGCCGTTTTCGGCATTTCGCCCAACCTCAGCTGGTTGTCGCCCACAGTCGTTGCGGGAGCCGATCACAAGGTTCGCCTGAAAATCCGACCGAGCGTAATAGGGCAAGCTCTCGCGAGCTACTGCGGCAAACGCCGCGTCCCGGTCCGAAATGCAGATGTCTCAGGGCTCGATCTGCCAGACATCGTGTACGCGATGCGGCCGGGCTCGACCCCGCGCCAATGCGTCGAGCGGATGCGCCGCGCGGTTGAAAGCCGCTCTGCACCGCCCGCGACGAAGATCGTTCCCAAGCTTGACGAGCTCTCGGGCTACGGCGCCGCCGCCCAGACGATGAAGGGCCTAGCGTCCGACTTCGAACGGAAGCGCGAAACGGCGGTTCCGTTCACCATGCCGGGCGTCCTACTCCACGGGCGCCCGGGGTGTGGGAAAACAATGCTTGCGCAATCGTTCGCGCGCTCCGTCAAGGCCCCCTTCCTATCGACTTCCGTGGCTCACTGGTTTCGAGCCGGAGATGGCCATCTCGGTGACGTGGCGATCGCCGCGCAGCGCTTCTTCGACCGCGCGGTGGCGCAAGCTCCCTCCGTGGCGCTGCTCGACGAGATCGACGCCATCCCGGACCGCGCCGCGATGGAGGGGCGCGATCGATCCTTCTGGACGCCCATCGTAACGGGGCTCCTGATGCAGATCGACGAGCTACGGCGTGGCGGATCCGGCGTGATCCTGATCGCGGCGACCAACCATTTCGACCAGCTCGACACAGCGTTGATCCGGCCTGGTCGCTTCGACCTCCATGTCGAGATCAAGGGGCCTGAGACGCCGGCAGAGGTTGAAAGCGTTTTCCGCCACTGCCTCGAGGACGATCTCGGCGGCGTCAGCATCACGCCTGCTGTCCGGCTGGCGAGCCTTGCGACGGGAGCGGAAATCGATTCCTGGGTGCGGCTCGCGAGGGATCAGGCGGCGCGCGCTTCCCGGCCGCTTTCGCTGACCGACCTCATCGATGCGATAGCGCCGGCCGAGGACCGTCCTCTGGAGGAGCTCAAGGAGATCGCCTTGCACGAGGCGGCGCATGCGGCGGTCGGCTATTGGCTTGGCGTCAACGTCCAATCCGCCACCCTACTGAGCACGAGCACCCAGGCCGGATCCACTCAGATCGGCCCCGACGGCGGCATCTTTTCAAGGGTTGAGCTGGAGCGCAGGGCGACCGCGATGCTGGCGGGCCGCGCGAGCGACGAGATCCTGTCCCGAGGCGTGACGTCAGGCGCGGCCAGCGATCTGCACAAGGCCACAGCGCTTGTGCTCGACATCCACGTCCGTCTCGGACTTGGCGAGACGCTCCTGGCCCGAGAGTCCGTCGAATTTTCGCATCTGCTTCTCGACCCCATCCTGCGCGCGCTCGTCGAGGACGATCTGCGCCGCTTGATGGAGGACGCCCGAGCGCATGTGCGCCGGCTTGAAATCCCTATCCGGACGCTCGCTGCTCAACTCGTTCAGAACCGCGTCATCACCGCTGACGACATCGCGGCTGCGGTCGGATCGCGAGACTCGGCTTGGACACACCCGCAGCTGGAGTTTGAGCGATGACGGACGTTCCGAACCTGGAGGACGCTCCAGAACTTGACGGCTGGGTCGCTGTCGAAAGTCCTCATGGCGTCTGCCTCGTCGGCACGGTCACCGGCCATCCGCTTCTGCCCGACGGCGTCATCCGTACAAGCCTGCTGGTCGCGATCGCCGAGGACCAGACCTGGGCCAGAACGCTCAATCGCTTCTACCGCCTGAAGAGCGCGCTCGAACTGCCCCCCATGCGATAGCCTCCCCAGCGGCGCCCCGTTTATGCACGAGCGACTTG
Source organism: Ancylobacter novellus (assembly GCA_003241695.1). Taxonomy (GTDB): domain Bacteria; phylum Pseudomonadota; class Alphaproteobacteria; order Rhizobiales; family Methylopilaceae; genus Methylopila. The sequence goes on along the minus strand of QFPN01000009.1, from coordinate 45,660 downwards.
CGGTTCCGCAGTCGCGCGAAGCTCCAGATCTCTTCGGAATTGAACAATGATTCGTTGGTGCCGAAAGATCACACTGAGTCTGGCACCCCATATACGGGGTCGAGCAATTCAACTTGATCGTCTCCATTCTCGATCGTGGATACGATCGATCCCACGGATCTCAGAGCCTTGCTCGCTCACAACTCCCGGCGCCTTCGCGCGGCGCGTGGATGGAGTCAGGAAAAGCTCGCCCTCGAGGCCGGCGTGGCCCGATCCTTCGTCAACGATCTCGAACGTCAGGATCGCAATCTCACGATCGACATGTTGCAGAAGATCATCCGGGCGTTCGGCGTCCGCGCAGTCGACCTTTTTCACGCCGGGTGAGGCGCAACACTGCGTCAGCGGGCCGGTCGCGACAGCCCGGCTGGAAGGTCGCGATTTCCAGCGCGCCGCTCGACAGGCGGCATCATGAGGCTCTGGGTTCTCTCAGACCTTCATGTGTCGCCTCGTGCCGCTCGCGCCGCGACGATGTTCGCTGACGCCATGCCGTCAGCAGACGTTGCTGTGGTGGCCGGCGATCTCTGTGAAGGGGCCGAAGACGCTATCACCTTTCTCGCACGGACGATCACGCTGACCATGCCGGTAGTCTACACGCTCGGAAACCACGAGTTTTATGGAGAATACCTTGAGGAAGCGCGCCGGACAGCGCGCGCCTGGGCAGCGAGAACGTCAAATCTCTACCTGCTCGATGACGACGAAGTCATTATCAATGGCGTACGTTTTGTTGGATCGACATTGTGGACGAACTACGCGCTTTACAGCCACGGCGAGAGGGCGCGCCAGACCGCGTCGATGGCGATAGCGGGCCGCCTTCTCGCGGATCACAGTCAGATCCTCATGGAGCCGGTTCAAACCGGTTTCATCGCGCGAAACTTCTCACCGCGCGACGCGCTCACTTTGCACGAACAGAGCGTCGCGTTCCTCGATCAGGCGCTCGCGCGAACCCACCTCGGTTCCACCGTCGTCGTGACCCACCACGCCCCTCACCCGCAATCGGTCAGCAAAAGATTTGAAAACCATCCCCTGACTCCAGCATTCGTTAGCGACCTTTCGAGCCTAATCGACCGACATCAGCCCGATGTTTGGATTCATGGGCATACGCATCAACCGTTCGACTATCTGGTCGAACCGCTTGGAGGAACGGCGACCCGCGTCATCTGCAATCCCCGCGGCTACCTCAACGAAAACCCCTCCTTCAACTCCCGTCTGGTGGTTGAAGTCTAATTCGCAGCTGCGCTTCGCGAAGTCGCGACAGAACGACCTCGGCGAACCGAACCAATGCAAGGTCGGATCGTCCGTAGACACGAACGAGACCGTCAGAGCCAGTGCGAACGCCGACGTCGGCTTCCCTTGCCAGCATGACCAGCGCATCAGCCTGATCGGCCGGAATGAACGCGGCGACATAGGGGTGTCCGCTTTGATGAACGCCCCCGAAACCGCCCGCATTACAGCTGGCGACCGGCGTCGCGCCCAGAACGGATAGCGCGACCGTGGCTGCGGCGACGCCGATGTCGAGACCCCAGAGCTCCTCGGCCGGCGTTGGACGCTCCGCGCGCTCATCGTCGAACGCCTCGGCGGCGGCCTCCAGATCCTCCGCGGCGCTTAAGCGGGCGATCACCTCGTTTTCCCGCGCGAGCGTCGCCTGGAGATCGTCAAGGCCGAGACCTGACAGGTCCTGGTACATCCCGTTGCCGGCGAGCTGTCCCGTCTCTTCCGCCTCTTCGAGTTCGCCTGCTTCCGGCTCGGCCAAAGACGCGACATCGATCTCCTGCCGGATCTCGACGTCGTACTCGCGGTCCCGCCATTTCATGCCAGCCCCCCGCGGATTGACATGCGGCGCAAATGGAACAAAATATGAACATCGTTGACGTGGCGCCACAGAGGCGCCAGAGTGGCGCCATGCGCGCCGATTCGAAAGCCGTCGCTGTTCGCGACCTGGGTCGTTTCACCTTGCGTCTCCCAGAAGAGACGCTGGCGGCGATCGATCGACTGTGCGCGGAACGGCCAGGGGCCGTGTCCCGCAACACCTGGATCACCGAAGCGGTCGAGGAGAAGCTCGCTCGCGACACGACCTCCGAAGTCTCAGACGACGAGGCTGCGTGACATGGCTAAGTTCTACGAATTCTTCGCCGGCGCGGGCATGGCGCGATACGGCCTCGGCGCCGGCTGGACCTGCCTTTTCGCAAACGACTTCGACTTCAAGAAGGGTGCCAACTATCGCAAGAACCATGGTGCCGGAGCGTTCTTTCCGGGCGACATCCGCAACGTCCAGCTTGAGAACCTACCGGACGTCGCCGATCTCGTGTGGGGCTCTTTTCCATGTCAGGATCTTTCGCTCGCCGGCGGCGGCGCGGGACTGAGAGGCGAACGTTCCGGAACGTTCTACCCGTTCTGGGATATCATCCACGCACTGAAGATCGATGGCCGCGCGCCAAAAGTCATCGCTCTTGAGAACGTCTGCGGCACGCTCACCTCTCACGGGGGCCAGGATTTCGCCGCCATCTGCGAGACGTTCGCCAACGCCGGATACCGTCACGGCTCGCTGGTCATCAACGCAGATCTGTTCGTTCCGCAGTCGCGCCCGCGGCTCTTCATGATCGGCGTGCGCGACGATGTCGGCATCGATCCGGCGCTGGTCGCTCCGGGGCCGCTCGAACCTTTCCACAGCCGCGGCCTGCGGCGTGCGATCGAGGGCCTGCCGCAGGCGGCGCAGGACAAACTCGTCTGGTGGAACCTGCCGACCCCCGAGCGGCGCATCCGCACTTTCGCGCACGAAATCGAGGAGTATCCGGACAGCGTCTCGTGGCACACGGCGCAAGAAACGGACCAGCTGCTTGCGATGATGTCGCCCATCAACCTCGCCAAGGTCGAGGTCGCAAAGCGCGCGGATCGCCGGATGGTCGGCGGCGTCTACAAGCGCACGCGCCTGAACGACGCCGGCGTGAAGGTTCAGCGCGCCGAAGTCCGGTTCGATGACGTCGCCGGCTGTCTACGGACGCCTGCCGGCGGTTCAAGCAGACAAGTCATCCTGGTCGTCGAGGGATCTCGCGTGCGGTCGCGACTGATCTCAACACGCGAGACGGCGCGGCTCATGGGGTTGCCCGAGAGTTACCAGCTGCCGACGAACTACAACGAGGCTTATCATCTGACCGGAGACGGCGTGGTCGTGCCCGTCGTCCGGCATCTTGCCGCTCATCTGTTCGAGCCGCTGCTCGCATTGAAGATATCTGAAGAGAAGGCCGCGTGAGCGTCATTCCCTGCGCCCGAGACGGCAGTCTGCAGGCGCAGATCGAAGCGTTCGCAGAGGTCCTGAAGACTGAGGCGCACACTCTCGGCGACCATGGCCTCGACGAGCGCGATTTCTACAATTCTCCGATCTTCCGAGGGGCGATCGAGCGCGTGCGCGGACAGTTTTCCGCGACGATGCGCGGCAAGAGGGAGTTCGTCCGGCATGTGTTGAACCACATGGAGGACCGCAACCTGATCGCTGGCTGGGACGAGAGCGAGGACTCCGCGCGCAACGACTACGTCGTGCGGCTCGTGAGCGGACGCACCGCTGTTATCGACCTGAAAGGGTGCCTGGACGGCAACAACACGACGATTTTCGAGCGGCCGCCTGACGCGGACGAGTTCATTGTTTGGAGCCTTTGCACGAATGTCGGCGCGGATCCGCGTCGGAACGCCTGGTCGGGCATCCACACCCGGCTCAGCGCCGACATGATCACGCGCGGTCAGCAAGTCGACGGCCTGATCATCTGGGATATGATCTGCGGCGGATCCGGGCGGCGATGCCCAAAGCTTTCGGCTCATGACGACGATCGGCGGGTCGAGATAGGCCCCTTCCGCATTCCGCCGCCCTGCATCTACGTCTTTCCTGCGACCGTTCCGACAGCGGACAACCCGAAGGCGGCCGCTCAAGGCGTCGACGACGTCGAGCTGCTCGCCGCGTTTCATCGCGGCTTCGGCGGCCGGGACGACGAGCTAAACGCCGTGGATTTTGCAGTTTCGGTTCGCGGTGATGAGATCGAGCGCACCACGACCGTCACGCGCGACGGCGAGCCCGTAAAGACCTCGAGCCCGACGGCGATCCGTCGTGTTTGACTTCGGCGCTGGAGCGAATGGCGATCACGTCAACGTCCCGCCATTCGAAACCGAAGATCTGCGAGCGGGGCTGACCCGCTTCCTCGACACGCCGTTCAGCGATCCCAACGGCTCGACGGTCCGGGTGGGAAACTACCGCTGGGGTGTCTACGCCTTCTTCGACTACGACCTCGAACCAATCTATGTTGGGCAGACCAACGAGCGGCTCAGGACCCGCATACGGCGACATCTGACGAACCAGCGCACCGACGCAGTCGCCATGTCTGTCCTCGACCCGTTCGAAGTATTCGAGATCGAGGTCTGGCCTTTGCCTCAATACGAGCTCGCGACACGAAAAGACCTCGAGGCGCGGCGGCACCTCGACGCTCTGGAACGCGTTATCACTGGTCAGGCGATCGAGCGGTCGCACTTCAAGGCGATCCTCAACGAGAAGGATCCACCGCCGGGCGATTTGGAGGTCGAGCCGCCGCCATCCTTTCGCGCCCGTATCGTGTCCGATCGCGTTTTCGAGCTGCGATCGCATCCCGACTTTAGGATCGCGCGGCGCTCGCTCATCATTTCGCGACTCGCACAGGTCATATCGGAGCGAAAGGTTCAAGGCGGTCTCCGACGCGTGATGCTTACTCAGGCCAAGCGCTTGGCCTGGCTCGCCGGTCGCCGCTACGACGCGCTTGGAGGAGCCGCTTCGGTAGCGGTGGAAGCCGGAGACGACGCTGAGATCTGACGAGGTTGGCGGCGCCTGTCGCGGTCCGGCCTGAACTCAAACGATCATCTCGTTATGGCCGACGAGCAAACGGCGGCGGCAAAACTCTTTCTGACAGGCTTCCCGCGGCCTAAGCACGCGGACCGGCATGCCTTCTCCAGCGCAGGCTGGTTCAGGTTAGGATCCTGAGAGATCGCCGCCCAGCTGCGGTAGTAGGCCATCGGACCATCGAACAGAATCTTTTCGACAGTCCGCGCGCAATTGCCGGCCGCCTGCTTGCAGCGATCAAGGACCTCCGTGAAAAGAAAGTCGCAGCTGCCGGCATCCAGTCGCTCTGGCGCGCCTGATTTTGCTCCGTAGCTGATCTGACCGCCACTGAAGCGAGCCTGGAGCGGCTTCCGATCGACGAATCCGAGATCGAAGATGATCTCGTCGGCGACCTGCTGCGCTTTGAACTCGGTCCCGCTTCGAAGCATTCCGAGGTCGACAAGCGCGCCGTCACGATCGGCGGGAAACCATATCAAGCGATACTCCTCGCTGCAGCCGGACCCGCCACAGTGATCGGCCACGACAAGCAAGTCGCCCGACGAGAGGGCGTAGAATTTCTCGAGCCCCAGCACGTCGTTGTTGGCCTTGTAGATCGTCACTCCGCTGCGCCGCATGTAGCGCTTGAACTCGTTGTCGTCGCGAACGAACTCGACCTTGCCAAAACGCGTGTCCGCGGTGTCTTCGACAACGATCTTCGCGGCCTCGATCGTTCGAAGACGCTCCAGTTCGCGCTTTGCGGCGTCGCTGCCATCGAGCGCGAAGCGCGAAGCCTCAACCCAGAGACAGTCCTCGTAACTGGCCTCTGCTGCGCAGACCATCTGGATGCCTTGGACCTCCACGAACTTGAGCTTCCTGTGGAGCCATGTCCCTGCTCCGAGAAAACGACACCCTTTGCCGAAAAGCTTCCAGTCCCGGTCCTGTTCAGCCTTGTTCTTGGTGTCCCGGCCGCTCAGCAGCATCGCAAGCGCATTCTTTTCCGGGCACCCGATGGCGCTCTCGATCGTGACGATGCGTCCCTTTCGATCTTGCTGCAGCGTCGGCTCTTGAGCCTGCGTCGAGACGGTCACGACGATGCTCGCCAGCAGCGCCAAGGCTGTGGCCTTAGACAAGCGACGCATCGTCAGCTCCAAGGTCGTGGAAGGACCGACATGCTGCGGGGTCCGTCGCGGAGGGGCATGTTCGAGGTGTCATGGCTGATTGCTGGAAGCGGCTGACTTTCGCAGTCGTATCTCGATGCGACGCCGCTCTTTCACGTCGCCCGGCGTGTCGCCGCGTGCGAGCGTCTCATCGGTCTTGATCAGCTGCGCTCCCGACAAGGGCAGGATTTTGTAGCCCGCCAGCCGCTTGTCCTCGGATAGGACGCCCACCACCGCGATGGCCCGAGCCAGACCGAGCCCCGCATTGTCGGCAGGTCTCAATGCGCTGACCCCGGACGAGTTCGACAGAGCCGTTTGCAGACCCTTGTCGAGGTTTGATGACCGGGATCCGAGCGGTTGTTCGTCGGTGTGTCCCACGACCTCAATTACGTCGACGTCGTAGTCGCGCGCGGTCTTGAGAAGCGAGTCAGCGACCGACGTACGGAGCGTCTTGGTGAAGTTGACGCCGAGCTCAGCTCTCCCGCTTTCGAAGAAGTAGCCGTCGGCCTCGCTGAGCTTGATGATCGGCGGCCAACGGTGGCCTGAGGACGCCTCTCTGGCCGCCAGCCCTTTGCCGATGGCCTCGACAATCTTCTCCTCGCTCGGCGCTGTTCCCGAGAAGGCCTTGCCGATCTGGGCGACAAGCGACGCGTTGCGCGCCGCCTGGCTCAGATCGACCCCTTCCCTCTTGAGCCGTTCCGCCTGAACGATGTCGTCGGCGGCCGCCAGCAGGTTCTCGCGCGAGAGCCCCTTCTCAGCCAGAGCATCCACGACGGCGGCGCTCTCCACGAGTTTGCGCCAGAACTCGTCGACTTTCGCCGGATCAGTCGACGCCGCTCTGGCCTCGAGAGCCTCTCGCAACTGAGAGTTCTTTTCCAGAAGCTCGGACGTCCGCTTGTCCGCCTCGCGCGCGAGCTCAGCTTGCCGGAGACGCTGCTCGAGAACGTCGCGCGCGTCCTGCCCGCGCTTCAGCGTCACCGCGGTCGCGATGAGCAGACAGAACACCAGCAGAAGCATGACCTCAGCCATCGTGAGGCCGAGCACCAGTCCCTGGCGATAGGCGTGAGACTGCCTGGAGACGGCCGCCGATGGAGCCGCTGGCGCGCGCATCTCAGGCCTCCGGCTTACTGGGAGCCTCGGGGCGAGGCACCAGCATCTCGCTGATCGATCCGATCATCTCATCGACTCTGCGACCGATCGCGTCCAGCAGGCCAGCGTTCTGCCCGGCCGCTTGTTGCGCCCCTTCCGCCGCGGATGACGCCGCCGCTGCGGCCTCCTGCACGGCGTTGAGGCTCCGGCCAAGCGCAACGTCCCGGGCCTCGAGGTCTTTCTGCAGCGCGGCCACCAGCATAGCCGCGCTCTCGGAGGTCGCTCGGGCGGTCTCGATCGCCTGGGTCATCGCAAGACTCTGGCTCTCGGTGTTCTTTCCGAAGGCGTTCACCGCCTTCGTAAGTCCCTGAATCATCGGTGCCAGCTTGACCTCGATGACCTGGTCGGGCGTCTGCATCGAGGACAGCTTGGCCGAAATTTGGTCGAGGGACTCAGCGACAGCCGAGGCTCCTTTCGTGAGCCGGTCGGTTTCGGCCGACAGATGCGACGCGCTGTCCTTCAGGCGCTCGACCATGCTGCTCGACAGCGCATCAAGCGCCGACCCGCTCTGGCGGGTGACCTCTTCGAGCGGCTCCGCAGACCGGGCCGCGACGTCTTTCAGACCACTCATGATCGACTCGGCGACCTCATCGACCTTCTGCCTGGTCTCCTCGAAACCATCCAGAACCGTCTGTTGGGCGCTACGCCGGAAATGGCTGATTTCAAGCACAAGGCCGTCGAGATCGCGCCGCACCCGCCGGGCGGCGTCGGCAAGCTCCGATCGCGCGGCCGCCTCGACCTCGAGCGGATCGCGCCGCATCTGGTTAAAGAACACGCGCAGTGCGATGCCTGCGATCGTGGATGCGATCGCCACCCCGAAATTCTGGACGATCTGCTCGGCGGCTCCGTTCGCGTTGAACTGGAACAGCGAGACGCCGAGGCTCGTGAGCGTGAACAGGAACCCCATGTAGTAGAGGTTGTCGCCCGACTGATCGTCCCGCAGTCGCAGCGCGCGAGCCATCCCGATCAGACCGGCGTAGGCCATCATGATCAAAACTGGGCCGAACGTGACCCAGAACGCGCTGATCTCGTTCAGTTTGGCCGTCAGGATGTAGATGCAGCCAGCGCCCGTCGCGACGGCGAAGATCGCCGCATTGGTCCGGGGTGAGCCGACAATGCGCGACCACAGGCCGGCTTCGCGCTTGGAATTTTCGGCCATCAGCCGGCCCCCTGCAGCCGTGTCGCTTCCTGAAAGCGGCCTTTGTTGTCGGAAATCCAGTCACGCCAGAACTGGATGAGCGCGAGATCGTCGGCAGGCTTTCGGCTCAAGCGCTGAACCACGCGGATCGTGACCTCCGCGTCATTTAGATCGGTCGAGTATTTCCGGAAAGCGGCGCTCCTGCGATATCGCTGAAAGCTTAGGTCCCCGGAATAATGCGAGTAATCGGGGTCATTTTCGAGCATGTCCGAGATGATGATCAGGCGCCGTGACGCCATGTTGGACTGAGAGCTGGTGAACCGCTCAAGTGCGGTGTCCTGTATGCCCTTCATGATTGGCGAGGTCTTCGCTCTAGCCGACGCCATGCTCGCGGCAATGGCCTGCTCGGTTGGCTTGCGGAAGCCCTCCTCCCAGCGACGACGGGCGAGCGTCGGGTTTGCTGTCCACTCGCTTAGGCCTGCGCCGTCGCCTGGATTGCAACGTGTGAACACCGACCTGCTGCCAGAAGCGTCGATCACCCTGATGTCGAGCATCTCGTGTGGCGCGAGCGAGGCCGCGGCGTCGGTCACAATCGCTGTGACCTGGCGCTTGCTGGCGTCGGGAAGATCGTCGGTCGCGTCCACTAGCACGGCCGTCACCGCTCGCGGGCCATCCACGGGGCACAATGACGTCCTGTCGAGCTCCAGCGGCCTTTCTGCGCTCAGGTAGTAATAGCCAAGCGCGCCCCCCGACAGGGCCACGAAGCCGAACAACAGGATCGCGAGGATCGGCGGGCCCTCGCCGCCGGACCGGCCCTTACCCTTTTTGGGTGGCGCCATTTCCGGCCTCCGGAATGATGTCGTCGATCTGGTGGTAGCGCGCGACCGCCGCCTCAAACTCGGCGTTGACGCTTTCCGCCTGCGCGCTCAGCATTTCCTGGGATTCCGCTATGGACTTCCTGAGATCTGCGCCGGCGGTCTCAGAGACGGTGTCAGCGACGATCGGGGAGCGATCGAGCGAGAATGGATACGAGAAGCGCTCCGGCTGCTGGTCGCTTCTCGCGCGCCGGTTGGCCTCCCTGTAGATCGACAGAAGCGATATGGCTGCTCGCTCGAGCTGCGACTGGAAGTCGGTGAATGCGGCGTTCAGCCGGGCCCGCGCCTGGAGGATGGAGTCGAACTCGCCTCGCTTGACCGATAGGTCGCGGCCGATGTCCTTCATGCCCTCGCTCACCTCATCCCTGATCTCCCTCAGGTTGTCGATGAGGTCCGATTTCCTTGTCGTGTAGCGCGCTTGCGCTTGGAGCCGCGCTGTCTCGACCGCCGAGTAACCCGGATAAGTGTCGTTAAGGGTCAGCCCTTTCAGCATGGCGAACACCGAGAACGTCAGGCCGACCGCGAAGAAGATCCACGACGTCACGTCCGAGATCGACAGCGGGGCCTCGATCAGTCGACGCATAACCTCGACGCCGGAGTCGACAATGAAGTGCCCGGAAAGCTCGCGCGTGTGCGCCATAGCAAGGTTGAGATAGACGGCGAAGCCAAGATACCCCGCCAGGCCTACCAACCCGACGAGCTTCATCAAGACATTCCTGTGGTTGATCATCGAGACAACGCCGAGGCCGATCGCGAAGCTCACCAGCACATTGAGCAGCGCGAAAGACACGGCCTGGACGACGCCGCCAAGAAGGCCCTGTTCATTGGCCTTGGACAGGAAAGCTCCGTTGACCACGGTCTCGCCGACGAACAACGCTGCAAGGATGGCGAAGCTCAACGCCTTCGAGTTGTTAGACGAAACCTTCGCGGCACGCTTGATTCCGTGGCGCTCGCGGAACGCGTCCCTATCCCTCTCGGCTTCGACAAGGGTGCGGCGGAGGAGATGGAGTTCGTCGCGCCCCTGCGCCGCCTCGACCCTGAAGTCGGCCACAGCCTGAGGGGCGAGCTGCCGGATCTCAGAAAAGCGCTCCTCGAAGTGGAGGCTGTCCCGACGCCCATCATAGGTCTGGATCTGGTCGTGGTAGGAAGCGGAGACGGCCCTCTTCTCCGTTTCGATGCGCTCGATGATGAGATTCTCTACGTCGTCGAACGCAGCCGAGGCCGAGGGCGGCTCGTTTTCCTTGCCGCGTTCGGCGCCCTTCTCCGTCAGCCGCAGATCTGCGGCGATCCGATCGACGCTAAGACTCGGAAAGATCGAGGTTGGAACGGTGTAGTCGTGCGGGGCGCGCTGCAGGCCCGCAAGCAGCTTGGAAATGGCAGACGAACGCGCCACGGCTTACCCCGATTAAGAACGACCCTCCAGCGCCATCCTATGCGCGGGCTGGGACCGTCATGTTACTGCGACGAACGACGGCAGTCAGCGGCCTCCGCCTCTTCAGCGGTGCAATACCACCGTTCCCCCTTCGATTGGTCGATTCGGGTTCGTGCGTAGAAGCGCCCGCCGGGCACGTGGTAGATGCACGCGCCCTTGCGGTTGAGGTTGCCCTTGATCGCGCATCCCTCGATCGGCACCGCCTGCGACGTCGTCGGCGCAAGAAGCGTTTTCTGGGCGCCCACGGGAACGCTGTAGGCGCCCAACACGACTGTGTTTCCACTGCGCGATCGCCAATCCCGAGGCGCGATGAAGGCTCCTGACCAGATGCCCTTCAGCGCCTCGCGGGCATTCCGTTCACGGTCGTCGTATCGGCGGGAATACCTGACGAACGAGAGCGCCCAGCCCTCCTCTACCATCCAGGCGTTCACGTCTTTGCCTGCGGCCGAACAGTCCCCGAGCCAGCGATCGTACTTGTCCTTGCCGGTCGTGACGCATGACCAGGTCTTGCCCCCGGCCAGCCCCGTCAGTCGGTCGCGAGCCTCAAGGCCGCATGTCCACGGCTTCCCGGCGGACGTTAGGCAGAGCTGATCGGTCTCCGGCGCATCGATCCCATTGAGACGGACCTTTTCGCCGCCGACGACCACGGTGTCTCCATCGACCACCCGGGCCGCGCCCGATATCTCTCCGGCAAGAGCTTGATACGTGCATATTATCGCCACGAGCATGGCCACGACCGTCATGACCAGCGCCCGAACCCCGCTGCCTCGCGGAGCGCTTTCCGTAAGATTCCCCATCTGCCTCAAATGCATGCTCATCAACGCGACGCTGTTCCAAGCGACCTTACCGGAAGTCTGATCGGACGCCCGAGGAAGTTGCACGGCACGACGACTTTTCCCGCGCCCAGATAGACGGCGCGTCCCCTCCAGACACGGAGTCGACATCACGAAGCACGGGCGCGGCTCGAGCTCCAGTCGGCCGCTGGCACGATCCATCGCCGTGGCCTGGCCAGTCCGAAACTGGGGTTACCCTTTCGACTGAATTCCTGTTCGCTCGCCAACCGCCGATTGAAAACTCGGTCAGGCTATGAAGGATTACCCGGCCACCTCGCCGCCGACACCAGGTAATCCCTAATGGCCGATGACGCTCAGTCCTCCGTGTTTCGGAGCGATCTTCCACTTGGCGAGAAGCTCGAGCGCGCGCGGACCGAACTGCTGGACCTGTCGGCGCGCAATCGCCTGCTGAATGTTCCGCGCTTTTCCAAGAGCGTGCGCTCGATCGAGATCGTGGACGAAATGTCGGCCGAAATCTTTCGGCTTCTCCGGGACGGCAAAGCGTTCACGTTCATCCCCGGCCGCGAAAGTCCGGCGAGCGGCGAGAACGGTCCGGAGGACGAGGAACACCGGGTCGTCGAGCTGCCTCAGCCCGACGAGGACGACAGCGTCGATGAACGTGGTGTCGCCACCCGTCACACTGACACGCGTCTGCAGACCCGGATGACGTCGAAGGGTCTGCAGAAGCGCCTGTTCGACCTGTTCTACGACGCGCGCACGCTGGAAGAGGAGCAGGGCGTCAACATCCTGTTCCTCGCGCTGGGCATGCTCAAATGGATCGATCCCAACAACGCCGCGAACACGCGGCATGCGCCGCTGCTGCTCGTGCCGGTGGCCCTTGAGCGAGGCGCCGCGGGCGAGAAGTTCAAGCTCCGGGCCCGTCAGGAAGACGTCGCGTCGAACCTTTCGCTCGAGGCCTATCTTGACCGGGTCCATGCGTTGAAGCTTCCGGTCGTCGATCTCGGCGACGACTTCGATCCGGCCGCATATTTCGCTGCAGTCGCTGAAGCCGTGTCCACAAAGGATGGTTGGGCGGTGCTTGCCGACGACATCGTCCTCGGCTTCTTCTCCTTCGCCAAATTCCTGATGTACCGCGACCTCGATCCGGAGGTCTGGCCGGCCGCCGACCGAATTTCGGATCGACCGTTGATCCGTAGCCTGCTTGCAGATGGTTTTGAGGCGACGCCGGAGCTCGTGCCCGAAGACGCATCGCTCGACGACCACCTGTCGCCGGCGGACATGCTCCACATCGTCGACAGCGACAGCTCGCAGTCGATCGCGGTCCATGAAGCCCGCGCCGGCCGCAATCTTGTCATCCAGGGTCCCCCCGGAACCGGCAAGTCGCAGACCATCGCCAACGTCATCGCCGGCGCGATCGCCGACGGGAAAACCGTCCTGTTCGTCGCCGAGAAAATGGCCGCTCTGGATGTCGTCAAACGACGGCTCGACAGCGCCGGCGTCGGGGACGCCTGCCTCGAGCTGCACAGCAACAAGGCTAACAAAAAGCAGCTGCTCGAAGAGCTGAAGCGGACCTGGGAACTCGGCGCGCCTCGCAGCGCGCCCGGCGGGTCAGTCGTCGACAAGCTGATTTCCGCCCGCAATTTCCTGAACGGCCATGCAGCGCGCATGCATCATGGGCTGTCGCCCTCAGCGCTCACGCCCTACCGGATCGTCGGTGAACTGATCCGACTGCGCGCTGCGGGCCGCCGCCCGGTCGACTTCAAGCTCGAAAGCCCGCAGTCCTGGACACCCGACGGCAGAAGCGAGCGCGACAGCCTGATCGACGAGCTGGTCCAGCGCATTGCTGAGATCGGCCAGCCGGACCGGCATCCCTGGCGCGGCGTGCAACTCACCCTGGTGGTCCCGACAGCGCTTGAACGCCTTATCCACCGGATCGGCGAGCAAAAGTCGGAGCTCGAACGTGTTTCGAGCATGGCTCATGACGCCGCCCGAAAATTCGAGCGCTCCCCTCCCCAGAAGCTCGCCGACGTGGCTCCCGTCGCGGATCTCGCCCGCCGGATCGCCGGCGCTCCGGACTTGTCGTCCGAGGCGCTCGGCGCGGACGTCTGGAGCACTCGCGCCGGTGACATCCTGCAGGGCGTCCGCGACGGCGCCGAGCATCAGGCGCTGAGCGAACTCCTCGCGCCAGAGCTCTCCGAGCACGCCGCCGACGCCCAGATCGACGATACGCCAGCTGCTTTCAACTGGCTGCCCGAAACGTTCGATCTCGCGGCGTTCAAGCGCGTGAGGTCGCTGTCCGACGCCCTTCCACGTATTGTGGATCTCGCCCAGAGGTTGCGTGCCGAACTTGGATCGACGCTTGCGATCGACACACTCGCCGCCGTCGACCGTCTGGTCGACACGGCGGATCGCGTGGCCGCCGCCCCGGCGGCCTCGCCTGACGCATTCGCGGCCACGGTCTGGGATCACGGCGTCGAGCGCGCCGGTGACGTGGCGCAGGCGGTGGCGACCTATGAGCGCGTCCGCAGCGAGATCGCCGAGCGCGTCACAGAGGCCGCCTGGGACACCGAGGTCACTGCGGCCCGGCAGGCGCTCGCCGCCCATACCGGCTTCTTTCGCCGGTTCAACGGCGACTGGCGCAAGGCCGATGTTCTCGCCAGATCCGTTCTGCGAAATCCGGAAACTCCGTTGGCGGAGCGACTGGAGATTTTCGACCGTCTAACCACGGGCCAAAAGGCTCTCAAGGACATTCGCGCCGATGACGGCTTCGGGCGCTCCGCGTTCGGAGATCACTGGCGCGGCGAGCGGACGAGCTCCGCGCCGTTATTGGCGCTCGTGGAGTGGATGCGAACACTGAAGGGTCTGGGAGCCGAGCCGCGCCTCATCGCCGGCCGGATTCCCGAAAGATCAGATATCGGCGTCCGCGCCAGCGAGCTGAAGGCCGAGATCGAGCGCGCACGTCGCGACTTGAGCGCTTTCTGGAACGACCTCGGGATTTCGGCGGGCGCCACGTTCGACCATGCGCCAAGCGGCGATCGCGCGACGCTCGCCACGCTCATCGATCGCCTCAAGATGCTAGCGGACGCCGACGAGCGAACCCGCCATGCTTTGCGGAGCGCTCCGAGTTCGCTCGGGACCCGGCTCGAACTCATCGACCGCATCATTCAATGGCAGGAGAAGACCCGCTCGTTGGCGGAGATCTCCCCTCTCGGAGCGGCCGCTTTCGGCGAAAAATGGTCGGGCGCCGCGTCCGACTGGGCGGCGCTCTCCTCCATCGCAACCTGGGTCGCCGCCAACGAGGATATTCGGCCGCTCGCTGCTCGACTTGGCGAGGAGCGTCGGAGCGCCGTCGAGAGCGCGATCGCGGTCGAACGTGACGCCGGCGCGTCGAGCGCAGCCCTCCAGACGCTGCTTGCCGACCTAGAGGCGGACGCGCGTGAGCTCTTCGATGTCGTCTCGGTCGCCGAGGCGCCGATGGAGGCAGCGGCGGCGCGCCTCGAGACCTGGCTCGCCAATCAGGAGCAGCTCTCGAAATGGGTCGCCTATCGAGATCGCGCTGAGCGCGCCCGCTCACTTGGCCTCACGGAACTTGTGGATCGGCTCGAAGACGGCCGCTTGGCGCCGGCGGAGGCCAAGTCGTCTTTCGCGATGGCCTATTTCGAAGCCCTGCTCGAATCCGCCGTCTCGGCGGATCAGGAGCTCGGCCGGTTTGACGGTCCGCTTCACGCATCTCGCGCGCTTGAGTTCGCCAATCTCGACCGCCAGCGGATCTCAACGTCCAACATCGACGTCGTCCGTGAGCATCATCGGAAGATCCCTCCGGCAGGTGGAGGGGTCGGTCCTCTGGGCGTCCTGCGAGCGGAGATGGCGCGTCGGCGTGGCCACATGCCGATCCGTCAGCTGATGCAGAAGGCGGCGCCGGCCGTGCAGGCCCTCAAGCCGGTGCTGATGATGAGCCCGCTGTCGGTCGCGCAGTTTCTGCCGCCCGGGCAACTGACCTTCGACCTTCTCGTGATGGACGAGGCCAGTCAGATCCAGCCGGTCGACGCTCTTGGCGCTATCGCACGCTGCCGACAGGTTGTCGTAGTGGGCGACGAGAAGCAGCTGCCCCCCACCCGCTTTTTCTCGAAGATGACCGGTGGAGGCGACGACGACGAGGACGACGGCGCACAGGTCGCCGACATCGAAAGCATCCTTGGCCTGTTCCGAGCCCGCGGGCTGCCGCAGCGGATGCTGCGCTGGCACTATCGCAGCCGGCACCAGTCCCTGATCGCCGTATCGAACAGCCAGTTCTACGAGAACAAGCTCTACATCGTTCCGAGCCCCTACACCTACGAAGCCGGAATGGGACTGCGCTTTAACCACGTCGCGGACGGCGTGTTCGATTCCGGCGGGACCGGCGCCAATGCCGTAGAAGCCAAGGTCGTGGCGGAGGCGATCCTGCGCCACGCGAAGGTGCATCCGGAGCTGTCGCTCGGCGTCGCGACGTTCTCGATCAAGCAACGACGCGCGATCCAGGACGAACTCGAAGCGCTCCGGCGGCTCAATCCGGATCTAGAGCCGTTCTTCTCGGCCCAACCGAGCGAACCGTTCTTCGTAAAAAACCTCGAGAACGTTCAGGGCGACGAACGAGACGTCATCCTGATTTCGGTGGGCTACGCCCGCAACGCCCAGGGACAGATCGCAATGAGGTTCGGACCGCTCAGCGCGGAAGGCGGCGAGCGGCGACTGAATGTTCTGATCAGCCGCGCCAAACGCCGCTGCGAGGTGTTCGCCTCCATCACCGATGAGGACATCGATCTCGAGCGCGGCAAGGGCAAAGGCGTGTTCGCCTTCAAGCTGTTCCTACATTATGCCCGCACCGGGCGCATTACGCTGGCGCAAAGCAGCGGGGACAGCGCGGACTCCGTGTTCGAGACCCAGGTCGCCGAGGCCCTGCAGGCGAAAGGCTACCAGGTTCATCCACGCGTCGGCATCGCGGGCCTGTTCGTCGACCTGGCGATCGCCGATCCCGAAAAGCCGGGCCGCTACGTGCTCGGCGTAGAATGCGATGGACCGACCTATGTCAGCGCCCGCTCGACGCGCGACCGCGACAGGCTGCGCCAATCGGTGCTCGAAGATCACGGCTGGATCATCCATCGGCTCTGGAGCTTCGACTGGCTGCAACGCCCGCAGGAGCAGCTGGACCGACTGATCGCGGCGATCGAAGCCGCGAAGGCCGATCTCGCTGAACGTCTTGAGACGGGCGCGGCCCGCAAACGGGCCGTCGAGGTGGAGATCGTGACGGTTGATCGCGGCGACGTCACCGAAATCGGCCTGGCTGACGTCATCGAGGATGGGCTTTCGGACCGCTACTACATCGAAGCGACGCCGAGCGCTCATCTCCAATACGAGATGCATGAAACCCCGGTCGGGCTCCTGGCGGAGCTCGTCAAGGAGGTGGTCAGGGTCGAAGGCCCCGTTCACCTCGACGAGGTGGTGACCAGGCTGCGATCGGCATGGATGCTCCAGAGGGCCGGAGCCCGGATCCAGGCCGCGGTCGAACGGGCCGTCGACGTCGCGGAGCGATCCGGCTCCATCAGCCGTGACGGAGAGTTCCTGTTCGTCGATGGTGAGCCGGCGAAACTCAGAGATCGGCGCAACGTCATGTCGGCAACTTTGAGAAAACCGGAGCTTCTACCCCCGGCCGAGCTTCAGGCGGGCATTCGGCAGGTCATCAACACAAATTTCGGGGCAAGTCAGAACGAGATCGTCGTTACGCTATCTCGGCTACTCGGCTTCAAGGCGACCAGCTCCCAACTGCGCGATGTCATCGATCAGGAGATCGCAAAGCTTCTCGTTGACGGGTCGGTCACCCAGAACGGCGACCTGCTCGTCGAGACGCCCTCGAACGCGGTCCCGACAGCGTAAGCGCGCCTCCGCGACGAAACAGGAGCGACGATGAAACCCGACAAGGTCTCAATCCACGATCTCTTCCAGCGGGACCGCAGATATACGGTCCCGCTCTATCAGCGGTCCTACGTCTGGAGCGAAAGCGAACAGTGGGAGCCGCTGTGGGAAGACATCGAACGGCAAGCTGAAGCTTGGCTTCCTGGTTCGAGCGCGAGCCGCCAGCGGTCCCACTTTCTTGGCGCCGTCGTCCTGAACGTCGCGCGCATTGTCGGAAGTTCCGTCGCCCGGTCGGCGGAGATCATCGACGGCCAGCAGCGCCTCACCACGCTGCAGCTGTTCCTTGGCGCCCTGCGCGACTTCGCCGTGGCTTCGAACTCCGAACACGCCTCGCGTTTCCAGCGTCTGACGATCAACGACTATGAAGCCCCGGGCTCGGAAAACAGCCTCAAGGTATGGCCGACCAACGCCGATCGCGACCTGTTCATGTCGGCAATGACCGCCGGCAGTCCGGAGGCGCTGTTGAACGACCTCGGCGTCGCCCGAACCAACGAACTGCCCAGGATCGGCGCGGCCTACGCATACTTTTATGCGCGCGTGACCGAATACGCCGGTCGGGATGGCCCGGACGCTGCTGCCGTCAACGCCCGGCTTCTCGCGCTGCTGCAGGCGCTGCGGACAGGCCTGCAGCTCGTCGTCATCGAGCTCGAGGATGACGATGACCCACAAGTCATCTTCGAAACGCTGAACGCCCGCGGGCAGCCGCTCCTGCCGTCCGATCTCATCCGGAACACCGTTTTCCACCAGGCGGCGGTCGATCCCGCACATTCCGCCGAGCAGGGCTACGCGGACCGTCTCTACGAACAGTACTGGCGGCCGTTCGACGTCGACAGGCTTCCTGAGCCAATCAACGGCGAGGATCGCTATTGGCACGTGCTCGAGCGTCAGGGCCGTCTGACGCGGCCCCGCATCGACCTTTTCATTTTCCACTTTCTCACGGTGCAGACAGGGTCCGAGCTCAATATCGGTCACCTGTTCCAGGAGTTTCGGGACTGGCGATCCCAGTCGAACGAAACGCTCGAGCAGTTCCTGGCGCAACTCAAGCGCTACGCGGCTGTCTTCCGCCGACTGATGTCTCCCCAGGGAGACGATCTCGTTTCCACCTTCGCCCGACGGCTCCGCGCGCTCGACACCAGCACGGTCTATCCGGTGCTGATGTACCTCCTCGCCCTGCCAGTCGAGAAACTATCGAAGGCCGATCAGGACAAGTCCATCGAATACATCGAATCCTGGATGATCCGCCGCTTCGTCTGTCAGATGACGAATAAGAACTACAACAAGTTCTTCAACTTGCTACTCAACCGAATTAAGCAGGCCGCGTCCGAAAGCGAGAACAGCAGCGCCGCGATCGTCGATGCGATCCGCCAGGAGCTGCTGCGCTCGCGGGAAGACACCGGCGTCTGGCCGAGTGACGCGGAATTTGAGCGCTCCTGGATCGAGAACGCAGTCTACGTGAAATCTCGCCCCGACCGAGCAGTGATGCTTCTGTCGGCTCTCGACATGAAGATGCGTTCTTCCAAGAACGAGAGCATCACGCTGCCGGCCGGCCTGACGGTCGAGCATCTCCTGCCGCAGCGTCCGTCGCTGGACGACTACCCTTACGTCGAGCTCGAGTCCGACCCGGGCGACGAGCCGACCGATCGACGCCGCTCGAGGCTAATTCACACGGTCGGCAACCTCACGCTGATGACGCAGGCGCTCAACTCTTCGATTAGCAACGGGCCGTTCGCAGCCAAGCGTCCGGAGATCGCGGAAAACAGCGCGTTGCGGCTGAACGCCCGCTTTCAGGATCCCTCGATCACACGCTGGGACGAAAACGACATCCAGAAGCGCGGCCGAGAGCTTTTCGATCTCGCTCGCCAGATTTGGCGCTCGCCCCCGACGTCCGTGTCGCCGGGCGCGTCGTCTCGATAGGGCCTTCGCGGGAGCGCATGCCGTGTGACGACGCCTTTCGCTTCCGCGCTTTGCCGAAACAGCGACGCCGGCGGCGCCTCCTCCACCCACATCGCTATTTCGCTCGCTTTCGGGTTCCAATCAGCGCCATCAACATCGGACCGACCGAGAACTCGCCGGCGCCGGATTTGCGCGTTAGTTCGCGCAGATAGCCGCCGGCGTTAGCGATTGAATCGGATTTCTGCAGCATTGCAGCGAGAACCGCGGCCGCATCGCCCTCACCCATCACGGCGCAGGCGTCATCCCAGGCGCTCGGACTGATCCCGAGCATCGGACGGACCACCGCAGCGGTCGCCAGAAAATCTCGCCAGTTCGAAATGCCCGACCGCGCGTAGTCTATGATGTCGGGACAAGCCTCGAGGATCATCTGAAGCGGATAGGAGCCGGTGGAGGACACCACCTTCAGTGTTTTGAGCTCCTCCCTCGCCCCCTGCCTTTTTTGGAAGGCTGGTTCAAAAACAATGGGGGTTTCGGGATTTGAATTCTGTATGTGGCGCTCAGAATGGGACTCATTGGCGCTTGGATTCTGTAAATTTGCATGAAGCTCCAACACGATAAGGATCTCGTCGGCGAGCTCTCCGAGGGCGACCGCGATGTCCTCGAGGACCGGACGGGATCCAGAGCGCGGCAGACCGGAGATGATCCCGCGATAGGCGTTATCGGCCTCGAGCCAGCTGGCGAACCCGCCGCCCTTTCGAACGCTCGGCACGCCCTCTCCGATCGCGGCCGCGATCATCTTCACGATGTCGCGCCGGCAGATCGTGATCCTTTCGCGGACGAGCTTCAGAGCGCGCTGTTCGGCCTCGACCTCGGCGGCGATCCGCTCGATCTCGGCGGCGCGCGCCACAAGCGGCCCCAGGTCGAACCCGTAGGCCGTCTCGATTTCGCCGTCCCCTCCCCTGCGGGCGAAGCGCTTTCCGTTGGGGCTGTCACGCCGGATGATGAGGCCCGTATCCACGAGCCGGGCCAGGTGCCGCCGCAACGTCGCCGGCGCCATGCCGTGCGCCCGAAGCGAGAGCTGCTCGTTCGACGGAAAGACGATCAGATTGTCTCCGCCCAGCGTCGTATCGGGGTGGAAGGTCAGCAGCGCGTTCAGGACCGAAAGCGCCCTGTCGGACGCGCCAAGCCTCAGCTTTGCGGCGCAGATCGCCCGAAACAGGATCCATTTATGGACGACCTTGTCGGTCGGCCGTGCGTTCGCGAGCGCCTGGGTCGCCACATGGGCGAGCGTGAGCGATCGCCGCCCAAAGGGCGTCGTCGACATTCTTGGCTGCATGGCTTCGCCTTTTCAGGGCAAAGGAATACTGCTCGCCGAAATGACGACTGATCGAGCCGAACTGCTTGACTGCGATTCGCGGAAGTGGGATTCTCAGACTGCCAGGAATGAGAAAGGGGCTTCCGAACGCCGTTTCGGGGGCCTTTTTCTTTTGCCTTTTGATCTCCGTTCGGGGTTTCAGACGACGCGGTTCACTTGCCCTTCGCGGCCTTTTCGTAGGCTGCGTAGAGTTCAGGGAGGCGCTCGAACAGGAACTCGCCGAACCCCGGCGACGTCCGCTTGTCGATCCTCACATTCGAATGGCTGCCGGCGTCGCGGAGCACCGCGACCTTGCGGCCGGACGGAGCCGTGAACGTCGGCTCTTCCGTCGCCGCCTTGGGCTCGGGCCGCGGTTCCAACCCCAGCATCAGCTCACGAAATCGCTCCTCGGACAGTTTGTCCGAGGACGCCAGGGTCTCGGTCAGCGCCCTCGCCTTCTCGACGGCTCCCGGAGCGTCGAGCAGCGCCGCCAAGGCTTGCCACTTGTCACGACCTACGCCAGGCGCGGGCCCGACCGCCGAAATGATGTCGCGCGGAATTTTGGTCGCGGAGCCGATGAGCTTGGAGAGGCCAAACTTGTCGACAGACAGCGCCGCCATGATGATCGAGCGCTCGAAGCCTCGCTCCTCGAGCGCGGTCGCAAACAGCGCCCGCTCAATATAGGTGAGGTCGGCGCGCGCCGAATTCTCCTGGCCCTGCGCAACCACCAGCTCGTCGTCGCTGAGCCGTCTAATAACAGCCTTGACCGGACGGCCGAGCGACGCCGCCGCCCGAAGTCGACGGTGACCGTAAACGACCTGATAGCGCCCTTCCTCCTGCGGGTGAGGACGGACCAGGATCGGCACCTGCTGGCCATGCTCCTGGATCAGCGCCGTGAGGTTGGCTTGGCTCGCCGCGCCGCCGTCGAGCCGATCGGACACGAACGACGGATCGATCTGATCGACGGGAAGCTCGACGATCGTTTGGGACTTCAGCTGCTCAATCGAACGGCTGACGGCGCCGATCGCGCCCCGGGCGCCCCCGAGCGCGCTTGCGCCGACGAGTTCGACGGGCCGAGGCTGTATGGCCGGCTCGCTCGACTGGTCGGCCTGTGGAGCGATCAGGCCCGCGAGGAGGTTTTTCCGGGCCATCAGGCTCTCCCCCAGGCGCCGCGGATCAGTCCCTCGATCTCGCCATTGACGTTGTCGAGGGCTTCACGCGCCCGGTCATAAGTCGCGCGCGTGAACTGGTCGCGGCTCACCTCATAGAGCGTTTGCTTGGTGATGCCCGCATCGGAGATGGCGGTAGATTTCAGCATCTCGTGGTTCAGCACGTTCTCGCCGAACAGCGAGCGCATGAACGACACCATCTGCTTCTGGGGGCCATCGCCCGGCTCGAAGCGAGTCACGAGATAGCGCATCCAGTCGTAGCCCATCTCGCCGCCGGCGTTCGCCACAACGCCGAGCAGTTCGGACGTCATCAGCAGGAACTGGCACATCGACATCACGTCGAGCATCTGCGGATGGACGGTGACGAGGACTGCGGTCGCCGCGCAGAGCGCGGACATCGTCAGGAAGCCGAGCTGAGGCGGGCAATCGATGACGACCACGTCGTAATCGTCGGAGACGCTCGCCAGAGCCTCATCCATGCGCGTGAAGAACATGCCCGAGGCGCCGCCCTTGGCGAGATGGCGCGGCGTGTCGTGCTCGAACTCCATGAGCTCCAGATTGCCGGGCACCAGATCGAGATTGGCGAAATAGGTCCGCCGGATGACGTCCTTCAGCGGGCGGCGATCGCCGTCGTAGCGGATTGCGCCATAGAGGGTCTCGTTGTCGCCGACGTCGAATTCCGGCTGCACGCCGTGAAGCGCCGAGAGCGACGCCTGCGGATCGAGGTCGACCGCGAGCGTGCGATAGCCGTGGAGCGCAAGATGCTGCGCGAGGTGGGCCGCGGTCGTGGTCTTACCTGAACCGCCCTTGAAGTTGACCACGGTTATGACTTGAAGGTGCTCACCACCGGTGCGCTTGGGAACGTAGCGACGGTCCGCGCGCGGTCCCGCGTCGAGCAGCTCCCGGAACGCCTGGATGTCGTCGAGGCTGTAGGATCGGCGGCCATTGGCGCTGACGTCGACCGAAGGCCCCTTCCCTTCCAGCGACAGCTTTCTGAGATAGGCGTCATTGACGCCGATGAGCTTCGCGGCTTCGCTCGAGGCGAACGAACGCAGGTTCTTTCGCGAATCGGGCGGGAACAACTGATGGCGATGAGCCTGGAGCTTCTCCGACAGCTCACGCGCATGCGCGCCGACGAGCTCGTGAATCGCTCGTTTGGCAGAGCGTGTGCTGATCGTTGTGTCCACGTGAGCCCCGCGTATGAACGGCGAAACGCGTCTTTCGAGCGTTTTGCCGTTCCTAACGTGCCCGATTCTGACGCGTTGGAAAAGTGCGAATAGGTTAACGAGATCTTAACGCAGCGCCTGAGATCTCCGGGGAACATCGACCGCCAGACTGAGCCCTGAGCGTGATCGTCAGATGACGCGTGGCGCCGCCCTCGCCTGCCCCGCATCGTCCACGACGCAACGTGGACATCCGGCCGCTTCAAAGCTCGATCAGACGTCCGGTTTTGCCACAAGCCGCGCGCCACGATGCCCGATCACGAGCGCCACGTCGCTGGTTCGGCAACCCGAACCCTGAGACTGGACCCCGGCCATATGAAGCATTCGCACCTCCTGCGGCGCGAACCTTACATTCGCATCGGGCTCGGCGCAGCGCGCCATCGATCCTGAAGCGTGCCGATCGAGATCAGAGATGCTCGCCCCCTCCCCTTTTACTCGATCGCATCAACCGCACACACCGTGCGGTCCTGCTCGCTGCAAGAAGCTTCTGTCGAAGCCCTTCGGCGCTCGGATAGGGGCCGCGCCGGCCGGCATCGATCGAGAGGTCGCGTCGTCCTGTCCGATGACTTCCACAGCATCGCGGCGTCCGTCGAGAGGGGGCGACACTTCCATACTGATCGTGCGGCTGGTCGGCAGCAGGAGACACCGCTCTACACGCGCTTCGTGGGCTTCGGCAGTTCGGCGGCGCGCTGGTGCGGGCAAGTAGGTCGGCCCACGCAGGATGCGGGGGGCGCCCCAGTCGCCCCGTGTCGAGAGCGGGCAGGAGGACCACGTCGGACCAGGCTTGCCGCCGGCGGATAGACTCGACCGTCGCCGATCGTTTGACACCCACGGCGTCGACAACACGATCCCGGCTATTCTGATGGACAGCGTTTCGTCACCGCGACCTCGCCGAAAGCCGGCTCGCGCATCGTGCGCGTCATGCAAAAATAGCCGCCGTCTCGGCCCCACTCTTCCATCTGCAGCTCCATCCAGGGAGCAAACTCCTGCGCGTTTCCCTGATCCCAGGCCGACAGGGCATGCATGATTGAAGATCGGCCCTCGCCTGCCGAACAGTGGCCGTCGCGCACGCGTGTCAGAACCGCCAGGATGAAATGGTCGAGAGTGTAATAGTCCGAGTCGGACAGCTGCACCGGCGCCTCCCATCATGCTCCGCGAGGATAGCGAGAACCTGCAGCGAGACGAAACCGCCTTTCGGGGAGGCCGATCTCGGAGCGGCGCTGACCGCGCCGAGAAGCACCCAAGATAGCGTCAGACAGGGCGAGGTGACGGCGGTTCGCCATGACAGATCGGCGTGTGACAGCCGGTGAGCCGCTGCTGATGGTCCTGGGCGCAGCAGGCAGGAGCGCCTCTGTCACCTAGACGCGGACGGGCATGCCCCGCGGCCCGTTCAGAGTTGCCGGTCCGGCAACTCTGGGATCTCGGCGACTGTGCGCCGACGCGCTCACCGCGGGTTCGTCCGGGTCGACCGGCCCAGCGAAAGGCGAGGGGGGGGCTTTGCAAAGTTGCCGGGCCGGCAACTTTATCAGCCGACATGGTCAGCCGAGACGGGCGGACTCGCCGCGCTCGATCTCGACCTCATTATAATAGGCGCTGGCCTGCTGCATCGAGCGATGCCGCGTCTGTCGCATCGCTTCGACCAACGGCACGCCTTGTCGCGCGGCTTCCGTCAGATAGCCCGAGCGAAGGCCGTGAGCGGAAAACTGAACGTCGTCGAGACCGGCGAGCCGGCACCGGCGCTTCAGGATCGCATTGACGGATTGAGGGTCGAGCGCGGCATCGCCGACCCGCTCCCAGCGATCGATCTTTCGGAAGATCGGGCCGGACGAGATCCGCGCCGCCGTCATCCAGTCAGACAGCGCGTCCACCGGCCGGCCGACCGTCACGACGCGCTCGTCCTTTTCCGCTGACGCCGTCTTGGTTCGCCCAAGCCGAATGGCGAGCGAGCGAAGGCGAGGGGCGGTCGGGTCGTCGCGACGCGAGGGCGTCGACGGCCGCTCGACCAGATCTTCGACCGCGAGCCTGGCGACTTCGGATCGACGGCGGCCGCCGGATCCGAACGCGATCAGGAGGAGGGCGCGGTCGCGCTTGTCGACGAGGCTGTCTTCCGCGCAAGTCGCGACGAGACAATCGAGAACGTCGCGCGTCACGGCCTGCGCGCTCTTCCGGCCCCGCGGACGTTCGGCCGCCAGCGCCGCCAGCCGCAGCGCGTTCCTGACGGTCGGCTTCCGGAAGGGGCCTTCGACGGCGCGCCAGCGGTGTAGCGTCGCCCAGAGCGCCAGCCGCCGCCGAACCGTCGAGATCGCATGTGGCCCGGACACCCTCAGCCGTCCGTCGGCGCGCATCCTTCGCTCCACCGCAACGGGCATGCCGTGTCGGGGATCACGCTCTCGCTCGGCTGGATCCCAGAGATGGTGGGCGATGAAGCTCAGGACCGTCGCCTCATCGACAGGCCAATCGAGCGGACGCTGGTCGGCGGCGCGGGACCAGGCCTCGAGATAGGCGAGGTCGGACACCATCGCCCGAAGCGTGTTCGCCCCCATGCCCTTGTGCGCCAGATGACGCAGCGTGGCGATGTCGGCCCGCGCCAGAACGGCGTCCGTTTCGCCATGCCGGTCGACCGGAAGGATCGCCGACAGCGCGTCGAGATGGCTATCGCCATGCCGGACCGGAAGCTGCCCCGCCGACCGGATCGAACCGGCCATGTTTTCGGATGCCTGCGCTGGCTCGTCGCTCATCCAGCACTCCTGTCTGACGGAACGCCAGCCGACCAAAGGCTGCCGATCATGGTCCACACAGGCCGGAAGCCTAGCCGCAAACCCTTTCCGGTAAGTTTATAAGATCCCTTTTCTTGTTTTCTATCAATTACTTGGATCAGACGCCGGTTCAATGTTGACACGATCGGCATGCGGGGCAGGGGAGGGCGCTTCGCGTGCCCCGCCAGTCTACGCGCGACGTCGCTTGCGTGATCGAAGCGCTTCGACCCCGCCAAGACCGGACCGGCCGGTCGCGCGCCTCTGCGGACAATGAGACCTCGCGCGCCGCCGGAACCTTTCTCACTCCCGCGACGCCGCCGTCTCACGGATGTCGACGCGCCGATCAAGACGCCGCCGATCGGACGAAGCTGCCTGCGGGGAAGGGGAGGAGACATCGGCTCCGCGCAAGTTCGGGCGACAGTCGTCCCTTCGACTGTGCGATCCTCGGCCACCGTCACTGCGCCCGTGGCGGCGCCGGCTCCGGCGGCGCGACGATATTGCGGAGCGGACCCATCGCCCTCTCCATCAGCGACAGGTTGATCGCGGTCAGCAATTGCTCGCAGAACAGCTCGACCGACTGCAGATGATGAAGACTGACCTCCAGCGTCGCGCCCGCGACGAAATCGAAGGTCAGCGACGTCGGCATGTTGCTGAGCCGGGCGAGCTTCTCGGAGACCGTGGCCATGCCGTGCGTGACGTGATGGCGGAGCTCTCCGATCATCTCGAGCGTGCGAGCCCAGTCGGCGACGTCGGTGTGCTGGTACTGGCTCGGCCGCTGAAGCCTGGCGTGCTCGAACAGGGTCAGCAGATTGCGGTGCAGGCCGAGAAACGCCTTGTCATGGCGCCATTTGGCCAAGCGCTCGGTCCAGGCCGCCCGCCACTGCTCCTCGGCCTCGGCGCTGTCGCCGCGCCGGTCGCGCATGGCGCGCAGATCCCGGAACGCCGGCCCATGCATCAGGAGGTCGGGGTGATGCGTCAGGACGATCTCGTAGAGCTCGAAGATGACGTCTTCGAGCGCCCCGTAGAGGTCAGCGACGCCATAGGCTGCGCTCAGCGGCGTGATCTCGGCGTAGACATCGGCGGCTTCAGGTCCTGGCCAGCGCGCGATCTCGGTCTGGCGCGGAACCCCGCCACGAACCCTGAGCGTGTTGACGACCAGCGCCTGGCCGGCGGCCGGGCCACGATAATGCCCTTCGGCCAGGACGCTCGCGTTGATGGTGAGCGCCCAGCGCAGATAGACGCTGCGCGTGAACGATCGCCAGTCGCCGATCTTGGCGGTCGCCTCGGCGATCCAGGCGTGCTCGGGATCCTCGCCTTGCCAGACCATGTTCTGGGCCGGCGCGGCGAGCGCCCGCGGATCGGTCCACGGCACGCGCAGATGCGGCACGAGGTTGGCCCGCGCGCGAATGTTCCTCGGCCTGGCGGCCGGCTCGACGGGCGACGGGGCGGCGGGCCCAGCCGCGGGGCCGGCGTCTGCAGGATCATTCGCGGCCGCGGCGCCAGCGGGGTCGTTGGGGACAGCGTGATCTGCGGGATCGTTCTCGGGCGTCGGCGCAGTCATCTGATCCTCGCGAAGGCCGAAAAACGCGGCTTTTCGGGCCGCTGCGCCGGCGATCAGAATCTGATTTGCGCGCCCCCGTCCATCACCATCGATAATTGTTAGTTATCAATGGTCAGATATGCGCCAGACCTGGAATACGGAGTGACAGACGCTAATTTGCTGTTTGCTTCCGTTACGGCCGATGTCTGTTCATTTTTCCGCGCTTTGCGCGGAGCGTTCTCGGCCGCGCAGAACGACCGTCGTCGCATGGTTTCGTCGCCGCGAGCGCCGCAACGCGACCGGCCAATGGCCGGAGGCGGCTCAAGTCGGCGAGACCCAATAAACGCAGTTGCGGTTTTTGCGCGTGCAAGCCACGGGCGTTCTTGTCGAAACCGCCCCGGCGCCCCTATTTTGACCCATGGTCAAAAGAGCACACTCCTCGTTAACGGCGCCGGCCGCGCAGCGTCGACGCAGGCGACTGCTGATCGGGAAGCAGGGCGGGAAGGCGAGCGTCAAGATCGTCGCCAGGCCGAAGGCCAAGCCAGGCGGCAAGCCAGGCGGCAAGCCGCCTGCCGCCATGATCGAGATCGAAACTGTCGCAAGACCGTCCACGCTCGACGGCTTCGAGCCGGCGCTGACACGCGTGCGCTTCGGATCCGTAACCTTGAACGCGCCTCAGGCGGATCGCGTCGTCGTGGCGCGCAACATCGCGGATGGACAAGCGGCGCTGGAGCGCGGCGCGGCGATCCTGACGTCGCCGGGCGTCAGGATCAATCAGCGCAAGGGAGTGCCCCTCTACGCGGTCGATCCGACGCACCCGAACCAGCTCATTCGCGTCGTCAACGGCGTCAGCCAGCGCGGCACGTTCGAGGGAGGCGAGTTCAAGGTCATCGAATGAATGACCTCGACGGCGCCGTATCGAACGTGCTGAGGACGCAGAAGGCCTCCGGAAAGCCGCTCGCGGTCGTGCTTGCGGGCCACAACGGTTCGGGCAAGTCGACTCTCTGGTACAAGCGCCTGGCCTCGAGACTGCAGATCCCGCTCGTCAACGCCGACCGGATGATGCTGTCGATCCTTCCAGAGGTCGCAGCCCAGTCCCCTCTGCCCGATTGGGCGAGGGCGTTGCGCGACACCAATGTCAGCTGGATGGCCGTGGCGCAGAAGGGCGTCGAGGCCTTCGTCGCGCAGGCCATGGCGCGCAAGGTCCCGTTCGCGATGGAGACGGTGTTTTCGCATTGGCGCGAACAGCCGAATGGCAGGATCGAGTCGAAGATCGACCTCATCCGGCAGATGCAGGCCGCCGGCTACTTCGTCGTTCTGTTCTTCGTCGGACTGACCCATGAACACCTGTCGATCCTTCGCGTTTCGACCAGGGTCGAGCAAGGCGGGCACGCAGTCGACGCCGCAAGATTGGTCGAGCGGTTTCCCCGGACGCAGAAGGCGATCGGCGCCGCCGCTTCGGTCGCAGACGCCACGGTCATGTTCGACAACAGTCGGACGACCAAGGAGGCCTTCACGGTCTGCCGCGTCCAACTTCAGGATCAGGTCCTGTTCGACATGCGCGATGGCCCCGGCGAACCGCCTCCACCGGCGATCCTGGCGTGGCTCGACCGCGTGTCGCCCAAAGCGCATGCGCCCGCAGCAGGAAGCGTGGGCGCCGCGTGACGGCGTCGGGCTGGGTTCGCCGACGCATCGCCATGCCTGCCGCTCCTACCGCGGGAGTGTCGTGATGTGGGAAGTTTGTCGGCACTTTCGCTTTTAAGTCGTTGATTTCGTTGCGCCTCGGTTCCGTAGCTGCGCATGGTCCGACGGCTTCTAAGCGTGATGTTCGTCGGCCGAAACGCCAACGGCGGGCCGCTCAATCATTGCGAAATGAGGCGACAAGCACTATCTGTAGGATCTATAGGTTCTACTCCAGGGAGGAGGAAATGGCTGGCCAGACCGTTTCCACTCATGTCGACCAAGAGCTCGAGACGCGTTTTCGGGACACCGCGAAGCGTGAAAATAGGCCTCGCTCTCAGGTTCTAGGGCTTGCTCTGCGGTCATTCCTGGATTTGGCCCCCGGCTCCCGACAAGCGCTGTACGCGATAGACGGCTCCGCCACCCCAGACGAGCAGGATTTCGTCGCCAGGCATCTCAGCCGGCAGGTCCTGCGCGCCTATCAGACAGTGCTCGAAAACCGCCATATCGGCGTCGGCGACAAGGCCTCGTCGTCGGCGGGTTCAAACGCCGAGCCGATGACGGAGGAGGAAGTCGAAGCCGAAGCTACGCGAGCTTGCAGAGTTTGAACGTCGCGCGTGTATGCCTCGACATCAACGTTTTCTACGCTGACCTGCGAGGACGCGCCAACAGGGTCGCGCCGCGGCCGTCAGCCAGTTCCAGACTGGCCGAGATGGCGCAGTCAGGCCAGTCGGATCCGCAAAGCGGACTTGGCTTCCAGCTCATCATTTCGGCGCCGATGTTGGAGCAATGGGCGAATGTGCTTCAACGACACTTCACCTACACCAGGGTGGACGCTGAGCAGCAATCTGCACTGTTGGGAGAGATGGCGAGGCAGGGGCCGCTTCAGGCGCCGCCGCTCATCGTTGTCGGGTCCGACTTCGTGCCTTTCGCGACCGAGGAAGAAACCCGCTTGGAAGCCGCCCGCTTGGCAGCGCAGAATGCGGCCTTATCGGAGGGCGCAGCCAAAAAGCTGTTCGATGAAATCCAAGATGATCGCCATGTGCTCTTGGCGGCGCTCGCCGGCGGCGCCGATCTTCTGGCGACGACGAACTTGGCGGATTTCAAGTCACCCAAGGCGATCTGCTTTGAGCGTGAAGACGTCATCGCCGTCCCGACCGCGTCTCGCCCGCTGGTGGTCGCGAGGCCATCATTCGCAGCGTACTGGCTTGGACAGGGCGTCATCCCGAACTGGGCGTTCATCGAAGCTCACCCAAGTGACTTCGCTCCACCGTCTGCTCCGGGTTCAGGCCGACGCGGCGGCGGTTGACGCTTAAAGCATTCTATTCTGAGATCGCTCAGCTCGCCATTGGCGGTGGATATCAAACCGCCTGGAGACGTTGGTAAGAGACCATCCCCGGCCGATCTCCCTGGAGGCGCAGGCGACCCCGCGCCTCCATGTCTGCCGCCGACGAACTTCAATGTCCGGAGCCGACGTACCGGCATCTTGTACGACAAACTTCCCGCGTCGGCACAGGGAGCCCCGGCGCCCGGGCGATCGGAAGCCGACATCCCGCTTCACTTGCGTAGCGCGATGACGTGATGATCTTCTCCAAGCCGAATCGGACATCACCTGGGGCCTCGCTTGGACTTCTCGGCGTTTCGCCCGCAACCCGAAAACGCTTACCGGGTGCTCGACCCCATGCCCTGGGCCCGGCTGGCGGGTGCGGTCTCAGCCGCCGAGGACGCGCTGGCGCGGCTCGACGAGCGCCTGGCCAAAAGCCCGGTGCGTGACGGTTTCCTGGCTCGGACCCACTTCAATGACGCCTGCGCGAGCCTCTGGCTCGACGGCGAGCTCGTCCATCTGGAAGACCTCGTTCTCCACGACGCGATGATGGACATCCGCACGCCCACCGCCGAGCTCGTGCGCGCGCATTCCGCGCTCCGCGCCCGCCGGCGCATCGCCAAGGCCGACGCCGGCTGGGCGCTGACCGCCGGCGGGCTCGACGCCTTGCGCGGTCGCCCGGCCCCGGCGACCCCCCCTGCCCCCTCGATCGACTCCGACGAGGACTGGGACGCCAGCGACACCGACGCCGAATGGCGAAAAGCGCTCGCCGCCGTCGACGCGGTCGTGGCGCGAAGCGAAAAGCTGCTCGCCGGCGAAGCCGTCGTCGAGAAGCGCCCGCGCGAGGATCGGCCCGCCCTCGTCTATGATCTCGACTGGGACGAGGACGCCCGCCTTGCGGGGTGGCGAGCCGTGGTGGCCGCGACCAGATCCCTGCCGCCGACGCTCGGCGCCGCGATCGCGCTCGACGCCTGGACCGTCATCGAGCCGCTGCAGTCAAACGCCTGGCTCGGTCGTCTTCTCGTCGGCGACCTGCTGCGCAGTCGGGGCAAGACCCGCGCTCACCTCGCCTCGATCAGCACAGGCCTGAAGGCGACGCCCCAGGAGAAGCGCTGGAAACGGGATCCCGTCATCCGGCTCGAGGTCGCGCTTGAGGCGCTGGCCGCCTCGGCCGAAGCCGGTCTGAAGGATCACGACCGGCTGGTCACCGCCAGGGATCGCCTCACCCGACGCGCCGGCGATCGCCGATCGAGCTCGAGCCTGCCGGCGCTGATCGACCTTGCGGTCGAGACGCCGGTCGTCTCCGCCGCGCTGATCTCTCAGCGACTGAAGGTGACGCAGCGCGCCGCGACCGGGCTTGCGCAGGAGCTTGGCCTTCGTGAAACAACGGGCCGCAAGCGCTATCGGGCCTGGTCTGCGGCCTGACGGGCGAATTGGCGGCGGCCGCGAGCGCGAGCCCGACAAGGGCGCGGCGACGATTTACGGACGTCGCGTCGACAAGCGCGCGCCCGAGGGCGACGTCGGTCGCGTCCCGCGCCCAAAACGCCAGAAAGCCCTTGGCCGTCAGGACGAAGCGCAATCAGGCGCGCGCCCCTCTGGTCGGGCGATCGCGTCGCCGCCCGTCATGGCGGTCACCTCCGCTTCCGCGGGATCGCGCCCGTGTTGAACGGTCTCGATACGGAACGACCGATCGACCGCGCAGAGCGCCAGATGACGAGCGTCCGCCCTGACGCCCGAGGCCTGGATTTTGGGCGCCAGCTGCGCGGCGTGATCGACGACCGACCCGAGATGGACGTCGATCAAGTCCAGAAGCTCCTCGGCCAACCCGACGATCTCGGCGCGCCTGCCGACCTCACGGTGATGGTAGGCCTCGTTGCGAGCGTCTCTGACGCGCTTGAACTTGGCCTTGAACGTGGCCTGCTCGACAAGCGAACCGTTCGAGAATCGCCCGCGGAGCTCCTTTTTGAAGTGTGGCCAATGCTGGAAGATCAGCTCTTCGATGTCCGACATTTTAGCCCGGGCGAGAACGCCATGCCCGTCCGCCTGGGCGAGCACGCCACGATCATAGCGGTCACCCTCGACGTTCTTGATCAGGTTCTGAAGAGCCCGCAGAGCGCTGTGCGTGATCGCGACTCCGTTGACCTCGGTCAGATCCCGATCATGGCGAAGTTCAGCCAGGATCGGCTCCCACCATCGATCGACGCCGTAATCGTTCTCCAGCCAGGATCCGAGCTTGGCCCGGTAGCCTGATTCGAGAATGTGAAAAACCGGATAGAGGCTCGCCTGCTCGGCAAGCTTGCGATGGTAGCTGCGGTGCAATTGCTCGAGCAGTCGGCTCGTGTCCGTTCTCTTCGCCGCACCCCGCACTTCCTTCAAGGAAGGCCGCAACAGCTCGATGTTCGCGCCAGGCATAAAGGCCAGGATCGCCTCAAAAAAAATTCGACCGAGACAGTTCGCAGTTCAGATCGGCTTTGACGTAGGCCGTTAACGAACGTTCGCGAGAGGGCATGATGGGACGCAACCAGGAGAGACAGTCAGCCTTGTCAGTGTTGACGGGGCCGACCGCAAGCGCCACACTCTGAGCACTCCGGTCGCGATGCCCTTTGGGGGGCTGTGCCTTCACTCGTGAGAACGTGTCGGGAGTCTAAACAAACCGCACGAGCTTTGGGCCCCTCACGGGGCTCTATTCGTTTTAGGGCGTCGCACAGCGATCTGTCTTGCCGACGAGCCTTCGCGCCAGCGTGCTCGTCGAGGCGGCTCTTTACAGCCCGAACCACTGTTTGGAACGCATCCAGACGTCCTGCGCGCCGCGCCTGATCCGGCCCCAAAGACCAAGAGGCCGCGCGACGATCGCTTCGGCAGCGCGCCGATCCGCCGCCCGGACCGCGGCGATCTTCTCCGGCGACATCGCGCCAGCCCAAACCACGCGCCCGCGCCTGATCCAATAATGCGACTGGCACGGGAAGCTCCAGTTCCCGACCGAGGGGTGCAGCGACACGAGGCCATCCTCGTCCGTCAGGCGCCACTTCGCCGGATTGAGCGGCGTCACGACCTTGAGACCACATCCGCAGCAGCAAAGATGCGAGGCGGTCGCATAGCGGCGCGAGACGTAGAGCGTCGCGGCGTCGAGCTGTTCGGGAATGAACTCCACATATTCGGCGCCAAGCCGCGACGGCTTCCTCATGCCGCGCCTTCGCGGACAAGATCCCCCGACGCGATCGAATAGCCCAGATGATGGTTGCGGCTGGTGTCGCGATAGACGCCGAAGAGTTTCTTCCATTCGATCACGGCGAGCGCCGCGCTCAAGGCGTTCAACTCCGCGATCTGGATGTTGGCCGCATACTCGTTCGCGGCCGCGTCTCCATCGGCGTAAGAAATGTGCCGAGCCGCGGCCTCGCGACGATCGGGCGCGCTCACCGCCACGCGCGCAATGCCGCCGAGCTGATCGTCGCGCAGTAGGACGCCCATGCCGGTCTCGACGAACGGCGTCTCGTTGCGGACAAGGCGCTCGACGGCCAAACGCTTCGGCTCGCCTTCATCGATACAGACGAACACGAAATCCATTCCGTCGAGCAGCGCGACATTGGTTTCGTCAATGAAGACGTCGTGCACATGAAGGCGGTTGCGCATCGCGCCGTAAACCTCGGCGAAATAGGCGACCTTTTTCGGTTTGCGCTCGAGAGCCTCAAGGGGAGCCGCGCCCGGGGCGCGAAAGGCGTTGTGCTGCGCGAACACGTCGCCGTCGATCAGATGGATGTCGAAAACGTGGGTCTTGGCGACAAGATCGAACACGTAGGATCCCGACCCGCCCAGCCCCAGGATCGCTACACGCTGCCCGGCGAGCTTGGCGTTGACGGGCCCGATATTGGCGCGACTGGTGGCCGTGTCGACATATTTGAACACGCTCTCGGCGTCGTCAGCGGCGACGGCGGGATAGGTGCGCGCCGTGACGTCGGGATCAAGGCTCGCGGCCTCGCCTGCGATGCGGCCGATATAGGTCGTGATCTTGTGGTGGTAGTCGCGGTAATCGGCCTTGGCCGAAAAGGTGTAGTCAGCCTTGACGCCGTCGCCGAAGTCCTGCGGCTCGGACGGGTTCTCGATCGTCGTGATCTTGGACCCATCGGCGTGGCAGGGATGTTCGCCGGTCCAGTAGCAGACATGGTCGGTCGGCTTCACGGTCGTGTCGCCGGCAAGCTCGAGCCTCGAGATCAGAACCCCACGTCGAATCGCGGCCGCGCCGTCGACATACGGGACGTCCCTGACCAGCAGGTAGCCGCCCCGTATGTCGAGATCGTAGCCTTCGTTGCGCAGCCGCAGCAGGTCAGGACTACGATCGATTGGTCGGCGTGACATCGAATTCCATCCCGTCCTTGACCTTGACCGACTGGCCCTCGACCAGCGTGCCGGCGGGCTTGGACCCGTGGCCGCGGGTGTACTGGATGCTGTACTGGACGCCGACCGACCCCGGCGACGGGACCTCGCCGGAGAGCGTCACGACCTCCTCGAAGGTCAATTCCTCCTGCTTCCCGACCGTCTTCTGCTGACCGTTGATCACGATCGTGACGGTCTTCTCGGGCTTCGGAGCCTTGTCTCCAGGATCGTAGGGCTTCACGTTCGGCAGGGCGCTCATGGCGTCCTCCTCCAGATTCGAGAAACGGGCGGAAGGCATGGCCTACCCGCTCGAATTGCTATTTCGCAATTGATTTGATAGATATCCGGAGGGAGCAAAAATTGCAATCCCTCAATTGATTTATAATCCGCAATCGGAGGTCTCGTGTCAGACCGGTTCGACACCCAGGCGTTCTACTCCGCACTGAACGCCGTTCGATTGAGCCGACAGAAAACCTGGAAGGAGATCGCTCATGAAGCCGGGATAAACGCCTCGACCCTTTCAAGGATCAGCGGAGGCGCAAAGCCTGACGTGAATGGATTGGCCAGTCTGCTCGCCTGGTCGGACCTGAAAGCCGAAATGTTCATACGCGGCGCCGGGCAGGAAGCCGCCGAACCAATCGCTCAAATCTCGGCCTTGCTGCGCGCCGATCCAAAACTCACTCGCGACCACGCGCAGCTCATCGAAGACATCGTCGTCAGCACGTACAACAGGCTTCGGAGTTGAGATTTGGGTCTGCGTCACGGGTTCAAGGCGGAAGCGAACAGGATTGCTCTCAGAGTCCGTGACAGCCTCGGCCTGTCGGCGACCGACGCGATCGATCCGGTCGTGGTCTGCGAGCATTTCGACATTGATCTCATCGCGCTCAGCTCGCTCGAGTGCAAAGGCGCGCGCGTCCTTGGGGTCGACGGATCATGCTTTTCCGCCGTGACGGTTCCGCGCGGCGTGCGAACCGCAATCGTGCACAACGACTTCCATCATCCGCATCGCCGACGCAGCAACATCTGCCATGAGCTCGCACACTGCTTCCTCGGCCATGAGGGCGCGCCCCCCCTGACCGGCGACGGCTCGCGAAGCCGGGACCCGGCGCAGGAGGAGGAAGCCCACTTTCTCGGCGGCGCGCTGCTGATCACCAACGAGGCGGCGCTGCACATCATCACCGAAGGCCTGACGCCGTATGCGGGAACGCTCTACGGCGTCAGCCAGGCGATGCTCGACTACCGATTGCGCGTCAGCGGCGCGCATACGATACATGGCCGCCGCGTCAGCGCCGGCCGCGCCGTCTGAGCCTATAGGCCTTCCAGCACCGTCAATGAACGCCTGGCGCGCCGACGACGACGCGAGCGTGCGCCCGATGGATGGCGGTAAGCCCGCCAACGACTGGGAGAACCGGCGCGACCGCCGGCTGGCGAAAAACCACAACGGCAAACGACGGGCGGTCGTCATCATGCGCGAGCGTGGCGGCCGCACGCCGCCGTTCGTCGCAAGAGGCTGGATCCGCATCGCATGCTTGTATAATATATCATTTAATGACATATAATTCATCGCCACGAGGAGATTGGACGATGAGTGACGCCACGATCGAGGTGACGACAAAGATCGTCAGTGACGAGGAGATTCTGGGCGGCACGCCCGTCGTCGAGGGCACCCGCGTTCCCGCGGACAATGTGCTGGCCGAGGTAAAGGCCGGGAAGAGCCGAATGGAGGTCTTCCGGCACTACCCCTCGCTGCCCGTGGACGGGATCGAGGCCTGCGTCCGCTGGCGCGATGCGGGTCGCCTTCTTTGAACGACCCGATCCTGGTCGACGAGTGCCTGTCCCCCGACCTTGCGGCCTACGCGCAGTCCCGTGGCTACCACGCGACCCACGTCGTCCACCGCGGCCTTAGGAGAGCGAAGGATTGGGACCTCATGCCCACCATCAGGCAAGAGGGCTTTATCTTCGTGACCGGCAACGGCAAGGACTTCCTGAAGCTCTATGCGGGGGAAGAGATCCATCCCGGCCTGATCTTCGTCGTGCACGGCGACGGACCGGCCGAGGTCCAGGTGGAGCTGTTTGGGAGAGCCCTGGACGAGGCCGAGAAGCTGCCGGACCTCACGAACAAGCTCGTCGAGGTCTTCGAAGATGGAAGCGTGTCGATCAGCGACTACCCGCCGACGGAACACGCGTCGCCGAAGCGATGACTGCGCCGTCGAACGAGGATGTGCTGAGGGCGCTTTCCCCTGAGAACTGCAAGCTGATCGCGCTCATCCACAGGCATCGACCGTCCAGCGTCACCGAACTGTGCAGTCTGGCCGGGCGACCGCAGCCGAACGTCTCTCGCGCCCTGGCGGTGCTCGAGAAGGCCGGACTGATCTTGCTGGTCGGGGGACGGCCGAAGCGGCCGGAACTCGCCGCGACGCACGTAACCATCAGCCTCAGGGAATTGAAGGCGGAATAGGCCTCGGCAGGAGCCTGGCGTTACGCCGCTCAGATCGTGGCGGACCCCGGTCCCGCTAACCCGAATCCCATCCGTCTCTCTCCCAACGGACACTGCGTCGCCACATGCCGGACGTGCCTGTGCGTATGCCGTGCGACCTCCTCACCGACACAAATGACCACATCTGGCGGCTACCTGAGCAAACGGGATAAGCAGTTTACGATGTTGCAGCCGACGGGATATTCATCTCGTCGATAAAGCACGGCCGGGATCGGCCGCTAGATCCCGCTATTGAAGAAGACTTCGACTTTGAGGAAGCCAGCAGCCCTTCCAGATCGTGGACGGCTCATGGCCGGCGGCTGCCAGCGCGATCAGCAGGAACTGCGTGCCGTTGTCGATCGGCCTGGCGTCCTCCCGCCAGCCATCTCCTTGGCGTAGACGTCGAGGATCGCTCGCCCGCGCCCGTATTGGCGAGGCCGGCGCTAGCGTCATGGCGCTCACGCGGCGCGGCCGCGCGTTCGATCGATCGGGCGACATATGGCTCCGCTTCGGGAGATGCCGCGCGGCGGCGGATGGCCAACGTCGTCGTCGCTCCCCGAGAAGGCCGCGTCGTCGTCCGTCGTTAGACACAAGTCAGCCTCGAGGCGATAGAAAGGCGACCGTCGCCCCATGGCCCGGGCGCCTGCTCCGGCTCATGAGCCTTCGCCCATAACAGCGTCGTTTAGTGCAATTGTGCGACGCACTTAGCCCATAAGCCCGTCGCGACAGCGCGGTCGAAGAGCTCAGCCGGGCTCTTTCCGGTCTATCAATCTCGGAGCATGCTCGCCGATTTGAACGTCACGATCGTCAGGATGTCGCCGTTGCTGAGCTTTTGCGACTGCTCGTAGACCTCAAGGTCTCCAATGCCGGCGCGCTCGAAAAACCATGCATCGGCCCCAATGAGCTGACGCCGCGATCTCTCTTCGCCGCCGAAGAGCACCTCCATGGCGTTTGATTCTGCATCGACGTCATCCCGCGGAAACCATCGCTCCGGCACGCTTCGAGTACGCCGAAATCGAACCCGTCCTTGTTGGGAATGACGGATGACGACGGCGGGTTCGGGTTCGATGTCGATCAGTCGGCTGGTCATCGCCTCGCGGCTTACTTGGAATTGCTCCCGCAGTTCGTCGACCGCTTCAAATGTGAAACGCCGCGTTTTGCGCGCCAATGGCGCAAGGAGGAACGTCGGCATCAGCAGGTCGGCCGAATAAGCGTCGGCGATGCGTTCCGGGTCATTGGCGTCGCGCATGCGCCTGGCGCCAATGTCATCCTTTCGGCATACGAAGGACCGGCCGCGGTGATATTTCCAGTGTCCAAGCTCGTGTCCGATCGAGAAGCGCTTCCGCGTCGGGATCGAGCTTTCTTCGACCGTGATGATGGCGCGGTTACCGTATCCGATGATTCGCGCTTCGCAGCTGTCGAGCGAAGCGAAGCGGACTTCAGCGCCCGCATCCCAGGCGATCGCTTCGAGATCGATCTCTCGCGGCGCTTCGATGCCAAGTTCGATCAGTAGTCGCTCCGCCGGCGTCGGGAAGCTCACCGCGGATTGCCATCCTCGTCGATTGCGCCGAGATCGCGAAGATCCTGCAGGATTGAGTCGACCTCCCTTTCGGAAGCTCCGTCGCCCTTTCGAGCCGCCATAGTCAGTCGTTCGCCCAGCCGACCATCATTTTCTGCGAAGCCTTTAAGGATCGCTTGCTTCCTTTCGAAGCTCAGGAAGGTCGCTGATGCGATCGGCATCCCGACACGCCTGCGGTCCAGTGATGCCCGCGCCGACTTCAAGCGTTCCTTCGCCTGCTCTTGAATGAGGCTCTCTATTAAAGCGCGCAGCTCCTGTGCGACCCGTTCGGGATCCTCACCGGTCTCCTGAGCTTCCGCGAGCAATTCCTCGTCGGTAAGAGCGTCGATCTCATCCAGTCGCCTATCGACGAAACTCAACATCGCTTTTCCGTCCTTTGAGGCGGCGCTCATGGCCGCTGACCGTACGGAAACGCCCTGCCTGTCGTCCTGCGGATCCGCTTCCGGATCGTCGCGAATTCCTTGAGATCCCAGTTGCCCAGCGATCGGATTGCTTCAGCTGACATCTGATCGAACTCCCCCATCAGGACCAACTGCGCATCTTCGTCATCGGCGAAGAGACGCTCGAGCTCTTTGGACATGCTCTGTACCTCCTCTTTCGCAATAAGCAGTTCCTCCGCGTCGCGGCCGGTCGACGCGGGATCGAACCCCTCGTCCTCGACCATCGCGTCGAGGCTGCACTCATCGAGTTTTTCCTTTTTGCGGCCAGCCCATATGAGGCTTCTCATCGCATTCCGCAGGAACGTCTTGATAGGTACGCCGACGGGGCACCGCCGTTCGCCGACAAGCGACTGCCGGATCGCGTCGCTGACCACATCTAGCGCTTGCCGCCGATCGGGCATTCCGCAGAACTTTCCGTAGCCCGCTATCCGATAAAGGTCGGCTGTCGTCAGCTCATTGAGAGCGTCGCGTACCTGGTCCGGCGTCAATGTCGGCTTGCTCACGCGA
Organism: Ancylobacter novellus; assembly: GCA_003241695.1. GTDB lineage: Bacteria > Pseudomonadota > Alphaproteobacteria > Rhizobiales > Methylopilaceae > Methylopila. Next base: position 5,984 of record QFPN01000009.1, on the reverse strand, counting down.
TCGTCCTGGCTGCCCAGACACAATCATAGGCTGAGATTCGACCTGTCTCGGACGCGGATCGAAAATTTTTAGCCGAATTGTCCGAGGCCAATCCCTGAAGAGCCTACTCCTACGAAAGCCAATCCTTGGCGATCGCCGGCGTCGCGGACCGGCCTGTCGACGAACGCCGCGAGATAGGAGGTGAATCCATGTCGGGTAAGAACCAGCACATCGTCCCGCACGATGAGGGATGGGCTGTTCGTGGCGAAGGAAACTCGCGCGCGACGTCTGTCCACGACACCCAGCGCGAAGCCATCGAGCATGGGCGAGAGATCGCGCGGAATCAGGGCAGCTAGCTTCTGATCCATGGCCGTGACGGCCGGATCAGAGAGCGAGACAGCCACGGAAACGATCCGTTCCCGCCGAAAGGCTGACTATCCTCCGCTTCCACGCGGATTTTGCCGGAGACCGCAGAGGCGCGGCCTCCGGCCTTATGGTCATAGGCGGAAGCGCACGTGTGTCGCCGAGCCGCCATCGCTGAGACGCGAAAGGTGAAGTGCGATGAACATGCTGACGACGGTTATCACGCCCGAGGCCGAAAAGTATCTCGAGGCCTTGGTCGCCGAACTCGAAATTCCCAAGAGCCGCTATGAGCAGGCGACGTCCCGCTACATCTCACTCGGTGAGTGGTTGCATCGCGATGCGTCGGCCATCAAGAAATTTGACCCGCAGGTTTACGTCCAGGGTTCCTTTCGGCACGGCACGGCGATCAAGCCGCTCACCGAGCGCGAAGAATACGACGTCGATTCCGTAGTCGAACTGCGGCGTCTTCTGAAATCTCAGGTCAGCCAGGCCACGCTGAAGCGCGCGGTTGGCGCCGAGATCACGGCTTATGCACGCGCGCACGGCATGGAGAGGCCGGTTCGGGAAAGACGTCGCTGCTGGACCCTCGACTATGCCGATGGCGCCCAGTTCCACCTGGACGCCGTCCCCGCCCTCTCGAACGGCCAAGATCAGAGGGTCCTTCTGGAAGCGCGGGGCCTCGACCAGCGATGGGCTGACACGGCGATCGCCATCACGGACAACGAGACGCCGAACTACGAGCAGATCACGAATGGCTGGCCCCGCTCCAATCCGAAGGGCTACGGCAAGTGGTTTCGCGAGCGTGTCGTGGTGGCTGTCGAGCGACGCCGCAGGGCTGGCGGCGTCTACGCAGACGTCGAATCCATGCCGACCTACAAAATCAAGACGCCCTTGCAGTCGGCGATCATGATCCTCAAGCGCCATCGAGACATGATGTTCGTCGGTCGTGGCGACGAGCGTCCCATTTCCATCATTCTCACCACGCTTGCCGCTCATGCCTATAATGGCGAGCTCACGGTCGGCACGGCCTTGGTCGCGATCTTGGCGCGCATGGATCACTTCATCCAATTCGTGGACGGGAGGTATGTGATTCCCAATCCAACCGATCCTCTCGAGAACTTCGCGGACAAATGGGAAGCGCATCCGGAACGGGCCGAGGCCTTCTTCGAGTGGCTCTTGCACGCTCGTGAGCAATTTACGCAGGCCGCCCGCCTGTCGCTCCGGCAGCAGATCACCGAAGTCGTAGCTTCCGGGGTCGGACGCCCGGTCGCCGAACGTGCCCGTGACCGGAGCTTTGGCCTCGCGGCGCCCGCCCTCCTTACCGAAGGCATCGTGCGCAACGTGGCTGAGGCTCAAGAAACGCCTGTCAGGCTCGAAGGGGGCGGTCGGAACGCCTGACGTGCCCGACGCTCTTGACCATCGACGGACGTCAGCCATCGCAGCGGTCGAGACGTGGCTTGTGGAACGAACGTCAAGCGTCCAACGGCTCGAAGCCGGCGATCTCGTCCGTTTCCGTGGCTCTCCGATCGCCGGCTGGCGTGTGTCTGCTGACTTCGCGGACGGTGAAAGGCGTGTCGACATTGTGGTCGACGCTGCCTTTCCATTTCGGCCAGCAAAGCTGTTGCTCGTTGACCGCCCGGCGTTTGGAGTGTGGCCACATGTGGAACGAGATGGCTTCCTCTGTCTAACGAGTGAACAAGCGGCATTCTCGTCCGAAGACCCGATCGGTGGCGTAGCTGCTCTGTTCGAGATGGCGTTCGGGCTTGTGCGCCGGTGTGTGACCGAGAGCTGCGATGCCGAGTTTCGCGCGGAGTTTCTCTCCTATTGGCCTGGCTCCGCGGAAGTGGCAGGCCGGGCCGTGCTCGGGCTTTTCGAGCCAGACGGCGGTTCCCGCGCAATCCGCGCGTGGTGGGGAAAAGATTTGCTGCTCCTCGCTGACGACGACGACGCCATTCATCGTTGGCTGCGGGCTTGCTATGGAGATCTGCGAAAGCGAGATCTCAAGACCGCTGCTGGAGCCCTTCTCTGGATCGGTCGGCCCCTAACGCCGTCACAGTTTCCCAAGACGGGCACGGATTTGCTCGATCTCTCCGACCAGCGCGAGGCAAGAAGTATCCTCGACGACGCGGCGGCGACCTTGCCGGGCGCCTTGCCGGTGGTTCTTGGCATGCGCGCCGACGCGGGCGACGCATATGCGGGCCTCCTTATCCCCCAGCCCGGTGTTGCCCGATCTAAAGTCGCCGCCGGCCGCGGTTTCAGGCCCAGCCGAATCCCACCCCACGTGGCGGCTCGCCGATACTTTGGCGGGTCGGCAGGCGAGGCCTTCATCGTGGAGCGCGCCGATCCTTCCTGGATCCACGGGCGCGCCCGCGATCCGCGCTTCGCGACGTTGCGCGGCTCAAGCGTCGTGCTCTTGGGCTGCGGCTCGGTCGGCGCCCCCGTCGCCACGACGCTTGCCCAAGCTGGCGTCGGCAAGCTGATCCTCGTCGATCACGACGGACTCAAGGCGGCAAACCTCAGCAGGCATCCTCTCGGCGCGGCGTCTCTCGGCAAGCCGAAGGCGCGCGAACTCGCTCTGCGAATACGGCGCGACCTGCCCCACATCCTCGTGGAGGCCGAAGTCATGGACCTTCAGCGTCTTCTCTTGGAGCGCCCAGAGCGACTCCTCGAAGCTGACCTAGTCATCTCCGCGCTCGGCAACTGGGCTGCGGAAGCCATGCTGGATGAATGGCATCAAGGCGCGGTCTGTCCGGGGCCGGTTGTCTATGGCTGGACTGAAGCCCACGCCTGCGCGGGTCATGCCGTCGCGATCCTGCATGAGGGCAAGCGGCTCAGGGATGGCTTCGATTCGACAGGGAAGCCGAAGCTTGAAGTGACCGCGTGGCCAAACGGGCCGACTATCGCCCATGAACCTGCCTGCGGCGCCGTCTTTCAACCTTACGGACCCGTCGAACTGGGCTTCATCACGAGCATGGTCGCCGACCTCGCTCTTGACTGTCTGCTCGGCGGCGTCATCGCCTCGACGCACAGGATATGGGCATGCGCCGAACGACTGCTCGACGGCGCTGGCGGTGTATGGTCGGACGAGTGGACAAGCCTTGTCGATGGCCGATCGGAAGGAGGGTTTCTGACGAAGCGACTGTGGGCGGCGCCTCTCGGCGCGGAGATCCTACCGGCATGATCGAATACGTCGTCGGAAGTTCTGACCAGCGCTTGATGTTCGTTCAGGAGGTCGTCGACCATTTCGCGACGTACCGGCAACTCCGGTTTTGGCAGCGCGAAGCCGGAGGTTCTCTTTTCGCTCGGTTTGCCGACAAGCTCGTCACGGTCGAGCGCGCTACCGGGCCGCGCCCGACCGACCAAAGAACGCGATGGTCCTATCGACCGGATCGCGCTGCAGAGCAGAACGAAATCGACGAATTTCATCGCGTCGGACTTCATTTTATCGGCACTTGGCACACCCATCCGGAGCGCGATCCAAGTCCCTCGGGCATAGACCTGCAATCAATTGCCGAGGCGGTGGTTCGTTCAAGACATGCCCTGAACGGCTTTGTCCTCGTCGTCGTAGGGCAGCGCCATCCGATGGAGGAGCTGTTCGTCGCCGCATGCGACGCCGCAGCTGTTTATCCCCTGGCGCGATCCCCTGTTAGTTCCCCCGCGAGCTATCAAGAAGAGAGGCGGTCGGCATGACGTTCGACTATCTCGTGCGCGCCGTCGCTGACGCGTTGCGAACCTATGTCGGCTGGCTCGTGCGGCCTCGGTTGCTCGCGCATTACGGCATGTGGTGCGGGCTCGCGATCGTAGGCTTCGTCTGCAGCGGCTGGGCGATCGGACTTGAGCTCCCGACCCTGGAAGGTCCTTTGCGCTTCAGCTTCGATACAGGTGGCGGAACTCCGACGTTTCTGACCTGGGCTCTGCTTCTATTCGGGTTTGGGCTGCTGGCGTGGGGTCCTTGGCAAGAGTGGGCAAGGTATCGCCACGAGCGCGATCTCCTGTCCAAAAAGCGCGTCCTCGTACTTGAGGCCCGCGGACTTCGGTTCGAAATCGGCCGCGCATTGGCGGACGCAGTTCCCGATCTGATCCTCGGTCGGCGCGAACCGCGGATCTTGGACTTCAGACAGATATATGACGGCGAGATCACTCATCCCGAACGAGGTCTTGAGGAAGCGATTTCACTGCCAAACCAAATCCGTCAGGCGGCCGCGGGCGCCGACCGCGGCGACTTCACTGTCGTGTATGGGGGGCTTGCGCCGGTGCCATACACATTTCTCACCGGTGTTCTGATCGACGATGAAGGAAAACTCTTCGTTATGGACTGGGACCGGACGGCTGAGCGTTGGAGGGCTCTGGACGCCCCCGACGACGGAAAGCGGTTCGAAGTCGAGGGTTTGGATTCGCCTAAAGATTCGCCCGAAGCCGTGATGGCGGTAGCGGTCTCCTATCCGGTCCTTGACCGCAATCTTGAATCGGCGTTCCCAAAACTCCCGGTTGTCCGGTTAACGCTGGAAGACGGAGATGTGAACGCACATTGGTCGGCTGAGAAGCAGGCCGCGCTCGCCGAGCAGTTTCTCGATGCCGCTATTGCGCTCGAAGGCTGCGGGGTTCGGAGGATCCATCTCGTTCTGGCGGCGCCGAACAGTCTGGTTGTCCGCCTAGGGCGTGCTTACGATCGCCGCAACCTGCCGGCGCTCGTAGTGTGGCAGTTCGAACGAGATATGACCCCGCCTTATCCATGGGGAATCGAAATGCCCCTGGGAGCGATTCATCGGCCTGCAATTGTCCGTGCGTGACTTTGGAAGACAACTGCGGTCAGCGTTAGGAACACCGTGTTCGCATCTGCAGATGTTTTGCTTCAAATAGGCCTGCGTTCACCGAATCTGAACCAAAGCGCACTTCGGCTTCATCTGATATCCTTTGAAGTTGTGACGGATCCAGTGGGCGGATTGCTCGTGGCGGACGGCCGCATCGTTGGTAAGGGTCTTCAGCACCACCCGTTTGGAGTCATCGCACGACGGCGGCGTCAGTCCGATTCGCTTAAATGCAGGCTTTGGAGCTACTTCCTCTCTTGAGGCTGACGAATGCGCTTGCGAACGCGCGATCGAAAGAAAGCCGAATAGGGCCAAGGTGGCGGCTACCGCTACGATTCTGAGCGACATGCGTTCATTATCGCGCACTGACTTGTCTCCAGATCAGCTTCGGCCCGGCCGGCGAACCAGGCCGAAGCGCCTCACTCAGTTCGTCCGGGTCAGCGGATCACGACGCTGCGATGATCGTGCGTGTTGGTCGACACCTGCTCGAACGCCTGGTCGTCGGCCTTCGGCTTGCCCGTCAACGTCGTGAAGTCGGGAACACTGGCGTAAAAGTCAGCGCGGTCGCGACCGTGCTGATTGGTGGAGTTCGGGATCGTAGCGTCGTCTGCGAGCGCTGCCCCCATCGAGCCGATTACGACCAGGCTCGCCACCAGAAGCGTCTTCATTTCTTTCACTCCATCTGCTGCGCTCGAACTTGAGCTGGAGTGAAGGTGACGCATCGCGTGCATCCTCGTAAGCGCTGTTCTCAGGCCACGTCTTTGAGGGCTTCGGGCGCGTAGGCCCATGGCAGCAACTCGCCGATCCGGCTTTGCGGATGGCCGTTGACGATGC
>QFPN01000019.1 GCA_003241695.1 Ancylobacter novellus | reverse complement strand
CTGATCGTTCCGATCGCGATGGAGGAGAAGCTGCGCTTCGCCATCCGCGAAGGCGGCCGAACCGTCGGCGCAGGCGTCGTCGCAAGCATCATCGAGTGATGACGGCGGGCGGTCGTTTCGGCCGCCCGTTGCGATTTCTCGCGGCCGGACGTCTCGATCGAGAGATCGTCCGGCCGCTTCCCGCCTTGATCCTGACGCTCGGCGTCGGTCTGGCGGCCGCTCCCGCCGTCGCGGTCGAAGGAGGGTGTCCCGAGCGTCCGGCCTGCAGGGGGTGCGGATGCAAGGGCGGTCCCGGATATCGTGGACCGGACGGTCGCTGCGTCGGGTTCAGGAACCTGGCGAAGGTTTGCGGTTCTCCGCCTGAAACCAACTGCGTTTTCGAAAACGCGCCGGGGACAGGGTTGAACCGCGATTGCGCGCTGGCGCCGAAGACGCCGTCGACGGGCGCCGGAGCGCAGGAACGCTGAAATACGGACACGGGGTGTTGCGTCGACCGAGTCGGCGTGCCATATGAGCCACCCGCTCGAAATCCCCGGCGTCTTTAGGAGTGTAGCTCAACTGGTCAGAGCACCGGTCTCCAAAACCGGGGGTTGGGGGTTCGAGTCCCTCCACTCCTGCCATGCTTCGGGTGGGGCGCATGGCGGGGCGGAAAGCGATACGGGGTTCGGGACGGCCGCAAGGCCGCCGAATTTTTCTGGTTTTCGGGGTGCGGGCCCTTCTCGGGAGCGCGCCCCTTTGGACGTTTTGGGCATCTGATGGCGAAGACTTCCCCGCTTGAGTTTCTTCAGCAGGTTGGCGCCGAGACCGCGAAGGTGGTCTGGCCGACGCGCAGGGAGACGGGCATCACGACGCTGATGGTGGTGGTCTTCGCCTTCGTCGCGGCGGTGTTCTTTTTCTTCGTCGACATGATCATCCGCTACGGGGTGACCTTCGTGCTGGGCATCGGCCGATGAGCGCGCTCGAGCCCCGCGCCGGCGGCCGATCGAAGCGCTGGTACATCGTCCACGCCTATTCGAACTTCGAGAAGAAGGTCGCGGAGTCGATCCGCGAGAAGGCCGAGCAGACCGGCCTCAGCGATCTCTTCGAGGAGATCCTCGTGCCGACCGAGAAGGTCGTCGAGGTGCGTCGCGGCCGGAAGGTGGACGCCGAGCGCAAGTTCTTCCCCGGCTATGTGCTGGTGAAGATGGACCTGACGGATCAGGCCTATCACCTGATCCGCAACACGCCGAAGGTCACCGGGTTCCTGGGGGCGGACAACAAGCCGTCGCCGATCTCGGAGCGCGAGGCGCTCAGGATCATGCAGCAGGTCCAGGAAGGCATCGAGCGGCCGAAGCCGTCGGTGTCGTTCGAGGTCGGCGAGCAGGTGCGCGTCTCGGACGGGCCGTTCGCCTCCTTCTCGGGCGTGGTGCAGGACGTCGACGAGGCGCGGGCGCGCCTCAAGATCGACGTGTCGATCTTCGGTCGCGCGACGACCGTCGATCTCGAATACGGGCAGGTCGAGAAGGTCTGACCCGAAACCCGGCTGTGGGAGAGAAGGGCGCCGGCGTTTCGCCGCCGGTCGTCCACGATCGCACCACGGCTCAACGGCGCGAGGGGCGTTTAGCTCCCCGAGCGTCCATGGAGACATGAGGACATGGCGAAGAAAATCGTCGGTTTCATCAAGCTGCAGGTGCCCGCGGGCTCCGCGAACCCGTCGCCGCCGATCGGTCCGGCGCTCGGTCAGCGCGGCCTGAACATCATGGAGTTCTGCAAGGCGTTCAACGCGCAGACCGGCCAGATGGAGAAGGGGATGCCGATCCCCGTCGTCATCACCGCCTACGCCGACCGCTCCTTCACCTTCGTGATGAAGTCGCCGCCGGTCAGCTACTTCCTGAAGCAGGCCGCCGGCATCAAGTCCGGCTCGAAGACGACCGGCAAGGCCGCGCCCGTCGGCAAGGTCACCCAGACCCAGCTCCGCGACATCGCGGAGAAGAAGATGGCCGACATGAACTGCCACACGGTCGAGGCCGCCGTGGCGATGCTTGCGGGCTCCGCCCGCTCGATGGGCCTGACGGTGGAGGGCTGACCATGGCGAAGATCGGCAAGCGTTACGCCAAGGCCCGCGACGGCGTCGACCGCGAGAAGCTTTACGGCCTCGACGAGGCGCTCGCGCTCGTCAAGGACCGCGCGACCGCGAAGTTCGACGAGACCATCGAGGTCGCGATCAATCTCGGCGTCGACCCGCGCCACGCCGACCAGATGGTCCGCGGCGTGTGCAACCTTCCGAACGGCTCGGGCCGCACGGTCCGCGTCGGCGTGTTCGCCCGCGGCCCGAAGGCCGAGGAGGCGAAGAACGCCGGCGCCGACATCGTCGGCGCGGAGGATCTGCTCGAGATCGTCCAGGGCGGCAAGATCGAGTTCGATCGCTGCATCGCGACCCCGGACATGATGCCGCTCGTCGGCCGTCTCGGTAAGGTGCTCGGCCCTCGCGGCCTGATGCCGAACCCGAAGGTCGGAACCGTGACCATGGACGTCGCAGGCGCGGTCAAGGCCGCCAAGGGCGGCGCGGTCGAGTTCCGCGTCGAGAAGGCCGGCATTATCCATGGCGGCGTCGGCAAGGCCTCGTTCGACGCCGAGAAGCTCGCCCAGAACATCAAGGCGTTCGCGGACGCGGTGGTGAAGGCGAAGCCGACCGGCGCCAAGGGCCAGTATGTCCAGCGCATCGCGGTTTCGTCCACGATGGGCCCGGGCGTGCACGTCGATCCGTCGACGGTGCTGGGCGCCTGATTGGAGTTGAAGACGCTGACTGCGGCGGTGCTGCGTGCTTCGAGACGCCGGCTTTGAAAAGCCGGCTCCTCAGCATCAGGACCGCGGAGGACGGAAGACAAATCCATCCTCATGCTGAGGAAGCCGCGTAGCGGCTGTCTCGAAGCGCGCAGTTCGCTGACCCAAAGAAATTTCCTCCGGATTCGTCCGGAGGAATCAGGGGGCCGAGGTTTCGGCCGAAGCCCCCGACCTGTCCGAGAAAGCAGGCGCGCCTCCACGGGGAGACCGCTTAAGCCCGGAGCACCGGGACCTGCCGAGACGGGGACGACCGGATTTCGGCCCGTGGCGACACGGCCCGTCCTTCGGTTCGAACCAACGCGGCCACGCCTTCGGGCAGGGCGCGCGGACAGGCTTTAAGCCGCCGCCTCCGATCCGGGTCCGCCCGGCGACGGGGCGGTCGTCGCAAACCCGGCGGCCTTTTCTCTTCGGAGGGCTGGCCGTCAACCGGAGAGAGCAACGTGGACCGCGCAGAAAAGCGTGAAGCGGTTACGGCGCTGAACTCGGTGTTTTCGAACTCCGGGGCCATCGTCGTCGCTCACTACTCGGGCCTGACCGTCGCTCAGCTGCAGACGCTTCGTCGGCAGATGCGCGAGGCTGGCGCGAGCGTGAAGGTCGCGAAGAACCGGCTCGCCAAAATCGCTCTCGATGGCACGGACGTCGCCCACATCGGGTCCCTTCTTACGGGCCCGACGATCCTCGCCTACAGCGAGGATCCGGTGGCGGCGCCCAAGGTCGCGGTGGAGTTCGCCAAGGGCCACGACAAGTTCGTGATCCTGGGCGGCGCCATGGGCGCGACCTCCCTGAACCCGGACGGCGTGAAGGCTCTGGCCACGCTGCCGTCCCTGGACGAACTGCGCGCGAAGCTCGTCGGCCTCATCCAGGCCCCGGCGACCAAGCTCGCGCAGCTCTCCACCGCGCCCGCAGCCAAGCTGGCGCGCGTGTTCGGGGCCTACGCCAAGCGAGACGAGGCGGCGTGAGCCGTTCCTTCGAAGTCAAAAACTGGTTCGAACCTCTTAAGGACGTGAAACAATGACTGATCTGACGAAGATCGTCGACGAGCTGTCGAATCTGACGGTTCTCGAAGCTGCGGAGCTCGCGAAGCTCCTCGAAGAGAAGTGGGGCGTTTCGGCCGCTGCGGCGGTCGCGGTCGCCGGTCCGGCCGGGGGCGGCGCCGCCGCGGCTCCGGTCGAAGAGCAGACGGAGTTCACCGTCGTGCTCGCGGCCGCCGGCGAGAAGAAGATCGAGGTCATCAAGGAGGTCCGCGCGATCACCGGCCTCGGCCTCAAGGAAGCCAAGGACCTGGTCGAAGGCGCTCCGAAGCCCGTCAAGGAGTCGGTCTCCAAGGACGAGGCCGAGAAGCTCAAGGCCCAGCTCGAGAAGGCCGGCGCCAAGGTCGAGCTCAAGTGAGCTCCTGCGGGTCGCGTGACGCGGCCCGCGCGAAATACCCCCGCGGGGAGCGCCGGTTCGCCGGTCCCCGCGGGACTTCGGATTTGAAGCCGCGTGGGACGACGTCGAAAAACGTCGGATTCCTCCGCGGCTTTCAGCGCCTTCCGGATCCTTTCGAGGGCCGGCGGCGCTCCTGACAGCGGGTCGAAGCCGTAAGGCTGGGCTCGCCGCGCCTGATCCAAGTTCCGGTTTTCCGGCCCTTGGATCAGGCGCGCCCGGCGCGAGACGAGGAAGACGATGGCTCAGCAGATCACCGGCCGCAAGCGTGTTCGCAAGTTCTTCGGCAAGATCCGCGAAGTGACGGAGATGCCGAACCTCATCGAGGTCCAGAAGGCGTCTTACGACCAGTTCCTTCTGTTCGACGAAGGCGCGGCGACGCGGCCGGACGAAGGCCTGCAGACGGTGTTCAAGTCGGTGTTCCCGATCTCCGACTTCTCCAACACCTCGATGCTCGAGTTCGTGAACTACGAGTTCGAGCAGCCGAAATACGACGTCGACGAGTGCCGCCAGCGCGGCATGACCTTCGCGGCCCCGCTCAAGGTGACGCTGCGCCTGATTGTGTTCGACGTCGACGAGGAGACCGGCGCCAAGTCCGTCAAGGACATCAAGGAGCAGGACGTCTACATGGGCGACATGCCGCTCATGACGGCGAACGGCACCTTCATCGTCAACGGCACCGAGCGCGTCATCGTCTCGCAGATGCACCGTTCGCCGGGCGTGTTCTTCGACCACGACAAGGGCAAGACGCATTCGTCGGGCAAGCTGCTGTTCGCAGCCCGCATCATCCCCTATCGCGGCTCCTGGCTCGACATCGAGTTCGACGCCAAGGACATCGTCCACGCCCGCATCGACCGTCGCCGCAAGATCCCGGTGACGTCGCTGCTGTTCGCGCTCGGCATGGACGGCGAGGAGATCCTCGACACCTTCTACAACAAGGTCCCGCATCAGCGTGACGGCGACGGCTGGCGCATGCCGTTCGACGGCGAGCGCATGAAGGGCTTCAACGCGGCCCAGGACCTGATCGACGCCGACACCGGCGAGGTCGTGCTTGAGGCCGGCAAGAAGCTCACCCCGCGCCAGGCCCGCCTGATCGGCGAGAAGGGCGTGAAGTTCCTGAAGGTCTCCAACGAGGAGATGATCGGCCAGTACGTCGCCGAGGATCTCGTCAACGTCGAGACCGGCGAGATCTGGGCCGAGGCCGGCGAGGAGATTACGGCCAAGCTGCTCGAGCTTCTGTCCGACGTCGGGCTCGACGAGATCGACCTGCTCGACATCGACCACGTCAACACCGGCGGCTACATCCGCAACACGCTGAACGTCGACAAGAACGCCACCCGCGAGGAGGCGCTGTTCGACATCTACCGCGTGATGCGTCCGGGCGAGCCGCCGACCCTCGACACCGCCGAGGCGATGTTCCAGTCGCTGTTCTTCGACAGCGAGCGCTACGACCTCTCCGCGGTCGGCCGCGTGAAGATGAACATGCGCCTCGACCTCGACGCGCCGGACACCCACCGCACGCTCCGCAAGCAGGACATCCTCGCGGTCGTGAAGACGCTGGTCGACCTGCGCGACGGCAAGGGCGAGATCGACGACATCGACCACCTCGGCAACCGCCGGGTGCGCTCGGTCGGCGAGCTCATGGAGAACCAGTACCGCGTCGGCCTGCTCCGCATGGAGCGCGCCATCAAGGAGCGCATGTCGTCGGTCGAGATCGACACCGTCATGCCGCAGGACCTGATCAACGCGAAGCCCGCGGCCGCGGCCGTGCGCGAGTTCTTCGGCTCGTCCCAGCTCTCGCAGTTCATGGACCAGACCAACCCGCTCTCCGAGATCACGCACAAGCGTCGTCTCTCGGCGCTCGGGCCCGGTGGTCTTACGCGCGAGCGCGCCGGCTTCGAGGTGCGCGACGTGCACCCGACGCATTACGGGCGCATCTGTCCGATCGAAACGCCGGAAGGCCCGAACATCGGCCTGATCAACTCGCTCGCGACCTTCGCCCGCGTGAACAAGTACGGCTTCATCGAAAGCCCGTACCGCAAGGTGCGCGACGGCGCGGTGACCGACGAGGTGCACTACCTCTCGGCCGTCGAGGAATCGAAGCATCACGTCGCCCAGGCGAACGCGGTGATCACGGCCGACGGCAAGTTCACCGAGGACCTGATCGTCTGCCGCCACATGGGCGAGGTCGTGTTCGCTCCGATCGAGCGCGTCGACTACATGGACGTGTCGCCGAAACAGCTCGTCTCGGTCGCGGCCGCGCTCATTCCGTTCCTCGAGAACGACGACGCGAACCGCGCGCTCATGGGCTCGAACATGCAGCGCCAGGCGGTGCCGCTCGTTCGCGCCGACGCGCCCTTCGTCGGCACCGGCATGGAGGCCGTCGTCGCCCGTGACTCGGGCGCCGCGATCGCGGCCCGCCGCGCCGGCGTGATCGACCAGGTCGACGCGACCCGCATCGTCATCCGCGCGACGGAAGAGCCCGACGCCTCCAAGCCCGGCGTCGACATTTACCGGCTCATGAAGTTCCAGCGCTCCAACCAGTCGACCTGCATCACGCAGAAGCCGCTGGTCCGCGTCGGCGACATCGTGAAGAAGGGCGAGATCATCGCCGACGGTCCGTCGACCGAGCTCGGGGAGCTCGCGCTCGGCCGCAACGTGCTCGTCGCCTTCATGCCGTGGAACGGCTACAACTTCGAGGACTCGATCCTCCTCTCGGAGAAGATCGTCTCCGACGACGTCTTCACCTCGATCCACATCGAGGAGTTCGAGGTCATGGCCCGCGACACCAAGCTCGGGCCGGAGGAGATCACGCGCGACATTCCGAACGTTTCGGAAGAGGCGCTGAAGAACCTCGACGAAGCCGGCATCGTCTACATCGGCGCGGAAGTGGCGGCGGGCGACATCCTCGTCGGCAAGATCACGCCGAAGGGCGAGAGCCCGATGACGCCGGAGGAGAAGCTCCTCCGCGCGATCTTCGGCGAGAAGGCCTCCGACGTGCGCGACACCTCGCTGCGCGTGCCGCCCGGCGTCACCGGCACCATCGTCGAGGTGCGGGTGTTCAATCGGCACGGCATCGACAAGGACGAGCGCGCCCAGGCGATCGAGCGCGAGGAGATCGAGCGGCTCGCCAAGGACCGCGACGACGAACTCGCGATCCTCGACCGCAACACCTACGCCCGTCTCGCGGAGATGCTGGTCGGCAAGATCGCTGTCGGCGGTCCGAAGGCCATCAAGAAGGACGAGCCCGTCACCCGCGAGGCGCTTTCCGAAGCGCCGCGCTCCCAGTGGTGGCAGATCGCGGTGTCGGACGACAAGATGATGTCCGACTTCGAGGGCATGCGCGCCCAGTACGACGAGCAGAAGAAGCGTCTCGAGCAGCGGTTCCGAAGATGGTCAAGGTCTTCATCGCCGTGAAGCGCAAGATCCAGCCGGGCGACAAGATGGCCGGCCGGCACGGCAACAAGGGCGTGGTCTCGCGCATCGTTCCCGTCGAGGACATGCCGTTCCTCGAGGACGGCACCCATGTCGACATCGTGCTGAACCCGCTCGGCGTGCCGAGCCGCATGAACGTCGGCCAGATCCTCGAGACCCATCTGGGCTGGGCCTGCGCGGGCCTCGGCCGCCAGATCGGTCAGGCGATCGACGCCTACCGCGCCGGCGCCGGGATCGACGGGCTGAAGTCGACGCTCGACACGGTCTACGGCGACAACGCCGAGGTGAAGGACATGAACGACGGCGAGCTCGTCGAGATGTCCGAGAACCTCCGGCGCGGCGTGCCGATCGCGACGCCCGTCTTCGACGGCGCCAAGGAGGCTGACATCGAGCGCATGCTCGAGCTCGCCGGCGTCTCGACCTCGGGCCAGGTGACGCTCGCCGACGGCCGCACGGGCGATCCGTTCGACCGTCAGGTGACGGTGGGCTACATCTACATGCTGAAGCTGCACCACCTCGTGGACGACAAGATCCACGCCCGCTCGATCGGCCCGTACTCGCTGGTCACCCAGCAGCCGCTTGGCGGCAAGGCGCAGTTCGGCGGCCAGCGCTTCGGCGAGATGGAGGTGTGGGCCCTTGAAGCCTACGGCGCGGCCTACACCTTGCAGGAGATGCTGACGGTGAAGTCCGACGACGTTGCAGGCCGCACCAAGGTCTACGAGTCGATCGTGCGCGGCGACGACGCCTTCGAGGCGGGCATCCCGGAGAGCTTCAACGTGCTCGTCAAGGAAATGCGCTCGCTCGGCCTCAACGTCGACCTGCACACGTCCAAGAAGCAGAACCTCCCGCCGGCGGACGCGGCGGAGTGACGGCGGCTCTCTGAGGAGAGCCATTCGGCGGACGGGCCCTGCGGTCCGTCCGTCGCCGATTTTGGATTTTTAGCGGTTTTGCGCGGCGTTGGCGGCGACGCAGGACGCGAACCGCGGAAGGAGACGGCGATGAACCAGGAAGTGATGAATCTCTTCAACACGCAGGTTCCGGCCCAGACGTTCGACCAGATCCGGATCTCGATCGCGAGCCCGGAGAAGATCCTCTCCTGGTCGTTCGGTGAGATCAAGAAGCCCGAGACGATCAACTACCGGACCTTCAAGCCGGAGCGGGACGGCCTGTTCTGCGCGCGGATCTTCGGCCCCATCAAGGACTACGAGTGCTTGTGCGGCAAGTACAAGCGCATGAAGTACAAGGGCGTGATCTGCGAGAAGTGCGGCGTCGAGGTCACGCTGTCGCGCGTGCGCCGCGAGCGCATGGGCCACATCGAACTTGCCGCGCCCGTCGCCCACATCTGGTTCCTGAAGTCGCTGCCGAGCCGTATCGGCCTTCTGCTCGACATGACGCTGAAGGACCTCGAGGCGATCCTCTACTTCGAGAAGTACGTCGTCCTCGAGACCGGTCTCACGCCGCTCAAGGATCGGCAACTTCTCACCGAGGAGGAGTATCTCCTCGCGCAGGACGAGTACGGCGAGGACGCCTTCACGGCCCAGATCGGCGCCGAGGCGATCCAGTCGCTGCTGCGCGGGCTCGATCTCGAGAAGATGGCCGCCGACATCCGCGTCGAGATCGCGGAGGCGACGACCGAGCTGAAGCCCAAGAAGCTCGCCAAGCGCCTGAAGATCGTCGAGGCCTTCATCGACTCGGGCAACAAGCCCGACTGGATGATCATGACCGTCGTGCCGGTGATTCCGCCGGACCTGCGTCCGCTCGTCCCCCTCGACGGCGGCCGCTTCGCGACGTCCGACCTCAACGACCTCTACCGCCGCGTCATCAACCGCAACAACCGTCTCAAGCGGCTGATCGAGTTGCGCGCGCCGGACATCATCATCCGCAACGAGAAGCGCATGCTTCAGGAGGCGGTCGACGCGCTGTTCGACAACGGCCGTCGCGGCCGCGTCATCACGGGCGTCAACAAGCGTCCGCTGAAGTCGCTCTCCGACATGCTGAAGGGCAAGCAGGGCCGCTTCCGCCAGAACCTGCTCGGCAAGCGCGTCGACTACTCCGGCCGTTCGGTCATCGTTGTCGGCCCGGAGCTGAAGCTGCACCAGTGCGGCCTGCCGAAGAAGATGGCGCTCGAGCTGTTCAAGCCGTTCATCTATTCGCGCCTCGACGCCAAGGGCCTGTCGGCCACCGTCAAGCAGGCCAAGAAGCTCGTCGAGAAGGAGAAGCCGGAAGTCTGGGACATCCTGGACGAGGTCATCCGCGAGCATCCGGTGATGCTGAACCGCGCCCCGACGCTCCATCGCCTCGGCATCCAGGCGTTCGAGCCGGTTCTCATCGAAGGCAAGGCGATCCAGCTTCATCCGCTGGTCTGCGCCGCCTTCAACGCCGACTTCGACGGCGATCAGATGGCCGTGCACGTTCCGCTGAGCCTCGAGGCGCAGCTGGAAGCGCGCGTGCTCATGATGTCGACCAACAACATCCTGCACCCCGCGAACGGCGCGCCGATCATCGTGCCGAGCCAAGACATCGTGCTCGGCCTCTATTACCTCACGCTCATGCGCGACAACGAGCCCGGCGAGGGCTCGCTGTTCGCCAACATGGGCGAGATGGAGCACGCGCTGTTCACCAAGGCGGTGACCCTTCACACCAAGATCAAGGGTCGCTTCACCTCGGTTGACGAGAACGGCGAGAAGGTTTCGAAGATCTATGAGACCACGCCGGGCCGCATGATGCTCGGCCAGCTGCTGCCCAAGACCCCGAAGCTGACCTTCGACGTCGTCAACAAGCTGATGACGAAGAAGGAAATCTCGAACATGATCGACACCGTCTACCGCAACTGCGGTCAGAAGGACACGGTCATCTTCTGCGACCGGATCATGTCGCTCGGCTTCCACAACGCGTTCAAGGCCGGCATCTCGTTCGGCAAGGACGACATGGTCGTGCCGGAGACCAAGACGAAGATCGTCGAGGACACCCGCACGCTCGCCAAGGAATACGAGCAGCAGTACCAGGACGGCCTGATCACCCAGGGCGAGAAGTACAACAAGGTCGTCGACGCCTGGGCGAAGTGCACCGACAAGATCGCCGAAGAGATGATGGCCCGGATCTCCGCCGTCCAGGTGGACAAGGAGACCAACCGCGCCAAGCAGATCAACTCGATCTACATGATGAGCCACTCGGGCGCCCGCGGCTCGCCGGCGCAGATGAAGCAGCTCGCCGGCATGCGCGGCCTGATGGCGAAGCCCTCCGGCGAGATCATCGAAAGCCCGATCATCTCGAACTTCAAGGAAGGCCTGTCGGTTCTCGAGTACTTCAACTCGACGCACGGCGCTCGTAAGGGCCTCGCCGACACCGCGCTCAAGACGGCGAACTCGGGCTACCTGACCCGCCGTCTCGTCGACGTCGCGCAGGACTGCATCATCACCGAGGACGACTGCGGCACCGACGAGGGCATCCGTGTTCGTCCGGTGGTCGACGCCGGCCAGATCGTCGCGACGCTCGGCATGCGCACGCTCGGCCGCACCACGGCCGAGGACGTCCAGCATCCGGCGACCGGCGACATCGTGGTGCCGAAGAACACGCTGATCACCGAGAAGGACGTCGACGTCCTGCACAAGGCGGGCGTCCAGGAGGTCCGCATCCGTTCGGTGCTGACCTGTGAGACCAAGATCGGCGTCTGCAAGGCCTGCTACG
Organism: Ancylobacter novellus; assembly: GCA_003241695.1. GTDB lineage: Bacteria > Pseudomonadota > Alphaproteobacteria > Rhizobiales > Methylopilaceae > Methylopila. Next base: position 4,573 of record QFPN01000019.1, on the reverse strand, counting down.
GCCGCGACCTCGCGCGCGGCACGCCGGTCAACATGGGCGAAGCGGTCGGCGTCATCGCGGCGCAGTCGATCGGCGAGCCGGGCACGCAGCTCACCATGCGCACGTTCCACATCGGCGGCACGGCGCAGCTCGCGGACTCGTCCTTCGTCGAGAGCTCGTTCGAGGGCACGGTGAAGATCCGCAACCGCAACGCGGCGCGGAACTCCGACGGCGACCTGATCGTCATGGGCCGCAACGTCGCGGTCGTGATCCTCGACGCCAACGGCGTCACGGAACGCGCGTCCCATCGCCTGCTCTACGGCGCGAAGCTTCGCGTCGACGACGGCGACAAGATCAAGCGCGGCCAGCGCATCGCCGAATGGGACCCGTACACCCGTCCGATCCTCACCGAGGTCGATGGCAAGACGGCGTTCGAGGACCTCGTCGAAGGCGCATCCGTCAGGGAGACGTCGGACGAGGCGACCGGCATCACCAAGCGCGTGGTCATGGACTGGCGGACGTCGACCCGTTCGGCGGACCTCAAGCCCTCGATCATCGTGCAGGGCCCGGACGGCAAGATCCTGAAGCCGGCGAAGGGCGGCGAGGCGCGCTACCAGCTCGCCCCGGACGCGATCCTCTCGGTGTCGCCTGGCTCCGAGGTGAAGGCCGGCGACGTGCTGGCCCGTATCCCGACCGAAAGCGCGAAGACGCGCGACATCACCGGCGGTCTGCCGCGTGTCGCCGAACTCTTCGAAGCCCGGCGCCCCAAGGACGCGGCGATCATCGCCGAAGTCTCCGGCACGGTCCATTTCGGCAAGGACTACAAAAACAAGCGCCGCATCAGCCTCGTTCCGGCCGATGGCGGCGATCCGGTCGAGTACCTGATCCCGAAGGGCAAGCACATCCAGCTGCAGGACGGCGACGTCGTGGAGCTCGGCGACTACATCGTCGACGGCAATCCGGCGCCGCACGACATCCTGGCGATCAAGGGCGTGGAGGAGCTTGCAGCCTACCTCGTCAACGAGATCCAGGAGGTCTACCGACTGCAGGGCGTGCAGATCAACGACAAGCACATCGAGGTGATCGTCCGCCAGATGCTGCAGAAGGTCGAGATCTCGGACGCGGGCGACACCGAGCTCATCACCAACGAGCAGGTGGACCGGCTGGAGTTCGACGCCGTCAACGCCAAGATGGCGGAAGAAGGCAAGAAGGGCGCTGTCGGCCATCCGGTGCTGCTCGGCATCACCAAGGCGTCGCTGCAGACGCGCTCCTTCATCTCGGCCGCCTCCTTCCAGGAGACGACGAGGGTGCTCACCGAAGCGGCGGTCAATGGCAAGGCCGACGACCTCGAGGGCCTCAAGGAGAACGTCATCGTCGGTCGCCTCATCCCGGCCGGCACCGGCTCGGTGATGAACAAGGTGCGCGAGATCGCGGCCCATCGCGACGAGCTGATCCTCGCGCAGCGCGCGCAGGAGCAGACCTCCGTGGCTCCCGTGTCCGACGCCCAGCTTCTGCCGACGCCCGACGCGGCGGAGTGAGGCGAGGGGCCTCTAAGCCCCTTCGTCCGGAACGATAGAGGGCCGCCGGGAGATCGGCGGCCCTCTTTTTCGTCTTCATCTCCCTAATCCCAGGGCTCAAGGAGCCGCCGCAGTCGGGACCGTCGGCGCATGGCGGCCATGCGGAGGGCGGAACGTTTCAAAAGACGGAGGCGCCGCCGCTGGTCAAAAAGGAATCGCAGCTCGCCGACTCGCCGCGCCATCGCCGAATTTCGAAGCGTTCCGTCGGCTCGCATAGGAGCGCGAGCCTCTTTCTCGGGCGCTCAAGTCCGCCCCGACGGTCCGAAAGGCCGGAATCCGGCCCGTCGACCGCGAAGAGTAACGGTTCGTTGCGGTTCTTCTCGTTCGGCGGTGTTGACTATGACCGACTCGCGGGTTAGAAGCCGCCCACTCTTCGGCAGGCGGTGATCCCATGCCGATCGGGAGCGGTCCAACGCCCCGACATTGCGGGATCAAACGCTGTCGCGACCAGCTTGGGTCAGTTGCGGGTTCATGACCTGCGGCGCTTGTCGCCGTCGGTCCTCTGCAAGGAGCGGGCGCTTCCTTCGGGCTTTCCCGAAGGCGGGCGTCGTTTCGTTTTGCGCGTAGGGGTCGTTCCCGGCGCGCCGAACGCATTCGAGATTGAAGAAGGCGGTTAGGCGAACAATGCCCACCATCAGCCAGTTGATCCGCAAGCCGCGGCAGGTTCCGTCGGCGCGCAACACGGTTCCGGCGCTCGAGGCGTGCCCGCAGAAGCGCGGCGTCTGCACGCGCGTCTACACCACGACCCCGAAGAAGCCGAACTCGGCGCTCCGTAAGGTCGCCAAGGTTCGCCTCACCAACGGCTTTGAAGTCATCGGCTACATTCCGGGCGAGGGTCACAACCTCCAGGAGCACTCGGTGGTCATGATCCGCGGCGGCCGCGTGAAGGACCTTCCGGGCGTCCGTTATCACATCCTGCGCGGCGTGCTCGACACGCAGGGCGTCAAGAACCGCAAGCAGCGCCGGTCGAAGTACGGCGCGAAGCGGCCGAAGTGAGGATCTGACAGATGTCCCGTCGTCACTCCGCCGAGCGTCGCGAAGTCCATCCCGATCCGAAGTTCGGGGACCTCGTGGTTTCGAAGTTCATGAACACCGTGATGAAGCACGGCAAGAAGTCGGCCGCCGAAGCGATCGTCTACGGCGCGTTCGACCAGGTCGAAGGCAAGCTCAAGCAGAGCCCGATCGCCGTGTTCCACCAGGCGCTCGACAACATTTCGCCGGCCCTCGAGGTCCGCTCCCGTCGCGTCGGCGGCGCGACCTATCAGGTTCCGGTCGAGGTTCGCCCGGAGCGCCGTCAGGCCCTCGCGCTGCGCTGGCTGCTGGCTTCGGCCCGCGCCCGCAACGAGAAGACCATGATCGACCGTCTGTCGGCCGAGCTGATCGACGCCTCGAACAACCGCGGCTCCGCGGTGAAGAAGCGCGAAGACACGCACCGCATGGCGGAAGCGAACCGCGCCTTCTCGCACTATCGCTGGTAATCGAGCAGAGACCGAAGGACAGATCCCATGCCCCGCTCTCACGCGATCGAAGACTATCGTAACTTCGGCATCATGGCCCACATCGACGCCGGCAAGACGACGACGACCGAGCGCGTCCTGTTCTATTCCGGCAAGTCGCACAAGATCGGCGAAGTCCACGACGGCGCCGCGACCATGGACTGGATGGAGCAGGAGCAGGAGCGCGGCATCACGATCACGTCCGCCGCGACGACGACCTTCTGGAACGGCAAGCGCCTGAACATCATCGACACCCCCGGCCATGTCGACTTCACGATCGAAGTCGAGCGTTCGCTGCGCGTGCTCGACGGCGCGGTGTGCGTGCTCGACGGCAACGCCGGCGTGGAGCCGCAGACCGAGACCGTGTGGCGTCAGGCCGACAAGTACGAAGTGCCGCGGATCGTGTTCGTCAACAAGATGGACAAGATCGGCGCCGACTTCTTCCGCTGCCTGAAGGAGATCGACACCCGCGTCGCCGGCAAGCCGGTCGCGATCCAGCTTCCGATCGGCGCCGAGAGCGCGTTCGCGGGCATCATCGACCTCGTCCGCATGAAGGCGGTCGTCTGGGAGAACGAGAACCTCGGCGCGAGCTTCCACGACGAAGAGATCCCGGCCGAACTCGCCGACCAGGCCGTTGAGTATCGCGCCAAGCTGGTCGAGGCCGCGGTCGAGCTCGACGACGCCGCGCTCGAGAAGTTCCTCGAGGGCGAGGAGCCGGACGAGGCGACCCTCAAGAGCCTGCTGCGTAAGGCCGTGCTGTCGCGCGCCTTCACGCCGGTGCTTTGCGGCTCGGCCTTCAAGAACAAGGGCGTCCAGCCGCTGCTCGACGCCGTCGTCGACTATCTCCCGTCTCCGTTCGACCGCGGCGCCGTGGACGGCGTCGACTTCAAGACCGAGGAGCCGGTCACCCGTGAGCCGTCGGACGACGCCGGCCTGTCGGTTCTTGCGTTCAAGATCATGGACGACCCGTTCGTCGGCACCATCACCTTCTGCCGCGTCTATTCGGGCAAGCTGGAGTCGGGCTCGACCCTGCTGAACTCGACCCGCGACAAGAAGGAGCGCGTCGGCCGCATGCTCCTCATGCATGCGAACAACCGCGAAGACATCAAGGAAGCCTACGCCGGCGACATCGTCGCGCTCGCGGGCCTCAAGGACGTTCGCACCGGCGACACGCTGTGCGACCCGACGAAGGCCGTCATCCTCGAGCGGATGGAGTTCCCGGAGCCGGTCATCGAGATCGCGATCGAGCCGAAGACGAAGGCCGACCAGGAGAAGCTCGGCGTCGCGCTCTCCAAGCTGGCGGCCGAGGATCCGTCCTTCCGCGTCTCGACGGACCAGGAGTCCGGCCAGACGATCCTGAAGGGGATGGGCGAGCTTCACCTCGACATCAAGGTCGACATCCTGAAGCGGACCTACAAGGTTGACGCCAACATCGGCGCGCCGCAGGTCGCGTATCGCGAGACGCTGAGCAAGCCGGTCGACGTCGACTACACGCACAAGAAGCAGACCGGCGGCACGGGC
>QFPN01000038.1 GCA_003241695.1 Ancylobacter novellus | reverse complement strand
TGAATGACACACGCTCTTCCAGCGGGCGGGCGCAACTCAAAAAACGTGGCTGCTGATAGTTTGAAAATGCCCCGTTTAGCGTCGCGTCGGTTAGCAAATGTGGCATACGGCAAACCCTCAGTCTTCGTCTTGATACAAATCTTTGGATCCTGGCGCTGAAAACCGCACTTTGGTGTCAGCCAGCCAGAGAGGCTTAGCCCATCTCGGCTCCCTTGTTCGGCAAGGCCCCCTGATCCCAGCGATCTGGGATCAGGGGCGGATGTATTGATTTCGCCGGTTTTGACGGTACTTTATCGGCGGCAAGGGATTCGAGATTTGAGGTCAATGCCTCACTGTGAAACGTCGATAGATCCCGATAGTCCACAAAAAAATTTCTGCCTAGAAATTCCTTAAAAACCCTGCAAAATCAAAAAGCTAACATTTTGACGGCCTCCATCGCGGCGCAGGGAGCCAAAAAGGAAATTTTTTGCAGGAAAATCAAGTCCTTAGAGCGGAAAGAATATTAGAGTGGGAGTGACGGGGGCGTAGTCTGGCGTAGTATAGCGTTGAATTTACAACGCTTTTCGGCCTTCGATACCGGCGCAGCTACATCATAAACGAGCGCTCGACGGCTGCAGCAACTGGTTGTTTTTACTCAAATAAGGTTTCCCAAAACTAGGATAGCAGATCTTACCGACACCCAACCTGTCGGTATTTGGATATCGGCCATGCGCGCTACGCGAGCGCACGAAGCTGGCGGCGTGCTTTGATCAGAACGTCGGATTTATGGAGTGGCGATCCGCCTAGTCGCGCTGACTGTCGAGGTATTTAGGTCGCAACCAATTCAGCGATCTTGGAAGCGACCTCGGCCATCGACTCTTCGGCAGTGCTCAGCCCGGCTCGAGGCGCTAGCAGCAGGCTTACCTGCTCGAGCTCCTCATAGGTCGTTCCGTGAACAACCGGGACAAGGCGCTCACGTCGAAGAAGTGCCGAGAGCTCTTTGTCAGCAATCCCTTCCGTTGGAAGCCGGCGTAACATTGCCGGAGTTACAAGGGCGATGCTGACGCGAGAATTTACGAGCCCCTTGTCGATTGCCCTCATCATAGGCACGCCGAGGCCCAGATCCTTTTCGCTGAACCACACGCGGACACCGCGTGCTTCGAGCAGATCATGCAGTTCCTTCGCAGGGCCCTGTCTGTCATCCCACGCATGACAGAGAAACACGTCTCGAAGGTCGGGCTGCGATGCCGCTAGGCTCTCGACGTTTTTGCGAACGGGGGTGAGCGCCTGTACTTGCTCGGGCGTGTACCACACGGCGGATCCGCCCCAGACCAGCGCGGCTTGGCTGTCAACGGCGGAGCAAAACCAGGCCATCGCGGCGGAGTAAAAGCAGGCCACTGGCGTTGGGGAGCGGCGGATATGGCGAGGGCCCCGATCGGGGCCCTCGCCATATCGCTGTCGGGATTGATCAGGGGATGATCTCGCCGGTTTCTGGATCGGCGTTGTCTGGGGTGGCCTGGTTTTGCTCCGCCGCGGCGGTGGCGCGCCGGCGGCCAGCGGATTGCCTGAGGCGGTAGCTGTCGCCGTTCATGGCCAGGATGCTGACGTGGTGGGTGAGCCGGTCAAGCAGCGCGCCAGTCAGCCGCTCCGATCCCAGGACCGAGGTCCAGTCCTCGAAGGGCAGGTTCGAGGTGACGATGGTCGAGCCGCGCTCGTAGCGCTGCGAGAAGACCTCGAACAGGAGCTCGGCGCCGGTCGGTGACAGCGGCACATAACCAAGCTCGTCGACGATCAGCAGCTTGACCGCCTGCAACTCGCGCTGGAGCCGGAGCAGGCGCTTCTCGTCGCGGGCCTCGAGGAGCTGATTGACCAGGGAAGCCGCCGTCGCGAAGGCGACAGAGAAGCCCTTCTGGCAAGCGGCCAGCCCGAGCGCGAGAGCGACATGACATGGGTCTTGCCCGTGCCGCTGTTGCCGAGCGCGATGATGTTCTCCCGGCGCAGGATGTAGCCGCAGCGCGCCAGCTCCAGCACGAGCATCTTGTTCAGGCTCGGGATCGCCGTGAAGTCGAAGGTGTCGAAGCTCTTCACCGCCGGGAAGCGTGCCGCCCGGATCCGCCGCTCGACCGTCCGCCGCTCGCGATCGATCAGTTCGAGCTCGATCAGGCGCAGCAGGTAACGGGGATGATCGACGCCGTCACGGGCGCATTCCCGCGCCACCTTATCGTATTCGCGCAGGACGGTGGGTAGCTTCAGCTGCTTGAGGTGATGCGCCAGCAGCACCTGCGGCGTCCCTGCGGTCGTGCCCGCCGGCATCGTCTCTTTCGTCATGCCGCCGCTCCCGGGATGAGCACGGCATAATCTGACGCCGAGGTCGTCTTCACCGCTGTCCTCGGCAGATGCGGATAGGCCGCCAGGTCGAGACGGGGCGGGCGTCGTTCCAGCCGCGCCAGCGCGATCAGCTTCACCGCATCGAAGCCGATCGCGCCGAGCCGGATCACCTCGCCGACAGCGTAGCTCACGATGTCCTGCGGCAAGGCCTCCAGCAGCCGCAGAACCTGGATGAACTCGCGCTTGCCGCGATTGCCTATTCGCGCCTCCAGCAGATGGCGAAGGTGCTGGAAGGTCTCGGGCAGGTCCCAGCCCTGCAACGCCGCCGCCTGGTCGAGCGCGTTCGGCTTGACCTCG
>QFPN01000037.1 GCA_003241695.1 Ancylobacter novellus | reverse complement strand
GAAGACGCGGTCGATGTCGTGTTCCACCAGCAGCACGGGGATGTCGGCGGAAAGCGACTTGATCAGGTCGCCCACGCGCTCCCGCTCCGCCGCGGCGAGGCCGGCCAGCGGCTCGTCCAGCAGCAGGATGCGCGGCTTCGTGGCCAGGGCAAGCCCCATGTCGAGCAGGCGCTGCCCGCCATAGGAGAGGCTGCCGGCCTCCGCCCGCTCCACGCCGGCGAGGCCGGTCCAGCGCAGCAGCTCCTCCGTGTCCTGGCGCAGCTCGGGGATGGCCTCCGCGTCGCGCCAGCCGTTGAAGCGCGCGGGGTGCCGCGCCTGCACGGCGAGGCGGATGTTCTCCTCCACCGACAGGCCGGGGAAGAGGTTGGTGATCTGGAAGCTGCGGCCCAGCCCGGCCCGGGTGATGGCATGCGGCTCCATGCCGTCCACCCGCTGCCCGTCCAGCATCACCCGCCCCTCGTCCAGCGGGAACATGCCGGAAAGCAGGTTGAAGGCCGTGGTCTTGCCCGCGCCGTTCGGGCCGATCAGCGCGTGCAGGCGCCGGTCCTCCACGGCGAAGGACACACCCTGCACCGCCTTCACCGGGCCGAAGCTCTTGCGCATCGCCTCGGCGGACAGCACCGGCCCCGCCGTGCCGCCTTCGCGGATGAAGCGGCCAGGAATGCGGCCGCTTGCCCCGGCGCGGCGGGCGGACATGGCGGCGCCCTCCGTGGCCTCGCGCCGGAAGGGCTTCAGCAGGCGCTTGCCGATGCCCACCAGCCCGTCCGGCGAGAAGAGGATGAAGCCGACGAAGAGCAGGCCGAAGATCAGCAGCCAGTTCGCCGTGTAGATGCTCAGGAACTCGCGAAACAGGATGTAGAAGAGCGCGCCGATGGCCGGCCCCAGAAAGGAACGCATGCCACCGATCACCACCATGGCCAGCAGCTCGCCCGAGAAGGCGATGGCGATGGGATCGGCCGAGGCAAAGCGGTGGTTGTAGACGCTGAGAACCCCGGCCAGGCCGGTGATCGTGGCCGAGACAGCGAAAGCCACCAGCTTGTAGCGGTTGGTGCCGTAGCCGATGAAGCCAGCGCGCTGCTCGTTCTCGCGGATCGCCACCAGCACCGTGCCGAGCGGCGCGCGGCGCAGGCGCCAGAGGCCAATCAGGACGGCGAAGGCGACCACCGCGACGACGGCGTAATAGGCATAGGGATTGTCCAGCGCCGCATAGCGCCGCACGTTGCCGAGCCCGTTCTCGCCGCCGGTCAGGTCGGTCCATCGGAAGGCGATGGCGAAGAGCATCGCCGTGAAGGCCAGCGTCAACAGCGAGAAGTACACGCCGCGCCGCCGCAGGATCAGCGCCCCCGCGACCAGCGAGGCCGCGGCCACGATAACCAGCGCGCCCAGGCCCGGCAGCAGCATGTCCGTGGGCAGGAAATGCCGTTGCAGCAGCGCGGCGGCATAGGCGCCGATGCCAAACCAGGCGCCATGGCCGAAGGAGACCAGCCCGGTCCAGCCGACCAGGATGTTCAGCCCCATCACGGCGATGGCGAAGACCACCACATCCGTGGCGGTG
>QFPN01000018.1 GCA_003241695.1 Ancylobacter novellus | reverse complement strand
GCGCCAACAGCGGACGTTATGCTGAAGGCGGGAAGCGGACCATCCGGTCAGTCGAGCCCGCCAGACCCGACTCCCATTGCTTTCGCCAGTTTGCGCGGCAAGATCAAAACCAGAAGCGTTAGAAAGACGGCAAGCTGCGCCGATAGGGCCGCGGCGCTTTTTTGCGTGAGGTCGAAGAGGTCGCCGATCGCTTGGTGGCGGATGACTACGGCATGTCGCCGCCGTCACCCGCCAACCCTGATCCTCAGGCAAGCGTGCGGACCTTTGGCTCGCGATCCCAGTAGCGCTTTTTCGCAGCCTCGATGAAACCGTCCAGATCGACGACGCCGTCGTCTGGCTGGACCCCCGCCTTGTCGAGCAGCGGCTTGGCTTCAGTGTTGTGGCCGATTGCCTTGAGATGCCCGAAGGCGTCCATGACCCACTGCACCGCAGCGCCTTCTTTGGTCAGTTTCGCGGCCGCCTCTTTCGACAGCACCACCGCGCAGGCGTCGACCGTGACGGACGGCTGGCCGAAAAGTTGCGCGTCCGCGCTGATGCTTGAGCCGTCCGATAGCGGCACCGCGCCGACCTTGGGTGCGATAAGCAGCGCGTTACCGCCGGCCTTCTTGACCCCGTCCCTGACACCCCTCAACTCGGCAGCGTCGCTTCCGTCCGCGAAGAGAATACCGACCGTGCGGCCTTCGAGCGTGTGCTTCTCCAAGGGCCCCCTGATGATCCGGAGCGCCGGGGACGGGTCCATGTCGATCGGAGCGACCTTGGCGGGCGACGCCTTCGGGAGCTTCATCGCCAGTCCATCGGCGACGCGCTTGGCCAGCTCCTCGTCGACGTTGCGCAGGTTCGCCATCACGGCCTTGCGGATGTGCTCGATCGAAACCTTGCTGAGCTCGAACACGAAGGCGGACGCAATGTGCGCCTGCTCAGCCGGGTCCATCGAGCGCCAGAACAGGCGCGCCTGGCTGTAGTGGTCGGCGAAGCTTTCCGGCCGGATGCGAAGCTTCTGGCCTTCCTCCTCCGAGGGATAGGTCCGGAAGCCGTTTTCCTGATCTTCGCGTGGACCGCCGATCTCGCCGGCGAGATGCAGCGAGTTCGGCTCGTAATTCGCGCGGCCTTTTGGAACCTGCGTCTGCATATGGCCGTCGCGCTGCATATTGTGGAACGGGCAGCCGCCTTCGCGCCCCTTGGCCTGGTTCACCGGGATCTGATGCCAATTGGTCGAGCCAAGCCGCTTGATCTGGGTGTCCTGGTAGGAGAACAGCCGCCCCTGAAGCAGCGGATCGTTCGAATGATCGATGCCCGGCACGAGGTGGCTCGGGCAGAACGCCACCTGCTCGGTCTCGGCGAAGAAATTGTCGGGATAGCGGTCGAGCACCAGCTTGCCGACGATCCGGACGGGCAGCACCTCCTCAGGGATGATCTTCGTCGCGTCGAGCACGTCGTAGGGTTGGCTGTTCGCGAAATCGTCGTCGAAAAGCTGCACCCCGAGCGACCATTCCGGATAGTCGCCACGGCCGATGCGTTCGAACAGGTCCCGACGCTGGTAGTCGGGATCGGCGCCGGCGGTCTTGACCGGGCTTCCAATGGAACTTCACGAAGGTGCTTTTGCCCGCCTTGTTCACGAAGCGGAACGTGTGGATGCCGAACCCCTCCATGGTCGCGAAGCTTTTCGGGAGCGTCCGGTCGGACATCGCCCACAGGATCATGTGGGTCGATTCCGGCATCAGGCTGATGAAGTCCCAGAAGGTGTCATGCGCCGTCGCGGCTTGCGGATAGCCTCGGTCGGCCTCCATCTTCGCGGCGTGGATCAGGTCCGGAAATTTCATCGCGTCCTGGATGAAGAACACCGGGATGTTGTTGCCGACGAGATCCCAGTTGCCCTCGCGCGTGTAGAACTTGACCGCGAAACCGCGCACGTCGCGCGGCGTGTCGACCGAGCCTGCGCCGCCGGCGACTGTCGAGAACCGGACGAACACGTCTGTGCGCTGGCCCTTCTTCTGGAAGAGATCGGCGCGCGTCAGGTCCGAGAGGCTGTCGGTGCATTCGAAATAGCCGTGGGCCGCGGTGCCGCGCGCATGCACGATGCGCTCCGGGATCCGCTCATGATCGAAGTGGTTGATCTTCTCCCGGTAGACCTCGTCTTCCAGCAGCACAGGCCCGCGCGGTCCCGCCTTCAGCTGGTTCTGATTGTCGCTGATCGGCGTCCCGTGGTTCGTGGTGAGGACGGGATGGTCGGCGTCCGTCGTCTGGTGCGTCTCGCCGCCGTTGCCGACGGTCGTTAAAACGTTTTTGCTCATGTCGCCCTCGTTGTGCTCAATGGCGCAACGGCCGGGCCGCAAACACGTTCCTAAAAACCGATGGAGCAATTCCAGATTGAGAGAGGGACAATCGATCGCGCTGAGCCCGACCTGTTAGAGCGGTATCGAGCGACCGTAATATCGAACGGTCCACCGTCAACGTTCAGAGGGCCGCGGCATCTTTCTAAAAAGCGGCGCGCGCTCTAAATCAGCGACGATTTCCAGTGCTTGTAGCCGCAGATGTCAGCTTTCCACGACCGCATCCCTTCCGGAAACGCCGGCCTCGACACGATCCTTCGCGGCGGCCTGATCGCGAACCGCCTCTATCTCCTCGAAGGCTCGCCCGGGTCGGGCAAGACCACGCTCGCCCTGCAGTTCCTCATCGACGGCGTCACAAACGGCGAGGCCGGGCTTTATGTCACCCTCTCGGAGACGGACGAGGAGCTGCGCGGCGTGGCGGCCTCGCATGGCTGGTCGCTCGACGGCGTCTCGATCTTCGAACTCGCGACCGCCGAGGAGGCGCTCGGCGCCGACCGGCAGCAATCGATCCTCCACCCATGGGAAAGCGAGCTCGGCGGCACGATCAATCTGATCAAGGAGATCGTGCAGAAGATCCGGCCGAAGCGCGTCGTGTTCGACAGCCTGTCCGAGATGCGACTGCTCGCCCAGGACCCGCTGCGCTATCGCCGGCAGGTGCTGGCCCTCAAGCAGTTCTTCGCCCCGCTCGACGTCACCGTCATGATCGTGGACGATCTGACCGGCGAAGAGACCGGGCAGCGCGACGCCCATCTCCACAGCCTTTGCCACGGCGTGATCACGCTGGAGCGCCTGACCCTCGACTTCGGCGCGGCGCGGCGGCGGCTCGAGGTGCAGAAGATGCGCGGCGTCGATTTCGTCGCCGGCTACCACGACTTCGTCATCCGCAAGGGCGGTCTCGACGTGTTTCCCCGCTTGATCGCGGCGGACCACCATAAGCCGTTCATCGGCGATGTGGTTCCAAGCGGCGTCACCGAGCTGGATCGGCTGCTCGGCGGAGGCCCGCTGCGCGGCACCAGCACGCTTTTGACCGGTCCTGCGGGTGCAGGAAAGACCACGATCGGCCTGCAATACGTCCACGCGGCCTGCGAGCGCGGCGAGACCTGCACGATCTTCGAATTCGACGAGCGCGTGGGCACGATGCTGGCGCGTTCGAAGGCGATGAAACTCGACCTCGAACGGCATATCGACGAGGGCCGTCTTGTGGTCCAGCAGATCGATCCAGCCGAGATTTCGCCGGGCGAGTTCGCATGGCGCGTCCGCACCGAGGTCGAAGTCCGTGGGGCGCAGTTGATCGTGATCGACAGCCTCAACGGATACGTCGCGGCGATGCCGCAAGAGCAGCAGCTCATTCTGCAGATGCATGAGTTGCTGTCCTACCTCAACCAGCGTGGCGTCCTGACGCTGCTGATCAATCCGCAGACCGGGCTCGTAGGGTCGATGGCGACGTCGATCAACGTGTCCTACATCGCGGACGCGGTGATCCTCATACGCTTCTTTGAAGCCGAAGGGCGCATCCGCAAGGCGATCTCCATTCTCAAGAACCGCAGCGGCCTGCATGAGGACATGATCCGGGAGCTTCGCATCGACGCGCAGGGCGTACGCATCGGCGACCCGCTGGTGGACTTCCGTGGGGTGCTGACCGGCACGCCGGAATATCTCGGCTCCCGCGAGCCCCTCATGGAAGACCGCGGCAGTGGCGCATAGGACGGCCGGGGTCGGGTTCCGGGTCCTGGTCTGCGCGCCGTTCGGACGCGACGCGTCGAGCGTCGTCGATCTGCTCGCAAAGGAGGGCTACGCGGCAGAGGCCGTGCAGGACCTCGCAGACGCGGCCGCCCGCCTTGGCGAGGACGACATCGGTGCGCTGCTTTTGACCGAAGAAGCGCTGATGTCGAACACGGCTGCGCTGACCGCAGCGCTCGATGGCCAGGCGCGATGGTCGGACGTGCCGATCGTGCTCCTGGCGGCGCCTCGCTCCAACGCCGCGTCCTGGCCTAAAGAGACGGTCCGGCTCCACCTTCCCGACAGCGCCACGAACGTCGTGGTGCTGGAGCGGCCGCTCGGCGTGATCTCCCTCGTCAGCGCGGTCGCGTCGGCGCTGAAGGCCCGGCAAAAACAGTTCGAGATCCGTGACCATCTCGAGGAGCAGCGCCGTGCGGCCGCCGCGCTTGACGCACAGGTGAAGGAACGGACCTGCGAACTGCAGCGGGCGCTCGAACGACTACAGACCGAGGTGGCCGAGCGCGCCCGCGCCGAGGATCAGCTCCGGCAGGCGCAGAAGATGGAGGCGGTCGGTCAGCTCACCGGCGGCATCGCGCATGATTTCAACAACATGCTGACCGGCGTGATGGGCTCGCTCGACATCATCCGCCGGCGGATAGCGAGCCAGCGCCTCGACGACATCGACCGCTTCATGGACGCGGCGACCGCTTCGGCGCAGCGCGCCGCAAACCTCACGCAACGGCTGCTGGCGTTCTCGCGTAGGCAGTCGCTCGATCCGCAGCCGATCGACGCCAACGCGCTCGTCCGGTCGCTCGCCGAGCTCCTGAAGCGCACCATCGGCGAGACCATCGCGCTCGATCTCGACCTCGCGGACGACCTGCCGCTGCTCGTCGCGGACGCCAACCAGCTCGAAAACGCGATCATCAATCTCGCGATCAATGCGCGCGACGCCATGCCGGATGGCGGCGCGCTCACCGTCGCCACGCGGACGGCTCAGCGGAGCCTGTCAGACGATGACGCAGAGCCGGCGGGTTTCGTGACCATCGCGATTTCGGACACCGGCGTTGGAATGGACGAGGCGACGTCGAAGCAGGTGTTCGATCCGTTCTTCACCACCAAGTCGATCGGTCAAGGGACGGGGCTCGGACTGTCGATGGTCTACGGCTTCGCCAATCAAAGCGGCGGTAAGGTGGAGCTTCGAAGCGCGCCAGGAGAAGGCACGTCGGTGGTCATCTACCTGCCGGAGGGTGCGGCGGCAGACGTCGTGAGCCCAGCGCCGATCAGGGAAAAAGACGCGTCGTTCCAAGGATCGGGCGAGACGGTGCTCGTCGTCGAGGACGAGGCCGCCGTCAGGCAGTTGATGCGCGAAATTCTGCAGGAGCTCGGCTACGAGACCATCGAGGCGGCTGACGGACGCGAGGCGATCCCGATCCTATCGTCGCGACGGCGGCTCGACCTCATGATCTCGGACGTGGGACTGCCGGGCATGAACGGCCGGCAGCTCGCCGAACATGCCAGGAGCCTGAGGCCGACCCTGCCGATCCTGTTCGTCACCGGTTACGCCGAGCGCGCCGCGAGCCGCAAGGAGTTTTTGGGCGAGAACATGTCGATGGTGACGAAGCCCTTCACTCTCGCGATCGTGGCCCAGAAGGTCCACGAGATGCTCTCCGGCGCAGCGCGCCGGGCTGGCTAACCTTAAGCCGCCGCCGCTCAGCCTCCGGTCGCGTCCTGCTCGTTTCCGTCCGGAAGCGTTCCGGCGCCGGGCGTCGCGTCGTGGTTCGTGTTCTTCGGATCGGCATGAGGACCCTCGGGCCGCTTCTTGTGACGGCTTTCGGAACCGTTCTCCTCGTCGCGATCGCGGTCCTTAGCCCTCTCCTTCGCGGCAGGCTTGGCGCCCATTGAGGCGATCTTCTCCCACACCACGATCGTCGTGGAGCGGGAACGTCCCCGGTTTTGAATTGTTCTCATCCCAAGACGCTTCGCGCGCTCGATGGAGAGCGCGACATCCAGCTTTGGGAGATGTCCCTTGCCGCAAGACGCGCGCTCCGCCGCGGAGCTCGTCGCCGTCACCCTGTCGGTGAACGGCGAGACCCACTCGGTCGAAATCCCACCCTCGGCCACGTTGCTCGATGTGCTGCGCGAGCGGCTGCATCTCACCGGCTCGAAAAAGGGCTGCGACCAGGGCCAGTGCGGCGCCTGCACGGTGCTGATCGACGGACGGCGAGTGAACTCCTGCCTGCAACTTGCCGTCATGAACGACGGCCGCCAGATCACGACGATCGAGGGTCTTGGAACCCCTGAAGAGCTGCACCCGCTGCAGGCCGCCTTCGTGGCGCATGACGCGTTCCAGTGCGGCTACTGCACGCCGGGCCAGCTCTGCTCGGCGGTCGGCATGCTGGACGAGGGACACGCCCATGGACCGGAGGAGATCCGCGAGCTGATGAGCGGCAATCTGTGCCGCTGCGGGGCCTACACCAACATCGTCGATGCGATCGAGGAGGTGCGGAGCGCGCGCGAGGCGCCGACGCTGAAGACCCCCTCGCTGGAGGCTGCGGAATGATGAACTTCAGCTACACCCGCGCCACAACAGTCGGCGACGCCATCCAGGCGGTGGCGGGCGATCCGCAGGCGCGCTTCATCGCAGGCGGCACCAATCTCGTCGACCTGATGAAATACGACGTCGAGCGGCCGGGACGTCTCGTCGACATCACACGGCTGCCGCTGAAGGACATTGAGAAGCAGGCCGGAGGCGGCCTGAAGATCGGCGCGCTCGTGCCGAACTCTGACCTCGCCTATGACGAGCGGATCGAGCGTGACTATCCGCTGCTCGCGAGCGCGATCCTGGCTGGCGCGTCCGCCCAGCTCAGGAACGCCGCCACCACCGGCGGCAATCTGCTTCAGCGCACGCGCTGCTACTATTTCTATGACGCTGGCGTGCCCTGCAACAAACGCGAGCCCGGGTCGGGCTGCCCGGCGAAGACCGGGGTGAACCGCATCCATGCGATCCTCGGCGCGAGCGACGCCTGCATCGCCACGCACCCGTCCGACATGTGTGTTGCGCTGGCGGCGCTCGGCGCGACCGTTCACGTCGAGGGGCCGGAAGGCGCCCGCGAGATAGCGTTCGAGGATTTTCACCGCCTTCCCGGCGACGCTCCGGAACAGGACAACACGCTCGCCCACGGCGAGATGGTGACGGCTGTCGAGCTTCCGGCCCCGCGTTTCGGCCAGAACCACACCTATCTCAAGCTCCGCGACCGGCTGTCCTACGCCTTCGCGCTGGTCTCGGTCGCGGCCGCGATCGAACTCGACGGCGACGTGGTCAGCGAAGCCCGGATCGCGCTCGGCGGCGTCGCGCACAAGCCATGGCGCGTGCCCGAAGCCGAGGCGCTGCTCAACGGCAAGCTGCCGTCTTCGGGCGTGTTCGAGGAGGCGGCCGATCGTTTGCTGAAGGGCGCGGTCGGCCATGGCGAGAACGACTTCAAGATCGAGCTCGCCCGCCGCGCAGTCGTCCGCGCGCTGTCCCAAGCCGCAGCCGGGACGCCGCAGATCCAGTCGAACAAGATCGTCAACTGAAGGGACGTCAGCCCATGTCGAACGTCCATCCTTATGTCGGCCGCGCCCATCCGCGCGTCGACGGCGCGCTGAAAGTGACAGGCCGCGCGAAATACGCCGCCGAGTTCTTCGCCGACGACATGGTCTATGCCGCGGCCGTGCCGGCCACGATCGCCAAGGGCCGCATCGCCGGCATCGATCTGTCGGCCGCCAAAGCCGCGCCCGGCGTCGTCGACATCCTGACGCATGAGAACCGCCCGGAGCTGCCTGCCAGCGACGAGCCCTATCTCAACGACATGGTGGCGGTGCCGGGCAGCCCGTTCCGCCCGCTCTACGACGACCGCATCCTCTACAGCGGCCAGCCGATCGCGCTGGTGATCGCCGACACCCACGAGAACGCGCGCCACGCGGCCGCGCTCGTGACCGCGACCTACGAGGCCGAGACGCCGACCGTCGACGTCGCGGACGCGCGCCACGAGGCCTACGACACGTTCGACCCCCGCGACGGAATCCCTCCGCCTCCGCCCCCGCGCGGCGCCGCCGAAGCGACCTTCAAGGGTTCCGACATCAAGCTGAGCGAGAGCTATCGGGTAGCGCCCGAGCACCACAATCCGATGGAGCTGATGGCGACGACCGTTGTCTGGGAAGGCGATGGCGAACTGACGATCCACACCAAGACGCAAGGGGTGAACAATCCCAAGAACTACATCTGCGCGGTGCTGGGTCTCGATCCGGAGAAGGTGCGGGTGACGTCGCCCTTCGTGGGCGGCGCCTTCGGCATGGCGCTGCGGCCGCATTACGACCTGCTACTCGCCACGATGGCGGCGCTGAAGCAAGAGCGCTCGGTGCGGCTCGTGCTGACGCGCGGCCAGATGTATACGATGGGCTGGCGCCCCGACACGCTGCAGACGGTGTCGCTGTCGGCGCAGGACGACGGCACGCTGACGTCGATCGCCCACCATGCCATCCAGGCGACGTCTCGCTACGAGGACTATCAGGAGCCGACCGTGAACTGGTCGGGGCTGCTATACGCCTGCCCCAACGTCACCCTGAAATACGAGCTCGCCAAGATCGACGTCTCGACGCCGTCCGACATGCGCGCGCCGGGCGCTGCGCTCGGCCTCTACGCGCTTGAGGTCGCGATGGACGAGCTGTCCTATCGGCTCGGAATGGACCCGCTCGAGCTTCGGATGAAGAACTACGCCGAGAAGGACCAGAACGACGATAAGCCGTTCTCATCCAAGGAGCTGAAGGCGGCCTACGAACAGGGCGCCGAGCGGTTCGGCTGGAAGGATCGCGATCCGGAACCGCGCTCGATGCGGGACGGCAAGGAGCTTGTCGGTCTCGGCATGGCGACCGGCTGCTGGGAGGCGATGATGATGCCGCATTCCGCGCGCGCCACGCTTTCCGCTGACGGCAAGCTCAAGGTCGCTTGCGGCACCGCCGATATCGGCACCGGGACCTATACGATCCTCGCCCAGATCGCCGCGGACGCCTTCGATCTGAACATGGAGGACGTATCCGCGGAGGTCGGGGACACCGATCTGCCGATGGCGCCGCCCGAGGGCGGATCTTGGGGCGCGGCTTCGGCCGGCAACGCTGTCCGGATCGCCTGTGGGGAGCTTAAGAAGGAACTGCTGACGCTCGCGCGCGGTCTCGACGACAGCCCTCTCGCGAACGCCGGCCTCGACCACGTCGTGTTTTCGAACGGCCGCATCTCGCTCGTCTCGGACGCCGGGCGGTCGGTGTCCTACGCTGACGCGATCGCGGCTTCCGGCGGCGGCGAGGTGAAAGCAGAAGGGTCGTTCGCGCCGGATGAGGAGTTCGCGGAGAAGTTCGCGGCCTTTACGCATTCGGCCGTGTTCGCCGAGGTGCGCGTCGATGAGCAGCTCGGCGTCGTGCGGGTGAAGCGCATCGTCAGCGCCATCGCGGCCGGCAAGATCCTGAACCTCGCGACCGCCCGCAGCCAAATCCTCGGCGGCGTGGTGATGGGAATTGGCATGGCGCTCCACGAAGAGACCATGTGGGACAAGACCCTGGGCCGGGTCGTGAACGCCAACCTCGGCGAGTACCACATGCCGGCCCACGCCGACGTCCAGAACATCGATGTCATCTTCGTCGAGGAGGACGACAAGGCCAATCCGCTCGGCATCAAGGGTCTCGGCGAGATCGGCATCGTGGGCGCGGCCGCCGCCATCGCCAACGCCGTGTTCCACGCGACTGGCAAGCGCGTGCGCGAGCTGCCGATCACGATCGACAAGCTGCTCTGATCGCATCAGCCTGAAAGCGCAGGCGGCGATACGCCCGGCCGGATGAGGAAAGTCCGGCCGGGCGCCACGTTCGGCATCGAGGGCGCTGAGCGGGAGGCGGCGGTTGATCACCGATCTCTGGTACAAGAACGCGACTGTCTATTGCGTGGCGGTCGAGAGTTTCATGGACTCCGACGGAGACGGGGTCGGCGTCTTCCGCGGGTTGACGCGGCGGCTCGACTATCTGCACGGCCTCGGCGTCACCGCGATCTGGCTGATCCGTTCCAGTCCTCGCCCGGCCGCGACGACGGCTACGACGTCTCCGACTACTACAATGTCGACGAGCGGTTCGGCACGCTCGGCGACTTCGTCGAGTTCACCCACGGCCGGCCCCCCTCGAGTGGTCCGGTTGCAATGTTAGTTCATGACCGGCGCTGATGCGACGGTTGGTGTGGCCGGCGGAGCTGGGCGGGGTTGCGCAGC
>QFPN01000036.1 GCA_003241695.1 Ancylobacter novellus | reverse complement strand
CTGTCCCAGGTCTCCGACACCGCCATGACGGCGGAGATCGCGATCCGGATGCGCGAGGACGGGCTGCCCAACACCTTCGTCCCCGGCCGCAACCTGCTCTTCGTCACCTTCGCCGCCGCCCTCGCCTATCGCCGCGGGCTGCGCCACCTCGTCGGCGGCATGTGCGAGACCGACTATTCCGGCTATCCCGACTGCCGCGACGACACGCTCAAGGCCCTGCAGGTCGCCATCAACCTCGGCATGGAGCGCCGCTTCGTCCTCCACACGCCGCTGATGTGGCGCGACAAGCCCGCCACCTGGCGCCTCGCCCACGACCTCGGCGGGCAGGCGCTGGTGGAGATGATCGTGGAGGACTCCCACACCTGCTACCTGGGCGACCGCACGCATCGCCACCGCTGGGGCTATGGCTGCGGAACCTGCCCCGCCTGCGAGCTGCGCGCGCGCGGCTGGGAAGGCTTCGTCGCGCAGCCGCTGGGCTGAGGGAAGCCCGGCGGCGCGGGCCGGGTCCGGGAGCCGGGTCCCCGGGATGACGCCCCCGGTGGGGCACATGACTGCGGCGCGGCATTTGCAAGCAATTCTCACTTGCTAAACGCCGCGCCAGGAGCGAAAGACAGCCCGACATTGCTGCGGCGCCATCTTTCTTCCCCAGCCGGGACTTCCCTGGGCCGGGGCAGCGGCGCCGCGCCCTTGTGCGTCGCCTTTCACCGGAGATCCGCATGCCGCAGCCCCGAACCCGGAACAGCCTCCTCCGGTCCGGCCGCGCCAACGCGGAAAGCCCCTCCGCCTTTCCTGCTGCGCCGCGGCGCGGAAGCGGCGTGAGGGCGGCTGCGTCCCGCCTTCTCACCGCCGCCCTCTCCCTGACCGCCGCGACCGCCCTGGCCCTGCCGGCCGCGGCGCAGCAGGATGCCGCGAAGCCCATCACCCTGGAGCTGAACCGGCTGGAGCCGAAGCCCGACCTGCAGCCGCCCGGCTGCCGCGCCTGGCTGCTGATGCGCAACCCCGGCGACACCGCCCTGGACCCGCTGCGGCTGGACCTGATCCTCTTCGGCAAGGACGGCGTGATCGCCCGCCGCCTGGCGCTGGATGTCGGCCCTCTGCCCGCCAGCAAGACGCTGGCCCGGATCTTCGACCTGTCCGGCCTGCCCTGCGACGGCATCACCGGCGTGCTGCTCAACGACCTCCTCGCCTGCGGGCCGGAGCCGGAAGGGCGCAGCGCCTGCCTGCCGCGGATCGCGACCTCGTCGCGCGTGCCGGGCGTGGGCTTCGACAAGTGACGCAGCCCGCCCCCTTCACCGAAACCCCGAGACGGAGGGTCTGACCCATGAATCCGGATGCCGCCCTTCCCGCCGCCGCCCTCCCCGCCGTGCCGGTGCCGCCGCCCCACGACCTGACCATGCTGGGCCTGTTCCTGCAGGCCGATATCGTGGTGAAGGTGGTGATGCTGCTGCTGATCCTGGCCTCGGTCGCCTGCTGGGCGATCATGGTCGAGAAGACCATCACCCTGGGCCGGCTGCGCCGCCAGGTCCGCAGCTTCGCCCGCATCGTGCATGACGGCCTGCCGACCGGCACCCCGGTCCAGCAGGACGGGCTGGCGGGCGAGACCCTCCAGGCCGGCCTGCGCGAATGGCGCGAGGGCCGCGAGGAGGACGAGAGCCGCGCCGAGTTCCGCGACCGCATGGAACGCTCCATGCGCGGGATGCTGACCAAGGCGCTGCGCCGCGCCCACCACCGGCTCCGTCGCCCCCTTCGTCGGCCTGTTCGGCACGGTCTGGGGCATCATGAACAGCTTCCAGGGCATCGCCGCCAGCAACGACACCTCGCTGGCCGTCGTGGCGCCGGGCATCGCCGAGGCGCTCTTCGCCACGGCGATCGGCCTCTTCGCCGCCATCCCGGCGGTCATGGCCTATAACCGCTTCAACGTCGCCATCGCCCGCATCCGCCAGGAAGGCGCGGCCGCCGCCGGGGACCTGGCCGCCAACCTGTCGCGCCGCGCC
>QFPN01000035.1 GCA_003241695.1 Ancylobacter novellus | reverse complement strand
GAACCACCCCCGCCCCATCGTCGGGCTGGAGGGCTATGGGCTGACGGTGGTGGACACGCGGCCGATCTCGGAATGCGGGAAGGCCGGCCAGAAGGGGAACCAGGCATGAGCACGCAGGACGCACCGGAGCGCGGCCAGGCGGTCCTGGAAGGACCGGCGCCGCGCGTGCTGCTCATCCAGGCGCCCTATTACGATCAGGTCGTCGGCGGCATGCGCGACGGCGCCCTGGCGGTGCTGGAGCAGATCGGTGCCCGGACCGAAATCGTGGACGTCGCCGGGGCCTTCGAGCTGCCGGCGGCGCTGCGCATGGCCCTGAACGCGAAGGGGGAGCGGGGCGGCCATGACGGCTACCTGATCCTCGGCTGCGTGGTCAAGGGCGACACCGACCATTACGAACACATCTGCCGGGAAGCCTGCCGCGGCGTGATGGACATCACTGTGGAGACCGCGGCCCCCGTGGGCTTCGCCCTGCTGACCGTCGCGACCCTGCAGCAGGCCATCGAGCGCTCGCGCCCGGACCGGCACAACAAGGGGGCGGAGGCGGCCCATGCGCTGATCGGCCAGATTGCGCTCGCCCGAAGCCTGGGATTGACCGCCCGGACCGGCACAACAAGGGGGCGGAGGCGGCCCATGCGCTGATCGGCCAGATCGCGCTCGCCCGAAGCCTGGGATTATCCGAATGAGCGACACGCCGAAGAGCAACACGAAGAGCAAGGGGCAGGGCGGCGGGAACAAGGCGCGGCCGCGCCTGGGCGCCCGCGTGGCCGCGGTGCAGGCCCTGTTCCAGTCCGAGGCCGGCGGCGAGAATGCCGAGGCCATCATCCAGCAGTTCATCCAGCACCGCCTCGGCGCGCTGCCGGGCGAGGGCGGCTTCGAGGAAGGACGGGTGCCGCAGGCGGATGTGCCGCTCTTCACCAGCATCGTCCGCGCCGTGGCCAGGAACGCCGAGACCATCGACCCGATCGTGGCCGGGCACCTGTCCGCCGGCTGGAGCATGGACCGGCTCGACCCGGTGCTGCGCGCCTTGCTGCGGGCGGCGGCGGCCGAGCTGTGGTCGGGCAACGAGCCGCCGGCCAGGGTGGTGATCAACGAGTACATGGACGTGGCCCACGGCTTCTTCGACGGCGCCGAGCCGCGCTTCGCCAACGGGGTGCTGGACGCCATGGCCAAGGACCTGCGGACTGGCGAGTTCAACCCCGCCCGCGCCTGAGCCGGCCTTGCCCCCGCATCCGCCCGCGGCCGCGTCCCCCGGCGAAGGACCGCTCCCCGGCGAGTTCGGGCTGATCGCCCGGCATTTCCGGCCCCTCGCGGCACCAGAGGCGCTGGGCCTGCTCGACGACGCGGCGCTGCTCGATCCGCCGCCGGGCCGGACGCTGGTGCTGGCGGCGGATGCGATGGTGGAGGGGGTGCATTTCCTCCCCACCGATCCGCCGGACACGGTCTCCCGCCGCCTGCTGCGCACCAACCTGTCCGACCTCGCCGCCATGGGGGCGGAGCCGCTGGGCTACCTGCTCACCACGGCCTTCCCGCGCGGCACGGCAGAATCCGTGGTCGCCGGCTTCGCCGCCGGGCTGGCCGAGGACCAGCGGCTCTTCGGCCTCCGCATCCTGGGCGGCGACACGGTCTCCACCCCCGGCCCCGCCTGCCACTCCCTGACCATCCTGGGCACGGTGCCGCCGGGCGCGGCGCTGCGCCGCGACGGGGCGCGGGCGGGCGACGATGTCTGGGTCTCCGGCTGCATCGGCGACGGCGCGCTGGGCCTGGCGGTGGGGCAGGGGCGCCTGCCGCCCGACCCAGGGGGCCACCTGCTGCGCCGCTACCGCCTGCCCGATCCGCGCCTGGCCCTGGGCATCGCGCTGCGCGGCGTGGCGCGGGCGGCGATGGATGTGTCCGACGGGCTGGTGCAGGACCTGGGGCACCTGTGCCGCGCCGCCAGGATCGGCGCGGCGATCGAGATGGCCCGCGTGCCGCTGTCCGGCCCGGCGCGCTCGGCGGTGGCGGGCGACGATGCCGCGTTGCTGCCGCTGCTGGCGGGCGGCGACGACTACGAGCTGCTCTTCGCCGCCGATCCCGCCGATGCGCCCCGGGTGGAGGAGGCGTCCCGCCGCAGCGGCATCCCCGTCGCGCGGATCGGACGCTTCCAGGCGGGCCCGGCCTCGGTCACGGTACTGGACCGGGCGGGACGGGCGGTTTCCGTGCCGCGAGGGGGATGGAGCCACTTCTGATGAGCGCAGCGCAGCCCGCCGGAGCCACGGCCCCCCTGGCCATGCCGGGGGAGGAGCCCGCCGGGATGCGGCGCACCATCCGCCTGCTCTTCTTCTGCCAGGCGCTGAGCAACGCGGCCGTGGTGGGGCAGGTCGCGATGTCGGCGCTGATCGGCTACAGCCTCGTGCCCAACAAGATGCTCGCCACCCTGCC
>QFPN01000008.1 GCA_003241695.1 Ancylobacter novellus | reverse complement strand
CGCCGCGGCCAGATCCAGGGCCAGGACATGCGCGGCAACGCGAACGTGGTGAACGCCATGGTCCCGCTCGCCAACATGTTCGGCTACATCAACACGCTGAGCGTGCTCTCGAACGGAAGCGCAGAGTTTTCAATGCGGTTCGTTCGATATGACCGTGTCCCTGATCCTCGCGACGACGATCCTCCGCCCGCCGCAGCCATGGCCCTTAGGGCGTAGGTTTCATCAAAAGCTGCGACCTTCGCTTGCTCAATACGCTCCGCCGCCAATCGTCTCGCCCTGCATCTGCGCCATCGGCTCGGGCGAGGCGCAGATCTCCTCGTCGGACGCGGCGTTCCAGCTCGGGTCGGACTTGAAGCGGTAGCGGCCGGCGCAGGCGGCGACGCGGGGCGGAACGCCCGTGCGCGCGAAGGCGTCGTGGCCGACCTTCAGCATCTCCCAGAACGGCATGTTGGGGTCGTCGGCGTGCCGGGCCATGTTGGCCTCGGTCATGCGGAACGGGAACGCCTGGAACGGCACCGCCTCCTGTCCCGACAGCAGCGCCTCGCGCACCAGCGCGTAGATTTCCTCGACGCGCCTGTGGGTCATGGCGTAGCAGCCGACCGACTTGCAGCCGCCATGCACCATGATGCTGTCGCCCGTCCGGCCGAAGGAGCGGTCGTAGGCGTTCGGATAGCCGATGTTGAAGGCGAGATGGTTGCGCGACCACGGGTTCAGGTTCTCGCGGCGGATCTCGTAGAAACCTTCCGGCGCCTGCCGGTCTCCCTGCCGGATTTTCGGGCCGAGCTTTCCGGAGAACTTGCAGATCTCGTAGGAGCGCAGCAGGCCGTAGCGCCCGTCGCGCTCCTGCTTCCACACCTCGAGCTGCGCCTCCTCCTTGAAGACGCGGATCAGGATCGGGGCCTGACGCGGCATGTCGAGCCGCTTCATCAGGCTGACGGTCTGGACCGAGATCGAGCCGGTCTTGACCTTGGCGACGCGGCCCGACGAGCAGGCCGAAAGCGCGAGCGCTGCGAAAACGATGACGGCGAGGCGCGCGAGCGCCCCCGGCGACGACGTACTCATATCGTCGGCTCCACTGTACTGTTGCACGGCCGCAATACTGGCGCGGCCCTCGACAGGGTCGGACGGCGGGTCATAACGCGGTGTTAACGAGCGGCGCGTCCGCGGCGACTCGCCGCCGCCGTCATGCCCGGCCTGAGGCCGGGTATCCACGACTTCGGCCCCCGCAGCGTTCGACGATCAAGTCGTGGATACCCGCGCGTGTCGCGCGGGCATGACGGAGGAGGCGGAGCAAGCTTTCAGCCTGGCTCCGCGCCGCCGCCATAGTCCCGGTAGGCCTTCTCCTCGACCACCAGCGACCCGGTCGTCAGGTTGATGCGCCGCTTGATCTCGGCCCGGCGGTCGTTCTTCAGATAGACGTCGCGCGCGAGGCGCACGAAGGCGTCGTCGAAGACCTGCCGGCGCTCGTGGTCGCGCTTGGCGTCCTCGACGTCCCACAGCTCGGCGTTGACGGCTTGGAGCGCGGCCACGTCCCGGTCGAGCTCGGCCGAGCCGAGCCCGCCGGCCTCGACGATCGCCGTAAGCTCCGCGAGCTCGGCGCGCACGTTCGCGAGCTTCGCCGGATCGTTGATCCGCGCCTGCTTGATCCGCAGGATCGTGATCTTGTCGAACAGCTCCCCGACGGAGATGGGGGCGAGAATCTTCATCGAGCGTTCTTCATGGGGGCGATCTCAGTCGATCCCGCGATAGGCCTTGAACCAGTCGACGAACAGCGGCACGCCCTGTTCGATCGACGTCGTGGGCCGGTAGCCGTAGTCGCGCGCGATCGCGGAGACGTCGGCGAAGGTCTCGCGCACGTCGCCGGGCTGCATCGGCAGCATCTCCTTGACGGCGGTGCGCCCCAGCGCCCGCTCCATCACCTCGATGAGATGCGTGAGCTTCTCCGAGCGGCTGTTGCCGATGTTGTAGACGCGGTGGGGCGGGCGATCTCCCGCCGGCGGCGCGTCCGCGACCGCGACGACGCCGGAGACGATGTCGTCGACATAAGTGAAGTCGCGCTTCATGTCGCCGTGGTTGAACACGCGGATCGGGCGCCCGCTCAGGATCGCGTCGGCGAACAGCCACATGGCCATGTCCGGCCGCCCCCACGGGCCGTAGACGGTGAAGAACCGCAGTCCCACCAGCGGCATGTCGTAGAGGTGGCTGTAGACGTAGGACATCAGCTCGTCCGCCTTCTTGGTGGCGGCGTAGAGCGAGACCGGGCGGTCGACCGGGTCGTCCTCCGAATAGGGCAGCTTGACGTTGCCGCCATAGACCGAACTCGACGAGGCGTAGACCATCGCCTCGATCGCGTCGTCGTGCCGGCAGAGCTCCAGCATGTTGGCGTGGCCGACGAGGTTGGAGGTCACGTAGGACGCCGGGTTCTCGATCGAGTAGCGGACGCCGGCCTGCGCCGCGAGGTGGATGACCTTGCGCACGCCCCGGCCCGCGATCGCGTTCCTGACGCCCGGCAGATCGGCGACGTCGACCTCGGCGAAGGAGAAGCCGGGCTCCTCGGCGAGCAGCGCGAGCCGGGCTCGCTTCAGCGACACGTCGTAATAGTCGCAGAGATTGTCGACGCCGACGACGCGCTCGCCCCGTTCGAGCAGCCTCCGGGCGACATGGAAGCCGATGAACCCCGCGGCGCCGGTCACGAGAAACGTCATGCGGGGCCTCCGGAACGCGGCGGACACGCCGCCCGCGGGACGGTTATAGCCGTGGACGCGGCCCTGTCGCCACCGGCGGCGCGGAACGGAGCGTCATCGGGGCGACACGGCTTTTCCGCTATGGACCGCGCTCGTGCGGCCCGCGGCTTCGAGCGCCCGGACGCCTCCGAGACGTCTGCGCCGACGCGACAGTGGGTCTCGCCGGTCCGTCTGGACAGGGGCAGGGCTTTCAATCCAATGTCGAAGACGTGAATTCGGCCGCTCGCAAGACGATCAGGCGCTTGCGGGCGTGGCCAGCGCGAGCGGGGGCGTTCGCCGGGCGCCGCTCAGGCGTCCTGCGGTGCGGCGCAAAAGCGCCATGCGACGCGCGGCGTCCAGTTTCGAGGAGAAAGCTGTCGTGAAAATCGCGGTCATCGGTTCGGGCTATGTCGGCCTCGTGTCGGGCACCTGCTTCGCCGACTTCGGTCACCACGTCACCTGCGTCGACAATTCCGTCGCGCGGATCGAGGCGCTGGAGCGGGGCGAAATTCCGATCTACGAGCCGGGTCTCGACAAGCTCGTGGCCGAGAACGTCGCCGCGGGCCGGCTGTTCTTCACCACCGATCTCGCCGCGCCCGTCGCCGAGGCCGAAGCCGTGTTCATCGCGGTCGGCACCCCGTCGCGCCACGGCGACGGCCATGCCGACCTGTCCTACGTCTATCAGGCGGCCCGCGACATCGCCTCGGCGCTGTCGGGCTTCACGGTCGTGATCAACAAGTCGACCGTCCCGGTCGGCACCGGCGACGAGGTCGAGCGCATCATCCGGGACGTGCGTCCCGACGCCGAGTTCGCCGTCGCCTCGAACCCCGAATTCCTGCGCGAGGGCGCGGCGATCGAGGACTTCAAGCGTCCCGACCGCATCGTGGTGGGCATCGAGGACGAGCGCGCCCGCGACGTGCTGGCCGAGATCTATCGTCCGCTCTCGATCAACCAGTCGCCGCTCGTCTTCACGCGCCGCCGCACCGCGGAGCTCATCAAATACGCCGCCAACGCGTTCCTCGCGATGAAGATCACCTTCATCAACGAGATCGCGGATCTGTGCGAGATCGTCGGCGCCGACGTGCAGGACGTCGCCCACGGCATCGGCCTCGACAAGCGCATCGGCTCCAAGTTCCTCCACGCCGGCCCCGGCTACGGCGGCTCGTGCTTCCCGAAGGACACGCTCGCCCTCGCCAAGATCGCGCAAGACGTCGGCGGCTCCGTGCGGCTCGTCGAGACCACGATCGCGGTCAACGACCAGCGCAAGCGCTCCATGGCGCGCCGGGTCATCGCGGCCTGCGGCGGCAGCGTGCGCAAGCGCCGCATCGGCGTGCTCGGCCTGACCTTCAAGCCGAACACCGACGACCTGCGCTATTCGCCGGCGATCTCCGTCATCCAGGCGCTGCAGGACAACGGCGCGATCGTCTCCGCCTACGACCCGAAGGGGCTCGAGGGCGCGGCCGAGGCGCTGACCGACGTGACGTTCGGAAACAGCCCCTACGAGGTCGCCGAAGGCGCCGAGGCGCTGGTGCTTGCGACCGAATGGGACGCGTTCCGCGCGCTCGACTTCGAGCGGCTCAAGAAGAGCATGGCGCAGCCGCTGCTCATCGACCTGCGCAACGTCTACGGCCGCGCCGACGTCGAGCGCTTCGGCTTCACTTATATCGGCGTCGGCCGGCCGACCCAGTCGCTGCAGAACCCCGTCGTTCAGGCGGCCGAGTAAGGCCTCCCCGCGGGCGGCGAAAAGGTCTCGTCGCCTTGACGCCTGCGCGCCTATAAGGTGAAGGGCGTTCGGCGGGGGAGCTCGTTGCGGCAGAGCGAGGATCGAAGCGAGGGCGCGGCGGACCGTTTCGACGGCCGCTGGTCCGCGCCGTTCCGGATCGACGATCCGCGGGACGTCCGCAAGCTCGGGACGGCCATGCGGCGGCTGCGCCGGACGCTGGAGAGCCGCCGTCTTTCCGGAGGCGGCCGGCGCGGCGGCGCGGCGGCGCGGGCGGCGGCCGCCGCGGTTCTCGGCGGCTTCGAGGAGACCTTGCTCGCGCCCGTGGCGCGGCGTCTGTTCGCCGAGCGGGACTGGCGCGCGCTCGCAGAGTTCGCCGACGCCCTGTCGCCGCTTGCGACGCCCCATTTCGAGACCCGGCTGCGCGTCGCGCGGGCTCTGCTGCAGGAACGCCGGCCCGAAGAGGCGGCCGCCATCCTCGTCGCCCATCTCGATCGGCGTCCCCAAGACCGCCTGTGGCGGTTCTACGCCGCGGTCGCCCTTCTGCGCGCGGGCGCCGTCGAGCGCGCCTCGGGGCTTTTCCGCGAGGTGGTCGCGCTCAGCCCGGAAACGGGCGTCTATCGGCTTCAGCTTGCTTTCGCCCTGCGTAGCCAGGCTTCCGCGCCCGACGCGCCGGCGGAGCGGCGCGCCGAGCTTCTGGCGGAGGCCGCCGACGAGGCGGAGGCGGCGGCCGCGGTTCATCGGACCCGCGCCTGGGAGGCCTGGGCCACGGCGGCGCGCTGCCGCTACGAGCTGCGGCAGTATGATCGCGCGCTCGGCTGCGCCGAGAGCGCGATCGAGGCGCGCCCCGGCGTCGCCTCGCTGCTGTTCGCCAAGTGCCAGATCCTGGTCGCGCTCAACCGGGTCCCGGAGGCGCTCGCTCTGGCGCGCGAGGCGCTCGCCGTCGACCCCGATCACGAGGGAGCGCGGTTCCAGTTGCGGACGCTCGCGGCGCTGGTCGACGAGGCGCCGGGGGCGGAAGGCTCCGTCGGTGAGCTGATCCGGGACGGCGACAGCTTCGTCCTGAGGGTCGACGGCCACGTCCTTCCGGAGCGTCAGACGTCCCTCGCAGCGCTGGCGCGGGCCGCCCCCTGCGCCTGGATCGCGTTTCCCGAGCCGAACCGGGCTGCGCCGGCCCCGGCTCTGGCGGAAGCTGTCCGCGCCGCGCCGGGATGGGCCGGCCGCGTCGTTCTGCGCGAGGGACGCGGCGAGCCGCTGGAAGCCTGGCGGCTCAGCCTGCTCGAAGCGCTCGTCCAGTCCGGCTTTCCCGATCGCCTCGCGGAACTCGGGACGAGGCTGCGCGACGCGCGCGACGTGACGGCGTCGGTCGTCCATCCTGACGATCCGTCCGCCCCCCGGCGCGCGCCGGGGCGGGGGCTCGTCATCCGCCTGACACGTCATGGTGCGGAAGACGACGAGCCGTTCCTCGAAAGCGCCGCCCAGCATTACGAGGCGATGGGCTACGAGGCGCTCGTCGCGGTTGTGCGGCCGGAGCGCGCTGGCGAGACGGCGTTGCGCGACGGTCGCCGCCACGTCTTCGTCGACGGCCGGGCCGCCGCCCTGCGCGCGTTTTTCCTGCGCGAGCGGCCCGATGTCGTCCACGTCGCCTCCGGCCTCGGCTTCGAGGCCGCCGAGGCGCTCGACCGGCTGTCGATTCCGTGGATCTACGGCGTCGATTTCCGGAGCGGCCGCCTCGGAGACGACGCCGCCGCTCCCGCGGCGGCCGAGGCCTTCCGCTATGTGATCGAGCGCGCGGCGACGATCTATTCGACGTCCGAGGAGGGGCGCGCGGCGCTCGAGAAGGCGTTCGGCGTCCGCACGCCCGTGTTGCGGTCGCCGACCGAAGACGACGCGGACCGCGCGGGGCCGAGCCTGCCCGTCGACGGAGCCGCCGGTCTGGCCGGCGTCGTGTCGTCGCTCGAAAGCCGGGTCCTGGTCGCGGTCGGCTCCGGCATCGGCAACATGCTTCATGTCGGCCCGATGCTGCGCAACATGGCGCGCCGTCTCGGCCGCGCGGTCGACGTCGTGGTGGCGCAGGACCATGCCGACAGCCTGTTCCTGCTCCAGAAGGCCGGCGTCGTGAACTCCGTGTTCTCGCTGAACCGCCAGGCGATGCGGCGCTGCTACGACGTCGTCTTCGTCACCCATTCGTTCGGCGACATCCGGCCGCCCTTCGAGGGACGGCGGGTGATCTACGCGCGCGACTGGCGGAAGTTCGAGCCGGGCGGACCGCTGCACGAGACGGTCTACAATCTTGAGGCGGCCAAGGAGCTGCTGGGCGTCGACTACGACGAGGCCGATATCGGCGCGCACTATATCGGCGACCTCGACCGCGGGCCGCCTGCGGAGCGCCGGCTCGTCGGCTTCCACGGCGGCTCAAAGGACGGCTTCTGGGCCTCGAAGCGCTGGCCGCATTACGCCGAGCTCGCCCGGCGGCTTCAGGCGCGCGGCTGGGACTGCGCCTCGTTCGGCCTCGCCGAGGAACATGTCGAGGGCACGCGCGACCTGACCGGCGGCGCGATCGCCGAGATGGCGGCGGCGATGCGCGCCTGCAGCTATGTCGTCACCAACGACAGCGGCGTCATGAACGTCGCCAACGCCCTCGGCGTGCCGCTCACGGCGCTGTTCGGGCCGACCAACCCCGCGACCCGCGGGCCGCTCGCGCCGACCTCGTCCCTGATCGCCGTGGCGACCGACTGTTCGCCCTGCGAGGCGAACCCGTCCGGCCGGGCGGTCTTCCGCGCGGGCGAGTGCCGCTGCATCGCCTCGATCTCCGTCGACGAGGTCGAACGTCACGTGCTGGCCGAGATGGAGCGGCTCGGGATAAGTCCCGACGGCGACTTTCGGCCTGCCCCGCCTGCCGCTACGACCTGACCGCCCCTCTCTCCGGAAGAGCCGAATGACCTTTCCGAAGCCTGTCCCGACGCTCCGTCCCAACACCTACGCGTTCGAATCGACGCCGCTCGTGAAGCCCGCGGGGTTTCGCGAATACGACGCCCGCTGGCTGTTCGGCGAGGAGCTGAACCTGATGGGCGCGCAGGCGCTCGGCATGGGGCTCGGCACGCTGATCCACGAGCTCGGCGTCAAGCCGTTGCTCGTCACCGGCCATGACTTCCGCTCCTACTCCGCCTCGATCAAGCTCGCGCTCGTCCAGGGCCTGATGGCGGCGGGCGTCGACGTGCGCGACATCGGGCTCGCGATCTCGCCCATGGCCTATTTCGCCCAGTTCGAACTCGACTGCCCCTGCGTCGCCATGGTGACGGCTTCGCACAACGAGAACGGCTGGACCGGCGTGAAGATGGGCTGCGACCGCCCCATGACCTTCGGGCCGGCCGAGATGTCGCGGCTGAAGGAGATCACGCTGTCCGGCGCCTTCGAGCTGCGCGGCGGCGGCGCATACGAGTTCGTCACGGACTTTCCCGCGCGCTATCTCGCCCGCCTGCTCGACCGGCCGAAGTTGACGCGCCGCGTGAAGGTCGTCGCGGCCTGCGGCAACGGCACGGCGGGCGCGTTCGCGCCGCAGGCGCTCAAGGCGCTCGGCTGCGAGGTGATCCCGCTCGACGCGCAGCTCGACCACTCGTTCCCGAACTACAATCCGAACCCCGAAGACATGAAGATGCTGCACGCCATGCGCGACGCCGTTCTGGAGCATGGCGCGGACGTCGCGCTCGGCTTCGACGGCGACGGCGACCGCTGCGGCGTGGTCGACGACGAAGGCGAGGAGATCTTCGCCGACAAGGTCGGCGTCATGCTCGCCCGCGATCTTTCGGCGATCCACCCGCAAGCGCAGTTCGTCGTCGACGTGAAGTCGACCGGCCTCTACATGACCGACCCGGTGCTCGTCGCCAACAAGGCGAACACCGATTACTGGAAGACCGGCCATTCCTACATCAAGCGCCGGGTCAACGAACTCGGCGCGCTGGTGGGGTTCGAGAAGTCCGGCCACTTCTTCTTCAACCGCCCGATCGGGCTCGGCTACGACGACGGCCTCGTGGCGGCCTTCGCGGTCTGCGACATGCTCGACCGCAATCCCGACAAGCGGATGTCGGACCTGCGCCGCGCCCTGCCCAAGACCTGGGGATCGCCCACCATGTCGCCGCACTGCGCCGACGACGTGAAATATGACGTCGTGGCCGACGCGACGCGGGCGATCGAGGAGATGGCGGCGAAGGGCGAGCGCCTCGCCGGCTCGACGATCCGCGACGTCGTCACCATCAACGGCGTGCGCGTGACGCTCGAGGACGGCACCTGGGGGCTGATTCGCGCGTCGTCCAACAAGCCCGAACTCGTGGTGGTGGTGGAGAGCCCGGTCTCCGAAGCGCGGATGCGAGACATCTTCGCCGATCTCGACGCGCTGCTCCGTCGCCGGCCGGAAGTCGGGGCCTACAATCAGACGATCTGATCGGGAAGGCGTTCTTGCGGCGGGACGCCGCAGCGGTCAGAAGGGACGTGCGGTCCCTCGCGGGACCGACAGGAAGCGTGTCGAAGGATCCACGTGAAAGAGCAAGACGGCTCGGCCGGTAAGACGCCCGACGATCAGCCGGAAGCGGGCGCCGCGGAGCCGCTCGAAGCCGCAGGTCCGGCCGAAGGGGAAAGAGGACCGGCCGAGCCGCTGGAACGGCTGCGCGAGCAGCGCGACCAGGCGCGGCGGCAGCGCGACGCCGCCCGGGACCAGCGCGACAGGGCGCGCGAGGAGCTGTCGCTCTCGGCGGAGCGGGAAGACTATCTCGGCGCGATCGTCGCCGCCGCGGCGGCGCTCTGCGACGCGGCGCTCGGCGAGCGGGACGCGGTCGGCGCCGTCGTCGACCGGCTGCGGGAGCAGCGCGAGCAGGCGCGGAAGCAGCGCGACGTCGCCCGCGAGCAGCGCGACAGGGCCCGTGAAGAACAGCTCGAACGTGGCGGGGCCGCGGAACCGGACGCGCTCTACGCCGCCATGGTCGACGCCGCCCTCCGGCTTTCTGACGCGGCGCTCAGGGATCGCGACGGCGCGCTCGAGGCGGTGGAGCGGCTGCGCGACCAGCGCGACAAGGCGAGGGCGCAGCGCGACGAAACCCGCGGGCAACGCGACGAGGCGCGCGAGCAGCGCGACCAGCTTCGCGCCCAGTTCGACGAGTTCGGCGTGCCGATCGCCGCCGGCGACGAAACCGACGACGCGGACGTCGCGGTCGCGACGCTCGAAAAGGCCTATGGCCTTCTGATCGGGGCGCTCGGGCGGTTCGACGACGGCCGGCGGCTCGAAGCGGGGGCCGCGCGAGGCGAGGCCGAGAAGGCCGACCACCTTGCAGGCGAACGCAAGCGGCGCGCGCTGGAGCCTGAAGTGCGCGGGAAGCGCGACGCCGGCGCGGAGCTCACCATCGCGGAACGCGAGATCCTGCTCGACCGCAGGACGCCGATTCTCGAACGCCGTCCGCTCGAACGGCGCACGCCGACGCGCGACGTCGCCTTCGTCACGGTCGCGAGCGAGCAGTTTCTTCCCGGTCTGCTCGGCCTCCTGCTCTCGCTGCTCGACGTCTATCCGGACCTCGAAAGCGACGTCTTCGTCTATCACGACGGCAGCCTCAGCCCGTTCGTCCAGCGGAGGCTCCGCGACGTCTATAGCCGACTGACTTTCGTCGAGCCCGACATGGCGTGGCTCGATCTCGAAACCGCTTCCGGCGACGCCAATCAGCGGATCGGCAAGTTCGGCTACATGAAGTTCCTCGCGCTGACCCATGAGGGCTATCGCCGCGTGGTCTTCTTCGACGCCGACATCCTGATCGGCGACGACGTCGGCGCGCTGTGGGAGCCCGATGGCGACGATTTTCGCGCGGCCTTCGATTGCGGCGTGCGCGAATACGTGTCGCGCTCGTCCCAGACGGGCCGCTGGATCATCAACAGCGGCGTTCTGTCGATCCCCGCCGCCGGTCTGGGCCGGGCGTCGTATGACGAGATCCGGCGGGTCACGAGCGAAAACCTGCGCCCGACCGACGATCTGCTCGACAGGTTCGCCGACCAGAAGATGTGGAACATCTTTCTGGCCGACAAGGACGTCACGTACCTTCCGCTGAACTACAACTGCAACATCAAATACGTTTCCTATTATCTCGGCGGCAGCACGGTCGGATTGTCGGTGCTGCACTTCGCCGGCATGAAGCCCTGGAACAGCGAACGGTACCTGCCGGCCGGTCTCGTCACCGCCTCGCGCGGCAAGGAGATCGGTCTGCCGGCCGTCTGGCTCGAGGCGTACGACCGTCTGCTGTTCCGCTCCCGCCTCGCCGCGTTCCGCCGCGACGCCGCCCGGGCCCGGCGCAGCCCGGTCCTCGGCGCAGAAGCCGGCCCCTCCTGCCTGCTGGTCGCGGCGCCGCCGCCCGGCGGCGCGCCCGCCGGTATCGAGACCTTCTGGTTCCATTGGGAGGATTTGCCGGCCGACCCCGCCGCGCCGGTGCATCATCTCGTGCTCGGCCAGCCGTTCCTCTACGGCGAGCTCAACGCCCACCGGCCGACGTTTCCGGCCGACTGCCTCGCGGCGTTGCGCGCGCGGGCCGTGAAGCCGGTTCTCTGGATCCCCTACGAAATGAAGCCGCTGGTCGAGGAGGAGGGGCTCTCCGACGAGTTCGAGATCAACCACGTGCTGTTCGAGGCGCCGTTCAGCCGGTTCATGGACGTGGCCGGCGCGACCGACTGCGAT
Source organism: Ancylobacter novellus (assembly GCA_003241695.1). Classification (GTDB taxonomy): domain Bacteria; phylum Pseudomonadota; class Alphaproteobacteria; order Rhizobiales; family Methylopilaceae; genus Methylopila. The sequence goes on along the minus strand of QFPN01000008.1, from coordinate 314,315 downwards.
CTCGACGGCTTCCTCGACGACGCGCGCGACGACGCGCTGACCTTCGGCGCGCCGATCGCCGCGGCGCTCGGCTTCAGGACGATCCTCGTCGCGGGGCTTGCGGCCGAGGGGGAGGGGGACGACCCCGAGGAGATCCGCTGCGCCCTCGGGCTGGTCGCGGCGGCGCTCGAACGGAAGGGCGTCGAGCTGCGCCAGGTTTCGGCCTCCGGCCTCTGACGCGTCAGCCGATCGTCATCAGGGCCGCGTCGCCGCCCGCCGCCGCGGTGTTGGTCGAGACCGTGCGCTCGGCGAGCAGGCGCTCGACGTCGTAGACCGCCCCGGCCGCGATCTCGCCGGGCGACAGCGCTTCGACGAGGACGATCGGCCCGGCGCGTTCCGCGACCTCGGCCAGCAGGGCGAGCAGCGGATCGCCGCCGCCTTCGAACATGATCAGCCCGATCTCGGGCGCGAGAGCCGGCGCGTGCGCCGTCACGACGCGCGCCGCGAGCGCCTGGGGAAGACGGGCGGCGAGCGCCGCCGCCGGCCCGCCTTCCGCGACGACCGCGGTCGAGCCCGCGGCGAGGATCGCGCCGAGCTGTATCGCGGCGCCGGATGTCGTTTCGGCCAGCGCCGCGATCGCGCGCCGGGGGCGGAGCGAATAGACGTTGCGCTCGCCGACCGGCCCCGCGAGTTCGACCGACGCGCCGAGCGGCGAGCGCGCCGCCATGGCCCGCACGGCGTCGGCCTCGCGCGCGAGCCCCTGCGTCTCCAGCCAGTCCGCGAAGCTTCGGGCGGGATCTGGGGTGGAGTCCGTCCGGTTCGAAACGCTTCGCGTCATGCCCCGGCTTGTCCGGGGCATCCAGGCCTGCGGCGAATGCGGCGGCCCGCCCGTCCATGGATCCCCCGGACAAGCCGGGGGATGACGATCCGCTTCGATCATGCGCCGCCATGACGCTCCGGCTGACCCTTCGAGATCGCATTCATCGGGCGCGGAGGCCATGAGCCGGCGAAGATAGAGCGGCCCGCCGGCCTTGGGCCCGGTGCCCGAGAGCCCCGATCCGCCGAAGGGCTGGACCCCCACGACCGCGCCCACGATGGTCCGGTTGACGTAGAGGTTCCCGGCGGCGGCCCGGTCCGTCGCCCGCGCGACGGCCTCGTCGATGCGGGTGTGGAGGCCGAAGGTCAGCGCGTATCCGGTGGCGTTCGCGGCCTCGACGACTTGGTCGAGATCCCCGGCGCGGAAGCGGAGGACGTGCAGCACGGGGCCGAACACTTCCCCGCCGACGTCCGAAACCGCGTCGATCTCCACGATGGCGGGCGCGACGAAGTCGCCATGGGCGCAAGGCGCCGGCAAAGGCTGCTGCGTCACGCGGAAGCCGCGCGCGCGCATGTCGTCGAGGTGGCGTTCGATCCGCTGGCGCGCCTCCGCCGAGATCACCGGGCCGACGTCGGTCGACAGGCGGTCGGGCGGCCCGACCTCGAGTTCGCGCGCCGCGCCCTTCAGCATGGCGAGGACGCGGTCGGCGACGTCGTCTTGAAGCGCGAGGATGCGGGCGGCGGAACAGCGCTGGCCGGCGGAGTCGAACGCCGAGGCGAGCGCGTCCGGCACGACCTGTTCGGCAAGCGCGGAGGAATCCGCGATCATGACGTTCTGGCCCCCGGTCTCGGCGACGAGCGGAATCGGCCGGCCGTCGCGCGACAGCCGCCGTGCGAGCGTGCGGCGGATCGAGCGGGCCGCCTCGGTCGAGCCGGTGAAGACCACGCCGTCGATCCGGCGATCGTCGACGAGAGCCGCGCCGGCCGCGCCGTCGCCGGGGAGAAGCTGGAGCACGTCGCGCGGCGCGCCGGCCGCGCGCAGCAGGCGCACGGCCTCGGCCGCGACCAGCGGCGTCTCCTCCGCGGGCTTCGCGATCACCGCGTTTCCGGCCCCGAGCGCGGCGGCGACCTGGCCGGTGAAGATCGCGAGCGGAAAGTTCCACGGGCTGATCGCCGCGACGATCCCGAGCGGCCGGATCGGGCCGGACGCCGCCAGGCGTTCGGCCTCGCCGGCGTAGTAGCGCAGGAAGTCCACCGCCTCGCGGACCTCAGAGACGCCGTTCGCGAAGGTTTTTCCGGCCTCCCGCGCCATCAGGCCGACCAGCGCGCCCATGGCCGCCTCCATGGCGTCGGCGGCGCGGCGGAGACAGGCCGCGCGGGCGGCGGCGGGCTCGGCCGCCCAGAAGGGCGCGGCGGCTTCGGCGCGGGCGAGCGCGGCCGCGAGATCTTCGGGCGCGGCGTCGCGCACGAAGCCGACGACGTCGCGCCGGTCGGCCGGGTTGCGCACGGGCCGACCGCCGCCGCTCCGATCGTCGCCCGCCGGCGCCGCCTCCCAGCGGCGTCCCGCGCTCTCGCGCAAGGCGCGCGCGAGTTCGGCGAGGCGATCCTCGTCGGCGAGGTCGAGGCCGCGCGCGTTCGGTCGCGCCGGGCCGTAGAGCAGGCGCGGGCTCCGGATCGCCGCGTTGGGCGCGCCCGGCCGCGGGTCGGCGCGGACGGCCGCGACCGGATCGGCGATCAGCGTCTCGACCGGTACGTCCGGATCGGTCACGCGGTTCACGAAGGAGGCGTTGGCTCCGTTCTCGATCAGCCGCCGCACCAGATAGGCCAGCAGCGTCTCGTGGTCGCCGACCGGCGCGTAGATGCGGCACGGCCGCTCGAGACCTTCCTGCGCGGCGAGTTCGTAGAGCGGCTCGCCCATGCCGTGCAGGCACTGGAACTCGAAGGCGTCGGGGCCGGCCCCGGCGCCCATGGCCGCGACGGCTGCGAGCGTCCGCGCGTTGTGGGTCGCGAACTGCGGAAACACCGCGTCGGGCGCCGCCAGCAGCTTTCGGGCGCAGGCCAGGAAGGCGACGTCGGTGTGGAGCTTGCGCGTGAAGACGGGAAAGTCCTCGGCCCCGTCGACCTGCGCGCGCTTGATCTCGCCGTCCCAGTAGGCGCCCTTCACCAGCCGCACCGCGAGCCGGCGCTTCGACCGCTGGGCGAGGTCGACGAGCCAGTCGACGACGGGCGCGGCGCGCCTGCCGTAGGACTGCAGCACGAAGCCGAGCCCGTTCCAGCCCGCGAGGCGCGGATCGAACGCGAGCGCCTCGAACAGGTCGAGCGAGATCTCGAGCCGGTCGGCCTCCTCGGCGTCGACGTTGAGGCCGATCCCGGCCTCCTTCGCCAGCGCCGCGAGCCGCGCGGCGCGCGGCAGCAGCTCCGCCATGACGCGCTCGCGCTTCGCGCGGGCGTAGCGCGGATGGAGCGCCGACAGCTTGATCGAGACGCCCGGCCCCGCGACGGGGCCGCGCCCCGCGGACTCCCGGCCGATGGCCGCGATCGCGCCCTCATAGGCGGCCATGAAGCGGGCGGCGTCCTCCGCGGTCGTCGCCGCCTCGCCGAGCATGTCGAAGGAATGCCGGAACCCTTTGGCTTCCGAGGCGCGGGCGTTCTCGATCGCCTCCTCGATCGTCCGGCCCGCCACGAAATGCCGGCCGAGCAGGCGCATGGCGAGGTCGACGCCGGCGCGGAGCAGGGGCTCGCCGCCCTGCGCGATCAGGCGCCCGAGCGCGGCGGCGAGACCGGTCTCGCTTGCGGTCGCGGCGAGCCGGCCGGTGACCAGCAGGCCCCATGTCGCCGCGTTCACGAACAGCGAGGGGCTGTGGCCGAGATGGCCGCGCCAGTCCCGCGTCGCGATCTTGTCGCGGATGAGGGCGTCGCGCGTCGCGTCGTCGGGCGTGCGCAGCAGCGCCTCGGCGAGGCACATCAGCGCGACTCCCTCCTCGCTCGACAGCGCGTATTCGCGCATCAGCGCCTCGACCGCGCTCGCGTCGCCTCGCGCCCTCAATCCCTCCCCCAGCCGGCGGGCGAGGCGGTCCGCGGACGCGGCTTCGTCGGGGCCGGGTTCGGCGAGGTCCAGAAGCGCCGAGACACAGTCGGGCTCGGGGCGCCGCGTCGCGGCGGTTATCGCCCGGCGGAGAGGTCCACGCGGCGTGAGCGACGCGGCGAAGCGCGCGTAAGCTGTGCTGCAGTCGGACGGCTCAGTCATGGCGCCTCGCCCGCTTCGCCCGAGACGGCGTTGAAAAGAAACATAAAACGCTTCGTTCTCAGGAAAAGGCCGCACAGGACGAGGGCGCGTCCCGTCCTTGCATTCATACCCTGTAGGGGTATATCTCGACGGTCGACATGCGAAGGAGCGCCTCATGGCCGATCACGGGAGCCATCAGCATCAGCACGCCAAAGGCGGCTGCTGCGGCGGCCATGGCGCGCAGGCCGCGGACAAGGCCACCGATCCCGTCTGCGGCATGAGCGTGACGATCGAGGGCGCGCGCCACGTCGCCGAGCACGGCGGCAAGACCTATTATTTCTGCTGCGGCGGCTGCCGGACGAAGTTCGAGGCCGATCCGGCCCGCTACCTCGCGCCGAAGCCCGAAAAGGCCGAGCCGCCCGCGCGGGCGGACGCGGTCTACACCTGCCCGATGCATCCGGAGGTGCGCCAGATCGGCCCCGGCGCCTGCCCGAAATGCGGGATGGCGCTGGAGCCCGAGACCTTCAGCGCGGAACCTGAGCCCAACCACGAGCTCGCCGACATGACGCGGCGGTTCCGGATCGGCATCGCGCTCGCGGCGCCGGTGTTCCTGCTTGAGATGGGCGGGCACCTCGTCCCCGCGCTTCACCACCTCGTGCCGCCGTCGGTTTCGGTCTGGATCCAGTTCGCGCTGGCGACGCCGGTCGTGCTGTGGGCCGGCGCCCCGTTCTTCGCGCGCGGCTGGGCCTCGGTCGTCAGCCGCAACCTCAACATGTTCACGCTGATCGCGATGGGCGTCGGCGTCGCCTACGCCTACAGCGCAGTCGCGACGCTCGCGCCCGGCCTGTTCCCGGAGGCGTTCCGCGCGCATGACGGAACGGTCGCGGTCTATTTCGAGGCGGCGGCCGTCATCACCGTGCTGGCGCTGCTCGGCCAGGTGCTGGAGCTGCGCGCCCGCGACCGGACGTCCGGCGCGATCCGCTCCCTGATGCGGCTCGCGCCGAAAACCGCGCGGCGGCTTCGTCCCGACGGCTCGGACGAGGAGGTCGCGATCGACGTCATCGCCGCCGGCGACCGCGTTCGCGTGCGGCCGGGCGAGACCGTGGCGGTCGACGGCGAGGTGCTGGAGGGGCGCTCGCTCGTCGACGAATCCATGGTCACCGGCGAGCCGACGCCCGTCGCCAAGGCGGCGGGAGACGCGGTCACCGGCGGCACGATCAACCAGTCGGGCGCGCTTGTGGTGCGCGCGACGGCGGTGGGCGCCGAGGCGACCCTCTCCCGCATCGTGCAGATGGTCGCGTCCGCTCAGCGCTCGCGCGCGCCGATCCAGCGGCTGGCCGACAAGGTGTCGGGCTGGTTCGTGCCCGCGGTGATCGCGGTCGCGGTCGTCGCCTTCGCGGTCTGGGCGACGGTCGGGCCGGAGCCGCGCTTCGCCCATGGGCTCGTGGCGGCGGTCGCGGTGCTGATCATCGCCTGCCCCTGCGCGCTCGGGCTCGCGACGCCGATGTCGATCATGGTCGGGGTCGGCAAGGGCGCGGGCCTCGGCGTGCTGGTGCGCGACGCCGAGGCGCTGGAGAGGCTCGAAAAGGTCGACGTGCTGGTGGTCGACAAGACCGGCACGCTCACCGAAGGCAAGCCGGCCGTCACGGCGCTGGTTCCGGCCGCGGGTTTTTCCGAGGACGACCTGCTGCGGCTCGCGGCCGCCGTCGAACGCCTGTCCGAACATCCGCTCGGCGCGGCGGTGGTCGCGGCCGCCGCGCAGCGCGGACTTCAGGTCCCGGCCGTCGAGGCCTTCGAGGCCCCGAGCGGCAAGGGCGTCTCCGGCCGCGTCGAGGGCCGCGCGGTCATGCTCGGCAACGCCGGGTTCCTGTCGGCCGCAGGCGTCGATCTGTCGGCGCTCGCAGCCCGCGCGGAGGCGCTTCGGGCCGACGGCGCGACGGCGGTGTTCGTCGCGGTCGACGGCGCGCCGGCCGGGATCGTGGCGGTCTCCGACCCCGTCAAGCCGACCAGCGCGGACGCGATCCGCGGGCTGAAGGCCGAGGGCCTGCGCGTCATGATGCTGACCGGCGACGCCCGCGCGACCGCCGAGGCCGTGGCGCGCCGCCTCGGGGTCGACGAGGTCGTGGCCGAGGTGCTGCCTCAGGACAAGCAGGCGGTGGTCGAGCGGCTGAAGCGCGAGGGCCGCGTGGTCGCGATGGCGGGCGACGGCGTCAACGACGCGCCCGCGCTCGCCGCCGCCGACGTCGGGATCGCGATGGGAGCGGGAACCGACGTCGCGATCGAAAGCGCCGGCGTCACGCTGGTGCGCGGCGACCTGACGGGCATCCTGAAGGCGAGGCGGCTGTCGGAGGCGGTGATGGCGAACATCCGCCAGAACCTCGCCTTCGCGTTCCTCTACAACGCCGCCGGCGTGCCGATCGCGGCGGGGCTGCTCTATCCGGTGTTCGGCGTGCTGCTGTCGCCCGTGGTCGCGGCCGCCGCCATGGCGCTGTCTTCGGTCAGCGTCATCGGCAACGCCCTGAGGCTGCGCGCCAAGGCGCTTTAGACAGAAATCGGTTCGCTCGGAAACACGCCGTCATGCCCCGGCTTGTCCGGGGCATCCATCGTTCCGCAAAGCCGCGTTGCGTCGTCCGGCATGGATCCTCCGGACAAGCCGGGGGATGACGACCCCTTAAATCGGACGAGCGCCTTTAGCGCCGTCACTTCGCCGTCCAGCCGCCGTCCATCGAGATGTTCGCGCCGGTGATGTTCGAGGCGGCGTCCGAGCACAGGAAGACGGCGAGCGCGGCCACCTGGTCGACGGTCACGAACTTCTTGGTCGGCTGGGCGTCGAGCAGAACGTCGTTGATCACCTGCTCCTTGGTGAGGCCGCGCGCCTTCATCGTGTCGGGGATCTGCGCCTCGACGAGCGGCGTCCAGACATAGCCGGGAGAGATCGCGTTGACGGTGATCCCGTCGGTCGCGAGCTCGAGCGCCGCCGTCTTGGTGAGGCCGACGACGCCGTGCTTCGCCGCGACATAGGCCGACTTGAACGGCGAGGCCACGATCGAATGCGCCGAGGCGGTCGAGATAATGCGGCCCCAGCCCGCCTTCTTCATGTGCGGAATCGCCGCCTTCATGCCGTGGAACACGGAGGAGAGGTTGAGCGCGATGATCAGGTCCCACTTCTCGTTCGGGAACTCCTCGACCGGCGACACGAACTGGACGCCGGCGTTGTTCACCAGCACGTCGAGCGAGCCGAAGGTCTCGACCGCGAAGGCCGCCATGGCCTCGATCTCGTCGGGCTTCGTCATGTCGGCCGGAGAATGGACCGCCTTGACCCCGAACTCGCTCTCGATCGCCGCGCGCGCGGCCTCGATGGCCCCGGCGTCGCCGAAGCCGTTCAGCACGACGTTCGCGCCGTCGCCTGCGAGGCCGCGCGCGATCGCGAGGCCGATGCCGCTGGTCGAGCCGGTGACGACGGCGGTCTTGCCCTTGAGGCTCATGGCGTGAGGTCTCCGCACGGGAAATGGCGACGGCGGCCTCCTCGGACCGCCCGCGCCCTACCTAGCGCTTCCGACGCGGCGCTGTAGAGCGCTTTTCGCCGCGGAAAGCTCGGCCTGAGCGTTTCGGATCGAGCGCCTTGAACGCCTTCTCCATCTCGGCCCACTTTTCAAGCGGCGCGTCCGAGGGCGTCTCGAAATCCGAGAACTCATAGACCTGCCGGATCTCGAGCGTCACCGGCCCGTCCTCCTTCGGCCAACGCCTCGCCCAGTCGATCGCCTCCTCTCGCGAGGCGACCTGGATCATGGTGAAGCCGGCGACGAGCTCCTTGGTCTCCGCGAACGGCCCGTCGATCACAACGGGCTTCGCCCCGTCGCGCGAGATCGTGACCCGCGCCCCCTTGGCGCTCGGCTGCAGGCCGTCGCCGCCGACGAAGACGCCGGCCTTGATCATTTCGAGATTGTAGGCCGCCATCGCCTCCATGAGCGCGGCGGAGGGTGCGGCGTCGTTCTCGGATTCGCTTTCGGGCGTCGCCTTGCGGATGATCATGAAGCGCATCGCGTCCTCCTTCGTCGGGCGGTCGGGAAAGTCGGCCGTCGCCCCGAAGGACGGCCGGAGGCGCTTCCAGCCGACATTTCAGGCCGCCGATTTTCGCCCGAGGCCTCGTCCGGTCCCGAAACGAAGAAGGCGGCCTTTCGGCCGCCTTCCATGAGTTCAACTTTGACCGGAATGTACCCCGATTTTACCGGGGTTTACCCGAAAGATTCACTCCGCCGCTTCCTCGCGGCGCCGACGGGGACCGCGATCGCCGCGGTCGCGACGGCCGGCGCCTTCGCCGCCGCCCTGGTCGTTCTGCTCGCCGGCCGGATCGAGATCCTCGCCGGTCTGCTGGTCGACGACCTTCATCGAGAGCCGGGTCTTGCCGCGGTCGTCGAAGCCCATGAGCTTCACCTTGACCTTGTCGCCCTCCTTGAGGACGTCCGAGACCTTGGCGACACGCTCCTGGGAGATCTGGGAGACGTGCACGAGGCCGTCCTTGGCGCCGAAGAAGTTCACGAAGGCGCCAAACTCGACGACCTTCACGACAGTGCCGTCATAGACGACGCCGACTTCCGGATCGGACGCGATCGACTTGATCCAGTTGAGCGCGGCCGTGATGGCCTTGCCGTCGCTGGACGCGACCTTGACCGTGCCGTCGTCCTCGACGTTCACCTTGGCGCCCGTCTTCTCCACGATTTCGCGGATGACCTTGCCACCGGTGCCGATCACTTCGCGGATCTTGTCGGTCGGGATCTTGATGACCTCGATGCGCGGCGCGTATTCGCCGAGCTCCGCGCGGCCGGCCGTGATGGCGTTCGCCATTTCGCCGAGGATGTGCAGACGCCCATCCTTCGCCTGGCCGAGGGCGACCTTCATGATCTCCTCGGTGATGCCGGCGATCTTGATGTCCATCTGGAGGGCGGTGACGCCTTCCTCGGTGCCCGCGACCTTGAAGTCCATGTCGCCGAGGTGATCCTCGTCGCCGAGGATGTCGGAGAGGACCGCGAACTTCTCGCCTTCGAGGATCAGGCCCATGGCGATGCCCGCCACCGGCCGCTTCAGCGGAACGCCCGCGTCCATGGCCGAGAGCGAGGCGCCGCACACCGACGCCATCGACGAGGAGCCGTTGGACTCGGTGATCTCCGACACGATGCGGATCGTGTAGGGGAACTCGTCCGCCTTCGGCAGCATCGGGTGAACGGCGCGCCAGGCGAGCTTGCCGTGGCCGACTTCACGACGGCCCGGAGCGCCCATGCGGCCGGTTTCGCCCACGGAGTAGGGCGGGAAGTTGTAATGGAGCAGGAAGCGCTCCTTGTAGGTGCCGCCGAGCGCGTCGATGAACTGCTCGTCCTCGCCGGTGCCGAGGGTGGCGACGACCAGCGCCTGCGTCTCGCCGCGGGTGAACACCGCCGAGCCGTGGGTGCGGGGCAGCACGCCGACTTCCGCGAGGATCGGACGGACGGTGGTCAGGTCGCGGCCGTCGATGCGGATCTTGTCGTCCAGAATGCCCCAGCGGACGATCTTGGCCTCGAGCTCCTTGAACACGCCGCCGAGCTTGATCGGATCGACGGGGTTCTCGACGCCCTCGCCCGAAAGCGCTTCCTGGGCCTTCTTCTTGGCGGCGGAGACGGCGTTCTGGCGCTCGGTCTTGGCCTTGATCTTGTAGGCGGCGCGAAGGTCGGCCTCGACCAGCCCCTTCAGCTTCTCCTCGAGCTCCGAGGTGTCGGCCGGAGTGTGGTCGCGCGGCTCCTTGGCGGCCTTCTCGGCGAGACGAATGATCGCCTCGATCACCGGCTGGAAGCCCTTATGGCCGAACATCACGGCGCCGAGCATGACCTCTTCGGACAGCTCCTTAGCTTCCGACTCGACCATCAGCACCGCGTCCTGCGTGCCGGCCACGACGAGGTCGAGGTCGGAGGACGACATGCGATCGGCGACCGGGTTCAGCACGTAGTCGCCGTCGATGTAGCCGACGCGCGCGCCGCCGATCGGGCCCATGAAGGGCACGCCCGAAAGCGTCAGCGCGGCGGACGCGCCGATCATGCCGAGAATGTCGGGATCGTTCTCGAGGTCGTACGAGAGAACGGTGACGACGACTTGGGTCTCGTTCTTGTAGCCGTCGGCGAACAGCGGACGGATCGGCCGGTCGATCAGGCGCGAGGTCAGCGTGTCCTTTTCGGTGGGGCCGCGCTCACGCTTGAAGTAGCCGCCCGGGATGCGGCCGGCCGCGTAGTACTTCTCGGTGTAGTTGACGGTGAGCGGGAAGAAGTCGACGCCGGCCTTGGGCGACTTCGCCGACACGGCGGTCGCGAGCACGGTGGTGTCGCCATAGGTGACGAGCACGGAGCCGTCGGCTTGGCGGGCCATGCGGCCGGTTTCGAAGGTCAGCGTGCGGCCGGCCCATTCGATGGTTTCGCGATGAATTTCAAACATGCGTCTTTTGTCCTTGCGGTCATCGGGACCGAAGGAGGCCGTCGGGCTTTACGCTTGACGCCACGGGCAAGACGGCGGGGCGCTTTCAAGGTCGAACCGTTTCGGTTCGAAAGCGTCCTGCGATCCTGCCCCATGACGTTCGGGCCCGATGGCGTCCCGGGTCCCTTCATCTGGAGTGACGGCGGCGCCCCATTGCGCCGACGTCCGTCTTCATAATTCGGTCGAGGCCCCCTCACCCGGCCCTTTGGGCCGACCTCTCCCCGCTGGGGAGAGGTGAAGAAAGGGGCGCCGCCTTAAACCTCTCCCCGGTGGGGAGAGGTCGACGCGGCGAAGCCGCGGCGGGTGAGGGGGCTTACGCGCCCTCGAGAAACGTCAGCGGCGGATGCCGAGACGCTCGATCAGGGTCTGGTAGCGCGCCTGGTCGTCACGCTTCACGTAGTCGAGCAGCGACCGGCGCTGGCTGACGAGCTTCAGCAGGCCGCGGCGCGAATGGTTGTCCTTCGCGTGGGACTTGAAGTGCTGCGTCAGATTGGTGATGCGCTCGGTCAGGATCGCGACCTGCACTTCGGGGGAGCCGGTGTCGCCTTCCTTGACGGCGTACTGGCTGACGAGTTCTTTCTTGCGTTCCGGGGTGATCGACATCGGTCTCTCTCGTTCGATCGGATAGCAGGGCCGAACGGCCCTCAGGGCCGATCGAGATGGAAGATGCGTCGGGGATGAAGCTCGCCGCGATCGATCTCGCCGAGCGCGATCAACGCGCCGTCGGTCGTCACGGAGACCGGACCCCGATGCATCGGGGCGTCCCGTCCGCGCAGGAGCACCGGCTGGCCGTTGAGCAGCCGTGCGGCTTCCGCCCTGTTGACGGCGAGCGCCGGGATGTCGTCCAGCGCCGTCTCGACAGGAAGGAGAGCTTGGGCGATGTCCTTATCCGCAGACGGATCCGCCCGCAAGCGCTCAAGCTCCTCCAGCGACACCGCGTCGTCCTCGGTGAAGGCGCCCACCGCCGTGCGGCGGAGCGCGACGATGTGCGCGCGCGTCTCCAGCGCCCGACCGAGGTCGCGGGCGATGGCGCGGACGTAAGTGCCCTTGCTGCACTCGCATTCGAACACGGCGCGATCGGGGGTCGGCATGTCCACGAGCTCGAGCCGGGTCACCTCGATGGTGCGAGGCTCGAGCACGACCTCCTCGCCGTCGCGCGCGAGATCGTAGGCGCGCTCGCCGCCGATCTTCAGCGCCGAGAATTTGGGGGGGATCTGCGTGACCGAGCCGCGGAAGGCTGGCAGCGCGGCCTCGATCTCTTCGCGCGTCGGCCGGCGCTCGGAGGTCGCGACGGGCGAGCCTTCGGCGTCGTCGGAATCCGTCTCTACGCCCCACAGCACCTCGAAGCGATATTCCTTCTCGCCGTCCATCACGAAGGGCACGGTCTTGGTCGCCTCGCCGAAGGCGATCGGCAGGATGCCGGACGCGAGCGGATCGAGCGTGCCGGCATGGCCCGCCTTCTTGGCCTGATAAAGCCAGCGCGCTTTCGAGACCGCGTGGGTGGACGTGACCCCGACCGGCTTGTCGAGGATCAGCCAGCCGGAGATGTCGAGACCTTTCTTACGGCGGCTCATCGTTCGGCCTCCGCGTCGTCCGCGTCCTTCTCGAGATCGCGCGCCACTTCCGGCGAGCGCAGCAGCTCGTCGATATGGGCGCCGCGATCGAAACTGTCGTCGATGCGGAAGCGCAGGTCCGGCGCTGACTTCAGCTCGAGGCGCTTCACCACCATCATGCGGAGCTGCTTGCGGTTGGCCTCCAGCGCCTTCAGCACCTTGTCGCTGTCCTTGCCGCCGAGCGGCATGACGTAAGCCGTCGCGAGCTTGAGGTCCGGGGTCATGCGGACCTCGGGAACGGTGATGACATGGGTCTCGAGGACCGGGTCCATCACCTCGCCGCGCTGGAGCACGTCGGCGAGCGCATGGCGCACGAGTTCGCCCACGCGAAGCATGCGCTGGTTTTTCTTCCTTCTTCGCCTTGGCGGCGCGGGCCGGAGCTGCGCCGTCGGGACCGGGATCGGACCGGGACCGAGCGGTGGATAAAAAACGCTGCGCCGGCGTCCCGGCCGAAGAGCCGGGATCCATGAACGACGACGCGGCGAACAGAGGCGCGGTTCCGCTCGAGCGGAACCGCTGGGCGCCGGTTAGAGCGTCCGCTTCACTTCCGTGACGCGGTAGCACTCGATGACGTCGCCGGCGCGCATGTCCTGGTAGTTCTCGAACGACATGCCGCACTCGGTGCCGGCCCGGATCTCCGGCGCGTCGTCCTTGAAGCGCTTGAGGGTCGCGAGCTTGCCCTCGTGGATGACGACGTTGTCGCGGATGAGGCGCACGCCCGCGCCCTTCTGCACGACGCCTTCGGTGACGAGACAGCCGGCGATCTTGCCGACCTTCGAAACCGAGAAGATCTCGAGGATCTTGGCGTTGCCGAGGAACTCCTCGCGCCGCTCCGGCGACAGCATCCCGGACATGGTGGACTTAATGTCGTCCACGAGGTCGTAGATGATGTTGTAGTAGCGGATCTCGGTGCCGGTGCGGTCGGCCGCGTCACGCGCCTCCTTCAGCGCGCGGACGTTGAAGCCGATCACGGCCGCCTTGGAGGCCGCGGCCAGGATCACGTCGCTCTCGGTGATGCCGCCGGCGCCCGACAGCAGGACGCGAACGCCGACCTCGTCGTTGCCGATTTTCTCGAGCGACTGGACGATCGCCTCGACGGAGCCCTGGACGTCGCCCTTGATGACCAGCGGAAGCTCCTTCCGGCCGGCCGTCTTGATCTGCGACATCATCTCTTCGAGGCCCGAGACGCGCACCGTGGCGCGCGCCGCCGCCTGCTCGCGCTTCTGGCGCTGGCGGTAGTCGGCGATCTCGCGGGCGCGAGCCTCGTTCTCGACCACCGCGAAGCGGTCGCCCGCCTCCGGCGCGCCGTTGAAGCCAAGGATCTCGACCGGCATGGAGGGCAGGGCTTCAGGAACCGCGCCGCCCTTGTCGTCGACCAGCATGCGGACGCGGCCCCATTCGGAGCCCGCGACCACGATGTCGCCCTGCTTGAGCGCGCCGCGCTGCACGAGCACGGTCGCCACCGGGCCGCGGCCGCGGTCGAGCTTGGCCTCGATCACGGTGCCTTCCGCGGTGCGGTCGGCGTTGGCCTTCAGGTCCAGGATTTCGGCCTGCAGCTGGATGACCTCGAGCAGTTTGTCGAGGCCGTCGCCGGTCTTGGCCGAGACTTCGACTTCGAGCGTCTCGCCGCCGAGCGACTCGACCTGGATCTCGTACTGGAGAAGGTCCGTGCGCACGCGCTGCGGGTTAGCGTCTTCCTTGTCGATCTTGTTGATCGCCACGATGATCGGCACGCCGGCCGCGCGGGCGTGGTTCACGGCCTCAGCCGTCTGCGGCATGACGCCGTCGTCGGCCGCGACCACCAGCACCACGATGTCGGTCGACTTCGCGCCGCGCTGGCGCATCGCCGTGAAGGCCGCATGGCCCGGCGTGTCGATGAAGGTGATCAGCCCGCCGAGCGGCGAGGTCACCTGATAGGCGCCGATGTGCTGGGTGATGCCGCCGGCCTCGCCCTTCACCACCTTGGTCTGGCGGATGGCGTCGAGCAGCGACGTCTTGCCGTGGTCGACATGGCCCATGATGGTGACGACCGGCGGACGCGTGGTCTGCGCGCCTTCGGCGTCGGGGGCGTCGAACAGGCCTTCCTCGACGTCGGACTCCGCCACGCGGCGAACCGTGTGGCCGAGCTCTTCGGCGATCAGCTGGGCGGTGTCGGCGTCGATCAGCTCGTTGATCTTCTTCATGACGCCCTGCTTCATCAGCAGGCGCACGACGTCGACCGCGCGCTCCGACATGCGGTTCGCGAGTTCCTGGACGGTGATCGTCTCAGGGATGACGACCTCGCGGATCAGCTTCTCCTTGGGCTCCTGATGGCCTTTGCCGGTCATGCGCTGCACGCGGCGGCGATAGGAGGCGACCGAGCGGGTGCGCTCCTCCGCGCCGCCGGTGGCGGCCGTGATGGTGAGGCGCGTGCGCTCCTTCGGGGCGCCGGCGCTCGTGCGCGCCGGAGCGCGCTGCTCGGGCTTCGCCGGCGTGGCGGGGCGGGTGGCGCCGCCGCCCGGGCGACGCACGGCGCGCATCGGCTCCTCGGTCTCGGTCGCGGCCGGCGGACGGCGCACGAAGCCGGTGCCCGGAGCGCCCGCGGGGCGGGGCGGACGGGGACCGGTCGATCCCGGACGGTCGGACGGCCGGGCCGGGCGGTTGTCGCCCGCACGGAAGACCTGGGTTTCGGTCGGGCGCGCCGGCGCAGGGCGGGCGGGCGCCTGAGACTGCGCGGGGCGCGAGGGGCTCGCGGCTGGAGCCGGCGTCGGGGTCGGGGCGGCCTGGGTTTCCTCTCCGAGGCGCCTTGCGGCCTCGGCTTCGGCGCGGCGGCGGGCCTCCTCGTCGGCGGCGCGACGCGCGTCTTCCTCGCGCTTGCGGGCCTCGGCGGCGAGACGCTCGCGCTCCTCGTTCGCCTCGCGGATAATGCGGGCGCGGGCCTCGGCCTCGGCGCGCTTGCGCTCGTCGTCGGCCTCGCGGGCCTTGGCGCCGGCGAGCGCCTGGGCGCGTGCGCCCATCTCGTCATTGGTGAGCGTGCGGAGCACGACGCCGGGCGCCGACGAGCGCTGCGGCGCGGGGGCCGCCGGCTTGGAGTCGCGCGCCGTGGGAGCCGGCCGCTGCGGCGCGGGGGCAGGCGCGGCGACGGGCGCGGGCGACTGGCCGGCGGGCTTCTCGCCCGGTCCGAGCACGCGCCGCTTCACCTTCTCGACAACCACGGCGTTGGTGCGCCCGTGGCTGAAGCTCTGCTTCACCAGTCCGCCGGACTCCGTGCGTCCCTTCAGCGTCAGCGTCTTGGGGGAAGCCGTCAAAGTCTTGTCGCCGGTGGTCTTCTGATCCGTCATGCCCTGTCCGTTCTTACGGGCGTCCCGCCCGAACCTGCGTCCGTCGGCCGGGCGTCCTTCGCCGGGCCGGGCCCATCGTTCATGCCTAGATAGCGCGCATATGCGTCGCATCGCGCGAGAAAGGCGGCGCTGACGGGGCCTGCGAGCAGCGCTGCATGTACCACATTCGACCGCCCCAACGCCAAGTCCAATTCAAGGCCCTGGAACAGCCGCACGGCCGGCGTGTCTTCAGACTTGCCGAGCCGCCTCAAAACCTGACCGAGCTTGCGGACGCCGTCCTCGCCGGCGTCGCTCGCCTCGATCAGCGCGACGACGTTCTCCTTCGAGAGCGCCGCCTCGACCTTGGCGAAGCCCGTCACGACGAGGCCCGCCTTGTTGGCGAAGCCGAGCAGGCCGAGCGCGGAGCGCCCGATCAGCTCGGCCACCTGCTCGTCGATCCCGGGATCGACGGTCGCGGGCTCCTTGAAGCCGCGCGAAAACGCTTTCTTCTTCACCGCGAGGCGAACGGCCTCGCGAGAGGCCGTCACCCACACGCCCCGCCCCGGAAGCTCGCGCTTCAGGTCCGGCACGACCGTCCCGTCCGGCGCGCGGACGAACCGGATGAGCTCGCCGACCGGCCGGACCTCGCGGGTCGCGACGCAGGTCCGCTCGGGCGCGCGCCGGTCGTCGCGTTGGAACGCGCGGGGCTCGCCGGAAACCGGCTGCCCGTCATCGACCGTGAATGCATCCTCCGGCATCGGCGACCCCGCGGCTCCGCATCACGCCTGAGCCGCTTCGGCTTCCGCCTCTCCGCCTTCCGGCGCGGGCGGGGCGAGATCGGCCTCGGTGATCCAGCCGGCCTTGAGGCGGGCCTGCATGATCATCCCTTCGGCGTCGTCGCGGGAGATCTCGAAGCCGTCCAGCGCGCCGGGCTCGCGGCGCGGCTCGGGACCGGAGCGGTCGATCCAGCCGACGAGGTCGTCGGTGGCGCAGCCCGCAAGGTCCTCGACCGACTTGATGTCGTTTTCGCCGAAGGCGACGAGCATCGCGGTAGTGACGCCCGGAACGTCCCTCAGCTCGTCCTCGACGCCAAGTTCCTTGCGCTTCATGTCGTGCTCGGCCTCGATCCGGGCAAGGTGGTCGACGGCGCGATTCTGAATCTCGGCCGCCATGTCCTCGTCGAAGCCCTCGATCGAGGCGAGTTCGGCGATCTCGACATAGGCGAGGTCCTCGACCGACGTGAAGCCTTCGGCGGCGAGCAGCTGGCCGAGCGTCTCGTCGACGTCGAGCGCGTCCATGAACAGCTGCGAACGCAGGACGAATTCCTTCTGGCGCCGCTCGCTCTCCTCGGCCTCGGTCAGGATGTCGATGTCCCAGCCGGTGAGCTGCGAGGCGAGCCGGACGTTCTGGCCGCGGCGGCCGATGGCGAGCGAGAGCTGGTCGTCGGGCACCACGACCTCGATCTTCTCGCTGTCCTCGTCGAGCACGACCTTCACGACCTGCGCGGGCTGCAGCGCGTTGACGATGAAGGTCGCGGCGTCCTGGGACCACGGGATGATGTCGATCTTCTCGCCCTGCAGCTCCTGCACCACGGCCTGCACGCGCGAGCCGCGCATGCCGACGCAGGCGCCGACGGGGTCGATGGACGAGTCGCGCGAGATCACCGCGATCTTGGCGCGCGAGCCCGGGTCGCGGGCCACCGCCTTGATCTCGATGACGCCGTCGTAGATCTCCGGCACTTCCTGGCCGAACAGCTTCGCCATGAACTGCGGATGGGTGCGCGACAGGAAGATCTGGGGGCCGCGCGGCTCGCGGCGGACGTCGTACACATAGGCGCGGACGCGGTCGCCGACGCGGAACAGCTCGCGCGGCAGCAGCTCGTCGCGGCGCACGATCGCCTCGCCGCGGCCGAGGTCGACGATGACGTTGCCGTATTCGACGCGCTTGACCAGTCCGTTGACGATGTCGCCGATGCGGTCCTTGTACTCCTGGTACTGGCGGTCGCGCTCGGCGTCGCGCACCTTCTGGACGATGACCTGCTTGGCCGACTGCGCGGCGATGCGGCCGAAGTCGAAGGGCGGAAGCGTCTCGGCGATGAAGTCGCCGACCTGCGCGGCGGGATTCTTGCGGCGCGCGTCGTCGAGCGAAATCTCGATGTTGTCGTTGTCGACGGCGTCCACGACCTGCATCAGCCGGGACAGGCGGATCTCGCCGGACTTCGGATTGATCTCGGCGCGGATCTCCGTCTCCTGGCCGTAGCGCGAGCGCGCGGCCTTCTGGATCGCGTCCTCCATCGCCTCGAGCACGATGCCCTTGTCGATGACCTTCTCGCGGGCGACGGCCTCGGCGATCTGCAGAAGCTCGAGCCGGTTGGCGCTGACCATCTTCGAGTTATCTCCGTCCCTTCGGGGCCTTCCGGCCGCCGGTCTCTTTCGGCGCCTCTGCGGGCGTCATGCCGTCGTCGATCTCGGCGACGTCGTCGGAATCGTCGGGCGCGCGGCCCGCGGCCTTGGCGCGGCGCAGCGCCTCGCGGATCAGTTCGTCGGTGAGAACGAGACGGGCTTCGGCGACGTCGCGGATCGGCAGCTTCACGCGCGCCTCCTCGCCGGCCTTGGCGTCGTCGCGGCGAACGATCGCGAACTCGCCCTCGGCGCCTTCCAGCATGCCCTTGAAGCGCTTCCGGCCTTCGACCGGAACCTCCATCTCGACCTTGGCGAGATGTCCGGCCCAGCGGGCGAAATCCGAGACGCGGACCAGCGGCCGGTCGATGCCGGGAGACGACAGTTCGAGATTGTAGGCGCGGTCGATCGGATCCTCGACGTCGAGCACCGGCGAGATCGCCTTGGAGGCGGTCTCGCAGTCGTCGACCGTGAAGGTGCCGTCCGCGCGCTCGACCATGATCTGCAGCGTGCAGCCGTCGCGGCCCGAAAGCTTCACCCGGACCAGCCGGAAGCCGAGATCCAGCAGCGTCGGCCCGACGATCGCAGCCACGCGCGCGTCGACGCCGCTCTCGGTCACGAGGCGCGGTTCGTCCAGCGGGCTGTCGACGTCGGCGGCGATGCCGGCTGCTGCGAGGTCCGAGATGGCGGGGCTCCGATAGTCTAAGCGGCGTTGGGGCGGGTCCTTCCGGACCCACCCTCGAAAGGCTCATCGAGCCGATCGACGATGTCGTTGATGGAGAGGGATATACGCCGCCGGACCAAAAGCCGCAAGGGCGGAGGCGTTCGCCGCATCTCGGCGCAGGACGCAGGCGCCGCGCCCTCCGCCGCCCTATCTGGCTCCCTTGCCGCAAGGCGACATGAGGAGAGCAGTCATGCACGTCACGATCGAGAACGCCGACGCCGCCATCCGCAGCGCCATCGAGAAAGCAAGAGCGATCAACACCTTCATGTGCATCGCCGTCGTCGATTCCGGCGCCGACCTGAAGGCCTTCCACCGGATGGACGACGCCTGGGTCGGGTCGATCGACATCGCGATCAAGAAGGCCAAGACCGCGGTGTTCTTCGGCATGCCGACCGGCGAGATCGGCAAGCTTTCCCAGCCGGGCGGCCCGCTCTACGGCATCGAGCATTCGAACGGCGGCTTGATCACCTTCCCAGGTGGCCTCCCGATCGTGGATAAGGACGGCGTGATGATCGGCGCCATCGGGGTGAGCGGGTCGTCGGTCGAGAACGACCATGCGGTCGCGACCGCCGGCGTCGAGGCGCTTGGCGCTTGGGAACTGCCCGCCCACCCCTGGCGCACCTGACGGAGACCGAAATGCCCGACGTCCGCTCGATCTGCGCCATCGGCCTCAGGGGCCAGATGGGACTCCACGGCGTGCTGCCCTGGGAGGGGTGTCAGGATCCGGAGTTCACGGCGGACGTCGCGCGCTTCTTCGACATCACCCGCGGCCACGTGCTGATCGCGGGGGAGAAGACGATCTCGGCGATTCCCGACTTCGCCCGCGGCGACCGGACCCTGTTCGTCATCCGCCGCGGGATGGAGCCGGAGGCCGTGCTGGCGCAGTTTCCGGACCGGGTCGTCTATGTCGGCGGCGGCCCGGTGGCGTGGGGAGCCTATGCGCCGTTCATCCGCCACTGGGACATCAACCGTCTGCCTTATGACGGCGAGGCCGACCGCTGGTTCGATCCGCAGTGGCTCGTCGCGGGCGGCCAGGCGGCAGGCTGAGGCCCGCCGCCGCTTCGCTTGGGAGACATGGGCGGCGTGAGCCCCGCCGCTCACTTTCCAGTAGCGAAATAGGCCTGAAGCCGAGAGCGGATGCGTTCGGCGAGCTGCGTCGCGGCGCGGTCCTGCGCGTCGCGGGCGGCGCGGACGTTGGCGAAGCGCTGAAGCCCGCTGAAATAGGTCGCGGTCGCGACCGTATGGCCGGTCATGATCGGGTCGAGCGTCCCGGCGCGCGTCATCTCGTAGTCGGCGGTGAGCGAGACGGTGCGCGTCTCCGGAATGTCGGCGAGCGGATCGACCACCGCCGACTGGCCGTACTCCACGAGCTTGATGGAGATCCGGTAGGCGGTCGGGGCCGCTTCGCCGCCGCCGCGCAGCAGGAAGATCAGCTCGTTGCGGAGCTTGCCGCCGACGCGGCCCTCGAGCGGCTTGATCTCGACCGAGCGCATCTCGCTCGCGACGTCCGCGCCCGGCGTCTTGGCGACGACCGAGGGCGCCGAACCGCCGCCATAGACCGGCCGGAAACAGCCGGCGAGGCCAAGCGCGAGCGCGCCCACGGCCGCGAGGCGGAGCAGCGAAGTCCCGTCAGGCAACGACATTCACGATCCTCCGGGGCACCACGATGACCTTGCGGATCGGCTTGTCGCCCACCGCCTTCGCGACGGCGTCGAGGCCGCGCACCAGATTTTCGATCGTCGCCGCGTCCGCGTCCACGGCGACGACGATCTCGTCGCGCTTCTTGCCATTGACCTGCACCGGCAGCGTGACGGTGTCGGAGGCGAGCAGCGCGGGATCCGCCTCGGGCCACGGCGTTTCCGCCACGAGCCTGTCGTGGCCGAGCGCGGCCCAGCAGTCCTCCGCGAGATGCGGCGTGAAGGGCGCGACGATCTGAACGAGGATCTCGGCCGCTTCCCTCAGCGCGAACGCCATGGCTTCGTCGGCCGTATCTGCGGACTGGAGCGCCTGGCTCAGCGCGTTCATCAGCTCGTTGATCGCCGCGATGCAGATGTTGAAATGGAACCGCTCGACGCCCTCGCCGACGCGCGCGAGCGCTCCATGGGCGGCGCGGCGCAACGCGGTCGCGGCCTCGCCCATCTCCGCCGGCGCGGCGGCGCCCCTGAGCGCGCCCTTTTCGGCCGCCTCGTTCGCGAGCCGCCAGACGCGCTGCACGCGCTTCGACGCGCCCTCGACGCCCGCTTCCGTCCAGATCACGTCGCGCTCGGGCGGCGAGTCGGCCAGCATGAACCAGCGCGCGGTGTCGGCGCCGTAGGTCTCGATGATGTCGTTCGGGTCGACGACGTTCTTCTTCGACTTCGACATCTTCTCGATCGGGCCGATCTCGATCGGCGCCCCGTCGGACAGCTTCTCCGCGCGCCGAGCGCCGTCGGTCTCGGAGATCCGGACGTCGGCGGGCGCGACCCACTGGCCGCCTGCGTCCTTGTAGGTCTCGTGCACCACCATGCCCTGCGTGAAGAGGCCCGCGAACGGCTCCGCGACGCCGACATGGCCGGTCGCCTTCATCGCGCGGGTGAAGAAGCGCGCGTAGAGCAGGTGCAGGATCGCGTGCTCGACGCCGCCGATATACTGGTCGACCGGCAGCCAGCGGTCCGCGACCGCGGGTTCGGTCGGCGCCGTGGAGCGCGGCGCGGTGAAGCGCGCGAAGTACCAGGACGAATCGACGAAGGTGTCCATCGTGTCGGTCTCGCGGCGGGCGGGGCCGCCGCAGGACGGGCAGGGGACGTTGCGCCAGGCGTCGTCGCGGTCGAGCGGGTTGCCGGGCCGGTCGAACGAGACCTCTTCGGGCAGCCGTACGGGAAGCTGGTCCTCGGGCACGGGCACGACGCCGCAGGCCTCGCAATGGATCACCGGGATCGGGCAGCCCCAGTAGCGTTGCCGCGAGATCCCCCAGTCGCGCAGCCGCCAGTTGACCTTGCGGCTCGCGACCGGCGTCGCGTCGAGCGTCTCGGCCTCCAGCCGGCGGGCGACCTCTTCCTTCGCCTCCTCGACGCTCATGCCGTCGAGGAACTTCGAGTTCACCAGCCGGCCTTCGCCGTCATAGGCGCCCGATCCGACCAGCGACTGCGGATCGACGCCCTCGGGCGCGACCACGGGCGTGATCGGCAACCCGTATTTCGAGGCGAAGTCCCAGTCGCGCTGGTCATGCGCCGGGCAGCCGAAGATCGCCCCCGTGCCGTAGTCCATCAGCACGAAGTTCGCGACGTAGACCGGGACCTCCCAGGTCGGATCGAACGGGTGGCGCACCTTCAGCCCGGTGTCGAAACCCTTCTTTTCGGCGGTCTCCAGCACCGCGACGCTGGTGCCGGCGCGGCGGCAGTCGTCGGCGAAGGCCTTCAGCTCGTGATCGAGCGTCGCAAGTTCGAGCGCCACGGGATGATCCGGGGACAGCGCGAGGAAGCTCGCGCCGAACAGCGTATCGGGCCGGGTGGTGTAGACCTCGATCTCGGTCGCGGGAGAACCGCCGTGGCCCGCGTCGCGCGCCACTTCCCAGCGGACCAGCAGCCCTTCAGAGCGCCCGATCCAGTTCTTCTGCATGGTCCGGACTTTTTCCGGCCAGCGCGGCAGCTCGTCGAGCGACGCCAGCAGGCTGTCGGAAAAGTCGGTGATCTTCAGGAACCACTGGGTCAGCTCGCGCTGCTCGACGAGCGCGCCGGAGCGCCAGCCGCGGCCATCGATCACCTGCTCGTTGGCGAGCACCGTGTTGTCGACCGGATCCCAGTTCACCTTCGACTTGCGGCGATAGGCGAGGCCGGCCTTCAGGAAGTCGAGGAAAAGGCGCTGCTGCTGGGCGTAGTATTCGGGGTCGCAGGTCGCGATCTCGCGCGACCAGTCGAGCGACAGCCCGATCGACTTCAGCTGATCCCGCATGGTCGCGATGTTGTCGTAGGTCCAGCTCTTCGGATGGACCTTACGCTCCATGGCGGCGTTCTCGGCCGGCAGCCCGAAGGCGTCCCAGCCCATCGGATGGAGCACCGAGAATCCCCGGGCGCGCTTGTAGCGCGCGACGACGTCGCCCATCGCGTAGTTGCGGACGTGGCCCATGTGGATGCGCCCCGACGGATAGGGGAACATCTCGAGCACGTAATAGCTCGGCCGCCCGTCGTCGGCCGCCGTCTCGAACAGCTTCTTCTCGTTCCACACGGCCTGCCAGCGGGGCTCGGCCTCGCGCGCGTTGTAGCGCTCCGTCGTCATCAACTTTTACGCCAGTCTTGTCATTGAGGGCCGCGACGCAGGGGAAGCGTCGCCGTCGCGAAAGCGCGCGGACCTTGGCGCGAAACGAAGCTGCGGGTCAACAGAATGCAGGCGCTGCGGGAGGGCCGCGCCGCATCGTCCGCCGGCGGCGAGGCTGGCGAGGATATTCCGGCCAGGCTATATGTATATCCTGAGGCTAGGAAGCCGGAACGATGCCCCTCTACATCCGCGACGAAGCCGTGGCTGAACTCGCCCGCGAGGTGAAGCGCGTCACCGGCGCGCGCACCGTGACGGAAGCGGTGAAGGTCGCGCTTGAACGCCGACTGGCGGGAGCGCCCCCGGAAGAGCGCCCTCTCAGCGAGCGCATCGCCGACGTGGTCGCCCGGGCGGATCGGATGGGACCCTCGGACCATTCGTTCGACATGAAGCAGTTCATGGACGAGCTCTCTGCCGAATGAGCGCTTTCATCGATGCGTCCGCGATCGTGGCGGTCTTGTCTCACGAGCCGGACGGCTCCGAAGTTCTCGCCCGGATCGAGGCCGCTGGAAGACCTTTGTACTTTTCCGCCGTCAGCGTGTTCGAAGCCACGTTCGGTCTCGTCCGCAAGAAGACCCAGATCGGCCGGCGCGCCGACGCCGCGACCCTCGTGGAAGCAGGATCGATCATCCGCGATTTTCTGGAGCGGATAGGGGCGGAAGAGGTCCCGGTGGACGGCGCCGCCGCCATCGAGGCCGCGGCTCGTTTCGGCAAAGTCGTCGGTCACCCGGCGCAGCTCAATATGGGCGACTGTTTCGCTTACGCCTGCGCCCGCGCAAAAGGCGTCCCGCTGCTCTACAAGGGCGACGACATCGCCCGCACCGACATCGCCCCGGCTTGAAAGGCCCCTTCGTGTCCGACGCCGCCGCCAGCCTCGCCCAGGTTCTCCACGACATCCGCCGCGCGGAGCGCACGGCCGGCCGCGCCGAAGGGGCGACGACGCTGATCGCCGTGTCCAAGACCTTCGAGGCGCGGGACGTCGAGCCCGTTCTCGCCGCCGGCCAGCACGTGTTCGGCGAGAACCGCGTGCAGGAGGCGCAGGGCAAGTGGCCGTCGCTGCGGATGCTCCATCCGGGCGTCGAGCTTCACCTGATCGGGCCGCTGCAGTCCAACAAGGCGGCCGACGCCGTCGCTCTGTTCGACATGGTTCACACGGTCGACCGCCCGAAGATCGCCCGCGCGCTCGCCGCCGAGATGAAGAAGCAGGGCAGGCGGCTCGGCGTGTTCGTGCAGGTCAATATCGGCGAGGAGGAGCAGAAGGCCGGTTGCGCCATTCCGGAGACCGACGCGCTCGTGGCGCTCGTGCGCGACGAGCTCGGCATGGATCTGCGCGGCCTGATGTGCGTTCCGCCCGCCGACGAGCCGCCGGCGCCGTTCTTCGCGCTGCTTAGGAAGCTTGCCGAGCGCAACGGGCTGACGGGCCTGTCGATGGGCATGAGCGCCGATTTCGCCGAGGCGGTCCAGTTCGGCGCGACCCATGTGCGCGTGGGCTCCGCGATCTTCGGGAGTCGGCCGAGGCAGGAGTGACGGCGGCCTTAGCGCTTCGCGGGGAGCGCGGGCGGAGACGTTTCGAGGACGGAGATTGGCGCGGAAGGCCGGTCCGGATCCGGAAGGGGGGTCGCTGGGGTCGGAAACGCCCCCCTCCCGGTCCGATCGGATGCCGGTACGCATGAACCAGATCCGGCTGACAGGGACGTCGCAAACGGCTTGCCAACCCTAATGGCGCCGTAACCATACGAGATGTTGCGTGTCCGGCGATCGAGGGCGCCGGATCTGGTTTCACGCCGCAAGCGCGCTCGCAAAAAGCGTCGCATTTTGCGAAAGCCGTCGCAGCCTGCGAAATCAGGCGCCGTCCCGATCTGGGGCGGTTCGTCAGACCTGCTCCACGCCCGCCGGACGGACCCGGGCGGCGATCCGTCGCTTGAGCTCCACGCGCTCGCGGTCGGAAACGCCGAGGAGGTCGGCGGCGCGCCAGACGATCGAGTCCTCGAGTTCGTGGGCCGCGCCGTCCGCGAACACGATCTCCCACATCATCTCGACGACGCCCGCGCGGCCTTCGGCGTCGAGCGAGCGCTTGAGCACGCTGGTGAAACCGTAGAGGTCGATCGAATCGGCCTCGCGACGCCGCGCCGCCTCCATGAGGTCGGCGGTCTCCGCCTCGTCGAGCGAAAACCGCGCCTTGAGCACGTCGTGCAGAACCGTCTTCTCGCGTTCGGTGGCGACGCCGTCGGCCCCGATCAGGCTGACGAGCATCGCCGCCGCGGCGACGCGCCAGTCGTCCACCGCGAAGGCGTCATGCTCTCCCTCGCCCGTGAAGTCGGACAGGAGACGACGAAGCTGATCGAACATGGGTGATCCCGACAGGTCGTCCGAGGGCGCGATGCGAGGCGACCCGTAAACCCTGAACGCGGAAGGCGCCACTTGGTTGCGGCGCGCAGGAGGGACGTCGTCGGGAAAGTCTCTGGTGCCGCAAGAGGGACTCGAACCCCCGACCCCGTCATTACGAATGACGTGCTCTACCAGCTGAGCTATTGCGGCGCCGGCGCACGCTGTAGCGAAACCGCCGCCCGGACGCAAGGCGATCCGGGTCGGGAAAGGCGGCTTTCGCAGTCGCCGCCTGTTTCGCGCGGCGGCGGCGGTCCGCCGCGCGTCGGGAATTCGCCTCAGTAGTTCGGGCGTTGCGCCGGATAGGTCCGGCCGCCGGCGATCGTGTCGTTGGTCTCGACGGCCTGCGGTCCCGGATCGTCCGGCGGGCGCGACAGCGGGAACACGGCGGCGGTCGGCCGCGCGACCGGCTTGCGTTCGCCGCGGGAGGCGGCGGGCTTCGCTTCCGTCGCAGGTCCGGCTTCGGACTTCGGCTGAACTGGCGCGGGGGTCTTTGCGGCGGGCGCTTTCGCCACCGGCTCCTCGGCGGGAACGGCGTCGAGCAGGGTCGGCATCTCGCGGGGCAGCGCGGCGGCCGTCGACGCGGGCGTCGCCGCCAGAGGCGACGGAGAGGCCGCCGGAGCGAGCGGCGGAGCATCCGCCGGCGCAATCGTGCGCATCTGGTCGGTCGGGGCCTCGTTGAGCCAGGCTTCAGCGGCGAGCCGAGGGCGGCTCTCCTCGACCGGGATCTTCCAGACGAAGGCGTCGAGGCGGCCCGTGACCGGCGAGATCGGCGCCCAGACCTCGCTTGAGACGCCGTCGGCCACCCAGGCCGGATCGCGCGGCGCGCGCAGCGCGCGGCCGAGCCATTCGCGGGAGCGGCCGTTCTCGCCGTGTTCGATCTCCTCGAGTTCGGCCATCAGCAGGCAGGCGCGGGCGGTCGGGCGGACGCCGATCAGCTTGCCGATCGCGGTTCGCGCCGCGTCGAGCTCGCGCGCCGCCATCGCGGCGCGGGCGAGCGCGATCAGCCCTTCCGGATCGTCGCCGGCGCGCTCCGAGAGCGCGCGGGCGCGCTTCAGCTTGTCGCGGGCCGAATCGCCCGGGCGGACGTGGACGTAGACCTCGGCGAGGTCGGGATGCGTCGCCTTGGCCCAGGTGGTCTCGACGATCTTCATCGCCTTCTTGACGTCGCCCTGCTCGGCGAGCAGGCGGGCGGCGAGCGCCGCGGCCGGCGGGAAGTCGGGCGCGAGCGAATGGGCTTCGCGAGCGCGCTTGACCGCGGTCTGCGGGTCGCCGCCCTCGTCCATCGCCTGCGCGGTTAGAAGGACGGCGCGGCGGCGGCGGAAGTCGGCCTTCTCGATCAGCCGATTGGCGTTGAGCCGCTCCAGCGTCGCGAGCGCTCCTGCCCAGTCGCGCTCGGCGCACTGGTAATCGAACAGCGCCTGCCCCGCCCACGTGTCGGGCTGGAGCCCGGAGGCCTCCTCGGCGAGCGCCTTGGCCGCGGCGCGGTCGCCGCGCCGCTCGGCCTCGACGAACAGGCCCCTGAGGCCGAGCGAGCGCGTTTCCGGCCGTTCCGTCATGGCGCGGAAGGCGGCCTCGGCGCCGGGGCCGTCGCCGGAAAGCTGGGCCGCCTGCGCGGCCAGAACCAGCGTCAGCGGCTCCTTGCCGAGCAGCTTGCGCGCCTCGCCCGCCTCGCGGCCCGCCCGCTTGGCGTCGCCGGTGCCGACCGCGACCACGCCGCGCGCGATCGCCTCGTAGCCCTTCGCCCGGCGCCGGTTGCGGCGGAACAGGGCGAAGGCCTCGGGACCCGCCAGAATCCAGCGCATCACGTTCCAGAGGATCACGGCGAACACCGCAATGGCCGCGACGAAGGCGACGGCGACCGAGACCGAGGTTTCGATCCGGTAGCCCTGCCAGTCGATCACCATCGCGCCCGGCCGGTCGGCGATCCACGCCGCGCCCAGGGCGAAGACGCCGACGAGGACGAGATAGAGCAGCACGCGCACCATCGGATGGGGTCCTCAGTCGTTCGCTGTGAGGCGGGCGAGCGCCGCCGTGCGGGCCGCGCGGAGCGCGTTTCCGGCGGAGACGAGCGCGGTCGCGGTCTCGGCCCATTGGTCGGTGGCGGCGCGCGCCGCCTCGTCGAGCTTTCCGCGGGCCGCGAGCGCGCCTTCGACGTCGCCGGCCGCGCCCGCCGCGGCGACCTGCGCGCGGATCGCCGCCGGATCGGAGCCCGAGGCGGCGTCCTTCGGGGTGATCTTCACGACGTCCCCGGCGTTCGCCACGAAGCGTTCGAACACCGACCCCGCCGGAGCGGTCCTGACCGGCGGCAGGCCGCCGATGGTTGCCGAGAGTTCTGCGCCCAGCGCCTCCCGGGTCGGCAGGCCCTTGGCGGCGTAGGGGTCGAGCGGCGCCAGCTCGGCGTTGCCGCCCGACGCCGACTTCACGGCCTCGAGTTCGGCAGCGAAGGGACGGCCCGCCGCGAGCGCGCCGTCGAGCGCGCCGAGCGCGACCACCAGCCGCGCCGCCGGGTCGCCCTTGGGCAGCGCCCTTACGGCTGCTCCGACGGCGTCGACGCGGGCCGAGAGCGGGCCGGCGACGCCGTCGATCTTCCGCCCCATGGCCGTGACGTTTGCGCTCACCTCGGCGACGGCCTGTTTCGTCGGAAGGTCGGCGAGACGGGCTTCGACGCCTTCGATGCGGCCGGCGAGCGTCGCCAGCGCCTCGGCGGTCGGCGACTGCTGGAGACGGAGCTCCAGCCCCTCGACCCGGCCGGCGAGCGCCGCGATCGCGGGATCGGGCGCGGCGGGTTCGGACATCTTGGCCGACAGCGTCTGGAGGTCGCCCTGGACCCCCCCGACGCGGCCGTTCGTCGCTTCGAGGGCCTTCGCCACCTCCGAAAGCCGGCCGTCGATCGCGCCCATGTCGCTCGCCTGCGCGGCGCCGGCGACGCCGGTCCGCAGCGCCGCCACGTCTCGCGCGACCGCGTCGAGCTTCGCCTCGGCGGCGTTCATGCGCGCGGCGTCGTTCGAGCCGAGGCCCATCAGTTCACGCCCGAACAGCGCGATCACCAGAACCGCGATCGCGGCTCCGCCCAGAGCCGCCGCGGCCACGCCGAGCGCGCCGACGCCGCCGCGCGGGGCGGGAGCCGGGGAGGCCGTGGTCTCTGAAACCCTTTGCGTCGTCGCCGGACCGGCGGCGGGCTTCGACGCGGAAGCGTCTGATCTGGCGGCGTCCGGGCCCGACGCCGCGGTCTTCGCTGCTTCGGTCTTCGCCGTATCCGGCTTGGTCGCTTCGGGTTTGCCGGGCTCGGACTTGGCCGGTTCGGACTTGGCGGGCTCGGGAGCGGGCGCCGCTTTCGGCTGCTCCGCCTTCGCTGCGCTCGCCGCCACGTCCGGCTTCGCCGCCGCCGGATTTGCGGTGGGCTGATCCGGGGTCTTCGAGGTCCCGGACGGTTTCGCAGGATCGACCGGCTTTGCAGCCGCGGCGGTCGGTGAGGCGTCGGCGGGCTTCGCGGCCACGGTCGAATCGGGCTTCTCCGCCGCGCCGCCCGCGGGCTTGGCGTCCTGGGCCGGCGCAGCCGATTTCGGGGAGACGTCGGTCGCCGAGAGTTCGAGGGTCTGGGGCCGCGGTCGGGCGCCGTGGCCGCCCTTCGCGCCCTGTCCGGTCTCGGGTCCCCTCGGGTCCGCCATCATGACCTCGCGTCGCTCGATGAAAAAGGCGACCGCGCAACACGCGGCCCACGCGACCTACTTAGACCGCCATGACCCCGATGGCGAGACTCCCGGCCCTCAGGCGACGAGGGATTGCAGCGCCTCGATCAGCGCCGTTTCGTCGGGCCGTCGCGCGATCGCGATCCTGCGGCATCCCGCCCGTTCAAGAGCTTGTGCGATCCGCGGCGCGAGCGTCGCATGCGGCAGGTTTTTGACGATTTCCGCGAAACCCGCCTCCACGGACAATGCGACGAAGGTTTCGGCGATCCTGCCGGAATGATGCAGCGCCGCGCCGAGCGCGCCGGTTTCCAACGCCCAGCGTGCGGCCTCGGGCAGTTCGGTCGCGGCCGTCGCGCGGTAGAGTTCGACCACCGTCGTTGCATGGCCGCGCGCCGCCAGCGCGCCCGCGACGTCGAAGGCCCGGTTGGCGCCCGCCGCGTGCAGGAAGCGCGCGGGGGCGGGGAAGCGCGCGGCAGCCTCGTCGACCAGCGCCCGGCCGTCGCCCTCCGCCACATGAACGGTCGAGAATCCCGCCTCGCGGCCGGCCTCCGCCGTGCGATCGCCGACCGCGATGAGAGGCGCGCGGGAAAGCGCCGCGATCTCGGGCCGCTCCTTCAGCTTCCGGAGGCCGTTGGCGCTCGTCGCGAGCACCGCGTCGAACGGGCCGTCGGGGATCGGCGAGGCCAGATCCTCGATCGTCAGCACCGGCGCGAGCACCGCCTCGAAGCCGAGACGCGACAGCGCTTCCGCGGTTCGGCGCGCCGCGCGTTCCGGGCGGAGGACGAGAATCTTCATGGCGCGGGACTCATCCGAAAGCCGCGAGCAGGTCCGCCGGCGTTCGCGACCGAACGTCCCGCCCTGCCTCCGCCCCGAGCGCGGCGGCGTCCGAGGCCGATCCGCGGACTTCGCCCTCGACGGTGCGCGCGCCGTCTTCGGAGAGCACCAGCCCACGGAAGGCGAGCGCGCCGTCGCGGACCCGAGCGAGCCCGGCGATCGGCGTGCGGCAGGAGCCGTCGAGAATCTTGAGGAACGCCCGCTCGCAGGCGAGCGCCGCCGCCGTCTCGGCGCAGTCGAGGCGGCGGAGCGCCTCGCGCGTCCTGTCGTCGTCCTCGCGCGCCGTGACCGCGACCGCGCCTTGCCCGAGCGCGGGCAAAAACTCGTCCTCGGGCAGAATCTCGGTCGCATGCGCCTGAAGCCCGAGACGCGTCAGGCCGGCGAGGGCGAGCAGCGTGGCGTCGACGACGCCCGCCTCGAGCTTTTCGAGCCGCTTCTGGACGTTGCCGCGGAACGAGACGACCCGGAGGTCCGGCCGCCGCCGCCGCACCAGCGCCCCGCGCCGCAGCGACGCGGTGCCGACCACGGCGCCCTCGGGCAGGGCGTCGAGCATCGGGGCCGATCCCCCGATCAGCGCGTCGCGCACGTCGGCGCGGGGAAGCGTCGCGGCGAGCGCCGTGCCTTCCGCGAGGTCGGTCGGCAGATCCTTGGCCGAATGCACCGCGAGGTCGACGCGCCCCGCGAGCAGCGCCTCGTCGATCTCCTTCACGAACAGGCCCTTGCCGCCGGCCTCGCTCAACGGACGATCCTGGATCGCGTCGCCGGTGGTCTTGATGACCACGATCTCGATGGCCTCCGGGTCGCCGAGCGCTTGGATCAGCCCGTCGCGCACCGCGTTCGCCTGCCAGAGCGCGAGGGGGCTTCCACGGGTGCCGATGCGAAGGAGAGGGGCGGGCATTGCGTTGCTCGTTCTTCAGGACCGATTTTCGGACATCCATAGCGCGTCGTTTCAAGACGCGCGATCCCGGCCGAACGTCGGCGTAAAGCCTCCCGGTCGACGCGCCCGGCGCGCGCGGCTAATGATGCGCGCCTTGCATCCGGAGAGCCCGCCCGTTCCATGCTCGTGCTCGGCGTCGAGACAACCTGCGACGAGACCGCCGCCGCGGTGGTGCGCCGTGATTCCGCCGGGCCGGGGACCGTGCTGTCGAACGTCGTGCGGGCGCAGGTCGAGGAGCATGCGGCCTTCGGCGGCGTGGTGCCCGAGATCGCCGCGCGCGCCCATGTCGAGGCGCTCGACGGCGTCGTGGCGAAGGCGCTTGCCGACGCGGGAGTCGGGATCCGCGATCTCGACGGCGTGGCTGCGGCTGCGGGGCCGGGGCTCGTCGGGGGCGTGATCGTCGGCCTCACGGCGGCGAAGGCCCTGGCGCTGGTGGCGGGCAAGCCGTTTTCCGCCGTGAACCATCTCGAAGCCCATGCGCTCACCGCGCGCCTCACCGACGGGATCGGCTTCCCCTATCTGCTGCTGCTCGCTTCAGGGGGGCACACCCAGCTTCTCGCGGTGCTGGGCGTCGGCTCCTATGTCCGGCTCGGCTCGACGGTGGACGACGCGCTGGGCGAGGCCTTCGACAAGATCGCGAAGATGCTCGGCCTTGGCTATCCGGGCGGCCCGCAGGTCGAGCGCTGCGCCGACGGGGGCGACCCGGCGCGATTCGCCTTTCCGCGACCGATGTTCGGGCGGGTCGAGCCGAATTTCTCGCTCTCGGGCCTCAAGACCGCGGTGCGGATCGAGGCCGAGAAGATCGCGCCGCTCTCCGAGACCGACGTCGACGACCTCTGCGCGAGCTTTCAGGCCGCGGTGACGGACGTGGTCGCCAACCGGACCCGGGCGGCGTTCCGCGTGTTCGGCGAACGCTACGGAAAGCCCTCGGCGCTCGTCGTGGCCGGCGGGGTCGCGGCCAACGGCGCAATCCGGCAAGCGCTCACGCGGCTCGCGGGCGAGATGGGGGTGCGCCTGGTCGCGCCGCCGCTCGCGCTCTGCGGCGACAACGGCGCCATGATCGCCTGGGCGGGGGCCGAACGGCTCGCGCTCGGCCTCGAGGATGGGCTCGACTTCGCGCCGCGTCCGCGCTGGCCGCTCGACGCCGCTGCGGCCGCGCCGGGAGCGAAAGCGTGATCGCGGTTCTGGGGGCCGGCGCCTGGGGGGCGGCGCTCGCGAATGTCGCGGCCGAGGCGAGCGGCGCCGACGTGGCCTTCGTCGGCCGCGACCCCGCGGTCATGGCGGAGATCGAGCGGACGCGGGAAAACGAGCGCCGCCTGCCGGGGATCCGGCTTCACGACGGCGTGCGGGCGACCGCCGACCTTTCCGCGCTCGGCGCCGCCGGCATCATCCTGTTCGTGACCCCGACCCAGACGCTGCGCGAGGTCTCCAGCCGCGCGGCGGCGCATCTGAAGGCCGGCGCGGTCGCGGTCGCGGCCTGCAAGGGCGTCGAGCGCGGCAGCCTCAAGCTGCCACACCAGACGCTCGACGAGGCGCTTCCCGGCCGGCCGAACGCGCTGCTGTCGGGCCCGAGCTTCGCGGACGACGTCGCAAGGGGCCTGCCGACCGCAGTGACGCTCGCCTCCGCCGACGAAGCCGTGGCGACGCGCGTCGCCGAGGCGCTCGCCACCCGCTCGTTCCGGCCCTACCGATCGACCGACGTCGCCGGAACCGCGCTCGGCGGCGCGGCCAAGAACGTGCTGGCGATCGCGGCCGGGGTGGTCGAAGGCCGCGGCCTTGGGGCGAGCGCGGTCGCGGCGCTGATCGCCCGCGGCTTCGCGGAGCTTGCGCGACTCGGCGGCGCGATCGGCGCACGGCCCGAGACCCTGTCGGGCCTCTCCGGCCTAGGCGACCTCGTGCTGACCGCGACCTCGCCGAAGTCCCGCAACTTCTCGCTCGGCCTGTCGATCGGCCGCGGGGAGCCCGCGTCCGAAAAGCTCGCCGAGGGCGCCGCGACCGCCGAGGCGCTGGTCCAGCTTGCGGGGGAACGCGGCGTCGAGCTGCCGATCTCCTCGGCGGTCGCCGAGATCGTCGCGGGGCGGCTGTCGGTCACCGACGCGATCGAGCGCCTGCTCGCCCGGCCGCTGCGCGCCGAATAGATTTCAGACCTCATCCTCGCATCGCTGCGGAGCGCCCGATGGCCCACTGGCTGTTCAAATCCGAACCCGACGCCTGGTCCTGGGACCAGCAGAAAGCCGCGGGCGAGGCCGGCGCGGAGTGGACGGGCGTCCGTAACTACCAGGCGCGCAACAACATGCGGGCGATGAAGGTCGGGGATCTGGGATTCTTCTACCATTCGAACGAGGGCAAGGAGATCGTCGGAATCGTCCAGGTGGCGAAGCTCGCCCATCCGGATTCGACCGCCGACAACCCGACCTGGGAATGCGTCGACATCCGCGCGGTGGAGGACATGGCCAGACCCGTGACGCTCGCCGACGTGAAAGCCAATCCGAAGCTCGCCAAGATGTCGCTCGTCACCTCGATGCGGCTCTCGGTTCAGCCGGTGACCGACGACGAATGGGCCGAGGTCCGCCGCATGGGCGGTCTCGGCTGAGCGTCGCTTACTTCGGCGCGGTGCGTCCCGGGCACCAGTCGGCGCGCATGCGCGCGATCGCCTGATCGAGCTTCTCCTGGTCGGAGAAGAACGTGAACGTGTCGTAGGACTGGGCGAACTCGCCGTTGACGAAGAGGCGCGCCTCCATCTTCGCGCTCGGATAGTCGATGATCGCGGGCGGCGCCCGGTCGTATTCGTCCGGATGCCGGCGCAGGACCGCGGCCGCGTTGGCATCCGTCAGATCGATCGAGGTCTCGCCGCGCAATGTTCTCGTCTCGCCCTGAAAACTCTGGTCCCAGGACGTCTTGACCGTGAACCTGCAGCCGTCCCGCTCCACCGTCACCGTTGTGTCCGAGAAGCCGGGCGAGCTCTGGATCCGCTCGCCGGTCAGCGTCAGCGGCGCGTCGCTCGTCTTCGCGTACCGCATGATCACCTCGCCCGCGCGGTTGCGGGTGGTGGCGCCGGCCTCGACCCCGGTGGTGATGAAGAGCGCGGTTTCTTCGGCGCTCCGGGCTGCGGCCGGAACCGCGAGAAGCGTTGCGGCGAGGGCGAGGAGAAGCGTCCGCATGGCCGGCCTTCGTAGAGAGATCAACATCGCGCCGACCCGTCTGGCGGAGCGCGGCCGATGACGCAAGACGGCGTTCATGAGAACGGCCTCCGACGATCGGAGGACGCCGCGGGGCCTGACCCGGCGTCCTTCGTGCGCGCCGAAACCCGCGCGCGGCCGGTTCCGCTCGCGCCGGAGATCACGCTCCGGGTCGCCGACGAGGCGGTGCCGCTATGGTCGAAGACCGAGGAAGAGCTGGCCGAGGCAGGACTTCCGCCGCCCTTCTGGGCCTTCGCCTGGGCCGGCGGGCAGGCGCTTGCGCGTCATCTGCTCGACCACCCGGAGATCTGCGCCGGCCGCCGTGTGCTCGACATGGGCGCGGGCTCCGGGCTTGTGGCGATCGCCGCGATGAAGGCGGGCGCGGCCTCGACGCTCGCCGCCGACCTCGACCGCTTCGCGCTCGCCGCGATCGCGATCAACGCCGAGGCCAACGGCGTTTTGATCGGGACGGTTGGCGACAACCTGATCGGAGGTCCGCGGCCCGCCGTCGATCTCGTCACCGTCGGCGACCTGTTCTACGAGCGTGATCTCGCGGCGAGCCTGCTCGCCTGGCTCGAGGAGTTTCTGGCGGACGGCGTCCCGGTGCTGATCGGCGATCCCGGCCGCAGCTATCTGCCGAAGGAGCGGCTCGAACGCCTCGCCGACTACGCCGTGCCCGTGACCCGCGACCTCGAGGACGCCGAGATCAAGGCGACGGCGGTGTGGCGGCTGGGACCTGCGGTTGATCGGTAAGGCCGAGCCTCGATCACTTCGAGATGGCGGCGAAGGCGTTAGGGTTCTCGTCCAGCATTTTCTGCATTCGCTGAACGGCTTCGTTCTCGGCGAATCCGACTTGTCGTCGCGCAATAACGCGATATCGCCAACAACCAGTCCAAGGCGTTCGACGATCTCGGGCGGGATCGGCAGATAAAGGCTGTCGCCATGCTGTTCCCAGCGAACGATGTGCTCCGTAATCTGCCCAGCCTCCTTCTCCTCAGCCTCAAAATGGCACGCGCGGAGGTTCCCCGCTCCGCTCCGCGCAAAGTACGACGCGGAGGCGCTTGAGGCGGCGCGCCGTTCCGCCCTAGGTTCGCTTCCAAGACCGTCCCGCGAAGACGGGACGCCGAAACGAAGGCCTGGGAGCGAAGTCATGTCCGAGAAGCTCTATCCCGTCCCCGACGAGTGGAAGACCCGCGCCCATTACGACAAGGCGAAGTATGAGGCCGACTACAAGCGCTCGATCGAGGACCCGGACGGCTACTGGGGCGATACGGCCAAGCGCCTCGACTGGATCAAGCCGTTCTCCAAGGTGAAGAACGTCTCCTACGCGCCGGATGACGTCTCGATCAAATGGTACGAGGACGGCACGCTCAACGTCTCGGCCAACTGCGTCGACCGCCACCTGAAGGACCGCGGCGACCAGACCGCGATCCTCTGGGAGGGCGACGACCCGAAGGATTCGAAGGCGATCACCTACAAGGAGCTGCACGGCCACGTCTGCCGTCTGGCGAACGCCTTCAAGGAGCGCGGCGTCAGACGAGGCGACCGCGTCACCATCTACCTGCCGATGATCCCGGAAGCCGCCTACGCCATGCTCGCCTGCGCGCGCATCGGAGCGGTGCATTCGATCGTGTTCGGCGGCTTCTCGCCCGACAGCCTCGCGGGCCGCATCGAGGGCTGTGAGTCGAAGGTCGTGATCACGGCCGACGAGGGCCTGCGCGGCGGCAAGAAGGTGCCGCTGAAGAAGAACACCGACGCCGCGATCGACAAGGTCGGCGGGGTCGAGACCGTCTTCGTCGTGACCCGCACCGGCGCCGACGTGCCGATGAAGGACGGCCGCGACGTCCGCTACGAGGACGCGGTCGCGTCCGTCTCCGACCAGTGCGAGCCCGAGGAGATGAACGCGGAGGACCCGCTGTTCATCCTCTACACCTCCGGCTCTACGGGTAAGCCCAAGGGCGTGCTGCACACCACCGGCGGCTACCTCGTCTACGCCTCCCTCACCCATGAGGCGATCTTCGACTATCACGAGGGCGACGTGTACTGGTGCACGGCCGACGTCGGCTGGGTGACCGGGCATTCCTACATCGTCTATGGACCGCTCGCGAACGGCGCGATCACGCTGATGTTCGAGGGCGTGCCCAACTACCCGACGACCTCGCGTTTCTGGGAAGTGGTCGACAAGCACAAGGTCAACATCTTCTATACCGCCCCCACCGCCATCCGCTCGCTGATGGGCGGCGGCGAGGAGAAGGTGAAGTCGACCTCGCGCGAGAGTCTTCGCCTGCTCGGCTCGGTCGGCGAGCCGATCAACCCGGAAGCCTGGGAGTGGTACTACCGCGTCGTCGGCGACAGCCGCTGCCCGATCGTCGACACCTGGTGGCAGACCGAAACCGGCGGCATCCTGATCACGCCGCTGCCCGGAGCGACCGACCTGAAGCCCGGCTCCGCGACGCTGCCGTTCTTCGGCGTGAAGCCCGAGCTCGTCGACGCGGAAGGCAACGTCATCGAGGGCGCGGGCGACGGCAACCTCGTGATCACGGACTCCTGGCCCGGCCAGATGCGCACGGTCTACGGAGACCACAAGCGCTTCGAGGAGACCTACTTCTCGACCTACAAGAACACCTACTTCACCGGCGACGGCTGCCGCCGCGACGAGGACGGCTACTACTGGATCACCGGCCGCGTTGACGACGTCATCAACGTCTCGGGCCATCGCATGGGCA
Organism: Ancylobacter novellus; assembly: GCA_003241695.1. Taxonomy (GTDB): domain Bacteria; phylum Pseudomonadota; class Alphaproteobacteria; order Rhizobiales; family Methylopilaceae; genus Methylopila. The sequence goes on along the minus strand of QFPN01000008.1, from coordinate 277,721 downwards.
CGGCCGAGGTCGAAAGCTCGCTCGTCGCGCACGAGAAGGTCTCGGAGGCCGCCGTCGTCGGCTATCCGCACGACATGAAGGGGCAGGGCATCTACGCCTACGTCACCCTCATGGAGGGGGTCGAGGGCACCGACGAGCTCAAGAAGGAGCTGGTCCAGTGGGTGCGCAAGGACATCGGCCCGATCGCCTCGCCGGACCTGATCCAGTTCGCGCCGGGCCTGCCGAAGACCCGTTCAGGCAAGATCATGCGCCGCATCCTGCGCAAGATCGCCGAGGACGAGCCGGGCGCGCTCGGCGACACCTCGACGCTCGCGGACCCGGCCGTCGTCGACGACCTCGTCGAGCACCGCCAGAACCGGCGGAAGGACGAGGCGGCGTAAGGCTGAAAGGACTCCAGCGCCGGCGGAAACGCCGGCGCTGGAAGCCGCTCACCGCGCGTCGCGTCCGACGATCCAATCGATCGCCATTTCGGGAAGCGTCGGTCCGCGCGCGACGGCGAAGCCGCCCGCGTGATCTCGTCGGATCGCGTCTTCACATTCCACGCGCGCGGCGTCGATCCGTCCGGCCAGGATCAGGGAGCAGACATGCGCGGCGAAATAGCTCTTCAGGCCCGTGCTCTGGCGCATTTCCTCGATCTCTTCGATGATCGAGGAGACCGAAACGAGCGGAGACAGATCCGAAAAGCAAGTGTCCGCCCACCGGATGATCTCCGAGGCGACCGCGTCTGCGGTCATCTCAGCGTCGGCAACCTTCAGTTCCTCGTGCGCAGGCGTCGTGCAGATCCATGTGCCGTGCGCCCTGAAGGACAGCGGTAGCGAGTTGTTCTCCGGCAGTCCGGTGATCTCCCAGAACAGCCGGTCAAGCTCCATTGGCTTGTAAAAAAGCTCTGCGGTCGTGGCGTCACTGCTCAAATGGGGAGATGACCGCACGGCGTAAAACCAACCATTGCGCTCACGAAAAAGCGTTTCACGACAAAAGCGCCAACCTGAACCTCGCGCCAACGATTTGATGCGTGGAAGAGTTTCTCTCACCCGCTGTCGACCCTGTGCTTCGTATGCGCGAGACGGAACGGAACCTGGTGTCATAAAGCCTTGAACCCTTCAGAGCCGATCGCATCCTTGACCCTCGATCATAGCGCGCGTTGGAGAATAGTCTTTCAGTCTAGGGAAACCCCTGATGAAGACTTCGTCGTTTTCGGTCTGAAACGAAGACCCCTGTTTGCGATGCTTCAAAACGTTAAGGCTGCTGCACGGTCCTGCGTTGTCTCGCCTGAAGTCGCGCTAGAATAGGCGCAGCGGGCAAAGTCGAGAGGCGTGGCGAGTTGCGTATCCGTTTGTTGACCGCGGCGTTCGCCGCCGCGCTCGCGTTTCCCGCGGGAACCGCGTTGGCCCGCACGCCCGTGCCGTTCGACACCGACCAGTGGGCCGGAACGATCGTCATCCGCCACAAGGAGCGCGCGCTCTATCTCGTGCAGCGAGGCGGCATGGCGCTGCGCTATCCCGTGGCGCTGGGCAAGCCCGGAAAGAGCTGGCTCGGCTCGGCCACCATCCGGGGCAAATACGTTTCGCCCGCCTGGTCTCCGCCCGCCGAGGTGCTGCGCGACAAGCCGTATCTGCCGAAGGTGATTGCGGGCGGCAGCCCGAAGAATCCGATGGGGCCGCGCGCCATCCTCCTGTCGCGCTCGGAGATCGCGATCCACGGCACCAATCGTCCGAAGTCGATCGGCGCCTACGCGTCCTACGGCTGCATCCGGATGAGGAACGACGACGTCATCGACCTGTTCGAACGGGTGAGCGTCGGCGGCAAGGTGGTGGTCGTGCCGTAACGCCGCCGCCGGCTCTTCTGCGGACGGTCGCGGTGGAAAGCGAACGTTTCCCGCGTTTGCGCGCCGGGACGTTTTCCGCTCATCGAGGCCGCATCACGCAGCGCCGTGACGACTGTCGAGCATGCGTTCGCCCGCAGTCGGCAAAATATCGATCATTAGTCAGCGGAAAGAAAATTGCCGGCAACTAGTCGAATCCGACGGGTCGTCGCGGGCGATCGATCGAAGCGGCCGGCGGCGAGCCGCCGGCCATCGCGCGTCAGGCTAGCGCCCGCAATAGACCAGCACGAAGAATGGATTGTCGACCGCCGTGTTCGTGTTGTCCCTGATCTGCAGGAAAACGCCGGCATTGTTGCCGGACCTTCGCGTCACGGCCACCATTCTCGGAGTGGCGCTGCCGATGCCGGATTCGCCTGCGGTTACCTGGTAGACGCAGGCGGTGATGTCACGACCGAAGCCCACTTCGTAGACGCCCGTCCCCAGCTTCGTAGTTCCGGCGAGCACGACGCCTTCGCCTCGCGCGATCGTTCCGTCGGCGTTGATCGCCGCCGACATGAGCGCCATGCCAAGATCGCCGACCGTAACTGCGGGCGATACGTCCGAGCCGCCGACGTTCAATGATTTGCCGGCGACCGCAGGCCCGGCGATCGCGCAGGCTAATGCCGCGATTGCGAGATAATATCTCATGATGCCCTCGATTTTCGATGACGGCGGGGTTCAGTCGACCGGTCGCCAAGCCGACCGGTCAGTCCTGGCAGCGCACCAGGAGTACGAAGGTGCGGTTCGTGGGGGAGCCCGCGGCGTTGAAGGTCAGGACCTTCACCTGCGTCGGCGTCAAGTTCGGCTGCGAAGCCGTGGCGAAGCCGGCGTCGCCGGTGACGCTCGCGAGCGTGTAGCAGGTGGAAATGTCGCGCGGGAACGTGACGGTGTAGGAGCCCGCGCTGATTCTCGCCGAACTCGTCACGCCCGATCCGCGGGAGAGATTTCCGTTGCTGTTCACCTTTGCGATGAACTCGGCGAAGCCGGTGGTCTGACTCATGGCGGCGGGAGCCGCCAACAGCACAGCGGTCGTCGCGGCGGTCGTCGCGATTGCTTTCCAAAGAAACATCGGTTTCTCCAGGTCGGTGGGGCGCGCCAGAAAGTTTTCACTTAATCATTTATTGCGCGTCATATTGAGATACTACTTTGATGGTGAACGTGGTCAACGCAAATCATGCGATAATCATTCGACAATGTTCTGGCGTGGCGCGACGTATTTATTCGACCAAAGACGTGTTGCGTCATCTGCAGACGACGAGCCGTCCCATGTCGAAATGAAAGTGGTCGCGATGGGCGGCGTTCCAGTCGGGCGACAGCGCGCCCGCGAACAGGCCGCAGGCTCCGTCGCGAACCTCGCGGAGGAAGCGGCCGGCCTCCCCTTTGTCCCAGTCGGCCAGCAGCGTCACCCTGCGCCCGTCGGATAGATCGAAGCCTGAGACGTCGATCGCGTTCGCGGTGGCGTGCTGGGAGCGGCGACCGGGTCGGCCGGCGATGTCGCGGCAGGAGAAGGCCCCGAGCGTCCTCGTCCGCACGACCCGCGCGCCCAGATGGCGCTCGGCCGCCGGCTGCACGACATGGCGAAGCCATGCGGCGTAGGCCGCGGCCGCGGCGCAGCGCATTGCGGGCGTCCCGGTCAGCGCGCCGCCCGAGAGCGTGACGGCGTCGTCGTAGCCGCAGCCGTTCGCGAACGGGCGTTCGGGCGCGAGGGTCGAGGGAATTTCGGCGCGGGCGAGCACACGCCGGCAGACCTCGGGTTCGGAGGCCAGCAGCCGGATGCGCCATTGGGTGACGAGGCCGGGCGGCTCTCGAAGGTCGAGAGGCCAGAAGGAGTCCGGATCCGACCAGACCATCGCGCCGAAGACGGCGGCGACGAGCGCGGCTCCCGCGAACGCCCTGCCGAGAAGGCGCGGCAGGACGGGCCGCGCTTTCCGCGCCTTCCGCGGCGGTCCGGTTCCGTCCCCGCCCGAGCTAGAAATCGCTCGCCAGCCCTTTTTTCTCCCAGTCGCCGTAGCGGACGGGATCCGGCCCCTTCCGGCCGTCGATTTCGGGCGCGCGTGCGAGTTCCGCCTCGCGCTCCTCCTGCTCCTTGCGGCGGGCGGCGGCCTCGGCGAGCGCGCGGGCGGCGGGGCCGTCCGGCGGCGCGTTTTCGGGTTTTGGCTCGGTCATCGCAGGGTTCGGCTGATCGGAACGTGAAGGATCCGGCTGGCGGCGCCGGCGAACGCTCCACATATAGGGTGAGCGCGATCCCCGCGCGACCGTCCGCCTTTTCTCAGGAGACCACCGCCCGATGAGTTCCTACTTCCGCACGGCGATCCTGCTCGCAGGCCTCACCGCGCTGTTCATGGGCGTCGGTTTCCTCATAGGCGGCAAGGGCGGCATGATGATCGCCTTCGTGGCCGCGCTCGCCATGAACGCCTTCAGCTACTGGAACTCGGGCAACATGGTGCTGTCGATGCACGGCGCCGAGGAGGTGGACGAACGTTCCGCCCCCGAGTTCTACGGCATGGTGCGCGAACTCGCGCAGCGCGCGAACCTGCCGATGCCGCGCGTGTTCATCATGCAGGAGGATCAGCCGAACGCCTTCGCGACGGGCCGGAACCCCGAGAACGCGGCGGTCGCGGCCACCACCGGGCTGCTCAACTCGCTGTCGCGCGAGGAAGTCGCGGGCGTGATGGCGCACGAACTCGCCCATGTGAAGAACCACGACACGCTGATCATGACGATCACCGCCACCATCGCGGGCGCGATCTCGATGATCGCGAATTTCGGGTTCTTCTTCTCGGGCAACCGCGACAACAACCAGCCGTTCGGCGTGATCGGGACCATCGCCATGGCGATCCTCGCGCCGATCGCCGCGATGATCGTGCAGATGGCGATCAGCCGCGCGCGGGAGTATGAAGCGGACCGTATCGGCGCCGAGATCTGCGGCCGGCCCGATTGGCTCGCGACCGCGCTCCGGCGCATCGAGGGCGCGGCGCATCAGGTCGAGAACCATTCGGCCGAGCGCAATCCGGCGACCGCGCACATGTTCATCATCAATCCGCTGTCGGGCGCCCGCATGGACAATCTGTTCTCGACCCACCCCTCGACCGAAAACCGCGTCGCCGCGCTGATGGCGCTCGGCCGCACGATGGGCCGGGGCTTCGACGCCGCTCCCCGCGAGGAGCCGCGCCGCTACGAGCCGTCGCGTCCGGCGAACGGCGCGTGGGGGCAGGGCGGTCCGGCCGGGGAGGCGGGGCCGTGGGGCGCGCCGCAGAAAAGCGACGACCCCTGGGGAAGACAGGGTCAGGGCCGCCGGAACGACGGTCCCTGGGCTTGACCCAGCCTCCCGTCCGCCGGCCCGGCCAGCGCCGTCCGCTCGGAAATCCGCGCCAGCCGCTGCCGGATCCGCCCGGCCTCGCGCCGCGCAAGGCGGCGGCGCGGCTGGTGGACGCCGTGCTCACCCGCACGCGTGCGCTCGACGCGGCGCTCGAGGCAGAGCACGATCCATCCGGCTTCCGCGCGCTCGACGTCCGCGACCGGGCGCTCGCGCGCGCCATAGCGGGCGTGACGCTGCGGCGTTTCGGAACGCTCAGGGGTCTCATCGCCGAGCGGCTCGAACGCGGCATGCCGAAGAAGAGCGGTCCGCTCGAGGCCATTCTCGCGACCGCGGCCGCTCAGGCGCTGTTTCTCGACGTGCCCGCTCATACGGCGGTCGACCTCGGCGTCGCGACCGCCCGGTCCGACCCGGAGGCGAGGCATTTCGCCGGGCTCGCCAACGCCGTGCTGCGCCGGATCGCGGCCGAGGGCGCTCCTGAGCCCTCGGTCGGGGCGGATCTGCCGCCCTGGCTGAAGGATCGCTGGGAGAGCGCCTATGGCGCGGACGCCGTCGCCCGCATCGCGGCGAGCCTGCGGACCGAGCCCGCGCTCGATCTCACGGTGCGCGAGGACGCGGTTGGCTGGGCCGATCGGCTCGGCGGCGTCGCGTTGCCGACCGGGAGCGTGCGCCTCGCCGCCCACGGCCCCGTGCCCGAGCTTCCGGGCTTCGCCGAGGGGGCCTGGTGGGTGCAGGACGCGGCCGCCGCCATTCCGGTGAAGCTCTTCGGCGACCTGACCGACAGGACGGCGATCGACCTCTGCGCCGCGCCGGGCGGAAAGACCGCCCAGCTCGCGGCCGCCGGCGCCGAGGTGACGGCGGTCGACAAGTCGGCCGAGCGCCTCACGCGGCTCAACCAGAACCTGTCGCGCCTGAAGCTCTCCGCGAAGGTCCGCGTCGGCGACGCCGCCTCGATCGCGCTCGAGCCGGCCGACGCCGTGCTGCTCGACGCGCCCTGCAGCGCGACCGGCACGATCCGCCGCCATCCCGACGTCGCCTGGATGAAGCGCGAGCACGAGATCATGTCGCTCTCGAAGCTCCAGGCGCAGCTGCTCGACGCCGCGGTGCGGCTGGTGAAGCCCGGCGGCCTGCTTGTCTACGGCGTCTGCTCGCTGGAGCCTGAGGAGGGCGAGCGCCAGATCGAGGCGCTTCTCGCGCGCAATCCGCGCGTCGCGCTCGAGCCTGTGGCGCCGGGCGAGCTGCCCGGCCTGGACGAAGCAGTTCCGGCGCAGGGGTGGGTGCGCACGCTGCCCAGCCACCTGCCGCACGAGGACCCGCGGATGGCCGGCCTCGACGGCTTCTTCGCGGCGCGGCTGCGCGTGAGCTGAGGCCCGGCCGCGGCGAATCGCGACAGGGTGAGCCGTCTGTGCGATGGTTTTGGCGCGTCGCGGGCGTAGGCGGCGCGGCGAATCAGGGAGCGGCAGACTGGGGGGGCTCGGCGAAAACCTGCGCCTCGCCGGGTTTGTGGCCGCACAGGCCGGCCGTGCCGGAGGCCGCCGCGTCGCCGCGCTCGTCCGCGCGCCGATCGCAGCCACGGGCCGCACGCCCGAGAAGCTGCTGATCGCGCCGCAGGATCTCCGAACCACCGACCCGACCCGCGCCGGCGAGATCTACGCCGGGACCTTCACGCTCGCCGGAAAGGCGGTCGAGGTCCGCGGCGCTTCGCCCTTTCTCGTCGAGCCGCCGAGCCGCGACTGGGCTGCGGCCCTGCACGGCTTCGGCTGGCTGCGGCATCTCAGGGCCGCCGACACGTCGCTCGCCCGCGCCAACGCCCGCTCACTCGTCGACGAGTGGATCGCGGCGCGTCGTGGCCGCGACGCCGTGGCGGCCTCGCCCGCGGTGCTCGCGCGGCGCCTGATCTCGTGGCTCTGCCATTCGCCGCTCATTCTCGACGGCGCCGACCGCGCCTTCTACCGCCGCTTCCTGAAGAGCCTCGCTCGGCAGACGAGGCAGCTCGGGGGCTCGGCCGGCGGAGCGCCGGAAGGCGCGTCGCGGCTGCTCGCGCAGGCCGCGCTCGCTTATGCGGGGCTGTGCCTCGCGGGCGAGACGCGGTTGCTCAAGACCGCCGCGAAGGCGCTCGGAGACGAGATCGAACGGCAGATCCTGCCGGACGGCGGCCATGTCTCGCGCAATCCCGCGACTCTCGTCGACCTGTTGCTCGATCTGCTGCCGCTGAGGCAGGCCTTTTCGGCGCGCAACGTCCAGCCGCCGCAGGCGCTCATCACCGCAATCGACCGCATGACGCCGATGCTGCGGTTCTTCCGTCACGGCGACGGCGAGTTCGCGCAGTTCAACGGCGCCGGGCCGACGCCGACCGATCTCGTGGCGACGATCCTCGCCTATGACGACGTGCGGGGCCTGCCCGTCGAGGACGCGCCGCATTCGGGCTACCAGCGGTTCTCGGCCGGCGAGGCGCTCGTGATCATGGACGCCGGCGCGCCGCCGCCTTTCGCGCTCTCGAGCGAGGCGCACGCCGGCTGCCTCTCGTTCGAGTTTTCGAGCGGGATCGAGCGCATCGTGGTGAACTGCGGCGCACCGCGCTTCGGCCGCGCCGACTGGGAGGCCGCGGCCCGCGCGACCGCGGCCCATTCGACCGCGACGATCGGCGACCAGTCGTCCTGCCGCTTCGCCTCCGACCGGCTCAGGCGCTTCGTCGGCGCGCGGATCCTGTCCGGTCCCTCCGCCGTCGAGGCGAAGCGCGTGCGCGACGACCGCGGCGTCACGGTGACGGCGAGCCACGACGGCTACGCGAAACGTTTCGGCGTGATCCACGAACGCGCGGTCACCCTGTCACCCGACGGATTGCGGCTTTCCGGCGCGGACGTGTTCCGCGCCGCCGAAGGGCGCGCGATCGAAGGCGATCCGCGCGTCGCGCTGCGGTTCCACCTGCATCCGTCGGTGCGCGCGAGCGCGCGTCAGGACGGGCAGGGGGTGGTGCTTGCGCTGCCGGGCGGGACCGGATGGGCGTTCTCCTCGCCGGGCTTCCCGGTGACGCTCGAGGAGGGGATTTCGCTCGCGAGCGCCCACGGGCCGCGCCGGTCAGAGCAGATCGTCATCCACGCCACCGTGCGCGGCGCGCCCGAGATCGCCTGGGCGTTCGAGCGCCTGCCGGGCGAGGCCGCCCCGCGCCGCCGCATGCCGGTCGCCGCCGAGTTCGACCCGCTGCCGCTGTGAAAACTTCCAAGCTTCGCCTCAATAGGGAAACTTCATCGGAACTCTCTCACCACCTCGATGGACCCGACGATGGCTGCGTTGAACGCTTCAAGTTCTTCCGCGGGTATCCAGTATTCGCGTAGCGCTCGGCCGCCCGCGTCCTGCGCGTCGTACTGCTCCAAGAAGTCGCGCCGCACCTGAAAACGCGTCACGAAACCCGATCCGCTTTGAGGAACATTCCAATCGCGCGCGATCCTGATTGCGTAGTCTTCTGAAAGAACAGGGTAAAAAATCGGCTGGTCCGGCAAGCGCGGCGGGAACGAGCGCATGCTGCTTTCGCGGATAAGCGCGAGCTCCATGAGCCTAAGGTTAGCCAGCGGAGCGCCGCCTTTCCACCGTTCGGCCCATTTGATGACGCACGGACCCGCGGACGTCCGACGATCGGTCGTCGTAGCGCTCTCCCGGCTTCAATCCCGCCCTCCGAAGTGCTACCGGCTCCCCGTTCCCGCCGCCGGAGCCGAACCATGACCGAACGCCCCATCGCCCGCGCCCTGCTGTCGGTCTCCGACAAGACCGGGCTGATCGACTTCGCGAGCGCGCTCGCCGAGAAGGGCGTCGCGCTGGTCTCGACCGGCGGCACCGCGAAAGCGATCGCGGAGGCGGGGCTCGCCGTCGAGGATGTCTCGGCGCTCACCGGCTTTCCGGAGATGATGGACGGCCGGGTGAAGACGCTGCACCCGAAGGTCCATGGCGGGCTGCTGGCGATCCGCGGCGACGCCGGCCACGAGGCCTCGATGGCCGAGCACGGCATCGAGCCGATCGACCTTCTGGTGGTGAACCTCTACCCGTTCGAGCAGGCGCTCGCCCGCAACGCCTCGTTCGACGACATGGTCGAGAACATCGACGTCGGCGGCCCGGCGATGATCCGCGGCGCCTCCAAGAACCACGCCTTCGTCACCGTGGTGGTCGACCCGTCGGACTACGGCGCGGTCATCGCCGACATGGACGCCCATCGCGGCGCGACCACGCCGGCGCTGCGCCGCCGCCTCGCCGCCAAGGCGTTTTCGCGCACCGCCGCCTATGACGCGGCGATCGGGACGTGGCTGTCCGGCGAAGCCGGCGTCGCGACGCCGGACTTCCGCGCGCTCGGCGGCGCGCTCGCGCAAGGCTTGCGCTACGGCGAGAACCCGCATCAGTCCGCCGCCTTCTACCGCACGGCGGGAAGCCGGCCGGGCGTCGCGACAGCGACCCAGCTCCAGGGCAAGGAGCTGTCCTACAACAACATCAACGACACCGACGCGGCCTACGAACTCGTCGGCGAATTCGATCCCGCGCGCACCGCGGCCTGCGTCATCGTCAAGCACGCCAACCCGTGCGGCGTCGCCGAAGGCGCGACGCTCGCCGAGGTCTACGAAAAGGCGCTGGCCTGCGATCCGGTCTCGGCCTTCGGCGGCATCGTGGCGTTCAACCGCCCGCTCGACGCCGAGACCGCGCGGAAGGTGGTCGAGATCTTCACCGAGGTGATCATCGCGCCGGGAGCCGACGAAGCCGCCCGCGCCATCGTCGCGGCGAAGAAGAATCTGCGCCTGCTGGTCGCCGGCGGCCTGCCCGATCCGCGCGCCGAGGGCCTGAGCGTCAAGACCGTGGCGGGCGGCTTCCTGGTGCAGTCGCGCGACGCCGCCGTGGTCGACGACGTCGAGCTTATGGTGGTCACGAAGCGCGCGCCGAGCGAGACGGAGCTCGCGGACATGCGCTTCGCCTTCCGGGTCGCGAAGCACGTGAAGTCGAACGCGATCGTCTACGCGAAGGACGGCGCGACCGTCGGCGTCGGCGCCGGCCAGATGAGCCGCGTCGATTCGGCCCGCATCGCCGCCCGCAAGGCCGCGGACGCGGCGTCGGCGGCGGGGATCGAGGAGCCGCTGACCCGCGGAGCCGTGGTGGCCTCCGACGCGTTCTTCCCCTTCGCCGACGGCCTCGACGCCGCGATCGAGGCGGGCGCGACCGCCGTCATCCAGCCGGGCGGCTCGATGCGCGACGCCGAGGTGATCGCGCGCGCCGACGAGGCCGGCCTCGCAATGGCGTTCACGGGCGTGCGGCACTTCCGGCACTGACGGCTGGCCGCACGCGCGAACCAGAGCGATGCGGTTGGCCGCTCCCCTCTCCCGCGCGCGGGGGAAGGAGCGGCAGGCGTCGCGCCATGTGTGGGCGCCGTCGCAAAGGAGGCGGCTGCGCAACACGTAGGTGATCACATGATCATACGTAGTGTTGCGGACCTGACTCCGCCGCAATCGGCGTGCTATTGGCGTGCCAGAGGTATCGGGGGGCCTTCGCGCTGAGGCGCATCGTCTTTTTCCGGTTTCGCTCTTGGTTGGGAGCCCGCCTTATGGCGTCCGCAGTCTCGTTCGCTCGCGTCGCTTTTTCTCTCGTCGCGCTGGGCGGGCTCGCCGGCCCGGCCGCGTCCGGGCCGCTCGTCCAGCCCTGCAAGGTGGCGGATCAGTACCTTGCCCTGAACGGCAAGCTCGATCGGGCCGCCTCCCACATCAAGACCGGCGATCCGTTCAGGATTCTGGTCGTCGGGTCGTCGTCAACGGCCGGCGTCGGCGCGACGCTTCCCGCGAAGACCTTCACGAAGCGTCTTGAAGCCGAACTCGAGAGCCGGCTGCCAGGGATCGACGTCGACGTGGTCGCAAAGGGCGTCGGCGGGGAGACCGCGGTGGGCGCCGAGGCGCGCATGGCGAAGGAGGTCGCGGCCGCGAAGCCCGATCTGGTGATCTGGCAGATCGGCACCAACGACGTTTATCGGAAGATCGACGTCGCCACCTTCCGAAAGGTCGCCGCCGAAGGCCTCGCCGAGATCTCCGCGGCGGGCGTCGACGTCGCGATGCTCGACCCGCAATACGTGCCGCAGGACGAGACGCTCTACGGCCCCTATCTCGACGTGATCACGAAGCTGTCGGCGGAGACCGGCGTGCCGGTCGCGCGGCGGTTCGAGGCCATGAAGGCCGTCGCCAAGGCCGGCGGCGCGGCCATGATCTCGGGCGACCGCCTGCACATGAACGACAGCGGCCACGCCTGCGTCGGCGCGTTCCTCGCCGAGGCCCTCGACCGCAAGCTCGCTCCGCCGCCGGCGGCGATCGCCGAGGCCCATCGGCCGACCTGACGACAAGCCGTCATCCCGGCCGAGCGCCGGCGAGAGCCGGGATGACGGCCCTTTTCCGCAAGACGGACGGCGCCTATCTCCTCCTCGCTTTTCCGAGGAGGCACGGCATGCTCGTCACCACCACCCAGACCGTCGAAGGCCGCCGCATCGTCGAGTATCACGGCCTCGTTTCCGGCGAGGCGATCCTCGGCGCGAACATTTTCCGCGACATGTTCGCCGCGATCCGCGACGTGGTGGGCGGCCGCGCGGGGTCTTACGAGAAAGAGCTGAAGCGCGCCCGCGACATCGCGCTCGACGAGATGGTCGACGAGGCCCGCGTCCGCGGCGCGAACGCCGTGATCGGCGTCGACCTCGACTACGAGACGGTGGGCAAGGAAGGCTCGATGCTGATGGTCACCGCCTCCGGCACGGCGGTGACGCTGGGGTGAGGAACTGTTCGTGCGCGCCGAGCTTCGCAGTCTCTTCAGTTCCGACGTCGATGACCTGAGATCCTACTCGTCGGCAGAATCGTTCCGCGTGACGGTTCGGGCCATGATCGGACCGAAAGGCGAGCCGGGGGAGGAGTCCTTCGATTTCGACGTCTGTTCGCCGGCCTGGCTTGCGGATGAACTGGGACGGCGTCCGCTCATCGCGGGACGATGCCGTTTGTTCATGGCGCAATTCAGTTATGAAGCCGTCGAAGGATACGTCCTTCAGCAGATTGCCGGCGCAACGGGCGACGATTGGGGGGAAGTGGCGGCGAAGCTCTCGCGCTGGGCCTATTGGGAGTTCGAAGATTACGTCGTCTCGCCGGGCTGCTGACCCGCTCCCGATTTCCGACCTCGTCGCCCGCCATTGTTTCGTGGCGCGTGCGCCCGAAGTTGATCGTCCGATCCACGCCGGAGCGCTTGAGCCGATGACCTGCGAAGCGCCAAGCTCCTACGTCGCCGAGCGCGCCGACGCCTATTTCCTGAAGACCGCCGCGATCGCCGCCGCGAACGGCGACGCGCGCGTGACCTACTCGGTGTTCCTGCGGTCCGACGCGGTCGTGGTGCTCGACCGCGCGGTCGCCTTTCTCGAGGAGGTCTATCCGGCCGACTGCCCGATCCCGCTTCAGGTGTCCCGGCTCGCCCCCGAAGGCGCGACGCTCGTCTCGGGCAAGCCGATGCTGCACGTCACGGGGTCGCTCGTCGCGCTGTCGCCGCTCGAGACCCTGCTGCTGCAGCGGGTCGGCTTCCCCTGCGTGTCGGCTTTCAACGCCTATTCGATGTGCCGCGCGCTGCCGGACGCCGAGTTCCTCGCCATGGAGGCGCGCCATGCGAGCGGCGACGACATGCATCTCGCGGCCTCCTACGGGGCGGCGGTCGGCTCCCGCCTCGCGCGGCTGACGGGCGCCAAGGGTTTCGTCGGGACGTCGACCGACATCGCCGCGCCGCTCTACGGCGCGCCCCGCGGCGTCGGCACAATGCCGCATTCGCTGATCGGCTACGCCAAGGCCCGGATGCTCGCCGGGGGACGGGATCCCGCGGTCGAAAGCGCGACGCTCGAGGCGGCGCGGCTCTACGCGGCGCAGTTCCCGGACGAGGCCTGCTACACCGTTCTCGTCGACTATGACGGGCGCGAAGTCTCCGACGCGCTCGCGGTCTGCCGCTGGTTCTATGGCGCGGACGGCCCGTCGGGCGCGGGCAAGCGCCTCGCCTTCCGCCTCGACACCCATGGCGGCCGTCATCTCGAAGGCCTCGACTGGGACGAAAGCGTCCGCACCCTTCTGAAATGGACCCATCGCCACACGCCCGGCGAGGTCGCGAAACTCGCGCTCGCCGGCTTCGATCTCGACGAGCTCGACGGCATGACGTCGGACGACATGCGCGACAAGTTCCTGTTCGGGACGGGCGTGACGGCCGCAGCGGTCATCGCCTTCCGCAAGGCGCTCGACGACGCCGGCTTCACGGAGCCGCGCATCGTCGCCTCCTCGGGCTTCGACACGCTGAAATGTCGGGTGTTCGGCAATCTGTCAGTTCCGGTCGACTTCGTCGGGACCGGCTCCTTCCTGCCGTCACGCCTGTCGCGGGCCTACGCCACTGCCGACATCGTGCGCTACGAACTGCCGGACGGCGCAGGCGGATGGAAGGCGTTCGACCTCGTGAAGGTCGGCCGAGAGTTCCTGAAGCTCGGCGTGGCGTGATCGGCTCCGGACGGCGATCTGGCGCCGCGTTCGGCCATGACGGCGGAGGTCGCCCGACGCGCGCCTCGCATGACGACGGCGGCGCGGCGCAGGCCGAACGCGGTTACCGGACGGCCTCTCAGTCCTTCAGCTCGGCGAGATCGGCGTAAAGCTCCAGCGCCTCGGGGTTCGCGAGCGCGTCCTTGTTCTTCACCGGGCGGCCATGCACCACCTCGCGCACCGCGAGCTCGACGATCTTGCCCGACTTGGTGCGCGGAATGTCCGACACCGCCACGATCTTCGCCGGCACGTGGCGCGGCGACGCGCCTTCGCGGATCTTCGTCTTGATCTTCTTCGCGAGCGCCTCGTCGAGCGCGGCGCCGGGCGCGAGCCGCACGAACAGCACCACGCGGACGTCGCCGTCGAAGTCCTGCCCGATGCAGAGCGCCTCGGCGACCTCCTCCATCTTCTCGACCTGGGCGTAGATCTCGGCCGTGCCGATGCGCACGCCGCCGGGGTTCAGCGTCGCGTCCGAGCGGCCGTGGATGATCATGCCCCCGTGCTCGGTCCACTCGGCGAAGTCGCCATGGACCCAGACGTTCGGGAAGCGGTCGAAATAGGCGGCGTGATACTTCGCCCCGTCCGGGTCGTTCCAGAAGCCGATCGGCATCGCCGGGAACGCCTTGACGCAGGAGAGCTCGCCCTTGCCGCGGGCCATCGGCCGGCCGTCGTCGTCGAGGGTCGCGATCGCGAGGCCGAGGCCCGGCCCCTGGATCTCGCCGCGCCACACCGGCTCCATCGGATTGCCGAGCACGAAGCAGGAGCAGATGTCGGTGCCGCCGGAGATCGAGGCGAGCTGGATGTCGCTCTTCACCGCCTCGTAGACCCAGTCGAAGCTCGCGTCGGCGAGCGGCGAGCCGGTCGAGGCCATGGCGCGCACGGTCCTCAGGTCGTGGCTGTCGCGCGGGCGAAGGCCCTGCTTCTTCACCCCGTCGATCCATTTGGCGGAGGTTCCGAAGAACGTCATGCCTTCGGCGTCCGCGAAGTCGAACAGCACGGCGGGCGTCGGATGGAACGGAGAGCCGTCGAACAGCAGCAGCGTCGCGCCGGCGCCGAGGCCGCCGACGAGCCAGTTCCACATCATCCAGCCGCAGGTGGTGAAGTAGAACACCCGGTCGCCCGGCTTCACGTCGGCGTGGAGCGTATGTTCCTTCAGGAGCTGCAGCAGGCTGCCGCCGGCCGAATGCACGATGCATTTCGGCACGCCGGTCGTGCCCGAGGAGAACAGGATGTAGAGCGGCGCCGAGAACGGCATCGGCCGGAAGGTCGGCTCGACGGCCTCGAAGCCGTCGAGGAAGGCGTCGAGCGAAACGCCGTTCCTCAGTCCGGCCGCGACCTCTTCGGCTGCGCCGAGATAGGGATAGACGACCGTTTTCGCGACGGTGGGAAGCTGCTCGACGATCGGCCTGAGCTTCTCCGCGATCTCGATCCGCTTGCCGGCGTACCAGTAGCCGTCGACGGTCACGAAGACCTTGGGCTCGATCTGGCCGAAGCGGTCGAGCACGCCGCGCTCGCCGAAGTCCGGCGAACAGGACGACCAGATCGCCCCGAGCGAGGCGGTCGCGAGCATGAAGGCGATCGTCTCGGGCCGGTTCGGGACCATGGCGGCGACGCGGTCGCCCTCGCCGACGCCGGCCGCCGCGAGCGCCTGCTGGATGCGCGAGACCAGCGCGCGCAACTCGTCGAAGGAGAGCCGCGCCTCGGCCTTGTCCTCGCCCTTGAAGATCAGCGCCGGCTCCGGCCCGGAGCCGCGCAGCAGGTTCTCGGCGTAATTGAGCGTCGCGTTCGGAAAGAACCGGGCGCCGGGCATGGCGTCGCCGTTTTCCACGACGCCTTCGCCCTTTTCGCCGATCACGCCGCAGAAGTCCCAGACGAGGTCCCAGAACGTCTCCCGATCCTCGATCGACCAGGCGTGCAGCGCGCGGAAGCCGTCGAGCTTGCGTCCGGAGCGCGAGGACGCTTCGGCGATGAAGCGCGCCATGTTGCTCGCTGCGGCGCGTTCCGGCGACGGAGTCCAGAGCGGGCTCGGCTGCGCTTCGGTCATCATGCTGTCCGGGATTGGTCGTGAGGGAGGCCTGAACGCTTATAGAGCCTTGCGCAGACGACCGGAACAGCGTGCATGTCGGCATATTTGGCCGTTGCTGCGACGCAAGGTATAAACCCCGCCTCGCCATCATGTCGAAGCGCGCCGGCGCTCGCGGAGGAACCCGCTCGATGCGTCGTCTCGCTCTCGGTCTGGCGGGGTTCGTGGGCGCGGCCGCAGTCGCGGTTCCGCTGCTCGCCGCCCGCGCGCCGGTCGACGACGCGGGCGACCGTCTGCTCGCCGGCCTCGCCCAAGCGACCGGCCTGTCGGTGCAGGCCAACGGACGCAGCGAGGTTTCGCTGTTTCCGCGTCCTCGCGTTCGCGTCGAAGGCGTGAGCCTCGCCCATGAAGGCGAGCCGCCCTTCGCCGTCGCCCGCGGGCTTACCGGCACGCTCGATCCCCTGGCGCTGCTTCAGGGGCGTATCAAGCTCGGCGAACTCATCCTCGACCAGCCCCAGATCGCGCTCGACCGTCTGCCCTACGCCGACGTCCTCTCGGCGCTCAGGTCGAACGCCGCGGTTGCGCCGCCCTCGATCAGGCTGAGCGACGGCCGGCTCCAGTGGAAGGGCCGGGTCGCCGACAAGATAGAGGGAGGCCTGGTCTGGCCGCGCGACGGCGGTTCCTTCACGCTGTCGGGCTACGGACGCTTCGGCGGCCGTCCCGTCGAGGCCAAGATGCAGCTCGCCGACGTCGCGGCCTTCGCCCGCGGCGAACGGGCGCCGTTCCGCGCGCGCCTCGAAGGCGGCGGGGCGCGCGTGCTGTTCGACGGCGACACGATCGACGAGGGCGGGCTGAAGCTGGTCGGCGACGTCAGCGTCCGCGCCTCGGAGCTCGCCGACACGCTCGGCTGGCTGGGCGCGAGGCCGTCGCCGGCCAAGGCCGCGTCAGGCTGGGGCGCGTCGTTCGCCGGCCGCGGCCAGCTCGACGCCTCGGGGCTCCAGATCTCGAACGGCGAACTCGATCTCGCCGGCAGGAGCTTCCTGGGCGCCGGTCGCGTCACGGCGGGTCCTGCAGGCCCGGCGGTCGAGGCGACGCTCGACGCGGGGTCGATCGACCTGAAGCCCTACCTCGCCTTGCTTGCGCCCGAGGTCGCCCGGCCGGACGGAACCTGGAGCGCGCGATCGGTCGATCTCGACGGTCTCCGCGGCTGGACGCTCGACCTCAGGCTTTCCGCCGACGAAATGCGGCTCGGCGGGCTTACGCTCGAACGTCCGGCGCTCACCGCCGCTGTCGCGGAGGGCGGGCTCGACCTCTCGATCGGCGAAGCGAGCGCCTATGGCGGCGCGGTCGGCGGCAGGCTCTCGATCGAGCCGGACGGCGCGGTCGCGCGGCTGCGCTTCGAAGGCGGCGCCACCGATCTCGCCCTCGGGGAGGCGCTCGAGGCTCTTGCCGGGCGCCGCCCGCTCGCCGGGACGCTTACCGCCGAGGTTGCGGTCGAAAGCGAGGGATCGTCGATCCAGGCGCTTGTCGCAGGTCTTCGGGGGCAGGCGAAGGCGCGGCTCGCCGACGGCCTCCTCGCCACCAGAAGCCGAAGCCGGACGCTTGCGCTCGCAGGCCTTGGGGACAAGATCGAGTTCGCGCGGGCCGAGGCCGCGATGGTCATCAAGGAGGGCGTCGCTCGCGCGGATCCGGTGTCGATCGAGGGACCGCACGCCAATTTCACGCTGGCTGGAGACGCGTCTCTGGTCGATCGGGAGCTGTCGCTGCGTGGCTTCGTCAAGCCTTCGGGCGCCGCCTGGACGCTGCCGGTCCGGCTCACCGGGCCGCTGTTCGAGCCCAAACTTCGGCCCGACCTGTCGGGCCGCCCGCCGCGCGGCGAGGCCAGCCGGTCGGGCGCCGGGCCGACCGAGCCCTGAGGCGGACGCTCCGTCAGCCGTCCGTATCGCCCCCGTCTACGCCCGAAGCAGGAAAACGATAGTTCAGGAAGCGGACGTCGTCGCGATAGAGCCGCCCGACGATCGCGCGCGTGCGATCGTCATACGCGTCCTCGAGCGCTTCGCCGGGAGCGCTGGCGTTCAGCCGGCGGACCGGGAGAGGCTCGCCGAGAAGGCGCGACAGCGCCGCGACGTCGGCGTCCATCCGCTCGACGCGGCCGATGAACTGAGGCTGTCCGCGCCGGATCCAGACCATCTGCTGCCGGAAATGCAGGATGCGGTTGATCTCGGCGCCTTGCAGGAAGTCGGCCACGAAGGCGCGGAAGTCGACAGTCGGCCGGCTCTCGATGAAGAGGCGCGCGGGATCGGATTTCACCACGCCCTTCTCGACCATCCGCCTGGTGTAGCGGAAGCCCGACAGGGCGCGCGCCCAAGGGTTTCTGACGAAGCACAGCCTGAGATAGTCCGCGTAGCGTTCGGCCGCGTCCATCGCGACGTCGTGCTGCGCGTCGGAGACCTTCGAGCCGAAGCCGAGCGCCTCGCCGATCGAGACGCCGGCGGTCTTGGTGATGTGCAGGAAGACGAGCTTGCGCCGTTCGCAGACGTTCATGCGCGAGAGCCTCTCCGATCCGCGGGCGAGCCTACTACCGATCGTCCTCGGGCCGCGACGGCGCAGGCCGGTCGTCGTCCTCCTCCGGTTCGGCGGCAGGCGCGGCGTAGACCTCGGAAAACCAGCGCGACAGGTCGACGTCGGCGCAGCGCTTCGAGCAGAACGGGTGATAGGGCGCGACCGACATCTTGCGGCAGATCGGGCAGGGCCGCGGCGGCCGGGCCGGACGCTCCGGGGCCTCGCTCACCACGGCCTCATTTGCGCGCCAGCCAGTCCTTGTGGACCGGATAGCCCTCGCCGCCCAGCAGGTTCATGGTCTCGTAGAGCGGCAGGCCGACCACCGCGCCGTAGGAGCCGGTGAGCTTCGCCACGAAGGCGCCCGCGAGGCCCTGGATCGCGTAGCCGCCGGCTTTTCCGCGCCATTCGCCCGAGGCGAGATAGCCTTCGATCTCGAGATCGGAGAGCCGCTTGAAGCGCACCCGCGTCTCGACCACGCGGCTGCGGAACGAGCCCTTGACGGTCGACAGGCAGAGCGCGGTCGACACCTTGTGGGCGCGGCCGGAAAGCAGTTCGAGGCAGCCGGTCGCCTCCTCGACGGTTTCGGCCTTCGGCAGGATGCGCCGGCCGACCGAGACGACGGTGTCGGCCGCGAGCACCAGTGAGCCGGCGAGGTTCGGATCCTGCGCCGTCAGGCGGTGCGCGGCGCGGGCTTTTTCTTCCGCGAGGCGCAGCGCGAGCGTCCGCGCCCGTTCGTTGCGCCGGGGCGTCTCGTCGATCGAGGCGGGGAGGATCTGGTCGGGCGCGACGCCGATCTGGTCGAGCAGCGCGAGCCGCCGCGGGCTCGCGGAGGCGAGGACGAGCTTCGGGCGCTCCTTGGTCATCGGGCGTGCGGTCCGGCGCCGAGGCTCTGGCGGCTCACTTGAAGCGGTAAGTGATGCGGCCCTTGGTCAGGTCGTAGGGCGTCATCTCGACCAGGATCTTGTCGCCGGCGAGCACGCGGATGCGGTTCTTGCGCATGCGGCCCGCGGTGTGGGCGATGATCTCGTGGTCGTTCTCCAGCTTCACGCGGAAGGTGGCGTTGGGCAGGAGTTCGATGACGGTGCCCGGGAATTCGAGCAGTTCTTCCTTGGACATGTGGTCTCGATGTTCGATGTCGCGGTCCGGCCGCGGGGCCGGATGGGGAACGTCGCCGGACGCGTCCGGGTCGGGTCAACCCTGGCGATTGGCGGAGAATTGAGGCCTGATAGCCGAAACCGGCCGTCGGCACAACATGACGACGGCCGCGCCGGCGCGGCGCAGGAACAGGCCCCAGCCGAGCGCATAGGCGCCGAGAAGCGGGAAATAGTAACGCGGATAGAGATCGCCAAGCCATCCGAGCGCCTCGTAGCGCCGATAGGCGAAGGCGACGTGGACGACCAGCACCGCGCCGGTCGCGATCATGGCGGCGCGGACCACCGCCGAGGCCGCGGCCTCCTTCGGATCGCGCGGGGCCTTGAAGGCCGCGAGCGGCGCGAGGCACACGGCCAGAAAGCCGAGGAACACCAGAGGACCCTGGCCGAGCTGGAACGAGAACATGGAGGGCGCGTTCGAGAGATAGGCGGCGAGGCTCATATGCGGGACCTTGTCCCATCCGAGTTCGACGACGAAGCCGCGCAGCATTTCGATCTGGCCGGCGGTGTCGGGCGTCGGGCTGCCGTACTGGAGCAGATAGGCCGCGTAAGGCGCGGAACAGGCGGCGCCGACGAGCGCGAGCGCAACCAGGGCCGAAACATCCGGGCGTCGGGAACGGTCGCCGAGGAAGACCACGACCGCAAACCCTCCGACCATCATCAGCGCGGTGAGCTTCACGGAACAGAGCGCGACGCCGGCGAGGACGAGCGCGAGCCCTGCGGAGTCGCCGCGGTTCTCCACGCGCCGCGCCGCGCCATAGCAGGCGAGCGCGCCGCCAAGCAGCGCGAACTGGTCGTTGTTGAAGAAGGCCGCGAAGGTCGGAACCAGCAGGAACGCCATGACGGCGGCGAGGGCCGCGAAGGTTCCCACGCCGAAGCCCATCCGGCGCGCCAGCGCCGCGATCACGCCGAAGGCCGCGAAGCTGAAGCCGAGGGTGAAGGCGCGCAGCCACGCCGGCGGCAGGCCAAACGCCGCCAGTCCTTCCTGAACCGGCGCCGCGACCCAGTAGAACAGCGGCGGGTGATTGATGAAGTTCAGCGTCGCAAGCCGTTCGCCGGCGAGGTCGTAGAGCGGCATCACGGCGAGGTCCGGCCACCAGGCGCCCGTCTTCGCGAGATGGAGCGCGTAGGAGAAGTGGCCCTGCTCGTCGCCGCCGCGGAACGGGAACTCCGCGGACGCGACCTTCGCGAGGGTGAGCGCGATCAGGATCGCCACGAAGGCGACCGCGCCGACCGTCGCCCACATGCCCGGGCGCGCCCCTTGCGGCGCCGTTTCGACCTGCATGACCGTCCCCTTGTCGCGGCGATTGCAGGCAGAATGACTCGTCGCGCGTTCAGATTGCGTTAGCGGGAGCCCTCAAACGCGCGCTTTCGCGGCGAAGCGGAAACGGTCGCGGACGCGATCGTCGAGCGAGTCGCGGACGTTGCGGTAGGCTTCGAGCGTCTGCTCGCGCGAGCCGCCCTCGAACATCGTCGGGTCGACGGTCGGCCAGTATTCGACCTCGACCGGATAGCGCGCCGTGAGGTCGAGCGCGGCGTGGTGCGCCTCCGGCGCGAGCGTCACGATCAGGTCGAAGTTGAGGTCGTCGAGGTCGTCGAGCGTGTGTGGGCGATGCTTGCCGATCGTGAGCCCGATCTCGTCGAGCGCGGCGGCCACGAAGGGGTCGTTCTCGCCCGGCCTCACGCCGGCGGAGGCGACATAGAGCGAGCGGCCGAAATAGTGCTTCGCCAGAACCTCCGCCATCACCGAACGGATGACGTTCTGCCCGCACATGAAGAGCACCGACTGCGGGCGCGACGCGCCGGGAGCGCCGGCTTCCGCCATGGAGGCCTCAGCCCTTCCAGCTCAGGGCGGCGATCAGGGTGAAGAGGCGCCGGGCGGTCTGCTTGTCGACCGCGATCTTGCCTCTGAGCCGCTCGATCAGCACGTCCGCGCCCTCGTCGTGCAGGCCGCGCCGTCCCATGTCGATGGCCTCGATCTGGGACGGGCTCGAGGTGCGGATCGCCGAGCGGTAGCTCTCGCAGATGAAGAAATAGTCCTTCAGGATCTTCCGGAACGGCGACAGCGACAGGAGATGGGTGATGGCCTCGTCGCCCGTCTTGCGCTTGATCCGGAGCGACAGCTTCTGGTCGACGAGCGAGATGTGCAGCGTGAACGGCCCCTCGTGCCCGCCCTCGGGCGCGAAGCTGTTGTCCTCGATGAGGTCGTAGATCGCGACGCGCCGCTCGTGCTCGACGTCGGGCGAGGCGGCGCCGATCGACGCCGCGTCGAGGGTCACGGCGACGAGCCGGTCGGCCGAGGTCTGTCCGCCCGTCATCGCCGTCCTCCTCTCACGCGCCTGCGTTCATGCGGATCGCAACCGAGCGCGCATGCGCCGCGAGCCCCTCGG
Source organism: Ancylobacter novellus (assembly GCA_003241695.1). Classification (GTDB taxonomy): domain Bacteria; phylum Pseudomonadota; class Alphaproteobacteria; order Rhizobiales; family Methylopilaceae; genus Methylopila. The sequence continues at coordinate 255,863 of QFPN01000008.1, read as the reverse complement.
CCTCGCCGAGCCGGATGGCCGCGGGGCCGATCAGGCGCAGTTGCTCGGGGCCGCAGCGCAGGATCGAGGTGCGCTTGACGAAGTCGAGCACGCCGAGACCCGAGGCGAAGCGCGCGGTGCGCGCCGTCGGCAGCACGTGGTTCGAGCCGCCGACATAGTCGCCGATGGCTTCGGGCGTGTGGCCGCCGAGGAAGATCGCGCCTGCGTGACGGATCTCGCGCGACAGCCGGTCGCCGTCTTCGGCGATGATCTCGAGATGCTCGGCCGCGATCCGGTTTGCGAGCGGGACGGCGTCGTCGATCGCCGCCACCACGATCACCGCGCCGTGGTCGCGCCAGCTCGCGCCGGCGATCGCCTCGCGCGGCAGGGTCTTCAACTGGCTCTCGACCGACCGCTCGACCGCGTCCGCGAGTTCGGCGTCGTCGGTGATCAGGATCGATTGGGCCGACGCGTCGTGCTCGGCCTGGGCGAGCAGGTCGGCGGCGACCCAGTCGGCGTTGGCGGAGCCGTCCGCGACCACGAGCACTTCGGAGGGGCCGGCGATCATGTCGATGCCGACGGTTCCGAACACCCGGCGCTTGGCCGCCGCCACATAGGCGTTGCCCGGCCCCACGATCTTGGCGACCGGCGCGATGGTCTCGGTGCCGTAGGCGAGCGCCCCGACCGCCTGCGCGCCGCCGATGCGGAACACCTCGTCGACGCCGGCGAGCTCCGCCGCCGCGAGCACCAGCGGCGAGAGCTTCCCGTCCGGGGCCGGCACCACCATGGCGAGGCGCTTCACGCCCGCGACCTTGGCCGGCACGGCGTTCATCAGCACGGAAGACGGATAGGCCGCGGTGCCGCCCGGCACATAGAGGCCGACGGAATCGAGCGGCGTCCAGCGGGACCCGAGCTCGACGCCGATCGGGTCGAGATAGGTCTCGTCGGCGGGCTTCTGCTTGGCGTGATGCGCCTCGATGCGGTCGCGCGCGAGCTTCAGCGCGTCGAGCGTCTTCGGATCGCACTCCGCGCGCGCGGCCGCGATCTCCTCGGCCGTCACCCGCATGCCGACCTTTTCGAGGTCGATGCGGTCGAAGCGACGCGAATAGTTGGTAACCGCGGCGTCGCCGCGCTTGCGCACGTCGTCGAGGATCGCCGCGACCGCCTGGTCGACGTCCTCGGAGACCTCGCGCTTCTGGGCGAGCAGATCCGAGAAGAGCGCTTCGAAATCGGCATCGGCGGCGGAGAGCCGGATCGCCATGTCAGGCTTCCTCGTCGTGATGCGGGGCGGTCTTGGCGGCCCAGACCGGGCCGAGGTCGACGGCCTGCGCCTCGATGCACTCGACCTCGAGGCGCAGCGACGCGCCGCCCGAAAATGCGAGGTCGATCCAGCCCGAAGGGGCCTCGGTTTCGGCGAAGGTGATCGCCAGAAGGTTCAGCACCGTGTCCGGCGCCTCGCGGTCGACGCCGCGCGCCTTCACGGAGAGCACGCGGTCGAAATGCCCCGCGGCGCGGCGGCGGCGGAGCTCGCCGTCCACCCTGCGGTCGGCGCGATTGCCCACGAAAGCGAAACGGCGCTCGCGCGGCAGGAACACCAGATCGCCGACGTGCAGCACGAAATCCTGGAGATGCGCCGACAGAACCTCGAGGTCTTCAGCGTCGAGCGCGACGAGGCGCAGCGGGGCGTCGGAAGCGGGATCTTGCATGGGGCTCTGCGGGACGACACGGTTGTCGTCTCATATCGGCTTGAGGGCCGGACGGGAACAGGTTGCTAGGGCGTTCATGCTCGAAGCGCCCGGACCACCGCCGTCATCCCCCGGCTTGTCCGGGGGATCCATGCCGGATCCTCAAGCGCCGCGCTCCGTCGAGCAATGGATGCCTCGGACAAGCCGGGGCATGACGAACCGAGACGGCGTCGCGAAGCTTCAGGCCGCCCTCAGCCCGTCAGGCGTTCGATGGTCGCGCCGCAGCGCGACAGCTTGGCCTCGAGCCGCTCGAAGCCGCGGTCGAGATGGTAGACGCGGTTCACGATCGTCTCGCCGTCGGCGACAAGCCCTGCGATGACGAGCGACACGGAGGCGCGCAGGTCCGTCGCCATCACGGGCGCGCCCTTCAGCGTGTCGACGCCCTCGATGGTGGCGGTGCGGCCGTCGATGTGGATCTTCGCGCCGAGGCGGGCGAGCTCCTGCACGTGCATGAAACGGTTCTCGAAGATCGTCTCGGTGATCGACGACGCGCCCTCGGCGCGGCAGGCGAGCGCCATGAGCTGGGCCTGGAGGTCCGTGGGGAAGCCCGGATAAGGTTCGGTCGTCACCGTCATGGGCGCGACGCCCTTGCCGTTGCGGCCCACCCGCACGCCTTCGTTGGTCTCGGTCACCTCGACGCCCGCCTCGACCAGCACGTCGAAGGCCGCCCCGAGCAGGTCGCGCCGCGCGCCCTCCAGCAGGATGTCGCCGCCCGTCATCGCGACCGCGATGGCGTAGGTGCCGGTCTCGATCCGGTCGGGCAGCACGGAATGGCGCGCCTCGTGCAGCGCATCGACGCCCTGGACGTGGATGGTGGAGGAACCGGCGCCCTCGATCTTCGCGCCCATCTTGATCAGGCAGTCGGCGAGGTCGACGATCTCGGGCTCGCGGGCGGCGTTCTCGATCACGGTCTCGCCCTTGGCGAGGCTCGCGGCCATCAGCGCCACATGTGTCGCGCCGACCGAGACCTTCGGGAACACGATGCGCCCGCCCTTCAGCCCGCCGGCCGGGGCCTTGGCCAGCACGTAGCCGGCCTCGATGTCGATCGAGGCGCCGAGCGCCTTCAGCGCGTCGAGGAAGAAGTCCACGGGTCGCGTGCCGATCGCGCAGCCGCCCGGCAGCGAGACCTTGGCCTCGCCCATGCGGGCGAGCAGCGGGCCGATCACCCAGAAGCTTGCGCGCATGCGCGAGACGAGGTCGTAAGGCGCGGTGGTGTCGACGATCTCGCGCGCGGTGAGGCGCACCGTGTCGCCCTCGAACTCGTCCTGGGCGACGCGTTTGCCCGCGACCGTGACCTCGACGCCGTGATTGCCGAGGATGCGCTTCAGCAGAACCACGTCGGCGAGGCGCGGCAGGTTGTCGAGGGTGAGCGTCTCGGACGTCAGCAGGCTCGCGATCATCAGCGGCAGCGCGGCGTTCTTCGCGCCGGAGATCGGAATGCGGCCTTCGAGCCTGGCGCCGCCGACAATGCGGATGCGGTCCATCGATCAACCTCGCGCGCCGCGGCGGAGGGACGGCCGGGCGTTCAGGCGCAGGCGAGACGCGCCCGCGCGAAGCTCCGGGGTCTATCCTGAGCGTCCGCGGCGCGCAACGTCGCCGATCGGGCCCGCCCGTCCCCGCTCGCTGTCGAGAGCCGCCATGTGCTGGGCGGGGTAACGGTCGCCCGCCGCGGAGCCCTTCGGGACCGCGCGCTCGATCGCCGCGACGTCGTCGGCGGACAGCGTGAGATCAGCGGCGGCGAGCGCCTCTGCGAGCCTGTCGCGGCGACGCGCGCCGATCACCGGCACGATGTCCTCGCCCTGCGCCATGACCCAGGCGATCGCGATCTGCGCGACGCTCGCGTGCCTTTCCTGAGCGACCGCGCGGAGCGCTTCGACCAGCGCGAGGTTCCTGTCGAGGTTCTCGCCCTGGAATCGCGGGCTGTGTCCGCGGAAATCGCCCGCCTGCGCGCCGGCCTTGTGGAGGCGACGGCCGAAGACCGCTTCGTCGACATGCTGGCGGAGGGTTGCGAGGCCGGCGTCCGCTACGAGGAGCGGCTCGCGCTCGACATGATCGCGGCGCCGATCGGTCCGCGCCGCCAGCGTTTCGCGGTGGCCGCCGCGCCGTCCTATCTGCCGGCGCGCGGGACGCCCGGCCATCCGCGCGACCTTCTGGGCCACGCGCGCATCGGCCATCGTTTCGCCGGCAGCAGGGCGCTCGCGATCTGGGAATTCGAATGCGAGGGCGAGGTCTTCCGCATCCCGCCCAAGGGGCCGCTGACGGCGACGACCTTTGAGATGCAGATCGCGGCCGCGACCGCCGGGCTCGGGATCATCTGCCATTTCGAGGAGGCCCTGGCCGACGAACTCGCCAGCGGCGCCCTCGCGCCCGTGCTGCAAGACTGGCGGCAGGACTTCTCCGGTCCGCAGCTTTACTACCAGAGCCGCCGGCATATGCCGCCGCCGTTGAGGGCTTTTGTGGATTTCGTGAAGTCGCGGCCGTGGGGCTAGCGATCAGCGCGCCGGGACGTTCGCCGTAAAAAAGGGGCGGCCGGAGCCGCCCCTTCAAAGCGCGATCAGCGATTGGATCAGAAGAAGCCGAGCTTCTTCGGGGAGTAGCTGACCAGCATGTTCTTGGTCTGCTGGTAGTGGTCGAGCATCATCTTGTGGGTCTCGCGGCCGATGCCCGACTGCTTGTAGCCGCCGAAGGCCGCATGGGCCGGATAGGCGTGGTAGCAGTTGGTCCAGACGCGGCCGGCCTGGATGCCGCGGCCGAAGCGGTAGGCGCGGGTGCCGTCCCGGGTCCACACGCCGGCGCCGAGGCCGTAGAGCGTGTCGTTGGCGATCGAAAGCGCCTCGGCGTCGTCCTTGAAGGTCGCGACCGAGAGCACCGGGCCGAAGATCTCCTCCTGGAAGATCCGCATCTTGTTGTGGCCCTTGAACACCGTCGGCTTGATGTAGTAGCCGCCGGCGAGGTCGCCCTCGAGCTCGTTCTTGGAGCCGCCGGCCAGAACCTCGGCGCCTTCCTGCTTGCCGATGTCGATGTAGCTCAGGATCTTCTCGAGCTGCTCGGACGAGGCCTGCGCGCCGACCATGGTCTGCGGGTCGAGCGGCGAGCCGAGCTTGATCGCGTTGACGCGCTGGATCGCACGCTCGATGAACTTATCGTAGATCGATTCCTGAATGAGCGCGCGGCTCGGGCAGGTGCAGACCTCGCCCTGGTTGAGCGCGAACATCACGAAGCCCTCGACCGCCTTGTCGAAGAAGTCGTCGTCCTCGGCCACCACGTCGGCGAAGAAGATGTTCGGCGACTTGCCGCCGAGCTCGAGCGTCACCGGGATCAGGTTCTGCGACGCGTACTGCATGATCAGGCGGCCGGTCGTGGTCTCGCCCGTGAAGGCGATCTTGGCGATCCGGTTCGACGAGGCGAGCGGCTTGCCGGCTTCGAGGCCGAAGCCGTTCACGATGTTCAGCACGCCGGGCGGCAGGAGGTCGCCGATCAGCTCCATCACCACCATGATCGAGGCCGGGGTCTGCTCGGCGGGCTTCAGCACGACGCAGTTGCCGGCGGCGAGCGCGGGGGCGAGCTTCCAGACCGCCATCAGGATCGGGAAGTTCCACGGGATGATCTGGCCGACGACGCCGAGCGGCTCATGGAAGTGATAGGCGACGGTGTCGTGGTCGATCTCGGAGAGGGCGCCTTCCTGCGCACGGACGCAGGACGCGAAATAGCGCCAGTGGTCGATCGCGAGCGGAATGTCGGCCGCCATGGTCTCGCGGATCGGCTTGCCGTTGTCCCAGGTCTCGGCGGTCGCTATCAGCTCGAGGTTCTGCTCCATCACGTCGGCGATCTTGAGCAGCAGCAGCGCGCGCTGGGCCGGGCTCGTCTGGCCCCAGGCCTCGCGGGCGGCGTGGGCGGCGTCCAGCGCGAGCTCGACGTCCTCCTTCTGCGAGCGGGCGATCTCGCAGATCTTCTGGCCGGTGATCGGGCTCGTGTTGTCGAAATAGCGGCCCCCCAGCGGCGCGACGAACTTGCCGCCGATGAAGTTGTCGTAGCGCTCCTTGAAGGGGGGGCGCGCGAAGCTGGTCATGCGTTCCGGTGCGTTCATGGACAAGTCCTCCCAGGCAGCGTCCCGCCGTCACTGCGGCGGGATCGTGGACTGGTCCTGCAGTCGCAGCCTTCGTGCCAGACCGCGAAACGCTCGCGACCAGGTGATGCTGCGCCGCGGCAAGTCATTGCGTCTGCTCGCCGCGATTGGAAACTTGCCGAACCCTTCGAAGGGAAGCGGTGGACTCCGGAGCGATCCTGATGACAAGATGTCGCCCAGAGATACGAAGCGCACTGCGACAGCTGTCGCAAGTTGCGACATGAGGGACGAAAACGCCGATGGGAGCCTCCGCTCCGTTCGTCGATTCCGCTGCGGCCGCGGCCGTCGACCTCGCCAGGGCGCGCCGCGATTTCTTCGATCGCGGCGCCCGGCCCGACGGCTTGTCGCCCGCCATTCTTCGATCCTGGCTCCGGTGCGCGGAACGCGGCTTCGACGCGCACGCCGATCCGCGAGCCGCGCCCGTCGGTCGTGGCGCGCTGCGCGAACTTCATGAGCGCAACGACGAACTGATCCGCCTGTCCCGGCCGGAACTCGAGGCGCTGGCGGTCGAGGCGCGCGACACCTCGAGCCTCGCGATCCTCACCGACGCCGCAGGCAACGTCCTCGACGCCTTCGGCGACCGCAGTTTCGCGGGCAAGGCCGCAGGCGTGTCGCTTCAGGCCGGCGTGCAGTGGTCGGAGGCCGCGACCGGCACCAACGCAATCGGCACGGCGCTCGTCGAGCGGCGGCCGATCGAGGTGCGCGGCTCCGAGCATTACTTCGAGCCGCACCGCATCCTCACCTGCGCGGCCGCTCCGATCTTCGATCCGCGCGGCGGCCTGATCGGCGCCATCGACCTGTCCGGGCCGGCCTCGATCCCGCAGCTCCACGCTCTGTCGCTCATCCGGCACGGCGTCGACCAGATCGAGCACCGGATGTTCGCAGAGGGGTTCGAAGGACGGGACGTCGTGCGCCTTCATGCCGATCCCGCGCTGCTGGGCACACCGCAGGAGGGCGTGCTGGTGTTCGAGGGCGCGCGGCTGGTCGCGGCGAACCGGCATGGCCTGAAGCTTCTCGGGCTCGACTGGAACGCGCTCGGGGCGCGCACTTTCGGCGACGTTTTCGAGGCCGGCAGGCTCGAAGGCTTCGACACGAAACGCATACGCGCGCGTTCGGGCGGGTTGGTGCACGCCCGGCTTGTTCGCGGCGGGCCGCGACCCGTAGCGGGTTCGTCCACGCCCTTGGCGGCGTCCGTCGTCCCCGCCGCTCCGCCGCCGGCGCAGGAAGGGCCGGTCTTCGACGCGGGCGTCCGGGCCTCGCTCAAGCGCGCCGTTCGCCTGCTCGAGGGCGACGTCCCGATCCTGATTCAGGGCGAGACCGGCTCCGGCAAGGAGATGTTCGCCCGCGCGCTCCACGGACTGTCGTCGCGCGCCCAAAAGCCGTTCGTCGCCGTCAACTGCGCGGCGCTGCCCGAGGGGCTGATCGAGGCCGAGCTGTTCGGCTACGAGCACGGCGCCTTCACCGGCGCGCGGCGCTCGGGCTCGAAGGGCGTGCTGCGCGAGGCCGACGGCGGGGTGCTGTTCCTCGACGAGATCGGCGACATGCCGATCGGGCTGCAGGCGCGGCTGCTGCGGGTGGTGCAGGACCGGGCGGTGACGCCTCTCGGCGGCGGCCGGCCGACCGCGATCGACATCCGCCTCGTCTGCGCGACGCACCGGGACCTCACCTCCCTCGCGGCCTCCGAGACGTTTCGCTCGGATCTTTACTTCCGGCTGGCTCAGTTCAGCTTCGCGCTTCCGCCGCTGCGCGAGCTGCACGATCGGCCGGCGGTGATCGGCGCCCTTTGGGAGCGGCTGCCGCACGAATGCCGCCGCTTCGCGCCCGAAACCCTCGCGGCGCTCGCGGCCCACGACTGGCCCGGAAACCACAGGGAGCTTGTGGGCGTTCTGAAAGCGCTGATCGCGCTGTCCGATCCCGGCGAGACGGTCCAGCCGGACCTGCTTCCGGCTTCGCTCGCGCCGCGTGCGAAGCCGCAGCCGGCGCCGGTTCCGCCGCCCGACGGGCCGCTCGGCGAGATGGCGCGCGGCGCGATGCTCGCGGCGCTCGACGACTGCGGAGGCAACGTCGCGGCGGCGGCGCGGAAACTCGGCGTCAGCCGCTCGACGCTGTACCGCCGCGCGCTGGGCGGCCGGGGATGATCTCCCGGCGTCCCGGCCCGGTTCCGGAGCCTGGCGCGACGCCGGGACAAGGGGTGGGGTTCTTTTGCGTCAGCGCAATCGCAACTGGCGCGGCCTTTCTCTCTCTTCCGCGCGGGCGCTCGCCCTCCATATCGGGCGGTGTCCGGCGCCTGCCTGCTGAGCCCTCTGGTTCGCGCGGCCTCGGCCGGACGAACGAGGAGATCTTCTATGAGCGACATCACCGCAAAGGCCTCAGGCCAGTTCTCGATCGGCGACTACAGGATCAACCGCCTCGGCTTCGGCGCCATGCGCATCACCGGCGAAGGGATCTGGGGCAAGCCGGCCGATCAGGAGGGCGCCCTCGCCACGCTGAAGCGGCTTCCGGAGCTCGGCGTGAACTTCATCGACACCGCCGACTCCTATGGCCCCTTCGTCAGCGAGGTCGCGGTCCGCAAGGCGTTGAAACCCTATTCGGAAATGCTGATCGCGACCAAGGGCGGCCTGGTGCGGAACGGCCCCGGCGTCTGGCTCCCGGTCGGTCGGCCCGAATATCTGCGGCAATGCGTGCTGATGAGCATGCGCCGGCTCAGCCTCGAATCCATCGGGCTGTGGCAGCTCCATCGCATCGACCCGAAGGTCCCGCGCGAGGAACAGTTCGAGGTCATCCGCGACATGCAGAAGGAAGGGCTGATCGAGCACGCCGGCCTGAGCGAAGTCTCGGTCGAGGACATCGAGGCGGCGCAGAAATACTTCACCGTCGCGACCGTCCAGAACCGCTACAACCTCGTCGACCGGACCAGCGAGGACGTGCTGAACCACTGCGAGAAGAACGGGATCGGCTTCATTCCGTGGTTCCCGCTTGCGGCGGGCGCGCTCGCCAAGCCCGGTTCGGTGCTGGACACGATCGCGAAGAAGGTCGGCGCGTCGCCGAGCCAGACGGCGCTGGCCTGGGTGCTGAAGCGCAGCCCCGTGATGCTTCCGATCCCCGGCACCTCGAAGGTCAAGCATCTCGAGGAGAACGTCGCCGCGGCGTCGATCGTGCTTTCCGACGCGGACTTCGCCGCTCTCGACGAGCAGGGCAAGGCCGAGTTCGGGAAGGCGGCCTGAGCCGCCCGAGCCTTGCGGCTACGACGCGGCGGCGAACCAGTCGATTTCCGCCCGAGCGCTCAAAGCGCTCGCGGCGGATGACTGAGCCGTTCTCAGCGGTAGCCGTAGCGGGGCTGGTCTTCCAAGGTCACGCCGCCATAGGAGCGCGTGGAGGCCTTTTCCGCCGTGCGGCGGGCCTGCGGCCGGGAGGCGTCTTCGGTCGCCGCCTGCGACAACGGCTGGTATCCGCCCATGTCGTCGCTCGCAGCGCCCCGATCCGCGGAAGCCGCGTCGCCCATCCGCGCCGGCGGCGGACCTGCGCGCCAGCCGAGCGCGGCCGGATCCGCCTCGACGGGCTCCGTCCTGGGATTGACGACGCGGGCCGTGCGGATCGGGCGCGGAGCCTCGTAGACGGGCTCGGCCGCGGCCACCTGATAGTCGCGCGTCCGCGAACGGGGCGACGGCTGGCGTGGCGCCTGCGGGGCGGGCGCCGTTTCGATGACGGGCAGCGGCTCGGACTCGACCCGCGCGTCGCGACGCTCCCTCCAGTCGCCGTCGTTCGCGGGGGCGCGGCCGGCCTCTTCGGCGAGTTCCTGGTCGCGCCAGCGGTCTTCTTCGCGCAGGCCGTTATCTTCGCGGACCTGGCGCCCGGACGCGACGGGCCTGTCGAGCGCGGCGACGACGGTCGCGTTCCGGCGGCTGGGCGCGGCGCGGTCGGCGGCCGTCGGGAGCGGTTCGTAGGTCGGCACGCCGCCGTAAGCCGCGCGGGCGTCCGCGACCTCGACGGGCCGACGCGGCGCGGCCTCGACCACGGCCGTCGCGCGGGACGGGCGGGCCGCGGGCTGCGGCTGATCCTCGATCACGTCGACCTGCGCCACCATCACGCCGTCGACGCGCTCGTCGGGGGCCGGCGGCGGACCCCAGCGGCCGTCGCCGCCGTACCAGGTCTTCGGCGGCTTGCGCTTGTCGTAGAACGCGTTGCCGCCCGCGACCAGCACGTAGCGCATGTTGTTGTAGGGGAACTTGTAGCCCGCGGTGTGGAAGAACTGGGCGTTCTGGACGCCCGGATGCCGCTTGCCGGACAGCACGACGTCGGCCATGCGCCGGGCGCGCGGCGCCCCGCGGTCGGTCATGGGGCGGGTCAGGACGCCGGGGGCGAACTGACGCGGCGCGCCCACGACCTCGCAGACGGTCGCGCCGTATCGGCCCGACTTCAGCCGGTTCATCACCACCGTGCCGACCGCCAGCATGCCGGCGTCGCTCGAACGGTTGGACTCGAAATACATCGCCCGCGCGAGGCACTCGCGCTCGCTGAGCCGCACCTTCGTCACGGTGACCTTGGAGGCGCAGCCCGCGAGGCCCAGCGAGGCGAGCAGGACGACGGCTACGGCCTTGAGAGGGGCCGCTTTGGGTCGGAACACGCTGAACTCCACTCGATACGCGACATGAGCGGGGCGGTTCGCGTTTCATTTCCGCAACAACAGAACGGAAAAGCGCGCGACCGCGACCAAGGTCGAGAAAACGCGAAGAGTCTGAGCAAAGCTTTAACCGCCGCGACCTTGCGGCGCTTTACAAGGCCGTCGCTGCGGGTCCATGGCTGCAAAGCCGACTTTTTTCGTCGGCTTGCATCAAGTCATGGGACGAGGGGACCGGCCAATGACGGACATGATTACGACGGCGAGCGCTTCGCCCGCGCGTTCGCTCGCGAAGACCGTGAGCTGGCGCGTGCTCGGATCGCTCGACACGCTGCTTCTCGGCTACATTTTCACCGGCTCGCTCAAGGCCGCCGGCTCGATCGCCTCGGCCGAGGTGGTGACCAAGATCATCCTCTACTACTTCCACGAGCGCGCCTGGGCGCATGTCGGCTGGGGCACGCGGGTCGCGAAGCCGCTCGGGGGTCACGAGTCTCCGGCGGTCTCGGCCGAGAGCCAGGCCAGGTAGTCCGGCGACCCGTCGAGGATGGGATGGACGACGATTTCCGGGAGCTCGTAAGGGTGGAGCTCCCGGATCGTCGCCTCTAGAAGGCCGCGGCGTGAGGCCGTGGTCTTGATCTCGACCGAGAACTCCGCGGCGTCGCAGATCTCGCCTTTCCAGCGGTACACGCTCTGAACCGGCATGATGCGGGCGCAGGCCCCGAGCCGACGCTCGACGGCCGCGCGGGCGATGCGTTCGGCCGCCGCGCGGTCGTCCGTCGTCGTCGTGACGGTGACGAATTCGGTCATCGAGCGTCCTCCGGGCGGAAAAGGGGCCTGCGGCCGGCCGAACGCGCCCGCCGCAGGCGGTCGTTCGGTCATTTCTCCGGGCGGGCGATAAGACATGCGGCAGCGAAGCCGCGCATGATGGTGCGCATTGCGCGTCGATCCTTGAAAGAGCCTTGAAACGGAGATGCGCCGCCATGGGCGCTTCGCGTCACGCGGATCTCGGCGGATGCGCCGCGAAAAACAGCAGCGGGAGGGTCGCGAGGACGCGGACGATCATCGGTCGAACGATGATCCGCGCTGCGCCCGGACGCAATGTTCCGTCGCGCCGCACGCCGGCCCGCTCAGCGATAGGACTTGATGTTGCCGAAGCCGCCGGTCGCGAAGTCATAGACCGACTGCTGAACCTCTTCCTGGCTCTGGTAGACCGGTCCGTTGTAGCTGCGCGGCGCGAAAGGCGCGGCGCCCGAGCCGCGAACGCGTTTCGTCATGCGGATGTCCACATGGTCGCCGGCGCCGCGGCTCGGATAGGCGTCGCTGTCGACATAGCCGCGGCCCTCCGAGCGATCCTGCCAGTAAGTCGACTCGGCGTGCGCCGAGGCGCCGACGGCGCAGAGGGCCATGAGGGCGATTGCGGTGGCGGCGAGGGTCTTCATCGGAGCCATGACCTCCCATTAACGCGCGAATTGACCGGGAAACGTTAACGCCGGCCACGGCGTTCCGTACGTTGGCCGGCGTCGACGCAAGCGTGACAGGCGTCCGGCGCATGGCCGTCCGGCTTTGACGCCCCGAGCGCGCCTCTGCTAAGCGGCGCAGCGGCGCAAGGACGATTTTTCCTCGGGCGCCAGCCCGTCCGGCGTTCTGCGGGGCGGGACCAAGCGAGCGCCGATGACAGACACCACGCTCACGCGCTACGAGGCGCTCGTCCGCTCGGGCGCGCTCGATCCCGATCCGGGGCAGGCGAAGCTCGCCCAGCGCCTCGACGCGCTCGAACGCAATCTCCGGGAGCGGGTTTCGGACCGCAAGGGCGCGCTGGGGTGGCTGTTCGGCCGCTCGAACGCGCCGACGCCGCGCGGGCTCTACGTCTGGGGCGAGGTCGGGCGCGGCAAGACGCGGCTCATGGACCTGTTCTTCGAGAGCGCGCCGGTCGAGACCAAGCGTCGCGCGCATTTCCACGACTTCATGCAGGACGTCCACGCCCGCATCCACGCCGCGCGCCAGCAGGCCAAGAGCGGCAAGGGCGGGGGGGACGTCATACCGGGCGTCGGCGACCAGATCGCGAAGGAGGCCTCGCTCCTCTGCTTCGACGAGTTCCACGTCGCCGACATCGCCGACGCCATGATCCTCGGCCGCCTGTTCGAGCGCCTGCTGGAGGCGGGCGTGGTGGTGGTCGCGACCTCGAACGTCCCGCCGGACGACCTCTACAAGGACGGCCTCAACCGGTCGCTGTTCCTGCCTTTCGTGAAGATGCTGAAGGACCGGCTCGACGTCTTCCGGCTCGACGCCCGCACCGACTTCCGCCGCGAGAAGCTCGGCCACGGCAAGGTGTGGATCGTTCCGGCCGACGCCGCGGCCACGGAGGCGCTCGACAAAGCCTTCTTGGCGCTTGCGGGCGAAGACGGGGCGCCGGCGAGCCTCGAGGTCGGGGGGCGAAGCGTCGCGATCCCAAGCGCCGCGAACGGCGTGGCGCGCGCGTCCTTCGAGGATCTCTGCGGCAAGCCGCTCGGGGCGGCGGACTTCCTTGCGCTTGCGCGCCGCTATCACGCGCTGATCCTCGACCGCGTGCCGCGGCTCGACGAGGCCCGCCGCAACGAGGCCCGGCGCTTCATGACGCTGATCGACGCGCTCTACGAGCGCAACGTCAAGCTCGTGGCCTCGGCCGAGGCGGAGCCCGACGCGATCTGGACGGGAAGCGAGGGCTACGAGACCTTCGGGTTCGCGCGTACTGCCTCTCGCCTCGCCGAGATGGGCTCCGACGAATGGCTCTCGCGCCCCCACGGCGCGGGCGACAGCGCCGCGAGCGGCCAGACCACGGGGCTGGTCGAGACCTGACGGCGGCCGTCATCCGACGATGGTCCGATCCACGTTTTCAATGCCTTGAACGCAGGTTCCGATCGGGCTAGTCGAACCTTCGAACCCCGCCGGGCCCGCCGGGCCCCGCTCAGCCTCGATTTCGAAGGAAGAGGACCACATGGCGCGCAGCAAGATCGGACTCGTGGGCGCTGGCCAGATCGGCGGCACGCTCGCTCATCTCGTCGGCCTGAAGGAACTCGGCGACGTCGTGATGTTCGACATCGTCGACGGCGTTCCGCAGGGCAAGTCGCTCGACATCGCGGAATCCTCGCCGGTTGACGGCTTCGACGCGAAGCTGAAGGGCACCTCGTCCTACGAGGACCTCGACGGCGCCGACGTGGTGATCGTCACGGCCGGCGTTCCCCGCAAGCCGGGCATGAGCCGCGACGACCTGATCGGCACCAACCTCAAGGTCATGGAGCAGGTCGGCGCCGGCATCGCCAAATACGCCCCCGACGCCTTCGTGATCTGCATCACCAACCCGCTCGACGCCATGGTGTGGGCGCTCCGCGAGGCGTCCGGCCTGAAGCCCGAGAAGGTCGTGGGCATGGCGGGCGTGCTCGATTCGTCGCGCTTCCGCTACTTCCTCGCCGACGAGTTCGGCGTCTCGGTCGAGGACGTCACCGCCTTCGTGCTCGGCGGCCACGGCGACACCATGGTGCCGCTCGCCCGCTATTCGACGGTCGCCGGCATCCCGCTGCCCGATCTCGTGAAGATGGGCTGGACCACCCAGGAGAAGCTCGACAAGATCATCCAGCGCACCCGCGACGGCGGCGCGGAGATCGTCGGTCTGCTCAAGACCGGCTCGGCCTTCTACGCCCCGGCCGCCTCCGCGATCGCGATGGCCGAGAGCTACCTGAAGGACAAGAAGCGCGTGCTGCCCTGCGCCGCGCATCTCACCGGCCAGTACGGCGTCGACGGCATCTATGTCGGCGTCCCGACGGTGATCGGCGCCGCCGGCGTCGAGCGCATCGTGGAGATCGAACTCGACCGCGCCGAGAAGGCCGAGTTCGACAAGTCGGTGAACGCGGTGAAGGGCCTGATCGAGGTCTGCAAGTCGATCGCCCCCAACCTCGGCAAGTAAGCGCCAGCGGCAGATCGCACGGTCGTGATCGACAGGCGCTACCTACGGTCTGCGCCGCGCCAGCGGCCCTGAGAACTCCCGTCCCGGATTTTGATCCGGGACGGCGTCTTTTCGCCGCCGTGACAACGGTGAACGACCGTTCCCGACGGGCCGTCCGGGCGTCGTTCTCAATGCTTCCCAGAGCTTTGCGCCGCCGATTCTCAGGCGAACTCTGACAGGTCGCCTTCTCTGGTATCTGGCATGCCTCACCGGAAGTCTGATAGCGATCGGCGTTGACCGCTTCCTCTCCAGCAAATAAGGCCGCAGTCGAGAGACCGCGTCGCGGCGAAAGACCGGCGGACGGGAGCGCTCGGAAACGCCTTTGAGGGAAACCTGATGAACATTCATGAATACCAGGCGAAGGCACTGCTGGGGAAATTCGGCGCGCCGGTTCCCGTCGGCTTTCCGATCCTGACGTCCGAGGACGCCGACAAGGCGATCGCGGGTCTTCCCGGTCCGGTCTGGGTGGTGAAGTCCCAGATCCACGCCGGCGGGCGCGGCAAGGGCAAGTTCAAGGAGGCCGAGGCCGGCGAGAAGGGCGGCGTCCGGCTCGCGAAGTCGCCCGAGGAGGCGAAGGAGTTCGTCGGCCAGATGCTCGGCCGGACGCTGGTCACGCTGCAGACCGGCCCTGCCGGCAAGCAGGTGAACCGCCTCTACGTCGAGGAAGGCTCCGACATCGCCAAGGAGTTCTATCTGTCGGCGCTCGTCGATCGCGACAGCGGCCATGTGGCCTTCGTCGTGTCGACTGAAGGCGGCATGAACATCGAGGACGTGGCGCACGACACGCCCGAGAAGATCCACACCTTCACGGTCGACCCCGCGACGGGCGTGATGCCGCATCACGGCCGCTCGATCGCCAAGGCGCTGAACCTGTCCGGCGACCTCGCCAAGCAGGCCGCGAAGCTCGTCGACCAGCTCTACGCCGCCTTCGTCGGCCTCGACATGTCGATGCTCGAAATCAACCCGCTGATCGTCACCAAGGACGACAAGATCCGGGTGCTGGACGCGAAGGTCTCGTTCGACTCGAACGCCCTCTACCGCCATCCCGAGCTCGCCGAGCTCCGCGACCTGACGGAAGAGGATGCGAAGGAGATCGAGGCGTCGAAGTACGACCTCGCCTACATCGCGCTCGACGGCACCATCGGCTGCATGGTCAACGGCGCCGGGCTGGCGATGGCGACGCTCGACATCATCAAGCTCTACGGCGAGGAGCCCGCGAACTTCCTCGACGTCGGCGGCGGCGCGAGCGAGGAGAAGGTCACCGCGGCCTTCAAGATCATTACCGCCGACCCGCAGGTGAAGGGCATTCTGGTCAACATCTTCGGCGGCATCATGAAGTGCGACGTGATCGCGAACGGCGTGATCGCGGCGGTGAAGACGGTCGGCCTCAACGTGCCGCTCGTCGTGCGCCTCGAGGGCACCAATGTCGAGGAAGGCAAGAAGATCATCGCCGAGAGCGGGCTCAACGTCCTGCCGGCGGACGATCTCGACGACGCAGCGCAGAAGATCGTCGCGGCCGTGAAGGGGAACTGAGAACGATGTCCATCCTGATCGACGCGAACACCAAGGTCATCTGCCAGGGCTTCACCGGCAAGAACGGCACCTTCCATTCCACGCAGGCGATCGCCTACGGGACCAAGATGGTCGGGGGCGTGGCTCCGGGTAAGGGCGGCCAGACCCATCTCGACCTGCCTGTCTTCGACACCGTGATCGAGGCCCGCGAGGCGACCGGCGCGGACGCTTCCGTCGTCTACGTCCCGCCGCCAGGCGCGGCCGACGCCATCTGCGAGGCGATCGCCGCCGAGATCCCGCTGATCGTCTGCATCACCGAGGGCGTTCCGGTGCTCGACATGGTGCGGGTGAAGCGCGCGCTCGAGGGCTCCAAGTCGCGCCTCATCGGCCCGAACTGCCCCGGCGTCGTGACCGCGGGCGAGTGCAAGATCGGCATCATGCCGGGCAACATCTTCTCGCGCGGCACCGTCGGCGTCGTCTCGCGCTCCGGCACGCTGACCTATGAGGCGGTGTTCCAGACCACGCAGGAGGGCCTCGGCCAGACCACCGCGGTCGGCATCGGCGGCGATCCCGTCAAGGGCACCGAGTTCATCGACATGCTGGAGATGTTCCTCGCCGACGACCGAACCGAGTCGATCGTGATGATCGGCGAAATCGGCGGCTCCGCCGAGGAGGACGCGGCTCAGTTCCTCGCCGACGAGGCCAAGCGCGGCCGCAAGAAGCCGACCGTCGGCTTCATCGCCGGCCGCACGGCCCCTCCCGGCCGTCGCATGGGCCATGCCGGCGCGATCATCTCGGGCGGCAAGGGCGGCGCCGAGGACAAGATCGCGGCCATGGAGGCGGCGGGCGTGCGCGTGTCGCCGTCGCCGGCCCGCCTCGGCAAGACGCTGGTCGAACTGCTGAAGGGCTGAGGCCAAGCCTCGAACAAACGAAACGGCGGCGTCCCTGGAAAGGGCGCCGCCGTTTTTGTTTCCGCAGATCGATTCAGCCGGCCCGGACAGGCGCCTTCTTCGTCGTTTTCGCAGGCGTGGGCTTCTTCGTTTGCGGCGGAGGCGCAGGAGCGGGCGCTGGCTGGGCGGCCGTTCGGGCGTCGACTTTGCGATAGCCCTGCGCCGTCATGCAGTATTCGAAGGCTTGCGCGCGGCGGACGCCGGTCAGGATGGCGCTCGCGATCAGGCCGCCGGCGATGACCTCGGGGCCTCCGATGCCGATCACCACATGGGACGCCTTCGCGGCCCACGCCTCGCACTGCGCCCTGGCGGTTTGGATATCCGGTCCCGGCCTTTCCTTCACATATTGCACGCCGGTTCCCGTGGTCTGGCAGGCCGTCAGGGCGAACGCCCCGGCCGCCAGAGCGCACGTCGCTCCGCGTTTCATGAAATCCCCCGATTCCATTGAGTTCCACAGAGACTGCTATCTCACCGCGAGAACGGAGCAGTCGTGAATCGTCATGGTTGCGCGTTCATCACGCGATCGTGTCTCATGGAAATCAGGGCTGCTGACGTCCCGCAGTCGAGGGAACCGATGGCTTTAAGATCTGCTCGACTTGTGGTTTCAGCGGAGCTAATCCCTTCGCCACGCTGATTTCGCATTTCCATCGTTCTAATCCGAATGTCGCAGTCCTATATTGCGCTGCGAAACGACCAGACCGTATCGATCTCAGGACCGCTCCGATGTCACGCCAGGCGGCGAACGAGGGTTTCTCCCGCACCTCCTTCCTCTGGGGCGGGAACGCCGCCTATGTCGAGGATCTGCAGGCCCGCTATCTGAAGGATCCCTCTTCGGTCGATCCGGAGTGGCGGGCGTTCTTCGACGAATTGGGCGACGAGGCCGAGGCGGTCGAAAAGACCGCCGACGGTCCCTCGTGGGAAAAGCCCAACTGGCCGATCCCCGCGAACGGCGAACTGGTCTCCGCGCTCGACGGCGACTGGGGCCGGATCGAGGTCGCGGTCTCAGACAAGTTGAAGGGCAAGGCCGCGGCCAAGGGCGCGCCGGTCTCGGAGGCCGAGATCCAGGCCGCCGCCCGCGACTCGACCCGCGCGCTCATGATGATCCGGGCTTACCGGATCCGCGGCCATCTCGCCGCCGATCTGGATCCGCTGAAGCTCGACAAGCGCCCCGAGCGCGAGGAGCTCGACCCGGCGTCCTACGGCTTCGGCGAGAAGGACCTCGACCGCAAGATCTTCATCGACCACGTGCTCGGCCTCGAATACGCGACCGTGCGCGAGATGCTTTCCATCCTGCGCCGAACCTATTGCGGCACGCTCGGCGTCGAGTTCATGCACATCTCGGACCCGGCCGAGAAGGCCTGGATCCAGGAGCGCATCGAGGGGCCGGACAAGGGCGTCGCCTTCACCAACGAAGGCAAGAAGGCCATTCTCAACAAGCTGGTGGAAGCCGAGGGCTTCGAGAAGTTCCTCGACGTCAAGTACACCGGCACCAAGCGCTTCGGCCTCGACGGCGGCGAGTCCATCGTCCCGGCGCTCGAGCAGATCATCAAGCGCGGCGGCGCGCTCGGCGTGCGCGAGATCGTGTTCGGCAT
The DNA here is from genome assembly GCA_003241695.1 of Ancylobacter novellus. Taxonomy (GTDB): domain Bacteria; phylum Pseudomonadota; class Alphaproteobacteria; order Rhizobiales; family Methylopilaceae; genus Methylopila. Next base: position 237,362 of record QFPN01000008.1, on the reverse strand, counting down.
GGCGCATCGCGGGCGCCTCAACATCCTGGCCCAGGTGCTCGGCAAGCCGCACCGCGCGATCTTCCACGAGTTCAAGGGCGGCAGCTGGACGCCGGACGAGGTCGAGGGCTCGGGCGACGTCAAGTACCACCTCGGCGCCTCGTCGGACCGCGAGTTCGACGGCAACAACGTCCACCTGTCGCTGACCGCGAACCCGAGCCACCTCGAGATCGTCGATCCTGTGGTGCTCGGAAAGGTCCGCGCCAAGCAGGACCAGCACATGGACGTCGACCGTGTGAAGGTGATGCCGCTGTTGATCCACGGCGACGCGGCCTTCGCCGGCCAGGGCGTGGTGGCGGAGTGCTTCGGCCTGTCGGGCCTGCGCGGCCACAAGACCGGCGGCTCGATCCACTTCATCATCAACAACCAGATCGGCTTCACGACCGCGCCCCGCATGGCGCGCTCGTCGCCCTATCCGTCGGATGTGGCGAAGATGATCGAGGCGCCGATCTTCCACGTGAACGGCGACGACCCCGAGGCCGTCACCTTCGCGGCCAAGATCGCGACCGAGTTCCGGCAGAAGTTCCACAAGCCGGTCGTCATCGACATGTTCTGCTACCGGCGTTTCGGCCACAACGAGGGCGACGAGCCGGCCTTCACCCAGCCGCGGATGTACAAGATCATCCGCCAGCACCCGACCGCGCTCGAAAGCTACGCCAAGCGCCTTGAAGCCGACGGCGTCATCCGCGCCGGCGAGGTCGACGAGATGCGCCAGGCGTTCCGCGACCGCATGGAGACGGAGTACGAGTCCGGCCAGGCCTACAAGCCCAACAAGGCCGACTGGCTCGACGGCCGCTGGTCCGGCATCAAGGCGAGCCGCGACTATGACGATCCGCGCCGCGGCAAGACCGGGGTGACGATCGCGCGGCTGAAGGAGCTTGGCGAGAAGATCGCGTCCGTGCCGGACGATTTCGCCGTGCACCGGACCGTCAAGCGCCTGCTCGACAACCGCCGAAAGATGGTCGTGGACGGCGAGGGCATCGACTGGGCGATGGCCGAGGCGCTCGCCTTCGGTTCGCTGCTGACCGAGGGAACGCCCGTCCGCCTGTCGGGACAGGACGTCGAGCGCGGCACGTTCAGCCAACGGCATTCGGTTCTGACCGACCAGGAGAACGAGAGCCGCTTCACGCCGCTCTCGAACCTCTCCGACGATCAGGCCCGCTTCGAGGTCATCAACTCGATGCTCTCGGAAGAGGCCGTGCTCGGCTTCGAATACGGCTACACGCTCTCCGAGCCGAACTGCCTGACGCTCTGGGAAGCGCAGTTCGGCGACTTCGCCAACGGCGCGCAGGTGATCGTCGACCAGTTCCTGTCGTCGGGCGAGCGCAAGTGGCTGCGCATGTCGGGCCTCGTGATGCTGCTGCCGCACGGCTATGAGGGCCAGGGGCCGGAGCACTCCTCCGCACGCCTCGAGCGCTATCTGCAGATGTGCGCCGAGGACAACATGCAGGTCGCGAACTGCACGACGCCGGCGAACTACTTCCACATCCTGCGCCGGCAGCTGGTGCGCGACTTCCGCAAGCCGCTGATCCTGATGACGCCGAAGTCGCTGCTGCGCCACAAGCGGGCGGTTTCGTCGCTCGCCATGATGGACGAGGGCACGCACTTCCATCGCCTGCTGTGGGACGACGCCGAGCTGGACCCGAACTCGGTCATCAAGCTCAAGCCCGACGCCGAGATCCGCCGCGTCGTGATGTGCTCGGGCAAGGTCTATTACGACCTGCTTGAGGAGCGTGAGAAGCGCGGGATCGACGACGTCTACCTGATGCGTGTCGAACAGCTTTATCCGTTCCCCGTCAGGGCCGCGATGAGCGAACTCGGGCGCTTCAAGCAGGCGGAGGTCGTCTGGTGCCAGGAAGAGCCTCGCAACATGGGCTCATGGTTCTTCGTAGAGAGCTACATCGAGTGGGTGCTGAACAACATCGGGGCCGAGCACAGGAGACCGCGCTACGCCGGCCGTCCTGCGGCGGCGGCGACCGCGACCGGTCTCATGTCGAAACACCTCGCCCAGCTTCAGTCGTTCCTGAACGACGCGCTCGGCGAATGACGACGGCGCCGCTCGGGCGGCGCCCTTGGCGCGCGGCGTCGGCGGCATAGCTGACGTCACGCGAAAGTTCTGTCCGGCAGCGAGCGAAATCGTCTATGAGGCGGCCGGAATTCTCTATCGCGCCGCGGCAGGCGACGCGACCATCCGCGCGAACAGCGCCCGCAAGAACAGGGGAGGCCCCTTCGTGGGGGCGATCTGATGGCAACTGAGATCCGCGTTCCGACGCTCGGCGAATCCGTCACCGAGGCCACCATCGGCCGCTGGTTCAAGAAGCCAGGCGAAGCCGTGAAGGCCGACGAGCCCGTCGTCGAGCTCGAGACCGACAAGGTCACGCTCGAGGTCCCGGCGCCCGCCGCCGGCGTGCTGGGCTCGATCGAAGCCAATGACGGCGACACCGTCGGCGTCGGGGCGCTGCTCGGCTCGATCGAGGAGGGCGGCGCAGGCGCGGCGCCGAAGGAGGCCAAGGCCGAGGCGAACAAGACCGACGCGAAGCCGATCAAGGACGACGCGAACGAGACCAGGCCGCGCGAAGCCCCGAAGGCGAACGGCGGCTCCGCGCCGGTCGGCGCCGGCGAGGCGCCGTCGGTTCGCCGGCTCGCGGAAGAGACCGGCGTCGACCCGTCTTCGCTGAAGGGCTCCGGCAAGGACGGCCGCGTCACCAAGGGCGACATGCTCGCCGCTTCCGAAGGCGGCCAGCAGGCGAAGGCGCCGGCGGCCCCCTCGGCGCCGAGCGCGCCGCAGCCGGTCCGCGCTCCCTCCGCCCCCGACGACGCGTCCCGCGAGGAGCGCGTCCGGATGACGAAGCTCCGCCAGACGATCGCGCGCCGCCTCAAGGACGCGCAGAACGCCGCGGCCATGCTCACGACCTTCAACGAGGTCGACATGACCGAGGTCATGGCGCTGCGCGCGAAGTACAAGGACGTGTTCGAGAAGAAGCACGGCGTGAAGCTCGGCTTCATGGGCTTCTTCGTGAAGGCCGTGGTCCAGGCGTTGAAGGACGTGCCCGCGGTCAACGCCGAGATCGACGGCACGGACCTCGTCTACAAGAATTATTACCACGTCGGCATCGCGGTCGGCACCGAGAAGGGCCTCGTGGTGCCGGTGGTGCGGGACGCCGACCGGCTCGGCCTCGCCGGCGTCGAGAAGACGATCGCGGACTTCGGCAAGCGCGCCCGCGACGGCAAGCTCGGCATCGAGGAGATGCAGGGCGGCACCTTCACGATCACCAATGGCGGCATCTACGGCTCGCTGATGTCGACCCCGATCCTGAACGCGCCGCAATCCGGCATCCTCGGCATGCACAAGATCCAGGAGCGGCCGATGGCGATCGGCGGCAAGGTCGAGATCCGCCCGATGATGTATCTGGCGCTGAGCTACGACCACCGCATCGTCGACGGCAAGGAGGCCGTGACCTTCCTCGTCCGCGTGAAGGAGAGCCTCGAGGATCCGTCGCGGCTGGTGATGGATCTCTGAGGAGGTTTCTCTTGGAGCGTCCTCCGCGCTTCGTCCCTTCGGGCGAGCCCTTTCCGGAGCCCTGGAACGCCGAAGCCGCCGAGTGGCTCGTCGGCAAATACGCGCTGGTGGGCGTCGCCTTCGTCTCGCCCCAAGGCGAGCGCGCCGGCCAGTATCACGGGCGCATCGCGTCGGCGGATCCCGATTCGGGCATTACGGTCGTCTGCGAGGGCGCCTGCGCCGGCGACACGCTCGTGCTGCCGCCGGCGCCGAGTTGGTTCGGCCACGCGGCGCCGGGCGAGTATCGGCTCAGGACCACGGGTGAACTGGTGGTCAATCCCGACGTGCTGTCGACATGGCGCATCGAAGAAGGGACTTCGAGCTGACCCCCGACGTCGACACCCCCGAAGTCGCCGCCGCCATAGCGCGCCGCAAGAAGACGCTCGACCGTCAGACCTTGATGGCGGCGATCGGCTTCGTGGTCGTGGCCGTGATCATGAACTTCGACTCGCAGGACCATAGCCGCACCCTCGCGGGGCTGGTCACCGTCCTGCCGTGGATCGTCGGCCTGACGATCGCGATCTTCGTGCTGAACCGCTGGACGCTGTCGATCCAGTCGAAACTCCTGAGACGGGATATCGGCCGGTCCGGCGACCGCTGAGTTCCCGGCCGCCCCGGCCGATCTTCAAGAAACGGAACCGACCCATGGCTGACAACACTGGCGCCGCCTACGATCTCGTCGTCATCGGCACCGGCCCCGGCGGCTATGTGTGCGCGATCCGCGCGGCGCAGCTCGGGCTGAAGGTCGCGGTCGTCGAGAAGCGCGCCACGCATGGCGGCACCTGCCTGAACGTCGGCTGCATCCCCTCGAAGGCGCTGCTCCACGCTTCCGAGCTGTTCGACGAGGCGGGGCACGCCTTCGCCAAGATGGGCATCAAGGTGCCGGCTCCCGAGCTCGACCTCGGTAAGATGATGGCGTTCAAGGACGAGGGCGTCGCGGGCAACACCAAGGGCGTCGAGTTCCTGCTCAAGAAGAACAAGATCGACGCCTTCCATGGCACGGGGAAGATCCTCGCGGCAGGCAAGGTCGAGGTGACGCCCGAGGACGGAGAGGCCCGGACGCTCGAGACCAAGGCGATCGTGATCGCGACCGGCTCGGACGTCGCGACGCTGAAAGGCCTCGATATCGACGAGGAGACCATCGTGTCCTCGACCGGCGCGCTGACGCTTCCCTCGGTTCCGAAGAAGCTCGTGGTGGTCGGCGGCGGCGTGATCGGGCTCGAGCTCGGCTCGGTTTGGCGCAGGCTCGGCGCCGAGGTGCTGGTCGTCGAGTTCCTCGACCGCATCCTGCCGGGCATGGACGTCGAACTCGGAAAGCAGTTCCAGCGCATCCTCGCCAAGCAGGGCATGGCCTTCAAGCTCGGCTCGAAGGTCACCGGCGCGGAGAAGGCGGGCGACCGCCTGAAGGTCACGATCGAGCCTGCTCAGGGCGGCGAAGCCGAGACGATCGAAGCCGATGTCGTTCTTGTCGCGATCGGCCGCGTTCCCTACACCCAGGGTCTCGGGCTCGAGGAAGCCGGCGTCGCGCTCGACGAGCGGGGCCGGGTGAAGACCGACGGCCATTTCAAGACCAGCGTCGACGGGATCTACGCCATCGGCGACGTCATCGTCGGGCCGATGCTGGCCCACAAGGCCGAGGACGAGGGCGTCGCGATCGCCGAGATGCTGGCGGGCAAGGCCGGCCATGTGAACTACGAGGTCATCCCGAACGTCGTCTACACCTACCCCGAGGTGGCCTCGGTCGGCCGCACCGAAGAAGAGCTGAAGAAGGACGGCGTCGACTACAAAGCCGGCAAATTTCCGTTCACCGCCAACGGCCGCGCCAAGGCGAACGGCACGACCGACGGCTTCGTGAAGATTCTGGCCGACGCCAAGACCGACCGCGTGCTCGGCGTCCACATCGTGGGTCCGGACGCCGGCACGCTGATCGCCGAGGTCGCGCTGGGCATGGAGTTTTCGGCGTCGAGCGAGGACATCGCCCGCACCTGCCACGCCCATCCGACGCTGTCTGAGGCGGTCAAGGAAGCGGCGCTCGCCGTCGAGGGACGCGCGATCCACATGTGAGGAGCGCCGCCCTCGAGCCCCGGCCCTGAGCCGGGGCCTATATCCGCCGCTGCTTATGGATGGGCGGCGCGGCTGTCGATTGCTTCGGACGTCGTTGAGTTCCTGGGTCCCGGCTCAAGGCCGGGACAAGGGCTCATCCGTCGCTACGGCGTGTTGACGCCGCGCTTCTTCAGCACCTCGGCGAACGCGATCATGATCCGCTGCATCATTGCGGGGGCGCGCTCGTTTGTCCGCTGCATGAGCTCGGCGGTCATGGCCGGCAGGACGGTGAGCGATTTTCGCCCGGTTTCGGTCTTGTAGAAGTCGATCATGTCCTGGAGCTCGGCCGCCGAAAAATACTTGGCGTAGATGTCCGGGGTGTCGGACATCGTCTTCTCGATCTCGGAACGAAGCAGCGTCGAGAAATCGGACTTCAACGCCGCGATCTCTTCGCCCGAAAGGCGCATCGGGTTCGCGCGAAGCGTATGCTCCATCTGGGGCCAGCTGCTGTCGATGAACGCCTCGCGCAGGCCGTCGGTCACGGTCAGGGCGATGAGTTCCTGGGCGACCCTGAGAGCTTCGGGATCCGGCGTCTGCGCCCTGCCGGCGTCAGGCTTCAGCAGGACTGCGAGGGCGACGAGCCCCGCGGCCGCGACAATGCGAATCTTCAACGGTTATGCCCCCGGCGATCTGGGGACGGATGCTACCACCGATTGAACTCGCGGACGCAAGCATTGCGGCGACCGTCAATGCGCCGGAGCGGCCGTCGCGCCCGGCTTTGGGCGGCTGATCAGCGGCACCAGCAGCACGATCGCGACGAACAGGATCGACAGCGCCCAGAACAGGTCGCCGAACGAGAGGACGAGGCCCTGCTGGCGAACCTGGTTCGACAGTTGCTTGATCGCGGCGAGCTCCGCGTCCGAGCCCATCCGGGCGGAAAACGCCTGGGTCATCTCGGAGAGCCGCTCCTCGGCGACCTGCCGGCCCCAGATGACGCTCTCCCGCAGCCGCAGCATGTGGAGGTCCTGCCGCTCGTTGAGGAAGGTGTTGATGAAGGCGAGCCCGAAGGCGCCGCCGAGGTTGCGCATCAGGTTGAAGAGGCCGGAGGCGTTCTTGAGCTTGCTCGGGGGCAGCGTCGCGAGCGATACGACGTTGATCGGCACCATGCAGAGCATCAGCGAGATCCCGCGCAGGGCCTGCGGGACGAACAGCTCCCAGAACGCCCAGTCGCCGGTGATCCAGGTGAGGTCGAGGCAGGACAGCGCGAAGCCGACGAAGCCCGTGGCGATCAGCCAGCGCGGATCGGCCTTGCGCGAGAGCGCGCCGACCACCGGCGCGGTGAGGAACATGAACAAGCCCGAGACGAAAACGGTCTCGCCGATCTGGAGCGAATCGTAGCCCCGCACCCGGCCGAGGAAGACCGGGTAGAGATAGGTCATGCCGTAGAGGCCGACGCCCATTACGAAGGTCAGCAGCGAGCCGACCGCGAAATTGCGGTCCTTGTAGGCGCGCAGGTCGACCAGCGGCTCCTCCGCCGCGAAGCAGCGCCAGAAGAACAGCGCCGCGCCGACGACCGTGACGACGCTCAGGGTCCGGATGGTGGCGTCCTGGAACCAGTCGTCCTTCGCGCCTTCCTCCAGCACGTATTCGAGACTGCCGAGGAACATCGCGAGACCCGCGAGCGCCAGAAGGTCGAGGCGTTTCAGGAGGCCGTAGTCCGGCTCGTCGAAGTCGACCAGCGTCCAGGCGATCAGCGTCGCGGCGGCGCCGGGGACGACGTTGATCAGGAACAGCCAGTGCCAGGAGAGCAGTTCGGTCAGATAGCCGCCGACCGTCGGGCCGATCGTGGGCGCGAGCGTCACCGTCAGGCCGACCACCGCCATCACCGCCGGCTGGAGACGGCGCGGAAAGATGGTGTAGGCGGCCGCGAAGGCCGTCGGGATCATGCCGCCGCCGATGAAGCCCTGCAGCGCCCGGTAGGCGATCATCTCGGGCAGGGTCGTGGCGGTGGCGCAGAGCGCGCTCGCAAGCGTGAAGCCGGCCGCCGAGATCGAGAACAGCACGCGGGTCGAAAGCGCGCGCGCCAGATATCCCGAGAGCGGGATCATGATGACTTCGGCGATGAGGTAGCTGGTCTGGACCCACGAGATCTCGTCCACGCTTGCGCTCAGCCCCGCCTGGATCTCGGCGAGCGACGAGGAGACGATCTGGATGTCCAGGATCGCCATGAACATCCCGAAGACGAGCGCCGAGAAGGCGATCAGGCGCTTCGCCGTCACCTGAGGTTCGGCGGGAGGGGCGCCCGCGCCCGAAGACCCGGAGGAGGAGCCGGCCGCCGGACCCTGGGGGACACGGGCTGGATCGGCGGTCGATCGGACACTCATGATAGATTGCTCATGGCGCCGCCGCTCATCTTCGGGAAATCGGGCGCGGGGCCCGGTCAGCGCCGCCCGGGGGAGGCGGCGCCGGTGGCGGAAGCGTCGGTCGAACCCGTCTCGGGGGTTCTGGCCGGCGCGGTTCGGGTGTCGACCGAGGCGATCACGGAAAGCCCCGGACGCAGGCGGCCCTTGGCGACGTCCGCGGGGTCGACGCGGATGCGCACGGGAACGCGCTGGACGATCTTGGTGAAGTTGCCGGTCGCGTTCTCGGGCGGCAGCAGCGAGAACTGCGCGCCGGAGGCGGGCGCGAGGCTGTCGACGACGCCCGTGACGTCATGTTCGGGATAGGCGTCGACCGAGAGCCGGACCTTCGAGCCCGGCACGATCTCACCGAGCTGGGTCTCCTTGAAGTTCGCGTCGACATAGACGCGGTCGAGCGGCACCACCGCCATCACGCGCTTGCCGGGCGTGACGTAGTCGCCTTCCTGCACGGCCTTGTTGCCCACCACGCCGTCGAAGGGCGCGCGGATCACGGTCGCGTCGAGGTCGCGCTGGCGCTGGGCGCGCGCGGTCCTGAGCTCGTCGAGGGAACGCGCGGCCTCGGTCTTCTGGGCGGCGAGCACGTCGCGGTTGGCTTCGGCCGCGGTCACGCCCGCTTTTGCGGCCTCGACCGCCGCGGCGGAACGCGCCTTGTCCGCGGTCGCCTGATCGAGCGCCTGCCTGCTGCCGTAGCTCGATTTCACGAGCTGCTGCGCCCGTTCGAAGTCCGCCGCGGCGCGCTCGCTGTCGGCGGCGGCGCTGTCGACCTGCGCCTTCGCCTGGAGCACCTGCGCCTGTGCGGCTGCGATCTGCTGGTCGATGCGGGAGACCGTCGCTTCCTGGGTCGCGATGCGGCCGTCCGCCGCCTGAAGCGCGAGGCGGTAGTCGCCGTCGTCAAGCGTCACCAGCGGATCGCCCGCTTTGACGGATTGATTCTGCGCCGCCGGAACGGCTGCGACGTAGCCCGAGACCTTCGGCGCCATGGTCGCCATGTCCGCACCCACATAGGCGTCGTCGGTCTCGACGAGGAAGCGGCCGTCGACCCACCAGTCGTAGCCATACCAGCCGGCGCCGGCGAGAGCCGCGAGCAGCACGGCGCCGAGCACGATCTTTCGCGCTCCTCCGCGCTTTCCGGTCGCAGGCTTGGAAGAGGCGCCGCTCATGGCGCCGGGATCGGCGGCCGGGGGCGCCGGAGCCTCGTCCGTGGGCTTGGGCGCGCGCGCGGCGGGATCGTCCGCTGTGGAAGCCGGCGTGGCGGACGGCGGCCCGGCCACGACGAGCCGTGGCCGCGGGGCCTCGTCTTCGATCGGGGGCTGCTGAGCTTTCGCCACTTCAGGCCTCTCGGTTCCACGCCCGGCGATTGAGAGGGCGCCGCTGAAACGCGATGTCGTTCACCGAGCCTACGCCCGAAAATATGACTGAACGGTTCGGTCAATGGCGGATTTAGCGCATGCCTGGACGTCTGACAAGGCCTGACCGAACCGTTCGGTCATTGCTGATGGCATACTAAAGTCGATTCCTTGCAGGACAGTTGCAGGTGGTCGTGAAAATCCCGCGGACAGCGAGAAAAGCGCGACGTCCAGCCTTCTCGAGCGTTCGGCGGGCGCGGTGGCCGCCGACTTCCGGCGCGGTCTACTCCGCGGCGTCGCCGAGGGGATGGAGGTCCCGCACCATCGCCTTGGCGCGCTCGTCAAGCACGTGGGTGTAGATCTGGGTCGTGGCGATGTCGGCGTGGCCGAGCATCTGCTGCACGGCGCGCAGATCCGCGCCGTTCTGCACGAGATGGCTGGCGAAGGCGTGGCGCAGGACGTGGGGGCTCACCTTGTCGGGCGACAGCCCCGCGCGGGCGGCCGCAGCCTTCAGGTCTCGCGCGAAGACCTGGCGGGTCAGGTGGCCGCTGTTTCCGGGCGCCGGGAACAGCCAAGGCCCTTCCGCGAAGCGCCCCGCTTCTTCGAGCGCGGCGAGATAGGCGGTCATGGCCTGCTTTGCGATCGGCGTCAGCGGGGCGAGCCGTTCGCGACCGCCCTTGCCCTTGATCGCGAGCACGGAAGCGCCCGGCCGCGCCGCCGAACGCGGCAGCCCGACGAGTTCGGAGACGCGAAGACCCGCGCCATAGGCGAGTTCCAGAAGGCAGACGAGCCGCGCCGCGGCGAAGCGGGAGCGAGGCGTGGGCGCGGGGCCGGGATCGGCGGCCGCGGCGATCAGCGCCTCGAGGTCCTCGGGCGTCAGCGTCTTGGGAAGCGGTCTTCCGCGCCGTGGGCCTTCCAGAGAGGCGGTCGGGTCGTCGGGCCGCATCCCGTCGGCGTAGAGGAATTTGTGGAACTGGCGGATCGCCGACAGCTTGCGCGCGGCCGACGAGGCCTTGAACCCGCGCTCCGCGAGGTCGGCGAGATGGGCGCGCACGTCTTCGGCTTCCGCGGTCGCGGGCTCGCGGCCTCTCGCGGCGAGGAAGGCCGCATAGTCGGAGAGGTCGCCTTCGTAGGCCGCGAGCGTGTTTCTGGCCGCGCCGCGTTCGGCGCTCGCCATTTCGAGGAAGGCGTCGAGATCGCGCCGCGCCCGGCTCATCGGGTGTTCGAATCGTCGCCCGACGCGGCGTCGACTTCGGCGCCCGCCGTCTTGGGGTTTCGCACGGCCGCTTCGACGGGCGGCGGACGCAGCCGCTGCGACGGAATCGAAACAGTCATGTCGCGCGTGCGCGGCGTGACGAAGGTCGCGAGCGCATAGAGCGACGCGTAGCAGATCGCCACGATCGCCGCCGTCGCGGTTAGGAAACGCATGAGACTCGGCATCGCGTCCGCCTGTTCGGACCGCCCCCGACGCAATCTAAGCAGAAAGGTCCGCCCGGGGACATAGGCGGAAGCGTCCGGCATTGTGTCGGGATAAGCTTTAGGAATAGGTTGCGGCCCGCCGGCCCCGCCGGCCGCTTTCACATCAGCCTAAGGCGGCGATGCAACATCTCGAAGACGGGCGTCCGCGCTCCGAACAGCAACCGACGGCCGCCGCAGAGGTCCGTGATCCGGCGACGGTGAGCGCCGTGCGCGAGGCGTTGGGCGGGCGCTCGATCGTTCTGGTCGGGATGATGGGCGCCGGCAAGACGTCGGTCGGCCGGCGGCTCGCCGCGGGGCTCGACATGCCCTTCGTCGACGCCGACGCCGAGATCGAACGCGTCGCCGACATGTCGATCCCCGAGATCTTCGAGCGATACGGCGAGGAGTTCTTCCGCGACCGTGAGGCGCGCGTCGTCGCCCGCCTGCTGGAGGAAGGACAGAAGGTTCTTGCGACCGGCGGCGGGGCCTGGATGAATCCCGAAACCCGCAGCCGCATCGCGGCGGCCGGCGTTTCAGTCTGGCTCAACGCCGAGTTCGACGTGCTGCTGCGCCGCGTGAAGAAGCGGGGCGGAAGGCCGCTGCTTGCGAAGCCCGATCCCGAAGGGACGCTGCGGCGCCTCGTCGAAGAGCGGTATCCGACCTATGCGCTCGCCGACGTGACCATCGCCTCGCGCGACGCGCCGCATGAGCGCACCGTCTCCGATCTGATCGAGGCGCTGCGCGCCTATCGACCTGCGGGAACGCTCTCGTGAGCGCCGCGGTCGCGCCCGCCGAACGCGTCGAGGTTTCGCTCGGCGATCGGTCCTACGACATCCTGATCGGGCCGGGCGTGCTGGCCGAGGTCGGCGCCCGGATCGCCGCGCTCGGCGCCCGCGCCGTCGGCGTCGTCACGGATTCGAACGTCGCGCCGCTCTATCTGCCGGCGGTCGAGCGCGCGCTCGACGCTGCGGGCCTTGCGCATGCGAGCGCCGTCGTTCCGGCCGGCGAGGCCTCCAAGCGCTTCGACAAACTCGCCCGCGTGGTCGATCGCCTCATCGAGGCCCGGATCGAACGCGCCGACGTGGTGCTCGCGCTCGGCGGCGGCGTGGTGGGCGACCTCGCGGGCTTCGCGGCCGCGATCCTGCGGCGCGGCGTGAGGGTGGTGCAGGCCCCGACGAGCCTGCTGGCCCAGGTCGATTCCTCCGTCGGCGGCAAGACCGGCATAAACTCGCCCCGAGGCAAGAACCTGATCGGGGCCTTCCATCAGCCGAGCCTCGTCCTCGCCGACACCGCGAGCCTCGACACGCTGCCCGAGCGGGAGCTTCGGGCCGGCTACGCCGAGGTCGCGAAATATGGTCTGATCGACGACGAGCCGTTCTTCGCGTGGCTCGAACGCAACCCGCGGGCGGCGTTCGAGGACGGCGAGGCGCGCATCCGGGCGATCGCCACGAGCTGCCGAGCCAAGGCGGCGGTCGTCGCCCGTGACGAGTTCGAAAGCGGCGACCGGGCGCTGCTCAATCTCGGCCACACCTTCGGCCATGCGCTCGAGGCGGACGTCGCCTATGACGGCGCGCGCCTCATCCACGGCGAGGGCGTCGCGATCGGGATGGCGATGGCGTTCCGGTTCTCCGCGAGCCTCGGCCTCGCGCCGCAGGCTGACGCCGAGCGGGTGGAGCGGCATCTGCGCGCGGTCGGCCTGCCGACCCGCGTCGACCAGATTCCCGGCGCGATCGGCGACGCCGAAACGCTGTTCGGCCACATGCTGCAGGACAAAAAGGTCTCGCGCGGACGGCTTACCTTCATCCTCGCCCGCGGCGTCGGAAAGAGCTTCGTCGCCCGCGACGTCGACGCCTCCGAGGCGCTCGCCTTCCTGAAGCGCGATTTGGGCGAGGCGGCGTGAGCGTTGCGCCGAATGCGCGCATTGCTTCGGCGCCGCAAAAAGTTTTAAGTGCGCCTGTCCAATTGCACTGTTTCATTGTCCATTGAGAGCAAAGCGGCTCATGTCTTCAAACCTCTCCGTGCACCTGAAGCGCCTCGAGGCGGAATCGATACACATCATCCGCGAGGTCGCGGCCGAGTTCCGAAATCCGGTCATGCTCTATTCGATCGGCAAGGACTCGTCCGTCATGCTTCATCTCGCGATGAAGGCGTTCTACCCATCGAAGCCGCCGTTCCCGCTGCTTCATGTTGATACGACTTGGAAATTCCGTGACATGATCACGTTTCGCGACGAGACCGCGAAGCGGCTCGGCATCGAACTGATCGTTCACATCAACGAGGACGGGGTGCGCCGCGGCATTTCGCCCATCGCCTCCGGATCGAACGTCCACACCCAGGTGATGAAGACCGAGAGCCTGCGGATGGCGCTCGACAAATACGGCTTCGACGCGGCCTTCGGCGGCGCCCGCCGCGACGAGGAGAAGAGCCGCGCCAAGGAGCGCGTGTTTTCCTTCCGCACCGCGAACCACGCCTGGGACCCGCGCAACCAGCGCCCCGAACTCTGGCGGCTCTACAACACGCGGGTGAAGCAGGGCGAGTCGATCCGGGTGTTCCCGATCTCGAACTGGACCGAGCTCGATGTCTGGCAGTACGTGCAGGCCGAGAACATCCCTGTCGTGCCGCTCTACTTCGCGGCCGAACGTCCGGTGCTCGAACGTGACGGCGCGCTCCTTATGCGCGACGACGACCGCATGCCGCTGCTGCCCGGCGAGACGCCGCAGATGAAGGTCGTGCGCTTCCGCACCCTCGGCTGCTACCCGCTGACCGGCGCGATCGAAAGCACCGCGACGACGCTCGACGACATCATCGCCGAAATGCTGGCATCGACCACGTCCGAGCGCCAGGGCCGCCTGATCGATTCCGACGAAGCCGGGTCGATGGAGAAGAAGAAGCGCGAGGGGTACTTCTGATGACGCAGCCTCTCGCCTCCACTTCCGCCATCGCCGAAAGCGCCTCCGAGAAGTCGCTGCTCCGCTTCATCACCTGCGGCTCCGTCGACGACGGCAAGTCGACGCTGATCGGCCGCCTGCTCTACGACACCAAGCTCATCTTCGACGACCAGCTCTCGGCGCTCGAGAAGGACTCGAAGAAGTACGGCACCACCGGTCCCGCGATCGACCTCGCGCTGCTCGTCGACGGCCTCGAGGCCGAGCGCGAGCAGGGCATCACGATCGACGTCGCCTACCGCTACTTCGCGACCGCGAACCGTACCTTCATCGTGGCCGACACGCCCGGCCACGAGCAGTTCACCCGCAATATGGCGACCGGCGCCTCGACGGCCGGCGTCGCGGTCATCCTCGTCGACGCGCGCAAGGGCGTGCTCACGCAGACCAAGCGGCACTCCTTCATCTGCTCGCTGCTCGGCATCAAGAACGTTGTGGTGGCGATCAACAAGATCGATCTCGTCGACTACAGCCACGTCGTCTTCGCCGAGATCGAGGAAGAGTACCGCGCCTTCGCCGATCAGCTCGGTTTCGACACGATCACCCCGATCCCGATGTCCGCGCTGACCGGCGCGAACGTTTCGACCAAGTCGGACCTGCTGCCCTGGTATTCCGGCCCGACCCTGCTCGAACATCTCGAGGAGATCGACGTCGACACCGACCTGACGGAGCGGCCGTTCCGCTTCCCCGTGCAGTGGGTGAACCGCCCGAACCTGAACTTCCGCGGTTTCTCGGGCACGCTCGCCTCAGGCGTCGTCAAGCCGGGCGACGAGGTCGTGGTCTCGTCCTCGGGCAAGACCACCAAGGTCACCAAGATCGTCACGATGGACGGCGAGCTCGATCTGGCCGAGGCCGGCGACAGCGTCACCATCACGCTCGCCGACGAGGTCGACATCGCCCGCGGCGACGTGCTCGCGCCGGTCGAGGATCGTCCCGAGGTCGCCAACCAGTTCGCCGCGAAGCTGATCTGGATGGAGGAGGACCGGCTGTTCCCGGGCCGCTCCTACCTGCTCAAGCTCGCGACCAAGACCGTGCCGGCGACCGTCACGGCGCTCAAGCACAAGATCGACGTCAACACGCTCGAGGAGCTCGCGGCGAAGACCCTCGGACTCAACGAGATCGCCGAGGTCAACATCGAGACCGGCACGGCGATCGCGTTCGATCCGTATGAGGAGAACCGCGACACCGGCGCCTTCATCCTGATCGACCGCGAGACCAACGCGACGGCCGGCGCCGGGATGATCATGCACGGCCTGCGCCGCGCGACGAACATCCACCGCCACGCCACGACGGTCGACCGCGACGCGCGCGCCCGGCTGAAGCGGCAGAAGCCCGCGATCCTTTGGTTCACGGGGCTGTCGGGCTCGGGCAAGTCGACCATCGCCGATCTCGTCGAGCAGAAGCTCGCGGTGCGCGGCCAGCACACCATGCTGCTCGACGGCGACAATGTCCGCCACGGTCTCAGCAAGGATCTCGGCTTCACCGACGCCGACCGCGTGGAGAACATCCGCCGCGTCGGCGAGGTCGCGCGGCTCTTCGTCGAGTCAGGCACGCTCGTGATCTGCTGCTTCATCTCGCCGTTCGAGGCGGAGCGCGATCTCGTGCGCAGCCTCGTGGGCGAGGGCGAGTTCCTGGAGATCTTCGTCGACACGCCGCTCGAGACCTGCATCGAGCGCGATCCGAAGGGGCTCTACAAGCGCGCGCTCGCGGGCGAGATCCCGAACTTCACGGGCGTCTCCTCGCCCTACGAGCGGCCGGAAACGCCCGAGATGCACATCGTCACCGCGTCGGGAACCGCCGACGCCCTCGCCGACTCAGTGGTCGAGGCGCTGATCGCGCGCGGCCTCATCGAGGCCTGATCGACGGGGCGAAACGCTCCGTTCACCATCGGCGCGCCGGGCGGCTCCGCGTTAACCGCCCCGAGACCGGCGCGCCCCATGCTCGGCCCCTCACGCGTCAGCGGAGGGGCCGTTTCTTTTGCTCAAGATGGTTCTGTTCGCGGGCGCGCTGACGGCCGGCGCGGCCTGGATCGCCGCCGACGCCCTGCGGGCGATGGTCCCGGCCCAAAAACCCGCCGCCTCCCTGGCGCGCGTCGCGCCTGAAGAGCCGCGGGCGGGAACGGTCGCGCTCCGCGCCGATCCGGACGGGCATTTCCGCGTCGAGGCGACGGTGGGCGGCCGGCGCGTTCCGATGCTGGTCGACACCGGCGCGACGGTGGTCGCGCTCTCCTACGAGAACGGGCAGGCGCTCGGCCTCGTCTCCGCTTCCGACCGGTTCGACATCCGCGTCTCGACCGCGAACGGCTCGGTGGGCGCGAAGCGGGTGGTGCTGCGCGAGGTCCGGATCGGGTCGGTCCGGATCGAGGAGGTGGCGGCGGTCGTTCTTCAGCCGGGCGCCATGGACGGAGCGCTGCTCGGCATGAGCTTCCTCGGCCGCCTGCGGCGGCTCGAGACCACGCGCGACCGCCTCGTCATGGAGCGATGAGGCACCTGCGAGGCGACGCCCTCACTTGTCGCCGAAGCTCGCCTTGCCGCCATGCGCCGCGGACCATTCGGCCGGCTTGGTCAGGAAGGACTCGACGTCGGCGAGCTTGCCCGCGTCGACCTTGCCGTCCTCCTTCATGACCGCGAGCACGTCCCAGAAGGTCGCGAGCTCGGTGAGCTTCACGCCGATCCGCTCCATTGTGGCGCGGCTCTCGGGGAAGATGCCGTAGTGGAAGACCACGAAGGCGTGCTCGACGATCTGGCCGGCCTCGCGCAGCGCCTCGCAGAACGCAACCTTGGAGCCGCCGTCGGTCGCAAGGTCCTCGATCAGGATGGTGCGCTTGCCGTCCTCGACCGCGCCCTCGATGCGGGCGTTGCGGCCGAAGCCCTTGGGCTTCTTGCGAACGTAAAGCATCGGCAGCATCAGCCGGTCGGCGATCCAGGCCGCGAAGGGGATGCCGGCGGTCTCGCCTCCCGCCACCGCGTCGAGGCTCTCATAGCCGGCCTCGCGCAGGATGGTCGCGGCGGCGTCGTCCATGAGCTGGCGGCGGAGCCGCGGATAGGAGATCAGCTTGCGGCAGTCGGTATAGACCGGGCTCGCCCAGCCGGACGTGAAGATGAAGGGCTCTTCCGGCCGCACATGGATCGCGCCGACCTCGAGCATCATGCGCGCCACGCGGCGGCCGATGGCGTCGCGGGCGGGGAGGGCGGTCTGGTCGAGCATGGCGGTCTCCGGAGGCTAGCGTCCGGGACCGGGCTTTAGCCGATGAGGAGGGCGGCGTCACGCGTGGCGCGACATATCCACCGCGGCGGTCGCCTTGCGGGGATCGTTCCGAGACGACGGAAGGGGTCGCGAGCGTCGGATGGATGGACGCCCCGGACGAGCCGGGGCGCGACGATCCTCAGAGCCCGTGATCCCCGAACGAGGGCCGCGGGGCGAGCGCCTTACGCCGCCTCGCGTTCCTTCTTCTCCACCAGCACGGCCTCAAAACCCTCGAACTGCGGGTGGCCGGCGTAGAGCGGCTTGTTCGAGCCCGCGGAGGCGTGCGCCTTGCGGAAGGCCTCGGACTTGGTCCAGGCCTCGAAGTCGGCGCGCGAGCGCCAGATCGTGTGGCTGGCGTAGAGCACCGTCTCGTCGTCCGCCGGTCCCTTCAGCAGGTGAAACTCGACGAAGCCCGGAACCTCGTTGAGGTGCCGGTCGCGCTCGCGCCACACGGTCTCGAAGGCCTCGGCCTCCGGCTTGAACACCTTGAAGCGGTTCATGGCGACGAACATGGGCGCATCCTCGGGAAAGCGGTTTGGCACGCAGGTCTAGCGCGCGGGATGGCGGCTCGCCAGCGACCAGATCGCGGAGCGACGGCGCTTCACGGTGACGGGATCACATTGGACCCGTTTGAAAAATGACGCCTCAGCGCCAGACGTAGGCGAACTTCTCCAGCGTGACGTCGCCGAAATGCTCCACCCCGCGGGCTGCGAGCTTGCCGCCGAGCCTTGCATAGAAGCCGCAGGCCGGATCGTTGCCGGCGAGCGACCATGCGGCCGCGCCCGAGAGACCGCGCGCGGCGAGGTCCTGCCGTGCGGACTGGAACAGGCGGCGGCCGAGGCCGAGGCCCTGATATTCCGGCTTGAGATAGAGTTCGTAGACCTCGCCTCCGACCGCGAGGCTCGACGCGCGGTTGCGGCCCGACGAGGCGTAGCCGACCGTTTCGCCGCCGAAGACCAGGAGGTTGAGCCGGCTGCCGCGTCGGATCGCGCCGGACCACCAGGAGGGGCCTCGCCGCTCGATCATGCGCTCGAGTTCACGGCCGGGAATAAGCCCGCGATAGGCGTTGCGCCAGGCGGCGTCGTGAACGACGGCGATCGATGCGGCGTCCGCCGCGCTTGCAGGCCGGATCTCGATCGCTGCTGCCGTGCTCACATGACGAGAGTAAGCCTGCGTCGCGCCCGGCGACAAGCGCCGAAATCGTGAGCCGGGGACGCAGCTCCGCCGCGCGCTGTGGACGACCGATGGTCGCCTGCGCGATAGAGGCGCTTCGTTCCCGCTTTTTCCGGAGCCGCCGAACCCGCGATGTGGCGCGCAGACGTCCTCACCCTCTACCCGGCGATGTTTCCGGGCGTCCTCGGCCATGCGCTCGCGGGGCGGGCGCTCGGCCGCGCGTGGACGCTGGAGGCGCGGGACATCCGCGCCCATGCGATCGACAGGCATGCGACCGTCGACGACGCGCCCGCCGGCGGCGGTCCCGGCATGGTGCTGCGGGCCGACGTGCTCGCCTCCGCCCTCGACGCCGCCGGCGACGACGGGCGCCCCCGTCTGCTGATGACCCCGCGGGGGAGGCCGCTCGCCCAGGCGCGCGTGCGCGAACTCTCGGCGGGACCGGGGGTGGTGCTGGTCTGCGGACGTTTCGAGGGGGTGGACGAACGGGTGATCGAGGCGCGCGGGCTGGAGGAAGCCTCCGTCGGCGACGTGGTGCTGTCGGGCGGCGAGGCCGCGGCGCAGCTGCTGCTCGACGCCTGCGTGCGGCTGCTGCCCGGCGTCATGGGCCACGAGGCCTCCGGCGACCAAGAGAGCTTCGAGGCCCCGCTGATCGAGCATCCGCATTATACGAAGCCGCGCGAGTTCGAGGGCCGCGCCGTGCCGGCCGCGCTCGTGTCGGGCGACCACGCCGCCGTCGCGCGCTGGCGAAAGCGCGCCTCTCTCCAGTCGACGCGGGCGCGGCGGCCGGATCTCTGGGCGAAATATGTCGCATCCATTACAGGGGGCGTCGACAAACGGCGCGAAACCGAGTAGGAGAGCCGCCGATCACGAGATTCCCCTGAAACTTCTCGTGCGTCCCGCGTTTCGCGGGAGACGCGGAGACTTAACGTCATGAACATCATCGAACAGCTCGACCGCGAGCAGATGGAGGCCGTGTCCTCCAAGCGTGAAATCCCGGACTTCGCCCCCGGCGACACCGTGACGGTCAACGTCAAGGTGAAGGAAGGCGAGCGCGTCCGCGTGCAGGCCTATGAGGGCGTGGTGATCGCCAAGTCCGGCGGCGGCCTCAATGAGAACTTCACCGTCCGCAAGATCTCCTATGGCGAGGGCGTGGAGCGCGTGTTCCCGCTGTTCTCGCCGCTGATCGACAGCGTGAAGGTGGTCCGTCGCGGCAAGGTGCGCCGCGCGAAGCTCTATTACCTGCGCGATCGTCGCGGCAAGTCCGCCCGCATCGTCGAGAAGCAGGACCGCAGCCAGAAGGGCGCCGCCGCCGCCGCCCAGAAGGCGAAGGGCAAGAGCGCTTCGGCGGCCGCCGAGTAAGCTTCTCCGGTTTCGCGAAATTTCGACGGCGCGGCGCAAGCCGCGCCGTTTTCGTTTGCGTCAAACGAACTTCGTGCTTCGAGGAGCGCCGCAGGCGCGTCTCGAAGCACGAAGTTCGTTTCAACGCTTCTCGGCAGGCGGCTCCTTCTCCGGATCGCCGAGCCCGGACGTCCTGCCGGCGATGAGCCAGTGGACGAGCCCGCCCACGAGGCCCGCCGCGATGATCTCCGGCGCGGTGAAGATCGGCCCCTCGAAGCTCGACGGCGCGAGCGCCCAGGGCATCAGCGCGGAGCCCGCCCCGGCGGCGGCGTGGTAGACCCAGGAGCGGATCGAGAACATTTCGGCGATCAGCACCGCGACGATCGCGGGCGCGCCAAGCAGCGGCGCGAACAGCAGCGCGACCGTGACCGCGTTCACCGAAAGGTCGTAGCCGAGGATCATCACGTCCTCGGGGAACATCGCCATCGCGTCGAAATGCTCGACCGAGACGAAGGCGAGCAAGGCGAAGCCGGCCAGCACCCCAAAGCAGAAGCCGATCGGCGCGAGAATCAGCCGCGCGACGATGCGGGCGAGCGTCCGGTCGGCGCTCACGCCGCGGCGGCCTCGATCGCCGGCCGCCTCATTCCGCGGCCTCCAGAGCCTCCCGCTCCTTCGCGCGCAGTCGCTTCGATTCGGACTTGAGCTGCCCGCAGGCGGCCGAGATGTCGCGGCCGCGGGGCGTGCGCACGGGGCTGGCGTAGCCCGCCCGGAACACGATCTCGGAGAACGCCTCGATCGTCTCCCAGTCGGAGCACTCGTAAGGCGAGCCCGGCCACGGGTTGAACGGGATCAGGTTGATCTTGGCCGGCAGGCCGGCGAGCAGCCGCACCAGTTCGCGCGCTTCCGCCGGGCTGTCGTTCACGCCCTTCAGCATGACGTATTCGAAGGTGATGCGCCGCGCGTTCGAGGCGCCCGGATAGGTGCGGCAGGCCTCCAACAGCGCCTTGATGTCGTATTTGCGGTTGATCGGCACGATCACGTCGCGCAGTTCGTCGCGCACCGCGTGGAGCGAGATCGCGAGCTGCGCGCCGGTCTCCTCGCCGAGCCGCTTCATCTCGGGCACGACGCCGGAGGTCGAGACCGTGATCTTGCGGCGGCCGATGCCGAGGCCCTCGCCGTCCGCCATCACCTCGATCGCGTCGCGCACCGCGTCGAGATTGTAGAGCGGCTCGCCCATGCCCATGAAGACGATGTTGGTGACGAAGCGCCCGCCGTCGGTCGGCACCACCGCGCCCTCGGGCGCCGCGGCGTTCCAGTCGCCGAGCCGGTCGCGCGCGACGATCAGCTGCGAGACGATCTCGGCCGCGGTCAGGTTCCTCACCAACACCTGCGTGCCGGTGTGGCAGAAGGTGCAGGTCAGCGTGCAGCCGACCTGGGACGAGACGCAGAGCGTGCCGCGGCCCTCTTCCGGAATGTAGACCACCTCGACGTCCGCCGGGCGCTGGCGCGGCCCCTGGGCCGGCAGGCGCAGCAGCCATTTGCGGGTGCCGTCCTTGGAAATCTGCTCGGTGACGATCTCGGGCCGGTCCAGCGTGAAGCGCTCGCCGAGCGCCGCGCGAAGATCCTTCGAGACGTTGGTCATGGCGTCGAACGAGGTCGCGCCGCGATTGTGGAGCCAGTGGTTGAGCTGGGCGCTCCGCATCCGCACCTGCCGCTCGGGAACGCCGGCCTCCATCAGCGCCTCGCCGAGGCGGGCGCGCGTCAGCCCGACGAGCGACGGCTTCGCGGCCGTCTCCGTGACGGGAGCTGCGACGGGGTCGGCCGCCTGCGGCGGGGCGGTCTCGGGCGCGGGGCGGCGGCTGAGGTCGAGGGCGGTCATGATCTGGAGATAGGGCGGATTATTTGGGGCGATGTCGCGGCGCGGGGCGAGCCATATCACGATTGCGGGCGGCGCGCGACGCCCGCCCCGATGAGCCGCGCCACCACGGGAACCGCGAACGACAGGGCGACGTAGCGCGCGACGTGGTGGGCGCCGACATAGGTCGGGTCGAGACCGAGCAGATAGGCGGTCAGCATCATGGCTTCGAGGCCGCCGGGCGCGAAGGCGACGAAGACCTGCGCGGCGGGCAGGTTGAGCCACCAGCCGACGCCGGCCGCGAAGCCGACGCCGAGCGCCGCCGTCGCCGCGAAGGAGGCGACCGTCGGCTTCACGAGCGCCAGCATGTCGGCGAGCCTCAACCCCGAAAACCGCGTCCCCACGATCGCGCCGAGCCCGACGAAGGCCGGCAGCGCGATCGCGTCCGGCAGGCGGCCCGAGACGAAGCCGCCGGCATGGAGCGTCGCGCTCGCCGCGAAGGCGCCGATCATCAGTCCGCCCGGCGCGCGCAGGAGCCCCCAGAGCGCCGCCCCCGCCGCCGAGGCCGCGAGGATGAGCGCCGTCGCGGCGAGGCTTGCGACGGCGAGCGCGCCTGCGCCGGTTCCGTGGGCGCCCGTCGCCTGAATCGAGAAGGGAACGGCCGCCACCAGCACGAACACCCGGAAGACCTGCACGGTCGCGACCTTGCTCATGTCCGCTTCGGTGGTCGCCGCAAGCGCGAGCGTGGCGCTGAGAGCGCCGGGCGGCGAGGCGTAGAACGCCGTCGCGCGGTCGAAGCCGAAGCCGCGCCGCAGGATCAGGTAGGAGACCGCGATCATCGCCGAGACGGCGACGGCGAGCGCCGCCATGCTGCCGGGCCATTTGAGGACGCCGGCGATCGTGTCGGGCGTGACCGCTGAACCCATGGAAGCGCCGAGGACGACGAACACGGCGTCGCGCAGGCGCGGCGGCAGAGGGCGCGCCCGGCCGGCGAGGGCGGCCGCGCTGGTCGCGATCACCGGGCCGACGAGCCATGGCGCCGGCGCGCCGGCGGCGCGGAAGACGACGCCTCCGAGCGCCGCGACGCCGAGGGTCGCAGCGAGATCCCTCAGCCTCGAGCCGCCGGACGGGGAGGCCGCGGGAGCGTCCTCCAGATCGGTCTTGGGGTCGTCGGGCATTGGCGTCAGCTCATCGGCCGGGACGCGGCGCGACGCAGCCGTGGTCGAGGCGGGTCAAGCCTTCGCCGGCGCGCCGTAGGCCGCGAGGAACACGTCGACCGCCCGCTCCACGAGATAGGCGACGCGCTCGGGCGGCGGCGGGGCCTCGCCGCCGATCAGGACCGGCATCATCACGCTCGAATGGCACATGGTCAGAAACTGGCTGGCGGCGACCTGGACGTCCTCGACCGCGAGTTCGCCCTGCTCGACCTTCGCCGCAAGCCAGACCGACAGCCTGCGGATGCCGGCGAGCGGCCCCGCGTTCAGGAAGAGCTGGCCGATCTCGGGGCGACGGTCGGCCGAGCCGATCACCATGCGGACGGTGGAGATGTGGCTGGGTTCCATCATCGCGGCGATGAAGCTTTCGCCGAGCCTGCGCAGCACCTCGCGGACGTCGTGATTGTCGGCGTCGAGTTCGAACAGGCGCTCGGCGGTGAGGGCGCACTGCCGCTTCACGAGTTCCGCGAACAGCTCTTCCTTTGACTCGAAATAGACGTAGAGCGTGCCCTTCGAGACGCCCGCGGCCTTGGCGATCTCGCCCATCGATGCCGCGTCGAAGCCATGGGCGAGGAACACCTGCCGCGCGCCGTCGAGCACCTGACGGCGCTTCGCGCTGTCGAGCGCGTCATCGGCCGAAGCCGCTTTTTCGGTCGTGGTCTGCATGTCGTACCGGACGCGAACGGATTCGCGCGAACTCCTGAGGCGAGGCTGACGAACTTCGCGCATCCGCGCCGCGCGGGCAACGGAGAGCGAAAGACGGCGCGGGCAGGCGTCCTGCCTGCTCCGCAAATGACCGAACCGTTCGGTCATATATGCGGTAACGGCCTCGATGTCCATGAATGACCGAACGGTTCGGTCACATCCTGCGCTCGCAAGAGACGGCCGGAGACGCCGCGGGACTGATCACGTCGTCGTCAATCCGTTGCGCCTGTTGGCTTACTCCGTCGCGACGGCCGGACCGCGGCGACGCTTTGTTTACCTTGACGGATGATTGTCGGGGACGAGCGCGGAAGGGTCCGCGCGGGGCGTCTCGCCGGGGTCTTCGAACGCGGCGCCAGACGGAGGATCGACATCGTGGCGATGCGTTTGCCGACGCTTGCGGCCGCCGCGGCGCTCGCGGCCATTGGGGCGCTTCATGGCGCAGTCCCGGTCTCAGCGGAGCCGCTCGACCTGATCGGGGGGCTGCTCGACCGCGACGCGCCGGTCGAGCGCGCCGTCCCTGCGAACGACGTCGAGCATACCGGCGCGATCGAACCCTCCGCTCCCGCTCCTGCGACGGCCGCCCCGGCGCCCCGGACGCCGGCCGCGCGGCGGTCCGAGGCTCCGCAGCCAGCCTATCCGGTCGACCTGCTGATCTCGCTCGCGAACGACGCCGTCTTCACCAACGATCCCTATCCGAAGGGCCAGCAGTCCGATCCGCGCATGATCAAGCTGCAGGTCCTGCTCGACCGCAACAACGCCTCGCCCGGCGTCATCGACGGGCTCGCGGGCGAAAACGTGGTCAAGGCCGTCAAGGCGTTCGAGGAAATGCGCGGCCACACGGTCGACGGGATCGTCGACGCCGAAATGTGGGCGGCGCTCGAGGCGACTTCGGCCGAGCCGGTGCTGGTCTCCTACACGATCACGCCCGAGGACGTCGCCGGCCCCTTCGTCGCGACCATGCCGCACGACTACGCCGAACAGGCGCAGCTTCCCGGCCTTTATTATCGCGACGCCGCCGAGATGCTGGCGGAGCGCTTCCACATGGACGAGGCGTTCCTGCGCCGGCTGAATCCCGACGTCACCTTCGCCGAGGCCGGCGTCGACGTCGTGGTGACGAATGTCGGCAAGCCCCTCAAGGCCAAGGTCGCGCACATCGTGGCCGACAAGGCCAGGAAGCAGCTTCGCGGCTACGACGCGCAGAACCGGCTGGTCGTGGCCTATCCGGCGACAATCGGCTCCTCCGACACGCCGTCGCCGACCGGGACGCATGCGGTGAAGGCGATCGCGCTCAACCCCGACTACTGGTACCGGCCGAAGGTCAACTTCGTTCAGGGCGCCAACACAAAGGCGCTCCGCCTGCCGCCGGGGCCGAACGGCCCGGTGGGCGCGACGTGGATCGGGCTCGACAAGCCGACCTACGGCCTGCACGGCACGCCCGAGCCGTCCAAGATCGACAAGACCAACAGCCACGGCTGCGTGCGCCTGACCAACTGGGACGCGCGCGAGCTGGCTGGCCTCGTTTCGCCCGGCGTGAAGGTCGACTTCCAGGAGCCGGAGGGCGTGGTCCGGCCCGACGAAGAGCCGATGGCCGACGCCGCGCCGGTCGCCGAGCCCGCCGTCGCGGCGCCCGAGCGCGGCCGCGCGCTGGTCGAGGATTTCGGACGCGAGCCGGCGCCGTCCGGCCAGCCCGCGCCGGCCGCGCAGGAGAGGCCGCGCGCCCTGGAGCCTCTGCCTGCTCCGCGGGTCGTGCCCGAGGCCCCGAGGGTGCGCCAGTCGATGCGGTGAGCCTCCGGCGGGCTTGACCGGGGCGCGGCGTTCGGGAATGCCAACGCCGCCCTCGCTGACTGGCCGCCACATGACCGCGCCCCCGCCGATCTCCCGCGACACCGTCGCGGCCGTCTCCACCGCCCCCGGCCGCGCCGCGATTGCGGTGATCCGCGTCTCGGGGCCGGCGGCGGGCGAAGCGCTCGACGCGCTGGCCGGGGGAAGGCCGGAGCCGCGCCGCGCGGCGCTCCGGAAAATTGCCGACCCGCGCGATGGCCGGCTGATCGACCGCGGCCTCGTCCTGTGGTTTCCCGGCCCGGCTTCCGCCACCGGCGAGGACCTCGCCGAGCTCCACCTGCATGGCGGCCGCGCGGTCGCCGCCGCGACGCTCGACGCGCTGCTCGCGCTGCCAGGGCTGCGCGCCGCCGAGCCCGGCGAGTTCACGCGGCGGGCCTTCGTCGCGGGGCGCATGGACCTGACGGAGGCCGAGGGCCTCGCGGATCTGCTCGAGGCCGAGACCGAAGCGCAGCGGCGGCAGGCGATCCTGCAAAGCGAGGGCGCGCTCTCGGCCGTCGTCGAAGGGTGGCGCGAGCGGCTCGTGGGCGCGATGGCGCTGGTCGAGGCCGGCATCGATTTCTCCGACGAGGACGGCGTGCCGGAGGAAACCCGCGCCGCGGCCCGGCAGGATGTCGAGGCGCTCGCGGGCGAGATCGCGGCGGCGCTCGCCGACACGCGCGCCGAGCGGCTGCGCGAGGGGTTCCGTGTCGCGCTGCTCGGACGGCCGAACGCAGGCAAATCCTCGCTCATGAACGCGCTTGCGCGGCGCGAGATCGCGATCGTGACCGAAGTTCCCGGAACGACGCGGGACGTGCTGGAAACCCGTCTCGACCTCGGCGGCTACCCTGTGGTCGTGGTCGACACCGCGGGGCTGCGCATGTCCGACGATCTCGTGGAACGCGAGGGGATCAGGCGGGCGGAGGAGCAGGGGCGGGCGGCGGACCTCGTTCTGTGGCTCGAGGACGCGGGCGCGCCCGAGGAGCATCCGGCGGTCGAGGCTGCGGAGATCTGGCGGGTCGTGAGCAAGGCCGATCTCGCGACCTCCTTGGAACACGACGGCCGCCGCCGCGTCTCGACGCTGACCGGCGAAGGTCTCGACGAACTCGCCGCGGCGCTCGGATCGGCCGCGGCCTCGGCGCTCGGGAGCGGCGTCGATCCGGGCCTCACCCGCGCCCGCCACCGCGACGCCCTCCGCGCCGTCGCCCGCGAACTCGACGCGGCGTTGTCGTCATGGAACGAGCTGCCCGAAGAGCTTCTCGCCGAGCGCCTCAGAACCGCGGCGACCGAACTCGGCCGCATCACCGGCCGCATCGGCGTCGAGGAGGTGCTCGGGCGGGTGTTCTCGTCGTTCTGCATCGGGAAGTGAGGCGGCGGCCTTCCGGCTCTCCGCGCATCCTTTGCCGTCGCGCCTGTGAGCGCGGGCGGCGGCGCTATTCTCTCGTCATGCGTTTCGGGGTAAGGCTTTGGTGTCGAAAGGCGCGGGGTCTCCGCCGCGCCCACGCGCCAGGGACCGACCGCAGCATCGAATGACAGCCCGTACCCAAAAGCTCTTCGTCAAATCCTACGGCTGTCAGATGAACGTCTACGACGCGGACCGCATGGCGGACGCGCTCGCGCCTGAAGGCTACGCGACGGCGGCGAGCGCCGAAGACGCCGACGTCATCGTGCTCAACACCTGCCACATCCGCGAGAAGGCGGCCGAAAAGGTCTATTCGGAGCTCGGCCGCATCCGGAAGATGGCCGAGGAGGCCGGCCGCAAGCCGATCGTCGCGGTGGCGGGCTGCGTCGCGCAGGCCGAGGGCGCCGAGATCCTGAAGCGCTCGTCCGTGGTCGACCTCGTGGTCGGACCGCAGAGCTACCAGAACCTCCCCGACCTGATCGCGAAGGCGCGGGCCGGCGAGCGGCCGGTCGACACCGAATTCGCGGTCGAGCAGAAATTCGCGGCGCTCGCGAAGCCGCAGCCGAAGACGATCGCGTCCCGCGGCGTCTCGGCCTTCCTCACCGTGCAGGAGGGTTGCGACAAGTTCTGCACCTTCTGCGTCGTGCCCTATACGCGCGGCGCGGAAGTCTCGCGTCCCGTGGCGCAGGTTCTGGCCGAGGCCGAACGGCTCGCCGGCGCCGGCGTGCGCGAGATCACCCTGCTCGGCCAGAACGTCGACGCCTATCATGGGGAAGGGCCGGACGGCCGCCCGTGGTCGCTGGCGCGGCTGATCTATGAGCTCGCGGAGATCGAGGGCGTGGCGCGGCTGCGCTACACCACCAGCCACCCGCGCGACTTCGGCGACGACCTGATCGCGGCGCATCGCGACTGCGACAAGCTGATGCCCTACCTGCATCTGCCGGTGCAGTCGGGCTCGGACCGCATTCTCAAGGCGATGAACCGCCGTCATACGTCAGCGGACTATCTGCGCCTCATCGATCGCATCCGCGCCGCGCGGCCGGACCTCGCGCTGTCGGGCGACTTCATCGTGGGCTTTCCCGGCGAAACCGACGCCGACTTCGAGGACACGATGCGGATCGTCGAGGAGGCCGACTACGCCGCCTCCTTCACCTTCAAGTACAGCCCCCGGCCGGGCACGCCCGCGGCGGATCGCGACGGTCAGGTGTCCGAGGCGGTCATGAGCGAGCGCCTCGCGCGGCTCCAGGCGCGCATCTCCGAACGGCAGGCCGCGTTCCAGCGGTCGCTGGTCGGTCGCCGCTTCGAGGTGCTGGTCGAGCGCCAGGGCCGCCATCCCGGACAGATGGGCGGCCGCTCGCCCTATCTGATCCCGGTCCAGATCGAGAACTGCGACGCCGCGCCCGGAGACCTCGTCGAGGTCGTGGTCACGTCGGCGGGGACCAACAGCCTGTTCGCCGCGCCTGCGGGCGGCGCGCGCGAAACCGTTCCCATGCCCGCGGAGGCGACCGCTTGACGGCGGAGACGAACGTTCGGGGCTTCGACCCCCTGAAGAGCGCCAGCGCTGCGGCGCGGCCGCGCAAGCCGGGTTTCGCCCGCGAGGGCGACGCCTCGCCGGCCGAAGTCACCATCGCCTTCGAGGACAACCGCCACGCCTCGAGCCTGTTCGGCTCCCACGACCAGAACCTCGCCTTCCTCGAGCGCAGGCTCGGCGTCGAGGCGACGGTCAGGGGCAACCACGTCGCGATTCGCGGCCCGGCCGAGGCCTGCCAGCAGGCCAAGAAGGTGCTGGACAGCCTCTACGACCGGGTGAGGCGCGGCGAGCAGGTGGCGCTCGGCGACGTCGACGGCGCCATCCGCATGACGCTCAGCCAGGGGCAGCTGTTTCCGACCGACGGCGACGCGCCGCGGCCGGGCTTCGCTCAGGTCTCCACCCGCAAGAAGACCATCGTGGCCCGCACGGCGGCGCAGGACGCCTACATCCGCGCGCTCGGCCGCCACGAACTCTGCTTCGCGACCGGCCCCGCCGGCACCGGCAAGACCTACATCGCGGTCGCGTGGGCCGCGGCGCTGATCGAGCGCGGCGAGGCCGACCGGATCATCCTCTCGCGTCCCGCGGTCGAGGCCGGCGAGCGCCTCGGCTTCCTGCCCGGAGACATGAAGGAGAAGGTCGACCCCTATCTCCGCCCGCTCTACGACGCGCTCTACGACGTGATGCCGCCTGAAAAGGTCGAGCGCGGCATGACGTCCGGCATGATCGAGATCGCGCCGCTCGCCTTCATGCGCGGCCGCACGCTCGCCAACGCCGTCGTCCTGCTCGACGAGGCGCAGAACACCTCGTCCATGCAGATGAAGATGTTCCTGACCCGCCTCGGCGAAAACAGCCGCATGAT
Source organism: Ancylobacter novellus (assembly GCA_003241695.1). Classification (GTDB taxonomy): domain Bacteria; phylum Pseudomonadota; class Alphaproteobacteria; order Rhizobiales; family Methylopilaceae; genus Methylopila. The sequence goes on along the minus strand of QFPN01000008.1, from coordinate 208,414 downwards.
CGTCACGGGCGACCCGACCCAGATCGACCTTCCTCCGGGTCAGGTGTCCGGGCTCGCGGAGGCCGTCGGGCTGCTGGAGAACGTCGAAGGCGTCGGGGTCACGAGATTTTCTGCGCAGGATGTGGTGCGTCACGAGCTCGTCGCGCGTATCGTGGGAGCCTATGAGGGCGCGCATCAGAGCCCAAGTGTTTGAGCGCGGCCAAGAAGACCTTGAACAACGAGCCATGAGCCCGGACCGATCTACCCCCGTCGCGCTCGAGACCGTGCGCGACAGCGAACTCTGGAACGAGCTTCCGGACGCCGAAGCGGTCGTCGCGGCCGCGGTCGTCGCAGCCTTCGCGGAAGCGGAGCTGAAGGCGCTTCCCGACGCCGAACTCGCCGTGACGCTGTCGGACGACGCGCGCGTCGCCGCGCTCAACGGCGAGTGGCGCGACAAGCCCAAGCCCACCAACGTGCTGACCTTTCCGGCCGTCGAGCCGGACGAGACCGCCGACGCGCCGATGCTCGGCGACGTGATCCTCGCCTTCGAGACCGTCGAGCGCGAGGCCCGCGAGGAAGGCAAGCGCCTGTCCGACCACGTCTCGCATCTCGTGGTCCACGGCGTGCTGCACCTCTTCGGCCACGATCATCTCGACGACGAGGAAGCCGAGGAGATGGAGGCGCTCGAAACCCGCGCGCTCGCCCGCCTCGGCGTCGCCGATCCCTACGCCGCGCTCGACGCGCTGACCGCAGACTGACCCCCGCTCACGATGGCCCATATAGACCGACCCGCCCGCCGAGGCGCCGCGCTGATCGCGGAAGCCGAATCCCGCGAAAACTGGTTCGAGCGCCTTCGGGACTTCGTCGGGCTCGGCGCGCATCCGACCGCCCGCGACGACATCGCCGAGGCGCTCGAGGACGACTCCGACGACCTCTCCGTCTCGACCCAGGAACGCGCGCTGCTGCGCAACGTGCTGGCTCTGCGCGACGCCCGCGTCGACGACGTCATGGTGCACCGCTCCGACATCGTCTCGGTGTCCGAGGACGTGACGCTCGGCCAGCTCCTGCAGACCTTCGCCGAGGGCGGCCATTCCCGCCTGCCTGTCCACAACGGGTCGCTCGACGAGCCCAAGGGCATGGTCCACGTCAAGGACGCGCTCGCCTTGTTCGCCCGCGGCGCGCATGACGGACGGCACGAATTCGACGCCGCGGCGGTCGATCTCGGCGCGCGCATCGCCGACTGCGACGTGGTGCGGCCGGTGATCTTCGCGCCGCCCTCGATGCCGATCGTCGACCTGCTCAACCGCATGCAGTCGATGCACCAGCACCTCGCGCTCGTCGTCGACGAGTATGGCGGCGTCGACGGGCTCGTGACGATCGAGGATCTGGTCGAGACCATCGTCGGCGACATCGAGGACGAGCACGACGACGAGGCGGTGGCGAGCATCCGCGCCGACGGCGACGGCGGCTTCATCGCCGACGCCCGCGCGCCGCTCGACGAGGTCGCCGAGGCCGTCGGCCCGAGCTTTGACGTCGCGGCCTTCGAGGACGAGGTCGACACCATCGGCGGCCTCGTGGTGACGCTCGCGGGCCGGGTGCCGAGCGAGGGCGACGAGATCGAGGGACCGGGCGGTCATCTCCTCAAGGTGCGCGCCGCCGATCCGCGGCGCGTCATCGAGGTTGGCATCCACGCCGGACCCGAGCGCGCGACGCACGAATCGGATAGTGCGGGAGACGCCGCCGACGCGGCCTGAACAGCCGTTCGCGAAGGCTTTCCATGAGCCGAGTTTCCGGGGCCGTCTCCGCCTTCGCCGCGTGGGTCACGCTCGCCGAGGGCCGTCGCAGGGCGGCGGTCGCATTCGGCGCGGGGGCGCTTTCGGCGCTCGCCATGCCGCCCTTCTCGATATGGCCGGTCCTAGCGCTGACCTTTCCGGTCGCCGTCTGGCTGATCGACGGCGCGTCCGGCCGGACGCGCCTGCGCAGCGCCCTCCACGCCGCGGGCGTCGGCTTCCTGTTCGGCTTCGGCTATTTCCTCGCCGGCCTGTGGTGGATCGGCTCGGCCTTTCTGGTCGACGCCGACGTCTTCGGCTGGCTGTTGCCGTTCGCGGTCGCAGGGCTTCCGGCGCTGCTCGGGCTGTTCCACGCGGCGGGCTTCGCGCTTGCGCGGCTGCTCTGGCGGCCGGGCTGGCGCCGCGTGCTCGTCTTCGCGACGGGACTTGGGCTGGCCGAGATCGCGCGCGGCCATCTCTTCACCGGCTTTCCCTGGAACTCGTACGGCTACGCGCTCGCCGACCAGGCGTGGCTCGGCCAGTTCGCCTCGGTGATCGGCGTCGAGGGGCTGACCTATGCGGCGATCGCGATCTTCGCCGCCCCGGCGGTTCTGGCCGACGGCAGGCCGTCGCGCGCGCTGCTCGGAACGGCGTTCGCGGCTCTTGCCGCGCTTGCGGCGTTCGGCGGCGTCCGACTCGCTTTGTCTCCGACCGCCTTCGACGACAAGGTCGTGGCGCGCGTGCTGCAGCCGGAGATCCCGCAGGACGTGAAGTCGCAGGAGAGCGCCCGCGACACCGTCATGGACGCCTATATCGCGCTGACCGATGAGGCGCGAGACCCGCAGCGGCGCGGCTTCGCCGACGCCTCGCTGGTGGTGTGGCCGGAATCGGCCTTTCCGTTCCTGCTGGCGCAAACGCCCGCGGCGCTTGCGCGCATCGGGGCGAGCCTCGCGCCCGGCGCGGCGCTCGTCACCGGCGCGGTCCGCGGCGCGCGGCGGCCGGACGGCTCGGGCGAGGCCGATTTCTGGAATTCGGTCTACGTCGTGGGCGACGACGGCTCGATCCGTGCGACCTACGACAAGATCCACCTCGTGCCGTTCGGCGAGTATCTGCCGTTCCAGTCCGCCCTCGAAGCGCTCGGCTTCGAGGCGCTCACCCGGCAGCGCGGAGGCTTTTCGAGCGGCGACCGGCGCGCCGTGCTCTCGCTGCCGGGCGGCAGGCGCTTCCGGCCGCTGATCTGCTACGAGGCGATCTTTCCGGAGGAGGCGGCGGGCGAGGAACGGCCCGACTTCCTGCTGAACGTCACCAACGACGCCTGGTTCGGCCGCACGCCCGGCCCCTATCAGCACGCCGCGCAGGCGCGCGTGCGCACGATCGAGCAGGGGTTGCCGATGGTGCGCTCGGCGAACGGGGGCGTGTCGTCGATCGTCGACTCATATGGCCGCGTCCTTGCGTCGGCGCCGCTCGGGGAGCGGGGCGTGGTCGACGCGCGATTGCCGCTTCCGATTGAACCGACGGTCTTCGCGACGACCCATGGTTTGCTTCATTTGTTAATGCCTGCGGCTTTTCTGTGCCTTGTCTTCGCGCGTAAATCTCGTGTTTGACAAGCCTTAGACGAAATGACCATTTACACCTGATGCCGCCGAACGCGGCACGATCATGCTCGCGGTCGAAATTCGCGCGCGTCCTGAAGGGGAGATCCAAGGCGGGGGCGACGCCGGAAGATCGGTTGCGAGGAGAGTGAAATGATTAAGAAAACGCCCAACCCGATCGACAAGCATGTCGGCAGCCGGGTGCGAATGAGGCGTGTCTTGATCGGCATGAGCCAGGAAAAGCTGGGCGAGGCGCTCGGCATCACGTTCCAGCAGATCCAGAAATACGAGAAAGGCACGAACCGTATCGGCGCGAGCCGCATGCAGCAGATCTCGATCGTGCTCGGCGTTCCGGTGTCCTATTTCTTCGACGACGCGCCCGGCGCCGAAACCAAGAGCGGCGGGTTCGGCGAATCGGCGGGATCCGACTATGTGGTGGACTTCCTGACCACCACAGAAGGACTGCAGCTCAACAAGTCGTTCGTCCGGATTTCCGATCCTAAGGTCCGTCGGAAGATCGTCGACCTCGTGTCGGCTCTGGCTGATCAACCCAAAGCAAGCTGATCCATCCGCCCATCGAACCGGCCGGCGCCGCCTCTGACGGGCGGCCCTGGCGTTTTGCGCGCCCTTGGTCGCTTGACCGCCGGGCGGGCTTCTGGAAAGAACGCGGTCGTTCGTAGAACCGAACGGTCCGCCGTTCGACCGTTCGGGAGACTCCCTTGGCCCGCGCCGACTATCTGTTCACCTCCGAGTCCGTTTCCGAAGGCCATCCCGACAAGGTTTGCGACCGCATTTCCGACGCGGTCGTCGATCTCTATCTCGGCGAGATGCCCGAGGCGCGCGTGGCCTGCGAGACGCTCGCGACCACGAACCGCGTGGTGATCGCCGGGGAAGTGCGCGGCCCGGAGAGCGTCACCTCCGACCGCATCGTCGAAACGGCGCGCGAGGCGATCCGCGACATCGGCTACGAGCAGGACGGCTTCCACTGGAAGACCGCCGAGATCGACGTCTATCTGCACGCCCAGTCGGCGCACATCGCGCAGGGCGTGGACGCGTCCGGCAACAAGGACGAGGGCGCGGGCGACCAGGGCATCATGTTCGGCTACGCCTGCCGCGAAACGCCCGAGTTGATGCCGGCGCCGATCTACTACTCCCACAAGATCCTGAAGCGCCTCGCCGAGGTCCGTCATTCCGGCGAGCAGCCGACGCTCGGCCCCGACGCCAAGAGCCAGGTGACGGTGCGCTACGCGAACGGCGTCCCGGTCGGCGTGACCTCGATCGTGCTCTCGACGCAGCACACGCAAGAGAGCCAGACCTCGCGCGACATCCGCGCGATCGTCGAGCCCTATATCCGCGAAACGCTTCCCGAGGGCTGGATCTCCGACGAGACGGTCTGGCACGTGAACCCGACCGGCTCCTTCGTCATCGGCGGCCCGGACGGCGACGCCGGCCTGACCGGCCGCAAGATCATCGTGGACACCTACGGCGGCGCGGCCCCGCATGGCGGCGGCGCGTTTTCGGGCAAGGACCCGACCAAGGTGGACCGCTCGGCGGCTTACGCGGCGCGCTACCTCGCCAAGAACGTGATCGCCGCCGACCTCGCCGACCGCGCCACGATCCAGCTCTCCTACGCCATCGGCGTTTCGGAGCCGCTGTCGATCTATGTGGATCTGCACGGCACGGGCCGCGTCGACGAGGCGAAGCTCGAAAAGGTGCTTGGCGAGGTGATGAGCCTCAGCCCACGCGGCATCCGCACGCATCTCTCCCTCAACCGCCCGATCTACGCCCGCACCGCGGCCTACGGCCATTTCGGCCGCGAGCCGGACGCCGACGGCGGCTTCTCCTGGGAGCGGACCGACCTCGCCGAGGCGCTGAAGTCGGCGCTCGGCTGAGGGCGCAAGAGACTCATCCGATCAGGCCGGACCGGTCACGGTAAGGGAGCGGCCGCCTCCGCCGTCTTCCTCCGGCTTGACCGGAGGACCCACATCGACATGGTGCTCGACGTTTGAGATGGATGGTCCGGTCAAGCCGGGCCATGACGGAGCGGTTCAGCATCGCCATGACCGAAGCCTCCCGCTACGACGGCTCGTTCTTCGGCCGCCGCCACGGCAAGCAGCTTCGCAAGGGCCGCGCCGAGACGTTCGCCGACGCGCTGCCGCGCCTGTCGGTCGATCCCGAGAACCTTCCTGCCGATCTGGCCTCGCTTTTCGCAGCGCCGGTCCGCGAGGTCCGGCTCGAGATCGGCTTCGGCGGCGCCGAGCATCTGCTCCATCGCGCGGCGGAAGCGCCGGACGTCGGCTTCATCGGCGTCGAGCCCTTCGTCGACGGCCTCGCCAAGGGCGTCGCGGGCGTCGAGCGGCTCGGCCTCGACAACGTCCGCCTCTATGGCGACGACGCCACGATCCTGCTCGACCGCCTGCCCGACGGCGTGATCGCGGGCGTCGACCTGCTCTATCCCGACCCCTGGCCCAAGACGCGCCACTGGAAGCGCCGCTTCGTGTCGGACCGCAATCTCGCGCGCCTCGCCCGCGTCATGGTCCCCGGCGCCCTGTTCCGTTTCGCCTCCGACATCGACAGCTACGTCGCCTGGACGCTGGCCCATGTCGCGCGTTCGCCCGATTTCGAATGGACCGCCGAGCGTCCTGCCGACTGGCGCGAGCCGTTTCCGGGCTGGCCCGGCACCCGCTACGAGGCGAAGGCGATCCGCGAGGGGCGGCGCGGGACCTATCTGACGTTCCGCCGCCTCTGATCGCCAGTGTTTCTGCGATCGCCGTAAATCTTCCTCAACGGCTGCAACCCAGAGTGTCGCTCGGCGCGTCGGTCGCCGTGAGCTTTGGGGGGAACGCTTGGTCAAGCTGATCAGGGGAACCAACGGCGCGGACACGATCGACGGCACGTGGGACGCGGACGAGATCCGCGCCGGGCGCGGCGACGACACGATCTACGGCCACGGCGGCGGCGACCTGATCTTCGGAGGAGCCGGCGACGACCTGATCCTCGTCGCGGAGGACGACACGGTCCATGGCGGCGCGGGCGACGACAGCATCGTCGGCGTCCGCCTGCTGGGCGACTACGAAATCCAGGCTGGCGCAGGCGACGACACGATCTTTCTCGCTGAAACGTCGTCGCTGTGGACGGAGAACGCGCTGATCCACGGCGGGAAGGGTTTCGATACGATCGTGTTCGCAGGCCAGAACGAGATCTACGAGACCGACGTCGTCTCGGTGGAGCGGTTCGCTTTCGATCGTGACGGCGTCGAGATCCGGGCGCGCGAAGACCAGATCTTCGACGCGCGCTGGAACATGAAGGTCGAGGTCTTCGGCGCGGACGCCGATACGGGCGCGCAGCACCTGACGATCATCGGGTTTGACGGCAGGCTCGACGCCTCGAAGCTCCAGGTCTCGAACTGGGACGCCGACGATCTCGTGGAGCTTTGGGGCTGGGGCGGCGACGACAGGATCATCGGCAGCGACCACGTCGACTTCCTCTATGGATGGGACGGAAACGACACGCTTAACGGCGGCGGCGGCGCGGATTTCCTGCGGGGCGGCGCCGGCGCGGACCTCTTCGTCATCGACGTCGCCGCCGGACCGGACGCGGTCGACACGATCCAGGACTTCGTCGTGGGCGAAGATGTCGTGCGCCTGAACGCCCATGGGCTCGGCGCGAACCGGCTCGGCGAGAAAGCCTTCCACGTCGGAACCGAAGCGGCCGACAAGTCCGATCGGGTGATCTACGACCGGGACACGGGCGCTCTCTATTTTGACCGGGACGGCTCCGGAACCGCCTTCGAGGCCGTGAAGATCGCGCAGCTCAGCGCCGGGCTCGACCTGAGCTACCAGGATTTTCTGCTCGCCTGAATTCAGGCGCCGAGCCCTTTTCGCGCCCGCCGCGTCGTGAGGAACAGCGCGAGCGTCGCCGCGCCGAACACGGCGACCGCTATGGGCAGCGCGAGATGGCCCTGCGCCATGCCGAGCGTCCGCCCGATGAGAACGCCGACCAGCGCTCCGGTCGCCATCTGGGCGAAGCCGACGAGCGACGACGCCGCGCCCGCGCGCTCCGGGAACGGCTGCAGCGCCGCCGCCATCGACTGCGGCATCACCAGCCCGACGCCGAACATGTAGATCATCATCGGGATCATCACCCCGAACGGCGTCTTGGGACCGAGCGTGACGAGGACGAGCATCAGCAGGCCGCCGGCCGCGAGCGCGCAGGCGCCGACGCCGATCGCGCCGTCGAGGCCGGAGCGCTTCACGATCGGGCCTGCGGCGAGCGTGCCGCCGATGAAGCCGATGACCCCGATCGCGAAGGCCGCGCCATAAGCGACCGCCGAGAGGCCGTAGACCGTCTGCAGGATGAAGGACGAGGTCGAGATGTAGGCGAACAGGCCCGCGAAGGCGATCGCGGTCATGCCGAGATAGGCGCGGAAGCCGCCGTGGCGCAGCAGCACGCCGAAACTCGCCAGAACCGTGCGGGGCCCCACCGCGCCGGCGGTCTTCACCCGGATCGTCTCCGGCAGGAACGCCGCCACCACGGCCATTTCGAGCGCGAGCGCGAAGGTCAGCACCACGAAGGTCGCGCGCCACGAGAAGGCGCTTTCGAGCACGCCGCCGATCAGCGGCGCGACCGCGGGGATGAGGCCGAGGATGGTGGCCATGCGCGCGAGCTCGCGCGCGGCGCGCGGCCCGGAATAGAGGTCGCGCACGATGGAGCGCGCCAGCACCACCGGCCCCGCGCCGCCGAGCGCCTGCACGAAGCGCGCGACGATCAGGGTCTCGATCGTCGGCGCGACGGCGCAGAGCGCGGAGCCCGCGGTGAACAGCGCAAGGCTCGCGAGCAGCACGGGCTTGCGGCCCTTGGCGTCCGACAGCGGCCCGTAGACCACCTGGCCGGCCGCGAATCCGACGAGGAAGGCCGACAGCGTGAGCTGGCCCTCGGGCGCGCTCGCGCCCAGCGCCTGCGTGAGATGCGGCAGCGAGGGCAGATACATGTCGATCGCGAGCGGCCCGACCGCGGTGAGCAAAGCGAGCACGGCGGTGAGGGCGAGCGTGTCTGGCTTCAGGCGCATGGGCGCTCGGGAGGCTTCTGCGGAAAAGGCGGCGCGAAATCGCGCGGGCGGGGCGGAGCGCGTTTCAGGCGCGCGAACCCGCCGGTTTTAGGGCGGTCCTGCGCGGAAAGCCCGCACGGCGGCTTTGCGTCCGCGCCCGGCGAGGCTTAGCTGAAGCGCGGCGAACGGGAGAACGATCATGTCGAACGACGGAGCGGACGGCCACGATCACGGCCACGGCGACGACCGGTGGAAGCATGACGGCGTGCGCGTGATCCGGGGCGACAGGCTCGACCCCAACACGGCGCAGACGCCAGGCATGTTCCGGCAGGCGGCCATCAACCACGCGCGCGTCGGCGCCCAGAAGATCTGGGCCGGAACGGTCTCGATCGAGCCGAACGCCAAAACGGGCGTGCATCACCACGGTGCGCTCGAAAGCGTCATCTTCGTCGTGCGTGGCCGGGCGCGGATGCGCTGGGGCGACAGGCTCGAATATGTCGCCGAGGCCGGACCGGGCGATTTCATCTTCGTGCCGCCTTACGTGCCGCATCAGGAGATCAACGCCGCGCCCGACGAGCCGCTGGAATGCGTCCTGGTGCGCTCCGACAACGAGGCGGTGGTTGTGAACATCGACGATGTCGACCCCGTAGAGGCGCCGGAGGAGGTTTACTGGGTCGATCCGATCCACAAGGTGCCGTGAGGCTGGAAAGGTCTCCTGTCCCAGCAGTAGGTCGCCGCTAAAATAATTCAGGGATAGAGCCGCGATCTCTGAGCGGCTAAACTCGATCGCGGTCAGCGTCGGGGAAACGACGAGTTGCCGCTGGACCGCGATCTCTGAGCGGCTAAACTCGCCCGAGGCTGCGGCCGACGTGGTGCCCGGTTGCCGCTGGACCGCGATCTCTGAGCGGCTAAACTGATGGCTGGCATGTGCGTGCCGTCGGCTGTGTTGCCGCTGGACCGCGATCTCTGAGCGGCTAAACTCCATTACAACTACGCCATCATGGTCGCGCTGTTGCCGCTGGACCGCGATCTCTGAGCGGCTAAACTGCGATCGGCGCCCAGGCGTTCAAGGCGATAGTTGCCGCTGGACCGCGATCTCTGAGCGGCTAAACTTAGTGGGCGATCACGGAGTGCGTGAGGTTCGTTGCCGCTGGACCGCGATCTCTGAGCGGCTAAACTTCCGTTTCGTTCGGGGTTCCCTTGGGAGCCGTTGCCGCTGGACCGCGATCTCTGAGCGGCTAAACTCGCGTTGCGGCCCGGCTGCTTGGTCGCTCCGTTGCCGCTGGACCGCGATCTCTGAGCGGCTAAACTGGCGGCGTCGGCGGCCTTGCGCATGAAGGGGTTGCCGCTGGACCGCGATCTCTGAGCGGCTAAACTTTGTTGCTCTGGTTGATCAGGACCGTGTTGAGTTGCCGCTGGACCGCGATCTCTGAGCGGCTAAACTAGTTCGGATGCCGGATGCGAGGTCGACCGGGTTGCCGCTGGACCGCGATCTCTGAGCGGCTAAACTTTCGTTCGTGGCGCACGGAAGATCCTGTCTGTTGCCGCTGGACCGCGATCTCTGAGCGGCTAAACTGTTTGGCGCGGAGTCGTCTTCGGTTCTGACGTTGCCGCTGGACCGCGATCTCTGAGCGGCTAAACTCTTCAGCTTGATCGTGACGGGGCTGTTAGGGTTGCCGCTGGACCGCGATCTCTGAGCGGCTAAACTCCGTCTACAACGCGGTGTTCGGCGGAGGCGGTTGCCGCTGGACCGCGATCTCTGAGCGGCTAAACTTTTTGGGGAGCGCGCCCCCGAAGCTGCGGCGTTGCCGCTGGACCGCGATCTCTGAGCGGCTAAACTTGGACCGGGACTGGATGGGGGCGCTGAACAGTTGCCGCTGGACCGCGATCTCTGAGCGGCTAAACTCAACGACACGATCGGGTTCGAGAGCCACAGCGTTGCCGCTGGACCGCGATCTCTGAGCGGCTAAACTTATTTCGGGAAGCTCCACGCCACGGTGCCGGTTGCCGCTGGACCGCGATCTCTGAGCGGCTAAACTCCCGGCGCACAACCCGCTCGACGTGATCCGGTTGCCGCTGGACCGCGATCTCTGAGCGGCTAAACTCTTCACGTGGGTCGACATGAGCGGGAGGCCGTTGCCGCTGGACCGCGATCTCTGAGCGGCTAAACTCCGCGAGCGGTTATCCCGTTGATTTCAAACGGGATAACCGCCCGCGTCCGCGCCTCGAAATCGGCGCGGCGGTTAGAACAGAGCGAGCTGGTCCGGGTTTTTTCGCGGACGGCGTCGGCGCTGGCCGGAGAAGCGGACGATGTTCTCATATTGCCGGTCCGTAAAGGTCAGGACGTGGACGTCGCCGCGGTCGGGAAGGCTGCGTTCGATCCGCCGCATATAGGCTTCGAACTGCTCCTTGCCGTTGCAAAAACGAGCATAGACCGAAAACTGGCTCTTCTCGAAGCCTTCGTCGAGCAGGAACTGCCGAAACTTCGTTGCGGCCTTCGATTGCGACTTCGTGGTCACCGGCAGGTCGAACATCACGAAGATCCACATCAGGCGATAGCCGCTGAGCTGCGTCGTCGAGGGGGAGGGGACCGAAGCCGCCGGAGCGGCGGCGTTCGGGGAGGTCGGCGCGGGTCTGCCGCCACGTGCGGCCCGCGTCATGGCGGAGGCTCGTCGGGCGGCTCGGCGTCGTCGATCGCGACGGCGGCGACGAAGCCCGAGAGTTCGAGCGGGGAGGGCGGCCGCGGCGGCGCAAGTTCGCCGGCGCGGCCCGTCTCGAAGGCGCGGGCGAGCGATTGCGCCATGCGCTGCGCCGCCATGGCGACGGTCGTGACGCCGGCCTCGCCCGGCAGGTCGAGCGCCGTCAGTCCGGCGAACAGGCGCTTGGCCGCCGGCGTCACCTCGGCCGCGCCGCGCGCGAGCAATGCGCAGGCGGCGAGATCGACCAGCGGGCGGAACGGCTCCACCATGTCGTCGGCGAGCGCGAAGGCGTCGCCGCGGTTGGCGTGGTGCACGCCGATCGACGGGTGCAGGCCGCTCGCGACCAGCGACCGGGCGAGCAGCGCCCGCATCACCGTATAGCCGTAGTTGAGCAGCGCGTTGGCGCCCGGAAGCGATCGGTCGCGGCGGAAGTCCGCTCCCATCAGCGCGGGCCAGTAGCGACGCGCGGCCTGCGCCTCGAGGTTCTCGGGGTCGCCCGAGCGCACGCGGCGGGCGAGCGTCTCGAACGCGCCGGCCTCGCCTCCGCTTGCGGCCAGCGCCGCGCCCTGCCAGCGGATCTTGGCGGAAACGATCTCGCGCCAGAGCTGTTTCGAGAGCGGCCGCCCGGCCTCCCACTGCGCCCGCATCCGCGCGTTCTGCCCGTGATGGCCTTCGAGCGGCAGGCAGACGGCGACGGGCGCGTGGTTCGGCCCGCAGAAGACCAGCGGCGCGCCGCGTTCGGCGAGCGCCGTCACGAGATTGACGCTCCATGTCACGCCATGGGCGTGGACGACGACCGCCGCGACGTCGTCGAGCGGCACGCGGCCGACCTCCGCGCGGCCTTCCGACACGACCAGGAAGCCGCGATGGGCGGACAGATGGCGGCCGTCGCTCGCGATGTCGACGATCCGCTCCACGGCTGTCGCGCTCTCCCCGAGACATTTCCCGAAGAGACAATCATTGATTGTTTAAATTATCCTGTGCACGCGAATTCTCATGTCTTCGGGCGCGTGCGTCTCACGGCGGTCCGCGGCGGAAAGCCGGGATCGCTCACCCGGCCGAGCGGATCCACGCGCACCTGGCGGGCGCGCCACGCTTTCAATGTGTTCGCGGAGGGATAGAGATATTTGAACGGGTCCGTTTTGTCCGCGTCGCGCGCCTTGAGCGACCCCGCCTCGTTGGGCTCGGCGAGGATCAGTTGCCCGGCCTGGTTGAACTTGACGACACGCGCGATCCGCAGGCCCTCGGGTCGCTCGATCGCCAGCATGTCGTCGCGGTGCAGGCTCAGCACCTTCTTCGCCGTCGGGTTGTCGGTTCGGACAGCCGAGGTCCAGCCGGGCTGACTGGCGTCGAAGGTCGAGACCACCTCGGCCTTCCAGGCTCCGTCCTTCAGCTCCCAGACGTCGTAACGATGGTTGGAATCGCCCTTGTAGCCCTTGTAAGCGCGCCCCGAACCGTCGCGGATGGGGATGACCGAGAGCGGCTCGACGAGGCGCACGCGGCGGATGTGGGGGTAGCTCGCGCGCCGGCCGTCGCGCATGTAGCCCTTCAGCGGATCGCCGAAGTCGCGCAGCGCCTGCTCGAAGGCCTTGCCTTCCTTGCCCGAGGTCCAGCCCTTCAGCGCCTCGCGCAGCTCGTCGTCGCGGATTGCGTCGAGGTCGGAGGCCTTCTTCAGCGACGACAGCGGCGCGCGATGGACCACGAGGTCGTTGCCGCGCGCGTCCTTGAGGCCGGTCAGGCCATAGGCGGTGTCGTTGTGCAGCCGGCCCGCGGTCTTGTCGAAGCCCGGCTTGAGGCCGGCTTTCGAAACCGTGCCGTGATCGGGCCGATGGCTGACGACGACGTCGTTCACGGCGCGCCGCAGCTCGTCGCGGAACCCCTCCCAGGGCTCCGGGATGACGATCTTCTCGCGGCCGTCCTTGCCCTCTTTGCCGGATGCGTTGGCGATCTCCTGCAGCAGCGAGCGGTCCACGATCGCGACCACGGCGGCGTCGATGGCGTGGTGGCGGTGGTCCTTGCGGTTCTTCGGCTGGTCGCCGCCGCCGTAATTGTGGTCGGGCAGCAGATCGTTCAGCCCGAGCTTGCGCCGGACCATCTCGGTCAGCCGGCCGGGCGAGACCCAGACATGGCTCGAGCCTTCGCCGCGGTGTGGATAGAGCGTGGACAGATATTCGCGCGCGAGCCGCGACAGGTGCTGCGTGTCGGTGAGCTGGCGCGCGATGAAGCCGCGGCCGTTCTCGGGGTCGTCACGGAAGCGGTCCATCGCGTCCGGCTCGAAGCGCCAACGCTTGTTCTTCGGCATGCGCGCCGCGCGGGCCGCGATCGCCTCCCAGTCGGCGTCGGCGCCCCACTTCGCCGCGAAGTCGGCCCGCGCCTCATCAGGCGAGCGGTTGCGCTTCATGCGGTTGGCCTCGACGAGGCAGACGGTCTTGTTGGCGTTGGAGTCGTCGAGCGTCCGGGTGAAGGGGAGGATGTGGTCGACGTCGACCTGCCCGTTGAACAGCATCTCGACGCCGATCTGGCGGCCGGAATAGGGGCAGCGACGGTCGAGCGCGTTGTCGAGGTTCAGTTCTTCCCACAGCTTCAGCAGCGCGCGGTTCGCGCCGGTGTCGGGCTTGCCGAGGTCGCGCAGTTTCTCCGATCGCTTCTCCGCCGCGATGCGGTTGTCGTTGTTCTCGCGGTTGCGCTTCTTCTTCTCGTCCTCGTCGAGTTTCAGCTCGCGGGCGAGTTCGATCGCGATCTCCTCCGGCGGGCCGTAGACCTGGATCAGGTCGTTCACGACCTTGCGGAGCTGGTTGAGCCCGATATGGACGGTCGGGTTGGTCAGGCGGCCAACGCGCAGCGCCTCGTCTTCCTCATTCGGATCGGCGGTGCCGGGCAGGATGTGGCGTTCGAGCGCCGCGCCGTAATAGGGCAGGGCCGGGCGGCCCTTGTCGTCGAGAAAAACCTCGCCGCTGCGGAAGTCGGAATGATGGCCGAGCCCGGCCTTCTCCACCGCCTCGCTGTAGACGATCACTTCCGCCTCGAGCGCCGCGATCAACCGGCGGGTCGCGGTCTCGCCGATCCGTCCGAAGCCTTCCGGCAGCGGCGCGCCGCAGACGGCGCGGGCGGCGTCCGGCGAGAGCCCGTGACGCTCCGTCAGCCATGAACTGAACGCCGCCTCGTCCTCGTCGCTTTCGAGTTCGCGCAGCCGGGAGACCACCTCCCACTGCGTCTCCGGCGACAGATGCGACCAGACGTTTCCAAAACGCTTCGGGTCGCCGAGCGCGGCCGCGACCTCGTCGCTCTTGAGGTCGACGCGGCTCTCGCTCTCCTTGTTGAAGCGCGCGTCCGGATCGAGCTTCAGCGCGCTGCGGAGGCTCTTGAACGCGACCTTGCGCTTGCCTTTCAGCTTCAGCAGCAGGAGGTCGCGCTGCTCCCTCGTGAGGCGGGCCGGCTTTTCGCCGGGCAGGGTGATTTCGAGCGCGTTGACCTCTTCGAGCAGCCGCCGGCGCTGGAACAGCGGATGGGCCTTGGGCAGGCGCTCGTCGCCGGAAACCAGCGTGCACCGCCCGATCTTCGGCGCCTTCAGCGGCCGCTGGTGGAAGATGATCTCGTAGAGGCAGTCATGCGCTTCGTCGGTCAGGACGTCCGGATGATGCGGCCGCTGCCGGGCGAAGATCGTCTCGAACTCCTCCTCCACGATCGCGCGCGACGGGTAGAAGTCGTAGCCGTCGACGGCCGCGTCGCGCAGCCGCGTGCGCACCCAGCCCTCGCGGCCGGGCTCCTCGCCGGAAGCGCGCAGCGCCTCGGCCTTCTCGCGGCGCATGTGGAGGAACTGGCCGAGCGTCTCGGCGCCCGCCTCCTCCATGGCTTCCGCCAGCCGTCCGACCGCGACCGCGATCTTGCCCTGGTCGTCGTCCTTGCCGCGGTCGGCCTTGCGGTTCGACTTGAAGCCGCGGCGCTGGTCGAGATGAAACAGCGCGCGGCCGAGATGGGGAAGCGGCAGCTTTTCCGACAGCGCCCGCGCGCGAAGCTCGTAGGGATCGAGCGTCTCCAGAGCCTTGCGTTCCGCAGGATCTTCGGGGAACAGGCCGAGCCGCGTCATGTGCTTCAGCAGCGCCGCCTGCCGGCGCTTGAACCGGTCGCGCCGCCTCCGCATGGCGCGCGCGTCGCGGCGGTCGACCGCGAGCGAGGCGCCGGACTTTGGGTCGCGGCCGTCCGAAAAGATGCGCGAGCCGAGAGAAATTACCTGTTCGGGTTTTCCTTCTGCATCGAGCCCGAGCGCCGCCCACCCGAGCGAGTTGGTTCCGAGATCGAGCCCGAGACGCCAGCGCATCGCACCTCCGAACCATGTCTCGCGCCAAAGTCGCGTGGCGCGTCTTTGCCCGTCATGGTGGCGGATGCTGTCACGGCTCGCTCGGCGCAGAAAGAATTTCTTCCTGTCGTTCGGTCATTCCTTTGGATGAAGCGGGATGAGACATGCTCGGGCAGGACGGGCTGAGCCTTCCGCTTCCTCACTCCAGCGGCCTGTACGGCGCGCGCCCGCTCGTCAGCGCCTCGTCGAGCAGGTCGATGCGGTCCTGTCCCCAGAACACCTCGCTGTCGAGCACGTAGCTCGGCGAGCCGAACGCGCCGGCGGCGACCGCGGCGGCGCCGTTGTCCCGATAGCTCGCCTCGACGTCGTCGTCCGCGGCGCGGGCGAGAACCTGCTTCGGGTCGAGGCCCGCCGCCGCGAGCGTCTCGGCCACGGCGGCGGGGTCGGCGAGGTCGCGCTCTTCCTCCCAGACGCCCCGCATGGCGCGACCGACGAAGTCGGCCGGATCGGCCCCCATGGCGATCGCCGCGATCGCGGCGCGGTCGGCGAGGTCCGGCCGGAACGGCCAATGGGCCGGGCGCAGCTTCAGTGGACGGCCGCGCCGCTCCGCCCAGCGGGCGAGTTCGACGTCGCGATAGCGGCGGCGCGCGATCGGACGCTTTGCGAGCGGCAGGCCGCCGGTCTCCGAGAACACCTCGCCGAGCGGCACGGGCTTCCAGCCGATCTCCAGCCCATGCTTGCGGGCCACGGCCATGAAGGGCTCATGGCCGAGATGGGCCCAGGGCGACATGGCGGTGAAATAGACGTCGACGCGGCGCGTCATGGGAAGCGTCTCCTTGAAGGGTGACCGGTCCGGATCGACCGCCCCGTCACGCCGCTCTCAGTCTCGATCCGGTTCCCCGGCGGCTTCGCCGGGCGCGCTTGGCGCCGTCTCTTCTGGCGGCCCTTTGCGGCGTCGCAGGTTCTCGCGAAGCGCCGCCGCGAGCCGCTTCCGGCGTTCGGCCTCGCGGGCTTCGGTCTCGGCCGTGCGGCCGGGCTTGCCGCCGGGAGATCGGGGAGGGGAGGCGCCTGACGCGGACATGGCGCGACCCTAGCGGGGCGCGGCCCGCCCGCAAAGACGGATCAGCGGCCGGCGAGAACCCGCCACGCCTTGACCTTGGCCTCGGGGCCGAGGTCGATCGGCTCCAGCCACGCCGGCGCCCGGCCGGACAGGAGCGAGGCCGAAAACCCGTCCGCGTCGGCCTTGGCGTAGGGCGTGAACCCGCCGTCCGTCGTGCAGACGACGACATAGGCGGCCCGGCGCGAGACCGCGACGGCGCGCGCCGTCTCCTCGCTGCCGCCGAAGGCGTCGATCGCGGCGAGCAGTCCGTCGACGTTGCGGTGGTAGGGCGCGGAGACGACCGAGAGCCCGCTGTTCGCGAGGATCGCCGGGCCGGTGTCGACGGTGTTGAGCGCAAGACCCCGCGGCGCCTGCGCGGCGAGCGCGCGAAAGTCCGCCGAGGAGCACATGCCCGACATCGGCCCGCGCTCGGCGATCGGCGGCAGGCCGAAGGCCCCGGCCGCGCCGAGGCCTGCGAGCGCGAGCGTCGCCGGGCTGAGGCCCGCGATCGCGATCGCCGTGCGCAGCCGCCCGCCGGTCCGTCCGATCGCCAGCACGGCGAGCGGGAGCAGCACGCCGCCGAGCGCGAAGGCGAGGCTCGCGCCGCGGATCTGCCAGCAGGTGACGGCGACGGAGGCGGCGCACATGCCGGCCGCGGTGAGGACCGGCCAGCGCCTGTCGCGCGGCGCTGAAACGACCGCCCAGAGCGCGACCGCGATCAGCGCCGCGAGCGGCAGGCCGATCGCCATGCTCGCGGTCGGTTCGTAGATCGCCGAGGCGACGATGTTCTGGGCCTCCTGCACCTGATCGAGCCAGCCGGTCTTCAGCCGTTCGGGCAGCGCGCCATAGGGCGAGGCGATGCAGTTGGGCGCCGTGAGCGCGACCGCGACCGCGACCGCGGCCCCGACCTGGGCGAGCGCCGCGAAGCGAAGGATGCGGCCTTCGCCCGCGAAGCGCGCCGCCGCCGCGAGGCCGAGGCCGCCGACCGTCGCGACGGCGACGTGCCCGATCCCGAGCGCGTCGCAGACCGGCGACAGGAACGCGGACGGCGGCAGCGTCGCCGCGGCGAGGAGCGGCGTGGCGGCCGCGAAGGTCGCGCCGAAGACGGCGGCGCCGCGCGCGACGCCCTCGTCGCCGGTCATCGCCCAGCGCAGGGCGATCAGTCCGGCGCAGGCCGCGACATGCGGCGCGGTCTCCATGCCGATCGCCATCATGGCGGCGGCCGAAACTCCGGCGCCCACGGCCGCCTTCAGCGACCTGTCGAGGCGGAGCGCGCAGGCGAGCAGGATCAGCGCGAGCGCGATCTGCGCGCCGTGATGGTCGATCGCCGCCGGCTGGAAGCGCGACGCGACGCCGGGCGACATCACCATCATGAAGGCGCCGATGACCGCCGCGGACGGGCCGGCGAGCGTCCGGCAGGCCGACGCCGTAGCGAGCATCGCCGGCAGGAAGAGAAGAAGGGGCCAGACGGTGACCGTGAGCCGGGTCGCGACATCGTCCGGGAAGAACAGGCGGAAGCCGGCGAGCAACGCCGCGATCGGCAGGTCGATCACGCGCGACCAGTGCATCGTCACGCCGTCCGGCGGATTGAGACGGTGCTGGACGAGGTCGAACCAGCCCTGTCCGGCGAGGAGGTCGCGAACCTCGACGAGGCGCATGGCGTCGTCGGTCGAGAGCCTGTCGATCGCGCCCGAGAAGCCGGTGGCCGCGACGATCGCGGCGTAGGCGGCCCAGATGAAGACGACCATCGCACGGCCGCCGGTCGCGAACAGCGCGCCCCGGTCCGCAGCGCCGAGCTTTTCCGCCGAGGCGTCCGCCATGGTCATGTCCGTTCGCCGCCCCCGTCCGAACTCCGCGGCCGGTCTTCGCACGAAACGCCTTGAGAAGCGGTGAATCGCCGCGCCGGCCGTTCCGTCGCGCGCCGGAGGGGGCTATCGTCCGGGTCGAACCGCCGCAGAGCGGCGTTGCGGGGGAGGGACAAGATGCTGTCGCGGCGCGTTCTCGCTCACGGTTTCGGCGCGGCGGCGATGATCGCCGCTCTGCTGTTCGGCTCTCCGCCGGTCGCCGCGCAGAGCGCGCCCGGCTTCCAGAACCGCGAGGCGTCGGAAAGCGGCCTGAAGCTCGAGGCGAAGCTGAAGCGCGAGGCGGGGTCGGACGCCCGTCCCGTGCCCGAACTCGTCAAGCAGGGCGTCGCCCAGATCCGCGCCGGGAGCTGGCGCGAGGCGTCCGTCACCTTCGCGCTCGCGGCCGGCAAGGATCCGAAGAACGAGCAGGCCTGGCGCAACCTCTCGGTCGCGCTCGCCAAGGTCGAGACCGACGATTATTCCGAACGCGAAAACCTGCGGAGCCAGGCGGTCGGCGCGGCGTGGCAGGCCTATCTCGCCTCCGCCGACGCCAAGACGAAAGCGCGGGCGCTCGCCGTGCTCTCGAACGCGCTCGCGACCCGCGAGGAGTGGCGCCCGGCCATCGACGCGCTGAAGGCGAGCCTCGCGCTCGCCGACAATCCCGACGCGCGCGCCAATTACGAGTCGCTTCGCGCCGAGCACGGCTTCCGCGCGCTCGACTACTCGATCGACGCCGACGCGGCGGCGCCGCGGGCCTGCGTGCAGTTCTCCGAGGACCTCGCCAAGGGCCGGGTCGATTTCTCGCCCTACGTCGTCCTGAAGGGCGTCGACCAGCCGGCGGTGACGGCGGACGCGCAGCAGATCTGCGTCGACGGGCTCAGGCACGGCGAGACCTACGACCTCACGATCCGCGCTGGGCTGCCCTCGAACGTCGACGAGACGCTCGCCGCCTCGAAGGACTTTCGCATCTATGTCCGCGACCGCAAGCCGGCGGCGCGCTTCACGGGGCGCAACTACGTGCTGCCCTCGACCGGCCAGCAGGGCGTGCCGGTCGTCACCGTCAATGTCGACGCCGCGCTGGTCGACGTCTATCGCGTCAACGACCGCAGCCTCGCCGAGGCCGTGACGGCCGGCGACTTTCAGAAGCAGCTCGACGGCGAGGCGCTCGACAAGCTGCGCGACGACACCGGAGCGAAAGTGTTCTCGGGTGAACTCGCGGTTGAACTCAAGCGCAACGCCGACGTCGTCACCGCTTTCCCCGTGTCGGAAGCCGTGCCGGACCTCAAGCCCGGCGTCTACGTCATGTCCGCCCGGCCCAAGGGCGCGCCCGAGGACGAGCCCTGGGAGGCTCGCGCCACCCAGTGGTTCGTGGTCTCGGACCTCGGCCTCACGGCGGTCTCGGGAGCCGACGGCGTCAAGGCCTTCGCGCGTTCGCTCGCGAGCGCCGGTCCGCTCAAGGGCGTCGAGCTGAAGCTGATCGCCCGCAACAACGAGGTGCTGGCGACGAAAGTCACGGACGATCAAGGCTTTGCGACCTTCGAGCCGGGGCTCGCGCGCGGGACCGGCGGGCAGGCGCCGGCGCTCGTCACCGCCGCGGCCGGGACCGACTACGGCTTCCTCGACCTGACGAAGCCCGGCTTCGACCTCTCCGACCGCGGCGTCGGCGGCCGCGCGGCGCCGGGGCCGCTCGACGCGCAGCTGTTCGCCGAGCGCGGGGTCTATCGCTCGAAGGAGACCGTCCACCTCACCGCGCTCTTACGCGACGACAAGGGCGCCGGCGTCGAGGGCCTGCCGCTGACGCTGGTGGTGAAGCGCCCCGACGGCGTCGAGGACCGGCGGGTCGTCACGCCCGACGCCGGCGGCGGCGGGCGCACGCTCGACGTCACGCTGGTCGATCAGGCGATGGGCGGCACGTGGCGCGTCGAGGCGCTGGCGGACGCGAAAAGCGAGCCGATCGGCTCGACGAGCTTCCTCGTGGCCGACTACGTGCCTGAAAAGCTCGACATGACGGTGTCGTCGAAATCCGCCGAACTCGGCTCCGCCGGGGCCGCGGTCTCGGTCGACGGACGCTGGCTATACGGCGCGCCCGCCGCCGACCTCGCGCTCGAGGGCGAGGTCACGCTGAAGGCCCGCGAGAGCGGCCTGCCGGGCTTCGAGGGCTATCAGTTCGGTCTCTCGGACGAGACGGTGGCGCCGGTCCGCACCCCGCTCGACGGCCTCGGCCGCACCGACGCCAAGGGCCATGCGGAGGTGCGGGTCGCCGAGCCCGAGCTTCCCGACACGACGAAGCCGCTCGAAGCGACGGTCGCGCTCCGTCTCGCGGAGCCCTCGGGGAGGACGCTCGAACGCACGCTAACGCTCCCCGTGGCCGCGACCGGCCCGCGCATCGGCGTGAAGCCGGCGTTCAAGGGCGCGCTCGGCGACGGCGAGGTCGCGAAGTTCGACGTCCGCATGGTCGGGCCTGACGGCAAGGGGACGGCGGCCCAGGGCCTGACGTGGCAACTGCTGAAGCTCGAAACCAGCTACCAGTGGTACGCGACCGACGGGCGCTGGAACTTCGAGACCGTCACCCGCACGCGGCGCGTCGCCGACGGCAAAGTCGACGTCGCGGCCGACGTGGCCGCCAAGATCGAGGCCAAGGTCGACTATGGCCGCTACCGGCTCGAAGTCGCGAGCGCTGACCCGCGGGGGCCGGCCACCAGCGTCGCGTTCGACGCCGGCTACTTCGCCGCGGCTTCCGCGGACGCGCCCGACATGCTCGACGTCGCGCTCGACAAGGCGACGTTCCTGCCGGGCGAGACCGCGACCGTGACGCTCGGCTCGCGCTTCGCGGGCCGCGCCACGGTGCTGGTCGTGGGCGCGGGCGTGATCGACAGCAAGACGCTCGACGTCTCGGCCGACGGCGCGACCATGACCTTCAAGGTGACCGACGCGTGGCGGCCGGGGGCCTATGTGGTGGCGTTCTTACATCGCCCGCTCGACGCTAAGGCGAGCCGCATGCCCGGCCGGGCGGTCGGCGTGGCGCACGCCCGGATCGACCCCGCCGAGAAGACCATCGGCGTCGCGATCGAGGCGCCGGAGAAGATCGAGCCGCGCCGGACGCTCGACGTCGGGCTGAAGCTCTCGAACGTCGCCGCGGGCGAGCAGGCCTATGTCACGCTCGCGGCCGTCGACGTCGGCATCCTGAACCTCACCGGCTACAAGCCGCCGGCGCCCGATACGGACGTGTTCGGCCAGCGCAAGCTCGCCTCCGAGATCCGCGACCTCTACGGCCAGCTCATCGACGGCATGACGGCGGCGAAGGGCAAGATCCGCTCGGGCGGCGACGGCGCGGGCGCGGGCGGCCTTCAGGACACGCCCACTCAGGCGCCGCTCGCGCTGTTCTCGGGCCTCGTCAAGGTCGGCCCCGACGGGCTCGTCTCCGTGCCGTTCGAAATCCCGGCCTTCAACGGGACCGTCAAGCTGATGGCGGTCGCGTGGTCGGCGGGCAAGCTCGGCCACGCCTCGAAGGACGTGACGGTGGCCGATCCGGTGGTGGTGACCGCGGCGCTGCCGCGCTTCCTCGCCGACGGCGACCGCTCGCGGCTGCGGCTCGACCTCGACAACGTCTCGGGGACGGCGGGCGACTATCAGGTCTCGGTCGCGGTCACCGGGCCGCTTGCCGCCGAGGGCGCGAGCAGGACGGTGAAGCTCGCCCAGAAGGCGCGCGCCGCGGTCGAGGTTCCGCTCGCTGCCAAGGGCGTCGGCGCTGCCCGCGTCGACGTCTTGGTCAAGGGGCCGGACGGCAGGAGCTTCGCGCAGGCGCTCGCGCTCGACGTGAAGCCCCAGACCTCGCCGGTCGTACGCCGCAACGTCATCGCGCTCGCCAAGGGCGCGGGGATCACGGTGTCGACGGACATGCTGGCCGACATCGTCGCCGGCACGGGCTCGGTCGCGCTTTCTGTCGGAAAGCCTGGCGCGCTCGACGCCGCGAGCTTCAAGCTCGCGCTCGACGGCTACCCCTACGCCTGCTCTGAACAGCTTTCGAGCCGCCTGCTGGCGCTCGTCTACGGCGACGAACTCGGCATGTCGTCGAACGTCGCCGGCGCGTCCCGCGACGACGTGAAGGCGAGGGCGCAGGACATGATCGCCCGCATCCTGTCGCGGCAGGACTCGAACGGCTCCTTCGGCCTGTGGTCGGCGGAAGGCGGCGATCTCTGGCTCGATTCTTACGTGGCCGACGTCTTCGGCCGCGCGCGCGGGGCGGGCTTCGCCGTGCCCGATCAGGCCTTTTCCGCGGCGCTCGACAATCTGAGGAACGCCATCGGCCTCCGGCAGGACCAGACCGAGAGCGACCTCGCCTACGCCCATTACGTGCTGGCGAAGAACGGCCGCCCGCTGCTCGGCGACCTGCGCTACCTCGCCGACGTCAAGATCGAGGAGTTCGCAAGCCCGCTGGCGCGCGCCGAGATCGGCGCGGCGCTCGCCCAGACGGGCGATTTCACGCGCGCCTCGAAGGCGTTCGCGGCGGCCGAGATCGCCCCGCCCGACGACGCAAACCGAACCGATTTCGGCTCCGTGCTGCGCGATCAGGCCGCGATCGTGGCGCTCGCGGCCGAGAACCGGGTCGACTCGGCCGTGACGCCGGCGGCGCTGCGGCGCATCGGCCAGGCGCGGCGCGACCGGCCTTACCTGACCACGCAGGAAAACGCCTGGCTGCTGATCGCGGCGCGCGCGCTGAAGGCGCAGAGCGCCGACCTCGCGCTCACCGTCGACGGCGCGGCGCGCAAGGGCGCGCTCGACGAGACCTTTTCGCCCGAGCGTCTCGCGGGGGCGCCGGTGACGGTCGCGAACGCCGGACAGACGCCGCTCGAGGCGGTGGTGACGGTGCGTGGAGCGCCGGTCACCCCCGAGCCGCCCAAGGAGGCGGGGTTCCATCTCGAGCGCCGCTACTACACGACCGCGGGCGTCGAGGTCGACGCCGCTTCCGTCGCGCAGAACACGCGGCTCGTCGTGGTGCTGACCGTCACCGAGCCTGAGCCGCGGCCGGGCCGGGTGCTGGTCGTCGACCGGCTGCCGGCGGGCTTTGAGATCGACAATCCGGAACTCGTGAGCTCGGCCAAGCTCCCGGCGCTCTCGATGCTGGGCGACGAGCCCGACGCGGTCCATTCCGAGTTCCGCGACGACCGTTTCGTCGCGGCCTTCGACCGCGGGACAGAAGCTTCATCGAGCTACTCCGCGGCCTATGTGGTGCGCGCGGTCGCGCCGGGCCGCTACGTCCAGCCGGCCGCCACGGTGGAGGACATGTACCGCGCCGACCGCTTCGCGCGGACGGGAGCGGGGTCCGTCGAGGTGACGGCGGCGAAGTGATGGAGACGTCGCGCCGGGCCTCTTCCCCCATAGCTATCGCGATGCCCCCCCTCCTCCGCTTTGCGGAGGAGGATCAAGGAGGCGCGGCGGCTCGTGAGCGGATCCTCCCTTGCGTTAGCGGGGCGATTGCATTTGGACGCAAGCGATCGAGAGCGCTGCTCAGGGCGCCGCGCGCGGCCGTCCCCCTCTCCCGCCTGCGGGAGAGGGTAAGGGTGAGGGCCTTTCGCGCCGAACTTTCCGGAAGGAGCCCGTCCGCGCGGACGGGCGTCGTCCTGAGCCCACAGCGCACAGCCCCCTCATCTTTACCTTCTCCCGTGAACGGGAGAAGGGGCGGCCGGCGTCGTGTCATATGCGATCGCCCTCCCTGCGTTAGCGGGGGAGGGGGACCGCGAAGCGGTGGAGGGGGCGGGCGGGACGCCTCGGGCGATGACGATGCCTCGGCTGGGCCGCCATGCCTCGCGCGCTGACCGCTCTCGCGGCTTGCGCGCTTCTGGCGGCGGCCTTCGCCGGCGGCGCGGCCGCGCTCTCGCTCGCCTCGTACCCCGCGCCGGGGCCCGGCCGGGCCGCCCTGCTCTCCACTCTCGTCAACGACCGCGACGGCCGGCTGCTGCGCCCTTTCGCCGCTTCCGATGGCGCGTGGCGGCTGCCGGTCGGGCGCGACGAGGTCGATCCGCGCTTCGTCAAGTTCCTCACGGCCTATGAGGACAAGCGCTTCTTCGCTCATCCGGGCGTCGACCCGCTGGCGGCCGTCCGGGCGGCGCTGCAGGCCGTCCGTCACGGCGGGGTGGTGTCGGGCGGCTCGACCCTCACCATGCAGGTCGCGCGCCTGCTCAACCCCGACCGCTCCCGCACGCTGGTCCGCAAGTGGCGCGAGGCCGGGGCCGCGCTCGCGCTCGAACGCAAGATCGGCAAGGAGGGCGTGCTCGACCTCTATTTCCGGCTGGCTCCCTACGGTGGCAATCTCGAAGGCGTGCGCGCCGCGAGCCTCGCCTTCTTCGGCAAGGAGCCGGCAAGGCTGTCGATCGCCGAGGCCGCGCTGCTGGTCGCGATCCCGCAGTCGCCCGAGGCGCGACGGCCCGACCGCGACCCGGCGGCGGCCAAGGCGGCGCGTGACCGGGTGCTTGCGCGGCTCGCGGCCGCGGGCGCGATCAGCCCGGCGGAAGCGGCCTACGCCCGTGACGAGCCCGTGCCGCAGGGCCGGCGGGAGTTTCCGAACCTCGCCGCTCATGCGGCGGAAGCCGCGGCGCGCCGGGCAGGGCCTGGCGGCGTCGCCCGGCTGACGATCCGGCGCGATCTGCAGCGCTCGCTCGAGGAGCTGGCGCGCGATCGGGCGCGGGCGCTCGGGCCGGGCCTCTCGGTCGCGATCGTGGTGGCGGACCACAGGACCGGCGCGCTCGAGGCCTCGATCGGCTCGGCGGATTACTTCGACCCCACGCGCGCCGGCGCGCTCGACCAGACCCACGCCGTCCGCTCGCCGGGCTCGGCGCTGAAACCGTTCATCTACGCGCTCGCCTTCGAGAACGGGATCGCCGCGCCCGCAACCCTCATTGAGGACCGACCGTCGCGCTTCGGCGACTACGCCCCGCGCAATTTCGACGAAGGCTTTCACGGCACGGTCAGCGCCGCCGAGGCGCTCGCGCTGTCGCTGAACATCCCAGCAGTCGCGCTGCTCGACGCCGTCGGCCCGGCGCGCTTCGCCGCAAGGCTCCGGGCTGCCGGCGGGCCGCTCGCGCTGCCGGCCGGCGAGACGCCGGGGCTCGCGGTCGCGCTCGGCGGAGCGGGGATCCGGCTTCTCGACCTCGCGACGCTCTACGCCGGCCTCGCGCGCGGCGGCGCGACCCTCCCGCTGTCGGACGATCCCGCGGCGCTCGCCGATCCCGCCTCGCCGGGCCGGCGGCTCTGCGATCCGGCCGCCGCCGCGGCGGTCGCGCAGGCCCTGCTGAAGAGCCCGCCGCCCGAGGCCGCGCTCGGCGGGCGGCTCGCCTTCAAGACCGGCACGTCCTACGGCTATCGCGACGCCTGGGCGGTGGGCTTCGACGGCCGCCGCGTGGTGGCGGTCTGGGCCGGGCGGCCGGACGGCGCCTCGAGCGCGGGCCTCGTCGGGCGGGAGGCCGCCGCGCCGATTCTGTTCGACGCCTTCGCGCGCATCGGCGAGGGCGTCGCGCCGCTGCCGCCCGCGCCGGCCGGCGCCTGGCTCGCCTTCGCGGACCTGCCGGCCCCGCTGAGGCGCTTCCGTCCCGCGGGCGCGCCGCCGCCGGTCGCGGGCGCGCGGGAGACGGCGCCGCTCGCCGTCGCGTTCCCGCCGGACGGCGCGCGCGTGGAGCTCGCGGGCGGCCAGCTCGCGCTGAAGGCGGCCGGCGGCGTCGCTCCGTTCCGCTGGCTGGTCGACGGCCGTCCGCTGCCGCCGGAGCGTCGCCGCGAGACGCAATGGAGCGCGCCGGGGCCGGGATTCGCCCGCGTCACGGTGATGGACGCGACCGGCGCGACGGCGTCCGCGAGCGTGCGGGTCGAATAGACGCCGTCGCGGCGCTTGATTTTCATGTCCCGAAGCCAGATATCCGGCTCGTTTCCAAACCCCCTTTGACGAGGACGAGAGAGCCGCTCATGTCGGATCCGATGTCGGCCGAAAACACGCACAAGGCTTCCGTCGACGCCGCCGCGACCGAAGAGCAGCGCGCAGATGAAGGCGTCCGCCCCGAGGTCTCCGAGGCGACGCCGGATCGCGCGGCCGAATTGGAGGCCGCGGTCGCGGATCTTCGCGACCGCCTGCTCAGGGCGCACGCCGAGATGGAGAACCTGCGCCGGCGCACCGAGCGCGAGGTGCAGGACGCGAAGCGTTACGCCGTGTCGGGCTTCGCGCGCGACCTGCTCGGCGTCGCCGACAACCTGCGCCGCGCGATCGACGCGGCTTCGCCGGACAAGAGCGAGGACGAATCGGTCGACGACGACGCCGATCCCGCGCTGTCGGCCTTCCTGCAGGGCGTCGAGCTCACCGAGCGCGAGCTGCTCAAGGCGCTCGAGAAGAACGGCGTGACGAAGATCGATCCGAAGGGCCAGATCTTCGATCCGCACCGCCATGAGGCGGTGTTCGAGGCGCCGGATCCGAGCGTGCCGGCGGGCACCGTCGTCCAGGTCATGCAGGAAGGCTACATGATCGGCGACCGCATCCTGCGGCCCGCCATGGTGGGCGTCGCGCGCGGGGGCCCCAAGCCGCAGGCTCCGGTCGACAAGTCGGCCTGAGGCCGGCGCGCCGACACCGCGTTCCTTAGCGGGTCAGCCGCCCGGCCGCGTCAGGCGCTTGAGCAGGCTCGGGCGTTCGCCGGCGGCCGGCGCCCGGCTCTCCGCCACGCGGTCGACGAACAGTCGCAGGCCCTCGGCGTAAAGCTGCATGTCGCGGACGTTCGTCCGCGCAATCATCGCGCGCTGGGCGGGCTTCGCCTCGCTTTCCCGCTCGGTCGCGTTGTAGCGGAGCTTCAGGGTCGGCGCGTCGTCTCCGAACAGCAGCGACAGGCCGAGTTCGAAACGCTCCGAGATCCCGACGAAGCCGAGGTTGGAAAGCTCGACGCCCTTGAGGAAACGGCTTTGGATGTCGCGCACCTCCGGCTCCTGCGCGAACGCCGCGAGCCTGACTTCTCCGGCCTTGACCCGCTCGGCGAGCGGCTTCAGCTCGAGCGGCCGCCGCCGATAGAATTCGTAATGCGAGAGCGTGCGCTCGACCGGGTCGCGCAGCCAGGTCCAGACGGTCGCCGGGTCCGTCGTCAGCGACGCGACGTTGGCGTAGCGGTAATGCCCGTGCAGAATCTCGAAGCCGCGATCCTCGAGCCGCGCCGCGGCCACGGCGAGTTCGTCGGCGGGGACGCGCAGCCCTTCCGTGGTCTTGGGGTCCAGCACGCCGTAATAGAGCGCGAGCCGCTTGCCATAGCGCTCGGAAAGCGCGCGCTGAAAGCTGGTTCCGGCGGTCTTGGGGATGTGAATCGAAAAGATCATGCGCATGCGGCCTTGCGGAAAACTCTCACACGCGCGCCGGAGGTTGACCTTGCGCGCCGCGGGGAGCAAGAGACTGGCGGTCAGGAGATTGCAAGATGCAGAGCTTCACCACGTTGACCGGAGTCGCAGCGCCCCTGCCGCTGATCAACATCGACACCGATATGATCATCCCCAAGCAGTATCTGAAGACCATTAAACGCACGGGTCTCGGCGCGGGGCTGTTCTCGGAGCTTCGCTACGACGCCGACGGCGGCGAGAACCCTGATTTTGTGCTGAACAAGCCTGCCTATCGCGACGCGCAGATCCTCGTCGCGGGCGACAATTTCGGCTGCGGCTCGTCGCGCGAGCACGCGCCCTGGGCGCTGCTCGACAAGGGCATCCGCTGCGTGATCTCGACGTCGTTCGCCGACATCTTCTACAACAACTGCTTCAAGAACGGCATTTTGCCGGTGGTCGTCTCGCGGGAAGACCACGCCAAGCTGATGGACGACGCCGAGCGCGGCGCGAACGCGCGCCTGACCGTCGACCTCGCCGCTCAGGAGATCCGCGGGCCGGACGGCGGCGTGGTCCGGTTCGACATCGACCCCTTCCGCAAGCGTTGCCTGCTGGAAGGCCTCGACGACATCGGGCTGACCATGCAGAAGGACGCCGAGATCGGCGCCTTCGAGAACAAGCTCGCGGCCGACCGCCCCTGGGCGTGAGGCGATTTTCCTGACGTCATCCCGGACGGCCTTTTGGCCGATCCGGGATCGTTTTCCGAACAAGCCTCCCTCTCCGGCGCACGATCCCGGCTCGCCGCCGAAGCGGCGTCGGGGGATGACGCCCATTCTCAGGACTCCACGATGACCCGCCGCCTGATCTCCACCGGCTCGCCTTTCGAGAAGACCGCCGGCTACAGCCGCGCCGTGGTCGACGGCGACCTCGTCTTCGTGTCCGGCACGACCGGCTACGATTACGTCTCGATGTCGATGCCCGAGGGCGTCGAGGCGCAGGCCCGCAACGCCTTCGCGACGATCGAGAAGGCGCTCAAAGAGGCAGGCGCGACGTTCGAGGATGTTGTCCAGACCCGCTATTATCTGACCGATCCGGACGGCGCTGCCGACCTGTTCAAGGTTACGGGCGAGATCTTCGGCGAGATCCGGCCCGCGAACACGCTCATCGTCTGCGGCCTGCTGAAGCCCGAGATGAAGATCGAGATCGAGGTTCTGGCGCGGCTGAAGGGCTGAGGGGGCGCCTCTTCGTCATGGTCCGACTTGATCGGACCATGACGAAGAGGCGCGGTGTTCCACGCCGAAGATGGGTCCTCCGGTCAAACTGGAGGACGACGGCGGGCACGTCCGTACGATCGGCTAAGCCGTCACCAGCCTGAGCGTTTTCTTCTCGATCACCGAGAGCACGCGCGCGAGATCTGGCCCTCGTTTCAGGATCAGCCCCCCGGCCGCGACCACTGCATAGGCGCCCTGACGGCGGGCGAGGCGGGGCGTCTTCTCGATCCGGTAGAGCGGCGCCTCGCTTGTGCGTCGGAACACCGAAAACACCGCCTGGTCCCGCAGAAAATCGATCGCGTAGTCCCGCCATTCGCCCGCGGCCACCATCCGTCCGTACAGGGTGAGCAGATCGTTGAGCTCCCGGCGGTCGAACGACACCTGCGGGGCTGCCGACGGAAACTGTGCCTGGGGGAGGGGAGCGGGCGGTCTCGCCGCCGCGCGGGGGACCAGTCGTATAGGCTCGGACTCGCTCATCGCGCCTCCTTCATCGAGCCGTCATGATCCTCCTCGCGGCGCAGCGGCGCAAGCCGGTCGCGACGTCAGGGCGCAGCCCGGCCAAGCGCCTTGAGGAGCGCCGCGTCGAACTCTTCGGGCGCCTCGACATGGGGCGAATGGCCCCGGCCCGGGAATTCGACCAGTTCCGCGCCGGGAATCGCGGCGGCGGCCTTCTTTCCGAGCGCGGCGTAATCGCCGAGGCGTTGCGCGACGTCGGGCGCGGCGCGGTTCGCGCCCGGCGCAGTGCGGTCGGTCTGGCCGATCATCAGCGTGGTCGGAACCGCGATTTTCGGAAACTCGTAGACCACCGGCTGCGCATAGATCATCTCGTGCGTCAGCGCGCCGATCCACGCCACCCGTTCGCGGCCCGCGCCGTGATACATGCCGGCGTTCATCTCGACCCAGCGGTCGTATTCGGGCTTCCAGACTCCGTCGTAATAGAACTTGAGCTGGTAGGCCTTGACCGTGTCGAAGGTCGTCTTGAGTTCGGCGTCATAGAGCCGGTCGACGGTCGCGTAAGGCACGCCCTCGGCCTTCCAGTCCTCGAGCCCGAGCGGGTTGACCATCACGAGCCGTTCCGTGGCCGCCGGGAACATCAGCGCGTAGCGGGCGGCCAGCATGCCGCCCATCGAATGGCCGAGGACGACCGCTTTGCCGACGCCGATCGAGTCGAGCAACGCGTGGGTGTTGTAAGCGAGCTGGTGGAACGAGAACTGGAAGCCGTCGGGCTTCGACGACTTGCAGAAGCCGATCTGGTCGACCGCGACGACGCGGAAGCCTGCCTTGGACAGCGCGCGGATCTGCCGCTCGAAGGTCGCGGCGCAGAAGTTCTTGCCGTGCAGCAGGACGACCGTGCGTCCGTTCGGGTTCTTCGGCGCGACGTCCATATAGGCCATCGCCAGCGGCTTGCCCTGCGAGACGAAGTCGTAGCGCTTCACGGGGTAGGGATAGTCGAAGCCTTCGAGCTCCGGGCCGTAGGCGGGATGGGCGGCTTCTGCGAGCGCCGGCGCTGCGAAGCCGGCCCAGGCCGCGGCGGCGAGGGCGGCCGCCTTCAGCGCAAGCTTCAAAACGGTTCCCGGCTCAACCGCGACGTCGTCGTCGGCGCGGGCGGGGCGACGTCGGCGCGCGCCGCGCCGAGGATCGCGCCGGGCTTGCCGCCGTTCCCGGCCTGAACCAGCACGGCGACGCCGTCCGAGTCCGGCCCCATCACCTCTTCGGTCGGGATTTCGAACCGCGCCGGGCCGCCGTCCCATGAGCCGAGCCGCGTCATGTGGCGGACGACGTTGGCGTAGGCCACCTTCCGGCCGGCGTTCTCGCCGCGCGAAATGTCGACCTCGCGCGAACGCTGGATCGCGAAAGCCCAGACCTCGCCATGGACCGCAGCGCCGGACGCGCGGGGTTTCTCGACCTCGACCTCGATGCGCCCGTCGGCGATGTCGACGTCGACGGGGAGCGCGAAGCCGCCCTCTTTCTCGGCGCGGGCGATCGCGTTCCCAACGGCGCCTTCGTCGCCGCCGATCGTGCTCTCGCGGCCGTTGACGACGATCTGGGGGGTGAAGATCTGCCGGTCGCCGCGCGACATCGCGTAAGCGCGCTGGCGGGCGGAGTTGGCTGGGTTCGCCAGCGTGTCCTTCCAGCCGAGATAGTCCCAATAGTCCACGGGCAGCGTCAGAACCAGCGCGTCGCCCTTGGCGGCGAGTTCGCTCGCCAGCCGGTCTGCCGGCGGGCAGGACGAGCAGCCCTGGCTGGTGAACAGCTCGACCACGCTCTTCGGCGTCTCGCCGGCCGCGGCGGGGGTGACGAGAAGGCAGCCGGCGGCGAAGGCGAGGCTTGCTGATCGCATGGGCGGTGACTCGTTCCATGTGCGGCCGGGGGAACTGCCGCGCAGCCTATAAGTGGCGCCGCGCGGCCGCGGCCGCCACTCACAGGACGGGGAGGCGCCGAGACGTGATCGGCCGGAGTCTTCCCGGATTGGGTCTCGGGTCCCGAAGGCGATCCCGGACGCGCGGCGTGCGCCGCCGTCCAGGATGGTATGTGTTCTCAGGCCGCGAGGCTGCGCAGCACGTAATGCAGGATGCCGCCGTTCCGGAAGTAGTCGAGCTCGTCGAGCGTATCGATCCGGCAGAGCAGCGGCACTTTGCGGGTCTCGCCCGCGGCGTTGGTGATCTCGGCCTCGAGCGTCACGCGCGGCTTCAGGCCCTCGGCGAGGCCTTCGATCGTGACGGTCTCGTCGCCCTTCAGGCCGAGCGACTGCCACGAATCGCCCTCCTGGAAGGTCAGCGGCACAACGCCCATGCCCACGAGGTTCGAGCGGTGGATGCGCTCGAACGACTGCGCGATGACCGCGCGCACGCCGAGCAGATTGGTGCCCTTCGCCGCCCAGTCGCGCGAGGAGCCGGTGCCGTATTCCTTGCCGGCGAACACCACGAGGGGCACGCCCTCGGCCTTGTACTTCATCGCCGCGTCGTAGATCGGCATCTGCTCCCCGTCCGGGAAGTGCTTGGTCATGCCGCCTTCGACGCCCTCCAGCATCTGGTTCTTGATGCGGATGTTGGCGAAGGTGCCGCGCATCATGACCTGATGGTTGCCGCGCCGCGTGCCGTACTGGTTGAAGTCCTGCGGGCGGACCTGATGGTCGCGCAGATACTCTCCGGCGGGAGACGCCTGCTTGATCGAACCGGCCGGCGAGATGTGGTCGGTGGTGATCGAGTCGAGGAACAGGCCGAGGATGCGGGCGTCTTCGATGTCGGTGATCGCTTCAGGCTCGCGGCCCATGCCCTCGAAATAGGGCGGGTTCTGAACGTAGGTCGACGTGTCGACCCAGGCGTAGGTCTCGCCCTTCGGGGCGTCGATCTTGCGCCAGTTGTCGTCGCCCTTGAACACGTCGGCGTATTTCTCTTGGAACATCGCCTTGGTGACGCTCTCGCGGATGGTCTTCTGGACGTCGGCCGTCGAGGGCCAGATGTCCTTGAGGTAGACTGGGCCGTCGGTTCCCTGCCCCAGCGGCTCGGTCGCGAGGTCGATCTGGAGAGAGCCCGCGAGCGCATAGGCGACGACCAGCGGCGGCGAGGCGAGATAGTTGGCCTTCACGTCCGGGTTCACGCGGCCTTCGAAGTTGCGGTTGCCCGAGATGACGGCGCCGGCCACCAGATCGTTCTGGTTGATGGCCTCGGAGATCGCTTCCGGCAGCGGGCCGGAATTGCCGATGCAGGTCGTGCAGCCGAAGCCCACGAGGTTGAAGCCGAGCGCGTCGAGGTCCTTCTGGAGGTCGGCTTTGGCGAGATATCCCTCGACCACCTGAGAGCCCGGCGCGAGCGAGGTTTTCACCCAGGGCTTGGTCTTCAGGCCCTTGGCGACCGCGTTGCGGGCGAGCAGGCCCGCGGCGATCAGCACGCTCGGGTTCGACGTGTTGGTGCAGGAGGTGATGGCCGCGATCGTCACGTCGCCATGGCCGAGGTCGTAGTCGGTCCCGGCGACGGGCACGCGCTTTCCGGCCTCGCCCGGCTTCTTGAACTCGCCTTCGAGCGCCGCGAGGAAGCCCTGCTTGGTCTCCTTCAGCAGCACGCGGTCCTGCGGACGCTTCGGGCCGGCGAGCGAGGGCTCGACCGAGGAGATGTC
Source organism: Ancylobacter novellus (assembly GCA_003241695.1). Lineage (GTDB taxonomy): Bacteria > Pseudomonadota > Alphaproteobacteria > Rhizobiales > Methylopilaceae > Methylopila. The sequence goes on along the minus strand of QFPN01000008.1, from coordinate 175,371 downwards.
GAGCTCGAGCACGTCGGTGAACACCGGGTCCGGCGTCGAGGCGTCGCGCCACATGCCTTGCGCCTTCGAATAGGCCTCGACCAGCGCGATGCGGTCGGGGTCGCGCCCCGTTTCGTCGAGATAGGCGATGGTCTCGGCGTCCACGGGGAAGAACCCGCAGGTCGCGCCGTATTCGGGCGCCATGTTGGCGATGGTCGCGCGGTCGGCGAGCGAGAGATGGTCGAGGCCGTTCCCGAAGAACTCCACGAACTTGCCCACCACGCCCTTCTTGCGGAGCATCTGGGTGACGGTGAGCACGAGGTCGGTCGCCGTGATGCCGTCCTTGAGCTTGCCGGTCAGCTTGAAGCCGATCACCTCGGGGATCAGCATCGACACCGGCTGGCCAAGCATCGCGGCCTCGGCCTCGATGCCGCCGACGCCCCAGCCGAGCACGCCGAGGCCGTTCACCATCGTGGTGTGGCTGTCGGTGCCGACGCAGGTGTCGGGATAGGCGACGGTTTCGCCCGCCTCGTCCTTCGTCCAGACGGTCTGGGCGAGATATTCAAGGTTCACCTGGTGGCAGATGCCGGTGCCGGGCGGCACCACGCGGAAATTCTCGAAGGCCGACTGGCCCCACTTCAGGAAGCGGTAGCGCTCCTGGTTCTGGCGGTACTCCTCCTCGACGTTCTTGCCGAAGGCGGCGTCATTGCCGAAGAAGTTCACGATCACCGAATGGTCGATCACGAGGTCGACCGGGACCAGCGGGTTGATCTTGGTGGGCGAGCCGCCGAGATGGGCCATGGCGTCGCGCATCGCCGCGAGATCGACCACGGCCGGAACGCCGGTGAAATCCTGCATCAGCACGCGGGAGGGACGGTAGGCGATCTCGTATTCGGACTTGCCGCGGTTTTCGAGCCAGTCACGGATCGCCGCGACGTCCTCTTTCTTCACCGTACGACCGTCCTCGAAGCGCAGCAGGTTCTCGAGCAGCACCTTCATGGAGAAGGGGAGGCGGGCGACGCCCTCGAGGCCGTTCGCCTCGGCGTCCGGGATGCTGTAGTAGCGATAGCTCTTCGAGCCGGCCGACAGGGTTTTGGACGAACGGTAGCTGTCGGGATGGGACACGTGAGCACGCTCCTCGAAAAGGCGGCGCCGGCGGACGAGGCGAGAGCCTGCGCGCGTGCGCTGCACAAGATGGCCGTGGAGGCCGTTATAGGAGATGTTCGCGGAAGGTTGAAGCGGCTTCCTGCCTTGCCCGCCGTACGGTTTCGGCTCATTTTTCGATGCGTTCCAGACGTGGTTTTCTTTTGCCGCCGACAGGGTTGCGCGCGATCCCGCAACTCCAAGCCTGACGCGCCGGCGCTGTGGGTGCGCTCAATTTTTTCTGAAAGTCTGGCGCTAGTATTTCTGAATGGCCTCTCGTGCCGGCCGTACCCGGAAGACGGCGTGAGAGATCGCCCATGAAACTTGTCGGAACGAACCTGACGGTCTCGCGAGGCGGCCGTCCTGTGCTCGCCGGGGTCAGCTTCGCGGTTGCGGCTGGCGGGGCTCTCGCAGTGGTGGGGCCGAACGGCTCCGGCAAGTCCACGCTGCTGCGCGCGGTGGCGGGCCTGCTTCAGCCGCTTTCGGGCGAGGTCCGCCTCGAAGGCGAAGACGAGTTCGAACCGCGCGAGCGCATGCACCTGCTCGGCCATCAGGACGCCGTGAAGGCTGGCCTTTCTGTTCTCGGCAATCTTCGCTTCGCGCGCGATCTGCTCGGAGGAGAGGGGGAGCTTGCGGCGGCGCTGGAGCGCGTCGGTCTCGCGCGGATCGCGGAACTGCCCGGCTCGGCGCTCTCGGCCGGCCAGAAGCGCCGTCTCGCCATCGCCCGGCTGCTCGCCGCGCCGCGCCCTGTCTGGCTGCTCGACGAGCCGACTGCGGCGCTCGACGCGAGCGGCCAGCGGCTGCTTGCCGAACTGGTTGCAGAACATTGCGGAAAGGGAGGGATCGTCATGGCCGCGACCCATCTGGAGCTCGGGTTCGAGGCGGAGACGCTGGAGCTGGGGAAGACCGCCGCCGTGGTCTGACAAGGCGACACGGGGCCTTTACGGTCATTGTCGGCTTCATCGTTCCCCTCCGCGAGCTGTGGAGGGGAACGATGCGAACGGCTGAGAGGGGCAGCGGCGCCCCGCAAGTACGGCGCTGGATCAGTCCAGCATCGCCTTACCCATGGCGTCGACCTTGACGTCCTTGTCGCCGTCCGCCGTCGCAACGTCGATCTCGTAGGACACGGCCTCGCCGTCACGCTCTACTTCCGCCGACGTCGCCTTGCCCTTGGCGAGCGCTTCCGCCGCGCCGATTGCGTCCTTGAGCTGCACCTGAGCCTTCTGGAAGTTCTCAGGCTTCAGCATGGTGAAGTATTTTTCGAAGGTCTGCTCTTCCTCGCCGGTGATCTGGCCGGAGGTCGCGTCGACGTAATATTCGGTCAGCTTGGAGCCGCCGTCCGACAGAACCTTCACTTCCCAGCGGCCGCCCTTGTCATCGTCGAAGTCGGCTTCGGTGGCCTTGCCCATGCCCTTCTGTTCGGCTGTTGCGATCGCCTGGACGATGGAAATCTTCGCGTTCTGCGCCGCGGCCTCCTCGGCGGCGACGGTGGGAGCGGAGAAGGCCGCGGCGGTTCCGAAAGCGAGGCCGGCGAGAAGCGCGAAACGGGCGGTGGACATGACAGACTGCTCCCTGAAAGCTATGCCGCCGAACGTCGTCGGCGCTTCCCCACAACGTCGGCGCAGTCGTCTCGTTCATCTTTTTTCGGTTCACGTCGATGCGTTCGCCTCACGCCGCCCTTCTCATGCGCGACCTCGCGCTCGCCCGCGGCGGCGGAGCGGGCCTGGGCGTGGTGTTCTTCCTGCTGGTCGTGACGCTGACGCCCTTCGCGATCGGGCCGGACCTCGCGCTGCTCCGCCGGATCGGTCCGGCCATATTGTGGCTCGGCGCGCTGCTCGCGACGCTGCTCGGCCTCGACCGTCTGCTGCAGGCCGACCACGAGGACGGCGGGCTGGACCTTCTGCATCTCGCCCCCGCTTCGCTCGGGACGTTGGTCGCGATCAAGATCTTCGCGCATTGGCTGACCACCGGCCTGCCGCTCGTGATCGCCGCGCCGCTCTTCGGCGTCATGCTCGACGTCGCGCCGGCCGATCTCGGCCGCGTCGCGCTCGCGCTCGCGATCGGCACGCCGGCGCTCGCCTGCCTCGGGGCGGTGGGTGCCGCGCTGACCGTGGGCCTGCGGCGCGGCGGGCTGCTCGTTCCAGTGCTGATCCTGCCGCTCGCGATTCCGGTTTTGATCTTTGGGGTCGCGGCGAGCGGCGGAGGCCCGGAAAGTTCCGGCGCGCTGATGGTCCTCGCAGGCCTCGCGCTCGGTTACGCGGCGCTTGGGCCCGCGGCCGCGGCCGCGGCGCTGAAGGCGCTGAGGGACTGAACGTTCAAGCGATTGCGACGGAAGGCCGGTTTCATCGCGGGCCAAGCCGTTCTAAACGAGACCCTAACCAAGGCGTCATCCCGGCCGAAGCGAAGCGGAGAGCCGGGATCGTGCTCCGGAAAGGGCGCCTAATCCTGTTGACGATTCCGGCTCGGCGGCCAAAGCCGCCGTCCAGGATGACGAGCTTTTCGCCCATGGGCCTAATTTCCGCCGTCTCCTCGCTCGCGACCCCCGCGCGCTTCACCGCCTTCGCCAAGGCCGTCACGCCTTGGCTCGCCGGCGCGACCGCGCTCGCGCTGGGAGCCGGGCTCTATCTCGGCCTGTTCGTCGCGCCGCCCGACTACCAGCAGGGCGAGACCGTGCGCATCATGTTCCTGCACGTGCCCTCAGCCTGGCTCGGCATGATGGGCTACGTGATCATGGCCGCGGCCAGCGTCGGCGTTCTGGTGTGGAAACATCCGCTCGCCGACGTCTCCGCCAAGGCCGCGGCGCCGCTCGGGGCCGCCTTCACCTTCCTCGCGCTCGCCACCGGCTCGCTTTGGGGCAAGCCGATGTGGGGAACCTGGTGGGTGTGGGACGCGCGCCTCACCTCGTTCCTGATCCTGTTCCTGATGTATCTCGGGCTGATGGCGCTGCGCTCCGCGATCGAGGAGCCGTCGCGCGCCGCGAAGGCCTGCGCGATCCTGACGCTGGTCGGCTCGCTCAACATTCCAATCATCAAGTTCTCGGTCGACTGGTGGAACACGCTGCACCAGCCGGCCTCCGTCATCCGCGCCGGCAAGCCCGCGATGGATTCCTCCATTCTCACGCCACTGCTCGTCTGCGCGCTCGGCTTCACGCTGCTGTTCGTGACGCTCCACCTCGTCGCGATGCGCACCGAGCTGGTGCGGAGACGTCTCAGGACGATGCGCATCTCCGCCGCCGCGTCCGCCGGCCTCGTTCCGGAGCCCGCCGAATGACCGGGCCTCACGCCGGCTTCATCATCGCCGCCTACGCCATCGGGTTCGCCACGGTCGCGGGCCTGATCCTGTGGACATGGGCCGACAGCCGCATCCAGTCGCGGGCGCTGAAGGCGCTCGAGGCCGCCAATCCCCGCCGCAGGCCGCGGCCGTGAGCGAGGTCGGTACACAATCCGCCGCGCGGCCGAAGGGACGTCGTCGTTACCTGCTGATCCCACTCGTCATTTTCGTCGCGCTGGCGACGCTGCTCTACGGAAGGCTGTTCAGCGGCGATCCCTCGACTTTGCCTTCCGCGCTGATCGGCCGGCCGGCGCCCGATCTCGTCTTGCCCGCCTTGGACGGTCTGGCCCGCGACGGTACGCCGGTCGCTGGCTTCTCGCGCGCCGATCTCGCGACCGGCGAGGTGACGCTTGTCAACGTCTTCGCCTCGTGGTGCGGGCCCTGCCGCGAGGAGCATCCGACTCTCATGGCGCTGAAGGCGCAAGGCTTGAGGATCGTCGGCCTGAACTACAAGGACGCGCCCGAAAACGCCCGACGCTTCCTGGGAAGCCTCGGCGACCCCTATGAACGCGTCGGCGTCGATCAGGGCGGCCGCGCGGCGATCGACTGGGGCGTCTATGGCGTGCCCGAGACCTTCGTGGTCGACGGCCAGGGCCGCATCGCTTTCAAGTTCGTCGGCCCGCTCTCCGAGGAAAGCGTGCGGACGAAGCTCATGCCGGCGATCGAAAAGGCGAAGGCCGGCGCGGCGAAATAACCGCAGCCTCGGGTCCCGGCCTAGAGCCGGGACCCATGGCCACCGGCGGCGCCAAAGATAGCGCAACGGTTTCGCTTGCTTTTCAGATGCTGGAATTCATGGGTCCGGCGCGAGGCCGGGACGCAAGGGCGGAGTTTCACCCGCCCCGCTTCATCTCGCGGATTTCCGCCAGCGTCTTCGTCGCCGAGATCGCGTCCGGATGGATGCGCACATGCACCACGGCGGGCTTCCCGCAGGCCCGCGCCGCCGCGAAGGCGACCGCGAACTGGCCCGCCTCCGTCACCGAAAATCCTTCCGCGCCGAAGGATCGCGCGTAAGCCGCGAAGTCCGGATTGGTGAGCGCCGTGCCGAATGGGCGGTCCGGAAACTCCCGCTCCTGATGCATCCTGATCGTGCCGTACTGGCCGTTGTCGAACACCAGGATCGCGACCGCGAGCCGGTGCTGGACCGCGCTCGCAAGCTCCTGCCCGGTCATGAGAAAACAGCCGTCGCCCGCAAGCGCCACGACCTCGCGCTCCGGATTGAGGCGCTTCGCCGCCAACGCGGCCGGCAGGCCGTAGCCCATCGAGCCGGAGGTTGGGGCGAGCTGCGTTCCGTAACGGCTCACGCGAGAGAAGCGGTGAAACCAGCCGGAATAGTTGCCCGCGCCGTTGGTCACGATGGCGTCCGGCGGCAGGCTTGCGAAGGCGTCCAGCACCTCACGCATCTGGACGGCGCCCGGATGCGCCGGAACCTCGCGCGTCCAGTCGAGCCAGTCGGCGCGCGCCTGTCTCGTCTCGGTCTCCCAAGGAATATCCGCCGGCGGCTGCACGGCTTCGAGGGCGGCCGCGAAGGCCTTGGGCGACGCGTTGATCGCGAGCGCCGGCTGATAGACGCGGCCGAGTTCCTCCGGGTCCGCGTGGACATGGACGACTGTCTGCCGGGGCGTCGGAACGGCCAGAACCTCGTAGGATTGGCTCGGCATCTCGCCGAGCCGTCCGCCGATCAGCAGCACGAGGTCGGCGTCCTCGACGCGCCTGCGGAGCTTCGGATTGGGCGCGATGCCGAGGTCGCCCGCGTAGCAGGGGTGGTCGGCCGAGAACAGGTTCTGCCGCCTGAAGGTGACGGCGACAGGGAGCGAGAAGCGCTCCGCGAAGCGCGTCAGCCGGCCGACGGCGGCCTCCGACCAGCGCGAGCCGCCGACGAGCGCGATCGGGCGCCGGGCGGCCCACAGCATCTTCTGCAGCGCCGCCATGTCGGCGAGGCCCGGCCATGTCTCGGCGGCGGCCACCGGCGGCGCGTCCGGGATATCGGCCCGCTCGGCGAGCATGTCCTCGGGCAGCGCGATCACCACGGGGCCGGGCCGCCCCTGCGTCGCGACGCGGATCGCCCGGCTGACGAATTCGGGAATGCGCGCCGCGTCGTCGATCTCGACCGCCCATTTCGCGACCGAGCCGAACACCGCGCGATAGTCGAGCTCCTGAAAGGCTTCGCGGTGACGGAAGCCGCGCGCGACCTGCCCGACGAACAAGATCATCGGCGTCGAATCCTGCGCCGCGACGTGCACCCCCGCGAAGGCGTTGGCGGCGCCCGGCCCGCGGGTCGCGAAGCAGAGGCCCGGCCGGCCCGTCAGCTTTCCGGTCGCGTCCGCCATCATGGCGGCGCCGCCCTCCTGCCGGCAGGTGAAGAAGTCGAAGCCTTTCGCCCGCATGGCGTCGAGCACGGCGAGATAGCTCTCGCCCGGCACGCCGAAGCCGAGCGCCAGGCCGTTCGCCAGCAGGGCGTCGACCAGTATTTCGGCGCCGGTCCGGGATGAGGCCATGAGGCTCAGCCCTTCGCGTCGGGCGCGATCTCCACGGGGACGCGCGCGAGAAAGAAGCGCCGCACGAACCGCGGCAGGATGCGGCCTGCCCGGATCGCCGCCACGATCTGCCACGGGAAGGCGATCACGGGCGCGCCGCGCTCGATCTTGCGCCGGATCAGCTTTGCGGCCGCCTCCGCCGACATCTCCCACGGCTTCGGGCCGAGATAGCGCTGGCTCATGTCGCTGGTGACGAAGCCCGGGCAGATGACGCTGACAGTGATGCCTTCCGGCGCGAGAAAGTCGCCGAGCGCTTCGCCCCACGCGGAGACGCCCGCCTTCGAGGCCGAATATGCCGGCGTGTCGCCGACCGGCTGAAGCGCCGCGAGCGAACTCATCACGGCGATCCGGCCGCGGCGGCGTGCGCGCATCGGCTCGATCAGCGGGGTGACGGTCGCGACCATACCCTCGAAATTGATGCGAATCTGGCGCTGGGCTGTGGCGAAGGTCTCGGCGCGGCGACCGGGCTCCAGCCCTCCCGAGACGCCGGCGTTGGCGACCACGAGATCGACGGGGTTCGCGGCGTCGAAGGCGACGAGCGCGGTCTCGAGCCCTGCCGTGTCGGTTACGTCGATCGACGCGGTCTCGACCGTCGCGCCTTTCGCTCGGCAGTCTGCCGCGACCTCGTCGAGCCTGCCGGCGTCGCGGCCGATCAGCAGCATGGCGACGCCCGGTCCGGCGTATTCGCGCGCAAGAGCCGCGCCGATGCCACGCCCCGCGCCCGTGAGGACGATGGAGCTTGCGGAAGGGACGGTCACTCGCCCGGGACGGCGGAGGCGGCGGGCTGGTAGCCGCTCGTCCAGTCGAGCGCGACAGCGCGCTGCTGGCCGGCGGGAGCGAGTTCGATCAGCCGCGCGACCGAATTCTCGACCGCGATCTGGATCGCCTCGCGCGAATAGAAGCCGCCATTGAGCTGGGTGCGCGCGGCCACGACCTTGCGGAAGGCTTCGACCCGGTCGGGCTTCGGCGCGACAGGCGCGGTCCAGAAACTTTCGAGCGTGCCCTGATGCGTCAGGCCTTCCACGTCGTAGATCGCTTGGCCGATCGCGATCGTCGGCACCCCGCGCTCGACCGCCATCGTGCCCATGGTGCTGTTCACCACCACGACGCCCGCGGCGTTGCGGACCAGCGCGTCGCCGTCGCCGCCGTCGAGATAGACGATGCGGTCGCCAAGGCCCGTGCGGTGCGCGGTGATCTGCGTCGCCTTGCGGCGGTTCACGAGGCCGTTGTCGAGCGGATGGAGCTTCACCACCAGCTTGGCGTTGGCGGGCGCGTGCTGCGCAAAGGAGCGCGCGACGAACTCCACCACCTCGGACATCGCGCTGAACGGCGAGTGGAGGCGGATCTGGTAGTCGCTGTCGAGCTGGAGAGGCAGCAGGAAATAAGGAGATTTCGAGCGTCGGAGCATGCGTTCGACCGCTTCGGAGCGGCGGGCTTCGGCCTTCTTGCGCACGATGCGGCCGATCCAGCCGGCGTATTCAACGAGGCAGTGGTTCGGCCGGTAGCGGCGGTAGTGCGGATAGAAATAGGGGGCGAAGACCTGAGAGCAGTTGTACAGCACGTCCCAGAAGGTGCGGGCGCGCATGTCGCCGCCGATCGGCTGCGGTTCCGGCACGGTCGCGATCGCGGCCGCGATCCTGTCGATCGATTCCGGATCGCGCGGCAGTCCGGAGAAGCCGTTGACGCCGCCTTCCTCGAGCGTGATCCAGTTCGGGCGGAAATAGCCCTCTTCGAAGACATGGACCCGCACGCCGCGAAGCTGCGCGGTCGCGATCGCGACGCGGTGGTAGGGCCGTCCGTCGCCGAACAGCACGAGGTCGGTCACGCCCCGCTCGTCCATGGCGCGGGAGATGAAGCCGCGCCAGTCCTCGAAACGTCCGCGATAGTCGATCGCGCCCGGAATGTTCCAGAACAGCCTGTCGCCAAGATTGAGATTGACGCGTGCGACGCCGTATCCCCGATCCTTCAGCGCGTGGCCGAGGCGAACGAAGAACGGAGACGCCAATCCTTGCAGGAACAGGAAGGTGCGCGTCGGCCGCCCCCCCGTTTCATGTACGCCGTTGGTCATCAAACCGCCTGCCCGCGGACAGGACGCGCTCGCCGGCGCCCCCCGTCCTTGATGCCCCCGCCCGTCCCATGCTGCGACTGCGAAGCGCCGCTTGGGAGCGACTTGCAGAACGTTGCATCCTGGCTCCGGCGCGGATAGCGCTGGAGCGGGATCGCTCTGACAAGCCTCGGACGGGTCATTTGAACCACAGCGCCGGCGAAGTAGCAATCATTTCCAGTCGGTTGCGTGGCAAGGTTGCGGACGTCGAGGCGATCGCCGGACTGCCGTCGACCCGCTCGCGGAATGGTCGATCGACAGTCAGCGCCGTCGTGACGACCTCCGGAGACCCGCTTTGGACGCAGGCCCGCGCTTTTGCATCTGCGAAAAACGCCAGCCTCATAACGCTGTCCGTAAATTCCATAAGAATTATCGAATTCGATCGCGCCGGCCGTCCTCTCGGGTACCGGGCGGAAGGCGCGCCGACCGGTCCGCTTCCGGACATCGGCGAGGAAGAGGCGCGACGTGTGGTCGCCCGGATGATCGGACAGGCTGGACCGGGCGAAATTCTGATCGATCGCGACTTCGATCCGCTCGACCCGTCGATCGTCTGGCTCGACCCTTATGATCGGCGGAGGGTCCCGCTCTCGCGGGCGCTCGAGATCGCCGGCGATTTGCTGCGCGCCCGCGCCCGCACGGCGCGCCGGTCCTTCGCCGTCGGGGTCACGCGTTGGAAGCGACCGATCGTGCGCGGGTTTCTGGACGGACCGAACGGCGCGGTCGCTTTCGCCCGCTCGCCCGAGGCCGCCGCCGAAGGCGCGAGCGCGGCGCATGGCCGCGTCGTCGCCTGGGCGTCGCGCCCGACCGAGAAGGTCGAGGCCGCGGCCGCCGAGCGCGCCGTTCCGTTCGGCCGTTTGGAAGACGGTTTTCTCCGTTCCGTCGGCCTCGGCGCGGCGTTCGTCGGTCCGCTTTCGCTCGTGATGGACGAAACGGGCGTCTATTACGATCCCTCGCAACCAAGCGATCTCGAGACGCTTCTGCGGGAGGCCGAGATTTCCGCCGCTCTCGTCTCGCGCGCCGCAGCGCTGCGGGAGCGACTCGTGGCCGAGGCGGTCACCAAATACAATGTCGGCGAGCCGCCACCCAGAATCGTGCCGGACGGCCGTTTCGGCGTGCTTGTGCCGGGCCAGGTCGAGGACGACGCCTCGATCATCAAGGGCGCGAGCGCCGTGCGGACGAACCTGGGTCTCCTCGCTGCTGCGCGCGCGCGCCGGCCGGACGCCTTCATCGTCTACAAGCCCCATCCCGACGTCGTGGCCGGCTATCGGCGCGGCGCGGTCGCGGCCGGGGATCTCTCGGGTCTCGCCGACGCGGTCGTGGTCGACGGCTCGATCGCCGCGCTCTATCCGCAGTTTCGTGCGGTCGAGACCATGACGTCCCTGTCCGGGTTCGAGGCGCTGCTGCGCGGCCTCGAAGTGACGACCCACGGCCAGCCCTTCTACGCCGGCTGGGGATTGACCGAGGATCTCGCGCCCCATCCGCGGCGCGGGCGGGCGCGGACGCTGGACGAACTCGTGGCGGCCACGCTCATCCTGTACCCGCTCTATCGCGATCCGGTTTCCGGGCTGCCCTGCGGCCCGGAGACGGTTCTCGACCGCCTGGTCGCGGCGCGGGCTCGAGCCGAGACGCCCGCAGGAAGGTTCGCAGGCCGTCTTCGCCACGCTTATGCGCTTGCCCGCCACCGCCTGCTCGGCCCAATCGCGCGGCGGCTCAAGTGACGGCGCTGCTGGCCGCCTTCGCGCTTTCTTTCGCGGCGTCGCTCGCGCTCGAATCGCAACCGCCCTCGGTCGCGCCATTTCGCGCTCCATGGCGGGCGCTGGCGGTGCGGGCGCTGCTTCATCTCGCGCTTTTCGCCGGGGCTTTCGCGCTGTCCTGGCGGCCATGGCACGCGGCGCTCGTCGTCGTCGTCATGGCGTTCCTGTTCGGCGCAGGCAGCGCCATGAAACGGCGCATCCTCGGCGAGCCGGTCGTGTTTTCGGACTTCGCGCTGGTGAAGCTCGCGATCCGCCATCCGCGCCTCTACTATGCCGAGCGTCTCGCCGAGCCGCGCGCGCTCGCAGTCTTCGCGGCTCTCGCGGCGGCGACCGTGGTCTGGTTCACGCTCGAGCCCTCCATCCTGCCGGAAAACGGCTGGGTCTGGTTGCCCCTGCCGACGCTTGTCTCGGCGGCCGCCGTCGCGGCGTTGCGCTCCGAGACGCTCGGACGGGTGGCGCGGTCGCTCGTAGGGGACCATCCGCGCCTCGACGCCGACGTCGACCGATTCGGTCTCGGCGCGACCATGGCGCTGCACTGGATGGCGTGGCGACGGCAGACGCGCCCCTCGGCAGAAGCCGGGGCGGCGATCGCCTCGGCGCCGCTGCCGCAGGCCGCGAAGGGCGGCCCGGTGATCGTCGCGATCCAGTGCGAGAGCTTCGTCGACGTCGCGGCCCGCGGCCTGCCGGGGCCGGATCTTCCGGCTTTCCGCGCGCTGACGCGGGACGCCGTCGCCTGGGGCCGCTGCCGCGTCCCGGCCGAAGGCGCCTACACCATGCGCGCCGAGTTCGGCTTCCTGACCGGCATCCCCTTCGACGCGATCGGCTTCGATCTGTTCGACCCCTACCTCAACGCCCGCGCCTACGCCGAGGCCTCGATCGCGCGGCGCATGAAAGAGGCCGGCCGGGAGACCGTCTTTATCCATCCTTACGATCGCCGGTTTTTCGACCGCGAGCGGCTCATGCCGGAACTCGGCTTCGACCGCTTCGTCGACGGCGAGGCCTTCTCGCCCGGCGATCGATTCGGACCCTATGTCGGCGACGCGGCCGTTGCTGACGCGATCATGAAAGAGGTCGAGAACGCGCGCAGGCCGCTCTTCGTCTTCGCGGTCACGATCGAAAATCACGGTCCGTGGGGAAAAGGACGGCTCGCCGGAATCGACGATCCAGAGGCGCAGTACGCCCGCCATCTGGAAAACGCCGACTCGATGATCGGCCGTCTTGCGGCGGGCCTCAAGGCGCGGCCCGGAGGAGGCGTGCTCTGCCTCTACGGAGACCACGCGCCCGCCCGCTCCATTCTTCCCGGCCTGCCGGACCGCCGCGCCGCGGATTACGTGATCTGGGATTCGCGGGGGCCATCTTCCGGTCCCCGTGTCGATCTCGACGCCGACGGCGTCGGTCGTCTGCTGCTTCAACACGTCTTGTTAACGTGAATGTTGCTGAAACGTCGCATTCGGGCGCTCAAGCGAAGGCGCAATTGGGGCGTCGGTCGCCTGTGACGGTCCGTTAGTTGGCAGGCAATATCTTCGGTGGTAACCCCAACGCCCGGGGTTGACGGCAGTGTGAGGACTTATGCGGTCCAGTACGGTTTCCGGCCTGGCGGTCGTCGTGTCCGCCTTGGGCGTTCTGGCGGGTTGCTCCGCGCTTCCCGCCTCGGGACCGTCCACGAGCCAGATCGCGCCTTCCAACTCGAACGCCATCACCGACTATGTCCTGGTCAATCTCGACCAGCGCGCCGTCGACATCCTCTCGCAGTATCGCGTCACCGCTTTCGCCACCCGCTTCGCCGCGCCCGCGCCCGCGCCGAACCAGATCGTCGGCGTCGGCGACGTTCTCAGCATCACCCTGTTCGAAGCGGGGCAGGGCGGCCTGTTCTCCAGCGAGTACGGCGCGCGCGTGACTTTCAACCAGCGGGTCGACAGCGACGGCTCGATCACCGTGCCCTACGCGGGCAAGGTCATCGCCGGCGGCAAGTCGCCCCAGACGGTGGAAAAGGCGATCGTCGCCGCGCTCGAAGGCCGCGCCATCCAGCCGCAGGCGCTCGTGCAGATCACCGAGACCGTGCAGCGCAGCTACGTGGTCAACGGCGAGGTCAACGGCTCGGGACGCAAGCCCATCACCTCGGCGGGCGACCGCATCCTCGACGCCATCGCCGGCGCCGGCGGCGCGAAGCAGGCGACTTACGAGACCCGCATCACCCTGCAGCGCGGCTCGAAGCAGGGCTCGGCGATCATGAAGGACATGATCGACAACCCCGCCGAAAACGTCTTCGTGCAGCCGGGCGACCGCATCTACGTCACCAAGGACCCCGAGATCTTCCTCGCCTTCGGCGCCGTGCCGCAGCCGGGTCCGATCCCGTTCGGCCTCGAAAAGCTCACTTTGCTCGAAGCGGTCGGCAAGGCCGGCGGTCTGCTCGACAATCGCTCGGATCCGGGCGCCTTCTTCGTGTTCCGCTACGAGCCGGCTTCGGCTGTCCGCCAGATCAAGCCCGACTACGCGGGCAGTTTCGGCGACAAGGTGCCGGTGGTCTATCGCGTCAACCTGCGCGACCCGCGCGCCTATTTCTACGCAAAGGGCTTCACCATCCGCGACCGCGACGTGCTGTATGTCGCGAACTCGGCCGCGACCGAACTGCAGAAGTTCCTGCAGATCATCGGGTCGGTGCGCAACGTCGCGAACACCGTGACCGAGGCCACGAACCTGCCGCAGAAGGTCGGGCTCTGATCCGGCGCCGGCTCGCGCCGGCGTCAGGTTCTGAAGACGATCGCGCCGCCGGTGAGGCCGGCGCCCGCCGCCGTCAGCAGCAGGGTCTCGCCCGGCCTTATCGGGCGCGCGTCGTGGCTCAGGCTCAGCGACAGGGGGACGGTCGCGGCCGACGAGTTGCCGTAGTCCGCGATGGTGCGGACCGTCGCTTCCTCGCGAATTCCGAGCTTGCGTCCGACCGCGGAGAAGATCCGGGCGTTCGCCTGGTGCGGCACGAAGCGGTCGACGTCGCAGGCTGCGACGCCGGCGCGGTCGAGCGCCGCCTGCGCGCAGTCCGTCATCATGCGCACGGCTTCCGTGAAGAGCCCGCGGCCGTCCACGATCGCCATCCTGGTGTCCTCGACGTCGGTCGCTTCGGAGAACGGTCGTTCCCCGCCGCCGGCCGGTATTCCGACCAGATGATAGCCCGCTCCGTCCGACGCGAGCGCCTGGCCGACGACCCCGCCGTGACGGTCGCTCGGGACGAGGACCGCCGCTCCAGCAGCGTCTGAGAAAAGGGCCGCGCAGCCGCGGTCCCGGAAACTGATCCGGCGGCTCAGGATGTTGCTTGCGATCACGAGCGCCGGCCGGCCGGTGGCGCGGACCTGCGCGTCGGCGAGCGCGAACGCGTAGATGAAGCCGCCGCAGGCGCCGGCCATGTCGATCGCGCCGGCGTTCAACCCGAGCTTGCGGGCGACGAGGGGCGCGGACGGCGGCAGCAGCCGGTCGGGCGTCGAGGTCGCGAGAAGAAGCAGCGCGATCTCGCGGCGGTCGATCGCTGCAGCCGCCAGCGCCCGCTCGCCCGCGGCGGCGGCGAGGTCGGAGAGCGTCTCGCCGTCGAGCGCCCAGCGGCGCTCGCGCACGCCCGTGCGGCGCTCGATCCAGCCGGGTTCGACGGCGAGCCTCGCCTCGATCTCGGCGTTGCCGACGCGCCGGTCCGGAACCGCGTGGCCGAGGCCGAGGATGCGGGTTCCCGCCGCCGTCACGCCGCGAGCCCCAAAGCCGCGGGCGCATCGAGGATCGCCGCATGGAGGCGGTCCAGCTCGCTTTCGGTCACGCAATAAGGCGGCATCAGATAGATGACGTCGCCGAGCGGGCGGACGAGCAACCCCTGCCTGAGGAAATAGGCGCGCAGCTTCGGACCGATTTCGGACAGATAGCCGGAGTCCGGGACGCGCAGGTCGACCGCGGCGATCGTGCCGCAGCTCCGCGCATTGGCGAAGCGCGGATCGTTCTCATAGGCGCGCACGCGCTCGGCCTGCGCGCTTGCGAGCGCCGCGACGCGCTCCGCGACCGGCTCGTCGCGCCAGACGTCGAGGTTGGCGACGGCCGCCGCGCAGGCGATCGGATTCGCGGTGTAGGAGGAGGAATGGAAGAAGGTCTTGGCGCGATCGGGCGAGTAATGCGCTTCGAAGACGTCTTCGCGCGCGAGCGTCGCCGCGAGCGGAACGGCCCCGCCCGTGAGGCCCTTGGAGGTGCAGAGGATGTCGGGCGCAAGGCCCGCCTGTTCGGAAGCGAACAGGGTTCCGGTGCGGCCCCAGCCCGTCATCACCTCGTCCACCGCGACGAGGGCCCCGGACGCGCGCGCGATCCGCGCCAGTTCGGCGAGCGCTTCCGGTCGATAGATCTGCATGCCGCCCGCGCCGAGGATCAGAGGCTCGACCAGAAGCGCTGCGAGGGCGCCGTCGCGGCCCGCGCGCTCCAGGGCGTCATAGGCCGCCTGCTCGGCGCCGGGCGCCGGGAAGGGGATGCGCTCGACCTCGAACAGGAGGGGCTTGTAGGGCGCGTTGAACACCCCGCGCGCGCCGACGCTCATGGTCCCGATGGTATCGCCGTGATAGCCGCCTTCGAGGGCTGCGATCCGCACGCGTTTCAGGTCGCCGCGGTTGCGGAAGGTTCCGAGCGCCATCTTCAGCGCGACCTCGACGGCGGTCGAGCCTGAATCCGAGAAGAACACGCGCGTCAGGCCTTCGGGCGCGACCTCGACGAGGCGCCGCGCCAGTTCTTCGGCCGGGGCGTGGGTCAGCCCTGCGAAGATGATCTGGTCGAGAGTTTCGCTCGCCGCCCGGATCGCCCCCATGATGGTCGGATGGCGATGGCCGTGGGTCGTCACCCACCAGGACGAGATCGCGTCGAGGATCGGCCGGCCCTGCGTGTCGTAGAGCCATGCGCCGTCGGCGCGCGCGATGAGCGGCGGCTCGGGTTCGACGGCGTGCTGGGTGAAGGGGCGCCAGATGGCGGAAGCGGGCATGGGCGTCGGGAACGGCGATCGAGAAGCGGGCCGCATCCCTAGTCCTCATCGGGCGAGGCGCCAAGCCGGCGCCCCGCCCGACGCGTCGTCAGTCGATCTTCTTGCAGGTCCCGTCGCCGATCAGCGTGTTGTCGTCCGAGGTGACGGTGAAGTTCATGTCGCCGTCGGCCTTGTTGAGATGGACCATCCAGCCCGTCCCGCCTTCGACGCCCTGGATGATGTGGCTGTCGCCAGCGGCGGCGTATGTCGAGATCGGCGTGATGTGCGGAAGCCCGTCGCTGATGACGCTCGCGATGACGCGGCTTTCGAAGTTGACCAGCAGCCGGGCCGGCAGCTTCAGGTCACCGAAGGTTTCGGTTTTCGAGCAGCCGCCTTCCTTGCAGAAGTAGGCTGCGGCGATGGTGCAGTCGAGCGGCCGGTTGTCTTCGTCGGCGGCCTGCGGGGCCGCGGGGGCCTGCGCGAAGGTGGGCTGGCCGACGACGGCCCCAAACGCCAGGGCGGCGAGAAATGTTAGTCGACGCATGATTGAAAATCTTCCCGAGAGTGACGTGTTCTTCAGACGCGATGCGGCCGGCGTCAGTAAGGAACCGGGCAGGGAGGATAAGGCGGAGCGCCGCAATAGGCGGGCGGCGGCGCATAATAGGCCGGACCGCCATAGTAGTACTTCACGCGAGGACGCCGCGCGTCCGCGGCGATGGCCGAACCCACCACGGCTCCCGCGAGCAGGCCGCCGACGAGCGCGCCGCCCCGGCCGATCCGCGCCTCGGCGGGCTGCGTCGCCAGAACGCCGGCGATCGCAGTCGCCGCCGCAAAGCCCAAAGTAATAGATCGCTTCATTGGAGTTCCCCCGAATGTTGTTCAGGCGACAAGCATACGCGATGATTCTATCGTCGGGCAACTTTGCGACGCAACTCCGCCCAACGGTAAAATCATCGCGATGATCCTATAATGCTATATAAATTTCACTTATTTTTAATAAATACTGAAATCGTTAGAGTTTGAATTTATCCTACGAAGAAGTTTCGGAACTGCCAGGGGTCGCTCTCGTCGATCTCTTCCGGGAACAGGCCCGGCCGATTCTCGAGCGGCGTCCAGTCGGTGTAGTGGCCC
This sequence comes from Ancylobacter novellus, assembly GCA_003241695.1. GTDB lineage: Bacteria > Pseudomonadota > Alphaproteobacteria > Rhizobiales > Methylopilaceae > Methylopila. The sequence goes on along the minus strand of QFPN01000008.1, from coordinate 158,427 downwards.
TCGACGGGGCCGAGATACGGCTTCTGAATCTCCAGGCAGCGACGGAAGTCCATCTCGTCGGTCTCGACGATGCCCTCGTTCGGGTTCTCGAGCGCCCACACCATGCCGGCGAGGATCGCGGAGGTGACCTGAAGGCCGGTCGCGCTCTGATATGGCGCGAGCGCGCGGGTTTCTTCGATCGACAGGCGCGAGCCGAACCAGTATGCGCCCTTGCCGTGGCCGTAGAGCAGCACGCCGAGCTCGTCGACGCCGTCGACGATCTCGTCCTCGTCGAGCACGTGGAGCGTCTCCTGCGTCTTGCCCTCGGCGCCAAACAGCTCGTGCCACGACAGCACCGCGACGTCGGCCGGGTGATAGGCGTAGTGGCAGGTCGGACGATAGACCGCTTTGCCGTCCTCCCAGACGGTGAAGAAGTCCGAGATCGAGATCGACTCGTTGTGGGTCACCAGGAAGCCGTATTGGGGGCCGGGCGTCGGGCACCACGTGCGCACCTTGGTGGCGGCGCCCGGCTGCATCAGGTAGATCGCTGCCGCCTTCGGATCCTCATGGGTCTTGGCGTTGGCCGGCGCCCACTTTTCATGCGTGCCCCAGCCGAGTTCCGCCGGCTGCAGGCCCTCGGAAATGAAGCCTTCGACCGACCAGGTGTTGAGGAACGTCCCACGCGGCTTGGGGGCAGCCGTGCGCTGGGTGTCGCGTTCGGCGATGTGAACGCCCTTGACGCCGATCTGGCGCAGGAGCGCGGCCCATTCCTCGCGGGTCTTCGGCTCGGGCGCGTTGAGCTTCAGATCGGAGGCGATATTGAGCGCCGCCTGCTTGACGAAGAACGACACCATTCCGGGGTTCGCGCCGCAGGTGGAGACCGCGGTGGGAAGGCCCTTGGGGCTGCGGCGGCGAAGATCGAGCGTCATCTCGCGCAGCGCGTAGTTCGAGCGCTCCGACGGTCCCTTGGTCTTGTCGAAATAGAAGCCGAGCCACGGCTCGTTGACGGTGTCGATGTAGAGGCAGCCGAGTTCCTGACAGAGCGCCATGATGTCCGCGGAGCCGGTGTCGACCGAGAGGTTGACGCAAAAGCCCTGACCGCCGCCCTTGGTGAGGAGCGGGGTCAGCAGTTCGCGGTAATTCTCCTTCGTGACGTGCTGCTGGATGAAGGGCACGCCGTATTCGTCGAGGATGTGTTTGTTAAGGTCGCTGGGATCGATCGCGACGATCCGGTCCTTGTCGTATTCGAAGTGCCGTTCGATGAGCGGCAGGGCGCCTCGGCCGATGGAGCCGAAGCCGATGATGACGATCGGGCCTGTGATCTTCGCGTAGACGGGCCAGTCGGTCATCTCGATCTCCTTCGGTGTCGCTGCGGCGCCGATAAACCCGAAAGAACGCGCAGAATCAACGACCGCGCGATGACGTCAGTTTGCAACTCCGTCAACGCGCGATCGGACGTCGCGCTTCGAGGGCGTCGCGCGTAACGTTCTCGCCGCCGCCGCCGTATTTGCAGAGCAGAGAGGCAGCTTGAAGGACAGCGAACGGGACTGGGCCGCCTGGATGACGGCCGCCTCCAATGGAGACGCTGCGGCCTATCGCCGTTTGCTCGATGGGCTCGCTCCGTTTCTGCGGGCGGTGGTCGGAAGCCGGGCGCGCGGTTTCGGTTTCGATCCGTCGGACGCCGAGGACGTCGTGCAGGAGGCGCTGTTGGCGATCCATCTCAAGCGGGGGACCTGGGACAGCCGCCAGCCGGTCGGTCCGTGGGCGGCGGCGATCGCGCGCAACAAGTTGATCGACGCGGCCCGGCGGCGCGGCCGGCGCGTCAGCGTGCCGATCGACGATTTCGTCGAGACGCTCGCGGCGGACGAGCCGGAGCGCGGGCTTTCGACGCGAGAGGCCGAGCGGCTGCTTTCGGCGCTGAACGGGCGCCAACGCGACGTCGTCGCGGCGATCACCGTCGAGGGCGCCGATATCGGCGAGACGGCGGACAGGCTTGGAATGAGCGAAGGCGCGGTCCGGGTCGCGCTGCATCGGGGGCTCGCGAGCCTGTCGCGGGCCTACAGGAGCTTTCGGGAATGAGAACCGAGGAGTTGATCGTCGCGCTGTCCGCAGACGCCGCAACGCCGCCGCGACGGCTGACGCCGGCCTTCCGGGCGGCGCTGGTCGTCGCGGCTTTGAGCGCCGGTTTGGTATTCGCCGGCGTGCTCGGGGTTCGGCCCGACATCGCGCAGGCCGCCTCGTCTTCGCCCCGCTTCCTGCTGAAGTTCGTGCTGACGGTCGCCCTCGGAGCGGCGGCGGGCGCGCTTGCGATGCGGCTTGCCCGGCCGGGCGCGGGCGCGAAAGCGGGCGTCGTCGCGCTGCTCGCCGTCGCGGCGCTGGTCGTGGCGGCGGTCGCGGTCGAACTCGTCGTCGTCCCGAGGGAGGCTTGGGAGGCGAGGCTCTTCGGACGAAACTGGCTGCTTTGCCTCGTCAACGTTCCGCTTCTCTCGGCGCTCCCGCTTGCGACGCTGCTCGTCGCGTTGAGGCGCGGCGCGCCCGACCGGCCGGCGGCGCTCGGGGCCGCGGCGGGCCTTCTCGCGGGTTCGATCGGAGCCGCCTTCTACGCCGCTCATTGCACCGACGACTCGCCGCTGTTCGTCGCCGCCTGGTATTCGCTCGGCATCGGCGTCATGACAGCTCTCGGCGCGGCTCTCGGGGCGCGCCTGCTGCGCTGGTGAGCGAACGTTGCTGCGCCGAAACGGGACGCGTCGGCCTTCATGAGTTAACCAAAGATTAAATCGAGCCCTTCGGGGACCCCGATGACTGTGGCGCGCGCCGGAACGAGCGGTTACGAACGGAGAAATCTTCCCGTCGAGCGTTCATGAGGCAAAGCCCGTGTATCGAACTGTGTTCGCGGCCGGCTTCGCCTTCGCGCTCGGCATGGGCGGCGTCACTTCGGCCAACGCCGGCCTGCTCGACTTCCTCTTCGGCTGGCGGGACCGGACCGACATCCCGCGGGCCAGCGCTCCTGCGCCGCACCCGGTCGTCACGATCTCGCTGAAGCCCAGGAAGGTTGCGCGCGCGAAGAACCGGACGCCCAAGGCGCCGCCGCAGCTCAGTCCCAGGGAGATGCTGGCCCGGACGATCGATCCGGACAAGAATCCGAACTGGCATCTCGAGGATCCGACGCTGCGCAAAGGCGATATCCTCGTGCTGAGAGACCGGGTCGTGGTCTTCACCGGCGGTCCTCTGGGCGCGCCGAAAAGCTACGTGGCGCTGTCGCGCACCAAGCTGCTGACGAAGCAGGAGCGGCTTCAGGTCGCCGCCATGACGGGCCGCTCCGCCGAGCCCGCGGCCCTTGCGAGCGGGGAGCCGCGGCAGCCCCGGTTGCTGCGCTCCGTCGGCCTGGGCGGACCCGCTCTGCCGCCACTTCTCGGGCAAGCGCAGGAGCCGCGTTCGTAACGAGCGGCGAGCGCCCGCCAAGTTTAGGCAGCGGGAGCCATGCTTGACGGAGCCCGCCGGTCGTCGCCGGCGGGCTCTCTTTTTTAACAGTCAGGCCGCCAGCGGACGCGGCTCCGGGACAGGCGCAGGGCGCGGCGCGAAGCGGATCGCGCCGGTCGCCCGCACGTCGCCGGCAGCTCCCGCGAGCGCGCCTTCGGCAAGCTCGAGCGCCAGGAAGCGCTCGCGCTCGACCGGCCCCGGCATCGCGAGGCTTTCGGTCGGCTCGCCCCGGAAGCCGAAACGCTCGTAATAGGGCGCGTCGCCCACGAGGATCACGGCCTCGTGGCCGAGCTCGGCGGCGCGCGCCAGCCCGGCGCGCATGAGCTGCGAGCCGATGCCGCCCTCGCGGGCGTCCGCCTCGACGGCGAGCGGGCCGAGCATGAGCGCCGGGCGATCGGCGCCCAGCGCCACATGCCAGAAGCGCAGCGTGCCGATCATGCGGCCGGTCTCGTCCACGGCCTTGAGCGCAAGACCCGCGGCCGGAAGCCGGCCCTCGCGGAGACGCTCGCAGGTCTTGGCGAAGCGGGCCGGCCCGAAGCAGCGGTCGAGCAGGGCCTCGCGGGCCGCGGCGTCGCCGGCGGCCTCGTCCAGAACAATGGTCATGAAACCCTCCTTCAGGGGGTCAGACGACCTTTGGGGTCATTTCGGGAGAGGGGATCCCGGATCGCTCCGGGATCTTGTTCGGTTCAGATGACCACGGAGGCCAGCGGAGCGAAACCGTTGAAGGCCACCGCCGCATAGGTGGTCGTGTAGGCGCCCGTCGCCTCGATCAGCACCTTGTCGCCGATCGAAAGGCTGACGGGGAGCGGATAGGCGTTCTTTTCGTAAAGAACGTCCGCCGAGTCGCAGGTCGGGCCGGCGAGCACGCAACGCGAGACCTCGTCGCCGTCATGGGCGGTGCGGATCGGGTAGCGGATCGCCTCGTCCATGGTTTCGGCGAGACCGCCGAACTTGCCAATGTCGAGATAGACCCAGCGGATCTCGTCCTCGGCCTGCGACTTCTTCGAGATGAGGATCACCTCGGCCTCGATGACGCCGGCGTTACCCACCATGCCGCGGCCCGGCTCGATGATGGTCTCGGGGATGCGGTTGCCGAAGTGGGCGCGGAGCGCCTCGAAGATCGACGCGCCGTAGGCCTCGACCGCCGGGATGTCCTTGAGGTAGCGGGTCGCGAAGCCGCCGCCGAGGTTCACCATCGCGAGCGAGATCCCGCGTCGCTCGCACTCGCGGAAGATCTCCGCGGCGGAAGCGAGGGCCTGATCCCACGCGCCGACATTGTTCTGCTGCGAGCCGACATGGAACGACACGCCATAGGCCACGAGGCCGCGGCGATGCGCGTGTTCGAGCACGTCCGCGGCCATCTCGGGCACGCAGCCGAACTTGCGCGACAGCGGCCATTCGGCGCCGGCGCCGTCCGCGAGGATGCGGCAGAACACGCGCGCGCCGGGGGCCTGACGCTCGATCTTCTCGACCTCTTCGGTGCAGTCGACCGCGAACAGGCGTACGCCACGGAGATAAGCGGCCGCGACGTCGCGCTCCTTCTTGATGGTGTTGCCGAAGGAGATGCGGTCGGGGCTCACGCCGGTCGCGAGCGCCATGTCGATCTCGACCACCGACGCGCAGTCGAAGCACGAGCCGAGGTCGGCGAGGAGCTGCAGGATCTGGGGGGCCGGGTTCGCCTTCACGGCGTAAAACACGCGGGTGTCGGGCAGCGCGCGGGCGAACTTGAGGTAGTTGTCGCGCACGATCTCGCTGTCGACGACCAGCAGCGGGCCGTCGGCCTGGGCGGTCTTGAGGAAGCCGCGGATGCGATCGTTGTCGAGGGCGTCGAGGTGGGAGGTCATGGGCGTCAGTCCCGAAGTCACGATGTGTCCAGGTAGAGCGACGCCGCTCCGCCCCACGCGCTTTGGAGACGCGTCGGTCGAGAGGGTGCGCCGTTCCGTGGCCGCCCATCCCGGTCAGGGACGAACGAACCGCTCGATCACGCCGTAGTCACGACTGTTTCGCGGACGAGAGATCGTCCGGTCGTCGAAACCGTCGCCACGCTTGAGACTTGGGGGGAACCCAGACTCGCGCGCCCGGCAAGGAAGTAGTCGCCTCTTCAGTAACCCCGGCCTTTGGACGAGCCGGCAGAGACCAAAAAAGCCCTCTACGTCGATGCTTCACGTCGCGTCCGCCACCGGAGAGGTGACTTAAAGCCGGTTGGAATTTCCGGCCATCGGGTTGCCCGGCGGGGAGTTCCCGCCTACCCGACACACGACACAGGCACGCGTTCATTGGGCAGGCGTGGAGATAAGGGCGTTCGCCCCCCCACGCAAGAAAAACCTTGGGTTTGTGACAGGGTTTTTTATGACCAAAAAGTTAAGGCCGCGACGAGCCCTTACGGGCGCGCGCGGCCTTGGTCCGTCCATCGGAGCCGTGGTTTCGCCGCGGCTCCGGAAGCTCTCGCGGAGCGGCCGCCTTCAGCGGCTGGCGAGGGTGTCTTCGGCGATCGCGCGCACGCGGCCGAAGGCGGCGACGGCGGCGGCTTCGGCGCGGGCGTCCTCCTCGGGCGAGAGCTCGACGGCGTTGAGCGCCTCCGTGAAGCGACGCCAGTTCAGGCCGCGCCCCTCGGGATGAGGCGCGAGGTGGCTGGCGCCGTGGTCGGCTCCGAGGCCCAGCGCCTGCGCGGCCTTGAACAGGAAGGCGGCGCCGAGGCTCGACCCTTCCGCGACGTAGAGCCAGCCGAGCGCGGCGGCGGCGTCTCGCGGATCGATCGGCTCGGCGTCATGCGCGGGAGCCTCACGTCCGATGTCGGCGAGGTCGCGGTCGATTTCGGCGAGCTTCGCGCGCTCCGCGAGGTCGGGGATGAGCGCCGCAAGCGACGGCGAACGGTAGAGCGGGGCGATGTCGGCGTGGAAGCGGCGCTGCATCGCGAGGAACGACGCGTAACGGTCGCGGCTCGAGAACAGGTCGGCGCCCATCATGCGGTTGTCGAGCGCCTCGTGAAGCGGGTGCGTGGCCTGCTTCAGTCGCTCGGCGCGGGTGGCGGGCGTCGGTTTCTGAGTTTCCGCCACGGCCTCGGTGTCGCTCATTTCGAAAGATCCTTGGTGAGGAAGCGTCCCTCGCGCGCGGAGCCGCGCGAGGGACGCAAAGTGATGACCTGATCTCAGCCGAACAGGAAGTCGCTCTTGTGAAGATCTTCGACGCCGAAGCCAGTGAGCGTGATCGTCGTGTTGGCGTCGATCGTGATCACGGCGTCGCCGTTGGCGTTGTTCTCGGCGTGGGCGAGCACGTTCTTGAAATTCGAGAACTGGCCGCTCGTGAAGGAGATTACGTCGCCCTTGCCCGGGCCGCCCTGGAAGTCGGTGATGATGTCGTGGCCCGACCCGGACTCGAACACGAAGGTGTCGCGGCCCTTGCCCCCGGTCAGGACGTCGTTGCCCTTGCCCCCGATCAGCGTGTCCGCGCCCGCGCCGCCGATCAGCGTATCCGCGCCCGCGCCGCCCTTGAGCAGATCGTTGCCCGCTCCGCCGTCGAGGTAGTCCTTGCCCTTGCCGCCCGAGAGCGTGTCGTTGCCGCCGAAGGACACGATGGAGTCGGCCTTGTCCGAGCCGACGAAGTTGAGGTCGGACGACTTGAGGATGCTCAGCAGGACGTCCGTGTTGCCGTTCATGAGGTCGAGAACGAGCTTGTTGACGATGCCGTCCGCGCCGGTGCTTTCGAGGCCGAGGCCGCTGAACAGGACGTCGCTGTCCGTCGAGTAGTCGCCGCCGCCCGCGTCCGTCACGCCTTGGCCGAAGTCGATCGTGTCGATCGTGCCGCCGATGGTGTGGTTGACGAAGTTGTAGGCGAGATCGCCGGCGGCGCCGGAGTCCACCACGATGGCTTGGCCGTCGGCGATGGGGGGAGCGGAGCCTTCGCCCGACCACAACGTGTATTCGTCGCCGCTCAGCCCGTTGCTGAAGGCGCCGCGGCCGTTGGCGACGAAGTTCTCGGCGAAGTCGGCGAGGTAGCCGTTGAAGTCGACGCCTCCCGTCAGGCTGATCTTGATGGCCATTTTCCAGTCCTCCTAGATGCCCCGCTGCCCGGGACGAAGCGGCGTTCGGACGCCCGCGGTCAGAACCGCGCGGTCGCTCCGAGGGTGAAGGTTCGTCCGGGCGAGGGAGAAAGGCCGGAGCCCATGGCGTCGACATAGGCGACGTCCCGAAGATTCTCGACCGATGCGCGGACGGTGAAAGTGTCGTTGATCTTGTACGAGGTGTAGAGATCGATCAGCGTGTAGTGCCTGATCGGATACGAGGCGCCGGCGAGGCCGAGATTTTCTTCTGGAACGATGCCCGTCACGCGGCCGCCGACCGTCAGCTTGCGATCGAAGAAGCGCAGGCCGCCGTCGAGCGAAATCTTGCGCTTCGGGGTGAGGTAGATGTTCCAGAGATAGGCCGCCGTACCGTCCGGAAACTCGAAGTTTTCGCCGTATTTGGCGTCGATGAAAGCAGCCGCGCCGCCGACGTAGAAAAAGCCGGCGTCGTAGTTCGCTTCCGTTTCAAAGCCTCTGAAGCGTGTCTTGTCCTTGATATTTATCGCGGAAGTGCGGTTCAAAGATCGATTGATCGACAGGGTTATGAAGTTACGGACGTCGGTTGAGTAAACAGAAAACTTCGCCCGAAAAGCATCGTCCTTTACGACGACGCTGTCGTATTTTAGATTCAAGCCCGCTTCCCACGTCTCCGAAGTCTCAGGCTTCAGATAGGGGTTTGGATCGTTGTAGATGCCGATGCCGCCGATGTGCTGGCCGCCGATGACCGATTCCATCAGGTTCGGAGGTCGGTATCCCTGCTTGTATGATGCGTAGATCTGCGCCCCCGAGACCGGCATGACGGCGACAGTGGCGGTCGGAGAGAACCGACCGCCGTTCATGTCGACACGAACGGGGGCGCCCTCGGTTCTCGTGGAGAAAACGGTGGTGTCGCCATCCATGTAGAAATGGTCGTAGCGGCCGCCCGCAATGATCTGCAGCCAGTCGGCGTGCTTGAGTTCGACGTTGGTGAACGCGCCGCCGACGCCTCGTTTTCCGATCGGGTTCGAGCCCGAAAACCACGAGCCTCCGGGGTTCTGTCCTGCGGCGCCGCCTACCGAAACGGTGTCGGTTTTGTCCTGGAAGTATTCGCCGCCATACGTCCATGCGACGTCGAACATCGGAACGCTGAAGCGGGTGACGTTGGTGAGCGAGGCGCCGATCGTGTCGATGCTGTAGTCGACGTCGAATGCGCCCGTCGTCGCGCTTCGCGCCGGCCGAAACTGCGCGTTCTCGGTGCGCGAGAAATAGGCCTTCGCGCTGAGGTCGACCCAGTCGTCGCCCGGCGTCCAGTTGTAGTCGGCGACGACGTTGTGGGTCGTCACCTTGTCCGTATCGATATACTGACCGCTTCCCGTGCCGAAGTCGGCCTTGAGGCCGGTATAAGTCAGCTTGACCTTCTGCGTGTCCGACAGGTCGGCGCGCGCCTTCAGCAGCCATGACCACTGGTCCTGCGTAGTGTATTCCGCCGCGTCGCCGGGGCCGACATAGTCCAAGTCCCCGCGCTTGCCGACGTCGTATTCGCCGAGCTTCTTGCGGCCGACGGCGGCGAGGACGTCGAAGGAGTCGCTCACCTTGGCGGCCGCTGCGAGGCTGCCGTTGAAGTCGAAGGCGTTGGTTCCGGTGGTGGCGTTGATCCGCGCGCCCCAGTCCTTGTCGCCTTGCGCGATGTCCTCGAATTCGAGCGTGCGGAAGTTCACGACGCCGCCGATGACGCCGGCGCCGCCGGCCGTCGAGGTCGGCCCCTTTTCGATGTCGACCTGGCTCAGAAGCTCCGGGTCGACATAGGCGAAGGCGGTCGAGCCGTGGCCGGACTGCTGGAAGTTCTGGCGGGCGCCGTCGATCGACATGTTCACGCGGCCCTGGTCCTGCAGGCCGCGGATGTTGACGTTGACGCCGGGATTCTGGCGGTCGATCACGGCGTCGACGCCGGCCACGCCGCGGAACAGGTCGGCGGCGTTGCGGGCTCCGCCCTGCGCCTCGATCCGTTCGCGTCCGATCTGGGAGACGGCGCCCGGCGTGTCGTAGACCGCGTCCGAGGCACCCTGCCAGCCGGCGAACATCCGGCCGATCACATCGATCTGTTCGAGCGCGACCGCGCCGTCCTGCTCGGAGGAAGCGTCCGCGCCGGCCTGCGCGCGCGCCGACGCGGTCACAGCGACAGCGCCGGCTGAAAGAACGCACGTCATCGCCGCGGCGCGCGCAATGGCGCGCCGCGTGTCCCCGATTCTCACGGTCACGCCCCGAAACTCTGAAAACGAGATGCTCGACCATCGCGATCGCCGCTCGGCCGACGCCCGTGGTCGTAGCACGGCGCCGTTCGGGCGCCAATAAGTCATTGATTTATATGATCAAATTTGAATTGGAGTTATTCCATATCAAAATGAGGTCGAAAAACGTTGATCGTTAAAGCCTGAAGGATCTCCGCTGGCATGCCTCGAAATTCGGGCCTCCAGAACAGGAGGTAAATGGCGGCCTTCCGCTATTCCTTGAGGCGGGGGCTCGCGCGACGAGGCAGGTCGTCGCGGACACTGTTGCCGCCGAGCCACGTGAACCCGACGGCTCGCCCTCTCTCACGCCTCGATCTCGCCCGAATCCGCCAAGAAATCGTTCAAATATGAACGGTTCCGTCAATCCGTAGGGCGGGGCGCCTAAATTTCGGCGCCGTTGAAACCCGATGCGCCTGTTTCGCGTTGGTGGGGAGATTGTTAGGGAACGCCCCGCAATCTTCGTCCGCCCGCGTTGCATCTCTCGAGTCTCCCCCGATGCGTCTCGCCATTTTCGTTTCGTCGATCCTCTTCGTCGTCGCCGGCGCCGCTGCGCTGCCGCCGGCCGGTCCGGCCAAGGCGAGCGGCTCGGGCGGCCAGATCCACGCGCCGGACGCCTACGGTCGTTGAGGCCGGACGGGTTTCGCGTCGTCCTCGTCTTTTAGATGTCGCCGTACTCGTTGCCGCTCGCCCCTGCGAGCGCATATGACTGCGCGCGCCCGAAGCGGCGTCCGCCGCCTGACGAGACACCGACAATGACCTCGAAGACCGCTGTAGACCATCGCTCCGTCGCGACGCTCGATCGTCGGGCGCTCGTCCGACTGGGCCTCGCGGCTCAGGCGGCGGTAGCGCTCGGCGGCGCTTCGTTCGCGCGGGCGGACGGGGCGGCGAAGGACGACCTGACCTTCGGGCCGCCGAGCCCCTTCTCCTACGACCTCCTCAAGAAGTTCGCGAAGGATCTCGCGGCGAAGCCCTACGTTGCGCCGGCAAGGCCCGATCCCGACATCGTCTCCCGCATCGATTACGACGCGCACGGCAAGCTGAAGTACCGGCCGGATCATGCGCTCTATGGGCGCGCGCCCGGCGCCTACCCGATCACCTTCATGCATGTGGGGCAGTTCTTCCCCAAGACGGTGCGGATGCACGCGGTCGAGGACGGGCAGGCGCGCGAGATCCTCTACGACCAGTCGCTGTTCGACATGCCGGCGGACAGCGTCGCGCGGAAGCTCGCCGACCAGCCCTCGGCCTTCGCCGGGTTCTGGATTCGGGAGGCCAAGGACCAAGTCACCGACAAGGGCGACTGGAAGGCCCGCGAACCCTGGGCGACCTTCCTCGGCGCGTCCTATTTCCGCGCGATCGGCGAGGAGGGGCAGGTGGGCATGTCGGCGCGCGGCGTCGCGCTGTTTCCGCAGCCCGGCGCGGCCGAGGAGTTCCCGGACTTCGTGGGCTTCTGGTTCGAGCCTGCGGCGAAGGACGGCGATCCCGTCACCGTCCATGCGCTTCTCGACGGGCCGTCGCTCGCCGGCGCCTATCGCTTCCTCATCCGGCGCACCGGCGGCACGCTGATGGACATCGAGGCGGAGATCACGCTGCGCAAGCCGGTCGACCGGGTCGGCCTCGCAGCGCTCACCTCGATGTACTGGTTTTCAGAGACCGCCAAGGCGTCGCTGATCGACTGGCGCCCGGAGGTCCATGACAGCGACGGGCTCGCGATGTGGACCGGCTCTGGCGAGCGCATCTGGCGGCCGCTCAACAATCCGCCGCGCATCATGACCTCGACCTTCGCGGACGAGAACCCGCGCGGCTTCGGCCTGCTGCAGCGCGACCGCGTCTTCGACCACTATCAGGACGGCGTGAAATACGAGGACCGGCCCTCCACCTGGGTCGAGCCGGTCGGACAGTGGGGCAAGGGCGCGGTGCAGCTCGTGGAGCTGCCGACCGACGACGAGATTCACGACAACGTCGTGGCCTACTGGATTCCCGAGAAACCCTATCAGCCCGGCGAGACGGCGTCGCTCGCCTATCGGCTCTACTGGCAGGATCAGGAGCCGCATCCGGGTTCGCTCGCGATCTGCGTCGCGACGCGTCTCGGCCGCGGCGGGCAGCCGGGACTGCCTCGTCCCGCGGGCGTGCGGAAGTTCATGGTCGAGTTCATCGGCGGTACATTGAAGGACATCGCCTACGGCCAGAAGGTGGAGCCCGTGCTCTCCGCCTCGCGCGGGAGCTTCTCCTACGTCTTCGCCGAAGCCGTGCCGAGCGACATTCCCGGCCATTGGCGCGCGCAGTTCGATCTCACCGCGCAAGGCGCGGATCCGATCGAGCTGCGCTGCTACCTCAAGACCGGCGACACGGTGCTGAGCGAGACCTGGCTCTATCAGTACCATCCGCCGGCCGAGCCGGCGCCGCCCGCGCCCCCGCCCGCGCCTCAGACGCCGAAGGACGCCCGGTAGCGCTCGATCGGCGTGACGGGCCGCAGCACGGCGGAGGCCGCGCTCGCCCGCGCGCTTGCGGCCGCCATCAGGCTCGACGCGGCCGAACCGCGAACGAGGCCCTGCATCGGGGCGACGTCCGCGGACTCCGGGAACACCGTCGTGTCGAGGATGGAGCGCGACACGCCGAGATGGTCGGCCAGCACGCCCTTGAACACGGCGCGCAGATCGGTGGTCGGCTTGAGGTCGCTGTCGTCGAGCAGGTTGCTCGCGGCGAGCCCCGGCCAGTCGCCCAGCACCTTCCCGCCCGCCACGGCGCCGCCCGCGAGCAGCGCGACCGTGCCGACGCCGTGGTCGGTGCCGTCGTCGCCGTTGACCCGCACCGTGCGGCCGAACTCGGTCGCCATCACCACGACGGTCTTGGACCAGACCGACTGGGCGTAGTCCGAAAACTCTTTCAGCCCGACGTCGAGTTCGTTGAGCGAGCCCCACAGGAAGCCGTCGGTCGAGCCTTGGTTGCTGTGGGTGTCGAAGTTCGAGACCGACATGACCGCGATGCGCGGACCGTTCTTCGCCGACAGCAGACGCGCCGCGCCGCGGAAGGCGCGGCGGAAGCTCGAGACGCTCTGGTCGTCGTCGGACGAGACCTTCTCGGCGAGGGCGTCGGCCTTCATGCCCGCCCTGAGCGCGTCGTAGAGCTCCTTGTCGCGCTTGCGCAGCAGCGTCGTCACCGCGTCGGAGATCGCGGCGGGCGGATGAGAGAACCATGTCGGCGACCAGCCGAGCACCCGCTCGGGGCCGCGCAGCAGGAGCGGCGCCTCGCCGACCTGGATCGCGCCGTAGGCGTCGATCGGCGAGCCCTGCGGCATGACCGACAGCAGGCGGTTCAGCCAGCCGGTCGGGTTGGAGGCGAGGCCGGGCAGGCCGCTCTCGAGGTTGTCCTGGCAGTCGAAATGCGAGCGGTTGTGCAGCGGCGTGCAGACCGCGTGGACCGCCGACGCCTGACCGGCGAGGAACATCCGGCCGAAGGAGGGCAGCGCGGAGTTCAGCCCGAAATAGTCGGTGTTGAGCGGCAGCGTCGCCGAGCGCGGAATGGCGATCGCTCCGCGCATGCGCTCGTAGGACTTGTCGCCGTGGGGCACCACGACGTTGATCCCGTCCATGCCGCCCCGAAGCACCACGACGAGGAGGCGCGGATCGTCGGTCGCGGCGCTCGCGGCTTTGGGGAGGAAGGCGCAGGAGAACAGCCCGGCTGTGATGCCGAGCACGGCGCGGCGCGACAGCAGCAGCCGGGATTCGGCGCAGCCTTCCGCCGCCGCCGCGGCGAGACGCGAGGAGATCGGATCCGTCATCGTCAGCGCCTCTGGAATTCGGGGGACATGAACAGCACGGTGTAGCCGGTGCGCTTCTCGGCGAGCCATGTCAGCGCGCCCTCCGTGTCGTCCGAAAGCGACTTGCCGTAGAGCGAGCGGCCGAGGGCGAGCGGGGTCGCCTTCGCCTGGCCGGCGAAGACGTCGACGGAGAGCATCGCGGTGTCGAGCCGGATCGTCATGCCGTCCGGGTCGAGCCAGGCGTAGTTCTCGTCGGGGAAGCCGTCGGGCGCCGGGCGCTCCCACGGCAGGTGGTCCATCGCCCGGAGCGGCTCCGTGAAGGCCCACTGGTTCTGGGTCGTGTAACGGGTTCCGAGCGCGCGGAACTGGGCGATCGCGAGTTCGTAGGGGGTGCGGATCTTCGTATGCTCGCGGCTCCAGGCCGCGGGCAGCGAGATCAGCGCGAGCGCGGTCTGCTTCAGGTCGCCGCGGCTGTCACGGAAGGCCGCCGCCACCGGCTCCACCATCTCGGGCGTCGGCTCGTCGGTGATGAAATGGCGCACGAGCTTGAATGCGATGTGCTGCGCCGTGGCGCGGGCGCGGGCGAGGTCGGTGAGAACCTCCTGTCCCTGCTGGATCCCGTTCGCCCCATATCTCCTGCCGCGCAGCGTGATCGCGCCCGGCTGGTGCCACTTCTCGCGGAAATAGAACATTCCGGGCCTGCCGCCCGGAGCGTCGGCCCAATCCTGCCCGACTTCCCAGGAGCGGATGTAGGACCAGCCGGTGAGAACCAGCGCCATCTGGGTGACGTCGGCCTCGGTGTAGCCGGCGCCGCTGCCGAGCGTGTGAAGCTCCATCAGCTCGCGGGCGAGGTTCTCGTTGAAGCCGCCCCAGTCGCCGCGTTCGGACTTCGGACCCTTGGAGTCCTGGTTGTCGAGATAGCGGATCATGCCGGGATGCTGCATGACGCCGCGCAGCATCTTGGAGAAGTTGCCGAGGACGTTCTTGCGGATGACGTCGCGTTCGAGCTGGCCGATCGTGCCGCGGATCACCTGATCCTTGTTGATCGACATCGAGAAGTGGTTCGACCAGAACAGGACGAGCCGCTCCACGAAGCCGACGCCGGCGGAGAGATGCTTGTCGATCCGCGCAGCGAGCTCGCGCTGGCGGACCTCCTCCGCGGAGGCGAAGTCCTTCTGGGACAGCTTTCCGGCCTGCGCCGCGGACGGCAGGGAAGGATCATCGATGAGCGCGACGTCGACGGCGTCGAGTTCGGCCTTGAGCGCTGCGAGCGGATCGCCGCCGATCGCCTCCATCAGGCCGGGCTTCGGCCCCAGCCCGAAACGCTGCAGCGCAAGCCGCGCCGTCTTCGCCTGCGAGGCGCTCAACGCCATGACTGATGACCCCCACGATGCGCGGGCGTCACGCCGCCATGCGCGACCTGGAGGCTGCCATCAAGTCCTTGTCATTTCATCAAGAGCTGCGTCCCAGCGCCAACGCGGGCTGAAACCGTTCCAGACAATTTTCCGCAAACGGCGGAGAGGGCGAAGGCCGGCGAGCTTCGCGTCCTTATCAGAGAGGCTGGATCGTTGTTCCGCCGGCCTTAAACATCGTCATGGTCCGGCTTGACCGGACCATCCGCGGCGGACGTCGAGCTTCAGGCCGGGCGTGTGTCCTCAGGTCAAGCCGGAGGACGCCGGCGGAGCCGGCCGCTCCCCTCCCGCGACAGGTCTAGTCTGATTCTAGGATAGCCAGATCTCGATCGTTCCGCGCCGAGGCGGAGCGCCGTAGGAGCGCAGGTCCTTGGCGAGAGGAACGAAGCCGTCGGGCGAAACCGACCGGACCGCGTCCTGCAAAGCCGGCACGGCGGCGCGATCCTGATCGTAGAAGAAGCGCACTGTGTCCCGCCGCACGGCCAGCCGCACGCCGCGGATCTGGGCCACTTTCACGCCGCGTCGCTCCAGCTCGGCCGCGACCGCCGCCGCGCGCTCCCGCGCGATCGGGTCGGCCGAACGGACGTGGATGAAAACGCGCACAGGCGAGGTTTCGCCGTCATAGGCCGCAGTCGCTGCTTCGTCGACCGAGGCGGGACGGGCTTCGACGCGGGCGCGCTGGCGCGGGGCCGAGCGATCGACGGTTGCGGCGGACCGGTCGGATCCGTCTCCCGTATGGCGAGCGGCGTCGGTCTCGTCCACAGACGCGCGCGAGACGGCCGCATCCTCGCTTTCGTCGGGCGGTAGTCCGCCGAGATCGTCGCGGGCGGACGCTCTCTCGGATTGTTCGCCGCCCGGCGACACCGGAGCGACGAGTTCCGCCACCTCGCGCGTCAGCGACTCGCGGCGCTTTTCGAGCGCGGCGATCCTCTCCTCCGCTTCGGCCGCCTCGCTTTCGCGCGCGTTGGCGCGCTTCTGGACCTCGGCGAGCCGGTCTTCGGCGCGTTTCGTCTCCGCGCCGAGTTCTCCAAGCCGCTTTTCGCCGTTCGCGACACGCGCCTCGATCGACGTGGCGTGATCCTCCTCCCGCCCGCCGCTCCCTGCGGCGTAGACGCCTGCGCCCGAAACGGCGAGGACCGCGACTGCGGCGGCGAGGGCCGCGCCGCGCCGGTCGCGCACGAAATCCTTCGCGGCGCCGAACCGCGCGGCGGCCGAGCGTCGCCGGTCTTCGAACCAGGACGCGCGCTCCGGCTCGCGCCGAACGATGGATTGCGAGGTCGGTCGCTCAGTCATGACGTCTTCCCCAAATCCTGAGCCGCCCCTGCGCTCGCCTGTCCGCCCGAGGGAAACACGCGCGAAAGCGCGACTTCCTGCGCCGAACCGCGCTTCGAAAACGTCCGGACTCTCCGGAAAGTTGCGGCTCAGGCTGCCCGAAGAAACGGCGCCGCGAGCCGCAGATCCTCGACGAAACGGTCGAACTCTTCGCGTTTGCGCGCCTCTTCGGGGAGCCGCAGAAGATAGGACGGGTGGACGGTGACAAGCACGTCCAGGCCGTCGTCGCGCGTGAGCATCTCGCCGCGGACCTCGCCGATCTTCACGACTTTCCCGAGAACTGCGCGCGCCGCGGTCGCGCCCATCGCGATCACGAGGCGTGGGCGGACCGTCGCCAGCTCGCGCTCGAGCCACGTCCGGCAGGCGGCGATCTCGCCGGGCGCGGGGCTCTTGTGCAGCCGGAATTTTCCGCGCGGCTCGAATTTGAAATGCTTGACCGCGTTGGTGACGTAGACCCGAGCGCGCTCTAAGCCCGCCGCTTCCGCCGCCCGGTCGAACAGCGCGCCCGCGGGGCCGACGAAGGGGCGTCCCGCGATGTCCTCCCTGTCGCCGGGCTGCTCGCCCACCACCACCACGCCGGCGTCGGCCGGCCCCTCGCCGAAGACGGCCTGCGTCGCCGGCGCCCAGAGCGGACAGGCGCGGCAGGCCTCGACCGCCTCGCGCAGCGTCTCGATCGGCGCGCCGGCGTCCGCGCGCTCGGGCGCCGGATCGATCACGAGGCGCTGGCCTTTCTTCGGCGCGAGGGGCTCGGCCGCCGCCATATCGGCTGCGCGCTTCGACGCCTCGGCGATGAGCGGGCGAATGAGCGGCGCCTCGGGAAGGTTGCGCCAGTACTTCTTCGGCATCTCGGCCCGCATGGCCGCGACCTTCAGCCGGGCGGGGTTGAAGATCGAGGCGTAGTAGGTCCGCCACAGCGCTTCGAGCGCGTCGCCGTCGGGCGCGTCCCCCCGGCTCGCGCCCTCGGCGAAGGCGAGGTCGCTCATGTCCCAATGCGCCGACCGCTCCGGCGTGAGGATGGACCAGCGCATCGAGGCGAAGCGTCGCGTGAAGAACGGCGCGGTCGCCTCGACGATGTGATGGTCCGGCTCGAACCAGGCGACGAAATGCGGGCCGGCGTCCGAGGCGACCTCGCGGAAGCGCACGAAGGCCGTCATCTTGTGCTGGTCGCGCCGCACTGTCTTGGCGAGCGCCCTGGCGCGCACGAGATCGGGATCCGCCGCATCCTCCATCGCGCGCCGGTCCGCCGCGACGCGCCGCAAGAGCCGGTAGAACAGATCGAAACGACCCGGATCGGAATGGAGCAGGCCGGATCCGGCGAGCTCCAGAAAGCCTCGCGGCACCGGCGGGGAGGGCGCGTCGCCCGAAGGCTCCGCGCCGGCCGGGGCGGACGATGAGGCGAACAGATCGGCGTCGTCGCCCGCGGTTCGCCATTCGACCGAGAGCGGATCCGCGTCGTCCGCGAGCAGGAAGCGCGCCGCCCGCCGCCAGCCCGCGACGTCGGCGGGACCTGAGAGCGTGATCCGCCGCCGCTCCGTCACAGCGCGAGCGCCAGCTGGCGGGGCGCGGGCGCAAACCGCTCCGACAGGCGCTCCCCGTCGAGCGCCGCGACCGACGGACGATGATCGGCGAGCGCGAGAAAAGGGGCGATCTTGGCGAGCGGCGCGCGCAGCCGCGCGAGGTCCGCGCCGCGGATCGCGCGGAACCGGCGCGCCGACAGGATCCGTTCGACCGTCGTCTTGCCGAGGCCCGGCACCCGCAGCAGCTCCTCCCGCGACGCCGTCTGGACGTCGATCGGGAAGCGCCCGCGATGGCGCAGCGCCCAGGCGAGCTTCGGGTCGAGCTTCAGATCGAGCATGCCTCCGGCCTCCGTGATCTCCTCGACCGAAAAGCCGTAGAACCGCATCAGCCAGTCGGCCTGATAGAGCCGGTGCTCGCGCATGAGCGGCGCGGAGGTCGCCGGCAGCCGGGCGCTCGCGTCGGGGATCGGGCTGAAGGCGGAGTAGTAGACGCGCTTCAGGCGGTAGCCGGCGTAGAGGGTCTCGGAGGTCGTCAAGATCGCGCGGTCGTCGGAGGCGTCGGCGCCGACGATCATCTGCGTGCTCTGCCCGGCGGGCGCGAAGCGCGGCGCTCGGCGCTCGGCCTTCGCCTCGTCGATCCGGCCGCGCAGCCGCGCCATGGCGCGCCGGACGGCGCGGGCGTCCTTCTCCGGCGCGAGCGCCTTCAGGCTCGCCTCGCTCGGCAGCTCGATGTTGATCGACAGCCGGTCGGCGTAGAGGCCCGCTTCGGCGACGAGCTCGGGCGAGGCGTCCGGAATGGTCTTGAGGTGGATGTAGCCGCGAAAGCCATGGTCGAGCCGCAGCGAGCGCGCGACGCGCATGACCTGCTCCATCGTGTAGTCCGGACTGCGGATGACGCCCGAGGACAGGAACAGCCCCTCGATGTAGTTGCGGCGATAGAAGTCGAGCGTCAGCCCTACGACCTCCTCGACCGAGAAGCGCGCGCGCGGGACGTTGCTGGAGGCGCGGTTGACGCAATAGAGGCAGTCGAACGCGCAGGCGTTCGTCATCAGGACCTTCAAAAGCGAGATGCAGCGGCCGTCCGGCGCGTAGGAATGGCAGATGCCGGCGCCTTCGGTGGAGCCGAGTCCGGCCGGGCCGCGAGGGCCGAGCGAGCTTCGCTTCTCGGTCCCGCTCGACGCGCAGGACGCGTCGTATTTCGCCGCGTCGGCGAGGATCGAAAGCTTGCGTGCGAGATCCAAGAGGGTGCTCCGTTGCCTCTCAGATCATATGTTCCGTAAATGTTCCGATCAAGGGGCGGGTCCAAAAGGTATCTGGGATACGTGTTCCTGAAATGTTCTTGACGTAAGGTCGGCCGCTGATATCGTTCCGTCGATGGGGCGGGAGCGGGCGATGGTCGTCTGGGTGTCGACGGTGGCGTTCGAGGGCGTTGAGGCCCGGCGGGTCGACGTGCAGGTGCAGGTCGCGCCCGGCATGCCGACCTTCGCCATCGTCGGGCTGCCCGACAAGGCGGTGTCGGAGGCGCGCGAACGGGTGCGTTCGGCGCTGATCGCCTCCGGCCTCGCTTTGCCGCCGCGGCGCGTGACCATCAATCTCGCCCCTGCCGATCTCCCGAAAGAGGGCAGCCACTTTGACCTGCCGATCGCGCTCGGCCTGATGGCGGCGATCGGGGCGGTTCCGCCCGAGGCGCTGACCGGGACGACGGTTTTGGGCGAACTCGCGCTCGACGGCACGATCGCGCCGGTCGCGGGCGCGCTCCCCGCCGCGATCGCGGCCCACGCCCGCGGCGACGCGCTGATCTGTCCGGAAGCCTGCGGCGCCGAGGCCGCCTGGGCGAGCGGGGACCTCGACATCGTCGCGCCGCGCTCGCTCATCCAGCTCGCCAATCATCTGAAGGGGATCCAGGTGCTCGCGCGGCCGCGGCCCGGCCTGCCGGACGCGGGTCCCGAACAGGCCGACCTCAGGGACGTGCGCGGCCAGGAGACCGCGAAGCGCGCGCTCGAAATCGCGGCGGCGGGCGGGCACAACCTGCTGTTCCGCGGGCCGCCCGGCGCCGGCAAGTCGATGCTCGCGAGCCGGCTGCCCTCGCTGCTGCCGCCGCTCGAACCGGCGGAGCTGCTCGACGTGGCGATGATTCGTTCGGTCGCGGGCGAACTCGCCGGCGGGCGCCTCACCAACCGCCGGCCGTTCCGCAGCCCGCACCATTCCGCCTCCATGGCGGCGCTCGTCGGGGGCGGCGCGCGCCCGCGTCCGGGCGAGATCGCGCTCGCCCACAACGGCGTGCTGTTCCTCGACGAGCTGCCGGAGTTCAGCGCGCAGGCGCTCGACGCGCTGCGCCAGCCGCTCGAAAGCGGCAAGGCGGTGATCGCCCGCGCCAACCATCGCATCGCCTATCCGGCGCGGTTCCAGCTCGTGGCCGCGATGAATCCGTGCCGCTGCGGGGGCGGGGAGGGCGGCCACGCCTGCCGGCGCGGTCCGCGCTGCGCGTCCGACTATCAGGCGCGCGTCTCAGGGCCGCTGCTCGATCGGCTCGACATCCGGCTCGACGTGCCCGCGGTCTCGGCCGCCGACCTGATGGCGCCGCCGCCTTCCGAAGGCAGCGCCGAAGTCGCGGCCCGCGTCGCCGCAGCGCGTCGCCTGCAGGTCGCGCGGGCGCAGGCGCTCGGCGTCACGTCCGGTCCGCTCAACGCCCATCTGCCGGTCGCCGCGCTCGACGAGGCGGCGCGGCCCGACGCCGGCGGCCGAAGGCTGCTGTCGGACGCCGCCGACGCGCTCGGCCTCTCGGCGCGGGGCTATCACCGCGTGCTCAAGGTCGCCCGCACCATCGCCGATCTCGACGGCGCGCGCGACGTCGGCCGCATCCATCTCGCAGAGGCGCTCGCCTATCGCGGCGAGACGCCCTCGGGCGCGGCGCGGGCGGCCTGAACACGCCGGGCGGCGCCCGTCAGCGCATCAGGCCGGCTGCTTTCAGCGCCTTGCGGATCGCCTGGCCGACGTCGAAAGCCGTCCGGTTGCGGTCCCGTCGCGCAGCCTCGATGGAAACGACGGTCTCGCGCGGCGGCGCAGACGAGGCGGTCGACCCAGTCGGCGAGGACGGCGGCGCCGGTTTCTCAGGGTCGCCAGCCCCGACGATGGCCGCAGGTCTCGTCTTCCGATCTGCCTCGGCGACGCGTTTCGGGTCCGGCGCGCGCGGGGCGCCCTCGACGGCCGGAGCGGCGCTTTCGTCCGCGGAAGCGCTTTTTTGTAGGGCGCTTGATCCGTCCGGCGAAGGCGGCTGCGTCGTCTGCGGTCGCGTCGCCGGCTTCGTCGGGCGTGACGCGCTGCGTCCTGCGTCCTTTTCGGAGCTCGCGTCGGACTGCTTGGCTTCGCGCTTCCTGGTCTTGCCTCCAGCCAGCGCCGCGGGACGGGCGGTTTCGGCGCGGACGGCAGGCGCAGATGCGTTCGACACCGGAGCCGACGACGTCTTCGAAGCCTTGGTCGAGGCCGCGTTTTCGGCGGGCGCCGCGGCGACGGCCCTTGGGCGTTCCGAGAGCTCGAAAAAATCGCCGATGGCGCGCGTCGACGAGACGCCGACGTCGAGCATGAACGGCCCGCCCCGTTCGCCGCGCGCTCCGTCGAGCGGCGCGCCGTGGCCCATGCCGTCGATGGTCGTGAGTTCGACGAGGTCCCGGCCGTCCCGCCGCCAGACGCGCCTGAGCCGCCCGCCGCTGCGATGCTCCTCGTAGGCTTCCGCTTCGAGCCCGTGCACGTCGAGCCATTGCCGGACGAGCTGGTCTGCGTTTGCGGGCGAGACGGTGCGGTCGGCGAGGCCGTGCCAGATCGAGATCCGCGGCCACGGGCCGTCGTAGGGCGCCCCGGCGCGAACCGCGTCGCCGAGTTCGGCGTCGGTGCGCGCGGACGGACTCGTCATGGCGTCGAGCGCC
Organism: Ancylobacter novellus; assembly: GCA_003241695.1. Classification (GTDB taxonomy): domain Bacteria; phylum Pseudomonadota; class Alphaproteobacteria; order Rhizobiales; family Methylopilaceae; genus Methylopila. Next base: position 136,700 of record QFPN01000008.1, on the reverse strand, counting down.
TCCTTCACGCCTGCGGCGGCGCCGCATGGCAGCCCCGCGATCACGGCGCCGGCGGCGAAGACGTCCGGATAGGCGGCGAGCAGAGCGGTCGCCATCGCGCCGCCGGCCGAAAGGCCGGTGACATACACGCGCGAAGCGCCGAGACCGGCGGTTTCCGAGAGCGTCGCAATCATCTCGCGGATGGAGCGCGCCTCGCCGAGGCCGCGCACGCTGTCGGCCGGGAGGAACCAGTTGAAACAGCCGGCCGGATTGTTGCGGCGCGGCTGCTCCGGATAGAGGACGGCGAAACCAAGCTCGTCCGCAAGCGCCGTCCAGCCGGCGTGGGCCTCGTATCCGCGCGCGTCCTGCGCGCAGCCGTGCAACACCACGACCAGCGGCGCGCCGGGCGGGAGATCGACCGGGACATAAGCGAGCATCCGCAGCGAACCGGGATTTGCGCCGAAGCCGTCGATCTCCTTCAAGGCGTTGCGTCTCTTGGGAGAAGACGCCCGGCTCAGAGCCGCCGGCTTCCATTTCGTCCGTTCGGGGCGGACGTTTCCCGCGGCGTTTCGGATCGGCGCCATGGCCTCTCCTCCTTCCGTCAAGCGATTGCCCAGGCGGCCGATGCGGCGCGCCGATGTTGTGGTGCATATAAGGTTATTGCGGCGCAACAATGAGCGGCCTGCGGCGCCGGGTCGCGCGGCGCGGCCGGGGCGGAGTTTGGCGCGGAGGCCACGCGCGGTTTATGACGCCGGCCGCCGCCCGAGCCGCCGCCGCCGGGCGTCCGTCCGAGGAGAACCCCATGGCCGAGACCCCGCCCGACCGCCTGTCCGTCAATCCCGACAGCCCGTTCTACGACGAGACGCTTCTCGCGCGCGGCGTCGGCGTGCGCTTCAAGGGCGCGGAAAAGACCAACGTCGAGGAATATTCGGTCTCCGAAGGCTGGATCCGGGTCGCGGCCGGCGCGGCGCGCGACCGCTCCGGCAATCCGCTGACGATCCTGCTGAAGGGGCCGGTCGAGCCCTACTTCAAGGACGAGACCGAGGCCTGAGGGCGGCGCGGCGGCTCAGGCCACCGCGACGATCTCGATTTCCGCGCCCGCGACGGTCGCCGCGTCGCCGACCGTCTTGCCCATGAGGGCGCGGGCGAGCGGCGAGACGTAGGAGACCGCGCCTTGCGCGGGATCAGCCTCGTCCTCGCCCACGATGCGGTAGGTCCTCCGGCCGCCGTCCTCGCGCTCGAAGGTCACGCGCGAGCCGAACATGACCTTTCCGGTCGTCTCGGGTTCGGTCAGTTCCGCGCTCGCGCGCCGCGCCGCGTAGTAGCGCACGTCGCGCGCGGCCCGCGCCATGGCGGAGCGGTCGACGTCGATGCCGCCGGCGACCTGCGCCGCCGCGAAGGCCTTGCGGGCTTCGGCGAGAGCGGCGTCGAGCGCCGCGAGGCCCTCGCGCGTCACGAAGTTCGGATGCGAGGAAACCGGGCGGTCGGGCAGGTCCGCGGCGGCGGCCTCGTAATCCTGCTCCTTGGTGAATGCGACGCTCATGCGACGGTATCTGGGCGTGAGCGCCGCCCGTGGCAATCCTGACGAATGTCGCGGGATCCCGCCCGCGGGCGCTTCGTAAAGCTTCGTCAACCCTGTCGGGCCAAGCTTTCCGGCAGCCGCGCGCGACCGTCGCCCGCGGCGGTGTCGGGTACGGAGCGAAGCCGTGGCGTATCTTGCGGCCTTCTGCGGGCTGCTGGCCTGCTGCGCCGCCGGGGCGGTCTGGATCGCCGTCGCGCGGACGCGGGAGGCCGAGCGCCTCGCCATGGCGCTCGAGCATGCGCGGGATCGCCTGTTCGAGGCGGAGGATCGCGCCGAACGTCTTCGGTCCGAAGGCGAGCGCGCGCTCGACGAGGCCGAGACCCGCGCCGAGGCCGGCGCCCGCGCCAAGGCGCGCTTCCTCGCCTCCGTCACGCACGAGATGCGGACTCCGCTGTCCGGGGTCGTGGGCGCGGTCGACCTGCTGCTCGACGGTCGCCTCGCGCCGGACCAGCGGACCTACGCCCGCGCGATCCTGTCCTCCGCCGAGGCGATGCTCGCCCTCGTGGACGAGATTCTCGACCTGTCGCGCATTGAGGCCGAGCCGCAGCCGCCCGCCGAAACGCCGTTTGCGCCCGCCGCCGTCGTCGAGGAGGTCGCGGAGTTGCTCGCGCCGCGCGCCCGCGCCAAGGGGCTCGATCTCGCGGTGCTGGTCGACCCGCGCGCGCCGGAGGAAATCGTCGGCGATCCGGCGAGGGTTCGCCAGATCCTGCTCAACCTCGCGGGCAACGCCGTGAAGTTCACGGAAGCCGGCGGCGTCGGCGTCAGACTCGCCTGCGGCGAGCGCGAGCTGCGCTTCGTCGTGGAGGACACCGGGCCGGGCTTCGATCCGGTCGAGACCGAACGCCTGTTCCAGGAGTTCGAGCAGGGCGACCACGGCCCGGCCGCGGGCGGAGCGGGGCTTGGCCTCGCGATCAGCCGGCGGCTCGCCTCCGCGATGGGCGGTTCGCTGTCGGGCTTCGCCGCGCCGGGGCAGGGCGCGACCTTCACGTTGACGCTGCCTTGCCGGTCGGCGCCGGCCCCGACGAGCGCGGCGCCGCTCCTCGGCCGGCGGATCGCCGTCCTGTCCTGCGCGCCGTTCACCGGCCCATGGCTCGCTGAAGGCCTGCGCTTCCTCGGCGCCGAAGCGGTCGCGATCGATCCTCGCCCGGCCAGTTGGCGAACGCTTCTTGCTGGACCCGACACCGTCGTCGTCGACCGAGACGGCGGCGGCGAGCCTTCGGATCTCGCCGCCGCCGCGCGGCTGGCCGGCGCCTCGCACGTCCTGCTCGCATTGCATCCCGCCGACCGGGGCGACCTCGACCGGCTGTCCGCGCAGGGCTTCGACGGCTATCTGGTCAAGCCCGCGCGCGCCGGCTCGCTCGCGAGCCGCATCCTCGATCCACGCGCGGCCGACGACGGCGCGAGCGAGCCGGCCGGCGACGGATCGGCGACGGCGTTCCCGGCGGCCGGCGGGCTGAAGGTGCTGGTCGCCGAGGACGACCCGGTGAGCGCCCTGATCGCGCTCGCCCATCTCGCGCGGCTCGGCCACGCTTCCGTCCACGTTGCGGACGGCGAGGCGGCCGCGGACGTTTTCGCGAGCGAACCGTTCGACGTGGCGCTGATCGACCTGCGGATGCCGCGCCTCGACGGCTGCGCCGCCGCGCGGCGCATGCGCGACGCCGAAGCCGCCGCGGGACGCGCGCCCGCGCTCATCCTGGCGCTCACCGCCAACGCCGGCGAGGAGGACGCGGCGGCGGCGATCGCGGCCGGAATGGACGGATTGATGGCGAAGCCGCTCGACCGTCGCGCCCTCGAGGTGGCGCTGGCGCCGCTGACGCCCGCCGCCGTCTCGGCCGCCTGAGGGCGTCGGGCGAGTCGCCGAGCCCGCAACGTCCTTCGTTCAATTTCGAGGGAGTTGCGTTGTCACAATGGCGTCGGCGGACTATGGTCCTCTCGTGCGATACGGCGGCGGCTTCGTCAGGGGCCGGAAGCCGGAAAGGGAACCGCGGTTCTTCCGCACGGGAAGCCCATCATGTCGATCGTCCGTCTTCCGCAGGCAGGTCCCGGCGCGATCGTGAGCCGGTTTCGCTCCCATCGGCCCGCGAAAGCAATCGCCGGCGCGAAATGGTTTGACGGCTTCATGACGTCGTCCGCGTCCGAGCCGAGCCGCAAGCGGCTCGAAGCCTCGGCGGCGATGCTGCCGCGCCCGCTGGGCCGGATCGGCGGGCTCGAGCTGCGCGTCGCAGAACGCCCCAAGGACGTGAAGAAGGCGCAGAAGCTGCGCTACCGAGTGTTCTTCGAGGAGATGTCGGCGGTCGCCGATCCCATCGCCCGGCTCGCGAAGCGCGACATGGACGCATACGATCCGATCTGCGACCACCTGATCGTGTTCGACCATGCGGCGAAGCCGGCGCGCTCGCTCGCCGCGACGCTCATCCCCGGCCTGCAGGGCTTCGAAATCCGCGGCGCGGGCGACGAGGCGGCGAAGAAGCCGCCGGTCGTCGGCACCTACCGCCTGCTCCGGCAGGAGGTCGCGGAGCGGACGCTCGGCTTTTACACGGCGGGCGAGTTCGACGTCGAGCCGCTGATCGCGCGCCACCCGTCGCTCAATTTCCTCGAGCTCGGACGCTCCTGCGTGCTGAAGCCCTATCGCGACAAGCGCACCGTCGAGCTTTTGTGGCACGGCATCTGGGCCTACGTGCTCGCGCATGGCTGCGACGTCATGATCGGCTGCGCGAGCCTCGAAGGAACGGATCCCGAGAAGCTGCGCCTGCCGCTGTCCTATCTCCACCACTTCCACGCCGCGCCGCCGGAATGGGCGGCGGCGGCGCTTCCGTCCCGCCGGGCGCGGTTCGACCTGCTTCCGAAGGAGGCGATCGACCTCAAGGCGGCGCTCAGAAGCCTGCCGCCGCTGATCAAGGCCTATCTCCGGCTCGGGGCCTTCGTCGGCGACGGCGCGGTGGTGGACGAGGCCTTCGGCACCACGGACGTGTTGATCGTGCTGCCGAAGGCGGCGATCAATCCGCGCTACGTCGTCTATTACGGCGCGGACGCCGACCGCCACGCCGCCTGAGCGTCGCCCGGTTCAGCCGGGCAGCGCTTCCGCCCAGCGCGCGTTCTGGGTTCGGCCGCCGAAACCGTAGGCGTCGCCGTCGACGGCGTGGACCAGCACGTAGCTCTCCTCGTGGATCGGACCGAGCAGGCCGGACATCCCTTCGAACGTCGCCCGCACGAAGGCCGCCGTCTCGCTTTTGACGTTCGTCCCGGCGGTGATCTTGATGTCGAGCCAGAAGGCGGAGAGCCCCTGCTCGGCGGGACGAACGCCCGCGACCCACCAGGTCTTCGGATCGGCCTCCTCGACCAGCACGGCGGTGACTGCGGGATCCTTGCCGAGCGTTTCCGCGGCGAGGCGCGAGGCGAGCGCGGCGATCTCCGCGTCGACGCCCTCGCGGGCGGCGGGCGTCGCGTAGCGGACGACGATCATGGGCATGGCTGAACTCCGTTGGGTTTCGCGAGCTCATCCATGCGCTTGGCCGATCATCATAAGAACGATATGATGGTGCATAATCATCATCGTGAAACGTAATGATGCTCGATCTCGAATCCGTCCGTCTGTTCGTGCTGGCGGCCGATCTCGGCAATCTCACGCGAGCCGCCGAGGCCGCGAACACCGCCCAGCCGGTCGTCAGCCAGCGCATCAAGGCGCTCGAAGGCCGCCTGGGCCGAAGGCTGCTCGACCGCAGCCCGCGCTTCGTGCGGCCGACCGCCGATGGCGAGATCTTTCTCGCGCGCGCCAGAGATCTGCTCGCGGCCCACGACGCGGCGCTCGGGTTCGGCCGAGAGCCGGCGGTCCATTTCGCGATCGGGGCGAGCGACCACGCGCTTGGCGCCTCGCTCGGCCGGCTGCTCGGCCCGGTTCGCGACGCGCTTCCGCCGCAGGCCACGCTCGAGGTGCGCGTCGGCCTGTCGCAGGAGATCCGGGCGTTGTTCGAGGCAGGGGCGCTCGACGCCGCCGTGGTGCGGCGCGAGGCGGGAGGCGGGGAGGGCGAGCTGCTCGGCGAGGACCCGCTCGGCTGGCGCGCGGCCTCGTCGTTCCGCCTGAAGCCGGGAGAGCCGGCGCCGCTCGCGACGCTCGGCGCGCCCTGCGGCGTCCGGGCTGCGGCGGTGCGGGCGCTGGAGACTGCGGGCTTCGCCTGGCGGGAGGCTTTCGTGGCCGGAAGCTGCGCGGCGCTCGTCGCGGGCGCGGCCGCAGGCTTCGGCGTCGCTCCCATGGGGCGCGCCGGCAGCGACGGCGCGCCCGATCGCGGGCCGGAGCTCGGCCTGCCGCCGCTCGGCGCGTCGCCGGTGGCGCTGCTCGCGCGGGCGCGTTCTCCGCAGGCGGGCGCGGCGATCCGCGCGCTCGCGGCGGGCACGCGGGCGATTCTACGTTAGGAGACCGGTCCGGCCGCCGAGACGGTCCGGCTCCTGTTTCGAGAGGCCATGCCAGACCGTCCCCTGAAGATCCTGCTGATCGACGAGAGCCCGGTGCGCGCCGCGATCCTGGAGGAGGGTCTGCGCGACGCCGGGCACGCCCTGGTCATGCGGATCGCCGACCACGCCAATCTGCTCGACCGGATCTATGCGATCGATCCGGACGTCATTCTGATCGACCTCGAAAACCCGAGCCGCGACGTGCTCGAGGCGATGTTTCAGGTGAGCCGGGCCGTGAAGCGTCCGGTCGGCATGTTCGTGGACCAGACCGACTCCGCCTCGATCGAGGCCGCGATCGACGCCGGCGTCTCGGCCTATGTGGTCGACGGGCTGAAGAAGGAGCGCGTCAAGCCGATCGTCGACACGATGATCCGCCGCCACCGGGCGTTCGCGACCCTCAAGGCCGAACTCGACCAGGCGAAAAGCCAGCTCGAGGAGCGCAAGATCGTCGACCGCGCCAAGGGCGTGCTGATGCGCCAGAAGAACATCGGCGAAGAACAGGCCTATGCGCTGCTGCGCACGGTCGCGATGAACGAGAAGAAGAAGATCTCCGAGATCGCCCATGCGGTCGTGACCGCGGCGGAGCTGCTGAAATGAGCCTCGACACCGTGAGGATCGGCTTCATCCCGCTGGTGGACGCCGCCATTCCGATCATGGCCGCGGAAGTCGGCTTCGCGGCGGCCGAAGGGCTGAAGGTCGAACTCGTGCGCGAGGTGTCCTGGTCGAACATCCGCGACCGGCTCGTCCTCGGCCATTTCGACGCCGCCCATCTGCTGGCCCCGCTCGCGATCGCGACCACGCTCGGCCTCGGGCCGATGAAGGCGAAGCTCGCCGCGCCGATGGCGCTCGGGCTGAACGGCAACGCCGTGACGCTGTCGCCGGCGCTTCACGACGAGCTGTTCGCGCGCCTCGAACCGGGCGCCGATCCGACCGACCCGCGGGCGACGGGACGCGTGCTCGCCGAAATCGTCGCGGCGCGGCGCCGAAACGGCGAGCAGGCCCCGACGCTCGGCATGACGTTTCCGTTCTCGACCCACAACTATCTCCTGCGGCTTTGGCTCGTCGCCGCCGGCCTGGAGCCGGACGTCGACGTGCGGCTCGCCGTGGTTCCGCCGCCCTTCATGGTGGACGCGCTGGAGCAGGGCCATGTCGAGGGCTTCTGCGTCGGCGCGCCCTGGAATTCCGTCGCGGTCGATCTCGGCATCGGGCGGATCGTCCATCTCGGCGTCGACCTCGTCCGCAATTGTCCTGAAAAAGTGCTTGCGATGCGCGACGACCGGCTTGCGGAGCGGCGTGGCGTTGCGGAGCGGCTGATCCGGTCCTGCGCCGCCGCGGCGCGCTGGCTCGCCGACCCCGCCAACGCCGCGGAGGCGGCCGAGCGGCTCGCGGCCCGGGACCGGCTCGACGTCCCGGCCGACATCGTCAGGCGGACGCTCGACGGACGGCTGCCGACCGGACGCGGCGGGGAGGCGCGATCGGACGCTGATTACCTGATCTTCGACAAAGCCGGGGAAACCCGTCCCGACCCGCGCCATGCGTTGTGGCTGCACGCGCAGATGGTCCGCTTTGGACAGGCGGGCGCCTCCTCGGCGCAGGAGGCCGCCGCGGTCTATCGTCCGGAGATCTATGACGCCGCGCTTGGCCTGTCGGGCGCAGCGCCCGGCGGTCCCGAAATCACGACGTTCGAGCGCTGACGAGCCCTTCGATCCTCTCCCGGCCAGCTCAGTTATTGTGCAGCGCATTAAAAGAGGGCGCCGGTTCTCGTGCAAACGCGGCGCCGACCTGGGCGTATCACGCCATCGGCATACAGCGGGCGCTCCTCAGAATTGAAGCAATTTTAATGTCTGCGGCCGTCTGGCACGTGATTTGTATGGACATGGGCGAACGGTTCCCGCGTCGGCGCTGACGTACGAACCCTCGGCCCAATGAAGGGCGCTCAGCACCGCCGCTGAACCGACGCGCGAAGTCCGCTCGTCGTTTCAGCGGCTTTTTTTGTGCCCGGCTCATGGAGACGGGCGGCCCTCGACCCGCCCGACCGGGCGAAACGGAGCTTCGACGGACCCGATGAGCAAAGACTCCAAGGCCTCTCCCTCCGCCTTTCTGACCAACGCGATCGACCGCCGCGGGGCGTTGCGCGCCGGCGCCTATGCGGCCGCGACGCTGGCCGCAGCCCGGTTCCTCGCGCCTTCGGGCGTCTTCGCGCAGGGCGCGGGACCTGAAACGACCAAGGCGAAGCTCGGCTATATCGCGCTGACCGACGCCGGTCCGCTGTTCGTCGCCAAGGAGAAGGGCTTCTTCGACAAATACGGCATGACCGACGTCGAGGTGTCGAAGCAGTCGTCCTGGGGCACGACGCGCGACAACATCGTGCTGGGCTCGGGGGGCGGCGGCATCGACGGCGCGCACATCCTGACGCCGATGCCCTATCTCATCACCTCGGGAGCCATGACCCAGAACAAGGCCGGCACCCCGATGACGATCCTCGCGCGCCTCAACGTGGCGGGCCAGTGCATCTCGGTCGGCCAGGAATACGCCGACCTCAAGCTCGGGACAGACGCCGCGCCCTTCAAGGCCGCGCTCGAGAAGAAGAAGGCCTCGGGCAAGGACGTGAAGGCCGCCATGACGTTCCCGGGCGGCACCCACGACCTCTGGATCCGCTACTGGCTCGCGGCCGGCGGCATCGACCCCAACAAGGACATCCAGACCATCGTCGTTCCGCCCCCGCAGATGGTGGCGAACATGAAGGTCGGCACCATGGACACCTTCTGCGTCTGCGAGCCGTGGAACGAACAGCTCAAGAACCAGAAGATCGGCTACACCGCGCTCACCACAGGCGAGCTCTGGGACAAGCACCCGGAGAAGTCCTTCGCGCTGCGCACCGACTATGTCGAGCAGAACCCGAAGGCCGCCATGGCCCTGCTGCTGGCCGTCATGGAGGCTCAGCAGTGGTGCGAGAAGATGGAGAACAAGGAGGAGCTCGCGACCATCTGCGCCAAGCGCAACTGGATCGGGGCGCCGGTCGCCGACATCGTCGACCGCATGAAAGGCAAGTTCGACTACGGCGCGGGCAAGCCCGTCGTCGAGAACAGCCCCTACATCATGCACTTCTGGAAGGACCACGCGTCCTATCCTTACAAGAGCCATGACCTCTGGTTCCTCACCGAGGACATCCGCTGGGGCTACCTGCCGGCAACGACCGACGCCAAGGCGCTGATCGACAAGGTCAACCGCGAGGATCTGTGGCGCGAGGCCGCGAAAACGCTCGGCGTGACCGACGTGCCGGCCTCGACCTCGCGCGGCGTCGAAAAGTTCTTCGACGGCAAGGTTTTCGATCCCGACAAGCCCGCCGACTACCTCGCGAGCCTCGACATCAAGCGCATGGTCTGAACGCGGGTTCCCGGCGGGCCGCCGCCCGCCGTCGCCCCGACGTCAGCCTCCCATTTTCCGGAGACCCGCATGACACAGACCGCCGCCGCGCCGTCCAACGTGACGCCGCTCAAGCCGCCGGCCGCGACCGCGACGGTCGTGGCGCTGCCGGCGCAGAAGGCCGCGAGGCCCTTCCTGAGCCCGCGCGCGAAAGCCCGCGCCTCGGAGTGGGCGGCGACCGTCGTGCCGCCGCTTCTCACGGTGGGCGCGCTGCTGCTGCTCTGGGAAGTGCTGTGCTGGTCGCCTACGGCGTCGCTGCCCTCGCCGTCGCGCGTCGTCGCGGAGACCTGGGAACTGATCGCGAACCCGTTCTACGACAACGGCGGCAACGACAAGGGCCTCGGCTGGCAGCTCTACGCCTCGCTGAAGCGCGTCGCGCTCGGCTATGCGCTCGCGGCCGTCGTCGGCATCGGGCTCGGGGCGCTGGTCGGCGCCTCGACCTGGGCGATGCGCGGGCTCGATCCCGTGTTCCAGGTGCTGCGCACCATCCCGCCGCTCGCCTGGCTGCCGCTGTCGCTCGCGGCGTTCCGCGACGGCGAGCCCTCGGCGATCTTCGTGATCTTCATCACCGCGATCTGGCCGGTGATCATCAACACCGCGGTCGGCATCCGCAATATCCCGCAAGACTACAAGAACGTCGCGCAGGTGTTGCGGCTCAATCCGTGGGAATATTTCGTGAAGATCATGCTGCCGGCGGCGGCGCCTTACATCTTCACGGGTCTTCGCATCGGCATCGGCCTGTCGTGGCTCGCAATCGTGGCGGCGGAAATGCTGATCGGCGGCGTCGGCATCGGCTTCTTCATCTGGGACGCGTGGAACTCGTCGCGCATCAGCGACATCATTCTCGCGCTCGTCTACGTCGGCGCGGTCGGCTTCGTGCTCGACCGGATCGTCGCCCTCATCGCCGTCGCGGTCACGCGCGGCGTCTCCAACACGTGAGGACCGGACCGATGAGCAAGGCCTTTCTCAACATCGAGCACGTCGACAAGTCGTTCTCGCGCGGAGCGATGACAAACGAGGTGCTGAAGGACGTCTCGCTGCAGGTGAACGAGGGCGAGTTCATCTCGATCATCGGCCATTCGGGCTGCGGGAAGTCGACGCTGCTCAACATCGTCGCGGGCCTCACGAAGGCGACCAAGGGCGTGGTCTTCCTCGAAGGCAAGGTCGTGGACGAGCCGGGGCCGGAGCGCGCCGTCGTGTTCCAGAACCACAGCCTGCTGCCGTGGCTGACCGCTTACGAGAACGTGGCGCTCGCGGTCGACAAGGTGTTCGGCCGCACGAAGTCGAAGGCGGAGCGCCACGACTGGGTGATGCACAAGCTCAAGCTCGTGAACATGGAGCACGCCAAGGACCGGCGCCCCGCCGAGATCTCCGGCGGCATGAAGCAGCGCATCGGCATCGCTCGCGCGCTCGCCATGCAGCCCAAGGTGCTGCTGCTCGACGAGCCCTTCGGCGCGCTCGACGCGCTGACCCGCACCCATCTGCAGGACCAGGTCATGCAGATCCAGACCGAGCTCAACAACACCGTGCTGATGATCACGCACGACGTCGACGAGGCGGTGCTGCTGTCGGACCGCATCGTGATGATGACCAACGGCCCCGCGGCGCGGATCGGCGAGATCCTCGACGTCGACCTGCCGCGGCCGAGGAAGCGGCTCGAGCTCGTCTCCGACCGCACCTACATCGCGGCCCGCGCCGCGGTGCTGAAGTTCCTCTACGAGCGCCACAAGTTCGTCGAGGCGGCCTGAGCCATGGGGGCGGGCGCTTCTCACACGGTCGGCGACATGGCGCGGCGGCTTCCGATCCCCCTCTCCCGCGTGCGGGAGAGGGTAAGGGTGAGGGGCGTTTGCGCCGGCGTATCAGATCAGCGCGCGTCCGCAGCGGAAGCGTCCAATCTTCCGGCCGCATCGCCACTCCCCCTCATCCTTACCTTCTCCCGCAAGCGGGAGAAGGGGCGGTTAGCGTCACGCCTCATCCTTCTCGGGAGATCCTGACCCATGGAGCGCGAACGCCTCGTGATCGTCGGCGCCGGAATGGCGAGCCTGAAGCTTCTGGAGGAGCTGAAGGTCCGCTGCCCCGGCCGCTACAACGTCACCGTCGTGGGCGCGGAGCCCGAGCCCGCTTACAACCGCGTGCTGCTCTCCTCGCTCCTCGCCCGTGAGGCCTCGGACGAGGATCTCACGCTGAAAGAGCGCGCCTGGTACGGCGCGAACGGCTACCGTCTCTTCACCGGCGCCGAGGCGCGCGAGATCGACCGCGCGGCGAAGCGCGTGACCATTCGCGACGGCCGTGTGGTCGCCTATGACAAGCTCGTGCTCGCTACCGGTTCGGAGCCCGTCCGCCTGCCGCTGCCGGGCGGCCAGCTGCCCCAGGTGCTGACCTTCCGCGACCGCTGCGACGCCATGAAGATGGCGGCGCTGGCGAAGCCCGGCGCCCGCGCCGTCGTCATCGGCGGCGGGCTGCTCGGGCTCGAAGCCGCCTACGGCCTCGCCAAGCTCGGCTGCGTGACCACGGTCGTGCATCTCGTGGATCGTCCGATGGAGCGCCAGCTCGACGCCGCGGGCGCCCAGACGTTGAAACGCGCGCTCGAAGCCAAGGGGATCGCCTTCGCGCTCGGCGCCCAGAGCGAGGCTATCCTCGGCGAGACGCGGGTCGAGGGCCTCAGGCTCATGTCCGGCGAGGTGCTGCCCGCCGACATGGTGATCATGGCCTGCGGGGTCCGCCCGAACGCCGGCCTTGGCCGCGCCGCGGGCTTCGAGGTCAAGCGCGGGATCGTGGTCGACGACGCGATGCGGACCTCCGACGAATCCGTCTTCGCCATCGGCGAATGCGCCGAGCATCGGGGAACGGTCTACGGGCTGGTGGCTCCGGCCTACGAGCACGCCAGGACCCTCGCGGCGCATCTCGCCGGCGAGGATGCTCCCTACGGCGGCAGCCTGCTGTCGACGAACCTCAAGGTCTCGGGCGTCTCGGTGTTCTCCGCCGGCCTGATCGAGGCGGAGGACGGCGACGAGACCGTGCTGCTCGCCGATCCGGGCCACGGCCACTACCGCAAGTTCGTGGTGCGCGACGACAAGCTCGTCGGCGCGATCCTCGTGGGCGAGGCCTCGGACGCGCTCTGGTACCTCGACCTGATCGCGAGCGGCGCGCCCCTCGGGGCGATGCGCGACGACCTCGCCTTCGGCCGCTCCTTCGCGATGGCGGCGTGAGGAGGCGGGCGATGGAAGCGCGCTCTTGTCCCGGCCTTGAGCCGGGATCCAGAACCGCCGGCGCTCCCCGGCTCGCCCAGACCTTTGACGCCTGCGCGTCTGGGTCCCGGCTCAAGGCCGGGACAAGAGCGCTGCGGTTCAATCGTGAAACGTGCGTGGTGATGCGATGAGCGGCGATTTTTCCGCGGACCAGAAGCGCTATCTCGAAGGCTTCGTCTCGGGCGTGCAGGCCGTGCGCGGCTCGCGCGGCGCGCCGGGCTTCGGCGGCGTCACCCCGTTCCAGAACGGGCAGCCGACCGGCCTGCCGGCCGCGCAAGAAAAGGCGCCCTCCGGCCCCGACGCCATCCACCTCGAAGCGATGGCCCGGCAGGAGGCGGCCGGCAAGAAGCTCGTCCCGCAGGAGAAGGCCAAGCGCGACGAGCACCCGTTCGACGCCTATGCCCGTTTCAAGGGGCTGGCGGCCGAGGGCAAGTTCGCGAAATCGCTCGATGATTTCCGCATCCGCTTCCACGGCCTGTTCTATGTCGGCCCGACGCAGGACGCGTATATGTGCCGGCTCAGGATCCACAACGGCATTCTGAAGGCCTGGCAGTTCCGTGGCGTCGCGGATCTCGCGGAGCAGTTCGGCGGCGGCTACAGCCACGTCACGACCCGCGCGAACCTGCAGGTGCGCGAGATCGGCGCGAAGGACGGCCCGGTCTTCCTCGAAGGGCTGGTGGATCTCGGCCTGACCGCGCGCGGCTCGGGCGCCGACAACATCCGCAACGTCACCGGCACGCCGACCGCGGGCGTCGACCCGCAGGAGCTGGTCGACACCCGTCCCTACGCCAAGGAGTGGCACCACCACATCCTGAACGACCGCTCGCTCTACGGCCTGCCGCGCAAGTTCAACGTGGCGTTCGACGGGGCCGGGAAGATCGCGGCGCTCGAGGACACCAACGACATCGGCTTCCAGGCCGTCGAAGTTCTGGACGGCCACGGGATCGAGCGGGGGGTCTGGTGGCGGCTCGCGCTCGGCGGCATCACGGGCCACAAGGATTTTGCGCGCGACACCGGCGTGATCGTGCCTCTGGCTGACGCCACCAAGGTCGCCGACGCGATCGTGCGGGTGTTTATCTCGAACGGCGACCGCTCGGACCGCGCCAAGGCGCGGCTCAAATATGTGCTCGACGCCTGGGGCTTCGAGAAATTCCTCGAGGAGGTCGAGAAGGTGCTGGGCGCGAAGCTCGTCCGCGCGCCCGCCGGCGCGCTCGCGCCGCGGCCCGAGAGCGACCGGCTCGCCCATATCGGCGTCCACCCGCAACGCCAACCGGGCCACAACTGGATCGGGGTCGCGCTGAAGCTGGGCAAGATGTCGTGCGCCCAGATGCGGTCGCTCGCCGACATCGCGCAGGACTACGGCGACCGCGAGATCCGGCTGACTGTCTGGCAGAACCTGCTGATTTCGGGCGTCCGCGACGAGTTCGTCGACGAGGTGCGGGCCAGGATCGCCGAGATCGGGCTCGCGACCGAGGCCTCGAACGTGCGCGCCGGGCTCGTGGCCTGCACAGGCAACCGCGGCTGCAAGTTCTCGGCCGCCGACACCAAGGGGTTCGCGGACCAGATCGCCACCCATGTGGACGCGGTCGGGCTCGTGGTCGACACGCCGATCAACATCCACGCGACCGGCTGCCACCACTCCTGCGCCCAGCATTACATCGGCGACATCGGGCTCATCGGCGCGCGCGTGCCGGTCGGCGAGGAAGACACGGTCGACGGCTTCAACGTGCTGGTCGGCGGCGGTTTCGGGACCGACGCCACGATCGCGCGGGAGCTCGTGAAGGAGGTCAAGGGCGAGGACTGCCCGGCGCTCGTCGAGAAGATGCTGCGCGGCTACCTCGCGAAGCGCGAGGGCGAGGAGACCTTCGCGGCCTTCACGCGCCGCCACGAGCTCGACGAGCTGAAGTCGATCTTCGCGCTGGAGGCGGCGTGATGGCGGCGAGCTTGCGTGACGCCAGGGACCCCTTCTCCCGCTTGCGGGAGAAGGTAAGGATGAGGGGGCGTCAATCCCTGCGCCCTCTGGACAGACCCTCACCCTTACCCTCTCCCGCAAGCGGGAGAGGGGGACGGAGGCGTCGCGCCGCTTTCTTTTACAACCGCCGCTTCCGCGTCCCGGCCGAAGAGCCGGGACCCATAACCGCAACGACCGCCGGACCGGGCGTCGCCGGTTCCGCCCTGTCCTTTTCCCTCAGCGCGTCTGGGTCCCGGCTCTTCGGCCGGGACACGAGCGCTGCGCTTCACGGAGCGCGTCGATGACCGTCCAGACCCCGATCCTCCCCCCGCTCATCCCGGAGAACGCGCCGTTCTCTCCCGAGCAGCGCGCGTGGCTGAACGGCTTCTTCGCCGGGATCCTCTCGCTCGACGGCGGCCCGCAGGCGCTCTCGCGCGACGCCGCGACCGCGTTGCTGGGCTCGCCGCTTCCGGGCGAAGCGCAGGCGGCTCCGGAAGAAGACGACGGCGCCCCCTGGCACGACGCCTCCATGCCGATCGACGAGCGGATGGAGCTTGCGAAGGACCGGCCCGTGGCGCGAAAGATGTTCGCCGCGATGGCCCAGCAGGATTGCGGCCAGTGCGGCTATCTCTGCGAGAGCTATTCGGCGGCGCTCGCCAAGGGCGAGGAGACCAAGCTCAACCTCTGCGTTCCGGGCGGCAAGGAAACGCAGCGCATGCTGAAGAAGCTCGCGGCGGAGCTGGAGGGCGGGGCGTCGGCCGCCCCGGCCGCAGCCGCGCTTGCCGCGCCGGCCTTCGAGCCGGGCCGCTCGCGCGAGCATCCGGTCGAGGCGACGTTCCTGTCTCGGCTTCGCCTCAACGGCGAAGGCTCCGATAAGGAAACCAACCATGTCGAGATCGATCTCTCGACCTGCGGCCTCACCTATGAGCCCGGCGACTCGTTCGGCCTGTTCGCCACCAACTGTTCGGAACTCGCAGGCCTCGTGGCGGCGCGGCTCGGCGTCTCGGCCGAGACGCCCGTGACCCATGACGGCCAGACCCTGCCGCTCGGCGCGTGGCTGTCGGAAAAGGTCAGCCTCGGGGCGGCGCCCGACGCGCTGTTCGAGCTGATGGGTTTGGCTGCGAGCGATCCGGACGACAAGACGAAGCTCGCGCGCCTCGCCGAGGGCGAGGATCCGGACGGCGACCTCGCGACGCTCGACGTGCTGGCGGCGCTCGAAAAATTCCCGTTCGTCACGCCGCCGCCGGCCGAGTTCCTCGCGGCGCTCGATCCGCTCCAGCCGCGGCTCTATTCGATCTCCTCGGCGCTCACGGCCGATCCCGGCAAGGTGAGCCTGACCGTCGACTCCGTCCGCTACCGGGTCGCCGACCGCATACGAAAGGGACTCGCCTCGACCTATCTGGCGGACCGCGTCGAAGCCGGCTCGAAGCTCAAGGTCTACGTCCAGAAGGCGCACGGCTTCGCGCTTCCGGCCTCGGGCGAGGTTCCGATCATCATGGTGGGGCCGGGCACCGGCGTCGCGCCGTTCCGCTCGTTCCTCAGGGCGCGCCGGGCCGCGGGCGCGACCGGCGGCGCCTGGCTGTTCTTCGGCCACCAGCGCGAGGCGACCGACTTCTTCTATCGCGACGAGATGGCCGAGCTTCAGGCCGCCGGCGCGCTGACGAAGCTCTCGCTCGCCTGGTCGCGTGACGGAGACTCGAAAGTCTACGTGCAGGACCGCATGCGCGAGGCCGGCGCCGAGCTCTGGAGCTGGCTGGAGAAGGGCGCGCATTTCTATGTCTGCGGCGACGCCAAGCGCATGGCGGCCGACGTCGAAAAGGCGCTGGTCGAGATCGCGTCCGTGCACGGGGGCAAGGGCGACGGCGCGAAGGGGTTCGTCGCCGATCTCAAGAAGGCCGGGCGCTATCAGGCGGACGTGTATTGATGGGCGCCGCCGTGTCCCGGCCGCAGCGCAGCGGAGAGCCGGGACCCATAACCGCCGTCGCCTCTCTTAGAGGCTCCGGACCGGCCGCGCCGACCGCGGACGAGCCGGCGGATATGGGTCCCGGCTCAAGGCCGGGACACGAGGGCGGCGAATGAACGTCCACGCGCCGAACCACGAGCCCGCTCCGACCTCCACCACTTGCCCCTATTGCGGGGTCGGCTGCGGGGTGCTGGCGACGCCCGACCGCATGGGGGGCGCGACCGTCGCCGGCGATCCCGACCATCCGTCGAACTTCGGGCGGCTCTGCTCCAAGGGCTCGGCGCTCGGCGAGACGCTGTCGCTCGATGGGCGGCTGCTCCATCCGGAAGTGAACGGCGATCGCACGACCTGGGAGGCCGCCCTCGACGCGACCGCCAAGGGGTTTCGCACGACGCTCGAAACCTACGGGCCGGGTTCGATCGCGATCTATCTGTCGGGCCAGCTCCTCACCGAGGACTATTACGCGGCCAACAAGCTGTTCAAAGGCTTCCTCGGTTCGGCCAATGTCGACACCAATTCGCGGCTTTGCATGTCGTCCTCGGTCGCAGGCCACAAACGCGCCTTCGGCTCCGACACCGTGCCCGGAACCTATCGCGACCTTGAAAACGCGGACCTGCTGGTCTTCGTCGGCTCGAACGCCGCCTGGTGTCACCCGGTGCTCTACCAGCGCATGCTTGCGGCGCGGGCGAGCCGGGGAACGAAGATCGTCGTCATCGATCCGCGGCCGACCGCGACCTCGGAAGAGGCCGACCTCTTCATCCCCCTTCTCGGCGGGAGCGACGTCGCGCTGTTCTCGGGCCTGCTCGCGCATCTGGCGGCCACCGGGCGGATCGACGCGTCTTACGTCGCGGCCCATACGGAAGGCTTCGAGGCCGCGCTCGCCAAGGCGCGCGACGTCGCGCCCGACGCGGAGGCGACCGCCGCGGCCTGCGGGCTGGAGGAAGCGCAGGTAGCCGCCTTCTTCGACCTGTTCGCCAGGACCGAGCGCGTCGTCACGCTCTACAGCCAGGGGGTCAACCAGTCGTTGGCGGGCGTCGACAAGGTCAACGCGATCCTGAACTGCCACCTCGCCACGGGCCGCATCGGGCGGGAGGGCATGGGGCCGTTCTCGCTCACCGGACAGCCGAACGCGATGGGCGGGCGCGAGGTCGGCGGGCTCGCCAACCAGCTCGCGGCCCATATGGGCTTCGACGCCGGCTCGGTCGATCGCGTCCGCCGGTTCTGGAACGCCCCCCGCATGGCGAAGGCGGAGGGCCTCAAGGCCGTCGACATGTTCGACGCGATCGGCCGCGGCGAGATCAAGGCGCTCTGGGTCATGGGCACCAATCCCGCCGCCTCGCTGCCGCGCGCCGACGCCGTCCGGCGGGCGCTCGCGAAGCTCGACCATTTCGTCGTGTCGGAGAACATGGCCTCGACCGACACGCTGACGGCGGGCTCGAAGATCCGCCTGCCCGCCGCCGCCTGGGGCGAGAAGGACGGGACCGTCACCAATTCGGAGCGCCGCATCTCGCGCCAGCGGCCGTTTCTCGCGCTGCCCGGACAGGCGCGCCCGGACTGGTGGGCGATCGCGCAGGTCGCGAAGCGTCTCGGCCACGGCGACGCCTTCGCGTGGCGCACCGTCGGCGAGATCTTCCGCGAGCACGCCGCGCTCTCGGCCTTCGAGAACGACGGCGCGCGCGACTTCGACATCGGCGCGCTCGCGGATCTCGACACGCGCGACTACGACCGGATGCAGCCCGTCCAGTGGCCGGCGCCACGCGGAAGCGTGCGGAAGGAGACGCGCTTCTTCGGCGCCGGCGGCTTCTTCACGCCGGACGGCCGCGCCCGGTTCGTCGCGGTCGACGGGCCGGCGCCGGCGCCGGCCGAGCGGGGCTTTTCGTACCGGTTGAACACCGGGCGCATTCGCGACCAGTGGCACACGATGACCCGCACCGGAAAGAGCCCGCGTCTCGCGAGCCATCTGCCGGAGCCTTTTCTGGAGATCGCGCCGCAGGACGCCGGGGCGGAGGGGCTCGCGGACGGCGGCTTCGCGCGCGTGACGACCGCTTTCGGCGCGGCGACGCTGCGCGTCAGGGTCACGGACGGCGCGCGCCCCAAAACCCTGTTCGCGCCGATCCACTGGACGGGGGAGACCTCCTCCGACGGGCGGATCGGCGCCCTCGTCCACGCGCTGCACGATCCGATCTCCGGCCAGCCGGACGCGAAGTCGACGCCGGCCACGGTCACGGCGATCGCCTTTCCGTTTCAGGGTTTTGCGCTCTCGCGCGGCGGCTTCGGGCCGCTTCCGGACGGCGCCTGGTGGGCGAAGGCCGCCGCGCCTCGGGGCGAGGGGCTGCTGTTCGCCGTTGCGTCGGTCCCGGATCTGGAGACGCTTCTGCCCGCGCTCGAGCCCGACGACGAGATCGTCTCCTACGCCGATCCGGCGCGGGGAGCGCATCGCGCGGCCGTCTTCCGGGCCGGCGTGCTGGAGGCCTGCCTGTTCTTAGGGACGGGGCGGCAGGAGAGCGCCTGGAGCTTCCTGCGCTCACGGCTCGGCGAGGCGCTGACCGAGGGCCAGATCCGCAGCCTTCTGCTCGCAGGCCGCGCGAGCGACGGCGCGGCCGCGGGACCGCTGGTCTGCGCCTGCCACGGCGTGCCGAAAGGCGTCATCGAGGCCGCGATCGCCGGCGGCTGCGGCGACGCCGCGGCGGTGGGCGCCGCGACGAAGGCTGGCACCAACTGCGGCTCCTGCCTTCCGGAGATCCGCCGGATGCTTGCGAAGGCGCGCGCCATGACGCCCGAGCCCGCCTGAGGCGCCTTCGGCTGGTTCCGCGGGGCGCGCGCCGCGCGTCGCAGGCGGCCGCGTGCGCGCGTCTTGCGCTTGCCGCGCCGCTGGCGTTTCGCCAAGATGACGACGTTGCGTGACTTTCTCATCTGCCGGTCGAAATGGGCGAGGGCGGGACATGGCGACCATCACGATTTTCGACACGTTCGCATTTTCTTTGGACGCTCTCGATCTCCACGGGCTGACGGAGGGCGAGAGCTACCTCGCGACGTCGACGCTGTTTCGCGTCGCCTATGGCGGCGGCGCCGGCGACGAGTTCCGGGGGACCGGTCTCGAATATGGTCGCGACGGCTTCCCGGTCGACGGGACGATCACCTCCTACACCAAGATCGACAACGGTTATCTCCTCCAGATTTCGGGGTTGTCGATCGACGCAAAAGATCTCGGGGACGCCGCGAAGACACCGTCGCTGAACGATGACCGACAGGTTTTCATCGAGGCGCTGAAAGGCGCCGACCGCATCACGGGCGGCGCGAAGAGCGATCACATCGAAGGCTTCAAGGGCTCCGACTCCCTTGCCGGCGGCGTCGGGAAGGACACGATCGAGGGCGGTTTCGGAAACGACCGGATTTCGGGCGGCCTGGGAGACGATCGGCTCAGCGGCGGCGGCGGAGAGGATTCGTTCGTGTTCGATGCCGCGCCGGGCAAGAAGAACGTCGACGTCATCGAGGATTTCAAGCACCGCGACGACGTGATCCTGCTCGACTCGGCGATCTTCGGGGACGCCGGCGACGAGGGGACGCTCGCAAACTCCGCCTTCCATATCGGGACAAAGGCTGCCGACGCCAACGACCATATCATCTACGACAAGCAGGCCGGGCTTCTGCTCTATGATCCCGACGGCAAGGGCGGCGAAGCCGCCCGGGCGTTCGCGCGGATCGACGACGGCCTGACCGTCACCCACAAGGATTTCGAGATCATCTGACCGATCGGACCCGCTGTCCGTTCAGGCCGGAAAGGCCAGCACGATCTTCGTGCCCTTGCCTGTCGCCTCCCGCTCGATGCGGGACTGGATCGACGTCGCCATGGCGCGGACGATCCTCTGGCCGAGGCCGGTGCCGTGGGGAGCCGCGCCGTCCTTCATCCCGACGCCGTCGTCCTCGACGACGAGAGAAAGCAGCGAGCCGTCGCGCGCGAGGCGCACCCGCACCTCGCCCTCGACGCCCGCCGGATAGGCGTATTTGAAGGCGTTCGTCACGAGTTCGGTGACGATGACGCCGAGCGACACCGCGCGGTCGGTCGCGATCCGCACCGGCTCCGCCGCGATCGCGATGCGGTGCGGCCGGTCGGTGGTGCGCAGCGAGCTCTCGAGCTCTTCGGCGAGGCCGGACAGATAGTCGTCCATGTCGACGCCCCGTACGTCCGGCGAGGTGTAAAGCCGGCGATGGACCTGCGCGATCGCGAGGATGCGGGCTTCGGTCTCGCGCATCATGTCCCGCGCCGGCCCGTCGGGCAGCGCGGAGGACTGAAGATGCATGAAGGCGGAGACGAGCTGCAGCGAGTTGCCGACCCGGTGATTGACCTCGCGCAGCAGGATCTCGGCGCGGTCGCGCGCTTCGATCACGGCGCGTTCCGCGGCCTCCTTGAGCCGGCGCATCTCGACCTGCTCGAGCGCATGGGCGATCGCCGCGCGCAGCAGCGCAAGGAATTCGCCCGCGACGTCCTTGATCACGTAGTCGGAGGCGCCGGCCTTCAGCGCCGCGATCGCCACGCGGCCGTCGTCCGTTCCGGTGACGTAGATCACCGGCGGAGCGGAGGGCAGCGCCTTGATCGCCGGAAGGATGTCGAGCCCGGTCTCGCCGCCGAGGAAATGGTCGAGCGCGATGACGTCGAAGCGTTCCGCGGCGATCCGTTCGAGCCCTTCGGCGCAGTTTTCCGCGGCGTGCGCCTCGTAGCCGGCGCGTTCGAGGTCGCGGGTCACGAGCCGGCGCAGGCCCGCGTCGTCCTCGATCAGGAGGACGCGCTTGCGTTCGCCGGCCGCCGGTCCCGCGCCCCCGTCGATCATGCGTCGGGCACCTGCATCACCGACAGGAACAGGCCGAGCTGGCGGATCGCGGTCGCGAAGGTGTCGTAGTCCACGGGCTTGGTGATGTAGACGTTGCAGCCGAGATCGTAGCAGCGCTGGATCTCGACCTTGTCGTCGGTCGTGGTCAGCACGATGACCGGCGACCGCTTCAGCCGCTCGTGGCTCTTCAGCACGCCGAGGATGTCGATTCCGGTCATGTCGGGGAGGTTGAGGTCGAGCAGGATCAGCATCGGCCCGTTGGCGAGCGACTCCTCGGACTTCAGAAAGGCGAGCGCCGAAGTGCCGTCCGCGAAGTGGCGGATCTCGTTGTTCACGCCGGCGCGCCGCACGTTCTTCTCGATGAGACGGGCGTGACCCTCGTCGTCCTCGATCATGACGATGACGACGGAGCGCTGGTTCGGCTGGCTCATGCGGCTTCAGTCTCCGAAGGCGGCCGGTAGACGGCCGGAAAGGTGAGGTGGAAGGTCGAGCCGCGGCCGGGCTCCGACGTCAGGCGGATCACGCCGCCGAGGCGGCGCACGCTCGCGCGCACGAAGGCGAGGCCGAGGCCCTCTCCGGGCTGATCCTGAGCGCCCGCGCGACGAAACAGCTCGAACACCCGCTCGTGGTCCTTGGCGTCGATGCCGCGGCCGTTGTCCTCGATGGCGTATTCGACCTGCGGCCCGACGCGGCGCCCTGTAACCAGGATGCGGCCGGGGCGGGAGCGGTCGAGGTATTTCACGGCGTTTTCGATCAGGTTCTGGAAGATCTGCTCGATCGAAAGCCGGTCCGTGACGAGCGCGGGGATGTCGGACTGGACTTCGATCTCGGCGTCCGCCGACTGGGTCTGCTGGTACATGGTGTCCGAGATCGCCTTGACCAGCGCTTCGATCGACACGCTCTCCGGGCGGATGTCGCGTCGGCCCTCGCGCGAAAGCTTCAGGATGGCGTTGATCAGCCGGTCCATCTTGGCGGTCGAGGTGCGGATGAAGCCGATCGCTTCCGGCAGATCCTCCTCGATCGCCGCGCGCGCTTCGGGCCTCACCTTGGCCGCGCCGACCTCGTCCAGCCCGTCGATCTGCTCCTTGAGCACCTTGCGGGCGGCGTCGAGCTCGCTGGTGAACCCCATGACGTTGACGAGCGGCGCGCGCAGGTCGTGGCTGACGATGTAGGCGAAGCGCTGGATTTCGTCATTCGCCGCCTGGAGGTCCGCAGTGCGCTCGCGGACAGCGGCCTCAAGGCCCTGATTCGCCTGCGCAAGGGCCTCGCGCGCCGCGTCGACCTCGCGGGTCTGCCGGCGGACGATCGTTTGGGCAGCGAAGGCGAGGCCGCCGGCGATCAGAAGGCCGAGCACCATGAAGATCACAAGCTGCCGTCCTGAAGCGTCGGCGGACGCCGAGCGGTCGGAAAAGGCCTTGTCCTCGCGCGCCGACATCAGAGCCACGGATCGCCGGATCGAGAGCATCGCGGCGCGACCGCGCTCGGTGTCGACCACGTTGCGCGCGGCTTCGAACTTTCCGGCGCGCTGCAAGGCGACGGTTTCGGCGAGCTCGTCGAGCTTCTCGCTTAAGGCCTTCTCGAGGACCTTGAGGTCCGCGGCGTGAGCGGGATCCTGCTGGAGCGCCTCCTCGAGACGGCGCAAGCGCTCGGGAACCTGGGAGATCGCAGTCTCGTAGGGGCGCAGATAGCGCTCGTCGTTCGTCAGCAGAAAGCCCCGCTGGCCGGTCTCCGCGTCCTGAGCGAGGCCGAGCATGCTGACGAGATCCGTTTTCGCGCCGAGGGTTTTGGCCACCTGTTCGTTGAACGAGGCGTTTCGCGCGACGAGCCAGACCGAAGCTGCGGCCACCGCGACGAGCGCCGCGAAGCCCAGCAGCAGAATCAGGATCTCCCTGCGCTCGGCCTGTCCCGAGCGGATTGCAGTGATCATGGGCGCGTCATGCGCGCGGCGACGGAAGGCACGTCGGTCGGTCCGTTCCCAAAGGAAGCCGGCGTCGACCCTCGTCGTTCGCCAGTCGCCGCGGTCTGTGCGGCAGGCACGCACAAAGCCATGCTTTTACCGCCCGCGCCACGCAAAAAGACGGACGTCACTCGACGATCCGCAGCCCCGACGCGCCCGCCCGGTCGAGTGTCTTCCGCTTCAGGTCGACCGCCGCCCAGTTGAAGCGCATCCGGACCCGTCCGTTGGCGAGCCGTCGGACGCCCGGCCCGGCGCCCAGCCGTCCGGCCGGAGCGCCGAATGTCGCGGCCGGCACGGTCCCGGTCACCTTGAAGCCGCTTGCGGCGAGAAGTTCGCGCACCCTGACGCAATAGGCGACGGAGCGGTGGGAGAAGCGCGTCTCGCCATGGCCGGCGCGGTACTTCATCACTGTGCCGCAGATGTCCTGCCCGGTCAGGCGCCACGCCTCGGCGAGATAACGGACGCCGTAGCGGGCGTTGGTCTCGGGATCGAACAGTCTCGGCAGCGGGTCGGCGAAGCCGAGCATGCGGGCGGTCGAAGGCAGGACCTGCATCAGCCCGATCTCGCCGACGCCGCCGACCGCCTTCGGGTCGAAGCCGCTTTCGACGGTCGCGACCGCCTCGGCGACTTCGGGCGGCAGTCCCTGCGCTTCGGCCTCCCGCCTGACCATGGCCCGCAGATCGGGCTCGGCCGGTTCGGCTGGCGCCCGATCCGGGGCGGCGATCGGCGCTGTCGGAACGGGCGCCTCGGGAGCGAGAGCGGCGGCCGGGGCGGATTGAGGTTCAGGCGGCGCAGGCGGCTGGGCCGCCGCCGGGCCGGCTCCCCAGACGGCGAAGCCGAGCGTCGCGGCGGCAAGGCGCAGTCCTGCGTCTCGGGGCACGCGGCATCCTTCGGGCATGAACGGCCGCGACGGGAGCGCAAGCCCCGCCGCGGCGTTTCGCATCCGGCGACTATGCCTTCCCGTCAGTCGATGAGGAAGTCGCCCTTGGTCAGCGTCGAGACGTCGTCGAGCTTTCCGACATAGACCGCCGCGTCGCCGCCCTTGCCGTCGCCGTCCCAGTAGAGCCGGTGCGTGCCGGTGTCGAACAGGAAGGTTCCCTGACCGGCCGTCCCGGCCACGGGATTGGCGCCGACCACCAGATCGAAATTCGAGTCCATGTTGTCGTAGCCGGCGGAATGGAACACCAGCAGATCCTCGCCGCGATGGAAGTCGAGAACCTGATCGGGGCCGTCAGTGGCCTTCTCGAAGTGGAACTGGTCGCGGCCAAGCCCGCCGAACAGCGAATCCTGACCCGCCCCACCGTAGAGCTTGTCGTCGCCCGAGCCGCCGTCGAGCGAATCCCGGCCGTCTCCGCCCTTCAGGACGTCGTTGCCGGCGTCGCCGAAGAGGCGATCGTCGCCGCGGCCGCCGTCGAGATGATCGGCCTTCGAGCCGCCGCCGAGCGTGTCGTTGCCGTCGTCGCCCGAAAGCCTGTCCTTGCCCGCGCCGCCCTCGAGCTTGTCGTGGCCGGATCCGCCGGAGATGGTGTCGTTTCCGGCTTCGCCCGCGATCGAGTCGTTGCCGGCGTCGCCGTTGAGCTTGTCGTCGCCGGTGTAGCCGTAGATGACATCGTCGCCCGTACCGCCGAACACCACGTCGTTTCCTGCGCCGCCGTCGATGTCGTCGAAGCCGGCGCCGCCCGAGATGGTGTCGTTCCCGGCGTAGCCTTCGAGGACGTCGTCGGAGCGGCCGCCGGAAATGCTGTCGTCGCCGGACATGAGGTCGGCGGTGAAGGCGGCGGGTCGGCCGTCGACCGCGACCGTGTCGTAATACTGCTCGAGCGAATAGGACGCGCCGTCGATCTGACCGACGAGGCGGCCTGACGGGTCGTAGAGATAGATGTCGGTGATCGTGCCGTCGGTCGGTCGATCACGGCCGTCGAAGGCGAAGTCCTCGCCCTTCATGACGAGCTCGTAGCCGTCGCGGCTGACGAGGGAGAGTTCCGTCTTGGTGCCGTAGTTGAAGGCCGCGTTCGGATCGAAGAATTGAACGATGCGCAGGCCGTCGACTGCCCGATCCGTGATCCGAGTGTCCGTCATGGCGATCCGTCCCGTTGATGATGGGCCGCCGCCCGCGCGGGGCGCGTCGGCGCTCCAAAGACCCCTTGCGGCGGGAACGTGCTACCGTTTCCGGACCACTTCAGGGCGACATTGCGGCTGAATGCGCCGAAGCGTCGGCCGCGCCTGCTGAAACGCGCACGGCCGGCTTTCCCTGCGGCGGAGGCTGGCCGGCGTCCTCAGACGCCTCTGAACGTGAGCAGCCGGTGCCCGAGATAGCTCGTCGCCGCGCCGATCCCGATCGCGATCGCGTGCGAGACGGGCTCGACCCAAAGCGTCCAGCCGATCGCCGGCGCGAGCCAGCGGGCGAGGCCGACCGCGATCAGCCATACCTCCGCGGCGCCGACCAGATTTACGACCACGAAACGCCAGACCTGGCCGCGCGGGTCGGCCGCCTGCGCCTCGAACACGAAGGCGCGGTAAAGGAAGAAGCCGACCACCATGGCGACGCCGTAGGAGACGATCACCGCCGCGCCGAAGGGCATCGCCTCGTTGAGGGGAAAACGCGTTCCCCAGTTGACCAGCGCCGCGAAGCCGCCGGCCATCAGGAAGCGGCCGATGCGGCGGAGTTCGGCGGGGCTCAGGCGTTTTCGCACCATCGGAGGCATCAGCGCGATCGCGGAGGAGATCATCGGCGGGTCGCGTCCCCGTTCGGCCGCGGGCGGCGGCGTTTCGCCGCTGCGCTCGACGCGCGGCTTTCTCCGAAGTAATGCGGTCCGGTTAAGAACCGCCCTATGTCCGCCCACATCGCGGGTCTTGTGTCCGCGCGCGACGGATTTCCCTGAACGCGCCGGCCTTGGATCCGCGGACCGTCATGACCTCTTTTCACGGCTGACATGTCAGAACCGTCGAAACCCGCCGCCGATAAGGCGACGCCGCCGAACGACACGGAGCCGCGCGCCGACGCGCCGGACCCGACGGCCGTTCCGCTGAGCTTCCCGAGGTTGCGCGCCTTCGCCGCCAAGGCGCCCTGGCGCACCATCGGCGCGGTCGGGTCGCTGATCCTGTTCGGCGTCGTGCTCTACGTGCTGCACAATCTCGTCGAGGAGGTGGAGCTCGACGACGTCAAGGCGGCGGTCGCCGCCACCCCGTGGAGCGTGCTCGGAATCTCGCTCGCCGCCACCGCCGCGAGCTATGTGGCTCTGACCGGCTACGACTGGTTCGGCATCGTGCACATCAAGCGGCGCGAGGTGGGCTATCCGGTCGCCGCGCTCGCCTCCTTCACCGGTTATGCGCTGTCCTACACGATCGGCTTCCAGCTTCTGGTCGCCGGCGCAGTGCGTTACCGCATCTATGCCGGCGCAGGGCTGGGCGCGGCCGAAGTCGCGGCCATCACCGCGATCTCGGCCCTGACGCTTTGGCTCGGCATCTTCTTCACCCTCGCGCTCGGCCTCGTGACGGAGGCGCCGGACGTCTCCCGGCTCGACGGCCTCAGTCCGACGCTGAACATGGCGCTCGGGATCGCGATCCTCGCCGGGATCGCGGCTTACGTGTTCTGGATCTCGCGCAAGGAGCGCGCGGTCACCGTCGAGGGCTATCGGCTCGCGCTGCCGGGCGTGAAATCGACCGGCGCCCAGATCCTGATCGGCCTCGTCGACCTGCTCGGCGCGTCCTTCGCGCTGTGGATCCTGCTGCCGCCGGACGCCGTCATCGCGTTCCCGACCTTCGCGGCGCTGTTCGTCGTCGCGATGACGCTCGGCATGCTGAGCCACGCGCCCGGCGGCGCCGGCGTCATCGAAGCGACCGTGCTGCTCGCGCTTCCCGGCTTGCCGCCCGACAAGGTGCTGGCGAGCCTGCTGCTCTGGCGCGTCGTCTACTACCTCATTCCTTTCACGCTCGCGCTCTGCCTGCTGGGCGGATCCGAATTCGCCCGCCGCAAGGGCTATCTCAGCCGCGCCGGCGTCATGCTGGCGGCGGTGATGCGTCCGGTCGCCCCGATCGTGCTCGGCGCGGCGGTGTTCCTCGGCGGCATCGTTCTGCTGATTTCCGGCGCTCTGCCGGCAGAGACCGATCGCTTGCGCGTGCTGCGCCACGTCGTGCCGCTGCCTTTCGTCGAAGCCTCCCATCTGCTCGCGAGCGTGGTCGGCGTCGTGCTGCTGGTGGTGGCGCGCGGGCTGCTCCGCCGGCTCGACAGCGCCTATCGGGTGGCGCAGGTGCTGCTGACGGCCGGTCTCGTCTTCTCGCTCACCAAGGGCGGCGACTACGAGGAGGCGATCGTGCTCGGCGTGGTGCTGGCGCTCCTCACCGTCAACCGCCGCGCCTTCTACCGCCGCGCCTCGCTGTGGGACCAGGACCTCGCCCCCGCATGGCTCGCGGCGGTCGCGATCGTGCTCGGCGGTTCGATCTGGCTCGGCTTCTTCGCCTACCGCAACGTCGACTATT
The DNA here is from genome assembly GCA_003241695.1 of Ancylobacter novellus. Taxonomy (GTDB): domain Bacteria; phylum Pseudomonadota; class Alphaproteobacteria; order Rhizobiales; family Methylopilaceae; genus Methylopila. Next base: position 108,837 of record QFPN01000008.1, on the reverse strand, counting down.
CGAGCGAGCTGTGGTGGGACTTCGCCTATCGCAGCGACGCGCCCCGCTTCCTGCGCGCGAGCCTTGCGGCGGGGGTGGCGGCGCTCGCCATCGGCCTCCATGCGCTGATGCACCGCCACGGTCGTCCGCGCGCGGAGCCTCCGGAGCCCGCGTCGCGGCTCGCGGCGATCGTCGCCACCTCGCCGCGCGCGGACTCGAATCTCGCTTTCCTCGGCGACAAGCGCTTCCTGTTCTCGGAGGCCGGCGACGCCTTCATCATGTACCAGGTGCAGGGCCGCAGCTGGGTGGCGATGGGCGATCCCGTCGGCCCGCCGAGCCGCGCCTCCGAACTGCTCTGGGCGTTTCGCGAACTCGCCGACCAGCACGGCGGGTGGCCGGTGTTCTATCAGGCGAGCGTCGCGCGTCTGCCGATGTATCTCGACCTCGGCCTGTCGCTGCTGAAGCTCGGCGAGGAGGCGCGGGTCGACCTTCGCCTGTTCACGCTCGAGGGCAAGGCGGGATACGAGTGGCGCTACGTCGACCGCAAGGCGACCAAGGACGGTCTCGACGTCAGCGTCGTGCCGGCCGCCGACGCCGTCGCGCTCTATCCGGAGCTGAAGCGCGTTTCCGACACCTGGATGCATTCGCGCAAATCGGGCGAGAAGGGTTTTTCGCTCGGTTTCTGGAGCGAGGACTATCTGCGCCATTTCGACATGGCGGTGGTGCGCCATCAGGGGCGGGTCGTCGGCTTCGCCAACATGTGGACCGCGGCCGACCGCGAAGAGGCGACCGTCGACCTGATGCGCTACGCCCCGGACGCGCCCAAGGGGGTCATGGACGCGCTGTTCGTGCGCCTGATGCTGAAGGCGAAGGCCGACGGCTTCCGCTGGTTCAACCTCGGCATGGCGCCGCTGTCGGGCCTGACCGAGCATCCGCTCGGACCGACATGGAACCGGGTCGGCGCCTTCGTGTTCCGCTACGGCGACAACTTCTACAACTTCGAGGGCCTCAGGACCTACAAGTCGAAGTTCAATCCGATCTGGGAGCCGCGCTATCTCGCCTGTCCGGGCGGATGGGTGCTGCCCCAGATTCTGCTCGACATCACGACGCTCATCGGCGAGGCGCCGAAGCGCGCGCTGTCGGCGCCGACCGGGCCGGCGCAGGCGCCCGCGAGCGCTGAGGAGTCCGTCGCGTGAGAACGCTCGTCGCATCGCTTTGCCTCGCCGCTCTCTTGGCGTCGCCGGCCGCCGCGCAGGAGCTTCGGCGCCTGAGCGTCGACAACGACACGATGAAGGGCGCCCCCGTCGTGGCGCCGGCCGGAGAGCCGGCCGCGATCGTCGCGCTGATCTCGGACATGGACGGCTGGACGCCCGCGCGCGCCGCCGAGGCCGAGGCGCTGGCCAAGGCCGGCGCCATGGTGATCGGGATCGAGCTGCCGCGCTATCTGCAGGGCGTCGCCAAGAACACCGAGGACTGCATCTTCCTGTCGGGCGACGTCGAGGAATACGGCCGGCTCGCCGGCAAGGAGCTGGGGCTGAAGACCTACCGGCTGCCCGTCCTTCTCGGCGTCGGCAAGGGCGCCGACATCGCCTACGCGATGCTGTCCCAGGCGCCCGCCAACATGTTCTCCGGAGCGGTCTCGCTCGGCTTCACTGGCCGCGTTCCGCTCGACAAGCCGCTCTGCGACGGGCCGAAGACGGAAGACCGCGACGGATCCGACCTCGTGCTCGGCCACGACACGCCCGAGCCGATCCAGGGCGAGTGGCGCGTGCTGACGCGAGGCCCCGCGCCGCAGGCGATCAAGGACTTCGTCAAGGATCTGCCGGACGCCGACGTCGTGGAGCTCGATCCTTCGGCCGACATGACGGCGGCGGCGAGCGACGCGGCCTTCGACATCGGCGGGGGCTCGCCCGACGCCGTCAACAACCTGCCGCTGGTGCTCTACGAGCCGACCACGAAGACGCCGAAGGGGCTTGCGGTGATCTACGCCGGCGACGGCGGCTGGCGCGACCTCGACAAGACCATCGCGGGCTATTTCCAGAAGGAGGGCTATGGCGTCGTCGGCGTCGACACGCTCCGCTACTTCTGGAACGAGAAGACGCCGCGGGAGATGGGCGACGACCTCGAGGCCATCGTCCAGCGCTACACGGCCGACTGGAAGATCAAGAAGGTGCTGCTCGGCGGGTATTCGTTCGGCGCCGACGTCATCCCCTTCGCCTGGCCGCGGCTGTCGAAGCAGGTGCGCGACCAGGTGAAGCTTCTGGCGTTGCTCGGCCTGTCCAAGACCGCGGATTTCGAGGTGTCGGTCTCGGGCTGGCTCGGCGTGGGTTCGGGCGACCACGACGTGCTGAAGCCGGCGTCGCAGCTGCCGATGGACAAGGTGATGTGCGTCTACGGCAAGGAAGAGATCGAGGAGAAGGACAACGACGTCGCCTGCGCGACCGACGCCATCGCGCCGCAGGCGCGCTTCGAGCTGCCGGGCGGCCATCATTACGACGAGAACTACGAGGCTCTCGCGGGCCGCATCGACGCGGAGTTCGTGAAGCGGGCGGGTCCGTAGCCTTTCCGAACGGCCGCGCGGCGACGCTGGCCGGCGTCGTGGCGCCGAAAGCTTGACCAGAAATTTCGCGCTTTCACGTTTCCGTGGCGGCGCGGACCGGGTTTAATGGCGATCTCGCCAAACCGCGCCCCCGAACACGGACGACCGATTGATGCCGCACGCCACGCCGCTGATCTCGACCATCGTCGCGGGATTGGTGCTGGCGTTCATACTCGGGGCGCTCGCGAACCGCCTGAAGCTTCCGCCGCTCGTCGGCTATCTGATCGCGGGCGTTCTGGTCGGCCCGCATACCCCCGGCTACGTCGCCGATCAGGCGCTCGCGCCGGAACTCGCCGAGATCGGCGTCATCCTGCTGATGTTCGGCGTCGGCCTGCATTTCTCCCTGAAGGATCTGCTCTCCGTCCGCGGCGTCGCCATTCCGGGCGCCGTGGTGCAGATGGGCTGCGCCACGGCGCTCGGCTGGGGTCTGGCGCGGCTGATGGGCTGGTCGGACGGCGGCGGGCTCGTCTTCGGCCTCGCGCTTTCTGTCGCCTCGACGGTCGTGCTGCTCAAGGCGCTGCAGGAGCGGCGCATGGTGGAGAGCGAGCGCGGCAAGATCGCGGTCGGCTGGCTCATCGTCGAAGACCTCGCGATGGTTCTGGCGCTCGTCCTCATCCCAGCGGTCGCGGGCGCGGCGGGGGCGGAGACGCCCTCCGACCCGGTCGCGGTCGCGATCGGGCAGGCGCTCGGCATCCAACTCAGCGTGCCGGCGCTGATCGCGGTGACGCTGCTCAAGGTCACGGTCTTCGTCGGCCTCATGCTCATCGTCGGCCGCAGGCTGATCCCGATGCTGCTGCACTGGATCGCGCATGCCGGCTCGCGCGAGCTGTTCCGCCTCGGCGTGCTGTCCATCGCGCTCGGCGTGGCGTTCGGCTCCGCCAAGCTCTTCGGCGTCTCGCTCGCGCTCGGCGCGTTCTTCGCCGGCATGGTCCTGTCCGAAAGCGAGCTCAGCCATCGCGCCGCTCAGGAGAGCCTGCCGCTGCGCGACGCTTTCGCGGTGCTGTTCTTCGTCTCGGTCGGCATGCTGTTCGACCCGACCATCATCATCCGCGATCCGTGGCCCGTGCTCGGCGTGCTGTTCATCATCGTGATCGGCAAGTCGGTGGCGGCCTTCCTGCTGGTGATCGCCTTCCGAAGAACGGTCGGCACAGCGCTCACAATTTCGGCGAGCCTCGCGCAGATCGGCGAGTTCTCGTTCATCCTCGCCGAGCTCGGCGTCGGGCTGAAGCTGCTGCCGGAGGAGGGGCGCGACCTCATCCTGGCCGGCGCGCTGCTGTCGATCATCCTCAACCCGCTGGTGTTCTTCGGTGTCGAGCGGCTGAAGCCGAGGCTCGAGGCGAGGCTCGTGCGCAAGAAGCCCGAGGCGGCGGTTGAGCCGCCGCACGCCAAAAGCGCCGAAAGGACGGAGGACGTTCCGGAACTGGCGATCGATCGAACTCGTCCGCCTGTCGAGGTCGCAGCCGAGGCGCGCAAGCCCGTCGCGGAGGTGGTCGCCGAGGGCGCCGCAGCAGCGGTCGAGGAGGAAGACGAGGAAGCCGAGACCCGTCCGACGGAGCTTGCCCACCACGTCGTGCTCATCGGCTATGGACGGGTCGGCAGCGCGGTCGGCGAGGGGCTGAAGGCGCGCGGCGACGCATTCCTGGTGATCGAGGACGCGGAGACCCGCATCGTGGAACTGCGCGAGCAGGGCGTCGAGACGATCGTCGGCAACGGCGCGAGCGGCGACGTGCTGAAGCTCGCCAACCTGAAGGGCGCTCGCGCGCTGGTGATCGCGATCCCCGAGGCTTTCGAAGCCGGGCAGGTGGTGGAGAAGGCCCGTTCGGTGAACCCCGGCCTCGTGATCGTCGCCCGCGCCCATTCCGACGCCGAGGTCGAGCATCTGACGAAGCTCGGAGCGAACGAGGTCATCATGGGCGAGCGCGAGATCGCGCGCGGCATGGTGGCCTATGTGGACGGCCCCGAAACCTCGCCCGAGGCGGCGGCCCCGACCCCGTCCGCGGACCCGGCGCCCGCTCCGACGCCGCCGATCGAGGACGCGTCGGCGCCGGAAAGAGACGGCGAAGGCGCAACGCCGGAGCCCGCCTCGAGCCGCTAGACTGGCGTCTTCGCAAGCGCGGGAGAAAGCCAGTGATCGTTGGATTCATCGGACTCGGCGGCATGGGGCAGGGCGTCGCGCGCCGCCTGCTGGAGTCCGGCCACGAGCTCAAGGTCTGGAACCGTTCCTCGGCGCCCGTCGAGGCGCTGGTCGCCGACGGCGCGACGGCGGCGGCCGGACCCGCGGAGGCGCTCGACGCGGACGTCTGCCTGTCGATGTTGTCGCAGGACGACGTGATCGAGCATGTTCTCGTCTCCTCGGGCGCCCTCGACAAGGCGCGGCCGGGGCTCGTCCACGCCAACCTTTCGACCGTGTCGGTCGCCTTCGCCGAGCGGATGGAAAGGCTGCATCGCGAGCGCGGGCTCGGCTACGTCTCCGCGCCGGTTCTCGGCAGGCCGGACGTCGCGGCGGCGGGACAGCTCAACGTGCTGTGCGCCGGAGACCCGCAGGCCGTCGCGAAGGTCGCGCCGCTGCTGGCGCTGTTTTCGAAGAAGATCTGGCCGCTCGGGGACGAGGCGGCGCGCGCGTCCGTGACGAAGATCGCCTGCAACTTCGCGCTCGCCAGCATGATTGAGACGCTCGGCGAGGCCGGAGCGCTCGTCGAGGGGCACGGCGTTCCGGTCAAGGATCTTTACGCGGTCATGACCGGAACGCTGTTCGCGTCGCCGGCCTATGGCGTCTACGCGACGCTGATCGCCGAAAAGGCGTTCGAGCCCGCCGGCTTCAGCATGCCGCTCGGCCTCAAGGACGTCCGGCTCGCGCTTGCGGCGGGAGAGGCCGCGACGACCCCGCTGCCGATCGCCTCGCTGCTGCGCGACGCCTTCATCGAGGCGATCGCGGCGGGCGACGGCGACAAGGACTGGAGCGCGCTCGGCGCGAACGCCTTCCGCCGGGCCGGCCGAACGCTCGACTGAACGCCCGTCCCGCGAAGAAAGAACTCTATTTCTCTCCGCCGTCGGCCAGAAACGTCCCAGCGTCCATGATCAGGCGGCTGTCGTTGCCGCCCACCGCGGCGAGATCGCGCCCCTTGTAGGGCACGTTCAGCAGGATGTGGCGGATGACCGCGAGACGCAGCCGCCGCTTGTCGTTCGACTTCACCACCGTCCAGGGCGCGGCGTCTGTGTGGGTCGCGCGCAGCATCTTGTCGGCGGCGTCCGAATAGGCGTCCCAGAGGTTGAGGCCGGCGTAATCGATGGGCGACAGCTTCCAGCGTTTCAGCGGGTCGTGCCGGCGCTCGTGCAGCCGCGAGATCTGCTCCTCCCGGCCGACGGTCAGCCAGAACTTGAACAGGCGCACGCCGTCCTCGACCAGCAGGCGCTCGACAACGGGCGCGTCGGCGAGAAACTTCGCAGTCTGGGCGGGGGTGCAGAAGCCCATGACGGGCTCGACGCCGGCGCGGTTGTACCAGGAGCGGTCGAACAGCACGATCTCGCCGCCGGCCGGCATCCGGCGGAGATAGCGCTGGAAGTACCACTGCGAGGCCTCTTCCGCCGTCGGCTTCGACAGGGCCTCGACGCGCACGCTGCGCGGGTTGAGGTGCTCGGTGATGCGGTCGATCGTGCCGCCCTTGCCGGCGGCGTCGCGCCCTTCGAAGAGAAGGACGATCCGTTCGCCTTCCTTCTTCGCCCAGGCCTGCAGCTTCAGAAGTTCGATCTGCAGCGGGACGAGCGCGGCGTCGCCCTCTTTGGCGTCGAGCTTCTGATCATAAGGGTAGCCGCCGCTCTTGAACGCCGCCTTCACGATCTCCTTGGGAAGCTCGAGGTCGTCGAGATCCATGGTGATCCCGTCGATATGAACCGGCGGGGCGTCGTTCATGCCTTCGGGCGCGACCACGTCGGTCGGGTCGATCGCCTTCGCCGCGGCCGCGAGGTTCGCTTCGGCGTCCTTTTGGGTCATCATCGCTCCGGATCGAATGTCGCGGCGTTGTCACTCAGCGGGCGTCAACTGTCGAGCCTCGTGAGTCACGCAAACTCTCTTGAAAGCGCGTCGCGTCGAAATGGCGGATCAGCAGGAAACGGCAAGTGTCGGAAGGCGGGCGAGGGCGGGGCTTTCGGGCCTTTTCGCCGCGCGCTGGCCGCTTGGAGGCGCGCTGGCGGCGATCGGCCTGCTGGTTCTTCTCGGTCGGATGGGGCCGCTCGAAGGGGCTGCGATCCTGACGCTCGCAGCCCTCGCCGCAATGGCCGGGCCCGCGCCAGACGAACCGGAGCGGCCGGCGGACGCGTCACGGTCGGGCGCGCTGCCGGCCGAGGTCTCCATGATCCTTTCGGGTTTGCCGGATCCCGTTCTGGTGCTGAACCGCCGCGCTCTGGTCGTCGCCTTCAACGAGCGGGCGCGCGCCGTCCTCGGCGAGGTCCGGGTCGGCGAGCCGGTCTCCTTCGTCCTGCGCGCGCCCGAAGTGCTCGAGGCCGTGCGCGCCGCGGGGACCGCCCCGCAGACCGTGCTCTATGTCGAGCGCGCTCCCGTCGAGCGCTGGCGGGAGGCCTGCGTGGCGCAGGTGAGGCTCGCCCCGGTCGGCCGGCCGGTCACCGTCGTGGCGCTGCGCGACCTCACGGAGCAACGCCGGTCCGAGCGCATGCGCGGCGACTTCGTCGCGAACGCCAGCCACGAGCTGAGGACGCCCCTCGCATCCCTGCTCGGCTTCATCGAGACCCTGCAGGGACCCGCGAAGAACGACGTGCAGGCGCGCGAAAAATTTCTCGATATCATGCGGACGCAGGCGAACCGCATGTCCCGCCTGATCGACGATCTGCTTTCGCTGTCGCGCATCGAGCTAAAGGCCCATGTGCGGCCCCAGACGGTGGTCGACCTCGACGAACTGGTGCGGGGCGTGACCGACGCGCTGTCTCCGCTCGCGCGCGAGCGCGGGGTCGAGATCGCCCTCTCGGCCGAACCGACCGCCGTCTATGGCGACCGCGACGAACTCATCCGCGTCGCCGAAAACCTGATCGAAAACGCGATCAAGTACGGCCAGTCCGGCAAACGCGTCGACGTCGCGGTCAAGCCGGGTCCTGACGGCGGGGTTCTGACGGTGCGCGATCACGGGCCGGGCGTCTCTCCCGAGCATCTTCCGCGGCTGACCGAGCGCTTCTACCGGGTCGACGTCGGCGACAGCCGGGACAAGGGCGGCACCGGACTCGGCCTCGCGCTGGTCAAGCACGTCGTTCAGCGGCATGGGGGCAAGCTTTCGATCGAGAGCGCCCCGGGCGAGGGCGCGACCTTCGCGGTTCTGTTGCGCGGGGCCGCTCCCGAGCGTTCCGAGCTGCGCGCTGCAAGCTAGATCAAGCAATATCAGTAGCTTGCACTGTCATAAGCGGTTCATCGAGGCGTCATAGAAGGGTGGCGACGGGGGGCTAGGGTCCGCCGCGCAGAAAGTCTCGCGCCCGACAGGAACGGGCGCCGACGACAGACTTCTTCGATGACGAGAGCCAGGAGATGCTCGTGAAGCTCAACCGGATCCTCGGCGTGGTCGCCGCGACCGTGCTGATGGCGACCCCCGCGGCCGCGCTCGATATTTCGGGCGCCGGCGCGACCTTCCCGTATCCGATCTACGCCAAGTGGGCGGAAGCCTATAAGAAGGAGACCGGCAACGGCCTCAACTACCAGTCGATCGGCTCGGGCGGCGGCATCAAGCAGATCCAGGCCAAGACCGTCACCTTCGGCGCCACCGACGCACCGCTCAAGGGCGCCGACCTCGAGAAGCACGGCCTCGTTCAGTTTCCGATGGTAATGGGCGGCATCGTGCCGGTCGTGAACGTGGAGGGCGTCGCCCCCGGCCAGCTCACGCTCGACGGCCCGACCCTCGCCAAGATCTTCCTCGGCGAAATCAAGACCTGGGACGACGAGGCGATCAAGAAGCTCAACGCCGGCGTGTCGCTGCCCTCGATGGCGATCGCGATCGTCCACCGCTCCGACGGCTCGGGCACGACCTTCAACTTCACCAACTACCTCTCCAAGGTCTCTCCGGCGTGGAAGGACAAGGTGGGTTCGGCGACCGCGGTCGAATGGCCGACCGGTCTCGGCGGCAAGGGCAACGAAGGCGTCGCCAACTACGTGGCCCAGACCAAGGGCGCGATCGGCTACGTCGAATACGCCTACGCCAAGCAGAACAAGCTCAGCCACACCAAAATGGTCAACAAGGACGGCAAGGCCGTCGAGCCGGTGCTCAAGAGCTTCCAGGCCGCGGCCGCCAACGCCGACTGGAAGTCGGAGCCGGGCTTCGGCGTGATCCTGACCGAAGAGCCGGGCGCCGACTCGTGGCCGATCACCGCCGCGACCTTCATCCTGATCCACAAGGAGCCGAAGGACGTCGCGGCTGCGACCGAAGCGCTGAAGTTCTTCGCGTGGGCCTACAAGGGCGGCGCCAAGATGGCCGAAGACCTCGACTACATCCCGATGCCGACCGAGGTCGTCGGCCAGGTGCAGTCGGTGTGGGCCAAGGAGATCAAGGACTCCGAAGGCAAGCCGCTCTACGCTGCCACGAACTGATCCGCTGACGCGGCGTCGCCGCGGGGACGCTCTCGAGCGCCCCCGCGGTCTCTTCTTCCGATCGGGCTACCGAGCCCGAGCCCAAGGACCCGGGCCTCGAGCCCCCTCCCGAGATCGATCCGGATGACAGACCTGTCGCTCGACGCGGCCGCAGCTTCGCCGCGGGCCATCGACGCCGCCCGCGCCGCCCGCCTCAGGGCGTTCAAGCTGCGTGACGGAGCCTTCCGCAATCTCACCCGCGCCTCCGCGATCTTCGTCCTGCTGATGCTCGGCGGCGTGATCATCGCGCTCATCTTCGGCGCCTGGCTCGCGCTCTCCACCTTCGGCTTCTCGTTCCTGACCACCCAGGCCTGGAACCCCGTGACCGAAAAGTTCGGCGCGCTCGCTCCGATCTACGGCACGCTCGTGACGTCGCTGATCGCCATGACGATCGCGATCCCTGTCGGCCTCGGCATCGCGATCTTCCTCACCGAGCTCTGCCCGCAGATCCTGCGCCGCCCGATCGGCGTCGCGATCGAGCTGCTGGCCGGCATCCCGTCGATCATCTACGGCATCTGGGGCCTATTCGTGCTCGCCCCGATCCTGCAGTCGACGCTGCAGCCGTTCCTGATCTCGATGTTCGGCCCGATCCCGATCCTCTCCGACGTCTTCGCCGGCCCGCCCTATGGCATCGGCGTGCTGACCGCGGGCTTCATTCTCGCGATCATGGTGCTGCCCTTCATCACCTCCGTGTCGCGCGACGTGTTCGAGACCGTGCCCCCGGTGCTGAAGGAAGCGGCCTACGGCGTCGGCTGCACCCGCTGGGAAGTGGTGCGGCGCGTGGTGATCCCCTACACCCGCGTCGGCGTCATCGGCGGCTGCATGCTCGGTCTCGGCCGCGCGCTCGGCGAGACCATGGCGGTGACCTTCGTGATCGGCAACGCGCACAAGATCTCGGCCTCGATCCTCGCGCCCGGCACCACGATCTCGGCCTCGATCGCCAATGAGTTCACCGAAGCCGTCGGCGACCTCTACACCTCGTCGCTGATCGCGCTCGGCCTCATTCTCTTCATCATCACCTTCTTCGTGCTCGCCGCCGCGCGCCTTATGCTGCTGCGCCTCGAGAAGAAGGCGGGAGCCTGATCCCATGGCCGCGCTGAAACCGATCAACCACACCTCCGACGCCCCGCTCTACGTCCGTCGCCGGGCCAAGAGCTCGCTGATGATGACGCTGTCGCTCGCGGCCGCGCTCTTCGGCATCGCCTGGCTGGTGGCGATCCTCGCCACCCTCGTGTTCAAGGGCGTCTCCGGCCTGTCGCTCGCGGTCTTCACCGAGATGACGCCTCCGCCCGGTTCCGACGGCGGCCTGCTCAACGCCATCGTCGGCAGCCTGATCATGACGATCATCGGCGTCTTCGTCGGCACGCCGATCGGCATCCTGGCCGGCACCTACATGGCGGAATACGGCCGTCACTCGAAGCTCACCATGGTGGTGCGCTTCATCAACGACATCCTTCTGTCGGCGCCCTCGATCGTGGTCGGCCTGTTCGTCTATGAAGTGATCGTGATCCAGATGGGCCACTTCTCGGGCATCGCCGGAGCGATGGCGCTCGCCATCATCGTCATCCCGGTCGTGGTGCGCACCACCGAGGACATGCTGAACCTCGTGCCGAACCAGCTTCGCGAGGCGGCGTCCGCCCTCGGACTGCCGCGTCAGGTCGTGATCCACAAGATCGCCTACCGCGCGGCCCGCGCGGGCATGATCACCGGCGTGCTGCTCGCCGTCGCCCGCGTCTCGGGCGAGACCGCGCCGCTGCTCTTCACCGCGCTCAACAACCAGTTCTGGTCGACCGACCTCAACGCCCCGATGGCGAGCCTTCCGGTCGTTATCTTCCAGTTCGCCCTCAGCCCCTACGTCGACTGGCAGGCGCTTGCCTGGACGGGCGCGCTGCTCATCACCGTCGCCGTCCTCGCCCTCTCGATCGGGGCCCGCATCCTCTCCGCCGGGAGCCACAAATGACCATGACCGACGTCGCAAACCCCGCTCCGACCATGACCGCCTCCGCCAAGCCCGCCGCCCGTCCCATCGCCGGCGCCGGGCAGGAACGCAAGATCTCGATCGAGAACCTCAAGTTCTATTACGGCGACAGTCTCGCGCTGAAGGGCATCGACCTGCCGATCTACGACCGCAAGGTCACGGCCTTCATCGGTCCGTCGGGCTGCGGCAAGTCCACCCTGCTGCGCATTCTCAACCGCATGTACGACCTCTATCCGAAGCAGCGCGCCGAGGGTCAGGTGCTGCTCGACGGCGTCGACATCCTGTCGCCGAAGGTCGACCTCAACCTGCTGCGCGCCCGCGTCGGCATGGTGTTCCAGAAGCCGACGCCGTTCCCGATGTCGATCTACGACAACATCGCCTTCGGCGTGCGGCTCTACGAGAAGATCTCGAAGTCCGAACTCGACGGCCGCGTCGAGCAGGCGCTGCGCCGCGCGGCGCTCTGGAACGAGGTCAAGGACAAGCTCGACGCCTCGGGGCTCTCGCTCTCCGGCGGCCAGCAGCAGCGCCTCTGCATCGCGCGGACCATCGCGGTGCGTCCTGAAGTCATTCTGCTCGACGAGCCCTGCTCGGCGCTCGATCCGATCTCGACCGCCAAGGTCGAAGAACTGATCGACGAGCTCAAGGCCGACTACACGATCGCGATCGTCACCCACAACATGCAGCAGGCCTCGCGCACGTCCGAGTACACCGCGTTCATGTATCTGGGCGATCTCGTCGAATTCGGCGAAACCCAGCAGATCTTCATGAGCCCCCATGACCGACGGACTCAGGACTACATCACGGGCCGCTTCGGCTGAGCTTCTCAGGCGAACCGGGTTCAATCTCTCCGACGAAAGCGAAAAGTCCGTGACAGACCACATCGTCTCGTCCTTCGACGACGACCTCAACCAGCTCTCCGACAAGCTCGCCGAGATGGGCGGGCTCTGCGAGAAGCTCGTCGGCGAGAGCATCGACGCGCTCGTGCGCCGCGACATACCGCTCGCCCGCCGCGTGATCGAGTGGGACCGCTCGATCGACCGGCTCCAGCATGAGATCGAGGAGCGCGGCATCATGACGATCGCGCGCCGCGCGCCGGTCGCCATCGACCTGCGCCAGGTGGTGGGCGCGCTCCGCATCGCCAACGACCTCGAGCGGATCGGCGACCTCGCGAAGAACATCGCGAAGCGCGTCGTCGCCCTCGACGGCCAGTTCCAGCCGCCGAAGCTCGCGGGCGGCGTGGCGCACATCGCCGACCTGACGCTCACGCAGCTCAAGGAAGTGCTCGACGCCTACACCCGCCGCGACGACAAGCGCGCGCTCGAGGTGTGGACCCACGACGGCGAGATCGACGCGCTCTACAACTCGCTGTTCCGCGAACTCCTCACCTACATGATGGAGGATCCGCGCAACATCGGCTTCTGCGCCCATCTCCTGTTCTGCGCCAAGAACATCGAGCGCATCGGCGATCACGCCACCAACGTGGCCGAGACCGTCTACTACGTGGTCCACGGCGTGCCGCTGACCGACGATCGGCCGAAGGCCGATCTCGCGACGGCGGACTTCGACTGAACCTGGGGGCTCGCCCATGAACCCGCGCGTCATGATCGTCGAGGACGAGGAGCCGCTCACGCTGCTCCTCCGGTACAATCTCGAGGCCGAGGGCTACGAGGTCGACGCGGTCGCGCGCGGCGACGAAGCCGAGGTCCGGCTCGCCGAGACGACGCCCGACCTCATCCTGCTCGACTGGATGCTGCCGGGCGTCTCCGGCATCGAACTCTGCCGGCGCCTGCGCGCCCGCAGGGAGACCGAACGACTGCCGATCATCATGCTGACGGCCCGCGGCGAGGAGGCGGAGCGCATCCGCGGCCTCGCCACCGGGGCCGACGACTACGTGGTCAAGCCGTTCTCGGTGCCCGAACTCGTCGCCCGCGTGCGGGCGCTGCTCCGCCGCACCAAGCCCGAGCACGTCTCGCGGACGCTCAAGGCCGGCGACATAGAGCTCGACCGCGAGAACCGCCGCGTGCGGAGGCAGATGCGGGAAGTGCATCTCGGGCCGACCGAGTTCCGCCTGCTCGAGTTCCTGATGCAGTCCGCCGGCCGCGTCTTCACCCGCGAGCAGCTGCTCGACGGGGTCTGGGGGCGCGACGTCTACATCGACGAACGCACGGTCGACGTTCATGTCGGCCGCCTGCGCAAGGCGCTGAACCGCGGCCGCAAGCCCGACCCGATCCGCACGGTGCGCGGCGCGGGCTACTCCTTCGACGAGACGTTCGCGCGCGCGCACTGAGCGGGGCGGACGGAAGCGAAAGATGTCCGCGCTGACCGCGCGGACATCCCGACGTCATGCGCGATCAGGCTCAGCCGCCCTTCTTGCAGCTCTCGGGAGCGTTTGGACCCGGCTGCGGGGGCTTCGCGCCGTCATAGGGCTTGAAGTCCTTCTGCAGGTCGGCGGTCAGCCACTCGCCAGCGTCCTCGGGCTTGTCCTTGTAGAGGTGCCGGACCCAGGCCATCGTCATCAACATTTCGTCGACGTTCATCGAACCGTACATCGGGCCCATCATGCCCGAGGCGCCGCCATAGATGATCTCGAACAGCCCCTTGTCGGTCTTGCCCTGCGGATAGGTCCAGTGGGTGTCGTTGAGGCCGGGGCCGAGCTTGCCTTCGCCGACATGGCCGTGGCAGCCCGAACACATCGAGAGGAACAGCTCCTCGCCCTTGGCGAGACAGTCCTTGTTGCCGAGATAGATGTTCTTGCCCGTCTCCACGAAAGTCTTGAAGGCCTCGGTGTCCTTCCCGTCGGGCCCTGCGTCGTCGAGATTGAGCGTTTCGCCTGTGATGACGCTGTTGAACGGCTGCTGCGCCTGCGCGGCGGCGCTCGCGACGACGATGAACGCCGCGCCCGCAAGCGTTTTGACGAATAGTCGTCTCATCCTTGATCCTCCGACAGGTTATTTATGTATTTGAAATCAGGCTTATGATTTTCTAATGATAGGCTGTGACGTCTATCGACCTGAATTTCAGGCAGATGTACATATTATGCGTGATAATAAATCCATACTTACCGTAATCACAAATTTGTTAGACTTATGAATTTGGGATGTATTGGAGATTTATTCGGGAACTATTCCATGAGACGTTGGGCGTAGTCGGCAGACCGACGACAAGCGTCGCCGCCGGGCCTTCGGGGCCCGCGGCGTTGGCGCAGTTCTCTGAAAAAGCGCGGGAACGACCGCCGGTCAGCGTCCCGAAATGCGGGCGAGATTCCTGTCGAGCGTCGCCGCGGTCTCGCGGAAAGCCGGCAGGCGCGGCGTGACCGCGGCCGCCAGCCCTTCGGCGGCCTCCGCCCCCAGCGCCTTCTGCAGGCTCGCCCAGTATTCGGGGATGCGCCGCCAGTCCGCGACCGTCTCGGCGAGGATCTCGGGATGGAACTGGAGCCCGTAGGCGTGGTCGCCGACGCGCATCGCCTGCACGGCGGCCGCGTCGTTCGAGGCCAGGGCGACGCCGCCCTCGGGCAGGGCCGTCACCTCGACGCCGTGCCACTGGAAGGTCTCGATCCGCTCCGGCAGGCCGTCGAAGAACGCGTCGGCGCGGCCGGCTTCGGTCAGCCGCACCTCGGTCAGCCCGACCTCCGGCGCGGCCATTCTTGCGGCTTCGCCGCCGAGCGAGACGGCGAGAAGTTGGTGGCCGAGGCAGATGCCGAGATAGGGCCGCTTGAGCTCGGAAACCCAGCGCCGGATCGCCGCCTTCTCGGCGATGAGCCACGGATGCTCGTCCTCCTCCCAGACGTCCATCGGCCCGCCCATAACGGCGAGCATGTCGAAGGGCTCGAGCGCGGGGATCTCCTCGCCGGCGTCGAGCTCGACCGTGCGCCATTCGACGCCGTCCTCGGCCCAGAACTCGCGGAAGGAACCCGGATGCTCGACGTCGAGATGCTGGAAGACGAGGATTCGCAACTGCGTGTTCCTTCAGCCGTAGCGGTGGAGAGCGGTTCCGTGGGCGCGCAGCCAGCCTTCCGCGCGCTCGTAGTCCGGAAACAGCCGCTCGACATGCGCCCAGTAGCGGGGGCCGTGGTTCATCTCGCGGCGGTGGGCCACCTCGTGGGCCGCGAGGTAGTCGAGCACGAAGGCGGGCGCGAGGATCATCCGCCAGGAGAAGGCGAGGTCGCCGGTCGCCGAGCACGAGCCCCAGCGGCTGGTCGTGTCCTTCAGGACGATCCGGCCGATGGTGACGCCGAGCGCCGCGGCGTGGCGGTCGGCGGCCTCGACGAAAGCCGCGCGCGCCTCGCGCTTCAGGAAGTCCGCGACCCGCCGGGGGGCGTGCTCGGGGAAACCGTAGACCGCGATCTCGGGCTCTGCGCCGCGCGCGCCGGGCTCGACGCGGACAAGTCCGCGCAGGCCGGGCCGCATCGCGATCCGATGAGCGACGCCGCGCAGGGGGACGATCTCGCCGGGCTCGAACGGGATGCGTTCGGGCAGCCGCGCGAGGCGCTGCTCGATCCAGCCGACATGGCGTTCGACGAAGTCGCGCGCGGCCGTCTCCGCCGTGCGCGACGGCAAGGTGAGCGTGACGTCGCGGGTGGCGGAGCGGACCCTGAGCGTCATCCGCCGCGCCTGGCTCGACCGGCGGACGGTGACCGGAACTGCGCCCAGCCGCGTCGAGACCACGAAAGCGTCCGGGCCGGCGGCCGTTTCCTGTCGCACGAGAAGGGGACGGGGTCTCAGAACGCGGAACAGCGACATCAAGCCTTGGCGCTCGCCAGCAAATCAGCCGCCCGAATCAACGGCGCGCCGACTTTAGCCGCGGCGATTCCCCGGAGGCGAGCCCCCTCAGCGCCGCTCCGCGATCTCGTCCACGGCTTCGACGATGCGGGCGAGATCCTCGGGCCGCGAGAGCCGGTGGTCTCCGTCCTTGATCAGGGTCGTGACGACGTCGTCCTCGGCGAGGCGTTCGACCAGCTTCAGCGCGTGCTCCCAGGGCACGTCGGGATCGGCCATGCCCTGCAGGACATGGACCGGGCAGCCGGTGCGCACCGGCCCGCCAAGCAGCAGGTGGTCGCGTCCCTCTTCGATCAGCCGCCGCGTGATCGGCGTCGGCTCGGGGGAATATTCGCTCGGCCTGAGATAGGCGCCGTCCTTGAGGATCGCGCGGCGCTGTTCGTCCGAGAACCGCTCCCACATCAGCGCCTCGGTGAAGTCGGCGGCGGGCGCGATCAGCACGAGGCCCGCCGGCGGGGGCGTCATCCGGCGCGCCGCGAGCAGCGCGATCCAGCCGCCCATGGACGAGCCGACCAGCACGGGCCGTTCGCCTGCGTGGCGCTCGATCGCGGCGAGCTCGTCCTCGAGCCAGTCGCCGATGGTCCCGTCGCGAAAGGCGCCGGACGAGGCCCCGTGGCCCGAATAGTCGAAGCGCAGCATCGCGCGGCCGGTCTCGGCCGCCCAGGCGTCGAGCGCGCTCGCCTTGGTGGCGGTCATCTCCGACAGGAAGCCGCCGAGCCAGACAACGCAGGGACCGCTTCCCTCGCGACGCAGGACCGCGATTTCGCGGGGCGGCGAGCCGTGGGAGAAGCGGTCGGCGACGGGGTCGGTCAAGGGGCGGCTCCTTATGCTCCGTCGTCATAGCCGCCTTCGGCCGGCGTGACGACGTCGTGGTCACACCGCCCCGATGACCCAGAGCCAGAACGACACCGAGATCACAGACACGGCCGTCGAGACCGCGACCGCGGCCGAGGCGGTGGCCTGGCCGATCTGGTAGCGGGACGCGATCAGATAGGCGTTGATCCCGCACGGCATGGCGGCGAACAGCACCGCCACGCCCGCCCAGACCGGCGGCACGTCGAGGACATGGAAGGCGAGCAGCCACACCAGGAAGGGGTGGACCAGAAGCTTCAGCGCCGAGATCGCCGCCACCGCCTTTACGTCGCTGACGAAGCCGAAGCGCTTGAGCGCGAGGCCCATCGCGATGAGCGCGCAGGGGCTCGCAGTCGCGGCGAGCTGGTCGACCAGCGACTTGGCGGCCCCGGTCGGCGCGACGCCGAAACGCTGCGCCGCGAGCCCCGCGAGCAAAGCGAGCACGATCGGATGCGTCGCGATGGTGCGCACGAGGCGGCCGGCGACCGCGAGCGGTCGGCCTTCCGCGTTCGCGGTTTCGATCAGCAGCGCGACGGCCGTCATCATGATCGGAAGGTGGACGCCGAGAAGCAGGAACAGCGGCGCGGCTCCCGCGTCGCCATAGACGTTCAGGATCAGCGGAACGCCGACCAGAACCGTGTTGGACTGGCCGGCCGCGAAGCCGTGCACGGCCGCTTCCGCCCGGTCGCGGCCGAAGACGCGGCGGGCGAGGATCATGGCCGCGATCCAGACCACGGCCACCCCGCCGAAATAGGCGATCCAGTAGCCCCAGGGGTTTTCGGCCGCGTCTCCTCCGGCCGCGAGGGTGCGGAAGATCAGCGCCGGCACCGCGATCAGGAAGACGTAGTCCGACAGCCCGTCGCCCGCCCGCTCGCCGAGCAGCTTCAGCCGGCCGGCGGCGTAGCCGAGCGCGATCAGGCCGAATGTCGGCAGGACGATGGAGACGAGGTCGTTCATGGGCCGGGGCGAGCCGTAATCCCTTCGAACCCGAGGGTCAACGCGCCGGCTTTCGGCGCTTCGCGCCTGTGGAGCGCCTGGGGTCGGTCGTGTTTTCGTCGATCGGTTTAGCCCATCTTTAAACCCGGCCGGGCGATGGTCCGATCTCCCGCCAGCCCGGTCCAAAGGAGCGCGCGCAGCATGAGCGCCAAGGCTGCTCTCGCCGAAACCGAGCCGTCGCAGGCTCCGGACGCGGATCGCCGAATCGCGGTCGCGGCGCACGAGATCCGCACGCCCCTCGGCGGCATCCTCGCGCTCGCCGACCTGATCCTCGCCGAAGACCTGTCGGAGGGCGCGCGCGGCCACGCCAATGCGCTGAAGGCCGCGGCCGAGCATCTCTTCAGCATTTCCAGCAGCCTTCTCGGCGGCGCAGGGCCGCAGGCGCCGCAGCCGGTCGACCTTGAGCTCTTCATCGCGCGCGTCGCGCCGCCGATCGCGGCCCGCGCCGCCGCCAAGGGGCTCGCCTTCCGCGCGGCCCGCGCGCCCGGAACGCCCGCTCGCGTGCTGGCCGACGAGGCGAGCCTGCGCCAGATCGTCGACAATCTCGCCGACAACGCCCTGCGCGCGACCGAGGCGGGCTCGATCGAGCTTCTGGTCGAGCGCCTCGCCGGCGACGCCGGGACGGCGACGCTGCGCCTGTCGGTGCGCGACACCGGCCCCGGCCTCGGGCCGGACGCGCACCGGCTGTTCAAGCCCTTCGTGCAGGGCGACGGTCCGTCCGGCGCGGCCGGGCTCGGCTTGTCGGTGGTGGCGGCGCTCGCGGCGCGCATGGGCGGAGAGGCGTTCGCCGCCGACCGCCCGGCGGGCGGCGCCGACGTCTCCGTCACGCTGCGGCTCGGCGCGCTCGAACCCGAGGCCGCGAACGGCCCGACGCGGGTGCTGGTGGCGGAGGACAACGCCATCAACCGGCGCGTGGCGGGCACGCTGCTGGAGCATTTCGGCTGCGCCTTCGACATGGTGGAGAACGGCGCCGAGGCCGTCGCCGCGGTCGCGGGCGGCGGCTACGACCTCGTGCTGATGGACGCCGTGATGCCGACGCTCGACGGTCTTTCCGCCACCCGCGCCATCCGCGCCATGGACGGGCCGGCCGCGGCCGTGCGCATCGTCGGCCTCACCGCCCACGCCTTCGACGAGGACATCGCGGCCTTCCTGAAGGCGGGCGCGGACGCGGTGGTGACAAAGCCGATCTCGGTCGCCGAGCTCTGGCGCGTGATCGACGGCGGCGCGCGCAAGGCGGGGTAGGCGCTGGACGCGTCCATTCGCCCGCCGAAGCGACGTCTTGCTGCGCCTGATTCTCCCTCCGATGGGACCGGGCGAGTCTCGGGCAGGAGCCGCCAGTTCCGCCGTCGTCCTCCGGCTTGACCGGAGGACCCACGTCCGGCGTGGAGCTCGACGCAGACGTGGATGGTCCGGTCGAGCCGGACCATGACGACGCTTCAGGTCGATCGAAGAACCGTCTGGCGCGACGCTCCATGACCAAGTCGTGGATGCCCGCGCTCTGCGCGGGCATGACGGGGGAGACGATGGACGCCAGCCCTTGGACGGCGTCCGCCACGGGCGAAACGCCCCCGAACCGCCGCCGTTACGCCCCGGCTTGTCCGGGGCGTCCGTGGGGCCGCCCGACTGCGCATCCCGGGAGGTCCTGCACCGCGATGGTTCCCCCGGACAAGCCGGGGGATGACGGCGGAGAGGGCGGCGCCTGAACCACCGCCGTCATGCCCGCGCAGGCGGGCATCCACGACTTCGGAACCCGCCGCGCCCGACGACCAAGTCGTGGATACCCGCGCAGAGCGCGGGCATGACGGGAGAGGCGGGGGCGCCCGGTTCGCGATCGTCAACTTCGCCGAAATCGAGGCTATCCGCCCGCGGAGCCGCCGTCGCAAGAGTCTGGCGACCTCATGGCTGCTCAGGGCGAGAGGAACTGCCCCATCAAATCTTCTCTTCTCGGCTCGCCTTCAAGGCGTTTCGAGTAAGCGACAAGGGCATCGCCGTTCGTGAGGGGGAGGACTTGGAAAACGCTCCATCCCGGCACCGTCACGGTTGCTCCTACCTTCTCGACAGAGCCGTTATAACGCTCGATCACCGTATATCGGGATTGCGAGGAGGAGGTGGCGTAGGCGATGACGAAGCCTCCAGGGACCGCCCAGTACCGCGCGATTGTCGGCGCAACCTTGGCCGCTGGATGGACGATCGTTCCTGAAGCGTCACGAATTTCCACAAATGTGAGACTTCCGCCGTCGTTGGGGAGATTCTTTACCAAGAAGCACGCGGTGTCGCCATTGCTCAACTTGACGAAGCCAAACGATCCAAGTCCCGCTTCTCCAGATTTTCTGAGAACCGTGCTGCTTCCTACTGGGACGCCGTGGCGATCGAAGGCCTGATATTTATAGTTTTTTTGAAAACGTCGGCCGGAATAAGCAACCGCAAACCCGCTACCTTCGGCAGCCACCTGCCACGGCCTTTGATTACGGCCCAGAATTTTCCGCGATCGTGCGGAAACGTTGCCCGCCTGGTTTACGGCAGCCGCTTCCGTCAGAGGGGGGAGGTCGTCCGCTCTCGCTCGCCAGATCATTGTTCCGGCTTTCGATGTCGGAACAAGGACCGCGTCTAATTCGGGGTAAACATTTGAAGGGCTGTCCGTGACGTCCGACTTGACGATGACCTCGGGTTTTCCGATCTTTTCGCCATTCATTACTTTTTGAGTGTATAAACCCGTCGATCTGCTGGAGATCGGCTTGGTGTAGGACGTTAAAAAAGCGCCATCCGGAAGCTCAATGACGCCGGATCCGAACAGTGCTCGCCGTTCAGAGATTTGGTGGATAACCGGGCTGTGTCGAACTCGAGTCTTGGCCCATTTCTGAGAGCCGTTTGCATTTAAAAGCTTAAAGTATAGAGATGTTTTGAGGTTGGCCTCGTCGGGAAAGAAAACGGCGATGTCGCCGCTCCGGGATTCAAAAAGTATCGATGTCGGAGGAGTATACCAACTGTCGATGAGGCTGTATCCAGGGGCCACCTCAGTCAAGCCGCCTTCGATGACGAAGGGCTCTCCCTTCAACTTCAGCGCTGCGGCGGGCGTCGTAGCGTACGGAAGAGAAGCCATGGATGCGGCGAGCAAGAGAAGGCGCATCTCGACCCCCACAACGACGACGAATAACTGATCATTGCAGGCTGGTTATCAGTCGTCCAGAGCAGTACGCCGCATAACGCGGCGTGCGCGCTTGTTCCCGCCGAACGTTCCCGCCCTCGCTTACGCCGCCTTCTCGCCCGCGCCTTCGGCGATCCGGACGATGTCGGCCATGATGGCGGTGAGGTCGAAGTTCTTCGGCGTGTAGACGGCGGTGACGCCCATGGTCTTGAGCTGGGTCTCGTCCTCCGGCGGGATGATGCCGCCGACGATCACCGGCACGTCGTCGAGCCCCTCTTTCCGCATCCGCTCCAGCACGTCGCGCACCAGCGGCACGTGGGAGCCGGACAGGATCGAGAGCCCCACGACGTGGACGCCCTCTTCCAGCGCCGCGTTGACGATCTCGGCGGGGGTCAGCCGGATGCCTTCGTAGACGACCTCGAAGCCGCAGTCGCGGGCGCGGACCGCGATCTGCTCGGCGCCGTTCGAATGGCCGTCGAGCCCGGGCTTGCCGACGAGCAGCTTGAGCCGCCGGCCGAGCGTCCGCGAGGCGGCGTCGACCTGCTTGCGCACCTCGGCGATGGCGTCGCCGCCGCTCGCCTCGCGCACCGCCTTGCCGACGCCGGTCGGGGCGCGGTACTGGCCGAAGATGTCGCGCAGCGTCTGGCCCCACTCGCCGGTGGTGACGCCGGCCTTGGCCGCCGCGATCGACGCCTCCATGACGTTGCGGTCTTCCTTGGCCGCCGCCGACAGCTCGGCCAGCGCCTTGTCGACCGCCTTCTGGTCGCGCTGCGCCTTCCAGGCGTTGAGGCGCTCGATCGCCTCCTGGCCGACGCTTTCGGGCACCACCTGGATCGCGCCGGACCCGGTCGACAGCGGCGAGGGCTCGCCGTTCTGGAACTTGTTGACCCCGACGACGATCTGCTCGCCGCTCTCGATCGCCGCGAGGCGCCGCGCGTTCGACTCGACCAGGCGGCCCTTCATGTAGCCGGCCTGCACGGCGGAGATCGCGCCGCCCATCTCGTCGATGCGGGCGAGCTCGGCGCGGGCCTCCTCCTTCAGCGCCTCGACCTTGGCGTCCATCACCGTCGAGCCGTTGAAGATGTCGGCGTAGTCGAGGATGTCGGTCTCATAAGCCAGGATCTGCTGGGCGCGCAGCGACCACTGCTGGTCCCACGGGCGCGGCAGGCCGAGCGCCTCGTTCCAGGCCGGAAGCTGCACCGCGCGGGCGCGCGCGTCCTTCGAGAGCGTCACCGCGAGCGTCTGGATCAGGATGCGGTAGACGTTGTTCTCGGGCTGCGGCTCGGTGAGGCCGAGGGAATTGACCTGCACGCCGTAGCGGAAGCGGCGGGACTTCTCGTCCTTTACGCCGTAGCGGTCGCGGGTGATCTCCTCCCAGAGGTCGACGAAGGCGCGCATCTTCGCAATCTCGGTGATGAACTTCATCCCCGCGTTCACGAAGAACGAGATGCGCTGCACCGTCTGGGCGAACACCTCCTCGGAGGGGTTGGTCTCCTTCACCTCGTCCAGCACCGCGATGGCGGTCGCAAGCGCGTAGGCAAGTTCCTGCACCGGCGTCGCGCCGGCCTCCTGCAGGTGGTAGGAGCAGACGTTCATCGGGTTCCACTTCGGCAGCGCCGAGGTGGTGAAGGTGATGACGTCGCGGATGAGCCGGAGCGACGGCGCGGGCGGGAACACGTAGGTGCCGCGCGAGAGATATTCCTTGATGATGTCGTTCTGCGTGGTGCCCTGCAGCGCGCGGCGATCCGCGCCCTGTTCTTCCGCGAGCGCGACGTAGAGCGACAGCAGCCACGCCGCCGTCGCGTTGATCGTCATCGAGGTGTTCATCTGCTCGAGCGGGATCTCGTGGAAGAGAGTCCGCATGTCGCCGAGATGGGAGACCGGCACGCCGACCTTGCCGACCTCGCCCTTCGAGAGCACGTGGTCGGGGTCGTAGCCGGTCTGGGTCGGCAGGTCGAAGGCGACCGAGAGGCCCGTCTGGCCCTTGGCGAGGTTCGACTTGTAGAGCTTGTTGGACTCCACCGGCGAGGAGTGGCCCGCATAGGTGCGGAACAGCCAGGGTTTGTCGGCCATCGCCTTGTCGCCTCGCCTTGGATGGACGGGAAGGGCGGGGCCTTTGGAAATCCCTCGCCGCGCCTGAGTGTTTAGCTCACGTGTGCGGCGCCGCAATGGGCAGATCGTCGGACGGCGAAGCCTACCAGAAGGGCGCCCAGGCGACCGCGACCATCTCGTTCGCCTCGCCAGCCGGCTCGTAGGCGTAGCGGCCGGGATCAGGCGCGCGATGGAGCGGCGCGACCGGGCCGATCGAGGCGAGCACGGGCTCGGACGGGGTCACGACGCGCGGCGTCTTCTTCGGCCGGATGGCGGCGACGGCCGCGAGCGCGGTGCCGGCGGCGGGCGCCGCAGCGCCGCCATAGGCGAGCGGCGTCTCGGCGCGCGGGGCTTCGGGCGCGCTCGCGAGCGCCGCCTGGACGACCGGCTCCGCGAGCGCCTCGTCGCGCCTTGCCGAGGCGACCGCCTTCGCCATCGAGTCGAACGGCGTCGCGCCGCGGCGCTTCTCGTAGAAGGCGTTGCCGCCCGACACGAGCACGTAATGCATGTTGGGATAGCGGAAGCGCATGTTGGCGACGTGGAAGAACATCGCCTGGCCGGCGCTCGGATGGCGGCGGCCCTTCAGCACGGCGTCGGCCATCTGGCGGGCGCGCTCGGCGGCCGCGCCGGTCATCGAGCGCGACAGCACGCCGGGCGCGAACTGGCCCGGCTGGCCGACGACGCCGCAATAGGACGAGCCGTAGCGCCCGGACTTCAGCCGGTTCGCCACCACGGTGCCGACCGCGAGCATGCCGTCCTCGGCGCTCTTCTCGCTTTCGAAATACATGGCGCGGGCGAGGCATTCGCGCTCGGAGGCCGGGCGGCGCGGCGCCGTTGCGGCCTGAGCCTTCGGCGCGGGCGCGGCGGCCGCGGGGAAGGCCGGCTGGATCTGCTGGGGAAGGACGCGGGGAGCGGCGGCCGGGCCTGCCGAAGCGGCGGTCGGACCCGTCAGGGACATCTTCGGCTGCGGCAGGCTGGTCTGGGCGTCGGAAGCGGCCGGCGCCGCGAGGAGCGCGAGAACGGAGAAGAGACCGGCGCGCGCCTTCGCCCCTGTCGTCATGCCCCCGAAGCCTCCCGTTCCGGACGGCGTCGCGCAAGCGGACCATCCCGATGGGTCGTTTAGAAAGCGGAAGCAGGGCCGCCGGTCAAGCGACTATCGTCGAATGCGGGCGCAGCGCCATAATAAGATACCATAAACCACGTTCCCACGGCGCGATCGGCGGGTTTTGCGTCGCGCTCAGGCGAGCTCTTCGTCGGCGAGCGTTCGCCGCGCGGCTTCGCGATGGCGGTCGGTCATGTGCAGACGCACCGCCGCAATCGCGGCGGCGAGGATGCTGGCGTCGTCGGCGAAGCCCATCAGCGGCAGGAAATCCGGCACCGCGTCGAGCGGCATCACGAAATAGGCGAGCGCGCCGATCAGCGCCGCGCGCACATGCATCGGCGTCTCCCGGTCGAGGGCGCAGTAATAGGCCGCGACCGCGTCCTCGGCGAACGGGATGTTCCGCGCCACGCGGCGCAGCGTCGGCCAGAACTCGCGCTTCACGCGGGTCTCGTTGGAGGCGAAGCTGTCGGCGTCCATCGGCGGCGCTCCTGGGTTCGGGCGAACGTCAGTCCCAAGGTGGCGGCGCGCCGCGGCCGGATCAAGGCGTCAGGCGCCGGCGTTCGCCTCGATCGTCTCCATGTCGTCGTCCGACAGCCCGAAATGGTGGCCGATCTCGTGCACGAGCACATGGGTCACGATCGCTCCGAGCGCCTCGTC
The DNA here is from genome assembly GCA_003241695.1 of Ancylobacter novellus. Classification (GTDB taxonomy): domain Bacteria; phylum Pseudomonadota; class Alphaproteobacteria; order Rhizobiales; family Methylopilaceae; genus Methylopila. Next base: position 84,044 of record QFPN01000008.1, on the reverse strand, counting down.
GTGCTCGGCCCAGTAGTCGAGGATCGGCCGGCGATAGAGATGCACGACGTTGGGCATCTGCCCCGTGCGCGCGCTCGCCTCGCCCTGCGCGAGGCCGACGCCGGTGAACAGCCCGAGCAGATCGAACTCGCTTTCGGCGCCGAGTTCGTCGAGCACGTCCTCGGTCGGAAAGTCGTCGACGCGCACGACGACGCCGCGGGTCAGCGCGCGGAAGTTTTCCGGCAGCTCCCTGAGCGCGGCGTCGGCGAGCGCCTCGATCTCCGCGAGGCTCGGAGCCTTGGCGCTGGTCCAGTCGAAATTGGTCATGACGCGCAGGCTCGTTCAGAGCGGGCCGCCGATCAATCCGCCGGATCGTCGCGTCTAAGGTCTAAGTCCAGCCGGCGAAGGGTTTTTGCAGCCGGCGCGTGAGACCCAATGCGAAGGCCGGAAGGCCGAGATGACGACGGCGTCTCGACGCGCGAGCGGAGAACGCTATGTCAGCCCCGCGGCGGCGCGATCCCGATGACGTGATCCCGCCGTGAACGCCCGATGAACGTCGATTTCAAGGCCGGTTCACCCGCCTTAAACGAAACTGCCTTTATCCCGGCGGACGCCGCCACACGAACACTGACGGACCCTCAAGGAGACAAGACATGCGGAACATCCTTCTCTCGGCCGGCGTCGCGGGCGCCATGGGCGTTCTGGCGATGGGCTCGGCCAACGCCGCCCCGATCGCGGTCCACGGCGTCATCGCCGCTCCCGCGGTCACGACCGACGTCGCCTGCCGCACCGTGAAGAAGGTGGTCGTTCGCAACGGCGTTCGCCGCGTCACCACCACCCAGCAGTGCACCCGCGCGCCGGTCGTGAACCGCCGCGTCTACGTCGCGCCGCGCCGCTACTACCGTCCGGCTCCGCGTCCGGGCATCGTCGTCCGCGTTCGCTGATCCGTTCCCGGCCTCGCGCCGGATCGCGAAGCGCCCGGTCCCCTCAGGGGCCGGGCGTTTTCGTGTCTTCGGGGCCGCAGCGCGGCCGAAAGCAGGGCGTCCGGCGCCCATAAAGCTTGAGGCGTGCGGAATTTGCGCCATCCTTGGGTCAGGACGCTTCGCGCCGGGCTCGAGATTCCGGTTCCGCGCGGGCGTCCGCGCATGAAGGATCGACGACGATGAAGCGTATCGCTCTGGCGTCCGCCGTGGCTTTGACGGCGATCTCGGGCCTGCCCGCGGCGGCGGCCGACATGCCCTATCGCGCCCGCGAGCACGTCTATGAGCGTCCGATCCCGCGGGTCTATTACCAGTCGGCGCGTCCGACGGCGGTGTGCCGCGTCGCCTTCCTGCCCGAAAGCCGCAACCGCCAGTGGCCCAAGGAGCAGCGCTCCGTCGCCCGTTGCACCAGCTTCGAGTAAGCGTCGAGCTCCTCGATCCGGATCGAATCGATCACGCCGTCATGTCCACGCTTTTGCGCGAGCGGACACGAAACGATCGTGAGCCGGCGAAGGTTCGAATCGAAATCATTGAACCAGGCCGGTTCGGGCCTCACCAGTCCAGCGACGTGTCGATCCGGACCACGTAGTTGCGCCACGGCGCGCGCTCGGCGATCCGGTCGTAGAGCGCGGAGGCCGGGTTCTTCTCCGGAACCATCCATCTGAGATGCATCCAGCCGAGCCGCGCGCCCTCCTCGACGAGGCGGGCGACCAGGGCCTGCGCGACCCCGTTTCCGCGCGCCTCGGGCGAGACGTAGAGATCGTCGAGCTGGCCGGCGCGCAGGCCCGAGATCGCTTCCGGCAGGTCGTAATAGAGCGCGAAGCCCACCAGCCGCCCGTCGAGGAACGCGCCGGCGACGTTGGCCACAGGCTCCTCGTCCGACAGCAGCTTTCGGGCGTAGGCCTCGTCGGGCGCGCTCGGGGCGTCCCGCCCGAGCAGCGCGTCTGAATAGGCCGCGAGCAGCGGCGCGAACAGCGGCGCGTCGTCGGGGGCGAGGCGGGGGCGGATGTCGAGGGGCATGGGGGAAGCGCGCGACGCTCGTCGTCTCCCTCTCCCGCTTGCGGGAGAGGGTAGGGGGTGAGGGGAGGTCGGCGAGGGGCGCCTCCAATCGAAGCCCCCTCGTCCTTACCTTCTCCCGCATGCGGGAGAAGGGGTCACAGGCGTCGCGCCTGCTCGGTCAACGCCAGTCGCGGATGTCGACGAACTTCCCGGCGATCGCCGCCGCCGCCGCCATCACGGGCGAGACCAGATGCGTGCGCCCGCGAAAACCCTGCCGGCCCTCGAAGTTGCGGTTCGAGGTCGAGGCGCAGCGCTCTTCGGGCGCGAGCTTGTCGGGGTTCATGGCGAGGCACATCGAGCAGCCCGGCTCGCGCCAGTCGAAGCCCGCGGCCTTGAAGATCTTGTCGAGGCCCTCGGCCTCGGCCTGTTCCTTCACAAGCCCCGAGCCCGGCACCACCATGGCGTTGACGTTCCCGTTGACCGTCTTGCCTTCGATCACCTTCGCGGCCGCGCGCAGATCTTCGATGCGGCCGTTGGTGCAGGAGCCGATGAACACGCGGTCGAGCGCGATGTCGGTGATCTTCGTGCCGGCGGTCAGGCCCATATAGGCGAGCGCGCGGCGGATCGCGGCGCGCTTCGCCTCGTCGGCCGCCGCCTCCGGATCCGGCACCACGCCGTTGATCGAGACCACGTCCTGCGGGCTCGTGCCCCACGAGACGATCGGCGGCAGGTTCGCGCCGTCGAGCCGCACGATGCGGTCGAAATGCGCGCCCTCGTCGGTCTTCAGCGTGTCCCAGTAGCGGCGCGCCGCGTCCCAGGCTTCGCCCTTCGGAGCCATCGGGCGGCCTTCCAGGAAGTCGTAGGCCTTCTGGTCCGGCGCGACGAGGCCGGCGCGGGCCCCGCCCTCGATCGACATGTTGCAGACCGTCATGCGGCCTTCCATCGAGAGGCTCTCGATGGTGTCGCCGGCGTACTCCATGACGTAGCCGGTGCCGCCGGCGGTGCCGATCTCTCCGATGATCGCGAGGATGACGTCCTTGGCGCCGACGCCTTCCGGCAGCGCGCCGTCGACGACGATGCGCATGTTCTTGGCCTTGGTCTGGATCAGCGTCTGGGTCGCGAGCACATGCTCGACCTCCGACGTGCCGATGCCGTGCGCCAGCGCCCCGAACGCGCCGTGGGTCGAGGTGTGGCTGTCGCCGCACACGATCGTGGTGCCGGGCAAGGTGAAGCCCTGCTCGGGGCCCACGACGTGGACGATGCCCTGCCGCTTGTCGAAGGCGTCGTAGTACTGGATGCCGAATTCGCGCGTGTTCTCGGCCAGCGCCTCGATCTGGGCGGCGCTTTCCGGGTCGGGGTTCGGCAGGTTCCGGTCCGAGGTCGGCACGTTGTGGTCGACGACCGCGAGCGTCTTGTGCGGCGCGCGCACCTTGCGCCCGCTCGTGCGCAGCCCCTCGAAGGCCTGCGGGCTCGTCACCTCGTGGACGAGGTGGCGGTCGATGTAGAGCAGCACGGAGCCGTCGGGCTGGCGGTCGACGACGTGGTCGTCGAAGATCTTGTCGTAGAGGGTTTTGGGGGCGGCCATTGTTCGCCTCGGAAATGAGCGGTTGCGTCGGTCGGATGCGTGAGCCGCGACAGCGCCGCGGCGGGCTCAGCCCCGAAGTCGGGTCGCGATCCCGGACAGACGCGCATGGAAGCGGGACGGCAGGCGCGCATGGTCGGTCAGGGCGGCGAAGCCCTCCGACGTCAGCCCGGCGCTGATCCTGCGTCCTGTCATGGCCGCCATATAGGGTCAGTCTGGAACGAGTTGCAATTGGCGAAACCGCGGGGCGGCCCAAGGAAAGCGGCCCATGGAAAAACGCCCGGCCGATCCCCATCGGCCGGGCGTGGTCTTCGAGGCGTCCGGAACGGAGAGGGGCGGGGGGGATCCGTCCGGCGCCTTCAGGGCGGGGGCCGACCTCGAAGATGGGGAGACCTTAGCGGGCCGAGGCTGAACCGGATCCGGCCGGGGCGTTCATTTCCGGTTCACGCTCGTCGCCCTTGACAATCCTCTCGGCGGATCAACCCTGCTTTGCGCGCCGTCTCCCGAGAGGATCATCATGGCCATCGCTCTTTCCGCGCCGTTCCGACGGCTTCTCGCGCTGATCGCCGCCTGCGGGGTCGCTCTCTCGCTCGCCGGCTGCGGCGTCAACAACGTGCCGACGCTGGAGGAACAGGCCAAGGCGCGCTGGTCGGACGTGCAGAACCAGTATCAGCGCCGCGCCGACCTGATCCCGAACCTCGTCGAGACCGTGAAGGGTTTCGCGCGGCAGGAGGAAAAGGTGCTGACCGAGGTGGTGGAGGCTCGCGCAAAAGCCACGCAGGTCACGATCGACGCCTCGAAGCTCTCCGACCCCGAGGCGGTGAAGAAGTTCCAGGAGGCGCAGGCCCAGCTGTCCGGCGCGCTCGGACGGCTGCTCGCGGTCTCGGAAAACTATCCGGACCTGAAGTCGAACCAGAACTTCCTCGCGCTCCAGTCCCAGCTCGAGGGCACCGAGAACCGCATCGCGGTGGCGCGGCGCGACTACATCCAGGCGGTGCAGGCCTACAACACCGAGCTCCGGACCATTCCGGGCAAATGGATCGCGGGCGTGCTCTATCCGGAGGCGAAGCCCATGGCGACCTTCGAGACCGCGCCGGAAAACCAGGCCTCCCCGAAGGTGAGCTTCTGATCGCGGCGCTTCCGAACCGCGCCGGGTCCCGGGCCTGACCCGGGACCCATGAACGCCACAGCCGCAAGGATGTCCGGCGAGGTCCCGTTCATGGGTCCCGGCTCAAGGCCGGGACGCGGGGCGGCGGGCGCAAGGTTCGGTCAGCTTTTCGCCGCTAGGGTCGTTGCCGGGCGAATGGCGAGGACGGCATGAGGCGGACGATCGGAACGGCGCTCGCGCTCGTCGCGCTGGTCTCGGCCGCTGCCGCGCAGGACGCGCCGTCGCCGCTCGCCGTCCCGAGCGGCCTCTCCGAACGTCAGGCCTATGTCGACATCGTGCGCCGCGAGGCGTCGGCCCGCGGGCTGCCGCCCGAGGTCGCGGAGGCGGTCGCCTATGTCGAGACCGGCTTCCAGCCCGACGCCGTGGGCGCGGTGGGCGAGATCGGCCTGATGCAGATCCGGCCCTCGACCGCCGAGATGCTCGGCCACGAGGGCGGGGCGCTCGCGCTGTTCGACCCCGCCACCAACGCCCGCTTCGCGGTGCGCTACCTCGCCAAGGCCTGGAAGCTCGCCGACGGCGACCTCTGCCGCGCGCTGATGAAGTACCGCGCGGGCCACGGCGCGGAAGTCATGTCGCCGCTCTCCGCGACCTACTGCCTGCGGGCCAAGGCCTATCTCGCGCGCCTCGGCTCCCCGCTCGCCGACGGCGTCGCCCCCGACGTCGTCGCGATCCGGGAGATCGACGGCGACCGCCCGACGACGACGCGGGCGAAGCCCGGCCCCTATCTCGGCTGGCGGCCCGGCCGCCACACGGCCTCCGACGACGCCCGCTTCTGGGCGGCGCACGAGGCCCGCATCCGCGCGCTCAACGCGAAGATCGAACGCCGCTGGAAGACGCGGCTCGCGAAGCGGTAGGGACTTCCGATCCCGTCATGCCCGGCATGCGCCGGGCATGACGGCGGAGGGAGGCTCTTACGCCCCCTGCTCCAGCAGGCGGCGGGCGATGACGTGCGCCTGGATCTCGGCCGCGCCCTCGAAGATGTTGAGGATGCGGCTGTCGCAGAGCACCCGCGAGATCTGGTATTCGAGCGCGAAGCCGTTGCCGCCGTGGATCTGCAGCGCGTTGTCGGCGGCCGCCCAGGCGACGCGTGCCGCGAGCAGCTTCGCCATGCCGGCCTCGAGGTCGCAGCGGTGGTCCTTGTCCTTCTCGCGCGCGGCGAAATAGGTGATCTGGCGCGCGATCTGCACCTCGGCCGCCATCATCGCGAGCTTGTCGGCGACGCGCGGGAAGTCGGCGAGCGGCTTCTTGAACTGCACGCGCTCCTCGGCGTAGCGCAGTCCGATGTCGAGCGCCGACTGCGCCACGCCGACCGCGCGCGCCGCGGTCTGGATGCGGGCGCTCTCGAAGGTCTTCATGAGCTGCTTGAAGCCCTGGCCCTCGACGCCGCCGAGCAGGTTCTCGGCCGGCACCTCGAAGCCGTCGAAGCCGATCTCGAACTCCTTCATGCCGCGATAGCCGAGCACCTCGATCTCGCCGCCCGACATGCCCTGCGCCGGGAACGGATCCTCGTCGTCGCCGCGCGGCTTTTCGGCGAGCAGCATCGACAGGCCGCGGTGGCCGGGCTCGTTCGGGTCGGTGCGCACCAGAAGGGTCATCAGGTCGGCGCGGACCGGATGGGTGATCCAGGTCTTGGCGCCGTTGACCTTGTAGACGTCGCCGTCGCGCGACGCGCGGGTCTTGAGCGAGGCGAGGTCGGAGCCGGTGTTGGGCTCGGTGAACACCGCGGTCGGCAGGATGGAGCCGTCGGCGAGCTTCGGCAGGTATTTCTGCTTCTGCTCCTCGGTGCCGCCGCCCATGATCAGCTCAGCGGCGATCTCGGAGCGCGTGCCGAGCGAGCCGACGCCGATATAGCCGCGGCTGAGCTCCTCGGAGACGACGCACATCGCCTCCTTGCCGAGGCCGAGGCCGCCATATTCCTCGGGGATCGTCAGGCCGAAGACGCCGAGTTCGGAGAGCTTCTGGATCGTCTCGAGCGGGATGTAGCTGTTCGCGAGATGCCAGGCGTGGGCGTAGGGCACGACCTCGGCCTCGGCGAAGCGCCGCATCTCGTCGCGGAACTGGCCGTGGGTCTCGTCGAGCCCCGAGTCTCCGAAGCCGAAGCGGCCGTCGGCCTTGCGGACCAGCGCGACCAGCGCCGCGCGCGTCTCGGGCGTTCCGCCCTCGGCGATGAGCTCCTGCGCGGGCTCGCCGAGAAGCTCGGCCGGGCGGCCCGGCGCGAGGCCGAGGTCTGCGGCGCGGACGAACTCGCCCTGGTTCATCGGCACGCCGCCGATGAGCTGGGCCAGATACTCGGCGGCGCCGACCTTGAGGATCAGCTCCTCGATGTCGCCGTAGCGGCCTTCCTGCGCGAGGCGCTCGGACCAGTGGTGCAGCTCGCGCAGCGCCATCCGGTAGGTGGCGAACCAGGCGAGGCCGTGCCCGGCGCGCTGCTCGCGGTCGAGCGCGTCGCCGTCGATCTTGCCGTCCTTGACGACCTTCCTGCGGACGGCGGCCACGGCTTCGTTCAGCAGAACGTCGAGCGCCGGCAGCACGGCCTCGAGGCGAGCGGCAGGAGTGTCGGCCGCGACGGCGGCGGCGGGCTGGGCGGTCATCGTCAAAGTCTCCGGAACCTGCGCGTACGGCCCCGGTCCTCTGGCGCGAAGCCATGGAACGCGATCAGGCGGGCCGACGGATCGTTTCGGCCGCATCCTCGTCATCCGATGTCTTCGCCGCAATGCACCCTTCGGCGGACGCGGGCGCTCCGGAGCCGTTTGCGAGCGCGACTCCGACCGCAGCAAGCCCCATGCCGGCGAACTGCACGGGACCGAGCGTCTCGCCGAACATTCCCCAGGCCTGAAGCGCTGCGACCGGCGGCACCAGGTAGATCAGCGCCGCCATGCGCGACACCTCGCCGCGCTCGATCATGACGAGCATCAGCATGATCGCGGCGATCGACAGCACCAGCACCGACCAGCCGAGCGCCGCGAAGGCTTCCGGCGTGGCGTCGAAGCGGAATTCGCCGATCAGCGGAATGAGCGGGATCGTGACGGCGAGCGCGCCGAGATACTGCGCAGGCGCAAGCGCCTTGAGATCGACGCCCGCGAGCGCCCGCTTCTGGTGCAGCGTCGCGGCAGTGACCGCGACCATCGCGATGACGTTCACCGCGAGCGGCAGGCCGAGCGGCAGCGACCCCGTCAGCTTCGGCCAGACCACGAGGCCGACGCCCGCGAAGCCGAGGGCGACGCCGATCCAGCGCTTGCGCGTCAGCCGCTCGCCGAGCAGCGGCCCGGCCGCGAGCGCCGTGAACAGCGGCTGGAGCGCCGCGATCAGCGCCGAGACGCCCGCCGGCACGCCATGGGCGATCGCCCACCAGACGCCGCCGAGATAGGCGCCGTGCAGCATCACGCCGTTCAGGAAGGCGTGGCCCCAGAGCCGCGGGGTCGCGGGCCAGCGCGCCCCGAGCAGCAGCGCGGCCGGCGCCAGCAGCGCCAGCGCGCAGGCGTAGCGCAGCGCGAGGAAGGTCAGCGGATCGGCGTGCGGGACCGCGTATTTGCCGACGATCCAGCCCGTCGACCAGATCACGATGAAGACGACGGGGAGCAGGCGGAGGAGCATGGCGGCGAGTTTCTGCGGGGGCGACGATCTCACTGGGCCGCGCGGCCCCTCAAGGCAAGCGCGTTTCGGTGATGCTCGGATCAGCGAAAACGATGGGCCTCCTTCAGGAGCTGCGTGGACGTCGTCGGCGCCCGGTCTGCGGCCGGACATGACGGCGATGGTTCGGGAGTAAGCTCCCGAACGGCCTCCGAGCCCAAAATCAGTGCGGGGCGCCGGACTCCCCCTTCGCCATGATCGCGCTACCTTTTCGCCGCATGATCTCTCGGCCGCGCGACCTTATCCGCACGCTCATGCCGCTGACCTTCGACGTGCTGCGGCGCTTCGAGGCGCATTACGGCTGGGCGATCGCCGCCCATGTCGCCATGTCGGCGCTGCTCGCGATCTTTCCGTTCCTGATCTTCGTCACCGCGCTCGCGGCCTTCCTCGGCGCGGGCGAGGCCTCGGCCTCGATCGTACACCTGATCTTCGACACCTGGCCGGCGGGCGTCGCCGGCCCGCTCGCGGGCGAGGTCGACAAGGTGCTGACCACCCCGCGAGGCGGCGTGTTGACAGTGGGCGTGCTGCTGACGCTGTGGGTGACGTCCTCGGCGGTCGAGTCGCTGCGGATCGCGCTCGGCCGGGCCTATGATTCGCCCACCTCCAAGCCGATCTGGCTGTCGCGGCTGCAGAGCATGTGGTTCGTGGCGCTCGGCGCCTTCGGGCTCGTGATGGTGGCGATCTTCATCGTCGCCTGGCCGATCCTGTGGGGCGTCGCGCTCAATTACGTCTCGAACGCCTTTCCGGAATACGCCGCCCGCTTCGTCAGCTACGAGACCATCGGCGACGTGGCGCGCTACACGCTCACCATTCTGGTGGTGACCGGCGGGCTCACGCTGACGCATCTCTGGCTGCCGGGCGGGCGGCGGACGGTCGCGCAGGTGCTGCCGGGCGTGGTGCTGACGGTCGCCTTCTGGATCCTCGGCGCGACCCTGTTCTCGGTCTACCTGTCGCATTTCGCGAACTACGCCTCGACCTACGCCGGTCTCGCCGGCGTCATGACCGCGATCGTGTTCCTCAACGCGAGCGCCGCGCTCTTCATTCTCGGGGCCGAGGTCAACGCCGCGCTGATGGCGCGCAAGAAGATCCGCGCGCAGGCCCGCTCCGAAGAGGCGCTCTCCCATCTCGGCGACGGCGCGGCCAAACCCGCCTGACGCCTTCGTTCCGCGCGGACGGCGCGGAGAAAGCCGGACCTCGGGCGTTGCCCTTTCGCGGCTGGCGGGGCAGCTTCGCGCCATGCGCATCCTCGCCGCCGCCGTTTCGCTGTCGCTGATTCCCGCCTGCGCCTCGGCGCAGAGCGCGCCCGCGCCGCGGTCGGGCCAGGGGACGTGCTCGAAGCTCGTCGTCGCCGGACAGGACGCCACGGCGAGCTGCGCCGGCAAGGTCTCCACCATGACGCTGCCGGACGGCACGCTGTTCGTAATCTTCAATGCGGGGCGCACGATGATCGGCTTCAGCGGCCGCCGGGCCGACGTCGCGTCCGGCGCGCCGTGGCCGGTCGGCTTCGTGAACATCGGCGTTCCCGACAGGGAGCCGAACGCGATCCCTGCGACCGGCGCCTGCCGTTTCGGAGGGCCGACGCCCGGCGCGGGCAGGACCTCCTGTTCGGCGCAGACCGGGCAGGGGCGGTTCGAGGCCGAGTTCGCCGCGGCCGGACGGCCGGCGCCGCGATAGCGGGCCGTCAGGGCTCGAACACGTAGCCTTCGCCGCGGATGGTGCGCAGGTGCCTCGGCTCGGCCGGGTTCGGTTCGAGCTTCTTGCGGAGCCGGGAGATCCGGATGTCGACGCTGCGCTCCGCGTCCGACAGCGCGCGGCCGTGGGCGAGCTGGCAGAGCCGGTCGCGCGACAGGATCTGGCGCGGATGGCGCGCGAAGGCCTCGAGCAGCTCGTACTCCATCGCGCTCAGCGTGACCGCCGCCCCGTCGCGGCCGAGCAGGCGGCGGCCGTCGAGGTCGAGGCGGCACACCCCCATCGCGACGTCGCGCGAGGGCGGCGGCGCGGTCTCCGGGCGCGCCGGCAGGCGGCGCAGCACGCTGCGGATGCGGGCGAGCAACTCGCGCAGGTCGAACGGCTTCACGAGATAGTCGTCCGCCCCGGCGCCGAGCCCGGCGACGCGATGGGCCTCGTCGCCCGCGGCGGTGAGCATCAGCAGGCCGGCCCGCTCGCCCTTGCGCCTCAGCCGGCCGGCGACGCTGATGCCGTCCTCGCCCGGCATGTTGACGTCGAGCAGCACGAGATCGGCCGGCGCCTCGGCGAGCAGCGCGTCGAGCGCCGCGCCGCCGTCCGCGGCGCGGACCGAGAAACCGTGGACGGTGAGGTAGTCCTCGACCATCCGCCTGAGGCCGGCCTCGTCGTCGACCACGATGATCCGCCGCGCGTCGTTCATGCCATGGCCTCGCCTTGGAGCGCCGCCGCGAGCGCGGCGCGGACGGCGCGGCGATCAAGCGGCTTTTCGAGCACCGGCAGCCGGCCGAGGACGCGCGCGAGGCCGACCCCGAGCGCGTCGCCCGTCATCATCACGATCCGGCCCTGAAGGCCGGGGACGATCGCCAGCGCCGCGGCGATCAGCTCCTCGCCCGTCATGCCCGGCATCCGCAGATCCACGAGCAGAGCGTCGAACGGCTCGCCTTCGAGCCGCGCGAGGGCCGCCCGGCTCGAACTCTCCGTCACGATCTCGACCGGATCCCGAGCGAAGGCCGACTGGATCAGGCTCGCGATCAGCGGCTCGTCGTCGACCACGAGCAGGCGCCCGGAAAGCGGGCGTTCCTCGCCCGCCGGCTCCTCCGTCCGCTCGCCATGGCGCGCCGGCAGCGCGACGCGGAACCGCGTTCCTTCGCCCGGCGCGCTCGCGAGTTCGATCGCGCCGTCATGGGCTGTGACGATGCCGTGGCAGATCGACAGGCCGACACCGGTGCCGACCCCTTGCGGCTTGGTGGTGAAGAAGGGCTCGAAGGCGCGCGCGCGGACGGTCTCGTCCATGCCGCAGCCGTTGTCGGCGACGGTCAGGACCGCCTGGCCGTCCGCCGCCTCGGTCGCGATCGACAGCGTCGGCGCGTCGACGCCTTCGAGCGCCTGCTGGGCGTTCAGCACGAGGTTCATCACGACCTGATGGATCTGGTCCTCGTCTACGAAGACCGGCGGCGCGTCCTCGGCGCGCGAGCGCGCGACCGAGACCCCGGCGCGCCGCAGCCCGTAGCCGGCGAGCTCCAGCACGCTGTCGACGATGGCGTCCAGGCTGGCGGGGCGGCGCTCGACCGGCTTCGAGCGCGCCATGGCGAGGAAGCTCTTCACGATCCGCGCGCAGCGCTCGGCCGCGACGTTGATCTCCTGCGCGCGCCGGCGGGTCGGCTCGTCGGCCGCGAGTTCGGCGAGCATCTGCGAATAGCCGACCACGATCGACAGCGGGTTGTTCATCTCGTGCGCGACGCCCGCGAGCAGCGAGCCGAGCGCGGCGAGCTTCTCGTTCTGGTGCATGGCGGCGCGCTGCTTTTCGAGCTCGGCGCGGCTCTCGCGCATCGCGGCCTCGGCCCGGCGACGTTCGGAGACGTCGCGGCCGACCGACTGCATCTCGACGAGTTCGCCGCGTTCGTCGAACAGGCCGGTGTCGGTCCATTCCTCCCAGCGCTCCCGGCCGCCGTCGAGAACGGCGCGGAAGGAGGTCGTGGAGGTCGGGGTCTCGGGCGTCAGCGATTTGAGATGCGCGGCGTGCCGGTCCTGATCCTCGGGCGCGATCAGGGAGAAGCCGTCATACGCCTCGGAAGTCAGCTCCTCCTCGGTCATCTCCATGTAGCGGCAGTAGGCGGAGTTGACGAAGGTGGTGCGGCCGTCGGGCCGGAAACGGGCAACGAACTCGGTCTGGGTGTCGACGACGGCGCGGTAGCGCGCCTCGCTGCGCTTCAGCCTTTCGTCAGCCAGCGTCCGTTCGGTGACGTCGCTGGTGAGGAGCACCAGGCCGCCGTCCGCCATGCGGCGCTCGCGCACGCGCACCCAGCGGCCGTCCGCGAGACGATGGACGTGGTCGTCCGCCGCGCCCGCGGTCACCGTTGCGCGGCGCGCGATCCGGCGCGCGGCGAAGTCCGGGCCGAGGTCGGGGTGATAGACGGGGCCGGCGGCCTCCGCGGCGTCGAGCGCGTCCGGGAAGCGTCGTCCGATCGCGATCTCGGCCCGCAGGTTCGGCATGAGATGTTCCGGATAGTGCGCGTTGAAATAGACGAAGCGATCTTGGGCGTCGAAGATCGCCAGCCCGTCCGGAAGGCTCTGGATCGCGGCGAGGAAGAGATCCCGCTCGGCCGCGAGCGCCGCGATCCTTTCGTCGCCGTCCGACGCCGCGTCTCCGCTCGCATCCGCCGTTTCGATCTTCGTCTGCAATCCGCCCGCCCGCATGTTCGCCGCGGCAAGAGGCTCGCGGTCCTCTGTTTCAGTCCGATGTCGCGCCGCCGCGGGTCGACCGCGGCCGGCCGCCGGCCGCGATTGTCCATCTCCGCTCCGTGAATTGCGGCGCGCGTCATGATCTGCTCAAGTGCCGGCCTTCGTCGATCCTGCTTTTCCGGACCAGCCGATGGCGCGTCTCATCGTGTGCGACGACGAGCCGGGCCTCGCCGCCATGCTCGTCGATTATCTTGGCGGGCGCGGCCACGAGGTCGACGCCGTCGGCGACGGGCGTTCGCTGCGCGAGCGGATGGGGCGCAGCGGCGCGGACCTCGTCATCCTCGACCTGTCGCTGCCGGGCGAGGACGGCCTCGCGCTCGCCCGCTGGCTGCGCGCCGACCACGACGTCGGAATCATTATGCTGACGGGCGAGACGGAAGTGGTGGACCGGGTCGTCGGCCTCGAGATCGGCGCCGACGACTACGTGACGAAGCCGTTCTCGCCGGCCGAGCTCGCCGCGCGGATCGAGGCGGTGCTGCGGCGCCGGCGCACGCTGGGCGACGTCGCCTCCTTCGGCGGCTGCACCGTCGACCTGAAGAAATGGAAGGTCTTCGACGCCAAGGGCGAGCCGATCGACCTGTCGGGCTCGGAGATCGACCTTGTGGTCGCGTTCGCGATCAACGCCGGGCGGGTGCTGACGCGCGACGAACTGCTGCGGCTCGCGCCGGCGCAAGGCTCCGATCCGCTCGACCGTTCGATCGACAACCGCGTCACGCGCCTGCGCCGCAAGCTCGTCCGCCACGGCGTGCCCGAGACGGCGATCGAGACGGTGCGGGGCGGCGGCTACGTCTGCCGCCGCCCCGAGGGCTGACCCGCCGGGCGGGGGCTGGTCAGATCAGGCCGAAGTCGCCGGGGATGAGGTCGTGCAGCCCGTCGAGCGTGATCGTCATGTCGGCCTTGTTCGATCCCTGGACGTCGATCTGGACGAAGGTCTGGCCGCCGTCCTGGAACACGCGGATCTGTCCGTGGCCGGTGAAGTCGGCGTCGCCGATGAACTCGAAGCCCTGATGGCCGGCCGCCGAGGCGTCGCCGTCGATCGCCGAGAAGTCGATGCGGTCGCCCTCGGCGAAGTCGGTGATGCGGTCGGCGTTCCCGGCGCCGCGCGAGCTGTCTCCGAGTGTGTTGTCGTCGCCCGAGCTGCCGATCGCGTTCTCGACGCCGGAATAGCTGTCGCCAGCCGCGCCGAGGCCGCCCTTTCCGGTCGTGAGGTTGACGGTCACGCGCTCCGCCGGGTTCTCGATGACGGAATAGTCGACCGTGTCCACGCCTTCGCCGCCGCCGAACCGGTCGGCGCCCTGCGCGTCCCGGAACAGATCGTCGCCCGCGCCGCCGTCGAGCTGGTCGTCTCCGCCGAGGCCGAGCAGCCGGTTCGCCTTGGCGTCGCCGATGAGGACGTCGCCGAAGTCCGAGCCGGCGACGTTCTCGATCGACCAGTACTCGTCGCCCTCGGCGTCGCCGCCGGAGCCGGAATGCGTCTCGAGATTGACCCTCACCGCGAGGCTGTCGTCGAAGCGCGCCCAGTCGACGCCCGCGCCGCCGTCGATGCGGTCGGCGCCGCCGCGGCCCCACAGCTCGTCGTCGCCCGCCCCGCCGAACAGCCTGTTGTCGGCGTGGTCGGCCCGCACGACGTCCGCGAAGTCGGTGCCGACGATGTTCTCGATCGAGATCAGCCGGTCGAGGATCGCCGCGCCGTGCGAATAGCCGTCGATCATGTCGAGCACGACGCCGGTTTCGGCGTGGCGATAGGAGACGGTGTCGTTGCCGATCCCGCCGTCGAGCGTGTCGGCGCCGGCGCCGCCGACGAGGAGGTCGTTTCCGCCGCCGCCGCTCAGGCGGTTGTCGCCCGCGTCGCCCACGAGGACGTCGTCATGGGCCGAGCCGACGAGGTTCTCGATCCCGTAGAGGCGGTCGCCCATCGTGTCGCCGGACGAGCCCATGCCGGTCGACAGGTCGACATGCACCCATTCGCTCGAACTCGCATAGCTCGCGGTGTCGCGGCCGGGACCGCCGTCGAGCCGGTCCGCGCCGGCGCCGCCCTGAAGCAGATCGTCGCCGACGCCGCCGTAGAGCGTGTCCTCGCCCTTTCCGCCATAGAGGGAATCGTTGTCGGCGCCGCCATAGATCTTGTCGTCGCCGTCGAGGCCCAGCAGCACGTCCGCGCCGCCATAGCCGAAGATGACGTCGTCCAGATCCGTTCCGAAGAGCGTGTCGGCGGCCGCCGTCCCGTATTTGTTCGCCATGATGTCCGTCCCGAGCGTTGGTTTGCGGCGCGGCCTGGCGGGATCGCCGCCGGCGCCGATGGGACGTCTGTTTCGGGCGCGTCTGTTTCGACGGGGTGCCCGGCGTGTTTCAGTCCGCGCGGGGGAGGGCGCCGGCCGTGACGATCGCGACGCCGGGCGCACGCGCCGCGACGGCGAGACGATGGCGTCCGGTCTGCCGCGTCGCCAGGAAGGTCCATGACGTCGCGGGCGACGCCTCCTGCGGCGCCCTTGCGAGCCGCCAGCCGTCGCCGTCCGGTTCGAACGCGATCTCGGGGAACGGCAGCGACAGCCCGAACCCCCGCGCCTTGGCGTAGGCCTCCTTGAGCGTCCAGAGCGCATAAAAGCGCTCGGTCCGCTCCGCGGGCGCGAGCCGTTCGAGCGCCGACCGCTCCTCCGGCGCGAGCGCGAGCGGCGCCAGCTCCGCGACGTCGAGCGGCCGGACTTCCTCGACGTCGACCCCGACCTCGAACCCCTCGCAGAGCGCCAGCGCCACGAGCCCGCGCGTGTGGGAGAGGTTGAACCGCAGGTCGCGCGCGATCGACGGCGCGGCGACGCGCGGCTTGCCGTGGGGCCCGGCCTCGAAGCGCCAGTCCGTCGGCTCGACTGGCGCAGATGCCGACAAAGCGAGGCGCAAAAGCCCGCGGGCGACGAGGAACTGCGCCGCCGCGGCCTCTGAGCGGAAGCCGCGCAGGCGGTCGCGCTCCTCCGCCGACAGCAGGCGCTCGAGCCGCTCCCCCTCCGTCGCGGCGACGGTTTCGGGATCCGCGAGGCGGAGCACGACCGTGTCCGGCTGCGGGGGCAGGACTTCTAGATAAGAAGTATTCCAATTCAAACCCATGATCAATCGAAAACTATAAATATTCTAAGGAGATTTGAGTTTCACGAATGGATCATCTCTAGATTGTTGTGTGGCGGCAACATGTCTATCGAGACTCTTCGAATCAGTAATTATGAATTTGATTTGCTGAAGATGATGTTTTTTGTCTGTCGGCGGCCGATGGCCATGCGTTGCATTCGGGGGGACTGGCGATGACAGTGCGGATCAAGCGCGGCCGGGCGGCGCGTTTTCTCGGGGTTTCGGTTCTGGCGCTCTGCGCGGCGGCGCAGATCGGCGTCGCCCGGGGGCAGGAAAGCGCCCAGCAGCTCGAAGAGATCAACGTGCAGGGGCAGGGCAAGGAGACCGCCGAAGGCCCGGTCGACGGCTACGTCGCCTCGCGCACCGCGACCGGCTCCAAGACCGACACGCCGCTGGTCGAGACGCCGCAGTCGATCTCGATCGTGACCCGCGACGAGATCGAGGACCGCGGCGCGACCACCCTGCAGGAGGCGTTGGCCTACACGCCGGGCGTGTCGTCGTTCTCGTCGGGGCGCTCGCTTTATCTCGACGAGTTCGACATCCGCGGCTTCTCGTCGGAGAACGGCAATCTGGGCCAGCTCCGCGACGGCATGAAGCTGCAGGCCAACGTCTATGACGGCTCGCAGGAGGTCTACGGCCTCGAGCGCATCGAGATCCTCAAGGGGCCGGCGTCGATCCTCTACGGCCAGCTCGCGCCAGGCGGCGTCATCAACTCGATCTCGAAGCGGCCGACCTTCACCCCGCAGGGCGAGATCAACCTCACCGGCGGCAGCTTCGACACCAAGCAGTTTTCGGGCGACGTCTCCGGCCCGATCGGCGGCGAGGGCAGCGACTGGGCGTTCCGCCTGACCGCGCTGGCGCGCGACGCGAACACCTGGATCGACCACGTCCCCGACGACAAGCGCTACATCGCCCCGGCGCTGACCTGGAAGCCGACCGACGACACCTCGCTGACGGTGCTGGGCTACTACCAGGAGATCCGCACGCGGTTCGTGGCGCCGATGGACGCGTTCGGGACGGTGTTCGGGAACCGCAATCCCGGCGGTCGCCGGGTCCCGCGTGACTTGTTCATCGGCGATACGAGCTTCGACCGCTACAACATCGATTCAGGCGCAATCGCCTATATTTTCGACCACAAGTTCAACGAGAATATTTCTTTCAGCTCGCGCGGACGTTATTTCGAAGCCAAGTCGGACTGGAACTATCTGACGTCTCTTGGTTTTGTCGGCGAAGATAATGGGGCGGCTTTGGCGTGCTTGCCGACCGGCAGCCCAAACCAGCTCTGCCGCGGGCGCAGCGAACGAAAAGAACATTCCAAGGTCTGGACGGCGGACAACCACTTCCAGTTCAATTTCGACACAGGGCCTGTCGAGCACACCGCCGTTGTCGGCGTCGACTATGCTCGGCAGACTTACGACACGGTTCGTCAACGAGATAGCGCCGGAGGCTGGATCGACATTGGTACGGGAGACAAACTGGATCCGACGGGAGACGTGGGCGGCGCTCCTCGCGGATTCGACCGTACGATCACGCAGGTCGGCGTCTATGCACAGGACCAGATCAAGATTTTGGATAAGTTCATCTTTCTGGGGGGGCTTCGAAAAGACTGGGCGACCACCGATTTCACCTACGAAAATCCTGCTTGGGCAATGTTCAACGGCAAGCAGAAAGATGATGACCTGACCGGTCGGCTCGGGTTCGTCTATCTCGCGCCAAACGGTTTCGCGCCATACGTTTCCTACAGCGAGTCTTTTGCTCCTTCAGTGGCGGCTGAACGCACCATCCTCACCACGCTCAAGCCGACGACCGGCAAGCAATATGAAGGCGGTGTGCGCTGGACCTCGCCGGACGGAAAAACCCTCATCACCGGCTCCGTTTATCATATCGAGCAGAAGAACCTGCCGTTTGGCACGCTGGACACCCCCACTCAGGTGGGACTTGTCAGGTCCAAAGGCTTCGAGCTTGAGGCAAAGACCGAGATCGGCCCTTGGCAGCTCTCCGCGGGATACGCCTATACGGACGCGAAGACGATCAAGGATGACAGCGTCTACGTCGATCCGACCACCGGCGACGAGATTCATTACCTCGTCGGTCAGCGTCTCCCCACAATTCCGCTTCATCAGGCTTCGCTGTGGGCGATCTATGACTTCACCTCGATGGGCGTTCGCGGTTTGAAGCTCGGCGCCGGCGTGAAGTATGTGGGCAAGACCAACATTCCCCCGGCGACCTATTTCGACGGTGCGTTCGAAGAGAAGCTCCAGAAGTTCCCCAGCATCCCGAGCTACGTCACTTTCGATGCGGTTGCGAAGATGGACTTCGGCGCGATCAGCTCCTCGATGCAAGGCTTCTATGGGCAGGTGAACGCGACGAACCTCTTCAACAAGAAGACATATTCCTGCGCTCTCGGGTTCCAGGGCTGCGATTACGGCGCTCCCCGCACCGTGCTCGCCACCGTCTCGTACAAGTGGTGAACCCGTCCCTCAGCCGCCGCGGCGCGCTGAGGGCCGTTGCGACGGCCGCCGTTTCGGCGGCCGTCTGCGTTTCCGCGCGGCCCGCGCCCGCCGCGCAGAAACGCGTGGTCTCGCTCGAACTGCAGCTCACCGAGATCCTGGTCTCGCTCGGCGCGGCCCCGGTCGCCGCCGCCGACAATCCGCTCTACCGGCGCCTGATCGGACAGCCCGAACTGCCGGCGAACGTGCTCGACCTCGGGCCGATCCAGCAGCCGAACCTCGAATTCCTCGAATATCTCGCCCCCGACCTGATGGTGCTGCCCGCCTGGGAGGCGAGCGCCAACCGCGCGACGCTCGCCCGCGTCGCGCCCGTCGAGGTCATCGGCGATCTCGAACGCCGGCCGCCGCTCGACAATCTCGACCTGATCTCGCGCCGGCTCGCCGCGATCGTCGGCCGCGAGGGGACGCGCGTCGCGCTCGCCGCGGCGCTCGACGAGGCCTGCGCGCGGGCGAACGCCGTGGTCTCGCCCCAGCCGACGCTGCTCTGCCGATTTTTCGAGGACGGCCGGCACCTCGCGGTGTTCAGCTCGAACAGCGTGCTCGGCGCGGTGGCGGCGCGCTCGGGGGTGGCCAACGCCTGGAAAGGACGGCAGAACGCCTTCGGCACCGCGCTCGCCGCGGTCGAGACGCTTGCGTCCATGCCGGAGGCGCGCATCGTGCATTTCCATCGCGGGGCCGAGACCGACCGCGCTCTCGCCCGGCTCGACCGCAGCCCGCTCTGGCGCGCGCTGCCGCCGGTCGCCCGCGGCGAGGTGATCGCCATGCCGGTCGTGCATCCGAACGGCGGCCTCGCCTCCGCGACCCGCCTCGCCGACCAGCTCCGCGCCGCGCTCGGAACCCATGGCTGACATGCGTCGGGATATGACCCGCCAGACCCCGTCATGCCCGCCGCAGGCGGGCATCCACGACTTTCCGGGATCGCGGAGCTCTACGCCGCAGTCGTCGATGCCCGCGCGAAGGCGCGGGCATGACGGCGCGGCAGGAGCCCAGGCGGGACCTGCGCCGAGGTGCGTCCCGCTCGCCGCCGTCATGCTAGCCGATTGCGAGGCCTCCGCGAAAAGGCGTCGGCCGCTCTTCCCCCTTTCCTCTTGCGGGGAGGGCTATCGTTTTTGGCGAAGGACGCTGCGGCCCACCTCTCCCCGGCGGGGAGCGGTCGCGAGGCGAAGCCGAGCGGGTGGGGGGGCACAGGGCTTTCAGGAGAGGGCGTGGCCCCCTCGCCCGGTCCTTCGGACCGACCTCTCCCCGCCGGGGAGAGGTGAAGGGCGGAGCCAAGTCCATATGCGACCACCCTGGCCTTGCAGGGCGGGGGTAGGGGTGTTTCCGAATGAAGCGGAGAAAGCGAAGCCGCTCTGCGCCGACGTTCGAAGCCCCGTTCTGAACCACCCCCACCCTTACCCTTCCCGCAAGGGGGAGGGGGCGGAACCGTCGCGGGCGTTTGGCGGAGGCCCCGACCGCGCGAGGGCGCGGGCATGACGGCGCGGGCCGACCTCGGGGCGGCCGCCGGGGCGCCGAAGGCCGGCCGCCGCGCCGCCTTCGGCCCTCCCGCGGTCGCGCTTGGCCTGCTGGCGCTCGGGTTCGCGCTCGCGGTCTTCAACCTGTCGGCCGCGGCCCCGCCGGGGCGCTGGCTCGAGGCGCTCGTCGCGCCCGACATCGGCGACATGCGCGAGCTCATCGTCCGCTACAGCGCGCTGCCGCGGATCGCGGTCGCGCTGCTCTGCGGCGCGGGGCTCGGCCTCGCGGGCGCGCTGCTGCAGCAGGTGCTCAGGAATCCGCTCGCCGAGCCCGGCACGCTTGGCGTGTTCGCCGGCGCGCGCTTCGCGCTCTACGCCGCGACGCTGTGGGCGCCGGGCCTGCTCGCCTTCGGCTACGAACCGCTCGCGCTCGCCGGCGGCGCGGCCAGCATGGCGCTGGTGCTGGCGCTCGCGAGAGGCCGCGGCTTCGCGCCCTTCGCGGTGGTGCTCGCGGGCCTCATCGTCTCGCTCGCGCTCGAAGCCGCGAACAAGATGCTGACGATCGGCAATTTCGAGCAGCTCTCCGATCTCATGATCTGGCAGGCCGGCTCGCTCGCGCAGAACGACTGGTCGGCCGCGGCGGGCCTCGGCCCCCGCATCGCGCTCGCGGCGCTCGCGGCGGCGCTGCTCGCGCGGCCGCTCGCGCTGCTCGATCTCGACGAGGCCGGCGCGAAGAGCCTCGGCGTCCCGCTTTCCTTCATCCGCTTCGCCGCGGTCGTGGTGGCGGTGCTGGTCAGCGCCTCGGTGGTCGGCGCGGTCGGGGCGATCGGCTTCGTCGGGCTCGCGGGGCCCGCGGTCGCGCGGGCGGCCGGCGCGCGCAGCTTCGGCCAGCGCCTCGTCTGGGGCGCGGGCGTCTCGGCCGGCGTGCTGCTCCTGACCGATCAGGCCCTGGTCGCGGCGACCGGAGGCATGCTGCCGCCGACAGGCGCTGTGACGGCGCTGCTCGGCGCGCCGCTGCTGCTCTGGCTCGTCTGGCGGTTCCGCTCGACAGCCTCGGGCGAACGCGCCGCCGACGAGGGGCCGCGGGCGGGAAGCGGCGCGCCCGGCCTCGGGCTCCTCCTGCCGCTCGTCCCGCTCGCGGCCGTCGCCGTCTGGCTTGCGCTGTCGCTCGGGCGCACGCCCGACGGCTGGCTCTGGGCCTGGGGGCGGGACTTCGCCGCGCTCTCGACATGGCGGGGGCCGCGGGTCGCGGCGGCGCTTTCGGCGGGCTTCATGCTGTCGGCCGCGGGCGCGATCCTGCAGCGGATCAGCGGCAACCCGATGGCGAGCCCGGAGCTGCTCGGCGTCTCGGCCGGCGCCGCCATCGCGCTCATCGCCACGACCTTCCTCGCGCCCGGCCTCGGCTACGGCGCGTCGCTCGCGTTCGCCGGCCTCGGAGCGTTCGCGAGCCTCTCCGTCGTGCTCGCGATCGGCCGCCGCTCGGCCTTCGCGCCGATGCGGATGCTGCTGATCGGCGTCGGGCTGACGGCGCTGCTCAACGCCGTGCTCGAGGTCGTGCTGGTGTCGGGCGATCCGCGGACCGCGCAGGTCCTCACCTGGCTCGCGGGCTCGACCTATGCGGTGACCGCGCCGCTCGCGGCGGGCGCCTGCGCAGCCGCGGCGCTCGCCGCGCTCGCGCTGCCCTTCGCGGCGCGCTGGCTCGCGATCCTGCCGCTCGGCGACGCGCCGGCGCAGGCGCTCGGCCTCGCGGTCGGGCGGAGCCGCCTCGCGCTTCTCGCCTTCGCTTCCGCCTTGACCGCGATCTCCACGCTTCTCGTCGGCCCGCTCAGCTTCGTCGGGCTGATGGGGCCGCATCTCGCGCGCCTCTCCGGGGCGCGGTCGCCGCTCGCCGAAACCCTCGCCGCGGGGCTGATCGGCGCGATCCTGATGGTGCTGGCCGACTGGATCGGGCGGAACGCGATCTATCCGTGGCAGATCCCGGCCGGGGTGGTCGCGACGGCGCTGGGCGGGCTCTATTTCGTATGGCTGATGAAGGCGCGGCGATGACGATCCCCGCGCTTGCGCGGTTGTTCCGGGGGCCGCTCGAACCCTTCGCCGACAGCCTGACGCTCGCCCCCGCCGAGGGCGCGCGGCCGGCCGCGGATCTGCTCGAGCCCGAAACGCTCCGCGGCCTGATCGACCGCCTCGCCGCCCATTATGGCGACGGCGACCGGCGCGCGGTCGCCTCGCTCTGGTCGAAGAGCCACTTTTCGACGCTGATGCCCGCGGCGCTCGCGGCCAATCTGCTGCTCGATCTCGATCTCCCCGTCACGCTCGACGAAGCGTCGGTGGTCGCCGACGAGCGCGGCCGCACCCTGCGCGTCGCGCTGCCACATGGCGGCGCGCCGCTCGACCCGGAGCGCGGCGAGGCGCGGTTCGACCGGCTGATCGACGGCCATCTCGAACCGCTGATCGCCGCGCTCGCCGCGGTCAGCGGCGCGTCGAAAAAAGTGTTCTGGAGCAACGCCGGCAACGTGTTCGACTTCATCGTCCGCGGCGCGGGCGATCTCGGCGCGCCGGCCGCCGGCGTCGAGGCGGGGCTCGCCGTCATGGCCGAACGCCGCAGGTACGGACGGCCGAACCCGCTTTACGCGCCGGTGAGCTATCCGCCCTCCGGGCGGGTGCGCCGCGTCTGCTGCCTGCGCTATCTCGCGCCGGGCGTCGGCTATTGCGGCACCTGCCCGGTCATTCCCGAAGGCGTCGCGGCGGCGGACTGACCATCGCCGTCATGCCCGGCGAAGCCGGGCATCCGCGACTTGGTCGTAGAGCGCGGCGTCAGTCGAAGTCGCGGATGCCCGCGAAGGCGCGGGCATGACGGCCGAGAGGCGGGCGCGCTCAGCCGGCCTGGGCCATCCAGCCCGGATCGGAGGCGGCCTCGGCGAGGCGGCGGCGCTTCGACTCCATCAGCGAGACCGCGATCTCCTGCGAGCGGATCGCGAGCACCGACAGCAGCGTGTCGCTGAGGCCGTGGGTGTCCTCCGAGAAGCCCTGCACGTGGATTCGGGGCCGGAACTCGGGTCGCGCCCGGAGGCGGTAGTCGCGTTCGACCGCGAAGTCCTCGAGATACTGGGCGAGCGGCGCGAGCAGGGGGTGGCGGATGTCGCGCTCGTAGCCGGTCGCGAGCACGACGGCGTCGTAGCGGCGCGTCGCCGTCTCGCCGCCGCCCGAATCGAGCACCGTCATGCGGACGCCGCCCTCGTCGAGCGCGGCCTCGGCCACCTCGATCCGGCCCTGAAGCCGCAGCCGGGCGTCGCCGAGCACGCGCTGCTGGTAGAGGATCTCGTAGAGCCGCCCGAGCAGGTCGGCGTCGATCACGGCGTAGTTGGTGTCGCGGAACTCGGCGATGATTCCGCGGCGCCGCTCCTCCGGCTGCGCGAAGACGAAATCGGTGAATTCGGGATTGAAGATCTCGTTCACGAACGGCGTGTCGTCCGCGGGCTTCAGCGTCGAGCCGCGGAACAGCATGTCGATCGTGATCTCGGGAAAGCGGCCATGGAGGTCGAGCGCGATCTCGGCCGCGCTCTGGCCCGCGCCAACCACCGCGACGGTCGCGCCGGGCCGGTTTTCGAGCCCGAGGCCGGCGATCGCCCTGAGATAGCGCGACGAGTGGAACAGGCGCGGGTCGCGGGGCAGGTCCGCGAAGGCCGGGGGAACCTGCGGCGCGCCCCCGACCGCGAGCACGAGGTCATGGGTCCGGCGCACGATCTCCTCGCCGCCGGCCGTGCGCGTCCTCACCGCGAGCGACCGCACCACCCCGTCGTTCGAAACTTCCGGCTCGATCGAAAGCGCCTCTTCGCCGTAGCGGCAGCCGTCCTCGAAGCGGGCCGCGGCCCAGCGCAGATAGTCGTTGAACTCGATCCGGCTGGGGAAGAACGACTTGCGGTTGATGAAGGCTTCGAGCCGGCCCTTCTCGTGCAGGTAGTTGATGAACGAGAACGGGCTGGTGGGATCGCGCAGCGTCACGAGGTCCTTGATGAAGGAGATCTGCATGTCGCTGTCCGGCAGCAGCATGTCGCGATGCCAGACGAAGCCGTCCTGCCGCTCGACGAAGCAGTAGGAGCAGGCCGGCCTCAGCCGTCTGTTGGCCTCCTCGATCGCGATCGCGGTAGCGAGGTTCGAGGGGCCGAAGCCGACGCCGAGGACGTCGAGCGGGACCGCCGGGTTGGGCTTCATGCGAGGGCGCTCCGGGGCGTTCTCAGGCGGCGCCTGCGAGGGGGAGGGGGCTGGCGGCTTCGGCCGGCGCGGCGGCCTCGCGGCTCGATGCGGGCAGCCACAGCCGGTCGGCGAAGAAGCGCTCGCGCGAGAGGCTCACCAGCGCCGCGCGCTTGTGGGGGAAGTCGAAGGTCTTGAGCCGCGCGAAGCCGGACCGTTCGAGGTTCCGGATCTGCTGGACGTGGCTCGCCGCGGGCTCGCCGACGATGCGGCGCGTGCGCGGGTCGTCGAGCAGCATGAAATGCACGAGCGAGGGCAGCCAGGCCCCGATCGAGGCGCCGCCGCGCCGGCTCGCCTCGCCCACCGCCACGTGCCAGCCGCGGTCGTAGTCGTCGGCGTCGTAGAACGGCCCGAGGCGGTTCTCCTTGGCCCAGTAGATCTCGAACCAGGCGAAGGGGACGCCGTCGAAGGCGCCGATCATCGGGACCATGTGCGGATCGGCGATCAGGCCCTCGAGATAGCGGCGGTGATGCGCGAGATCGCCGCTCTCGCTCCAGAACGCCGCCACCCGCGGGTCGTTCATCCAGCGGTGGAAGGCGTCGAGGTCGTCCTCCACCGTCGCGGTCCGGAACGTCAGGGTCTCACCGAGCCACGGGATGTGGCGGGCGTAGACGACGCCTGCGGGCTTCGGCCGCCGCAGGGGATGGCGGCGGTCGCCCGTCAGGACGAAGCGTTCGGGAAACGGAGACGCATCGCCTCGCGCGAGCCACAAGGCCGGCTGCTGCATGAGCGTGTCGGCGCGGGCGAGCAGGCGCCCGTCGTCGCGCGCCAGAACGCCGCTCGCGACGAGGACGTCGAGACCCGCCTCGCAGCCCGCCGCCTCGACCGCGACGGTCTCCCGTTCGGGCGACCACGCGAAGACGGCTTCGAGGGCGGCGAGCATGGCGTCGCGGAACGCGGCCGGATCGGCCGGCGGGGCGGAGGTCGGCCGAAGCGTTCCGCCGTCTCGCGAAAGGGCGAAGCCGACGGCCTCGCCGCCCGGCGCTTCGACCGTCACGACGCCGTCGTGGTCGACGACGCGCAGCGGACGGCCGCTCGCCGGGAAGGCGGCGAACTCCCGCGCTGGAGAGCGATGATCCTGCATGTTTCGTCTCCCGGACCCGAACGGGTCTTGTCGATGGAGCCGTGAACGGAAGTCCGGCCGGCGGACGGCCGATCCGAGCCCCGAGGCGAGCGCGGGCGGCCTCCGACGCCGTGAGGGCGCGGATACCATCAACTTTTCGCATGCAATGTAAAGTCCATTCATGGATTGAAATGAGTAGAATTGCTTTGTAGAATAGTTCTTAGAAGAGTTATAAAGTCAGATATTTCAGTCATAATTTCGACAAAACAAGTATATCAAAATTCATGCTTGATATGGGAGGGCGTGCGTGCTTATTTCCGCCGCCTCAAAGACTAAGAAATCGCTTAGGGATGATTTCCGTCATGGCTTTTGACCGTGAGGACGGTGTGTTCCACGTGGTGGTAAATCACGAGGAACAATACTCAATCTGGCCGACCTACCGCGACGTTCCGGCAGGCTGGCGTACGGTCGGCAAGACCGGACCTAAGGCCGAATGCGTCGCCTATATCGACGAGGTCTGGACCGACATGCGGCCGCTCAGCCTGCGCCGACACATGGACGGCGCCGCCGCGAACGGGCGGGGCTGAACCCTTGCGTGAAACGATCCGGCTGTTCTGCCTGCCGCATTCGGGCGCGACCGCGCAGGGCTACC
The DNA here is from genome assembly GCA_003241695.1 of Ancylobacter novellus. Lineage (GTDB taxonomy): Bacteria > Pseudomonadota > Alphaproteobacteria > Rhizobiales > Methylopilaceae > Methylopila. The sequence goes on along the minus strand of QFPN01000008.1, from coordinate 58,234 downwards.
TGCGCTGGACGAAGGCGCTGCCGTCGTGGATCGAGGTGCGCCCGGTCGAGACGCCGGGCCGCGGCGCGAGGGCGGGCGAGGCGCCGCGGACCGACCTCGTCGGGCTCGCGCAGGACCTCGCCGCAGAGCTCGAGCCGCAGCTCGGCTCGGCCTACGCGCTGTTCGGCCACAGCGTCGGCGCGATCGTCGCCTTCGAGCTTGCTCATGCGCTGATCGCGCGCGGCGCTCCGGCGCCGTCGCGCCTGTTCGCCTCCGCCTCCGCGGCGCCCGCTCTCAGGGACGACCGCGCGCGCGCCGAACCGATGTCGGACGAGGCGCTTCTCGGCGAGCTGCGCCGGCTCGGCGGCACGCCCGAGGAGGCGCTGGCCGAGCCCGAGCTGATGGCGCTCGTGCTGCCGGCGCTCCGGGCCGATTTCCTGATGTCCGGCTTCTATGCCCGCCGGCCGCGCGCGCCGCTGCCGTGCCCGATCACGGCGCTCGGCGGCGCGCAGGACGACGTCGCCCCGCAGGCGATCGCGGCCTGGGAGGCGGAAACCTCCGCCGGCTTCGCGATGCGGCTGTTCGAGGGCGGCCATTTCTTCATTCACGAGCGGGAGCGCGAGGCGCTGGACCTCGTCGTCGCCGGCCTGTCGGCCGCGGCTGACGCGCGCGTCGCGGCCTGAGCCTCGAAGGCGCCCCCGTACGTCAAGGAGCAGCTAAAGATGACGGACGTTCTCGACCGTGCGGCGTTGACCGCGAAGCCGTTCGTCCAGGGTTCGGCGCTTCCTCTGCTCGTGGAGGCCGATCCCGCCGACGGCCTGTCGCTCATCGACGCCCTGCCGGAGCTCGAACGGCTCGCCGACCGTCACCTGCCCGTCGAGGGCGGGCTGCTGTTCCGCGGCTTCCGGCTCGACGGCGCGGCGGCGTTCCGCGAATTCGCCGCGGGCTTCGGCCACGAGCTGCTGACCTACGAGTTCGGCTCGACGCCGCGCTCGAAGGTCGAGACCGGGGTCTACACCTCGACCGAATATCCGCAGCACCAGCACATTCCGCTGCACAACGAGCAGGCCTATACGCGCGACTGGCCGATGAAGATCTGGTTCTACTGCGAGGAGGCGGCCCCCGAGGGCGGAGAAACGCCGCTCGCCGACAGCCGCCTCGTCTATCGCGACATGCCTGAAGAGATCCGCACGCGCTTCGCCGAGCGCGAGCTGACCTACGTCCGCAACTTCGGCGCCGGCCTCGACGTCTCCTGGACCGACGTGTTCGGCACCGAGGACCGGGCCAAGGTCGAGGCTTTCTGCGCGCCGCGCGGCATCGAATGCGAATGGAAGGACGACGGCGAGCTGCGCACCAAGCAGCGCTGCCAGGCTGTCGCCGCGCATCCGAAGACCGGCGAGATGGTCTGGTTCAACCAGGCGCATCTGTTCCACGTCTCGAATCTCGAGCCGGAAGTGCGCGCGACCCTGCTCGACATCGTCGAGGAGGAGGACCTGCCGCGCAACGTCACCTATGGCGACGGCGAGCCCATCGACGACGAGACGCTCGACGTCGTGAGGGGCGTGCTCGACCGCCGCAAGATCGCCTTCCCGTGGCGGGCCGGCGACGTCGCGATGCTCGACAACATGCTCGTCGCCCACGGCCGCTCGCCCTTCAAGGGGCCGCGCAAGGTCCGCGTCGCCATGGCCGAGGCGCACGGCTCGCGCTGAGGCGCGGGTCGGCCGAGCCCCACCGGAGACGACGGCGTGACGCTGATCGCGATCCTCCTGCGCGCATCCCCCGCGCTGTTCGCCGCCGCGCTGACGGCCGCGCTCGTCTGCGGCCTCGGCGGCGCGGCGCTCGTGATGCTGATCAACGAGGCGCTCAACGCGCCGCTCGACCGGCTGACCTTCTGGCTCGCGCCTTTCGCGGCGATCGCCGTCGCGGTGATGGTCGCGCAGTCGGCCTCGCGGGCGCTGTTCGCCCATCTCGGCCAGACCTGTCTCGCGCGGCTCCGCCACGAGATCGCCGAGGCGATCCTGCGCACGCCCTACCGCAACCTCGAAACCATCGGCCGCGCCCGTATCCGCTCCGCGCTCGCCGACGACGCGGTGAACATCGCGAATTTCGGCGTCGGCTTCCCGGTGATGGTCACCAACCTCGTCGTGGTGCTGGGCGCGCTCGGCTATCTCGCCTGGCTGTCGCCCGTCGTCTTCGCGGCGGCGCTCGCGCTGATCGCGGCCGGCTCGGTCGGCTACCATCTCAGCCACCGCAGCGTGGTCGACCATCTGCGCCGCGCGGGCTTCAGCCAGGACAAGCTCTACGGCGACTTCGACCAGCTTCTGGGCGGCGCCAAGGAGCTGAAGCTCAACGAGGCCAAGGCCCGCCGCTTCCTCGACCAGGACCTCGACGCCGCGATCAGGGCGGTCGGCCGCGACCGCGCGCGCGGCCTCGCGCTGCTCGCGCTCTCCGACGGCTGGGGCCGCTTCCTGTTCATGGTGTTGATCGGCGTCGTGCTGTTCGCGCGGCTGTGGCTGCCGCAGGAGAGCGGCGGGGTCGTCACCGGCTACGTGATCGCGTTCCTCTATCTCATGGGGCCGCTCGAGGGCGTGCTCGCGCACCTTCCTTACGTGAACCTCGCCCGCGTCGCGATCGGCCGCGTCAAGGGCGTGCTCTCCGACCTGCGCGCCGAGCCCGCCAATCCCTTCGTCGCGACGCCGGCCGCGCCGCGCACGATCGCGCTCGAGGGCGTGACACACGGCTATTTCCGCGAGCGCGAGGAGGACGTCTTCACCCTCGGCCCGATCGACCTGACGATCTCGGCCGGCGAGACGCTGTTCGTCGTAGGCGGCAACGGCTCGGGCAAGACGACGCTCGCCAAGCTCGTCACCGGCCTCTACGCGCCGGAGAGCGGCCGCATCCTGGTCGACGGCGCGCCCGTCGAGGAGGGCGGCCGGCACGCCTACCGCCAGCTGTTCTCGGCGATCTATTCCGACTTCCAGCTGTTCGAGACGCTGCTCGAGGCCGCCGACGGACGGCTCGACGACCGCGCCAACCAGTGGCTCGCCCGGCTCCAGCTCGACCACAAGGCGCGCGTCCGCGACGGCGCCTTCACGACCCGCGACCTGTCGCAGGGCCAGCGCAAGCGCCTCGCGCTCGTCGCCGCCTGCGTCGAGGACAAGCCCGTGATGGTGTTCGACGAATGGGCGGCCGATCAGGATCCAGCCTTCAAGGACGTGTTCTACCGCGAGCTGCTGCCCGCGCTGAAGGCGGGCGGCAAGGCGCTCGTCGTCGTCACCCATGACGACCGCTATTTCGACCTCGCCGACCGGATCGTGAAGCTCGAAGGCGGTCAAGTGGCCGGGACAACGGGAGCCGCCGGGGAGGGGAGCGCGCCCGCCGAACCCGCCCTGCGCCTCGCGGCCGGAGGGGCGCCGTCATGATGCTCGACGTCGAGCCCACCTCGCCCGCCGCGCGTCTTTCGCCCGCCGAACACGAGAGGATCGTCTCGGCCTATCGCGGGGCCGAAACGCTCGCCGAGGTGCTCGCGGCCCGCGCCGAGGACGAGGCCGACCGCGTCGCTCTGCGCTTCCTCGGCCCGGACGGCGAGCCGGCGGAGATCTTCGACTACCGGGCGCTCGACGCCCGCGCCCGCGAGATCGCCGTCGCGCTCGGGCGGGTCGCCGCGCCCGGCGACCGCGCGCTGATCCTGCTGCCGAGCGGACCGGACTATGTCGCGGCCTTCTTCGGATGCTTCTACGCCGGCGTGATCGCGGTCCCGGCCTATCCGCCGGAATCGCTCCGGCCGCATCACGTCGTCCGTCTTTCCGGCATGATCGCCGACGCCGCGCCGCGGCTCGCGCTGACCGACGCGGCCTCGCTCGCCTCCGTCTCCGCGCTCTGCGCCGGGCACGGCGTGGCCGCGGCCGACGTCGCGCTGATGCGCGACGCGCCGCCGCCCGGCTGGGCCCCAAAGCCGATCCGCGCCGAGGACGTCGCCTTCTTGCAATACACATCGGGCTCGACCTCCGCCCCGAAGGGCGTCGAGGTCACCCACGCCAACCTGATCGACAACCAGCTCACCATGGTGCGCGGCTTCGGCGTGCGCGCCAACGACGTCGCGGTGAGCTGGCTGCCGCTCTATCACGACATGGGGCTGATCGCCGGGCTCGGCCTGCCGGTGTTCTGCGGGATCCCGCTGATCCTGATGCCGCCCGAGCATTTCCTCGCGCGGCCGGCGCGCTGGCTGCAGGCGATCCAGCGTTTCGGCGGCACGCTGAGCGGCGGGCCGGACTTCGCCTTCCGCCTCGCGGTCGAGCGGGTGTCGGAGGCGACGCTCGCCGGCCTCGACCTGGCGTCCTGGCGCGTCGCCTTCTGCGGGGCGGAGCCGGTCCGCGCCGACACCATGGCGGAGTTCGCCGAGCGCTTCGCCCCGGCGGGGTTCCACGCCGACGCGCTGCATCCGAGCTACGGCCTCGCCGAGGCGACGCTGATGGTCAGCGGCGACCGGCGCATGCGGCCCTACCGGACCGCGCGGGTCGACGCCGACGAACTCGCGCGCGGCCGGATCGTCCCGAACCCGCTCGGCGTCGAGCTGGTGGCGAGCGGGCTGCCGGTCGACGCCGACTGCGTGCGGATCGTCGATCCCGAGACCTTCGCCGTCCGCGCCGACGACGAGATCGGCGAGGTGTGGGTTTCGGGCGCGAGCGTCGCCCGCGGATACTGGCGCAACAAGCAAGCGACGGAAGCCGCCTTCCTTGACAGGCCGGACGGCCGGTGGCTGCGCACCGGCGATCTCGCTTTCACGCGCGAGGGCTACCTGTTCATCGCGGGCCGCAAGAAGGACGTCATCATCGTCCGCGGCCAGAACCGCTACCCGCAGGACATCGAGCAGGCGGTCGAGCGCGGCGTCGCGGCGGTGCGCAAGGGGCGCGTCGCGGCGTTTCCGGTCCAGCACGACGGGAGCGAGGGCATTGGCGTCGCGGCCGAGATCGGCCGCGGCACGCGGCGGAGCACGACCGCGGCCGAGATCATCGCGGCGATCGACGCGGCCGTGGCCGAGACCCAGCAGGAGCCCGCGAGCCTGATCGCGCTGCTGGAGCCCGGCGCGCTGCCCAAGACGACCAGCGGCAAGCTGCAGCGTTCGAGCTGCGCGGCCGGCGTCGCGAGCGGCGAGATCGCGGCCTTCGAGATCTACCGCCGCCCCTCGGTCTCGGACGCGCGTCACGCGGGCGAGGACGAGCCGCGCTCGGAGACCGAACGCCGGCTCGCCGCGATCTGGGCCGCGGCGCTCGAAATCGACGTCGAGTCGGTCCGGCGCTTTGATCGCTTCCTTGCGCTCGGCGGCCATTCGCTGCTCGCCGCCAAGGCCGCGGCGCGCATCCGCCAGGAGTTCGGCGTCGCGGTCGGCCTGCGGGACATGTTCGCGCCGAAGACCCTCGCCGACGTCGCCGCCTGGCTCGACGCCGCGCCGCGCGACGAGGCGGCGGCTCTTCCGCCGTTGACGCGGGCGCGCCGCGGGGCCGGGGAGGGCGCGCCGCTCTCGCTCGCCCAGCAGCGCCTCTGGGTCGCGGAGAAGTTCGGGTCCGAGGCCGGCGCCTACAACGTCGTCGGCCGGCTCGAACTGCGCGGACCGCTGTCGGAAGACGCGCTCGCTCTTGCGCTGACCGCGCTCGTCGCCCGCCACGAGGCGCTGCGCACCGCCTTCCTCGAGGACGACGAAGGCGAGGCGCGCGCGGTCGTCCGCGACGCCCGCGCCTTCGATCTCCGTTTGCTCGACCTGTCCGGCCTCGGCGCCGCCGAACGCCGCGCCGCGCTGGAGCGCGCGGAGGCTGAGCAGGGGCGCGTTCCCTTCGATCTGGCGGCCGCGCCGCTGATGCGCGCGACGCTCTGCCGGCTGGGCGACGACCGGAGCGACCTCCTGATCGCGCTCCATCACATCGTCTGCGACGGCTGGTCGATGGGCGTGATGGCGCAGGATCTCGGCGCTTTCTATCGCGCCGCGCTTCAGGGCCGGCCCGCCATCCTGCCGCCGCTCGGCCTCCAATATGCGGATTTCGCCCTCTGGCAGCGCGGGCTCGACGCGTCCGGCGCGCTCGCGCGCGACGAGGCGTTCTGGCGCGAACGCCTCGACGGCGCGCCCACGACTCTGCCGCTCCCGACCGACTTCGAGCGGCCGCCGGTCGCCTCGCAGGCGGGCGCGAGCGTCCGCTTCGCGCTCTCCCCGGCGCTCGTCGGGCGCCTCGAAGCGCTCGGCGCCGCCCATGGCGCGACGCTCTACATGACCGCGCTCTCAGGGTTTCAGACGCTGCTGCACCGCTGGACGGCCGCGACCGACATGCTGATCGGCGCCGACGTCGCCGGCCGCCCGCTGCCCGAGCTCGACCGGCTGATCGGCTTCTTCGTCAACGTGCTGCCGCTCCGAAGTCAGCCGGCCGCGGACCTCGCCTTCGAGGCGCTGCTCGCAGCGACGCGCGACGAGGCGGTGGCGGCGTTCGACCGGCCGCTGCTGCCCTTCGACCGGATCGTCGAGGCCGTCCGCGCGCCGCGCGATCGCAGCCGCAACCCGCTGGTGCAGGTCCTGTTCGTGCTGCAGAGCGCGCCGCGCGGCGACTTCGGCGTCGAAGGGCTCGACGCGACCCTCGTCCCGGCCCCGGCCCAGAGCTCCAAGTTCGACATGGGGCTGTTCCTCGAGCCGGACGGCGCGGGCGGGCTCGCCTGCGAATGGGCCTTCGCCACCGCGCTGTTCGCGCGATCGACCGTCGAGCGGCTCGCCCGCGCTTTCGAAGACCTGCTTACCGAGATCGTCGACGCGCCCTCGCGCGCGCTCGGCCAGTTTTCCCTGCCGTCACTGGAGGACGCTGCAATGTCCGTCGCCCCGACGCCCGTCTCCCCGGCCTCCGGCGCCCGCATGGGCTCCAAACTCGACAAGCTCAAGAAACTCTCGGCCGGCGCCCCGCGTCCCGCGGCGCCCGCGAGCCTCGTGCGGGAATCGACCCTCGCGCCCGGCGCGGACTTCCCGCTGGTGATCGAGCCGACGACCCCCGACCTCGACGCCGCCGCCTGGGCCGCGGCGAACCGCGATTACGTCGAGCAGAATCTGCGCCGCCATGCGGGCCTGCTGTTCCGCGGCTTCGGGCTCGCCGGTCCGCGCGACTTCGAACTCTTCGCCGAGGCGCTGCAGCCCGGTCTCTATGGCGGCTACGGCGACCTTCCGAAGAAGGAGGGCGGCAAGAACACCTACCGCTCGACGCCCTATCCGGAGGACAAGATGATCCTCTTCCACAATGAGAGCTCGCACCTGCCGCGCTGGCCGCGCAAGCAGTGGTTCTTCTGCGAGGAGGCCGCGCCCGTCGGCGGCGCGACGCCGATCGTCGATTGCCGCGAGATGTTCCGCCGCCTGCCGGCCGACCTTGCGGAGAGATTCGAGCGGCTCGGCCTCGCTTACGTGCGCACCTTCACGCCGCGCCTCGACGTCGACTGGCGCGACTTCTTCCGCACCAGCGACAAGGCGGAGGTCGAGGCGCGCTGCCGCGCCGAGGGCGTGGAGATCGCCTGGCTCGACGGCGACGCGCTGCAGACCCGCACGCGCTGCCCGGCGGTGATCGTCCACCCGCTGACCGGCGAGAAGTCGTTCTTCAATCAAGTGCAACTGCACCACACCCGCTTCCTCGACGCCGACGTGCGCGAGGACCTGATCGGGATGCTGGGCGAGGGACGCCTGCCGCGGCAGGTGACTTGGGGCGACGGCGCGCCGATCGACGACGCGACCATGGACCTCGTGGGCGAGCTCTACGAGGCCTGCGCGGTGCGCTTCGACTGGCGCAAGGGCGACGTCGTGATGCTCGACAACATGCTGGCGGCCCATGCCCGCGACCCGTTCGAGGGCAAGCGCCGCATCGTGGTCGCGATGGGCGACATGACCGACCGCGCGGGCGTCGAGGCGAAGGCGGCGGAGGCGCTGTCATGAGCGGCGCGGCGCAGACGGCGGCGGTCTTCCAGCCGCAAGATACATGGTCGCTGAGCCCCGAGCAGCGCGCCGCGAGCGCGGCGCCGGAAGCTTTCGTCGCGGAGTTCGCGATCGACGGCGCCGTCGACGAGCGGACGCTCCGGGCAGCGCTCGCGGAGGTGGCGGCCCGGCACGACGTGCTGTCGAGCGCCTTCGTGGCCGCGCCCGGCTTCCGCGGACTGCGCCGGGCGCCGCTCGACGCTCCGGCCGCCGCGGCCTGGACCGTCCGCGATCTTCGCGGGCGCCCCGATCCCGAGACCGAGATCGCCGACGACGTCGCGGCGCTGACGACCGCGCCCTTCGATCTCGCGCGCGGCGAGACGCTGCGCGCGGGCCTCTGGCGACTTGGCGACGAGGCGTGGCGTCTCGCGCTCGTGGCTTCGCCGCTCGCCGCGGACCGCACGACGCTCGCCCTGATCGCCGAGGCCCTGCAGGGACGCGGGGCGTCGTCCCATGACGACGGGACTTACGCGCAGTATGCCGACTGGCGCGCCGAGATGGAGAGCGACGAGGAGGCTCCGCAGGCCCGGCTCTACTGGCGCGACCAAAGCGCGGACGCGCTTCCCGCGCCGAAGCTCGCTTTTCGCCAGACCGGCGACGGCGGCGCGCGCGAGGAACGCCGCGTCGCCGTCGACCCGGCGCTCGCGGCGCGCTTCGCGGAGATTTCGGGCGAAGCGGGGCTCGAGCTCGGGCTGCTCGCGGTCTGGACCGCGCTTCTTGGCCGGATTTCGGGCGAAGACCGCTTCCGTCTCGGCTGGCGGCGCGACTGCCGCCGCGACTACGAGATGTTTTCGGGCGTCGCCGGGCCGTTCGAGAAGGTCATGCCGGTGCGGGCGTCCTACGACGCGACGGAGCCGTTCGGACGGCGTCTCGCGAGCCTGATCGAGGCGACCGCGAGCCATCTCGACTGGCAGGAGCATCTGGCGCTCGACGGACCGGACGCGCCGCAAGGGCTCATCGTGGGCTTCGGCCTCGACGCCGCGCGCGACGGCTGGCGGCGCCTGTCGCTCGACGGGCCGTCGCCCTTCGAGCTGGAGCTGCGTCCGGAGATCGACGCCTCCGGCGCTATGTCGGCGCTTGCGATCGGCTGGGATGGGGGGGGCTATGGCGCAGACGCCGCCGAAACGCTGCTCGATCAGGCCGCCGCGCTGCTGGCCGCGATTGTGGCCCGGCCGGACGCGCCCCTCGGCGAGCAGCCGATCGTCGGCCCGCGCGAGCGCGCCCGGATGGCGGCGCTCGACCGGACGGCCGTCGCGCCGGCGGGCCGCGCGCCGCTGCTGCCGCTGATCCTCGGCTGGGCCGAGTGGACGCCCGACGCGCCTGCGCTCTCGAGCCGCGGCGTGACGCTGAGCTATGCCGAGCTTGGCCGGCGCGTCGACGGGATCGCGCAGTCGCTCGCGGCCCGCGGCGTCGGGCCGGAGACGGTGGTGGCGCTCGACATGGCGCGCTCGCCCGACATGGTGACGGCGCTGCTCGCGGTGTGGCGGGCCGGCGGCGTCTATCTGCCGCTCGACCCGGACTGGCCAGAGGCGCGCCGCCGCCAGCTTACGGAGGCCGCAGGCGCCGCGCTCGTGCTCCACGACGGCGCCCCGGCGGCCGGCGCCGCGACGCTCGCCTTTGCGGACGCGCTGGCGGGCACGGAAGCCGCGGCGCTGCCCGACCTCGACGCGCCCGCCGACCGTGCGGCCTATGTGCTTTTCACCTCGGGCTCGACGGGGACGCCGAAGGGCGTCGTGGTCGAGCATGGCCAGCTCGCGAACTATGTCGCGGCCGTCCGCGAGGCGCTCGGGCTCGACCGCTCGCGCAGTTTCGCGCTCGCCTCGACGGTCGCGGCCGATCTCGGCAACACGACGCTGTTCGGGGCGCTCGCCGGCGGCGCCCGCCTCGCCGTGGCGGACGACCACGAGGCGCGCGACCCGGCGGCCTTCGCGGCGTTCCTTAAAGAGCACGCGATCGACTGCGCCAAGCTGGCGCCGTCGCATCTCTCAGCGCTGCTCGAAGCCGAGGACGCGGGCGTCCCCGAAACGCTGATCCTCGGCGGCGAGGCGGTGTCGGCGGGGCTTCTCGCCCGCATCCGTGCGGTCGATCCAGCGTGCCGGATCTTCAACCATTACGGCCCGACCGAGACGACGGTCGGCGTGCTGGTGCATGAGGCCGCGCCGTCCGACGTCGGCCCGCTGCCGCTCACTTGCGCGCTCGACGGCGACGTCGCGCTCGTGCTCGACGCCCATGGGCGTCCGGCCCCGACCGGCGCGCTCGGCGAACTCCACATCGGCGGCGCCCAGCTCTGCCGCGGCTATCTCGGCGCGGACAGCGCGGGCTTCGTCGACGATCCGACGTCCCCGGGCCGAAAGCTCTACCCGACCGGGGACCTCGCCCGCTATCGCCCCGAGGGCGGCCTCGAGATCGCGGGCCGGGCCGACCAGCAGGCCAAGATCGCCGGCCACCGCGTCGAGGCGGGCGAGGTCGAGGCGGCGCTCGCCGCGCTCGACTTCGTCCGCGAGGCGGCCGTGATCGTGCGCCGCGACGAGGCGGGCGTGGCCTCGCTCGTCGCTTTCGCGGCGGCCGACGGGGTCGACGCCGCGGCGCTGAAGGCGGCGCTCGCCGCGCGCCTGCCGGCGCCGATGGTGCCGGCGCGGATCGTGGTCCTCGACCGCATGCCGCTGCTCGGCAACGGCAAGATCGACCGCGCGGCGCTTGGCCAGCGCCCGCTCGACGAGGCGCCGGCCGGCGTCGCGCCGCGCGACGCGCTCGAAACCGTGCTGCGGGATCTGGCGGCCGAGCTGCTCGGCCGGTCTGAAGAGGCGGTCGGCGTCACGGACGACTTCTTCGACCTCGGCGGCAATTCGCTTCAGGTCATCAAGTTCGTGGCGCGGATCCGGAAGCTGTTCGGCGTCGACCTCGCGCCGGGCGCGGTGTTCGACCATCCAAGCGTCGCCGAACTCGCCGCGGCCCTGCGCGCCGAGGCGCCGGACGGCCGGATCGACCAAGTCGCAGAGATGCGGGCGCGGCTTGCGGGCCTCTCGGAAGAGGAGCGCGCGGCGCTGCTCGCGGAAGCGGATCGGGCGGCCTCGTGAGCGAGACGGGAGCCATGGACAGGGCGGCTTCGGACAGGGCGGCGCTCGCCGCCCTGCTGCGCGCGGACGCCGGAAGCGGCGACGGGATCGTCGCGCGCGCCGACCGGTCCGCGCCTGCGCCGCTCTCCTTCGCGCAGCAGCGCCTGTGGTTCCTGCACCGCTTCGATCCGGCGGACCCCGCCTACAACTCCGCGCGCGCCTTCAGGCTCGCCGGCGATCTCGACGCCGCGGCGCTGGAGCACGCCTTCCGCCGCCTGATCGCGCGGCACGGCGCGCTCCGCACGCGGTTCTTCGAGACCGCCGAAGGGCCGCGCCAGAGCGTTCTGGCCGACGCGCCCTTCGCCATCGACTGCGACGGTCCGGTTTCCGAAGACGCGCTCGCCGGCTGGGCGCGGGCCGGGGCGAGCCGGCCGTTCGACCTCGGCGCGCCGCCGCTGTTGCGCGTGCGCCTCGCGCCGGTCGTCGAGGGCGGCTCGGCGCTCATGATCGTGCTGCACCATGTCGTGGTCGACGCGTGGTCGGCCGAGCTGATCCTGCGCGACATCGAGTGGTTTTACGCCGAGGAGGTCGGAGCGTCGGTGGCGCAGCCCTTCACCTATCCCCGGCGGGGAGAGGTCGACGTCGCGACAGCGACGGCGGGTGAGGGGGCGTCGCCCTCTCCGGAAACGACTGCTCCCCCTCACCCGCTCGGCTACGCCTCGCGACCTCTCCCCGCCGGGGAGAGGTGGGTCGCGGCGCTTCCCGAGATCGACGCCGTCGACCATGCGATCTGGCAGCGCGCCGCGTTTTCCGGAGACGCCGGCGCGGCCGCCGTCGCGCGGTGGCGCGAGCGTTTCGGCGGCGACGTGCCCCCGCCGCTCGCTCTCCCCGTCGATCGCCAAGGCTCCGCCGGCGCCGCCGGCCGCGTCGACCGCGCTCTGCCGCCCGATCTCGCGGCTGTGCTGAGGGACTTCTGCCGGCGCGAGCGCGTGACGCCCTTCGCAGTCCTGCTTGGCGCCTTCCAGATCCTGCTCGGGCGGCTGTCGGGCCAGGAGGATTTCGCGGTCGGCTGCCCCGCCGCCACGCGCGGGCGCGCCGAGACCGAGACGGTCGTCGGCTTTCTGGTCAACACGCAGGTGTTTCGCGCGCGGCTCGATCCGGCGCTCAGCATGCGCGCGCTCTGCCGGCGCCTGCGCCACGAGACCATGGCCGCGCTCGCCGACGCCGAGCTGCCGTTCGAACTGCTGCTCGATTCCCTCGGCGTGGATCGTGACGCCGACCGCGCGCCGCTGTTTCAGGCGCAGTTCAGCTTCCGCCCCCGCCGCGACGCCCGCCTGCTTGCGCTCGACGGGATCGGAATCGAGAAGATCGACCTGCCGCCGCTCGGGCCCCAGTTCGACCTGACGCTCGACGCCGCGGTCGAGGGAGAGCGCGCCGACCTCGAATTCGAATATGACGCCGCGCGCTTTACGCCCGCGACCGCCGGCCGCTGGGCGGACTCTTACGTGCGCCTGCTCGGCGCCGCGCTTGCGGCCCCCGACGCGCCGCTGGGCTCCATCGCCGGCCTCGACGACGGGGAGCGGGCGCAGGTTCTCGGCTGGGGCGGGCCGATCGAGCGCATCGAGGACGACGGGCTGTTCGTCCACGAGCGGATCGCGGCCTTCGCGAAGGCCGATCCGGAGCGTCCCGCGATCCTGTTCGGCGACGAGACCGTCTCGCGCGGGGCGCTCGACGCCCGCGCCAACCGGATCGCGGCGACGCTCTCCGCGGCGGGCGTCGGCGCGGACGACCGGGCCGGCGTCGCGCTCGCGCGGTCGCCGGACATGATCGCGGCGCTTATCGGCGTGCTGAAGGCCGGCGCAGCCTTCCTGCCGCTGCCGCTCGACTGGCCCGAGGCGCGGCTCGCCGCCGCCGTGGCCGACGCCGGCGTCGCGGTGGTGCTGTGCGAAACCCGCTCGGCCGACCGGCTCGCGGGCTTAAGCGCGCGGCTGCTGTTCGTCGACGGCGAGGAGGCGCGGTGCGCGTCCGAGGCGCCGCCCACCGTCGCGCGGCCTCACGCCGGCGCGCTCGCCTATGTGCTCTACACCTCAGGCTCGACCGGAAAGCCCAAGGGCGTCGCGGTTCCCCACCGGCCGCTCGCGATGCATTCGGCCGCGGCCGCGCGGGCCTTCGGCCTCTCCGAGGCGACGCGCGAACTCCACATGCTGTCCTTCGCCTTCGACGCCGCCCATGAGCGCTGGATGGGCGTTCTGGGCGCCGGCGGCGCGCTGGTGCTGAAAGACGAGGAGCTTTGGGCGCCCGAACGCGCGCTCGCCGAAATCGCGGCGGCGGGCGTCACCAGCGCCGACCTGCCGCCCGCCTATCTCGCGGCGCTCGCCTCCCATGCGCGCTCGAATCCCGACGTCGTTCCGGCAGGGCTGCTCTGGTCCTTCGGCGGCGAGGCGACCTCGCGGGCGAATTTCGAACTGATCCGCGAGGCGCTTCGTCCGCGCGCGCTCGTCAACGCCTACGGCCCGACCGAAACCGTCATGACGCCGCTGGCCCGGCGCTGGGGACCTGACGACGCCGCCTTCGACGCGCCCTACGCGCCGATCGGCCGGCCGCTCGGGGACCGGCGCGCCTATGTGCTCGACGGCGCGCTGCAGCCCGTCGGGCCGGGCGTTACGGGTGAGCTTTATGTCGGCGGCGAGGGGCTCGCGCGCGGCTATCTCGGCCGGCCTTCCATGACCGCCGAGCGTTTCGTCCCCGATCCGTTCGGCGTGGCCGGCGCGCGGATGTACCGGACCGGCGACCTCGTGCGCTGGGACGCGCGCGGCGAACTGCTGTTCGTCGGCCGCGCCGACGAGCAGCTCAAGATCCGCGGCCATCGCATCGAGCCCGGCGAGGTCGAGGCGGCGATCGCCGCGGTCGAGGGCGTCGCCGAGGTTCTGGCCGTCGCGGTCGAAGGGCCAGGAGGCGCGAGGCTCGCGGCCTATGCGGCGGGCTCGGCGTCGCCCGAGACGATCCTCGCGCGGCTGAAAGAGCGGCTTCCCGCCCACATGGTCCCGTCGCGGATCGTGGTCCTCGACGCGCTGCCGCGGCTCGGCTCCGGCAAGGTCGACCGGCGGGCGCTTCCCGTGATCGACTGGTCCGACGAGGGCGTCCGTGCGGCGCCCGAGGGGCCGGCCGAGGCGGCGCTTGCGGCCGTGTGGGCCGAGGTTCTCGGGCTCAGCCACGTCGGCGCGACCGACAATTTCTTCGCGCTCGGCGGCGATTCCATCCTGTCGCTTCAGGTCGTCTCGCGCGCCCGGCAGGCGGGTCTTTCGGTCACGCCCCGGCAGATCTTCGAGCGCCAGACCGTGCGCGACCTCGCCGCCGTCGCGACGCAGGTCGAGACCGTGACCCGCCACGAGGCCGAGGAGGCCGGCGAGGCGGAGCTGACGCCGATCCAGCGCTGGTTCTTCGCGCAAGACGTCCCGAACTGCGCGCGCTGGAACCAGTCGGTGACGCTTTCGGCCACAGGCGCCGTCGATGAGCGCGCGCTCGCCGCGGCTTTTGCGGCAATTCTTTTCCGCCACGGCGCCCTGCGGCTGCGGTTCAGGGAAGGGGCGGAGGGCTGGCGGCAGGCCTATGGGCCGGCCGAGGCGGCCGCCGACGTCCTTACGGTTCGCGATGTCCCCGACGAGGCCGCCGTCGCGGCGCTGGCCGAGGAGCTTCAGGGCGGGCTCGACCTCGGCGCCGGGCCGCTTCTGCGCGCCGCGCTCGTCCGCGGGCCGGACGGCGCGCGGCTGATCATCGTGATCCACCACCTCGTGGTCGACGGCGTATCCTGGCGCGTCCTGCTGCAGGACCTCGAGACCGCATACGGGCAGGCGGCGGCCGGCGGGCCGGTCGATCTCGGGCCGAAGCCCGCGCCGTTCTCCGCCTGGGGCGCGCGGCTCGCAGCCTTCGCGCGCTCGGGCGAAGCCGAGGCGCAGCTTCCGTTCTGGCGCGAGGCTGTTTCGGGCGCGCGCGCCTTTCCGCCCGTCCGGCCCGAGGGCGCCGACCGGATCGGCGACGCCTTCACGCATCGCCTCGGCTTCGACCGTGCGGCGACCGAACGGCTTGCCCGCGCCCCGAGGGCCGTGCGCGCGAAGCTCGACGATCTTCTCGCCGCCGCGCTCGCCCGCGCGCTGACCGGGCGGTCCGGCGCGCCGGACGCGACCATCGCGCTTGAAGGCCATGGCCGCGACGGCGGACCGGCCGAGGGCGCCGATCTCGGCCGCACGGTCGGCTGGTTCACGGCGATCCACCCCGTCCGGCTCGCGCCCGGCGAGGGCGGCCCGCTGGCGGCGCTCAAGGTCGTGAAGGAGCAGATGCGGGCCGCCCCCGACCGCGGCCTCGGCTTCGGCGCGCTGCGCTGGATGGGCCGCGACGCCGTCCGTTCGGAGCTCGGGAACGCGCCCGAGCCCGACGTCCTGTTCAACTATCTCGGCCGCCTCGACGACGCCGCGCCGGCGACGGCCGCGTTCCGGCTGGAAAAGCTCTCGGCCGGCCACGACCGCGACCCGGGCTCGCCGCTGGGCGCGGAGCTCGTGGTCAACGGCCGCACGCTCGGCGGCGAACTGGTGCTGGAGTTTTCCGCGTGCGCAGGCCGCCACGACCGGCGCGACGTCGAGGCGCTCGCGGCGCGCGTCGCCCGTGAGGCCGAGGCGATCGCCGACGCCTGTCTCGCCGAAGGCGCGGACGGGCTCACGCCCTCCGACGTCCCGCTTGCGGGGCTTGACCAGAGCGCGCTCGACGCGCTGCTCGCGCGCCTGCCGCACAGCGCAGCCGGGATCGAGGACGTCTTTCCGCTCTCTCCGATGCAGGAGGGCCTGCTGTTCCACGGGCTGGAGACGCCCGAGCTCTACGTCACCCAGACGCTGGTCGCGGCCGACGGGATCGACCTCGACCGCTTCGCCGCGGCGTGGGATGCGGCCGCCCGGCGCCACGCCGCGCTCAGGACCGGCTTTGTCCATGAGGCGCTGGAGCGTCCGCTGCAGTTCGTCGTGGCGTCCGCGCCGTCGCCGGTCGAGATCCACGACTGGCGCGGCCGGTCGGGCGATCTCGACGCGGCGCTGAAGGATCTCGGCCGCGCGGAGCGCCGCCGCGGCTTCGACCTCGCGCGGCCCTCGCTGCTCCGCGTCGCGCTGGTGCGGCTCGACGACGGCCGCGCGCGGATTGCGCTCACCGCCCATCACCTCATCCTCGACGGCTGGAGCACCTCGCTGCTGATCGGCGAGGTGCTGGCGCGCTACGACGGAGGCGCGGTTCCCGCCGGCGGCGGCCGGTTCCGCGACCATGTCGCCTGGCTCGAGACGCGCGACGCCGAGGCCGCGGCGGCTGCCTGGCGCGATAGGCTGGCGACGCTCGGCGAGCCCACCGCGCTCGCCGCCGCGATCGGCCACAAGGGCGCGACGCCTCCGCCCCCTCCCCCTTGTGGGGAGGGTAAGGGTGGGGGTGGTTCCGAACCGGCCGCCACAGATGAGCGTAGAGCGACGTCGCAGTCGTCACCCCATTCTGAACCACCCCCACCCCCGACCCCTCCCCGCAAGGGGGAGGGGGGAAGAAGCGGCTTTGGCGTCTTCCGGCGCGCGCTCGACGCCTCCGAGACCGCACGGCTGAAGGACTTCGCCAAGCGCGAGCGGGTCACGCTCAACACGCTGGTGCAGGGCGCCTGGGCTGTCGTCCTCTCGCGTCTTACGGGCGAGCGCGCGGTCGCGTTCGGGGCGACGGTGGCGGGCCGCTCGTCCGAGGTTCCGGGCGCCGAGACCGCGCTTGGCCTGTTCATCAACACGGTGGCGGAGGTCGCGCTGGTCGATCCCGCGCGCCCCGTGGGCGACTGGCTTCGCGACGCGCAGGCCGGGACCGCGGCGATGCGCGAGCACGAGCATGTCGCGCTCCATCTCGCACAGAGCCTCGCGGGCCGCCCCGGCGAGCCGCTGTTCGACACGCTGATCGCCTTCGAGAACTACCCCGTGGCCGAGGCGCTGAAGACGCGCGGATCCGACGGCCCGGCGCTGCGCCAGCTCTCGAACCTCGAGGCGACCAATTACCCGGTCGCGATCACCGTCGGCGAAAAGGACGGCGGCCTCGACTTCGGCTGGACGTTTGCCCGTGAGGCCTTCGACGATGCGACCATCGAGACCCTCGACGCGCGGCTGAAGCGCGTCCTGACCGCTATGGCCGGGGACGCCGAAGCGCCGCTTGGCCGGGTCGATCTACTCGACGTCTCGGAGCTTGCGACGCTGGCCGCCTGCGACGGCCCGGCGAAGGACTACGGCCCCGCGCAAAGCGTGCTGGAGCTCATCGAGGAGCGCATCGCCGCGACGCCCGCGGCGCCGGCCGTCACCTTCGGTCGCGAGACCATCGACTACGCCGAACTCGGCCTGCGGGCCGACAGGCTCGCGGCGCGGCTCGAAGCGCTCGGCGCCGGGACCGACACGGTGGTCGGCGTCGCGCTCGAGCGCTCGACGGAGCTCGTCGTGGCGCTTGTCGGGATCATGAAGGCGGGCGCGGCCTTCCTGCCGCTCGATCCGGAGCTTCCGCCGGCGCGTCTTGCGGAAATGGTCGAGGACGCCGGCGCGCGCGTCGTCGTCAGCGTCTCCCGCCTCGCCGAAGCCTTTCCGGAGACGCCGGGCGTCGAGATCGTGGCGGTCGATCGCCTCGACGAGGCGCCCGCCGGCCTCGCCCCGCAGCCGCAGCCGCGGCCGGACGGGCGGTCGCTCGCCTATGTGCTGTTCACCTCCGGCTCGACCGGGCGGCCGAAAGGCGTCGGCAACACCCATGCGGGCCTCTTCAACCGCGTCGCCTGGATGCAGGACCGCTACGGCCTCGCGCCCGGCGACGCCGTGCTGCAGAAGACGCCGATCGGCTTCGACGTCTCGGTCTGGGAGTTCTTCTGGCCGCTCGCCTACGGCGCCCGGCTCGTGGTCGCGGCCCCCGGCGCGCATCGCGATCCGGCGGCGCTCGGGGCGGTGATCCGGGCCGAGGGCGTCACGACGCTGCACTTCGTGCCCACGATGCTCGCGGCCTTCGTGGCGTCGGGCGAGCTGAAGCGCTGTCCGAGCCTCACGCGGATCGTGACGAGCGGCGAGGCGCTGCCGACCGACCTCGCCCGCGCCGCGCTCGCCGAGACCTCGGCTGGGCTGCACAATCTCTACGGCCCGACCGAGGCCGCGATCGACGTCACGCACTGGACGTGTCGAGCCGACGACGCCGCGACGCCGATCGGGCGGCCGATCGCCAACACCGCGATCCGCATCCTCGACCCCGATTTCGGCCTTGGCGTCCCCGGCGTTCCGGGCGAACTCGCGATCGCGGGCGTCAACCTTGCGCGCGGCTATCTCGGCCGTCCGGGGCTCACCGCCGAGCGCTTCGTGCCGGACCCGCACGGCGCGCCGGGCGACAGGCTCTATCTTACCGGCGACCTCGCGCGGATCGACCATGACGGCGCGATCCACTATCTCGGCCGGCTCGACCGCCAGCTGAAGCTGCGCGGCATGCGGGTCGAGCCCGGCGAGATCGAGGCGGAGCTGCGCCGGCTGCCCGGCGCGCGCGACGCCGCCGTGCTGCCGTGGAACGATGCGCTCGTCGCCTATGTGGCCGCCGACGCCCTCGACGAGGCGGAGGCGCTGGCGCTCCTCGCCGCGCGTCTGCCCGCCCACATGGTTCCAGCCCGCATCGTCGCGCTGCCGGCGCTGCCCGCGACCCCGAACGGCAAGCTCGACCGGCGCGCGCTGCCGAGCCCGGAGGTCGCGGCAGTCTCCGACGAGCCGCCGCTGCCGGGCCTCGAACGCGTCGTCGCGGACGTCTGGGAGACGGTTCTCGGCGTCACGGGCCTCGGTCGCCGCGACGACTTCTTCCGGCGCGGCGGCCATTCGCTGCTCGCGATGCGGGTGGTGTCGCGGCTCAGGGCCGATCACGGCGTCGAGCTGCCGGTGAGCGCGCTGTTCGAGGCCCGCACGCTCGCGGCCTTCGCCGAGCGCGCAAGCGCGGCGGCGCGGCCCGACGACGACCTCGCGACCATGACCGACCTGCTCGACGCGCTGGAGATCGCCGAATGAACGACCTCAGCCCGAACCGCGCCGCCCAGCTCGCGGCGGTCTCGGCGCGCGTCGCAGCGCTTCCTGCCGACAAGCGGCGGATCTTCCTCGCTCAGCTCCGCGAGAAGGGCGTCGCGGCCGCCTCGCTGCCGACGCCGCGCGCGGCCGCGGACGGCGACGTCCCGCTCTCCGACGCGCAGGCCCGGTTCTGGACGCTGCAACGGATCGATCCCGACAGCGGCGCCTACAACATCTCGTCCGGGATCAGGCTCCACGGCCCGCTCGACGAGGCCGCGCTCGGCGCGGCGATCGACGCCGTCGCGGCGCGCCACGACCAGCTCCGCGCGGTCTTCGACGAGGTCGGGGGCGGGCCGGTCCAGCGGGCGCCGGCGCCCGCCGGGGGGATCATGACGGTCGTGGACCTGACCGGCGCTTCCGAGGCGGAGCGCGAGGCGCGCGTCGCCGCGCTCTCCCGCGAGGACGCCGCCGCGCCCTTCGATCTCGCCGCCGGGCCGCCCTTCCGCGCGACGCTGATCCGCGAGACGGACGAGCGCCGCACGCTGCTTCTGACGCTGCACCACATCGTCGCCGATGGCTGGTCGCTCGACCTGCTGACCGCGGACCTCGCCGCCGACTATGCGCGCGCGCTGCGGGGCGAGGGCGAGCGGGGGCCGCAGGACGGAACGCGCTTCGTCGACCACGCCGCCTGGCGCGCGCTGCTGCTCGACGCGGGGGAGAGCGAGGCGGAGCTCGCCGTCTGGCGCGAGATCCTCGGCGACGTCGACGACGCCCTGGAGCTTCCGGCCGACCTCGCCGGCGGCGCGCCGGGGGCGCCGTCCGAGGCCGGCTTCCGCCGCTTCGAGCTGCCGAAGGCGACCGCGGACGCGCTTGCGGCGCTCTGCCGGGCGCGCGGCGCGACGCCCTTCATGGCGCTGCTCGCCTGCTACGCCGTCCTGCTGTCGCGGCTCGGCGGGCAGACGTCGTTCCGGGTCGGCGCGGCGGTCGCGAACCGCGCGACGCCGGACCTCGAAGGCGTCGTGGGCTGCTTCGTCAACACGCTCGCTCTGCCGGTCGCGGTCGATCCGGCGGCGCGCTTTTCCGATCTCGTCGACGCGACGCGCGACATGGTCCTGAAGGCGCAGGCCAACCAGTCGCTGCCGTTCGACCGTCTGGTGCGGGCGCTCCGGCCCGAGCGCAGCCTCGACCGTACGCCGCTGTTCCAGGTCATGTTCCAGCACGATCGCGCGCGGCCCTCCGCCGCCCGCGCCTTTCCGGGCGTCGCCGCGGAGCCGTTCCTGCGCGAGGGCGGCGCGGCGCATTTCGATCTCACGCTCACCACCTTCGAGGACGAGGCCGGCGGACTGTCGGGCGTGTTCGGCTACGACGCCGGGCGCTTTTCCGGAACGCGCGTCGCGGGCTGGGCGGAGGCCTTCGCGCGCCTCGCTGCGGCGCTGCTCGCTGATCCGGAGACGGCCGTCGGATCGGTCGCCTGCTTCCCGACCGACGCGCGCGACGACGTGCTGGCCCGCGGCCGGGCCTATCCCGCGCCTGCGCCCGATGGGCTTCTGGTCCACGAGCGCGTCGCGGGCTTCGCGGCGGCGGATCCGGATCGGGCCGCGATCGTCTTCGGCGATCGCACGGTCTCGCGCGGCGAGATCGAGCGGCGGGCGAACCGCGTCGCGGCCGCGCTCGTCGCGGCGGGCGTCCAGCCCGACGACCGCGTCGGCGTCGCGCTCGACCGCTCGCCGGAGATGATCGCGGCGCTGCTCGGCGTGCTGAAGGCCGGCGGCGCCTTCCTGCCGCTGCCGGGCGACTGGCCGGCGGCGCGGATCGCCGAGACGGTCGCGGACGCGGGCGTCGGCGTGATCCTCGTTGAGGCCTCGACCCGCGGCCGGCTGCCGGAGACGGCGGCCCGGCTCGTCGCGATCGACGGTCCGGAAGCCTCGGGCGAGGCCGGCGAGCCCCCGGCGACGGCGGCGCTCCACGCGCAGAACCTCGCTTACGTGATCTACACCTCGGGCTCGACCGGCCGGCCGAAGGGCGTCGGCGTCAGCCACAGCGCGATCGCCATGCACTGCGCCGCGACCGCGCCGCTCTACGACATGGACGAACGCTCGCGCGAGTTCCACTTCATCAACTTCGCCTTCGACGGCGCGCATGAGCGCTGGCTGACTGCGCTCACCGTCGGCGCGAGCCTCGTGCTGCGCGACGACGAGCTGTGGGCGCCCGAACGCACGCTGGAGGCCATCGGCCGGACGGGCGTCACCAACGCCGGGTTCCCGCCCGCCTATCTGACCGCCATGGCCTCGGCCGCGGCGGTCGCGGCGGCGGGAAGCGCGCCGAAGGTCGACCTCTATTCCTTCGGCGGCGAGGCGATGCCGCGCTCCGGCTTCGACCTTGCGCGTTCGGCGCTGCGTCCCCGCGTCCTGCTCAACGGCTACGGGCCGACCGAGGCGGTGGTGACGCCGCTCGTCTGGCGCGCCGAGGCGGACGGGGAGGCGGCGTTCGACGGCCCCTACGCGCCGATCGGACGGCCCTGCGGCGACCGAGCCGCCTATGTGCTCGACGCCGCGCTGCGGCCGGCCCCGGAGGGCGCGGCGGGCGAACTCTATGTCGGCGGCGCGGGGCTCGCGCGCGGCTATCTCGGCCGGCCGGGCCTCACCGCCGAGCGCTTCCTGCCGGACCCCTATGGCGAGCCCGGCGGACGCATGTTCCGCACCGGCGACCTCGCGCGCTGGGGCGCGGATGGGGCCGCGGTCTATGTCGGCCGCGCCGACGAGCAGGTGAAGATCCGCGGTTACCGCATCGAGCTCGGCGAGATCGAGGCGGCGCTGGTCGACGCCGGCGCGCACGAGGCGGTGGCGGTCGCGGCCGACGCGCCGGGCGGGCGGCGGCTCGTCGCCTATGCGGCCGGCGCGGGCGCCGAGGCCCTGCTCGCAGCCCTGAAGCGCCGGCTGCCCGACTACATGGTTCCGTCGCGGCTCGTCGCGCTCGACGCGCTGCCCCGCACGACGACCGGCAAGATCGACCGCCGCGCGTTGCCGGAGGTCCGCTGGACCGACGAGGACGCGGGCTCGGTCGCGCCCGAGGGCGAGACCGAAGCCGCGCTGGCGGCCATCTGGGCCGAAGTCCTCGGCGTCGGCGAGGTCGGCGCGACCGACAACTTCTTCCGTCTCGGCGGCGACTCGATCCTCTGCCTCCAGGTCGTGGCGCGGGCGCGGGCCGCGGGGCTCGGCGTCACGCCGCGCCAGATGTTCGAGCGGCCGACGGTGCGCGACCTCGCCGAGGTCGCGGTCCGCCTCGGCGCGGAGGCGGCGCCCGCGGCGAAGGGCGAGGGCGAGGCGGTCCTGACGCCGATCCAGCGCTGGTTCTTCGCGCTCGGCCTGAAGCGTCCGCAGCGCTGGAACCAGTCGGTCGAGCTTCGCGCGGAGCGTCCGGTCGACGAGGCCGCGCTCTCCGCCGCGCTCGGCGCGCTCGCCGGGCGGCACGACGCGCTGCGCCTGCGCTATGCGCGCGATCCCGCGACGGGCGACTGGCGGCAGTCCTATGCGCCCTTCGAAACCGGCGAGGCGGCGCCGCTCGTTCGCGACGTCGCCGACGAGGCGGGGCTCGACGGGTTCTGCGAGACGCTGCAGACCGGCCTCGATCTCGAGTGCGGGCCGCTGTTCCGCGCCGGGCTGGCGCGGTTCCCGGACGGCAGCGCGCGGCTGCTGGTGGTCGCCCACCATCTCGTGGTGGACGGCGTGTCGTGGCGCATCCTGCTCGAAGACCTCGGACGCGCCTATGGACAGGCGCTCGCGGGCGAGGCGATCGACCTCGGCCCGGCGAGCGCGCCGTTCTCGGCCTGGGGCGCGCGGCTTGCGGGCCATGCGGCAAGCGCCGTCCTCGAAGCCGAGCGCCCGCGCTGGCGCGAGGCGCTGACCGGCGCACGCGCCTGGCCGGCGCAACGGCCCGAGGGCGCCGACCGCATCGCCGAGGCCGACCGCGTGCGGCTCGCCTTCGACCGCGCGACCACCGCCCGGCTCGCCGCGGCGCCGCAGGCCGTTCGCGGTCGGATCGAGGATCTGCTGCTCGCCGCGCTCGGGCGCGCGCTCGGGGCGGCGCGGCGCGCGGACGCGGTCGCCGTCACGATGGAGGGCCACGGCCGCGACCGCGGTCCGGCGGAGGGCCTGGATCTCAGTCGCACGGTCGGCTGGTTCACGAGCGTCTTCCCGGTCCGGCTGGAGCGGCTGCGCGACGATCCGCTCGCCTCGCTCAAGGCCGCCAAGGACGCGGTGCGCGGCGCGCCCGACAAGGGGCTGGGCTTCGGCGTGCTGCGCTTCATGGGGCCGGACGAGGCGCAGGCGGAACTGTCCTCCGCGCCGGCTCCCGACGTCGCCTTCAACTATCTCGGCCGCTTCGGCGGGGAGGGCGGCTCCGCCGGCGCCTTCGCGCTGACCGGCCGCGGCGCCGGCCGCGACCAGGATGAAGACGCGCCGCTCGGCGCGGAGCTGACGGTCAACGGCCAGACGCTCGACGGGGAGCTGACGCTCGACCTCGTCTTCTCGCGCGCGCGGCACGACCGGGCGGCCGTTGAGGCGCTGGCCGAGGCCATGCGGACGCAGGCGCTCGCGATCGCGGCCGCCTGCGAGCGCCCCGCGTCCGAGGGGCTGACGCCCTCGGACGCGCCTCTCGCGCGGCTCGGCCAGAGCGCGCTCGACGCGCTGCTCGCCCGACTGCCGCATCGTCCCGGCGACGTGGAGGACCTTTATCCGCTGACGCCGATGCAGCAGGGCATGCTGTTCCACGGACAGGAGCGGCCCGAACTCTACGTGACCCAGATCTCGGTCGCGGCCGAAGGGCTCGACGGCGAGCGCTTCGCCGCCGCCTGGGACGCGACGGTCGCGCGCCACGCGGCGCTGCGGACCGGCTTCGTCGCCGAGGGGCTCGAACGCCCGCTGCAGTTCGTGGTCGGGCGCGCGGGCTCGGTCGTCGAGACGCATGACTGGCGCGGGCGGGAGGTCTCGGAGCCGGATCTCGCGGCTTTCGCGGAGGCCGAGCGGTTGCGCGGCTTCGACCTCGCGAAGCCGCCGCTGATCCGCGTGGCGCTGCTGCGCCTCGACGGCGGCCGGACGCGGATCGTGCTGACGAGCCACCATCTCGTGCTCGACGGCTGGAGCACGTCGCGGCTGATCGCCGAGGCGCTGGCGCGCTACGACGGTCGGGCCGTCCCGCCCGCGGGCGGGCGCTTCCGCGACCATGTCGCCTGGCTGGAGGCCCGCGATCCCGAGGCGTCGGCCGCCTTCTGGAAGCGGCGGCTCGCGGCCGTCGAGGAGCCGACGATCGTCGCCGGCGTCTTCGGCAGACCCGAGGCCGGACAAGGCTTCGGCCATCTCCGCCGCGCGCTCGATCCGGCCGGAACGGCGCGGCTGAAGCGGTTCGCGCGCGAGCGCGGCGTCACGCTCAACACGCTCGTCCAGGGCGGCTGGGCTCTGACGCTGTCGCAGCTTACGGGCAAGCCGACCGTCGCGTTCGGGACCACGACCTCCGGCCGCTCCTCCGAGGTTCCGGGCGTCGAGGCCGCGGTCGGCCTGTTCATCAACACGCTGATCCAGGCCGAGACCGTCGATCCCGCGCGCTCCGCCGGCGACTGGCTCGGCGACCTCCAGAGGCGCGCGGCCGAGACGCGCGAGCACGAGCACGCGCCGCTCTGGGAGGTTCAGGCGCTCTGCGGCCTCGGCGGGGCCGCGGCCTTCGACGCGCTGCTGGTGTTCGAGAACTATCCCGTCGCGCAGGCGCTGGGCGACGGCTCCGGACCGAAGCTCGAATCGCTGGGCGCGGTCGAAACCACCAACTATCCGCTCGCGATCACGGTCGCGGACGGCGAGGCCGGTCTCGATTTCGGCTGGACCTTCGCGAGGGACGCCTTCGCCCAGGAGACGGTCGAGCGGCTCGATGGCGCGCTGAAGCGCGCGCTGCTCGCCATGGCGGAGCGGCCGGAGACGCCGCTCGGCGCGCTCGATCTCCTCGGCGACGCCGAGCGGGCGGCGCTCCAAGGCTGGAACGCGACCGGCCGCGACTGGCCCGAGCCCCGCAACGTGCTCGACCGCATCGCCGGCTGGACGGAGCGCGCGCCCGACGCGCCGGCGCTGACCTTCGGGGCCGAGACGCTGACCTACGCCGAGTTCGGCCGCCGCGCCGACGCGGTCGCGGCGCGGCTCGCCGGCCGCGGCGTCGGCGAGGGCGACGTGGTCGGGATCGCGCTCGAACGCTCGATCGAGCTCGTGGTCGCGATCCACGGCGTCCTGCGGGCCGGCGCGGCCTGGCTGCCGCTCGATCCCGAACAGCCCGCCGAGCGGCTGCGTGACATGGCGGCGGACGCGGGCGCGCGGGTCGTCCTGACGATCCGCGCGCTCACGCCGCGCTTGCCTCGGGACGGCCTCGACCTGATCGCTCTCGACGAGCCGGACGGAGGCGCGCTCGCCGCGCCTGCGCTGCGTCCCGACCCGCGGTCGCTCGCCTATGTGATCTACACCTCCGGCTCGACCGGGCGGCCGAAGGGCGTCGGCAACACCCATGAGGGCCTGTTCAACCGGCTCGCCTGGATGCAGGAGCGCTACGGCCTCGCGCCCTCCGACGTCGTGCTGCAGAAGACGCCGTTCGGCTTCGACGTCTCGGTGTGGGAGTTCGTCTGGCCGTTCATGGCCGGCGCCCGGCTCGTCGTCGCCCCGCCCGGCGCCCATCGCGACCCTGAGGCGCTCGGGGCGCTGATCCGGGCCGAGGGCGTCACCACGCTGCACTTCGTGCCGTCGATGCTCTCCGCCTTCCACGCCGCGGGCGAACTCGCGAAGGCGGCCAGCCTGCGCCGGGTATTCGCGAGCGGCGAGGCGCTGCCGGCGGACCTCGCGCGGGCCGTGCTCGCCGGGACGCCGGCGGAGCTTCACAATCTCTACGGCCCGACCGAGGCCGCGATCGACGTCACGCACTGGACCTGCGCGGCCGACGAGCGCCGTTCGCCGATCGGCGCGCCCATCGCCAACACCGCGATCCGCATCGTCGACGCCGACCTCAGGCCGGTCCCGCAGGGCGCGGCGGGCGAACTCGCGATCGCCGGCCTCAACCTCGCGCGCGGCTATCTCGGCCGTCCGGGGCTCACCGCCGAGCGCTTCGTTCCCGACCCGGAAGGCGCGGCCGGCGCGCGGCTTTACCTCACCGGCGACCTTGCCCGGCAGGACGCCGACGGCGCGATCCTCTATCTCGGCCGCCTCGATCGGCAGGTGAAGCTGCGCGGCGTCCGGATCGAGCCCGGCGAGGTCGAGGCGGCGCTGCGCCGCCTCGAAGGCGTAAGCGACGCGGCCGTGACAGTGAGGCGCGACGCGCTCGTGGCCTATGTGGCGGTCGCGGAAGCAGCGGCGGACGAGGCCGCGCTCAAGACCGCGCTCGGCGAGCGGCTGCCGCAGCACCTCGTCCCGTCGCGGATCGTGGCGCTCGAGGCGCTGCCCGTCACGCGCAACGGCAAGCTCGATCGCGCCGCGCTGCCGGACCCGGACGCCGGCCGGATCGGCGGGGAGCCGCCCGCGACCGAGGCGGAACGCGCGGTCGCGGAGATCTGGCGCGAGGTTCTCGGCGTCGAGCCCGGCCGCCACGACGACTTCTTCAGCCTCGGCGGCCATTCGCTCGCCGCCATGCGGGTCCGCGCCCTGCTTATCGAGCGCCGCGGCGTCGACGCGCCCCTGCGGCGCTTCTTCGAGCTGCCGCGGCTCGCCGACTTCGCGGCGTCGCTGCCGGAGCGCGAGGCTCCGGACGCCCGTCTCGGCGACATGGACCGCTGGCTGAGCGAGATCGAAGGATAAGACATGACCATCGACGCCCGGCAGATCAGCCTGCGCTACGCCGCGCTCTCGCCCGAGGCGCGCCGGCGCTTCCTCGAAAAGTTGGCGGAGAACGGCGTCGACTTCTCGACGCTGCCGATCGCGCCGGCGCCGCGCGGGCGCGACCTGCCGCTCTCCGACGCGCAGCGCGGCCTCTGGCTGACATGGCAGCGCGACCCGGCGAGCCCGGCCTACAACATCGGGGGGCTGGTGACGGTCGAGGGCGCGCTCGACGAGGCGGCGCTTACGCGCGCGCTCGCCGCCCTCGTCGAGCGGCACGAGCCGCTCAGCGCCGTCTTCGGCCTCGACGACGCGGGCGAGCCCGTCCAGCGCATCGGCGCGGCCGCGCCGGCCCTCGTCGCTCGGGATCTCGCGGATGAGGCTCTCAGCGACGCCGCGGCGGAGGCGCTGGTCGTCGCGCCCTTCGATCTAGAGCGCGGTCCGCTGCTCCGGATCGAGCTGCATCGGATGGGCGCGCGCTCGCGCGTCGCCTTTGCGCTGCATCACATTCTGGCCGACGGCGAGTCGGTCGGGCTGCTGGTGCGCGAGCTGTCCGCGCTCTACGAGGCCGCGGCCCGCGGCGCGCCGGCGGACCTGCCGCCGCTCGCGCTTCAGTTCGCCGACTATGTCGGCTGGCGGCGCGACTGGCTCGAAGCCGGCGAGAAGGAGCGCCAGCTCGCCTTCTGGCGCGCCGCGCTCGGCGACGACCACGCGCCGCTCGACCTGCCCTTCGACCGCAGGCGCACGGCGCAGCGCGGAGCCGTCGAAGGCGGCGCGCATGTCCTGACGCTGCCGCCCGAGACGACCGAACGCCTGCGCGCCGTCGCGCGGGCCAACGGCGCGACTCCCTTCATGGCGGCGCTCTCTGTGTTCAAGCTCGCGCTCGCGCGCTGGAGCGGACGCGACGACGTCCGGATCGGCGCGCCGGTGTCGAGCCGCAGCCGCGCCGAGACGCACGGCGTCGTGGGCTATTTCGCCTCCGTGGCGGTGCTGGGCGGCGCGCTCGACCAGCGCGCGACCTTCGCCGACGCGCTGACGGCGGTGCGCGACGACCTGCTGGCGGCGTCCGAGAATGTCGACGCGCCGTTCGACGCCGTGGTCGAGGCGCTGCGGCCGCCGCGGATCGAGGGCGTGCATCCGCTGTTCCAGGTGAAATGCACGGAGCAGCGCGCAGGCGGGCTCGACAGCTTCGGAGGCTACCCGGCCGAGGCGCGCGGCCTCGACGCGGGCGAGGCGCATTTCGACCTCAGCCTCGACGTCTCCGACGCGCCGGATGGGCTCCGCTGCTCCTTCGCCTACGCCCGCGACCTGTTCGACGCCGCGACGGTCGAAGGTTTCGCGCGCGATTTTTCCGCCCTCGCACACGCCGCGGTCGCCGATCCCTCCCGCCGGCTTCTCGATCTGCCCTTCGGCGCGCCGCCCGCGCCGCGCCGCGCTGTCGAGACGAGCCCGGCCGAGGACGTGGTCGACGCCTGGGCGCGCTTCGCGGCGGCGGACCCCGAAGCGACGGCGCTCGTCCAGAACGGCCGGCGTGTGACGCGCGGCGCGCTCGACGCCGCCTCCGACAGGCTGGCGCGCCGGCTCGTCGCGCGCGGCGTCGGGCCGGACGCGATCGTCGCGCTCGACGCCGACCGGTCGCCCGAATGGGTTCTGGGCGCGCTCGCGATCCTGAAGGCCGGCGGCGCCTATGCGGCGCTCGATCCCGCGGCGCCGCGGGATCGGCGCGCGGCCCTCGTCGCCGATTGCGGCGCGCTGCTCGTCGTCTCCGCGCCCGGCCGCGAGGACGATCTCGGCCGCGAACACGTCCTTCGCGAAACGCCCGCGACGTTTCCGGCCCCTCCCCGCAAGGGGGAGGGGGGAAGCGGCCACGAAGCGCCGCACGAGCGTTGCGAGCGGCTGGTCGCTTCGTTCGACGACGAGGCCGACGAGCCGGGCGCGGTGCTTCCGAGCCGCGCCCACCCCGCGCAGGCCGCCTATGTTGTCTACACTTCCGGCTCGACCGGCGAGCCCAAGGGCGTGGTCGTCACGCGCGGCGGCCTCGCGGCCTATGTCCGCGGCGCGCTGGATCTGCTGGCGCTGCCGGAAGGCGCGCGGCTCGGGATGGTCTCGACGGTCGCCGCCGATCTCGGCAACACCATGCTCTACGCCGCGCTTGCGGGCGGCGTAGAGCTCCATCTCGCCGGCGCCGACGACGTGTTCGATCCGGACCGCTTCGGCGCGTGGGTCTCCAACGAGCGGATCGACGCGCTCAAGATCACCCCGAGCCATCTCCAGGCGCTGCTGCAGGGCCGGGCGCCGGCCTCCGCGCTTCCCCGGAAGGTTCTCGTGCTCGGCGGCGAGGCGTCGGGCTGGGAGTTCCTCGACCGCGTCCGCGCGCTCGCGCCGGAATTGCGCGTCGTGAACCATTACGGCCCGACCGAGACGACGGTCGGCGCGACCCGCCAGCGCGTCGAGACGGCGGACCGGCGCGCCGCGACCGCGCCCATCGGCGAGGCCTTCGGCGCAGCCGAGACCCATGTGCTCGACCGTTACCTGAACCCCGCCCCGCAGGGCGTCGCGGGCGAACTGTTCATCGGCGGCGGGAGCCTCGCGCGCGGCTACGCGGGACGGCCCGGCCTGAGCGCCGAACGCTTCGTCCCCGATCCCTTCGGCGCGTCCGGCGCGCGCCTCTACCGGACCGGCGACCGCGTCCGCCGGCTCGCCGACGGGGCGATCGAGTTCCTCGGCCGCACCGACGATCAGGTGAAGATCCGCGGCTTCCGGGTCGAGCCCGGCGAGGTCGCGGCGGCGCTGAAGCGGATCGAGGGCGTCTCCGACGCCTATGTGGCCGCCGAGCGGAGCGACGGCGCGACGCGGCTCGTGGCCTATGCGGCGGGAGCGGCGGGCCTCTCGCCCGAAGCCGTCGCGGCGCGCCTCGCCGAAACGCTGCCGGCCCATATGGTCCCGGCTCGGATCGTCATGCTCGACGCGCTGCCGCTCACCCCGAACGGCAAGGTCGACCGGCGCGCCTTGCCGCGGCCGGAGGAGTCGAAGGCGGCCGGCGAGCCGCCGCGAGGGGCCGTCGAGGAGGCGCTCGCCGCGGTCTGGCGGGAGCTGCTCGGCGTGGAGACGGTCGGCCGCGACGACGGCTTCATGGCGCTCGGCGGCGACTCCATCCTCAGCCTCAAGATGCTCGGGCGCATCCGCAAGCAGGGGATCGGGCAGGGCGCGAAGAAGCTCGCGCTCGCCGACATCCTGAACGCGAAGACGCTCGCGGCGCTCGCCGAGCGGCTGTCGCCCGCGCCAGCGCCCGCCGCGCCTTCGCGCCCGGACGTCGTGCGCCTCGCCGAGGGCGGCGCCGGCGCGCCGCTGTTCTGTCTGCCGGGGCTGATCGTCAACTCGACCGAGTTCGCGCCGCTCGCCGAGGCGCTCGGCGGCTCGCGGCCGGTCTTCGGCTTCGTCAGCCATGCCTATACGGAGGCGCTCTGGCGCGGCTACGACGTCACGGCGCTCGCGGCCGAATACGCGGCCTATGTCGCGGAGGCCTGTCCCTCGGGCCGCTGCGCGCTGATCGGCTGGTCCTCGGGCGGCGACCTCGCCTTCGAGACCGCGCGGCGGCTTCAGGGCCGCGTCACGGTCGAGTTCCTCGGCCTCGTCGACACCTTCGAGCCGACGCCGCTCGCGACCGACAGGCCCCTGTCGGCGGAGGAGCGTCGCCGGGCGGAAACCGCGTCCGACGCCTGGCTCGCGCGCAGTCCGATGGCGGATCGCTGGCGGGCGCTGTTCTCGCGCATGACCGGGGCCGAACGCGAGGCCGTGCTGCGGGGCGTCCTCGACCGCGGCGACGACCTTCCCGCGGACGGCCCCGCCGCCGGCTCGCGCGAGGCGACGCTCTGGGCGCAGCTCGACAAGCGCGTGCGCGCCGTCGGCCACCTCCATGAGCCGCTTCCCGGCCAGCGCGTCCATGTCTGGCAGGCGGAAGACTCGCTCAGCCGCCCGGAACGCCTGCGCGACTGGAGCCGGCTCGCGCCGGTCGCAAGCCTCGCGCGCGTCGCGGGCGCGACCCATCTCGACGTGATCCGCGCGCCGGCTTTCCTGACGTCGGCGGCGGAGGCGATCTCGGAGGCGTCTCCGGGCGCCTGAGTCTCTTTGCCGACAGACGTCGCCCGCCAAAGCCGGTATGAGGGTGACGTCCGGTCGGTCGGAGAGCTTCCGTGATGCGTTTCGTGATCGTCGACGATCATCCGCTGTTCCGCGAGGCGATGCTGTCGGCGGTGACGGCCGCGTTTCCGGACGCGGTCGTCGACGAGGCCGACGCGCTGACCTCGGCCTTCGAGCTTCTGGCCGCTTCGGTTCCGGCCGACCTGATCCTGCTCGACCTCTCGATGAAGGGCGTCACGGGCTTCGACGGGCTGATCGAGATGCGGGCGCGCTTCCCGCGGACGCCGGTGCTCGTGGTGTCGGGCATGGACGAACCCGAGATCGTTCGCGAGGCGATCCGCTGCGGCGCCGCCGGCTTCGTGCCGAAGGCGTCGGGCAAGACGTTGCTCGCCGAAGCCATGATCGAGGTTCTGAACGGCGGGGTGTTCCTGCCGAAAGGCCATCGCCGGCCGCCGCCGGGGGGCGAGCGCTCGGGCGCGGCGATGCTGGAGCGGCTGCGCAGCCTCACGCCCGCGCAGATGCGCGTCCTGTCGCTCGTCAAGCGCGGCAAGCTCAACAAGCAGATCGCCTACGAACTCAATGTCGGGGAATCGACCGTCAAGGCGCACATCTCCGAGATCATGCGTAAGCTCGGCGTGTCGAGCCGCACCCAGGCGGTCATCGAGACGTCGGCGCTCGAATTCAACGCAGTGATGAGCGAGGGTCGCGGGGCGGCCGAGGTCACGCCGCCCGGGCCGGCCCGACCAGATGCGAGATCAACGCCCTGAGCTGGGCGGGCTTCATCGGCTTGTGGATCAGTTCGGCGCCCGCCTGCTGGATGCGGGCCGCGACCTCGGCGGTGTGGTCGGCGGTCGAGACGATCACCGGCAGCGCGGTTCCGTAACGCGCCCGCAGCCAGTCGGCGGCGTCGAGCCCGCATTCCCCGTTGTCGAGGTGATAGTCGAGAACAGCGACGCGGGGCGCGTCCGCGGAGACGAGCGCCTTGCGCAGCTCCGCAAGGTCGCGCGCGCCGACGACGTCCGCCTCCCAGGACGCGAGCAGCCGGCACAGCGCCTCGCGCGCAGCCGTGTCGTTCTCGACCACGACCACGAGGCCCCCCGCGACCGCGGTCGGCGCGCCGAGGAACGGCGTCGGCTGCGCCCCGCGCGGCCGCGCGGCGCCCTGAGCCATGGCGAGCCGCAGGCGGAAGCGCGAGCCCCGGCCCGGCCGCGACGAGACCATGAGCCCGTGGCCGAGGGCGAGCGTCATGCGCTTGACGATCGACAGGCCGAGGCCGAGGCCCGGATCGGAGTCGCTCGAGGTCTCGCCGCGGTAGAACTCGTCAAACATCCGCGCGCAGTCCGCCTTGCCGATGCCGGGGCCGGTGTCGACGACGTCGACGACGCACAGGCCGGCCCGCTGGCGCGCCCGCACCCGGACGCCGCCCCGCTTCGTGTAGCGGACCGCGTTCGACACGAGGTTCTGCAGGATGCGGCGGAGCATGATCGGGTCGCTCTCGACCGCGAGCACGTCGGCGCGGCCCGTCAGGCGCAGGTTCTTGCGCGCCGCCATGGGCTCGAAGCTCTCGAGCACGTCGTCGATCAGTTCGTTGAGGTCGACCGCGTGGACGTTTGGGCGCAGCACGCCGGCGTCGAGCTTCGAGATGTCGATCAGCGCCTTGATCAATTCCTCGATCGTGGTCAGCCCGCGTTCGACCTGACCCGCGATCGCGAGCGCCTCGCGCCCGATCTCCATGTCGCGGAGCGTGGAGATCGACAACCGCGAGGCGTTCAAAGGCTGGAGCAGGTCGTGGCTCGCGGCGGCGAGGAACTTGGTCTTGGACCTGTTGGCGCGCTCGGCCTCTTCCTTGGCCTCGGTGAGCGCCTGGTTCGAGCGCTCGACGCTGCGCATCAGGTTGACGAGCTCCTGCGTGCGCGAGCGCACCCGCGCGTCGAGCGTGATGGCGGTCTGGAACAGCGAATAGGCGTTGGCCTGCCGGTCGGTCGCCCGCTCGACGTGGTCCATCAAGGCTGCGTTGATGCGCTCGAGCTTCGCGACCCGGCGTTGCAGCGCCTCGACGTCGTCGGGCCGCTCGATGGTCTTCATGACGCCGCGACGCCGATCGCGACGCCGGTGAACGTCTGGTTCAGGTGCATGGACCGGTACTGTTCGCCGTAGGTCTCGAAGCCGACGACGTTGTACTGCCGGTAGAGTTCCGAGATCGTCCGCCGCTTCTGGCGGATCTCGGCGTCGAGGCGGCGCAGCACGCAGTCGAAGCCGATCACGAGGTCGATCCCGCCAAGTTCGGCGTCGACGCGGGCGAGTTCGGCGCGGGTGACCTCGATCACGTCCTGCGGCTTGGCGAGGGTCAGCACGAGTCCCTGGTCGATCGCGCAGAAGAACGACAGCGATCCGTCGGGATTGAGCCTGCGGATCGACCGGCAGAAATACTCGCCGCCGACCCGCACCACGAGCGGATGGGACGCGAAGCTCATCGGCGACAGCCGCGCGGGATCGAGCCCCACCGCCATGGCGTATTCGAGCGCCGCGGGTTCCGCGTTCAGCTCGCTGACCGTGCGGCTCTCGCCGTCTGAGGCGGTGACCACGAACTTGATGTCGGTCGGCTCAAAATTGTCGGTCTTGAAGATCCGGATCGGGAAGTCGGTCTCCACGATCAGCAGGATCGCGGCCCCGGTGTGGACCACGCCGTCGTAGATCAGCGCCGACTGGTCGAAGGAGAGGTCGTCGCCCGCAGATCCGCCGACCAGGGGAATGCCGTCGAGCGCCTGGTCGATCACCGTGACCACGCGCTCTTCGGCGTTCGCCAGCCCGTCGATCAGCGACATCGCGAAACGCTCGCCGCGCGGCGCGGGCGACAGGGCGTCGAGCCGGCGGCGCAGGTCCCGGACCGACGTCGCGGTCCTTTCGACGTCGAGATCGGTCACGCCCTCGAGAAGCGTCGAGACGATCCGGAAGCCCTTCTTCGGGAAGGCGACGATGACCAGTCCCGAATCGAGGGCGCCGGCCGGGCTGATCTCGCCGGCGCTCGAGCATCCCGCGACCTGCGCGCCGGGAAAATGAAGCGCCAGCGCCGCGGCGAGCGCGACGTCGTCGAAGACCGGAGAAAAGAAAGCGACGACATGGGCGACGCGCGAACGGTCGATCGCCTCGGCGCTCAGCCGCACGGCGACCTCGGCTGAGGTCTCCTCCACCCACGCCACCTGCACCCCGCACGGATGCTGCGTGGATCGCGCCTGCGCCAAGACTCCCTCCTTTTCTGGCGCGGTCTTTGGACGCCGCGCCTTTCGGTCACTGTGCGAGAACGGGCTCCGAAAACAAAGCGGTTTCGGAGCGCCAAGACCGCAACCTTAGAGGCAGTCCAGAACGCGGGAGGCCTCCACGCCGCCAAGCGCAGCCGCGGCGGGTTCGGCTTGCCGGGCGTCGTCTGTTAGACGATCATAATAATATCTGGTCGGACCGTGTCCGTGCTTATTCTTTCTGCGTAACAGGTCTGAGAGAAGACAAGAAGAAGGGCGCGCATGATCGTCGCCGTCGCCGATTTCTGTTCCGGAAACAACGATTACATCATCTCGGCCCTGACGGCGGAGGCGATGCGCCTGGAGCCGCTCGTCTCGATCGAGGACGCCGGATCGGCCCAGGCGGTCCTGATCCTCGCCAGGACGCTGGACGCCGAGCCGCTCGGCTTCATCGCCGGCATGCGAATGCGCCGCCCGGCGGTTCTGCAGCTCGCGCTGGCGGACGGCGACGACGTCGAGAGAAGGCTCGCAGCCTACGAGGCCGGCGTCGACGACTGCCTGTTCAAGCCCTTCCACTTCAGGGAACTGGTCGCGAAGCTCCGCGCTTTCGGCCGCCGATCGGCCTACGGCGTCGCGACGCCGCTGCTCGCGCACGCGTCCGTGGTCGTGGATCAGACCGCCCTCGAGCTGAGGGTCGACGATCGGGCCACTGGGCTGACGAAACGCGAAGCGGACCTGCTCGTCCTGCTCGCGCGGGCGGAAGGAGGGGTCGTCAGGCGTGAGGACGTGATCCGCGACGCATGGGGCGCGCCGGCCGGGGTCACCGGCAATCTGGTCGACGTCTATGTCGGCTACGCGCGCCGGAAGCTCGTCGAGCTCGGCTCCAACGTGCAGATCAGATCTGTCCGCGGAGAGGGGTTTCGACTAGATTGCATCGAAAGCTCGCGTCAACGCACGTAATTTTGATATTGTAAATAATATACCATAGATTATTTTATTATGATAAAAATATGATAAGATATCATGTCATGCTATTATTTTCGTGGCGCCTAAGAACAGTTTTTGAATGAGAATTTTCTCATGAAACATGGGAGGTTTTATTTTTAGCTCTGCTCCAAGCGGTCGACCACAGGGAACAGGCCGCGGGGAGGAAACGATGAGCAAGATCGAAACACCCGGCGCCCGGGGGATGCTGCTTGCCGGCGTGTCGGCCTTGTTGCTGGCGACGGCGGCGCCCGCGCTCGCCGAGTTGCCGGAACAGCGCCCGGTCACCTGGGAAGACATTCTGAACGACCAGAAGACCAACGACGACGTGCTGATGTACGGCCTCGGCGTGAAGGCGCAGCGTTATTCCACGCTCGACCAGATCAACACCGAGAACGTCGCCGGGATGAAGCCCAAGTGGTCGTT
Source organism: Ancylobacter novellus (assembly GCA_003241695.1). Lineage (GTDB taxonomy): Bacteria > Pseudomonadota > Alphaproteobacteria > Rhizobiales > Methylopilaceae > Methylopila. The sequence continues at coordinate 22,531 of QFPN01000008.1, read as the reverse complement.
CTCGTTCGGCGACGAGAAGCAGCGCGGCCAGGAAGGCCAGGCGCTGGTGCGCGACGGGATCATCTACATCACGGCGTCCTACAGCCGCATCTTCGCGCTCGACGCCAAGACGGGCAAGAAGATCTGGTCCTACGCTCACCGCCTGCCCGACGACATCCGTCCGTGCTGCGACGTGGTGAGCCGCGGCGCGGCGATCTACGGCGACAAGATCTACTTCGGCACGCTCGACGCTTCGATGGTCGCGCTCGACCGCAAGACCGGCAAGGTCGTGTGGAACAAGAAGTTCGACGATCATCAGGCCGGCTACGCCTTCACCGGCGCGCCCGTCGTGATCAAGGACGCCAAGACCGGCAAGGTCATGCTGGTGCACGGCAACTCGGGCGACGAGTTCGGCGCCGTCGGGGCGCTCTACGCGCGAGACCTCGAGACCGGCGAGGAAATCTGGAAGCGCCCGATGGTCGAGGGCCATGTCGGCCGCCTGAACGGCAAGGAGTCGACCCCGACGGGCGACCCCAAGGCCCCCTCTTGGCCGGACTCCAAGGAAACCAAGACCGGCAAGGTCGAGGCCTGGAGCCACGGCGGCGGCGCCCCCTGGCAGAGCCCGATCTACGACGAGAAGACCAACACGATCGTCGTGGGCACCGGCAACCCGGCGCCGTGGAACTACCATTATCGTTCGGGTCCGGGCGGCGACTACAAGCCCTATGACAGCCTTTACACCTCAGGCCAGATCTACATCGAGCCCTCGACCGGCGAGCCGGTCGGCTTCTACGCTCACACCCCGAACGACGCCTGGGACTATTCGGGCAACAACGAGATCATCCTGTTCGATCTCGAGAAGGACGGGAAGACCGTTCGCGCCGGCGCGCACGCCGACCGCAACGGCTTCTTCTTCCTGACCGACACCGACAAGCTCACGGAACGCGGCGGCAAGATCCACAAGCAGGCGGAAGGCTTCATCGCCGCCTACCCGTTCGTCCGCGAAATCACCTGGGCGAAGGGCATCGACAGCAAGACCGGCCGTCCGATCGAGGTCGAGGGCCAGCGCCCGCCGGCCCCGGAGAAGGGCGAAGCCAAGGGCAAGCCGATCAAGGTCACGCCGAACTTCCTCGGCGGCAAGAACTGGAACCCGATGTCCTACAGCCAGGACACCGGCCTGTTCTACATCCCGTCGAACGACTGGCAGGAAGACTATTGGACCGAGAACGTCACCTATAAGAAGGGCGCCGCCTATCTCGGCCAGGGCTTCCGCATCCAGCGCAAGTTCGACACCCATGTCGGCGCTCTCCGCGCGCTCGACCCTAAGACCGGCAAGATCGTGTGGGAGCATCTCGAGCCCATGCCGCTCTGGTCCGGCACGATGACCACGAAGGGCGGCCTGGTGTTCTTCGGAACGTCGGACGGCTACTTCAAGGCGGCCGACGCCAAGACCGGCAAGGAGCTCTGGAAGTTCCAGACCGGCTCGGGCGTGGTCTCGGTCCCCGTGACCTTCGAGCTCGACGGCAAGCAGTATGTCGCGATCGCCTCCGGCTACGGCGGCGCCGTGCCGCTCTGGGGCGGCGACATGGCCGACCAGACCAAGCTCGTGAGCCAGGGCGGTTCGTTCTGGGTGTTCGAAGTGCCGCAGCGCACCGCCCGGAACTGAACCAGACTTCGGGCGGCCGGGATCTCCCCCGGGCCGCCCGTTCTCGCCGGCGGCGCCGGAAGCCAACCCCCTGACGTCGGCGCCGCCGGTCCTTTCTTCGCGCCAAGCAAAGAAAAGAGACCGAGATGTCCATCGAGACCGACCCGCGCGTCAGGCGTCGGGTTCTGGGGGCGCTCGCCGCGGCTGCGGCGCTCGCCGCCTTCGCCGGTCCTGCGTTGTCCCAGACCGTCATCGTGAACGAGGAGCCGAGGCCTAATCCCTGGATCGTCAACGGCTGCACGATCGCGCCGAAGGCCCGATGCCAGGGCGCCGATCTGCGCCACGCCGATCTCAAGGACGCCGACCTGTCCGAGGCGGACCTGTCGGGCGCCAAGCTCGCCCGCGCCGACCTCCGCCACGCGAACCTCCGCGGGGCGAATCTCGGCGGGGCCGATCTTTCCGGCGCGCAGCTCCAGATCGCCTTCATGCAGGGGGCGAAGGCGAGGGGCGCGAAGTTCGTCGGCGCCAATCTCGATCACGCCCGCATCGCCGGCGCCGACTTCGCGGAAGCCGACTTCACCGTCGCCGTGCTCGAAATGGTGCAGGCCAAGCGCGCCCAGTTCCAGCGCGCCAACTTCACCAACGCCGATCTCCAGGAGGCGAAGTTCTACGAGGTCGATCTGACGGGCGCCTCGATGGAGGGGGCGTCGATCCGTTTCGCGATCTTCCAGGACGCCTGGATGGAGGATTGTTCGACCTGCCCGCAATACTGGCAGACCAACGAGCCGGTCTGGCGGCAATTCCCTGAACAAGCGGTCGAAAAGCCGAAACGGCCGTGAGGCTCCGCCGCGCGCCCTGGTTCGGACCGGCGGCGGTCGCGGCGGCTCTCTCCGTCGCGGGACCGGCGGCCGCCGAACAGCGCTTCGAGGTCGAACTCAAGCGGTCCTTCGCAGCATGCCGGGAGATGACGGAGCTCACGGGAAAGCTCGCTTGCTACGACCGGCTCGCCGACAGGCTGACGCCTCCGACCTTCCAGGGGCGGCTGACGTTGCAGACGGACCTCTTCGAGATCGACCGGCCGACGCGGCTTCGATTCGAAAGCGATGGGGTGATCTTCGTCATGTACCTCAAGGATGAACGCGGCGATGTCGTCCAGAACCTGCACATCGGCGGCGGCGGAGACGACAGCTACATGATCGACAAGCCCGGAAAGTATTCGTTGCACATCAATGGCGCCGAGAGCTGGCGCGTCTGGATCGAGCCTCTGCCGTGAGCCGGGGCGCGTCCGTCAGACAAGGATCGAAATCATGTTGAAAGCCATCGTTATCGGAATGTTGCTCGGCGTGTGCTCCACGGGAGCCGCCAGAGCCCATGGCGACGGCGCGCCCTCTCCGTTCAGCACCGAAGGGCTGCCGACCCTCAAGGACGAGTTCTACGAAACCAATCCCTATCGCGGCAACGCGCTGGCCTCCGACATCGGCGCCGGCGGCTACAACCAGAACTGCGCCCGGTGCCACGGTCTCGACGTCAAGTCGGGCGGCATGGCGCCCGACTTGCGCGAGCTTCCGAGCGACGCGACCGGAGACCAGTGGTTCTACGCCCGCGTGGCCGGCGGGGCGTCACGCGACGGGCGGGTGCGGATGCCTCCGTTCGGCGAAATTCTCAGCCCCGACGCGATCTGGGCGATCCGCACCTATGTCGAAACGCGGCCGAAGGATTGAAATCGGCGATGCTTCCGGCCGTCCTGGGCGCGGCTTTCGCCGCGATCATGCTGGCGGCCGGGGCGGCGCGAGCCGAGATCAAGGATTATCAGATCGCGCGCATGCTGAACTTCCGGACCGATTGCGGCCTGACCGCGCTGAAGCGCGTCACGCCGGCAGAGGGCGAAGTCGAGCGCTTCGTCGGCGAATGCGCCAACCGGACTTTTTACCCTGACGGAGTCGAGATCGGCTGTCCGGAGGAGAACGATGAATGGGCCTGCAAGGTGCTGACCATCAAGAAGTCGTTCGACAACCTCGAGATGCTGGGGCCGAGGCGATGATCGAGACCGAGGCCGCCATCGAGCCGAAGCGCTTCGTGGTCGTGGACGACCATCCGCTGTTCCGCGAAGCGCTGAAAAGCGCGCTCGCCGCCTCGTTTCCGGGAGCGGCGATCGAGGAGGCCGACACGATCGACGCCGCGCGCGAGGCGCTCGTCGGCGCGCCGGACGTCGACCTCGTGCTGCTCGATCTTTCGCTCCAGAGCGGGAGCGGGGGATATGACGGCCTCATCCGGCTGCGCAAGGAGTTCCCGTCCGTGCCGGTGCTGATCGTGTCCGGTCTCGAGGAGCCGAGCGCGACGCACGAGACGCTCTGCCTCGGGGCTTCGGGGTTCGTGCCGAAGGCCGCAGGCCGCGCCGTGCTCGCCGAGGCGATCGGCAGAGTCCTGAGCGGCAAGATCTACATGCCGAATGCGAACGGCTGCGACGAGGCGTCGAGCGCGCGCCGCACGGCGAAGCGGATCGCCGAAGGGCTCGCCAAGCTCACCCCTGCGCAGGAACGGGTGCTGGTCCTGATCCGGCGCGGCAGCCTCAACCGCGAGATCGCCGCGGAACTCGGAATCGGCGAGTCGACCGTCAAGGCGCACGTTTCGGAGATCATCAGGAAGCTCGGCGTTCTCAGCCGGACGCAGATCGTGATCGAAACGGCGAAGAACGACCTCGCCGCGGCGCTCGCGGCGCGGGACGCGCCATGAATCGGGCGCTGGCCGCAGCCGCGATCCTGATCGCGACGGCGGCTTCCGCCGCAGAGTTCGACGCGGCGACGGGCTACCGGACCGATCGATATCGCGCGCCGGTCGACCGGCCGCTCGAAGGCGGCGCGACCGCGACGCTCGCCAAGGTCGACAGGCTGGTCCGGGACGAGAACGCCGCTTTGGTCGACGTCATGCCGGCGCGCGCGGGCTTCGATCCGGAGACCGGCGCATGGCGACTGGTCGAAGAGCGCCGGAACATTCCCGGCTCGGTCTGGCTGCCGGAGGTCGGGCGCGGAACGCTTGAACCGCGGATCGCGGCCTATTTCGAGGCGTCGCTCGCCCGCATCTCGGGGGCGCGTACGGACCGGCCGCTGATCTTCTACTGCATGGCCGACTGCTGGATGTCCTGGAACGCGGTGAAGCGCGCGGCGTCGCTTGGTTACGAACGGCTCTACCGGTTCGAGGAAGGAACGGACGGCTGGAGAGACGCAGGCCGTCCGCTCGTCGCCGGCGATCCCTGGCCCGTGCCTCCGCTCGCCCCCGACGTGGCGAGCGGGGGAGCCGCGAGATGACGCAAGCCGTGGGCGAGCCTCTCGCATCGAGCCGCGATCCGGCCAATTCCCCGTTGTGGCCCTCGATGGTCGACGCCTATCTCGGCGCCGCGCCGGTCGCGTTCGATCCGAGGGTCAAGGTGCTGCTGCCGCCGGTGACCGAGGACCAGACGCAGGTTCCGCTCACCGTCGACGCCCGCGGCCTCGACGGTCCGGTCGACGAAATCCTCGTCATCGCCGACCTCAACCCCTTTCCGCTGACCCTGCGTCTGACGCCGGTCGCCGCGGCGCCCTTCGTCGCGTTGCGGATGAAGATCGAGCAGGGCACCGCCATCCACGCCGCCGTGCGGCGGGGCGGCGAATGGCGCGTCGGCGGGGCCTATCTCGACGCGGCCGGCGGCGGCTGTTCGGTCAAGCCGCCGGGGCTGGCACGCGCAGACCTTTCGGGCGCCGGGCAGATCCGGGCGCGAGCGTGGGCGGACGGCGCGGACGGAACGCGCTTGCGGTTCCGGATCAGCCATCCGATGGACAACGGCATGATTCCCGGCGTGCCGGCCTATTTCATCGAGACCGTGGAGATCGCCGACGCGGCGGGCGCGCCGCTCGCCCGGCTCGCGCTGTCGGAAGCCGTGGCGCCCGATCCCGTCCTCACGCTGCTCGTCCGCGCGGCCGGCGGTCCGCTGACCATCCGCGCGCGCGACAACAACGGCGGAGACTTTCGCGGCGAGGCGCCGCCCCCCGGAGGAAGGCGGCCGTGATCGACTTCTCGATGGTCTCGCGACGGCGAGCGCTCGAACTCGGCCTCTGCGCGGCGGCGCCGTTCGTCCTCCCGCCGTGGGCCGCCGCCGCGCCGTTGTCCTATCGGATCGAGCCGAAGCCGATCGCCGACGGCGTCTGGCTGATCGAGGGCGCGGCCGCCCCGATCACGATCGAGAACGGCGGGGCGATCGCCAACATCGTGATCTTCGACACGAGCGAGGGCGCGGTGCTGATCGATTCCGGGCCGAGCCACGCTTATGGCGAAGCGCTGAAGGCGACCGCCTCGGCGCTGACCGGAAAGCCGGTCGCCCGCGTCTACCTGACCCACATCCACGCCGACCATGTGCTCGGCGCGACCGCCTTTCCGGCCGACGCGGTCTGGACGACGCCCACGCTCGCCGCCGATCTCCGCGCGCGGGGCGCGGGGCTTACCGACGCCATGTACCGGGCGGTCGGCGACTGGATGCGGGGCAGCACGACGCCGGAGCCGGGCCGCGATGTCTCGGGCGAGCGCGAGGATGTCGGAGATCGGCGGTTCCGCTTCCTGCCTCTCGCCGGACACAGCGGCTCGGATCTCTGTCTGTTCGAGGAGTGCTCGGGACTGCTGATCGCCGGGGACCTTGTCTTTCTCGACCGCGCGCCGACGACCCCCGACGCCGATCTCGAGCGCTGGCGCGCCTCGCTCGCGACGATCGAAGGAGCCGGCGGAAAGCTGCTGGTTCCCGGTCACGGACCCGCGGAGGCCGGAAGCCGGGGCGTCGCCCAGACGCGGGCCTGGCTCGCCATGATCGAGGAGCGCATCGGCGACGGCTTCGAGCGCGGGCTCGACATCGGAGAGCTGACGGCTTCGCCGCTTCCCGCCTGGGCTGAGCGGATGGTGGCCGCGCGCTACGAGTTCGCCCGCTCGGTCATGCACCTCCTGCCGCGCCTCGAGGCCGAGAAGCTGCCGGTGGTTTCCTAGGCCGTGGCTTCCGGGACCGGCTCGGCTGCGACCCGTTCCGGCGCGGGGGAGGGCGCTTCGGCCGGGAAGGAGAGCTCCACGCGCTCGGGTTCGAGCAGCGCGAGCCGGCCGTCCTTCGCCGCGAAGCGCTGGATCCAGAAATAGGGCGCCCCCATCACCGGGGACGGCGCCGAGACGATGCGCAGGTCGCCGCAATGCCCGGTCCAGTCGATGTGCCGGTGGCCGTGCAGCACGACGACGCGCTCCGACAGCGGCTTGAGCTGCCGCAGGAACCAGCTTCCGTTGATGAGCGCGGTGCCGATGCGCTCCGACAGCGACCGGGTCGCCCGCGGATATTCGACGAGATGGTGATGCAGCGCGATCAGCCAGCACGCCTTCGGGGCCGAGCGGACGATCGCGGTCAGCCGGCGCTCCTGCTCCGTCGGCATCATGCCGAGGGCGTTGGTGAAGGAGAAATGCGTGTCGGCGTTCGAGTTGAGCAGGATGACGCCGAGGCCGTCCGGCGTCGGCGGCGGCAGCACCATCGGGAACGCCTCGTCCCAGAGCGTGCGGATGTCGCGCGCGTGCTTTCCGCGCCCGCGGCTCACGAAGCCCCGGAGCGCCGCGGCGTGGGGAGCGAGCCATTTCGAGAGCGGTTCCGACTCGTGCCGCGCGCGCCCGACGAGAACGCGCTCGCCCTGCAGGCCGGCGATGAGCGCGAGCGCGCGGAGCTGGCGCAGCCGCTTGCCGGGCGAGAAGGGCAGGTCGAGCCGCGCCGGGTTCGCGCGGTCGACGACGTTGACGTCGTGGTTGCCGGGCAGGAACAGCATCTTGTCCCGGAGCGCCGGCGCGGTCCGATCGAGCGCCTCGACGAACTCCGCCCATTCGGCCGAGCGGCCGGCGTCGGTCATGTCGCCCGTCACCAGCACGATGTCGAGCGGGTGGGCGGCGTCGGCGCGGGCAAGCGCCTCCAGCGTGAGGCGGAGCCTCTCGTTGCCCTGCGGGCCGCTCCGGCCGCACTCGATGCGGAAGCCGAAGCGCTCTCCGACGGTGTGGAGGTCCGACAGATGCGCGACGCGCCAGACCTTGCCTTCGGGCTCGGGATCGTAGCCGCCGAGATTCGTCGGCTGGCCCATGGACGCGTCGGCGTAGCCCCAGGCGAGCGAGCCGGCCGCGACATAGGCGCCGAACAGCACGACGCTGTTGGCGAAAGCCGACGACAGCAGCGAGAGCGGCGCCGCGAAGTCGACCCATGAGCCGATCCAGCGGGACCAGGGCCAGGCGAGCCACGCGGAGGCGCAGGCCGCGAGCGAGACGAGGAGGGCGGCCGCGACGGCCGTTCCCTGGCCGACGCGAACCCCGTCCCGCCGGAGCCGGCGCGACATCCGCCGCCCGATGAAATGCCGCATGGCTTCGCGGGTGAGCACGAAGGTCGGCTGCACCGCGAGAGCGTTGAGCGACCAGAAGCTCCGCTCCGCGAGCCGGAAGGCGGGCATGACGCCGAACCATGCGACGCCGAGCAGACCGGCGAGGATCATCAGCGGAGCGACGCCGCCGACGAGATCCCGGACGTTGTGCGAGACCGTCGACAGCCACGCGGTCGCGACGATCGGCATCGCGCCGAGCAGCAGGCACGGCAGGCCGATCAGCAGAAGCCAGGACAGCAGGAGCTTCGGCAGGCTGATCTCGACGAGCACCCAGCCCGCCAGCGAGGCGATGGACCAGACTTTGGTGCTCGAGGCGTCATCCTCGATGTCGCCTCGGCGCGGATCGATGAGGAACGCCATGGCTTCGAACTAAGTCCGACCGCCGCGGCGTTGTCCACCATGTCCCGCCGCGATCCGTTCGCGCCCCCATAAGGTTCGGGACCCTGCGGCGGTCCGCCGCTGGCCGCACGGCCCGCCGCCGGAAGACTGCTGAGCTCCCGGTCGGAGCCCAATGAGGCGTTCGCTCGACAATCTTCCGGAGGAGCGGAACGGCGCGCTTTATATGTTGACAAAAAACATAGATTGAATTGATTTTATAGACGAAGGTAGTGAGGCCTCCCGATGACGTCGTTCCTTAAAAGCCTGCAGGCCTGGGCCATCCCGGCGGCGTTGCTCGTGATCTGGCAGGTTCTGTCGAGCCTCGGGGAGATTCCGCCCGAGGTCATGCCGGCGCCGACCGCAATCGTCGCGGCCGGGTGGCGGCTCGCTCTGTCGGGCGAGCTCTGGACCAACATCGGCGTCTCAGCCTGGCGCGCGACCATCGGGCTCGTCATCGGCGGCGGAATCGGCTTCGCGCTCGGGCTCGCCAACGGCCTGTCGCGGCTTTCCGAACGCCTGACCGACCCGACGTTCCAGATGATCCGCACGATCCCGCATCTCGCGATGATCCCGCTCGTCATCCTGTGGTTCGGCATCGACGAGACCGCCAAGATCTTCCTCGTCGCGCTGGGCGTGTTCTTTCCCGTCTACCTCAACACCCTGCACGGCGTGCGCACCGTCGATCCCCAGCTCGTCGAGATGGGCCGGGCCTACGGCATGTCGAACTGGACGCTGTTCTCGAAGGTCATCCTGCCGGGCGCGCTGCCGTCGATCTTCGTCGGGCTGCGCTACGCGCTCGGCATCATGTGGCTGACGCTGATCGTCGCCGAGACCATCTCGGCCTCCTCGGGCCTCGGCTACATGGCCATGAACGCCCGCGAATTCATGATGGTCGACGTCGTCGTGCTGTCGATCCTGATCTACGCGGCGCTCGGCAAGCTCGCGGACTCGGCGGCCAAATGGCTGGAGCGGACCACGCTGTCCTGGCACCCCGCCTATCTGCCCGCCTGATCTCGCGCGGCCGCTCAACCAAACTCTGAAAGCAAGGCACATGACCGCAACGACGCTTTCCGCAGTCGCCTTCGCGCCGTCCCGAACGCCGGCCCGGACCGAGGCCCTAGCGGTCGAGGGCGCTCCGATCACCCTGCGCGGGCTCTCGAAATCCTTCGGCCCGAAACAGGTGTTGAAGGGGATCGACCTCACCGTCCCTGCGGGACAGTTCCTCGCCATCGTCGGCCGCAGCGGCTGCGGGAAGAGCACGCTGCTCCGCATCCTCGCCGGGCTCGACACCCCGACGGCGGGCGTCGCGACGGTCGGCGGCTCGACCAAGGGGCGCATCATGTTCCAGGAGCCGCGCCTGCTGCCCTGGGCGCGGGTGCTCGACAACGTCCGGGTCGGCCTCGCCGGCGTCGGGAAACAAGAGGCGCTGTCGGCGGCGCGCGACGCGCTCGCGCAGGTCGGCCTCGCGGATCGCGCCGGGGAATGGCCCTCCGTCCTTTCGGGCGGCCAGAAGCAGCGCGTCGCGCTCGCCCGCGCGCTGGTCTCGCGGCCCCGGCTGCTTTCGCTCGACGAGCCGCTCGGCGCGCTCGACGCGCTCACCCGGATCGAGATGCAGGCTCTCATCGAGCAGGTCTGGCTCGAACAGCGCTTCACGGCGGTGCTCGTCACCCACGACGTCGCCGAGGCGCTGGCGCTCGCCGATCGCGTGATCCTGATCGAGGACGGCCAGGTCGCGCTCGATCTCGCGGTCGATCTGCCCCGGCCGCGTCGCCGCGGCTCGGCGGAGATCGGCCGGCTCGAGGAGACCATTCTGGACAAGCTGTTCGACGCGGGCGGGCGTCCGTCCGACGATCGGCCCGGCGCCGCCGTTGATGAGCGCCGGAAGGTGCCTGCGTGAGCGGCCCGCGCATCGTCGCCGTGGCGGGCAGCCTGTCTGCGCCGTCGCGGACCCAGCTCGTGACCTCGCACGTCGCCGGCCGGATCGCGGCCCGCAGCGGAGGCTCGGTGACGCTCGTCGACGTCGCGACGCTCGCGCCGGATCTCGGCCGCAGCTTCTCGCGTCCCGCAGTCGGTTCAGTCGAGACCGCGTTGAAGGCGATCGAGCAGGCGCATCTGATCGTGGCGGGGTCGCCGGTCTACAAGGGCTCCTACGCCGGCTTCTTCAAGCATCTCGTCGACCTGATCGATTACCGCGCGCTCGCCGGCGTGCCCGTCGCGCTGCTCGCGACCGGGGGAAGCGACCGCCACGCGCTCGTGGTCGAGCACCAGATGCGTCCCCTGTTCGCATCCTTCGACGCCCACACGCTCCCGACCGCCGTCTTCGTCGTCGACCGCGACGTCGAGAGCGACGGGCGCGTCACCGACGAGCGGGTCGCGGCCCGCATCGACGCCCTCATCCGCGAGGCGGCCGGCGCCGTTCAGCGCCCCGCCGTCGCCGCCTGATTGTTCCGGAGAAGCCCGCAATGTCTTTCCACAGACGCTCGTCCCTGAAACTGCTCGCCGCGGCGTTCGTCGCCGCGGCCGTCGCTGCGCCCGGCCTCGCTGAAGCGGCGGACCGCACCATCCGGATCGGCTTCCAGAAATACGGCACGCTCATACTGCTGAAAGGCAAGGGCACGCTCGAGGAGAAGCTCAAGCCGCTCGGCGTCGACGTCAAATGGGCGGAGTTCCAGTTCGGCCCGCCGCTGCTGGAGGCGGTCAACGCCGGCGCGATCGACTTCGGCACCACCGGCGAGGCGCCACCGATCTTCGCGCAGGCCGCGAGCGCCAAGCTCGTCTATGTCGCTAACGACCCGCCCTCGCCGAAGGGCGAGGCGATCCTCGTTCCGAAGGACAGTCCGATCCGGTCGCTTGCCGACCTCAAGGGCAGGAAAATCGCCGTCGCCAAGGGGTCGAACGCGCATTACCTGCTGGTCAAGGCGCTGGAAAAGGGCGGCGTGTCCTATTCCGACGTCACGCTGGCGCTGCTTGCGCCGGCCGACGCGCGCTCGGCCTTCGAGCGCGGCGCGGTCGACGCCTGGTCGGTGTGGGATCCCTACTACGCCGCGGCCGAGGTCGCGGGCGCCCGCGTGCTTTCCAATGGCGAGGGCATCGTCAGCAACCATCAGTTCTTCCTGTCCTCGCGCGATTATTCCGAGAAGAACGCCGACATCCTGAAGATCGTGCTGTCGGAGCTCAGGGCGGTCGAGGACTGGGCGGCCAAGGACCCGGACGCCGCCGCGACGGAGCTCGCCCCGATCGTCGGCATTCCGGCGCCGCTGCTGAAGGTCGCGATCGGCCGCCAAAGCTTCGGCGTCGCGCCCGTGACGCCCGAGGTCGCGGCGGCGCAGCAGAAGATCGCCGACACGTTCCTCGAACTGAAGCTGCTCCCGAAGCCCATCACGGTTTCGGACGCGGTCGTGCAGGTGACGCAGTGACCGCGCCCGACGTCGCAAACGTCTTCTGGTTCCTGCCGACCCATGGCGACGGACGCTATCTCGGCACGACCAGAGGGGGCCGGGCGGTCGACCTCGGCTATCTCGCCCAGGTGGCCCAGGCGGCCGACCGGCTCGGCTATTTCGGCGTCCTGCTGCCGACAGGCCGCTCCTGCGAGGACAGTTGGGTGGTGGCCTCGGCGCTCGCGCCGCTGACGGAAAGGCTGCGCTTCCTCGTCGCCGTGCGGCCGGGGCTGCAGTCGCCGACGCTCGCGGCGCGGATGACGGCGACGCTCGACCGGATCTCGAACGGGCGCCTGCTCATCAACGTGGTGACGGGCGGCGATCCCGCCGAAAACGCCGGCGACGGCGTCTTCCTCAGCCACGACGAGCGCTACGCCGTCACCCGCGAGTTCCTCGACGTCTACAAGGCGCTGCTCGCCGGCGAGACCGTGACCTACGAGGGTGACCATATCCGCGTTTCGGACGCCCGCATCCTGTTCCCGCCGGCCGCGCCGAAGGGGCCGCCGCTCTATTTCGGCGGCTCCTCGGCCGCCGCGAACGAGGTCGCGGCGCGCTCGATCGACAAGTACCTGACGTGGGGCGAGCCCCCCGCGCAGGTGGCGGAGAAGATCGACGTCGTCCGGAAGCTCGCCGCGATCGAGGGGCGCAAGGTGACGTTCGGCGTGCGTCTGCACGTCATCGTGCGCGAGACCGCCGACGAGGCCTGGGCCGCGGCCGATCGGCTGATCAGCCACCTCGACGACGAGACCATCGCTGCGGCCCAGAAAGTCTACGCCCGCATGGATTCCGAAGGCCAGCGCCGCATGGCCGCGCTGCATGGCGGCCGGCGCGACCGGCTCGAAGTCAGCCCGAACCTCTGGGCGGGCATCGGGCTTGTCCGCGGAGGGGCGGGCACCGCGCTCGTGGGCGATCCGGAGACGGTCGCCGAACGGATGAAGGAGTATATGGCGGCGGGCGTCGACAGCTTCATTCTCTCGGGCTATCCCCATCTTGAGGAAGCCTATCGTTTCGCGGAGCTCGTCTTTCCCTTGCTGCCGCTGTCCGTCCAGAACCGCGAAGCAGCCCTCTCGGTCAACATGGGGCCGTTCGGCGAGACCATCGCCAACGACAGCCGGCCGTCCCTCAGGGTGTCGGAGTCGTGAGCCGGACCGACGAGCGGCCGACGGTCGCGATCGTCGGCGGCGGCTTCTCGGGCGCGGTGCTGGCGCATCAGCTCGTCCGCCGCGCGCCCGGCCGCTTCCGCATCGTGGTGGTCGAGCCGCGGCCGCGGCTCGGCGGCGGGGTCGCCTATTCGACGGACGATCCCGCGCATCGCATCAACGTGCCGGCCGCGCGAATGAGCTTCGTGCCGTCCGATCCCTGCCACTTCGACCGCTGGCTGAAGCGTGACGGCGCGTTCGAGGCCGATCCCGAGGCGGTTACGCCGGACGGCCGAGCCTTCCCGCGCCGTTCGGTCTTCGGCCGATACGCCGCCGAGACGATCGAGCCCTATCTCCTCGCCGGCGACGTCGAGCATCTGACCGCAGCCGCGACCGAGATCCGGCGGGCGGGACGCGGCTGGCGCGTCCTGACCAGCGACGGCGGGACTCTCGCGGCCGACGTCGTGGCCTTCTCCGCGACCCATCCCTCGCCGAGCGCGCCCGCGCCGCTCAAGCCCCTCGTCGGCGACCCGCGCTTCGTCGTCGACACGCAGGACCGGCGCGCGCTCGACGCTGTTCACGGTGACGCGCGCCTGCTCATCGTCGGCACCGGCCTCACAATGGCCGACGTCGCGGCCTCGCTCGAAGCGCGCGGGCATCGCGGGCCGATCGTCGCGATCTCGCGGCGCGGCCTGCTGTCGCGCGGCCACGCCTTGAAGGGCGGCGAGTTCGGCGCCTTCGCCGACGCGCCGAGCCGAACCGCGCTCGCGCTGCTGCGGCGCGTCCGCCGGACCGTCGCCGAGGCGGAGGCGCTCGGAACGCCGTGGCAGCACGTGCTGGACGCCGTCCGCGCGCAGGGGCGTGCGATCTGGGCCGCGCTGCCGGAGCGCGAGCGGCGCAAGGTCGTGCGGCGTCTTCGGCCGTTCTGGGACGTCCACCGCTTCCGCGTCGCGCCGCAGGTCGAGGCGGCGATCGCCCGGCTCGTCGAGAGCGGGCGGCTGTCGCTTCTGGTCGGCCAGCCGATCGCCGCCTCGGCGGGCGAGACGGGCCTGACCGTCGACTTCCGCCTGCGCGGGGGGGCGATCGAGCGTCGCGACTTCGACGCCGTCGCGCTCGCGACGGGGCCGGCCCACCGGGATCTTCCGAAGACCAGCGGCCTCGTCGCCGGCCTCGTGGCCGACGGCGTGCTCCGCCTCGACCGGGTCGGGCTCGGTTTCGAAACCGACGAGGCGAGCCGGGCGATCGGCGCGGACGGCGAGGCGTCGCCGTCCTTCTTCATCTGCGGTCCGCTCGCGCGCGGCGCCTTCGGCGAGCTCATGGGGCTGCCCGAGGTCGCGAAGCATGCCGAACTGGTCGCGCTCGAGATCACGCGGCGCGAAGACGCCGTCGTTTCGGACGAGGCGGTTCGCCGGGTGGCTTGAGGCGCCTTGCGCTACAGGCCGATCGCCTCGCCGTCGCTGCGGGGGTCGTGGGCGCCCCGGATCGATCCGTCGTCGTCGATCACGATGGCGCCGGCCTGGCCTGCGAGCGGGCTGTTGGCCTGAATGACGCTGGTCTCGTGTCCCATGCGCCCGAGCGCGGCGATCGTGGCCGAGCCGACGCTTTCCTCCAGTTTCAGCGTGTCGCGGCTGTCCGAGAACGTCCTGCCGAGGAGGAAGCGCGGCCGAGCCAGCGCCTCCGCCGGGTTGAGCCCATAATCGATGAGCCGCGTCAGCGCCACGGTGAGCGTTTGCGGCTGTCCGTCGGCGCCTTGCGTCCCGTAGAGGATCCGCGGCTTGCCGTCCTTCAGCGCCATGCCGGGATTGAGCGTGTAAAACGGCCGCTTGCCCGGCGCGATCGCGTTCGGGCTGCGGGCGTCCGTGCTGAAGGCCGCGCCGCGGTTCTGCCAGAGCACCCCGGTGTCGCCCACCATCACGCCGCTTCCCCAGTCGAAATAGGTGCTCTGCAGAACGCTGACGCTGCGCCCTTCGGCGTCGGTCGCGCCGAAGAACACCGTGTCGCCGGTCTTGAAGGTCGAGGGCCACGGCATGGCGCGGCGGCGGTCGATGGCGGCGGCCTTGCGGTCGAGAGTCGCCGCGTCGAGCCAGAGATCCGCCGGCAGGTCCACGACATGCGGGTCGGCGATCCGGCCGCGGTCGAGAAACGCCTGTTTCACCGCCTCGACGCAGAGATGGTAGTAGTCCGCGCTTCCTTCCTCGATCGAGGCGAGGTCGAAGCGGTTCAGCACGCCGAGGATCGCGAGCGTCGAGATCCCCTGCGTTGGGGGCGGCGGCGCGAGCAGCGTTAGGCCGCGATAGTCGAGCGCGACCGGCTCCTCGATCAGCGCGCGCGTCGCCCTCAGGTCCTCGGCGGTAAGAGGCGAGCCCGCTTCCGCAAGCCCCTTCGCGAGGCGCGCGGCGAGCTCGCCCTCGTAGAAGTCGCGCGGACCGTTGCTCGCGATCAGCTTCAGGCTTTGGGCGAGCTCCGTCTGCACGAATGTCTCGCCGACGCGCGGGGCTCTTCCGCCCGGCAGGAAGGTGCGCCCGAAGCCCTTCCAGCCCGGAATGTCCGCCTTGCGGAAGTCGGTCCAGAACGCCTGCGAGGGCGAGAACGGAAAGCCGTTCTCGGCGTAGCCGATCGCAGGGTCCATGAGGTCGGCGAGCGACTTCCGGCCGCCCCAGTTCGTCTTCGAGAAGTCGAGCGCGACACGCCAGGCGTCGACGGTGCAGGCCGAGGAGGCGGTCGAGGCCGGTCCGCGCAGCGGGATCGGGCCGTCATAGGCGGGAACCTTCGCCGGCGCCTGGCCGATCCCCATGATGGTCGAGCGCCGGCCGTCGCGATCGGCGATCATCCAGATCGCGTCACCGCCGATCCCGCAGAAATGCGGGTAGAGCACGGCGATCGAAGCCCCGATCGCGACCGCCGCTTCGAGCGCGTCGCCGCCTTCGCGCAGAACCTTCGCGCCGGCTTCGCTCGCGAGCGTGTGAGGGCTCGTGACCATGCCCGTCCGCGAGGTCGCGAGCCGGGGACGCACGATCCCCGGCTCGGCGTCGGCGTTGGCCGCGGAGGAGGGAGCCGCGGCGAGCGCCGCCGCTCCCGCTGACGCGGAAAGGAAGGATCTGCGGGACATGGACACGACTTTCGACCTTTGGAAGGCGAGGAGGGCGGGAGGTCGGCTCAGGGCCGCGCCGGCGCGCTCGCGGGGGCGGCGTGCGACGCCGGATGGTGATGGGCGCCGAGCTTCGCCGTCAGGATCGCGTAGATCGGGCCGAGCGCGTTCATGGCGGCGACGGAGGCGAGGGCGATCACGGGGTCCTTCGGCGTCGGCCCGAAGCCGCCGAAATAGGTCGCGAAGAACGACGCGAAGCCGAAGAACATGCCGGGGATGAAGCTCAGCGGCTCGAACCGGCCGAGCGCCATCATGCCGCCGTTCAGGCAGAACAGGATCACGCATTGCGCGACCGTCAGCGCGGTCCCGGAGAGGTTCTGGGAGGCGAGGCCGAACAGCACGACGATCAGGCAGGCGGTGCAGTTGCCGAGCAGCATGCAGGGCCAGATCTTGCGCAGCACTTCGGGCTTCGGGCCGCCGGCTGCGAATGTCCCGGCCCAGGCGACGAAGATCGCCCAGACAGGCAGGTGCCAGGGGTAGAACAGCGTCGTCACCGCAAGCGTGGAGGAGACGATCTCGACGGGCGGCTTCCTCATGGCCTCACTCCTTCTTCAGCGGGCCGCGGCCCGGGGGTTTTTCAGCGAATGGTCCTGGCCGCAGTCGCGGCAGATCCGGCTCTCGACGGTGGTCACGACCGTGACGCGCCCGCGCTTCAGCACCCAGGAGCGCGCCGGCAGATCGAGCAGCGCGTCGGCGACCGACTGGGTGTCGAGGATCACGATGTCGGCCTGCTTGCCGACGCCGAGTCCGTAGTCCTCGGCGACGCCGACGACGCGCGCGGCGTTCGTGGTGCCCATCTTGAGGATCTCGGCCTGATGCTCGGGCGTGCCGAACTGGACGAGATGGGCGAGCAGGTTGCCGATCTGGAGCGGGTCCGCCTTGCCGAACGGCGTGAAGGCGTTGCGGATGTTGTTCGACGAATAGGCGACGTTGACGCCGGCGTCGTGCAGCGCCCGCACCGGCGTCAGTCCGCGGCGCGGCTTCGACTGGTCCTTGCGTCCGCCGAGATAGACGTCGGTCGCCGGCAGGGTGACGATGTGGATGTCGGCCTGCTTCAGGAGATCGATGACGGGCTTCGCCTCGTCCGGCGCGAGCGCCCCGAGGCTCGTGACGTGGCCGAGCGCGACGCGGCCCTGATAGCCGGTCTCGATGGTCTTCTCGGCGACGTAGCGCGCCGTCGCGAAGCGGGCGTCGCCGACGTCGTCCGCGAAGTCGGCGTGCATGTCGATCGGCAGCCCGCGCTTCATCGCAAGGTCGAAGACCTTGTCGATGTGGCTTCTGGTGTCGTCCCAGGACAGCTCGTTGTAGGGGCAGCCGCCCACGACGTCGGCGCCCATGTCGAGCGCCGCGTTCATGAGGTCGTCGACCCCTTCCGTTTTGAGGATCCCCTCCTGCGGGAAGGCGACGATCTGGATGTCGAGGAGGTCGCGGTACTCTTCGCGCAGTTCGAGCGCGGTCTCGACGCCGACGAGCCCCTGGATCGGGTCGACGTCGGGATGGGCCCGGATCAGCGTGGTGCCGTTCCGCACCGCCATGTCGAGCACCCGGCGGGAGCGGTCGAGCACGTCGGCGCGCTCCTGCTTGGCCTTCAGGATGCCGGTGACGCGGATCGCCTCCTCGAGCGTGCCCGAGCGCGCCGGCAGACGGCGATGCAGGAACGCCTTCTCGAGATGCATGTGCGGCTCGACGAAGCCGGGCAGGGCGGCGCGGCCGCCTGCGTCGATCTCTTCGGCGCCGCTCGCCTCAATGGTTTCGGCGATCTCGACGATGCGGCCGTTCTCGACGCCGATGTCCTGAAGCGGCTTCTCGTCGTCGATCCGGACGCGGCGCAGGACGATGTCCATCGGCGTCTCCTCCACTGGCCGTTCTTCGAGGAACGGTCCTTATGGAGGGAGCATGGAACACGGCCGGGGCCGCGCCAATCGGCGGCGTCCGGTCCGCGTCTAGGACTTTTCCGAGCTGCGCCGCAGCGAGCCGTCAGGCGAGCCTCTTCGCGAGCGCGTAGCGGACGAGGTCGGCCGTGGTCTTCGCGTCCATCTTGATCAGCACGTTCGTCTTGTGCGTCGAGGCGGTCTTGACGCTGAGGCCGAGCGCGTGGGCGATGGCCGAAACCGTCTCGCCTGCGACCAGCATGTCGAAGATCTGGCGCTCCCGCGCCGTCAGCCGCTCGTGGGGGCGCGGGTCCTCGGGCTCCATCATCTGGCGGATCATGGCCTGCGAGGCCGAGGAGCTGACGGCGAGCTCGCCGGCCGCGGCCTTGCGGACGGCGTCGAACAGCTGGTCCGAGGCGCTCGCCTTGGTGACGTAGCCCACGGCGCCGGCTTTGAGCGCCTCGATGACGTATTGGCGCTCTTCGTGCATCGACAGCACCACCACCCGCCAGTCGCCGCGCGCCGCGACCTCGCGCACGAGGCCGACGCCGCTCGCGCCGGGCATCGACAGGTCGAGCAGCACGACGTCCGGCGCGGCCTCGCCGAGGCGGCGGAGAAGCTCGTCGCCGCTGGTCGCCTCGCCCACGATCTTGAAATCCGGCTGCTCGGCGAGGATCTGCCGCAGCCCCTCGCGGAAGATCGCGTGATCGTCGGCGATGCAGATCCGGATCATCGTCTCGGCCTCCTCGCGCGGCCGCGCGTGAGCGGCAGCCGCACCGTCACGGTCGTGCCGCGGCCGGCCTCGCCGAGGATCTCGACCGAACCGCCGGCGAGCCGAGCCCGCTCGCGCATGCCGGCGAGGCCGAGGCGGCCGGTCGCGGTCGACGACGGATCGATGCCGCGCCCGTCGTCCTCGACCGCGATCTCCACCGCCTCGCCGCGCCGCCGACCCGAGACGCGCACGCGCGTCGCGCCGCCGTGGCGCACGGCGTTGGTCAGCGCCTCCTGGACGATCCGGAACGCGGCCGTGCGGGCGTCGGGATCGAAGGGCGGGTCGCCGGCCTCGAAATCGAGCGTCACGGGAAGCTGGGCCTGCTCCGAAACCGTCTGCGTCAGCCATTCGAGCGCCGCCGGGAGGCCGAGTTCGTCGAGGATGAGGGGCCTCAGCTCGGTCGCGATCCGCCGCAGGTCGACGACGGAGCGGTCCACGATCCCGATCAGCCGGTCGAACCGCGAGCCGAGCGCCTCCGCCGGGATCGGCGCGGAGGATTTCAGCGAGACGAGTTGCATCTTGATCGCGGTCAGCGTCTGGCCGAGCTCGTCGTGCAACTCACGCGCGATCCTGGCGCGCTCGCTCTCCCGCGCCCGCTGCTCTGCGCCCGACAGCCGGCGAAGCTCCGCGCGCGAGGCGATCAGCTCCGCCTCCGAGGCCTTGCGCCGGGTGATGTCGCGCGAGATGCCGACCGTGCCTACGATCCGTCCGCTCTCGTCGCGGATCGGCGACTTGATGGTGTCGTACCAGCGCAGCTCCCCGGCCGGGTCGCGGCGGCTCTCCTCGTAGCGCCGCCGCTTGCCGCTCTTCAGCACCGCGCGGTCGGTCCGGAGATAGACCTCGGCGACCTCGGGCGGCCAGACCTCCTCGGGGCGCTTGCCGATGACGTCGGCCTCTGCGACGCCGAGCGCTTCGAGATAGGCCGCGCTGACGGCGAGATAGCGGCTGTCGCGGTCTTTCAGCCACGCCATGTCGGGCATGTTGTCGAGCAGGGCCCGGCGGAGGCGACGGTCGGCGTCGGTCGGGCTCATCGGCGGGCGTCCGGTGGGCCGGGGACCTTACGCGGCCGGCTCCGCGTCGTCGATCACGCTGACATGGGCGGCGACGATCTTCCAGCCGTCGTCGAAGCGGACCCAGGTCTGGCTCTGACGGCCGATCCGGCCCGGCGCGCCGTCCCGCCGGAACAGCGTGTTGGCGACCGCGAGGTCGCGCCCATAGGCCGTGATCGCCGTGCGCTCCAGGCTGCGGGCGAGCCCCGCCGGCGAGCGGGCGCGCCGGAACGCGCGGATCTCCTCCATGCCATAGAGGTTCTCGGTCGCGCCGTAGCGGATGGTGCGGGGATCGTCCCGGAACAGCGCCTCCAGCGTCGCGACGTCGTTGCCGACGAGCGCGGCCTCGTAGGCCGCGAACGCGTCCCGGACTTCGGCGACGACGTCGGGCAGATCGATGTCCATGGCGCGGTCCTCCCTCCGCGCGACACGTCGGGCGCGGAAGGAGGCTCGTCAAGCGACAGGCGCGGGTTCAGCTCTCGAGCTGATAGGTCTCGGGGATCCAGCGATACGCCGCCCCGGCCCGCGCCACGAAGCCGAGCGACGGGAACGACGTGTGATAGCCGAGGATCGGCAGGCGCTCGGTCGCGGCCATGTCGTAGATCTTGCGTCGCGTCGCCGCGCCCTGCGCCTTGTCCATGTCGAACAGCGCGCTCCACTCCGGATGGGCGAGCGAGGCGACCTCGTGATGGGCGCAGTCGCCCCAGACCAGCAGGCGCTTGCCGCCGCTCTCGACGTGAAAAGACAGGTGCCCCGGCGTATGGCCCGGCGTCGCGAGCGCGGCGACGCCGGGGGCGACGTCCTGCCCGGGTTCGACGAAGACGACCCTGTCCTTCAGCCGCGCGAGCGTGTCCCGGAACATCAGCGCGGACTTGCGCTCGTTGTCGGCCTCGGGCGCCTTCAGCCGGTCGTCCTGTTCCCAGAACGCGAATTCCTGTCGCCCGACCGCATAGCGGGCATTGGGGAACAGCGGCGCGCCGTTCTCCATGATCCCGCCGATATGGTCGACATGGCAGTGCGTGATCGCGACCACGTCGATGCGCTCCGGCGCGACGCCGGCCGCCGCGAGGCTCTGCGCCAGACGGCCGGCGGCGGGGCGCGGAATGAAGCCGCCGCTGCCGTTGCCCGTGTCGATCAGGACGAGCTGACGGCCGGTGTTGATCAGAACGGGACTGAAGCCGGGCCGGAACCGGTCCTCCGGGAGGAGGTTCTCGCGCATCAGGCGCTCGACCTCCTCCTTCGGCCGGTCCTCGCCCACGACCGGCCAGGGGCCGGGCACCAGCGCGCCGCCGTCGTCGAGCACGGTGATCTCGACGGCGCCGAGGCGGAAGCGGCGGAAAGCCGGCCGCGCCTCGCCGGCCATCGGCGCCTCGGCGAGCGCCGGCGTCACGGCGCGCAGCAGCGCCGGCGCGGCGAGCGCGGCGGCGGCCGCGCCTGCGAGGCCGCGGCGGCTGAGCATGGGTCGATCCGTCATCTGCGCGCGTCTCCTGAGGAAGAAGGTTGGGCCGGCTTCGCCCCAAGGAGGCCTTGGCGCCGTGCGGGAGGCGGATAAGCTCGGTCCGTCGGGCGGACGCTAGCCGCCCCGGAGACCCGCGCGCTTGTACGTTTCCGCTGCCGTCGACGACGCGCCCCCGGCGCCGCTCTGGCGGCTTTCCGGCGGCGTCACCTTCTTCGCCGGCACGCTCGACCGGAACGCGCTCCACGAACATGGCGCGCCGGTCTATCTCGCGGGCCTCGCGGGTCCCTTCGGGCTGAAGATCGGCGACGGCCGCTGGCGCTCCTGCCGCACCGCGCTGGTGCCGGCCGGGACCCCTCACGAGCTCGACCTCGGCGGCGATCCGGTCGCGGTGCTCTATGCGGAACCCTCGCTCGGCGCGGCGCCGGCGCTCGCCCGGCTGGTCGCGGACGCGGAGGAGGAGGGCGGCGCGCTGATCGGGCGGGCTGGGGAGACCGCCCTGTTCCGCGCGCTGTGGGAGGATCGCGGCGCGCTGTCCTGGGCGGACGAGGCGCTGGCGGACGTGGTTGGCTTCGCCGGCGCCCGCGCCGGCCGCCCTCTCGACGCGCGCGTCGCCCGCGCGGCTGGGCTGCTCGAGGAGGCCGAGCCCGACGCGCTGGTGTCCGTCGCCGCTGCGGCGGGCGTCTCGAACCTCTCGGTCTCGCGGCTTCAGCACCTGTTCCTCGCCGAGACCGGCGTGTCGTTTCGCCGGTACAGGTCTTGGATCCGGATGCGGCGCGCGATCGGAGAGATCGTCGCGGGCGCGACCTTCACGCAGGCCGCCCACGCCGCCGGCTACGCCGACCAGCCCCATTTCGCGCACGACTTCCGGCGCACCTTCGGCGCGCCAGCCTCGCGAAGCCTCTCGGGCGTGAGGCGATAGGGACCGGTCGTTCCCCGGCCGCCCGGCCTGAGGGAACGCGACAGAGTAGACGCCCGAAACCGCCGTCTTTCGAGCGGATCGCGCCGCGCGCCGGCGGGACCCTTGGAATCGCCACGCAGCGTTGCGGATTTCAGCCGGACGCCGGCTGCGACAACCAATCATTTGACTTCATTTATAGATTGAATAGGATTTAGGCAGGCGATGCGGAGGCGTTTCATGGTGCGGATGATTGCGGAAATTGGCTGCAACCACATGGGGAAGATGGAGATTGCGAAGGAGCTGATCTCGGTCGCGGCGCATGTGTGCAAGGCGGACTACGCGAAGT
>QFPN01000034.1 GCA_003241695.1 Ancylobacter novellus | reverse complement strand
GCACAGCCAGCTCGGCCGCGGCATCGGCGTCAACGCCCTGGTGGTCGCCGTCTCCTCCGCCATCGGCCCCACCGTCGCCAGCGCCATCCTGGCCGTCGCCAACTGGCCCTGGCTCTTCGCCGTCAACGTCCCCATCGGCATCCTGGCCCTGGCCATCGGGTGGCGCAGCCTGCCGCACTCGCCCCTCTCGAAGCGCCGCTTCGACACGGCCAGCGCGCTGCTCTGCGCCCTCACCTTCGGCATGCTCATCATGGCCTTGGACGGCATCGCCCATGGCGAGGGCCTGGGCCTCTCCGGCCTCCTCCTCGCCGTGGCCATCGGCGCCGGCGTGGCCCTGGTGCTGCGCCAGCTCAGCATGACGGCCCCCCTCCTGCCGGTGGACCTGATGCGCATTCCCGTCTTCGCTCTCTCGGTCGGGACCTCCGTCTGCTCCTTCCTGGCGCAGATGCTGGCCTTCGCCAGCCTGCCCTTCCTGCTGCAGACGCAGCTCGGCTTCACCGCCGTGGAGACCGGGCTGATGATGACGCCCTGGCCCCTTGCCACCGCCGTCCTGGCCCCCATAGCCGGGCGCCTGGCAGACCGGCACAATCCCGGCCTGCTCGGCGCCCTGGGCCTCGCCGCCTTCGCCGCCGGCCTCGCCGCCCTGGCCCTGCTGCCGACCCACCCCTCCGCCGCCGACATCGCCTGGCGCATGGCCCTGGCCGGAGCTGGCTTCGGCTTGTTCCAGTCGCCCAACAACCGCGCCATGATCGGTTCCGCACCGCGCGAGCGGGCCGGCGGCGCGGGCGGCATGCTCTCCACCGCCCGCCTGCTCGGCCAGACCATCGGCGCCGCCTGCGTGGCCCTCGTCCTGGCCCGCTTCGGAGGCCAGGGGCCGGTCGTCGCCCTGGGCCTCGGCGCCACCGCCGCCATCCTGGCCGCCATCGTCAGCAGCTTCCGCATGCTGCCCGGCAATGCCCGCCGGGACTGACCCCGGCTTCGGGCGCTGCTTTGTCCCCGGGGGCAAGGCTCCGCCTTTCCCCCGGACCCCCTATCCGCCAGGACCCTGAGGGTCCTGGACCTCCCGTTCGTTGGCGCCCGCTGATGCCGGATCGCGCCGGAGAGCCACGCTCTCCGGCGGACTGACGGTGCCACCAGCGCGGACACGTTGTTTTTCTTCTTTTCGGGAGACCCGCGTCTCCGCCTGCTCCCAGGGATCAGGCCGCAGAACAACGTCCACCGCAGGCGCCAACGCAAGCCCGGGGTCCGGGGACCGGCTTCGGTCCCCGGCGGAGAGGGGGGCCGGCGGGAGAGGCAGAGCCTCTTCCCCGGGGCCGGACGCCAGGAGCCACGCCCCGGAGGGCGCCGGGCCCGTTCGCTAGGCCTTGATCTCCTGCACGGACTCGAAGCCCTCGAACTGCGGCGGGCCGAGATAGAGGGAGCGGGTGTTGGTCTGCCCGGCATCGCGATGCGCGGCGCGGAACTGTTCCGAGCGGGTCCAGTTCTCGAAATCCTCGCGCGAGCGCCAGATGGTGTGCGAGGCGTAGAGGACATGCTCCTCCGTTGCCGGGCCGCGCAGCAGGTGGAACTCCACGAAGCCCGGCACCTCGCGCAGGCGGGAGTCGCGGGACTTCCACACCTCCTCGAAGGCGGCCTCGGAGCCTGGGGCGACCTTGAAACGGTTCATGCACCTCCTCGAAGGCGGCCTCGGAGCCCGGGGCGACCTTGAAACGGTTCATGGCGACGAACATGGGCGGCATCCTCTGAATCCTGCCCCGCCCTCCCGGTGGGAGGGCGGCTGGCCGGAGCGCAGGTTGCCCCGTCCGTCCCCCAACCACAAACCCGAACCCCACACGGGAACCACGAATGCGAAGGGCGCCGGCCGGGTTTCCCCCGCCGACGCCCTTCCTGTCGCCCCGCCCGGTGCGGCGAGGCTGCGCCTTACTCCAGGCGCTCGCCGTGCAGCACGATGTCGAGGCCCTCGCGCTCTTCCTCGGTGGTCACGCGCAGCCCGATCACCACATCGACGATCTTGAGGATGATCCAGGTCATGACGCCGGTGTAGATGAAGGTCGAGAGCACCGCGTAGAGCTGGATCATGAACTGCGCCATCGAGCCGGCCGTGCCGTCCGGCGCCGCCGTGGTGGCGGAAAGCGGGCCGTAGGCGAAGAAGCCCGTCAGCAACGCGCCGACGATGCCGCAGAGCCCGTGCACGCCGAAGGCATCGAGGCTGTCGTCATAGCCGCACCAGTGCTTGAGCGCGGTCGCGCCCCAGAAGCCGGTCAGGCCCGCGACCACGCCGATCACCAGCGCCGGCACCGGC
>QFPN01000033.1 GCA_003241695.1 Ancylobacter novellus | reverse complement strand
GCTCATCGCCAGCACCAGCTTGCGGAAGTTCTCGGCCTGCTTGGTGCGCTCGGACTGGATCTCCAGCCGGGTCAGCTTGGTCACGCCGTCCACGAGGCGGGCGACCTCGGTGCCGAACTGCTTCTCCAGCACCTGGAGCGTCAGCCCGGTATCCTCGACCGTGTCGTGCAGCAGGGCGGTGACGATGGAGGCGGTGTCCAGCCGGTAGCCGGCCAGGACCCGCGCCACGGCCACGGGGTGGCCGATATAGGGGTCGCCGTTCTCGCGCGCCTGGCCCTCATGGGCCTTGCGCGCGACCTCGTAGGCCCGCCGGATCAGGGCCGTGTCGGCCCGCCCGTCATAGGAGGCGACCAGGGCCGCGAGCTGGGCCCCGTCATCCTCCGGCCCGGCCGCCATGGCGGGGGCGGGAGTGGTCTCCGCCAGGGTGCCGCCGGTGCCGTCAGGGGCGTGCGCCGCCCAGAACCAGCCGGCTCCGGCGGCGCACACGCCCGGGCCTCTCAGCGGCGGCCGCCCAGCTCGGCGGCGATGGCCGCCTCGATGTCGTCGGTGTTCAGGTCGTCGCCCGAAGCCGCGGAATCGGGGCCCTCGTTCTCGTTCACGTCCATGACGCCGAAGATGTTCTCGTCGGTGGCGATGAGGTCGATGACCTCCTCCTCCACCGGCTCGGGCTCCGGCGCGCGCAGCAGGGACTTCACGATGTCCTGCTCCAGCGCCTCCAGGTCCACCGTCTGATCGGCGATCTCGCGCAGGGCCACGACCGGGTTCTTGTCGTTGTCCCGGTCGAGCGTCAGCTCCTCGCCCCGGCTGATGTTGCGAGCACGCTGCGCCGCCTTCAGCACAAGCTCGAAGCGGTTCGGAACCTGGAGGATGCAGTCTTCAACCGTAACGCGTGCCATATCGAAAACCAGTCGCTGCTTGGGAGGACAAAACTAGATAGACGTCGGCCCCCCGCGCCGCAAGGCTTTTGCCGGAAGCCGGCCGTCCCGGACGGGTCAGAGCCGACGCATCGGCATGGGCGGCAGCCGCTCCAGCAGCGCCTCCACCGGTCCTTCCACCGGATGCCGCCAGCCAGGGGCCACCTCCGCCAGGGGCAGCAGCACGAAGCGCCGCAGATGCGCCCGGGGATGCGGCAGCACCGGGTCCGGCGCCCCGCGGACCGTCCCGCCCACCGCGATCAGGTCCAGGTCCAGCGTCCGGGGGGCGTTGGGATAGGGGCGGACCCGGCCGGCCGCATCCTCGATCGCCTGCAGGGCGCGCAGCAGCGCCAGGGGGTCGGCCGTGCCACGCAGCCGGGCCACGCCGTTCACATAGGGGGGCGAGCGCGGGTCCGGCGGGTCGGCCGGCGTTTCCCACCAGTTGCTCAGCGCCACCAGCGGCAGGCCGCAGATTCCGTCCAGCGCCGCCGCGGCGCGGCGGCAGGCCTCCAGCGGCCCGGTGCCGTCGGCGGCGGGCAGGTTGGCCCCCAGCGCGACCAGCGTATCGGCGAAGGGCCGCCCCGCCGCCTCAGGGACGCCGGACATTCCAGAAGATCGGCATGTTGGCGGGCACGATGTCCTGCAGGGTGTCGCGGTAGGCGGTCGGGTAGAAGAGCTGGCCCAGGGGCAGGAAGGGAACCTCCTCGAAGGCGATCGACTGCATGTCCCGGGCGATCCGTTTCTGGGCCGTCTCGTCCGGGGCGTCGAACCAGCGGTCGCGCAGCGCCTCCAGCCGCGGGCTGGTGGGCCAGCCGAACCAGCCGCCGGCGCCGTTGCCGCGCAAGGGGATGTGGGTGGCGGGGTCGGCCACGGTCAGCCCTTCATAGGTGGTGGCGAAGGCGCTCCATCCCCCCTTTTCCACCGGCTCCTTGCTCGTCCGCCGCTGCACCAGCGTGCCCCAGTCCATGCTGGTATAGTCCACGTTCAGCCCCAGCCGCTTGAACAGGTCCGCCGCG
>QFPN01000032.1 GCA_003241695.1 Ancylobacter novellus | reverse complement strand
CTGCACGGTTGATCCCTTCGTGGGCCTCTATGCCATGCTGACGCGCCAGACGGTGAAGGGCACGGTGATCGGCCCCGACCAGCGCCTCACCATCGAGGAGGCGGTCCACTGCTACACTTGGTGCGGCGCGCATTCGCAGTTCGCCGAGGACCGGCGCGGCACGCTGGAAGTGGGGATGCAGGCCGACGTGGCGGTGCTGTCCGCCGACATCTTCGCGCTGGAGCCCGAGGCGGTGCGGGAGGTGAAGGCCGACCTGACGCTGCGCGGCGGCGAGGCGATCTTCGACCGGCACGGCGCGCTGATGGCCGAGGCGGCCCAGTGAGGGGCAGCGCAGTGAGGGGCGGCCCAGTGAGGGGCCGGCCGGGCGATAGCGGGGCCGGCTGATGCTCCGGCACGCGCTGCAACGGCTGCTGCTGGCCATTCCCGTCCTGGTCGGCGTGCTGCTGGTCGGCTTCCTGCTGATGCAGGTGGTGCCGACCGATCCCGCCACGGTGCGGGCCGGCCCGACCGCCACACCGGAGGTGATCGCCGCGATCCGGCAGGACCTGGGCCTGGACAAGCCGCTCTGGTGGCAGTTCGGCGCCTATGTCGGGCGGCTGGCGCAGGGCGACCTGGGCGTTTCCATCATCAACAACATGCCGGTGACGCAGGAGCTGGGCGACACGATCGGCCCGACGCTGGAGCTGATGTTCGCCTGCCTGGTCTGGTCCATCCCGCTCGGCATCGCCATGGGCACGGCGGCCGCCTACTGGCGCGGCACGCTGTTCGACCGGACGGTGATGGCCTTTGCCGTGGCCTGCGCCACGCTGCCGGTCTTCTTTATCGGGCTGATGCTGATCTGGGTGGTGGGCTTCCAGTGGCAGCTCCTGCCCTTCACCGGGCGGGGCGGGCCGCTCTGGACGATGGACGGGCTGCTGGCCATCGCCATGCCCGCCATCACCCTGGGCATGGCCTTCGTCGGGCCGGTGGCGCGGATGACGCGTACGGCGGTGCTGGACGTGATGGGGGCGGAACACGTCCGCACCGCCCGGGCCAAGGGGCTCGGCGAGTTCGCGGTGGTGATGCGGCACGGGCTGCGCAACGCGCTGATCCCCATCGTGACGCTGATCGGGCTGCAGATCGGCTTCCTGCTCGGCGGCGCGGTGGTGACGGAGACGGTATTCTCCTGGCCCGGCGTCGGGCGGCTGGCGGTCGGCGCCATCCTGTCCTCCGACTTTCCCATGGCGCAGGGGACGATCCTGGTGCTCTCCCTCGGCTTCATCCTGATCAACCTCGCCGTGGACGTGCTCTACGTCGCGCTCGACCCGCGGATGCGCGCGGCATGAGCGCCGTCCTGCCCGAGGCGGCCATCAAGGTCGCCGAGCCGGAGCTCGCCGCCATCGACGCCCATGTGGCGCGCGGCCCCGGCCTGTTCCGCCGCCTGCTGCGCGATCCGGTCGGCGCCGCCGCGCTGGTGCTGGTGGTGCTGCTGGTCGGTGCCGCGGTGCTGGCGCCCTGGCTCGCGCCGACCGATCCCTATGACAACGACCTGTCGCTCGCGATGCAGCCGCCGGGCGCGGCACCCGGCCTCTGGCTGGGGGCGGACGCGCAGGGGCGCAACATGGTCACGCGCCTGCTCTACGGCTTGCGGATGAGCCTGCTGATGGGCCTGGCCTCGGTCGTGCTGGGCGGGGTGACGGGAATGGTGGTGGGCTTCGCCGCCGCCTTCTGGCGCCGCATCGACGGGTTGCTGATGCGGCTGATGGACGTGCTGCTGTCCTTTCCCGCCATCCTCTTCGGCCTGGCGCTGGCGGCGATCTTCGGGCCGGGCATCTGGGCCGTGGTGCTGGCGCTGTCGGCGTGGTGCTGGCGCTCTCGGTCGCGACCGTGCCGCTGATGGCGCGCATCACGCGCGGCGCGGCGCTGGGCGTGATGCAGCAGGACTACATCGAGGCGGCACGGGCCACGGGCATGTCCGACACGCGGCTGATCCTGCGGCATCTCGCGCCCAACTGCCTGTCACCGATCTTCGTCTTCACCACGCTGCGCTTCGGGCAGGTGATCCTGTTGGGCGCCGCGCTGTCCTTCCTCGGCCTGGGGGCGCAGCCGCCGCTGGCGGAGCTGGGCGCCATGGCGAGCGAGGGGCGGAACTTCCTGTTCTTCGCGCCGCATATCGCGGTGATCCCCTG
>QFPN01000007.1 GCA_003241695.1 Ancylobacter novellus | reverse complement strand
AGCTCCACGCCGGACGTGGGTCCTCCGGTCAAGCCGGAGGACGACGGCGGAACTGGCGGCTCCTGCCCGAGACTCGCCCGGTCCCATCGGAGGACGCGCCAGCCAAAGTCGTGGATGCCCGCGCAGAGCGCGGGCATGACGGCCCAAACGGCGTCGCGATCTGGAAAGCCGGTCGAGGTCAGGGGTCCCGGCTCTTCGGCCGGGACGCGGGCGTTCTTCAGATCTGCCGACGCTTCTCCACCATCGCGGCGAACTTTTCGTACTCCTCGTCCTTCACCGAATAGGAGTGGTCGTCGTCGGGGAAGGCGCCGGCCTTCACCTCGCGCACATAGGCCTCGACGCCCTTGACCGCGACCTCGGTCAGGTTGGCGTAGCGCTTGGTGAACTTCGGCTTGAAGTCGGTGAAGACGCCGAGCAGGTCGTGGCAGAGCAGGATCTGCCCGTCGGTCCCGACGCCCGCCCCGATGCCGATGGTCGGGATCGTTAGCTGCTCGGAGATCAGCCGCGCGATCCGCGCCGGCACCGCCTCGAACTCCAGCATGAAGCAGCCGGCGTCCTCGATCGCGAGCGCGTCCTCGAGAATCTTGAAGGCCGCGTCGGCCGTCTTCCCCTGGATCTTGAAGCCGCCGAAATTCGCGATCGTGTGCGGCGTCAGCCCGATATGCGAGGCGGTCGGGACGCCGGCGTCGACCAGCGCCTTCAGGATGTGGGCCTGGGACTTGCCGCCCTGCGGCTTCACCGCGTCGGTCAGCGCCTCCTGCATGAAGCGCGCGGCGTTGGCGAGCGCGCGGTCGACCGTGTGGTAGCTCTGGTAGGGCATGCAGCCGAGCGTGAAGGTGTTCGGCGCGCCGCGGCGGATCGCCTGCGCGTGCATCACCATCATGTCCATGGTCGCCGGGATGGTGTTGGCATGGCCATGCGCGATCATCGCGAGGCTGTCGCCCACGACCGCGACGTCGACGCCGGCCATCTCGGCCCAGCGGGCGGAGGTGTAGTCGGGAACCGACATGTAGACCATCTTCTCGCCGGTCCGCTTGCTGTCGCGGATCTCCGTGATGGTTCGCTTCTCGCGCGGTTTCTGGGCCGGGGCGTCCATGGGCTCGATCTCTGCTGGAGAATGGGAAAGCGAACTGCATGCTTCGAGACGGCGTTCTCCGAACGCTTCCTCAGCATGAGGATGGTTTGTGGTTCCGGCTGTCCTGAACGCTGCTCATGCTGAGGAGCCTTGGCGCAGCCAAGGCGTCTCGAAGCGCGCAGTTCGGTTCAGCCTCGTCAGGCCGCCGCCGCGCCGTAGCTCACAAGCACGCGGTCGACGTCCTCGGACGTCATCTCCCACTCGTTCTGGAAGTTCGCCACGACGTCGCGCATGAAGCGCTCCGTTAGCGCTTCGGCCCGCGCCTTGTCGCCGAGATGATCCATCAGGATCGCGAAGGCGAGCTGGCTCGGGGCGTCGCCCTCGTAGCTCCACTCGAAGTCGCCGCCGGCGTAGTCGCGCAGATCCACGCGCGGATCGAGCGGGGCGCCGTTCACGGTCGCCACCACGCCGTCGATGGTGCGGTCGCCGAAATAGGACTTCATCGCGCGCGTTCCCCGGCTTCGGACGGGAGCGGCTTGCGGTCGGCCTTGCCGCGCATGACCTCGGGGAAGATCCAGAGGCTGCCCATGGTGAAGGGACCGAGGAACAGCAGCGCCATCTGCGGCCCGGCCTTGCCGAGCGCGCCCATGTAGAACCAGCCGGCGATCGCCGCGAGGCCGACCACGACGGTCAGGCCCATCTTGATGCGGAACGGCATGTCGTCCTCCCCAGACTTGACGGGTTCTTGTTGTTTTCAGGCGGCGTAGACGCCGCCCACAGCCTGCAGCGCGCCGACGGCCGCGACGAGAACCGCGAGCGTCAAGGCGAGGCCCGCGGGACCGTCGCGGCTTTCGCTGGGCCAGAGGTTGAACAGGGCCGGCGCGAACAGCAGCGCGAGCCCGGTCACGATCACGACGCTCGTCCAGCGCAGATGCTCGACGCCGTAGAGCGCCGCGCCGACGACGAGGACTACGAAGGCGAGCGCGGTCGCGCCCGCAAGGACGAGGCGCGACGGCCGCGCCGTCAGGTCCGGCCGCGTCTCGAGCGGCAACAGGCCCGCCACCATGTAGAAGCCGAGGCTCGCCACCGAGGCGAACAGAGCGAACCAGGCGAGGGCGACGACGTTCGGCTCGATCGCGGCCATCGCCTCACTCCGCCGCCTGCATGGGCGCGGAGGGCCCGACGCGGCCCGGCGTGCGCGAGGTCTTGCGCATGTCGGTCTTCACGTGGGCCGTGGAATAGCCGTTGAAGAGCGTGCCGATCAGTCCGCGGTTGAGGTCCGACGTTCCGAACAGCCAGTCCATGATCGGGAAGGTCAGGTTCATGTTGCGCTCCATCATGATCGACTGGTCGTGATGGGCGGTGTGATGCCGGCGGTTGGTGTTGATGAACGGGCAGTTCGCCACGAACCAGTTGTCTTCGACATGGCAGCAGAAGTGCATGAACTCGTAGATCATGTAGATCGACGTCGTGGTCGTGATGAACAGCCACCCGACGTTCGGCGAGAACAGGAAGCCGAGCGCGATCGCGCCGGGGATCGACATCAGCGTGAAGGTCGCGAGCGCATAGGGCGGGAAGAACGTCACCCGGTAGTCGCGGTGGTCGGCGAAGCGCATCTCCTCTTCGGTGAAGAACTGGTGATGCTGCAGCGTGTGGCGGTTGTAGACCGCGCGCGCGACCGGGTTCTTGGACGGGCGGTGCATCACGTAGCGATGCAGCCACCATTCGAAGAAGTTGCAGAACAGGAAGGTGATTGGGACGGTCGCGAGTTCGAGCCAGCTCGGCGCCTCGATGTTCGAGAGATAGACGTAGAGCGCCGTAAAGCCGATCACGTAGATGATCGCGATGTGCAGGAAGCCGTTGTACCAGCCGGCGACGCGCTGCCGGTAGTTGGCGCGGTAGGCGCGCTGGCGTTCGGTCATGGCGGAACGGACGAGTTCCATCGGGCGCCTCCGGGTCGTGATGCGCGGCGCTTGGGGCCGCTTCGTCGAGATCTAATATATCAGTGACGTATCAGGCTGGCTAGAGCCGTTTTGGAATTGCGCCTCGTTCGCCCGAAGCCCCTACCGGCTCTTGCGGAAAACTTCCGCGCGTCGGACATCGGCGGCCGGGACGGCGACGCAGAAGGCTTCCGAGGGGAACGGCTCCGCGATGGAACGACGCGCACAGGCTTCAGCCCGGTCGGACGGCGCGGCGCGGGCCGCCGATCCGCCTCGCCTGTTCGACCTCGAGCTGCGCGCGCCGCTGCTCGTCGCCTCCTTCGCGACGCCGCGGCGCGTGCTGAGCTGGGCCGTGGCGCGCCCGGGTTTTCAGCTCGCCGACCGTGTGGCGTGGCTCGAGGTCAGGAACGCCGACCTGCCCGTCGGGGTCGACCCCGCCGCGTTGCTTGCGGGCGCGCTCGCGCGCGGCGGCGTGGACGACGCCGTCGCCATGATGACGTCGCGGCATGTCGACCGGTTCCGCCGGGCCGGCGCGCGCCTCCCCGGCGCGCTCGCCGACTGCGTCTCGACCGTGGGGCTTTCGAACGCGGCGCGGGTCGCGCGCCCGGCGACGGAGTCCGGAGGAACAGGGACGCTCGGAACCATCAACCTGCTCGCGGCCGTCTCCGAGCCTCTGTCGGACGTCGGGCTGATCGAGGCGCTCTCGATCGCGACCGAGGCCCGGACCGCCGCTGTGATCGACGCCGGGTGGCGGCTCACCGAAGGCGTCGCGACCGGCACCGGCACGGACTGCGTGGCGGTCGCCGTCCCCGAGGGCGGCGCCGTGACCTATGCGGGGCTCCACACCGCCGTCGGCCAGGCGATCGGCGCAGCCGTCTACGAGGCGACGCTCGCCGCGACGCTCGACTGGATCGCGGAACGCGGCGGCTGTTGAGGCCGCAGGGCTTTTGCTCTACCGCTCGGGCCGCCCAGAACATGGAGACGTCCGGCCGCATGGAGATCGTCGAACGCGAGATTCCCGGCGTGTTCGAGATCCGCCCGAAGCGCATCGAGGACGCCCGCGGCTGGTTCAGCGAAAGCTTCAAGGCCTCCGCGCTGACGGAGCGCGGGATCGACGTCGGGTTCGTCCAGGACAACCGCTCCCTGTCGCGCGACGCCGGGACCGTGCGAGGCCTGCATTTCCAGCTTCCGCCCTTCGCGCAGGCGAAGCTCGTCTCAGTCGTGCGCGGCGCGATCCTCGACGTCGCGGTCGACCTGAGGCGCTCTTCCCCGACCTTCGGGCGCCATGTCGCCGCCCGGCTTTCGGCGGACAGCGGGAACCAGCTCTACGTTCCGGAAGGCTTCGGCCACGGCTTCTGCACGCTGGAGCCGGACGTCGAGGTCTTCTACAAGGTGAGCGCCCCTTATGCGCCGGCTCACGATCGGGCGGTGCTCTGGGACGACCCCGCGCTCGGGATCGTCTGGCCGGTCGACGCCGCAGCGGCGAAGCTTTCTCCGAAAGACGCCGCCGCGCCCCGTCTCGCCGACGCTCCCGACCTGTTCTGACGGCCGAGGCCCAGATGTCGTCCCGCTTCCCTGAGGCCCGCATCATCGTCACAGGCGGAGCCGGCTTCATCGGCTCCGCGGTCGTGCGCCACCTCATCCGGGACACCGGGGCCTCCGTCGTCAATCTCGACGCCCTGACCTACGCCGCGAACCTCGCCTCGCTCGACGACGTCGCCTCCTCGCCGCGCTACGTCTTCGAGAAGGCCGACATCCGCGAGGCGGAGGCGCTCCGCGCCGTGTTCGACCGCCATCGGCCGACCGCCGTGATGAACCTCGCGGCCGAGAGCCATGTCGACCGCTCGATCGACGCGCCGGCGGACTTCATCGAGACCAACGTGGTCGGGACCTTCACCCTGCTGCAGGAGGCTCTGCGCCATTGGCGCGGCCTTGAAGACAGGGCGCGCGCGGACTTCCGGTTCCTGCACGTCTCGACCGACGAGGTGTTCGGCTCGCTCGGGTCCGACGGGCTCTTCGACGAGACCACGCCCTACCGGCCGAACTCGCCCTATTCGGCCTCCAAGGCCTCGTCCGATCATCTGGTGCGGGCCTGGCGCGAGACCTTCGGGCTGCCGACCCTCGTCACCAACTGCTCGAACAATTACGGCCCCCGGCATTTTCCCGAGAAGCTCATTCCGCTGATGATCCTGCGCGGCCTCGCGCTCGAGGAGCTGCCGGTCTACGGCGCCGGCGCGAACGTGCGCGACTGGCTCTATGTCGAGGATCACGCCCGCGCGCTGTCGCTCGCGCTCGAACGCGGCGTTCCCGGCGAGACCTACGCGGTCGGCGGAAGCTGCGAACGCGCGAACCTCGCGGTCGTCGAGGCCGTCTGCGACCTGCTGGACCGGCTCGCCCCCGCGGCCGTCGCGCGGCGCAGCCTCATCCGCTTCGTCGCGGATCGGCCCGGCCACGACCTGCGCTATGCGATCGACGCATCGAAGATCACGCGCGAGCTCGGCTGGCGGCCGCAGGAGAGCTTCGAGAGCGGGCTCGAGAAGACCGTGCGCTGGTATGTCGACAACCGCGCATGGTGGGAGCCCCTGCTGGCGGAAGGAGCGGACCGGGGCGCGCTGGCACGCCGGGGCCGCCTGTGAGGCGGATCCTGGTGACGGGCGGCGAAGGCCAGCTCGGCCTCGAACTGCGCCGCCACGCCTGGCCCGCAGGCGTCGAGATCTTTGCGCCGTCCCGCGCCGCGCTCGACCTGACCGATCCCGAAGCCGCCCGGTCGATCGCCGAAGGCGGCTTCGCGGCGATCGTCAACGCCGCCGCCTATACGGCCGTCGACCGAGCCGAAAGCGAGGCTGCGGCCGCCTTCGCGATCAACGCGCACGGCGCCGCGGCGCTGGCCGACGCCGCGCGCGCGGCCGACATCCCGCTTGTTCACGTCTCCACGGATTACGTCTTCCGGGGCGACGCCGCAGAGCCCTATGAGACCGACGCGCCCGTCGACCCGATCAACGTCTACGGCGCGAGCAAGGCCGCCGGAGAAGCCGCGGTTCTTTCCGGCCCCCCCCGCGCCGCGGTGGTGCGGACCTCATGGGTCGTCAGCGCCCACCGGTCGAACTTCGTGAAGACGATGCTGCGCCTCGGCGCCCAGCGGGACGTCGTCCGGGTGGTGGACGACCAGCGCGGCGCGCCCACGCTCGCCCGCGACCTCGCCGAGGCGCTCGCCGTGATCGCGCTCCGGATGATCGACGACCGCGACGCGCCCGCCGGCCTGTTCCATGTCACGAACGCGGGCTCCGCGACATGGCGCGACTTCGCCGATGCGATCTTCGACGCGGCGCGGGCGCGCGGCGCGAAAGTCCCGCGCGTCGAGGCGATCGCCACGGCGGATTATCCGACGCCGGCGCGGCGGCCGGCCTATGGCGTGCTGTCGACGCGACGTGTCGAGCGGGAGCACGGCGTCGCGCCGCTTCCGTGGCGCGAAAGACTTCCGGCGCTCGTCGCCGAGATCATGGAGACGTCGGGGTGACGGGCGAACCAGCTCAAAAGCTCAAGGGGATCGTGCTCGCCGGCGGGGCCGGCACGCGGCTCCATCCCGCGACGCTCGCGGTCAACAAGCAGCTGCTGCCGGTCTACGACAAGCCGATGATCTACTATCCGCTGTCGGTGCTGATGCTGGCGGGGATTCGCGAGATCCTGCTGATCTCGACGCCCGAGCATCTCGACGCCTATCGCCGCCTGTTCGGCGACGGCTCGGTCTTCGGCCTCGACATCTCCTACGCCGAGCAGCCGAAGCCGGAGGGACTGGCGCAGGCCTTCGTCATCGGGCGCGATTTCGTCGGCGACGATCGGGTCGCGCTCGTGCTCGGCGACAACATATTTTTCGGCGCGAGCCTCGGCGAACAGCTGCGCGCCGTCGCGGCCCGTCCCGAAGGCGCGACGATCTTCGCCTACCATGTCGAGGATCCCGAACGGTACGGCGTCGTGGAGATCGGCCGGGACGGCCGCGCCAAAAGCATCGAGGAAAAGCCTGAGAAGCCGCGCTCCAACTGGGCGGTCACGGGCCTTTACTTCTACGACAACGCCGTTCTGGACATCGCGGCCGGCCTGAAGCCTTCGGCGCGCGGAGAACTGGAAATCACCGACGTCAACCGCGCCTATCTCGCCGCTCGCCGCCTCGCCGTGGAGAAGTTCAGCCGCGGCGCGGCTTGGCTCGACACGGGCACCCATGACAGCCTGCTGGAGGCCGCGGAGTTCGTCCGCACGCTGCAGCACCGGCAGGGCCTGACGATCGCCTGTCTCGAGGAGATCGCCTACCAGAACGGCTTCATCGGCGTCGAGACGCTGCGCGCGCGGGGCGAGATGTTCGCCAAGACGGCCTATGGCCGCCATCTGCTGCGGCTGGCGGAGAGCGACGGAATCGTCTGAGGGCCTCCCGGCGGCGACCGCGGGGAGGCCCGGATTTCAGGCCGGTCTCGTGATCAGGCCGGCTTGGGCGCGGTCGTGTCGGAGGGGGCGCCCGGCGCGGCCGGCGCGCTCCCTGGCTTGTTCTCGATCTTCGGCGCGTCATGGCCGCCCTCGGGACCGGCAGGCGCGGACGAGCCGCCGCCATGCGATCCTCCTCCGCCGCCGCCCTTCTTCCCGCCGAAACGCATGACGAGCTGGCGGATCGCCACGTAGAACACCGGCGTCAGGAACAGGCCGAGAATGGTGACGCCTACCATGCCGGCGAGCACCGCGGTGCCGATGGCCTGGCGCAGTTCCGCCGCCGCCCCGGTCGCGAAGGCGAGCGGCACGACGCCGAGCGAGAACGCCAGCGACGTCATGATGATCGGCCGGAGACGGTCCTTACAGGCGTCGACGGCGGCCTGCATCGGGTCCTCGCCTTCATCCTCGCGCTGGCGCGCGAACTCCACGATCAGGATCGCGTTCTTGGCCGCGAGGCCGATCAGCACGATGAAGCCGATCTGGGTCAGGATGTTGTTGTCCGACCCCCGCGCGTGAACACCGAGCAGCGCCGCCAGCAGCGACAGAGGCGTGATCAGGATGATGGCGAGCGGCAGCGCCCAGCTTTCGTACTGCGCCGCGAGGAACAGGAACACGAACAGGATCGCGAGGCCGAAGACGAAGATCGCCGTGTTGCCCGCGAGCTTCTCCTGATAGGCGAGATCGACCCATTCGAACTGCACGCCGGGCGGCGCGATCTCCTTGAACAGCCCCTCCATGTAGGCGATGGCCTGACCGGTGGAGACGCCGGGCGCGGCGTCGCCCTGAACCGCGATCGCGTTGTAGATGTTCTCGCGCTCGACCGTGTAGGGGCCGGTCTGGTTGCGGTCGGTGATCAGCGTGCCGAGCGGCACCAGCGCGCCCGTCGTCGAGCGCACCTTGAACTGGTAGACGTCCGACAGGCGGTTTCGGAACGCCCCCTCGGCCTGGGCGTTTACCTGGAAGGTACGGCCCAGCGCCGTGAAGTCGTTGACGTAGGCCTGACCGAGAAGCGTCTGCAGCGCGCTGAAGATATTCTCGATCGGAACGTTGAGCTGCTGCGCCTTGACGCGGTCGATGTCGAGATAGACCTGAGGCGCGCGGGTGTTGAAGGCCGTGAAGACGCCCTTCACCTTGCCGCTGCCGTTCGCGCGCTGGATCATCTCGTTGACCGCGCCTTCGAGCGCGACGAATCCGATGTTGCCGCGATCCTGCACGTACATCTTGAAGCCGCCGCCCTGGCCGATGCCGCGCACCGTCGGCGGCAGGATGGCGAGCACGAAGGCTTCCTGAATGGCGAACAGCCGCTTCTGCGCCTCCGCGAGGATGGCGGGCGCGCGCTGGCTCGCGCCATGCTCGTTCCGTTTCTCGAAGGGGTCGAAGATGATGAAGCTCGTCGCGGCGTTGGCTGCGGCCGAGAAGGTCGCGCCGGAGAAGCCCGCGATCGTGACGGCGTTCTTCACGCCCGGCACGCTCCGCGCGATCTCGCTCGCCCGGCGGGCGACCTCGTCGGTGCGTTGCAGGCTCGCGCCTTCCGGGAGCTGGACCACGAGGATGGCGTAGCCCTGGTCCGCCTGCGGAATGAAGCCGCGCGGCACCGCCGTGAACATGTAGCCCGCGGCGCCGATCAGCGCGGCGTAGACGACGAGGAAGATCGCCTTGTGCCGCACCATCCAGCCGACCGAGCGGCTGTAGCCGTGCGCGCCGCGATCGAAGTTGCGGTTGAAGAGATCGGCCGCCCGCTGGCCGAGGCTGCGCTTCTTGCCGTGGGCGTGGGGCTTCAGCAGGATCGCGCAGAGCGCCGGAGACAGCGTCAGCGACACGATCGCCGAGAGCACCGTCGACGCCGCGATCGTCAGCGCGAACTGTTGGTAGAAGATGCCCGAGATGCCGGGGATGAAGGCCGTCGGCACGAACACCGCGCAGAGCACGAGCGCGATCGCGACCACCGCCGTGCCGACCTCGTCCATCGTGGCGTGAGCGGACTCGCGCGGCGTCTTCCCGAGCGCGATGTTCCGCTCGACGTTCTCCACCACGACGATCGCGTCGTCGACCACGATGCCGATCGCGAGGATCAGGCCGAACAGCGTCAGCATGTTCAGCGAGAAGCCGAACATCGACATCACGGCGAAAGTCGCGATCAGCGAGACCGGGATCGCGATGACCGGGATGATCGCCGCGCGCCATGACTGAAGGAAGATGAACACGACGAGCACCACGAGCGCGACCGCCTCGTAGATCGTGTGCTCGACCGCCTCGATGGACTCGTTGATGAACTCGGTCGGGTTGTACTCGATGCGGTATTCGAGGTCCTCAGGAAACGCCTGCTTCAGCGTCTCCATCGTGGCTTTGATCTGGTTGGCGGCCTGCGTCGCGTTGGTGCCCGGACGCTGGAAGATGCCCATGCCGACGGTGGGATCGGCGCCGAGGTAGGAGTTCGACGAATACGACCGGGCGGCGAGCTCGACGCGCGCGACGTCGCCGACGCGCAGCAGCCTGCCGTCGGAGGTCGCGCGGACGATGATCTGCTTGAACTGCTCCGGGGTCTGAAAGCGCCCCTGCGTCGTCACCGTGATCTGGGAGACGGTGCCGGGCGGCGACGGCGGCGCGCCGAGCGAACCGCCTGAGACCTGCACGTTCTGCGCCGAGATCGCCGAGACCACGTCCCCGGAGGAAAGGCCGTAGGCCGCGAGCCGGTTCGGGTCGAGCCAGACGCGGAGCGAGAGTTCGCGCTCGCCGAAGATGCGGATGTCGCCGACGCCCTCGAGCCGCTTCAGCGCGTCGACGACGTTCACGGACGCGTAGTTCGACATGTAGACGGTGTCGAGCGACTTCTTGGGCGAGATCAGGTTGACGACCATCAGGAAGTCCGACGACCGCTTGTTCACCTGCACGCCGTTGCGCCGCACCGCTTCCGGCAGGCGCGGATCGGCCTGCGCCACGCGGTTCTGGACCTGGACCTGCGCGATGTCCTGATTGGTGCCCGGCTGGAACGTGACGGTGAGCTGCAGCTGGCCGTCGCCGGTCGCCAGCGAGTTCATGTAGATCATGCCCTCGACGCCGTTGATCTGCTGCTCCAGCGGAGCCGCGACCGTTTCGGCGATCGTCTCGGCGTTCGCGCCCGGATACTGGGCGGTGACCGAGATGGTCGGAGGCGCGATCTCAGGATATTGCGCGATCGGCAGATTGAACAGCGCGACGCCGCCCACGATCATCAGCACGATCGAGATGACCGACGCGAAGATCGGCCGGTCGACGAAGAAATGCCCGAACCCCATGATCCCCGCCCCTTACTTCTGAGGCGCGGCCGAAGCCTGCTTGTCGGCGGGTTTCGTAGGATCGACCATCTGCGGAACGACCTGCGAACCGGGCCGCGCGCGCATCAGGCCGTTGACGATCACCCTGTCGTCCGGCGTGAGGCCGGACTTGATGATGCGCAAGGCCCCCTGCGCCTGCCCGAGCTCGACGACCTTGGGAATGACCTTGTCGCCCTCGCCGACAGTCATGACGACCTTGCGGGTCTGGTCCGACATGACCGCCTCGTCCGGCACGAGCAGCGCCTCGAACTCCGGAGACGACTGCAGGCGAAGGCGTCCGAACACGCCCGACGTGAGGAAACCGTCCTCGTTGGGCACGCTCGCCCGCAGGCGCAGCGTTCCCGTCTGCTGGTCGAGCTGGTTGTCGGCGAAGTCGATGCGGCCCTTGATGCTGAATTCGGTCGAATCCGGCAACTGGATCTGAACCGGCGCGCCGCCGTCCTCACGCTTGAACTCGCCCTTGCGTACATAGGTCATGAAGCGCAGGTAGCTCTGCTCGTCGACGTCGAAATAGAAGTAGATCGGGCGGACGTTGACGATGGTCGTCAGCATGCTCGACGACGCGCCGGCGGCGATCAGATTGCCCTCCGTCACCAGCTTGCGGCCGATCCGTCCGTCGATGGGCGCCCGCACGTCGGTCCATTCGAGGTTGAGCTGCGCCGTCGCGACCTGGGCCTGCGCGGACTTCAGGCTCGCAAGCGCCTCGCCATAGGCCTGCTGGCGCTGCTGGGCGACCTGTTCGGAGATGTTGCCTGTCCGGCGCAGATCCTGCGCGCGGTCGACGTCCGACTTCGTCAGGTCGACGCGCGTCTGCGCCGTGATGACCGCGGACTGCGCCTGCGTCAGGGCCGCCTCGTAGGGACGCGGGTCGATCTTGAAGAGCGAGTCGCCCTTCTTCACGTCGGCGCCGTCCTTGAAGGCGACGCTGACGAGCTGGCCGCTCACCTGCGCGCGGACCTCGACCAGTTCGGAGGCCTCGAAGCGTCCGGTGAACTCGCTGGTCTCGGTCACCATGCGCTTGATGGGTTTCGCCACCGAGACCGGCAATGGCCCCGGGGCCCCTTGCGCGAAGACCGGCCCCGACAAAGCCGCGCATGCGAGCACGGCGGCCAAGCCCCGCGGAAGCCAAGCCGGCACGCCCGGCGCGACAGAACAAAACATGAAAGTCACCTGCGCGAGCAAACGCGCGCCATTTCCGGCGCCCGCAAGGTCGATCGTTGAGGTCCCCACACCGTTGATAGGGTGCGATGCGGCAATGAGCAACCGCGGGCTTTGGGAGCACCCGCGCGCAAACGTTCATTGTTGCGTGCTCGCGGCCTATCGCTCTTCGTGCGGAAACAACGCTCGAAACCAGCTCCATCGAGCCGCTTCTCGCGGAGAAAACCATTCGCGGCGCGCCTCTATTGCGAGCCCGCAAAAGGCGAAGCCGAAAACCGCAAAGCGCTCTTCGAGGACGTTCGAACCGACCATAAATACAATTTGGAAACGTTAATTACATAACTCTTGCATTTCTGAATGTGAAATATCATTGTCCCGGAAGATTGGAGCGCCTCCAGAAATGGCCCGACTGACCGCCTTCCCGGCATTCTTCAAGGTTTCGCGCAAGACCGTCGTCATCGTTGGCGACGGCCCGGCCGCGGCCGCGAAGACGCGCCTGCTCGGCGAAACCGACGCCCGCATCCGGGTAATCGCGGCCGAGCCCGGCGACGAGCTGCTTCGCGACGTCGCGCGCCTCGGCGCGGAAGTCGTCCGCGAAGCCTTCGATCCCCGCCACCTCGAGGGCGCCGCTCTGGTCTTCGCCGCGAGCGAGGACGAGATCCGGGACCGCCGCGTGGCCGACGCCGCGCGCGCCGCGCGCATCCCGGTCAACGTCGTCGACCGGCCCGAACTCTGCGACTTCACCACGCCCGCCATCGTCAACCGCGCGCCGCTCGCCGTCGCGATCGGCACCGAAGGCGCGGCCCCCGTGCTCGCACGCCACGTCCGCGCGCGGATCGAAACGCTGCTCGCGCCCGAAACCGGCCGCCTCGCTTCTCTCGCCGAGAGCCTGCGCGGCGTCGTGGCCGATCTGCTGCCGGCCGGCGAATCCCGTCGCCGCTTCTGGGCGAAGCTGTTCGACGGTCCCGTCGCCGCCCGCGCGCTCGCCGGCGACGAGCCCGGCGCCCGCGCCGAGGCCATGCGCATGATGGCGGCGGAGCCGGACGTCGACGGTTTCGTCTGGCTCGTCGGCGCTGGGCCGGGCGCAATCGACCTGCTGACGCTGCGCGCCCAGCGCGTGCTGCAGGAGGCCGACGTCATCGTCCATGACGCGCTGGTGCCGCAGGAGGTGATCTCCATGGGCCGCCGCGACGCGGAACGCATCTCGGTCGGAAAGCGCAAGGGCGCGCACGAGGCGAGCCAGAGCGAGATCGAGGAGATTCTCGTCCGCGAAGCGCGCGCCGGACGGCGCGTGGTTCGGCTGAAGAGCGGCGACCCGCTGGTCTTCGGGCGGGCGGGAGAAGAAATGGCTGCCCTCGCCGCCGCGGGCGTGCCCTTCGAGGTGGTGCCGGGCGTGACGGCCGCCTTCGCCTCCGCGGCCTCCGCCAAGGCGCCGCTGACGCTTCGCGGCGTGTCGTCCAGCCTCGTCTTCGCGACGGGCCATGATCTCGATGGGCGCACCCTGCCCGACTGGGCCGGGCTCGCGCTCGGCGGCGCGACGGTCGCGGTCTATATGGGCCGCACGGTCGCGGGCGCTGTGGCGGCGCGGCTGCTCGAGGCCGGCCTTTCGCCGGACACGCCGGCCGCCGCCGTCGAGAACGCGTCGCGCGCCGACGAGGCCATCTTCTTCGGAGCCCTGCGGGACCTGCCGGAACTCGCCCTCCGCGGCGACGTGACCGGCCCCGTCCTCATCCTCATCGGCCGCGCGCTCGGCGAGGCCCGACAGATCGCGGCGGAGCCGCTCGCGCCCGTGACGGCGCGGAAGACCGCGGCCGCCTGAAGGTTTTTCCATGACAGCCCCCATCCAGAAGTCGTCGGCCAAGATCAAGGCCGCGCAGCAGGTCGTCACCGGCAACCGTCTGTCGGACGGCGTCGTGGTCTATCTCGACCCGGCCGGCGGCTGGACCGACCGCATCGCCGAGGCGCGCGTCGCTGACAGCGCCGACGAGCTCGAGGCCGCGATGATCGTCGGCAAGCAGGGCGAGCGCGACCAGGTCGTGGTCGAGGCCTACCCGATCGACGTCGAGCGCGGCCCGCAGGGCCCGCGCCCGCTGCGCATCAGGGAAAAGATCCGCGCCGAGGGGCCGACGGTCCGAACCGACCTCGCCCGCCCCCTGAGCGCGTAAGGAGCAGTCCATGTACCGCTACGACGAGTTCGACCACGATTTCGTTCGCGCCCGGATCGAGCAGTTCTCCGGCCAGGTCGAGCGCCGCCTCTCCGGCGAGATGACCGAGGAGCAGTTCCGGCCGCTCAGGCTGATGAACGGCCTCTACCTCCAGCTCCACGCCTACATGCTGCGGATCGCCGTGCCCTACGGCACGCTGTCCTCGAAGCAGATGCGCATGCTCGGCCATATCGCGCGGACCTACGACCGCGGCTACGGCCATTTCACCACCCGCCAGAACCTGCAGTTCAACTGGCCTTCGCTGAAGGACATGCCGGCGATCCTGCGCGATCTCGCCTCCGTCGAGATGCACGCGCTGCAGACCTCCGGCAACTGCATCCGCAACGTCACCGCCGACCACTTCGCGGGCGCAGCGGCCGACGAGATCGCCGATCCGCGGCCGTACGCCGAGATCCTGCGGCAGTGGTCGTCGATCCATCCCGAGTTCACGTTCCTGCCGCGCAAGTTCAAGATCGCGGTCATCGCAGCGCCCAAGGACCGGGCCGCGATGCAGTTCCACGACATCGGCCTCGAGCTGAAGCGGAGCGAGGCGGGCGAGACCGGCTTCGCGGTCTTCGTCGGCGGCGGTCTCGGCCGCACACCCATGATCGGCCACAAGGTGCGGGATTTCCTGCCCGAGCAGGAGCTGCTCGCCTATGTCGAGGCGATCATGCGCGTCTACAACCTGAACGGGCGGCGCGACAACAAGTACAAGGCGCGCATCAAGATCCTGGTGCACGAGACCGGTCTCGAAGAGATCTCCCGCCAGATCGAGGCGGAATACGACGAGGTCCGCAAGACCGACCTGCTGACGCTGCCCGACGACGAAATCGCCCGCATCCAGGCCTATTTCCAGGCGCCGGCGCTGGCCGGAAAACCCGCGCGCTCCTCGGCCTACGAGGCGGCGAAGGCGGACAGCCGCGAGTTCTCCGCCTTCGCGCGCAACAACGTCTCGGCCCACAAGGTCCCGGGCTACGGGATCGTCACGATCTCGCTGAAGCCGATCGGCGGCATTCCGGGCGACGCCACCGCCGAGCAGATGGAGGCCGTGGCCGACCTCGCCGAGCGCTACTCGCAGGCCGAGATCCGCGTCAGCCACGAGCAGAACCTCGTCCTGCCGCACGTGGCGCTCGACGACATGCCCGCGCTCTACGCCGCGCTCAAGGCCGAGGGCCTGGGCGACGGCAACGTCGGCCTCGCGACCGACATCATCGCCTGCCCCGGCCTCGACTACTGCGCGCTCGCCAACGCCCGCTCGATCAACATCGCGCAGGACATCTCGAACCGCTTCGGCTCCGCCGAACGGCAGGAGGAGATCGGCGAGCTCAAGATCAAGATCTCGGGCTGCATCAACGCCTGCGGTCACCATCACGCCGGCCATATCGGCATTCTGGGCGTCGATAAGCGCGGCGAGGAAGTCTACCAGGTCACGCTCGGCGGGTCCGGCGACGAGACCGCCTCCGTCGGGGCGCTGGTCGGTCCGGGCTTCACCACCGAGGAGATCGGCGGCGCGGTCGAGACCGTGGTCGACACCTATCTGAAGCTGCGCGAAAGCCCGAGCGAGACCTTCCTCGCCGCGGTCCGCCGCCTCGGCCAGAAGCCGTTCAAGGAGGCCCTCTATGGAGCGGCCTGAATTCCCGCTGCCTGAGGTCTCGAAGG
The DNA here is from genome assembly GCA_003241695.1 of Ancylobacter novellus. Lineage (GTDB taxonomy): Bacteria > Pseudomonadota > Alphaproteobacteria > Rhizobiales > Methylopilaceae > Methylopila. The sequence continues at coordinate 202,862 of QFPN01000007.1, read as the reverse complement.
CGCGCGCCGCCGAGCGTGCGACGTCGCTCGCCGCGCATCTCGACCGCCGCTATCGCGGCGTGGACGCGCGCGGCGTGATCGCCGCAGCGGTCGAGACGCTCTTCCGCGGCCGGATCACGCTGGTGTCGAGCTTCGGAGCGGATTCCGCCGTGCTGCTGCATCTGCTCGCGGAGGTCGATCGCGACGTGCCGGTGACCTTCATCGACACCGGCCAGCTCTTCGAGGAGACGCTGCGCCATCGCGACCAGCTCGTCGACCGTCTGAAGCTTACGGACGTCCGCACCGTCACGCCGGACGCCGAGCGGCTGAAGCGGCTCGATCCGGAGGACTTCCTCTGGCAGTCGGACCCGAACCTCTGCTGCCGCATCCGCAAGGTCGCGCCTCTCGCCGAGGCGCTGAAGGACTTTCCGGCCTGGATTTCGGGCCGCAAGCGCTTCCAGAACGCCTTCCGCGCCGACCTGCCGACCTTCGAGGCCGACGGGGTGCGCATCAAGGTGAACCCGCTCGCGGAATGGTCGTCGCAGGACGTCCGCGACTATGCCGATTTCCACGGCCTGCCCAAGCATCCGCTCGTGCGCCACGGCTTTCTGTCGATCGGCTGCATGCCCTGCACGAGCCGGGTGAAGCCCGGCGAGGACGCCCGCGCCGGACGCTGGCGCGGCCTGCTGAAGACAGAGTGCGGCATCCACACGACCGCGCTCGAACATGAGGGAAGCGGAATATGACCCCCCCGACCGCAGCGGCGCGCGTGGCGCGCCAGGACGACGCTTTCGAAGACGCCGGCCTGCCGGGCGCCGTCGCGGCCCGGCCGCATCTGCGCGCCGTCGAGGACGCTCCGGCGGCGGCAGAGCCGATCCTCTGGCGCGACGGAGCCTTCGCGACCGACGAGTGGACCGTCGCGAAGGACGGCGAGGCCGTGGCCGAGGGCCCGGCCATCCTCCCGCTCGCGCGCTTCCTCGCCGAGCGCGAGGCGCTCGCGTCGCGGAACGCGCCGCTGGGCGTGATCGTGGCGCCGGGCGAGAAGCTCGACGAGCTGGTCCCGTATCTCGACGCGGTCGCGCTCGTCGCCCTGCCGTTCCCCAAGTTCAACGACGGCCGTTCGTTCTCGACCGCCCGCCTGCTGCGCGAACGCTACGGCTTCAAGGGCGAAGTGCGCGCGACCGGCGAGGTGCTGATCGACCAGATGCCGATGATGCGCCGCTGCGGCGTGGACGCCTTCGAGATCGCGAACCCGATCACCCGCCGGCAGCTCGTCTCGGGGCTGTGGCCGGACGTGCCGTTCTACATGCAGCCTGTGGCCTCCTCGCAGCAGGCGGAGATCCCCGCCGGCGCGCGGCCCTGGGCGCGGCGGCCGGCGGCCTGAGAATGGCTCGACCAAACCGCGCATTTGGCATCTGTACAAACTGCTACTCGGAGTACGAGCGTGGTTTCTGGGCGCTTTTTCTGCGCGGCTCTTCTGCTTGCCTGCGTTCCAGGATGTGCGGGCAATCAGCCCAAAACCCCGCAAAAATTTGGGCTTGAATCCTGCGCAGCGAAAGACATGCCCTACTGCGAGGCCCTTGCTAATCACACCCACCGCAGTTGGGGTCCCACGCAAATCGAGTACATATCGCGTGATGGCGATCTTCACCTTTGGGTCGGAAATCAGATCGTGAAAGGCCGCTGGACCGTTCGGCCGGGATTGATGATCCCAGTCATTTGTTATTCTTACGGCGCCAGCGGCGCAGAAAACTGCCAGCAGTTGAGCTCTGAGCCGAAAATGAAGGACGCTTCCACAAGCGGCGATCCGTTCGAACTGGCTTCGCGGGCAGCACCACCGTTCGCTCTCGATTTCTCCGACCGTCGCAGCCTCGAACAATTGCTTTCCGAAGCGCGCGCTGCCGGAGCGGCACGAGCGCAATCGTCTGCTCGTTAAATCCCAGGGTCACGCGCCCGCTTACCCCTCCCAGACGCGCTCCAGAGCGCCGAGCCAGTTTTTCCAGGCGAGCTTTTCGAGGATCGCCTCGTCATAGCCGTGGGCGCGAAGCGCCTCGAACAGCCGCGGCATGCCGGAGACGTCGCCGATCCCGGCCGGAACGATCGCGCCGTCGAAGTCCGAGCCGAAGCCGACATGATCCTCGCCCAGCCGTCCGATCAGATGGTCAAGGTGGCGCGCGACCGTTTCGAGGCCGGTGTCGGAGCGCATCCTCCCGTCCTCCCGCAGGAAGCAGGTCGCGAGGTTGAGGCCGACGAGGCCGCCTGACTCACGGATGGCGTCGAGCTGACGGTCGGTCAGGTTGCGGGCGTGCGGCGTGACCGCGTGGGCGTTCGAATGCGTCGCGACCAGGGGCGCGCGGCTGATCCGCGCCACGTCCCAGAACCCCGCCTCGTTGAGATGGCTGAGGTCGACGACGATCTTCAGCCGCTCGCATTCCCGCACCAGCGCCTCGCCGGCCTGCGTCAGCCCCGGCCCCACGTCGGGCGAGGACGGAAAACGGAACGGCGCGCCATGACCGAACACGTTCGGCCGGCTCCAGACCGGCCCGAGCGAGCGCAATCCGGCCTCGTAAAGCACATGCAGCGCGTCGAGGTCCGGCCCGATCGCCTCGGCGCCCTCGACATGCAGCGTCGTCGCGAGCGCGCCCCGCTCCTTCGCCGCGCGGATGTCCGCGACGCTGCGGCAGAACGCGACCGCGCCGCCGGACGCCGCGACGATGCGGGCGAGCGTCGCGGCCATGGCGCGCGTCGCCGCGAGTGCGTCCGCGGTCGGCGGAGTCTCCGGGAACGGCACGTCGTAGGACGCCTCCCGCATCATCGCCATGTAGTCGACGCCGAGGTCGCGCGACGGCACGAAGATCGCGAACAGGCCGCCGAACATCCCGCCGGCGCGCGCCTTCGGCAGGTCGATGTGCCCGCCGACCCCGCCCCTCAGGAACGCAGCCGCCCCGCCGTCCGCGTCCCGGCGCTGCCAGATGCGCAGCAGCGTGTCGTTGTGGCCGTCGAAGACGGGGATGGAGGTCATCGAAACCGTCGCTCTCTTCTCCCGGCCCCGAGCCGGGAGAAGAGAGCTTACGCCAATCCCTTCTCCGCCATCAGCGTCTTCAGCGAGACCTGCGGCCGCGCGCCCACATGGGCGATGACCTCGGCCGCAGCCACGCTGCCGATCTCGGCGGACCGCCTCAGGCCGAGGCCGCGCGTCAGGCCGTATAGGAAGCCGGCCGCGAACAGGTCGCCGGCGCCCGTCATGTCCACGAGCTTGCCGTCGATCGGCGCGGCCGGGACCTCGACGCGCTCGCCGCCGGCGAGAATGGCCGAGCCGCGCGCCCCGAGCGTCGTGACCGCGAGCTTCGCGTCGCCCGCGACGGCGGCGAGCGCCGTCTCGACGTCCGCGGTCTTGTAGAGCGACTTCAGCTCGCTTTCGTTGGCGAACAGGATGTCGACCGCGCCAGACCGCACGAGTTCCAGGAACTCGGCGCGGTAGCGGTCGACGCAGAAGGAGTCCGACAGCGACAGCGCGACCTGGCGCCCCGCGCCGTGGGCGACCGCCGCGGCCTTGCGGAACGCCTCCTTGGCGGCCGGCGGATCCCAGAGATAGCCCTCGAGATAGGTGACTGCAGAGGCGCGTACGACCTCCTCGTCGACGTCCTTCTGGGCGAGCCCCTGGCAGGCCCCGAGATAGGTCGACATTGTGCGCTCGCCGTCCGGCGTGACGAGGATGAAGCAGCGCGCCGTCGCGACGCCGTCCTCGTCGCCCGGCGTCGGGAAATGAACGCCGAGGGCAGAGATGTCGTGGCGGAAGACCTCGCCGAGGAGATCGGCCTTCACCTTGCCGATGAAGGCCGCCCGCGCGCCGAGCGACCCCACCCCCGCGACGGTGTTGGCGGCGGAGCCGCCGGAGGTTTCGATCGCCGGCCCCATCCGCCCGTAAAGCGCCACTGCGCGCGCCTCGTCGATCAGCGTCATGGAGCCCTTGGTCAGCCCCTCGCGGACGAGGAAATCATCCTCGGCGACCGCGATCACGTCGACGATGGCGTTGCCGATGCCGAGGACGTCGAATTCTGCTCGATGCGTGGCGTCGCTCATGACGAAGCGGTCTCCGGAAGGCGTCGGAAAAAGCGGAAGGGCGCGGACCTTGCGCCGGCCAGAAGGCGACGCCATAACGCGCCGTCCTTCACGGAGCAAACGGGTCCGATGGCCAACGCGCATGAGCGGGTGTTTTCCGGCGTCCAGCCGACCGGCAACCTGCATCTCGGCAACTATCTCGGCGCGATCAAGCGCTTCGTGGAGCTGCAGGACCGCTTCGAGTGCCTCTATTGCGTGGTGGATCTCCACGCCATCACCGTCTGGCAGGACCCGGCCGAGCTGAAGCGCTCGATCCGCGAGGTCGCGGCCGCCTTCCTGGCGGCCGGCGTCGACGGTTCGAAACACATCGTGTTCAACCAGAGCCAGGTCTCGACGCACGCCGAGCTCGCCTGGGTGTTCAACTGCGTGGCGCGGCTCGGCTGGCTGAACCGGATGACGCAGTTCAAGGAGAAGGCCGGCAAGGACCGCGAGAACGCTTCCGTTGGCCTCTACGCCTATCCGAACCTCATGGCGGCCGACATTCTGGCCTATCGCGCGACCCATGTGCCGGTCGGCGAGGACCAGAAGCAGCATCTCGAACTCGCGCGCGACATCGCGCAGAAGTTCAACAACGACTTCTCACAGTCGATCGCCGAGAACGGCCTGGCCGAAAAGTTCTTTCCGCTGCCCGAACCGCTGATCGCGGGACCGGCGACCCGCGTCATGAGCCTTCGCGACGGCTCGAAGAAGATGTCGAAGTCCGAGCCCTCGGACGCGAGCCGCATCAATCTGACCGACGACGCCGACCAGATCGCCGCCAAAATCCGCAAGGCCAAGACCGACCCGCTGCCGATGCCCGAGACCGTCGAGGAGATGAAGGCGCGCCCCGAGGCCGACAACCTCGTCGGCATCTACGCCGCGCTCGCCGACACGGACGCGGCCTCGGTGCTGGCCGAGCATGGCGGCAAGCAGTTCTCGCAGTTCAAGCAGGCGCTCGTGGACCTCACGGTCGCGAAGCTCTCGCCGATCACCGCCGAGATGAAGCGGCTCGTCGCCGATCCGGGGCACATCGACACGGTGCTGGGATCCGGGGCGGAGCGGGCGGAGAAGATCGCTGGCGAGACGATGAACCACGTGAAGGATATCGTGGGGTTCGTCCGGCGCGGCTGACGTCGCAAATCCGAACAAGAACAAAGGCGCGGCCGGGATCCAAGACCCGGCCGCGCCTCGCCGATCACCGCGGCGCGACGAGCAGCGTGGTGAGCCGCCGGACGATCGGCAGCACCAGCAGAAGCGTCGGGAATGCGATCAGCCACGACAGGCCCCAGGCGCGCAGCCATTGGGCCGGCAGATCGGGGCCAATGCCGATCGCGCGGCTGGTGGAGACGCCGGACACGACAAAACACATCAGGATCGAGAGCAGCAGAGGGGCGACGAAGCCCGCGCAGCGCGCGGGAAGCTTCGGAAAAGCGGTCATGACACACAGCTCCGTTGCCGCCTGGCCAGCGGCCCGTCGCGGCATGAAAGCGTTGTCTCACGTTAACGCTTACGGAGCGGCCTTCGACCTGCTCGCCCGACGCCTTACGCCTTTGGCCGCGAGCGTGCAAGCAGCCGCCTCACCTCGCCGATTTGACCCACGCCCCGGAAACCACCATCTCTCCATGACGAGAGAGGTTTTGCGCATGTTCATCCAGACCGAAGCGACCCCAAACCCCGCGACGCTGAAGTTCCTGCCCGGCCGCGAGGTGCTGCCCGGCGGCGCGCTCGAGCTGAAGACGGCCGAGGACGCCGCCCGCTCGCCGCTCGCCCAGAAGCTGTTCGCGATCGACGGCGTGACGGGCGTGTTCTACGGCGCGGACTTCGTCACCGTGACCAAGGCCGGCGGCGAGTGGCAGCACCTGAAGCCCGCGATCCTCGGGGCGATCATGGAGCACTACCTCTCGAACGAGCCGCTGCTCGTCGAAGGCGGCGCGCCGAAGCCGAACGACGACGGCGAGGAGTTCTTCGAGGAGAGCGACGCCGAGACGGTCGACACCATCAAGGAGCTGCTCGCGACCCGCGTGCGCCCTGCGGTCGCGATGGACGGCGGCGACATCACGTTCCGCGGTTTTCGCGAGGGCGTGGTCTACCTCAACATGAAGGGCTCCTGCGCCGGCTGCCCGTCCTCGACCGCCACGCTGAAGCAGGGCATCGAGAACCTGCTCCGCCATTTCGTGCCTGAGGTGCAGGAGGTCCGGCCGGTCGCCTGACCGGTCTACGCGGCGCAATCGCCGCTTCCGTCGTCAATCTGCGGAAGCGCAGGGCATACCCTTTCGGCGCGTCGTTCGTCGCCGCAACCTTCTGGATCCAGGCTTTTCGAGGCCGTTCCGTCACGTCGGACGCAGGCGTCGCGCAAACTGCTCGACTTCGAAGGGATCAGCGCCCGAGATAGATCTGGCCAGGCGCGCCGATCCGGAACGGCGGGATCTGCGACGCGATCTGCGCCCCGCTCGGAGGCTCGGAGGCCGTCTGGCCCGCCGGCGGCTGGGGCTCCTGCCCCGCCGCTCCGGCATAGGCCGGCCGCGGATCGTTCGGATCGGCCAGCACCATGGCCCAGAACACCTCGAATCGCGTTCCCGGCGCATGGACGGCGGCGATCCCCATGCGGGACGCCCTCGGCTGCGTCATGTTTCGCAGGTGCGGAGGCGAGGCGCGCCAGCCGGCGAAGGCGTCGGCGAGGGTGTCGTGGCCCGCGCCGACATTCTCCCAGACGCCGCCGTTGCGCGGGTAATTACGGGCGATCCGGGCATTGAGCGACCCCGCGAGGCTGTCGTGGCTGATCTTGCCGGCCCGCGCCATGGCGGCGGCCTGCTCCTCGGCCATGCGGTTCAGCGCGGGGTCGAGCACGACCGGGCCGAGCCCCTTCGACGCCCTGAGATCCGAGACCATCGAGGCCGCGAGACGCTTGTCGAGGACGGTCCCCGGAGCGCTCTGGCTGGCGTAGACGTCGACGCGCGGCGCGGGGGACGGCCGCTCGGCGGCGCAGCCGGCGAGGCCGAGGACGATGGCCGCGAGGCCGGCGTATCGGACGGTCTGGGACAGCATGGCGGCTCGCAAGGGTTGACGCGGCGGACGACGCCAAAGGCGCGCTTTTCGAAGTTAAGTCCAGGTTAATCGCGGCCGGAACGAGGCTATCCCACCGGTCTCCCGGCCGCAGGCTCGGCGGCGGCGCCGGGCGGCGCGTCGGAGGCGTCGTGCGGCTTCGCGAGCAGCCGTCCGCCGCCCTCCCCGAGCGCCTCGGCGACCCGGTCGATCGCCAGCGCCATGTCGGGGGCGGCCGGTCCCGCCAGCGCCACCCCGGCCGCGCCGAAGGCGCGCACGAGGGCGAAGTTGAGGTCGCTCTTCACAGAGGCCGCCTGCCGGGGGCTCGGGACGTTGCAATAGAGCATGAAGGAATTATCGGCCTTGCCGAGCGCCGTGAAGAGAAGCTGCGGCTCGGGGAAGGAGAGCACCGACGAATGCGCCTTCGCGGTCTCGACGGCGATGCGGCGCACCTGTTCGGGATCGACCGCGGAGGACACCGTCAGCTCGATCGCGACCCGGCCGTTCGGCGCGCCATGGGTCACGTTCTTGACGCTCTTGGTGATGAAGTCCGAGTTCGGCACGATCAGGGTGGAGCGGTCGAACAGCTCGATCTCGGTCGAACGAACGGAGATCCGGCGCACATTGCCCTGGTCGGAGCCGATCACCACCCAGTCGCCGATCTTCACCGGCCGCTCGGCCAGCATGATGATTCCCGAGACGAAGTTCGAGATCACCGCCTGCAGGCCGAAGCCGATGCCGACCGACAGCGCGCCCGCCACGATCGCCAGCCGGTCGAGGCTGAAGCCGAGATAGGCGAGCGCGAGCACGATCACGACGATCGAGCCGAGATAGCCGACGCCCGTGTTGATCGAGGCCTTGAGCCCCTCGTCGAGCCGGGTCTTCGGCAAGAGGTCGCGGTCGAGCCATCGCTGGGCCGCGTGGGTCAGCGCGAAACCGGCCACGACGAGCAGCACCGCGCTCAGAATGCCGGTGACCGAGATGGTGATGCCGCCGAGCTGGAAGCCGGTGAGCGGCGTCCTCAGCCAGCCGAACAGATCGGTCGAGCCAAGCCCCCAGGGCGCCGCGATCAGCAGCGCCGCGACCGCGAGCACGGTCAGCCGCGCGAGGCCCGACAGCAGGACGCCGACCTGCTCCACCGTCGAGGCGCGCACCCCGAGGCCGTCGCTCACCGACCGGCCGAGACGGGTCTCGGACGAGAGCGCGGTCGTGAAGAAGTCGTTGATCACGACGAGCAGCACATAGGCGAGCCAGACCACCGCGGTGACCCAGATCACCTGGTTGGCGAGGAACAGCGCGAGCGGCACGTAGCCGATCGCGACCGCGACCAGCACGATCCCGATCGCGACCAGCGCCGCCAAACGCACAAGGAACAGGAGAGGATGGCGGTCCCCCTCATCCGTCGCCTCGCCCGTACGGCCCCGGTCCTCGAGCCTCTGCGCCGCCCGCAGACGATGGATCGCGAGGGCGAAGGTCGCCGCGTTCAGCGCAGCGAACACGCCGGAGGTCGCGATCGAGGTCGCGAGGCTCGCGCCGACCGTTCCGTTGAAGACGTCTAGGATGCGCCCCAGCACGAAGACCGACGCCACGATCAGCGGCTGGTTCTTCACCTGATCGACGGCGGCGTCGGAGAGTTCGACGAGCCGCCAGGTCGGCCGTCCCGGCGCGAGCAGCGCCTTGCTCATCCCGTGCGCGAAGCCGAGGAAGGCGGCGGACCGCACCAGCACCAGCGCGAGCGGCTCGGCCCGCGACGGCAGCCAGCCCACGCCCTGCACGGCCCAATAGATGCAAAGCGCGGCGAGCAGGGGCGCAAGCGTGGTGGCGACGAGCCGGAACAGCGCCGTGGCCGAGCGCCTGAGCCTCGACCGCGGCGCCTGCCGCACGACGAGCTTCTCGCCGAAATTCGCGGTCCAGGTTCGGATCGGGAACAGGAGCAGGAGCGCGACGACCACCGCCGCAGCGACGGTCGCGATCGCGGTTGGCCGGAGATTGCGCGACACCTGCGCCGAAATTTCCCCTCCGAGAGCCCCGATGCTGGCCGCGTCGCGCGGCGCCTCGCCGACGACGTCGGTCCAGAGCCAGGGATCGAGCAGCGACCGGGCCTGCACGAACAGCCGGTTGGCGAGCAGCGCGCGGCGGCGCTCGGTGATCTGGTCGCCGACCTGACTGACCTCGACCTGCAGCAGCTTGCCGCGCTTGATGGCGTCGTCGATCTGCTGGCGCTGGGCGGTCTGCGCGTCGCGTTCCTTCGAGACCTCGGCGCTCTCGGCCGGCTCGCCGTCCTTGGGCTTCGCCCCGATCTGGGCCAACCGGGCGTCGGCGGCGGCGAGCTGCGGCGCGAGCTGCGACACCGCGGTTCCGAGCGCGGTCGTCATCGGTTCGATCCGCTGGCGCAGGGCCGCGAGGTCGTCGTCCGAAAGGTTCTGGTCCGTCAGGCGAGCCTCGATGCGGTCGAGTTCGGCGCGGGCGCCGTCGATCGCCTTCGCCGGATCGGCGTCCTGCGCGGCCGCCAGGCCGACGGCCGCAAGAAAGGCCAGGACCGCGAGCGCGGCGCGAAGCGGGGCGAACAGTCGGGTCATGGGCTTGGGCGAGACTCGGGCTTCGAAGGTTCGGGCGCCCCTTCTCTTAGCGGCGAATGCGGCCAAGGACAGGCGCAGGCGACCGAACGACGCCTCCAAGGGTATTTTGGTATATCTCATTTACGATTTGACCGAGAAAGCCCCGCGAAACGTCCCTCGGCCCCCTGTCGAAACGCCGTGCGGTCGCCATAACCGTTGCGGCGGCGCGCGGGTCGCGCCGCGCGTTGCGGGATGTGCGGTTCTGTTCAGGGGCGACGGAGAGATGGCGGCGCGCCTTCGGGCGTTCGACTGGGCGGAGCATCCGCTCGGCGACCCGTCGTCTTGGCCCGTGGAGCTCAGGGTCGCGATCGGCCTGTGCATGCACTCCAACGTGCCGACCGCGATCTACTGGGGTCCCGACCTCCGGCTGATCTACAACGACGCCTGGGCGCCGGTCCCCGGGGAACGGCACCCCTGGGCGATCGGAAGACCAGGCCCCGAGGTCTGGAGCGACATCTGGCCCGTCGTCGGACCGCAGTTCGACGAAGTCGTACGGACCGGCCGCGGCTTCTCGACCTATCGGCAGATGCTGCCCATGGTCCGGGCGGGCGTCCCCGTCGAGACCTACTGGGACTACAGCTTCTCGCCGATCTTCGGATCGCAGGGCGAGGTCTTGGGGCTCATGAACCAGGGCCACGAAATCACCGACGAGGTGCTCGGCGCGCGTGACCAGCGGTTCCTGCTCGACCTGGGCGACCGCCTGCGCGACCTCGCGATCGCGGGCGCCGACGGAGCGGCGATCCTCTCCGCAGTGCTCAAACCGCTCGTCGCCCATCTCCGGCTTTCGCGCGCCGGCTACGCGATCGTCGACCATGGCGAAGCGAGCTGCACGATCGCAGGCGAATGGCGGGTTCCGGGACAGGTCTCGCTTGCGGGCGGGCGCTACGCCTTTGCGGATTTCGGCGAGAAGACGCTCGGCCGCGTGCTCGCAGGAGAGATCGCGCGAGTCGACGCGGTGGCGGCCGGCGACGGCCGCCATTCGGAACTGAACGCGCGAAGCTTCGCCGATCTCGGAATCGAGGCTTACCTGCTGGCGCCGATCGTTCGCGAAGGGCGGGCGGCGGCATACCTTTTCCTGAACGACGACGCGCCGCGCCGCTGGACGGACCGGCAGGCGGAGTTCGCCCGCGAGGTCGGCGCCCGCATCTGGCTCGCGCTCAGAAACGCGGAAGCGAGCGCGAAGCTCGGCGCCAGCGAACGCCGCTTCGCGGCGATCTTCGAGAAAGCCGCCCTCGGCCTGTCGGAGGTCGACGCGCAGGGGCGCTTCATCCGCTTCAATCCGGCGATGGGACGCCTGCTCGGCCGTCCGCCGGAACGCGCTTCCGACTGCACGGTCGCAAGCGTGACCCACCCCGACGACCTCGAGGCGACCCGCGACCGCCTCGCCGAAGCGGTGAAGACGGGCGGATCCTTCGACATCGAGAAGCGCTATGTCCGGCCCGATGGAGAGGCGGTCTGGGCGGTGAGCAACGTCACCCGTCTGCTGGACGCGGACGGCGTGGCGAGCTTCTTCACTGTGACGACCGACATCAGCGAACGCAAGGAGCAGGAGCGCATCCGCGCCTGGCTGCTCGCCGAGTTGAACCACAGGGTAAAGAACAACCTCTCGACGGTGCAGGCGCTCGCCCACCACAGCATGGGCTCGACCTCGTCTCCGGAAGAGTTCCGGCGAATCTTCGACGCGCGGCTGATGGCGCTCTCGCGCGCCCACGATCTGTTGATGCGCGAGACCTGGACCTCCGCGGGCCTCGGCCAGATCGCGACCGAAACGCTCGCGCCCTTCAGCCTCGACGACGACGGACGGGTCGTGATAGTCGGCCCGGAGGTGCGGTTTTCACCTACCGCCGCGGTCACCATGACGCTCGCCTTCCACGAACTCGCGACCAACGCGGCGAAGTTCGGAGCGCTGTCGCGGCCGGGCGGCCGCGTGTCGGTGCGGTGGGCCGTGGACCGGTCGCAGGATCCCGGCGCTGTCGATCTGGTCTGGCGGGAGGCCGGCGGACCGCCGGCTTCGCTGCCGACCCGGCGAGGCTTCGGATCGCGGCTGATCGAACGCGGCGCCGCGCGCGAACTTGGCGGCCATGTGCGCCTCGACTTCGAACCGGACGGCGTCGTCTGCGCCTTCCACCTGCCCCTCTCTCAGAAAATCACCACGCCATGAGCCAAGAGATGAAAGGCCTGCGCATTCTCCTCGTCGAGGACGAGGCGATGATCGCGATGCTGGTCGAGGACATGCTGCTCGACAGCGGCGCCTCCGTCATCGGCCCCGCGGGCGGCGTGCAGGACGCGCTCGACGCTATCTCGTCCAACGACGCGATCGACGGGGCGCTGCTCGACGTCAATCTCGGCGGCGAACAGAGCTTCGAGGTGGCGGACGCGCTCGCCGGGCGCGGCATCCCGTTCATATTTGTCACCGGCTACGGCGGCGCGGGCGTCCGGGACCGCTACCCCGACGCTCCGACTCTGCAGAAGCCCTTCGTCACAAGCGATCTCCAGAGGGCGTTGGCGACGCTTGCGGAATCTGCACGGAGTCCCGGAGCCTGACATGACCGTCTCCGAACAGATTTCGTGAAGGAGCAGGATCGGACGCCGAAGATCGCAGAAGCGCATTCCCGATCGCGGCGATCCGTGGCAAAAGTGCATCCACACTGTGAGATGCGAGGGAATCGATGCCGAGCTACAAGGCGCCCGTCGAGGACACGCTCTTCCTGCTCTACGACGTGCTGGGCTTTGACCGGCACTCGAATCTGCCGGGCTTCGCCGACGCCGGCCGCGAGATCGTCGAGGCGGTGCTCGAAGAGGGCGCCAAGCTCTGCGAGAAAAGCTTTCAGCCGCTGAACCGCTCGGGTGACCTCGAAGGCTGCGTGCGCGCCGCCGACGGCTCCGTCACAACGCCGAAGGGCTTCAGGGACGCCTACCGGGCCTTCGCGGACGGCGGCTGGGTCGGCCTCTCCTCCGACCCCGCCTATGGCGGACAGGGCCTGCCCCACACGATCGCGGCGGCGATCAGCGAATACGCCTCCGCGGCCAACATGGCGCTCGCCATGTACGCCGGGCTGACGCAGGGCGCGATCGCGGCGCTGACGCTGCACGGCTCCGAAGAGCAGAAGGCGCTCTACCTCCCGAAGATGATCGCCGGGACCTGGACCGGCACCATGAACCTGACCGAGCCGCATTGCGGCACGGATCTCGGGCTGATCCGCACCAGGGCCGCTCCGCAGCCGGACGGCTCCTACAGGATCACTGGCCAGAAGATCTTCATCTCGGCCGGCGACCACGACCTCGCCGAGAACATCGTGCACCTCGTGCTCGCCCGCATCGAGGGCGCGCCAGAGGGGACCAAGGGCATCTCGCTGTTCGTCGCGCCCAAGGTCCTGCCGGCGGCCGACGGCGCGCCCGGCGAACGCAACGCGGTCTCGTGCGGCGCGCTCGAGCACAAGATGGGCATCCACGGCAACGCCACCTGCGTCATGAACTACGACGGCGCGACCGGCTGGCTCGTGGGCGAGGAGAACCGCGGCCTCGCGGCCATGTTCACGATGATGAACGAGGCGCGGCTCGGCGTCGGCGTGCAGGGGCTGGCGCAGTCCGAGGTCGCCTACCAGAACGCCGCGTCCTACGCGAAGGACCGCCTGCAGGGCCGCGCGCTGACCGGCGCGAAGGAGGCCGACAAGCCCGCCGACCCGATCATCGTGCATCCGGACGTGCGCCGCACGCTGCTGTCGATCAAGGCCTTCAACGAGGCCGCGCGCGCGCTCGTGCTGTGGACCGCGATCCGCGGCGACGTCGCGCATGTGTCGGAGGATCCGAAGGAGCGGCAGGCCGGCGACGACCACATGGGCCTTATGACGCCGATCATCAAAGGCGTGATCACCGACGTCGGCTTCGACAATGCGGTGAAGGCCCAGCAGATGCTCGGCGGCCACGGCTACGTCGCCGAATGGGGCATGGAGCAGTTCGTCCGCGACGCCCGCATCGCCATGATCTACGAGGGCGCGAACGGCGTGCAGGCCATGGACCTCGTCGGCAGAAAGCTGCCGCGCGACGGCGGCCGGGCCATCATGGCCTTCTTCAAGGAGGTGGACGGCTTCTGCAAGGACAACGCCGAGACCGAGGGGCTCGCGCCGTTCCTCAAGCCCCTGAAGGCGGCGCGCGAGCAGCTCCAGCAGGCCACGCTGTGGTTCATGGCGAACGCCATGGGCAAGCCCGACAACGCCGGCGCTGGCGCGACCGACTACATGCATCTCTTCGGCCTCACCGCGCTCGGCTACATGTGGGCGCTGATCGCGAAGACGGCGCTCGAGAAACAGGCCGAGGGCGACGCGCGCATGGAGGCGAAGCTCGTCGCGGGACGCTTCTTCATGGAGCGGATCATGCCGCAGACCACGGCGCGCCTCGCCGCGATCACCGCGGGCGGCGAGACGGTGATGGCGCTCCCGGCGGAGGCGTTCTGAGGAGATGGCCGAGTATCAGCTCCTCTGCTTCGGCGAGTCCGGCAACTCCTACAAGGCGGCGCTCTATCTCGAGCTCGTCGGCGCCGACTGGGAGCCGGTCTTCGTCGACTTCTTCAACGGCGCGGCCCGCACCCCGGAGTTCCGCGGCGAGAACGTCATGGGCGAGGCGCCGATCCTGCGCCATGACGGGCTGACGCTGACCCAGTCCGGCGTCATCCTCGACTATCTGGTCGAGCGGTTCGGCGAGTTCGGACCCGAAACGCCGGAAGAACGCCGGGAGATCTGGCGCTGGATCCTGTTCGACAACCACAAGTTCACGAGCTATCTCGCGACCCGCCGCTTCCAGCTCACGATGCTGAAGACCGGCGAGACGCCCGTGACCGAGTTCTTCGCCGGACGCGTCAAGGCCGCGTTCGCGGCGCTCGAAGCGCATCTCGCGGACCGGACCTACGTGGTCGGCGAGCGGCTCACCATCGCGGACCTCTCGCTGTCCGGCTATCTGCATTACGGCGACGAGCTGCACTGGGACGTCGGCGCCTATCCGGCGATCTCGGCCTGGCTCGACCGCATCCGGGCGACGCCCGGCTGGAAGCCCCCTTACGAGCTGATGCCGCGCGGCCGTCCGGTCGAGGGCTGACCGGCAAGACCGTCGAGGAGAACAACAATGCCCGACGCCTATGTCTACGACGCGGTGCGCACCCCGCGCGGGCGCGGCAAGCCCGACGGCGCGCTGCACGAGGTCTCGACGCTCCAGCTCGCGGTCACGGCGCTGAAGGCGCTCGCGGAGCGCAACGGGCTCGACCGCGCGACCGTGGACGACGTCGTGCTCGGCTGCGTCGACCCCGTCGGCGAGGCCGGCGGCGACGTCGCCCGCGCGGCGGCGCTTGCGGCGGATTACGGGATCAAAGTTCCGGGCGTGCAGATCAACAGATTCTGCGCCTCCGGGCTCGACGCGGTGAACTTCGCGGCCGCGCAGGTGATGTCGGGCCAGCACGACCTCGTGGTCGGCGGCGGCGTCGAGAGCATGAGCCGCGTCGGCATCGGGGCCTCGGGCGGCGCCTGGCCGATGGACCCGGCGATCGCGGTGAAGTCCTACTTCATGCCGCAGGGCGTCTCGGCCGACCTCATCGCCACCAAGTACGGTTTTTCGCGCGACGACTGCGACGCCTATGCGGTGCAGAGCCAGCAGCGCGCGGGCGCGGCATGGGCGGAGGGGCGCTTCGCGAAGTCGATCGCGCCGGTGCGCGACGTCAACGACGTCACTTTGCTCGACCGCGACGAGCATATGCGGCCCGAGACGACGATGCAGTCGCTCGGCGCGCTGAAACCCTCCTTCGTCGAGATGGGCGAGATGGGCGGCTTCGACGCGGTCGCGACCTACGCCCATCCCGAGATCGAGCGCGTGCGCCACGTGCACCACGCCGGCAATTCCTCCGGCATCGTGGACGGCGCGGCGGCGGTTCTGGTCGGCTCGAAGGAAGCGGGCGAGGCCGCGGGGCTGAAGCCGCGGGCGCGCATCAGAGCCTTCGCCAACATCGGCTCGGAGCCGGCGCTGATGCTGACCGGTCCGGTCGACGTCACGAAGAAGGTTCTCAAGCGCGCCGGGATGGAGATCGGCGACGTCGACCTGTTCGAGGTCAACGAGGCCTTCGCGGCCGTGGTGCTGCGCTATCTCCAGGCCTTCGGGCTCGACGACGCGAAGGTGAACGTCAACGGCGGCGCGATCGCGCTCGGCCATCCGCTCGGAGCGACCGGCGCGATGATCCTCGGGACGGCGATCGACGAGCTGGAGCGCTCGGGCAAGGAAACGGCGCTGGTGACGCTCTGCATCGGGGCCGGCATGGGCACGGCGACCATCATCGAGCGGGTATGAGCGAGTAGCACGTCATCCCGGACGGCCGCAGGCCGATCCGGGATCGTGATCAGAATGAGCATGTGAACCACCGCGTCGTCCTCCGGCTTGACCGGAGGACCCACGTCTCCCGTCGAGCGCGACGCCCGGCGTGGATGGTCCGGTCAAGCCGGACCATGACGAGGCCTTTTCGGACGACGGTCCCGGCTCGGCTTCGCCGTCCGGGATGACAGGCTGAGCGGAGACGAACAATGACCGACACCAGCTTCCGCACCGATCTCGACTCCGAGGGCGTGCTCTCGGTCGTCTGGGCCATGCCCGGCCGCTCGATGAACGTGCTGACCGAGGAGGCGATCCGCGAACTCGCGGGAATCGTCGAGCGCGTCGCGACCGACGAGGGCGTCAAGGGCGCCGTGATCTCCTCGGGCAAGCCCGGCTCGTTCTCGGGCGGCGCCGACCTCACCATGCTGGAAGGCCTCGGCCGGCTCTACGCGTCCGAGATGGAGAAGAGCGGCCCGGAAGCCGCGGCCAAGGCGCTGTTCGAGGGGAGCCGCCAGCTCTCTTTGCTCTATCGCCGCATCGAGACCTGCGGAAAGCCGTGGGTCGCGGCGATCAACGGGGTCTGCCTCGGCGGGGCGTTCGAGCTCGCGCTCGCCTGCCATTACCGGATCGCCTCGAACGATCCCTCGACCCGTGTCGGGCTGCCGGAAGTGAAGGTCGGCCTGTTCCCCGGCGCCGGCGGCACCCAGCGCGTCGCGCGCATGCTGCCGCCCGGCGACGCGCTCCAGATGCTGATGAAGGGCGAGCAGATCCGCCCCGACAAGGCCCGCGGCATGCGGCTCGTGGACGAGGTCGCCCCGAAAGACGAGATGCCCGCCAAGGCCAAGGCCTGGATCCTCGGCGGGGGCAAGGCCGTAAAACCGTGGGACGAGAAGGGCTTCAAGCTGCCGGGCGGCCCGGTCTGGTCGAAGGGCGGCTTCATGACCTTCCCGGCCGCGAACGCGATCTACCGCCGCGAGACGCAGGACAATTATCCGGCGATCCGCGCCATGCTGCAGGCGGTGTTCGACGGGTTGCAACTGCCCATGGACCTCGCGCTCACCGTCGAGAGCCGGCTGTTCGCCAAGGTGCTGCGCAGCCCCGAGGCCGCGGCGATGATCCGCACGCTGTTCGTCTCGATGCAGGAGCTGAACAAGGGCGCTCGCCGGCCGAAGTCGGTTCCCGAGACGAAGCTGACCAAGGTCGGCGTCGTTGGCGCGGGCTTCATGGGAGCGGGCGTCGCCTATGTGACGGCGCAGGCGGGGATCGAGGTCGTGCTGGTCGACCGCGACGAGGAGGCGGCCGCCAAGGGCAAGGCCTTCGCCGAGAAGCTGATCTCCGGACAGGTGGTGAAGGGCCGCGCCACCGGCGCGCAGCGCGACGCGCTGCTGTCCAAGATCACGCCGACCGCCGACTACGGCGCGCTCAAGGGCTGCGACCTCGTGATCGAGGCGGTGTTCGAGGACCCGAAGGTCAAGGCCGAGGTCATCGCGCGCGTCGAGGCCGCGATCGGCGAGGACGCGATCTTCGCCTCCAACACCTCGACGCTGCCGATCTCGGGTCTCGCCAAGGCGAGCAAGCGGCCGGAGCAGTTCGTCGGCATCCATTTCTTCTCGCCGGTCGAGAAGATGATGCTGGTTGAGGTCATCCTCGGCGAAAAGACCGGCGACCGGGCGCTGGCGGTCGCGCTCGATTACGTCCGCGCCATCAGGAAGACGCCGATCGTGGTGCGGGACTCGCGCGGCTTCTACGCCAACCGCTGCGTCATCGCCTACATGCTCGAAGGCCACCTGATGCTCTCCGAGGGCGTGCCCGCGGCGATGATCGAGAACGTGGCGAAACAGGCCGGCATGCCGGTCGGCCCGCTGTCGCTCAACGACGAGGTGGCGCTCGATCTCGGCCTCAAGATCGTCGACGCGACCCGCGCCCAGCTCGGCCCGGACGCGGTGAACCCCGCGCAGGAAAAACTGCTGCGCACGCTGGTCGAGACGCACGGCCGGCTCGGCCGCAAGAACGGCAAGGGGTTCTACGACTATCCGGAGAGCGGCAAGAAGAGCCTGTGGCCGGGCCTCGCCGACCTTCAGGACACGAGGCTCGATCCGGAGACGCTCGACGTGAGCGAGCTGCGCCATCGCCTGCTGGTCACGCAGGCGCTCGAGGCCGCCCGCACCGTCGAGGAGGGCGTGGTGACGGACGTGCGCGAGGCCGACGTCGGCGCGATCCTCGGCTTCGGCTTCGCGCCCTATACCGGCGGACCGCTGAGCTGGATCGACCAGATGGGCGCCGAGCGCTTCGTGCGCCTCGCCTCCGCGCTCGCCGAGATCCACGGGCCGCGGTTCCGCCCCTCGCCTCTGCTGCTCGACCTCGCGGCCAAGGGCGAGACCTTCTATGGCCGGTTCGGCGGAGCGGCGGCGGCGAAGGCCGCCTGAGAGCGGGAATTCGGAGCGCCCGGCGGCGAGCCGGCGGCCGCGCCTACTCCTCGCCGCCCTGCCCGCGCGCGTCTGCGACCGGCAGCCAGACTGTGAAGGCCGAGCCGCGGCCGACCTCGCTCTCGACCGTGATCGCGCCGCCATAGCGCGCCATCAGCGTGTAGCTGATCGAGAGGCCGAGCCCGGTGCCGCCATGGCTGCGGGTGGTGAAGAACGGGTCGAAGATCTTGCCGAGCTTCTCCGCCGGGATGCCGACGCCCGTATCCGTCACGCGGATCGCGACGCCGGGCGTCCCGGCGCGGTCCTCGTCCGCGGTCGCGATCGTGAGCGCGCCGCCTTCCGGCATCGCATGGATGGCGTTGACCATCAGGTTGATCAGCACCTGCTGAAGCTCGGTCCGGCTGACCTCGACCACGCGCTCCGCGGCGTCTTCGGTCGTCACCGCGATGTCGGCGCGGTCGAGCAGGTGACGGACGAGCACGAGGCAATCAGCCACCACGCCGCCGGGCGCGACCGTCTCGACATAGCCGGCGTATTCGTCCGGCCGCGCGAACTGGAGCAGCCGCGTGACGATCATGTTCACCCGGTGGACCTGGTTGTCGATCAGGTCGAACTCGGTCTTCACCTCGGCGGCCGCAGGTCCCAGCGCCTCGCGGGCGACCTCGAGATTGCCCTGAATCACCGCGATCGGGTTGTTGATCTCATGCGCGACGCCCGCCGTGATCTCGCCGATCGAGGCGAGCTTTTCGGACATCACGAGCTGGCGGCGCGTCTCTTCGAGCTGCCGGGTGCGCTCGGCGACGCGCGCGTCGAGCTCCGCGCCCCAGGCCCGAAGCTCCGCGTCGCGCGCCTGGAGGCCGTCGAGCAGATCGTCGAAGCGGTGCGCCACCACCCCGATCTCGTCGTCGCAGGGAACCTCGCCGGTGCGGGCGCTCAAGTCCCCGGCGTCGACGGCCGCGATCGTCTTGTTCATGCGTTCGAGCGGCCGGAAGATCGCACGGGCCAAGCCGAGCAGGAACGGCACCGTGCCCGCGAGCGCGAGGGCGAAGGCCGCCACCACCGCGCCGATCATGGTCCAACGCGCGGTGCGGAACGGCTTTTCGAGAAAGCCGACATACAGCATGCCGACCCGCCTGCCCTCGCCGTCCACGATCGGCTCGTAGGCCGAGATGTAGCGCTCGTTGACCACGAAGGCGCTGTCGAGCCAGGTGCGCCCCTCGCCGAGCACCGCGTCGCGCACCTCGCGCGAGACCCGCGTGCCGAGCGCGCGACGATCGCCGAACAGGCGGACATTGGTGGCGATCCGAACGTCGTCGAGGAACAGGGTCGCGGTGCCCTGCCCACCGGCCGGAACGGTCGAATGGGCGTAGATCAGGTCGTTGATCGTGTCGACGAAGCCGAGATTGCCGTTGAGCAGCGCCCCGCCGACGAGCGCGCCGGTCCGGCCGTCGGGAAGCGTCACGGGGGTCGCGGAGTGGATGACGAGGCCGCGGGTCTCTACGGTGCGGTCGGTCTCGGCCGCGTTCGAGGTCGGCACCAGCTCGATCCGCGCGCGCTCCGCCATGTCGGGCGACAGTCGCATCATCTCGTCGCGATCGAAGACGTCGAGCGCGGTCCCGGCGCGGCCCGCGAACGCGGCCGCCACGACCTTGCGCTCGGGCGCGGGAGCCGCCGCGGCGTCGCGCTCGACGAGATGCAGGAAATCCAGCCCAAGCGCGGCGCGGCGGCTTTCGAGCAGGCTTTCGATCCCGCCCGAGCGCGCGGCCTCCGCGAAGGCCGTGGACTGGGCGAGCGCGGAAAGCTGCTCGCCGCCGCGCTCCTTGAGACGGCTGAGATACTGGCGGGCGACGATCAGCTCGTCATTGGCCTTCGAGACAAGCAGCGCGTCGAACTGGGCGAGCCACCAGAACAGCGCGAAGCCGAGCACGACGGGAAGCACCACCACCATCGGCAGCAGGGCGATGGCGAGGAGGCGCGCGCGGACGGACCGCAGCCGCCAGCCCGAGGACGGAGCCTCAGGCATTCCACTCGGCGCATTTTCGGTCGAGCGTCTTGCGCGACACCCCGAGCCGCCCCGCGGCCTCCGCGCGGTTGCCGCCGCAGGCCTCCAGCACTCTAAGCATATGGCGCTTCTCGACCTCCGCGAGATCGTCGGTCTCGGGTTCGGGCCCGGCCGCGGGTTCTCCCATGTCGAAGGCGCCGAGGATCAGGCCTCGCTCGACGCGGTTGCGGAGTTCGCGCGCGTTGCCGGGCCAAGAATAGGCCTCGAAGCGCCGCAGCGTCTCCCGGTCGAGCGGCAGCGGCGGCAGGCCGAGCTGGGCGGAGATCTGCTCCATGAACATGCGCGCGAGCGGCTCGATGTCCTCCGGCCGCTCGCGCAGCGGCGGCAGATGGATGCGGAACACGTCGAGGCGATAGTAGAGGTCCGCCCGGAACCGGCCCGCCTCGACGGCCTCGCCGAGATCGGCGTTGGTCGCGGCGACGAGCCGGACGTCGATCGGAACCTCGCGGTCGGAGCCGACGGGCCGCACCTTGCGGTCTTCGATCACCCGCAGGAGCTTCGCCTGAAGCGAGAGCGGCAGTTCGGCGAGTTCGTCGAGGAACAGCGTGCCGCCCTGCGCATAGAAGAACAGCCCCTCACGCGACGACGCCGCGCCCGTGAAGGCGCCCTTCACATGGCCGAACAGCTCGCTCTCGATGATTTCGGCCGCGATCGCGGCGCAGTTCACCGGCACGAAGGGCTTGGCCGCATAAGGCGACTGCTCGTGCAGCGCCCGCGCCGTGATCTCCTTGGCGGTTCCGGATTCGCCCGTGATCAGCACCGTGGTCGGGGTCGCGGCCGCGCGCGTCACCATTTCGCGGATCCGCGCCATCTGGGGCGAGGTCCCGACGAGGCGACCCGAAGCCTCCGGCTTCGGAAGCCCGCCGAGCTGGCGGCGCAGGACGAAGTTCTCGCGGCGGAGCGCCGCCCGGTCGAGGCAGCGGGCGATCGCGTTGAGGATCTGCTTCGTGCGGAACGGCTTCAGCACGAAGTCCGCCGCGCCGGCGCGCAGCGCCTCGATCGCGGTCTCGAGATCGGCGAAGGCGGTGATCAAGATGACTTCGGTGAAGAAGCCGTCGCGGCGCAGCTCGGCGAGCCAGTCGAGCCCGGTGCGTCCCGCCATGATATTGTCGAGGATTATGAGATCGAAATGGCTGGCGTCGATCAGCCGGCCGGCGGCGGCCGTGTCGCCGACCGCCTCCACGCGCGCGCAGCGGGGCGAGAGCGTGCGCGTGAGGAAGTTCCGCATGCCGGGCTCGTCGTCGACCACGAGGATGTGGGCGCGCGCGAGCCAGGGATCGGCCACCGCGTCCGTCGTTTCGCTCGCGTTCGTGTCGTGGCTCATGGAACCGCCGTCGTCTGCGGCGGACGACCCGCAGCAGCCCTGTGCTTAGAGCATCGCGGCGCGGAACGGAAAAGGCCCGCCGGTAGCGCGAGAGCCGCGCCTGAGCGCCTGCGCGGCTCTTCACCTCTCCCCCGCCGGGGAGAGGTGGGCGCGGCGCATGTCACCATGCGCAGCGCGTGTCAGTGCAGCAGGATGACGGCCTTCTGCAGCGTGATCAGCACGCCGGCGGTGAGCGGGATCCCGACCGCGGCCCAGGCGAGCGCGACGAGCGCCGGAGACGAGGTCGTCGTGGCGGCCGCCGTCGGCGTGTCGCCGACCGACGGCTGCGCCGCGACCCGCGCCTGCGGAGCCGGCTTGTCCTCGGTCATGTGATGGCGCGCGGCCACCGGACGGACCAGGAGGTTGCAGACCATGCCGACGACCAGCAGGCCGGCGAGGATGTACATGGTCTGGTTGTAGGCCTGCGCAGCGGGCAGGCCCGCGGCGAGCTGGTGCTCGCGCAGGTAGTTGACGAGCACCGGGCCGAGGATGCCGGCGGTCGCCCAGGCGGTCAGCAGCCGGCCGTGTATCGCCCCGACATACTTCGTTCCGAAGATGTCCGCGAGATAGGCTGGCACGGTCGCGAAGCCGCCGCCGTACATCGAGATGATCACGCCCATCGCAAGCACGAAGAACAGCGTCGTTCCGAATCCGGCGAGCGTCGGCGCGGCGACGTAGAGCGCGAAGCCCACCGTGAAGAAGATCGCGAAAGTGAGCTTGCGGCCGAGCCTGTCGGACGAGGTCGCCCAGGCGAAGCGGCCGCCGATGTTGCAGAGGCTGAGCAGGCCGGTGAAGCCGGCCGCGATCGCGGCGATCTGCGCCTTCTGCGCGACGCTGAGGTCCGCGAAGGCGACGTCGAGGCCGATGAGCTTGCCGCCGAACACCTCCTGCAGCATGGGCGACGCCATGCCGATGACGCCGATGCGGCCGAGACGTTGAGGCAGAGCGCGGCCCAGATCAGCCAGAACTGCGGGGTCTTGGTCGCGACGTTGAGGTCGACGTTCTTCGACGAGACCATCGCGCTCTTCGCCGCCGCGGGCGGCGTCCAGCCGGCGGGCTTCCAGCCCTCGCGCGGCACGCGGTAGCCGAGCGCGCCCGCGACCATGAACACGGCGTAGATCGCGGCCATCGCCACGAAGGTCTGCCACACGCCGACCGAGGTCTCGGTCGCGAAATGGCGCATCAGCCAGTCGGCGAGCGGGGCGCCGATCATCGCGCCGCCGCCGAAGCCCATGATGGCCATGCCGGTCGCCATGCCGCGGCGGTCGGGGAACCATTTGATCAGCGTCGAGACCGGCGAGATGTAGCCGAGGCCGAGCCCGATCCCGCCGATGACGCCGGAGCCGAGCCACAGCAGCCAGAGCTGATGGGCATAGACGCCGAGCGCCGAGATCAGCAGGCCGCCGCACCAGCAGGCGGCGGAGACGAGGCCCGCCTTGCGGGGACCGGCGCGCTCGAGCCAGCCGCCCCAGATGGCGGCGGAGCAGCCGAGCAGCACGAAGAACAGCGTGTACATCCAGCCGAGCTGGCTGATCTTCCAGTCGCAGCCCGTGGCGACGAGCCCCGCGAGGAAGCTCATGTCGGCCGGACAGGCGACGGCCTGCGTGACGCCGACCGCGCGCGACAGCGGCAGCCAGAACACGCTGAAGCCATAGGCCATGCCGATGCACAGATGGATCGCGAGGGCCGCCGGCGGCACGAGCCAGCGATTGAAGCTAGGCGCGGCGACGGTGCGCTCGCGGCTGAAGAAGCCGGCTTCGGCGGCGATGCTTGCGGACATTGAGCTCTCCTGGCGCTGGTCCTCGGTCGCGCGGTCTGCGCCGCGCTTGGTCCGGCGGTGAGCAATGTCCGGGCCAGGCCGGAAACATGAGATATTTCAATGGCTCAATGGCGATCTCCCATGCGCCCTTGGACAAAATGTCCATGGGAGCACTATGGCCGTAAAGCCCGCTGGACAAATTGTCCTTGGAGCGAGCCTCCCCTTCAGGCTCGCGGGACCTTGCCGGATCGTTTCAGGCGATGACGGCGGTCACGCGGATCTCGATGCGCATCGTCGGCAGTCCGAGGACCTCGACGCCCGTCTGGGTCCAGATCGGAGCATGGCTCGGCATGTACCGGCGATAGAGCCGCGCCATCGTCTCGTTGACCTCGGGAGGAAAGCCGCCGACGTGATAGGAATTGACGTGGACGACGTGTTCCCATCCGGCGCCCGCCGTCGCCAGGGTCCGCTCGACGTTGCGGAACGCCTGCTCGATCTCGTCTTCCAGCGCTTCGGGAATCGTCAGGTCGTCGTCCCATCCGCCCTGGCCGGATATCTCCACGCGGTCGCCGATCTTCACGGCCTGCGAATAATGCAGCAGGTCGCGCAGACGCTCCCCGTATCCGGGAGTGACGAAAAACTCGGGCTTCTTCATCGTGTTCATCCTGTCGAAAGCGGACGCCGCCGATGCAGGTCGGCCGTCCGTTGCGACGCCGGCTTGCGCGTCGGGGCGGGACATAAGGTTTCCGCCTAGGGGACGAAACCGCTCGCCGATCAAAACATCCCGTTCGGATTTGCCGAGGTTTCTGGGAGGATCTGCAGCACGTCCCAGTGCTCGACGATCTTGCCGTTTTCATCGAGCCTGAAGATGTCGATCGCCGCGTAGTCATGGTCTCCGGGCCAGCGCTGGAGACAATGCAGCGCCACGAGATCCCGCTCCGCGACCGCGCGCTTCACCTCCACGCTCTTGCCCGGCCACTCCCGCGCCATGCGCTCGAAATAGGCGATGAAGCCCTCCTTGCCGGTCGCGACATGAGGGTTGTGCTGCACGTACTCGTCGCCGACGTAGCGCTCGATCGCCTCCCGTGGTCGGCAGTCGTTGAACATCAGCTCGTAGAAGGCGATGACGTTCGCCTTGTTCCGCGCAGCGTCGGCCATGATCTCGTCCTCATCCGGTCAGCCGCCCGCATCTGGTCGGACGACCGCTCAGATGGGGTCGACGGCGGCGCCTTCAAAACCGCGTCCTTCGGCGCGACTGCCGGAACGGAGGACGAAACGCCGCCGGGCCGCTAACCTGCGGCCGGATCGGCGGGGGACCGAGCAGGCGTGGATCGGCTGGATTGCGATCGGATGTTCGTGGCCGTGGCCGAGGCCGGCAGTTTCTCCGGAGCGGCGCGCCGCCTCGGCGTCAGCAGCGGGCAGGCCTCCAAGCTGGTGGCGAAGCTCGAAAGCGAGCTCGGCGTCCAGTTGCTGAAGCGCACGACCCGAGCGCTCTCGCTCACCGAGGTCGGTCGCGCCTATCATGAGCGGATCAAGGCGCTGCTCGAGGGGTTCGACAGCCTCGACGCCTCCGTGCGCAGCGCCTCCGGCGCGCCGACGGGCCGGCTGCGCGTCACCGCGCCGTTGTCGTTCGGCCGCCTTCGGCTGCTGCCGCTGCTGCTCGATTTCGCGCGCGCCTATCCCGACATCCGGCTCGACGTCGACTTGTCGGACGCCGTCCGGAACCTCGTGGACGACGGCTACGACATCGCGATCCGCATCGGCAGTCCCACGGACAGCAGCCTGATGGCCCGCAAGCTGTGCGACGCGCGCGTCATGCTCGTGGCGTCGCCGGACTATCTGCGACGGCGCGGCGCTCCGCGCCGTCCGGAGGACGTTTCCGACCATTCCTGCATCGTTGACGCGAATTTCCGCGACCAGTCCAACTGGCGCTTCCGAACGCCCGGGACGCGGCGTCCAGTGACCGCGCCGGTCGAGGCGGCGATGCGCTTCTCGAACGGCGAGGCCTGCGTGGCCGCGGCCGAAGCCGGCTTCGGCCTCGCGCTCGCCCCGAACTTCATCGCCCGCGACGGCCTCCTGGGCGGACGTCTCGAACGCCTTTTGAAGGAATGGGAGGACGAGGACTTCGGCGTCTACGCGATCTATCCGCCGGCTCGGCATCTCGCGCTCAAGGTGCGGGCGCTCGTCGACTTCCTCGTCGCGGCGCTCGACGAGGAGGACGGCTGAACCGGCCGGCGGCGAAGGTCTCGATCGAACCCTCAGCCCACCGGCCTCAGAACGACGGGAGTGTTCCACGGGTCGCGCAGCGCCAGCGCGCCGTCGTCCGCGACCGCGGCGTCGGGAGCGCTTGCGCGCACCGAGGCGAGGCGCTCCTGCGAGACGCGCAGCTCCACTTCCGCGAGGCCCGTCGACGGGAAGCTCCGGGGGGCCGCCCCGCGGCTGTTCCAGACATTGGTCGCGAGATGATGGTGGTAGCCGTCCGCGGCGTAGAACGTCGCGCCGGGATAGCGGCAGGTGACGTCGAGCCCGAGAAGGCCGGCGTAGAACGCCTCGGCGGCGTCGAGCGCGCCGGCCTGGAGGTGGACGTGCCCGACCGTCGTTCCGGCGGGCGCGCGCTCCCAGCGACGGTCGCCGGCGTGCCGGAGCAGGTCTTCGACGTCGAGCCGCTCGGTCGACATCGCGACCGCGCCGTTCGACCACGTCCAGAGATCAGAAGTGCGATCCGAATAGATCTCGACGCCGTTGCCTTCCGGGTCGGAGAGATAGAGCGCCTCGCTGACGGCGTGATCCGAGGCGCCGGCGAGCGGCGTCCCGTCCTCGATCGCCCGCTTCAGCCAGCGGGCGAGGTCGCGCCGTCCGGGCAGAAGAAAGGCAGTGTGGAAGAGCCCGGCCTCCTGCGGCGAGCGGCGGCGAGCGGACCGATCCGCGCGCAGCTCGAGGAGCGGGGCGTCGTCCGCGCCGAGCAGGCGGGTCTCGCCGTCCGCCCGCAAGGCGTGGAGGCCGACGACGGTCTCGTAGAACGCCGCGACGCGCCGCAGATCGAGAACCGTCAGGGTCACTTTTCCGACCGCGAAGGACGGGGCCGAAGCCCCATCGTCGGCGGTGGTCGCAGCATGCGTCGATTCGGTCATGGCGGGCCTCCCGTCCTTTGCGTTTCGGAAGAAGAGTTACCTGAGCCGCGTGGCGCGCATGGCGAGCGGCCCGTCGCCGAGAAGCGCGAGAACGAGCTGCGCCACGGCCCAGAAAGCGGGATATTCCCAGCCGCCGTTCGGATTGCTGAAGAAGAAGCCGGCCGACAGGTGAACGGAGAAGATCGCGCCCAGCAGCGCCGGGATCATCAGCAGCGAGACGAGGCGCGGCATGAAGCCGACGATCAGAGCGACGCCGCCCAGAACCTCCCAGGCGATGGTCACGTAAGCGAGCCAGCCCGGAAGGCCGATCGAGCCGAAGAACCCCGCCGTTCCGGCAGGCGTGAACACGAAGATCTTCAAGCCTGCGTGCGCCAGGAACAGGGCGCCGAGGGTCACGCGCAGGAGAAGGATGGCGTATGGGGCGGTGCGGGCGTCGATCATGGTTTCCTCCGAGCCGGTAATGGTCGCGGGAAACACATGATCCGAAACGGATTGGAAAATTAGACGCCTTATTTCGCAATCACTGCTTCCATAATGGAATGTATCTCTTGAAAACCCTCGACGGGCGAGCCTTCGGCGCCCGCCGCGCCACGACGATCGCCGACCGGGTTTCGCGCGGCTGGGCGTCCAACCGGGGCGGCACGGCCCGGACCGCGGCGCGCCGCTCTGGCCAACCGGCCCGCGTTTCGTGCTAGCGTCTCGCCCCTCGGGGCCGAACGGGCGCGCAAGCGGCCCGCCGATGCCCTGCGACGCTTCGCCGGGCTTTTATCGTCATGTCCTTCGTCACGTCCCGCCTCCTCGGCAGACCTGCGACAGCCGACGACGACGCGCGGCCGGCGCTCGCCGACCTCGTCGCGGAAGCGCCCGTGATCACGTGGTCGGCCGGACCGGACGGCGAGACCGAGTTCGTGAGCGAGCGGTGGCGCGACGTCACCGGAACGGCGCCGCTCGGCGACTGGGTCGAGTCGATCCACAAGGACGACATCGGCGAACTGATGGCGCGCTGGAGCGAAAGCGTCGCGACCGGCGAGCCCTACGAGAACGAACACCGCATCCGCATGCGCGACGGCTCGTGGCGGCGTTTTCTCGCCCGCGCGCGTCCGGTGCGCGATCCGGCCGGGGCGGTGCTGCGCTGGGTCGGCGCGCTCGTCGACATCGAGGACATCGTTCGCCGCCGCGAGGCCGTCGCCGCCCATGGCGAGCAGCTCGCGAAGCTCGTAGAGGCACGGAACCTCGACCTCCAGGTCGCAGAACGCCGCTTCGCCAGCGAGGTCGAGAGCCGGGCGAGCGAGCGCCGCGCGCGCCGCGACGAGGACGCGCTCTACGCCGCCTATCTCGACAACACCACCGACGGCGTCTTTGTGGTCTCCTGCTTGCCCGACCGGCGGATCCTCGTCGAAACCGTGAACCGCGCGATGGAGCGCGCGCTCGGCGTGTCGCGCCTCGTCATGCGCGGACGGCGGATCGGCGACCTGCTGCCGGCCGAGACCGCGGGCCGTCTCGAAAGCGAGATCGCGGCCTGCGCCGCCTCGGGCGAGCCGGCCCGCTACGAGCAGACCACCGAACTCGACGGCGAGGAGCGCGTCTTCGAGGTGGCGCTCGCGCCGATCGCTTCGCAGGACGGCCGCACCATGCGGGTCGTCGGCTCGGCGCGCGATCTCACCGAGCGCCGCAAGTCCGAGCAGCAGCTCCGCCAGGCGCAGAAGATGGAGGCGGTGGGCCAGCTCACCGGCGGCGTGGCGCATGACTTCAACAACCTGCTGCAGGTGGTGAAGGGCAATCTCGAACTGCTCGCGACCGAGCTTTCCGCGATCATGACGCCCTCGATCGAGCGGCGCATGCGCGACGCGATGGCGGGCGCCGACCGGGGCGCGAAGCTCACCCGCCAGCTCCTCGCCTTCTCCCGCCGGCAGCCGCTCGCCCCGCGCCCGACCGACGTCGGCGCGCTCATCGTCTCCATGGCCGACATGCTCGACCGCACGCTCGGCGAGACGATCGAGGTGGAGATCAGCCGCGACGCCGGCGGCTGGACAGCGCTGGTTGACCCGGCCCAGCTCGAGAACGCCGTGCTCAACCTCGCGATCAACGGCCGCGACGCCATGCCGGACGGCGGCAAGCTCGCGATCGCGGTGCGCCACCTGCCGTCGGACCAGACCGGCGGAGAGCGGATCGAGATCGCGGTGACGGATTGCGGCGTCGGCATGAGCGAGGGCGTGCTGGCGCGCGTCTTCGAGCCGTTCTTCTCGACGAAGCCGGAAGGGCGCGGCACCGGCCTCGGCCTGCCGCAGGTGCAGGGCTTCATCGAGCAGAGCCACGGCGAGATCGCGATCGAAAGCCGGGCCGGCTGCGGCACCACGGTGAGGCTCAGCCTGCCGCGGAGCGCGGCCGAAGCCGTGGTGGAGCACGAGGCCCAGGAGGGCGAAATTCCGCGCGGCCGGGGCGAGCGCGTGCTGGTGCTCGAGGACGACGACGCGGTGCGCAGCTCGGTCGCCGATCTCCTGACGGAGCTCGGCTACGCCGTGGACGTCGCAGCCTCGACGCGCGATGCCGGCCTCCTCATGGAGCGCGGCCAGACTTACGACCTGCTGCTCTCCGACGTCGTGATGCCGGGCCAGCCCTCGCCGCCCGAATTCGCCCGCCTCGCCCGCGCGGCGCAGCCGGCGCTGAAGGTGCTGTTCATGTCGGGCTACGCGGAGAACGTCATCGTCCATCAGGGCCGCGTGGACGCCGACGTCCACCTCATCCAGAAGCCCTATCGCAGCGAGCAGCTCGCGCGGAAGGTCCGGCAGCTCCTCGGAGAGCCGGCGTCCGTCCAGCCGGCGGAGCCGCGCGCGCTCAGGATCCTTCTGGTCGAGGACGAGCCGCTGATCGCCATGAGCCTCGTCGATCTGCTCGCGAGCTTCGGCCACACGGCCACGGAGGCCCGCAACGCCGCCTCCGCCAAGGCCTCGATCGCGTCGGGGGCGCCCTTCGACCTGCTGCTCACCGATCTCGGCCTGCCGGACCTCGACGGCGAAGCGCTCGCCGAATGGATCCGCAAGGAGCGGCCGGGCCTGCCGATCGTGTTCTCGACCGGGCGCGACGATTTCGAGGCGCCGCCCGGCCTCGCGCAGGGCGGCAAGGTCGCGGTGGTCACCAAGCCCTTCGACGCCGAGACGCTCAGGCGCACGCTCGACGCCTGCGCTTGAGATCGAAGCGTCGGACTGTCGTGCCGGTCGTCACGCTTGACCCCCCCTCGCCGCGGGTGCATTCGACTGCCTCGAACGCACCCGGCAGTCGATCGAACGGACTTCCATGGAACTCGATACAATCGAATCCGCGATCGCGGCGATCGCGGCGGGCGAACTCGTCGTCGTCGTGGACGACACCGACCGCGAGAACGAGGGCGACCTGATCATGGCGGCGGCGAAGGCGACGCCGGAGACGCTCGCCTTTATGATCCGCCATACCAGCGGCATCATCTGCGCGCCGATGACCGCCGACCGCGCCGACGAGCTGAACCTCGCGCCCATGGTCGCGAACAACCGCGACCCGATGCGCACCGCCTTCACGGTCTCGGTCGACTACAAGGTCGGGCTCACCACCGGCATTTCGGGCGAGGAGCGCGCCAACACGGTGCGGGCGCTCGCCTCCGACAACGCCATCGGCTCGGACTTCCTGCGCCCCGGCCACGTCTTCCCGCTGATCGCCCGAGAAGGCGGCGTGCTCACCCGCTCGGGCCACACCGAAGCCGGCGTCGACCTCGCGGCGCTCGCAGGGCTTCCGCCCGTCGGCGTGCTGGCCGAGGTCGTCAACGACGACGGCACGGTGAAGCGCATGGCCGAACTCGTGGCCTTCGCGCGCGAGCACGGGCTGAAGATCGTCTCGATCGAGGACCTGATCGACCATCGCTCGCGGCGCGAGACCTTCGTCAAGCGGATCGACCGGTTCGAGCGCCGAATCGGCGGGCTCGACGCCACCGTCACGATCTACGAAACGCCTTTCGAGCAGACTCAGCACCTCGCCATCACGGTCGGCGACGTCGGCGGTCCGTCGGCCGCGCCCTGCCGCATCCACCGCGAGCACCTGCTCTCCGACCTGCTGCGCGGCGCCGCGACCTCTAAAGGCTGGCTCGACAACGCGCTGGCGCGCTTCGGCGAGACCGGCCGCGGCGTGTTCGTCATGATCCGCGACCCGGCCGTGCTGCGCGACGCCGCCGACGGCTCTACGGCCAACGGACAGCCGGCCGACCCTTCCGAGGAGAAGCACCGCTCGGCCCTCAAGCGCCGCGCCCGCTGGCGCGAGATCGGCGTCGGCGCGCAGATCCTGCGCGACCTCGGCGTCCGTAAGATCTCGCTGCTCGCCGGCCACGAGCGCCAGTATGTCGGGCTCGCGGGCTTCGGCATCGCGATCGAGAAGACCGAGATCGTCGACGAGTGAGGCCGCCTCAGGCGGCCCGGGGCGCGCGCTCGAACGTCGCGATGCGCGCCAGGATGGCCCGCCGCACCGCGTCGCCGGTCGGCGAGGCCGTCACCACCGCGCCGTAGCAGTCGCGCAGCGTCTCAAGCGCCCGCAGCCGGGCGCCCTTGTCGGTTCCGGCCTCCGCCAGATAGGCCGAGATCGCGACCTCGATGTCGCGTTCGGCGTTCGGAGACTGCGACCAAACCGCGACGCTGAACCGGGAAAGGCAGTCCTGAATCGCGCTCATGGGGGTCGCCTCGACGCCTGAAGTGGCTCGAGGGACATGGGCTACCGGGCGCCGTAAAACGAGGGCGGCGCAGCCTGAGCGGACGATAACCTTCGTCTTATGTCTTACGACACATGGCCTGCCGCGCTTCTAAAACCGGTCGAGGCGGAAACGGTCAGTTGCGGCTTGCGACCCAGCGCGGAGAGGGAAACAGCTCCGCGGCGCAAAGGTTAGGCGCGGCGAACGAGGTCGCGTCCGCGACCTTGAGCTGGCCGACCGACCGGTCGCCGACGGGATCGAACACCAGCCGCCCGTCGACGTCCGTTCGGAAGATCGTGTCGGACGGATAGTGCATGTAGGGACCCTCGGCGATCGCCCGCTGGACGGTGCCGAGCGCAGGCGAATGGCCATAGGCCATCATCAGGTCCTGGGTCCTGTAGACGCCCGGCGCCAGCGCGGTCGAGACATAGCGGTTGCGCCAGCGCGACGGAGCGCCCGCGAAATGCGACAGCGCGCGCGGGATCTCCCGCACGACGCCTTCGGCGCGCTTGCCGGAAAATTCGGCGATGGCCGCGCTCTCCTCGGGAAGGGCTGCGCCTTCGAGCTCGACCGAGCGGCCGCCGCTGACGCTGAGCCCGTTCCCCGCCTCCGTAACCACCACGAAGCCGGGGCTCCAGACGGAGACCAGCTCCGGAGCGCTGGTGTAGTCTGTGCGGACGCCGTCGCGGCCGAGCGAGCCGACGGCGTAGACGCCGTCGACCAGCGCCAGCATGTTGACGGTCCGGTCGGGACCGGTGTTGCCGGCCGCCACGAAGACCGGCACGCCGGCCGCCCGCAGCCGGTCGAGCTGGCGGGCGACCTGCGCATACGGGTTGCGGTCGTCGAAGCCGTCGGTCACGAGCTTCAGGATCTCGCCGCGCCGCGCCGCCGCGCCGCCGTTCGAGAACGGCGCGACGCCCGGCGCGACCGCCTCGACGTCCTTAAGATCGACCGGGAGCACGATCGAAGAAACGACGGCGGCGGGCTTCGCGAGCCGCCCGGTTTCGATGTCCTCGGCGAGCCGGCCGAAATCCGCCGTGAGGGTGGCGATGCTGAAGACCGGATTGGTCTGGTAGCCGACGACCTCGGCGTGCGAGGCCTTCGCGATCGCCGCCACGATGTCTCCGTGGCGGACCTTGCCGGGCGCCTGGACGGCGGGGTCGGACAGTCGGTCGTCGATGTTGGCGGGCTTTATGAAGCCGAAGGTGTCGAGAACCACGAAAGCCGCGCGCGACGAACACGCGGTGCGGGCGGCGCGCTCGGCGTCGGGACGCTCGAAGCGGCTCGCGAGCGTCAGGCCATCGGGAGCCGCGCCTGCGAGATGACCGCCCAGCACGAAGCCGAGGACCCCGACGCCGGTCGCAAGACCGGCCAAGACCACACGCGTCGCCGACGTCGTCGCCAGGAGCCCGTCCTCCTGTTGATGCCAGACGTCATCGTGAGCGACATTGGAATCTTATGCAATACTTATGTCGATGGGCGCGAAATCGTCCTGCGATCCCTCAAACCTGATGCATGACGGCGACGCGGACGAGATCCTGCAGGCTGCCGGCGTTCAGCTTGTCCTTGAGGTTCGAGCAGGTGTTGGCGACGGTCTTGTAGCTGACGCCGAGCGCGTCGGCGATCTGGGCGTAGGACCGGCCCTCGCCGAGCAGCGACAGCGTCTGCAGCTCGCGCGCGGTGAGATCCGCCTGCTCGGCGCGCGAGCGGGAGCCGAGCAGCGCGACCTGCACCGCCATGTCGTGGGCGATGTAGGGCTGGTTGCGGCGCACCTTCTCGATCGCCTCGAGCAGCGTCCTCGGGCCGGTGTCCTTCACCACGAAGCCGGTGGCGCCGGCCTTGAGCGCGCGGCGCGCGATGACCGGATCGCCGTGCATCGAGAACACCAGGATCGGGGTGCGCTCGTCGCTCAATCGCAGGCGGCGGATGAGCGTGAGCCCCGCGAGGCCCGATCCGCGGATAGACAGGTCGACGATGACGAGATCGGGCCGGGCGCGACGGTAGAGCTTGAAGCCCGCGAGCGGCGCCGCCGCCTCCAGCACCTCGTCGAAGCCGGCGTCGAGCAGCACCCGCCGGCAGCCCTCCAGCACGATCGGATGGTCGTCGATCACCAGCGCGACGCTCACGATGAGAAGTCTCCGTCCTGTCGCCCGACGCGGGCGTGGCGCAGCGGCACCACGACGTCGAGCGCCGCTCCGTCCGCCACGTTGTGAAGATGGAAGCTGCCGCCGAGCGCGCGCAGCCGTTCGCCGAGGCCGACGAGGCCGAAGCCGGCCGGCGCAGGCTCCGTCACGCCGCCGCCGTCGTCGAGCACGCGGATCCTGAGCGCCTCGACGCCTCCCTCGTCGACCACGCGTTCGATCGAAACCGCGACCCGCGCGCAGGCCGCGTGGCGGATGGCGTTCGTGACGCCCTCCTGCACCGCCCGATAGACCGTGAGGTCGACGGCCTCGCCGTAGCCGCGGCCGATCTGGGCCGCCACGAGTTCGAAGCGGCGCTCCGGATGCTGGCGCTGGAAGTCCGCGATCAGCCCCGCCAGCACTTCGGCGAGCGGGGCGGCGCCGAGCGCCATCGGCCTCAGCCGGGTCAGCAGCCGCCGGTTCATGTCGGAGAGGCGGACCGCGAGGTCGGTGACGGTCGCGAGCCGCTCGGCGGCGTCGGGGGTCGCGGCGCAACCGGTCTCGATCGCGCGTTCGAGCGAGGCGAGATTGGCGCGCAGGCCGAACAGGCACGGCCCGAGCTCGTCGTGCAGCTCCTTGGCGATCAAGCGACGCTCGTCGTCCTGCAGCGTCACCATGCGCCAGGACATCCGCCCGTTGGTGGCCCGCTCCGCCGCGAGCGTCTTGCCGAGCGCGTTGAAGCGCTCGACGATCGCCGCAAGCTCGCGGCTCTTCGGCGTCTCGAGCCGCCGGTCCAGCCGCCCGAGTCGAAGGTCGGACATGCCGTCGGCGAGCGTCCCGAGCGGCGCGAGGATCCGGCCGAGCAAAATGGCGAACACGACGACGGTGAGCGCGTTGAGCACGATGAACAACGCCGCGAGCGACAGCAGGTCGTTCCACACCTCGGCGAGTTCGTCGGAAGGGTCGCCCCAGACCGTGACCGAGCCCGCGGGCTCGCCCTCGATCGTCACCGGGATCGTCACCGAGGCCGGCGGCGGCTCGATCAGCCGCGCGAACCAGCGCGGGATCTCCTTGCGCTCCCGCGGATCGCGGCGGTCGCCGGGTTCGCGCGCCGCGACCGCCGCGCCTGAAAGGTCCTGAACCACGATCCGGGCGTGGCGCACGACCGGCAGGGCCGGCTGCAGGTCCGCGACGCTCCGCAGCCGCCCGACGTCGCGTTCGAGCCGCGTCACGGTCTCGCGCACAAGGCGCGCCGCCGTGTCGCGCGACGACGCGATCTCGACGCGCGTCGCCTGCCGCGCGTTGAGGACGGTGACGACCGCGGCCGCGCAGGCGCAGGCGAAGTTCACCCCGACGAACAACCCCAGAATCCGCATCCGGAGCGACGCCTGGGCGAGCGACTTCGTCGCCGCGCGCGCGCGCTCGAACGGATGCGGGAATTCCGGGGCGAGCCCGATCGTCACTTCACCTCGTCTCCCGGAGCGGCGGCGGGCAGCGGCCGGCGCTTGAGGGCCGCGAGCGCGGCCGCGCGGTCGGGGCTGGTCACGCGCGCGTTGACGTAATGCTGGCAGGTCTCGCCGAAGCCCGCCCGTTCGCCGATCTCGCCGATCGACACCAGCCCCTCGATCACCTCGCGCGGGGTCTCCTTGACGCCCCGCTCCGCGAGCATGCCCTGCACCTGCACCGCGCGGTTCGCCACCATGCGCGACGCCTCTGAGAAGCGGATGTCGGCCTCGTGGAGCAGCGCGCGGAACGAGGCTACGGCCGGGTCGTCGGCGGGGAGGTCTCGCCCCGCCTCGCGGCTCGCGAGCCAGAGCGCGGGCGACATCTTGTCGTCGACGTCGATCCAGCTTCTTCCCGCGATCGAGAACGCCGTCTGCGCAGGAGCCTCGACCGCGGCGGGCGCCGGAGGCGCGGTCGGCTCGTCGCAGGCCGCGAGACCAAGACAAACGGCCGATGCGGCGATGAAGCGCGGTCTTATAATAATCAAATATTGAGACTTAATCACAGGACAGCCTTCATATATTATACTATTGTCTTCGCGACCTCGATCAGGATCAGGAAATCTGCTTCCTGCCCGCGCTGCGGCCGAAGGCGCGCCCCTTGCGACCCGAGATGCGCACAGACCCCCGCAATTTGCTAGGTCCTTGCAAATATTAGAGTTTTATAAGGGCGATCGGCCAAGACAAGATACTGCCTCGTTCTGGCAGCCGCTATGCCAAATGTTCCCAGGTGGTTTTTCCACTTCATCCAAAGACAGCAGTTTCGTCTTCGGCAAGAGTTTCGCCCGCTGCGCCCCGCAATAAGACCGCCGGGTCACAAGTAATAATACACGACCTGTCCTCCGCGGGATCGGGCGTGACGCAGCGCGCCGGCAGATCCGGGCCACGCCGGATCGGCGCCGCA
This sequence comes from Ancylobacter novellus, assembly GCA_003241695.1. Classification (GTDB taxonomy): domain Bacteria; phylum Pseudomonadota; class Alphaproteobacteria; order Rhizobiales; family Methylopilaceae; genus Methylopila. The sequence goes on along the minus strand of QFPN01000007.1, from coordinate 166,802 downwards.
CAAGAAGACTGGGAAACGCAAGGGGTTTTCAGGATGAGAAGATTTCGAACGTCCGCTTCGGCGTTCACGCTGGCGGCCTCAGCGGCGCTTGGCGTGGCTGGCGCCACGCTTCCGGCCTTCGCGAACGACAAGCTCGTCGAGCTGTCGAACAGCGAAGAAAACTGGCCGATGACCGGCAAGACCTACAAGGCTCAGAACTATTCCAAGGCGACGCAGATCAACGCCGAGAACGTCAAGGACCTCCGTCCGGCGTGGGCGTTCTCGACCGGCGTGCTGCACGGCCATGAGGGCACGCCGCTCGTCATCGGCGACCGCATGTACGTCCACGGCGCGTTCCCGAACCCGACCTTCGCGCTCGACCTCAACGAGCCCGGCAAGATCCTGTGGCAGCACAAGCCCAAGCAGGCTCCGACCGCCCGCGCCGTCGCCTGCTGCGACGTCGTGAATCGCGGTCTGGCCTACTGGCCGGGCGACGGCAAGGTCCCGGCCCTGATCCTCAAGACGCAGCTCGACGGCCACATCGTGGCGCTCAACGCCGACACCGGCGAAGAGTACTGGAAGATGGAGAACTCCGACATCAAGGTCGGCTCCACCCTCACCATCGCGCCTTACGTCATCAAGGACTCGGTGCTCGTCGGCTCCTCGGGCGCCGAGCTCGGCGTGCGCGGCTACGTCACCGCCTACGACGTGAAGACCGGCGCCCAGAAGTGGCGCGCCTACGCCACCGGCCCGGACGAGGAGCTGCGCCTCGCCAAGGACTTCAACTCGGCGAACCCGCATTATGGTCAGTTCGGCCTCGGCACGAACAAGACCTGGGAAGGCGACGCCTGGAAGATCGGCGGCGGCACCAACTGGGGCTGGTACGCGTTCGATCCGGATACGAACCTGTTCTACTACGGCTCGGGCAACCCGGCGCCGTGGAACGAGACCATGCGTCCGGGCGACAACAAGTGGACGATGACCATCTGGGGTCGTGACATCGACACCGGCATGGCCAAGTTCGGCTACCAGAAGACCCCGCACGACGAGTGGGACTACGCCGGCGTCAACGTCATGATGCTCTCGGAGCAGAAGGACAAGACCGGCAAGCTGCGCAAGCTGCTGACCCACCCCGATCGTAACGGCATCGTCTACACGCTCGACCGCGAAGACGGCACGCTGATCTCGGCCGACAAGCTCGACGACACCGTCAACTGGGTGAAGCAGGTCGACCTCAAGACCGGCATCCCGGTCCGCGACCCCGAGTTCGCGACCCGCATGGACCACAAGGCGACGGAAATCTGCCCGTCGGCGATGGGCTACCACAACCAGGGCCACGACTCGTACGATCCCGAGAAGCAGCGCTTCTACATGGGCATCAACCACATCTGCATGGACTGGGAGCCCTTCATGCTCCCGTACCGCGCCGGTCAGTTCTTCGTCGGCGCGACCCTGTGGATGTACCCTGGCCCGAAGGGCGACCGTCAGAACTACGAAGGTCTCGGTCAGATCAAGTCGTATGACGCGATCAACAACAAGTACGACTGGGAGAAGATGGAGCGCTTCTCGGTTTGGGGCGGCACGCTCGCCACTGCCGGCAACCTCGTCTTCTACGGAACGCTCGACGGCTTCCTGAAGGCCCGCGACACCCGCACCGGCGATCTGGTGTGGAAGTACCGCCTGCCGTCCGGCGTGATCGGTCACCCGATGACCTACACCCACAAGGGCACGCAGTACGTCGCGATCTACTACGGCGTGGGCGGCTGGCCGGGCGTCGGCCTGGTGTTCGACCTGAACGACCCGACGGCCGGTCTCGGCGCGGTGGGCGCGTTCAAGAACCTCGCCAACTACACCCAGATGGGCGGCGGCGTGCAGGTGTTCTCGCTCAACGGCAAGAACCCCTACGACGACGTCAACGTCGGCGAGTGGACCGGCAAGCAGGGCGGCTGACGCCTTGATCCCAAGTCTCCGCCGGCCCTCCGGCCGGCGGAGACCCTTCCAAGAACAGACGTCCGAAGCCGAGCAAGAACCGCCCGCCGACGCGCGTCGTCGGCCGAGAAGCGGACCGGCCTCAAGGGAGAAGACGTGACATGACGCATGCCCCGACGTTCGGCCCGATCCTTTCGAAGCGCTCGGCGCTGCTTGGAGCCGCGGTTCTCGCCGCGCCGCTCGCGGCCCAGCCGGCCTTCGCCGCCGAACCTCTGAAAGTCTGCGCCTCGAAGGTCGAGGCCCCCTATTCGACCGCCAAGGCCGACGGGCTCGAAAACAGGATCGCGACGATCTTGGCCAAGGCCATGAACCGCGACGTCGAGTTCGTCTGGTTCGACAAGGCCGCGATCTATCTGGTCCGCGACGGCCTCGACAAGAAGCTCTGCGACGTCGTGTTCGGGGTCGACGCCGACGACGAGCGGGTGAAGTCGACCAAGCCCTATTTCCGCACCGGATACGTCTACGTGACCAAGGCCGAGGGCGGCCCGGAGCTCGGGACGAGCTGGAAGGACATCGGGAAGACCGACGCGACCAAGATCGCGGTGCGGTTCTCGACCCCGGCCGAGCTGATCCTCAAGGAGACCGGCAAGTACGAGGAGGCGATCTCCTACAACCTCTGGCTGGTGAACTTCGAGGACAAGCGCAACAAGTACACCCAGGTGGCCGCCGACCGGCTCGTCAGCGAGGTCGCGAGCGGCGAGGCCGCCGCCTCGATCGCCTTCGCCTCCGACGTGGCGCGCTACGTCAAGGCGTCCTCGACGCCGCTCAAGATGACCATGATCGACGACGACTTCGCGCGCTCGGACGGCCTCAAGATCCCGCTGCACTTCGACCAGGCGATCGGCGTGCGCAAGGACGACGAGGCGCTCGCGGCGGCGCTCGACGAGGCGATCGCCAAAGCGAAGCCGGAGATCGACAAGGCTCTGGCCGACGAAGGCGTCCCGACCCTGAAGCCGAACGGCTGAACCCGGCGCCGGAAGCGCACGAGGCCAGACGAAGACGTTCCCCCAGCGAGTTCAGATGAACATCACGCATCTCTTCAAAGCAGCGGCGGCCGCAGTCGCCCTCCTCGCGATCGCCGCGCCCGCGGCCCACGCCGAGATCACGCTCAACAACACCGTCACGGGCGAGCCGCTGAACCTCGCGGACGCCCCCGACGACGGCAAGGACGTCGCCGGCTTCAAGGAGTTCATGCAGACCGGCAAGAACCCTTACGTCGGCAAACAGGATTGTCTCGCCAAGGGCGAGGAGCTGTTCAACGGCGCCTGCTCCGGCTGCCACGGCCATCTCGCCGAGGGCAAGATCGGTCCGGGCCTCAACGACGCCTACTGGACCTATCCGCAGAACGTCACCGACAAGGGCATGTTCGAGACCGTGTTCGGCGGCGCGAGCGGCCAGATGGGGCCGATGTACAACTCGGTCAACGTCGACGAGATGCTGATCGCGATGGCCTGGATCCGCCACCTCTACACCGGCGATCCGGAGAAGGCCGAATGGCTCGAGGCCAGCGCGCGCAAGGCGCTGAAACCATATGACGGGTCCAAGCCTCCGGCGCCGGGCCCGGACGCCCCTGCCGAGTGCAAGATGGGCGGCTGAAGGATCTGCGCCGGGGGGCCGGCGCAAGACTGGCGCGGCGTGTCCGTGTCCAGACGACTGCAGGACGACCAGAAGTCTGAAAAGAACGAGGAAACGCAATCATGACCACCACGTCTCGCATCGCCGGCCTCGTGGCCGCCGCCGCTCTGACGGCCGCCTTCGCGTCCGCTCCCGCGCTCGCCTATGACGGCACGAACTGCAAGGAGCCCGGCGTGTGCTGGGAGCCGAAGCCGGGCTACCCGGAGAAGTCGAAGATCACCGGTTCGAAGTACGATCCGAAGCATGATCCGAAGCAGGTCGCCAAGCAGTCGGATTCGATCAAGGAGATGGAGGCCCGCAACCAGGCCCGCTCCGCGAACTTCGTGAAGACCGGCAAGTTCGAATACGACGTCTCGAAGATCGGCAAGAACTGATCACGGCCGTCGCCGGACCCCGAGCCGCGCCCGATCGAGGCGGGGACGGGGTCCGGTTCGAGATCCCACGCGGTTCGCATGTCGCATTCGGACCGCTCCCTCTCGTCGTCGGGCGGCGTTCTTCCGACCGTCCCGTGGGATGACGACACGCACCTGACGGCCGTCCGCGCTGGGATTTCGGATCGAAGTTCCGACGCGACGGCCGCCTTTTCGCCAGCGACGGAAAAGGCGCGCGACCTTGATGGCTTCCATGTCTGCCGCCGAACGGCGCGCGGCGCCCGAAGGCGGACTCGACGGCTGGCGGGACCAGGCGCTCGCGTTCGAGGCCGAGGTGTCCCGCGCCGTGGTCGGCCAGCCGCATGTGGTGCGGCTGCTGACGATCGCGCTGTTCGCACGCGGCCACGTGCTGCTCGAAGGCGACGTCGGCGTGGGCAAGACGACGATCCTGCGGGCCGTCGCCCGCGCGCTCGGCGGCCCGTTCGAACGCATCGAAGGCACGGTCGACCTGATGCCGACCGACATGCTCTATTCCGCCTTCGTCGACGACGACGGCAAGCCGCGCGTCGAGCCCGGCCCTGTGCTGCGGCACGGCGAGGACCTCGCGGTCTTCTTCTTCAACGAGATCAACCGCGCCCGCCCGCAGGTGCATTCGCTGCTGCTGCGGCTGATGGCCGAGCGCAGCGTCACGGCCTTCGGCAAGGAATGGTCGTTTCCGAACCTCCAGGTCTTCGCGGACCGCAACCGCGTGGAGAAGGAGGAGACCTTCGAGCTTCCGGCCGCCGCCCGCGACCGCTTCGTGATGGAAATCGGAGTCGAGACGCCGCGCGATCCGGAGGTGCGCCGCGAGCTGGTGTTCGACCCGCGCTTCCACGACGTCGACCGCCTGATCGGCGACCTGAAGCAGGGCGTGCTGGACCACCGCGGGCTGAACGAAGCCGGCCGCGCGATCCAGACCTCGGTCCGCACCAGCCCGACTCTCGAGGCCTACGTCATCGGGCTCTGGGACGCGCTGCGCGATCCGGCGAGCGTCGGCGTCTCGATCGACGGCGTCGACATGGGCCGCCTCATCCTCGGCGGCGGCAGCCCGCGCGGCGTCGGCGCGCTCGCCCGCTGCGCGCGGGTGCGCGCCTGGCTCGAGGGCCGCGACATGGTCGTCCCGGAGGACGTGCGCGCCGTGTTCTCGCCCGTGATGGCGCACCGCATCTTCCTCGATCCGATCTACGAGCCCCGCCGCGACCGGATCGTGCGCGACCTCTGCGGCCAGGCGTTCGAACGGGTGCCGGCCCCGTGAGCGCCGGACCGACCGGCGCGCCGGCCCGCGGCGGCCCGCCGCGGGTCGATCTGCCCTACCGTCTGTTTGGCCGCGCGCGCGGCGTCTCGCCGGGGTCGCACCGCGCCGCGGGAGCGGGCGCGAACGGCGCCTTCTTGCGCCACGGCTCGATCCTCGAGATCCCCGACGCGCGGCGCATCGACGTGCGCGCCTCGATCCTGGACCCGTTCGGCGGCCTCAAGATCCGCCGCTTCGAGAACCGCGCCCGGATCGACGTCTTCGTCGTGCTGGACCTTTCGGGCTCGATGGCGTTCGGGCGCGACGAACAGGATCCGGTCGCCGATCTCTGCGCCGCGATCGCCCATGCGGCGATCCGCGGCCAGGACCGGTTCGGCATGATCGCGGCCGGGCCGACGGCGCGCGCCGACATCGCGATGCGGGCGACCCGGCGCGCCGGCGTGCCCGACGAGGTGTGGCGGCGGCTCTCCGAGGGCGCCGCCACGGGCGCTGGCGTCAAGGGCCTGATCGACGCTCTCGACGAGTTGCCCCAGCGGCGCTCGCTCGTCTTCGTCGTGTCGGACTTCCTGATGCCGGAGCACGACGTCGAGGAGCTGCTCGGCCGGCTGTGGCGCCACGACGTCGCGCCGGTGGTGGTGCGCAGCAGCCAGGTCGAGGACCGGCTGCCCCGCTTCGGCCTGATCGAGACGCGCGATCTGGAAACCGGCCGGCGCAAGCTCGTCTTCATGCGCAGCTCGATGCGCGAGCGCTGGCTCGAGCACGCCCGCGCCCGGCGCGCGGCGCTTGACCGCGCGTTTCGCCGGCATGGCCGTCCGGCCTTCGATCTCGTCGACCGGTTCGACCCGGACGCCTTCGCCGACCATCTTCTCAGCGGGGGCGCATGACGCCGCGCCGCGCCCTCATCCTCCTCGCCTTCGGCCTCGCGCTCGGCCCGGCCGCGCTCGCGACCGAGGCCTCGGCCCAGATCTCGAACCGGCAGATGTCGGCGCCGCGCCCGTTCGGCGTGATGCTCGGCGACGTCTTCACCCTGACGACCCGGTTCGACGTCGCTGCGCCCTACCGCCTCGATCCGGCGGCGCTGCCGAAGCCCGGCCCGCTGACCTACTGGCTCGACCTCCGGGGCCTGACGATCGCGGAGAGCAAGACGCCGGGAGGCGGGACGCGCTACGAGATCAAGGCCGAGTATCAGACATTCTACGCTCCGCTCGAGGCGATCGAGCAGACCGTACCGCCCTTCACGATCGCGGCGGCCGATCCCGACGGCAAGCGCGTCGAGGCGAAGAGCGCGAGCTGGACGTTCCTCACCTCCCCGCTCCGGCCGGTGGTGCTGACGGCGGGCGGCGGTTCGGCCTATGCGCTGAGGCCCGACGCGGCCCCGACCCGCAAAAGCCTTCGCGGCGTCGAGATCGAGACCGCGCTCGCGGCCGGCGCGGCCCTGCTCGCGCTCGTCCTGCTCGCCTGGAGCCGGGCGTGGCCGCCGTTCAGCCGCCGGCCGTCGCGGCCCTTCGCGCGCGCCGCCCGCACGGTCGCGAAAACCGCAGGCTCCGGCGAGGAGGGCAAACGTTCGGCCGCGCTCGCGCTGCACCGCGCCTTCGACGCCGCCGCCGGCCGGCGGCTGCTCGGCGACGACCTCGGCGGCTTCTTCTCCGCCCATCCCGCCTTCGCCGCCCACGAGGAGGCGATCCGGTCCTTCTTCAAGGCCTCGCGCGAAGCCTTCTTCGGCGGCCGCTCCAGCCTGCCGGCGCCCGACGAGTTGACTCGGTTTGCGCGTCGGCTCGCGGCCGCGGAGCGCGCGGCGTGACCGGGCTCGGCGTCGACCACCCTTACGTCCTGCTGCTCGCCGTGCTCGCGGCGCTGCCGTTCCTCGCCTCGCCGCTCAGGCTGTCGGCCGTGCCCTCGAGCGACGTGCTGCCGGACGACCCGCTCTCGGACGCGCTCGGGACCGGGCTTTCGGTCCTCGGCGCGCTCGCGATCCTGTTCCTCGTCCTCGGCCTGTCGGGACTGCACCGTCGCGACCAGGTGGTCGACAAGCGTGGCGTCGGCGCGAACATCGTGCTGCTGCTCGACCGCTCCTCCTCGATGGACTCGACCTTCGCGAACCGTTCTCCCGAGGGCAAGGAGGAGTCGAAGTCGGTGGCGTCCCGCCGGCTGCTGACCGATTTCGCGGCCCGCCGGCCCGCCGACCGCGTCGCGGTCGCCGCGTTCTCGACCGCGCCCATGCCGGTCGTGCCGATGACCGACCATCACGACGCGGTGCGCGCCGCGATCGCCGCGATCGACCGGCCCGGCCTCGCCCACACCGACGTCGGCCGCGGCCTGACGCTCGCCTTCTCGATGTTCGACGACTCGTCGAGCGAAACCTCGCGCGCCCTCGTGCTGGTCTCGGACGGCGCCGCCGTGATCGACCGCCGCGTGCAGGACGCGCTGCGCGACGCGGCGCGGCGCAATCCGGTCCGGCTCTACTGGCTGTTCCTGCGCACGCAAGGCTCGAAGGGCATCTACGACAAGCCCGTGCCCGGCGAGCCCGACATTCCGCAGGTCTATCCCGAGCGCCATCTCGACATCTTCCTGAAGAGCCTCGGCCTGCCCTATCGCGCCTTCGAGGCGAAGAGCGCCGCGGACGTCTCGGCCGCCATCCGCGAGATCGACCAGCTCGAACAGCGGCCGACGATCTATAAGGAAACTATCCCCCGCCAGGATCTCGACTGGGTGGCCTACTGGCTCGCCGCAGTCGCGACCGCGCTGCTGCTCGGCGCCAAGCTGATCGAGCGCCGCCTCGGCGACGAACGGGCGGGAGAGTTCGCGGAGACGCGGCCGTGACGCTCGGACGCCTGAAAGCGGCGCTGCCGCCGCTGCTGCTGCTCGCCGCCCTCGCCTGGCTCGCGCAGGCCGGATGGACGCTTTACGGCGAGCGGGCGGAGCGGCGGGTCGCCGACGCGCTCGCCGCGAGCCGCGAGGTGCGCCCGCCCGACGACGCCAGCCCCGAGCTCGTCTTCGCCCGCGCCCATTACCTGCTCGTGCGCGACCGCATCGACGAGGCGCAGGCGCTGGTCGGCCGGATCGTGGACCGCGGCGGCCCGAAGCTCGCCGCCCGCTTCCACTACGACATCGGCAACGCCCGCGCGCGCCGCGCGCTCGGCGCGGTGGAGGCGAGCCAGATCGACAAGGCGATCCCCGAGGTCCGCCTCGCCAAGGACGCCTACCGTTCGGCGCTGCGCGCGGACCCCGACCTCTGGGACGCCCGCTACAATCTCGACGTCGTCATGCGGCTCGTGCGCGACTTCCCCGAGATCGAAGCCGCGGATGAGGAGGCGCAGGCGCAGCCCAAGAAGCTGTGGACCGATCTGCCGGGCCGGCCGCGAGGCCTTCCGTGAGCCGCGCGGCCGAACTCTGGACGGCGGCGAAGCGCGCGCAGGACTGGCGCGCCTTCGCGCTCGCGGCGGCGCTGCTGCTCGCCGTGATCGCAGCCCTTCAGCCCGAGGCGGAAGCGACGCGCGACACCTATGACGTGATCGGCTTCATCGACATCACGGGCTCGATGAACGCACGCGACTACGGCGCGAAGGGCGCGCCCAAGAGCCGGCTCGACGCCGTCAAGGAGCTGCTGCCCGCCGCGGTCGGACGGCTGCCCTGCGGCTCGCGCTTCGGTCTCGGCGTGTTCAGCGAGCGCCGCGTCTTCCTGCTGTTCGAGCCGATGGAGGTCTGCCGCAACTTCTCCGCGATCGCGGGCGCGATCGGCGGCCTCGACTGGCGCATGGCGTGGGAAGGCGACAGCCGCATCGCCGACGGCCTGCAGGCCGCGATCGACGCGGCCGCGCCGATCGGGGCCGACGTCGTGTTCCTAACCGACGGTCAGGAGGCGCCCCCGCCCCGGACCGACATGCCGCACGAATTCGAGATCGAGAAGGGCAAGGTCAAGGGCCTCCTCGTCGGCGTCGGCGGCACGGAGCTGGTTCCGATCCCGAAATATGACGACTTCGGCCGGGAGACCGGCTTCTTCACGATGGCCGACGTGCCGCAGGCCTCCCGCCTCGGACCGCCGCCGGAAGGGGCCGAAAGCCTGCCCGGCTACAACGCCCGCAACGCGCCCTTCGGCGACATGCCGGAAGGGACAGAGCACCTGACGTCGGTGAAGGAGCCTTATCTCGAAGGCCTCGCCGAAAAGACCGGCCTCGGCTACGCCCGCCTCGGCGACCCGGAGGCGCTCGCCCGAGCGATCGAGCGCGGCTCGAAGCCCAAGGCCATCCCGGTCGCCGTCGACCTTTCCCCCCTCCCCGCCGCGCTTGCGCTCGCCGCGCTCGCGGCGATCTACGGCGCGCCGCTGTCGATGCGCTTCAGGCGTCGGCGCGTCGCCTTCGAAGGAGTTTCCTGATGCGTTTTCACGTTTTTGCGGCGGCGGCCGCCTTCGCGCTCGCGCCCGTCGCGGCGCTCGCCCACGGCCCCACGCCCCAGAAGGTCGAGGAGAAGATCGAGATCAAGGCGGAACCCGCCAAGGTCTGGGCGCTAGTCAAGGATTTCGGCGGGATCAAGGACTGGCACCCCGACGTCGAAAGCGCCGCTTTCAAGGACGGCGAGCGCACGCTGAAGCTCAAGAACGGCGCCGAACTGGTCGAGTCGCAGGACGAATCCGACGACGCGGCCATGAAGCTCGGCTACCGCCTCTCCAACGAGGGCTCGCCGGCCTTTCCGCTCTCGTCCTATTCGGCGACCCTCACGGTCACGGCGAAGGACGGCGGCTCGCAGGTCGACTGGCAGGGCCGCGGTTATCGCCTCGACACCTCGAACGAGCCGCCGGAAGGCCAGGACGACGCCTCCGCGGTGAAGGCCCTGTCCGACTTCTTCAAGACCGGCCTCGAAGGCCTGAAGAAGAAGGTCGGCGGATGACGCTGCGCGCCCTCGTCCTCGCCGCGGGCCTCCTCGCCGCAGCCCCGGCCGCGGCGCAGGAGGCGACGCTCGCGGTCGTCGGCCAGTCGGGCGCCGTCGTGCATCTGCTGCCGGTCGGCGAGGCGGGACCGTCCGAGGGCGCGGAAAAGATCGAGGTCGCGGAGCTCCCCGCCGGGATCGCGGTCGGGCCGGACGGGCGCAGCCTCTACGTCACCCATCCGGACCGCGGGCGCGTGACGGCGCTCGACGCGGTCACGCGGCGGCCGACCGCCAACTTCGCGGTCAAGGGCCAGCCGTTCGGAATCGCCGCCACCGACGAGTTCGCCTATCTGACCGACTGGACGCGCAGCGTCGTCATCAAGGTCGACGTCCTCACCGGCGCGACGCTGGCCGAGACGCCCACGGGCAAGTCGCCGGCCGGCATCGTGCTCGACAAGGACGGCCGGCGCGCCTACGTCGCCGCGCGAGAGGACAATGCGGTCGCGATCATCGACCTCAGGCGCGGCGCGGAGGTCGGCCGGATCGGGGTCGGCAAGGCGCCGTTCGCGCTCGCGCTCTCTCCGGACGGCCGCCGGCTCTATGTCGCAAACGTCCAGAGCGGAGACCTGTCGGTCATCGACGTCGGCAGCGGCCAGGAGCTGAAGCGCCTGCCGGTCGGCAAGATGCCCTATGGCGTCGCGGTGACGCCGGACGGCAAGCGGATCGCCGTGACGCTGCAGCACGAGGACGCTCTCGCGATCGTCGACGCCGAAAAGCTCGAACGCGTCGCCAAGGTGAAGATCGGCAGCTACCCGGAAGGCGTCGCGATCCTGCCGGACGGGAAACGGGCCGCGGCGGCGAACTGGTTCGACGACACGGTGTCGCTCGTCGATCTCGACGCCGCCCGGGTGGTCGCGACGCTGCCGGCGCCGGGCGGCCCGCGCAATCTGGTCGCGCTGCCGCAATGAAGCGGGCGCTCCTCGGCCTCGTTCTGGCCTGGGCGCTCTCGACGGCGGGCGGCGCGCTCGCTTGCGGCGGCGGGACCGACCTCGTCGGCCGGCTCCGCGACGACGATCCCGCCCGCTTCGCGGCGTTCGAGGCCGCCGGGCGCAAGACCCCGAACGCCGAGGGCGTGCTGTGGCGGCTGTCGCGCGACGGCGTGCCGGACTCGCATCTCTTCGGCACCATCCATCTGTCGGATCCCCGGCTCACGCCGCTGCCCGAGCAGGCGCTCGCCGCCATCCGCGCGTCGCGCCGGGTTCTGGTCGAGCCGCGCGAGAGCGCCGATCAAGGCAAGGCCGGGCAGGCCATGACGCTCGCGAGCCAGATGGCCTACCGGCCGCAGGGACGCACGCTCAATGCGATCCCGGCCGAGGACCGCGTCGCCGTGGTGAACCTTCTGGCCGCGCGCGGCGTGCCCGAAATGGCGGCGCGGCGGCTCGAACCGTGGTTTCTGGCGATGCTCGCCATGACGCCGTCCTGCGAGATCGCCCGGATCGACGACGGCGCGCTCAATGTCGACGGCCTCGTGGTCAAGGCCGCGCGCGAGGCGAAGGTCCCGGTCTCCGGCCTCGAGGACGCCGACGAGCAGATGGAGGCGCTCGCCGCCGTGCCGCTCCCGCTCGCGAGCCGGGTGCTGGTCGACACGGCGCGGCTTGGCCCCGCCTTTGCGGACTTCGTCGAGACCGTGATCAACCTCTATCGCGACCGCCGGCTCGGCTTCCTGTCGGCGGCGCTGCGCGACTTCGACCTCGGCGGCCCGCGCATGCGGACGCAGCTCGACTATTTCGAGGCCGTGCTCGCCGGACGGAACGCCGTCATGGAGGAGCGCTCACGCCATGCGCTCGCCGAGGGCGGCGTCTTCGTCGCGGTCGGGGCCATGCATCTCGCCGGCGGCGACGGCCTCGTGGAGCGGCTGCGCCGGCAGGGTTTCCGGGTCGAGAAGATCCTTTGAAGAACGCACGGAGAAGAACAATGAAGATCCTCGCCACGCTTGCGATCCCGGTCCTCGCTTTCGTCGCCGCCGGCCCCGCCGCGGCCCAGCGCGCGGCCGACCTCGCGCCGCTCGACGTCAAGACCGTGGTCGGCGAGATCGGGCCCGGCTGGGTGAAGAAGACCGCGGGCCAGGAGGGCGTCACCTATGTGTGCGAAACCGACGAATGCGGCGGACGCGGCGTGGTCGGGATCGGTCAGGCCGGGGCGACGCCGGATTATGTGAAGCTCGTCGTTGCCGACCCCGCCAAGGCCCTGAAGAGCTACCAGTACGCCACCGACGAATCGATGCGGCCCTCGGGGTGCTCGTTCAAGACCTACGAGGTCCGCCGGCTGAGCGACCGCCGCGTCGAATATGACAGCAAGGGCGAATGCAAGGGCGGCAGCGCCGCCGCGATGTCGACCATCTTCGACGCCGACCGGATGGGCATGATGTCCGTGCAGGTGCTGACGGGCGCCGAGGCGAACGCGCTGAAGCTGCGCGACGAGTCCCTGCGCAAGCTGGTCGCCGCGCTCGACGCCGCGGCGCCGGCCGAAGCGGCGCCCGCGAAGGCGCAGTAAGCGCGCGACCGGCGACGGATCGAAGCAAGGTCAAGCGCGGCGCCTCCGGGCGCCGCGCTTGACACAAGTCAGTCGAATCTCGACAGCGAGAACGGCCGCAGCAGCTCCCACCGGCCGGAGGTCATAGCGTCGGCGACCGCCTCGCCGATCCCGGCCGAATGCTTGAAGCCGTGCCCCGAACAGGCCGAGATCGCTACCACGCGGTCCATCCGCGGGTGCCGGTCGATGATGAAGCCGTTGTCGGGCGTGACCGTGTAGAGGCAGGCCGCCGCCTTTGCGACCGTCGCGGAGGCGCCGGAGAGGCGGCCCGCGACATGAACCCGGTGCATCTCGGCCGACTCCTCGGGCGAGACCTCGCGCGGCATGGCGTCGGCGGTCGTCGCCGCAGCGTACTGCTCGGTCGCGACCTTGAGGCGCGGATCGCCCGGCAGCGGCGGGAAGCCATAGAGATAGTCGACGTCGGTCGCGCCGTGCATCCAGATGAAGACCGGCGCGTCCGGACCGTATGCCGACATGTCGTCGAGCTTGAACCAGTGCAGGACCTGGCGGTTCACGGTCAGCAGCCGGTCGAACGGCGCGCCCAGCAGATCCGAGGCCCAGCCGCCCGCCGAGACGATCGCCCGATCGGCGACGACGCGGCCCTGCGACGTCTCCACCACGACCCGGTCGCCCTCCTGCGAAAGCGACAGAACCTGCGTGTCGCTGCGCAGATCCGCGCCGAGCGCCGCGGCCCGCGCGAGCTGCGCCTCGATGCAGGCCTCCGGATAGACGTAGCCGCCGCCGGGCTCGTAATAGACCTTCTCGTCGCCCGCGAGATTGGTGAACTGCGGGAAGCGCCGGGAGACGTCGGCGCCCGTCATCGTCTCGTGCGGGATGTCGAACGCGGCCGCGACCTCGGCGGAGCGGGCGACGAAATTCGGCTTGCCGTGATGGGAGCTCTCGCCCTCGCCCGGCGCGAGCACCAGCACGCCGCAAGCTTCGAACAGCGTCCGCCCGGTCTCGTCCTCGAGCTCCCGCCAGATCCGGTGCGAGGCTCTGACCAGCGGCACGTAGTCTGAGCCCTCGCCTACGGCCTCGCGGGTGATGCGGGTCTCGCCGTGGCTGGAGCCCAGCGAATGCGGCGGCGCGAAACGATCGAACCCGATCACCGCGACGCCTCGCCTGGCGAGCTGATAGGCGCAGGCCGCGCCCATGGCGCCCAGCCCCACGACCACGACATCGGCTGTCTCGGCCAACGCATCTCCCCCTTGTTGAGAGCGCACGTCGTCATATCCGCGCTCGGGCGACGAAAAAGGCGCGCTCCGATTCAAGCGCTCCTGATCGGCTGGATTGGTTTCGGCGCCGGCATCGGCGGAGCCGCTGCCGAGAGCGTCAGTTCAAAGTGGCTCTCGGCATGCTAAGTTCAACCACGAGCCCGCCGACGCTCCAGTTCCGCTCGATCGAGCCGCCTACCGATCGCAGGCTTCGGTCGATCATCTCGCTGCCGAAGCCGGAGCGGTTCCGGCTGGTCGAGACCGGCGGTCCGCCGGTTTCGATCCAGGACAGATCGAGCGCCTGTCCGTCGCTCTTCCAGCGAAGGGTGACGCTGCCGCCGATTGCGCTGAGGGCGCCGTACTTCACCGAATTCGTCGCGAGTTCGTGGAGCAGGAGGGCGAAGGTCGTCACGGCGTCGCGCCCGACCGACAACTGGCCGCGACCGAACGCCTTGTGACGCACGTCGCACGTCACGAGGCGGACCGGGCTTCCCGGAGCGTCAGTCGACGCCTTGGTAGATCATGCGGCCGATGGCGTCGTACTTCGCCGGGTTGATCCGCTTCAGGATCATCGCGCCGGCGATCCCGAGCGCCAGGATCGCGATCGTGAGGCCGGGGATCCACTTGGCGAAGGAATAGCCCGCGCTCAGGAAGTCGAGGTTGAGGACCAGCATCGCGATCACCGCGATCTGGGCGACGAAGGCGATCGCCGGGGCGACGAGCGTCTTGAACCAGTGATGGTCCTCCGGGTGCTCGCGGCGGAAGTAGGCGATGATCGCGATCGAGACGACGGCCTGCGCGACGAGGATCAGCGTGGTGCCGAACAGCGCCATGAGCCCGTAGAGGCCGGCATAGGCCTGGTTCGGGTCGTCCTTGCCGAGCGCGGCGGCGAAGACGATGACCAGGATCGCCGCGATCGCCGACTGGGTGAAGGAGGCGACGTAGGGCGCCTTGTACTTCGGATGCGTCTTGCCGATGGAGGCCGGCAGGATGCCCTCGCGGCCGAGCGAGTAGAGGTAGCGCGACGCGGTGTTGTGGAACGCCATGCCGCAGGCGAAGGACGAGATCAGGATCAGGTAGCTCATCACGTCGGTGAGCCAGACGCCGACGAAGACGCCGGCGGGCTTCATGAAGAAGTTCGCGGCGTCGGTCTGGCCGGCGGCGATGGCGTCGGCCGGAGTGGGGTAGGCTGAGAGGGCCGCCCAGCTCGTGATGACGTAGAAGATCCCGAGCGAGATCACCGAGATGTAGAGCGACAGCGGGATGATCTTCTTCGGGTTCTTGGATTCCTCGGCGTAGTTCGGCGCCATCTCGAACCCGACCCAGCTCCAGAAGGCGAAGAACAGGCCGATCGAGGCGACGCCCGCCGTTAGGTTGCCGCTCGGGGCCTCGAAGCTCTGGAAGGCGGCGAGCGGGTTGAGGGCCGCCGTGTTCACGACCGCCGACGGGCTCGTGAACACGCCGACGTCGAACACCGCGAGCGCGATGACCTCGCCGACGAGCGCGACGCCGAGGATCGCGGCCGAGATCTTCACGTCGAAATAGGAGCAGGCCGCGACGGCCGCGAGCATCACCATGGCGAGGTAGGGCCAGGCGATCGTGATCCCCCAGCCGACGAGCTTCGCGGAGGCGAAATAGGCGAAGCCGCCGGCGAGCGAGGCTTCGAACACCGAATAGGCGACGATCGAGCCGAGCGCCAACGCCATGCCGAGTTCGCGGCCGAGGCCGTGGCTGATGAAGGAGTAGAACCCGCCGACCGCCGAGACCTTGCGGGCCATCTCGGCGTAGCCGACCGAGAAGATCGTCAGCACGACCGTGGCGAACAGGAAGGCCGCGGGCGCGCCGATCCCGACGCCGTTGCCGACCACGATCGGCACGTTGCCGAGCATCGCCGTGATCGGGGCGGCGCCCGTCACCGTCAGCTGCAGCACGCCCATCAGGCCGATCGCGCCGCCGTGGAGCTTGTGGACGTCCGCGCGGCTCGCGACGTCCAGGCCTGCGCTTGCGGCCGCCGCTGCTTCAATGCTCGACATGTCGAACCCCCTCGGATCGCTGTTACGAAATTGTGATCATGACGTGATCGTGCCGAAGGGTTCCGCGGTGTGCAACATCAAAAAGTGGCAAGTCGGTCATTTATGGAAGGCCAAGACCATCAATGGTGTTGGGTTTACAACGCCCAGATTCTGGGCAAGCTTGCTTACGAAGCACCTAGCCCCGAGGCTCAGCCCATGTCCGACCGCTCCCGCTCCGTCATCGTCACCGGCGGCTCCAAAGGCATCGGAAAGGGGATCGCGCGCGGCTTCGCCGAAGCCGGCTACGCGGTGCTGGTCGTGTCGAGGAACGCCGGGGAAGCCGACGCCGTCGCAAGCGAGATCGGCAACGGCGCGAGCGGCTTCTCGGCCGACGTCGCCTCGCTCGACGGCGCGAAGGCGATGGCGGCGGCCGCGGTCGAGCGCTACGGCGCGATCGACGTGCTGTGCGCGAACGCCGGCATCTTTCCCGCCGCCAAGCTTTCGGAGATGAGCGAGGCCGATTTCGACCTCGTGATGAACACCAACCTCAAGGGCACGTTCTTCTCGGTGCAGGCCTGCCTGCCGGCGATGAAGCAGGCGGGAGGCGGCCGCATCGTGCTGACCTCCTCGATCACGGGCCCGATCACCGGCTATCCGGGCTGGTCGCATTACGGGGCGAGCAAGGCCGGCCAGCTCGGCTTCATGCGCACCGCCGCGATCGAACTCGCTCCGTTCGGGATCACGATGAACGCCGTGATGCCCGGCAACATCATGACCGAAGGGCTCGAAGGCCTCGGACAGGACTATCTCGACAAGATGGCGGCCTCGATCCCGATGAAGCGGCTCGGCTCGGTCGCCGACATCGCGGGCGCGGCGCTCTATTTCGCGAGCGCCGCGGCGGCTTACGTGACAGGCCAGACCATCGTGGTCGACGGCGGCCAGGTGCTGCCCGAAAGCCTCGGCGCGCTCGAGGCGATGGAAGGCTGAAGACCGAGGCGAGGCTGGCCGTCGCGTCGAACGTGGCGGACGCGTCATGCTATGCTGAGGGTCCCACAGAATCGGCCGCAGGCGGCCGCGCCTCCCGATCCCCGGCCCGCATGAAACGCTCGAAGTCGTCGCGTCACGAAGACATCCTCGCCGAGATCGGCCAGTCGCCGAGCCTGCGGGTCGCCGAGCTCGCCGGCCGTCTCGGCGTCTCGACCGAGACCATCCGGCGCGACCTCGACGAGCTCACCAACAAGGGCCTGATCAACCGCACCTATGGCGGCGCGGTGCGGGCGCCGGGTTCGGAGCCCTCGGTCGGGGCGCGCCATGCGCTGTTCGTCGCCGAGCGCGAGCGCATCGCGCGGGCGGCCTCCGCGCGCGTCGGCGGAGCCCGCCTCGTGATGATCGGCGCGGGCGCGACCACGACCCATGTCGCGCGCCGCATTGCGGCCGATCACAAGAACCTCACGATCGTGACCCACTGCTTCGGCGTCGCGACGGTGCTCGCGCCGAACCCGACCATCACCGTGCTGATCGCGCCCGGCGCCTATCTCGGCGGCGAAGGCGCGACGGTCGGCGCGCACACGCTGCGCTTCCTCTCCGACTTCTCCGCCGACCTCGCCATCGTGGGCGCGAGCGGGATCACGCCCGAAGGCGCCTCCGACGCCTTGATCGAGCCGGCGGCGGTCTACGGCGCGATCGTCGCGCGGGCGGCGGAGACGATGCTGGTCGCCGACCACTCGAAGTTCGACCGCGTCTTTCCGGCGCGCTACGCCTCCTGGCGCGAGATCGCCCGCCTCGTCTGCGACCGCGCGCCCGGAGGGCGGCTCGGCGAGACGCTCGCGCGACAGGACGTCGAGGTCGTGGTCGCCTAGCCGCCGAAGACGTCGGGTCTGGCCGCCGAGAACCACCGCCGCCGTCGACTGTGGCGAGCGTCACACTTGATGTTGCATTCACCACATCGGCGTGAGATGTCTGCCACTGCGAGCTGATGGGGCGGGCGATGTACGACGATGGCTTTCTCGGACGGCTTGAAGCGCGGCTGCGGGAAGCCCTGCCGCGCTGGGGCCTCGCGCCAGACGCGCCGCTGAAGCTGCTCACGATCTCCGAAAACGCCACCTTCCTCGCCGAGCGCCCGTGCGGCGAACGCGTCGTCTTCCGTGTTCACCGGCCGGACTATCACAGCCTTGAGGAGATCCGCTCCGAGCTCGACTGGCTCGAGGCGCTGCGCGCAGACGGCGTCGCGCTGACGCCCGAGCCGCTGCGGCTGACGGACGGAGAGGCGCTCGGCGCCTTCGACGACGAGGGGGCGCTCCGCCACGTCGCAGCGTTTTCCTTCGTGGGCGGCCGGGAACCGGAGCCCGGCTCCGACCTCGCCGGCTGGTACCGCATCCTCGGCGGCGTCACGGCGAAGCTGCACGCTCACGCCAGGGGCTGGCGGCTTCCTGAAGGCTTCCGCCGCAAGACCTGGGACTATGACGCGACCATCGGCGCAGGCGCCCATTGGGGCGACTGGCGCGACGGGCTCGGCCTCGACGACGCCGGCCGCGCCGTGCTCGAACGCGCCGCCGCAAAACTGAAATCCGATGTCGAGGCCTATGGCGCGAGCCCGGAGACCTTCGGGCTCATCCATTGCGATCTGCGGCCCGCCAACCTGCTGGTCGACGGCGACCGGCTCGCGGTGATCGACTTCGACGACTGCGGCTTCGGCTGGTTCATGTACGACTTCGCCGCGGCCGTAAGCTTCATGGAGCACGAGCCCTTCATCCCCGAGCTCGAGGCCGCCTGGCTCGAGGGCTACGCCGCCGTCGCGCCCGTGAAGCCGCAAGACTCCGCGATGCTGCCGACCTTCCGGATGCTGCGCCGCATGCAGCTCACCGCCTGGGTCGCGAGCCACGCCGAGACGCCGACCGCTCAGTCCATGGGCGAGCCCTTCACCCACGGCACCGTCACGCTCGCCGAACGCTACCTCTCCAACGGGAGCGCGCGCCCATGACCGCGGCGAGCCGCCAGATCCTCAAGCTCAACGCCTTCGAGGCCTCGCAGGCCGGCGACCTCGATCCCGCGACGGCGGCGCTGGTGGAGCGGCGGCGCACGACCATCGGCCCGACCTCGGTGCTGTTCTACGACCGGCCGCTGCACGTCGTCTCGGCCGAAGGCGTCTGGATCACGGACGCGGACGGCGCGCGCCATCTCGACGCCTATAACAACGTGCCCTCGGTCGGGCACTGCAATCCGCGCGTCGCCCGCGCGGTCGCGGAACAGGTCGCGACGCTCAACGTCCACACCCGCTATCTCTACGACGTCGTCCACACCTACGCCGAACGCCTGCTCGCGACCTTCCCGAAGGGCCTCGACCGCGTCGCCTTCACCTGCACGGGCAGCGAGAGCAACGACGTGGCGCTCAGGCTGGCAAGCCTCGCGACCGGCAA
Source organism: Ancylobacter novellus (assembly GCA_003241695.1). Taxonomy (GTDB): domain Bacteria; phylum Pseudomonadota; class Alphaproteobacteria; order Rhizobiales; family Methylopilaceae; genus Methylopila. The sequence continues at coordinate 147,440 of QFPN01000007.1, read as the reverse complement.
ATCGGGTTTCGTCGTCACCAAGGCCGCCTATCACGGCAACACCACCGCGGTCGCCGACGTCTCGCCGTCCTCGCGGCCGGGAAAACCGCTCGCCTCCCATGTCCGCGCGATCTCCGCGCCGATCGGCGGGGCCGACGTCGGGGAGCGGTTCGCCGGAGAACTGAAGGCTGCGATCGCGAGCCTCGAAGAGAGCGGCCACGGCTTTGCGGGGCTGCTCGTCGACACGATCTTTTCGAGCGACGGCGTCGCGGCGGATCCCGCGGGTTTCCTGAAGGCCGCGGTCGACGCGACCCATGCGGCCGGCGGCCTGCTCATCGCCGACGAGGTGCAGCCGGGCTTCGGGCGCACCGGCGCCGCGATGTGGGGTTTTGCGCGCCACGGCGTCCTGCCGGACGTCGTCACCATGGGCAAGCCGATGGGCAACGGCCTGCCGATCGCGGGCGTGGTCGCGGGCGTCGATCTCATGCAGCGCTTCGCCGACAGCGTCGGCTACTTCAACACCTTCGGCGGCAACCCGGTCACCTCCGCCGCCGCGCTCGCGGTGCTGGACGAGATCGAGGAGCGCGGGCTCCTCGCGCAGGCGGCCGACGTCGGCGCGCATCTGCTCGGCGGCTTGCGCGAGGTCGCGGGCCGGCGCGACGCCATCTCGGACGTGCGAGGCGCGGGGCTCTATCTCGGCGTCGACATCGTCGGACCCGACGGCGGCCCGGACCCTGAACGCGTGGGGCGCATCCTCAACGCGCTGCGCGAGCGCCGGGTGCTGATCGGGGCCGCGGGCTTCGCCGGCAGCACGCTCAAGATCCGTCCGCCGCTCGTCTTCGAGCGCGAGCACGCCGACCTTCTGGTCGAGGCGCTCGACGCCGTTCTGGGTCAGGCGTGAGAACAGCCCCGTCCGGCCGGCAGGCGAGACGGGGCTGCTGATCTCAAGGCCTCACCGGCTGTACGACAGACCCTTCCAGATCCGTCCCTCGTCCCTGTGCCGCCCGCCCCGGACCGCGCCGATGGTGGCGGCGGCCGCGGCGACCAGCGCGGAGGCGGCGAGCAGGAAGGCGGTCAAGATGCTCGCGATGCGGGCCTTCTCGGCCGCGTCCGCAGCCTTGGCCTTCGCCTCGTCGAACTGCTTCTGGGCTTCGGCCTTGGCGCGCTCGACCTGAGCCTTCGCCTCGTCGATGCGTTTCTGCGCCTCCGCGCGAATCGCCTGCGCCTTTCCGACGGCTTCGTTCACGCGGGCGTCGACCTGCTCCGGCGGCAGTCCGGACCGGGCGGCGACGAGGTTGCGCAGGACAGCCTTGTCGGCGTCGGAGATCTCGCCGGTGCGGACGAGGTTGACCAGGATCACGCCGACCTGCTTCTGCAGCGCGGCCGGGTCCTGCGGCTGGACGGGGGCCTGCCCGTCGGCGGGCCGCACCATCTCGTCGACGACGTAGTCCACCGGGTTGGCCTTGAGGCCTTCCGGCAGCATGTCCTCGAGCGTCGGCTGGGCCGCCGAAGCCGCGCCCTGGGCCGCACCGCCGAGCGCCTGGCCGGTTCCGCTGAGCGCGCCGCCCAGAAGCTGGCCGGCGCCCTGCGCGACCCCGCCGACGGCGGAGCCCGCGGCCTGCATCGAGGTTTCTGCGGCGCTTCCGACGGCGCGCGCCGCGCCGCCCGCGGCCGAAGCCGCGAGGATCGCGGCCGCGATCACCCCAAGACCCCAGACCACCAGACCGTGCAGGCCGTCCCGCGCGGCGATTTCCTCGTCCGTCGCGTCGCCGACGCTCCGCCGCATGCGTCCGGCGACGTAGCCGCCCAGCATATAGACCGCGACCATCGCGATCACGGTGACCACGCCCGTCAGGGCGAGACCCAGAAAGCTGACGCCGCCGTCTTTACCTACCGAGATGGACCCGAGGCCCAGAGCGCCCGCGAAGGTAGTCAGAACGACCGAGGCGCCGCCCGCCACCATCGCCCCCGCGAAAATCGCGCCCCAGTCCACATAGCGTGGGGCGTCATGACGTTCCGTCACGATGTCGGTCATCAGCGCAGTCCCAGAAACGAGAGGACGAACAGGACGATGACGACGAGACCGACGAGATAGATGATTGAGTTCATGGCGGCTGCTCCGAAACGGCCAAAGCGGTATCTGCCTAACGCCTGAGGGGCGCCTTTCGATCCGCGGGAGCCGACCGGGCTTTCGGAAGGCTTGAATTTCGCCGTCACGCCGGCGGCGGGGGCGCGCCTATGGTCGGGACCGCGACGCTGATCGCTTTCGCGGCGGCGAGCAAGGCCCGGTCGGAGCCGTTGCGTCCCACGATCTGCAGCCCCAGCGGCGCCCCCGAGCGCCCAAGCGCGATGGGGATCGAGACCGCGGGCGCGCCGATGACGGTCCAGGGCGTGCAGAAGCGAGGGTCTCCGGTGTGGTCGAGACCTTCGGGCGCCTCGCCGGTCGCAGGCGCGGCCAGCAGCGCGTCGAACGGCTCCATCCGCGCCGCGAAAGTCTCTCGAAGCGTGCGCTGCGCGGCGAGCGCGTCGACATAGTCGGCTTCAGAAACCGCAAGCCCCGCATCCACGAGCTCGATGATGTGCCGGCTCAGCAGGTCGGATCCGGTCCGGCGCCGGTCGCCCAAAATCCGAGCGGCCTCGTAGGCGACGATGGTCGCGCCGATCGGCGCGGACCGGTCGAGGAGGTCCGGCCAGTCGATCGTCTCGACGATCACGCCGGCGGCGTCGAGGTCGCGGCATGCCGATTCGAAAGCCGCCATCTGTTCTGCGCTGATGAGATCGGCGGGCGGCCGCAGCGCCGCGACGCGCGGCGGCGTTTCCGCGACCGGCGCGGCCGGATCCGCGTCCGTCAGCAGCGCGAAGGCGCAGTAGACGTCGTCCAGCGATCGCGCGAACAGGCCGACATGGTCGAGCGACCCGCTCAACGGATGGACGCCCTCGCGCGGAAGCGAGCCGAAGCTCGGCTTGAAGCCGACGACGCCGCAGAAGGCCGCTGGCCGGATGATCGAGCCGAGCGTCTGGGTGCCGAGCGCGAGCGTCACGACGCCGGCGGCGACGGCGGCGGCCGAGCCGCTGGACGAGCCTCCGGGCGTGCGCTCGAGGTCCCAGGGGTTGCGCGTCGGACCGGGATGACGCCAGGCGAATTCCGTGGTGACGGTCTTGCCGAGGACCGTCGCGCCGAGCGCGCGCAGCCGCTCCACGACGGCCGCGTCGGCCGCGGGACGTCCGCCCGCGTGGAGCGGCGAGCCGTAGGCGGTCGGCATGTCGGCGGTGTCGATCAGGTCCTTGACGCCGACGGTCACGCCCGCGAGCGGCCCGGCGCCCGCGGCGGGGGAAGTTTCGGGCAGATGCGCGAAGGCGCGGATCGCGGGCTCGAGCGCCTGCGCGCGCTCCCAACGCTCCCTCACGAGGGCGTCGGCGACGGCGCCGCCCGCGAGGGCGGACCGGATTTCGGCGATCGTTCCGGCGTCTCGCATGGCGGCTCCGCTCCCGGTTCAGACGCTCAGATGGGCGAGCACGCGGCCCCTCGCCTCCGAGCCGGCCGCTCCCTCGTCGTCAATTTCGCCGAGCTTGAGCACCGCCCATCGATCGGCGACGCGAAGCGCGAAATCAAGGTTCTGCTCGACGATCAGCATGCTGGTCCCGCACGTCGCGCGTTCGGCGGCGAGCGCCGCCGCGATGCGGTCGACGACCGAGGGCTGCAGTCCCTCGGAGATCTCGTCGATCAGAAGCAGCCGCGGCTTCAGCATCAGGGCGCGGGCGAGGATCAGCATCTTCTGCTCGCCGCCCGAGAGCGTGCCGGCCTTCTGCGGCAGGCGCTCCTTCAGGAACGGGAAATGCCCGAAGACGCGCGCGAGCGCCGGTGGCAGCAGCCGGTCGTTCGCGAGCGCGAGGCGGAGATTGTCCCGGATCGACAGGTCCTGGAACAGCGGCTGCTCCTGCGGCGCATAGCCGACGCCGAGCGACACCAGCCTTGCGGGGGAGACGCCGGCGACCGACGTCCCATCGATCGCGATCGAGCCGCCGCGCAGGGGCACGAGGCCCATCACGGTCTTGAGCAGCGTGGTCTTGCCCATGCCGTTCTTGCCGAGCAGCGCCACGATCTCGCCGGGCGCCACCGCGAGCGAGACGCCCCGCACGATCGAAACGGCGCCGTAGCCGCTCGTCACCCCGTCGAGCGCGAGCCCTGCGCCGGCGGGCGCCTCGCGTTTGGGCGCGGCCTCAGCCATGCGCGCCTCCCGAATAGATCGTCCGGACGAGTTCGGACCCCACGACCTCGTCGACCGCTCCGTCGAGCACGAGCCTGCCCTGATGCAGCACCACGATGCGGGACGAGATCTCGCGCACGAAGTCGAGGTCGTGCTCGACCAGAACCGCCGCGACGCCGAGCCCGGACGTCAGCGCCTTCAGCACCGCGCCGATGGTGGCGCGTTCGGCCTTGGTGAGGCCGGCCGTCGGCTCGTCGAGCAGGATCAGCCGGGGTTCGAGCGCCACGACCATGGCGAGTTCGAGCGCCTGCTTCTCGCCATGCGACAGCAGCCGCGCCGGGCGGGCCAGCATGCGGTCGAGCCCCGTCATGCGCAGGACGTCGAGCGCCGCCTGCGGCAGGCCGAGCGTCCCGGCGCGGCTGAAGGGGCTGAGGCCGTCATGGGTCGCGCGGGCGAGCAGAAGGCAGTCCGCGACGGTCAGGCTTTCGAACACGCTCGCGACCTGGAACTTGCGGCCGACGCCGAGCGCGACGATCCGGTTCGGCGTGAGGCCCGTGATCGAGGCGCCGCCGATCGAGACGCTTCCCCGGAAGTCCTCCGTGCCGTCGCTCAGGCAGCGCATCAGCGTGGTCTTGCCGGCGCCGTTCGGTCCGACGAGGCTGACGAGTTCGCCGGCGCCGATCTCGAGGTCGATGTTCTCGAGCACGGTCAGGCTGCCGTAGGACTTGGCGAGCCCTTCGATCTTCAACAGCGGCGCGTCGGAGGCGTCCGCCGCCGGACGGACCGGCCGCGCGGCGAGCGCGGGGGCGAAGGCGGCGCGCCGGCCGAACGGCGTCGCCCCCCAGGCGCTGCGCGCGAGGCCGGCGAGGCCGCCGGGGAGCAGGATGATGACGGCGACGAAGGTCGCGCCGAGCAGAAGCTGCCACAGGAACGGGAGGTCGCCGGAGAGGTTCGCGGCCAGATAATCGATCGCGATCGTTCCAAGAATCGGGCCGAGCAGCGTGCCGCGGCCGCCGAGCGCGACCCAGATCACGAGTTCGGTGCCGAACAGGAAGCCGGCGTTTTCCGGCGCCACCACCGAGGAGGCGTTGGCGAACAGGAAGCCCGCGAGGCCCGCGACGCCCGCAAGCGCCGCGGTGAGCGCGATCTGGACGCGCTTGGGGCTCAGGCCGAGATAGGCGCAGCGCGCGTCGTTGTCTCGGACCGCGACGAGCGCGCGCCCGGCGTCGGACCGGACGAAGACCCAGGCCGCGAACGTGAGCGCCACCAGCGAGAGGCCAGCGAGGCGGAAGAACCCTTCGAGTTCGAGCGGCAGCACGTCGAAGCCGACGAGCCCGCTGCTCGATCCGGTCCACTCGCCGCCGGAATAGATGAGCTGCGTCACCACGATCGGCGTGACGAGCGAGATCACCGAGGCGTAGAGCGGCGTGGAGCGGTGGTAGAAGGAGAGCCATCCGACCGCGAGCCCGAGCAGCGCAGGCGCAACCACGGCGAGCGCGAGCGCTAGCGCCATGAAGGCCGGATCCGCGCCGAATTGGGTCAGGGCCATCGCGGTCGCATAGGCGCCGACGCCGAAGAACGCCGCCTGCCCGAAGGTGAGGACGCCGGCGAAGCCCCACAGCAGGTCCACCGTCACCGCGAGCATGGCGTAGATCATCGAGCGGGTCAGGACGTTGACCGCGAAGGTGTCGAGCGCGAGCGGCGCGACCCACAGCGCCGCGGCGGCGAGCGCCGCGAGCGCCAGGGGCGCGGCCCGCGACAGGCGCGGCGCGCTGCGCGCGGCCGGCGCCGCGATCCCGACGGCGGACGCGTCTTCAGGCACGGGAGAAGCCTTTCGGATTGATGCGCAGCACGAGCGCGGCCAGCACCGCGATCGCGATGCTGCCGAGGATCGGGCTGACGAAGGTGCTGATCAGAACCTGCGCCGCCCCGAAGACGAGGCAGGCGATCGCGAGCGCGACGAACGAGGCGTCGGCGACCATCACCAGCATGAACGCGCCGATCAGCCAGCCGACGCCCATGTTGGGGTCGACGCTGGTGAGCGGGGTCAGCAGCACGCCGGCGAGCGCCGCGAGCCCGGCCCCGGCCATGAAGGTGACGAGGCGCACCCGCGCCGTGTCGATGCCGAGGCCGCGCGCCAGCGTCTCGTTCATGATGACGGCCCGCGCCGAGAGGCCGAGACGGGTGCCTTCGATCGCCGCCGCGAACCCGATCCCGATGACGATCGCGGCCCCGAGCGCGACGAGCCGGTAGGCCGAATAGTCGACGCCCAAGATCTCCACCGTGCCGGAGAGCAGATTCGGCGTCAGCTGCACGTCGCGGCCGAAGCCGAGCGTGATGAGTTGCCCGATCACGATGCCGAGGCCCCATGTGGCGAGGATGGCGTCGAGCGGGCGGCGGTACAGCGGCCTGATCACGAACAGCTCGGCGAGCCCGCCCAGCGCCGCCCCGACCGCGAAGGCGAGCGGCAGGGCGGCCCAAGGATCGAGCCCGAGCTTCGCCGCGACCACGGCGCAATAGGCCCCGATCGTGATCCAGGCCCCGTGCGCGAAGTTGATGATCTTCAGCACGCCGAAGACCGCGAGAAGACCGATCGCGACGATGAACAGGATCGCGGCGGTGGTCAGGATGTCGAGGACGAGCAGCATTCCGGATCCTCCGGAGGACGTCGGGCTCCCGACCCCGCGGGAAAAGCCGCCGGGCCGGGACGTTCGCCTCGACCGTCACGCCCGGCTTCCCAGGGCATGACGGCGGCGTCTCCCGGAAAGGCCCGGGAGCGGCGGCTCACTTCAGCTTCGGGCACTGCTCGCCGGGATCGACGTCCTTGAAGGTGCTGACCACCTTGACCGAGCCGTCGCCCTGGACCTGGCCGAGATACATCGTCAGCGGCGCATGATGCTGCTTGTTCATCCGGATGACGCCGCGCGGACCGATGACGCTCACCTCCGGCAGGGCCTCGAGCACCTTGGCGGTTTCGGTCCCGCCCGCCTTCTCGACCGCGGCCTTGTAGAGATAGACCGCCTCATACTGCGGCACGGACAGGTCGTTCGGCGTCTTGAGCCCTGAGCCGAACTTCTTCTCCATCGAGGCGAGGAACGCCTTGTTCTCGGGACTGTCGATGCCCGTGACGTAGGAGGCCGAGAGGTAGATGCCCTCGGCGTCCGTCCCCATGCTCTTGGCGGTGCCCTCGTCGACCGCGAGGTTGGCGTAGGGCAGCGAGACGCCGGCGCCGCGAAGCTGCTTGGTGAGCGTCACGTTGGGCGCGCCGCCCGCGGTCGAGGTGATCAGCGCGTCGGGCTTGGCTTCCTTGAGCTTCGAAATGATCGCGGTCCAGTCGCTGCCGTCCATCGGCAGGTATTCCTCGCCCACGACCTTGCCGCCGGTCTGCTCGATATAGCTCTTCGTGAAGCCCAGCATGCCGCGGCCGAAGGCGTAGTCGCTGCCGATCAGGAAGAAGGTCTTGGCGCCTTTTTCCTTGGTGAAGGCGTCGACGATCGGCGGAACCTGCTGCTCCGGCACCCAGGCGTTGACGAACATGTTCTTGTTGCAGAACTTCCCCTCGTAGAACGAGGTGTAGATGTACGGAACCTTGCCCTTGGTCACGGCGGGAAGCCCGGCGTTGCGGGCCGCGCTGGTCTCCATCGAGATCAGCACGTCGACCTTCTTCTGGTAGATCAGCGCGTCGAAGGCCTTCTGGGCGCCGGCCGCGCCGGAGGCGTCGTCGGCCACTTCGAGCTTCAGCGGCCGGCCGAGGACGCCGCCCTTGGCGTTGATTTCCTCGACCGCGAGTTCCGCCGACTGGACCACAGACGGGGCGACGACGCTGTTCGCGCCCGAAAGGCCGACGGGAACGCCGATGACGATCGGCTTATCGTCCGCATGCGCCTGCGGGGCTGCGAGGACGAGCGCGCCCGCGAGGGCGACGAGGCAGAGCTTGGACATGGGAACGGGGCTCCTGGGACGATGGGCGCGGAGAAGGAAGGGCGGATGCGTCAGCCGTAGACGTCGACGCGGCGGTCGCGCAGCACGGAGTTGAACTCGTTGAGATCCTTGGCGGCGGCGGCGTCGAGGTCGACGACGGCGGTGATCGTCTCGGGCTGGTCCCGGCTCGCCGGGCCGGCGAGCGTCCAGCCCTTGGGGCCGATGATCAGGCTCTGGCCCTCGAAGGGCTGGCCTCGCTCGACGCCGACGCGGTCGGCGCAGGCGATGAAGATCCCGTTCGAATGCGCAGCCGCGCGGTGCAGCGTGTTGGCCATGGCGGCCTCGCCCGCGGGCTGGTTCGGCATCGGCACCCAGTTTGTGGGCACGCACACGATCTCGGCGCCGCCGAGCGCGAGTTGCCGGAAGGTCTCGGGAAACCAGCCGTCGTAGCAGATGGCGACGCCGATCTTCCCGAGCGCGGTGTCGAACACCGGAAAGCCGAGATCGCCCTTCCGGAAGAACAGGTTCTCCCGATGCCAGAGGTGCGACTTGCGATAGGTGCCGACGAAGCCCTCCGGACCGAGGACCACCGCCGCGTTGAACAGCGCGTTGCCGGCCCGTTCGGCGATCCCGGCCACGATGACGACGCCGAGCTCGGCCGCGAGCGCCCCCCATGCGCGCGACGACGGGCCGTCCGGCACGGGCTCGGCGAGGGACGCCGCCTCTTCCATGGCCTCGAACACATAGCCGCTGTTGGCGAGCTCCGGCAGGACGATCAGCCGGCTGCCCGAGGCGGCCGCAGCCCGGATGAGGTCGCAGGACCGCGCGACGTTGCGTTCGACCTCTCCGATGACCGGCTCGAACTGGATGCACGACACCTGCAGCGGCGGGCGTGCGGAACTCTCGTCTCGCGTCATTCGAACCCCAAAACGCAAAAAGCCCCTGGACGCGGAAGTCATCCGCAGACCAGAGGCTTCAAAGCCAAGATGTGACGCAGCAATCCTGCTGCTGGGCGACCCCGCCCGGTTCCGTTACGATAGACCCGTGGCGATCGTCCGCAAGACGATAATGGAAGCAATCACTGCTTCAATCAGCGTCTTTCAGCCAACGAGATGTGCAGGCCGAGCCCGCTCATCGCCTCATGGGCCGAGACCACGCTTTCGGCGACGCTCGTCAGCGGAACCCGCGCCGCGGTCGCCCGGTCGCGGAGCAGCTTGTAGGCGGCGTCCTCGCCGAGGCCGTTCAGTTCGGTCAGCAGGCGCACGGCCTTCTCCACCGTGCGGCGCCCCTTCATGGTCTCCTCGAGCTTGTTGATCTTGGAGGTCAGGCGGCCTTCGTAGCCGCGGCGGTAGCGGGCGAGCGCGAACTGGGTGAGCACGCCGCGCGGCCGCAGCGGCTTCGCGAGAACGCCGTGGGCGTTGAAGTCAACGATGGCCTTGAGCGACGTCGGGCTCTCATAGGCCACGATCGCGATCACGGCCGGCTCGCTTTCCTCGATCGACGGCAGGAGATGGGCGACCTCCGCGTCGTCGAGCTGGATGAAGAGCGTGTCGATCTCGGGCGGAAGCGCCGCAGGCGGCGGCCAGGCCAGCGAAACCTCGCAGCCGAGGCGCCGAAGCTGATCGACCAGCGAGACGCCCTCCTCGTCGCGCGGATGCACGATGAGCGCCCGCGCTCGGCGCAGATCGTCGAGGATCTTGCGCGCCGGCGCGCTCACGACGCGAGGTTCTCCTCGAGCCAGTTCGCCTCGAAACGCGTCGCGGCGAGGTAGGGGTCGGGCCGGACCGGCCTGCGCGATCGCCAGACCACGTCGAACTGCCCGTCCGCCCGCGCGACCCCGATGCCGGGCGTCAGCCAGACATGCCGCGTGTCGCCGTCGAAGGCGAGTTCGCCTCCCGGCGCCGCCAGACGCTGCCGCATCGCGGCGGCGCCAAGCCTTTCGGAGTCGAGCGACCCGGTCTCCGCGAGGGCGCGCGCGAACAGATGGACCTGCGCGTAGGCGGTCTCGGACCACATGCTGGTCGGACGCTCCTCCCCGAAGCGCTGCTTGAAGGCGGAGACGAAGCGGCGGTTCTCATCGCTGTCGATGCGCTCGAAATAATGCGACGCGAGCACGTGGCCCGAGCACAGCTCGGGGCCGATGGCGCGGATCTGGCCCTCCGACATGGTGAGGCTCGCGATCGGCCGGCGCGCCCTGTCGATGCCCGCGTCTGCGTAGAGACGGTAGAGCCGTTCGGCGCCGCGGCCGACCACGGTCGAGAACACCGCGTCGGGCTCCGCGCGCTTGATCTCCGCGACCATGTCGCGGTGGACGTCGTCGCCGGCGTCGAGCGGCGCGTAGAGCTCGCCCACGATCTCGCCGCCCTTCGCTTCGATCAGGTCGCGCATGACGCGGTTCGATTCGCGCGGATAGATGTAGTCCGACCCGACGATGAAGACGCGGGGTCCGTAATCGCGCAGCAGGAAGTCCGCCAGCGCGAACACGTTCTGGTTCAGCGTCGCGCTCGTGTAGAGCACGTTCTCGGAATATTCGAACCCCTCGTAGATGGACGGATACCAGAGCAGCCCGTTGTGGCGTTCGATGGTGGAGAGGGTCGCCTTGCGGCTCGCCGAAAGGGAACAGCCGAAGATCACCTCGACGCCGTCCTCGGCGAGCAGGCGGCGGGCGAAGGCGCGATAGCCGTCGGTGCGGCCCGCCGGGTCGTAGCAGATCGGCTCGATCGGGCTCCCGAGCACGCCGCCCGCGGTGTTGATCTCGTCGATCGCGAGCGCCGTTCCGAAGAAGTGCTCGCTTTCGGTGATCCCGCTCACGCCGCTGCGCGAGAACAGGATCCCGACGCGCCATGTCCTGTCGATCTTGTCCACGCCGCGTCACCCGCACTGCCGGCCCGGTCCCCGAACCGGACGCCGTCGCGCCGCAGAATGGCGCAGACGGCGCGCCGGGCGCAAACCGCCGGCTTGCGTCCCGGCCGTCCGGCCGCCTGTCAGACCACGGATTTCGCCAGCATCATGTGGACGCCCTTGTTGCCGTCGACGAGCTGGGTCACGCGCAGGTCGCCGGCGAGCGAACACAGCATGTAGGCTTCGTTGCGGGTCAGGTTCGTGCGCGTGCAGACATGCCGCACCATCTCCCGCACCGCCTGCTTGGCGGCGTCGTCGAGGTCCTCGTCGAGGCCGATCGACATGAGGTGGGTCTCGCTTTCGGCGAAGGGGAAGTCGATCGCCATGTCCTTGCGCACGGTGAGGCGGAACGTGCCCTCGATGCCCATCTCAAGCGCCGTGATGCAGACCTCGCCGTCGCCCTGAACGCCGTGGCCGTCGCCGGCGAAGAACAGCGCGCCTTCGTTGAAGACCGGCAGGTAGAGCGTCACCCCCGGCTTCAGCTCCTTGTTGTCCATGTTGCCGCCGAAGGCGCGCGGCACCGGCGAGCCGCACCGGCCCCAGGCCGGCGGCGGCGCGACGCCCATGATGCCGAAGAACGGATCGAGCGGGATGTCGACGCCCCACGGCATGGTGCAGACGTCGCCCTTGGGGCTGATCGAGGGGTGGATGGTCTCGTAGTCGGTGAACTCGTCCGGCAGCGTCCCGAGCAGCGGCAGGATCGCGACGAAGCCCCAGTCCATGGTCGGCTTCGCCTCGAGGATGTCGACCTGCAGCGTGTCGCCCGGCTCCGCGCCCTCGACATGGATCGGGCCGGTGATGAAGTGCGGGCCGCCGCCCTGCGTCAGCGTGTCGAGCGCCGCCATGTAGTCGGCGGGCACGCGCGAACGGTCCGGGGGGAGACACTCTTTTCCGCCGGCCGGGAAGGAGGTCAGCGTGACCGTGTCGCCCGAGGCGATCCGGCAGACGGGCTTCAGCGCGCTGTCCAGATAGCCCCAGACCATGTTTTCGGGCGCGGACGAGATCGTGTGATGGCGGGCCATGGGCTACCCTCGCTTTTCTTCAGACGGACATGAATTTCGAGAGCCGCTCGCGGCTCATCTCTGCGCGCGCGCCCTCGTCGACCACCTGGCCGCGCGAGAGGACGACGAAGCGGTCGGCGACCGCGGTCGCGAAATCGAGATACTGCTCTACCAGCAGGATCGAGAGGCGGCCCTTGAGGCCGGTCAGCACCGTTTCGATCAGCTGGACGATCGAGGGCTGCACGCCCTCAGTCGGCTCGTCGAGCACGAGCAGTTGCGGCCTGGTCACGAGCGCGCGGGCGAGCGCGAGCTGCTGCTGCTGGCCGCCCGACAGCGCGCCGCCGCGCCGGCCCGCCATCTCGCGCAGGACGGGGAAGAGGCCGTAGACCTCCTCGAAAGTCGCTTCCGTCGCGGCGCCATGCGGACGGGCGGCGGCCACGAGGTTTTCCTTCACCGTCAGCTCCGCGAAGATCTCGCGGCCCTGCGGCACATAGGCGAGGCCGGCGCGCGAGCGGCGGTGGTTCGGCGCGCGCGCCATGTCGACGCCGTCGAACTCGATCGCGCCGCGGGTGACGGGCAGAACGCCCGCGAGACACTTCAGCAGGGTCGACTTGCCCGCGCCATTGCGGCCGAGCACGGCGAGGCATTCGCCCGGCGCGATCTCGAAGCTGACGCGTCGGAGCGCCTGCGCCGATCCGTAGTGCTGGTCGAGGTCGCGGACGGCGAGCTTCATCGGTCTACCTGCCGAGATAGACGTCGACGACGCGGGCGTCGGTCCGCGCGCGGGCCATCGAGCCCTCGAACAGCGTGCGGCCCTCGTGCAGGACGGTGACGCGGTCCGAGATGGTCTCGACAAAGTCCATGTCGTGCTCGACCACGATGATGGCGCGCTTAGGGCTTTTGAGAGCGCGGATCAGCGCGGAGGTGCGCTCGGTCTCCTCGTCCGTGAGCCCCGCGACGGGCTCGTCGAGCATCAGCACCCTGGGCTCCGACACCACCACCATGGCGATCTCGAGCCATTGCTTCTGGCCGTGCGCGAGCTCGCCCGCGAGGCGGCCAGCCTCGGCGGCGAGCCCGACGGTTTCGAGCGTCCTCTCGACGCGCTCGCGGGCGGTCGCGTCCGTCGCGCCGCCGAGCCCGATCTCGACATTGTCGCGGACGGTCAGCGCCTCGAACACGCTCGGCTTCTGGAACTTCCTCCGCACGCCCGACCGCGCGATCCGGGCTTCCGAGGCGCGCGTCAGCTCCATCGTCTCGTCGAACAGGATTCTTCCCGTCTTCGCGCGGCTCACCCCCGAGATCACGTCGAGCAGCGTGGTCTTGCCGGCGCCGTTCGGGCCGATGACCGCGCGCACCTCGCCATAGTCGATCGCGAGCGACAGGTCGTCGATCGCCCGGAAGCGCCCGAACTCGACGGTGAGCGACTCGACGAGGACGGCGACCGTCATGGCGTCGCGTCCTTCGGCTGGAAGGCGTCTGGGCGAGAAATCCAGGTCGGCTTCCACTTGCCGATGTCGAGGAGCCCGTTCGGGAAGATCAGCGCCACGAGGATCACGAGGCCCGCCAGCACGAAGGGCCAGAGCTCCGGCATGGTGGCGGAGAGAGAGAACTTGATCGCGTTGACCAGCACCGCGCCGATCACCGCGCCCGCGAGCCGCCCGCGTCCGCCGATCGCGCACCAGACCGCGATCTCGAGCGAGAGTTCAGGAGACAGCACGCGCGGATTGATGATGCCGACCTGCGGCACGTAGAGCAGCCCCGCGATGGCCGCGAGCACGGCCGAGAGGCACCAGACGCCGAGCTTCAGCCGCAGCGTCTCGTAGCCGAGCGAGCGCAGCCGCGTTTCGTCGTCGCGCGTCGCGACCAGCAGGCGCCCGAACCGGCCGATCATCAGCAGCCGGCAGGCGACGAGCGCGACGACCAGCGCGACGAGCGAGGCCGCCGCCAGCCCCTTGGCGACGCCCGACGACTGGAAGGGGACGCCGAAGATCGTCTGGAACCCGGTCATGCCGTTGTTGCCGCCGAAGCCGGTGTCGTTGCGGAACATCAGCAGCATTGCGACATAGACGAGCGCCTGCGTGATGATCGCGAAATAGACGCCGCCGACGCGGGATCTGAACGACACCCAGCCGAACACGAAAGCGACCGCGAAGGAGACGCCGAACGCCGCGATCAGCGCGACGGGAAAGCTTGCGAGCGGACCCCACCAGTCGGGCAGCGCCTTCCAGCCCATGAACTGGACGACGTCGGGCGTAATCCCCGTGGTCGCGACCGAGTGCTCCAGCAGGTGCATGCCGATCGCATAGCCGCCGATCGCGAAGAACAGGCCGTGGCCGAGGCTCAGGATTCCGGCGTAGCCCCAGATGAGGTCGAGCGAGAGCGCGAGCAGCGCGAAGCAGGCGAGCTGGCCGACGACGTTGACGCGGTAGCCCGAGAGGCCGGGGAAAGCTGCGACCGCGAGCGCCGCAAGCGCGACGGCGAACGCCACGCCGACGAAGATGCGGTCCTCGAAGACGCGGTGGAGGATGTGGGTCTTCGGGTTCATGACGGCTGCCCCGACAAGGTGGCGCTGGTCCTCACCTCTCCCCGGCGGGGAGAGGTCGGCCCGAAGGGCCGGGTGAGGGGGCCTTGCGCTATCCGGAGAGGGCTGCTCCCCCTCACCTGCCGACGCTGACGCGTCGTCGACCTCTCCCCGCCGGGGAGAGGTGGGCGGCGGCGCCCGCCCCCAAACGTGATGCGCTGGCAGGCTTGCCGCGCCCTCACTTCCGTCGCCCCTTCACCGCGAACAGCCCTTCGGGCCGCCACTGCAGGAACGCGATGATCATCAGCAGGACGATGACCTTGGCCGCGACCGCGCCGTAGAGCGGCTCGATCAGCACGTTGACCTGGCCGACGCCGAGCGAGGCGATCACCGTGCCGGCGAGCGTGCCGACGCCGCCCAGCACCACGACCATGAAGCTGTCGACGATGAAGTTGGAGCCCATCTGCGGGTTCACGTTGTAGATCGGGCAGAGCGCCAGCCCCGCGAGGCCGGCGAGCCCGGAGCCCAGCCCGAACGCCATCATGTCGACTCGCCTCGTTGCGATGCCGACGCAGCCGGCCATGGCCCGGTTCTGGGTGACGGCGCGGATGTTGAGGCCGAGCGGCGTGCGCTTGAGCACAAACCATGTGAGCGCGAGCGTCGCGACGGCGAAGACGATCGCGAACAGGCGGTTCCAGGTGACGATGAAGTCGCCCGTCACGAGATGGCCGCCCGACATCCAGAACGGCGTCACGAACTGGAGGTTCTGCGTGCCGATCGCGACGCGCACGAGATTCACGATCAGCAGGCTCACGGCCCAGGTGGCGAGCAGCGTCATGAGCGGCCGGGAATAGAGCCGCCGGACCAGCGTCGCCTCGAGAGCCACGCCGACGCCCGCCGTCACGAGGAACACGATCGGGATGGCGGCGATCAGGTACCAGTCGAGCAGCCCCGGCGCCGCGGCCCGGATCGTCTCCTGCACCGCATAGGTGACGTAGGCGCCGATCATGATGAACTCGCCCTGGGCAAGGTTGATCACGCCCATGAGCCCGAAGATGATCGCGAGCCCGGCCGAGGCCATGAACAGGATCGAGGCGAAGGACAGGCCGTTGTAGAGCGTGTTGAGCGCGTTCGAGATCTTCAGGCGCGTCTCGATCGACGCGACCCCGGCGTCGACCGCGGCCTTGAAGGCGGCGTCCCCGGCGTAGGCCGGATCGGACCTGAGGCCGGCGATCTGGGTGAGGGAGCGGCGGTCGGCGCCGGCGGAAATGCGCTCGATCGCGGAGATGCGCTTGGCGACGTCCGGCGAACCGAGCAGCGCCGCCTGCCCGACGCCGAGAATGCGCTCCTTCAACCCGGCGTCCGCCTCGGCCTCGGCGGCTTTTTCGAACAGCTCCGGCGGCAGCGATCCCGCCCGTCGCTCCAGCGCCGAAAGCGCAGCGCCGCGCTCGCCGGGCGTCGCTCCGGCGAAAAGCGTCGCGGCCGCACGTGCGATTTCGAACAGCGGACGGTTTTTCAGGCTGAGCAGCGGGGACGAGCCGTCAGCGGAAGCCGAAGGCGCCAGCGTCGCCGCGTCGAGCGCGCCTGACGGCGCGGCGATGACGGGAGCCGCGCCGCATTTCAGCGTCCGGTCGATCGCAGCGCCGGCGAGCGTCGCCGCCCACGCGGCGTCTTCCTTCGACGCGGTCGCGACGCCGGCCGTCAGGGCGTTGGCGGCCTCGGTCATGGCGACGGGACCGCCGCAGGCCTGGCCCACGATCACGGGGCGATCGAGCGCGAGGGCGGGGACAACCAGCAGGATCGAGGCGACGACGAGCGCCGCGGCCTTCCTCAGAAGGCTCGCCATGCCCCGGCGGAGCGTCCGCCCTTCCGTCACGCGACGCTCAACGATGCGACGTGGATCCCCCGGACAAGCCGGGGGATGACGATCTGCGGGGAGCATCGGCGGGCGCATGCGGAAGCCGAGGCGGCGTCGCCTCAGTACTGGCTCATCGGAACAGGCTTCGGCGTGTCGGGCGACTGCCACAGCACGTCGAAGCCCTGCTTGTCGTTCACCGAGCCGATGAACACGCCGCGCGAGACGTAGTTGTTCTCGGCCGTCATGCCGATCTTGTAGCCCGAGGGGCAGTCGAAGCTCAGGCCGTCGAACGCCTTGCGCACCTCCGGCACGTCGAAGGAGCCGGCCTTCTTGGCCGCCATCGCCCAGAGGTGGACGGCGTCATAGGTCGAGACCATCGGGTCGATGGCGACGTCCGGCTTGAACGGGGCCTTGGTCTTGGCCACGTAGTCGGCCCAGGCCTTGAGAAACTTGACGTTGGCGTCGCCCTTGGCCTGCTGGAGATAGGCCCAGCAGTTGAGGTGGCCGACCATCTTGGCGGTGTCGAGGCCCTCGAGGTCCGCCTCCACCATGTCGAGGCCGAGCACCGGCACGTCGGACGACGAGATGCCCTGGTTGGCGAATTCGCGCATGAAATCTGGGATCGACGAGCCCACCACCGTCAGCACCACGACGCATTTTCCGCCGGGCGCGTCCGCGAAGGCGCGGATCTGGTTCACGAGCGTCTGGAAGTTCGAGAAGCCGAAGGGGACATACTCCTCCTTCCACGCGCTCTCCTCGATGCCCTTGGACTTCCAGTAGCCCTTGAGCTGCTTGTTGATGGTGCGCGGCCAGACGTAGTCCGAGCCGATCATGAAGAAGCGCTTGGCCTCGACGCCGTCCGGGCTCATCAGGTAGTCGACGGCCGGCAGCACGGAGCTCGCAGGCGGCGAGTTCACGTAGACGACGTTCTTGGAGTTCTCGTCGCCCTCGAAGTGGAGCGGATAGAACAGCAGTCCGTCGTTCTGCTCGACGACCGGCAGCACCGACTTGCGCGACACGGACGTCCAGCAGCCGAACAGCGCCGCGACCTTGGTCTCGGCCAGCATCTGCCGGCCGATCTGCGCGTAGAGCGGCCAGTCGGAGGCGGGGTCGGAGGTGACGATCTCGATCGTCGAGCCGTTGACGCCGCCCGCGGCGTTGATCTCGTCCGCAGCCATCTTGGCCACGAAATTCATCCGACCCTCGAGGTTCGCCATCGTACCGGACGAGGAGAACAGACAGCCGAGCTTCACCGGACCGGCCGCGCGGGCGGACCGGATCAGCGGCGGGGCCGCGAGCGGCAGCGCGGCGCCGGCCGCAAGGCCCGCGCCGGTCATGAGCAAGCTTCTGCGGTCGATCGTGGTCATGGCGCCAAGCTTTCAGAAAGATTGCCTTGCCCGAAGCTGACGACCGTCGCGGATCTTCGACAAGATCAAATAAGCGCGCCTCGCGCGCTCGGATTGGGCGCCCGAAGCGTGCGGCGCGACCAATGTCAAAATTGACATCGCCCGGAACGGCGACGCGGCGCGCACGGGCGGAACCGCAACTCGTAACGCCGAGAGCGGCCGAGCCTCCCGGTCCGAGGCGAACAGGCGGGCGCTGTTGGCAAGACGGTTGCCAGCCGATGCGGACAGGCTCACTCTGCATTCAGTTTGAGCACGCCCCGAGATTGGGCTCGAATGGCGGGAGGTTGGCGCGATGGCTGCGTCCCGGTTGACCGATGAGGAGATCGTCGTCCTGCTGGGCGAAGTCGCGCGCGGCGCATCGATGGAGGCCGTCTGCGCCGACGCCCATGTCTCGATCCGAACCTTCTACCGGTGGAAGCGGAAGTTCGACGGCCTGACCCCGTCCGGCGTGCGCCAGCTGAAGGCGCTTCGGCGGGAAAACGCGGAACTGCGCCGCCTCGTGGCGGAGCTGTCCGGACGTCCTCTGGCCGAGGCCCGCGTCTCCGCCGAGGGGCGCGGCCTTCCGAGGCAGGACGCCCAGCTCCGCGAGATGCACGGCGTCAGCGTCGGACGCTTCGCGACCGTCCGGCTCGGCTAGGCCTTTCGTCCTGCGATGGCGTAGCCCTGAAGCTGATGTAGCCGCAATGGGCGTCGAGAAACGATGATCGGAATTGGCTGGCGGAGGGAGCGTCCGTCAACACCCTTTGAAACTAATAGCAAATTTGTCGCAACAGCAGATTTTACCCGGCTTTTTACCCGGTTTAGTCCGCCGCTTGCGACGCCTCTTTGACCCACTCCGCCACCTGCGACTGCCACCAACGGACAGTGCGCGTCCCGAGCTTGATCGGTTTCGGAAACCCTGCGTCCTCCATCTTCTTGTAGATGGTCGACGCCGCCAAGCCGGTCCGGTGGGAAACCTCCGAAATCCGCAGAAGGCGGTCGTTCTCGAGATCGATCGCGTTCATTCTCCCCTCCCCTTCAGGCTGGCAAGCTCAACGGACGCCCGCGCAAGCTGCTGGCGCATCCGGCCCATCTCGAGCGTCAGCGACCTGACCTCGTGCTCGGCACCGTCGGCGCGTCTCGTCTCGGCGGCGGCGAACTGGACGGCAGCGACGCGGGCCGCTTCCACACCTGCGATCTGTTTCTTCAACAGGGCGACCTGCGTCGGCTCCGGATAGCTATGGAGCGGCTTGCCGTTCATGCCGCCCCCGGATCGACAGGGTGCTGTCTGTTCCAGCGATCGATGTAGGCGTCAGCCTCAGCCTCGGTCGCGAAGCGTCCCATCATGCAGGCGCTGTCTTCGGAACCGGCCCACCAGTCGACCACCCACGTGCTTGAAGCTCCGCCTCGTTCGAAGTCCTCCCACTTCATCAACTCGCCACGCGGAGGGCGATAGGTTCGCAGGTCACGAACCTCGCTCTGACGCGCTCGCCGCGGAAACGGGATCACGGTCGCGCTCACGCGACATGCGCCTTCAAGGATCGCGCAAGGGTGCTGAACGCGTTCAGAATGAGCTCGTAGTCGGCATACCCTTTGTTGGCCGGGTGTTCGGCGATGTAGACCGCTGCGGCGCGGCAGCCGGCAAGCGTCGTTGGCTCGCACTCCGCGATATCCCGCATCGCGTCGCAAGCGGCGGAGGCGGCCGCCAACCACTCGGGATTGTCATCGTCTTCGGTCTCGGTCTCTTCGACGCGAGGCCACAATGCATCGTGTCGTTCGATCAGCGCGAAGACGGGGTCGGCGTCGACGCGGCGGCTGACGGCTTCCGGCCGCGGGTCCTCGCGCTCCAAAAACCGGAGCACCGCTTCCAGCAAGGGCAGGTCGCAGACGTGCTCGCCGACGCCGTCTTCGCCCATCCCCCTCCGGATGAAGCGAAGCGCCGCGGCGGCGCCCTTGGCGGTCGTGGGGTCTAGCCTCGTGAACACTTCACAGAGGCGCACCTCCTCCGCGTCGTATTTTTCGTCGTCGGTCCACTCTCCGCGATCGCAAGCCGCCTCCAACGCGGCATACTCGACTAGCGCGTCGCGCAGGGGATCCGGGATTTCGTCGATCGTCGGCGGCGAAGAGAAGGAAGAAGCGATCTTGTCGATCTGCTGAGCGGCCGAGAGCTTCGGCGCTGCCCTCTTCCGGGAAGGCGGGTCGATCGTAGCGGTGATCATGGCTCAAGCCTCCGTCAGCAGGAAGGAAGGGGCGAATACGCGACGAAGGCCGTTGATTGCGGCGTCGAAGAAGCAGAGCGGGCCGGCGGCTCGCGGCAAATCAATTTTTCTAGGCATTTGCAGATCCCTGGTTCGTCACGCATAGGCAATAATAGGACTGTGCCTATCTCTGTCAATAAGTGTTTGCCTATTTCGGTGCCGTGGAAATTCCTTGCTTCCTCGGCTCTTCGAGATG
Organism: Ancylobacter novellus; assembly: GCA_003241695.1. Taxonomy (GTDB): domain Bacteria; phylum Pseudomonadota; class Alphaproteobacteria; order Rhizobiales; family Methylopilaceae; genus Methylopila. Next base: position 127,212 of record QFPN01000007.1, on the reverse strand, counting down.
TCAGCGTGCTCCGATCAACTCCGGGCCGAGCGCGGCGCAGTCGGCCAGCGCCCTCTCGATCTCGCCCGCGCGAAGATGGCGACCGACGATCATCTCGAACTTCATTTCAGCCTCGCGTCGGCCTTTGGGCCTCCGCGTCTTGGTCTCTGCGATAACCGCCTCGTTCAACTCGCTGATCGGACGGACAGCCTCCAGCAAATGAGCCTCCACCGCCGCCGAGAACCGCGGCTGGGTCAGTTGGTCGACGACGGCCGCGACGCCCGCGCAGAGGAGGCTGTGCATTGCGTGAAGTTCCGCAAGGTCGAGATCACGGAGCGAGGAGGTGTTAGGGACGTGGGCGCTCATTCGCCTGATCTCCCGATCGGCGTTCCAGGGCTGGCGCGGGCCTTATCGCCCGCGGTCGGTTCAGTTGGTCAGGTCAGGCGACTTCTTGGGCAGCCGGCGGGAAGGCCTTCGCCAAAGCGGTCAATCCTTTGCCGGTGACGCGGACCTGCGTCGACGACCATTCCGTGCCGTCGGGCCGCTGGCCGGTCGTCACCTTATGTTCGAGCATGCCCGAGGCGATCTTTGACTGGTAGGCGAGATCGTCCTTGTCGCCGGGTCGGCGGAAGGTCCAGCCATTCGTGCGCAGCCAGCGGCAGAGCGTATGCGGCGGGATCTGAAGCATCTTGGCGGCCGTCGAGCGGCAGAAGGTGCCGTGGGCCTCGGCGATGCGATCGAGGGCTTCGACGGCAGGCGCCATGTCCGCGACCTTTTCCTCCAGCGCCAGCACCTTTTCAGAGTAGTTGAGCAGGAGCCCCCGCATCGCGGAGGGGTCGTTCAGCACAGCCAAGGGGTCGACGCCGCGCCGCGCCATCAGCTCGCGCTCCATGGCGTTGAACTGGCCGATGTACGCTTCTTTCAGGCTCGCGGCCTTTGCGCCGGTGAACCCGAGGACAAGGAACATGAACCCGTCCTTCGTCATGGTGACGTGCGACGTGCTCTCTCCGCTTAAGTCTTTGATTTTAATCGATGCAAAATTGCGTTCCCGGAATTCCTCCGAGCACGCCATGTTTCGGATCGCCTTGAGAACGTCGAAGTGGTTCTTCCCGAAGTAGGCGGCGACGTCCCGGCTGTCGGCCATGGCCTCGCCGGTCTCGATCCGCACGATGGGGTGGCGCTCCGCTTCGTTCGTCAGCATATCCTTGTCCGTCATCCGTGGCTCCTTTTCAGCCTTGGGTGATTTCATTGCCGCCCTGGCAGGCGGCGGTGTTCGGGACGACGGCGGGGGTTGCGCCGGCAAAGCTGGCCTCCGCCGTCGTCTGCATCCGCTCTCGTATGGAGCGGACGATTTCTGCATTTTCCGAGGTCAAATTTTCGGATGCCCACCGTCTGACGGCGGCGAGCGCGTCTTGCGGCAACCTCAGTGTCCGCCTACCGATTGAGCTGGAACTTTCCATTGACCCCTCATGACACGAGCGTCGTGTCATGAGGCTGGAGTGACACGACGCTCGTGTCAATAGGCAATGAACGAAGAAGACGACTTTGTCCGCATTACGCTGCGCCTACCACGCGCCCTTCAAAGCCGGCTCGCCGAAGTGGCCGCTAAAAAACGCTCGATGAATGCGGAAATAATCGAACGCTTGGAGAAGTCCTTCTCCGATCGAAACGGCCTAGCTTGGCTAAACGACGACCGCGCTTCTCTCACAAGCCGTGAGTTATCAGAGATTAAGTCCATTCTGAGCAGAGTTGAAAAAGCCTTGGTCGCGGAACGCCTCGAGAGAGAGCACGACCCTCTCCGAGCCGGGGACACCGAACCTCGCATCCGCAAGCGCCCCCGCACCAAGCGCGACGAAGACGACCTGATCTAGCCTCATACGAAGCGAAGCACGGCAAGGCTCCGAAGACGCCGAAGGGCTGAACGAAAAAGGGCGGCCCGAAGACCGCCCTTTTGGGAATCTAGATCCATCTCTCAGCAATTGATCGACCGGAAAAAAGCGTCGATCTCTTCGATAGTCAGACCGGCCTGCCGCAGAAGTGTTTTCACGTAATCTGGATCGTGAGAACCGTTCCTACGAACCTGAACCCGCCTTTGCGATCCCCTCTGGCGCCAAAGCATCATCCGATCGCTTTGGCGTTTGAAGGTAAAATTATGCGCCCTCAGAACATTAGTGACTGCGTCGTTCGGCACCATTCGATTGACCCTCGGCAATCATCTTCCAAGGGACATCGAACTCGAGGTCACCTCGCGTCATGTCGGGCAAATCGCCTGCCTTCCACCCACGCTCGGTAAGATAATCCGCGAACTCATTCTCCTCAACCAAATCGGCAAAGAGGAGGTGCATAGTTTCGGGGATAAGACTATGAAGCTCGTCGAGGGAATCCGCTTCTGTCGACAGGTTCAGTTCTTCACAGACACCGATCCAACGATCAGAGGACGCGCTCTTGACCGCCTGCCACAGAACGTTCGCTTCGATAGCCACCACTTTTGCGACAGCCATAGAATCACCTCTCTCGCGAATGCAATTTCGCATTTGTCAAGACCTTGACGGCCTTTGTGGGGCATTCGCGACACCACTTAATTTTCTAGATGGGCAACGGTCAATCGCTGTTCCAATGCGTGGGCCGCCGATCTGACAAGCCGAAACTCGTTAGGAGGGCCACTAGCGTCATTTTCGAGAGACGCGGCCCCGCTAACGAAAAAAGCAAAAATCGCCGCCTACGGGCTTCCATTGGCGATTCAGCGCGCAACTGCGATCGGGCTCCGTTGTCGGACACGCAACACCGACAAATATTTTTGTAATCATAGCTTCGAAACCGCTAGCGGGTAGGAATTGGCGTGGATCCTTCCATCCCGGCGAATCATCCTTCCCCCTCCGCAGCCCCTGCAGCAGCCCAGGACCTCGCCGGCGTCCGAACTGTGGCTTGCGCGCTTCATATGCGGCGACATTGTGACAACTACGTAATTCTACTGATAACCCTGCGGGCCTCTCCGGTGGCAGAAGGCGCGATCTCCGGTTGAGGAAATCCAGATGCGCCTTTTCGTTGCCGCCGCGTCCGCGCTGGCCCTGTCAGCCTGCGCAAAATCTCCTGAAAGCATCGCCCCCGCCTACGTCAGCGAGGTGAGCTATCAGAGCTATTCCTGCGCGCAGCTCGGAGAAGAGAGTGCGCGCCTTACTGCGGCGCTCGCCAATGCATCTACCCAGCAGGAGAAGGCGCGCGCCAACGATACAGTCGGCGTGATCCTCATCGGGCTCCCGGTTTCCTCCCTCTCGGGCGACAACATCGCTCCCGAAATCGCTCGCCTGAAGGGCGAACAGGAGGCCATCCGTAAAGCTTCATTCCGGAAGAACTGCGTTCGCGCAGCGCCGCCAGTCGCCGCTGCGCCAGGGCGGAGGGCGGGGGCCTGACAGCCCCCAACACTACCTCAATCCTTTGGCGTCGAATTCTCGGCGTGCCGATGCGGCACTGCGAGCACGCCCCCGGCGTCCTTCATGCTGGCTGTATTGGTTGCCTCGCCACGCCCCTTCGGCTGGCGGCGGGATAGGTACTCGTCGTTCAGCGAGCGGATTATGCGCTCGAAGCGATCGAACTCGCTGCCGGACTGAATGCCCGACCGCTCGGCGAAGCGGTCGACGGCCTCGAACGGAATCGCCCCGCCCATCCCGACCGATCGAGACTGGCTGAGACGCCAAAACGCGTCGAAGAAGAACTCGCTTTCCTGCCACATGTCCGGCTTTGCGAGGTAGTGGGCGGGAAGCGGCCGTCCCTTCTTCTCAAGCCGCCGGATCGCCTCGCCTTTGCGGACCACCTGCACCGCTACCTCGCGGAGTTTGAATTTCGGTACAACGCCCGCACGGCGCTTGGCGTTAACGAAGTGCAGCGCACTGCGAAGGCGGCTGTCGGGATCAAGGCAAGCGGCCGACGTACCGGCAACCTAACCCATAAGGTTGCTTCTCGACTGTACAGAACGGTGTAAGAGTGGTCTGCAGGCACTCGCTTCACGAAGGACTGCAGACCTTTTTCTCGACGAGCTTGGCAGACTATCATGAAAAGTTTTGACTCTCGTACGTACAGCATACATGACTTCATTGAATGGGATAAGCAACGATCTCTTGAGTTAAATCCTGCATTTCAGCGCCGCCCGGTATGGAGTGACAAAGCCAAAAGCTTTCTGATGGATACAATAATTCGCGGGAAGCCTATACCGAAGATTTTCATGCGAGCTAAAATCAACGTCTCTACGAAAACTGCAGCCCGAGAGGTTGTTGATGGGCAGCAAAGACTTAGAACCATACTTTCCTATGTTAAAGACGGCTTTAAAATAAGCAAAAAACAGAATTCAGATTACGGCGGCTTGTTCTTCAGTCAGCTTCCTGAAGACGTTCAATCTCAGATCTTAGCTTATGAGATTGCCGCGGATCTTTTAACCAATCTACCTGACTCAGAAATCCTAGATATTTTTGGACGTCTAAATTCATACGCAGTCACCCTAAATGAACAAGAACGATTGAACGCAAATCACTTTAGTGAATTTAAAGTTCTGGCTGACAAGATCGGATATAAATACAACTCTTATTGGATTTCTCAAAAACTTCTATCGGAACGTCAAATATTGAGAATGCAGGAAATAAACTTGGTTGCGGACTTATTAATAGCCATGTGTGAGGGCATTAAGTCAAAGAAGCAGATTAAGGTCTATTATGGGAGATATGAAAAACACTTCCCCCATGACGTGATAGGGCTCGAGGATCGCTTTGATGAGGTTATTAGAAAGATATTTGAATTGTTCCCGGAAGGGATTAGCGCGACGGAGCTAGTCAGAATCCACTTATTCTACTCTCTTTTCACGGCCATCGCGCATTGTTTGTTTGGCTTAGACGGCGCTACCGCTGAGCGTCTTCCGCTCCAGTCAGTATCTGAAATTCAGGCCGCTCGGAATGGACTGGACCGCCTCGGAGAGATTTTCGAGACTGCAGACACAGGAACCCTGCAGAGGGAAGAGCGTCAATTTATTCAAGATAGCCGTAGGGCGACAACTGACGAGGCCGTAAGAGAGCGACGATTGAATTTCATGATCGGACTGATGGTATAATGAAATATGTCGATTTCCGCAGCTCTCAACAAGTATAAAACGGACGTTGCTCAGTGCGAGAGCTTGATAGTGAGCGCCCATCAAGCTACGATAAATGGGAATCAATTAATCGCCTTAGATCAAGAACAAATTACAAATTGCGCCTTTTTAAATTTCTTCATAGCGTGGGAGAGCTTTCTTGAAGAGACGCTTTCTCAGTTTTTAATTGGCGCACCCGCAATTAATGGAAATCTGCCGATCAGATTTGTACAGCCGCAAAGTTTTGATCACGCTAAAAATATTGTCATCGCACCACAAAGGTTCTTCGACTACGCCAACCATGATAATTTTAGAAAGATAGCAAATCTTTATTTCAATAACGGCTATCCATACGAACCTCATATTTCGAGCGTTTTTCAGGAATTGAATGACCTAAAGACAATCAGAAATCGTTGTGCACACATGTCTTCAACGACACAGACCGCTCTAGACGCTTTGGTATTGAGAATTATGGGCCGACCATTATTAGGCGTTAGTGTCTATCGTCTTCTAATGAGTCCAGATCCGCGCGTTGGCGGCGCAGTGACCGTGTTCCGATATTACCGAGATAAGCTAGACGTAGCTGCCGAGTTGATCGCGAATGGCTGAGCGTCTGAAGACCAATTGTCTGCAGACCAGTATGCGTAGACATAAGTTGGAGCTCGACAAAAAGGACCCAGATCGACAATTTCCGCGACGCCGCGCGCGAGCTACAGACGGACGACCACCCGGAACGGTTTGCGGAGACGGTGAGGAAGCTGGCGACGGCACCGCCAGCGCCGGCTGAGAAGCCGAAGAGGCCGTGGGGCAGTTGAAATGATTGACGATAAGGCCGGCTATAAGCGCGAGCGCTCATACGTCTTCGAAAAGTACGGGAAGAGCGTCAAAACCTGCCACGTCGCTCATGTGAAGCGAACCCTCGGCTTAACTCGCGGCACCGCTCCGAACAGGATTGATCAGGCCCGCGGTGTGTATGATTGCCCGCCGGATTTGTGGCCCATGGTCGAAGAAGCCGTGCGTCACGTTCACGGCGTCAAATGACCCGAAACGTCGCCCCTTCATCGTCATCTGCGTGAACGACACAGATCGCGGTTGGGCGGTCCCCGATCGCGAGACTGGCGAGATCGTCGAGGCCGCACAAGCGGAAAGGTCGAACACGTCACGAAGGACGTAGCGAAGGCGCTAGCCGCGTTTCTGGAGGGAACTCCTAAATCCTGCACAGCCTCGCGACCGCCCGCCCTACAATCCTGATCTCCTCAGCGGCGTAGTTGTCGCTTGCTTGCTTCGGATTGTCCGAGACGATCTCAATCCGCCCCTCCGGAAGCTTGCGCAGTCGCTTGATCAGCACCTCGCCGTCGGGGTCCAGGATCACGAACACTCCGCCCTGGCCGATCGCGACGTCCGTCGTGTCGACGAATACGCGGTCTCCTGAAGAGAGCGTCGTCTCCATGCTGTCGCCGCGGACCCGCACGACGTGTACGCGGCCGGCTTTCGCGCGTGTGTACTCGCCCAGCAAATAGTCCGGCAGTATGACCTCGCCGCGAATTGCGTCGGCCGCGTAGACCACGCCGGACTGATGCGGGAGTTGATGAGGAAGCGGCAGGCCTCCGGGGCCTGCGCCGGCTGACACGTCGATGTCCGGCATGGCGTTGGCCGTACGGCCTTCGTAAGGCACGAGAGAGGAGACGCCCGGCTCGAAGGGCGCTACCTCGCGGTCGAACTCGGCTGGGTCGTAGCTTGCGATTATGGGCTTGCGGCCGCCCAGCTCCGTCTCGGGCATGCCCAAACGCGCGGAGAGAAGAACGCGAACGTCCTCAGGCAACTTGCGTGGCACGCCGCGCTCTATGAATTGCTGGATGTAGGCGTGATTTTTCCCGGCCTCTCGAGAGAGCGTGGCCATCGTGTGGGCGGAGGCGTCGATGGCCGCCTTCAGCCGTTTGCGCAAATCGTCCATACCCTACCTGTAGGCAGAACCCTATTTTATCACCACTCGTTTCGTTCCTACTTGAAACGATAGGCATAATCTTATCTAATGTCGGCCATGCTGACCGACGCCGACTTCCGCCAACTGATCGAGCAGTTTCTCGACGACTCGAAGATGAGCCCGACGGCTCTTGGCTGGGCCGCAATGCGTGACCCTGGTTTTGTGCCCTCTATCCGAAAGGGTCGCTCGCCGACGCTCAAGGTGGTGAAGCGCGTCGTCGACTTCATGCGCGCCTGCAAGGCTCAGTCTGAGGCGTCGCGGCCATGAGCTTCTTTCGCCAAATCGATGATCTCCGGGATCTGGTCGCCGAGGTGTCGCGCAATCCTATCGAGCATCGCAGGATCCAATCCGTCGCGCTGATAAACAGCGTCATCGGCCAAGTGTCTCAGTTCGCACGCCAGCCGACCGCGGAAAGCGAGTTTCGAGCCTGCAATCCGGGCGACCACGACCTCCAGCGTTGCGACCGCCTGCACCAGCTCCCGAATGTCCCTGTCGATCCGGTCGACATCCAGCATCAGCTGGTGGCCTCATGACCGATCTCAATCTGATCGGCGAGGCGATCGAGCGTCGTCGGGTCCGGACCATCGGTCTGGTAAAGGGCCTGGTTCGCCAGCCCCCGAAGGTGGCCGACGACCAGACTGATGCGCCGCGGTTTGTTCGCGAAGCCGACGACCGCGATGATGCAGATCGAGATTTCGAGCGCGGTCAGAATCTGGCCGAGCTCCTTCGCCCGGTTCTCGGGCGTCTCCTTCTTCCGCGGCATGCCGCTCTCCTGTTCCCGTCGAACCGCGCCTCCGTCCGCCAAGATGCGGCGCGGCTTCGACCTACTGCGGGATGTTTCTGATGTCCGGCGTCGTTCTCGCCGCGTCCGGCGCTCCCTGCTCCTGCCCGGCGCACGCGTCGTCGCCGCTCCGGTCCTCAACAGGATCGGAGATGACGTTGCGAAAAGTCGGAGTGAAATTCCCCAAAGTCGGGGGAGCGCAGATCGAGGTCGCCGACCGGGTCTGCGACTTCCTTCGCGCCGCATACCCTGAGAAGACCGCCGCCCACGTTCATGCCGACACCGGCGTCAGCACGAAGACGGTCGAGAAATGGCTCGCGCGCATCTCGGCGCCGGGCGCGGCCCACCTCGTCGTGCTCGTCGGCGTCTACGGGCCCGAGTTTCTGTCGGCGGTAATGCCCAAGCGTCCGGCCTGGCTCGACCGTGCGGAGCGCGAACGCGAGCACCTTCAGCTCAAGGCCGACCTCGATCGAATTCGCGACCGCCTCAAGACCCCTGAGGATCGCTGATGCAGATCCTTAGGCTCCTTGCTTACGGAACGGCCGCCGTCCTCAAGGCGCTCGCCCGCTTTCAGGTCGGCTTCGCCGATATGCTCGCGATCTCCGCCGAGCGGCTCGAACGTTGGGCCGACGAACGGAGGCGGGATCCGTGACCGCCACGACGACAAAGTCGCCCGCCCGGCGCCCGTCGCCAGCGGCATGGGCGCGCGAGGTTGTAGGCCCGTTTCCCCGCCTTCGAAGCGACGGCGAGGCCCTCGACGCCAGGCTGACCGCCTACGCCTCACACCTCGTCGCGAACGCCTGCCTCAAGGTCCGAAAGGAGGCGGGAGCCGAGGCCTGCCTGCCGCTCCTCGAGAACCTCATCCTGTCGGCTGCCCATGTGGCGGCGGGCGGCGCAGCGCAAACCCCTTCGAAGATCCTTCGCGATCTAGCCGACGCTCTCGATGAGCCCCTCGATCCACTGGTTCGGGAACACGCCAATGCATGATGACGAGCCGTTGCGTTTCGATCTCGCGGTCGATCGCTGCGATCAGTATCTGACGATCCTGTCCTGCCGCGAGACCCACTATCTCGACCGCGGCGAACGCGTCGCCCGTCTCGCGCTCCAGGAGGCCCTGGACAAGGACGGGCCTCTCGCCGTCGGCGAGATGGCTTCAGCCATGCTCTGGGCGATGTGCGACGTGTTCCTCAGCGCCTACGGCCCGCGGAGGGCTCTCCTGGCGTTCGCGGAGGCGCTGCGGCTCAACGTTCATTTCCTGCGTCGTGAGTACCGGAAGGCGCTCCAATGAGCACGCGCCCCTGGTATCCGCGCTACGGCGCCGACTTCGTCCACGGCACGATGGGCCTCTCCCTCGAGGAGAAGGGCGCCTACAGCCTTTGCCTCGACCTGATCTACGACCGCGGCGGCCCCATCCCGGATGACGCGCGATGGCTCGCCGGGGTGTGCGGCGTGTCCGTAAGGAAGTGGGGCGCCCTCCGCCAGAGGCTTCTCGAAGTCGGAAAACTGGTCCTGCGAGAGACCGGCCTGAGCAACGTTCGCGCCGAAAACGAGCTCGAAAACTCCGCGAAAATTGCTCGAAAACACGCTGAAAACGGCGCGAAAGGTGGAAATAAAAGGGCCGAAAACGCCCTCGCATCTAGCGAAAACAATGACTTAGCCCAAGCCGGGCTCAAGCATCGCGCGCGCGTTCCACAACCACAGTTACAAGAGAAAGAAAGAGAAGATGCCGCTCCGCCGCCTGACGGCGGCGTCGCGCCTCCTCCCCAGATCGAGGCTCTCCCTCCCCCCGCATCCTTCCCGACCGGCGGCTCATCTTCGGGAATGGCGCGGGCTGCCGCCGGGCGGATCGACGACGCGGTGAAGCGCGCCGCGGCCGAGGAGACGCTCGCCGATCCGGCGGCCTCGGACGAGGACCGGTTCTTCGCGCTGCGCTATCGGCTCGAGGACGCCGGCGTACGCTGGAGCCGGGCGATGCAGCTCAAGGGCGTGTTCGAGGACGAGGGCTTCCGGCCGATCGTGTCGGCGCTCGAGAAAGCCCTGAGGGCGCGGAACCCCTCGACCTACCTCGGCGCGATCGTGGCGGACAGGAAGAAGCTGCTGCGCCAGGAAGCCGGGGAGCCGGAGCCTCCTCGTCGCACGACCGGCTCGCAGGCTCGGGAGCCGCAGTTCGTCCGGGAGTACCGGGAGGATGGGTACGACGTCGCCGCCGACGGCCCGAACCGCTGGATCATCGCCGGGCAGATCTACGACGAAACCGGGGAGGTCATCGGCTGGTGAGCGACCTCGCCCAACGCCTCGCCGATCGAGGCATTCGCCTGCGGGAAGTCCGCCCCGGCGAACACCGAACGACCTGCCCCGAGTGCTCGCCTCGACGAGCGAAAAAGACCGACCCCTGCTTGAGCGTGAAGATCGATGGCGACTGCGCAATCTGGCACTGCTGGCACTGCCCCTGGACCGGTGGTCTCAGCGCGGACGACGGCGGCGGTCGAGGGCCTCGCAGGGAACCGCGGCATCAGCCACAGGACTTTGGAGCAGCTGCGCGTCGGCTCCGCTACGGGGGTGTGGTTCGGTAGCCTGAAGGAGAAGCGCGACAGCATCGCGTTCCGCTACTTCGAGCCGAACAACCCCGAGCCGATCTACGTGAAGTTCCGTCCGGACGACGGCGAGAAGGTCTTCACCTCGCAGAAGGGCGGCCGGACCTGCTTCTACAATCTCGACGCCGTGCTCGCCGGCTCCATGGAGACGGTCTTCATCGTGGAGGGCGAGTTCGACGCGGCCGCTCTGATCGAGGCCGGCGTCCCGATCGACGCCGTGCTTTCCGTCCCGACTGGCGCGAGCGAACGCAAAGGCGGCGACGGCGAAGACGACCCGATACGGGGTTACCGCTACGTGGCCGAGGCGCTTGCCGCGGGGCTCAGCAAGGCAAAGCGTTTCGTGTTCTGCGGCGACAGCGACGCTGTGGGGCGCAGCCTGCGTCAGGACCTCGTGAACATCCTCGGCGCCGCGCGCTTCTGGTTCGTGGACTGGCCGCAGGGGATCAAGGACGCGAACGAGTTCCTGCTCGCCCACGGCCGGGCGGCGCTGAAGAGCTACGTCACCGAGAAGGCCAAGGCCTGGCCGGTGACGGGCATTTACCGGATGGGCGACTTCCCCGAGCCGCCGCCGATGGTGCTTTGGAACCCCGGCTTTCCCGAGTGGGAGAGCAAGGTCCGCCTCGGCTGCCCGGCGCTCAGCGTGGTGACCGGCCAGCCCGGCCACGGCAAGACCAACCTCTTCGCGCAGATCGTGTTCAACATCGTGCGGGATTACGACGTCCCCGCCTTCATCACGACCTTTGAAACTCGCGCCAAGCCGCATATGCGCCGCATCCTGCGCTCGCTGCACAGCGGCAAGCTCGAGAAGGAGATGAGCGAGGAGGAGGAGCGGCGCGCCGACCGCTGGATCCACGATCGCTACCTCTGGGGACAGCACGAGGACGACCGACCGGATCTCGGGTGGTGGCTCGATCGCGCCGAAGCGGCCGTCATCCGGGGCGGGGCTAAGCTTATCCAGCTCGACCCTTGGAATCGTCTCGAAACCCATCGCGACGGGCGCAAGGAGAGCGAAACGGAGTTCATCGGCCGCTGTCTGACCGAGATCTACAAGTTCGCGGTCACCTTCAACGTGCACGTCCAGATCCTAGCCCACCCCGCCAAGATGGACGGCAAGCAGCGCGGCCGCGTGCCGGAGCTCGAAGACATCTCGGGTTCGAAGAACTGGGACAACCGCGTCGACCAGGGCTTCGTCGTCCATCGAAAGAAGATGTTCGAGGGTAGCCAGCGGTGCACGGAGGCGGCGCTGTTCTATCGCAAGTCCCGGTTCCCGGAGCTTGGCCACCCGTGTCAGCTCAATCTCGACTACGACCTGACGAAGGGCTGCTACCGCTCCACGGACTACGACGTCGGAGGGTATGGCCGATGAGCCGCTCGCCGACGGATCGCATCGTCATCTACGACGGCTCGACCATCATCGGACGGGTCGTGGAAACCGCGGACCGTACCGGCTTCGACGCCCTCGACGCGGACGGGGTGGTGATCGGCACGTTTCCCAATCGCGCCGAGGCGGTGAAAGCAGCCGCCGCCGAGCACGACCGTCAGGCGGCCGAACGTCACCGCCGCACCGGATCGAGGAAGCCATGCTCAGTCTGACCGATCTTCGCGCACGCGTGCATCCCCAGGCGGACGCGCCGGCTGCGCCCCCTGCCCCGGCCATCGATGGCTCCAGCGTCTGGTTCGCGGCCCAAACGAACCCGCGCTGCGAGGTGAAAGCCATGCATGGAATCGCCGCGCTCGGATGGCCCGTGTTCGTGCCTTTCGGATGGAAGTGGTCGCGGCCGCGCCACGCCCCCTCAGGGACGCACGTCGTGCGGCGAAGGCCCGGCATGCCCAGATACGTGTTCTTCGCCTCGCCTCGTGATAGCCGCGGCGACCTGCGGGTGTCTGAGGTTCGTGGCGTGGATGGCGTCTACCATCTCGTTTCGCAGCACGGCGCGCCGTCGCGTATCAGAGCGTCTGCGATCGCTCTGCTTCAGAAGGCCGAGACCTCGGGCGTCTACGATTTCAACAAGGAGCCGCCTCGCGGGAAGCTCTGGGACCTCCAACCCGGCGACCAGATCCGGATCACTTCGGGCATTGGCGAAGGCTGGCTCGCGAAGGTGGAGCGGCAGTCGAACGCGAGAGAGGTCGAGGTCCGTGACGTCGTATTCGGGATGCGACTGACTGTGCCGCTAGACCGGATCGTCCCGATCGAAATGGAAGCCATGCGGTAGATCGGAGCCTGCCCATGGCTCTTTCGGCAACTTGGCCGCGACGCACTTCCATTCCGCAGTCGCGGAGGCGAAGGAGAGCGGTAAGGACGGCCGGGCGTGGCGGATGCGACGATGATCAGCGAAGAGGGGGACGGGCGGGCGACGTTCTCCGAGCGTGCGCACAACAGATAGGATGCGCGCGATTTTATTGCGCATGGAGTCGCCGCGTAGCGCGTTTAAGGCGACGTTTCACGTCGTCCCCCGCCGAGAAAGGCGCTGACGATTGCTCGCCCCGTGATCTTCAGGCGACGTGAAAACTGGCCCGTTGTCGGGGAGCGACGGGCCTCAAAAACAATCCCGGCGCGTTCGATCCCCCGAATCCTTAGGCCCAGATCTCGAACGAAGACACTACCCCCCGGTTCGCACCCTTGACGCGAGGCTGCGCTAGCCTCAGAATCCCGCACAGGACGAGCATCCATCTACGCCGCGGTTCCCCGCGGGATGAGCCCCAGCCCGACCGTCGCCGTTTTCTTCTGGCGATCTGGTCGTTTGGCGCGAGGGCTAGCTATCGTCTGAAATCCGACAGTTCGCGCTTTACTGCGAACGTGTTCGACTTCCTGCCTGAGGCGGCGTGCTGGGCCCGGAGGGGCAGGAGGCGGAAGGTCTGCTCCCGCCCCCAACGCTTGGACCCTCAGTCCTGATGCTCGGGCATCGCCTTCAGTTGATCCTTGGTCCATGTCGTGACCGCGTGAACGTCGCCACTTTCGTCGCGCATGAAGTCCAGATCAGTCGCCGGCACCGCGATGCGCTTCGCTCCGATGCCAAGGAACCCGCCCACATCGACCGCAACCTGTGCATCGGCGCCAGTTCCGTGGACGTGGGCGACAGTACCGATCTTCTCATCCTCCGGCCCGTAGATCGTCGCGCCTTCGAGTGTCGACGGAATGAGCTCCTGAGGGGTTAGTCGAACGTGATTGCTGTGGTCCATCGCTTCGCTCCCTGACGCGGTTGGACTCATTCAACCCCCGTCGACCTCCTCCGTTCCCAGAAGGCGTGGGGCTGGAGCGACGCCCGCCGGACGGCGCACCCGTTGGGCTCCGCTGTAGGATCGGCGTCTAAGCCCGGTCATGAAGAAGGCGACCGAGAACGACGCATAAGGACCTCAGTCCTACTCCGGGGGCCCCTAGGACTTCGGCCCGACACGGGTGAGAAACGCGCGGACCGTTCCTAGCTCCAGGCTCCGAAAACCCGGTAACGCGGGCATGGTAACGCTCGGAGGTAACGTCTCGGCCATGGTCTCTGACGCTCCGAAATTCCTTTCGCAGGCTGCTTTTGCCAAGCGCCGAGGCGTCTCCAAAAAGACCGTCACCGTCTGGAAACAGAGGGGGTTGCTGAAGCTGACCGATGCCGGCGACGTCGATGTCGACGCGTCGGAGTGGAACCTTGACCAGCGGCCGCCGACCTATCGCGGCGGCGTTACCCATCGACCAGTCCGCGACGCCCAGGTAACGCGTCAGCAGGTAACGCCGAAGCCAAAGGCGGAGGCGCCCGCCAAGCCGCGACGTGCCGTCCAGAACCTCGACATTGGCGAGAGCGATGACGCGCTTCCGCCATACGATCCCGACAGCTCCGAACTCGACCTCGCCGAGGCGGTCCGCCGAAAAGAGAATTGGCTCGGCCTACAGCGAAAGCAGATCGTCGAGAAAGAGGCCGAGCGCCTCGTCGATCGCGCGGTCGCGGAGGCCTTGTTCTTCGACACCGCGCGGGATCTTCGCGACGCCTGGCTTTCGTGGCCAGCGCGGGTCGCGGTCGTCATGGCCGACGAACTCAACATCGACGCCCGCGCGCTCACCACGGTCCTGACCGCGCATGTCCAACAGCATCTCGCCGAACTCGGCGAGCCGGAATGCCAGCTCTGACGTCACGAGCCTCGCTCGGTCATGGCGGAAGGGACTGACGCCGCCGCCAGCGCTCAACGTCGTCGAATGGGCCGAGCGCTATCGCAAGCTGAGCAAGGAGAGTTCGAACGGCGGCCGCTTCATCGTCTCGCGTGTCGAGGTGGCGCGGGGGCCGATGCTCGCTGCGACGGAGCCGGGCGTCAGCAAGATCACGCTGGTTGCCTGCACGCAGCTCCTGAAGACGACCGTCATCGAAAACATCACGGGCCGGTTCATCCACGTCGAACCGTGCCCGATCCTTGCGGTGTTTCCGAAAGACGACGCAGCCGAGACGTTCTCGAAGGACCGGCTCGCGCCGATGATCCGGGACACGAAGGTTCTTCGTGATCTCTTCGGAGAGGCGAAGGCGACCGACGCTGGCGCGACGCTGACGCACAAGCAGTTTCCGGGAGGTCACATTACGCTGGTCGGGTCGAACAGCCCGACGAACCTCGCGATGCGGCCCATCCGGCTGCTCGTCTGCGATGAAATCGACAAATACCCGCTTTCGGCCGGCGGCGAAGGTCCGCCGATCGATCTCGCGGAAGAGCGCCAGGCAGAGTTTCGCACCAACAGCCTGACGGTGCTCGCGTGCTCACCCACGATCGCCGGCCGCAGCGCGATCGAGGCGAGCTACGAGGAGAGCGATCAGCGTAAGGCCTTCGTGGCCTGTCCGCATTGCGGCGAGCAGCAGCCGCTCGAGTGGGAAAACGTCAAGTTCGACAAGGACGACCAGGACCGGATTGTCCCGTCGACCGCCCGCATCGCCTGCATGTCCTGCGGCACGTTGTGGACCGAAGCCGACCGGCTGAAGGCGCTGAAGGTCGTGTCATGGCGTCAGACGCGGTCGTTCACGTGCTGCGGCGATAGGCAGGAACCGGAGATCTGGGACCAAGAGGTCCACGGCGTTCGCTACGCGCTCTGCCGCCACTGCAACACGCGAGCGGTGTCGAACGAGCATGCGGGTTACCACGCCTCGAAGCTCTACGCGCCGAAGCAGACCGTGGTCGAAACGGTAAAGAAGTTCGCCCGCGCGCTGCGCCGCGGGCCCGAGGCGCTCAAGACCTTCCGCAACACGCAGCTCGCGCTGACCTGGAAGGAAGGCGCCGACGCCCCGGAGTGGCAGGACGTCTATAACCGGCGCGACGACTATCTCGTCGGATCTGTCAGCCGGCAGGCTCTCGTGCTGTTCGGCGGCGTCGACGTCCAGAAAGACCGCTTGGAGGTCGGCGTCTGGGGTTTTGGGCGCAATCGCCAGCGCTGGCTGATCGAACATCGCGTGCTGCCTGGCGACACCGGCCGCCCGGAAGTCTGGGACGCACTCGAGGAGATGTTCGACGAGACCTGGCTGAGCGAGGCCGGTCCGGAGATGGCCGTCAGGGACTGGGCGATCGATTCTGGCGGCTTCACGTCGGAGGTCTACGCCTTCGTGCGGTCGATGGCGGGCCGGGCGAACGTCCACGCGGTGGACGGCGCCGACAGCTACCAGGCGGCTTATCTCGGCGCTGCGGCGCGGGACGCCAACATCCGCGGAAAGAAGATCCGGCGTGGCCTCAAGGTGCTCCGGATTGGCGTTTCGTTCTGCAAGCAGGAACTGACGAGCTGCCTTTCGCTCCAGCGGCCGACCGGCGGCGCGCCTTACCCGGCCGGCTTCGTGCATCTGCCGCGTGACGTGTCCGAAGACACCGTGAAGCAGCTGACCTCGGAAGAGCTGATCGTGTCGGTGACCAAGGGGAAGACGCGGCGCGAGTGGGCGTTGATCTCCGGCCGCCGAAACGAAGTGCTCGACTGTGCGAACTACGCCCGCGGTCTTGCTCAGATGCGCGGCTGGGATCGCTGGCGAGAGTCTCAATGGCGTGAACTCGAAGCCTCGCTCGGCATCGGCGGGGCGGATGGCGCCGGGCAGGACGTCCCGAGCGTCGTCGCCGCAGGCAAGGCCCCGTCGCGCCGACGCGCCCGCTCTGTTGTCCGTTCAAGCGTCGTGAGGTGATCCAATGCCCGAGACCGCACAGGATCGCCTCGACAAGTTCCGGAGGCTCAAGCAGACCGGCGCCGAAGAGATCGACCGGCGCGGGCGTCTCAAACTCCGGTCTCTCAAGGATATGAATGCGATCGAGGCCGATCTCATTCGCGAGGCCGAGGCCGAACAGAACCCTGGCCGCGGTCGCGTCCGCCGCGTGGTCGTGTCTCCGCGCAGCGGCTTCTGACGTCCATGGCGGAAAAGCCGCGCTACAGGGTGCGGGCGATCAGCCGGCCGATGACGGCGTCGGCCGCCGGAGCCCTCGACATCTCCGGCCAGTTGTCCGGCGGGGTCGCGCCTGAAGCTGGGGCCTACGACGCCGCCGGCGGCTCCGGTCGTCGCTCGCGAGCGTGGCGGGTGGGCTCGTTTGGCCCGAACGCCGCCCTGACCTATGCGCTTGATGAACTTCGCCGGAAATCTCGCGACCAGGCGCGGAAAAACCCACATGCGCGATCGATCGTCGATCGCATGGTCTCGAACCTCGTCGGCACGGGGATCAAGCCGCAGTCGATCGCCCGGATCGACACTACCGGCATGTCGAAGACGCAGAAGAAGGCTGCCGACAAGCGCTCGGAAGAGTACCGCGCCGCTGTCGCCGGCCTGTTCTGGGACTGGGTCGACGAGGCCGACAGCACGGGAGCTCATGACTTCTACGGCCTTCAGGCGATCGCCGCCCGCGGCATGGTGGAGGGAGGGGAGACCTTCGTCCGTCTTCGCTCTCGGCGCCTCAGCGACGGGCTGACTGTTCCGCTGCAGCTGCAGGTCATCGAAGGCGATCATTGCGACCACCTGAAGAACGACCCAACGAACCGCATCTGGCAGGGCATCCAGTTCGACGGCAAGGGCGCGCGCACCGGGTACTGGCTGACCCGGGATCATCCTGGCGACGCCATTGTGTCCGGCGGCGCGCTGAACGAGGCGAAGGTCGTTCCTGCCGAGGACGTCTGCCACCTCTTCCGGGCACTGCGGCCGGGCCAGCAGCGCGGCGAGCCATGGCTCGCGCCGGTGCTTCAGGCTCTCTACGATTTGCAAGGTTATCTCGACGCCGAGTTGACCCGTAAGAAGGTCGCGACGCTGATCGCCGGCTTCATCAAGCGGGTTGGCGATGGTCAGAACCCGATCGGCTCGACCGACGCGGACGAGGAAGGCACCGGCGATCTCCAATGGGAAGCCGGCACACTTCAGGTGCTGGAAGACGACGAAGACATCACGTGGTCCAATCCGCCCGACAGCCCGACAGGCTTCGAGCAGTACATCCGGGTCTCGCTCCGCTCGATCGCGACTGGCGCCGGCACCCTCTATGAAATCCTGAGCGGCGACTACGGTCAGCTCAATGATCGGACGCTCCGGGCGGCCCTGAACGATTTCCGGCGCAGCATCGAGGCGCTCCAGCACGCGTTGCTCGTGTTCCAGTTCTGCCGGCCGGTCTATCGCCGCTTCATCGACTACGCGTTGCTGTCCGGCGTCCTGAAACTGCCCGAAGGGATGACCCGACGTCAGGCCTACGCGGTCAAATGGACCCCGCAGGCGTTCGCGTACATCCATCCCGTCCAGGACATCGAAGCCAAGCAGATGAAGGTCCGCTCGGGATTCTCGACCCGGTCGGCGGAGGTGTCCGCCGACGGTCAGGACGCCGAAGCGGTCGACGCCGAGAACGCGGCTGACAACGCCCGCGCTGACGACCTCGGCGTCTCCTACGACAGCGACGGCCGACGCTCGAAGACGAAGTCGCCGGGCGTCACGGACGACACCCCGGCGCCGGCGAAGCAGCCCGCTCCCGCGGACGATTGAAGGACATCACCATGACCGTTCGCGTGAGCGGCTCCGAGATCACTCTCTCGGGGACCGTCGGCGCCCTTTGGTACGACGAGGGCTTCACTGCATCCGAGGTGATCGCGGCGCTCGCCCAGGTGGGCGACGAGAACGACGTCACGATCCGGCTCAACTCGGGCGGCGGCATCGCCACCGAGGGCTCTGCGATCCACGCGGCGATCGCGCGCCACACCGGCAAGACGACCATCGTCGTCGAGGGCATCGCCGCGTCGGCGGCGTCGCTGCTCGCAATGGCGGGCGACGAGATCGAGATGGCGCTCGGCTCGACGATGATGATCCACGATCCGAGCGGCTTCACTTACGGGACCGCGGCGGAACACGAGATGTCGCTGCGCGCGCTGAACGCGCTCGCAACCTCGTTCTCGAACGTCTACGCGGCGAAGTCAGGCCGGACCGCTCAACAGTGCCGCGCCGACATGAAGGCCGAGACCTGGCTGACGCCCGACGACGCGGTCACGCAGGGTTACGCGACCCGCGCAGGTTCCAAGCCAGCGAACGACAACGACGCCGAGCCCGCCGTCGCCGCCTTCGACTACCGGATTTACGCGCATGCGCCGAAGCGCCTGACGGCGCTCGCCGAAAAGAACGACTGGCGCATGAGCGTCACTCGTCCCCCAGCGGCCTCGGCCGCGCCCACCCCGGAAAAGGAGCCTCCGATGCCGGAACCGAAGGCGGGCGCGACGACGCCCGAAGACATCGCGGCGGCGCGCCAGGCGGCGTCGACGCTCGCGATCGAGATCTCGGACATCTGCGCCAAGGCCGGCGTGCCCGCGATGACCACCCAGCTGCTGCGCGAAGGCGTCACGGCCGAGCAGGCGCGAGCGCGCACCTCCCAGGCGAAGGACATTCGCATGGCGGTCGACCTCGCCCGCCAGAAGGATCCCACGATCGAGGCGAACGCCGCGGACGTCTACCTCGCCGAGGGCAAGTCTCTCGACCAGGTGCGCGCCGCCCTCTTCGAGCGCTTCGTCGCCAAGGAAGAGAAGACCCCCATCAATCCGACCACGCCGCTCGCCACGCCCGAGGCCGGCGCGTCGTCCGCCACCGCGAGCATGCAGCGTCAGCTGAAGCGCGCCGGCGTCAAGCAGGAGGCCTGACCGATGCCGCTTCTCGAAACCGCCATCGTCGCCTCGGACTGGCTGAAGTCCGAAGAGCCCAACTACGCCTCCCGGTCGACCGGCGTCCTCGCCAGCGGACAGGGCAAACTGAAATCCGGGACCGTGCTCGCCAAGTTGAGCGCGAATGGCAAGTTCGTCGTCGGCGCTGCGACGGGCTCCGACGGATCGCAGACCGCGGTCGCGATCCTCGCCTTCGCGGCCGACGCGACGTCCAGCGACGTGCCGATCGTCGTCGTCGACGAGCGCGCGATCGTCTCTCACAACGGCCTCACCTGGGGACCGTCCATCAACGATGCGACGAAGCGGGCGGCGGCGATCGCGCAGCTCCGCGCGGTGCACATCAAGACCCGCGAAGGAGCCTGACCCATGGCGACCGTGCTCGACATCTTCAATCAGGACGCCTTCTCGGCGGCGTCCCTCACCGGCGCGGTCTCGATCGTGCCGAACAGCTACGGCCGCATCGGCGAGCTCGGGATCTTCACCCCTGAGCCGATCCCAACGACCTCGGTCATCGTGGTGATCGAGAACGGCGTGCTGAACCTGCTCCCGACCCGGCCTCGCGGCGCGCCCGCGTCCCTCGGCACTCGCGGGAAGCAGAAGCCGAAGAGCTTCGTGATCCCGCACATTCCGCACGAGGACGCGGTGCTCGCGACCGACGTGCAGAACATGCTCGCGGCGGCTCCGGCGGGCGCGCAGCTTGAGACGGTGCTTGGCTTCACCAACCGCAAGCTGATCACGATGCGCAAGAAGCACGCGGTCACGCTCGAGCACCTGCGCGTCACGGCGCTCCGCGGCGAGATCAAGGACTATGACGGTTCGACGCTGCTCAATCTCTTCATCGCGTTCGACGTGACGCAGAAGGAGATCGACTTCACGCTCGGGACCGACACGACCGACATCGGCGCCAAGTGCGACGAGGTCGTCTCGTATCTTGAAGACAACCTCAACGGCGAGACCATGACGGGCGTGAAGGCGCTGATGTCCCCCGAGTGGGCGACGAAGTTCCTCGGCCACAAGCGGATGCAGAACGCCTTCCAGAACTACCCGGCGACGCCCGCCGGGGCAAACCCGATCCGGGAGAACGTCCGCAAGGGGTTCGTCTTCCGCGGCATCGAGTTCGAAGAGTACCGCGGCTCTGCAGGTTACATCCGCGAGGATGGCACGCAGTCGGCTCCGGAGCGGTTCATCCCGGCCGGTGACGTCCGGTTCTTCCCGCTCGGCACGTCCGACACCTTCACGAACTACTGGGGGCCGCCCGATTTCTGGGACGCGGTCAACACGGCGCCGGGCGTCGAGGACGCCGAGGTCTTCGTCGCCCCGCTCGAACGCATGAAATTCGGCAAGGGCATGGAGATCCATACCGAGAGCAACCCGCTGCCGCTGGTCAAGCGGCCGCAGCTGCTCGTCCGCGGCTTCAGCTCGAACTGAGGGAGAACACCATGCTGCTTCGGGAAAAGGGCAAGGCCGACGCCGCGGCGGTGCCGATGGGCTGGGACGAGGCGCAGGCGGCGATCGCCGCCGGCACCCATGTCTCGGCGGACGCCGCCGAGACGGCGGAAGTCGACGATCTCGACGCCTTGAACAAGACGGACCTCGAGAAGCTCGCGGCGGAACGCGGTGTCGACATTTCCACTGCGAAGACCAAGGCCGACATCGTCGAAGCGCTGCGCAAGGCCTGACGGTGTCCATCTTCGACGACGCCTTCGCGGCCGCGGGCGACGCGATTGACGTGGTGTTCGGCGAAGATTTCGAGGCGATCCCGCGCGCTCGGGTCGGCGGAGACGTGAATGCACGTCTCGTCGCCGACCCGAGCCGGGAGCCATTCGGGTTCGTCGGCTCCTTCGTGGCGGTTGACGAGGAATTCCACACAGAGGGTCGGCGCATGCCGCAGACCGCGACCCGCGCGAGTTCAGCGCCGCGGACGACGATCGACGTCGCCGTGTCGGAGCTTCGCTACGTGCCGAAGTCCGGCGACCTCGTGCGGCGGCTCAAGACCGGCGAGGTCTTCGAGGTGTCGAAGACGCCGGCGGACAGCGTCGGCCGCATCTCGATCGAACTTGCCGAGCGCCAGGCGCGCGCGGGCTGATCGGTCCATGAGCCTCGCCCTCACTGCGCTTCGCCTGCAGGCGATCGCGGCGCTGAACTCGCATCCGACGATCGCGGAACTCTGCGACGGCCGGGTCTATGACAGCCGGATCGGCGACTTCGACCATCGCGAGCCCGTCCCCATCATCGTGGTGACGACGGAGGAGCTCGACGGCGAGGGTTTCAGCCAGAACGGCGGCGCGCCCTTCGACGACCGCTGCAATCTCGTGCTCGAGATCGCGATGAACACGCTGGTCGACCTCGACAGCGAGGCCGGCCCTGCGATCGCGACGCCCGCGACCGACGGTGAGCTCGAAGCGACCCTCAACCTGCTCGCATGGTGCGCCGAGCAGATCCTGACGCTCGGCCGACCGCATCCGCTCGCCCAGCCAACGCCCGAGGGCGCGCTGCTGATGCGGGCCGTCACCAAGAGCGTCGCGAAGCGCTCGGTCTCGCGGTTTTCGTCCGACGAGACCGCGGAGCGGCTCGCGATTCATCTCGTGACCTTCCTCGTCGAACTGAAGACGGACGAGCTCGACGCGATGAACCCGCCGACAGGCTCCTTTGCTGCGCTCCCCGAGGCGCTTCGCCTCGTCTGCGAGGCCGCGCCCGCCGGCAGCGGCGCCGGCGTCACCTGCCGGATGCTCGCCGCCGCGCTCGCCATGCCAGCGCTGCCGCGGCTCGAAAGCGCCGGCTTCACCACGATCCCGCACGGCGGGACCGCGCGGCCCGATCCAGGCGCCGCGGACTTTCCGACCCTTGGGCCGCCGGAGCGGCCCCTCTTCGACCCGGAGGACCAATGGCCGACCGACGTCATGTGAAGTCCGCCGTACCCGGCGGCCAGATCTTCGACCCCGCCGAGCAGGACATCCTGCCGCCCGAAGGCCGCGTCGTGACGTGGTCGACCTATTGGGAGCGGTTGAAAATGCGCGGCGGCGAGATCGACGTGACCGCCGTTCCCGCCGCCTCGCCGCCGCCTCCTGAGCCTCCCGCCGAGGACCTTCCCCCGACGCCCGATGCGCCGCCGCGTGGCGTCCGCACCACCCCGCAGAAAGCGAGCCGGCCTGGCGGGGCCGACTGAGCCTTCGCGCCTGACCGCATCCAAGAACCGAGGAGAGGCCGATGGCCATCGCGTTCAATCAGATTCCGGATGACCTCCGCGTTCCGCTGTTTCTCGCCGAGGTCAACGCCGGCCCGCCGGTCTATTCGAGCGTCTCGCGCATGCTGCTGATCGGCCGCGCCGATCTGGACATGGTCGAGCCGCTGACCCTGATCAACGTCGGCTCGACCGATCCGTCGGACCTGTTCGGCTACGGCACGATGCTGGCCGACATGGTCGCCTACGCCCGGCAGATCAACAAGATGGGCGAGATCTACGCGATCGCGCTGCCTGCTGCCGAGGACTCTGTCCAGGCCGAAGGTTCGGTGACCTTCACAGGGACGGCGAAGGCCAACGGACGGTTCTACCTCTACATCTGCGGCGAGAAATACGGGATCCAGGTAAGGCAGGGCGACACCGCGGCCGTGGTGGCGAGCCGCTTTAAGGAGTGCGTCCAGAAGGGCTACCGCAAGTTCGGCATGCGCTTCGGGCCGCCCGTGATGGCGCGGATCGATGCCGGCTCGCCGACGGTCGTCAAGCTGAAGGCGCGCCATGCCGGCGTGGAAGGCAACGACATCAACGTCAAGCGCGCCTGGGATGGCGATCCGGCGCGGGTGCGCGGCATCTCCGTCGCGGTCAGCAACGTGACCGGCGGCTCCGGCGGCGGCGGGATCGGCGATGCGCTCGCGGTCGTCGCGGCCGAGCGGTTCGACTGGATCGCGAGCCCGTATTCGGGCAAGCCGGCGATCGACGCCGTCAGCGATTTCATGCGCACCCGCTGGGATCCGTTCACTCAGCTCGACGGTCACTACATCACGGCTCGTAACGGCACGCTCGCAAGTCTCACCGCCTACGGCCTGCAGTTCAACGAACCGCACGTTACCATTCTCGGCAGCTATCAGGTGCCTCAACCGAGCTGGAGCATTGCGGCGTCCCTCTGCGCGCAGATCGCATTTACGAAGAACCTCGGACGAAGCGTCGACACCGCGGTCGAGATCGCCCGGCCGATGCAGGGGCTCACGCTTTACGGCATCACGCCGCCGCGCGACGCCCTCGCGGTCTTCACGCCGGTCGAGCGCGAGACCTTGCTGCGGTCCGGCATCTCGACCTTCACCTTCGGCGCGGACGATCAGATGCGCTGCGAGCGCATCATCACGACCTATCGCGAAAACGGCGCGGACCTGCTCGACACGACCTTCCTCGACATCGAGAGCGTCTGCGTCGCGTCCTACGTGAAGCGCTACATGAAGAACGCGGTGCTCGGTCTCTATCCGCGTCACGTGATGCGCGAGGACAACCCGAACGGGGTGCAGGGCGTCGTGACGCCCGACCAGATGCGCGCGACCGTCATCCACGCCTATGACGAACTCGCGGCGGCGGGGATCGTTCGACAAGAGGACGAGTTCGCCGAGTATCTGCGGGTCGAGTTCGACTACGACAACGACCGTGCCGGCTTCTACATGCCGGTCGCCCAGGCCGCGGCGCTGCGCGTCTTCGCCGTCAACATCACGATGTTCAAGAGCCTGACCGCGGCTTCCGCGCTGCTCTGACACGTCCGCCTGTCGAGCCCGGCGGCGAGCCCCGCCGCCGCGCTGATCCCAAACATCTCAGGAGAGATCCATGCAGACCAAAGGCGGTCGTTACACGATCGACATCGGCGGGCGGCGCTACAGCGGCCGCGCCGAGGCCACCATCCGGCCGGCTCAGGCCACGCCGGAGACCGGCGTCAATCAGGATGCCTCGGGCTACGTCACCGTCTCGCCGCAGCTCGCCGAGATCGAGCTGTCGTTCGACCGCGGCGCCTTCGCCTGGCGCGAAGGCATGCTGTTGGAGACCATCGATGTCACCTTCAAGGAGACCGACGCCGGTCACACGCATCTCCTCACCCGCGCGAACTGGTCCGGACGACCCGAGATCAATTCCGCGACCGGCGAGGTGCGCGGCATGAAGGTCGCTTCCGACCAGTACCGCCGCGTGTGAGGCCGAGATGGCGAACAAGACCATCACGCTGACGAAGCCCATCGTCGGCCACGAGACGGTGCGCGAGCTCGAACTGCGCGAGCCGACCTGGAACGAATATTCGGAGCTCGGCGACCCGTTCGTCTGGGCGCCGCGCGGCGACGACATGGTGGTGGCGACGCCGATCATGGATCGCGTCAAAGCCTATGCCGAGCGCCTCGTCATGATGAACGGGCGCGACGGCGACCCGCTCATTCTCGGCCAGCTCTGCCTTGCGGACAGCCGGGCGGTGAAGGACGCGGTGCTCGGTTTTTTCCTCGCCGCCGAGAAGGCGACCGAGGCGTCGCCGAGCTCGTCGACGACCTCGTCTTCGAGCTCGGATGGCGGCCCGGCGACCTCCGCGACCTGACGATCTCCCAGATCTTCTATTGGTACGGCCGGGCGCTCGCCCGCGCCGAGCGCCGCAAGCGTGAGGGACGGTGATGGCGTCGCGCGTCGTCGAAACCAAGCTTCTCCTCACCGGCGAGGATCAGGCGAGCCGGGTCCTGCGCGAGGTCGCCAAGGCGACGGGATCGGTGACGAAGGCGCTTTCCGACGTCGCGAAGGTCGGCAAGACCTCGGCCGAGGTTGATCGGCTGACCAAATCCCTCGAGCGCACGTCGAAGGCCGCGGCCGAATTCAGCGCGTTCCGCAAGGCGCGCGCGGAAGTCGCCTCGACCGAGGCGACGCTGAAGCTCGCCCGCGCGCGCCTCACCGAGGTCGGCAAGGCGCTGGACGGCGCCAAGAAAGCCGCCGACGCCTATGCCGGCACGAAGGGGGCCGCCGCCAGCGCTGAGGTCGCGACGAAGGCCGCCGCCGCGGCCAAGGAGGTCTCGCGCCTCACCGCCGAGCACAAGGCCGCCGAGCGTGAAGCGCGCGCGCTGCAGTCGGTGATGAAGGCGCAGACGCGCGAGTTCGAGGCCGCTCGTTCGGCCGTTCGCGCCTACGGCGTGCCCATCCAGGACGCGGAGCGGCATCAGCAGGCCCTCCAGCGGTCGATCGACCGAACCACGCGGGCGATCCGGGAACAGCAAGCGGCGGAGCTGCGCGCGGCTGCTGCAGATGCACGCCGGGCCGCGACGGAAGAGCGGCGTCTGCAACGCCGCGCCACCCGCCGAGAGGCGCTCGGAGTGGCGGTCGGGGCCGCCGGCGTCGTCGCGGCGCATCGCGGCAAGGAAGTGATGTGGGAATCGGTGCGCAACGTCAAAGAGTTCGACGACGCGCAGAAGCGGCAGATCGCCTATACCGGGATCACGGAACAGGATCAGAAGCCACTACTGGAGCAAGCCAAGAAGATCGGACAGGAGACCCCGTTCTCCAACACTGACGTAGTGCAGGCGCAGACGACCGCGATGCAGGGCCTGCCGGACTTCTCCTCGAAGGTAAAGGCGGAGGTCGCCGAAGGCATCCTCGACAACGTCCGCAACTATTCCACGCTGATGGAGACCAGCCTGAAAGAAGGCGCGGAAACCATCCGCTCCTACCTGCAGTCGACCGGCAAGGACATCTCGACGAAGGAGAAGGCGCTCGCGGAGGCGAACAAGGCGGTGAACCAGATCGTCATGATGTCGAAGCTCGGCGGCATGTCGGGCGAAGACGCGGCGCAATATGTGAAATACGCGGCCGCCTCGTCCACGACCGCCGGCCTGCCGACGGAGGCGACGCTCGCCATGGGCGCGCTTGCCCGACGCGGCGGGCTCCGCGGCGACGAAGCCGGCGTGTTCATGCGCGCCACCGCGTCCCGGCTGGTGTCTCCGACCAAGAAGGGGCGCACGGCGCTCAACGCGGTCGGGATCAACTTCAACGACTACGTGACGATGCCGGACCGGCTCGACACGACGGCGCTCGAAAACCAGTTCAAGGGCTCGCTCGGCAAGGCGTTCACGCCGGCGGTCCGCAAGCGGATCGACGAAATCAACCGCGACAAGGAACTGATCAAGGACCGCGACGCCTATACGGCGGCGATCGTCGAGGCCGCCGCGCCGATCCTTGGCAAGAAGAAGGACGGCACGGTCCGCGCTTCCGACAGCAAATCCGCCGCCAAGGCGGTCGGCGATTTCTACGGCGTGTCCGGCGTCTCGGTGGACAGCTTCAAGTTGTTGCAGGACGCCATGTCGAAGGACATGACGCTGCAGCAGCTCAATGCCTGGCTCACCGACAAACACGGCGGCAAGGGCGCGATCACGCAAAAGCAGTGGGACGACTTCAAGTCGTCCTTCGCGGAGATCGGCGCCGCCGGATCCGACCCGGATTTCGCGAAAAAGAAGACCGACTACATCATGTCGGGCGTCTCCGGCTCGCTTGAGAACCTGCACGGATCCTGGGAGAACTTCACCCTCGAGATCGGGCGCGCGAACGAAGGTCTCATCAAATTCACATCCGACGGTCTGGGCAGCGCGCTCGACAGCTTTTCAAAGCTTGATCCCGCAACGCAGCAGATTGTCAGTCTGGGCGGTGCGGCCGCCACAGCCGCGCTCGGCGTCGCGGGCTTTGTAAAGGTCACCGCCGGCCTTCTCGGGTCGACGGCGCTGACTGGCTCCGCGACCGCCCTGACAGGATCCGCCGCGCAGCTCGCCGCGTCCGCGGCCGCCCTCGACGCCGCCGCCGCCAAGCTCGGGGTGACCGGACCGGCCGGCGTTGCGGACAAGGCGTCCAAGATCCTGCCGGCGACGGCCGCCGCCGGTGTGATGACGCCATGGACGTCATTGCTAGCGCCGGCCGCGATCGCCGCCGCGGGCACCGTCGGGTCTTTCCACGGCAACGCGGTCGCCGGCGAACATCTCAAGCGTGGCCTGGATCGGCGGAAGGCGGAGCGCGAAGGCAATGATCTTCCATATCTGAAGGCCGACATCGAGAAGCTTCGGACCGAACTCGCCGCGAACGAGCGCCGCGTCGCCGAGATCGGAGACGACATGGATCGCGCGCCGGTGCTGATGGCGCTGCGGAGCCGCAAGACGGCAATCGAGGCGAGCATCCGGGATATCGAGGCTAAGATCGCCGAGCATCTGAAAAACAGTCCGATCGATCTTGGCCTCGACTTTCTGTCAGCCGTCGCCCGGCCGGGCGGACAGGCGGTCGGCGAGGCGACGGGCAAAGGCATTGCCGACGGCGTCAAGTCGAAGGCCCCGGAGGTGCTCGAAGAGGGCAAGGCCCTGTTCAAGCAGATGAAGGATGTCTTCGACTCCGGCATCCCGGTGCCGCTGCGCTTCGCGCCGGAGGGCGGGCAGGATTTCGGCGGTCCGAATGGCGGTCTGGTCCGAGCGTCGTTGGGTGGTTCCGCTTATGATCGTCCTGCCCGCAGCATCGGCCCCGCCGAGGGCGGCGGCTGGGCGATCCGCGACCGGGCCGACGCCGGACGCGCCGGCGGCGCTGAGGCTGGACGCGAAAGCGTCGGCCCGGTCGCGGCGCTGCCGGTCGACGACGGTCCCGGCGCTGGCCATGTCACGTCGCGCGAGGAGCGCGCCGCCTATATCCGTGAGGCGGCGCGCAAGCGCGGGATCGACCCGGAGACGGCGCTGCGCGTCGCGCAGAGCGAGGGCTTCAACGACTACACCGGCGATCAGGGCCGCAGCTTCGGCGACTGGCAGCTCTTCACCGGCGGCGGCCTCGGCAACATCGCGCAGGACAGGGGAATCGACGTTCGCGATCCCCGCACCTGGAAGGAGCAGACCGACTTCGCCCTCGACCACGCTGCGAAGAACGGCTGGGGCCCGTGGCATGGCGCGCGTCGCGCCGGGATCGGCGACTGGCAGGGCATCGGCGCCGCCAATCCGCCGGCCGGAACGATCGACCTTTCCGGCATGGCGACCCGGCGCCGCCGCGGGCCGCTCGACGACGTCGAGGGCTTCGTCGTCCACCATACTGGCGGGCGCGGCGACGCCGCGGGCGTGCTTGGCACGCTCAACCGCCGCGGGCTCGGCGTGCAGTGGGTCATCGGGCGAGACGGGCGTCGCTATCAGACGCTGCCCGATGGCGAGCGCGGCGCGCATATGCGGCCGTCCGACCAATTCCCGGACGCCACGCGGCCGGATCTCTCCAACCGCAACACGGTCGGCGTCGAGGTCATCGCCAAGGACGACAAGGACGTCACCCCGGCGCAGATCGAAGCGTCGAAGCGGCTGTTCGACGATGTCCGCAAGCGGTGGCCGAAGGCGCAGGTCTATGGCCATGGTGAGCTCAATCCGGGCCACAAGCAGGAAACCGAGGGCAAGACGATCCGGGACGCGATCCGCGAGGGTCTCATTCCGCCGCCGCAGGCCAAGGCGCCGGAGCCTCCCGCGCCCTCGCTGCCGCCGATCCCGCCTGCGCCGCCCGGCGGCATCGGCGGCGCGGCCGGCTCGCCCGATCTCCATCGCGCGGCCGATCGCATGTACGAGGCGGCGGCGCGCTTCGAGCGCATGCAGGTCTCCACCACGCACACGATCGAACTGACCGGCTCCGGCCGCGAGCAGGCGCGGCTGCGCGGCATGCGGGCCACCACCGACGGGCCGCTGCGCGCCGATCTCGGCGTGTCGATGCCGCAGATCCGTTCGACGAGGGTGGGCTGATGGCCGTTTTCGAAATCCGCGGCGAAGACGCTCCGATCCGTGAACTGGCGCAGTCGCTTGCGGTCGCGGGCAAGCGGCTTCCGAACGCCGCCGCGCTGGTGATGAACCGCGTCGTCACCCGCGCGCGGCCAAAGGTCGTGAAGGCCGTCGCGGCCGAGACAGGGATCTTCCCGAAGATCCTCACCAAGGCGGTGCGGCCGCTCCGCGCCTCGCCCACGAACCTGCGCGCTGGACTGGCGTCCCGCGGAGGTGAGATCGGCCTGCGCTACTTCAAGGCGCGGGAGGAGAACGGCGGCGTGGCGGCGGACGTCGCCGGCGAGCCGGCCTTCTTTCCCGGCGCTTTCCGGCGTTCGGGACGCGCGCCGAACCGGTACATGGTCCGGCGGCTGAACAAGCAGGTCTATGTCCGCGACACCGACAGCCGCCGCTGGGGCGCGAAGCCGATCGTCAAGCAGGGCTCCGGCGTCTGGATTCCGCTCAAGATGATCGAAGGCGAGAGCCGAAAAGCGTTCGACGAGGTCGCCGCGGCCGAACTGCCCGTGCAGATCGCGCGCGAACTCGACAAGATCCTCGGGGCCCGCGGCCGATGATGGGGTCGGCTGCAGTCCGCGACTGGCCTGCGACGCTACCGAAGGCGTCCTTCAAAGGCGTGCGGTTTCATGTCGAGCGCGAGGGCGTGGACGAGGGCGGGCGCTTCGTCGCGGTGCATCCCTTCGTCAACGCCGAAAACCACGCCACCGAGGACCTCGGCCGCAAGCCGCAGCTCATCGGCGTGACGGCCTATGTGGTCGGCAATCTCGCTGACGCGCGCGCGCAGGAGCTTCTCGACGCCTGCTCGTCCTATGGCGAAGGCCTGCTGGTTCTCCCGATGACCGGGGCGCTTCTGGCGCGCTGCGTGTCGGTCTCGACGGCGTCGGAGAAGGGGCGGCTCGGCTATGTGGCGCTCTCGATGCGCTTCGTCGAAGCCGGGCTCGACACGGGCGGGTTTCCGCTGATCGAGATCGGCGACCGGATCGCCGAGGACATTCTCAAGACGCTGCCGGGTCTGATCGGCGACGTGCTGTCCGGCTTCTGAAAGCTGAGCCGATGATGTCTCGCACTCAGTCCGCCGCCGCCGCGGCCGAGACGGCGGCGGCGCTTGCGCGCATTCTCGACGGCCTCACGCTCGAAGTGCCGGCGACCGGCGACGCCGTCGCGCGCTGCCGTCGCACCTGCCGAACGATCGTCCACGTGCTCGCCGACCGGATCGACGGGGCGGAGGCCGCGTCGACGATCGGTCGGCGGTTGGTCGCCCAGGCGCAGAGCTTCGCGGCGGCGGCCGACCAGGGCGGCGTCGTGCGGGAGTTCTATCGCGCAGCGGCCTCCGCCGCGGACGCGATCCCACGCACCTCGTCGCCGGTCCTGACGGGGCGCTATCGCCTGGCGACCGCCCTCGCCGCGGGGTTCGAGGCGGCGCTGCTCGGCGCGGCCTTCGTCGCGGAAGCCCGGGCGTCGATCGACGCCCGCGACGAAGCCATTGCGGCGCGCAGACGGATCGACGACGCGCTGACGGGCTCGATCGACCGTCTCGCCGCGGCTCTCGGCGACAGGGTGACGGAAACGCTCGCCGCGGCCGCGGCGCAGGCCTCGCGGAGACTCTCCGACCGGGCTGCGTCGCTGAAGCCCACCGTGCGCGTGACGCTGACGCGCGCCTATCCGTCGACGGTCGTCGCCTGGCGGCTCTATGGCGACCCGAACCGTGGGGCCGAGCTCGCGAAGCGCGCGACCTGCGGGACGCCGATGTTCATGCCGACCGAGTTCGACGCGCTGGCGCCGGAGGTCTGATGGCCGAACTTCTATCGCTTGTCGTCGACGGCTACGCCCTTCAGGGGTTTCAGTCGGTGCGGATCTCGCGCTCCGTCGAGGCCGCGGCGATCGCCTTCGAGCTCGCCGCGACCAATCCGGCGTGGTCGTCCGAGGCCGGCCGGCTGCGCCAATGCAAGCTCGTCGAGATCTACACCATCGAGAACGGCGCGCTCGGCGCCTTCGGCGGCGGCGACCTCGCCTGCGCGGGCTATGTCGACGAATATGCGGCCCAGGTCTCGCCGGGCTCCCGACGCGTCTCGGTGTCGGGCCGCTCGAAGGCCGCTGACGCGATCGACTGCGAGCCGGTCCGGCACGAGACCGGCTTCGTCGAGAACAAAGATCTCGCGGGCGTCGCGGAAGAGTTCGACGAGTGGGGCGTCGGCTTCGATGCGCTCTCGTCGCTGCCGACGATCCCGATGGTGCAACGGTCGCCCGGCGAGCCGCTGTTCGCGACGCTCGAGCGCGAGGCGCGCCGTCAGGGTCTGTTCCTGACCGGCCAGCCGGACGGCTCGGTCCAGATCGCGCGCGGTCCCGGACCGCGTCACGCCGGCGGGCTGGTCGAGGGCGCGGCTCCGCTGATCCGCTATCGCCTGCGCGACCAGATGAACGTCGCCTTCTCGGAATGCGTCGTCCGCGGCCAGAAGTCCGAGGGCGTCGAGGAAGACGACCTCCGGCAGGAAGAGACAGCGTCGAGCGAGACCTATGGCCGGCATCGGCCGCTGCTGATCGAGAACGAGGGCTCCAACGAGAGCGAGGATCTGCGCGAGCGGGCGCAGTGGGAGCTTGACCGCCGCAACGGCGCCCGGCTCGCCGTGCAGGTCACGGTCTCGACCTGGCGCGACGAGGCCGGCGAACTCTGGGCGCCGCGCAACTTGCTCTATGTCGATCTGCCGTCCGAAGAGCTCGCGACCGATCTCGCCATCCAGGCGGTCGAGTTCGTCCAGGAGCTCGGCGAGGGCGAGGGCTGCGGCACCTTCGCCGAGCTGACGCTCGTTCTCCCCGAGACGCTCGGGAGCGCCGCGTGAGCCGGATCGTCCGCGGCCGCCTCGTCGAGACCGACGACGCTGGCGACCAGCAGTTCGTCAAGCTGCTCGGGCCGCGGGGCGAGACGCTGTCGCGTGTCCACCGGCTGCAGCCTTTCGGCTTCCATTCGTCGTCGCCGGCCGACGCCCATGGCGTCGTGCTGCAGCTCGGCCCGCACGACGGCGGGCGTCTGCTCAACCTCGCGCTCGGCATGGAGCACGCGCAGCACCGGCCGAAGAACCGCGAGGCCGGGTCCAGCGTCCTCTACGACGCCAACGGCAACATGGTCTCGGTCGTGAAGGGCGAGGTCCGCATCGTCCACTCGGCGAAGATCACGCTCGTCGCGGGGGGGACGACGCTCACGATCTCAGGCTCGGGCGTCGCGATCTCGGGCGGCCAGGTCACCCATGACGGCAAGAACATCGGCTCCGACCACAAGCATGGCGGCGTGATGCGCGGCTCGTCGCCGACCGACGAACCGATAGGCTGAGGCTCATCTGATGGATCTGACGCTCACGCCGCTCGGCCCCCTGGCCGACATCGGCGTCGCCGTGCTGCCGCCAGACGTCCTGTGGGACGGCCAGTCCGGCGACTTCTACCTGTCCAAGGTTCCGGAGGACGGCGGGCCCGGCGGCTTCGTCGCCGCGAACCCGATCGCTTCGGCGGTCATGATGCTGCTGTTCTCCGACGCGCGCCCCTCCGCGGCGCTCGGCGGACCTCAGCCGACGGGCGATCCGCGCGGCTGGCCGGGCGACGGCTTCGACATCCGCAAGGACAAAGGCGAAGGGCCGCTCGGCTCGACCTTCTGGCGCTTTCGCCGCGCCGTCGTGAACGACGACACCGCGCGCGAGATCGAACTCGCCGCGCTGTTCGCGCTGCGCCCGCTGAAGACGCAGGGGCTCGCCGAGCGCATCGAGGCGACCGCGACCGCAAACCCGAATGACGGCGAGATCCGGCTCACGGTCGGGGTCTACGCCGGCGAGAAAGAGATCTACGCGCAGTCCTTCGACGCGCTCTGGAGGCGGGCAGATGGCGGGATATAGGGTCCGCACCCTCGACGAGTTGTCCGCCGAGGCCCGCGGTTACTTCACGTCTTCGGTCGAGGGCGCCGTGGTGGCGGTGTGGCCCAACACCTTCACGGTCACGGCCAAGGTGCTGGCGATGCTCGGCCGCGAGCACGAACTGCGGCGCGCCTTCCTCTACGATCAGCTCTTCGTTTCGACCTGCGACCCCGACGCGCTCGAGCGCCACGCCTACGACCTCGGCCTCGTCCGGGCCGCGGCGGCGCCGGCGTCGGGCGCGGTCGAGTTCGCGGCCGTGGTCGGAACGGTCGTGCCCGAGGGTCTGCGGTTCCTTCGCGCCGACGGCGTCGCCTATCGGGCGACCGCGACGGTGACCGCGACCTCGACGACGCTCGTCGTTCCGATCGAGGCCGAGGACGATGGTGCGGTCGGCGACTGCGGTGCGGGTCTCGCCATGACGGTCGCAAGCGACGAGACGCTTCCGGACGGACTGGATTGGTCGGGCGTCGTCGCCGCGGGCGGCCTCACGGGCGGCTCCGATCGGGAATCGATCCGCGCGCTTCGCCGTCGCGCGATCGACCGCCGGCGCAAGCCTCCGGCAGGCGGATCGGCGGCCGACTGGGAGCGCTGGACCCGCGACGCGCTGGCCGCCGTCGACCGCGTCTTCGTCGAGCCCTTCGTCGACGACGTGCGCGCGATCTGGCTGCAGTTCACCGTGACCGACCAGCCGGACGCGATCCCGACCGCCGACCAGGTGGCCGTGGTCCAGGCCTATATCGAGAGCCCGCTGCGCCGCCCTCTCACGGCCCGGATCTTCGCGACGCCGCCGGCCGCTTCGCCGGTCGCGATTTCGATCGCGGATCTTGCCGACAGCGCGTCGGCCACCCGCGACGCGATCGCGGCCGAGCTTGCGGCGGCCTTCAAAGACGAGGCGGAGCCCGGTCGACCGTCGAAGCCCTTCAAGCTGCGGCGGACCGTGATCGAAGGCGCGATCGCCCGCGTCGTCGGAGAGAACGGCTTCACCCTCGTCGCGCCGGCCGCGACGCTAACCTTCGCCGCCGGCGTGATGCCGACGCTCGGCGCGATCACGTACGTCTGAGCCGAACCCCGCCATGCCCAACGTGATCTGGACTCTGCAGCCCGACTGGCCTGCGGCGCGGCTTCCGATCGACCCGCCGGAGGTCGTCGACAAGCAGACCGACCCGACCGTCGCCGAGATCCTGCCGCAGGTCGTGGCGCTGACGCCGCGCGGGCCGGCCTGGGGAACCGACGAGGTCGGCAACGCCGCCAGCGTCTCGCCGCGCATGGCGCAGTTCTGGACCGCGATCGCCGCCTGGGTCGTCGACCTCAACGTCCGGGAGTCCACGGTCGCGAACGAGATCTTTTCGAGCGCCATCGTCACGTCCCTCGAGGACTGGGAGGCGGAGCTCGGCCTGCCTGACGCCTTCGGCCCGCTCGCTTCGACGGTGAAGGCGCGGATCGCGACGGCGCGCATCCGCCACGCCGGCGGCTCCTGCGTGTCGGCGGCGGATTTCATCGGCCTCGCGAAGCTCGTCGGCGCGACGATCACCGTCGAGGAGCCCGACCAGTTCCAGGTCGACGCGAGCGAGCTCGGCGCGGGCTTCTACGATCCGGCGCCCGATCCGGCCGACGTCGACATCCTAGACGCCGTCGCGGCTGAAGACGTCTGGAAATACTGGATCATCCGCGTCGTCGACCGCGGCCCCTT
Organism: Ancylobacter novellus; assembly: GCA_003241695.1. Taxonomy (GTDB): domain Bacteria; phylum Pseudomonadota; class Alphaproteobacteria; order Rhizobiales; family Methylopilaceae; genus Methylopila. Next base: position 92,313 of record QFPN01000007.1, on the reverse strand, counting down.
CGCGACCAACGCGGAGCTGCGCCGGGCGCTGGCCCCCTTCGTTCCACTCCACGCCATCATGGTGACCCCGTGAGATATCAGCCTCCGGTCGGCGCGACCGACGCGAACGCTCCCTATGCGCCGCGTAACCTCGCATCCGGCGGAACGACGGGGTCGCGCGTGCCCGCCGCGGCGGTGGAGCAGCCGCAGCGCGAGATCGTCAACGCGATCCTGGCCGACGGGCTTACCCCGTCCGACGACGTCACCCAGCTCGCGCAGGTGATCGCGGCTCGGGCGAAGGCCGATCTGTCGAACCTGACGACCGGCGCGCTGCGTCTTAACGCCCGCATCAACATCGGCTCTCAGGACATTTTTCCCGAGGACAAGGGCGCGGTCGACGGCTTCGGCGTGACGACGCCGGAGGCTTTGGCCGCGAACTCCGTCGCGCTCCGGCAGGCGTTTGAAGAGAGCGTACTGCGCGGTTTTCCGGTCCGCTTCTCGAAGAACAGGATTTATCGCCACGGCGCGCTGATCATCCCGAACGGTTCGATGGCCGTCGGGCGGGGGCGCCTTCAGCCGGTGGTCCCGGCGGGCGATCCGTCGCCGTTCGACGTCTGGATCGGAGACGACAGCACGTTCGAAGACCTGATCTTCGAGATGCCGGCGCAGGCGAGCTCGAAGAACCAGGAAACCGCCATCGTCAAAAACCGGGTTCAGATCGGCGGCATTCTCGCCATCCGGGCCTGGGACGGGACCCTTCGCGACGGTTCGATCTGCTTCGACGGGGACGAGTGGGACATCAACGATCTCAGATCGAAGAACATCCGACGACCGTTCCTGGTCGCCGCGCAATCCATCCGCGACGGCGTCTCTCCGATCGCGCCGCGCCGCGGCTGGCGGATCAAGGATTTCCGGGTCGACACATTCTTCCGCGCGTTCCGGCTCATGGGCGTCGCCGACTATTCGATGCCGAGGGGCAAGACCTTCGGCGTGGCCGCCGGGGCGACCAAGTCTCCGGGCAACAACTGCATTCTGGTGGGCGGTTCAAAGAACGGCTCCTTCGGCGTGTTCGACTTCGCGGACAATCAGGAGCACTGCATCCGTGGCGCACATGCGCCGGGGTATGGCGACTCGGTCGGCAACACCTTCGCCGACGTCACCAGCCGGCGCTCGCGCGGGTGCGTGTTCAAGTTCAACGACGGCGCGATGAACTCGCTCGCGGAGGACGGCGTCGGCGGCAAGGCGCAGTGGCGCAAAACGACCGTCACCAAGGTCACCGGATATGACGTCGGGCTTGGGACGGGCGCGGGCCACGGCGGCTCCGCGCTGATCCGCGCCAGCCACACGCGCGAGACGACGTTCGGCCTCGCGACGGCGATCGCGCAGGACACGCCCTACGCGTGTTGGCAGCTTCTTCAAACGACCGACAACGATGGGTTCATCGTCGAGAGCCTCACTGGTCACGGCCTCGTGCGCCGTGCGATCGACGTCACCACGAACGCCGACTGGCCGGGCCCGACGCCGGACGTGCGAAGCGTGATCATCGGCCGGCTCAATGCGACGCTCGACGGCGTCGCGCCGGCCGCCATCCGCTTCAACCTCAAGCCGAAGACGGTCCCGGACGACGCCGACCCGGACGAGCCTCAGACCCCGACGCCGCAAGGCAAGGTCGGCGACTTCCGAGTGCTCGGCGGCACGATTTCCGGGTGCCAGTATCTCGCGGTCTGCGGCACGGAAACGATCGGCGAAGGCGGCAGCGACGACGAAACCGGCGACGTCACCCCGATCGACGGCGACATCTACCTCAACGTCCACATGCACGGCGCCGGTGTGTCCGGCGGCTTCTACAGGACGCCTCCCGCGAATGCGCGCGTGCGGCTCGACGTCCTCGTCGCGAACGGGACCAAGACCGTCAGATATGACGGTCGGGCGGACCAGTACAATGCGGTCGGCGCCGCGGCCGGCGTCGTGAGGTGCATCGAGGCCAGCGGCGTGGCGATCCCGTTCACGGGCTCGACGGCAGCCACGACGCTGAAGACCGTGACCATTCCGGGCGGATCTCTCGGCCCGAACGGCTGGGCGCGGATCACGGCGCTTTGGACGTCTTCGACGGTGAACGCCAACGTCAAGACTGGCCGCACGCGCGTCAACGGCAACATCTGGTCCGGCCAGGCCCTCACCTCCGGCAGCAATGCGCGGTCGGTCGTCACCGTCCAGAACGCCGGCTCTGTGAGCTCCCAGGTCGGGGCGTCCGGCTCGGTCAACTACGGCTCGGGCTCGGGCACGCCGCAGACCGCTTCGATAAACACGGCCAACGATTGGCCGGTCGACTTCAACGCGTTGCTGGCGGTCGACACCGACAACCTGACGCTCGCCGGCTACACGATCGAAACCTGCTACCTGCCTTGACCTTCTAAGGTCGCCGCTTCCCCGCGCGCTCCCGCAGGGGGCTTTTTTATATCCGACATTGGAGAACGATCGCGCGACCCGCGAGCGATCATCGACGATCACGTCTACCGGGTGGCCTACCGCGCCGACCCACGACCCCGAGACCGCTGCCGCCGTCTGGAACGGCGAAAGCTGGAGCGTGACGGCGCTCTAAGAGGTCGGCGCAGGAGTTTCAGGACTAGGATCGGCTTCCGTCGCGGCGATCGCCGAAACCTCGTTAATGGTGAGGGGGCCACGTTCGAGGTGACCGATATCCAGGTTCTCGGCTCCCTGCTCCTGCAGCATTCGATAGAGGCTCAACGCTTCCTGAGCGCTATGGGCGACGATGATGGTGCGGCCCTCGGCCGGGCCGCTGCTGACGCGATAAGGCATGGCGGACGTCCCGCATAAGTTGCGCAGACAGGATTCCTATCAGGCGCACGCGGCCAGTAAAGCGTTGACTGTCGCCCGCTCACACAGCGGCCTTTTTCCTTTCTGCAGTCATGCAGGTCAGAGAATGGATGATGCTGATTAGGACGAAAGTTTAAAAGCTTGCATGCAACCAAATGCGCAGGAAACGCGGTTATTCTCGCAATCAGCATACATGACTGGAAGCAGAGGGGTTTTTCAGGAGGCGCGCTTTGGTCAATGAGGTCGAAAAGCAGATCAGTTTTGCGGACGAACGCATTCACGAGACGACGGCCCAATTGCATGCGCAATGCGATGTCTTATTCCGATTGAGAGAGGCAAAACTGGACACTTCCGCGCTTGATGCTCTCTTGGAAAGTTCAAGACGGGAACTGCGGCAGTGGGAGGAGTATCGAACTCTTCTCTTGATTAAAAAGGGAATGGTAAATTTTGGCGCCGCCTAGATGTCTTCGTCATCTATGTGAAGCGGACACATAGCGCGCATCCTGCCAGCGTCTGTAATTCTTACTCCGAGAGCGCCACGTTCGATAAAGCCGTACTGGATCAACGCAGACGCGGCATCGCCGTCAAATTCTATAGGAAGTTCCATTTCCGCCAGAAGCTGTAAAATTAAATACTCTGGCCGAGAAAGCGTAATACGGTTCATGGGCCGCTGAACGCTAGGAATACGTCGCGAGTTCCAATTCGATACAAAAGTCTTAGCGTCAATTTTGGTCGTTACAATCCGACTGTCCGGCGTCATCACGCCGCCAAGCCATTGAACGTCCCGCCGTCGAAGCCGCCGCGGGCTTGATCTGAAGCAGCATGGCCGCCCCCCGAGGGCGGCTTTTTCATATCTTCACATCGGAGACCTGCATGACCTGGAACGGTTTCCAGGGCGCGGCCGCGCGCCTTGACGACATCGACCTCCCGAGGATCGGCGCGCCCATCGGCGTCGGCGAAGACGAGCTGCACATGCTGCTCGACGTGGAGGCGGCCGGCTCGGGCTTCGACAAGACCGGGCGCCCGAAAGCGCTCTACGAGCCGCACGTCGCCTATCGCAACTCGTCGGGCGCAGTCCGGGCCGAGCTCGTGCGCCTCGGTCTCGCCTATCCGAAGTGGGGCGAGAAGCCTTACCCTGCCGACAGCTATCCGCGCATCGCGCTCGCCATGGCGGTCGACGAGACGGTGGCGCTCAAGGCGGCTTCCTGGGGGCTCGGTCAGATCCTCGGCGAGAACTGCGTCGCCGCCGGTTTCGACACGCCGCAGGCCATGGTGCGCGCGTTCATGGACGGCGAGGCCGCCCATCTCGCGGCCATGGTGAGCTTCGTGACGGCGGCGAAGCTCGACGACGATCTCCGGGCGCTCGCGGCGCTAAAGAGACCGACGACAGGCGACGACTGTCGTGGCGTCGCCCGCGGCTACAACGGATCATCCTACGCGACCCACGGCTATCACACGCGCCTCGCGGCCGCGCACAACAAGTGGCGGGCGATTTCCGACACGCCGTATCTCCCGGCCGCCGGCCCCGGTTCCATCGTCCTGCCGCGCATGCGGATCGGCCGCGGCTCGCGAGGGCCGCTTGTCGTGATCTGGCAGGAGCTCCTGCTTGCCGCCGGCTATCGCTTCGACGGCGGGGCGGACGGCGTGTTCGGGGCTGCGACCGAGACGGCGACCAAGGCCTGGCAGAAGGCGCGGGGGCTCTTCACGGACGGCGTCGTCGGGCCGAAGACCTGGGCCGCCGCAGCTTGAGCTACAGTCCATCTGCTCGACTGCCCGACCTTCATCAAGGAGGTGGACGGCGTCGCGAGCTTGCCGTCCGTGTTACCGACGTGAACTTGGAAGCCGCGCCGTTGTCCTTAAACGAAGCGCCCTTCGGACGTCATCTCTTTCAGCGCGATGTCGCCCAAGCACATTACGGCCTGTTTGATGGGGCGCGACTTTAACCGCCTCCCGACGACCAAATTGAGTGACACCCAAGCTGAGTACATAGCACGACGGTCACCGCGCAGCGAGGGTGCAAATCGCGCAATGACGTCGCCGCAGTCCTGATCCGCCGATGCTGGACGGTTCTGAATATCCAGCAAGTCCTGGATAGTAACGGCGATCAGCCGAGTGTTGGCGAGAGTGGCCGCGCCGCAACACTCGTCAGGTCGTCAACGGGACCGACAAGGCGGACCTGATCAAGGGCTACGCGGAAAGCTTCGAGGCGGCGCTCAGGGTCGCGACGCCCGAGCCTTCAGAGCCGGAGCCCGACGACCTGTCTGGGCGGCTCCTGATCCTCAAGCGGATGATCGCGGCGCTGGAAGCGAGGGTCGGAGCGTGAAGCGGGCCGGCGGAAGATCTGGGGGACCACTCGCCGGCCCGCACCGCCAGGATCCCAAAGGATCAAAGCGGCACACGCCTACCCTGCATCATTCTTCTGCAAGGTGCACGCACTTAAGGCGATTGCAGCCTCGAAAATGGGCGAACGAACGCCCGCTGCCCATGAAAGAGGCGGGGTCTTCAAGGCCGCTAATCGTTCTGGAACTCGTCGCCGTGCGATCGAAGAATCTCGGCTCCCTCATCCGCCAGGATGCGAAAGCCATTCGCGCGCGTCCGATAACTGGGGTCCAAGAGCGCCAACTGCGCCTTGATTGTCGCCCCCTGCACCGAAACCGAGACGTTGGGGAGCCGTGAAATAGGCTCAAAATCTTCCCCGCTCTCGAAGAAACAGATCTCAACAACGAAGATCTCCAATAGAGGAGCGACTTTTTTATTCGAAATTTCGGCGAGGGCTTCTTCGTGCATCGCCGAAACCATCTTGGGGCGGAACGCGAAAACAACGCGGCGTGACAGCAACAGGCGCTTTGAGGCTCCCGCTCTCGGTAAAATCTAGCTAATGCGAGAGATTCTGAGCTTCAACGATCTGACGCGCGCAATCTTTTAGACCCCGGTCGAACAAAGGCGGTTCGCCGTTCCGTCCGCCGGCTTCTGCGCTCGAAGCCATCCTTCTCGCCGCATCCACAGCCGAGACGGAACGGTATTGGCGCGCCGCCGCCCCGCGATCAGCGCTGTCGTCGATCCGACTCCCAAGCCCGAGAAGCCGCGCAAAGCCTGCCGGCTCGTCACGAAGGACTGACGACCATGACCAAGCCCATCACCAAGCCGAAGCTCGCCGACGCCGTGGAGAGCGCCGTCCGCGCCCTGCCGGCGGACGCTCCTCCGTCCGACGTCGCCCGCCGCGTCGTGACCGATCCGGCCATCGCGCCTGCGCTGAAGCCGGTCTCTCGGCTGGCGTCCGAAACGATCCAGGGCATCGTCGCCGCCGGCGCGGCGCAGATCCTCCAGATGACCGGCCTAGCCAAGACGATCGTGATCCTCGCCGGGGCCTTCGGCCAGACGTGGAACGCCGACGACGTGTCGACAGTCGCGACGACCGTGCTGACGATCGGCGGCCTCGCCTGGGCCTGGTACGGCCGCGAGACCACGACCCGGCCGCTGGCCTGATCTGGTGGGAGCATACGCGGAAGGGGAGCCGGATGACCTGCTCTCCGGCACAAAGCTGGATCGTGAAGTCTTGCGCCAGAAGCTCGAACAAATGTCCGACACGTTGGAGTCGATGCGTCGGGACCGGCGCAAGGAGGACGCCGCGCCTCCGCCGGTAAAGTCGTGGTACGAGCGTTATGGCGGCCTGGTGAACGTCGTGGTCGGCATTGTGCTTACGGCGCTGATCGGCGTGACCGTCAATGCGCAGCGCGATCAGGCGGACCGCATGGACCGCATCGAAGGGCTCGCGAAGTCGGCCCTGACCGGCGTCGACCGGATCGACAAGGACCGCAGCGCTCGGATCGCAGACATCGACACGTGGCGGGCGCGGTCCGAGGAAGAGTTCAAGAGCTGGCGCGTCGGGTACTCTGACTTCCGTCGCCTCGAGGGAACCGTCGCCGAGTTGGGCAAGAAGCTGAGCGACGGGCGCGACGAACGCCTCCGCGACCGCGAGGCGGATCGCACCGCAAATCAGGCCGCCCGCGACATGATCATGGGGGCGATCGGCGATCTGAAGACACAGGTGGCGCTGCTTCGCCAGGAGGTGCGGGGCCGCAGGGCCGAAGACCCTTTTGGCGGGGAAAACCAGATGTGGATCGTGCCCCCGCCGGGCCGCCCCGCGCCCCTTATCCTAAGAGCGATGCTCTTCCAGTCGTCCCCCGTCGCGGTGCTCCAGGGCGGTAGGTGGAAAGATCGGGGCGTCAGGCCCAGCCAAGCTCTCTGACGGCGCGAGCGTCGTTCCAGATCTTTGTCATGTGGCTGATCTTCTCGCCGTCAAACTCCATTGAATAAACGTAGTCGGTTACGGTGCTTTTGCCGGTGGGCGCGCACGGGCCGCCTTCACCGGTGTGCGTTCCGCTGAAGACGCCGAAGGCTCTTACGTTCTGACGCTCGTCGTCCGTCGCGAACGACTTTACCTCATAGCGTCCGTCAGGGATGAAGGTCAGCAGCCCCTTCATCCATTCGGTATAGTCTCGCAGCGTGGTAACGCCTGAAAGAGCGTCGGCCTGTGCGGAGAAGCTGGCGTCAGGCGTGCAGAAGCGCTCGCACGCTTCCCATCCGCCACCCGTCTCGCACGCTTCAAAGAAGGCTTTGGCGACGGACGTAATCGTACCCATGGTCGATGCCTCGCTGATTCGAAGAGTGACGAGACTAAGATGTTATCCCGTCGTAGCAAATTGGCTTGTGCGACCTACGGCGCCCCGGTCGGCTTCGCGCCGGGCGGGGCGTTTTCTTCGTTTTCGGAGGCGTCGCCGCTGGAAACGCGAAGGCTCCTGAGCACTGCGGCGCCCCATCACGGGCAAAGCGCGATCTGCGGGTAGTTCTTGACGTCACATTTCGACGATCACACATTTTTCTGCGCGAGCCAGCGCGGCCCGCGATTTCAGAAACCCGCAAACTGCGGAGATCGGAGATGACCAAGATCGAAACCACGCGAAAGTCGGATTTCGCCCGAGGCGTGGCGGGCATTGAAGCTGTCTTCTGTCATCCTGAAGAGGTGTTGGCGGACCGGACACTGGACGTCGAGGCGAAACGCGCTCTGCTCGCCTCCTGGGCCTCTGATGCTCACGCCGTCGAGCACGCTCCGACGCTGAGACAGCTCGAGAGCGGGGCTATCGTGAAGATTGATGCAATCATGGATGCTTTGCGGGCGCTCGACACAGATGAGGTCTCGCCTGCGCGGCCCATCCAGTTCTTCAGGCGCCGCCGGAAGCGCGGGATTATGCCTCCCCGCGTCAAGAAAGAATCCAGCGGGCCTGACGATGATCCCCCTCCTGCCGCCGCCGCCCGACCGCCTATCCTTGCAGCCGCGTGACACCGCTCGCATCTGCAGGCTTAGAACTGAAGAGCCCCGCCGCTCGGCGGGGCTTGTCCTCAGTCAAGACTCGCTTAGGACGCGCCGCGCCCGCGCTTCCGCCTCCATCGCAGCCATGTCGAGAAGGTACGAAAGCGTACTCTCGCCGGCGCGTTTCGCTCGAACCTGAAGCGCTCGGATCGCGCTGGCCATCTCTCGAAGTTCGTGTCCGGGATTCGGTTCTTGTTCTCTATTCGTTCTCATGGAATCCATGTCCCGTCACGAGGGAGATGGGACCATGGCACGACAGGCGGGGCCGGCCGAGTCGATCGACGAGATGTTTGCGGACGAACGCCTCGCGGCGCAGGCCGCTGAGATTGAGGCGCTGATCGAACAGGCGCATGGCGACCCGCGAGAGGCGATCGGCGCGCTGCTGGTCCAGCTTGCGGAAGTGGAGCGGGCGAGAGCAGAGGCGGATCGCGCGGTCTCCCTAGGCTACCGGCGCGGCCTCCAGCCAGCCCGGCCCGCGTGAACGACGTCTCGGATCGGCTCTCTGGCTATCCGTGGGTGATCGTCCGCATTGCGTGCGTGCAATGTCCGCGGCGCGGCGCCTATCGGCTGGCGCGGCTGGCGGCCCGGCTCGGGTCGGAGGCGTCGCTCGAGGAGGTCGTGCTCGACGTCTCCCGCGACTGTCCGTATCGATCGGAGACGCCGCGGCGGCGCGAGCGCAAATATGTCCCAAACTGCAAGGCTTATCTGCCCGACCTTGCCGGTCCGAAACTGCCGCCCGATCTCCCTCCAGGTCTCGCCCGCCTTCGCGTGATCAAGGGCGGAGCGAACGACAAGCCGAAGGACGCGGCGGAGTAGGGCGCGTGTGCAATCTGTATTCGCTCAGCAAGGGGCAGGCGGCGATCCGCGAGCTGACGCGGGCGATGGTCGACCGCGCCGGCAACCTGCCGCCGATGCCAGGCATCTTTCCGGACTATGAGGCCCCGATCGTCCGCAACGGCGCGGAGGGCCGCGAACTCGTGCTGGCGCGGTGGGGCATGCCTTCGTCCCAGAAGGCTCTTTTCGACGCCGCCAAGAACCGGGCCGACAAGCTCCGCGCCAAAGGCAAGGACGTCGACTTCGACGATCTGCTGAAGATGGAGCCGGACGGCGGGACCACAAACATCCGCAATGTCTCGTCGAAGCACTGGACCCGGTGGCTCGGCCTCGAGCACCGCTGCGTCGTGCCGATGACGTCGTTCAGCGAGTACGAGCGCGGGCCGGACGGCAAGTTCTCGCCGACGTGGTTCGCTCTGTCCGAGGATCGGCCGCTGTGCGTCTTCGCCGGCCTCTGGACGACGTGGTCCTGCGTCCGCAAGGCGTCGAAGGGCTGGGAGGCCGACCTGGACCTCTACGGCTTCCTCACGACGGAGCCGAACGCAGTCGTCGCGCCGATCCATCCGAAGGCCATGCCGGTCATCCTGACGACACGGGAAGAGATCGACATCTGGCTGCGGGCGCCGTGGGAAGAGGCGAAGGCGCTGCAGCGGCCGTTGCCGGACGACTCCCTCGTGATTGTGGCGCGAGGGGCCAAGGCGGACAGCGGGGCGACCACGCTCACGCTTAATTTTTGACAGTTTCGCTGTCCACCTTCACGCGCCTAAAAGCGTTAGTTTCTACGTTCGCGAGTTAAGAGGCCGGTAATTGTTACAAGGCCACAAGGCGTTACCCCGCCAAATCTTGGAGTGTTGCGTATCGTGACATTTGTAGGTCCAACAAAAAGCAGTCCCGTATTAAATTCTAGTTTAAGCGTAGATCGAGGCTGGACTGTAAACTCATTTGTTTCACCGTTTCCAACAAAGATACGATAGTCACAAACTCCGCCGCTCGTATTCGTCATGATCACGTCGGTCAGACGAAGCCGTCTTTTTGCCGGGACAGTGTAGACGGCGACATCTTGTGACGCCGAGGTGAATGTTCCTATCGCCAAAACCGTGTCGACGTATGCCTCGTTTAGATCAGCTAAGCTCTGGGCTCGAACGGAAGGCGGGGAACTCGCGGCGGCAAGGACCAATGAAAAGACAGCGAACGACCGGAAAAGCGAGGACATAGCAGAGCTCCGAAAAGGCTGACGAGATGCGAAGCTAGATTGTAGTTCAAAGGTCCGCATCAGCATTACCGCGTATGTGCTTGGCGGCATCTGCTCACTGCCCCGAAGGCTATGTTGATGCCTTATTGGCTGATCCGGCGGATTTTTCGCCATTCCCAAGGCACTTCGAAGTCGCCCGCCCAAAGCCCCGCGCCGGCGACCTGGGCCGCGTCCTGCTCGGCCTCATAGCGCCCGCGGGAATAGCGCACGAAGTCGACGGCCCAACCGCGCCGGATCATCTCGGCGGACAGGTCGACGCTTCCAAGGCGGCATATCGCGACGGGGCGGCCCCATCGGTCCCGATCGACCTCACGGCACGCTACGCGCCCGTTCCGGCCGATGATTGCCGCGAGCTCCGTCGCGGCGCGCACGCCGCAGAGGAACCGCTTTCCAGCGCCGTCGGCGCAGATCTGGCCGCGCTCCGGCGCGTCCATGCCGAACAGCCGGACGTTCTTCGCGACGCCTTCGACGTAAATCGTATCGCCATCGACCACAGTCGCCCGGCCGGCTAACTCTCCCGCGAGGGCCGGCACGCTGGCGATCAGGAGCACGGCCGCGACGACCCCGCTTCTCATTCGGAGCCCGCCGGCCGTCTTGACCGCGGCGGCTCACGATCGTCGTCGATCGTCCCGGCCGCCTCGCCCCGAGAACACGTCCGCTTCGAGGCGCTCGTGGTGCCGTCGTTGCAAAGGAACTTCTCGCCCAGGCATCCTTTGACGCCGCCCTTCTTTCCGGAACAGGGCGTATTCCGCGCGTCGGCTGTCGCAATCGAGAGGGCGAGGATGGATGTCGCCGCGATTAGAAGACTTCCGCGCATGGTCTTTCCGCTCCCTGTGACCCTCGCAAAATAAATCAAATCACTGTCAAACGAGCATATCGTCTCGAGTTATGTCGCCATCCAGTATTGATTTGATGCGCAAACAGGCGCATGTGAGCGATCAGGAAAAGTACATCTGAAAGGCATTACCATGGACGATCAATCGGACGTTGTCATGCTCACTGCTGACGTCGTCAGCGCGTATGTCGGAAACAATTCCGTCGCGCCGGCCGATCTTCCGGGCCTCATACAGTCGGTTCACTCAGCGCTGAGCACTGTCGGAAGTGCGAAGGCTGTGGAGCCCGTCGCGGAGCTGAAGCCCGCCGTGCCGATCAAGAAGTCGGTGACGCCCGACTACATCGTCTGCCTTGAAGACGGAAAGCAGTTCAAATCGCTGAAGCGTCATCTCAGCACCAAGTACGACATGACGCCTGAGGATTATCGCGCGAAGTGGGGCCTGCCCTCCGACTATCCGATGGTCGCGCCGAACTATGCGGCCGCACGTTCCGAGCTCGCCAAGAAGATGGGTCTGGGACAGCAGCGCTCGGCGGCGAAGGCGGCTCCTGCTGCAGCGCCGGCCAAGAAGTCCCGCAAGGCGGCGTAATTTGGCTCCCTGGGCGGCCGGAGCTTCTCCGGCCGCCTCGGTTAAGACGAGCGCCAGCCGGCGGCTTTTCATCTTGAAGCTGCCCGCGGCTCGGCCGGAGCGGGATCGACAGCCGCCATGCGGGCGCGAACGTTCCATTCGTTCGAGGCGTCCGCCGGCACGAACCAGTCATGAGCGAGCGTCGCCGTGAATGGGCCGGTCGTCGTCAGGAACGACGCCGTCACCTCCAGAAGCCCGACATGCGTGATGCGCCCGTGAAGCTCGGAGGCCGCGCTCGCGCTTTCGTTCTCGAGCGTCAGATGAACGGTCTGGTGAACAGCCGGGCCTTTGGCGTGAGAGATGTCGCCCATGTGCTTGCCTCGCTTTCCTTGCCTGTGACAGCTCGGGACAGATGCGCCGGCGCGACGCGGCGGCCATGCGCCTTCCGTCGGGGTCGGTAAGCGCTGCGGCCGTGCAGGGCGGCCGCTCCTAATCGGCCTGCGTGTCGAAAAGCGCCTTGAACTCCGGGATTCCGAACGTCGCGACAATCTCGTTCGCGGGGCCCAGGATCTCATAGACCGGCCCGTCTACGTTCCGGTTGGTGAAGTACACGATCGCGTCGCGATCGCCTCCGCCCTCTGTGTGCGGCTCTCCGCCTGCCTTAGCCGACACGTAGCTCCCGACGGGCCGAATTTCCTTGAGATCCCCGTTCGGCTGATAAATCCGCAGCTCGCCCTGAAGCACGAGCGTCTTGTAGTCTGCCATATGACGATGAAGAGCGATCTTTCCGTTGGCGGAGAACTTGAAGAGCAGATCGACAATCCGAGTCTCTTCATCGACGCTGAGAATATGATAGGCGATGTTGTCGAACCCCTCGATGGTCCGCCACGTGATGTTGCGATCGTCAAAGCGATATTCGGACATTTCGTCCTCCCCTGAGCGTCCCGAAGCGCGCGACGTGGGGAAGGCTAGGAGCGCGCCGGGTCGCTCGCTTGCCATTTCGCGCCAATCGTCGCCGGCCGGGAGGGTGCGGTGACGCTGGCGCTGACCCGCGCGAGCACGATGGGCCCCGTCGTGGAAGCGGTGGAGGAGGCAGGAGGCTCGGCGCGGCGTCTGTTCCGCGACGCGGATCTGCCGATCGCTTTGCTCGAGCGGCCGGATGCGATCATCCTGCTGAAAGATCAGTTCCGGCTTGTCGAACGCGCTGCGCGGTTGATTGGGGACGACGCCCTACCGGCGCGGCTTTCGCTCCGGGCCGGGCTCGACGGGCTCGGGCCCTACGGCCGGCGTATCCTCTCCTTTCCGGACCTCGGAGCTGCGCTGTCGCTCGCCTATCTCGAATATGGTCGCCTCCTGCAAGCCGCTACGCTGACGGAACTGCGATTTCGCGACGGCATGGCGGTCTGGTCTTATGAAATAACGGCGCCGCTGACGCTTGGGCGGCAGAAGAACGAGCTGCTTGCGCTCGGCTACATGCTCACCTTGGTGCGCAAGTTTGCCGGGCCTCGCTGGTGCCCTGGCCATATCGAAATTCCGGGATCGCTCGCAGGAAAGGCCCAGATCGAACAAGCCTTCCGAAGCGAAATCCACGTCGGGCCGAAGGCCGCGCTCGTGTTTCCCGTCTCCTGGTTGGAATGCCCCGCTCCCGACGTTCCTCCCGTTGAGGATCGGTCCATTGATGTGCCCGCCGAAGATGATCTTCCCGAAGTCGTCCGCCTGATGATCGGGCTCGAGCGGGACGCTGGCCGTTTTGGCGTCGCCGCCGTCGCGGCCCGCCTTGGCATGACGCGGCGCACTCTACAGCGAAAGCTTTCCCGGTCGGGGCGGACGTTCTCAGCGCTCTCGACAGAGTCGGATCTGGACGCCTCGAAGGACATGCTTAGCTCCGGACGCTCTGTCACGGAGACCGCTATTCGACTTGGTTATCAGGACGTCGCACATTTCTCCCGCGCATTTTGCCGCTGGACCGGCGCACCGCCGAGCCTCTGGCGTCGATCGATCTGAATTCCTTCACGCTACGGGGCGCGAACGCCGTCCATATCCGCCGCGCCCGCGCAGGACAGCGGTTGCGGGTCGACCTGGCATTCCGACCGGGCGAAAGGCGCGGGATGGCGTGGCGGCCCGGCGCAGGCGCGTGCGTTGGCGCTTGGCTCTCAGATTGGGCGCGACAACGCTCAATGATCCAGCCGCCAACGACCGTACAGGGGCGCTTTATTCGGCGGTGGGCAACAGCCGCTGCCGCCATGGCCTACTTAAGAGCCGAGGCTGACATTCCTGAAAAGGAAAAGGAAGCAATCAGGCCATGGCTGCACGATCTTGCAGCAGGGGTTTCAATGGCACCTGACGTTCGTCCGGACCGAAGGAACAATCATTTTTATTGGTCAGCTTTCAGTGTTGGTGCCGTAGGCCGAGCGCTTAAGGACGACGCGCTGATCGATCATGCGCGCGAAGCTTATCGAAAAAGCCGACTTGACATTCAGCGAGATGGGCACCTGACGAAGGAGGCTCGCCGGGGCCGGAGGGCTTGGATGTATCATGATTTTTCCGCTCTCCCTCTCGTGATGTTGGCTGAGCTCGGGGCCCGTGCCGGGGAAGATTGGTACGCGTACGATGATGGCGCGCTACATCGATTAGTTGGGTTTGTCCTCGAGGGATATCGCGATCCGCAAATATTTGCGCGTCTTTCTGGTGTCCAGCAAGAGATGACGCACCTTGAGCGCAGGTTGGACTGGTATCCCCTTTATGCCCGCAGATTTCCGGAGCGCGTGCTCAGCTACCAAGAGCTTGGTTTGGATAGGCACGATTACTGGGATCGATTGATTGCCGGGACATGCACATCCTTGCGGAACGATGGATTGCGCAGTGAAGGGGCCAAAAGGGATTTTTCGTTAAGAAAAATCGATCGTATGTCCGCGTTCGAGGCCTGCCAATCACCGACCGAGATGACAAAGAATCTGTCCGTCTGGCTCCACGAGATCCGCTCATCCATGCCGCAGGGCTGACAGGATCTCGTCCGTCGAGGCCTGCTTCACCATCAGGAGGTCGGCCCATAGCTGCGCGAGTTCGCGCCGACGATCCATGTGCTCAGCGCGGTTATAGGCACCCTCGACCTTGTCCTTCGGCGAGTGGGCGAGCATCAGGTCGATGATCGGCCTGTCCGCCGGGAACCGCTCGTTCATGATGGTCGAGAACGCCGCGCGCCAGCCGTGCGGGACGTGGCGGCCGTGATACCCGGCCCGGTTCAGCAGATAGCCGATCGCGTTCTCGGACAGCGGCTTATGCGCGTGCCGGGACATCGGAAAGAGAAGCACGCCCCGGCCCGACAGCGGCTTTAGCGCCTTGATCGCATCGACTGCCTGGCGTGAGAGCGGAACCTCGTGCTCCTTCTTCATCTTCATTCGTTCCGCCGGGATGACCCACCGAGGGCTCCTGCCGTCGAGATCCTGTAGTTCGTCCCATCGCGCCCCTCGCAATTCCCCCGGGCGAATAGCCGTGAGCGCAAGCAGACGGAGAGCGAGCTTCGTCACCGGATGCGCCGGCGCCCCCTCCCCTCTCCTGAGAACTTCCTGCACGCCTTCCAGATCGGTGATTGCCGGCTGTCGCCCCTTTCGGACGATCGGGGCCATGGCCTTCGTCACCTGCGCCGCCGGATCGTGCGTCGCGATCCCCGAGGCAATGGCGTAGGCGAACACGGCCGACATCCGCTGGCGGATCCGCCTCGCCGTCTCCACCGCGCCGCGCGCTTCGATCTTCCTCAGTTCGCCGAGCGTCGTCGGCGCGTCGAGGGACGCGATAGGCTTGTCGCCGAGGCCGGGAAAGATGTCTTTCTCCAGGCTCCGCAGGACGTCTCCCGAATGCGTGTCGGTCCACTGTCCCTTGTTGAGGTCGTACCACTCGCGGGCGACGGCCTCGAAAGTCGGGCCGGACGGCTCCGGCTCGGAGTTGACGGTCGCCTTGGACCTTATGCGTTGCTTCTCCGCCGTCGGGTTCCGGCCGGCCTTGAGCGCAGCTCGCGCTGCGGCACGTTCCTCGCGAGCGTCGGCAAGCGAAATGGCGGGGTATCGCCCGATGGTGAGGAGCAGTTCCTTGCCCTCAAATTCGTAGCGGTAGCGCCAGGTCTTACCACCTGCAGCCGACACATAGAGGTGCAGGCCGTTTCCGTCGTTGAGCTTGTAGGGCTTTTCCGCCGGCTTCGCCTTGCGGATCTGGACATCGGTGAGAGGCATCACCGCTCGGCTCCTATACCCGGTCCGACGCCCCTTCTACCCGGCTTTTTACCCGGTAAAGCGCCGGATGTCCGGGTAAGATCGTGGACCGATCTGGAAGACCCCTTGAGCCAAGATCGCTACATGATCTAAGCAAAAGCGGCCGTTAAAGATGATGGTATAGGAATAATTGGCGGAGGGAGCGGGATTCGAACCCGCGATACGGTTGCCCGTATACACACTTTCCAGGCGTGCGCCTTCAACCACTCGGCCACCCCTCCGGAGCGGCCGGAGTTAGCAAAGTGCGCAGGCCACGACAAGGCCGCAGATCGTGCGGCGCGGATTGCTCTCGGCGGCCGGGCGTCGCATCCTTCCGGCGCGCAGGGGCCGCGCGCTTCGCGGCCGACGCGCCGCCTCTCGCCAAACGACCTTCCGACGCCATGTGACGCCTCCATGATCCGGTTCCTGTTCCGCCTCCTCGGCTTCCTCATCCTCGCGGGCGGCTTCGTCGCCCTCGTCATCGACGGCACGCGGGCGATCGCCTCCGGATCGATCGACTTCACGCCGCTCGCCGCGTCCTGGGGCGCCGTCTCGCCCGACACGCTCGCGAAGCTCCGCGAGGCGGCGGGCGCCGCGCAGGGGCCGCTCGACTGGGTCCTGGCCCAGCCGACCGCCGCCGTGCTCATCGTCGTCGGCGTCCTGTTCATGGCGCTCGGCCGCCGGCGCCGCCGCCTCGTCGGCGTCGAGCCGTGATCGCCGGCGCGCCGTCCCGGACGCCGGCGCGCGATCATCTTTTCGCGCTGCAGCAAAGGCTGCTTGCCCGTGACGGCCGCGCATGCGAATGCGCTCGCAGGGACATGATCTTTCAGGGACGGCCATGACGACCAGGATCGAACGCACGCTCGAGCGGGGGCTCTTCGCCAGCCGCTGGCTGATGGCGCCGTTCTATGTCGGGCTGGTCATCGGCCTCGTGGTGCTGCTGCTCAAGTTCGGGCAGGAGCTGCTGCACTTCGTCGAGGGCGTGTTCTCCGCCAAGGAGAGCGAGGTCATCCTCGGCGTGCTGTCGCTGATCGACCTGTCGCTCACCGCGAACCTCGTGCTGCTCGTGATCTTCTCGGGCTACGAGAACTTCGTCTCGCGCATGGACCTCAAGGACCAGAGCGAGCGGCCCGAATGGATGGGCAAGATCGACTTCTCCGGCCTCAAGCTGAAGCTCATCGCCTCGATCGTGGCGATCTCGGCGATCCAGCTGCTCAAGGCCTTCATGGACATCGGCTCGGCCAACGACCGCGACCTGTGGTGGATGACCGTCGTCCACGTCGTGTTCGTGTCCTCCGGCATCCTGCTCGCGATGTCGGACTGGATCAGCGACCACGCCCATTACGTCGAGGCCAAGACCCATGCGTTGCACAAGAGGCACAAGACCGACGAGACCGAGGAGGTCGCCGACCACGATGCCCCGGCGGCCGACGAGAAGCACGGGAGATACTGATCGACGGCGCGGCGCGGCCCCGTCCGGGCGCCTGCGCCGCCGCATTGGCCTGCCGGCCCCGCTTCGTCTATGAAGGCGCGCCTTCAAGTCCGGACCGGCCCTCGGGCGGCCCGGCCCGCCGCCTGGACCGTTCCCCATGACCGACGCATCGCAAGACAGCCTCGCCGAGATCCGTCGTGAGATCGACCGGATCGACGAGGCCATGCACCTGCTGCTGATGGAGCGCGGCGCGGTGATCGACCGGCTGGTCGCGATCAAGAGCGCCTCGGGGGGCGGCTCGGCGTTCCGCCCGGCGCGCGAGGCCGACATGATGCGCCGCCTCGCCGCGCGCCACCAGGGACGGCTGCCGCTCGCGACCGCCGAGCATCTCTGGCGCACCATCATCGCAACCTTCACCCATGTGCAGTCGCCGTTCTCGGTCCATGTCGAGCAGGGCTCGGACGCGCTCGCGATGCACGACCTCGCGCGCTTCCACGTCGGCTTCGACGTGCCGCTCGTCGGCCACGGCACCCCGCAGCGCGTGCTCGCGGCGGTGGCGGGCTCGACCGGCGATATCGGGCTGGTGCGCATCAATCAAGAGCCCGGCTCGGTCTGGTGGGACGCGCTCGGCGACGACCAGCCGCAGGTGATGGCGCGCCTGCCCTTCTTCGCCGCGGGCGGCCATCCCGCGCCGGCGCCGGCGCTGGTGATCGCCCGCCCGCTCGGCGACGCGGGCGTCGCGGAGACGACCGTCTGGTCGGTGACGGACGAGGGCGAGGCCGAACTGCCCGCGGGCGCCGAGACGCTCGCGACCGTCATCCGCAACGGCCGGCGCCTCCGCCTCGTCGCGATCGCGGGCGAGCATCCGCCGGCCGAGGGCGCCCGGCCGCTCGGCGGCTACGCCGCGCCGATCGCGCCCTGACGGCGCCGCCCCTTCGACCGCAAGCCGGACTTCTTCCAGCCCTTATCCTTCAAGCCGAATCCGATGACCGCCTCCACCGTCCCCTCCCCCCGCCCCGGCGCGCTCGCGATCGACGCCTATGTGCCCGGCAAGTCCAAGGCGCCGGCGGGCGTCCGCCTCCACAAGCTGTCCTCGAACGAGACCCCGCTCGGACCGAGCCCCAAGGCGATCGAGGCGTTTCGCGACGCGGCCGTCCATCTCGAAATGTATCCCGACGGAACCTCGGGCGCGCTGCGCGAGGCGATCGCGCGCGCCCACGGGCTCGATCCCGCGCGGATCGTCTGCGGAGCGGGCTCCGACGAACTGCTGTCGCTGCTCGCCGCCGCCTATGTCGGGCCGGGCGACGAGGGCCTGTTCACCGAACACGGCTTCCTCGTCTACCGGATCGCGATCCTCGCCGCCGGCGGAACGCCCGTGGTCGCGCCGGAGCGGGATCTCACGGCCGACGTCGACGCGCTGCTCGCGCGCGTGACGAAGCGCACCCGCATCGTCTTTCTCGCGAACCCCAACAACCCGACCGGCACCTATCTGCCGTTCGACGAGGTCAAGCGGCTGCACGCCGGCCTGCCGAAGACGACGCTGCTCGTGCTCGACGCGGCCTACGCCGAATATGTCCGCGCCAACGACTACGCGGCCGGGATCGAGCTGGTCTCGGGCGCTGAAAACGTCGTGATGACCCGCACCTTCTCCAAGATCTACGGGCTCGCGAGCCTGCGGATCGGCTGGCTCTACGGGCCGGCGGGCGTGGTCGACGCGCTGAACCGGGTGCGCGGGCCGTTCAACGTCTCGGGACCCTCAATCGCGGCCGGCGCCGCCGCCGTCGCCGACCGCGCGCATCTCGACGCCGCGGTCGCCCACAACGCCGAATGGCTCGTGAAACTGACGGAAGGCGTGCGGGCGCTCGGGCTCGAGGTCGCGCCCTCGGTCGCGAACTTCTTGCTGATCCGCTTTCCGCATGGGGCGGGCCGCACCGCGGCCGAGGCCGACGCCTTCCTGACGGCGCGGGGCCTCGTGCTGCGCGCGGTCGGGGCCTATGGCCTGCCCGACTGCCTGCGCCTCACCGTCGGCTCGGCCGAAGCCAACGAGGCCGTGCTCGCGGCGCTCGCCGAGTTCGTGGGCGCGAACCGTGGCTGACCCGATCTTCGACCGCGTCGCGATCATCGGGGTCGGCCTCATCGGCTCCTCGATTGCGCGCGCAGCGCGGCGCGGCGGGCTCGCGCGCGCGATCGTCGCCTCGGACGCGAACCTCGCCGTCCGGGACCGCGCCCGCGAGCTCGGCCTGTTCGACGAAGTCGCGGAGACGTCCGGCCAGGCCGCCGAAGGCGCCGACCTCGTCATCGTCTGCACCCCGGTCGGCGCCTACGGCGCTGTCGGGGCCGAGATCGGTCCGAAGCTCAAGCCCGGCGCAGTTCTGACCGACGTCGGCTCGGTGAAAGGGGCGGTCGTGCGCGACCTCGGCCCCCACGTGCCCGACCGCGTCGCCTTCATCCCCGGCCACCCGATCGCCGGCACCGAGGATTCCGGCCCCGACGCCGGCTTCGCCGAACTGTTCGACGGCCGCTGGGCGATCCTGACGCCGCTGTCGCCCAAGGACTCCGACGACATCGAGCGCCTCAAGCGGTTCTGGCAGGGCATGGGCGCGAATGTCGACGTCATGAGCGTCGAGCATCATGATCTCGTCTTCGCGATCGTGAGCCACGTGCCGCATCTCATCGCCTACAACATCGTCGGCACCGCGGCCGATCTCGAAGAGGTCACGCGGTCGGAAGTCATCAAGTACTCGGCCTCGGGCTTCCGCGACTTCACCCGCATCGCGGCCTCCGACCCGACGATGTGGCGCGACATCTTCCTCAACAACCGGGACGCCGTGCTCGAGGTTCTCGGGCGCTTCGTCGAGGACCTGACCGCGCTTCAGCGGTCGATCCGCTGGGGCGAGGGCGACAAGCTGTTCGACCTGTTCACCCGCACCCGCGCCATCCGGCGCGGAATCATCGAACAGGGACAGGACACCGCGGCGCCGGATTTCGGCCGCAGGACGGCGCCAGAGACCAAGGGCTGAACGGAAGAACGCCGCCGGCCGGGCTCGCCCGGCTTGATCGGCGCATGACGGGGGAGCAAAGGATAGCCATGCCGAAGGCCGCAGACCCGAGTCGCGCCATCCATCCCGTGCTGAAGCTCGCGCTCGAGCTCGGTCCGCTGGTGGTGTTCTTTTTCGCCAACTCCCGCGGCGGCCTGTTCGTCGGAACCGGCGCCTTCATGGCCGCGACCGTGGTCGCCCTCGCCGTCTCCTGGACGCTGACGCGCCGCATCCCGATCATGCCGCTGGTGTCGGGCGCCGTCGTGCTGATCTTCGGCGGCCTGACGCTCGCGCTTCAGGACGAGCTGTTCATCAAACTCAAGCCGACGATCGTGAACCTGCTGTTCGCCGGCGCGCTGTTCGGCGGCGTCGCCTTCGGCAAGCCGCTGCTCGCGATCGTGTTCGACCAGGCCTTCGACCTGACCCATGAGGGCTGGATGAAGCTCTCGACCCGCTGGGCGTGGTTCTTCGTCTTCCTCGCCGCGGTGAACGAGGTCGTCTGGCGCACCCAGACGACCGATTTCTGGGTCGCGTTCAAGGTGTGGGGCATCATGCCCATCACCATGATCTTCGCGCTCGCCCAGGCCCCCCTGCTTCAGCGCTACTCCGCCGGCGCCGCCGCGGAATAGGCCGGCCGGTCGGACGCCAGGTCGACCCGGAAGGGCGACATCGGCGGCGCATAGCCCGCCCCCATAAAGCTCTCCGGACCGGCGCTGACGGCCCGCACCTCGGCGGGCGCCTCCATCTCCTCCGGGATCGCGACCAGCCGCAGCCGGGGCGCGTCCGCGTCCGGCGCGTCGATCGAGGTCAGCACCGTGAACGGCGCCGCGAACAGATAGGCGATCAGCACCGGCGCGGCCCAGGGAAGCACCTCGGGCGCGGTCAGCCACAGCGAGACCGAAAGCGCCGCGCCGAACAGCGTCGCGGGCCAGAGCAGCCGGAACGCCTCCGTCCAGCGCACCCGGCGTCCGTCGCGGTCCTGCGCCTCCCAGCCGAGCGGCTTCCTCAGCACGAACAGGCGGAACAGGAAGGCCGTCACCGAGAAGGAGACGATCGGCGCGAACAGCATGCCGAAGGCGACCTCGGCCGTCGCGCCCGCGGCGAACACCGTGGCGCCGCCGTAGCGCCGGCTTTCCGCCGGGCTCAGCACGACGTCGAGATAGCCCATGATCTTCGGCGCGAAGAGCACGAACATCATGGCCACGGCGAGCGCGGAGCTGAGGCCCCACGGGAACGGATCGTCGCCGCCGCCGCCGATCACCGCCGGCGGGTCCCAGGCCTGCGCAGCGCCCGCCGCCATGAACACGATCCAGGCCGGCGCCCCGGCGTACATGAGGATCGCGATCATGAGGTTCACGCGGCCGAGGAACGGCAGCCCGCGCGAACCGATGAGGCGCAGGTACTGCATGTTGCCCTGGCACCAGCGCAGGTTCCGGCGCAGGAACTCGGGCAGAGCGGCGGGATTGTCCTCCCACGAGCCGCCCTCCTCCGGCAGCACGCGCACCTCGTAGCCGCCCTTGCGCATCAGCACCGCCTCGTAGAGGTCGTGGCTGAGCACGGCGCCGCCGAGCGGAGGGCCTCCGGGAACGGTCGGAAGTTCGCAATGCTCGCGGAAGGCCGCGACCCGGATCGCGGCGTTGTGGCCCCAATAGGGGCCGTTGTCTCCGGCCCACCAGGCCGCGCCCATCGAGTAGGAGCGCATGCTCGCGCGCATGCCGAACTGGAAGGCGCGGGCGAAAATCGTGCGGGCCGGCAGGCCGACCACGAGGCTCTGCAGGATGCCGAGCTTCGGATTGGCCTGCATCACGCGCACGAGCCGCAGGATCGCCTCGCCCGACATGACGCTGTCGGCGTCGAGCGTGATCATGACGTCGTGGCCGCGGCCCTCGTTCAGCACGAAGTCGCGGATGTTGCCGGCCTTGAACCCCTCGTTCGTCAGGCGGCGGCGATAGACGACGCGCTCCGGACTCGCGAGCCCGGCGCGCCACGCCGCGAAGGCCGCCTCCTCCTCGACGACGAGATCGGGCTTCTGGCTGTCGCTCAGCACGAAGACGTCGAAGCGGTCGCCCCAGCCGGTGGCGTCGAGGCTGCGCAGGATGGCGTCGAGCCGCCGGACGACGCGCGCCGGATCCTCGTGACGCACGCACATCGCGATCGCGACGCGGGCGTCGATGGGGTCGTGGGCGCCCGCGCGGTTCACGCAGGGCGCGACGATCTCCATCGGATCGTCGGAAAAGCGCAGGATCGAAAAGCCGATCACCGCGTTCCAGAATCCGATGACGATCCAGGGCGACGAGACCAGGAAACAGGCCAGCATCACGAATTCGGGGATCGTCCAGCCGTCGACCGAGAGCACGGTCCAGAACGCCCAGCCGAGAGCCGCGATCGTCACCAGGACGAGCGTCGCGAACACGGCGCGGCGCGTCAGCAGGCTCGCCGCCGACTGCGTTCCGGTCGGCGTCATCGGCGCTCCGGCGCTCTGGGAATTGGGAGAGTCGGGGGCAGGAGCCGGCGAGGGATCGAGGCTTGAACGCATGTCACGCTTTCGGTTTGGTCCGCGCCGCCTGTGGCGGCTTTCGACGGCGCCCCTATAACACGGTCGACGGTCGTCCAACCCGGCGCGACCCCGCCACCAATTAGGCGCATGCAGGCGAGCGGCAACGGTCCCGGCGCGGAAGGTCCCCGCGCCCTCTGGTATCTCGGCGACGGAACGGTCGAGCTGCGCCCCGGCGCGACGCTCGCGCCTTCCGACGACGAAGCGCTCGTGCGCATGCTGTTTTCGGGCGTGAGCCGCGGCACGGAACGCCTCGTCCTCGACGGGCGCGTGCCCGAGAGCGAGCGGCGGCGCATGCGCGCGCCGCGGCAGGAGGGCGAGTTTCCCGGCCCGGTAAAATACGGCTACGCGGCGGTCGGCGTCGTCGAGCAAGGGCCGAGGGAACTCGTGGGGCGCGCAGTCTTCTGCCTGCACCCGCATGAGGAGCGATTTGTCGCGCCCGTTTCGACGCTCCATCCCCTACCCGAAGGCCTGCCGCCCCGCCGGGCGACGCTCGCGGCCAACATGGAGACGGGCCTCAACGCGCTCTGGGACGCGGGCGCGGGCGCCTGCGACCGGATCGTTGTGGTGGGCGGCGGCGTGGTGGGCCTGCTCGCGGCGGCGCTCGCCGCCGGCCTGCCGGGCGCGGAGGTCACGGTGGTCGACGTCGACGAGCGCCGCCGCGCGATGGCGGAGCGGCTTGGCGCGGCCTTCGTCACGCCGCACGACGCGCCGCGCGACGCCGACGTGGTGCTGCATACCAGCGCGAGCGCCGCGGGCCTCGCTACTGCGCTCGCCTGCGCGGGCGAGGAGGCGGCGGTGGTCGAGATGAGCTGGCACGGCTCGTCCGACGTCGCGGTGCCGCTCGGCCGCGCCTTCCACGCGCGGCGGCTGAGGCTCCTGTCGTCGCAGGTCGGGCAGGTGTCGCAATCGCGCCGCCCGCGCTGGACGACGCGCCGCCGCCTCGCCGCGGCGCTCGATCTGCTTGCGGCCGACGGCCGGCTCGACGCATTGATCGACGTCGAGATTCCCTTCGCCGACGCGCCCGCGCTGCTGCCGGAGCGGCTCGCGGTCGGCGCCGAGGGCCTCGGCGTCGTCCTCGCCTATTCCTGAACGTCGGAGTTCCGAATGTACGCCGTCGAAGTCCGCGACCGGATCATGATCGCCCACAGTCTCAAGGGGGACGTGTTCGGCCCGGCCCAGAAGCTCCATGGCGCGACCTTCGTGGTCGACGTCGCGTTCTTCCGCCGGGAGCTCGACCCGGACTCGATCGTGGTCGACATCGGCCGCGCGACGGAGGCGCTGTCGGAGGCGCTGAAGCCGCTGAACTACGCCAATCTCGACGAGGTCGAGGAGCTGAAGGGGCGGCTCACCACCACCGAATTCCTCAGCCGCCTGATCTTCGACCGCATGGCCGGCGCGCTCGCCGAGGGCCGGCTCGGCCCCCACGCCGGCGGGGTGGAGACGATCCGCGTGACGCTGCAGGAAAGCGACGTCGCCCGCGCCTGGTTCGAAGGCCCGGTCGGGAAAGGCGCCGCGCATGGCTGAGCTCGTGCTCGCCGCCCCCGGCGACCTCGCCGCGCCGACCGGAGGCTACCGCTACGACGCGCGCGTGATCGCGGAGCTCCACGGCCGCCGCCGCGCCGCGCGCGCGCTCGCGCTGCCGGGCGATCTCCCCTCGCCTTCGCCGGCCTCGGTCGCGGCGGCGTTCGAGGCGCTCGCGGCCGTGCCTGCGGAGGCGACGCTCGTGGTCGACGGCCTCGCCTTCGGGGCGCTGCCGGCCGAGGGGATCGCAGCGCTCGGCCGCCCTGTCGCGGCGCTCGTCCATCATCCTCTCGCGCTCGAAACCGGGCTCGACGAGGCGATGGCGGCCCGGCTCGAAGCCTCCGAACGCGCCGCCCTTCATGCCGCGGCGCTCGTGATCGCGACCAGCGAGGCGACCCGCGGCCTGCTGGTCGAGCGCTACGGGATCGAGGCCCGCAAGGTGCGGGTCGCCGAACCCGGCGTCGATCCGGCGCAGCGGGCCAAGGGCGCGGGCGACACGCCCGTCGTGCTCACCGTCGGCGCCGTCACGCCGCGCAAGAACCACCGGGCGCTGGCCGAGGCGCTCGGGACGCTCGCCGACCTGCCGTGGCGGTGGCGGATCGCCGGCTCGCTCGACCGCGACCCGGCCTGCGCCTCGGCCGTGACGGCCGCGATCGACGCAGCCGGCGTCGCGGACCGGGTCGAGCTTCTCGGCGCGATCGACGACGACGCGCTCGCAGCCGCCTATGACGGCGCGGACGTCTTCGCGCTGCCGTCTCGCTTCGAGGGCTACGGCATGGCCTTCGCGGAGGCGCTCGCCTATGGGCTGCCCGTGGTCGCGGGCCGCTCCGAGGCGGTCGCAGCCCTGGTGCCGGACCGCGCGGGCGCGCTCGTCGAGCCCGACGACGTCGCGGGGCTCGCGGCGGCGCTGCGCGACCTCCTGGGCAGTCAGGGCGCGCGCGCTCGGGCTTCGAACGCCGCGCGCACGCGCGCCGCGCGCCTGCCGCGCTGGTTCCAGTGCGCCGACGTGTTCGAGCACTTGATGGACAGGGGCCTGTCGCCCGGCCCGGCGGCGTGAGCGGCTTCGACGCGGGCTGGCTCGACCTGCGCGAGCCGGCCGACCACCGCGCGCTCGCGCGAGGCCCGCTCGACCGGCTTCAGGCGCTGTTCGGGGCGCGGCGCGGGATCGTGTCGGTCGCCGATCTCGGCGCGGGCTCCGGCTCGCTGCTGCGCGCGCTCGCGCCGCGGCTCGGCGCCCGCCAGCGCTGGATGCTGGTCGAGCGCGACCCGCTTCTGCTGCGGCACGCGCGGGAGAGGCTCGGCGCCTGGGCGGACGCGCATGCCGATGACGACGACCACGGCGTCCTATGGCTGACGAAGGGCGGCCTGCGCATCGAGGTCGCATTCCTTGGTCACGATCTCGCGCGCGATCCTCTTCCCGAGCCGGTCGCCGGCGTCGCCGATCTCGTGACCGCCTCCGCGTTCTTCGACCTCGTAGGCGCAGACTGGCTCGAGGCCTTCATGGTCCGGCTCGCAAAGGCGCGGCGGCCGCTCTATGCGCCGCTGATCTATTCCGGGCGCAAGACCTTCGCGCCGCCGCACCCCGGGGACGCGGCCGTCCTCGCTGCCTTCAACCGCCACCAGCGCGGCGACAAGGGGCTCGGCCCCGCGCTCGGACCCGACGCCCCGCGCGCGCTCGCGAAGGCCGCCGAGGCCGCAGGCTACGCCTGCATGGAGAGGGACAGCCCGTGGCGGCTCGAGCCGGCGGACGGGCCGCTCGTCGAACGGCTGGTCAGCGGGATGGCGGACGCGGTCGGCGAGCTGCCGGAGCCTCCCCCGATCCTCGACGACTGGAGCGCCTTCCGCCTCGCGGCTGCGAAAACCGAGGGCTCGGCCGAGGTCGCGCATGTCGACCTGCTGCTGGAGCCGCAGGCGAGGTGAGGAAGTTTCCAGCGACGCGCGCGGAAACGAACTGCGTGCTTCGAGACGCGCCTTCGGCGCTCCTCAGCATGAGGAGCGTTCAGGACGGTCGGAACCACCAAGCATCCTCATGCTGAGGAGCCCGCGTCAACGGGCGTCTCGAAGCACGCAGTTCGCCTCGGCGGCGCAGCCGGTCAGGGAACGGGCCTTCTCCCTGCTTGAGGAGGGAGAAGGCATCATGCACGACGCTTACGCCGCCTGCCGGGCGCGCTTGGCCTGCTCGACCTCCGCGCAGGCGAGCGCCATGCAGATCGCGATCCCCTCGGAGGCCGCCGTCACGTCGGCGAGCGTCGGGAAGGACGGGGCGAGCCGCAGGTTCGAGTCCTGCGGATCCTTGCCGTAGGGGTAGGTCGCCCCCGCGGGCGTGAGCGCGAGCCCCGCCTCCTTGGCGAGCGCCACCGTGCGCGAGGCCGCGCCCGGCGTCAGGTCGACCGAGACGAAATAGCCGCCCTCGGGATCGATCCATGTCGCGGCGCCGAGGCCGCCGAGGCGGGCCTGGAGCGCGTCCGTCACCGCCTTGAACTTCGGCGCGAGCGACGCCCGGTGCCGGTCCATATGGGCGACGAGGCCCGGCTCGTCCTTCAGGAAGCGGATGTGGCGGAGCTGGTTCAGCTTGTCCGGGCCGATGGTCTGGCGGCCGGCGCGCGCCTGCTGCCACTTCACGTTGGCTTCCGACGAGGCGAAGAAGGCGAGGCCCGCGCCCGCGAGCGTCATCTTGGAGGTCGAGGCGAACACGAAGGCGCGGTCCGGGTTTCCGGCCTCGGCGCATTCGTCGATGACGTTCAGGATCTCGTGGGCCGTTTGCGTCAGATGATGCAGGACGTAGGCGTTGTCCCAGAACAACCGGAAGTCGGGCGCGGCGGTCTTCATGGCGGCGAGCCGGCGGATGGTCTCGTCGGAATAGATTTCGGCGGTCGGGTTCGAGTATTTCGGCACGCACCACATGCCCTTTACGGCCGGGTCGCGCACGAACTCCTCGACCTTGTCCATGTCCGGGCCGTCGCCGGTGAGCGGAACCGCCACCATGCGGATGCCGTATTCCTCGCAGATCGCGAAATGACGGTCGTAGCCGGGCGAGGGGCAGAGGAAGACGATCTCCTCCTCCTTGCCCCACGGCCGGACCGAGCCCGGCACGCCCTTCAGCAGCGCCCAGACGATCGCGTCGTGCATCATCGCGAGGCTGGCGTTGCCGCCGACCACGACCCGCTCGGGGGCCGCGCCCATGACGCCGGAAAACATCTTCCGCACTTCGGCGAGGCCCTGCAGGTTGCCGTAGTTGCGCGCGTCCTCGCCGGCTTCCGAGGTGTGGTCGCGGTTGCCGGGCAGCGCCAGCATGCCTTCCGAGAAGTCGAGCTGCTCGGGCGAGGGTTTGCCGCGCGTCATGTCGAGCTTCAGCCCGCGCGCCTTGAAGGCGTCGAAGTCGGCGCGGGTCGCGCCCAGGAAGGCGTCGAGGTCGGCGGCGGAGAGTTCTGCAAGAGCGGCGGTCACGGGAGAGGCCTCATGCGACTTTCGGTCGGATGCGGGCCTTCTACGCCTCCCGCGCGCGGCATGCCAGAGAACATGCCTGAGAAACGGCGCGGATTTTCAGTCGGCCGGCCGCGCCGCGCCCGCCGCGCGGCGCCGGGTCAGGACGAGCAGCAGGCCCGAGAGCGTCAGCACGAGCCCGGCGAGCTCCCGCCCCGCGAGCGGCGCGCCGAGAACCGGCGCGGAGGCCAGCACGCCGACCACCGGAACCAGCAGCGATCCGATCGCCGCGACGGGCGCGGACAGACGGCCGACCGCCGCGAACCAGGTCAGGTAGCAGAGGCCCATGGGTATGGTCGCCATATAGGCCCAGGCCGCGAAGCCGACGCCGGAAAGCCGCCCAAGCTCCGGCGGGTCGAAGACGAGCGCGAGCGCGACCATGGGCGCGGAGCCGAGCAGCACCTGCCATGCGGTCGAGACCACGGGCGGCATGTCGAGCGGCCCGCGCGAGGATACCGTCCCGAGCGCCAACAGCACGGCGGCCGCTAGGGCCAGCGCCGCGCCGGGCCATTTGTCGGTCTGCAGCGAGGTCGCGCTTTCGGCGAACAGCGCGGCCGAGCCCGCGACGCAGAGCGCGAGCGCGAGGATCGTCCGGCCGTCGGGCCGCACGCCCGCGACCGGCCAGGCGAGCAGCGTCGCCCAGATCGGCATGGTGTAGACGAGCAGCGCTCCCTCGCCGGGCGTCAGCCAGATCAGCGCGATCGCCGAAAAGCCCATAAAGGCGAAGACGTTGGTGAAGGACAGCCAGCAGAGCCGGAGCCGCGAGCCGCGCGGAACGGCGAGACGGTCCCGCTTCATCGCCGCGTAGGCGAACAGCGCCGCCGCGGCGAACAGGCCGGCCGAGCCCCGCGCGAACAGCGGCGGCCAGTCGCGCAGCAGCAGCTTGATGATCGGCCAGTTGAGGCCCCAGCCGACCGTCGCGAACAGCAGGCACGCGAGTCCGACGCGGTCGGCGCCGGTTCCGATCTTCACGCAGCCTCCCCGGTCGCCAAGCCTCGAGCCCTAGATTACGACCGTCTCGGGTTGATTACGCCGAATGCGACCCGGCTCAGGCCGCGAGGCGCTCGTGCTCGAGCGCGGCGTAGGCCCCGCGATGATAGAGCAGCGGCTCGCCGCCGTGGATATGGACCTTCTCGACCTGGCCGATGACGATCGTGTGGTCGCCGCCGGGGCAGATCTCGGCGAGCCGGCACTCGGCGGCGGCGAGCACGCCCTCGATGATCGGGCTGCCTGTCTCGCCGATGCGGTGAGCCACCTCCGAGAACTTGTCCTCGCGCTTCGAGGCGAAGACCTTCGAGATCTCGGTCTGGTCCTTCGACAGGAAATGCAGGCCGAAATGCCCGCTCGCGAGCAGCGCGCCGAGCGTGTTCGAGCGATGGTCGAGGCAGATCAGGAACAGCGGCGGCGTAAGCGAGAGCGAGGTCACGGCGTTGATGGTGACGCCGGCGAGATCGCCCTCGGGGCTCTTCGTGGTGACGACCGCGACGCCGGTGGCGAAATGGCCCGCGAAGGAGCGGAGATCGGTCGAGGAGATCGGGGCGGCTGACATCTGGGCGTCCTCCGGGATCGCGGCGGCCTTCGCGGCCGTTTCTTGCTGGGGTTTCAGGAGGCATGCTCCCAAGGTCGTGAACGATTTTATGCGTCAATAAATTCGATTGAAAACGAGAGTTTTCGATCCATTTTCTTCGATTAATTCGATGCGTCGCGATCAAGTGCGTCCGGTTGCGCGCAGCGCCGCATAGGCCCCACGATGGAACAGCAGCGGCTCGCCGCCGCTCATCCGCACGGTCTCGACGGCGCCGAGCACGATCATGTGGTCGCCGCCCGTGCAGACGTCGGTCACGCGGCACTCCGCGGCGGCAAGCGTTCCGCGCAGGAGCGGCACGCCGCTCCCGCCGACATCGTGCTCCACGGAAGCGAACTTGTCGGCCTCCTTCGAGGCGAAGACCTGCGAAAGCCGCGTCTGGTCGCGGCTCAGGAAATGCAGTCCGAAGCGTCGGCTTTCGAGGATCGCCCCAAGCGTGTTCGACCCGTGGTCGAGGCACACCAGAAAAAGCGGCGGATCGAGAGACAGCGACGAGACCGCGTTGATGGTCACGCCGCACAGGGTTCCGTCCGGGCTGCGGGAGGTCACGACCGCGACGCCGGTCGCGAAATGGCCCGCGAAGGCGCGCAGCTCCGAAGCGCTCACCGGACCGGACGCCGCGCCGGGTCCGTCAGCCCCGGCGAGGCTCGGGTCTTCCATGCGGGAGGTCACGCGGCCGCGGCGAGGGGCGTCTCGAGCCGCATGCCCGCCTGGCGCATCAGCGGCAGAACCCGTTCGCCGAAGAAGGCGAGGTCCGGCAGGAAGTCGTAGAAATTCACCTGCACGCCGTCGATTCCGGCCGCCTGCAGGCGCCTGAACCCCTCGACCACCTGCTCGGGCGTGCCGACGATGTGGACGTTGCCGCCCACCGTCCAGTCGTCCTTGGTGGCGCCGCGCCAGGACGCCTGGTCGCCGCCGGTGAAGGTCTGGAAGAAGTTCTGGGCGGCGACAGGATCGGCGTTCTTCAGGATCGCATCGTATTGGGCGCGCGCCTCCGCTTCCGTCTCGCGGCAGATGACGTGCGGATTGATCAGGATGCGGATGTCGTGGCCCATCTCCTTCGCCGCGGCCTTGATCTTGGCGGCATGGGCGGGAAGCGCCTCGCAGGCCTTGTCGAGATTGGCGCCCGCCGGGCTCGTCACGAAGATGAGGTCCGAATGCTTCACCGCATAGGCGAGGCCCGCGCCCGACGACGAGGCGTTCACGAGAACGCATTTCCCGCCGGCCGGCTTCGGCGCGACGAAGGCCTCCTTCATCTTCCAGAAGCGGCCGTCGACGGTGAGGTTCTCGTCCTCGGACCAGAGCCTCTTCAGCATGGTCACGAACTCGTCCGCCATGACGTAGCGCTGGTCGTGCTCGATCTGCTCGAGGCCGAACATCTCGACTTCGCTCTTCTTGTAGCCGGTGACCATGTTGAGGCCCCAGCGGCCGCCGCTCATCTCGGAGATTGTGGCGCCGAACTTCGCGAGATGGAGAGGATGCCAGCCGTAGAGGATGTGCACCGTCGACACGAGCAGGATGCGCTTCGTCACGGCCGCGAGGCCCGCGGTGACGATGAGCGGATCGGTCGCGTTCTCGCGGAACTTCATCTCGCCGCCATAGCCGCCCTTGCCCATCCACTGGGCGAGGCCGAAGACGAGGTCGAAGCCGAGGTTCTCGGCCATGATCGCGCACTTGGCGTTGTAGTCGAAGGTCCAGTCGGTCGAGCGCGGGGCGAGCGACGGGCTCCAGGCGCCGGACTGGATCGGCAGGAACAGGCCGAGCATCAGCGGCTGCCGCTTGACCGCGTCGAGCGGCGAAAGTCGGTTGGTCATGAGGTTCTCCCTTGCCGTCTCTTCCGTACGGCGCCTGATCGACGAGGCGGCGGGCGGCGAAGCGCCCATCCCCAGGCTCTCAACCAGCCTATGCCCCGAATAATTCGATTGAAAACAAGAGTTTCCGATCAGGTTTCTTCGATAGATTCGATGTCAACACGTCAGTCGGCGCTTGCGACGGACGCGATGGCGGCCGGCGAGGGCGATCGCCGGCCGCCACGCTTTGCGACCGCTCAGCCCGCCGTCTTGGGACGGACGGTCGTCGAGGCCGCCGAGACCTGCGGCGACGTCGAAGCGTCGCCGCGCTCCCAGCCTTCGTCGGTCGCGTAGTCGCTTCTGGAGCGATCCTTCAGGAGCGCGGCCGACACCAGGCTGATGGCGGCGATAACCGCGATGTACGCGCTGAGCGCCGTCGAGGTGCCGTAGGTGTGCAGCAGATAGGCGCAGATCAGCGGGGCCGGGCCGCCCGAGGTGAGCGAGGCGAGGTGATATCCGATCGAGGAGCCGGAATAACGCACGCTCGGGGGGAAGCTCTCGGTGGTGAAGGCCGCGAGCGGCGCCCATTGCATGTCGTGGATCGGGATCGAGATCACGATCGCGAAGATCACCAGCGCCGGGATCTTGCTGTCGAGCATCATGTAGTACGGGAAGGCGAACAGCAGCATGGTCGCCGCGCCGATCATGTACATCCGCTTGCGGCCGATCTTGTCGGACATCCATCCGAAGAACGGGTTGGCGAACAGCGAGAACACGCAGGCGACGAGCACGCAGTTGAACAGGAACTGACGCTCGAAGCCGAGGTTCTTGGTGCCGTAGGACAGCAGGAACGTCGTGAAGATCACGAACGGCGCCTGCTGGCCGGTGCGAATGAGGCAGGTGAGCAGGATCTGCTTCCAGTAGCCGCGCACCGCCTCCATGACCGGAGCCTGGGCGAGCTTGTTCTCCTTCTGCAGCTTCTGGAACACCGGGGTCTCCAGAACGCCGAGGCGGATGTAGAGGCCGACGCCGATCAGCACCGCGCTCGCCAGGAACGGGATGCGCCAGCCGACGCTCTCGAACCAGGCGCTGTCGCCGAACTGGGCGACGAGCGTCAGCGCGCCGACCGCCATCAGCATGCCGAGCGGCGAGCCGAACTGCGGCCAGCTTGCGGCGAGGCCGCGGCTCTTGTTGAATTTCGACCATTCGGTCGCGACCGCGACCGCGCCGCCCCATTCGCCGCCGACGCCGATGCCCTGGAACACGCGCAGCACCACGAGGCCGACCGCGCCCCAGACGCCGATCGTCTCATAGGTCGGCAGCAGGCCGATCAGCACGGTGCTGACGCCCATGAGCAGCAGCGTCGCGACCAGCGTCACCTTGCGGCCGATGCGGTCGCCGTAATGGCCGAAGATCAGCGCGCCGAGCGGGCGCGCGACGAAGCCGACGAACATCGTCGAGAACGACAGCAGCGTCGCGGAATAGGGATCGCTCGACGGGAAGTAGAGCTTGCCGAACACCAGCGCGGCGGCGAGGCCGTAGAGATAGAAGTCGTACCACTCGATCATCGTGCCGACGGTCGAGGCGATTACCGCCCGCTTGGCGTGGCGGTCGGTGTCCGCATGGCCAACGGTCGCTGCGTCTGACTGAGCAGCCATGAAGTCCTCCTAGCGTCCCCGCGCGGGAACTGACGTTTCCGGTCCCGGCCGCCACGGACTTCACGATGCGCCGCGCCGGCCGCATGGGCCGGACGCGCGAACGCCCGACGTCGCCCATTGGGCGCGGCGGGTCGAACGGCCGCATGCTCGCTGGAAGCGCGGGCGATCTTCTTGTGTCGATCAGATCATTGTCCGTCTGATCTGCGGAGAAGCCTATGGTCCAAAAATTTCGATTGAAATCGAGAATTTTCGATCGGTACTCTTCGACGTATCCGATCAATCCCAGGCGGACCGATGAACTTTCGCCAGCTTCAGACCTTCGTCGAGATCGTGCGGCTCGGCAGTTTCGCGGCGGCCGCGCACAAGCTCAACGCGACCCAGTCCACGATCTCGGCGCGCATCCACGAACTCGAGCAGGATCTCGGCGTCTCCCTGTTCGACCGCAGCCAGCGCAAGGCCACGCTCACGGCCAAGGGCCGCGAGCTGATGGGCTACGCCGAGCGTGCGCTCGCGCTGCAGGAGGAGATCCGCCAGCAGATCGCGCCGTCAGAAGGCCTGTCGGGCCTCGTCCGCGTGGGCGTCGCGGAGCTCGTCGCCATGACCTGGCTGCCGAGGCTCGTCGCGACCGTCCGCGAGCGCTATCCGAAGATCACGCTCGAACTCGACGTCTCGCTCACGAGCCCGCTGCGCTCCCGTCTCGTGTCCGGCGACCTCGACGTCGCGCTTATTCCGGGACCGACCTTCGACGTGGGGCTCGTGACGCGATCGCTCGGGCAGGTGCAGTTCCGCTGGATGGCGGGGCGCGACTTCGTCGATCCGGGGCGCCCGCTGATCGCGTCGGATTTCTCGACGCTGCGCATCCTCTCGCTCGGCGAGAACTCGGTCCATTTCGAGACGGTCTCGTCCTGGCTCGCCGAAAGCGGCTCGAACCAGCGTCCCGACCTCTGCAACAGCATGACGGTGCTCTCGATGCTGACCGCGACGGGGGTGGGGGTCAGCCTGCTGCCGCCGTCCTGCTACGAGAGGGAGATCGCGAACGGCGACCTCAAGGTGCTGCGGTCGAGCCCGGATACGCCGCACATCGCCTTCTCGGCCGTCTCCAAGAGCCGCAGAAGGACCGCCCTGCAGGACGCCATCGCCGACATCGCGGTCGAGGTGAGCACCTTCGACCGGAACGAGGCGGAGGCTTAAGGTCTTCTCGCGAGCGGCTTCTGGGCGACGGCGAGCAGGGCGCCGAGAAGCAGAAGCGCGGCGCCGACGCCGAGACCGGCGCCGAGCCCGCCGAAGAGATCGGTCGCCGCGCCCGAGACGACCGGCCCGGCGGTCTGCCCGAGGCTGAAAGCGACGGTCATGGCGCCGACGCCCGACGCCCATTCGGCGGGCGGAAGCGAACGCTGCAGGAAGACGGTCGTGGCGGCGGTGGTCGCGAACACGCCGAGACCGAAGACCACGGCCGAGACGATTTCGCCCGCGAAGGCGCGCGTCAGCAGCGGAGCCGCCGCTCCAGCGGTCGTGACGAGCATGGCGGCCGCGGCGCCGAGGCCGCCGTCGAGGCGGCGGAAGGCGCCCGCCCAGACCAGCGGAGAAACGAGCCCCGCGAGCCCGATCGCGCTCCAGAACGCGGACTGCTCCACAAGCGGTGCGGCGTCCTGGCGCAGAAAGGCGATCATGAAGGTCATGTAGGCGATGTAGCCCGCGCCGAAGCAGGCGTAGCCGGCGAGCATGGGCGCCATGGGCGCGAGCGGCGCGCGCCGGCCCGCGGCGTCGATCGACGCGGCGCCGACGCGCCTGAGCGACGGCGATAGGAACGTGCCGAGCAACGCGAGGGACGCGACGCCGAGCGCCGCCTGCGCCGCCCTCCACGCTCCCTCGCCGCCAAACGCGAGCGCCGCCGGGGCGACCAGCGCCGACAGCACGATGCCGAACGGCGGCCCGACATAGAAGGCCGAGATCGCGAGCGACCGCCGCTCGCCGGCTCCTTCCGAAAAGGCGATGGCGCAGGCGCCGCCGGCCACGAGCCCGAAGGCTCCGGCGAGACCCGACACGACTCTGAGCGCGCAGAGCGTCGCGAGATCGCCGACGGCGGCGGACAGCAGCGTCGCCAGCGCGGCCACGACGCTGCTCGCGATCACGAGGCGAAGCAGCCCGGCGAGAGCGGCGGCGCGGCGGGCGAGGACGGCGCCGACGAAATAGCCGAAGGCGTTGAGCGCGTTCGGAAGCCCCGCCTCGCTGTAGCTCCAGCCGAAATCGGCCTGCATGTCGGGCAGGACGAGGGCGTAGGCGAAACGCCCGATTCCGAGCCCGATCGCCGGCGCCACGGCGAGCGCGAGGACGGCGAGGAGCGCGGCGCGGGGCTGGGAATCGTGATGCGGCATGGGCTCGAGCGAACCGGCGGGAGGATCTGCGTATCACGCCGGCCGGGCCAGGGCTTCCCGCGCGGCGTCAGCCGAGCCAGACGAGCAGAAGCGACAGGGTCGCGACCGACGCGACATGGGACAGCATGATCGCGCCGGACGTGGCGGCGGTCCGAAGCCCGTAAAGCTGGGCGACCGTGAAGGCCCCGGCGCCGATCGGGAGCGCGCTCAGCAGCACCGCCGCCTGCGCCCACAACGACGGCATGTCGAACACGTAGAAGGCGAGCAGCGCCGCAAGCGCAGGCTGGGCGAAGAGCTTGAGGGCGAGCGTCGCCCCGACCGCGCCGGGCTCCGGTTTCGCCCCGGCCTGATCGGCGAAGAACAGCCCGACGCAGATGAGCGCGCAGGGCGTGGCGGCGCCGCCGAGCAGGCTCGCGAAGCGCTCGACCGGAACGGGAAGCGGGACGCCCGCGACGCCGATCGCGAGGCCCGCCAGCGGCGCGACGCACAGCGGATTGACGAGCAGCGTGGCCGCGACGCCGCCCGCGGTCCGGAGCGCGCTCGCGCCGCGCTTGCGGTCGATCTCGATCATGGCGATGGCGAACAGGAACTGCACGCAGCCGGTGACCAGCGTCGCGACCACGGCGGGCTGCAGCCCGTCCTCGCCGAACACCAGCAGGCAGAGCGGCACGCCCATGAAGCCGACATTGCCGTAGCTCGCGCTGAGCCCGTCCATGTTCGCGGCGGCGAGACCGTGGCCCCGCCGCCGCGACAGCGCGTAGCCGGCGAGATAGATCGCGGCGATCGGGATGAAATAGGCGGCGATGAAGCCGAACTGCCCGATCTGGGCCGGCGTGATGCGCGTCATGGCGACGAACAGCAGGGCGGGCAGAGCGAGATAGGCCGCGAAGCGGTTGATGCTCGCGGTGGCCTCACGGGCGAACAGGCCGAAGCGCCCGCACAGATAGCCGGTCAGGATCAGCGCGAAGAGCGGCGCCGCCGCGTTGAGAATGGCCTCCACGCTTCGCCCCGCTCAGTCCGTCCGGTCGAGCCAGTCGGCGACGATCGCGATCTGGTCGGCGGGAAGGAGCGACGGCGCGTGGCCGCAGCCGGCGATCTCGACGACATCGGCCCGCGGCCCGCGCCGCGTCATCTCCCCGGCGGTCTCGGGCGTCAGCAGGTCGGAGAGCGCTCCGCGCAGCGCGAGCGTGGGGCAGGAGATCATGTCCCACAGCGGCCAGAGCGCGATGTCCGTGATCCGCTCGGGCGCGAAGATCGCGCCGATCGCAGGATCGAAATGAGGCCGCCAGCCGTCCGGCTCCTCGACGAGGCTATGCATGGCGAGATGGCGCCACTCGGCGTCGGTCAGCGGCCCGAAGCCGGCGTGGACCCGGCGCAGGCGCGCCTCGCCCTCCTCGAAACTCGCATGGCGCCGCGGCGTCTCGACCACCGCCTGGCCGATCGCGCGCAGCGGCGCCTCGGGCAGGAAAGGGCCGACGTCGTTCAGCACGAGCCGCCGGATCGGCGAGCCGGGCGCGGCGGCGAGCGTCATGCCGATCAGGCCGCCCATGGAAGTGCCGACGAGATCGACCTGTTCGACGCCGAGCCGCGCGATCAGGACCGTCATGTCGAGCGCGTATTGCGGCAGGCCGTAGAGCTCGGCGGCCGGCAGCCGTCCGCTGCGGCCGCGGCCGGCGACGTCCGGGCACACGACCCGCCGGCCGCGCCGCGCGAGTTCGGCTGCGAGCGGATCAAAGTCGCGGCCCTGCCGAGTCAGTCCGTGAACGCAGAGCGCGACCCGGTCCGAGTCCGGATCGCCCCATTCTACATAGGCGACGTCGTGGAAGCGTCCGCCAGCGAGGCTTTTGACCCGGCCTTCCTGCAACGGATGCTCGTCCTCGGCCATGAACCGATCCCCCACCGGAGACCTTATCACAGCGCGAGGCCTGCCAGCGCCGCCAGGAGAGCCGGCGGCATGACGACCGCGCCGAGCCTGAGGAACCGCCAGAACGACACGTCGAGCCCCTCGCGCCTCAGCGCCGCGAGCCAGAGGATTGTCGCGAGCGAGCCCGTGATCGAGAGGTTCGGGCCGATATCGACGCCGATCAGCACGGCGCTCGCGACCTCGGGCGAAACCCCCGCCTGCTGAACCGCGCTCGCCGCGATCAGGCCCGCCGGGAGGTTGTTCACGAGGTTCGAGGCCAGCGCGACCGCCAGCCCTGCGCCCCAGGCCGCGCCTTGCTCGGAGAC
Source organism: Ancylobacter novellus (assembly GCA_003241695.1). Classification (GTDB taxonomy): domain Bacteria; phylum Pseudomonadota; class Alphaproteobacteria; order Rhizobiales; family Methylopilaceae; genus Methylopila. The sequence continues at coordinate 54,727 of QFPN01000007.1, read as the reverse complement.
CGCGGCCGCGTCCCGCAGGACGCCTGCGAGCGCCGCGATCGCTCCGGTGCGCTCGAGCGCGACCACCAGCACGAACAGGCCGGCGACCAGCGGCAGCACGCTCCAGGAGATCCCGCGCACGAGGTCGAGCGCCCCGGAGCGGCTGACGGCGAGCGCCGCGAGCGCGGTCGCGACGCCGCAGGCGAAGGTCGGAAAGCCGAGGTCGGCGCCGAGCGCGGAGGCGGCCGTGAGCGCGATCGCGGTCGCGACCACGCCGACGCCCGCGATTCGCCCGGCGGCGCCGAGGTCGACCGACTCGACCTCGGACGAGATCGGCTCCGCGAGCGACTTGCGGAACGCGAAGCGCAGCGCCGCATAGGTGGCCGCGACCGAGAGCGCGGAGGGCAGCGCGAACCGCGCGAGCCAGTCGCCGAGCGCCGGCATGCGGTCGGCGAAGACGACGAGATTGGCGGGGTTCGAGATCGGCAGCGCGAAGCTCGCGGCGTTGGCGATGAAGGCGCAGACGAAGAGATGCGGCAGCGGGTCGGCCTTCGCCGCCTTCGCCGCCGCGTAGACCGCGGGCGTCAGCACCACCGCGGTCGCGTCGTTCGACAGGAACACGGTCACGACCGCGCCGACGAGGTAGACGAGCAGGAACATCCGCTTCGCGGAGCCGCGCGCATGACGCACGGCGAATGTGGCGAGCCAGTCGAACAGACCCTCGCGCCGGGCGACGTCGGCCAGCAGCATCATGCCGATCAGGAAGAGATAGACGTCGAAGCCGCGCCCCATCCCCTCGACGACGGCGTCGAGGCCGATCAGGCCGGTGAACGCGAGCAGCGCGGCGCCCGCCACCGCCCAGACCGCCTCGGGCCATCCGAACGGCCGCAGCACGACGCCGAGGGTCGCCGCGCCCGCGACGCCCCAGATCGCGAGATGGGAAGACGCGCCAAAGTCCATCAGGCGGCCCCCCGCCGCAACGAAGAAGAAACGGGTCCGGACCGCGGTCGCGGCGCGCCGGGGCCGGCGGTCACTCGGCCGGCACGATCGCAGGTCCGCGGCCGGAGCCGCCGCCTCCGTTCGAGGCGGCCGCGGGCTTGTAGCCATATGTCTCGGGCATCGCGAGGAGATAAAGCGCAAATCCGGCGGCGGCGATGGCGGCGAGCGCGATGAAGGCCGCCGAATATCCGGCCGAGACGATGATCACGCCCGCAAGCGAGGCGCTGAGCGCGGCCCCGAGCCCCTGCGCCGTCGCGATCGCGCCCTGGCTCACGTTGAAGCGGCCCGTGCCGCGGGTGAGGTCCGCGACCACAAGCGGGAACAGCGCGCCGTAGACGCCGGCCCCCACGCCGTCGAGGAGCTGGACGCCCACGAGCCAGAACGGATTGTCCGAAAAAGTGTAGAGCACGCCGCGCAGCGCGAGCACGCCGAAGGCCGCGAGGAAGATCGGCTTGCGCCCCCAGACGTCGGCCTTCGCCCCCACCATGACAGCGATCGGCACCATCACGAGCTGCGCCGCCACGATGCAGACCGCGATCAGCGAGGTAGCGTTGTCCTTGCCCGCGATCTTGGTGAGAAGCTGGCCGACGGAGGTCAGCATCGCTGCGTTCGAAAGGTGGAAAATCGCGGCAAGCACGGCGAAGAGCAGCAGATGGCGGTTCTGCAGCAGCGCCGAGAGGCCGGACGGCTGGTCCTCGCCCGCATGCTTACCGTCCATGCCGCGCGCGAGGTCGTCGTCGATCTCCTCGGACGGCACCATCAGCATCGCGCCGATGCTCAGGCAGGCGAGGATCGCCATCAGCCAGAACACCACGATCGGGCCGAAGAACCAGGCGAGGCCGCCGGCGAGCGCTGCCGAAACCGCGTTGCCTGCGTGGTTGAAGCCCTCGTTGCGGCCGATTCGTTTGGCGAACATCTTCGGCCCGACCACGCCGAGCGTGATGGCGGCGAGCGCCGGCGGGAACACCGCGCCCGCGATGCCGGCGACCGATTGGGTCGCGGCCACGAGATAGAAGTTCGAGATGAACGGCAGCGTGAGGCAGCTCAGCGTGACCGCGACCGCGCCGGCGATGACGATGAGCTTCTTGTGGCTCGTGCGGTCGATGAGGGCGCCGGCGGGCGTCTGGGCGATGAGGCCCGCGACGCCTGCGATCGTCATGATCAGGCCCGTCGTCGCCTCGTTCCAGCCGTGGTCCGGTCCCCGCACGGCGAGGAGGTAGATGGCGAGATAGGGGCCGAGGCCGTCGCGGACGTCGGCGAGGAAGAAGTTCAGCGCGTCGAGGCCCCGCAAGGCCCGCCGGCTCGGCCGCCGTTCCGCGCCACCCGCCGCTTCCGCGCGCTCGCCCGCTTCCGTCGCCATATGCTTCCCCTCGCGCGCCGGGAGCCGGAACGGCCTCACGCCATTCGGCCGCCCGCAATCGAACGAGGCGATTACGCGTTCGTGAGCGCGCCGGTTCCGAACTCTTCGGGCCTGCGACGCGCCGCCGCAGCCTTCTCGCAGAGGACCGGTTTCCGGCGTCCGCCGCGCGAGCACGAAAGGCGCCCGCTATTGATCAGATGATCAAAAATATGAGTAACCGTCAAAACTACGTGATTTAACCAATTGCCAATTAAGATTAACAGGCTCAATTGGAACCAATATGTATTCAAAGCTGCAAAAATATTGCTGTAACGTTTGAGAGAACACAGCGGACGGCGCCGAGGCTGGGACGATGGCGGTCTTTCGGGAGGGTATCGGATCGTTCGCAGCCGGCGTTCTCGCTGCGGCTTGCCTGTTTTCGCCGGGCGCGGCCTTGGCGGCCAACGAGAACGTGGTCGGCCAGTGGGGCGGGCTCGTCAGCCTGCCGCTCGTGCCGTCCTCGGGCGCCGTGCTCAAGAACGGCAAGGTTCTGCTCTGGTCGGCCGACGGCGAGTTCAGCTTCGCCTCGAACGGAACCGTCAAAGCGACGCTGTTCGATCCCGCGACGCTCGCCAACGTCCGCCAGGACGCGACCGTCGGGCACAACATGTTCTGCACCGGGACGACGCTGCTGGCCGACGGCAGGCTGCTCGTGAACGGCGGCTCGAACGCGCCCGTCACCAGCCTCTACGACCCGGACGCGCGCTCCTTCACCCGCGTGCAGAACATGGTCACGCCGCGCGGCTACAACGGCAACACGATCCTGGCCGACGGCTCGGTGCTCACGATCGGCGGGTCCTGGAGCAACGACGCCGGCCGCAAGGACGGCGAGATCTGGACGCCCTCCGGCGGCTGGCGCGCCGCTCCGGGGATCATCTCGGAAGGCATGACCTCGCCGAACGACCTGTCGTCCACCGGGCGCGACAGCCACTACGTCGTGATCCCCGGCGGCAACGGCCGCGTGCTCTACGCCGCGCCGCATCCCACCATGCGCTGGATCGACACGACCGGCTCGGGCGAGGTGAAGATCGCCGGCCGGCGCGGCGACGACGAATACGCGACCTCGGGCAACGCGCTGATGTACGACGCCGGGCGCATCCTGAAGACTGGCGGCAGCCCGACCTACAGCGGCTCGGCCGCGAGCGACCGCGCCTACGACATCGACATCCGCACCGGCACGCCGGCGGTGACCAAGCTGCCGCCGATGATCTATCCGCGCGCCTATCACAACACCGTCGTCCTGCCGGACGGCAAGGTGATGCTGATCGGCGGCCAGACCTACGCGGCGAGTTTCCAGGACACGAACTCCGTCCTCGTCACCGAGGTCTGGGATCCGAAGACCGGCCTGTTCCGAACGACGGCGCCGATCGCGGTCGGCCGCAACTACCATTCGATCGCGCTGCTGCTGCCGGACGGGCGGGTGCTTTCGGGCGGCGGCGGGCTGTGCGGCGCCTGCACATCGAACCATCCGGACCTCCAGCTCTATTCGCCCGGCTATCTGTTCGACCGGAACGGCGACCCCGCGCCCCGGCCGGCGCTCGTCTCGGCGCCGGACGCGCTCGTTCACGGCCGCGCCTTCTCGGTCTCGACCGACCGCCCGGTCGCCGCCTTCTCGCTCGTGCGCATGGGAGCGACCACCCATACGGTGAACACCGACCAACGCCGCCTGTCGCTCGCCTTCTCCCAGACCGGCGCGAACAACTATCGGGTCGAGACGCCGAGCAACGCCGGCTACCTGCTGCCAGGCTACTGGATGCTGTTCGCGCTCGACGCGGCCGGCGTTCCCTCGGTCGCGAAGATCGTGCGGGTCGACGTCAACGGCGTCGCGGACATGGTCGCGCCGGAGGCCGTGCTGACGGTGGCGGGCGGGACGGTCTCTGTCCAGCCCAAGGCGACGCGGAAATCGACCCTCGCCCGCTTCTCGGGCCTCGGCCTGCCGGACGGACTGTCGGTCGATCCGCTCACCGGCGCGATCACCGGTTCGCCGGCGAGCGTCGGCACCTATCAGGCCTCGCTCGTCGCGACCCTCGGCGACCAGTCGGTCTCGACCGACTTCCTCGTCGTGGTGGACCCGCCGCTCGGCGCCGGCGACGGCCTGCTCGGCCAGTATTTCTCGAACGCGAACCTCGCCGGCTCTCCGGCGCTCACGCGGCGCGAGGCGGTCGACTTCGACTTCGGAACGGGCAGCCCCGGCCCGAACGTGCCCGCGGTGTTCTCCGCCCGCTGGACCGGCAAGCTCCGCGCGAGCCGCGGCGGCGTCACGCGCTTCCGCACCACCTCCGACGACGGCGTGCGGCTCTGGATCGGCGGCAAGCTCGTGGTCGACAACTGGACCCAGCACGGCGCGACCGACGACGAAGGCCAGGTCGAACTCGCGGCCGGCGCCGACTACGACGTGTTTCTCGAATATTTCAACAGCGGCGGGGCCGGCGTGATGCGGCTCGCCTGGCAGCGGCCGGGCGACCCCGGCTTCGCCGCCGTGCCGGTCTCGGAGCTGTTCTCGGGAGAGGCGCCCTCGGCGACCAACGTCGCGCAGGGCAGGCCGGCCGCGCAATCCTCCGTGTTCTCGGGCGGAACGGCCGACCGCGCGGTCGACGGCGGCCTCAACGGCTCCTTCGGCGCCGGCTCGGTGTCGCACACCGAGCTCGAGGACAATCCGTGGTGGCAGGTCGATCTCGGCCGGCGGATGCGCGTCGACTTCGTGCGGATCTGGCGGCGCTCGGACTGCTGCGCCGACCAGGCGCAGAACCTCACCGTGCTCGCCTCCGACGCCGACATGTCGGGCCGGAGCCTCGCCGACCTCATGGCCGATCCATCGGTCGCGAAGCGGTCCTACGGCGCGTCGAACGTCACCGACTTCATCGACGTGGCCCTCCACGGAACCGCGCGCTTCCTGCGCGTCCAGTCCACCGTGCGGGCCTATCTCAGCATCGCCGAGTTCCAGGCCTTCGGAGGCGTGGCCAACGGCGCGCCGAGCCTGGTTTCGCCGGGAGCGCAGACGGCGCGCGTCGGGGTCGAGCTGACGCTCGCCCTCACGGCGACGGATCCGGACGGCGACACGCTCGTCTTCGCGGCGGAAGGGCTGCCGCCGGGCCTCGCGATCGACCCGGCGACCGGCGTCGTCTCGGGCGTTCCGACCGCGGGCGGCGGCTTCTCCTCCGCCGTGACCGCGACCGATCCGTCCGGCCTTTCCGCGCGCGCCTCGTTCGACTGGTCCGTGACGCGGCTGACGCCCGAAGTCGCCGCGCTTCCCGTGCGTCCGGCCAAGGTCGGCGCCCAAGTCAAATACGCGGCGACGATCCTCAACGGCGAGGGCGCGACCTACCGCTGGAATTTCGGCGACGGCACGAGGGCGACGCCGTTCCGGCCGGCGCCGTCCGCGAAGCACGTCTACGACAAGCCCGGCGTCTACGGCGCGGTTCTGACGATCCGCGCGGCCGACGGGCGGCAGACCACCTATCTCTTCGACCAGTCGGTCTACGAGCCGTCGACCGCCGACCTGCGCGGCGGCGCGAGCTCCACGTCGGGCTTCGAGGCGCGGTCGTCCGGCGCGGGCCGGCTCTGGATCTCGAACCCCGACAACGACAGCGTCGCGGTCATCGCCATCGGGTCGAGGCAGCGGATCGCCGAAATCGCCGTCGGCCAGTCGCCGCAGGGCGTGCTGGTGACGCCGCAGGGCAAGGTCTGGGTCGCGAACCGCGACAGCGCCACGATCAGCGTCATCGACGCGAACGCGCTACAGGTCGAAAGGACGATCGCGCTGCCGGCCGGCTCGCGGCCCTATGGCCTCGCGCGCCTCGCCGGCGGGCAGGTCGTCGCGACGCTCGAGGCGCTCGGCCGCGTCATGCTGCTCGGCCCGAACGGCGAGGACTGGGGAACCGCGGAGGTCGGCCCGTCGCCGCGCCATGTCTCGGTCAACGCCGACAGCACGCTCGCCTACGTGTCCCGCTTTGTGACCCCGCCGCTGCCGGGCGAGAACACCGCCACGGTGGCGACCACGGGCGCGGCCGGCGGCCCCGTGGGTGGCGAGATCCGGGTCGTGAACCTCGCGGGGGCGGTCGAGCGGACCATCGTCCTCGGCCCGTCAGACCAGGTCGACACCACCGTCAGCGGGCGCGGCGTCCCGAACTATCTCGGCGCCGCCGCCATCACGCCGGACGGCCGTTCCGCCTGGGCGCCCTCCAAGCAGGACAACGTCTTCCGCGGCGCGCTGCGCAGCGGCGAGGGCCTCAACTTCCAGAACACGGTGCGGGCGATCGTGTCGCGCGTCGACCTCGCGACGGGCAAGGAGGACCTGTCCTCCCGCATCGACGTCGACAATTCGGGCGTCGCCGCCGCGGTCGCGATCCATCCGACCGGCGCCTACCTCTTCGTCGCGCTTCCGACCAGCCGCGAGGTCGCGGTGCTCGACCCGGCGGGTCGGCGGGAGATCTTCCGATTCCGCGTCGGCCGCGCGCCCCAGACCCTCACGCTGACGCCTGACGGCGCGACGCTGCTGGTCGGCAATTTCATGGACCGCACGGTCTCGATCGTCGACCTGCGCAAGCTGACGACCCAGGGACGCAAGGAGGTCGACATCCTCGCCACCGTGCCGACCGTCAAGAAGGACAAGCTCGGGGCCCAGGTCCTGCTCGGCAAGCAGATCTTCTACGACGCCGCCGACACCCGCATCGCCCGCGACGGCTACATCAGCTGCGCCTCCTGCCACGACAACGCCGAAGGCGACGGCCGGACGTGGGACTTCACCAGCTCGGGCGAGGGTCTGCGCAACACGCCGACGCTGCTCGGCAAGCGCGGCATGGGCCAGGGCAACCTGCACTGGAGCGCGAATTTCGACGAGGTTCAGGACTTCGAGGGCCAGATGCGCTCGCTCGCGGGCGGCACGGGCCTGATGCCGGACGCGCTGTTCTTCGCCGGCACGCGCAGCCAGCCGCTCGGCGACAGCAAGGCGGGGCTGAGCCCGGAGCTCGACGCCCTCGCCGCCTATCTGAAGTCGCTCTCCGCGGAGCCGCGGAGCCCCTATGCGAACGCGGACGGAAGCCTGTCGGCGAACGGCCTCGCGGGCAAGGCCGTGTTCGACCGCCTCGCCTGCGCCAACTGCCACTCGGGCGCGGCGATGACGAACAGCAAGGACGCCGCCCGGATGCGCGACGTCGGCACGATCAAGCCCTCGTCCGGCTCGCGCCTCGGCGCACCGCTGACCAAGATTGACGTGCCGACGCTGCGCGGCGTGTGGGCGACCGCGCCCTATCTGCACGACGGCTCCGCGCCGACGCTCGAGGCGGCGGTCCGCGGGCATTCGAACGTCAGGGCGAACGACGCCGACGTCGCCCGCCTCGCCGACTATCTGCGAGAGATCGGGCCGCAATGACGGCGCCGCCTGCGGCGCCCGCCGCGCGCGGGCGCCGGCTCGGGGCCGTCATCGCCGTCGCGGCCGCCACGATCCTGATGGCCGCCGCCGTTGCGGTCTGGCCGTGGGCCAAGGGCTACGCGCTCTACCACGGCTATCTCTCCATGCCCGCCACGATCGCCGGCACGGGCGTCGCGCTGCCGGCTTCCGCCTCGCGCTGCGTCAACTGCCACGAGGGCTCGGGCGGCGGCCGGATCGGGATCGCCCCGCTCGACGGCTCGACGCTCGCGATCGGAAGGCGGCGGAGCGGCGGCGCGATGACGGTCTATGACAGGGAGAGCTTCTGCCGCATGCTGCGCGACGGGGTCGATCCGAGCTTGGTCACGGTGAGCCGCGTGATGCCGCGTTTCGCGCTGTCCGACGCCGACTGCGACGCGCTCTGGCGCTGGACGAGCGGCCGATGAGGCGCGCCGGCCGGCTCGCCGCGGCGGCCGCTCTCCTGCTCGCGGCGGGAGGAGCGGGCTTCATCGCGCTGAAGGGGAGCGCGCCCGCCCCCCTGCCCGTGCTGCCGGGCGCGGCCGAGCCCCGCGCGGCCGGCGGCCACGACCTGCCGTTCGGCCCCGTCCGCCCGGCGCGCGCCTTGCCCGAGGCGACGCTGCGCCTCGACGACGGTTCAGAACGTCGGCTGTCGGAGCTGACGACAGGCGGCTTCACCGTCGTGCAGCTCATGTTCGCGGGCTGCACGACCACCTGCCCGCTGCAGGGCGCGATCTTCCGCGAGGCGCAGGCGCTCGCGGCGAAGGAGGGCGTCGAGGCCCGGCTGCTGTCGGTCAGCGTCGACGCGCTCGGGGACGATCCGGCGAAGCTCGCCGCATGGCTGCGGGACGCCGGCGCGACGCCGGGTTGGCGCGCGGGGGTGCCCGCCCTCCCCGAGCTCGGCCCCCTGCTCGACGCGCTGCAGGGCCGCGGCAAGGACTACGACGTCCACGACGCGCGCGCCTATCTGGTCGATCCGGACGGGCGCCTCGTCTTCGTGAGCGAGGACCTGCCCTCGCCCGCCGCGCTCGTCTCCCTGCTGCGCGAGGCGGCTGCGGCGCGAGGCGGCGCGCCGTCGTAGAGCGCATGGCCTTGCGGAGGACCCTCGCCTCAGAGCCTGTCCGGAAACGGCGCCCCGACCCGCGAACGGGCCGTTATGCCCGCGTTTTCGCGGGCATCCACGACGTGATCATAGAGCGTCATGCTGAGGGAAGTCGTGGATACCCGGCTTCGCCGGGAATGACGACGACGGCGACGCATGCCGAAGGCGGTCTCAGGGCGCGGCCGGCGCCGGAGCCGACGCTGAAGCGCTGCGCCACGCCGAGAAGGCGTCCTGGAACGCCTGGGTCCCGGGAGTGCCCTTCTCCAGCGTGAGAACCGCGCGGCGGCCGTTGTCGTAGAGGATCGGAATGTCGATCCAGCCGCGGTCGCGCAGAAGCTGCTCGTTGACCGAGCGCTCGGTCTCGACGTTCGACAGGCCGATCAGGAAGAAGCCGCTGGTGACTCGCACCGACAGGCCCGACACCGCCGCGCCGCGCGCCGCCTCGTCGGCCTTCATCAGCACGCCGGGAACGTTGGCGACGCCGGCGTTCGGGAAGTCTTCCGGCAGGGTGAACTGGATCTCGATCGTGTGGCTCGCCGGCAGCGTGGCGTCGGCGTTGCGGCGGATCGTGATGGTGGCGCGCAGGTTGCGGCCGGGGATCTCGACGTCGCCGCGCAGGGCCGTCTCGAGCGGCTGGTTCGGGCCGCCGCTGACCGATTCCGTGCGCCACGTCACGGTTCCGGAAACCGCCTCGCCGGACTGCTGGTTGGGGCCTTCCTCGTAGAGCACGGCGCGCTGGGCCACGAGCGGACCGGACTGCGACGGCGCGGGCTGCGCGCTCTCGGTCGGCTGCGCGGGCTGCGCCGCGGGGGCCGGCTGCGGAGCGGTCGCGTCGGGGGCGCGCGCGACCTCCTGTTCGGGCGGCGGCTGCTGCGCAGGCGGCGACGCCGCGCCGCCGTCCGCCGCCGGAGCGGCGGGAGCGCCGTCCTGCGGCAGGCGGTCGTCGCTCTTTCCGTTGGCGGCAGGCTCCGTCGCGGCCTGCTCCTCGGGCTTCGCTTGCGCGGACGGCGCGGTCGCTTCCTGCTGAGGCGTCGAGGAGCCTCCGCCGAACAGTCCCACGATGTGGCCGCGCGCCGCGAACAGCCCGGCGCCGACCGCGATCACGGCGAGCGCCGCGAGCGCGACCAGCGGACCGGAGCGCTTCGAGCCGGACGCCTGCTTCGCGGCGCCGCCCGCCTGGATGATGGGCCGCCCGTCGGCGCGCGCCGCGGGCCGCGACTGCGCAGGGGCGGGACCCGGCCGGGCCTCGGGAGCCTTGGCCGGTCCCTTAGCCGCGGGAGCCGGGCCGGACGCGACCGCAGCCGCTTCCGGAGCGCCGACCCGAGGCGCCTCCGGACCTGCGGACTTCGCCGGAGCGTTCGCGGCCGCCGGCGGCTGAGGCCGGGGCTGGGCCGGCGCCGCAGGGGCGCCGCCGGCGTTCGCCTCGATCTTGCGGATCGCCTCCTCGAGCTGCATGCGCTCGCGCGAGATGTCCTCTTCCGAGAGCGGCGGCTCGATCGCCCGCAACTGACGGACGATCGCGGCCCTGGCGCGTTCGTAGACGGCGCGCCGCGCCTCGCCCGTGTTGTTCTCGAGCCCCGCGATCGCGCGCGAGAGGACTGGGAAATAATCGGCCATGGGTTACGACATAAGCTAGGCCCGGCGCCCCGTCGAGGGCGGGAAAGACACGCCCCCCAAGGTCTTGAGCGACGTCTCTTCAGTCCTCGAAGGGGTCGGCGACCAGTATCGTGTCGTCCCGTTCGGGCGAGGTCGAGACCAGCGTGATCGGGCAGCCGATCAGTTCCTCGACGCGGCGAACGTATTTCACCGCCTGCGCCGGCAGGTCGGCCCAGGAGCGCGCCCCCGCGGTCGGCCCGGACCAGCCCTCGATGGTCTCGTAGACCGGGCGGATGCGGGACTGCGCCCCCTGGCTCGCGGGCAGGCGCTGGATGGTCTCGCCGTCGAGCTCGTAGGCCACGCAGACCTTGATCTCCGGCAGGCCGTCCAGCACGTCGAGCTTGGTCAGCGCGATGCCGTCGATGCCCGAAATGCGCGCGGTCTGGCGCAGCGCCACCGCGTCGAGCCAGCCGCAGCGGCGCGGGCGGCCCGTGACGGTGCCGAACTCGTGACCGCGCTCGCCGAGGCGGCGGCCGATCTCGTCGGTCAGCTCGGTCGGGAACGGCCCCTCGCCGACGCGCGTGGTGTAGGCCTTGGCGATGCCGAGCACGTAGCCGATGGCGCTCGGCCCGAGGCCGGAGCCCGTCGCGGCCTGGCCAGCGCAGGTGTTGGACGACGTCACGAACGGATAGGTGCCGTGGTCGACGTCGAGCAGCGCCCCTTGCGCACCCTCGAACAGGATGCGCTCGCCGGCGCGCACGCGCTCGTCGAGGATCTCCCACACGGCGTCGACATAGGGCAGAACCTTCGGCGCCGCGCTCGCGAGCTCGTCATAGATCGCCTGCACGGTCAGCTCGGGCAGGCCGAAGCCGCGGCGGAGCGCGTTGTGGTGGCTGAGCAGCCGCTCGATCTTCGGCCCGAGCGTCGGGAGGTTGGCGAGGTCGCGCAGGCGGATCGCGCGGCGGCCCACCTTGTCCTCATAGGCCGGGCCGATGCCGCGCTTGGTGGTGCCGATCTTTGTGCCGTCCGGCGCGCCCTCTTCGCGCAGAGCGTCGAGCTCGCGGTGGACCGACAGGATCAGCGTCGCGTTGTCCGCGACCTTGAGGTTGTCGGGGGTGAGGACGACGCCCTGACCTTTCAGCTTCTCGATCTCGGAGGCGAGCGCATGCGGGTCCACCACCACGCCGTTGCCGATGATCGAGAGCTTGTCGGGCCGCACGACGCCGGAGGGCAGAAGGCTGAGCTTGTAGACGTTGCCGCCGATGACGAGCGTGTGGCCGGCGTTGTGGCCGCCCTGGAAGCGCACGACGACGTCGGCTTTCTCCGACAGCCAGTCGACGATCTTGCCCTTGCCCTCATCGCCCCACTGGGCGCCGACGACCACCACGTTGGCCATGGACCTCAACCTTCCCGCGCGCGACGCGCGCACAACAAAAAAAACCCCGGCTCGGAAGAGACGGGGTTCTTCCCGCGGCTTGCTAAAGGATCGGGGGATCGGAGGCAAGGCGGGGGCGGGCCGCGTGGCGATTTCGCAGGCGGAGCGCCGGTGGCTCCATGCCCCGACCCGCTCCGTATTGCGCATGCGGGAAGCGATCCCGCGGCTGGCGAACCGACGCCGCCGACACGACAGCCCCCGCCAGTCGCCGTCAGATCATCGAGGGGAGGCCCACACGCCCGCGGCGCGCCGAAAGCTGTATCTCGATACGGCTTTCTGCTATAGTTTACGCGATAGAATGAAGTGTCCAGAACAGTCGACTAACCAACACCCATAAAGAGGGTGAATATATCCCTATGGATGATGGTCGACCTATCTGCTATATTCACATCGGGTCCCACAAGACGGCAGCAGATCGATCCAGCATTTCATGGCGCACAACGCTGTGGAGCTGGAACGCTTGGGGCTCGTCTATCCGGCGCTCCTCGATCCTCGCGGGAAGCTTTCGAGGAAGCACGCCGCGCTGACCGGAAAGCGGACGTCGCAGGACGACTCCTCGATCGATCTCGACAGCGGCGGCTGGAAGATCATCGCCTCGATCGCCGCTGCGGGAGACAAGAACATTCTGCTTTCGAGCGAGATGTTCTCGACCGCGTTCCGTGACGAAACGAAGTTCAACTCGGTTCTCGACTTCTTCGACGCCTCCGGCTACCGCGTCGTCGTCATCGCCTATGTCCGCGACCAGCCCGACTGGCTGAACTCCTGGTACGTCCAGTATCAAAAGAGGTTCATGGGCCATGACGGCTTCGAGGCCTATGTGGCCGCGGCGGCCAAGTCGGGCCGAGTCGACCCGTGGCGATATCTCGAGCGCATGATCGACAATCCGCGCGTCGAGCTGGACGTCGTGCCGTTCGAGCAGGTCGCGGCCCTCGGTCTCGAAGCCGATTTCGCCCGCCGCGTCGGCGTGCCCGCCGACGCCGACCTCCAGCCCGTGCCTCGCCGCAATCCCAATGTCGGCGCGAAAACCGTGTTCGCCGCCCAGCAGATCCTGGCGCGCAGCCCCACCGAAATCCGCAACATGCGGAACTATGACCGCATCTATCATAGATTCAGGCGGTTCTATCGTGAATTATGGGCGGAAGACGCAGCCTTCGTGGCGCTGGACGAGGCGCTCTACAAAGACATCCGGGGCCACTACGAGGAGAGCAACAACAGGTTTTCCCAAAGATTCTTCGATGCGCCGTGGGCGGACGTGTTTCCGCAGCGGCAGAAGCAACATTACGCGCTCTCCTCCGAAACCGTGACTGCGGAAGAGGCGGCCGAGATCGAGACGGTCGTCGATCAGGTCCTCGGTCTCGTCCAGAAAAACCGGAAGGCCGACGCGCGGTTCGACAAGCGCGAGCAGATTTCCGGGACCGCCGGAGATCGGCGGCTGTCCCGGCCCGCTGGCGTCCGCGACGCAGCTGACCCGGAGACCGCCGACGCGCCCTCCCCGCCGGAGCCGCTTGCGGTCGGACGGCATGCCGGGCCACGCCGAAACGCCGCCATGACCGCGGAGGCCGGCGAAAGCGCATCAAGGGCGCGAAGAAGAACCGGGCCGAGGGGCTCGCCGCCACGATCCGTCGGCAAACGGCCGGCGACGAGGGCACGACGGACCGCATGGAAGCGCGCCCCCTTCGGGAGGTTCCCGCCGCGCGTCCGACCGAAGCCGGCGCCCCGTCGTTCGCGGCGCCGGTCCCGGTGCTGCGGATGTTCGACGTCGAGCGCACCATGGCGTTCTATGTCGACTTCCTCGGCTTCAGGCTCGACTGGGAGCACCGCTTCGAGCCCGATCTGCCGCTCTATGTTCAGGTCTCGCGCGCGGGCCTCACGCTCCATCTCAGCCAGCATCATGGCGACGGCAGCCCCGGCGCGGTCGTGTTCGCGCCCATGACGGGCGTCGAGGCGTTCCACGCCGAACTGACGGCGAAACGCTACGCCTTCCTGCGGCCCGGCCTCGAACGCCAGCCCTGGGGACTCGAAATGCAGGTCCACGACCCGAACGGCAACCGCATCCGATTCTGCGAACGGCCGGGAGAAGGCTGAGGGCGCCGCCGGTCGAGGCGCTTGCGCCAAGTCATGCCTGCGCCAGTTCGTGATGGACGAAGAGTCGACCGAAGCCGTCACGCCCGTTTTCATGGGCATGACGGGCGAAGCGGATCCGGACTCATCGTGATCTCGCCTTTCGGCGTCGACTCATCCCCGCCTCACTCCGCCGCCTCTCGCCTCAGCGGGTTCGGCGGCGCCTGAGGAGCTTCGCCGAGCTCCATCTGCTCGAGCCGCGCGCCGCGGCGCGAAATCTTGTCGGTCGAGATCGCGATCTGGTCGAGGTCGCCGACCGCCTGTCCGAAATGGCTCTTCAGCTTCTCGACCCGCTCGCCGACCCGCCGCACGTCGTCGAGCAGGCGGCCGACCTCGGCCTGCAGCAGATGCGCCTGCTCGCGCATCGCGGCGTCGCGGGTGAGGCCCTGCACCACCTGCACGGCGAGCATCAGCAGCGAGGGCGACACCACCAGCACCCGCGCGCGATGGGCGCGCGCCACCACGTCGTCGAAGCGCTCGGCGAGCTCGGCGTGGATCTGCTCGGAGGGCACGAACAGCAGCGCGACGTCCTGGGTCTCGCCCGGCAGCAGATATTTGGCGCTGACGTCGGACACATGCTTGCCGAGATCCGCGCGCACCCGCGCCTCCGCGGCCTTCAGCGCCTCCGGCGTCTCGGCGACGCGCAGGCGCTCGAAGCCTTCGAGCGGGAACTTGGCGTCGACCGCGAGCCCGCGCGGGTCGCCCGGCAGGCGGATCAGCGCGTCGGGGCGCACGCCGGTCGAAAGCTGCGCCTGAAACGCGACCGCCGAGGGCGGCAGCGCGTCCTTGAGGATCGCCTCCATGCGCCCCTGCCCGAAGGCGCCGCGGGCCGGCTTGTTGGCGAGAATGGCCTTCAGGTCCGTGACCTGCCCCGCGAGCGCGCCGATCGAGGCTCCGGCGGCGTCGATCACGGCGAGCCGGGCCTCGAGCTTCCTGAGCTGTTCGGCGGTCGCCTGCCCGTTCGCGCTCAGACCGTCGCCGACCCGCTGGCCGACCGCGTCGAGCCGCTCGGCGACGCCGCGCGCGAGGTCGGACTGGCGCTGGCCGAGCGCGGAGGCGAAGGCCTGCAGCCGCCCCGTCGCCTCCGCTTGAAGCCGTTCGAGCGCCGCGAGCCGCTCCTCCGCCTCATGCGCCTCGCGGCGGCGGGCGGCCGAGGAGGAGATCAGCGTCAGCAGCACGAGCAGCAGCGCGCCCAGAGCGGCCGCGGCCGCGAAGGCGAGGAACTCCGCCGTCGAGACGGCGTGACCGGAAAGCTGGAACAGGACGTCGCGTGTCATGGCGGGCGTAAGCAAGGATCGGAACAAATTAAGAACATGTTGACGCCCGCGCCGCAAGGCCTTAGTCGCGGGCACGTCTCAACAGCTTTCAGACTGACAGGCATCGAAACCGCCCATGGCCGGCGCCCCTCTCGTCTATCTGCCCGATCCGAAGCTCCGGCTCGTCTCCGCGCTCGTCTCGCGCTCGGACGCGGAGCTGAAGGCGCTCGTCCAGACCATGTTCGACACGATGTACGACGCCGCCGGCATCGGCCTCGCGGCGATCCAGATCGGCGTCGAGAAGCGCGTGGTGACGATCGACCTCGCGGGCAAGGACGAGGAGCCGCAGCCGCTGGTTCTGGTCAATCCCGAGATCGTCGCCGTGACCGAGGAGCGCTCGGTCTATGACGAGGGCTGCCTGTCGATCCCGGACTATTACGAGGAGGTCGAGCGCCCCGCCGGCGTTCGGATCCGTTATCTCGACGCCGACGGCGCCGAGCAGGAGCTCGAGGCCGACGGCCTGCTCGCGACCTGCGTGCAGCACGAGATCGACCATCTGAACGGCGTGCTGTTCATCGACCACATCTCGCGGCTGAAGCGCGACCGGGTGGTGAAGAAGTTCGAGAAGGCCCGCGCGATGGGCGAGCTGCCGAGCTTCCCCAAGCGCGACCGCCGCCGCGGCGAGCCGGACCCGGCGGAGGCCTGAGCGGCCGTTCGCACGGTTCCTGCCAGGGCGTCATCCCCCGGCTCGTCCGGGGGATCCAGGGCCGACCCCGAGCGCGACGCAGCGGAGGGCTGGATGCCCCGGGCAAGCCGGGGCATGACGAAGCTCCATCCAGAACCACGGGTTCGGAACACGCCATGCGCCTCGTCTTCATGGGCACGCCGGACTTCGCGGCCCCGGTCCTTTCCGAACTCGCGGGCCAGGGCCACGAGATCGCGGGCGTCTTCACCCGCGCGCCGAAGCCCGCCGGGCGGCGCGGCATGGAGCTGACGAAGACGCCGGTTCACCGGCTCGCCGTGGGCTTCGGTTTCCCGGTCTTCACCCCAAAGACGTTTCGCGACCCCGAAACGCTCGAGGCCTTCGCGGCGCTCGAGCCCGAGGCCGCGATCGTGGTGGCCTACGGGCTGATCCTGCCGCCGGAGGCGCTCGCGGTCCCGCCCGCGGGCTGCCTCAACCTGCACGCCTCGCTGCTGCCGCGCTGGCGCGGCGCGGCGCCGATCCAGCGCGCGGTGATGGCGGGCGACGCCGAGAGCGGCGTCATGGTGATGCGCATGGAGGAAGGGCTCGACACCGGCCCCGTGGCCATGGCCGAGCGGGTCGCGATCGGCCCCGACGAGACCTCCGGCGAGCTGCACGACCGGCTGAAGTCCGTCGGCGCCGACCTGATGGGCCGCGCGGTCGCGGCGCTCGGGCGCGACGCGCTGACGTTCCGGCCGCAGGCTGCGGAGGGCGTGACCTACGCGGCCAAGATCGACAAGGCCGAGGCGCGCATCGACTGGTCGCGGCCCGCGGCCCAGGTCCACAACCTCATCCGCGGCCTCTCCCCCTTCCCCGGCGCCTGGTTCGAGCTCGCGGGCGAGCGCGTGAAGGTCCTGCGCTCGGCGATCGCCGAGGGCGCGGGCGCGCCGGGCGAACTGGTCGACGACCGGCTCGCGGTCGCCTGCGGCGAGGGCGCGGTGCGGCTGCTTTCGGTCCAGCGCGCCGGCAAAGGCCCGGTCGACGCCGCCGCCTTCCTCAACGGCGCGCGGCTGAAGCCGGGAGCGCGGATCGGATGAGCGCGGCCTGCGGGAAGCAAGCGCGACGCCCGCCGCCCCTTCTCCCGTTCACGGGAGAAGGTAAGGATGAGGGGGCATGGCGCTGCGGGTTCAGAACGAAGCCCGCCCGCGCGGACGCGCTCCATCCTGAAAGTTCGGCGCGGCGTCCCCCCGCACTTGCCCTCTCTCGCTTGCGAGGCCTCTGCAAAACGCCCGCGACGCATCCGGCCCCTCCCCCTTGCGGGAAGGATAAGGATGGGGGTGGCTCAGAACAGGGCTTCGAACGTGGGCGTAGAGTCGCTTCGCCTTCCGCGTCTTATTCTGAATCACCCCCACCCCCGCCCCCTCCCCGCAAGGGGGAGGGGAGAAGAACGACTGCGCCTGTTTCGCAGAGGTCTCGCACGCGGGAGAGGGGGACGGCCGAGCGCGACGTCCTTATCGGCGCCAGCGATCTGTCTCGGTCTAGGTCGATCATCCTTCCCCTTTCGGGGACTGAGGCGGGCCTCGGCTGATGCCCCGCTACCGGCTCACGATCGAATATGACGGCGCGCCCTTCGCCGGCTGGCAGCGGCAGGCGAACGCGCCCTCCGTTCAGGGGGCGCTGGAGGCCGCGATCGAGGCCTTCGCCCATGAGGCGGCGACGGTGAGGGGCGCGGGCCGCACCGACGCCGGCGTCCACGCCTCGGGACAGGTCGCGCATGTCGACCTCGCGCGCGCGATGCGGCCCGACAAGCTGCGCGACGCGGCGAACGCGCATCTGCGCCCCGCGCCCGTCGCGGTGCTGGAGGCGGAGGAGGTTGCGGACGATTTCGACGCCCGCTTCTCCGCGATCCGCCGCCATTACGTCTATCGCGTGATCGACCGACGGCCGCCGCTCGCGCTGATGGCGGGGCGGGCGTGGCGAGTGCCGAAGCGGCTCGACGCCGAAGCCATGGACGCGGCCGCCAAGCGCCTACTCGGCCGCCACGACTTCACGACGTTCCGCTCCGCCCACTGCCAGGCGCTGAGCCCGGTGAAGACGCTCGACCGGCTCGACGTGGTCCGGGAGGGCGAAAGCGTGCTGATCCTCACCGACGCGCGCTCGTTCCTGCACAATCAGGTGCGCTCGATGGCGGGGTCGCTGGTCGAGGTCGGCCTCGGCCGCTGGAGCGCCGACGACCTCGCCCGGGCGCTCGCCCGCGCCGACCGCGCCGCCTGCGGCCCGGTCGCGCCGCCCGACGGGCTGACGCTGGTGAAGGTGGATTATCCGGATTAGGCGCGACGTTCAGGAAACGATCCCGCCTCTCGGCCGCGATTGCGTAGCCGCCTCCGATTTACTCGAGACGGTTGCCGTTCCTTGCGACGGTTTTGTCGGCTCGCCTCTACGTGGGTGACCTGAACCAGAGGCGAGTGGCGAAAATGATGATAACCGTCATCGTGCCTCCCGTCGCCGCGCCTTTTCCAGCGCCGGGATAGCCCATCTGGATGTCGACGCCAGAGAGGTAAACCGCCCAAGCCACCGCCAGAATGCTCAGGTTCCAAAGGACGATCGTGCGGTCGGGCATGTTCATGGCGACACGCTACGGCTAAAGCGGCGCTTTGCAAGCCATACGATCGCCGCCTGGTAAACGACGGCGGAGCCCGCCGTTCGCTTCTGCAGACTAAACGACGTCGCCCTCTCCCTCACCGCGCCTTGGGCGCGGCTCCGCGGCAGTCCTGGTTGATCTTGTCGAGCGCCGCCGAGATGCCGGCGAGCGAGTAGCTCTGGGTCGACTTGCGTCCGCGCGCCGGCGTCGCCTCGATGGTGAGGTCGCGGCGCCCGCCGCGCATCGCCTCGACCAGCGCCGCCTGATCCTCGTTGTTGCCCATGAAGGCGCCGTCGCCGCGGGTGAACATCTTGAAGGTCGCGCCGTCGACGGTCAGCTCCACCTCGCTGCCGGCCTTGAGCTGGAAGCCCGGCATCACGCTCACCTCGTTGGTCACGCCGTCCTGCGGCCGGTTCGAGATGAAGAAATAGGCCCCTTCGGGCGCCTGGGCGGCGCGCCGGCGCGACTTCTGCGGCGTGGCGAGCGCGTAGCAGACCTTGCCGCCCTTCACCGGCGCCGAATAGGCGTTCCAGTCCTTGAACTCGCCGATCTGGGTCGGCTGCACGCCGGCCGGCGCCTGGGCGAAGGCGGGAGCGGCCAGAAGGCCCGCCGCGAGCGCTCCGGCGGCGATGGCGAGGAAGAACGGGGCGCGTTCGGTCATGGGATCGCTTTCGTATCGTGCGGCCGTGTCGTCCACGCCCCGCGGGGCGCGTCGTCGCAGGCCGGGCGCATTGAAACGGCGCTTCGCCCCGAACGACAAGCCCGGCGCGGCGCCGCATCGCGGCCCGTCCGTCCGACGTCCTACCAAAACATGGTAAAAATTTACAAAACAGCCTTCGCCGGACGGCCCATAGGCGCAGCCCCGCGGACGTGCTTTGGTCGCGCCCCGACCGCTCCCTTCCGCCGGATACGAGACCGAGACACGTGAAAGCAGTGCTGTGCGTCGAGCTCGGCGGTCCCGAGGCGCTCCAGATCGTCGAGCTCGACGATCCCGTCCCCGGCCCCGACGAGGTGGTGGTCGACGTCGCCTACGCCGCCCTGAATTTCTTCGACACGCTGATCATCGCCGGCCGCTACCAGACCAAGCCGACGCTACCCTTCTCGCCCGGCGGCGAGATGGCGGGCGTGGTCTCGGCGGTGGGCGAGCGGGTCGAGGGGCTCGCCGTGGGCGACCGGGTCGCGGCCTATCTCGGCTACGGCGCGGCGCGCTCGAAGGTCGCGGTCCGGCCCGAGCGGCTGACCCTCGTCCCCGAGGAGCTCGGCCTCGACAAGGCCGCGGGCCTCATCATCACCTACGGCACGACGCTGCACGCGCTCGCCGACCGCGGCGCGCTGAAAGCGGGCGAGACGCTCGCGGTGCTCGGCGCGAGCGGCGGCGTGGGGATCGCGGCGGTCGAGATCGGCAAGCTGCTCGGCGCGCGGGTCATCGCCTGCGCGTCCTCCCCTGAAAAGCTCGCCTTCGCGCGCGAACGCGGCGCGGACGAGGGCGTCGACTATTCGCGCGAGGACCTGAAGACGCGGCTGAAGGAGCTGACGGGCGGTCGCGGCGTCGACGTGGTCTACGACCCCGTGGGCGGCGAGGCCACCGAGGCGACGGTCCGCGCGCTCGCCTGGCGCGGCCGCCACCTGGTGATCGGCTTCGCCGCCGGCGACATCCCGAAGCTGCCGCTGAACCTGCCGATGCTGAAGGGCGCGGACATCCGCGGCGTGTTCTGGGGCGCGCACGCCGAACGCGAGCCCGCCGCCAACCGCGCCGAGCTCGAACGCATTTTCGACTGGGCGGCCGAAGGCGCGATCTCGGCTCCTGTCGACGCCGTGCTGCCGCTCGAGGAGACCGCCGAGGCGATCGCCCGCATCAAGCGCCGCGAGGTCAAGGGAAAGCTGCTGGTCCGGCCTTGAGGCCGGCGAGCGCGGAAGCCGTCAGCGCGCACCACGGCGGCGTCTGCCTCTCCCGCTCACGAGGCCCTTGCCGAAACGCCCGCGACGTATCCGCCCCCTCCCCCTTGCGGGGAGGGTAAGGGTGGGGGTGGTTCAGAACAGGGCTTCGGACGTGGGCGTAAAGCGGCTTCGCTTCCTGCGCCTTATCCGGAGCCACCCCCACCCCCGGCCCCTCCCCGCAAGGGGGAGGGGAGAAGAGCGCCCGGGCGTCTCGCAGAGACCTCGCGAACGGGAGATGGGGCAACCATCGCGCCATAGGCGATCGCCGCCCCTTACGGCGAGGGAGCGGCTGCATGGCGCCGTCGTTCCTCGCGGCTGAGATCAGACGCATTCCCGCCTCTCCCGCAGCGTCCCGAAAACCTGCTACGTCAGCGGCCATGCGCGTCCTCGCCATCGACACGGCCCTCGCCGCCTGCTCCGCCGCCGTGGTCGAGACCGACGACGACGACGCGCCGCGGCATGTCTCTTCGCTCGCCATGGCGCGCGGCCACGCCGAGGCGCTGATGCCGGAGGTGGCGCGCGTGCTCGATGCGGCCGGCGGGCTTGCGGGCGTCGCGCGGATCGCGGTCACGGTCGGGCCGGGCAGCTTCACGGGGCTTCGCGTCGGTCTCGCCTGCGCACGGGCCATCGGGCTCGCCTCCGGCCTGCCGGTCGTCGGCGTCTCGACGCTCTCGGCGCTCGCCGCCCCCCTCCTCGCCGAGGGCGACGGCGTGACGCCGGTCGCGGCGGCGATCGACGCCCGCCACGACCGCGTGTTCTTCCAGGTCTTCGCGCCCGACGGCGGCCCGCTCGTCTCGCCGCGGCTGATCGAGGCGCGCGACGCCGCCCGCGCGCTCGGCGAGGGCGCGACGCGCCTCGTCGGCTCGGGCGCGGCGCTCGTTGCGGCCGCCGCCGCGACGCCGTTCGTTCGAAAGAGTGAGGCCGCAAGCGACGTTCCGGACCCGATCTGGGTCGCGCGGCTCGGCGCGGCGTGCGAACCTGTCTCCGCGCCGCCGCGGCCGCTTTATCTCAAGGCCGCGGACGCGCATCCTCAATCCGGAGGCCGAATCGCCCGGCGATGACGGGCGCGAACGAGGGGGCGGCGCGGGGGCGCGATGTTCTGGCTGTGGTTCTGGGAGGCGCTGCTGACGCGCCGGGGCGAATGGGCGGTCGAGGTCGCGGACGCAGGCGACGCCGACGAGCTCGCCGAGATCCACGCCGGGGCCTTCGCGCGCGGCTGGAGCGTCGACGAGATGGAGCAGCTCCTGCGCGACCGCGCCGTCGTCGCCTGCGTGCTGCGCCGGGAAGGCCGTCGCCAGGCCTTCGGCTTCGCGCTGTCGCGAATGGCGGAGGACGAGGCCGAGGTGCTGTCGATCGCGGTCGCGGCGGAGCGCCGGGGATCGGGCGGCGGCAAGGCGCTGCTCGGCCGCCACCTGGGGCGGCTCGCGGGCCTCGGCGTGCGCCGCGTGGTGCTGGAGGTCGACGAGGACAACGACCCGGCGCTCTCGCTCTATCTCGCCTACGGCTTCCGGCAGGTCGGGCGGCGCAAGGCCTATTACGCCCGCGCGGACGGCAAGCGCGGCTCCGCCCGCGTGATGGCGCTCGACATGGCGTAAGCGGCGGCCTTTCACCTCTCCCCCGCGGGGAGGGGTAAAGAACGGAACGCAGGCTTGAGGCGCCGCGCACGCGATCCTATAAGCTGAGCCTCCGGGACGACGAGCGACCCTTGAGCTGAGTTTGGACGGGACGACGCCCGCACGTGTCCATGCAACCTCCCGAATCGATCGAGGCGATCTGCGCCCAGAAGGGCATGCGGATGACGGAGCAGCGCCGCGTCATTGCGCGCGTGGTCGCCGAGGCGGACGACCATCCGGACGTCGAGGAGCTCTATCGGCGCGCCTCGGCGGTCGACCCGCGCATCTCGATCTCGACCGTCTACCGCACCGTGAAGCTGTTCGAGGAGGCCGGCGTCATCGCCCGGCTCGACTTCCGCGACGGCCGCTCGCGCTACGAGCCGCTGCCCGACGAGCATCACGACCATCTGATCGACCTCAGGACCGGCAAGATCATGGAGTTCCGCGACGAGGAGATCGAGGCTCTGCAGGCCGCGATCGCCCAGCGCCTCGGCTATCGGCTCGTCGATCACCGGCTCGAGCTCTACGCCGTCCCGCTCGACGACGAAGGCTGAAGGTCGTGGTCCGTCGCCCGTTTCGCGCGCTCTGCTCGGCGCTCGTGCTCATCCCGACCGTGATCGTGCTGGCGCCGATCCAGATCGTGCTGATGCGCACGAACTCGCCGCGCGCCCAGACGCTGCCGATGACGTTCCACCGCTTCGCGATGCGCGTCGTGGGCGTCCGCGTGAAGGTGATCGGCGAGCCCTCGTCCGAGCGCCCCCTGCTGATCGCCGCCAACCACGCCTCCTGGCTCGACATCCCGGTGCTCGGCTCGGTGTGCAAGATGTCCTTCGTGGCGAAGTCCGAGATCGCCGGCTGGCCGGTGTTCGGCTGGCTCGCGCGGCTCCAGCGCACCATCTTCGTCGACCGCGCGCGCCGCACCGCGACCGCGCAGGTGAACGACGAGATGGGGCAGCGGATGGCGTCCGGCTCGCCCGTCGTGCTGTTCGCCGAGGGCACCTCGAGCGACGGCAACCGGGTGCTGGCCTTCCGCACCTCGCTGCTCGGCGCCGCGCGCGCGGCGATCGCGGCGTCCGGCGGCGACAGCGTCGCGGTGCAGCCGGTCTCGGTCGCCTACACCCATCGCAACGGGCTGCCGCTCGGGCGGCTCGGCCGGCCCTTCGTCGCCTGGTACGGCGACATGACCTTCGCCCGCCACCTGTGGTCGATCCTGCGCGACGGAGCGATCGACGCCACCGTCACCTTCGGCGAGACCATGCGCGCCGACGCGACGACCGACCGCAAGCGCCTCGCCGCCGTCGCCGAGCGCGAAGTGCGCCGCCTGACCACCAACGCGCTGCTCGGCCGCAAGCCCGAGGACGCCGAGAGGGCGAAGGCTCAGGGCGAGGGCGCCGCTCCGGCGGAACCGGCGGCGTGAGGTCGATGTCCGGCGCGGAACTGCGTGCTTCGAGACGCCGTCCTCACGGACGGCTGCTCAGCATGAGGACCGTTTGTGAAACAAGAGACCTTCCTCATGCTGAGGAGCCGCGAAGCGGCGTCTCGACGCACGCAGTTCGCGTCTCCCACGCGGCCTTCCGCTGATGTGGTCCTCAGCCGTCCTCGCCGCGCGCCAGACGTTCTCGCCGCCGTTCCGCGCGGTGCTGTTCAAGTCGCTCGGGATCACCGTTCTGCTGCTGGTCGCCGGCTGGTTCGGGCTGCAGGCGCTCGCCGAGCGGATGCTGGTCCTCCAGAACCCGACGCTGAACCAGATCGCCCACATCCTGACCGGGTTCGGCATGGCGCTCGGCATGCTGTTCCTGGTCACGCCGATCACCGCGGCGGTCGCGGGACTGTTCCTCGACGACGTCGCCGAGATCGTCGAGCGCACGCACTATCCGGACGATCCGCCCGGAACGCCCGTGCCGCTGCTGCGCGGGCTGCTGCTCTCGGCGCGCTTCTTCCTGCTCGTGCTCGGGCTGAACCTGCTGCTGCTGGTCCTGCTGTTCGTTCCGGGCGTGAATCTCGTCGCGTGGCTCGCGGTGAACGGCTACCTGCTCAGCCGGGAATATTTCTCGCTCGCCGCGATGCGCTTCCGCCCCGAGGCCGAGGCGACGGAGATGCGTCGGCGCAACAGGCTGCGGGTGTTCGCCGGCGGGCTGCTCACCGCCGGCCTCGCCGTGCTGCCGCTCGCGAACCTTCTGACGCCGCTGTTCGCCACCGCGTTCTTCGTCCATCTGCACAAGCGGATCGCCGCCGACGAGGCCGCGCGCCTCGGCCGAGCGGCGGAGCCGGGACGCCTCTCGCCGTAACGCCCCTTAAACCCGCCGCATTCAAAGTGCACCGGGTTGGAACAGGGACGGCGACCCGGCAAGGGAGCGCCGCAAGACGCGGTTTGACGGGGTCTTTGCAAGATGGCGATCGGACGCGGGTCCGGGCGGGACGAACGGCGCGAGCCGACCTTCGGCTCGGGGCCGGGGTCGTCGGACATCCGTCTCACGCCCGACGACCGGCCGACCGGCTCCGGCGGCCCGGCGGCCCCGCGCCGCGAGGACGGACCGCGCTTCGACGCGCGGCGCGAGCCGGATTTCTCCGACCCCGACCGCGCCGCGGATCCGGAACGCCGCGAGCCGAGCTTCGGCCCGTCGGCGGGATCGGGCGCGGCGGCCCCGGAGCGTGAGCCGATGTCCTACTGGGGCTGGGTGATGGGGCGCAGCCGCCCGAGCCGGAAAGCCGCCGCTCCCGCGCGCGGCCGGAGTTCCTCGCGCCCGCGCCGCAGCCTGATCGGGCGGCTGGTCTCCTTCGTCGTCATGCTCGGCGTCCTCGGCGCGGTCGCGGGCGGCGGGGTCGTGGCCTATTACGCCTCGCGCATGCCGCCGCTCGAAAACCTCGAGATTCCGAAGCGGCCGCCCAACGTCGTCATCGCCGACATGAACGGCAAGCCGATCGCCAACCGCGGCGAGACCGGCGGCGCGTCCGTGCCGCTGTCGGAAATGCCGAAATTCGTGCCGCAGGCCTTCATCGCGATCGAGGACCGGCGGTTCTACGACCACTGGGGCGTCGACGTCTTCGGCCTCGCCCGCGCGGTCAAGGCCAACATCGAGCGCGGCGGCGTCTCGCAAGGCGGCTCGACGCTGACCCAGCAGCTCGCCAAGAACCTGTTCCTCTCGCCCGCGCGCTCGCTCGAGCGCAAGGTGCAGGAGGCGGTGCTGGCCTTCTGGCTCGAACGCAAGTTCGGCAAGCAGAAGATCCTCGAAATGTACCTCAACCGCGTCTATTTCGGCGCGGGCGCCTATGGCGTCGAGGCCGCGGCGCAGCGCTATTTCGGCAAGTCGATCCGCAAGGTGAACATCTCCGAGGCCGCGATGCTCGCGGGGCTCGTCAAGGCGCCGTCGCGCCTGTCGCCGAGCCACGACCCGGAAGCCGCGCGCAACCGCGCCGACATCGTGCTGCAGGCGATGGCCGAGGAAGGCTACGTCACCCGCGAGCAGGCCAACACCGCGTTCCGCGTGACCCCGCCCTCGCCGGCCCCGAAGCCGCAAGGGGCGGTGGGCTATGTCGCGGACTGGGTCATGGACCAGCTCGACGGCCTCATCGGCCTCTACGACGAGGATCTCGTGGTCGAGACCACGATCGATCCGAAGCTCGAGACCGAAGCCGAGAAGGCGCTGGCCGACGGGATCGCCAAGCGCGGCGCGAAGCTCGGCGTGACGCAGGGGGTCGTGGTGTCGCTCGCGCCCGACGGCGCGGTGAAGGCGCTGGTGGGCGGCAAGAACTACTCCGAGAGCCAGTTCAACCGCGCCACCGCCGCGAAGCGGCAGCCGGGCTCGGCCTTCAAGCCGTTCGTCTATCTCGCCGCGCTCGAGGCCGAAAACCTCGATCCGGACTCGATCCGCAACGACGCCCCGCTGAAGCTTAAGGGCTGGACGCCGGAGAACTACACCCGCCGCTACGGCGGTCCGATGTCCCTGACCTACGCGCTGTCGCAGTCGGTCAACACGGTGGCGGTCAGGCTCGGCGTCGAGGCCGGGCCGGTCAACGTCGTCCACACCGCCGAGCGGCTCGGCATCGTCTCCCCGCTGGTGCCCAACCCGTCGATCGCACTCGGGACCTCCGAGGTCACCCCGATCGAGCTCGCCTCCGCCTACGCTCCGTTCGCGAACGGCGGCTTCGAGGCGAAGCCCTACGTCGTCCGGCAGGTCAAGACCTCGGACGGCGAGACGCTCTACAAGCGCAAGGCGGAAGCGCAGAAGCAGGTGGTCGACACCTCCCGCGTCGGCATGATGAACGCCATGCTGCGCGAGACGCTGCGCTCAGGCACCGCGCGCTCCGCCTCGCTCGCCGGCTGGCCGGCCGCCGGCAAGACCGGCACGAGCCAGGATTTCCGCGACGCCTGGTTCATCGGCTACACGGCTCACATGGTCACGGCCGTGTGGCTCGGCAACGACGACAACTCGCCGACCAAGCACGCCTCCGGCGGCGGCCTGCCGGTCGCGATCTGGAGCCGCTACATGACGGAAGCCCACAAGGGCGTCGCGGTCGCGAGCCTGCCGGGCGAATGGATCCCGCCCGTGGCCGAGCCCGAACAGCCGGGCGACGTCTATCAGGCCGGCCCCGGCCGAAACGCGGACGAGCCCTATTCGAGCGCCCATGTCGACGAGGGCTATTACGACGACGGCCGCGGCGATCGCCGCGCCCAGCGCGAACGCCGCCGCGACGACGGCCCTCTCGGGTTCCTTAAGGACCTGTTCGGCGGCTTCTGAGGCGCGGCTTTCCGCGCGGTTCGGGATCCGTCTCGTCCGCGCCTTCGGTCACGGAACGTCGCGCCGGCTGAAGTTCGGGACCATCCGACCAGATCGTCATCCCCCGGCTTGTCCGGGGGATCCATCGCCGTGCAGGACCTCTCGGGATGTGCGATCGGGCGGCCCCATGGACGCCCCGGACAGGCCGGGGCGTGACGGCGGCGGTTCGGGGGTCGTTCGCCTGTAGGGGACGCGGCCGTCCAAGGTCCGGTGCCCCCGCTTCTCCCCATCGTGCCCGCGCTCTGCGCGGGTATCCACGACTTGGTCATTGAGCGCCGCGCCAGACGGTTCTTCGATCGACCTGAAGCGTCGTCATGGTCCGGCTTGACCGGGCCATCCATGTCGGGCGTCGAGCTCCACGCCGGACGTGGGTCCTCCGGTCAAGCCGGAGGACGACGGCGGAAATGGCGGCTCCTGCCCGAGACTCGCCCGGTCCCATCGGAGGACGCGCCAGCCAAAGTCGTGGATGCCCGCGCAAAGCGCGGGCATGACGGCCCAAAAGGCGTCGCGATCTGGAAAGCCGGTCGAGGTCAGGGGTCCCGGCTCTTCGGCCGGGACGCGGGCGTTCTTCAGATCCGCCTACTCCGCCGCCTCGCGGCGCGCGTAGATCTGGGCGAGCAGCGCACGGAGCGCCGCGGGGCGCAGCGGCTTCGGCAGCATGGTGACGCGCTTCTCGTCGGCCTCGGCGCGCAGCTCCGGCGAGCGGTCCGCGGTGATGAGGACGGCGGGCACCGGCTTTCCGAACTTCCAGCGCAACGCCACGATCGCCTCGAGCCCGTCGGCGTCGTCGAGATGGTAGTCGGCGAGCATGACGTCGGGCAGCAGCTTGCGCTCCCGCACCACGGCCTCGGCCTCCTTCTGGCTCGAGGCCGTCATCACCGTGCAGCCCCAGCCGGACAGCAGGGTGCGCATGCCGTCGAGGATCGTGGCCTCGTTGTCGATCGCGAGCACGACCAGGCCTGCGAGCGCCTGGCTCGCCGCCGCGCCCGCGCCGGACGCGGCCCGGAGCGCCGGCATCGCGGCGGTCGCCGGCACGTCGAGGGCGAAGATCGACCCCTTGCCGGGATCGGAGCGCAGCGTGATCGGATGGTCGAGGATGCGCGCGATGCGCTCGACGATCGACAGGCCGAGCCCGAGGCCGGGCGCGACCCGCGCGCCCTGGTCGAGCCGCTTGAACTCGCGGAACACCACCTTCTGCTGCTGCGGCTCGATGCCGAGGCCGGTGTCCCAGACCTCGATCCGCACCCGCCCGCGCGAGCGCCGGCAGCCGACCAGCACACGACCGCTCGGCGTGTATTTGATCGCGTTGGAGACGAGGTTCTGCAGCACGCGCCGCAACAGCCGCCGGTCCGAGCGCACCGTCAGGCTCGTCGGCATGACGGTGAGCTTCAGCCCCTTCTCCTCGGCGACCGGCGCGAATTCGCGCGCGAGCTGCTCCGTGATGTCCTCGAGCCGGAAGCTCGACAGCTCGGGCCGCATCGCGCCGGTGTCGAGCCGGGAGATGTCGAGCAGGGTCGAGAGGATCTCCTCCACGGCGTCGAGCGAGGATTCGACGTTGCGCGCGAGCCGCGCCTGATCGGTCCCCGCCACGGCGCGCTCCGCGAGGCTCGCCGAGAACAGCCGGGCGGCGTTGAGCGGCTGCAGGATGTCGTGGCTCGCCGCCGCGAGGAAGCGCGTCTTGGAGATGTTGGCCTCGTCGGCCTCGGTCTTGGCGCGGGCGAGCTCCTGGTTCAGCCGGGTCAGCTCGCGGGTGCGCTCCCGCACCCGGCGCTCGAGGGTCTCGTTGGCGCGTTCCAGCGCCTCCTGCGCGGCGACGGTGTCGGAGATGTCGGTGTAGGTCGTGACCACGCCGCCGTCGGGGATGCGGGCGGAGCGGATCTCGATCACGCGGCCGGACGGCTGGAGGCGCGTCCGCAGCGTCTCGAGCTTGACCACGAAGCGGTCGATGCGGTCGGCGATGAAGGGTTCCGGATCGATCGGGCCGTAGAGGCCGCGGGCGGCGTTGAAGCGGAAGATGTCGTCTAGCCCGACGCCGAAATGGATCATCTCCTCGGGCAGCTCGAACAGCTCGCGGAACTGCCGGTTCCAGGCGACGAGCTTCATGTTGCGGTCGATCGCGGTCACGCCCTGGCGCGCGTGGTCGAGCGCGTTCTGGAGCACGTCGCGGCTCGTCAGCATCGCGGCCGAGGCTTCGTCGAGCAGCCTGAGCGCGTCCGAGGTGGTGACGTTGCGCTTGGTCAGCAGCATCGAGAGCACGAGGCGCGACGACGCCGCGCCGATCGCCGAGGCGAGCAGATGCTCGGCGAAGCGCAGCGTCTGGAGATCGGCCTCCGCCCTCGGCTCGAGCGGCGCGCCGCGGGCGATGGCGAAGCCCCGGAAGGCGCTCTCGGCGCGCTCCGGGCCGAGATAGCGCGCGACCGTATGGACCAGCTCGCCCGCCGTCGCCCGCGACCGCCAGGGCCGGAAGCTCGCGGGCGAGGGACGCGCCGCGTCGACGAACGTCCCTTCGCCGAAGAAGGCCTGCGTCTGCTGGCGCTCGATCGGGCTCGGGCCGCGCGACAGCGAGGCGGCGGCGAAGGCGAGCGCGTTCGCCAGCAGGCTCGTCGCGAGACCGTTGGTCAGAGGGTCGCCGAAGTCGAGGCCGAACATCGCCTGCGGCCTCAGCCAGGCGAGCCCCCACGGTCCCGCCTCCATCACGTCCCGCAACACGCCGCCCGCGCCTGCGAACTCCGGCAGGACGAGGGTCCAGAACCAGAGCGCGAGCCCGACGCCGATGCCGGCGAGCGCGCCGCGGGCGTTGGCCCGCGGCCAGGCGAGCCCGCCGAAGAAGGCCGGCGCGAGCTGCGCGATCGCCGCCATCGCGATCAGGCCGAGGCTCGCGAGAGCGACCGTGTCCGCGACCCGGCTGACGCCGTAGGCCGCCGCCATCAGCAGGGCGATCGAGACGCGCCGGATCGTGAGAAGCCGCCCCGCCATGTGGGCGCGCTGGCCGGATCGGCCGCGCAGCATCACGGGCATGGCGAGATCGTTCGACATCATCACGGCGAGCGCGACGCATTCGACGATCGCCATGGCGCTCGCGGCCGACAGCCCGCCCACGAAAGCCGCCGTCGCGATCCAGCGCGCGCCGCCTTCGAGCGGCAGAGCGAGCACATAGACGTCGGGGCTCACGGCGCCGCCCGCGCCGAAGGTCGCGAGACCGGCGAGCGCGATCGGCGCGACGAGCGGATTGAACACGACGAGATAGGCCGGGAACAGGAACCGGGCGCGCCGGACGTCGGCCTCGTCGCCGTTCTCGACGACGGCGACGTGGAACTGGCGCGGCAGCAGCAGAAACGCCGCGAAGGACAGGCCCGTGAGCGCAAGCCACGAGCCGAGCGCAGGGGCGCGCTCGAACGGCGCGCCGACGCCGGCGGCGGCCGCGCGCGCGATCACGTCCCCGAGGCCGCCGAACATGCCGTAGACGACGAACAGCCCGACCAGCAGAAGCGCCGCGAGCTTCACGAGCGACTCGACCGCGACCGCGAACATCAGGCCCCGCTGCCGTTCGGTCGCCGCCACCTGCCTTGTGCCGAACAGCATCGCGAACAGAGCGAGGCCGGCCGCGGCCACCAGCCCGGAGTCGAGCGGCAGCGCCTCCCCGGGTCCCGCCATGATCGCGACCGAGGACGCCACCGCCTTCAGCTGCAGCGCGAGATAGGGCGTCGCGCCCGCGATCGCGACGATCGCGACCAGCGCCGCCACCCGCTCGCTCTTGCCGTAGCGCGCGCCGATGAAGTCGGCGATCGACGTGATGTTCTGCTCCTTGGCGAGGCGGATCACCCGCCGGAGCGTCGAGCCGAACGCCAGCAGCGCGAGGGCCGGGCCGAGCGACAGCGCGAGGAAGGCCCATCCGTCCCGGGCCGCGAGACCGACCGCGCCGAAGAACGACCAGGCGGTGCAGTAGACCGACAGGCCGAGCGCGTAGAGATGCGGCCTCAGCCGACCCTCGACGAAACGCGGACGGGCGCGATCGACCCATGCGGCGAGGGCGAACAGCGCCGCGAGATAGACGGCCGCCGCCCCAAGCACGATCGAACCCTGCACCGACGCCGTCTCCCCCTCACGACCGCCGAAACTCCGAGAAGCCGAGGGCGCGCCGGCCCGGTTTCTCGCAACGCCGTCTTGCCATGCCGCCCCTTCGGCCCAATAAGCTCTAGGGGTTCGGCGACGGGCTGTCATCCGCCGCACGCAAGGGGGTCAAGCCGGCATGTCGATGCTGCAGGAATTCAAAGAATTCGCCATGAAGGGCAACGTCGTCGACCTCGCGGTCGGCGTCATCATCGGCGCTGCCTTCGGCAAGATCGTCGAGAGCCTCGTGGCCGACGTCTTCATGCCCGTGGTCGGCGCCGTCGTCGGCGGCCTCGACTTCTCGAACTACTTCCTCGGACTGTCCCCTACGGTGACCGCCGGATCGCTGGTGGAGGCTAAGAAGCAGGGCGCCGTGCTCGCCTACGGCAACTTCATGACGATCACGATCAACTTCATCATCATCGCCTTCATCCTGTTCATGGTGATCAAGGCGATGAACCGCATGAAGAAGAAGGAAGAGGCCAAACCCGCGCCCGCGGCGGAGGTCCCGGCCGACGTCAAGCTGCTGTCGGAAATCCGCGACATCCTGGCCTCCGGAGCGCCTGCACCGAAGGCCTGACGAAACGGCGGGCGGCGCGAACGCCTTCTCCACGGAGAGAACCGCATGACCGCCGCCCGCTTCGTCCTGCATCACCACCCGCAGTCGCGCGCCCAGCGCATCAAGTGGCTGCTCGAGGAAACCGGCGCGCCCTACGAGATCGTGCTGCACGATCTTGAAGCCGGAACGCAGAAGCGCGCCGACTTCCTCAGGCTCAATCCCGACGGCAAGATCCCAACGCTGGTCGACCGCGGGCCGGACGGAACCGCCGAGGTTCCGGTCACCGAAAGCGCCGCGATCCTGCTCCATGTCGCCGACGCGGTTCCGGATGCGCGCCTCGCCCCGGCTCCGGGCTCCACGGAACGCGGCCCCTATCTGACGTGGATCGTCTACGCCGCCGCCGTGATGGAGCCGGCGCTGATGGACACGGTCTTTCCCCGCGTTTCGCCGCCGCCGCCCGTCATGCAGGGCTGGCCGCCTTTCGACGAGGCGCTGAAGCGCGTGGAGAACGGCCTCAGGCCGGGCCCATGGCTTCTCGGCGAGACCTTTTCGGCCGCGGACGTGATGGTCGGATCCTTTCTCGGCTGGCTGAGCGGATGGGGCAAGCTGCCGGAGCCGGACCGATTCGCCGATTATCTCGCCCGCATCGCGGAACGGCCGGCGCACCGGCGCGCCTTCGGGCAGGACTGAACGGCGCAGCGCCGTCGTCGAGCGACGGAAAGGCAGGACGAGCTCCGACAGCGGTGCGGTAAGCTGGCGTGATTTTCGCGCTCGCCATTTCATCGCAATGCAACAAAATTAGGCTCTTGACGCCGCCAAATTAGGCGATCAATTTTCCCTATAAGACCAAAAATATCCCCAAAAGAAAATTAGGGGAGGGGAAACGCCATGAAAACACACGAACAACGCATCGACGCGATGTACCATCGCGACAAGCTGGCCGCATATATCTCGGTGGCGACCGTCTGGGCCGTCTACCTCTTCACCTTCTGGCGAATGTCGGACCAGTTCGCCGCGACCGGCCTGCTGTGGCTGATGGCCATTCTCGGAGGCCTCGTGCTGCTGCTGAACACGGCGGCGATCGCGGCCCTCATCCGCCATTACCAAGACGACAAGGCCGCGATCTACGGCACGGACATCTACTATCTGGACCAGATCGCCGCCGACCGGAGGGCAGCGCGATGAGCCGTCGCCCGCCCTATGAACCGCCCGCGCAGTCGGTCTTCGGCCAGGTGGTCGACGCCTTCCTGATGCTCGTGCTCGTGCTCGTCATCCTCTATCTGCCGCTCCTCCTCGGACTGGCGGGCGGCGGCGTGACCACCAAGACGTTCGACGCCCCGACCTGGGAAGCTCTCGGCCAGAACGCCGTGATGGCCGAGCAGTGGACGAAGCTCGGCTTCAATCCGACCTCCGCGGCCGAAATCATCGGCAAGCGCTTCGACTACGAATTCTCCTGGCTCGCCTTCGCGATCAGCGGCCTCGTGGTCGTCGGCTACTTCGTCGGCATGCTGAAGTGGTCCGACAAGGAATATCGCGACGTCATCGCCGAACATTTCCCCGACGACGCGCCTTCCGCCGACCGCCGCGCCCGCCACTGACGCCGCCCGCCAGGAGAACACGAGATGATCGCGTTGATGAACTTCGCGGCGTGGGGCCTGTCGGCCGCGCTCGCGCTCTGGATGCTCTGGGACATGCTGAAGATCAACCGGAGCTATAGCGAAACCTACCTGACCTCGTCCGCGGAAGGCGAGATCATCGACGCCGAGATCGGCGAAACGGTCGCGAGGCAGTGATGGTCGACGTCACCAACGCTTCGGGCGCCGTCGCCGGCGCCGCTTCCGCCCCCGTCTCCAAACGCGTCGCGCTGAAGCGCGTGCTCGGCCCCGCCCATGTCTGGGGACTGGGCGTCGGCATCGTGCTGGTCGGCGAGTTCATGGGCTGGAACTTCGCGGTCGGCAAAGGCGGCGCGCTCGCCGCGCTCACCGCCTGCTGGCTCGCCGGCATCCTCTACACCTGCGTCGCCATGATCGACTCGGAGGTGACCTCGACGGTCGCCGCGGCCGGCGGCCAGTACGCCCAGGCCAAGCACATCATCGGGCCGCTCGCGGCCTTCAACGTCGGGCTCTACCTCGTCATGGCCTACACCATGCTCGAGGTCTCGAACGCGATCGTCACCGGCGACCTCATCCAGGCCTTCGCGCACAACATGGGGCTCGAGGGAGAGGTCGACAAACGCGCCTTCATGGTGCTGGTCATCGTGTTCCTGTCCTGGCTGAACTATCGCGGCGTGCTCGCGACGCTCACCATCAACTACGTGATCACCGCGATCGCCTTCGCGGCCATCATCACGCTGTTCGTGGCCGTGAACCCGTTCACCCCCGGCACGGTGGTGCGCCACGACGACCTGCTGACCGGCCTGCCCTATGGCGGCCTCGGCATCCTCGCCGCGATGCATTTCGGCCTGTGGTTCTACCTCGGCATCGAGGGCACCACGCAGGCCGCCGAAGAGGTGCGCTCGCCCGCCCGGTCGCTGCCGCTCGGGACGCTCACCGGCATCATGACGCTGCTGATCGCCGCGACGCTCACCTGGTACATCGGCTCCGGGCTGATGCCATGGGAGTATCTCGGCCAGGCCGTCACGCCGCTCTACGACGCCGCCCGCCTGACCGGCTCGCTGCCGCTCGAGATCTTCCTGTTCGTCGGCACGCTGTTCGCCACCCTCGCCTCGGCGAACGGCTGCATCAACGACGCCTCGCGGGCCTGGTTCGCCATGGGCCGCGACCGCTACATGCCGGTGTGGTTCGGCGCGGTGCATCCCGCCTACCACACCCCCTACCGGTCGATCCTGTTCTTCGTGCCGATCGCGATCCTGTTCGCGGTCTCGACCCCGCTCGACCAGACCATCACGCTGTCGATCCTGTCGGGCCTGCTCGGCTACACCCTCATGGCGATCGGCGTGATGATCTTCCGCCGCAAATGGCCGCTCGACTCGATCGCGCGCGGCTATGTGCACCCGCTGCACCCCCTACCCGCGATCCTGCTGCTGACGCTGTGCGGGGTCACCTACTTCGCGGTGTTCCTGGGCTACGGCACGCAGCTCATCGCGATGATGGTGTTCTACATCGGGGCCTCCGTCTGGTTCGCGCTCCACCGCTACAAATACGTGCGGCGCGGCGACCAGTTCACGATGCCCTGGCCGAAGCCCCGCGGATATTGAGGCCGCGATGGAGTTCGAGCCTCACACGATCGCACTGGCCGCGGCGCTCGCCGCGGCCTTCGCCGCGTTCCTGGCCGTCGTCGCCGCGAACCGGAAAGAGCGGGCGCGCCGGCTTAAGACCCTCGACGACTGCGGCGCGCTTCTGGAAGCAGCCCGCCCCGGCCGCGCGCCGAGCGGCTACGGCGTGCTGCGCGGACATTTCGCCGGCCGGCCGGCGGCGCTGACGCCGATCGCGGAAGCCATGGCGTTCCGCCGCCTGCCGCAGCTCTGGATCGCGGCGGCGCTGCGCGCCGGCCCCTTCGAGGGCTCGCTCGAGATTCTGCGCCGCCCGACCGGAGCCGAGTTCTACGCCGGCGGCGACGGCCTGCCGCTGCGGCTCCCGCCGCCGCCGAGCTGGCCGCGCGACGCCCGCGTGAAATGCGACCGCGCCGGCGCGGCGCTCGCGCCCCGTCTCGAACGGCTGCTCGCCGAAGCCTTCACGGATCCGCGCGTCAAGGCGGTGGGCGTCGGCCCGGGAGGCGTGCGCGTGGTGCGCCAGGCGGCGCAGGGCGATGCCGGCGCCTATCGCATCTTCCGGGACAGCCGCTTCGCCAGCCCCCGAGTCGCGCCGGAAGCCGCGCAAGCGGCGCTGACGCTCGCGCAAGCCGTCGCCGAGGCGCTCGAACAGGACGAGGCCCATGTCGCCGAGGCCGCGTGATCCAAGGCTCGTCCTGCTGGCCGCGATTCTGCTGCCGGGCGTCGGCCACGTCATGATCGGTCGCGCGGCGCGCGGCCTGGGCTTCGCCCTCTTCACCCTGGTCGGCTTCTGGCTGACTCAGAAATTCGCGCCCCCCGACGCCAGCTTCGTCGGACGCAACGCGGCCGGCTTCTTCGTCTGGGCGCTGTCGATTCCGGACGCCTATCGCGCCGCGAAACTCGACTTCGAGCGAGCGCGGGCGCAGTAGGTCGCGCTACTCCTCCTCGCGGCCGACGCCCCAGCGGTCGAGGCCGTAGAAACCGCCATAGAGCAGATGCGGCCGCCGCGCGGGGCGATCGGGGCTGTAATAGACCCGTTCCTCGATCCGCCGCGGCGGCGGCACGAGTGGGAAGGAGCGCGACAACACCGTCCCGTCCGAATCGATCACCCGATAGCGCTGGCCGGCGAGCTTCTTCACCACGACGCCCGTGGGCCGCACCACACGCTCGACGATGACCGGACCCTCGACCGGAGCGGGAGACGCATAATCCGCGGCGGGCGCGAGCCTGCGCGGCGCATCCGCGGCGAACGCCGTCATCGGCGTCGCCGCGGCGGCGAGGGCGAGGATGATCGAAGATGCGCGCATGGCGGTGTCTCGACGAGTGGCCTGCTCCAGAAGTCGCACGCTGCGCCGCCGGGTCAAGTGCGCGCGTTCCGGACCGGCGCTTTCACGCGCGGTCTCGCCTTCGGCGCGCGCCGCCGAGGTCGTTCACCGGGCGACGATCGTGGTCGGCTCGGGCGGCGTAGGACCCTTGCCGGACACCCACAGGCTCGCCTGTTCCTCGCGCTCGTCGTCTGGATCGGG
This sequence comes from Ancylobacter novellus, assembly GCA_003241695.1. Classification (GTDB taxonomy): domain Bacteria; phylum Pseudomonadota; class Alphaproteobacteria; order Rhizobiales; family Methylopilaceae; genus Methylopila. The sequence goes on along the minus strand of QFPN01000007.1, from coordinate 18,375 downwards.
CGTTGTGCAGATCTCGCCTCGGAGCGCCGCGGCGAGTTCGTCGGCCTCCGGCAGACGCGCCGCGCTCTTCGCGCGTTCGGGCCACCACGGCGGCGGCTCGTCGGAACCGAGCAGCTTGCCGAACATCCGCCAGGCGTCCTCGGCCGCGGTGCGCTGCGGCAGCACCCGGATCGACTGCATCATGCCGGCGTCCTCATGGCCGACGATGTGGCAGTGATAGACGAACTGACCGACCATTACAGGATTGGTGAAGGGGATGATGATCGAAACCTCGCCCGGCTTGCCGTCGAGCGCATAGGGCATGGTGATCACGTCCCGCAGTCCCGTCGCGTCCGGCTGCTTGCCGACTCCCTCCTCGAGGACGAGGAACGACGTCTGGTGCAGGTGGAAAACGTGGAGCTCGCCGGCGAGATTGCGCAGCGTCCACTTCTCGACGTCGCCGACCCGCGTCGTCGTGTTGACGACGTTCGGATCGAACGTCTGCCCATTGATGTAGAACTTGCTGAAATCCGCGGCGTCGGAGAACTCGAACACCCGTTCGCGGGTGATCGGCAGGTTTTTGAAGTCGAGCGGGCGCGGAACGATCGTCCGCTTCATGGCCGCGGGCTGGCGCAGACGGTCCCCGATCCCGCTCTCCGGCGTCGGCTCGCCCGCGACCACGAAGGTCCCGAGGCCGACCGCAGGGCTCGGCAGGCCGGTTGGCCCGGTGTCGACCTTGAGCGACTTCAGCTTGTAGCTGCCGGCGTCTCCGGCCCGCACCGCGACCGTCGCCCGCGCGCCGGGCGCGAGGAACAGCCAGTTCTGACGCTCGGGCTTCGTCAGGACGTTTCCGTCCCGCTCGATCGTCCAGAACTCATGCCCTTCGAGGGCGATCTTGAAGAAGGAGTCCGCGCCAAGATTGCCGACCTGCCAGACCTGCCACTCCTGCGGCCGCGCCTTGATCGGCGCGTCGCTGTAGCCGTTGAGGGTGCGGGTGGTCTGGGTCTCGCCGGGCAGCACGATGTCCTTGAACACCATCACGCGGCGGCGCAGATCGCTCAGTTCTGGATAATGCGCCTCGATGTATCCGTCGACGATCAGCATCCCGGACATGCCCGACAGGATCTGGCGATCCACCACGCCATGGGCGTGCGGGTGATACCAATGCAGCCCCTCGGGATGGTCCTCGGGGAACGGCACGACGTAGTCGAAACTCGTTCCCGCCTTGACCTTGAGGAAGACGTTGTCGCCCGGCGTCTTCGGGCTCACATCCGTGCCGTGATAATGAAGATTCGTCCGGAACGACTTCTTCATCTCGATGTCGGCCGGACCGATCTCGTTGTTGAGCTTCAGGCGCAGCGTGTCGCCTCGGTTCAACACCAGCGTCGGCGGGATGTAGAGGCCGTTGTAGACGTTGCTGCGGAACCGCTTGCCCGCGACGCGGATCCAGCTCGGCCGCGCCGTCAGGGTGACGTCGAGCGTTCCGTCGCTGGACCGAAGCTCCGGCGGATTCGGCAGATCGTCGATCGCGTCCGGATCCGCGGCTGCGCCGCGGATCTCGCCGAGATCGACTGGCGCAGTCGACGCCGCTTCTTGGGCGACGGCGGCCCATCCGGGCGTCAGCAGTAAAAACAGACAGAACGCCGCTCGCTTCATATCCGCCCCCCGACGACGATCGACAGAGGACAAGTCTACGCCGTGCCGAACCCTCCGCAACGTCTTTGGACGCATCGCCACAGCGAAGCTTAACGAAGTTCGAACGCCGCAAGGCGCAGCGTGCCGGCCTCTTCGGAACGGAACGCCGGCGCCGCCTGGACAATCAGCAGGGGTTCGGCGTCGTCGTGGTGACGAGGTTTCCGGACGAGTCGTAATGCTGCCGGACCGTCTCGCCGCACCCGACCGTTCCATTGGGCGCCGCCTGCGCGCCGTCTCCGTCCTGCGCCTTTGGCTCCTTGCCGAGCGGCACGGTGACGCCAAGAGCCGGGTCCATCTCCGGCGCGTCGCCCATGCCGGGGCCGGGTCCTTGCCAGCCTTCGCGGCTGTTCCAGCCGTCCCGCGCCTCCGCGGAGGGAGCGAGCACGACCAGCATGCTCGCCGCCGCAAGCGCACCTGCGGCGATCGCCGTTCGAACCGTCGCATTCCTCGACGTCATCCAGATCGCTCCCCGGGAACGCCGCCGAAACCACTTCAGCGGTCCGAAACGATTTTATCGCAGTTCGTCTTCTGCGCTCGAGATTTCGTCTCTGCCGGCAAGTCGGCGTCTACGCCGCCTCGATCACGACGATCCCGACTGAAACGAGAATGGTGAACAACCCGCAGAGAAAGATCCGGTCCGCCCACTTTTCGTAGCGTCGCGGGTCCGGAGCCCGGATCGCGGCGTAGGACAGGATGCAGCTCGTGCAGAGGCAGAGCGCAGCGAGGCAGGCCACCTCGTCGGAATAGGAATCCGCGCTGTGGCCTGAGACCTTCAGCCCGGCGATGATGACGAGCGAGATCCCGAGCAGGTTCGAAGACGCGTTCAGAATGTCCTGATGCTTGTTCGACATTGGGTTTGTCCGCTCAGTGCGCTTCTTCCCAGCTTTCCGCGGCCTTGGCCTCCACGAGGAGCGGAACCCGGAGCGCCACCGCCGGCAGCGGCGCTTCCGCCATGATCTTCGTCACCACGGGCAAGGTCGCCTCGACCTCGGCGTCGTCGATTTCGAAGATCAGCTCGTCATGGACCTGAAGCAACATCCTCGCGGAGGCGAGGCCGGCCGTCTCGAGCGCGCTGTCCATCCGGATCATCGCGCGGCGGATCACGTCGGCGGCCGAGCCCTGGATCGGCGCGTTGATCGCGGCGCGCTCGTTGAAGGCGCGCTCGGCCGGGTTCGAGGCCTTGATCGAGGGATAGTGGCACTTCCGGCCGAAGATCGTGGTGACGTAGCCGTCGCGGCGGCAGGCCTCCTTGGTCTCCTCCATGTAGTCGCGGATGCCGGGGAAGCGATCGAAATAGGTCTTGATGTACTGCCCGGCCTCCTCGCGCCCGATCCCGAGCTGGTTGGCGAGCCCGAAGGCCGAGATGCCGTAGATGATGCCGAAGTTGATCGCCTTGGCGCGCCGCCGCGTCAGGGGGTCCATGCCCTCCACCGGCACGCCGAACATCTCGGAGGCCGTCATCGCGTGGATGTCCAGCCCGTCCTCGAAAGCCTGCCGGAGCTGCGGAATGTCCGCCATGTGCGCGAGGATGCGCAGCTCGATCTGGCTGTAGTCGGCCGAGACGATCTTCTTGCCCGCGGGCGCCACGAAGGCCGCCCGGATCTTGCGGCCCTCCTCGGTGCGCACCGGAATGTTCTGGAGGTTGGGCTCCGTCGACGACAGGCGGCCCGTCGTCGTCGCGGCGAGCTGATAGGTGGTGTGAACCCGCCCCGTGTCGGCGTGGACATAGGTCGGCAGCGCGTCGGCATAGGTCGACTTCAACTTGGCGAGCTGCCGCCAGTCGAGAATGCGGCGCGGTAGCTCGTGGCCCTGCGTCGCGAGATCCTCCAGCACCCCCGCGGCCGTGCCCCAGGCGCCGGTCTTGGTCTTCTTCGCGCCCGGGAGCTGCATCTTCCCGAACAGGATGTCGCCGAGCTGCTTCGGGCTGCCGAGATTGAAGGGCTCGCCGGCGAGCTCGTGGATCTCGGCCTCTAGCCCGCCCATGCGCTGGGCGAGTTCGCCCGAAAGCCGGGACAGCATGGAGCGCTCGATCGAGACGCCGCGCCGCTCCATCGCCGACAGCACGGCCGGCATCGGGCGTTCGAGCGTCTCGTAGACCGTCGTCATACGTTCGGCCACGAGCCGGGCCTTGAACAGCCGCCAGAGCCGAAGCGTCAGGTCGGCGTCCTCGGCCGCATAGGCGGTCGCCTTGTCGATGGAAACTTCCGCGAAATTGACGCGCGCGCGGCCCGTGCCCGTCACCTCGTCATAGGTGATCGGCGCATGGCCGAGATGGCGACGCGAGAGCTCGTCGAGCCCCTGCGCGCCGAGGCCGCTGTCCAGCGCGTAGGACATCAGCATGGTGTCGTCATAGGGCGCGACCGTAACGCCGAGCCGGCTCATCACCGTCACGTCGAACTTGATCCCCTGGCCGACCTTCAGGACCGAGCGGTCCTCCATCAGCGCCTTCAGCAGCGCGACCGCCTCGCCTGCCGGGATCTGGCCTTCGACCAGGCCGCCCAGCCCCGCGCCGGCCTCCGACAGCAGGTCGCCCGCCGCGCCGACATGTCCGAGCGGGACGTAGGCCGCGAGCCCAGGCTCGATCGCCATCGAAACGCCGACGAGTTCCGCGGTCATCGGGTCGATCCCGGTGGTCTCCGTGTCGACCGCCACGACGCCGTGGTCGCGCGCTGCCTCGACCCACTGGGCGAGGCGGGCCACGTCCGTGATCGTCTCATAGGCCGCGCGATCGATCGCGGCGGAAGCCGCCTCCGCGCGACGGACGCCGGCGAGATCCTGCGGGGTCGCGCCCTCGATCGTTCCCGCGGGACCGCCCGCAGCCGGCGCGACATAGTCCATGCCCTTGCGGGCGCGGCCTTCCGCCGGACGGTATTCGCGCGACGCGCCCTCTCCTTGTGGGGAAAGGTTGGCGCCATCCGCGGCGCTAGAGGATTCTTCGGAGGCGAAGAGGCCTTCGCTCGCTTCCTCTCGTGACCTGCCCCCGCCGGGCAGGGACGAAGCGCTCCGCTTGCCCGACATCATGTCCGGATCGGGAGTGACGGATGCGATCTCGACGCCCGTCGCCTCGGAGACGCGGCGGGTCAGCGTCGAGAACTCCATCGCCTTGAGGAAGGCGATCAGCCGGGTCGGGTTCGGCTCGTCCACGGCGAGTTCTTCGAGCGGAACCTCCAGCGGCACGTTGCGCTCCAGCGTCACGAGGCGCTTCGAGACGCGGGCGAGTTCGGCGTTGGCGATCAGGTTCTCGCGACGCTTCGGCTGCTTGATCTCGCCGGCGCGATCGAGGAGCGTTTCAAGGTCGCCATAGTCGTCCAGAAGCTGCGCCGCGGTCTTGGCGCCGATGCCGGGCACGCCGGGGACATTGTCGACCGAGTCGCCGGCGAGCGCCTGCAGGTCGATCATCTTCTCAGGCAGCACGCCAAACTTCTCGAACACCTCGTCGGGGCCGATGCGCTTGTCCTTCACCGGGTCGAGCATGGTTACGAGCCCGTCGACGAGCTGGAACAGGTCCTTGTCGGAGCCGACTATGGTCACCTCCGCTCCGGCCTCCGACGCGAGGCGGGCATAGGTCGCGATCAGGTCGTCGGCTTCGTAGCCGCCCTGCTCGAGCGCCGGGATCGAGAAGGCGCGCGTCGCATGCCGGATGAGCGGAAACTGCGGGACGAGGTCCTCGGGCGGCTCGGAACGGTTCGCCTTATAGGCCGGGTAGACGTCCTTGCGGAACGTGACCTCGGACTTGTCGAACACCACGGCGAGATGGGTCGGGTCGACCCATCCGGCGTCGCGCAGCAGCTTCCACAGCATGTTGCAGAAGCCCGAGACCGCGCCCACGGGCAGCCCGTCGGAGGGCCGCGTCAGGGGCGGCAGCGCGTGGAAGGCGCGGAAGATGTAGGACGAGCCGTCCACGAGAACGACATGGTCGCCTTTGGCGACGGGGCGGCTTGGCATGCGGATGGTGTCCCGGCCTCATGGGTCGGCCGGGACTATAGGGAGGGGAGGCCCGACAAGAAACGCCCGATTGCCGGGCCGCTCCCGTCAGCTCACTTCGGGAATTCGGCCGAGGCGGCTTCCTTGCTGAACTCCTTCGAGCCCGGCGTCATGCCGTTCAGCGACAGGATGTAGGCCATGATCGGGTCGAGCTGCTCGTCCTTGAGCGACTTCGGCGCCGTCTGCGGCATGAACTCGTAGGTGTAGGACCGCAGATCCGAGATCGGCTTGCCGCCCCATTTCGTCTTGAAGTCGTCGCCCATGAGAGCCGGTCCGAGCGCGCCCTTGCCGTTGGCCGCGTGGCAGGTGCGGCAATGGGTGTTGTATTCGGACTTCCCCTTGTCGAGCTGCGCCTGGTTGAACGGCCCTTCGGCCGCCGCCGCCGGCGCCACGGCCCCTGCCGTCGCAACCGCGAGGCTCGCCAAGATATGTCTGATGCGCATGCGGCGCTCTCCTTCTGAAGGCTCGAACCCCATGGGGATTAGGGCCAGACGGGAGACGCGCGTAGGCGCTGCGGGGCAAGACTTTGTGATTAGTCTAATAAAAATACTCGCCGACGTGATCGACGAGCCTTGAATTATTTGAGGAAATTGGCGGAGCGAACACGAGCCGCTCCGCCGGATGTGATCACTTCTCGATCGTGACCGACTTGCCGGACTCGGCGGTCAGCTCGGTCTGACCGGGCGTGAAGCCGTTCAGCGACAGGATGTAGGCCATGATCGGGTAGAGCTGCTCGTCCTTGAGCGAACCCGGCGCCGTCTGCGGCATGTTCTCATGGATCCAGGTCGAGACGTCGGAGACCGACTGGCCGCCGAAACGGCCCTTGAACACGTCGCCCGAGAGAGCCGGACCGAGGGCGCCCTTGCCCTTGGCCGCGTGGCACGTGCGGCAATGCGTGTTGTATTCCGACGCGCCCTTGTCGAGCTGAGCCTGATTGAACGGGCCTTCCGCGGCGAGCGCCGGCGAAACGGCGAAGCCTGCGGCCAGAACGCCGGCCAAGAGCTTATTAAATTTCATTGCGCGTTCTCCCTCTTCTGTAAGCGCGGCCACCGATCAGCCAGGCCAACTAGAGCGGCGGCGCGGTAACGAAACAGAGAGGCGCCGATTTTTCTAACTAAAAACACGCGCCGCGCCATCAGGTCGCGGCGCGCGGCAAGGCGCATACGACTTTCGCCTAAGTCACTCCGCCGGCTGGAGAGTTCGAGCCGATCCTGAATTGGACGAAAGCCGAAAAGCGGCGGGTCGCTCGAAGAGAAAGCGCCCCTTTCCCGTCCTCATGACGATGTAATGCAACGCCAAGGGAAGCAGCAGCCCCGAGAGGGTCACGAGGAGCGAGATGACTCCGACGTCGGAGATAACGCCAGTCTTTATTAGAACGACGCGGGCCGCCGCCATCGGCAGGAAGAAGGCGAGATAGACCGCGATCGAGCGCTCGCCGGCGTAACGCAGCGGCTCGCCGAGCTTCGTCCCGGCGATCAGCGCGGAACCTGCGACGATGGCCAGCGCGCCCGCCGTTCCGAGCAGAAGGCTTACGCCCGGAAACTCGGAGACGCCGGCATGAACCGCGACCCCGTTCGCCAGCGCCCATATCGCGAGGCACCCCATCGCAAGCCACGGCGCGCCGCGCGTCCAGTCGGCCACGGCGAAGACGTAACGCGCCGCGTACCAGCCGAGCATCACGTAGAACAGACGCGAGCAGAACTCGTCCGGCACGGTCCAGCCGGTCTTGATCCGTGCGGTCTCGAGCGCCGCCGCGAAAGCGAGCACGAGAAGCGGCGGCAGATTTTTCACGAGCTTGGCGAAGACGAAGAAGATCGGCAGCAGATAGATGAACCAGAGCGTCCCGAAGGGTTCGACGAAAGCAAGCAGGAAGGCCTCAACGACCGCCCACGGCCCGTCTTCCAGCGCGATCGCCGGAAACTTGAACGCGCCTTGGATGAGGAGCCACAACACGTAGAAATAGACGAAGTGCAGAACCTTGCGGTCGAGATAGAGCCGCCACGGGCGATTGACGACCAAAGCCAGGAACAGACCCGAGATCATGAAGAAGTCCGGCATCCGGAACGGCTTCGCGAAGGCGACGATCCAGTGCATGAAGCCTTCTTCGCCGGTCGCCTTCCCGACGCCCAGCGTGGAGTGCATCATCACGACGAGAACGATGCACACGCCCTTCGCGACGTCGACCCAGTCGATGCGGGACTTGTCGGACGCGACGACGGCGGATGTTTCAGTCATGGCGGCGCCCGATAAGGTGTTCGGCGAAGGACGTCTCTCGCCCGACCATGCCTGAACTTGACGAGGAAAGCGTCAACGACCGCGTGAATTCGAAACGATTTGAGCGTCTGGGTTAATCGCGCGATTTCCCAAGGCTCGGCGTCATCGTCAGTCCGGCGCCCCGATCGCCCGCCGGATCGCTCGGGCGATCTCCGCGCGATAGGCCGAAGGCGGCGCGGAAAGCCGTCCATAGATGCGGAAGATCGCAGGCTGCACCATGAGCCCAAGCGCGAGCGCCGTCGCGAGAGCCAGGTCGCCGCGCGGAATGTCGCCCGCCTCCATCGCCTCGGCGAAAACGCGGCCGAGAGCCTCGACGGCGTTCTGCGGAGCGTCGGCCGCGAGGGCGCGCAGGTGCTCGTGCTGCGACACGAGCACATAGGCGAACCCGTCCGGATCGGCGTCGAAGCTCGCGGCGAAGAACGTCACGATCTCGTCGAGCCGGCCGGAAAAATCCGGCCGGCTCGCGCGGATGTCCTCGATTCCGTGGGCGAGCGCGCCGTAGCGCGACAGGAACAGCGCGCGGGCGAGCGCGTCCTTGGACGGAAAGTGGCGGTATAGCGCGCCTTCGGTGACGCCGACCTCGGCCGCGATGTCGCGCATCGAGGTCCCGTCGACGCCGCGGGCCGCGAACAGCTTCAGCGCCGCCGCCTCGATGCGCGCGCGGGTGTCGCGGGGGGACGGGGCGGCGTTCATGCGGGGCTGGCCAGGAAGCGAGGCGCGAGGCCTCCGCCTCCCCTCCCCCTTGTGGGGAGGCGTCGGGGGTGGGTCCGAAAGAGGCGCTGCGGGCGACGTCGCTCTACGCGCAGCTCTTTCGCTCCATCCTGGACCACCCCCACCCTTACCCTCCCCACAAGGGGGTGGGGGTGGAGACGGCGACGCCCATCCCGGCGGCTCACGCCGCCGCCTCCGGTTCGCCCTCCGGCGGCGTCTTGCCGGCGCTCTTCGCCGCAAGCTCCTTAAGCGCGACGTAGTCGGTCTTGCCGGACCCCAGAAGCGGGATCTTCTCGGCCGTCACGATCTCGGCAGGAACCGCGAGATCCGGCAGCCCCGCATCGCGGATCGCCGCGCGCAGGGCCTCGCGGTCGATCGCCGCGTCGGTCGTCACCAGCACCACCCGCTCTCCTTTTCGCGGATCGGGCGCCGTCGTCGCAGCGTGGCTCGCGTCCGGCCAGCGCTTCTGCACCGCCTGCTCGACCGCGCCGAGCGAGACCATCTCGCCCGCGATCTTGGCGAAGCGCTTCGCCCGGCCCTTGATCGCCACGAACCCCTGCTCGTCGATCGCCACGATGTCGCCGGTGTCGTGCCAGCCCTCCGGCGGCGGCTGAAGCACGCCCGGCTGGTCGGCCTTGAGATAGCCCGCCATCACGTTCGGCCCACGGATGTGGAGCCGGCCGCCCTCGCTCACGCCGTCGACCGCTTCGAGCCGGTGCTCGATGCCCGGCAGCAGCCGTCCGACCGTGCCCGATCGGTTGAACGTCGGCGTGTTGACCGCGACCACCGGCGAGGCCTCGGTGATGCCGTAACCTTCCAGAATGCGAAGACCGAACTTCTCCGACCAGACTTTTCGCGTTTCGGCCTTCACGGCCTCCGCCCCGGCCACCACGAAGCGCAGCGAGCGGAAGTCGTATGGGTGCGCGGTGCGCGCATAGCCCTGCAGGAAGGTGTCGGTGCCGAACAGCACCGTGGCGTTCGTGCCGTAAACGAGCTCCGGCACGATGCGGTAATGCAGCGGCGAGGGGTACATGTAGGTCTTGACGCCTGAGACGAGCGGCAGCAGCAGGCCGCCCGTCAGCCCGAAGGCGTGGAACACCGGCAGTACGTTGAACACGATGTCCGACGGGCCGAAGTCGATCCGCGCCGCGATCTGCGCCACGTTCGAGAGCAGGTTGCGGTGGGTGAGCACGACGCCCTTTGGCGCGCCCTCCGAGCCGGACGTGAACAGGATCGCCGCGGGCGCGTTCGGGTCGCCCTTCGCGGGACGGCCGCTCGCGAGAAGCGCCTTCAGCCGGTCGAGCCCGCCGATCTCCTCGCGCACGTCCTCGAGATAGACGAGCCGGCAGGCCTCCCTGAGCGCGGTCTCCTCCTTCTGGAGCCGCCCCTTCTCGATGAAGGCGCGCGACGTCAGCACCGTCTTCACTTCCGCCGCCCGGCAGGCGGAGACGAGGTTCGCGGGGCCGGCGGTGTAGTTCAGCATGGCGGGCACGCGCCCGCCGCGATGGAGCGCGAGGATCGTCAGCACGACGCCAGCCGTGTTCGGCAGCAGCACGGCGACGTTCTCGCCGGGCGACGTGAAGCCGTCGATCCTGACGCCGAGCGCCGCGGCGCCCGCCAGCAGGCGGCGATAGGTCAGCTTCACGCCGAGCGCGTCCTCGATCGCCACGCGGTCGAAGCCTTCCGCTTTGGCTGCGTCCACCACCGCCTGATGCACGGTCTTGTCGACGTCGGTCGTCGACCAGTGGGTGTCGGACATGACGTCGGTCAGCGCCATGCCTGCGGCCTGCCGGCGCTTTCGTCCCACGAGGCTCTGGTCGACCTCGAGCCGGCGCGCCGGCAGGATGGTGACGGTGACCTTCGGGAAGAGCTTTTTCCGGATCTGACTCGGCTTCAGATAGGAGAAGGGCGAGCGGTCGAGCCCTTCGATCCTCACCGGCACGACCGGCGCCTCGGCCTTGTCGGCGATCAGCCCCGCGCCGTCATAGACCTTCATCAGCGAGCCCGTGACCGTGATGCGCCCCTCGGGGAAGATCACGAGCCGGTTGCCCTCCTTCACGAGCTTGATCAACGCGCGGGTCGCGAGCGGCTTCGTGGGGTCCATCGGGAACGCCTTCACGAGCTTCACGAAGGGTTTGACCCACGGCCGCTCCGACACACGGCTGTCGATCGCGAAGACCGGCTCGTCGGCGAGCAGCGACATGATGAGCGGGGCGTCCAGCAAGCTCGTGTGGTTGACCGCGACGACCGCCTTCGGGCCGGCGTCGGTCAGGTTCTCCATGCCGCGCACCTCGACGCGGTAGATAAGCGACAGGATCAGGCTCGCCGAATCCCGGAGCATCGAGCCCGGCAGCGCGAGGCCCAAGAGCGGCGCGCCGATGATCGAGAGCGCGCCGACCAGAAGAAACAGCGTCTGGGTCGACAGCCCTGCGGCCTGGAGCGCGAGCAACAGGACCGAGCCGCCCACCATGAAGGCGGCGTTCAGCACGTTGTTTGCCGCGATCACACGGGCGCGGCGGTCTTCGCCGGCTTCCGCCTGCAGGAAGGCGAAGATCGGCACGACGAACAGGCCGCCGGCGGCCGCCAGCCCCACCATGTCGAGCGCGACGCGGACGTCCGCCCAGGAGCGCACGAACTCGCGCCAGCTTACCAGCGGGTCCGCGGGCGTCATGTGCCAGGTGGCGATCGCGAGATCGATGGCGAAGAGGCCGGTCAGGATGCCGGCGATCGGGGTGAGCGCGAGCAGAATACGCTGCTTCGAAAGCTTCGCCGCGAGCAGCGAGCCGGCCGCAATGCCGATGGTGAAGGCGGCGAGGAACAGCGTGACGACGCTCTCCGAGCCGCCGATCACCTGCTTGACCAGCGTCGGCAGGAGAGCGAGCACGATCGCGCCGGTGAGCCAGAAGGCCGAGACAGCGATCGCCGCGATCCAGAGCCGCGGCTGGCGCTTCAGGTCCTTGAGCAGCGCCCAGGTCGAGCGCGCGACGTTCTTGTCGACCTTGAGATCCGGCGCGCGTTCGCCGGTCGGCGGGATGGCGGCGGCGAACATCCACGCGATGACCGAGACGCCGATCGTGGTCGCGGCGACCGCCCAGGGGCTCGCCTCCGCCACCATGACGCCGCCGCCGACGGTGCCCGCGAGGATCGCGAGGAAGGTCGCGGTCTCGACCAGCGCGTTGCCGGCCACGAGTTCGTTGCGGGCGAGATGGTCCGGCAGGATGCCGTATTTCACCGGCCCGAACAGCGCCGAGAGCACGCCCGTGAGGATGAGCGCTGCGAACAGCAGCCAGGCCGAGGGGATCAGGAAGCCGACAGCCGCGATCACCGCGACGCCGATCTCGCCGAGCTTGAAGAGCTTCGCCATCCGCGCCTTGTCGTAGCGGTCCGCGAGTTCGCCGCCGAGCGCCGACAGGATGAAATACGGCGCGATGAACAGCGCGCCCGCGAGCGTGACGAGCAGCGGCCCGTGGTCGCCGCCGATCTTGTAGAGCAGCAGGATCGCGAGCGCGTTCTTGACGAAATTGTCGTTGAAGGCTGCGAAGAACTGGCAGCCGAACAGCGGCGCGAAGCGCCGGGCGCGGAGCAGCGAGAGCATCATGTCTGATGGTCCTGGCGTCGATGACGTAAGTGAGTGTTTACTCACTTACGATCGAAAGCGCAAGCTTCGTGGCGATGGCCTGCAAGCGAGCCCTTCGGAAACAGGGCCGCTCGACGCCGAACGCCCTTTATTCCTTATGCAGAACCAGGAGGATGATCATCGTGTAGGAGACGCCCGCGGCGGCGAAGAACCATCCGACGCTTATGGTCGGGTTCGAGCGGGCGACGATGAAGGCTGCGATCGCAAGCACCGCCATCAGGGCGACGGCGCCGAGCAGGCCGAGAACGTTGCGGGCGATCTGCTGCATGGGCTCATCTCCCCGACCGCACAATGGCGCCGCCCGCCGGTTTTGACGACAGGCGATTTCGACATGCCGCCGACGGACGTTCCTGCGGCGAGCGACTGCCGGACGAAACTCATCTACAAGAAGCGTCGTCCGTCGTCGCCTGGAACGTACGCTTCGTGATCCGCATCCTCGCCCTCGTCGCGCTCGTGATCGCCGCCCTGTGCGCGACGGATCTGCGCGAGCGCGCGGGACGCGCGCTGTATCACGCCGGCCTTCCCCAGGCGGCCGCGGTGGTTCTCGGCGGCGGTCCCTGGAACGCCGCCGCGCTCTACGACGCCGGGCGCTACGGCGAGGCCGCCGAAGCGTTTCGCAAGACTGATTTTCAGAGCCAGCACTATGACGTCGGCGTCGCGCTCGCCCGCGCAGGACGGCTGAAGGACGCCGTCGCCGCGTTCGACTACGCCCTCGTGGTCGATCCGAACGACGACGACGCCCGCTTCAATCTGGCGCTTGTCGAAGCGGCCATGCGCAAGGCGCGCGCCGACGCGCCCGACGCCGACGGCGCAGCCGGAGCGGCGGCGACGCAGAACAAGCGATCGAACACCGCATCGGACATCGCAAGCGACGTCGACTCGGCCGGCGAGGGAGCGGCCGGCGACCGCGACAGCGGCCGGCGCGCGGAAAACGCAGGCCCGAGCAAAGCTCTGAAGGAGGGCAAGGGCGGCCCGTCGGAGCGCGGGAGCGAACCTGCGAAGGCGCAGGGTTCGATCGGTACGGGAGCGGGAGCCGGCCGGACCGGCGACGCCTATGGCAACGTCGCGCAAGCGCCGGAACAGCTCGCGCACCGCCTCGCGCCCATGCAGTTGAAAACCGTGGCGGCCTCCCAGCGCTGGCTCGAGACGCTGACGGACGATCCGGGCGTCTATCTCAAGCGCCGGATCGCCCATGAGCAGTCGGGACGCAAAGAGCGTGGAACGGGCGCCCCCCCCGCGACCGACGCCTGGTGAACGCCGGCGGCGCTCCCGTCGTGACGCAGCTTGCGGCCCCGATCAGCGGTCGCCCTGATCGCGCTGAAGCCCGGGGAACTCCCCGAGATTCTCCTGGAGCCTGGCCTCCTCGACCGGCTGGCCGCGCTCGGCCGGCGTGACGACGCCGTCCGCGAGCGGATTCGGTTCGAGCCCGGCTTCGGGATTGCTCTCGAGGCCCGCGAGTTCTCGGGCGCGCTCGATGTAGTCGTCTTCGCGACCGGCTGGGGAGCCCGCGGCCTCCCATAGCCCTTTCGCACGCGCCTTAAGCGCCGGAGTAATGGGCGTTTCCGACATTCGAGGATCTCCGAACCACAGTCTGCGGAAGTCGAACATCGCGGCGGACGCAAGAGTTCCGCCGCGATGTTCATCTTGAGCGATGACGCCTGTCAGCCCGCCACGACGCCCGAGGCCTTGGCCTGCGCCGCCGTCTGCTCGAGATGGGCCACGAGCGGCGCGCCGAGTCCGAGCTTCTCCGCGAGCGTCGCGAGGAACTGCCGTTCGGCCGGCGTGTCGGGATCGATCGTCAGCCGCGCCGCGAGCCAGACCTCCGACGCGAGCTCGGGACCGCGGGCTTCGGCCGCGATGGCGTCGAGATCGTCGGGCCTGCCGAGGCTGTCGAGCAGGAAGGCCTGCTCGTCGCCGTCCGCGCCGGCGGCTTTCAAAGCCTCGCGGATCTTACCGATTTCGTCGCCGTCGATGCGGCCGTCCGACCGCGCGGCCGCGATCATCGCCCGCACGAGCAACAGGCCGAGCTTCTGCTCTTCAGCAGGGGTCGACGGAGCGAAGGCGGTCTCCTGGGGAGGCGGCGCGACCTGGACGGGCGAAGCGGGCGGCTCGATCCGCTGCGACGGCGCGGGAGCGGCCTGCCCCTTCTCCTGATAGTTGCGCCACGCCTTGTAGGCGAGGCCACCCAGGATCGCGAGGCCCCCAAGTTTCATGGCGCCGTCGCCGACCGGCAGCTTCTTCTTGCCGCCGCCGAGGAGCACGGACGCCAGCGTGCCGGCGATCGCGCCGCCCGCGACGCCGCCGAGCGGCCCTTTCGCGAAATCCTCGATCTGGCTGCGCAGGTCGCCGCTTCCGGAGGAAGCGGGCGCTCGGCCCGAGCCCGTCTGCGCCGGCGCGCCGGGACCGCCCATGCGCGACAGGGCTCCTCCGAGCGCTTCTCCAAGAGAGCCGCCTCCGCCGGCGCCGCTCCCGGAACCGAGAAATTGGTCGAGGAGCTTCTTGGCGTCGATCATGGGCGTCGTCTCCGGTCGAACCCTCAGGTGGTCCGGACCGGAATTAAGATCGTCCCCCCGGCGCGGCAAGAGCGGGAGCGGGACCGCTCACCGCGCCTTGAGCGCCGCGGCCTCCTTCGCGAGCGCTTCGATCCTGCCCCAATCGCCGGCGTCGACCGCATCCTGCGGGGCGACCCAGGAGCCGCCGCAGCACGCCACGTTGCGGAGCACGAGATAGTCGCGGACGTTCGACATGTCGATGCCGCCCGTCGGCACGAAATGCAGTTCCGGCAGCGGCGACACCAGAGCTTTCAGAAACGACGGACCGCCCGCGGGTCCTGCAGGAAAGAACTTCGCGAAGGTGGCTCCGCGCTCGGCGAGCTGCATCGCCTCAGACGCCGTCGACACGCCCGGCAGCCACGGCACCGGAGCCTCGCTCGCAGCTCCGAGCAGGCGCGACGCGGAGCCCGGGCTGACGAGAAAGGCCGCGCCGGACTCGATCGCCTGCTGGACATGTTCCGGCTCGAGAATCGTGCCGGCCCCGACGGTGACGCCGTCGACCTCGTCGACGATCGCCTTCAGCGCTTCGAGCGCCTTCGGCGTCCGCATCGTGACCTCGAGCACCGTCAGCCCGCCGTCGCGCAGGGCCTTCGCGGTTTCGACGCCGGATCTCGCGTCCGAAAATGTCAGCACCGGGATCACCGGCGTCTGCGAGAGGATCGCCGCTAGGCGTTCGGTCTTGGCGAGCGTGAATGACATGGAGACTCCTCGCATGCGCAAAGATGGCGCACGTGCATCGCCCCCCGCGCCCTGAAGGTCAAGCGCAGCCGACGCTGGTCTCCTGCGCCGCACGCGCGATACGGCGCGGCGACGGCAATTTTCAAGGGAATTGGGAGGGAAACCGCTCCGTTTGCGGCGCCGCAAACGGCCGCTGCGCCCCCGGCGACAAAGGCGTTTCAGCGTGGCTGGACGTCGCCGAGACAACCGCCCGCGTCCGTCTTGCCGGTCGAGCCGTCGGGACAGCGGATCGCGTGGCCCGCATGTTCGGGATATCTGCGGTCCTCGTTTACGGGACTTCCCGCCGCCCGGCCGCTCGCTCCCTCAACTGCGCCCCCCGACGCGGCGGTTCCCGCCGGAGTCCTGGCGGAGTATGAGGGCGTCGACATCGAGCCCGCGGATCCGCCGGTCGAAGCGCCGGCGGATGATCCGGTCCCCGACGATCCGCCCGTCTGGGCCGCCGCGGGTCCGAAAGCGGTCGCCAGAGCAAGCGCGGCGGCAGGGACAAGCGGACGGAAGCGAACGATGGCCATGGCCGAGACCTCCCATGCGACGGCCGGGCGGCTGCGACAGCGGCGACGCCCTCACCCCTGGAACATCCGCGCCGCCGCTTCGTTCCGGGAAACCCCATGCTGATCGGGATTGACCTCGGCGGCACGAAGATCGAAGCCGCAGCGCTCGGCGAGAACGGCGCCATGCTGGCGCGCGAGCGCGTCCCGACGCCGAAAAACGACTACGCCGCGGCGCTTCGGGCGATCGCGGATCTGGTCCAGGGGCTCGAGGCGCGTTTCGGGTCGTCGAAAGGCGTCGGGCTCGGCGTTCCGGGCTCGCTTTCGCCTGCGACGGGGCTGATCCGCAACGCCAATTCGACATGGTTCAACGGCCGGCCGCTCGGCCGCGACATGGAGATCGCGCTTGGCCGGCCGGTAAAGATCGCGAACGACGCCAACTGTCTTGCGGCGTCGGAGGCGGTCGACGGAGCGGGAGCCGGCGCTCATGTCGTGTTCGCCGTGATTCTCGGCACTGGGTGCGGCGCCGGGATCGCGATCGATGGACGGCCGCTTGCCGGACGCAACGGCGTCGCGGGAGAATTCGGCCATAACGCGCTTCCGCGTCCTGAAGGCGCTGAGGAGACGCCCGGCCCTCTCTGCTGGTGCGGCCGACGCGGCTGCGTCGAGACCTTTCTGTCCGGGCCCGGCTTCGCCGCTTCGCACCAGCGCCGCGAGGACGTGTCGATGACGGCGCCGGAAATCGTCGCCGCCGCCCGCACCGGGAACGAAGCGGCGCGACGCTCTCTCGAACGCTACGCCGATCGGCTGGCTCGCTCTCTGGCCTCCACGGTCAATCTTCTCGATCCTGACGTAATCGTTCTCGGCGGCGGCATGTCGAACGTCGACGAAATCTACGACGGACTAACCGCCCGCATCGGCTTCCACGTCTTTTCGGACGTTTGCTCCACGCCTGTCCGCCGCGCGCTGCATGGAGATTCGTCGGGCGTTCGCGGGGCTGCGTGGCTGTGGCGCTGACGAGGATTCCGGCGCGCTCGGGCGCTTGAACTGACACGGCCCGCGAGGGATTTTGCGGGCCGATCGTTTCCTGATTCTTAGGAGGTTTTCGGTTCAGCGGCGTTCGTGCGACGGCGAGTTCGCAGCGAAACGGTCAATCAGGCGCCCCCAGCACATGACGGAGGTCATCCACCAGGCGAAAGGCGTGCCGGTCAGAGGATGCATGGCTCGTCTCCTTTTTCGAAGACAGAACCCTTTGGCGCGGGATCCAGTTCCAAGGATTTATACCAACGGAGAACGTTCGTGGCGTACTGCGACTGTATTTGCGCAGTCGGTCACCGCCTGATTTTACCGTTCGTCTCGGCTTTGGTTCAAACGAGCAAACCAACTCGCATAGGTCTTCTCTCTGGCTCGACAGGACCATCTCGGGCGTCGAGCTGCACGTCGACGTGGGTCCCTCCGGTCGAGCCGGAGGACGAAGGCGAAGGCGGCCGCCCCCTTTCCGTGACTGCTCCCGCATGATCGGATCAAACATCTAGGCTCAGGACTCATTGATCAGAGCCATGGCCGTCGAGAATGGCGAGGCCCCCCGCTCCTCCGCTCTACGCGCTCGCCATCGAACGTCTGGCGCTCGGCGCGGCCGTGACGAAGCAAGACCTGAACCTGCCCCCCGCCGGCGTGCGAAGCGACGCGCTCGCCTATCACGCGATCCTGCGGGGAGAATCGCCAGAAAACCTCATCTTCAAACGAAGGAACGACGCCATGCGTGACGGCCTTTACATCGCCGAATTCCAAGGCCCATTCGGTTTTGGGAGCGGAACCGCCTCCCTGACCAACAGACGCATTCGCGGAGGCGACGGCGCGATGTACTATTACGGACCCTATTCTTGGGACGATGAAGACTTCAGCGCGACGATCAATGTAAACAAATACACAGCCGGCCCTGGAAGTTCGATTTTCGGGCTCGACAGCTTCACCCTGACGATTTCCGGCACCGGCAAGGGCGACATCGCGGAATTCGTCGCCCGGACGCCCGCCGTGCCGCACATGAAGATGCACGGATCGCTGAAGCGCGTCGCCGACTGATCGCGCAAGTCGGACGCTTCGGCGGGATCGATACGTCTCTTCCGACGCGGCGCTTGCGAGGCCAATCGCCTCGGCATCTTGACGACGTTGGCTGGGGATCTAGGCGCCTGCGTTTATTTTTGTTTTGTGATTTTTGAACGCGTTTATCCCCGCTTTATGGGCGGGGTTGTTTATTACTGGCTGTATTGGATTGATTTGGTTGCGGGGACAGGATTTGAACCTGTGACCTTCAGGT
>QFPN01000003.1 GCA_003241695.1 Ancylobacter novellus | reverse complement strand
AGGATCATCTTGTCCAGCGTCAGGTCCGAGACCGCTCGCCGAAGCCGGGCGTTCTCGGCCTCGAGCTCCTTCAGGCGCTTCACCTGATCGCCTTTCAGGCCGCCATACTCGGTGCGCCAGCGATAGAACGTGACTTCGGTCACCCCGATCGACCGGATCGCTTCCGCGACCGGCCGACCCTGCGCCGTCAGAACCTCGACCTGCCGCAGCTTCGCGACGATCTCTTCAGGTGCGTGCCTCTTCCTCGGCATCGTTCAGTCCTCCAAATGGCCAAAAGCCATACCTCAGGGAGGACCACTTCTCAGGGGGCAGACCAACCTCGTCGAGCTGCGCTTCCGGATCCACAGGCTTCTTCAGGCTCTCGCTAGACTCGTGACGTTCGATCTCGACGTCGTCGGGTCCGGGTTTCGTGCCGTCCTGCATCGTGTGCCTCCTGTATCGGTTCTCCTCTCGACCTCGACCCTGACGCGCAGGCGGCAATCCCCTGCTTTCGTTTCCGCCGTTGCTCAGCCCGGCGCGACGCGGTCTCGGGAAGATGCCTTGGCCGGACGGATCCCCTTGGTCGAGCGCAGCCGTCAGCTTCCGACGTGAGCCGCGAGCTCATCCGACGTGCCGTTCGGGAACGACTTGCGAAGGTGGTCAAGGAATGCCGCGACGCGGGCGCTGAGCAGGCGTCGGCTGGGATAGAGCGCCCACAGCGCGATCGCCGATCCCTCGACGTCGCCCCAGTGCGCCAAACGGCCCGAGGCTAGGTCCGCCCCGACGAGCGACAGCGGAAGCCGAGCGGCCCCGACGCCCATTCGGACGGCGTCGCGCACCATGACCAGAGATGACAGGCCTAAGATGGGCATGGTGGCGATGATGGCCGATCCCGACGACGTGACAAGCGTCCAGGCCTCGGCCTGCAGGATCGGGCCGCGCACGACGGCGGGGGCGGCGCTTCCGTCCGATGGCCGCGCGAGCGCTAGGGGCGCAACGGCCACAATGCGGTCCTGAAGGAAGGCACGGCCGACAAGGCTCGCGTCCGGTTGGGGATTGACCCGGATGATCAGGTCGTAGCCCTCCTCGACCATGTCGACGGGACGGTCCTCGGCCACGACCTCGAGCCGGACGTCCGGATGCTCGAGCGCGAAGCCTGCGGCGAGCTTGCCCATGGCGGTCTGCGAGAACAGCAGCGGGGCGCTAATCCTTAAGCGACCCCGCGGACGGGCGCCGCCGGACGCGATCTCACTCGTGGTCTCGTCCAGCTCGGTCAGCAACGCGCCCGTCCGATCGGAAAGCGCGCGTCCCTCCTCGGTCAGCTTCAGGGTGCGCGCGCCGCGTTCCAACAGGCGGATGCCAAGGCTCGCCTCGAGCTCGGAGACCCGGCGGGAGAGCGTCGCCTTTGGGCGGCCCGTCGCGCGGGCGGCCCTGCCGAAGCCGCCGTGTCGGGCGACAAGGTTGAAGTCAGCGAGCGCAAGCAGATCCATCTGTTCCACCAGTGAGACATGCCGTTCAGATATAGCGTCTATCGAGACGAATGTGGATCACTCACTTTCGGGCTGTCCTCAACCCGAACAGGAGCGATCCCAATGACCATTCTCGTCACCGGCGCCACCGGCCGCGTCGGCCGCCATGTCGTCAACCAGCTCGTCAAGCGCGGCGCGGCCGTGCGCGTTCTCACCCGTGACGTTTTGAAGGCGGATTTCCCGAAGGAGGTCGAAGTCGCGCAGGGCGACCTTCTCGACATCGAAGCGCTGCGCCGGGCGTTCGACGGCGTGACCACGCTGTTCCTGCTGAACGCCGTCACGGGCGATGAATTCACCCAGGCGATCATCACGCTCAACGTCGCCCGCGAGGCAGGGGTCGAAAGGGTTGTCTACCTCTCGGTGATCCACGCCGACCGCTTCGCGAACGTGCCGCACTTCGCGGTGAAGTCCGGGGCGGAGCGGATGCTCGAGCAGGAGGGCTTCAGCGCCACGATCCTGCGGCCGTCCTACTTCATCGACAACGAGGTGATGGTCAGGGACGTCATCGTGAACCACGGCGTCTACCCTATGCCGATCGGCGCCAAGGGCGTCGCCATGGTGGACGCCCGTGACATCGCCGAGGTCGCAGCCATCGAGCTGATCCGGCGCGACCGGGGGCCCGGCAAGCTGCCGATCGAGACCATCAACCTGGTTGGCCCGGACACGCTGACGGGCACCGACGTGGCCGCGATCTGGTCTGACCTCTTGGGCCGCCCCGTCGTTTACGGCGGCGACGACCCCAGCGCCTTCGAGCAGAACATGGCGACGTTCATGCCGAAGTGGCAGGCCTATGAGATGCGGCTGATGGCCGAGCGTTACGTCAGCGACGGCATGATCCCAGTGCCGGGCGACGTCGAGAGGCTGACCACGATCCTTGGTCGCCCCCTCCATACCTACCGGGAAGCTGCGGCCAAGCTCGTGCCATCGGCCTGAAGGTCGACGCGCGGGTCGCTTAGCCCGACGCGACGCCTTTCAAGGCCGGATGCCTGAGGTTCCCCGAGGGCGTCCGGCCGCGGCACTCGACCTTGACCAGCGCGAAGCCCTCGGCCGCTATCCGCGCCCTGATCACGTCCGCGGCGCGCTCGCTGAGACCTGCCCCGACCGAGCCGACCGAGACCAGGTCGCCGTCCTTCAGCTCGGCGAGGTCGAGCGACCGCGAACCCGGCAGGTAGGCGGTTACGCCGAACGTGCCGACCTGCGTGCACTTCACCTTCAACCAGCTCTTGCTAGGACCCGAACGATAGTGGGCGTCCTGGCGCTTGGCGACGACGCCCTCCAGTCCCATCCGGCAAGCCGCGGCGACGACGTCGCCGGGGTCGCCGTCGACGTTCTCCGAGAACCGGATCGCCTCCGGTTCGCCCGCCCTCAGCAGTAGGTCCTCTAGCAGCAGGCGCCGCTCGTCGAGTGGCAGCTCCCGAAGGTCCTGGCCGTCGAGGTGAAGCAGGTCGAACGCGTAGAGGAAGGCGTGAGGGGCGCGCTTCTTGGCCAGCGCCGAGTGCAGGGCGAAGAAGTCCGAGATTCCGTCCTCGCCGACCATCACGGCTTCCGCGTCGATCACCGCGGCCTCGACGGGCAGGCGCTCGAGCGTAGATCGGATCTTCGGCACGCGCTCGGCCCAGTCTAAGCCGGACTTCGTGAAGAGCCGGACCGTCCCGGCGTTCACGTGCGCCTGCATGCGGTAGCCGTCGTGCTTGATCTCGAAGGCCCAGCCCTTGGCCGTGGGCGGGTCCGTGACGAGCGTCGGCTTGCAGGGCGGGATGAACTCGGTGCGGAAGAGCTCGGCCTGCCGCGGGTCGTGGCGACGAACGACGGGACGGCTCACGACCGCGGCGTCGGCTGCCTCGGTCGACCGCTTGATCTCCCGCGGTCGACGCGGGTTCCTGGCCATCCATGCGAGGATCGCCGGCCCCGGTTAAGACCGAGTTCGAGTTCGAGAGCGCGAGTCGACTACGCCACTTCCGCCGGAAGCGTTCGCAGCAATGGCGACGACCGCGCTTATTTGCGGGAAAGCCTGAGGGTGTTCGCTTGCACCCACCTCACCGAAGGCCTGCATTAATCCGTTATTTTTCGACGCAAATGACGGAACTCCCTAAGAAGTCTAGGAAATGTCTGCTATTGGACACCCTTCCAATGGCGGGTGATGGCGCGTCGCATCCTATAGTTCGGCGCGGCTGACAGTTTTGCCGCCACGTCGGCCATAAAGCGCAGAGTCTTTTGGCACCCAGCGTCGGAGCTGAGGCCGCGTTCCTTGCTTACAGCGCCTCATCAAAAAGTTGTGGCCGCTCCGCAGCGAACAAATCGGACGACGTTCGGTTGTCCAAGACGGCAACGCCGTCGTCATCGGCTCCTGCATCAAGTGGGGCGGCCGACCATCCCGCGTCCGCCGGATTGACCGGGTGGACGCAAGGTTCGCGCCGCTGCAGGCATGAACCCAGATAACCAAGGAGACACCGTAATGAGGACGTTCCTGCTTTCCGGCGCGTGCGCCGTCGGGCTTGGCCTCGCCGCTTCCGCTGCGGCGGGCGCCGCGCCCTTGCCCGTCCAGAGCCTTGCCGCGCCCTCGCTGACCGAGAACGTCGCCTGCCGATTGGTGACCAAACGCGTACGTCGGCCAAATGGCACGGTCCGCGTGACCAAGACCCGCGTCTGCGACCGTCCGGTCTACAGGGATCGTCGCGTCTACCGCGATCGCCGCTGGAACCGCGCTCCGCGTCCGGGGCTGTCGATCCGGGTTCGGTGAGTTCCCTGCGCCGCCGCCCGCAGGCGGTCGCGCGTTCTGATGCAAAGACGACCGAAGCCGATAGCTGAATTCTCCGGCGTCGACATTTTCGGTCGCGATGCCGCAGCGCATCATTTTCCTCTTGCGGCGCCAGC
This sequence comes from Ancylobacter novellus, assembly GCA_003241695.1. Lineage (GTDB taxonomy): Bacteria > Pseudomonadota > Alphaproteobacteria > Rhizobiales > Methylopilaceae > Methylopila. The sequence continues at coordinate 474,474 of QFPN01000003.1, read as the reverse complement.
TCGTGTGTGGCGCTATCAGTTCCGTTCGACGGACCCGGCATCGACCGGGTGGCTCATCCCGGCGCCTATCCCCGGGTTACCTCACGCGCCCGAGTGCACAGATCTCACGCCGCAACGCGGCGCGGGCGCGCTCCCTTCGATCCGGAATCCCACATGACCACCCCTGAAAGGGTGCGATGCGACTGGTTCGGCAACGTCCGCGGGGACGTGCTGGCCGGGATCGTGGTCGCCCTTGCCCTCATTCCTGAGGCTATCGCCTTCTCGATCATCGCGGGCGTAGACCCGAAGGTCGGCCTATACGCTTCGTTCTCCATCGCCTGCCTGATCGCCTTCGTCGGCGGCCGGCCCGGCATGATCTCGGCCGCAACCGCCGCGACCGCCGTGCTGATGATCACGCTCGTGCGCGAGCACGGGTTGCAGTACCTGCTCGCCGCCACCGTGCTTGCGGGGATCCTGCAGGTGCTCGCGGGCCTGCTCAGGCTCGGCGTGCTGATGCGCTTCGTGTCCCACTCGGTGATGACCGGCTTCGTGAACGCGCTCGCCATCCTGATCTTCATGGCGCAGCTCCCCGAGCTGACCAACGTGCCGTGGCTGACCTACGTGATGGTCGCGGCGGGACTCGCGATCATCTACCTGCTGCCGCGTCTCACGACCGCCGTACCGTCGCCGCTCGTCTGCATCCTGGTCCTGACCGCGGTGTCGATGTTGTTCCACCTCGACCTGCGCACGGTCGGCGATATGGGCGAACTGCCCTCGACGCTGCCGGTCTTCCTCCTGCCCGACGTTCCCCTCACGCTCGAGACCCTGCGGATCATCCTGCCGTACTCGGCGGCGGTGGCGGCCGTCGGCCTGCTCGAGTCCCTGATGACGGCCTCGATCGTCGATCAGATGACCGACACGCGCAGCGACAAGAACCGCGAATGCGTCGGTCAGGGGATCGCCAACTTCGTCACGGGCTTCTTCGGCGGGATGGCCGGCTGCGCGATGATCGGCCAGTCGGTGATCAACGTGAAGTCCGGCGGGCGCGGCCGGCTCTCGACCTTCGTGGCAGGCTTCTTCTTGCTGTTCCTGATCTTGGTGCTAGGAGATTGGGTGCGGATCATCCCGATGCCGGCTCTGGTCGCGGTGATGATCATGGTCTCGATCGGCACGTTCAGCTGGGCGTCGATCGGAAACCTCAGAACCCACCCTTGGCAGTCCAGCGTCGTGATGCTGGCGACGACAGTCGCCACCATCTCGACCCACAACCTCGCCATCGGCGTGCTGACGGGCGTGGTTCTGTCGGCGGCGTTCTTCGCGTGGAAGGTCTCGCACTCTTTCACCGTGCGGCCGAGCGCGTCAGAGGACGGAGCCGAGCAGGCCTACGAGGTCGAGGGACAAGTGTTCTTCGGCTCGGCCGGGGCTTTCGTCGACGCCTTCGACTTCGCACCCGACGTGAAGCGCGTGCGGATCGACGTGACGCGCGCTCACGTGTGGGACCTGACGGGGGTCGCGGCGCTCGACGCGGTGGTGATGAAGTTCCGCCGCCTCGGAGCCGCGGTCGATGTGGTCGGGCTCAACCAGGCCAGCGCCACGATCGTCGACAGGCTCGGTGTCCACGACAAGCCGGGGGCGGTGGATCCGCTAGCCGTGCACTGAAGACTTGGCCGATGCCACCGTCACATGCGCGGCGGCCTCGCGCAGCCGTCGCTTGTCGTCCTCGATGACGAGCACCGCCTCGGCCCGTTCGAAGGCGAGGGTCGAATGCCGCCGTGCGGCTTGCGCGTAGCGGCCGTCGCCCAGCCGCGCGAGCGTGGCGAACGCATTCTGAAGGCGCACTCCGATCTCGACGACGCCCGCGCCGTCGCGCGCGATCCCTGTGAAGATGTCCTCGAACAAATCGTCGGGCTCGATCGGCGGCACGTGAACGCGGGGAAACGCGGGCTCGTCGATCGTCTCCGGATCCCGCGGCTCGGCCCAGATCGCCAGGACCCGCACCGCCCGGCCGATCACATCGATGGCGGTGCCGGGGTCGTTGATGCCGGGCGAGAGCGCTCGCGAGGCGATCTCGGAGAGGACGCAGGCGCCGAAGCGCGGATCCTGGTCGAACGAGCGCACCTCGCCGATCGTGAAGCAGCCGCGGACGCGATCGTCGAGGTCGTCGCCGCAAAGTCCATGCGCGAAGGCGAGCGGCGTCACAGGATCGACGAGCTTGCCGGGGATGGCCATGACGTAGATCTCGCCGTCGTCGGCGTCCGCGATCTTCGAAAGGGCGGCGACGTCGATGTGCTGGACATAGCCGATCGACTGGGCGTGGACGGCCCGCGCCGAGGCCGGCGGCCTGGCGGTGCCGTCGAAGCGCATGCCGCCCATGAAGGGCTGCTCACGGCGCGCCCGCATCGCGTCGGCCGCGACCTTCTCGACCCGCGCGGTGGTCTCGGTGACGCGGCCGAGCTTCGACAGGTGGTCGATCCACCTGAGCAGCGTGATCACGACGAGGACGATGACGGCGATCGTCACCACGAAGAGGACGACGCGTCCACGGTCGCCATAGGCGCCGGTGCTGAGCGCGACGATGCCGACGAGGCTGAACAGGAACGACCCGAGAAAGGTCGCGAGCACGTTCTGGGAGGTGGAGTCCTCCATTACGAGCTTGGTGGCCCGCGGCGTGACGTTGCTGGTGGCGGCCGAATAGGCCGAGACCATGATGTTGAGCGAAAACGTCGTCACCGCCAGCATACTGGAGGCGATGATGCCGAGGATGTTGTCGACCGCGTCGGCGCCGATCTTGGTCGGCAGATGCGCGGGTATGTAAGGGCTCGCCAGGATCGCCAGCAGCGCGGTCGCGACCGCGCCGAGCGAGAACAGGCTCGCGCGGAACCAGATCCGCCGCGTGAGGACGGAGAGCAGCCAGCCGAGACGTGAGGTCAAAGTCCTGCTCCGTGGCGTCCGGCCCGCCCGCCTGCGTTCATCCTCAACGGCTTGGGCTCAGGCAGGTTGCGGCTTCGGCGCGAGTTCGGGCTTGACGAACCGCAGGATCAGCCACCCGATCAATCCGGCGGCCAGCGACCCCAGCAGGATGCCGACCTTCACCTCGTTCTGGAGGTCGACGTCGTCTGCGAAGGCCAGCAGGCTTATGAAAAGGCTCATGGTGAAGCCGATGCCGCACAGCATCGACACGCCGAGGAGCTGCGGCCAGCTCGCCCGCGCGGGAAGGTCCGCGAAGCCCAGACGGATGACGAGCGCCGCGCTTCCGAACACGCCGACGAACTTGCCGAGCAGCAGCCCGAGCGCGACGCCGAGAGTCAGGCGGTCGGTCAGCGCGTCGACCGTCATGCCCGCGAAGGACACGCCCGCATTGGCGAAGCCGAAGATCGGGATCACCACGAAGGGCACGAAGCCGTGGAGCGCATGCTCGAGCCGGTGAAGCGGTGACTGGTCCATGTCGTCGACCTCGCCGGGCGTCGGCTTCAGCGGGATGGTCAGCGCGAGCGCTACGCCGGCGAGCGTGGCGTGGACGCCCGAGCGCAGCACCAGCACCCAGAGCACGGCGCCGAGCAGCAGATAAGGCGTGAGCGACATGACCCCGCGCCGGTTCAAAACGACCAGCAGGGCGATGACCGCCGCGGCGCCGGCGAGGTCCAAGGTCGAGAGGTCGGCGGTGTAGAACAGCGCGATGATCACCACCGCGCCAAGGTCGTCGATGATCGCGAGCGCGGTCAAGAAGATCTTGAGCGAGGTCGGCACCCGGTCGCCGAGCAGAGACAGCACGCCGAGCGCGAAGGCGATGTCGGTTGCGGCTGGGATCGCCCAGCCCCGTAGCGTCTGCGGATCGTTCCAGTTGAGCGCGGCATAGATCAGCGCCGGCGCGACCATTCCGCCGAGCGCAGCGACGCCGGGCAAGATCCGGCGCGACCACGTCGAGAGCTGACCGTCCAGCATCTCGCGCTTGATCTCGAGACCGACGAGCAGGAAGAACACCGCCATCAGGCCGTCATTGATCCAATGCGAGACGCTCAAGGGTCCGAGATAGGCGTGGAGCGCGGCCTCATAGGCGGGCCCGAGCGGCGAGTTCGCCACGACGAGAGCTGCGGCCGCCGCCGCCATCAGCACGAGCCCGCCCGCAGCGCCGCCGTCGATGAATGCGCGAAGCATGGAGATGGGACGGCGCAGCGGGGCGAGGGTCATCGGCTCTCCGTTTCTCGGAATTTGAGCAAATAGCTAGGCCCCGGGGCGGGGCGTCAATTCAAGCCGGGATCACGTCGGCGTGGATCAATCCGCAGCGTTCGGGATCTTCAGCTTGTGGCCGCACGCCTTGCAGAATACCGCGTCAGGCTCGTGGCGAAGCAGCGCGCATTCGGGGCAAGTGAACGAGACCTTCCGCGGCCGGAAGATCGCCTGCGCCAGGCGCACGAACAACGAGATCCCGACGATCATGGCGATGACGGAGGTGAGCCTTCCCCACGGGCCCGGCAGCGTAATATCGCCAAAACCGGTCGTCGTGACCGTCGCCACGGTGAAGTAGAGCGCGTCAATATAGGTCTCGATGCCCTCGGCGTGTTGAGCGAAGAAGGTGTAGACGAAGCCGGTTGTGACAAAGAGGAACGTCACCAAGTTCACCACCGCCCGGGTCGCGTCTTCCCAGTGCTTGAAACGCGTCCGACGAAGGCGTTTCCAGAGCAGAGGACTGCGGAACAGCGTCCAGAGCCTGAGGATCCGCAAGAACCCGAGATTGGCCAGCCAAAGCGGAAGCAGCAGCGTCAAGAGAATGAACGCGTCGACCCAGGTGTCAGGCCGTTTCAACCAGCGGGAGACGCTGGGAGCGGCGAACATGCGTGCTGCAAGGTCGAGGCCGACGAGTACAGCAATCGTGTAGTCGATCCAGAAGAAGATCGCGCGCCCTTCCAACGTCGGGGTCGCAAGGAAGAAGGCGATGATCGCGAGATCGACCGCAAAGGCGGCGGCCTGGAACCGCTGTGCGCCCGGATCGTCTCCGTAGTAGAGACGGCGAACCCGACGGCGAAGCGTCATGCCGAGCAGCCGCGGAGCGCCCTCGACGCGAGGCGTTCCCTGCGCGTCGCCTGCACCTTGGCGGCGGACCACCTCACGAGCAGGTAGAAGGCGGCAAAGGTCGCGAGCGCGATCGGCGTCGCACCAATCATGGTTGTCGTGAACAGCGGCCAGGCGTGTTCGAGCGATCCGCTAAAAATTTCTTCGGCCGCGAGTTCAGACCCGGCTTGGTCGACCGCCCCTGCGTTGGCGGCTTCCTCGCCGCGGATTATGGCGCCGACCCGATACGCGGCTGCGAACAGGATTGGGAACGTCAGAGGATTGCCGACCGCGGTGCCAAGCGCGGCCGCCACCATGCTCCCGCGGAGGCACCAGGCGAGGCCGAAGCTCAGCAGGAAGTGCAGTCCGATCAGTGGGAAGCACGAGGCGGCCGCGCCCGAGGCGAAGCCGGCTGCGATTGAATGCGGCGAGGCCTTCAGGCTGGTGACGCGTTTTGCAAGATAAGCGAACGCACGCTTGAAGCCTGACGACGGCCAGACGAACTCCTTGATGCGTAAGGTCAAGGGGCGATGAGAGCGACGCGCGAACACCATGCGCGCAACATAGGCACGGTAGGAGATTTAGCTTTCGCCGATGCCAGCCCGGAGATCACTCCCGCGTGAGCGCCTTCTCTAGCCTGCCCACAGCGCCCGCAGCCTTCAATGGACACGCATGGATCGGCGCATCTTGGCTTATCGGCATCGGTCGCGGCACGACCCTTAGCGGATGTCTAATAGGTCCGCTTGTGGACAGCTAGCCGATGGCCGCGACTGGCGCGAAATGGTCGTTCATCGAGAGCGCGTTGAGATCCTCACGTATCCCTCCACGGGATCGACCTCAATCAAGTCGCCGCTGTTGATCTCTTGGGTGACGTCAGCGCAATCGAAACGATCGACCATCGTAAGGCCCGCGAACGCTGCGCCCTGGGCCAGGATCGTGTTGACCGTGTTGAACACCAGCGCCTTGGGCGTGACGCCCGATTGGAGCATTTCGCGCAGCATCCAGGCCGAGGCGACGCCGCCCTTGGCGGTGTTGAGCACCAGGATCTTGTCGCGATAGCACTCGCCGAACAGCTTGTGGGCGGGTCGTGAGAACACGCCCTTGATCCGGTCGAGATCATAGCGGGCGCTGAAATTGTCGCTCGCGACCAGCGCTTCTCCTTCGACCTTCGGGCCGATGCCAGGATGGCAACGCAGCACTCTGCTCATCACGACACCTTTCCGGCGCACGCGCTTTCGACGCAGCGCTCCATGGTGGCGAGCGTCGGCTTGTAGCCGTAGCCGCCAATGATGTTGACGAGCTTAGCCGAGTTGGTGACGAGCCGGCTCCAGCCGTTCGCTTCCGCCATCTCGCGGGCGTAGCTCTGGTAGAAGCAAACTCCTTCCAGCACGAGGCCGCCCGCGGCCTCGATGCGTCGGGTGAGGCCCATGCGGTCGGACGCGGCCTTGATCTCGGGCGAGGTCACAGCCATCAGAGTCGTGTCGGGATGAACGCGGCGGCCGTCCATGAGAGTGGCGACCTGCTCCATCTCGAGCAGTGAGAGCTGGGGCGCAGAGAACACCACCACGTCGACCTTGTCGCCGCGGGCGGCATAACCCTCGTAGAAGGCGTCGAAATCGTCCGCGGTGATGGGTTCCGCCATCGGGACAGGGCCGCCGTGAAAGGCGGCGTGAAGATCTGGCGCTTCGGGCGTGACGCCGGGAATGTGGAACAGCGCCACCGAACCGAAGCTCGCGGCCGCCGCGCCAAAATGCTTCAGCTCGTCGGAGTTCGGCGCGCGTTCGAGCCCGGTGATCACCGGCACGCGCCAATAACTGTCGGTCTTGCGGCCGACGATGCCGCCGAGCGCTCCCCAGTCGCTGAGATCCGTCGGCTGATGCTTCAGCTCGAAATGCAGCGTGCCGAGCCGTCTCTCGTCGAGATGGTAGCCGTAGCGCGGGGTGCGGCCGGTGAGCGCCGCCGCAAGCGCCGAGGGGCCGCCCTCGAAATTGCTGCGAGCCCCGAGCACCGAGTTCGAATAGATCACCACGCCGGTGTCGCCGAAGGCCAGATGCTCGCCGCGAACAGGGGGCAAGATGGTCTGGTAGTTGATGCAGGTGTTGGTCATTAACACGCCGAGCGCCTCGAACGCCTTGATGAGACGCGCCTCGAGCTCGACCATGCCTTGCGTCTGCTTCAGTCGCTCATAGGCCTTGACGTCGACGCCGCGCGGGTCGGTGATGGTCGGGATTTTCACTTTCCGCTCCGCGTGCGGCGCGCGCGCGAGCTCCTCCATGAAGTCGACGCCCGTCGGGCCCGTGGCTTCGGTGTCGGCCATGATGTGCGCCTGGCCGACTGGCACGAGATCGACGGCGTCGAAAAAGCGCCCGACCATGATTTGGTGCTCGACGGCCCAGCGCCGAACGGCTCCGTGCTCGCCCGCGAGCATCGCCTCGGTCTCGTCGTCGAGCTTCATCGCGTCTGCCTCCGGCGCGGACTGGCGTCGGAGCCGAGTCCTATAAAGCTTTCATCCGTCTATAGCCGGTCCAGACATGGAGCGCAGCCTCGTAGGATCTCATCCTTAAGCTTCATAGCTATATAGCTATAAGAACGCATAATCCCTGCGCCGCCGGCAGAGCGGCCGACAGGACGAGGGGGAAGCGTTCATGAAGTCGCCCAATGGCTCCTCGAGACGCCAAGCGCTCCATGGCGCGGCCTTTGCGGCGCTTGCGCTGGCGGGCCTTTCAGTCCCGGCCGCCGCCGCGCCGGACGTCTATCCGAGCCGTGTCGTGACGATGGTCGTGCCGTTTGCCGCCGGCGGCCCGACCGACGTTCTGGCCCGCGTTCTCAGTGCGCACATGTCGAAGACGCTAGGGCAGCAGGTCGTTGTGGAGAACCCTGGTGGGGGCGGGGGCAGCATTGGCAGCGCCCGCGTCGCGCGCTCCAATCCCGACGGCTACACGATGGTGATGGGGAATCTCGGCAGCCACGCGGCCGCGGTCGGCATCTACGACAACCTGCCCTACGATCCGGTCAAGGACTTCGAGCCCGTCATGCTGATCGGCACGACGCCGATGGTCGTGGTCGTGAACAAGGACCTGCCGGTCAAAAGCCTCAAGGAACTGGTCGACTACGCCAAGGCCAATCCAGGCAAGGTCGGCTACGGCACGGCCGGCAAGGGCTCGATCGGACACTTGGCCGGCATCTCGTTCAACCAGCTCACCGGCGCGGGGCTGACGCACATTCCCTATCGCGGCCTCAGCCAGGCGATGACGGACGTGATCGCGGGCCAGATCCCGATGATGTTCGACCAGGTGGTGAGCGGCGCGCCTCACATCCGCACCGGCGCGGTGCGGGCCCTCGCTATCGCAGGTCCGAAACGCGCCGAGGCGCTGCCCGACGTGCCGTCCGCGCCGGAGGCTGGCCTGCCGGAGTTCGAAACGCTCGCCTGGTCGGCGCTGTTCCTGCCGAAAAGCACTCCGAAGCCGATCGTCGATAAACTGGTGGCCGCGCTCGAGGCGGCGTTCCACGACGAGGGCATTCAGAAGCGCATGAAGGAGCTCGGCAACGAAGTGCCGCCCCCGGAGCAGCGCACGCCGGAGGCGCTGCGCGACTTCGTCTCCGCCGAGATCGCCAAATGGACGCCGATGATCAAGGCGTCAGGAGAGCGCTGAGCCGCTTGAGCAGCCGCGCCCGGCATCCTAGACCGTCAGAGCAGGGGCGGAGGGCGCGGCCGCTTGGCCAACATCGAGCAAATCGGCGAGCGGCAGAACAGCGGGCGCCCGCGTGGCGAGGCGATGGCGGAACTTCGCCGCCGCGTCGAGGAGCTGGCCTATCAAGACGACCCGCGGCATCTGCGTCTGAAGGCTGCCATCCTCAGCATGATCGCTGAAGGACTTTGGGCGCCGGGCGATAAGCTGCCGGCCGAGACCGAGTTCGCCCGCGCGAGCGGCCTCAGCCTGGGAACGGCTCAGAAGGCGCTCGGCGCGCTGGCGCGCGACGGCGCGCTGATCCGCCGACACGGCCACGGCACCTTCGTGCCGAGCGGCGCATCGCAGGCCGATCGACTCTTGCATTTCCGCTTCGTGGGCGACGACGACAGCGCGATCGCGCCGGTTTACGCCGAAGCGATCGAACGCCGCGTCACCACTCGCGGTGGAGCCTGGTCGGCGCTGCTGGTCGAGGCCAGTCGCTTCATCCGCATCCGGCGGCGGATCACGGTGGCGGAAGAGTTCGACTGTCTCAGCGAGTTCTACATTGACGGCGACCGTTTCGCGGGCGTGCTCGACATGCCGATGAGCGAACTGCACCGCGTCATGATCCGCACCGTTCTCGCCGAGCGGTTCAGCGTCCCGACGCTCTTCGTCGACCAGCGCGTCCAAGCGACCGGGTTCGCGCCTGAGGTCGCGAAGCTGCTGAAGCTCGACAGCGAGACCTATGGCCTCGCTCTCGAGGTCCGCTCCTACACGAGGGACCGCCAACCGATCGCGTTTCAGCACATCTTCATCCCGCCCAACGTGCGAAAGCTTCAGCTGATGTCGGGAAACGATGTCAGCCGTTTCAGCTGCGCGCGCTGAAGCGACGCCTTAAAGATCGACGCCTGGATGCGCGCGCCATGGGATGAAGCCAAGGCCCTGCAGCGGCCGCTCGCCGACGACGGTCTTGTGGTCGTGGCGAGAGGCGCGAAGCAGGACGGCGAAGACGCCAGGGTCTCGAGCGGTTTCGCCTATCCCGATGCGCAGTCTTTTTTTGCCTCCAGCTAGACAGGGTCTTTTCAAGCCTGTCCGGCGTGGGTCATCGTCGATGGCGGTGCGAGACGTTGATTTGCAAAGCCTGGCAAATGCACAAGCGCTTCGGCCTACGGCTCGCACGGCGAGCGTCCACCCAGTCGACCTACGCTGCTCTTGTGGACGCTTCCACTACAGGCGGATCAAAAAGAGACAGATCTGACCCGGCACGCTTCGCCGACCGGCCATTGCCAGCAGTGGCAACAGGCAGTCTGCCGAGGTGGATCTATGCCGCGGCGGCCCAGACGACTGCCGCCGTCATAATCATTTTGGCGTTGATACCGCAGAGCGTAGTATTCTTGCAGAGCTATTTCGAAGCAAACGTCATCTGTAGTTGCGTGTTGTAGATGGTGCAGAATGCGCCGGGATCGGCCCGGTACATCACCATCCTGTATGTGATCGTATTCTTGCCAGACTTAACTGGAAGCTGCCTCGAAACCGCGAGATTTACCGCATTCGTGTACTGAACGACAGCGGTCGTCGGTAGGCCCACAGGGCGAAGCCGCATCGCGTATCGCGATCCGCCGACGCCGTTCCAGAGTGGAGCGTCCTCGCCCTTCACGATCTGGCCGCCAAGGTCGATCACGCCGAGCGCGTTGCTTTCGCTGCCATTGTTGTTGCCGCACTGCATGGTGCCACTGACAGTCGCTGCAACTGTCCCGGCGCTCGGCGCGGTGAAGGTAATTGTGCTGATGGTGCGAGGTTCGAACCCCAGCGCCGCCTCGAAGGTCAGGCAGACGCCGCCCCCGTCAGCTCCACAGCGGTCGCCACTTTTCATGATCACCTCGCCGGCGACTGCAACGCCGCCTGCGGGAAGACAGGCGACAAGCGCCAGCGTGAAACGTCGCATCGACATGAAAATTTTGCCCCGGACTGGACGCGTTCGGCGCCAGCTTCTTCTGGATCGCACGGTCGCGCAATGGATTGCCAAGGATGCTCAGCTTCGGCGACCACTTTTGTGGTTTGGGCGAAGGGCGCGAAGCTGGACCGCGAAGGCACTCGGCGGTTCGTTTCGTCGTAGAGGTAGCGTCCCGCCATTAATCGCGGGCGTTTCAAATCTTCTGCGAGCGGCTGCAGAAGCGACTTCACTTCTCTGCCGAAAAGAGCGTCAGTGTCGACGTCGCGAGGGAGGTAGGGGCGTGTCGTCGAAGAAGCTCGGGAAGGTCTGCCTGAAGCCGATGATGAATCGGGTGGTTGAGAGCGGCGAGCGCGCGCGGCGGCGCAGGAGCTGTTGAAGCTTGGCGCGTCGATGGGGCGATGGACATCGCTTACGATATCGAGCCGCTGCTTTATGAGGCGAACCATCTCATGCAGAGCGCCAGCCTCCTCAGGCATGCCGACAGGCGGATAACGCAGAGCAAGAAGGCGAAGATCAAGCCAGCCTAGCGACCAGGCTCTCCTGCACCTTCTCCCACCCCGCGCTCGCGGGGTCGCGTCAGTGGCGGCGACCGATCGCCGCCTTAATGATGAAGGAGAAGGTCCCATGACGAACGCAACCTCGTCTGTATCCGCCATCAAGCTCACCGACGCGCAACTCGTGCTGCTGTCCGCCGCGTCCCAACGCGAAGACAGCCTCGTTGTGCTCACCGACGCGCATCCGTCGGTCGCGCGGACCATCGCCGCCCTGCTTCGGAAGGACCTTTTGGCGGAGCTGATCGTCCAGCGTCGGCAGCCGCACTGGCGACAGGACGAGAACGGGAAGCCCGTCGGGTTGAAGCTCACCAGGCTTGGCTATGCGGCGATCGGCGCTGACTACGAAGAGGCGAATGAAGAGGGGGCCGCGCACGTCGTCCCTACGATCGACACCGTCAGGGCCGGCACCAAGCAGGCGACAGTGATCGACCTACTCGCGCGGCCGACCGGCGCCACGCTGGGCGACCTGATCGACGCCACCGGCTGGTTGCCGCACACGACGCGGGCGGTGCTGAGCGGACTGCGCAAAAAGGGCATCGAGGTCGAATCAGAGAAGCCGGACGGCGGCGAGCGGCGCTACTCCGTCAGGGTTCCGGCGCAGGCGTCGGCCGCCTGACAATGCGCGGCGATCCCCCGAAGATGGAAGCCGAGCTGGCTCGTCTGGGCGAGCTCGACTTCGGGATCCTGAAAGCCCGCTGGCGCAGCACCACCGGCCGCGTCGCGCCAGCGAGTGTGCATAAATCGCTCCTGCTGAGGATGCTCGCCTATCGGATGCAGGCCGACGCCTTCGGCGACCTCGATCCGGACACGGCGCGGTTCCTCGACCGCATCGCTTCGGATCGGAGCCTCGCGGGAGCCAAGACCTTGCCGCTCCCCGATAAGGCTCGGGCTGGGCAGGGGGCGATCTTCGTCCGAGAGTGGGAGGGCGTCACCCACCACGTCATGCATATGGCGGACGGCTATGCCTGGAACGGGTCGACCTATCGCAGCCTGTCGGAGGTTGCGCGCGCCATCACCGGCGTGCGCTGGAATGGGCCTCGCTTCTTCGGGCTGCGCGATAAGGAGAAAGCGGCGTGAGCCGGGCGCTGACCAGCAACATCCGCCGCTGCGCGCTCTACACTCGCGTCTCCACCGATCATCGGCTTGAGCAGGACTTCAACTCGCTTGATGCGCAGCGGGAGGCGGCGGAGGCCTATGTGCGCAGCCAGACTGGCGAGGGTTGGAAGCTCGTCAAGAACGGCGTGTTCTCCGACGGCGGCTTCTCCGGCGGTTCAATGGAGCGCCCGGCGCTGCAGCGGCTGCTCGAGCTGGTGCGGTCTCGCGGGGCCGACGTCATCGTCGTCTATAAAGTCGACCGCCTGACCCGCTCGCTCGCCGACTTCGCCAAGCTGGTCGAGCTGTTCGACGCCAACGGCGTGTCGTTCGTGTCCGTGACGCAATCCTTCAACACGACCACCAGCATGGGGCGGCTGACGCTTAACATGCTGCTGTCATTCGCGCAATTCGAGCGAGAGGTCACGGGCGAGCGCATCCGCGACAAGATCGCGGCGTCGAAGAAGCGCGGCATCTGGGTCGGCGGCGTCGTGCCGCTCGGCTATCGCGTCGAAGCCAAGAAGCTGGTGGTCAACGAGGCGGAAGCCGCGACTGTGCAAATGATCTTCGAGAGGTACCTCGCGCTCGGGTCGCTCTCCGCGTTGCAGCGAGAACTTCGAGAGCGAGGCGTCGTCACCCGGCAGCGAACTCTCGCTTCCGGCAGGACGGTTGGCGGCGTTCCGCTGACCAACGGGCCGCTTGCGCATTTGCTGGCGAACCGGGTCTATCTCGGTGAGATCAACCACAAGGGCCAAAGCTATCCGGCTGAGCATCCGGCGATCGTACCGGCGGAGCTGTTCGAAGCCGTCACCGCGACGCTCGCTGCGAATCGCAACGGAGTTCGAACGAAGCGCGCGAGTTCCGGCGCGCTGCTGCTGGGAAAACTGTTCGACGATCGCGGCAACCCGATGACGCCCAGCGTCACCAACAAGAAGGGCGTCCGCTATCGCTACTATGTCTCGTGCGTCGTCGCGCAGGGTAGGGGAGGTGACGCCGGATCGCTGAAGCGGATTTCTGCGCCGGAAATCGAAACTGCCATCATCGTCGCGCTTCGTTCGCGGTCGCCGAGCGATCATGATGAGCGGGCGCTCGTCGCCGATCATCTGAGCCAAGCGATTCTCTCCGCAGACAGCGTCGAACTCAGCCTGATCGATGGCGAGGTGATTCGTGCGCCGCTCTCTCGGCGATCGAGCGCGAGAAGCATTCTGGGTTTGAACGATGCATCGGCTCTGCCGATGAAGGCAGAGGCGCGCGCCGTACTGCTGCGGTGCATCGCGATAGGCAGGCGATGTGCCGCAGAGCTCGAGCGCGGGCGAACCGTCGATCTCGATCATTTCGCCGAGCGGTATGGATGCAGCCGACGCCATGTGGAGCGGATGATCGACTACGCCTTCCTCGCGCCCGATCTCGTGAAGGCGATCGCCGATGGTCGTCTGCCGCGCGGCGTCACCGCGAAGGCGCTGGCTGACACGCCGATGCTCTGGTCCGCGCAATGGCGGATGATCGGGCTCGAGCAGCCCGGGGCCTGAGCCTTGCTGCTCATTCTCAAGCTATCGATAGGTCTTCGCGGACGAACATCCGCCGCGCGCGATGGCGTCTCGCGAGCACATCATGGGCCCCGCACGACATGGCGTCCTGAGAGCGGAGACGGCCGGTCATTTTGCGGCCTATTGGGGTGCCCGACGCCGACGAGAGACGGAGATGCTTGGCTATCCGCCGGCTAAGTCGCGGCACAGACCAGACAATTCGTCCAGCCTGAAATTTCCAAAGTTCTCAGAAGCTGTTTGGTGGAGCCAGGCGGAATCGAACCGCCGACCTCTTGAATGCCATTCAAGCGCTCTCCCAACTGAGCTATGGCCCCACCCGGGGTGCAGTCCTCTTGAATAGGCGGCGCTTGGGATCTGCCGCCTCGAGGACCGGACATTTTGAAAGCCCCGAAGCCGGAGCTTTGGGTTCCGTCAGGTCCGAAGGACCCTGGGAACTTCCGCCGCCGCTTCGGTCTCCGTCGCGGCGGCGCGTCTCTCAATCACAGTTCGCAGGTCGGTTCAAGCCTCGTCGTCTTTTTCTCTGTCGCCGATGAGATCGGAGACGTCGTCGTCGCCCTCGTCGTCGGGCTCGAGGAAGTTCTCGTCGTCCTCGCCGGCCTCGTCCTCGTCGGCGTCGACGTCCACTTCGTCGTCGTCGATCGTCGCCGGCTTCTTGGTCGCGCCGGAGGTTTCCTCGTCCGCGTCCTCGAGCGAGATCGCCTCGGCGTCTTCGTCCTCCTCGACCTCGGCGACTTCGAGCTCCTCGTCCTCCTCGCGGGGCGCGGGCTTGCGCGCCTCGGCGCGGGCCGCGCGGGCGACGGCGGCGCTCGACAGAACGGTCGTCGCGACGAACACGGCCCCGCATTTCGGGCAGCTGATCGGGTCGCGCATCAGGTCGTAGTATTTGGCGCCGCAGGACTGACAGGTCCGCTTGGCGCCGAGTTCGGGCTTGGCCATGAAGTCGTTCCGGACTTTCGAAGCGAGGCGGTGGATTGACGTGGGCGGACCGGACTGTCAAGAGCCGACCCGCGTCCCGAAGACGAAAGCCGACCGGCGCGCGCCGGTTCGGGCCGCGGCCGGACGCCCGACGATAGCCGGCGTTTTCCCGAGAGCGAAGCGGAAGCCAAGACCCTTGTCCTCCCTGGAACCGACCCCCGCCCGCGCCCGCAAATCCGGCGCCCTCACAGGCCGCGTCCGCGCGCCGGGCGACAAGTCCACGTCGCACCGGGCGCTGATTCTCGGCCTGCTCGCGGTCGGCGAGACGCGCATCGAGGGCCTGCTCGAGGGCGAGGACGTGATCGCCACCGCGCGCGCGACCCGTGCGCTCGGGGCCGAGGTCGAGCGCCTCGCGACCGGGCGCTGGCGGGTGAGGGGCGTCGGCGTCGGGGGCCTGCGACGCCCGGCGGAGACGCTCGATTTCGGCAACGCCGGCACCGGTTCGCGGCTGATGATGGGCGTGGTCGGCGGCGCAAATATCGAGGCGACCTTCGACGGCGACGCGTCGCTGCGCTCACGCCCGATGCGCCGTATCCTCGATCCGCTGGAGAAGATGGGCGCGACAGTGGTCTCCCAGGCCGAGGGCGGCCGCGTCCCGCTGACGATTCGCGGCCCCGAACGCGCGATCTCGATCACCTACGAGACGCCGGCGCCCTCGGCGCAGATCAAGTCGGCGGTGCTGCTCGCGGGGCTCAACGCGCCGGGCGTGACGACCGTGATCGAGCGCGAGGCGACGCGCGACCACACCGAACGGATGCTGCGCGCCTTCGGGGCCGAGGTGACGGTCGAGCCGCACGGGACCCATGGCCGCGCGATCCGCCTCGTCGGCGAACCGGAGCTGAAGCCCGCCGAGATCTCGGTGCCGGCCGATCCGTCCTCGGCCGCGTTTCCGCTGGTCGCCGCGCTGATCGCGCCGGGCTCCGAGGTCGTGATCGAGGGCGTGATGACCAATCCGCTGCGCTCGGGGCTCCTCGCCACGCTGATCGAGATGGGGGCGGACATTGCGTTTTCGGATCAGCGCGAGGAGGGCGGCGAGGAGGTCGCCGACCTGATCGTGAAGGCGGGGCCGCTTACGGGCGTCGACGTCCCGCCGGAGCGCGCGCCGACGATGATTGACGAATATCCGGTGCTCGCGGTCGCGGCGTCCTTCGCGACGGGCGAGACGCGGATGCGCGGGCTCCACGAACTCCGCGTCAAGGAGAGCGACCGGCTGGCGGCCGTCCATGCCGGGCTTCTCGCCTGCGGCGTCGAGGCGCGCATCGAGGGCGACGATCTCGTGGTCGTCGGCCGCGGAGGGGTTCCGGGCGGCGGCGATCCAGTCGCGACCCATCTCGACCACCGCATCGCCATGAGCTTCCTGGTCATGGGGCTCGCTTCGGAAGCGCCCGTGGCGATCGACGACGCCGCGATGATCGCAACCTCGTTCCCCGACTTCACGCCCCTGATGCGCGGTCTCGGGGCCGCGATCGACGTCGAGGCCCCTGCCGGAGCCTCGGCGTGATCATCGCCATCGACGGACCGGCGGCGTCCGGCAAGGGCACGCTCGCGCGCCGCATCGCGGCGCATTACGGGCTTCCGCATCTCGACACCGGACTGCTCTACCGCGCGGTCGCGGTGCGCCTCATCCACCGCGACATGCTGGACGACGCCGAGGCCGGCGCCGAGGAGGCGCACGGGCTCGACCCTGCGACGCTCGGCGACCCGGAACTGAGGAGCGAGGCCGCGGGGGCGGGGGCCTCGGTTGTGTCGGCCTATCCGCAGGTGCGTCAGGCGCTGGTCGAGTTCCAGCGGCGGTTCGCGGGCGAGGCGCCGGGCGCGGTGCTCGACGGGCGCGACATCGGCACGGTGATCTGCCCGCATGCGCATGTGAAGCTCTACGTCACGGCCTCGGCCGAGGAGCGCGCCCGCCGCCGCGCGCTGGAGCTGCGCGCCCGTGGCGAGGAGGTCGACGAAGACGAGATTCTGGCCGACATCCGCTCCCGCGACGCCCGCGACATGAGCCGCTCCGCGGCGCCGCTGAAGCCCGCGGACGACGCGGTGCATCTCGATACGACGGACCTCGACGCGGACGCGGCGTTCGCCGCCGCGGTCGAGATCGTGGAGCGGCGGAGGGCGTAGCGCCGCGCTCGCCTCTCGGCCTTCGAGCCGGGCCCTGCGACCATCACGTTTCGAAACTTGCTCGCCGGGCGCCCTGCTCGGTCAGCGAAGCGTTCATGGCTCCCGGCTCGAGGCCGGGACCCGAGGTCGTGTTCCTTCGCGCGGCTCTCCTTCGTTGCGCCTGCCCGCCTGATCTGCTAACGGACCGCGTCCGGACAGGCGGGTCGATCGCTCAAGGCCCTGCGGCGTTTCGCGCCCGCGGCCGCGTCGCCCGTCAGCCGGATTGGTCCTTTCGGACGCGCGCGTCCCGGCGCCGGCCCGCTTTTCGAAGCGGACACCGGACCGCGGCGGCCGGAAAGGCCTTGGTCAACCCGAACGCCGGCGCCGTCAGCCCGAAGAAGGGCTTCAGGAGATTCAATGAACGCCACTGCCGCCGCCCCCTCGCGCGACGATTTCGCCGCGATGCTCGACGAGTCGTTCGAGCGCGCAGACTTTTCCGAAGGCTCCGTCGTCAAGGGCGTTGTCATCGGCATCGAGAAGGACATGGCCGTCATCGACGTCGGCCTGAAGACCGAAGGCCGCGTCGCCCTCAAGGAGTTCGGCGCCACGGGCCGCGAGAGCCCGCTGAAGCCCGGCGACGTCGTCGAGGTCTATCTGGAGCGCGTCGAGAACGCGATGGGCGAAGCCGTCCTGTCGCGCGACAAGGCCCGCCGCGAAGAGAGCTGGGTCAAGCTCGAGGTCGCCTTCAACGACAACCAGAAGGTCGAAGGCGTCATCTTCAACCAGGTCAAGGGCGGCTTCACCGTCGACCTCCAGGGCGCGACCGCCTTCCTGCCGCGCTCCCAGGTCGACATCCGCCCGGTGCGCGACGTCGGCCCGCTGATGGGCACGCCGCAGCCGTTCCAGATCCTCAAGATGGATCGCCGCCGCGGCAACATCGTCGTGTCGCGCCGCACCGTGCTTGAAGAGTCCCGCGCCGAGATGCGCCAGGAGCTGGTCCAGAACCTCGAAGAGGGCCAGGTCATCGAGGGCGTCGTCAAGAACATCACCGACTACGGCGCGTTCGTGGACCTCGGCGGCATCGACGGCCTGCTGCACGTCACCGACATCGCGTGGCGCCGCGTCAATCACCCGACCGAGCTGCTGCAGATCGGCCAGCAGGTGAAGGTCAAGATCATCAAGATCAACCACGAGACGCACCGCATCTCGCTCGGCATGAAGCAGCTGCTCGAAGATCCGTGGCAGGGCATCGAGGCCAAGTACCCGGCGGGCGCCAAGTTCGCGGGCCGCGTGACCAACATCACCGACTACGGCGCGTTCGTGGAGCTGGAGCCGGGCATCGAAGGCCTGATCCACGTCTCCGAGATGTCGTGGACCAAGAAGAACGTCCACCCGGGCAAGATCGTCGCCACCTCCCAGGAGGTCGAGGTGATGGTGCTCGAGGTCGATCCGGTGAAGCGCCGCATCTCGCTCGGCCTCAAGCAGACCATGCAGAACCCCTGGGAGGCGTTCGTTGAGAACCACCCGGTCGGCTCCGAGGTCGAGGGCGAGGTCAAGAACAAGACCGAGTTCGGTCTGTTCCTGGGTCTCGACGGCGACGTCGACGGCATGGTCCACCTGTCGGATCTCGACTGGAACCGCGCCGGCGAAGTGGTCATCGAGGAGTTCAAGAAGGGCGACATCGTCCGCGCCCAGGTTCTCGACGTCGACGTCGAGAAGGAGCGTATCTCGCTCGGCGTCAAGCAGCTCGGCGGCGACCCGTTCGTCGACACCACCGGCGAGATGCGCAAGGGCTCCGTGGTGACCTGCGAGGTCATCGAGGTGAAGGAGGGCGGCCTCGAGGTGAAGATCTCCGAGACCGAGCTCACGGCCTTCATCCGTCGCGCCGATCTCGCCCGCGAGCGCGGCGACCAGCGTCCGGAGCGTTTCGCCGTCGGCGAGAAGTTCGACGCCCGCGTCACGCAGTTCGACAAGAAGGCGCACAAGATCGCCGTGTCGATCAAGGCGCTGGAGATCGCCGAAGAGAAGGAGGCCGTCGCGACCTACGGTTCGTCCGACTCGGGCGCCTCGCTCGGCGACATCCTCGGCGCCGCGCTCAAGAAGCGCGACGGCGGCTCGGAAGACTGAGACCGTTCGGACGAGGCGTTTCGGCGCCTCGTCCCGCCGCAATGATCGAAGGCCCGTCCGGAGTTTCCGGGCGGGCCTTCGTCGTGTTAGGCGTCTTTGGCGGGCGCCGATTTCGTGCGCCGCTCATCGAGAGACCCGGACGCCATGCCCCTCGACGCCGACGCGATTCTGGACCGCCGGTCGCTGAGGCGCCGGCTCGCCTTCTGGCGGATCGGCGCGATCGGGCTCGTCGCCGTCGCGATCGTGGTCGGCGCGCTCGCCTACGGGGTCGGCCGCGACCGGGCCGAGGGGCCGCGCGGCGCGCACATCGCCAAGGTGGCGATCTCGGGCGTCATCTTCGACGACGAGAAGCGCTCGAAGCTGCTGGCGGATCTCGCCAAGAGCGACGCCCGCGGCGTGATGCTGATGATCGACAGCCCCGGCGGCGGCGTGACCGCGTCGGAAGACATCTACGAGGCCGTGCGGCTGATCGCGAAGGACCGTCCGGTCGTCGCGGTGGTCGGCACGCTCGCGGCGTCCGGCGGCTACGTGGCCGCGATCGCGACCGACCACATCATCGCCCGCAAGACCTCGATCACCGGTTCGATCGGCGTGCTCGCGCAGTACCCGAACTTCACCGGCCTCCTGAAGACCGTCGGCGTCGAGGTCGAGAGCGTGAAGTCCTCGCCGCTGAAGGCCGCGCCCTCGGGCGTCGAGCCGACCAGCCCGGAGGCCCGCAAGGCGCTGGAGGCGCTCATTCTCGACTCCTACGCCTGGTTCAAGGGCATCGTCGGCGAGCGGCGGGGCCTCGACGGCGCGGCGCTCGCGGCCGTCTCCGACGGGCGGGTGTTCTCGGGCCGTCAGGCGATCGACCTCAAGCTGGTCGACGAGATCGGCGGCGAGCCCGAGGCGCTCGCCTGGCTCGGAACGAAGGGCGTCGAAACCTCCCTGCCGGTCAGGGAGTGGAAGCCCAAGAAGGACGGGCCGTTCGGCCTCGGGGCCTATGGCGTCGCTGCGACCGTCGCGGACGCGATGGGCCTCGAACAGCTCGCCGCGGCTCTTCGCCGAACTGGCGAGGGCGTCGTCCTTGACGGTGTTTTGGCCATCTGGCACCCTGCCGGCTGATTTTCGTATAGCGCGTAACTAATTGAACTTTCTGCACGAAACCTTCGGGTTGCAGGGGCTCCAGATGATCAAGTCGGAACTCGTCGCCAAGATCGCGACCCTCAATCCGCATCTCTACCAGCGGGACGTCGAGAACATCGTCAACGCGATCCTCGACGAGATCGTCGATGCTCTTTCGCACGGCGACCGGGTTGAGCTTCGCGGCTTCGGGGCTTTCTCGGTCAAGGCGCGGCCGGCGCGCGTCGGCCGGAACCCACGCACCGGCGAGCACGTTCCCGTCGACGGCAAGGTCGTGCCGTTCTTCAAGACTGGCAAGGAGATGCGCGTGCGCCTGAACAAGGACGACGCGGCCGCGGGCGCTTCGGCATGAGGTTCCGCCGCTTTCTCGCTGGACTGATCGGCGTTCCGCTCGCGCTCGTCATCGTTCTGTTCGCGGTCGCGAACCGGCAGGCCGTGACGATCGGCTTCGACCCCTTCGCCCCGGCGACGCCGGCCTTTTCCATCCAGCTTCCGCTGTTCGTCGTGATCCTGCTGTCGCTGATGCTCGGCGTGCTCGTCGGCGGCGTCGCCGCCTGGGCTCGTCAGGGCAAGTGGCGCAAGGAGGCGCGCCGCCGCCGGATCGAGGCCGAGCGTCTTGAGATCGAGACCGAAGCCGCCCGCCGCGAAGCCGCCGTCGCCCGCCGGCAGGCTTCGGCCGCCGCGGCGCTGCCCGCGCCCCGACAGGCTGCGTGAGGGTTCAGGGCGTGATCCGGGCATCTTTAATCGGATCTGCCTGAACGCCTCCGACGCGTTCCCGCGGAGGCGAGACCGTCCGCGCAATCCGATGCGCCGCCTCACCGAACATTTGGTCATCGGGCCGCGACCGCTGTCCGCCCGCCGATGCGGGACGACAGACGATCCCACGGATCGTCCCGAAGAATCCGGCGGCCCAAAAATACCTGTGTCTCCCTAAGAGAGCAGTCTTGAGTAGCGTGGACGAGAATCACGGAATTCCCAGAGTCAACACGTGCTAATACTAATCGCGCCGGCAGACTGTCGGTGCGATCATCGTCCCTCAAGAACACGCCGACGTGTTCGGCTTATCCGTGGAGGGGATGATGACGAATTCATTCGATGGCGTTTCGCGGCGTGGATTGGTCGCCGCCGGCGCTGCATTGTCGGCCGGAACGCTGGCGGCGATGGCTCCCACGGAGGCGGCGGCGGCTCCGCCTTCGGCCCTCGATGGTCCGCCGAGGCCTCAGGCGTCTCCGGTCGCGAGCACGATCGCAAGCCCACGGCGAAACTATCTCGTCTACCGGACGATCGGCGAGTTCGACATCTCGGTCGAATCCTCGTCGGCCGAAAGGCAGTTCGGCGGTCGAGGCGTCCATTCTGTCGGAGCTCAGACGTCTCTCTGGGCGTCAGTCGACGTTCCGGCAGGCGTCCAGATCAAAGACGTGGAGTTCTACGTTACGAACACGACTGGATCGACCGTTTATGGCGCGCTTTGGCTTTGGACCGCCGATAGCGGATACTTCAGCTACCAACTGGCTTCAATTCCCGTCCCCACCTCGTCCAGCCAGCAGGCCGTTCTCGTAGACGTGGCTTCGGAAAACAACGGCCCGTACCCAACGGGAACGAAGCTGTTTCTGACCATATACACGCCGGTCAACGCCACTGTTCAATGGAACGGCGCTCGCGTCGGCATGCTCGGGGGCGGCGCCCTGTCCCTGAGACGCGCCCCCGCGAGAGCGTATGACAGCCGGACCGAGACCAAGTTCGCGGCCGGGGAGACGAGAACGATCACCCTTGGCGAGCAGGTTGCGCGTGCGGGCACGGTGGGCATGTTCGCTCAGGTCGCAGTCCTGTCGCCGTCGAGCGCAGGGTATATCCAGGTCTGGCCTGCAACCGATGAGCGCCCGGCCGCCGGGGAGCTGAGGCACCCTGCAACTTCGGCCACTTTCAGCGTCACCTGCCCGTTGCCGACCTCACGGAAGGTCAAGATCTACTCGCAAAGGGCGGCGCATATCCTCGTCGACCTGTGCGGCACAGTCGGCTGAAGCGGACGCGAAGGCGCTACGCCCGACGCAGATGGACCTTCCGTCCTGCAGTCCGGCTGTTTGGTCCCGGCCTTGAGCCGGGACGGGGGGCGGCGTTTCTCCGCTTCGTTGCGGCCGGGATGACGGCTCGCGGAAGCGCGCTTAACCCGCCTTGCCGCTTCCGGCGTCCGGGTCCATCCGCTCCACCAGGATCTTGCCCACGATCGTCAGCAGCGCGATGCCGGCGAGTACGGTCGCGGCCGCGAAGGCGCCGGCGGCGTTGTAGTCCTGATAGAGCAGCTCGATCTGCAGCGGCGTCGTGTTGGTGACGCCGCGGATCGAGCCCGACACCACCGAGACCGCGCCGAACTCGCCCATGACGCGGGCGTTGGTCAGTAGCACGCCGTAGAGCAGCGCCCAGCGGATGTTGGGCAGCGTCACCGAAAATAGCGTGCGCCATCCCGAGGCGCCGAGCGAGAGCGCGGCCTCCTCCTCGCTTGACCCCTGCGCCTGCATCAGCGGCAGGATCTCGCGCGCGACGAAGGGAGCGGTGACGAACAGGCTCGCGAGCACGATCGCCGGATAGGCGAACATGACCTTGATCCCGGCCGCCTGGAAGAACGGCCCGAGCCACCCCTGCGCGCCGTAGACGAACAGATAGGCGACGCCCGCGACGATCGGCGAGACCGAGAACGGAAGCTCGATCAACGCGATCAGCAGGTTCTTGCCCCGGAACTCGAATTTCGCGACCGCGTAGGCGGCCGCGATCCCGAACGCCGTGTTGATCGGCACGGCGACGAGCGCGGTGACGACCGTCAGCCAGATCGCGTGGCGCGTGTCGGGCGCGGCGAGGTTGGCGAGATAGGTTGGGAGGCCGAGCTTCAGCGCCTCGAAGAAGATGATCGCAAGCGGCCCGACGATCACGATCGCGGTCGCCGCCAGCACGAGGCCGAGGATCAGGGACCTGGCGACCGGGCCGTCGCCGACGCGGGGGCGGCGGGCTCGCCTCACTGTCCCTCCCTCGCATAGCGCAGGTGCCAGAGCTGGATCGCGTTGACGACGAGCAGCATCACGAAGGCCGCGCCGAGCATCACTGAGGCGATCGCGGCGGCCGCCTGGTAGTCGTATTCCTCGAGCCGGATGAAGACGAGCAGCGCCGCGATCTCGGTGCGGAACGGCTGGTTGCCGGCGATGAAGATCACCGCGCCGAACTCGCCGAGCGAGCGCGCGAACGACAGGCTGCAACCGGCGAGAAAGGCCGGGAAGATCGCGGGAAAGATGACGCTCCAAAAGATCCGCCACTGGCCGGCGCCGAGCGTCTCGGCGGCCTCTTCGGCTTCCGCCGTCAGGTCGGCCAGCACCGGCTGCACCGAGCGCACCACGAAGGGAACGCTGGTGAAGGCCATCGCGGCCATGATGCCGAGCGGCGCGTAGGCGACCTGGATCCCGAGCGGCGCGAGCAGCGCGCCGTACCAGCCGTTCGTGGCGAAAAGCGCGGTCAGCGCGACGCCCGCGACCGCCGTCGGCAGCGCGAAGGGCACGTCGACCAACGCGTCGAGCAGGCGCTTCCCGGGAAATTCGTAGCGCACCAGCGCCCAGGCGAGGCCGAGGCCGAACACGGCGTTGAACGCTGTCGCGCCGAGCGCGGCCAGAACGGTGATCTGGAACGACGCCAGCGAGCGCGGGCTCGTGGTGACGGCGACGAAGCGCTCCCAGCCCATGCCGGCCGCCTGCCACACCAGCGCCGTGAGCGGCAGCAGCACGATCACGCCGAGATAGAGCAGCGTGATCCCGAGCGCGAGGCGGAAGCCGGGGAGGGGGGAACGGGACATGCGGGCCGATCAGAAGGCGTCATCCCGGATGGCGCGGTCCGCGCCGAGCCGGGTTCGTCGTCAGGATGGAGCGCCTTATAGGCGAGCCGGCCGAAGATCGCGAGACTCAGGCCTTGTCCCGGCCTCGAGCCGGGACCCAGATCCACTAAGCTCTCCGAAAGCGCACGGCCCGTCGGCAATCTTGTCCGGGAGCGTTGCGCGTCTGGGTCCCGGCTCAAGGCCGGGACAAGAGCGCGGCGTCACCGCCCCACGAACACCTGGTCGAGCTTGCCGCCGGAGACGAAGTGGGTCTCGTTGGCCTTCTTCCATCCGCCGAACACGGCGTCGACGGTGAGCAGCTCGACCGTCGGGAAGCGGTCCTTGTTCGCCTCCATGATGGCCTTGTCCTGCACGCGGTTGTTGAAAGAGGCGATGATCTCCTGCCCCTTCGGCGAATAAAGGTAGGTCAGGTAGTCGGTCGCGAAAGCGCGCGAGCCGCGCCGGTCGACGACCGTATCCACGACTGCGACCGGAAACTCGGCCAGCAGGCTCACGGGCGGCACCACGACGTCGACCTTGTCCGCGCCGTACTCCTTCTTAACCGCGGCGGTCTCGGCCTCGAACGTCACCAGCACGTCGCCGATCTGGCGCTCCACGAAGGTCGTGGTCGAGCCGCGTCCGCCGGTGTCGAACACCGGCACGTTCGCCAGCAGCTTCTTCACGAAGGCGTCGGCCTTGGCCTCATCGCCGCCGTTCTGCTTCAGCGCGAAGGCGTAGGCGGCGAGATAGGTGTAGCGCGCGTTGCCCGAGGTCTTGGGGTTCGGGAAGACGACCTTCACGTCGTCGCGCACGAGGTCGTCCCAGTTCTTCACGTTCTTCGGATTGCCGGCCCGCACCACGAAGGCGGGCAGCGAGTAGTAGGGCGAGGCGTTGTTCGGGAACTTGGTCTTCCAGTCCTTGGCGACGAGGCCGCCCTTGTCGGCGAGGATCTGGACGTCGAGTTCCTGGTTGAAGGTCACGACGTCTGCCTCGAGCCCTTCGAGGATCGCGCGCGCCTGCTTGGAGGTGCCGGCATGGCTCTGGTTCACGGTCACGGTCCGGCCGGTCTTCTCCTTCACGTCGGCCGAATAGGCCTTGTCGACCGCGGCGTAGAGCTCGCGGCCGATGTCGTAGGAGACGTTGAGGATCGTGTCGGGCTCGGCGGCGCGCGCGGGCGCGGCGGCGATAAGGGCGACGCCGAGGGCGAGCGCGGCGCGGCGGGTGAGGGCGGACATCGTCGGCTCCGGTGCATGGGCGCGGGCGCCCGGAAATTGGGCGACGTTTAGCCCAACGCCGCCAGGCCCGCAATCTAAAGCCTAAATTATTTGTGGGAATTTATAAAAACCAATATTAATATGTGTATTTGTTTCTGGGCGGCGCCGCTCCCACATGATGGGCGGTCCACCGCATGAGACTGACGTCACTGCGTGCTTCGAGGCGGCCGCTGACGCGGCCTCCTCAGCATGAGGAGCGTGGGAACATGCCAATCTTGAGCCCTCCTCATGCTGAGGAAGCTTCTGTAAGAAGCCGTCTCGAAGCACGCAGTTGGCTGATGCAGGGCGTCCGGAAAGTCGCAATGACCGTCGTAAAAATCTGCGGGATTTCGACCGGGGACACGCTCGACGCCGCGCTCGACGCCGGGGCGGACGTCGTCGGCTTCGTGTCCTTTCCGGAGAGCCCGCGGCACGTCGAGCCGGACCGGCTCGCGGCGCTCGCCGCCAGGGTCGCCGGCCGGGCGAAGATCGCGCTGCTGACCGTCGACGCCGACGACGCGCTGCTCACGGCGCTGGTCGCCGTCTCCGCGCCCCACATCCTCCAGCTTCATGGGCAGGAGACGCCCGAGCGCGTCGCCGACCTCAAGGCCCGGTTCGGGCGCGAGGTCTGGAAGGCCGTCGCAATTTCGGAAGCCGCCGATCTCGCCCGCGCCGAATCCTACTGGGAGGCGGCGGACCGCGTGCTGTTCGACGCCAGGCCCCCGAAGGGCTCCGAGCTTCCCGGCGGCAACGGGGTGGCGTTCGACTGGGAGCTTCTCGCCGGCCTTGACCCCCGGAGGCCCTTCGTGCTTTCCGGGGGTCTCAAATCCGGCAACGTCCGGGAAGCCCTTGGCGTCACGCGCGCGCCGGTCGTCGACGTATCGTCGGGGGTCGAAAGCGCGCCGGGCGTGAAGGACCCCGAGCGGATCGAGGCTTTCGTCCGGGCCGTGCGCGTCGCCTCTTGAGAATGTCGAAAGGTCCGCCCGTGACGGCGCAGCCCGAGCCCAATTCCTTCCGCACCGGCGCCGACGAGCGCGGCCGCTTCGGCATCTATGGCGGCCGCTTCGTCGCCGAGACGCTGATGCCGCTGATCCTCGACCTTGAGAAGGCCTACGCCGAGGCGAGGCGGGACCCGGCGTTCCACGCCGAGATGAACGCGCACCGGGCGCATTACATCGGCCGCCCGAGCCCGCTCTATTTCGCCGAGCGTCTGACCGAACATCTCGGCGGGGCGAAGGTCTATCTGAAGCGTGAGGAGCTGAACCACACTGGCTCCCACAAGGTGAACAACGTGCTCGGCCAGATCATGCTGGCGCGGCGCATGGGCAAGAAACGCATCATCGCCGAGACCGGCGCCGGCCAGCACGGCGTCGCGACCGCGACGCTCTGCGCGCGCTTCGGGCTCGAATGCGTGGTGTTCATGGGCGCCGTCGACGTCGCCCGGCAGGCCCCGAACGTGTTCCGCATGAAGATGCTGGGCGCGACCGTCGTGCCCGTGCAGTCCGGCGCGAAGACGCTCAAGGACGCCATGAACGAGGCCCTGCGCGACTGGGTCACCAACGTCGCCGACACCTTCTACTGCATCGGCACGGTCGCAGGCCCACACCCCTATCCGACCATCGTTCGCGACCTCCAGTCGGTCATCGGCGACGAGACCAAGGTCCAGATGCAGGAGGCGGAAGGCCGTCTCCCCGACAGCCTGTTCGCCTGCGTGGGCGGAGGCTCGAACGCCATCGGCCTGTTCCACCCCTTTCTCGACGATCGATCCGTCGAGATCTACGGCGTTGAGGCCGCGGGCTTCGGCCTCGACAAACTCAACGCCGCCTCGATCGCGGGCGGGCGCCCGGGCGTCCTACACGGCAACCGCACCTATCTGCTGATGGACGACGACGGCCAGATCGAGGAGGGCCATTCGATCTCGGCCGGCCTCGACTATCCGGGCATCGGGCCGGAGCACGCCTGGCTCAACGACGTCGGCCGCGTGACCTATCTGTCGGCGACCGACGACGAGGCCGTCGAGGCGTTCCAGACGCTGTCGAAGCTCGAAGGCATCATTCCCGCGCTCGAAAGCGCGCACGCCATCGCCAAGGTGATCGAGCACGCGCCGAAGCGCCCGAAGGACCATCTGATGGTCGTGAACCTCTCCGGCCGCGGCGACAAGGACGTGCCGCAGATGGCCGACCGCCTGGGGATGCCGCTGTGAGGACGGCCGATCGACGTGAGGCGGAGAATGCCCCTCACCCGCTTCGGCTTCGCCTCGCGACCTCTCCCCGCCGGGGAGAGGTGAGGGACGGCGCCGCTTCCCGCGTTTCGATCCGGCGTGAGGGAACCGCGACGCTTCACCTCTCCCCGGCGGGGAGAGGTCGCCGCGCAGCGGCGGGAGAGGGAGCCTCAACGTCCCGACAGTTGAGCGTCGATCGCTTCGAGCACGCCGTCGAGATTTTCATAGATATCGACATTGGTCACGCGCATCACCACAAAGCCGAGCTTTTCGAGATCGGCCGCGCGCGCAGCGTCGCGCGCGATCTCGGCGTCGCTTCCATGCGTGGCGCCGTCGACTTCTACGATCAGCTTGCCGGCGAGCGTGATGAAATCGACGACGTAACGCCCGACAGGGTGTTGGCGGCGGAATTTCCAGCCTTCGAGGCGACGCGCGCGAAGCGCATGCCAGAGCTTCGCTTCGGCGCTGGTCTCGCGGCTTCTGAGCGCTCTCGCCCGGGTTCTGAAACGGTCCAAGGCCCTCACCCGCTTCGGCTTCGCCTCGCGAACTCTCCCCGCCGGGGAGAGGTGGAGAACGGCGCCGCTTCCAGTTGCTCGATCTTAGGCCAATCACCCGTGTGGCCCTACGTTTTCCAGGTAGGCGACGCGGCGTCCGGCCCGAGGAAGAACTCATGACCTCCCGCATCGAAGCCCGTTTCGCGCTTGCCCGCGCCGAGAACCGCGCAGCGCTCGTGACCTTCGTCACGGCCGGCGATCCCGACCACGCGACCTCGCTCGAGATCCTCAAAGGGCTGCCGGCCGCCGGCGCCGACGTGATCGAGCTCGGCATGCCGTTCACCGATCCGATGGCCGACGGGCCCGCGATTCAGGCCGGCGGCCTCAGGGCGCTCAAGGGCGGCGAGACGCTCACGAAGACGCTTCAGCTCGTGCGCGACTTCCGCGCCTCCGACGCCGACACCCCCGTCATCCTGATGGGCTACTACAACCCGATCTACGTCCACGGCGTCGACCGCTTCCTCAGTGAGGCGAAGGAGGCGGGCGTCGACGGCCTGATCGTCGTCGACCTGCCGCCGGAAGAGGACGACGAACTCTGCCTGCCGGCGCTCGCGCAGGGGATCGCCTTCATCCGGCTCGCGACGCCGACCACCGACGACGCGCGCCTGCCGGCGGTGCTGAAGAACACCGCGGGCTTCGTCTATTACGTCTCGGTCACGGGCGTCACCGGCGTCGCGACGCCGGACTTCGGCGTCGTGGCCTCCGCCGTGGCGCGGCTCAAACGCCACACCGACCTACCGGTCGCAGTCGGGTTCGGCGTGAAGACGCCCGAGCACGCCGCCGCGATCGCGGCGGGCGCGGACGGCGTGGTGGTCGGCTCGGCGCTGGTCGAGGCGGTCCGCAACAGCCTCGACGGCGACGGCCGCGCGACCCCGCGCACCGTCTCCGCCGTGACCGATCTCGTTTCGGCGCTTGCGGCGGGCGTTCGCCGCGGCCGTGCGGCGGCTTGACGCCGGCGCAAGCGCGACGCAAGGCTCCGCCCATGAACTGGCTCATCAACGTCGTCCGCCCCAAGATCAACAGTCTCTGGGAGCGCCGTGAGGCGCCCGCCGAGAATCTCTGGATCAAATGTCCGGAGACCGGCCAGCTCGTCTTCCACAAGGACGTCGAGGCCAATGACTGGGTGATCCCCGGTTCCGGCCACCATCTGCGCATGGGCGCCAACCAGCGCCTCGCCGCGACGCTCGACCCCGGCTACGAGGAGATCGCGCTTCCCGAGGTCCCGCACGACCCGCTGAAGTTCCGCGACGAGAAGAAATACGCCGACCGTCTCAAGGACGCCCGCGCCAAGACCTCGATGCAGGACGCGGTGAAGATCGCGGTCGGGACCATCGACGGCGCTCCGGTCACCGTCGTCGTGCAGGACTTCGAGTTCATGGGCGGCTCGCTCGGCATGGCGGCCGGCGAGGCGATCGTGAAGGGGCTCGAGACCGCCGTCGCGCGCGGCACGCCGCTGGTGCTGTTCGCGGCGTCCGGCGGCGCGCGCATGCAGGAAGGCATCCTCTCGCTGATGCAGATGCCGCGCACCACGGTCGCGGTCGAGATGCTGCGCGAGGCCAGGAAGCCCTACATCGTCGTGCTGACCAACCCGACCACCGGCGGCGTCACCGCTTCCTACGCCATGCTCGGCGACGTCCACATCGCGGAGCCCGGCGCGCTGATCGGCTTCGCGGGTCCGCGCGTGATCGAGCAGACCATCCGCGAGAAGCTGCCGGCCGGCTTCCAGCGCTCGGAATATCTCAGGGACCACGGCATGGTGGACATGGTCGTGCCGCGCAAGGACCTGCGCGCGACGCTCGCGCGGCTCTGCCGCCTGCTGTCCGGCGGCGGCCCGGCCGCCGGGGCCGCCTCGAAAGAGGCGCAAGCTTCCGTCGCCCAAGCGTGAGCGCGGCGCAGCCCATGCCGGCGGCGTCCATGATCGGAAGCGACGCCTATCTCGAGCGCTTCCTCGCGCTGCATCCGAAGGAGATCGACCTCTCGCTGGGGCGCATCGAGCGTCTGCTCGGCGAGCTCGGGAGCCCGCATCGCGCCATGCCGCCCGCGATCCAGATCGCCGGCACCAACGGCAAGGGGTCGACCACCGCCTTCCTGCGCGCCTGTCTCGAAGCCGCGGGCAAGCGCGTCCATGTCTACACCTCCCCGCATCTCGTGAGGTTCCACGAGCGCATCCGCCTCGCCGGGACCTTCGTGGACGAGGACCGGCTCGCCGCGACCTTTGAAGAGGTTGAGCGGGTCAATGACGGGCGGCCGATCACGCTGTTCGAGATCACGACCGCGGCCGCGATGGTGCTGTTCGCGCGCGAGCCGGCCGACGTGCTGCTGCTCGAGGTCGGGCTCGGCGGCCGCTACGACGCCACCAATGTGATCGACAGGCCGCTCGCCTGCGTCATCACGCCGGTGAGCCTCGACCATCAGAAGTTCCTCGGCGACGACATCGGCGCGATCGCGCACGAGAAGGCCGGGATCCTGAAGAGCCTTTCGCCCGCGGTGATCTCGCGGCAGGATCCGACGGCGCTCTCGGCGATCGAGCGCGAGGCCGCCCGCGTCGGCGCGCCGCTGATGATCTCGGGCCAGGACTGGCAGGCGCGCGAGGAGCGCGGGCGCCTCGTCTTCGAGGACGGAGACGGCCTGCTCGACCTGCCGCTGCCGCGGCTCGTCGGCCGCCACCAGATCGAAAACGCAGGCGCGGCGATCGCGACCCTGCGCGCGGCGCCGCAGCTTGCGATCGACGCCGGCGCGATCGAACGCGGGCTTCAGGCGGTCGACTGGCCAGCCCGCATGCAGCGGCTCTCCGCCGGACGCCTGTCGTCGCTGCTGCCGGCCGGCGCCGAGCTCTGGCTCGACGGCGGCCACAATCCCGACGGCGGCCGCGCCGTCGCCTCCACCATGGCGGAACTGGACGAGCGTTCGCCGAAGCCGATCGTGATGGTGGTGGGCATGCTCAACACCAAGGATTCGGATGGCTTCCTCGAAGCCTTCGCCGGCCTTGCAGGGCGCGTCTACGGCGTGCCGATCGGCTCCTCGACCGCGGCGCGCTCGCCCGAGGAGGTCGCCGCCGCCGCGGAGCGCGCGGGTCTTGCGGCGGAGTCCTGCTGCACGATCGAGGACGCGCTCGCGAAGATCGCGCGCGCGTCCGGCCCGACGCCTCCCCGCGTCCTGATCACCGGTTCGCTCTATCTCGCGGGCGAGGCGCTCGCGGCGAACGGCACGCTGCCGGGCTGACGGCGCGCCCGGCCCGGATCAGGCGGCGCGCACCTGGCTGATGAAGCCAGACACCTGAGCGCGAAGGCTTTCGGCCTGCCGCGCCAGGTTCGACGCCGCGTCGACGATCTCGTCGGAGGCCTTTCCGGTCCGCTCCGCGGCGGCGTTGACGCCGAGGATGTTCGACGACACCTCCCGCGTTCCGACCGAGGCCTCCCCGACGCTGCGGGCGATGTCGCTGGTCGCGGCGCCCTGTTCCTCGACGGCGGCGGCGATCGCGGAGGAGATGCCGTCGACGTCGCTGATCGACGACCGGATCGCCCCGATGGCCTGCACCATGCGCGAGGTCGCGCCCCGGACTTCGTCGATGTGGCCGCCGATCTCCTCGGTCGCCTTGGCGCTCTGTTCCGCGAGCAGCTTCACCTCCTGAGCCACGATCGCGAAGCCGCGCCCGGCGTCGCCGGCGCGCGCCGCCTCGATGGTCGCGTTGAGGGCGAGGAGATTGGTCTGGGACGACACGTCGCTGATCAGCGTCACGGCCTCGCCGATGCGGGCGACGGTGGCGGCCAGACGGTTGACGAGATCGACCGCGCGCTGGTTTCCAGATTGGCCGCGGCCGTGGAGTTCGAGGGCGAATGGACCTGGCGGGCGATCTCGTGAATCGCTTCGGAAAGCTGCGAGGCCGCGCCCGCGACCGCCTGGACGTTCGCGGTGGCTTCCTCCGCCGCGGCGGCGACCACGGTCGAGCGGCCGGACGTGTCCGTCGCGGTCGAGCGCATGGTCTCGGCGTTCTGACGGAGCTGTTCGGCGGAGGCGGACACGGAGGCCACGATGCCCAGAACCTCGGCTTCGAAGCGGTCGGCGAGGCGCGTCATCTCGGCCCGACGCTCCTCCTCGACAAGCGCCTTCTGGCGGGCCTGATCGGCCTCCAGCTGCTTGATGGCGATGGCGTTGCGCTTGAAGACGTCGACGGCCCGCGCCATCGCGCCGATCTCGTTGCGGCGCTCGGTCGACGGCACGTCGACGCTGGTGTCTCCCGCGGCCAGACGCCCCATGACCGTGGTCATCGCCGCGATCGGCGGCGCGACCGCGCGGCCAAGCAGCAGGTTCGCCGCCAGCACCGCGAGCGAGCCCAACACGAAGGCTCCGATCATGGTCAGCGTCGCGGTCCGCGCGAGCGCCTGGTTCTCGTGCGCGACGTTCGACACTTCGGCTTCGATCAGGTCGCCGGCCCGCCCCATCGCGGTTTCGAGCTCCCGGAAGGCGGACAGGAAGGGCGGCAGCTCGCGGCGCGCCGCGGCTGGATCCTTGAGCCCGAGGCGAACGATCTGCTGGGCGGCGGCGAGATAGGAGGCGAGCGGCCCGTCGACCGCCTCCAGCGCGGTCTTGAGCGGAGCGGACAGCGGCAGCGCGCGGTTCTCGGCGACGCTGTTCTTGAGCGTCGCGGCATGCTCTTCGAGGTCGGCGCGGGTCTTCGCCTTGTCGGCGTCGGATCCGCCTCCTTCGGCGACGATCGCCGCGAAGGCGTCGGCCCGCAGCGCGTCGTGCATCATATCGGCCGTCATGCTGTTCCGCAGCGCCTGCGAGGCGACGTTCGCGGTTTTCAAAGCGGTTCCGAGCGACATGGTCGCCCAGAGGCCGATGCACGCCACGATGGCGAGAAACAACGTCGTGGCGGCGCCGCTTATCACGAAGCTGCGCCGCAGGCTGCCGGAGAAGAACGTCATGTCGCGTCCTCGAACACGCAGGGTGTAAGTCGATTGGTCTCCGAGAGTGTGATGGTTAATGTATTGCCTTTTTTATAATCTCGATCGTGATTGTCGATCGAAAACAAAAAGCCCCGGCTCCTGCCGGGGCTTTCTCGTTGCCTTAAAGTCCTTCTCCGAACACGCCGGAGACCGGTTCCGCTCAGACCGAGGTTTCGATCCAGCTCACGAGCTTCGACTTCGGGGCCGCGCCGCGCTGGGTCGCGACATGCTCGCCGCCCTTGAACATCATCAGCATCGGGATCGCCGAGATGCCGAAGCGCGTCGCCGTCTCCGGGTTCTCGTCGACGTTGAGCTTCACGATCTTCACCTTGCCGGCCATCTCGTTCGAGATCTCCTCGAGCGCCGGAGCGATCGCGCGGCACGGGCCGCACCATTCGGCCCAGAAGTCGACGACGACGGGCTCGGAGGACTTGAGGACGGTCTCCTCGAAGGAAGCGTCCGACACTTTCTCGGTGGCCATAAGCGCGCCTTTCTCAAGCTGGACGAGCGCCCTGCGCCCCGAACGGGACGGCGCTCTTCAGGTTGGCCAGAATGTATGGAGCGGTCGCCGGGGCGTCAAGGAAACGGCGGCTGCGGCAGGTCGATGCGGTCGAGGCGGGGGGCTGCGGTCCACAGGATCGCGGCGCGGACGGGACGGTCGGGCCAGATCGCGGCGAGCAGCTCGGCGTAGGCCGCAAGCTGCCCGACATAGGCCGGCGGGGCGGCCTCTCCCGCGGGCGGAGGACGGCGGTCGGTCTTGTAGTCGACGACGAGGACTTCCCGCGGGGTGACCGTGAGCCGGTCGATGCGACCGGAGACCGGCCGTCCGTCCGCGAGGCGGCCGACGATCGGGACCTCGCCGCGCGCCTCCGTCGAAAACACCTCGGCGAAGGCCGGATCGGCGACGATGGCGAGCGCCGCGCGCGCGAGGTCCGCGCAGGCCTCCGGACCAAGAAGTTTCGCGCAGCCTTCCGCGATCGTCTCCGCGGCCCCGGCCCGGCGTTCCGGCGCGACGTCGGGCAACGCCTTCAGCAGCCGGTGCAGCAGGACGCCGCGGGCGCGCGCCGCCTCCGCGCCGGGCGACGCCGAGAAGGCGCGGACGTCGTCGTCCTCCGCGACGAGCGCCGAGGGCGACAGCGGGCGGCCGGGCGCGGGTTCGTAAGGGGCTGCGCGGGAGAGCCAGTCGGGCGTGGGCTCCGCGCCTGCGGGCGGGGAGGGGGCGGCGCCCGCCTCAGGACGCGGGCCGGCTGCGGCCTCGCCGGAGCGCAGCCTCAGCAGAGTCCTCTCCGGCGCGACCTCGATCGTCTCGACCTCGGGCGAGGCCGCGAGCCCGTTGCGCGCGAGGTCGTACCAGGCGCCTTCAGGCCGCGCCCGGCCGACGTCGTGGCCGCAGACGACGAGCCGGTCCTTGGCGCGCGTCAGCGCGACGTAGAGCAGGCGGCGGTGCTCGGCCTCGGCCCGGGCGGCGCGCTCGGCGCGCGCCAGCGCCAGCGCCGGCGGGTCGTCGTCCTTGCGTCCGGCCCAGACCGGGATCGGCGGCGCGTCATGGCCGGCATGGGGACGCGGCGCGAACAGCAGCGTCGACCCGCGGCCGGCGCTCGCTCCCCCGCAGGTGTCGGCCAACACCACGAACTCGGCTTCGAGCCCCTTCGCGCCGTGCACGGTCATGACCCGGACCTCGCCCGACGAGACGTCGAGGTCGCGCTTGATCTCGGCCGGCGCGGCCCGCATCCAGCGCAGGAAGCCGGCGAGCGTCGGCGGGTCGGCGCGCGAAAACGCCTGCGCGAGATCGAGGAAGGCGTCGAGCGGGTCGTCGACCTCGCCGCCGAGACGCGCCCGGAAGGCGCGCCGTCCGCCCGCGCCTGCGAGCGCATGGGCATAGAAGTCGAAAGGCGAACGCCGCGCCGCCTCCGCCGCGAAGCGCCGGAAGGCCTCGGCCGCGGCCTTGGCTCGCGGCGGCCCCCCGGCGAGCGCGTCGATCAGACGGCCGCCGCGGGTCGGAGCGATCGCCATCAGGTCGTCGTCGTCGAGCCCGAACAGGGGGCTTTTCAGCGCGCAGGCGAGCGCGAGGTCGTCGTCGGGCGTCACAATCGCGTCGCCGAGCGCGAGCAGGTCCATGACCGCGATGTGCTCGCCGACGACCAGCCGGTCCGCGCCCGCGACAGGAACATCGAGCCGCTTCAGCGCCCTGAGGATGGCCTCGAACAGCGCCTTGCGCTGTCGCACCAGCACGAGGATTTCGCCGGGGCGCGCTTCGCCTGCGTGGATCGCGCGGCGGATCTCGGCCGCGATCTCCTCGGCGAGCCGCACCACGGCGCTTGCGGGGTTCGCGCGGTCGAACGGCGCGTCCCAGGCCTCCTCGGCGAGTTGCGCCTGTTCGGCCTCGACGATCGGCCAGACCTCGACCAGCCCCGGCGCCGCAAGGCGCGTCGTCTCGTGATGCGTGCCGGCGTCGTCGCCGAACGACAGGCCTGTATTCGCCTCGGCGCGCGCGAACACGGCGTCGACGGCGGCGAGCACGGCGCGGGTCGAACGGAAGCTTTCCTGCAGCCGCACGTCCGCAAAGGCGAGCCCGGCCGATTGATGCTCGGCGTCATAAGCGCGCCGCGTCGCGCCGAAGGCCGCGGGCTCCGCGCCCTGGAACGAGAAGATCGACTGCTTCTCGTCGCCGACCGCGAACACCGTGCGGCCCGCGCCGCCGCGCGCGCTCGCGCCGGCGAGGAAGTCGGCAGTCAGCGTCCGCACGATGTCCCACTGCTCCGGCGCGGTGTCCTGCGCCTCGTCGACCAGGATGTGGTCGAGGCCGCCGTCGAGCTTGAACAGCACCCAGGCCGCGTCGGCGCGGGTAAGCAGCGCCCGCGCCCGTGAGATCAGGTCGGCGTAGTCGAGCAGCCCGCGGGCGGACTTCTTCGCCGAATAGGACCGGATCGCCGCGTCGGCGAGCACCAGCAGCGCGTGGGTGCGCTCGACGGTGGCTGCGGCCCGCATCCGAGCGGTGATGTCGGCGACGCGGGCGAGCTCCACGTCGAGCCGGGCGGCGAGGCCGGGCTCGCGCTTGCGCGTCGCAGCGGTGACGAAGGCTTTTGGCGAGCGCGGCGCGCCGGTCCCGGTCAGGAAAACCGAGCAATAGGCCTCGCGCTTGTCCGAACGCGCGGTCGCGGCGGCGGCGCGCCGGAAGCTTTCCGCGAGCTTCGCGTCGTTGGCCGAGCCTTCGGCCAGAGCGTCCGCCACGGCGCGCCATTCGGACTGCGGCAGCCCTTCCGAAAGCAGCCGGGCCTCAAGCGATTCCGCGCTGTCCCCGTCTGCGAGCCCGAACATCGTCCGCAGCTCGCGGGCCGCGCCGTCGGCGTCTCCCAGCCCGCCTTCGTGGAACAATCTTCGGATCGGGTCGCGCTTCGCCACCGCTTCAGTAAGCGCGCCGTCGATCGTCCCCTCGGCCGTGCCCGCGACGAGGCGCGCGAGCGCTCGCCCGACCGGCCGGTCGGAATGGCGGGCGGCTTCGGCGAGCGTCGCGGCGCGCGCCTCCGCCAGCAGCTCCGCCTGATCGCGGTCGTCGAGCTCGGAAAAGCCCGCCGGCACGTTGGCCTCGAACGGGAACTGATGCAGCAGCCGGCCGCAGAAGGCGTGGATCGTATAGATCTTCAGGCCGCCGGGGGTCTCCAGCGCGCGGGCGAACAGTTTGCGCGCGGCGGCGAGATCCTTGGGCGAGGGCGGGCGGCCCTCGATCTTCGCGATGTCGGCGGCGAGCGCCTCGTCGCCCGCCGTCGCCCAGTCCCTGAGCCGCGCCACGACGCGGTTCTGCATGTTGGCGGCGGCCGCCTTGGTGAAGGTGAGGCACAGGATCCGCGACGGATCCGCGCCCGCGAGCAGCAGTCGCACCACGCGCTGGACCAGCACGTAGGTCTTGCCCGAGCCGGCGTTCGCCGACACCCAGGCCGAGCGCGCCGGATCGGAGGCGAGCGCCTGCTGTTCCATCGTCTTCGCGGAAGGGCCGCTCATCGGTGGAACCTCGTCCACGCCAAGATTGGGCGGGACATCTCCGTTCCCTCCCTCTTGCGGGGAGGGTGAGGGTGGGGGTGGTTCAGGATGGGGCGATGCGGTTCGGCGTAGAGCGGCTTCGCCCGCCGAACCTTCTTTGGAGCCACCCCCACCCCCGACCCCTCCCCGCAAGGGGGAGGGGGGACGGCTGCGGCCTCGTTTCTGGCCACGTCGCTCATTCCGCGTCGCCTTCCGAGGCGCCGCCGGTCGCGGACCATTCCTTCACCCGCGCGAGATGGGCGTAGGGGCCGTCCGGCCGCTTCAGGAACTGCGGGTGGGAGAGCGAGCGATAGGGCTCCGCCTCGTTCTCGAAGCGGTTCACGACCTCGCGGAACCGCGCCAGCGCCTCCGTCGCGACGATGTCGGCGGAAAGCTCCTTCGAGCGAAGCTCGACGGTCTCGCCCGCGGGCTCGCGGCCCGTCAGCCGGACAAGCGACAGTTCGCCCACCGGGCTCCCGGCCTTGGTCACGGTCGTGAAGCCGCCTTCATTGAGGATCGCGCCTTCGAGCGGAAGCTGGGGGGCGAAGCCCGCGAGCGCCTGCTTCACGGTCGGGACGCCGCCGGTCTTGTAGTCGAGGATCGCGAAGGCGCCGTCCGTGAAGGCCTCCACGCGGTCGGCGCGCGCCGTCAGCGTGAAGGTCCGTCCGGCGACGGTCTCGAAGGCGTAAGCGCCGTCCTGCTCGACGAAGACCTGTTCGACCCGCCCGGCTCGCTCGCGGTGGAAGGCGAGCGCCCAGTCGGCGATCTTCTCGAAGCGCGGCCACCACAGCGTGCGCGCGTCGTCGCGCTCCAGCAGCGCGCCGAAGGCCTCGCGCCCGAACGCCAGCAGCTTTTCGCGGGCCTGCGGGTCGTCGAGCGCGACGTCGGCTTTCGCGAAGGCTTCGAGCGCGCCATGGATGACGTTGCCGAGGTCGCCGGGGCCGGGCTCCGGACCGATCTCGCCGAGTTCCTCCAGCTTCAGGACGTGCCGGGCGTAGATCGAATAGGGGTCCCGCAGCCAGGTTTCGACCGACGTCACGCTGAGCCGGGCTGGCCGCAGGCCGAGCGGCGGCCGCGGCTCGGGCGGGCACGGCGCGGGGCCGCGCTCGACTCGGTCGAGACTGTCCGCAAGATCGACGAGCCGCCGCCCGCGCGCGAGCGCCGCCTCATGCGCGGGACCCGCCGCCACCGCCGCGAGCCGCTGCAGCCAGCGGGCGGGGATGGTCGGCGCGCCTCCGACCTTGGCGGCGCGGGTCAGCACGACCTCGTCGGCGCAGAACCCTTGCGAGAAGTCGTGCGCCGAGAGGCCGATCCGCCGCTCCGGCGGCGCGAGGCCGAGCGCCGCCCGCAAGGGGCGGTTGATCCAGGGATCGGCCTGCGGCACGGGCGGCCAGACGCCCTCGTTGAGCG
Organism: Ancylobacter novellus; assembly: GCA_003241695.1. Classification (GTDB taxonomy): domain Bacteria; phylum Pseudomonadota; class Alphaproteobacteria; order Rhizobiales; family Methylopilaceae; genus Methylopila. The sequence goes on along the minus strand of QFPN01000003.1, from coordinate 436,053 downwards.
ATCCCAGAACCACGAGGTCGAAGCGCAGCAGCCGCGCTTCGAGCGGTCCGAGGATCCTCAGCCGCGGATGCCGGTCGCGCGGCGGACGGAGCGCGCGGCCGGCCATCAGCGCGTCGAGCACGCCGGGGAAGGCCGCGGGCGCGATCGGATCGGCGGCCGGGGCCGCGCCGAGCAGTTCGTCGAGGAACTCGCGGACCGCCTCGGCGTCCTCGCTCTCGGCCTCGCCTGCAAGCGCCACGAAGCCTTCCGAAAGCGCGGAGATCAGCGTTTCGAGCGGGACGGCGGCGGTTTCGGACGCCCGGGCGAGCGGCGCGAGCGCAGCTTCGAGGCGGTCGACGAGCACAGCGGCCTGCTCGAAGTCGGCAGGTCCGAACCGCCGCGCGACGCCGCGAAGGGCTTCTCCCCGAAGCGCAGCGAGCGCCCCCCGCAGTCCGTCGAAGCCCGCGCCCGGCCAAGGCATGCGGAACGCCGTCGCGTCGAGCGCGTCGACGGCGCGCGGCATTCCCCCGGCGAGGCGGCAGGCCGGCGCGCGCAGCAGGCCGAACAGCTTTTCGGGGCGAGGGTCCAGCGCGGCGTCGGCCGCGAGGCGGAGCAGGGCGCCGGCGGGCGTCGTCGCGAGCGGCCGGCCCGCGCTGTCGTCGACGGAGATGTCCCAGCGTTCGAGCTCGGCCGCGACGCGGGCCGCGAGCGCGCGGTCGGGCGTGGCGAGCGCCGCGGTCCGTCCCGGCGTCGCGACCGCCTCGCGTAGCGCGACGGCGATCGCCGCGGCCTCCGCCCGGAAGGTCGGCGCCTCGACCAACGCGACGCCTGCGAACGCCGCCTCGATCTCGGCAGGCGCAAGCCGTTTCTCCGCCCAGGCGTCGGTGGTGTCGGCTGGGCGGAGAGCGTCGGCCGCGAGCTTCGCGCGGGCTTCGAGCGCGGCAGGCGGCGTTCCGAGCGTCCGCACGTCGGCGCGCGCGATCTCCAGCACGTCGAGAAGCTGCGCGAGGCCGCGCTGCGGATGACCGAACAGGCCCGGATCGTTTCCGTGGGCGAGCCGCGCCCAGGCGGCGTCCTCCAGTCCGTCGCTGTCGAGCCCCGGCAGCACGACCGCGCCCTTCGGATGGCGCGCGATTTCCCGCATCAGCCGGCGCACGGCGGGGGCGGAGCCGGTCGAGCCGGCGGCGATCACGGGGCCGCGGGAAGCCGCCGCCCGAACGGTCGCGGCCTCGATCTGCAGGCGCCGGCGGGCCGCCGGGTCGAGCCGTCCGATCTCCGTCAGGTGCTCGGGCCAGCGTGCGAGCGCGACCCGCAGGAAGGCCTGGGTGATCGCCCAGTAGCGGTCGTGCTCGCCGGGGATCAGCGCGTCGAGCGCCGAGACGTCGACTTCCTCGGTCTCGATCGCGTCGATCAGCCGTTCGAGGTCGCCGGCGAGATGGATCGCGTCCGCGGCGGTCGCCGGCACCAGCGGGCCGTCCTCGGGCGCAAGGCGGAGAACGCTCCGGTCCAGCGTGCGGGCGAAGGCCGAAACCAGTTTCGCGAGCGTCAGCCGTCGCTCGAACGGCGCGACTGCGGGCGCCAGCGCGCCGTCGGCCTCGGCCAGCGGCTCGACCACGTCGGCGTCCTCGTCGACGTCGCCGAGCGGCGCGATCCGCGGCAGCAGCGTCGCGCGTCCGTCGAGCGCCTCGAGGAAGGCGTCGCGCAGCGCCCGCGCGGCGCGCCGGGTCGGCAGGAACACGGTCGCGTCGGCGAGCGCGATCGGATCGGCGCGCGGCGCAAAGCCGTGGATCAGCGCGCCGTCGAGCAGCCCCTCGACCAGCGTCGGCAGGAAGGCCGCGCCGGGAGGGATGGTGAGCACGTTGGGTCGAGGGGAATCGGCCGCCATCGGGCGAGCATAGCCTGTGAGGCGATCCTCTTGTCCCGGCTCAAGGCGTCTGTTTACGCCACCGACGCCGCGATGGCCTCTTCGGCTTCCACGATCGCCTGCGGCGTGCCGACATGGAGCCACAGGCCGTCGAGGCGCAGGCCATAGAGCCGGCCGGACTCGATCGCGTCGTTCCACAGCCGGTTGAGCGAGAACGGGCCTTCCGGAGCGCCGTCGAAGGCGGCGCGGCTCATGATCGCGACGCCCGCATAGGCGAAGGGCGTCACCTGCCGTTCCGGCCGGCGGCGAAGGCGGCCGTCCTGCGCCATGAAGAAGTCGCCCGCGCCGTCGAAGCCGACGCTCGCGGTGAGCGCGGCGACCAGCAGGAGGGCGTCCATCCGCTCCGGATCCCAGGCGGCGCGCATGCGATCGAGGTTGCGGCTCGCGCCGTCGAGCCAGAAGGTGTCGGCGTTGAGGATGAAGATCGCGTCGCCCGCAAGCTGCGGCAGCGCCTTGACGACGCCGCCGCCGGAATCGAGCAGCGTCTCGCGCTCGTCCGAGATCTCGACCGGCGGGCTTTTCCGCCCTGCGAGATGCGCCTCCATCTGCCCGGCGTGGTGGTGCACGTTGACCACGGCCTTCGCCACGCCGGCGTCGGCCAGCCGGTCGAGCACGTGGTCGATCAGCGTCCGCCCGCCGACCTCGACCAGCGGCTTCGGCCTGGTGTCGGTAATCGGCCGCATGCGGGTGCCGAGCCCCGCGGCCAGCACCATGGCGTCGGTGGGCCCCGTCACGCGTCCTGTTCCGCGGGCGGCATCCGCTCGGCGTACCAGGCGGCGAGCGCCGCGAGGTCCGGGTGCGCAAGGTTGGCGTCGAGCGCCCGGCGCACGCGCGGGATGTGACGGAGATAGCCGGGCTTGCCGTCGCGTTCGGCGAGCCGCACGAAGATGCCGAGGATCTTGGTCGCCCGCTGCGCGCCCAGCGTGGCGTAGGCGCGGGCGAAATCGCGGGGCTCGAAGGCGGGATCGGCCTTGCGGCGCGCGGCGAGATAGCGGGCGGCGAGCTGCATCTCCAGTCCGTCCGGCAGGTCGACGCGCGCGTCCTGAAGCAGCGAGACGACGTCATAGGCCGGCGGACCCATGCAGGCGTCCTGGAAGTCGATCACGCCGAGCCGGTCGATCCCCTCGCGGTCGTCGCGCCAGGTGAGGTTCGGCGAATGATAGTCGCGCAACGCCCAGGTCCGGCCCATGGCGAGCACCGGCGTCAGGGCTTCGGTCCAGAGCTCCCGGAAGGCCTCGCGCGCCTCGGGTTCGACCGCGGCGCCGGTCAGACGGGGCAGGTGCCAATCGCAGAGCAGTTCGCATTCGATCAGGAAGGCGGGGATGTCATAGTCCGGCAGCCGGTAGAGTTCGCGCCCGACGGGGGTTTCCGCCGGCGCGGCCTTGCCGTGGAGGTCGGCCAGCAGGTCGACGGCCGTCTCGTAGCGGCTCGTGATCGGCGCGCCGAGCGCGACCACGGGCTCGACGCCGAGATCCTCGACCAGCAGGAAGCCGGTGGCGAGGTCGGCGGCGTAGATTTCCGGCGCGCCGTAGCCGAGCGCACGCAGCCCGTCGGCGATCGCGACGAAGGGCTTCGAATCGAGCGCGAGCTTCGCGATCTCCGAATAGCTCTTGCCGTCGCGCACGGGAGCGCCCGGCGCGCGCGCGGGGGCGTCCATCAGAATCGCGCTGCGGTCGCCGAGGGTGAGGCGCTCGTAGAGCCGCGAGGACGCGTCGCCCTGGATGTGCTCGCGCGTCGCATCGCCCCAGCCGGCGGTTTCGAGGAAGCGCTGGCCGTCGCGCAGCCGCCGCAGCCTCGCGGCGAAATGGCCGTGGCCGACGATCCGGGCCTTCCGGGAACCGGCGTCGGGTCCGAGGTCGAGCGCGATCTCCAGCCGGTCGGGCGGCAGCACCGCGCCGAGCCGGTCCGCCCATTCCACCAGCACGATGGCGTCGTCGCCGGCCTCGTCCCAGCCGAGCTCCTCGAGCTCCTCCGGCCCCGAGAGGCGGTAGAGGTCGGCGTGGACGATCGGGCCTCGCGGCAGATCGTAGGTCTGCAGCAGCGTGAAGGTGGGGCTCGGCGCTTCGAGCTCCGGGTCGCCGGCTCGGGCGCGCACGAGCGCGCGGGCGAAGGTGGTCTTACCGGCGCCGAGTTCGCCGCCGAGCGTCACGAGGTCTCCGGGCTTCAGCGCGCGCGCGACGAGCGCGGCGAGCTTCTGCGTCGCCGCCTCGTCGGGAAGCAGGATCTCCCAGACCGGATCTTCGGCGGCCTGTTTTTCGCGCGCGGCCATGGTCCTGGCGGCGGGTCCCTTCATTGCGCGGCCTTCATCGCGGCGCCGCCCGCGGGGAAGCGGCAGGTGACGACGGTGCCCTCGCCGGGCGCCGACTGCAAGGATACCGTTCCGCCGTGAAGCTCCATCAGCGAGCGCACGATCGACAGGCCGAGTCCGACGCCCCGCGAATGGGAGCCGGACGAGCGGCTCTCGAAGCGGTCGAACACCCGGGCGAGTTGGTCCGGCGGAATGCCGGCGCCGCGGTCGGCGACCCGGAACAGCATGTCGCGGCCCTCGCGGCGCGCGCTGATCGTCACCGCGACGCCGGGCTTCGAGAAGCCGATCGCGTTCGACAGCAGGTTGAACAGCACCTGGCGCACGCGCTTGGCGTCGGCCTCGAAGGTCCCGACGTCCGGCGCCACGTCGATCTGGAGGCCGAGGCCGGCTTCCGCGAGCCGGTCGCGCACGCCCTCCGCCGCGGCCTCGATCGCGGCTCGCGGGTCGACGTCGGAGACCGCGAGCTCCATCGCGCCGGCGTCGATGGTGGCGAGGTCGAGAATGTCGTTGATGATCGCGAGCAGGGCGGAGGCCGACGACACGATGTGGTCGACATATTCCTTCTGCTTCGGATTGAGTTCGCCCATGCGCGGATCGCCGAGCAGCTGGCCGAAGCCGATCGTGTTGGTGAGCGGGGCGCGCAGCTCGTAGGAGACGTTCTTGACGAAGTCGTCCTTCAGCCGGTCCGCGGCCTCGAGCGCTTCGGCGCGGTCGCGCAGCGCGCGCTCGACGTTCACGGAGGCCGAGACGTCGGTGAAGGTGGTGAGCGTGCCGCCGTCCGGCAGCGGCAGGGCGACGAGATCGACGATGGCGCCGTCGTCGAGGTCGATCCGGGCGGCGACGGGCTTGCGCTCTTCCGGCATGGCGGTCATCGCCATCTTGAGTCGGCTCCAGAGCTCCGCGTCGGCGTGGCGCTGGCCGCAGGCCCTGAGGATCTGGTCGGCGTGAGGCCGGCCCTTCAGCTCCTCCGCCGAGAACGTCCACAGCGCCTCGAAGGCCGGGTTGTGGAGCCTGAGCCGCCCGTCGGAGCCGAACACCGCGACCGCTTCTTTCAGATGGTCGATGGTCTCGCTCTGAACCTTGAGCAGCGCGTTGAATCGGCTTTCGAGCGCAAGCCGCTCGGTGACGTCGTCGAACAGATACGTCACTCCGCCCTGCGGATTGGGCGCCGCGACGACGCGGATCGTTCTCCGGTCGGGCAGGTGCCACCAGTGCTCGCGGGATTCGATCGCCTGATAGGCCTGATGAAGCCCCGCCTTCCAGGTTCGGAAGTCGGCTTCCTCCGGAAGTTTCCGATCGGCGCGGAGCCGGTCCAGCACCGCGCCATCGGTCGGGCCGCTTTCGAGGAATGCGGCTTCGAGCGCCCAAAGCTGGCGGAACGCCTGATTGTGGAACACAAGGGCGCCGTTGGCGCGGAAGATCGCCACCGCGGTCGTCAACTCGTCCAGGGTCCGGCGATGCGCGTCCATCTGGCGCGACAGGTCCGCGCGCACGTCCTCGAGTTCGGAGACGTCGATCGCGATCGCGGCGGAGCCGACCGGAGACGGCGCCTCGACCACGTCGAAGATCCGCCGCTGGCCGGCGAAGACCGCCGGGGCGCGCTTGCGGAAGACGTGGCCGGCCTCGATCGCGCGGCGGGCGTTCGCGCGGTCGGTCTGATCCAGGAATTCCGCGGCCCGCGCGACGGCGGCCGGGCCGTCCTTCGCCTCGACGGCGCGGGCGTAGGCCTCGTTGGCGTAGACGATCCGTCCGGCGTCGTCGCGCAGCCACACCGGCTGGATCAGGCTCTCGAACAGCGCGGTCAGCCGTCCGAGCGAGCCCTTGAGCGCCGCGTTCTCGGCCTCGATCTCTGTCCTCGCCAGTCGATCTCCGGTGACGTCCTTGAGCCGCAGCGTGACGGCCGCGCCGATCGGTCGTCCGTCGGCCTCGATATGCGCGCCGCCCGCGGTCGGGAGCGTCAGGCGGAACGGCTCGCCGCGCTCGCGCAGCGCAGCGAGGCGGTCTTCGAGCGCTTGAGCGACCCTGGGATCGAGCCACGCGCCGAAGGCGAGCAGCCGGCGACCGGGCGGCAGCCCCGCGAGCCGGGCCGTGTCGCCGGCGATCTGCGGCTCGGAGGCGCCTGCGGTCCATGTTACGGTGACGCGGTCGTCGGCCGCGAGTTCGGCCTCCGCCCGGTCTAGGCGTGAGCGCAGGTCGCGTTCGGACGCCGCCGACGAGGCGACGAGCGCCGCGAGCCGGGCGCGGGCGCGAAGCAGCAGCACGGAGGCCGTGACGGCGACGAAGATCGCGCCGAGGAACAGCGAGAGCGCGGCCGCCTCGGAGGCGGCGAGCGCGGCGGCCTGCGCCGGCCCCGCGGACGAGGCGACGCCTGCGGCCGCCGCCGCGGACGTCAGAAGCGCGGTCCTCGACCTCGAGCGTGCGGACATGCGCTTCTTGAAGCCCCCGATGCCCCGCGAACGCACGCCGCGCCCGCGAGCCGCACGCGGCCGAAATCGCCGCGCCGTCCCCGAATCAGTCCGACGATACCGGCTCGGGACTCGGTCTCACAGAGTCCGCAAGGCAACGCGGGCGTGAAATCGACAGGCTGTTGAAGGGGCTGTGGACGGCCTGGGGAAAAGCCTGCGCGGAACGATGGCCGTCGCCGTCCGCTCCCTCCCGAGCGGGAGGGAGCCTAGAGGCGCGTTCCGCCTCAGTAGCGGTAGTGCTCGGGCTTGAAAGGCCCTTCCTGCGGCACGCCGATGTAGCGGGCCTGCTTGTCGGAGAGCTTGGTCAGCTTCACGCCGATCTTGCCGAGATGCAGCGCCGCGACCTTCTCATCGAGGGTCTTCGGGAGCGTGTACACCTGATTGGCGTAGCGGCCGTCCTTGTTGTTCGCCCAGAGCTCGATCTGCGCGAGCGTCTGATTGGTGAAGGACGCCGACATCACGAAGGACGGGTGGCCGGTGGCGTTGCCGAGGTTCACGAGGCGGCCTTCGGACAGCACGATGATGCGCTTGCCGTCCGGGAACTCGACCTCGTCGACCTGCGGCTTGACGTTGTCCCACTTGAAGTTCTTCAGCGCGCCGATCTGGATCTCGCTGTCGAAGTGGCCGATGTTGCAGACGATCGCGCGGTCCTTCATCGCGCGCATGTGGTCGACCGTGATGACGTCGACGTTGCCCGTGGCCGTGACGAAGATGTCCGCGCGGGTGGTGGCGTCCTCCATGGTGGTGACCTCGTAGCCTTCCATCGCGGCCTGCAGCGCGCAGATCGGGTCGGCTTCGGAGACCATCACGCGGCAGCCCGCCTGGCGGAGCGATGCGGCCGAACCCTTGCCGACATCGCCGAAGCCCGCGACCATCGCGACCTTGCCGGCCATCATCACGTCGGTGCCGCGGCGGATCGCGTCGACGAGCGACTCACGGGAGCCATAGAGGTTGTCGAACTTCGACTTGGTGACGCTGTCGTTGACGTTGATCGCCGGGAACAGGAGCTCGCCCTTCTTGGCGAGGTCGTAGAGGCGGTGGACGCCGGTCGTCGTCTCCTCGGTCACGCCCTGGATCGCCTCGGCGTTCTTCGTGTACCAGCCGGGCGAGGACTTCAGGCGCTTCTTGATCGCGGCGAAGAGGATCGCCTCCTCCTCGTTGGTCGCGCCTTCGAGGAAGGCGACGTCGCCGCCCTCGGCGCGCTTGCCGAGGTGGAGCAGCAGGGTGGCGTCGCCGCCGTCGTCGAGGATCATGTTCGGGGTGCCGCCGTCTGCCCACTCGAAGATGCGGTGGGTGTAGTCCCAGTACTCTTCCAGCGTCTCGCCCTTGACCGCGAACACCGGAGTGCCCGAGGCCGCGATCGCGGCGGCGGCATGGTCCTGCGTCGAATAGATGTTGCACGAGGCCCAGCGGACGTCGGCGCCCAGCGCCTTGAGCGTCTCGATCAGCATCGCGGTCTGGATCGTCATGTGCAGCGAGCCGGCGATGCGCGCGCCCTTCAGCGGCTGCGACGGGCCGTATTCCTCGCGCACCGACATCAGGCCGGGCATCTCGGTCTCGGCGATCGCGAGCTCCTTGCGGCCCCAGTCGGCGAGCGAGATGTCCTTGATGACGTAGTCGACGGCGGGCGCGTCCTCGCGCTTGGCGGCGGCGGTGCTCATTGGAAACAGAATCCTCGTGTCGCGCGCGACGCTGGCCGCGTGAGCGGCCTGTCGCGTCTCTCGCGGCGACGCCTAGCACGGTCGGGGCGTTCGTTCAATAAAGACATAAAGAAGTCTTTATGTCGCTTGCCTGCCCGAGGCGGGCGCGACGATGCGCGAACACGATCCTGCGATCGGAACGTTCGTCGCCGGGTCGGCTCAGTTGTCGGACAGGGCGACGGCCACGGCGAAGGGCGACGGGTTTACGGCGCGGGCGATCCGGATCGTCGTTCCGCCGGCCCGCGCAAGGCCGACGGACGCGTAAGCCTCGCCCTCCGCCCCGAAATTCGTGAAGCTCGCGAAAGCTCCGGCCACCCGGCCGAGCGACGCGGAGCCGCCGGCCCAGGACTCCGTTTCGTCGTCGTCGCCGTCCATGAGTTCGCGGTCGATCAGCGCCGCTGCGGCCGCTGCGTCGCCGTCGAGGCGGCGGGAGTGGACCACGTCGCCGAACACGTAGGCGTCGTCGGGATCGAAGATCGGGGAGATCGCCACCTCCGCCCATGGGGCGGGGCCGATCGCCGTTCGGGCCTGCGGCGAGGCTGCGTCTGCAACTGCGACGCCGCACCCGATCGCTCCCATCGCAGCGGCGATGATTGCGACGGGCAAGGCGGCGCGGATCACGCGCGAATCTCGACGAGAAGCATCATGGCGTTCATCTAGTCCAAAGGAAGCGTCATCATCGAGCGTTAAAGCGGACGATGGGGCGGTTGGCCGCGGCAGTGACATTTGGGCCGCACCGCGGCGGAACGGCGGCGCGGTCGCGGCGTTCACGGCCTCTTCCCGACAACGTGAGGCCTTGCGAGCTTTCCGCGTCGCGCCCGGTGATGACATAGCCTGACGGCAAGACCATCTGACACGCAGGTTCGCGCGTCGCGGGCCGTGGATCGCAGACCGAAGGATGACGATGCGCTTCGCCAGGTTTTCCCTCCGCCGCGCGCTCGCGGTTTTCGCCGCGGTTCTCGTCGTGGGCGCGACCGTGATCCCCCAGGACGCGGACGCCCGCGCCGGACGCAGCGGCAGCTTCGGCAGCCGCGGCTCGAAGACCTTCAACGCGCCTCCGCCGACCGCGACCTCGCCGGGGGCCGCGTCGATGCAGCGCTCGATCACCCAGCCGGGACAGCCCGGCGGCGTCGGAGCGCCTTCGGCGGCCTCGCGCGCGGGCAATCAGGGCGGGATGTTCGGCGGACGCTTCGGCGGTTTCGGCGCCGGCCTGATGGGCGGCCTGCTGGGCGCGGGTCTGTTCGGCCTGCTCGCGGGCAACGGCTTCTTCGGCGGCCTCGGCTCGATGGCCTCCATTCTCGGCCTACTGATCCAGGTCGGCCTCATCATCATCGTCGCGCGCCTGATCATGAACTGGATGCGCCGCCGGCAGGAGCCTCAGACGGCCGCGGCGGGCGCTTCGCCTTACGGCATGGGATCGGGCGGCATCGGACAGGGCGGCATGGGACAGGGCGCCATGGGCGCGTCGCGCGACCGCGTTGACGATCAGAGCGGCGGCCGGTCGTCCTACGGGCTCGGCGGCGGGTACGCGGCCGGCCACAGCGCGGCCTCGAGCGACCTGTCGCTCGAGCCGTCCGACTTCGACGATTTCGAGCGGATGCTGACGGACGTGCAGGACGCCTGGTCCCGGCAGGACCTTTCGCGCCTGCGCGGGCTCGCGACGCCGGAGATGGTCGAGATGTTCGGCGAAGACCTCGCCGAGGATGCGAGCCGCGGCGTCGTCAACAAGGTGAGCGGCGTGAAGCTGCTGCAGGGCGATCTCGCCGAAAGCTGGAGCGAGCAGGGCCGCGACTACGCGACCGTCGCGATGCGCTACGAGCTCGTAGACGTCACCGAAGACCGCGCCACCGGCCGGGTAGTCGACGGCGATCCGCACGCCAGGGAGGAAGCGGTCGAACTCTGGACCTTCGTGCGCTCGCGCAACGGCGGCCGATGGCTGCTCTCGGCGATCCAGCAGCAGGGCTGAGGTAAAAGAGATCCGCTTCAAGCCGTAGCCGGCTGCATGGCGACCGCGCGGCGCACCGACTGAGATCTGAGGAGAAGGCCGCGTCCGTCGAGGGCGCGGCCTTTTTTTATTCCTCCTCGCCGAACTTGTTCTCGACGAGCGCGGCGAGCGCGGCGATGGCGGCTTCGGCCTCGGGGCCGGTGGCCTCGACATGGATCGTGGTGCCGGGGCCGGCCGCGAGCATCATCAGCCCCATGATCGAGCCGCCGGTGACAGTCTCTCCGGCGCGGCTGACCTTCACGGCCGCGTCGAAGCGTTCGACGGTCTGCACGAACTTCGCCGAGGCGCGGGCGTGGAGACCGCGCTTGTTGACGATCGCAAGCTCCCTCGCCGTCGCCGAATTCTCCGTCAGGGTCATGGTCATTTCACCGACAGAACTTGGCTCGCCACATTGATGTATTTGCGGCCGGCCTCCTGCGCCTGCGTCACCGCGGCTTCGAGCGGCAGATTGGGTCGCACCGTCGCGAGCTTGATCAGCATGGGCAGGTTGATGCCCGCGATCACCTCGACCTTGCGGCCGTCCATGCACGAGATCGCGAGATTGGAGGGCGTGCCGCCGAACATGTCGGTCAGCACGGCGACCCCGTCGCCGCGGTCGACCTCGCGCACGGCCGTGAGGATGTCCCCGCGGCGCGCCTCCATGTCGTCTTCCGGATCGATCGTGATGGTCGCGATCTGATCCTGAGGCCCCACGACATGTTCGAGGGCTGAGCGGAACTCACAGGCTAGACGCCCGTGAGTGACTAGAACGAGGCCGATCATGCAGTCTCCGCGCAAACCTCGTTGCGCTTGGGGCGGACCCGACGCGCGTCGCTACGCGTCGGAGCGCAAGGACATCGGCGATCAGGACGCCGAGGGCGCAATCTTTTCATGTTGCGGCGCGAACGCAAGGGCGAAACGGCCACAGTCGGAAGCGTTGAATGCCAAAATGAGACATTCCAGGATGAGCTCGACAGAGCGGGGATCTTTCGGATCAATCGCGACCCTGGGCAGACTGACCCCGGCGACGGCGCAGGCGAGCGCCTCCGGCTCCGGCATGCGGTCCGGCGAGGCGACAAGATCGACCACGAGTCCGACCACGATTTCGCCGAGGTGAGGCTCGGACGCGATCCCGACCCCGCGCCGCTCGATCAGCCCGGCGAGCGCCGGCGGCGGCGACGCGATCAACCTCCCGTGAACGGCGCGCAGCAGCGTGCGGTCGTCCGAGACGAGGCGCGCGAACCGGCCCGCTTCGCGCGCCCGCGCGACGAGCGTCGCCGAAAGGCCGGACTTGCCCGAGCCCGGCTCGCCCCGGATCAGAACGCCGCGCTCGCCGATCGCGACGCAGTTGGCGTGCGTGGAGGGGGCGGCGGTCATCCGAGCGCCGCGGGCAGACGCACCGTGAAACGGGCGCCGAGGACCCTGGCCTCGCCGTCGACGGTCTTGACCCTGTTCTCCGCCGTGATGCGGCCGTCATGCGCCTCGACGATCTGCTTGGAGATCGAGAGGCCGAGCCCGGAGTTCTGCCCGAAGCCATGCTCTGGCCTGTCCGTGTAGAAGCGCTCGAAGATCTTCTCGAGCGCGTCCTCGCGGATGCCCGGTCCGGAATCCTCGACCACGATCTCGACGAATTTCTTCAAGCGTCGGCACGACACGGCGACCGTGGAGCCGGGCGGCGAGAACGAGCGGGCGTTGTCGACGAGGTTGGTGACCACCTGTGCGAGGCGCGAATCGTGGCCGAGCACCAGATAGGCGTCGTGGCCCTGCGCCGCGTCCGCGACTGCGAGCTTGACGGCCACGTCGCGCCCGTGCGGCGCGCCGGTCTGCATGTCGATGACGGTGGTCAGGAGCTTCACCACGTCGACCGGTTCGGCGTCCTGCCGCTGCAGCTCGGCGTCGAGGCGGCTCGCGTCGGAGATGTCGGAGATCAGGCGGTCGAGGCGCTTCACGTCGTGCTGGATGACCTCGAGCAGCCGCGCGCGCGACTCGTCGCTCTTCGCGAGCGGCATCGTCTCGACCGCGGAACGGAGCGAGGTCAGCGGGTTCTTCAGCTCGTGCGCGACGTCGGCCGCGAAGCGCTCGATGCCCTCGATGCGGGCGTAGAGCGCGTTGGTCATGTCGCGCAGCGCGCCCGAAAGATGGCCGATCTCGTCGGTGCGGCTCGTGAAGTCGGGGATCTCGGCCCGGTGCGAGACGCGGTGGCGCACGCGTTCCGCGCCGTCGGCGAGCTTGCGGACCGGCCCCGCGATCGTGCTCGCGAGCAGCAGCGACAGCACGATCATGACCGCGGCCGCCACGAGGAAGACGCGCAGGATGCCCATCCGCTCGGCCTGCACGATGGCGTCGATGTCGCCGCCCTGCGTCGACAGCAGCAGCGCCCCGGTGACGGCCCGGAACCGCTGGATCGGCACCGCGACCGAGACGATGATCTTTCCCGCCTCGTTGACGCGCACGATGCTGCCCGGCGACCCCGACAACGCGCGCGCGACCTCCGGATAGCCGCGCCCGTTCGCGGCGCCGAGCTCCGGATAGACCGGAAGGTCGGTGCGGCGCAGGAGGCCGTGAAGGAACTGCCCGACGCGTTCGAAGAAGCTCGGGTCCTTCACGGTCGGCGGCGGCAGGTCGAAGCGCAGGATGTCGCCGCGCGCGTAGAGCGAGCGGCTGTCCAGCAGCAGCGCGCCGTCGCGGTCGTAGATGCGGGCGCGGGTGCGGGTCGGCGTCACGAGCCGCCGGAGCACCGGCGCGACCCGCTCGGGATTGATCGGGAATTCGAGGCTTTGCAGCCCTTCCTCGCCGGGCGAGGCCGTCTGGCCGAGCTGGAGTTCGAGCAGCTTGTCGGGGTCGACGTAGAGCTGGTTGGTCTCGACGGTGGCCGAGGAGGCGATCGCCCCGGCGATGATCTCGCCCTGGATCAGCAGGCTCTGGACGCGGGCGTCGATCAGCCCGGCGCGGAACTGGTTGAGGTAGAGGATCCCCGAGACGAGCGCCACGAGGCCCGCGAGGTTCAGCACCAGGATGCGGCGGGTGAGGCTCGAGAAGCCGATCAGGCGCGCGGCCGTCCCCCAGCGCCGCAGACGCTCGCCGAAGGTCTCCTTGCGGGCGTCCTCTTCGGCGTCCGTCTGCGGGATCTCGTCGGCGCGTTCGGCTTCGAGACTCATGGCTTTACCGGCGACCGCGGCGGATAGGAGCCGCGCGCTTCGAGACGCCCGCCTGCGGCATGCTCTTCAAGGCGAGGACTGGCGTAGACTTGAATGGCACGAACAGTCCTCATGCCGAGGAGGCCGTCAGGGCCGTCTCGAAGCACGCAGTCGGCCGCCGGCCGGCCTGACGCAGGCGCGTCAGCCTTCCTTGAAGCGGTAGCCGACGCCGTAGAGCGTCTCGATCATGTCGAAGTCGTCGTCGACCGACTTGAACTTCTTCCGGAGCCGCTTGATGTGGCTGTCGATGGTGCGGTCGTCGACATAGACCTGATCGTCATAGGCCGCGTCCATCAGCGCGTTGCGGCTCTTCACGACACCCGGCCGCATGGCGAGCGCCTGCAGGATCAGGAACTCGGTGACGGTGAGCGTCACCGCCTCGCCCTTCCAGGTGCAGGTGTGGCGCTCCGGGTCCATCATCAGCTGGCCGCGTTCGAGCGCCTTCGAGTCCGGCCCCTTGGCCGCGGCTCCGGCCGCCTGCGGGTCCTTGGCGGCGGAGCGCCGCAGCACGGCCTTGACGCGCTCGACCAGCAGGCGCTGCGAAAACGGCTTCCGGATGAAGTCGTCCGCGCCCATCTTCAGGCCGAACAGCTCGTCGATCTCCTCGTCCTTGGAGGTGAGGAAGATCACCGGCAGCTCGGACTTCTGGCGCAGCCGCCGCAGCAGCTCCATCCCGTCCATCCGCGGCATCTTGATGTCGAAGATCGCGAGGTCGGGCGGCGTCGCGCGCAGCCCCTCGAGCGCGGCCGCGCCGTCGTTGTAGGTCTGGATCCGGTATCCCTCGGCTTCGAGCGCGATGGAGACGGATGTGAGAATGTTGCGGTCGTCGTCGACCAGGGCGATCGTCGGCATGGCGCCTTCTTCTATAGCATAGACTGTCCGGCTTGAACCGGGATCGCGTGGCTTAAATGTGACGTCCCCGCTTCGCCCCCAAGATTCGCAGGCGATTCGGCGAAAGAGACGTTCGGATCGGCCCGATTGTGGAGAATGACAATGACCGTGTCGAACGCAGAAGCGGCGCCCAGCGCGGCGGCGGGAGCCTTCGATGCGGTCTTCGAGGCGAGGCGTCTGCTGCGGTCGGCGCGCCGCGCCGGCCTCGCGACGTTCGACCGGGAGACGGGCGCGCCTTACGTCTCGCTCGTCGCGGTCGCGACCGCGCCCGACGGCGCGCCGCTGATGCTCGTCTCTGATCTCGCCCGCCATGCGCGGAACCTGTCGTCCGACGCGCGCGCGAGCCTGCTTCTCGCCGAGGTCGGGGAGGGCGACCCGCTCGCCCATCCGCGGATCACGCTGCTCGGCGCCTGCGTCGGCGTCGACAAGGACGCGTCGAAGGCCCGCTGGCTCGCCCGGCAGCCCGAAAGCGCCGGATATTTCGACTTCGCCGACTTCAACATGCTGCGGTTCGAACCTTCGGGCGCGCATCTCGTCGCGGGCTTCGGCAGGATCGTCGATCTCGACTGGCCGCAGCTTCGGGTCGAGACCGCGGGCGCGGAGGCGCTGCTCGAAGCGGAGGCGGGCATCGTCGAGCACATGAACGAGGATCATGCGGACGCCACCCGGCTCTACGCGACCGCGCTTCTCGGAGCGCCCGACGGCGACTGGCGTTTCGAGGGCTGCGACCCGCTCGGCTTCGAGATCGGACTGGCCGGCGTCGCCCGGCACCTGCCGTTCCCGGAGCGCGCGTCGACCGCGGTCGACGTCCGCAAGGCGCTTGTGAAGCTCGTCGGCGAGGCGCGCGCCAAAGCCTCAGGGGAATAGGCTTCGCCGGGAATCGCTCCCGGCGGCGGTCGACCGATCGATCGATGCGCTTGTCTTGACCGTCTCGCGGAACGCCCCGCCGCATGACCGTCAATCGATTTTTGCGACCGCATCATACGAAACTCCGATGACGCCGTTCGGATTCAAGGCTATTAAATAGCCGCGTCAGCTTGCTTGAACGATAGGTCAGGGAGCCTGACGCTTCATCCGGCCGTTTCCCCGGTCGAGCCCCTTCGCCCGCCGCTCCGCGGCGAGATCGTGACCCGACCGTCATGATCGCGCCGACTTTCGCTGTTTCGTGAGGACCACCGAGATGACTTCTGCCCCCGCTTTCGAGACCGGCGGCGTCCACACGGAGGAGCTTGAATTGCGACAGACGGGCGTATGGAACGCGTCGCACGGCGCCGAGGCCTTCGGCTTCGACAAGCTCGGCGGCGTGAACTGGAACCTGCCCGCGGCGGTGCTCGTTGAGCGCGCGGTCCGTCGAGGCGAGGCGCAGCTTTCGGCCGGCGGCGTGCTGACCGCCGAGACCGGCGCGCATACCGGACGGTCGCCCAAGGACAAGTTCGTGGTGCGCGACGAGAGCACTGAGAACGAGGTCGAGTGGACCACCAACGCGGCGATGACGCCCGAGCAGTTCGAGACGCTGCGGCAGGATTTCCTCGCCCACGCCGAAGGTCGCGAGATCTTCGCGCAGGATCTTTTCGGCGGCGCCGACGAGGACCATCGCCTTCCGGTTCGGGTCTACACCGAATACGCTTGGCACTCGATGTTCATCGCCACGATGCTGATCCGGCCGAAGCGCGACGAGATCGAGAGCTTCGCGCCGAAGCTCACCATCGTCGACTTTCCGAGCTTCCAGGCTGATCCCGCCCGTCACGGCGTCCGCTCCTCGACCGTGATCGCGGTCGATTTCGCCCGCGGCATCGTGCTGATCGGCGGCACCTCATACGCCGGCGAGATGAAGAAGTCGGTCTTCACCTTCCTCAACTACCTGCTGCCCGGGAAGGGCGTGATGCCGATGCACTGCTCGGCGAACGTCGGTCCGGACGGCGCCTCGGCCGTGTTCTTCGGCCTCTCGGGCACCGGCAAGACCACGCTCTCGGCGGATCCGGCCCGCACGCTGATCGGCGACGACGAGCACGGCTGGGGTCCGGACGGGCTCTTCAACTTCGAGGGCGGCTGCTACGCCAAGACGATCAAGCTCTCGGCCGAACAGGAGCCCGAGATCTACGCCGCGGCCCACCGCTTCGGCGCGATCCTCGAGAACGTGCCGCTCTCGGCCGAAACCCGCGAGCCCGACTTCGACGACGTGTCGAAGACCGAGAACACCCGCGTCGCCTATCCGCTCGGCTTCATCCCGAACGCGAGCGCCACGGGCAAGGCCGGGCATCCTAAGAACGTCGTGATGCTGACCTGCGACGCCTTTGGCGTGCTGCCGCCGATCTCTAAGCTCACGCCCGCGCAGGCCATGTACCACTTCCTGTCGGGCTACACGGCGAAGGTCGCTGGCACAGAGAAGGGCGTGACCGAGCCGCAGGCGACGTTCTCGACCTGCTTCGGCGCGCCCTTCATGCCGCGCAACGCGGCGGTCTACGGCGAACTGCTCAAGACGCTGATCGCCGAGCACGGCGTCGACTGCTGGCTGGTCAACACCGGCTGGACCGGCGGCGGCTACGGGCAGGGCCAGCGCATCTCGCTCAAGGCGACCCGCGCGCTGCTCTCCGCCGCGCTCGACGGCTCGCTCAAGGACGCCGAGTTCCGCGCCGAGCGCTTCTTCGGCCTCGAAGTGCCGATGCAGGTCGAGGGCGTCGACTCCGCCATCCTGCGTCCGCGCCGCACCTGGTCCGACAAGGCCTCCTACGACGCCGCGGCCCAGAAGCTGCGGGGCATGTTCCAGACGAACTTCCGCACCTACGAGAATCAGGTCGACGAAGAGGTCCGGGCCGCCGGCCCGCAGGAGTTCCGCCAGGCGGCGGAATAAGCTCGCACTCCCCTTGCGCGAGTTCTCCAGCCCCCGGTCTTCGGCCGGGGGCTTTTTTTGTCGGCGGAAGTCAGGGCTGGGGGCATGACGGTGAGGCCGCTGGAAGGCGGTTGCGCTCTACCCCAGAATCCGCGCGATCGCAGCCTCGACCATCGCGTCGCGGTCGCCCGAGACGGGGAAGCCCAGCACCTTGGGCCAGAACAGCGCTTCCTTGATCATGCCGAGGAACTGGATCGCGCGCGCCTCGGCGCTCAGGCCGAGCGGGTCCGCCTTGCCCTCGAAATAACGGGCGAGCTCGGCGACCGCCGGCGCCTTGCCGGCCTGGTAGTAGATCTCCGAAAGCTCGGGGAAGCGCGCGCCTTCCGCGATGAGCAGGCGCAGGAACGGCACCACGTCGGGATGGCGCCAGTGCGATTCGAGACGCGCCACATAGCGCCGGAGCGTCTCGCGCACGTCGCCGCCGGCGCCGATCGCGGGCGCCTCGGACAGGTCGGTCCAGGAATCGCGCAGCACGGCGAGGAACAGCGCCTGCTTGCCGTCGAAGTGATTGTAGAGCGTGCGCTTCGACACCGGCGCGGCGCGCGCCACGGCGTCCATGCTGGTCGCGCCGTAGCCCTGCGCCAGAAAAAGCTCGCGCGCGGCGGCGACGATCTGCTTCCGCTTGCCCGGACGGCCGACGGGTTCGTCGCCGCCGTCCTTCGTCGCGGCCTCCCCGACCTGATCCGGTCTCATTCGCGTTTCGCCTTGACTTATGTAAACGGTACGGTGTAGTTTACTCTTGCGTTCGGTCGGATGGAAGTCCCGCGTCTCCGGCCGCCTCCATCAGATAAGACAGGCAGCTTCAATGAAACAGCGTCCGCTCGGCCGCACGGGCCGGCTCGTCTCCGAAATCGGCCTCGGCTGCATGGGCATGTCCGAGTTCTACGGCGCGCGCGACGACGTCGAGAGCATGGAGACCCTCCACGCCGCGGCCGATCAGGGAATCACCTTCTTCGACACCGCCGACATGTACGGCGCCGGCCACAACGAGGAACTGGTCGGCCGCTTCCTCAAGGAACGCGCCGACGCGCTGGTGATCGCGACCAAATTCGGGATCGTGCGCGGCGCGGATCCGATGGACCGCCGCATCGACAATTCGCCCGCTTACGTCCGGGCGGCCTGCGAGGCCTCGCTGAAGCGGCTCGGCGTCGAGGCGATCGACCTCTACTACTGCCATCGCTTCACCGGCGAGACGCCGATCGACGAGGTGGTGGGCGCGATGGCCGAGCTCGTCTGGGAGGGCAAGGTCAAGGCGATCGGTCTGTCCGAGGTCTCGTCCGCGACGCTGCGCCGGGCCTGCGAGACCCATCACGTCGCGGCGCTCCAGACCGAATATTCGCTCTGGTCCCGCGAACCGGAGCACGACCAGATCGAGACTTGCCGCGAACTCGGCGTGACCTTCGTGCCTTATTCGCCGCTCGGCCGCGGCTTCCTTACGGGCGCGGTCCCGGCGCCAGCCGAGATGCCCGAGACGGACTTCCGGCGGATGAACCCGCGCTTCGCCGGCGAGGCGGGCGAGGCGAACGCGGCGCTGGTCGACGGCGTGCGGGCGATGGCCGCGGCGAAGGGGTGCGAGCCGGCCCAGATCGCGCTCGCCTGGGTGCTGGCCAAGCAGCCCGACGCCATCCCGATCCCCGGCACCAAGCGCCGCAAGTGGCTCGCCCAGAACGTCGCCGCGACGAGGGTGGAGCTGACGGAGGACGACGTCGCCGCGCTCGACATGGCGTTCGATCCCGCGCGGGTCGTCGGCTCGCGCTACGCGCAGGCCTCGATGGCGGCGATCAACGCCTGAGGAGGAGCAAAACATCGCGCGCCGCAGCGCCGTCATGCCCGGCGCAGCCGGGTATCCACGACTTCATCTTGGAGCGCCCAGGCAGCCCAAATCGTGGATACCCGCCCGAAGACGCGGGCATGACTGGATATGCTCGGTCCCGATCTGTCTCGCTTGCCGAAGGTCACGCGCGTCAGAGGAAGAACACCCACGTCACGAGCAGGAAGCACGGACCCAGAATCCCGAAGCTCCAAGCCATGTAGCCGAAGAAGCTGGGCATTTTCACGCCGCGGTTGCGGGCGATCGCCAGCACCATGAAGTTTGGCGCGTTGCCGATATAGGTCAGCGCGCCCATGAACACCGCGCCGCCCGAGATCGCGGCGAGGGTCGAGGCGAGCGGTCCCATCAGCTCCTGCGCGTTTCCGCCCGCGAGGTTGAAGAACACGAGATAGGTCGGGGCGTTGTCGAGCACGCTCGACAGCAGCCCGGTCAGCCAGAAATAGACCTCGTCGCGCGGGGCGCCGCTCCCGTCGGAGACGAGCGCCACCAGCGGCGCCGCCGCGCCTTCGCTCCCCGCCTTCAGGATCAGCAGCGCCGGAATGAGGGTGGCGAAGATGCCCGCGAACAGCTTCGCGACCTCGCGGATCGGCTCCCAGTCGAAACCGTTCTCCTCGCGCACCTCCGCCGGCGTAATCGCTAGCGAGACCAGCGCCAGCAGGATCAGGATCGCGTCGCGGAGGAGCGACTGCAGCGCGACATGCGTGCCCCAGAGATCGAACTCGACGCCCGGCTTCCAGACGCCGCTCATCAGGATCGCGACGACGACGCCGGCGAGCAGCGGCAGGTTCCTCAGGCCGACCAGCCGCACCCGGCTGTCGGGCGTGGGATCGGGCTTCGCGGGCGCTTCTTCGCGCGCGTAGAGCCAGCGGTCGAGCAGGTAGAACAGCGCCAGCAGGATCACGACGAGGAAGACTGTCTCGGGTCCCAGATGCCTCAGGGTCCAGAAGAAATCGACGCCCTGAAGGAAGCCCAGGAACAGCGGCGGATCGCCGAGCGGCGTCAGCGCGCCGCCGACGTTCGACACGAGGAAGATGAAGAACACCACGACATGGACGTTGCGTCGCCGGTTGTCGTTCGCGCGCAGCAGAGGGCGGATCAGCACCATCGAGGCGCCGGTGGTGCCGATGACGCTCGCGAGCAGCGTCCCGATCGCGAGCAGCCCGGTGTTCACCGCGGGGGAGCCGTGGATGTTTCCCTTCACCAGCAGCCCGCCCGAGATGGTGAAGAGCGAGAACAGCAGAATGATGAAGGGGACGTATTCGAGCGTTGCGGCGTGGACGACCTCGGAGGCGACGGCGCCCGGCCCTTCAGCGGCGGCGAAGGGGATCAGCAGCGCGAGCGCCCAGAAGGCCGCGACCTTGCCGTAGTGACGGTGCCAGAAATGGGGGGCCGCGAGCGGCAGGACCGCGATCGAGCCCAGCATGCCGACGAGCGGCAGCGCCCAGAGCGGCGACAGCGCGCGGCCGTCGACATGGCCATGGATCAACGGCCGAAGAAACGGGTCGAGAAGAAAGAGCGCCGCGGCCGCCGCGAGCGCGAGGCCGGCGCCGGCTGCAAGCCGGCGGGTCGTGGCGCGTGCGGGGGTGAACGATGACATCGCGGACTCCCGAAAGGCGTCGTCCGAGCGACCTATCCGATGGCCGACGCGACGCCAAGCGCAACCGGATTCCGTCGAGCCGGAATCGGCCGCAACTCGGCGTGAGGGCCGCCTCGGCGCTTCGATGGGAGGCGCGCCCTCAGGGCTTCAGGTCCATCGGCACCGCGCCGGGCGCGGCGGTCAGCGAGATCGTCACGCGGCGGTTGGCGGCGATCTGGGGCGCGTCGGGGAACATCGGCTCGGTCGAAGCGCGCCCGACGACGCTCTTGAAACGGCCGTCCGGCACGCCGCCGGCGGCGAGCAGGCCGCGGACCGCGCTCGCGCGTTCGGCCGAGAGCTTCCACGGATCGACGTTCCCGGCCTCGGAGACGCCGGCCGCCGTGTGGCCTGAGATCGCGATCGGATAGTTGAGCGCGCGCAGCGACGGCGCGACGGCGGCGATCGCCTCGACGACGCGGCGCGAGGGGTTGGCGGAGCCCGCCGCGAACATCGAGCGGCCGTCCTCGTCGACGATCGCGATCGAGACGCCCTCGGTCGAGCTCTCGACCACGATCTGGCTGGAGATGTCCGCGATCTCCGGCATCGAGCGCAGCGCCTGCCGCAGGGTCGCCGCGGCGCGGGCGTAGCCGCGGGCGGCGGCTTCGGTGTCGGAGCGGTTGGGCGACAGTGGTCCCGCGAGGTCCGAGGTTTCCTCGGGCGTGCGCGCCTCGTTGTTCTTGAGCTCGGTGCGGGCGGGCGAGCCGCCGATGTCGATGACGCCGTCGGCCACCACCATCTTCTGCGAGCCGAAGGCCTCGCGCATCGAGCCCGCGACGATCGCCATCTTCTTCTTGTCCTGCGTCGAGAAGGCGACGAGCACGACGAAGAAGGCCATCAGCAGGCCCATCAGGTCGGCGAAGGTGACGAACCAGCCATGGCCGCCGCCGTGATCCACGTGCTTCTTCTTGGCCATGTCAGGCGCGCTCCGGGCCGGCGTGACGGGTGGGCGCCGTCCTCACGCCGCGGCTTCCAGCAGGTCTGCGCGGTGTTTCTCGGGCAGGTAGGCGAGCAGCATTTCCTTGATCACCGCCGGGCTCTTCGAGGCCCGCAGCTGCAGCACGCCGTCGATCACCAGCGTCTGGTTCAGTTCGTCGTGGTTGAACTTGATGGTGATCTTGTCGGCGATCGGCAGGAAGAAGAAGTTCGCCACCACGGCGCCGTAGAGCGTCGCGAGCAGCGCGATGGCCATGAAGGTGCCGAGCTTCGAGGGATCGGACATTTCGGCGAACATCTGAACCATGCCGATCAGCGTCCCGATCATGCCGAAGGCCGGGGCGCAGTCTCCGATGCCGCGGAACACCTTCGCGGCCATTTCGAGCCGGTGCAGGTTGAGGTCGCGCTCCTTTTCGAGAGTCTCGCGGATGAAGGCCTCGTCGAAGCCGTCGGCGACATAGCGCACGCCCTTGGCCAGAAACTTGTCGTGCGGGGTCGCCTTGTCGAGGCCGACCGGGCCGGACTTGCGCACGATCGCCGCCATCTCGGCGATCTCGGTGATGAGGTCGCGCGGGTTCGAATGGCTGCCGCCAAAGCCGAAGCAGGTCTTGAAGGCGGTCGGGAAGGAGGAGAGGAACGCTCCCATCTCGAAGCGGATCAGCGTCGCGGTGACCGCGCCGCCGAAGATCACGATGACCGCGTGCTCCGAATAGTAGCGCTCGAGGCCGCCGCCCTCGTGGATGAGGAAGCCGAGCACGCCGATGCCGCCGACGAAGCCGATGATGCTCGCGAAATCCATGACCCGTCCCCAGGGCGCGCGCGGAGGCGGCCGTCGGACGGCATGGTGAAGATTTGTGGTTAAGGGGGCGTGAAGCGGACGGCGGCTACTTCCTTTAACGCCGTTTTACGGTCCTGCGTGTATCGGTGTCGAACATGTTCGTCCGGTTCGTGACACAGCAGATCGACGAAGATTCTGGTCGCCGACAAGGTTTGTTCGCCGCTGCCGGGGAACTGCGCGAATCCGGCCGTCTGTCCGAAGTGGACGAGAAGACGCTCGATCTCGCAGGAAAATGGTTCAGCGAGAACTTGCCTGTTCCCGACAGGCTGTCGGTTTCACGACGACCTCGCCGGAAGGCGCAGGCCATCAGTTGGTTCCGAGACACTTCGATCGAAGCCATCAGCCGCATTCGCGCCTATGCCGCGGTGCTCGAAGAATACGGCGTCGCAGTCGAGATGATCCATACGGACCGACCGGGCTTCATCGTCTACGAGGACGAATGGCAGGTCGCGGCGTATCCTTTTTCGGACACGATGACCTGAAGCGTCTTCCTCCTCAGGCGATGCCGAGCTTCAGCAGGTCGTGGATGTGCACGAGCCCGACCGGCTTGTCGTCCTCGACCACGAACAGCGCCGTGATCGCGCGGCCCTGCATCTCGCTCATCGCGCCGGCCGCGAGATCGTCGGGCGCTACGGTGCGGGGCGAGCGGCTCATGACGTCCTCCACCGAGGCTTCGATCAGGCGCGGTCCCATGTGACGGCGCAGGTCGCCGTCCGTGACGATGCCGACGAGGGCGCCGGTCCCGTCCACGACGCCGACGCAGCCGAAGCTCTTCTGCGACATCACGATCAGCGCCTCCGACATCTTTGCGCCGAGCGGGGAGATCGGGATCGCGTCGCCGACATGCATGACGTCGCGCACGAAGGCCAGCACCGCGCCGAGCTTGCCGCCGGGGTGGAAGCGCTTGAAGTCGACCGCGGTGAACTTGCGGCTTTCGAGCAGCGCGACCGAGAGCGCGTCGCCGAGCGCGAGCTGCATCGTGGTCGAGGTGGTGGGGGCGAGCCCGTGCGGGCAGGCCTCGCCGACCTTCGGCAGGATCAGCACGACGTCCGCCGCGCGGCCGAGCGCGCTGTCGACGCGCGAGGTGATCGCCACCACCGGCACGCGGAAGCGGGTGGCGTATTGCAGCACGTCGCGCAGTTCGGCGGTTTCGCCGGACCAGGACAGCGCGAGCACGACGTCGTCCCGCGTGATCATGCCGAGGTCGCCGTGGCTCGCCTCGCCCGGATGGACGAAGAACGCGGGCGTGCCGGTCGACGCCATCGTGGCCGCGATCTTGCGGCCGACATGGCCGCTCTTGCCCATGCCGCTGACGATCACGCGGCCCTTGGAGCCCGCGATGGTCTCGACCGCCGCCGCGAAGGCGACGCCGAGCGCGCCCTTCAGCGCTCCGCCGAGGCTGGCGAGCCCGGCCTGCTCGATCTCGATCGTCCGCACGGCGCTCGCGATCGCCTCGACGCGCGCCCGCGCCGCGTCGGCGGGACGGAACGGCGCGGCGGAAGACTTCGAGGTCGTGCGGAGCGGAGAGGTCATGCGGATGGGTCCGGAAGGGCGCTGTTCGAGCGCCGTTCTAGCACCGCGTCCGATCGGGCGCATCCGCCGCGGGCGTTGTCCCTCCGAACGTCCGCGGACTAAGGAATTGTTAACCACGTCCGTCAGATGGTCGTTAACCAAATCCGCCGCGGAGACGGCTCGACCGACCGCGCCACCGCCAAGGATCTCATGCCGCGCCGGGCGATCCTCCGCGCCGTCCTGCTCGCTGCGGCCGTATCGGCCGCCGGTTCCGCACGCGCGCAATCCGCGGACGAGCCGCTTCGCCGCCTCGACGAACGCACCCTCGGCCTGTCGTCGAGCGGGGCTGGCCGGGGCGCGGCCGCGGGCGTGACGACGACCGCAGGGCAGGGCGCGCCGCTCGCCGGCGGCGACTATGGCGCGGACCCTTCGAACGCAGCCCAACTCGCCGGCGGCGATTACGGACAGCCGACGCCCGACCCCGGCGATCTCGCCGGCGGCGACTATGGCGAACCGAGACGCGCCCCCGAGGACGAAGAGGAGCGCCTTCAGGGCGCGCCGGGTCCGATCGCGCCGAGCTATCTCGCGGATCCGCTCGCTGCGGGGCCGGGCGGCTTCCGCCGGCCGCTGCTGCGCCGCCCGAGCGCGCCGGTCGACGACGCCTATGCGCCCACGGGAATCAGGGCCGGCTCCTTCGTCCTGCGGCCGACGCTCGAGACCGCCGCCGGCTACGACGACAACCCGCGGCGCGTCCACGACGACGTCAAGGGATCGAGCTTCTTCCGGCTTCGGGGCGAGCTCGACGCGCAGTCGGACTGGTCGCGCCACGAGCTCGACTTCCAGTCGAGCGCGCAGATCCGTCGTTATCCGGACGCCAAGTCTCTGGGCTACCAGCCGGAGCTCGCCTCGGCGCTGTCGGGCCGGCTCGACGTCACCGACCGCACCCAGATCAACGCCCAGCTTCGCGCCTCGCTGAGCGCCTCGCAGCCCGGCGATCCGGAGACGAGCGGGGTCGAGGGCGAGGAGATCTCGCGCTCCGTCGGCGCGACGCTCGGCGTCGCCCACCGCTTCAACCGGCTGAGCCTGCGGCTCGACGGTCTCGCCGACCGCTACACGGTCGGGGACTCAAAGGCGACCGACGGCAGCAAGATCGACAACTCCGACCGCGCCTACAACGCCTATCAGGCGCGGCTCAGGGCCTCCTACGAGCTGTCGCCGAAGCTGCAGCCCTTCGTCGAGGCCTCCGTCGACACCCGCGATTACGACAAGAAATTCGACGACGCCGGCGACCGGCTCGGCTCGAACGGCTACGCCATCCGCGGCGGCGCGCAGTTCGAGGCGACGCGGCTCGTCACCGGCGAGATCGGGCTCGGCTACGGCCGCCAGACGCCGAAGCAGTCGGGCGCGACGCCGGTCGACGGCCTGCTGATCGACGGGAACATCGCCTGGGCGCCGACCGCGCTCACCACCGTGCGGGCGGCTGCCAGGACCTCGCTGCAGGAAACGAACCTCACCACCTCGACCGGCATTCTCGACCGCGTGTTCGAGGTGTCGCTCGAACACCAGTTCCGGCGGAACTTCGCCGTCACGGCGCGGGGCGTGTTCGAGCGCGCCGACTACAAGGGATCGAGCCTCAGGCAGGATTCCTTCACGGCCTCCCTCGAGGGCGAATACAAGATCAACCGCGACGTGGCGCTGACCGGCAGCTTCGAGCGCGTCTGGCTGAACAGCAGCGAGCGCGGCAACGACTACGTCGCCTCGATCATCGAGTTCGGGCTGAAGTTCCGGCGCTGATCGATATCAGTGCACGTACTCGACCGGGACATGGATGTCGCCTCCAAGCCCGCGGATTGTCGCGGACTCGTAATGCGGGCTGTGCGGCTTCGCGTAGGTCAGCTCGATGACCGTCACGACGTCGGAAGGCGGCGTGAGCTCCGCGTCGAGTATCAGGATCGCCGGATTGATCCCTGGAGGAACGGCCTCGACCAGTCGGCCGCTCCAGCCCGAACTCGGCGTGGTGACCTTGCCCGTCACATGGAGGGCGTTGTCCGAACCGGGCTGAAGGTTGATCCAGGCTTTGAATTCGCCTGCGCTCGTCGAGTTTGTCATCGATTTTTCTCCTGTGGCGACTGGCTCCGAAGCCACGCGCACTTTAGGAGAAAATACAATCACCGGTAGGCCGGAAGACTACGTAGCCGCCGCTGACGAGCAGGCGCTTCCGTCGATCGATCCGCAGGATCGACGGAAGCGCTCAGGATCTCACCCCTTCAGCAGCGCCTCGATTTCCGAACGGAATTCGGCCGACACCTCCTCGCGCGCGAGGCCGTAGGCGACGTTCGCGGTGAGGAAGCCGAGCTTCGAGCCGGTGTCGAACACCCGACCCGTGAAGGCGAAGCCCGAAAACGCCTGGCTGTCGGCGAGCTTCAGCATCGAGTCGGTGAGCTGGATCTCGCCGCCGGCGCCGGGCTCTTGCTTCGACAGCAGGTCGAAGATCTCCGGCTGGAGGATGTAGCGCCCGGAGATGGCGAGGTTCGACTGGGCGGCGCCCTTCTTCGGCTTCTCGACCATCGAGGTCATGCGGAAGCCTTTTCCGACGTCCTCGCCGCGGCCGACGATGCCGTACTGGTGAGTCTGGTCGTCCGGCACCTCGTAGACCGACACCACGTTGCCGCCGCCGGCCTCGTCATAGACCTCGATCATTTCGGCGAGGCAGCTCTTCGGCGCGAGGTGCAGCATGTCGGGCAGGATCAGCGCGAAGGGCTCGTCGCCCACGATGTCGCGCGCGCACCAGACCGCGTGGCCGAGGCCGAGCGGCTCCTGCTGGCGGGTGAAGCTCGTCGCGCCGGCGGCCGGAAGCTGCTTGCGCAGGATCTCCATCGCTTCCGTCTTGCCGCGCCGGGAGAGCGTGTCGTCGAGCTCGTAGTTCTTGTCGAAATGATCCTCGATCACCGCCTTGCCGCGTCCGGTCACGAACACGAAATGCTCGATGCCGGCCTCGCGGGCCTCGTCGACCACATGCTGGATCACCGGCTTGTCGACCACCGTGAGCATCTCCTTCGGCGTCGCCTTGGTGGCGGGCAGGAAGCGCGTGCCCAGGCCTGCGACGGGAAACACGGCCTTGCGGATCTTTCTGGAAGACATCGGGGCTCCGGGCGTTGGCGGTCTTTCATAGACCGTCTCTGGTAAACCATCTTTCAAGCGTGGATTGCGAGCGTATCTGGGAGGCGAGGCGCGACGGTAAACCCCACGCCGCCGTGACCGGCGTGGTTAACCGAACGCTAACTTCGAAGCGTATGCTGATTAACCTGAACGTAACCCGAAGCGGCCGCCCGTCCGGCCGCCCCGAACCGTCCAAGGAGCCGCCCGTCATGACCATCCGGCGCCGATCCGCGATCGCGACCGTCGTCGCCGGCCTTGCGCTCGCGGCCGGCTTTTCGCTGCCCGTCGCCGCGCAGTCGGCCGAGGCGCGCTTCCAGGCGTTCGTGCAGCGCTTCAAGCCGGAAGCCGTGAAGGCGGGGGTCTCCCCGGCGCTCTACGACCGCGCCTTCCGCGGGCTGAAGGTCGATCAGGAGGCGATCGACAAATCCAACACCCAGCTCGAATTCAAGCAGTCGATCGCGGTCTACATCGACACCCAGGTGTCCGACACCCGCATCGCCAACGGCAAGGCGAACGCGGCGAGATACGCCGATTTCCTTGCCCGCATCGAACGCGTCTACGGCGTCGACCGTTACGTGGTTCTGGCGGTCTGGGGAATGGAGACGAACTACGGCGCGTCCATGGGCGGCCACAACGTCATCGAGGCGCTCGCGACGCTCGCCTGCTGCGGCTCGCGCCGTCCGGAGTTCTTCCGCCGGGAGCTGGTCGCCGCCCTCCAGATCCTTCAGCAGGGCAACGTCGCGCCGGAGAACATGATCGGATCCTGGGCCGGCGCCATGGGGCAGACCCAGTTCATGCCGACGAGCTTCAAGGCCTACGCCGCGGACGGCGACGGCGACGGCAAGCGCGACATCTGGGGCTCGACCGAGGACGCGCTCGCCTCGACGGCGAACTATCTGAAGAAGCACGGCTGGAAGTCTGGCGTCGGCTGGGGTCGGGAGGTCGCGGGCGGGGCAGGGGGCGCGAAGCTCTTCCTGCCCGGCGGCCCGAACGGTCCGGCGTTCCTCACCACTTCGAACTACCGCGTGATCAAGCGCTACAATAATGCGGATTCCTACGCGCTCGCCGTCGCCCACCTGTCCGACCGCATCCGCGGCGGCGGGCCGATCCGCACGCCCTGGCCGAACCACGACAAGCCGCTCGACGAACCCGGCCGCATGGAGCTCCAGGCGCTACTCGCGCGCCGCGGCTTCGACGTCGGTGAGCCGGACGGCAAGATCGGACCCGCCACCCGCAACGCCATCATCGCCTATCAGAGAGCCAACGGCCTGCTGCCCGACGGCTACGCCTCCGTCTCGCTCCTGAGGCGGATGAAGACCGGCCGCTGAGCGTCGTCCATGTGGCCCGCGGCCCGCGTCCGTGATAGCGTCCGGGCATGACACGCTCCGCCCTCGGCGCGATCGCGGCCGTCGTTCTGTCGATCCTTGGCGCGGCTTACGCCGTCGGTTCCGGCGGAGAGGCGCGCGCCCAAGGCTATTACCCGCGCTATTACGACGGGCCTCCGCGCGAACGGGTCTACCGCGAGCGGCGCGTTTATGACGACGACGACGCCTATGTCGAGCGACGGCAGCGCTCCTACTCGCGCGACGCCCGCCGCTACGACGATCGCAGGCTTCGGCCCATGGAGCCCGAGCGCCCGCGCGCCGGGCTGAACTTCTTCCAGCGTCTTTTCGGCGGTGGACCGGCCGAGGACGTACGCTCCGATCAGGGCGCGGTCGAGGTCCGTCCGACCAAGCGGGTCGCTCCCCGCCGCCGCTCTCCTGCGGTGGCGGCCAAGCCGCCCGCCGCAGCGCCCGCGCCGGCCGATCCCGCGGCTGCGGTTCAATCGGCCGCGCAGCCGGGCGTTCCTGCGCCGGCGGCGGCGGTGCAGCCGACGACCTTCGTCGTCGTGATCGGCGACAGCATCGCTGACCAGCTCGCCACCGGCCTGCAGGAAGGCTTCGCGGACGCGCCGGAACTTGAGGTGAAGCGAGTCGCAAAGCCGAATTCGGGGCTCGTGCGCGAGGACTATTTCGATTTCGCC
This sequence comes from Ancylobacter novellus, assembly GCA_003241695.1. Lineage (GTDB taxonomy): Bacteria > Pseudomonadota > Alphaproteobacteria > Rhizobiales > Methylopilaceae > Methylopila. The sequence goes on along the minus strand of QFPN01000003.1, from coordinate 406,783 downwards.
GCCGAGATCCGCAAGGCGCTCGATCAGGGACCCGCCACCTACGCCGTGTTCGACGTCGGCGTGAACGATCGCCAGCCCTTCCTCGACATGCGCAAGGAGCCGCCGCTGTCCGACGCCTGGCGCAAGCGCTACGCGGCCCGGCTCGACGCCGTGCTGGCGCCGTTCAAGGAGCGCAAGATTCCGGTGTTCTGGACGGGCCTCGCCGCGAGCGAGAGCGGGCGCGCGACCGCAGACCATGTCGCGATCAACGCCATCGCCAAGGAGCGGGTCGAGGCGGCCGGCGGGACCTATGTGGACGTCTGGGAGGGCTTCGTCGACGAGGACGGCGTCTACGCCGAGAGCGGTCCGATGCTCGACGGCCAGATCGGCCGGCTTCGGCTCGACGACGGCGTGCATTTCTCGAAGGCGGGCGCCCGCAAGCTCGCGCACTACGTCGAGCAGGAGATTCGCAAGGTCTTCCAGCCAAAGCCTGCGACGCCGGACGCGGTCATGGCCGCGGTCGCGCCCGAGGCGGGGGCCGCCATTATCCAGCCGCCGCCGACCGCCGAACAGCCGCGGCCGATCGCGAGCCCCCTGATGGTGCTCACCGCCCCCCGCAAGAGCCAGGGCGGCGCGCTCGCGGCCGCGACCCCGATGCCGATCCCCGCCCGCGACGCGTCGCAGTCCGCGGCGAAAGTGCTGGTGAACGGCGAGAGCGGCGACGCCGATCCGGGCCGGATGGACGATCACCGCTGGCCGGGCGCGGAGCAGCCCGAGGCCGCCGGACCGAAGACGACCGAGGTGAAGGCCTCTCCCGCCGCCGAGGCCTCGCAACCGGCGACGTTGATCGATCCGAAGCCGGTGGAGCGGCAGGGGGCGCCGAGGTAAAGCGGGCGTCGCGCGGATTGCCGTCCCGGCCTTGCGCCGGGACGCGCCGCCGTCGGCGTGAACGGACGGGGATCCGCTCTTGCCTGCAAGAGCGACGTCAATGGACCCCGGCACAAGGCCGGGATGACGGCGCTGCCGACCGGGTCATCGCGGCAGCGTCGTCGATCCCGTCAGGAAGATGTCGATCGCATGCGCCGCCTGGCGGCCTTCGCGGATCGCCCACACGACCAGCGACTGTCCTCGGCGCATGTCGCCGGCCGCGAAGATCTTCGGATTCGACGTCACATAGCTCTGCTCGTCGGCGAGCACGGCTCCGCGCTTGTCGAGGGCGACGCCGGACTGTTCGACGAGCCCTTCGAGCGTCGGCCCGCGGAAGCCGAGCGCGATGAAGACGAGATCCGCCTTCAGGACGAATTCCGTGCCGGGGATCGGCTGGCGCTTGGCGTCCGCGCGGGCGCATTTGATGCCCGTGACGCGTCCGTTCTGGCCTTCGATGCCGAGCGTGACGGCGGAGAATTCGCGCTCCGCGCCTTCCGCCTGGCTCGACGAGGTGCGGAATTTCATCGGCCAGTAGGGCCAGGTGAGAAGCTTGTCCTCGATCTGCGGCGGCACCGGACGGATGTCGATCTGGGTGACCGAGATCGCTCCCTGACGGAACGAGGTGCCGACGCAGTCCGACGCCGTGTCGCCGCCGCCGATGACGACGACGTCCTTGCCGGCCGCGCTCACCGGCGCCTCCGGGATCGTCCGCTCCTCGCCGACGCGGCGGTTCTGCTGGACGAGGAACGGCATGGCGTAGTGCACGCCCTTGAGGTCCTGCCCCGGCAGTCCCGGGTTGCGCGGATCCTCGGCGCCGCCGGCGAACAGCACGGCCTCGTGGCCGTCGAGAAGCTCCTGCACGGACGTCGTGACGCCGACGTTCACGCCGTAATGGAAGGTGACGCCCTCGGCCTCCATCTGCCGGACGCGCACGTCGATGTGGCGCTTCTCCATCTTGAAGTCCGGAATGCCGTAGCGCAGCAGGCCGCCGGCCTTGGGCTCGCGCTCGTAGACATGGACGTCGTGGCCGGCGCGCGCGAGCTGCTGCGCGGCCGCCATGCCGGCGGGCCCCGAGCCCACGACCGCGACGCGCTTGCCGGTCTTGTGCGCCGGCGGCTCCGGCTTCACCCAGCCGTTCGCGATCGCCTTGTCGGCGATCGCCTGCTCCACAGTCTTGATCGCGACAGGGATGTTCTCGAGGTTCAGCGTGCAGGCTTCCTCGCAGGGCGCGGGGCAGATGCGGCCGGTGAACTCGGGAAAATTGTTGGTCGAATGGAGGTTGCGGGCGGCCTCCTGCCAGTCGTCGGCATAGACCAGATCGTTCCAGTCCGGGATCTGGTTGTTGACGGGGCAGCCCTGCGGCCCGTGGCAGAACGGGATGCCGCAGTCCATGCACCGCGCGGCCTGTTTGGCGACCTCGGCGTCCGAGAGCGGCAGGGTGAACTCGCGGAAATGCCGGATGCGGTCGGAGGCCGGCTGATAGCGCGCCTCCTGCCGTTCGATCTCGAGAAAACCAGTGACCTTGCCCATTTCGGTCTCCGCCCGGAGGCCCTTTCGCTCAGAGTGCCCGCGGCCGTCCGCCGGGAGGCGGCCGATGTCCGCCGTCCCGAAAACGCCGATGACGAATTAGATCATTTCTGAAGACGTGTCCCGCAGGGCCCTCATAGGCTCTGCGGAAAGCAGGCGCCAGTGCGCCTTCCGCCTCACTCCGCCGCCTGAAGCTCGCGGGCCTTCTCCATCTCGCGGAGAGCCCGGCGATACTCGACCGGCATCACCTTGACGAACTTGTTCCGGTACTCGGTCCAGTTGTCGAGGATCTGCTTCGCGCGCGCAGACTCGGTGTGGACGTGATGCGCCGTGATGAGCTGGTGAAGCCGGTCCTCGTCGTGGCGCGTCATGTCGGGGTCGACATGGATGCGGCCCTTGAACTCGAGGTCGCCGCCGTGGTGGTGGAGCTCCTCGAGAAGCTCCTCCTCCTCCAGCACCGGCTCGAGGTCGACCATCGAGAGGTTGCAGCGAGCGGCGAAGTCGCCGGCCTCGTCGAGCACGTAGGCCACGCCGCCCGACATGCCGGCCGCGAAGTTGCGGCCGGTCTTGCCGAGCACCACCACGACGCCGCCTGTCATGTATTCGCAGCCGTGGTCGCCCGCGCCTTCGACGACCGCGATGGCTCCGGAGTTGCGGACCGCAAAGCGCTCGCCCGCGACGCCGCGGAAGTAGCACTCTCCCTCGATCGCGCCGTAGAGCACGGTGTTGCCGACGATGATCGACTCTTCCGCCACGATGCCGGCGTTCTTCGCCGGACGGATGATGATCCGCCCGCCCGAAAGGCCCTTGCCGACATAGTCGTTGGCCTCGCCGGTGAGGTCCATCGTGACGCCCGCCGCGAGGAACGCGCCGAACGACTGGCCGGCGGTGCCGGTCAGCTTCACGATGATCGTGTCGTCAGGCAGCCCCGCGCTGCCGTGGGCCTTGGCGACCTCGCCCGAGAGCATGGCGCCGGCCGAACGGTTCCGGCTCGCGATCTTCCGTTCGATCACGACCGGCTCGCCACCCTCGATGGCAGGCTTCGCCGCCTCGATCAGATCGCGGTCGAGCACGCTTTCGAGGTGGTGGTTCTGGACCTCCGCGTGCCGGATCGCGACGTCGGCGCCGACCACGGGCTTGGCGAACAGCTTCGAGAAGTCGAGGCCGCGCGCCTTCCAGTGTCCGATGGCCTCGCGCTTGTCGAGCAGGTCGGAGCGGCCGATGACCTCGTCGAGCTTGGCGAAGCCCATCTCCGCCAGCAGCCCTCGAACCTCTTCGGCGACGAAGAACAGGTAGTCGATGACGTTCTCGGGCGTGCCCTTGAAGCGCTTGCGCAGCACCGGGTCCTGGGTCGCGATGCCCACGGGGCAGGTGTTGAGATGGCACTTGCGCATCATCAGGCAGCCGGCCGCGATCAGCGGCGCGGTCGAGAAGCCGAACTCGTCGGCGCCGAGCAGCGCGCCGACCAGCACGTCGCGGCCAGTGCGCAGGCCGCCGTCGACCTGCAGCCGCACGCGGCCGCGCAGGCGGTTCATGACAAGCGTCTGCTGGGTCTCGGCGAGGCCGGTCTCCCACGGGCCGCCCGCATGCTTGAGCGAGGTCAGCGGGGACGCGCCGGTGCCGCCCTCGAAGCCCGAGATCGTGATGTGGTCCGCGCGCGCCTTGGCGACGCCTGCCGCGACGGTGCCCACGCCGACTTCCGAGACGAGCTTCACCGAGATGTCGGACGTCGGGTTGACGTTCTTCAGGTCGTAGATGAGCTGCGCCAGATCCTCGATCGAGTAGATGTCGTGGTGCGGCGGCGGCGAGATCAGGCCCACCCCTTGCGTCGACCGGCGCACCTTGGCGATCGCGGCGTCGACCTTGTGGCCAGGCAGCTGGCCGCCTTCGCCGGGCTTCGCGCCCTGCGCCACCTTGATCTGGATCATGTCGGAGTTGACGAGATACTCCGCCGTCACGCCGAAGCGGCCCGAGGCCACCTGCTTGATGGCCGAGCGCTTGCTGTCGCCGTTCGCGAGCGGCGTGAAGCGCTCCGGCTCCTCGCCGCCCTCGCCGGTGTTCGACTTGCCGCCGATCCGGTTCATGGCGATCGCGAGCGTCTCGTGCGCCTCGCGGCTGATCGAGCCGAACGACATCGCGCCGGTGACGAAGCGCTTGACGATGTCGGCCGCCGGCTCGACGTCGTCGATCGCGACCGGCTCGCGGCCGCGCTCCTTGGCGTTGCGAATGCGGAACAGGCCGCGCAGCGTCAGCAGCCGCTCGGACTGTTCGTTCAGGTCGCGCGCGAACTCCTCATACTTCGCATAGGAGCGCGTGCGCACCGCGTGCTGCAGGTCGGCGACCGAATCCGGCGTCCAGGCGTGATCCTCGCCGCGGATGCGGTAGGCGTATTCGCCGCCGACGTCGAGCGCGGAGCGCAGGACCGGAACGTCGGAGAAGGCGAGGACGTGCCGTCGCACCGTCTCCTCGGAGACTTCCGCCAACCCAACGCCGCCCACTGGGGTCGCGGTGCCGGTGAAGAACTTGTCGACGAACTCCTTCGACAGGCCGACGGCGTCGAAGATCTGCGCGCCGCAATAGGACTGATAGGTCGAGATGCCCATCTTGGACATGACCTTGAGCAGGCCCTTGCCGATCGACTTGATGTAGCGGGCGCGGACTTCCGTCGCGTCGACGCGCTCGGGGAAGTCGAGCGCCTGATGCATCTGCTCGAGCGTCTCGAAGGCGAGATAGGGGTTGATGGCCTCCGCGCCGTAACCGGCCAGCACCGCGAAGTGATGGATCTCGCGCGGCTCGCCGGATTCGACCACGAGGCCGACCGAGGTCCGAAGACCCTTGCGGATGAGGTGGTGATGCACGGCTGCGGTCGCGAGCGCGGCCGGGATCGCGATCCGGCCCGGGCCGACGAGACGGTCCGACAGGATCACGATGTTGAACCCGCCATGGACCGCCGACTGCGCTCGCTCGCACAGCCGCTCGATCGCGTCCTCCATGCCGGCCGCGCCCTTCTCGGCCGGATAGGTGGTGTCGAGCGTGCGGGACTGGAACTGGCTCTCGGCGAGGTCGTCGATCGCGCGGATCTTCTCCAGGTCCTCGTTGGTGAGGATCGGCTGGCGCACCTCGAGCCGCTTCTTTTTCGACGAGCCGTCGAGGTCGAACAGGTTCGGGCGCGGGCCGATGAACGACACGAGGCTCATCACGAGCTCCTCGCGGATCGGGTCGATCGGCGGGTTCGTGACCTGGGCGAAGTTCTGCTTGAAGTAGGAGTAGAGCAGCTTCGACTGACGCGAGAGCGCCGACAGCGGCGTGTCGGTGCCCATTGAGCCGACGGCTTCCTGGCCGGTGGTCGCCATCGGCGACATCAGCAGCTTCACGTCTTCCTGGGTGTAGCCGAAGGCCTGCTGGCGATCGAGCAGGCTCGCCTGAGCGCGGGCGCGGGGCTCCGGCGCGTCGGGCAGGTCCTCGAGCACGAGCTGGGTGCGCTTCAGCCAATCCTTGTAGGGCCGAGCGGAGGTGAGGCTCGCCTTGATCTCCTCGTCGGAGACGATGCGGCCTTCCTGGAGGTCGATCAGAAGCATGCGGCCGGGCTGGAGCCGCCACTTGCGCACGATCTTCTCCTCCGGGAAGGGCAGCACGCCCATCTCGGAGGCCATGACCACGAGGTCGTCGTCTGTGACGTACCAGCGCGCGGGCCTGAGGCCGTTGCGGTCGAGGGTCGCGCCGATCTGGCGGCCATCGGTGAAGGCGACCGCGGCCGGCCCGTCCCACGGCTCCATGACGGCGGCGTGGTACTCGTAGAAGGCGCGGCGCTGTTCGTCCATCAGCGGGTTGCCGGCCCAGGCCTCGGGCACCAGCACCATCATGGCGTGGACGAGGCTGTAGCCGCCCTTGACCAGGAACTCGAGCGCGTTGTCGAGGCAGGCGGTGTCGGACTGGCCCTCGTAGCTGATGGGCCAGAGCTTCGAGATGTCGTTGCCGTAGAGCTCGCTGTCGACCGAGGCCTGCCGCGCCGCCATCCAGTTGACGTTGCCGCGCAGCGTGTTGATCTCGCCGTTGTGCGCGACCATCCGGTAGGGGTGGCTGAGCGACCAGGTCGGGAAGGTGTTGGTCGAGAAGCGCTGATGCACGAGCGCGAGCGCGCTTTCGAACCGCTCGTCGCTCAGGTCGGGATAATAGGCCGCGAGCTGGTCGGCCAGGAACATGCCCTTGTAGACGATGGTCCGGCAGGACAGCGACACGGGATAGTAGGACGAGGCGCGCGGGTCGTCGCCGTAGATCTCGTTCGACACGACCTTGCGCAGGATGAAGAGCTTGCGCTCGAAGTCGTCCTCGCTCTCGATCGTGGGCGAGCGGCCGATGAAGACCTGGAGCTGGAGCGGTTCGGTCGGCTTCACGCTTTCGCCGAGGCAGGACGGGTCGGTCGGCGCCTCGCGCCAGCCGAGCAGCGTCTGGCCTTCGCTGGCGGTCGCGCGGTCGAAGGCGGCCTTCACCTTGGCGACCGTCTCCGGGTCGCGCGGCACGAACATGTGCCCGACGGCGTAGAAGCCGGGTTCCGGCAGCGTGAAGCCGAGGCGTTCGGCCTCCTCGGCGAAGAACCTGTGCGGGATCTGCACCAGCATCCCCGCGCCGTCGCCGGCGCGCGGATCGGCGCCCACGGCCCCGCGATGCTCGAGGTTCTCGAGAATCTTGAGGCCATGCTTGATGATGTCGTGGCTCTTGACGCCCTTCATGTGCGCCACGAAGCCGACGCCGCACGAATCCTTCTCGTGCCGGGGATCGTAAAGCCCCTGCGCCTCGGGCAGGCCGTGGTCCACGACGATCGCGCGCGTGGCCGACGCGCCTGCGCGGCCCTCGACGTCGGTCGCGGGAGCCGGAACTCGCTTCGTCACGGGCGTCTCCATGGCGATCTCCATGATCCGATCAGTTTCGACCCGAAGGTCAGGCACGAACGGCGCCGAAGCGCCGGGACATGAAACGACGCGGGACGCGCGCCAGCGGAGCGGCGGAGGCGACCCGGTTTCCCGGGCGCCGCCGCACCGCTCCGTTCGAATTCTCGAGCAGCGCGCGACCTTCGTCGCAAATGGACAGCCTTGCTGTCCTAATTGCCGCGCACCTTAATCAGAAAACCCTCAGCGGGTAAAGCGCCTCCGTCAAGCGGGGCGAGGGCGGCGTGGCGGAGCGTGGTTGATGTGTATAAATTGGCGAAGCCGTACACATCGGTTCCGAGGACTTCGCAATGCGGACCAACATCGACATTGACGAAGCTCTCCTCAAAGAAGCGATGGAGGCGACCGGCCTCAAAACAAAGAAGGCCGCGGTCGAGGATGCGCTCAACAAGGTCGTCCTGGAGGCCCGTCGCCGGCGGGCGCTCGATGAGCTGGCCGGCATAGGGTGGGACGGCGACCTCGAGCAGATGCGGAAAGAGTGGATCCTGGGTGACTTTACCCTGTGATCGTCGTCGATAGCTCCGTCTGGATCGACCACTTCTCGAACAGGTTGGGGCCGGCTGTCGAAAGGCTTCGATCGATGGCGCCGCTTTCACAGGTCCTTGTGGGCGACATCGTGCTCATCGAGGTCCTTCGCGGGGCCCGCAACGAGGAGCAGGCGAGAAAGATTGAAGGGCGTCTCCTGGTCTTCGAGATAGAGCGCATGCTCGACGTCGATCTCGCTTTGAAGGCGGCGGCGAACCACCGTCGTCTGCGGGGGCTCGGGATCACCATTCGCTCGATGCCTGATCTCGTCATTGGAACGTGTTGCATCGAACGCGGTCATCGGCTGCTCCACCAAGATCGCGATTTCGATCCCATGGTCGAGCATCTCGGCCTGAAGATCGCCTGACAGCGCCCCGGGACATTCCATGAACCTCGCCAGCGACAACATTGCGCCCGCCCATGAGGCGGTGCTCGAGGCGCTCGCCGCCGCGAACCGCGGGCCGGCGCGGCCTTACGGACATGACGACGTCAACGCGCGCGTCGAGGCGGCGCTCCGCGACGTCTTCGAGCACGACGTCGCGGCCTTCCTCGTCGCCACCGGCACGGCCGCGAACGCGCTCTCGCTCGCCCAGATGGTTCCGCCCTGGGGCGCGGCGATCGGGCACGCCGAGGCGCATGTCATGCACGACGAATGTGGCGCGCCCGAATTCTTCACCAACGGCGCCAAGATGGTCGGCGCGCCCGGCCTCGACGGACGGCTGACGCCGCAGTCGCTTTCGGCGCTGCTCGCGCGCGATTTCTGGACGCCGCCGACCCATGTGACGCCCGCCGCGCTGACGCTGAGCCAGGCGACCGAGGCCGGTACGGTCTACCGCCCGGCCGAGATCGCGGCGCTCGCCGGCGTCGCGCGCGACAAGGGCCTCAGAGTCCACATGGACGGCGCCCGTTTCGCGAACGCCGTCGTCTCGACGCGCGCGACGCCCGCGGAGCTCACCTGGAAGGCGGGCGTCGAGGCGCTGTCTTTCGGCTTCACCAAGAACGGCGCGATGGCCGCGGAGGCGATCGTTCTGTTCGCGCCCGACCTCGTGAAGAGCCTCGCGGAGCGAAGGAAGCGCGGCGGCCACACCTGGTCGAAGGGCCGTTTCGTCGCGGCGCAGATCGAGGCGCTGCTCGCCGGCGGCCTCTGGCTTGAACTCGCGCGCGCGGCGAACGCCCGCGCGGCGGAGCTTGCGCTGGGCCTGCAGGCGCGCAGTTTGAGCCTCGCGTTCCCGACCGAAGCCAACGAGGTCTTCGTCTGGCTGCCGTCGGCGCTTCATGAGGCGCTGAAGGCGAAGGGCGCGACCTATTACGTCTGGACGAGCGAATCGATCGCGCCCGAAAGGCGAGGCCGGGACGGCGAGGTCATCGCGCGCCTAATCGCCTCCTTCGCGACGACCGCGGATGAGATTGCGGCTTTCCTCGCGGCGGTCGACGCCGCGCGCGAGCCGCGAAAAAGGGCGTCCCGGTCTCCCGGAACGCCCCTGTTCTAGCCGTGGATCACGAGGGAGCGGTCAGGCGGCCTGCTTCTGCTCGATGGCGGCCGGCGCGGCGCCGTTTCCGATCGGAATCTGGCGGGGTTTCTTCGCCTCCGGGACCTCACGCACGAGGTCGACATGGAGCAGCCCGTTCTCGAGATGGGCGCCGGTCACTTGCACATGGTCGGCGAGTTGAAAGCGGCGCTCGAAGGCTCGTGCGGCGATGCCCTGGTGGAGCACTTCGCTCTTCTTCGCCTCGGCGGCTTTCTCGCCGCGTACGGTGAGCGCGTTCTCCTTGACCTCGATGTTGAGGTCCTTCTCGCCGAAGCCCGCAACCGCGACGGTGATGCGATAGGCGTTTTCGTCGGTGCGTTCGATGTTGTAGGGCGGATAGCCGGGAGAGGCGTCGCCTCCGGCGGCGTTGTCGAGCAGCGAGAACAGCCGGTCGAAGCCGACGCTCGAGCGATAGAGGGGGGCGAGATCGAACTGACGCATTCTGGTATCCTCCTTGACGAAGCGACACAACGCGGCCCGCCTGCTGGCCGGGCCGGTTTTTCATAATGATCGCAGCCTGTTGGCCTGCGACGTCCGTGAGATGGTGAGCCGAATGACGGCGTTCAAGAGCGGAGGCGGCGAAGACGGCGCGCCGGCCGGCGGGAACGCCTTGGCCGCGCTCGCGGCGCGGTCGCGCAGGGCCGCGGCCGTCGTCGACGCGCTGTTCCGCAGCCCGCAACGGGATCCGTCGGGGCCGCCGCGGTTCCGTCCCGTGCGCGAAGGGCTGGTCGCGGCCGAAGGCCTCCCGACGCCGGCCGGCGGTCGGACGCTGACCCTCACGGCGGCGGACGGCGTTCGTCTGCGCGCCGCCTACTGGAAGCCGGACGGAGCGTCGCGCGGCACCGTCGCGCTGCTGCAGGGGCGCGCCGAGTTCATCGAAAAGTACGGCGAGATCGTCGAGGACCTGCTGCGGCGGGGCTTCGCGGTCGCCACTCTGGATTTCCGGGGGCAGGGCGGTTCGGAGAGGCTCGCCCGCAATCCGCTGAAGAGCCATGTGGGCGACTTCGGCGACTACCGCGCCGACCTCGAAGCGCTGATGCGGCAGGTTGTGCTGCTGCACTGTCCGCCCCCGTTTTTCGCGCTTTCCCATTCCATGTCCGCGCCCGTCGCGGTCGCAATCGCGCTGCGGCAGCCGCAGTGGTTCGAGCGGCTCGTGCTCGTCGCGCCGATGATCGGCCTGCCGCTCGCCCGCGCGGAGTTCTTCGCCCGCGGCCTCGCCACGGGCCTCGGAAGCTTGGGCCTCGCGAGCGCCTATATTCCAGGCGGGACCAACCGCGTGATGGCGCTCCGTCCGTTCGACGGAAATCCCGTGACCGCGGATCCCGTGCGCTACGAACGAGCCCGCGCCGTTCTGCGGGCGGATCCGGGGCTCGCCCTCGGCTCGCCGACCATCGGATGGGTGCACGCGGCGTTCCGCGCCATGACCGCGACGGCGCTGCCGGGCGTGCCGGAAGGGTTCCGCACGCCGACGCTCGCGCTGTCGGCTGCGCGCGACCGCATCGTCGATCCGGCGGCGAGCGAGCGCTTCGCCGCCCGCATCCGCGGCGGCGGCCATCTCATGCTCCGCGGATCGCGTCACGAGATCATGATGGAGCGCGACGAGATCCGGGAGATGTTCTGGGCCGCCTTCGACGCTTTCGTGCCGGGGCGCCGGGACCTTGCCTGAGCGTCGTCAGTCCGCGGCGGGGTCGGGGCCGTACCGGTTCGGACCGCGGACGCCGGGGGCGAAGCCGACATAGGCCGACAGCGCGAGACCGACGGCGCTCGCGAGGATCGTGGCGGGCGGCGGCGCGCCGATCCAATGGCCCAACCCGCCCAGCGCGGACGCCGCCGCGAGGCAGGCGAAGCCGAGCCGGCCGTCACGGCCGTGGTCGTGGAAGCGCCGGACGACGAGCGAAGCGCAGACCCATGCGCCGAGCAGGATGGCGAGCCCCCACAGCGCGACGGCCGCAGGTTCTGAAACCGGCCGCGCGAGCCCGCCGAGGCCGCCGATCACACCGATCGCCAAGGCCGCCGCGAGCGAACGAAGCCAGTAGCTCCGTCGTCGGATCCGGCCGCGCCAGGAAAAATAATCTTCGGCGATCGTCGCGAGCATGAGCGTCTCTCGGAGACCGGATGCGCCTTCCGTTTCAGCCTTTCGCGAGCCGCTCCAGCGCGGCTTCGTGCAGGCGGCGGTCGCCGGCCGCCACGATCCGGCCGCCCTGCGCCGGCGAGCCGCCGTCCCAGGTCGTCACCACGCCGCCGGCTCCCTCCACGATCGGGATCAGCGCCACGATGTCGAAGGGCTTCAGATCGGCTTCGACCACGAGGTCGACATGGCCGGCCGCGAGCATGCAGTAGGCGTAGCAGTCGCCGCCCCAGCGCGTGAGGCGGGCCTGTTCCGAGACGCGGTCGAAGGCGGCGCGCTCCGCGCCGTCGAACATCGTCGGCGAGGTCGACATCAGCATCGCGTCCTCAAGCCGGGCGCAGGCGCGGGTGCGCAGGCGCCGCGTTCCCGCGCGGCCGCGATAGGTCGCCGATCCGCCGTCGCCGGAGAAGCGTTCGCCCATGAAGGGCTGGTGCATCATGCCGAAGCAGGGATGGCCGTGGCGCGTGAGGCCGATCAGCGTGCCCCAGAGCGGCAGCCCTAGAATGAAGGAGCGGGTGCCGTCGATCGGATCGAGCACCCAGACATATTCGGAGTCCGTGGCGAGGTTCCCATGCTCCTCGCCGATGATCCCATGATGGGGAAAAGTCTCCCGAATCATCGCGCGCATCACCGACTCGCCCGACTTGTCCGCGGCCGTGACCGGGTCGAAGCCGGCGCCGTGCGTCTTGTCCTCGACGCCGAGCGAGGTGCGGAAGAACGGCAGGATCGCGTCGCCTGAAGCTTCGGCAAGCCGGTCTACGAAGGCGGCGAAATCGACGGCGGTCATGCGCGTTTTCCCTTGGCGTTCGAGGGCGACGGTCGAGCGAGCCCGCCGTTTCGCAAGGAGTGTATATGTCTGAAAATCCCGCGCTCGACCGGGCAAAAAAAATCGCCGGCTCTTGCGACAGGCGGTCGCAGCCGGCGATTCAGGCGATTTGCCCTTGCTTTTTGTGCGGCGCGGCCGCATTTTATTGCAGCGCGGCAACGTGATCTGACGATCGTGTCGCCGCTGCCCTCCTTGGGCGTTTCCTCCCTAGACTTGGCCGTTCGCTTTATGCGGACGGCCTTTTTTCTTGTTGTGTCCAGGCGGGGCGGACATTGGCCGCTTCCCGCGCTTATTGCAAGACGTTTCCTATCGATCGACGGAATTCACGATGCGACCTTCGTCGCTTCGTTATTCGGCGGCTGCGCGCAGCGTTCCGAACAGGCCGAGAGGCGCGGTCGCGACGCGTTCCGCGATCGTCGTGAGGCTCGCTCTCAACTCGGCGAAGCCCCGGTGCTTCTCGTGGGTCTGCTCGTTCATATAGAGCGCGCGGTTGAGTTCGATCTGAAGCGCATGCATGCCGGTCGCCGGCGCCCCGTAATGCTCGGTGATGTATCCGCCGGCGTAGGGCCGGTTCCGCGCGACCTCGAAGCCCTGCGCGCGAAACTCCTGTTCGACGAAATCGACGATCGCGCCCGCGCAGGACGCGCCGTAGCGGTCGCCCAGAACGACGTCGGCGCGCGAGCGGTCGTCGCGCGCGACGCCGATTGACGGCATCGAATGGCAATCGATCAGCAGCGCCACCCCATGCTCGCGATGGGCGCGCGCGACGAGCCTCCGCAAGGCGCGGTGATAGGGCTTGTAGATGCGCTCGATGCGATCGAGCGCCTCTTCGACCGGGAGACGCGCGCCATAGATTTCCTGGGCGTCCCCGACGACGCGGGCGATCGTGCCGAGACCGCCCGCCACACGCATCGAACGGGTGTTGGCGAAGGGCGGAAGCCGCCCCTCGAACATGCGCGGGTCGAGTTCGTACGGCTCTCGGTTCACGTCGATGAAGGCGCGGGGGAAATGGGCGCGCATCAGCGGGGCGCCGAAACGGGTGGCCGCCGCGAACAGCTCGTCGACATAGGCGTCCTCGGAGCGCCGGAGCGCCCGTGGATCGAGACGCGAGGCGGCGAGGAAGCTCGCGGGGTAGCGAGCGCCCGAATGCGGAGAATTGAACGTGACGGGGGATGACCGCGACTCCGGCTCGACAATGTCGAAGGCCGGATGAAGGTCGTCCAGATCGTCCATCGCCGTCACTGCGCGGGCCGCTCCTTTAGAGGCTTGACCGTAAGAGATTGTCGCCCGAAGCCGGGCGCGCTGTCCATCGTTTCGGCGTTCGAAACCACGTGTTTACCAAACCGCCCGCTTATGGGATGACTTCTGCCTTCATGTGACTCAGGCGAGCCGTAAATCCGTGAATCCGAGCTCCAAGATCCTTCTCGCCGAAGACGACGACGACATGCGCCGCTTCCTCGTGCGGGCGCTCGAGAACGCAGGTCATTCTGTCGTCGCCTTCGACAACGGGCTGTCCGCCTATCACAGGCTCCGCGAGGAGCCGTTCGAACTTCTCCTGACCGACATCGTGATGCCGGAGATGGACGGGATCGAACTCGCGCGGCGCGCCACCCAGCTCGATCCCGACATCAAGGTCATGTTCATCACCGGCTTCGCCGCCGTGGCGCTGAACCCCGATTCGCAGACGCCCAAGGACGCCAAGATCCTGTCGAAGCCCTTTCACCTGCGCGAGCTGGTGACCGAAGTCGACAAGCTGCTCGCGGCCTGACGGGCCTCCTCCGTTGCGCGAATGGCTGTCGCCGGGTCTGATCGTCGCGGCGCTCGTGCTTGGGCTGACGGGCCTGCCGGACCGCATCGGGTTGATCGGCGCGAGTCAGGGGCTCCTCATCGGCGCGGCGATCTGCGCGCCGCTCTGGCTGTTCAAGTTCTGGCGCGAGAGCCGCGGTCGTCGCGAGGACTGAAGCGCGAGGCTGTCGCTTCGGCGTGACCGCGCAGTCGCCGCCCTTGCTCTTGGCGCATCCCGGCTGTAACTCCCTGCCGCCTGCTTCGAGCTTCCGGGGGGCCGTTTGTCCGCAACCGCCGTATCGAACCGCGGGGTCGCGGCCGCGCCGCATTCCGCCGCCGCCGAAACCGGCCGCGCCATTCTCGCCGAGGGCGGCAACGCCTACGAAGCCATGGTTGGCATGGCGGCGACCATCGCGGTCGTCTATCCGCACATGAACGGCGTCGGCGGCGACGGCTTCTGGCTGGTCCGCGAGCCGTCCGGCGAGGTCCGGTATCTCGAGGCCTGTTCGGTCGCCGGCTCGCGCGCGACGATCGCGTTCTATCGCGACCGCGGCTACGACGCGATCCCGGCCCGCGGGCCTCTGGCGGCCCTGACCGCGCCGACGGCCGTTGACGGCTGGCGTCTCGCGCTCGAACTGTCGAAGGCCGCCGGCGGCCGGATGCCGCTCGAAGCCCTGTTGTTCGACGCCGTGCGAAATGCCCGCGACGGCTTCGCCGTGTCCGCGTGCCAGAGCCGCACCGTTCCGAAGGAGTTGTCGGCGATCGTCGAGGCTCCGGGCTTCGCGGAAACCTTCATGCGCGACGGCGCGATGCTCGCGGAAGGCGATACGCTCCGCCAGCCGCGTCTCGCCGACACGCTCGACCATCTGGCGCGCGCCGGGCTCCGCGATTTCTTCGACGGCGACGTCGGCCGCGAGATCGCCGCCGATCTCGACCGCATCGGCGCGCCCGTGACGCGCGAGGACCTCGTGGGCCGGAGGGCGCGGCTGCGCGCGCCGCTCGAGGTCCGGCTGAAGGGCGCGACGGTCTACAATTCGCAGCCTCCGACCCAGGGCCTCGCGTCGCTCGCGATCCTCGGGATCCTCGACCGGCTCGGCCTGCGCGAGGACGAGAGCGCGGATTTCGTCCATCTCTGCGTCGAGGCGACCAAGCGGGCCTTCCGGTTCCGCGACCGGATGTGCGCGGATTTCGATCGCGTTCCTGGCGATCCACAGGAACTGCTCGCTGGAACCTCGCTCGACGGCGAGGCCGCGGCTGTCGATCGCGTCCGCGCCGCGCCGTATCCGGCTTCCAGGAGCGGCGACGGCGACACGATCTGGATGGGCGCGATCGACGCGGAGGGCAGGGCGGTCAGCTACATCCAGAGCATTTACTGGGAGTACGGTTCCGGCTGCGTGCTGCCGTCGACCGGCGTGCTTATCCAGAACCGCGGCGCGGCCTTCTCGCTCGACGAAGCCGATCTCAATGCGCTCGCGCCCGGGCGGCAGCCGTTCCACACCCTCAATCCTCCGCTCGCCATCTTCGACGACGGCCGGGTCATGGTCTACGGAACGATGGGCGGCGAAGGGCAGCCGCAAACGCAGGCGCAGCTGTTCGCCCGCGCGGTCTGGCTCGGCCTGCCGCTCGACGAGGCGCTCGCCCGGCCGCGCTTCCGGCTGGGGCGCTCCTGGGGCGAGCCCGACGCCGCGCTGAAGCTTGAGCCGCGCTTCGCCGGCGAGGAGGTCGACCGGCTCGAGCGCATGGGCCATCGGCTCGGCCTGTTCGAGCGCGCTTTCGACGACGAGGCGGGCCATGCCGGCGCGGTCCTGCGTCATCCGGACGGGCGCATCGAAGGCGCGCACGATCCCCGCGCCGACGGCGGCGCGGCCGGCGTCTGATTGGAAGGCCGCATGGAGACCATCCTCACCAACGCTCGCCTCGTGCTCGAGGACCGCGTCGTCTCCGGCACGCTCGTCCACGACCGCGGCGTCATCTGCGAGGTCGCGGAGGGGGGCTCCTCGGCGCCTGGCGCGATCGATCTCGAAGGAGATCTTCTGGCGCCGGGCCTGATCGAGGTCCACACGGACAATCTCGAAAAGCACTTCGTCCCGCGTCCGGGCGTCCTTTGGCCCAATCCGCTCGCTGCGGCGCTCGCCCACGACGCCCAGATGGCGGCCGCCGGCGTCACGACAGTCTGCGACGCGCTGTTCGTCGGCGGCTACGAGGTCGAGAACGACGCGCGGCGCGGGCTGCTGCCGAAAATGGTGGCGGCCGTCGAGGAAGGGATGTCCGCCGGACTGTTCCGCGCCGACCACAGGCTGCATCTGCGCTGCGAGCTGACCGATCCGGGTCTTTCCGATCACCTCGCCCCGCTGGCCGGCAGGCCGCTCGTCGCGCTCGCGTCGCTGATGGACCACACGCCCGGCCAGCGCCAATGGCGCGACGAGAGCCAGCTCAAACGCTTCATGATGAAGGAAGGGCTCGCCGCGGCCGACGCCGACCTGATAATTGCGAAGCGCAAGGCCGACGGCGCCAGGGCCGCGTCGGAGAACTGGCCGAAGGCGGTCGCGCTGTTTCGTGAGCAGGGCGTTCCGATCGCGAGCCACGACGACACGACGGGGGATCACGTCCGCGAGGCGGTCGAAGCCGGCTGCGCGATCTCGGAGTTTCCCACGACTCTCGAAGCCGCCCGCGCGGCGCATGACGCGGGACTCGGCGTCGTCGGCGGCGCGCCAAATGTGGTGCGCGGCGGATCGCATTCCGGAGGGGTGGCGGCGCTGGATCTTGCGCGCGAGGGCGTGCTCGACGCGCTGTCGTCCGACTACGTGCCCGCAAGCCTGCTGCAGGCGGTCGTCTCGCTGACGGCCGACGCGGGCCTCGCTCTGCACGAGGCGTTCGCGCTGGTCACGTCCGGGCCGGCGGAGATGCTGGGCTTCCGGGATCGGGGGCGGCTCGCGCCCGGCCTGCGCGCGGACCTCGTGCGGCTTCGCCTGCACGGCGCGACCCCGGTCTTGCGGGGGCTCGTCGTCGAGGGTCGGAGCGTCGCATGAGCCGGCCGCGCTACGCCATCTATTATGCGCCTGCCCCCGAAAGCCCTCTCTGGACCTTCGGATCGGCCGTGCTCGGTTATGACGCCGCGACCGGCGAGCCGAGGGCGCCGCTTGCGCCTGCGGACGTGTCGGCGGCCGACTGGCGAGCGATGACGGCCAGTCCCCGGCGCTATGGCTTCCACGCGACGCTGAAGGCGCCGTTCCATCTGGCGGACGGCGCGACTGAAGACGACGTGATCGCCGCCGGTCAGGCGTTCGCCCGTCGCCGCCGCGGCTTCGCGTTGCCGGAGCTTGCGGCGGCGGATCTGGAAGGTTTCGTCGCGCTCGTCCCGGTCGAGCCCTCGGAGCCGCTCGACGCACTCGCTGCGGCCTGCGTGGAGGGGTTCGAGCCGCTTCGCGCCGAGCCCGGCGAGAAGGAGCTTGCCCGCCGGCTGCAGGGACGGCTTACGGATCGGCAGCGCGCCTCGCTCATGCGCTGGGGATATCCTTACGTGTTCGAGGACTTCCATTTTCACATGACGCTGACGGGCCAGCTTCCGCCCGAAGTCTCGCCTTTGATTGTCGAGGGGATGGCCGATCTCTACGCCGAGCATGTCGGATCGGCGGAGACGAAGGTCGACGCCGTCACGCTCTATGTGGAGGACGAGCCCAACCTCGGCTTTCGGATCGTCGAGCGCTTCGTCTTTCCGGCCTGAACGCTACCGGAAGTCGGTCATCAGCCGGCTCCAGCCTTCGCCTGCGAGGCCGCCGATATAGATGTCGTTGCGAGCCGCCGCCTCCACGATCTCGGGATGGCGCGTGCTGAGGCAGGTGAAGGCGCGATGGCGGAACGTCAGGGCCCGCTGCTCGGCCAGACCCTCGATCAGGGACGGCCGCACGCCTCCGACCGCCCCCACGAAGCCGCGCTCGTCGAAGTGGCGGAACATGCGCCGCAGCACGGCGGTTTCCTTGCCGATGTCGGCGAAGACGTTGAGCACGCGGGCGATCCGGCCCGGTCCTCCGTAATGCACGACGCAGCCGATCACACGCCCGTCGGCTTCGCGGACGCCGAGAATGCGCAAGGGGCCGAGCGTGACGTTTCCGTCGGCCATCGCAAGCAGCCACTCAAGCTCCTCCGCCGTCCAGTCCGGCCGGACCCGGTAGCGTTCGACGAAGCCCGCCGCGAGGGAGACGAACTCGGCCCGGCTCATCTCGAAGTCTTCGAGGCCCGTGGCCGCGGGAGCCTCGAAGCGGCGGTGAAGCGTCCGCAGGAGCCGATCGACCGGCATGGCGAGGGTCGCCAGCAGGCCGGACGTTCCCGGCGCGAACCGCTCGAGCCTTCTTGCGATCATCGCCGCAGGCTGAAAGGCGCGTCTCCACTCAAGCCCCTGAATGGGGATGATCGTGGCGCTGGCGGCGATGAAATGCGCTTTGGTGACCGGCGAGGCGCTGTCAGTGAAACAGAGATCGACGCGCCTCGGCCGGAACCTGAGCGTGATCTCGCCCGCGCCGGCCGCGCCGTCGGCGTCGGACATGAAGGCCGACATGAGCTGAGCCACGATCGGCCTCTCGCCGACCTTGAATCTCATGGGCACTGAGAAGCAGGCGCTGTCGATGCGCCCGTCGGAGCGTGCGTGAACCACTCCGCCGGTCGCGGGATCATATAGCGGATTGGTGAAGAGCAGGTCGTGAAGATATTCGGCGAAGTCGGCGGAAGCCGCGCCGCGCCGGCCGCGGAACGTTCGGCGAAACAGCGTTCCGGCGCGCGGAAGATCCGCGACCGTCATCGGCCTCAAAACGCCAGTTCTACGCACCGAGAACGCTCCCCGGCGTCACTCTCCTCCAGCGCCGGAAGAGGGATCCGCAACCCGTCGGCGTCATTCTGACGATCCGGGGGCCTCCGGCAAGACCGCTCGCTTCGGCGTGGTTACCGGCTCCCTCGCCCGCTCGGGGCGCTGAGCACGGGGACCGCATCCTGACGCGTCGCGAGCGGGCGATGTTCGCCGATCGCGGGGACCGGTCCAAGGGCCTCGCGGTCTTCGCCCATGAAGATCGCCGCCGGAGCGGGATACGACACCGGGCCGGAAGGCGTCCCGACCGTCACGCGCCTGAGATGCGGATGGGCGGACAGGGCCGCCATGTCGTTGACGGACGCGAAGGCGACGTCGGCCTCGATGAGGCGCTCCTGCGCCTCCGCCTGGTCCCGCCGGGCGAAGGCCGCCGCCACCATGCCGTCCGTCGCGTCTCGGTTCGCCACTCGCTGGACGTTGGTCGCGAACCGCGGATCGGAGGCGATCCGGGCGTCTTCGAGAAAGACGGAGCAGAACTTCGCCCATTCGCGTTCGCTCTGGATCGAGATCAGGATCTGCTTCCCCTCGCGCGTTCCGAACACGCCATAGGGAGAGATCGACGGATGCGCGAGGCCGATTCGTTTTGGCGGCTTTCCCGCTTCCTGGTGGAGCAGCGGCACGGTCAGCCATTCGGCCATGACGTCAAACATCGAAACGCGGATGTCGGCGCCGCTTCCCGTGACGGCGCGGCCGAGAAGCGCTTCGAGGATCGCGGCGTGGGCCGCCGCGCCCGTCGCGATGTCGACCAGCGAGACGCCGACGCGCGCCGGTTCGCCCGGACCGCCGGTGATCGAGGCGAGGCCCGATTCCGCCTGGATCAGCAGATCGTAGGCCTTCCGCTCGGCGAGCGGTCCGGTTTCGCCGAAACCGCTGATCGAGCACTGGACGAGGCGGGGATGCGCGCGGCGCAACTGCTCCGCGCCGAAGCCCAGCCGCTTCAGCGCTCCGGGCTTCAGGTTCTGCACCAGCACGTCGGCGCGAGAGACGAGATCCGACAGGATAGCCTTGCCTTCCGGCGAAGCGAGATCGACGACGAGCGATTCCTTGCCGCGGTTGAGCCAGACGAAATAGCTGCTCTGGCCGGCGGCGACGTCGTCGTAGCCGCGCGCGAAGTCTCCTTCCGCCCGCTCGATCTTGATGACGCGCGCGCCGGCGTCCGCGAGACGGGCGGTGCAGAAAGGGGCCGCGACGGCCTGTTCGACCGCGACGACGAGAAGACCTGCGAGGGGACGCGGGGACTGCATGGAACGGCCTCGGCCTGTGCGCGCTCGGCGGCGTGAGGCCGGCCACGTAGCACAGGATCGAGCGCGCAGGGATTGGCGCTTCGCCGAAGGGAGCGTTCGTCGCGGCCGGAAGGCGGGCAAAAAAATGGCCCGACGCTTTCGCGCCGGGCCGTCAGGGGAGTTCAGGCTCGGTGGCCCGGAGGTTCGATCACTCGGCCGGAACCGCGTGGATCGAGGCCTTTTCCGCCGTGGCGTTCGCCACGACGCTGCGGCGCCAGGGCTTCAGCACGGCGATGGCCAGGAACGAGGCCAGAATGTTCGCGCCGGCTGCGATCAGGAACACCGAGTCCCAGCTGCCGGTCGCGGTCTGCAGCGTGCTGGCGAAAGGCACGAGCAGCGCCGCGGTGCCCTTGGCGGTGTAGAGCATGCCGGCGTTGGTCGCGGCGAACTTCGAGCCGAAGGTGTCCGTGCAGGTCGAGGGGAACAGGGAGTAGATCTCGCCCCAGGCGAAGAACACGAGGCCCGTCAGGATGACGAACATCACCGGATCATGGCCGTAGAGGTACAGCAGGTAGATGCCGACGCCCTCGAAACCGAAAGCGATGAACATCGTGTTCTCACGGCCGATCTTGTCGGAGACCCAGCCGAAGAAGGGGCGGGTGAGGCCGTTCAGGATGCGGTCGATGGTGGCGGCGAAGGTCACCGTCGTCATGGTGAGGCCGGCGAGAGTCACCGAAACCTTGTCGATGTGGAAGTCCGCGGCGATCGGCTTGAGGTTCGCGGTGATCATCAGGCCGCCGGCGCCGACGATGACGAACATGAAGTACATCAGCCAGAAGATCGGGTGACGCACCACCTTGGTCGGGCTGTAGTCGACGCGGGTCTGGACGATGTTGGCTTTGATAACGGGCGGCGGCACCTGTCCGGCCTTCGGCGCGAGCAGGAAGATCGCCATGATGCAGATCACGACCGCCTGGCCGATGCCGAAATTGATGAAGGCCGCCTGGTAGCCGGAGTTCGCGATCATCGACTGGATCGGAGCGACGGTGAGAGCCGCGCCTGCGCCGAAACCGGCGGCCGTGATGCCGGCCGCGAGGCCGCGCTTGTCCGGGAACCACTTGAGCGCGTTGCCCACGCAGGTGCCGTACACGGCGCCCGCGCCGATGCCGGCGATGATCTGGCCGAGATAGAACATCGAGAGGCTCTCGGCGAAGCCGTTGATCACCCAGCCGACGCCGCACAGAACGCCGCCGAAGATGACCACGACGCGAGGTCCGAACTGGTCGACGAACCAGCCCTCGACCGGAACGAGCCAGGTCTCAAACAGGACGAAAAGCGTGAACGCCCACTGGATCGCGGCGCGATCCCACCCGAATTTCTTTTCGATGTCGGTGACGAAGAACGTCCAGCCGTACTGGAGGTTCGCGATCATCACCATGCAGATCACGCCAATGGCGAGTTGCATCCAGCGATAGCTGTCGCTGACGCGCTGGCCGGCCGGGCCGGCAGGTACCTCGGTGCTCATTCTCCACCCTTCTCGTGCGTTTCCTAGGAACGTGCCGGGCGCTTGGCGCGCCTTCTGGCATTAGGTATGCCAGCGACGGTGATCTCGATTTCGTGACTTTGCAAGAAAAATTTTCACGTGGGCGTGAGCGTGGCGTGATCACTTTGACGGGGTGGACAGGCGAATGTTGGGCCGAACGTCAAGTTCCCATTGACAGGCCTTTCGGTCGCAGGCACCTTCTGGTATACATAATGCCAGAAAGCGGCGCTTGGCCGTCTTCCCGATGTTTTCGACCTACGTCTTGCAAATCGAACGACAATAAAAATCGCCGCAAAAAGGCGATCCGCAACCAAACGCCGATTTCATCGGTAGAGGTCTAGAAGAGGAAACGTGATGTCCGCAGTCGCAAAGGTCATCGACTACGCAGCCGGCGTGAACGACGCCGAAGCGAACGCCGCTCCGAATTTGACCGATGGCTTTCATCTGGTCATTGACGCGCTCAAGCTGAACGGGATCGAGACGATCTACGGCGTGCCGGGGATCCCGATCACCGACCTTGGCCGCATGTGCCAGGCCGAGGGTCTGCGGGTCATCTCGTTCCGCCACGAGCAGAACGCTGGCAACGCCGCCGCCATCGCCGGCTTCCTGACCAAGAAGCCGGGCGTGTGCCTCACCGTTTCGGCGCCGGGCTTCCTCAACGGCCTGACCGCGCTCGCCAACGCCACCACCAACTGCTTCCCCATGATCCTGATCTCCGGCTCTTCCGAGCGCGAGATCGTCGACCTGCAGCAGGGCGACTACGAGGAGATGGACCAGCTCGCGATCGCCAAGCCGCTCTGCAAGGCCGCGTTCCGCGTGCTGCACGCCTGCGACATTGGCATCGGCGTCGCCCGCGCCATTCGCGCCGCGGTCTCCGGCCGTCCGGGCGGCGTCTACCTTGATCTTCCGGCGAAGCTGTTCTCGCAGACCATGGACGCCGTGGCCGGCGAGAAGTCGCTCGTCAAGGTGATCGATCCGGCGCCGGAGCAGATCCCGTCCCCGGCGGCCGTGACGCGCGCCCTCGACCTGCTCAAGAGCGCCAAGCGCCCCCTCATCGTGCTCGGCAAGGGCGCGGCCTACGCGCAGGCCGACGAGGCGATCCGCAAGCTCGTCGAGAAGTCCGGCATCCCCTACGTGCCGATGAGCATGGCCAAGGGCCTGCTGCCCGACGTGCATCCGCAGTCGGCCGGCGCCGCCCGTTCGACGGCGCTGAAGGACTCGGACGTCGTGCTGCTGCTCGGCGCGCGCCTCAACTGGCTGCTCAGCCACGGCAAGGGCAAGACCTGGGGCGAGCCCGGTTCGAAGCAGTTCATCCAGGTCGACATCGAGCCGCGTGAAATGGACTCGAACGTCGAGATCGCCGCGCCGGTCGTCGGCGACATCGGCTCGGTGGTCGAGGCGCTGCTCGCCGGCATGGGCGACGACTGGCAGCCCGCGCCGGCCGCCTGGACCGAAACGCTCAAGGCCAAGAAGGACGCCAACGTCGCCAAGATGGCCGCGAAGCTCTCGGCCGAGGTTTCGCCGATGAACTTCCACGGCGCGCTCGGCGTCCTCAAGGACGTCATCAAGGAGCGGCCCGACGCGATCCTCGTCAACGAGGGCGCCAACACGCTCGATCTCGCCCGCGGCGTGATCGACATGTACGAGCCCCGCAAGCGCCTCGACGTCGGCACCTGGGGCGTGATGGGCATCGGCATGGGCTTCGCGGTCGGGGCCGCGGTCGAGACCGGCAAGCCGGTCCTCGCCCTCGAGGGCGACTCGGCCTTCGGCTTCTCGGGCATGGAGGTCGAGACGATCTGCCGGTACAATCTGCCGGTCACGATCGTGATCTTCAACAACAACGGCATTTATCGCGGCACCGACGTCGATCCGACGGGTCGCGACCCGGGCACCACGGTTTTCGTCGCCGGCTCGCGCTACGACAAGATGATGGAGGCCTTCGGCGGCGTCGGATACAACGTCACGACCCCGGCCGAGCTCAAGAAGGCCGTCGACGAGGCCATGGACTCGGGCAAGCCCTGCCTGATCAACGCCGTGATCGACCCGGCGGCCGGCAGCGAGAGCGGCAACATCGGCAGCCTGAACCCGCAGAGCGTCGTCGTCCGCAAGAAGTGACGACGCAAGGGCGGGTTCCCGGCCCGCCCGAACGCGATGCGTGGAGCCCGGCGGACTTTTGTCCGCCGGGTTTTTTTGTGTCTTGAGCATCGATAAGCTTTGACGCCTGCTCGTCGAACCGCGGCTGTAGTTCGATCGCCTGGCGGCAGGGCAGGTGCGTTCGTCGCGCTGCAGAGCGCGTCGTCGCCCGGCGGGCGATCGGCCGCGATCGCGGCGACTCGGGCGTTCAGCCGTTGAGGACGCGAGGGCCGAGGAAGAAGTCGACGGCCTTGCTCACCACCTCGGGCCGCCAGGCGTGCGGGCCGTCATATTCGACGTAGGTGACGTCATAGCCGGCTTCGCTGAGCTTCGCCGAATGGACGCGGCCGCTGCGCTCGATCGGAATCTGCTCGTCCCGAATCCCGTGTGAAATGAAGATCTTGGGCGCGCCCGACTGCGCCAGGACCGACATGAAGCCGGCGGAGGAGACGATCATGTGCGTCACCACATGGCCGTTCGCCGGGCCGAGCGACAGCGTGTAGCTGCCGCCGTCGGAATGGCCGGCGAAGGCGAAGCGCCAGGGGTCGAGCAGGAAGCGGGACGAGACCTCGGCGAGCGCCTGGTCGAGCCGCTCGCGGTCGGGGCCGTTGCCGGCGATCACGAGGTCCCAGGTCGGAAAAAGCGATTGCGGAACAAGGAGAAGGAAGCCGCGCGCCTCCGCGTGCGCCTGCATCATCGGCAGGATCTTTTCAGCGGATCCGCCGCCGCCGTGGAACAGCGTCATCAACGGAACCGGGCGGCGCGGGTCGAGCGACTGGGGCACGTAGAGCGCCGCGTCGCGCTGGTCGAACAGGCCGAGCGCGTGCAGTCCCGGGCCGAACGGCTGCCGAACAGGCGGCCGATGAACGAAGTCCAGCCGTCCGGCAAGATGAGCGTCGATCATGCCGCCTCGGCCGCCTGCGCTGCGTCGGCGAGGAGGGCCGCGACGACGTCGGTTTGAGAAACGACGCCGACGAGCTTGCCCTCGTCGTCGACCGCGGGGAGGTGGTGCAGCCTCGTCCGGGACATCTGGACCACGGCCTCCGAGACCGGGGTCTCGGGCCTGACGGTCAGCACCGGCGTCGTCATGATGTCCTCCACCACGCCGTGCGGGGCGCGCACCCGCGTGAGGGTGAGGCGCAGCCGGTTGCGGAAGCCGAGGCGGGGGCCGGTCGGTCCCCATTCGGACTTGTCGAGCAGGTCGGTCTGGGTGACGACGCCCAGCACGGTCCGGCGTTCGTCCACGACCGGGAGCGCCTTCACGCGATGGCGGCGCAGCAGGTCGAGCGCCTCCTTCAGCGACTCGTGCGGGCCGACCGCGACGACGTCGCGGACCATGATCGCGCCGCAGGTCGTGAGCCCCGACCGTCTGGCGTAGGAGCGAAGCTGCGCGTCCCGGAGGATCGCCTCGAGGTCGCCGCGCTCGATGTCGAGCAACTGGCCGAAATTCGCGAGCGCCGCCTCGATGTCGGCGGCGGCGAGCGCCTCGCGCTCGGTCGGCGCGGCCTCGCCGGGAGATCTCACGGCGCGGGGATGCGGATAGGCGCGGCCCGTCAGGTTGTTGAAGGCGAGCGCGGAGCCGAGCAGCAGCGCGGAATTGGCGAGCACCGGCCAGACCACAAAGCCGTAGCCGAGATGCGCGATCGCAGGCCCGCCCAGCACCGCGGTGAGCGCGACGGCGCCGCTCGGCGGATGCAGGCATTTGAGCGCGGTCATAACGGCGATCGCGACGCCGACCGCGAGAGCGGCGGCGAAAAACGGGTCGGGGACGAATTTCGCGGCGGTGACGCCGACCAGCGCCGCGACGAGATTGCCGCCGAGGATCGACCAGGGCTGCGCGAGGGGGCTCGCGGGGGCTGCGAACAGCAAGACCGCGGACGCGCCCATCGGAGCGATCAGGACGGGTAGGGACGCGTCGTTCCCGACGACCGCGTGGCTGACTAGGCCGGTCGCGAGCACGCCGATCAGCGCGCCGAGCGCGGATCTGATCCGTTCGCGCGGGCCGATCGGGGTGAGATCGGGAACAAGACGGCTGAAGAAAGCGGAGGTCATGTCTTCGCCTTACGGCGTCGGCGCGGCCGCCGCCATCGGACAAAGAGACGGCGGCGCGCGAGGGATGCGCGCCGCCGCCAGGGAGAGACTGTGAAGAGCCGCGCTCAGACCGCGCGGTTCTGGTGCAGCATCTCGATCTGCTGGTCGGTGTAGCCGAGATCCTTGAGCACTTCGTCGGTGTGCTCGCCGAGCAGCGGCGAAGCCTTCACCTCGACGGTCATGTCCGAGAACTTGATCGGGCTGCCGACGGTCAGATACTTGCCGAGCTTCGGATGATCGACCTCGACCACGGTGCCGCTCTTGCGGAGCGACTCGTCTTCCGCGATCTCCTTCATCGACAGCACCGGCGAGCACGGGATGTCGAACTTGCGCAGGATGTCGACCGCCTCGAACTTGGTCTTGTCGGCGAGCCATTCCTCGATCGTGGCGAAGATGTCCATAATCTTGTCCTGGCGGGCGCGGGCGGTGTTGTAGGCCGGATCGTCGATCCACTCTTCCTTGCCGAGCGCCTTGCAGATCGGGGCCCAGGCATGGCCCTGGATGGTGAAGTAGATGTAGGCGTTGGGATCGGTCTCCCAGCCCTTGCACTTCAGCACCCATCCCGGCTGGCCGCCGCCGCCGGCGTTGCCGCCGCGCGGAACCACGTCCGAGAACTCACCGTGCGGATACTGCGGGTACTCCTCGAGATAGCCGAGGGCGTCGAGACGCTGCTGGTCGCGCAGCTTCACGCGGCAGAGGTTCAGCACCGAGTCCTGCATCGACACGGCGACCTTCTGGCCCTTGCCGGTCTTGTTCTTCTGATGCAGCGCCGTGAGGATGCCGATCGCGAGATGCATGCCGGTGTTCGAGTCGCCGAGAGCCGCGGCCGAGACGGTGGGGGGGCCGTCCCAGAAGCCGGTGGTCGAGGCCGCGCCGCCGGCGCACTGCGCGACGTTCTCGTAGACCTTCAGGTCTTCATAGTGGTGGCCGTCCGAGAAGCCCTTCACCGAGGCGAGGATCATGCCCGGGTTGAGCTCCTGGATATGCTTCCAGGAGAAGCCCATGCGGTCGAGCGCGCCGGGGCCGAAGTTCTCGACCATGACGTCCGACTCTTTGATGAGCTTGGTCAGGACTTCCTTGCCCTCGGGGGTCTTGGTGTCGAGGGTCAGCGAACGCTTGTTGGAGTTCAGCATGGTGAAGTAGAGCGCGTCGGCGTCCTCGACGTGCCGGAGCTGGGTGCGGGTGACGTCGCCGGCGCCGGGGCGCTCGACCTTGATCACGTCCGCGCCGAACCAGGCGAGGAGCTGCGTGCAGGCGGGACCCGCCTGGACGTGGGTGAAGTCGATGATCTTGATGCCTTCAAGCGGCTTGCTCATCTTGGGTCTCTCTCCGCTGTGTCGCTCTTTTCCGAGCGGTGTTGGTTTTGTCCAAACGGGCCGCCGGGCGACCCGCTCATGCTTATGCGTTCCCTGCGCGGACGCCTGTCCGCGCCTCGAGTTCCTTGACCTTGCCTTCGAGTTCCGCGAGGCGCTTGCGCGTCCGGCGGTCGCCCTCGAAGCGGCTGGTCTCGTCCCGGACGATCGCCGAGACGCCGACCGGCCGTCCGTCGGCGCCGAGCAGCATCCCGACCGTGAAGGCGATCGAGATCTGGCTCCCGTCCTTGCGCAGCGCCGGCACCCGCAGCAGTTCGCCGTCGCCGTAGCGGGTCTCGCCCGTCTCCATCGACTTGGCGTAACCGGACCAATGGCGCTCGCGATGCCGCTCGGGCGTGATGATGTCGAGCGTGCGCCCCAGCGCCTCGGCTTCGGCGAAGCCGAAAATGCGTTCCGCGGCCGGATTCCAGACGACGATCGCGCCCGCGGCGTCGGAGACGATCACCGCGTCTCCGGCGGTCGCGATCAGGTCAGCAAGATTGATGACGTCCGCCATCAGAGAGCCGATCCATGTTGCAGTCGTCGAACCGGCCTGCGCGATCCTTGCGGATGGTTTCGGGCCAGCGATCCGTCCGGGCTTCCCTTGTTCGACAGCGCGTTCGTCGGGAACGCCGCCTTGCATGAACCGTGGTTGCCTATCCGAATTGGTATTTGGTATGCCAGCGGGCCGTGATCTGTCAAGGGCGAACTCGGCGGCCCGTCCCGAGAGCGCGCCGCGTGAACGGTCCCGGCGGCTCGGTCGTTCCATGTTCGCAGGCAATCGGCTTCGACGAGGAAGGCGCGGATGGAACCCGAACCCCGCATCAGCATCAGGCGCGAGCGCGGCTATGTCTTCTCGATCGATTTCGGCGCGCTGATCCCGCATCTGACGGTCGACGAAGCCGAGCCGATCGGAGACGGGGAGGGGCCCGCTCCGGAGCAGCTCGTCGTCGCGGGCGTCGCGAACTGCCTGTGCGCCAGCCTCGTCTTCGCGCTCGGCAAGTTCGGGCAGAACGCCGACGGTCTTCACGCGGAGGCGAGCTGCGTCCTCGGCCGCAACGCCGAAGGCAGGCTCCGCATCGACGCGATCGAGGTCGCGATCACGCTCGGCGCTCCGATCGCCGACCCCGACCGCACGGCGCGCGCGCTCGCCCAGTTCGAGCGCTTCTGCACCGTCTCGGAAAGCGTCAAGGCGGGCGTGCCCGTCTCGGTCACGGTGTCCGATCAGGAGGGCCGTCGTCTGAAATAGCGTCGTCCGCAGAAGCGGCGCCCGTTTGAAGGGAGAGAGACATGAGCGAAGCGTCACGCAAGACCGCGTCCGAACCGCAGGAGCTCACGCGCCTGTTCGTCGAGTTCGCGAACGCCGGCGACGTCGACGGGCTGGTCTCGCTCTACGAGCCGGACGCGACGCTTGCCGCCGGGGCGCCGGTCGCCCGCGGCCACGCAGAGATCCGCCAGTTCTATGCGGACCTGCTCGGCCGGCGGTCGGAGTTTCCGGCGCCGGAGGTTCTCGAACCGGTCGTGAACGGTCCGATCGCCTTGACGGTCGCCCTGTCGGCGAACGGAACCGTCTCGGCCGAGATCGCCCGGCGGCAGGATGACGGGCGTTGGCTCTGGGCGGTGGACCAGCTCAAGATCAAGCCGGTCAGGCCCGTCTGACGCCTGCCTGGCCGCAGCGTTCGGCTGCCGCCAAGCAGGTCGCGCGCCGTTATGGCGCGAGGAAGTGCTTTGAAAGCTTGAGCTTCTGGCCCTGATAGTTCGATGTCTTCATCTCGCCGTAGAGCGTCTTCGGGCGCTCCAGCATGCGTTCGTAGACGAGGCGGCCGACGGTCTGGGCGTGTTCCAGGATGAACGGCACCTCGTGGGAGCGCACCTCGAGCACCGCGCGGGCGCCTGCGCCGCCGGCCTCCGAATGGCCGAAGCCCGGATCGAAGAAGCCCGCGTAGTGCACCCGGAACTCGCCGACCAGCGGGTCGAAGGGCGTCATCTCGGCGGCGTGGTCCGGGGGCACCTGCACGGCCTCGCGCGAGGCGAGGATGTAGAACTGGCCGGGATCGAGGATGAGGCCCGAGCGGCCGGCGCGGATCGGCTCCCAGAACTCCCCGACCGCATGGGCCGCCGGGGCGTCGACGTCGACGACGCCGGTGTGGCGCTTCGCCCGCCAGCCGACGAGGCCCTCGCCGTCGCCCTGGAGATCGACCGTGACCGCGACGCCGCCGCGCACGTCGACGGCGTCGTCGTCGACGAGCCGCGAGCGGGCCTGAAGCGCGGCGAGCTCGCCGTCCGAAAGGCGCGCCTCGCCGCGGCGGAGTCTGAGCTGCGAGAGGCGCGAGCCCGCGCGGGCGAGCACCGGAAACGTGCGGGGGGAAATCTCGGCGAACAGCGGGCCGGAATAGCCGGCCGGGACCTGGTCGAAGGCGCGCGCGCCGTCGGCGATGACGCGGGTGAAGACGTCGAGGCGGCCGGTGGAGCTTTTCGGGTTCGCCGCCGCCGCGACGTCGGCCGGCAGCGCGAGCCGCTCCATCAGCGGCGCGATGTAGACGCAGCCCGTTTCCAGCACCGCGCCGCGCTCGAGGTCGATCGTGTGAAGCGTCAGCTCCTTCAGCCGCTCGGCGACGGAAACGCCCCCGCCCGGCAGGAAGCTCGCGCGCACGCGGTGCACCACCGTCCCGAGCCTGAGATCGAGGCTCGCGGGCTGGATCTGGTCGGGCGCCGCCGGCCGATCGAGCGCGATCGCGCCCTCCGCGATCAGCCGCTCGATCGCCTGCGCGGGAAGGATGCCGCCGGTTTCGTCCACGTTGGGCAAGGCCCGCTCCCGAACTGCTGACCGTCATGCCCGAGCTTGTCTCGGGCATCCACGACTTCGCTGCGTCGCGCTCTCCGCCGACGTCGTGGACCCGGCTTCGCCGGGCATGACGGGCGTTGAACGGTCGATATCCGGCTTTATCGGCAAGCGCCGTTGACGCCAAGCGCCGCCGGGCGTAACTCACCCTCATTCCCCGTGGTTCTTTGGGCCGGCCGGCTTGCAGCCACGTTAAACGAAACCGCTAAAAGGCCGGACGCGCGACGCCAAAGGGCTTTTCGGCCCGTCGCGGCCCGGCCGTCTCCGAGGTCGCTTCCCATGGCCCGCGCACCGCTTCCGAAAGACCGCCAGCTCAAGGACGCCACCCGCCTCATCCACGAGGCCGAGGCGCGATCGGGCTATGGCGAGATGTCGGAAGCGATGTTCCTGACCTCGGGCTTCGCTTACGACACCATGGAGGCGGCCGAGGCCCGCTTCGACGGGCGCGATCCCGGGTTCATCTATTCGCGCTTCTCGAACCCGACGGTGTCGACCTTCGAGAAGCGCATGATCGCGCTCGAAGGCGCCGAAACCGGCCGCGCCACCGCCTCCGGCATGGCGGCCGTGACCGCCGCGATGCTCTGCCAGGTGAAGGCCGGCGACCACGTCGTCGCCGCCAAGGCGCTGTTCGGCTCCTGCCGCTATGTGGTCGAGGACCTGCTGCCGCGCTTCGGCGTGCCGTCCACGCTCGTCGACGGCGGCGACCTCGACCAGTGGCGCGCGGCGGTCAGGCCCGAGACCAAGGCGTTCTTCATCGAGACCCCCACCAATCCGACGCTCGAGGTCTACGACATCGAGGCGATCGCGAAGATCGCCCACGAGGCGGGAGCGCTCTTGGTGGTCGACAACGTGTTCGCGACGCCGATCCTGCAGAAACCGCTCAAGCTCGGCGCCGACGTCGTGGTCTATTCAGCCACAAAGCACATCGACGGGCAGGGCCGCACGCTCGGCGGCATGGTGCTGGGCTCGGAGAAGTTCGTCATGGACCACCTCCACACCTTCCTGCGCCAGACCGGTCCGTCGCTCTCGCCTTTCAACGCCTGGACGCTCGCCAAGGGGCTCGAGACGCTGTCGCTCCGGGTGGAGAAGATGCAGGCGAACGCGGCCGCGATCGCCGATTATCTTGCCGCGCATCCGAAGATCACGAGGCTCGCTTATTGCGGGCGCGCGGACCATCCGCAGGCCGATCTCGTGAAACGCCAGATGGCCGGCGGCGGCACGCTGGTCGCCTTCCGGGTCGACGGCGGCAAGGCGGAGGCGTTCCGGCTCGGCAACGCGCTGGAGGTGATCAAGATCTCGAACAATCTCGGCGACGCCAAGTCGATCCTGACCCACCCGGCGACCACCACGCACCAGCGGCTGTCGCCTGCGGACCGCGAGGCGGTCGGCATCGTGGACGCGACCTTGCGCCTCTCGGTCGGGCTCGAGCACGTCGACGACCTCATCGAGGACCTGGACGCGGCGCTGAAGGCAGTGTGACGGGACGGCGGCGTCGGTTGTAAGAAGCTCCACCCGGCGGCGAACTCGGGCGTGGACCCGCGTTTGAGGCGCAGCGGCCGAAGCGAGCGAGCCTGACGCGGTCGATCCGCCGGTTTCGTCCGCCGCAGAAACATGAATGGCTGCGCGGCTCGGGGCCGCGCAGCCAGTTTTTTGTCCGGTTCGCTGGTTCAGAGCGAGCAGTAGCCGGAGATCTTGCCCTTGCTCAGGCCGCGGGGGGAGGTCCCGGTCGCGAACAGGCGGGCGTTGACGGCGTTCCGGAAGGAGGTCGAGAGCGGGGTGAAGCCGCCCGCGCGGGCCTTCGCGCCGCTCTTCTTGCTGAAGACGTATTCGGCGAAGCTCTTCACGCCTGCGATCTTCGAATTCGGGTAGCAGGTGTAGAAGTTGAGGAAGGTGAAGCCGACGATCGGATAGGCGTTCTTCTGGGTCGGGTTGTTGACGACCGGATCGAGGATCGCGAGCTTCTGGCCCCACACGAGCGCCGAGTCGGTCACGGCCGGCGGGGTCATCGAGCGCATGGCGCTGTCGACGTTGCTCCACGAAGCCGAACGCTTGTAATTCTTGAAGGTGCCGTTGTCGATGTCGAACTGGTTCTGCAGGTTCGCGGTCGACGGGGCCGGCGAGCCGGCGCCGGCCGCGGGGGTCGCGATCAGGTCGGTGTAGTCGGGGCTGACATAGCCGATCGCAAAGGCGTTGTTCGCGATCGCGGTCGAGACGCCGCCGCTGCCGGCGGCGGGGATCAGGCGGCCCGACGGGATCAGGTCGGACCAGGCGATGGTCGTCTTGCCGGTGGGCTGGGACGGGTCGGTGCTGTTCGTCGAGGGGAACGAGAAGCCGCCCGCGGCGGCGCTGCCGTCGCAGACCGTGTCGAGGTGGCGGCTGAAGATTTCCGTGGTGCCGCTGCTGTCGCTGCGGACCACGACCTTGATCTCCTGGTTCGACGGCGCCTTGCCGTTGTCACGGACGATCAGCGGGTCGTTCCAGCGGGAGATGCCGCCGGTGAAGATGCCGCAATAGCTCGCGCGGGAGAGATACAGGATCTTGCCTACGACCTGCTTGCCGTCGCCGTCGACGAGCCCGGTCGGGCCTTTCTTCTTCAGCGTGAGGCTGGCCTTGTTGAAGGCGAGCGTGACGGGCGTGCCGACGCTCGGCACCTGGATCGGGTCGCCCCAGCGCGCGGCGTTGTAGGTGTCGAGGTCCGCGGTCGTCAGGATCGCGTCGCTGCCGGCGAACTGGATGTCTTCCTTCTGCGCGGTCGTGACGTCGGACGGCAGCGGCTGGGCCGGCGTGCCGGAGCCGCCCGGGAACCAGGTGTTGTTGTTGAACATGTGGTTTTCGAACGACGCCTTGCCGGCGCCGCTGCCGGTGTTGGCGGGGATCGAGCCGCCGCTCGGGCGGATCAGCGCGGCGTTGTAGGAATAGGAGAACGCCGCGTTCGGGCCGGGGTTGAACCAGTCGGCGTAGAGGCCGGCGGGAAGCGTGGCGCCCTGACCGCGGATGGTCTCCTGGGCGAAGGCCGGCGCGGCGGCGAAGAGCGCGAGCGCGGAGGCGCCCGCCAGCCTGAAGAGGTGAGACATCTTGAATCCTTTGTCGTCCGTGATGCGGACGCCTCGCGCCATGACAAAGGTCTCGCTGCGCGGGTCCGGCCCGCCGCTCTTAGGGCGCTTCAAAGACACATTGAAGACGGATATGTGGCGAGTATGTAAATGCAATGTTTTCGTTTGAAAACTCATTTAGAAAATATTTCCTGCATGTTTCCTGTCTAAAGAAAATCAGGCTTGAAGAATCGTATATTTTTTATTATGATTCTGGAATTAGAATTCTGTCCGTAAAAATTTGAGTTGATTGCTTTTCGGCTCTTCGCCGGCCTTCAACGTTTCGCGCTCACCACCTTCACCGAGAAGACGATCGACTCGAGGCGCTGGTTCAGTGCGGCGACGTCTGTGCCGGGACCCGAGCCTTTGAGGCAGAGACCCCTGCAGCCGCCCCCGGCAAGTCGCGCGCCTCGCGGAGCGGTCGCCCCGAAGCCGAACGTCGCAGCGGGCACGACCCCGGTCACGGCGTATCCCCGCGCCGACAGCTTCGAGCGCACGGCGACGCAGTAGTTTACGGAGAGCTGCGAGAACCGCGTTTCGCCGTGGCCTGCGCGGTATTTCATCGTCGCCGTGCAGATGTCCTGGCCTGCGAGCCGCCAGGCGCGCGCGAGATAAGTCACGCCGTAGCGGATGTTGGTCGCGGGATCCGCGAGTTCGTCGGTCGTGCCCGCAAAGCCGAGCATGCGGGCGGTTCCGGGCATGACCTGCATCAGCCCGACCTCTCCCGCGCCGCCGCGGGCGGACGGATCGTAGCCGCTCTCGACCGCCATCACCGCTTCGGCCACTTCCGCCGGCAGTCCCTGCCGCGCGCTCTCGCGTTCGACCAGCGCGCGATAGGCCGCACGGCCGGAAGCGGGGAGGGAGGAGACGGCGGCGGCCGCGTCCTGCGCCGGGGAGTCCGGCTGCGGCTCGGCGCTCGCCGTCGCGCCGCCCATGAGCGCGGCGCAGGCGGCGGCCGCGAGCGTCGCGGCGAGGCCCCTCATTGCGTTTCGGCCTTGCAGTCCGGCTGGTCGGGCGGGCAGTCCTTGCCGTCGCCGCCGCCATAGCCGAGCACCTCGACGATGATGATCGACGCCTGGTCGGAGGCGCCGTCCTGGCCGGGGGCCGCGGCGTCCGCGTTGGCTTCGGCGCTCGCCGCGGCCGTGAGCGCCCCGAGCGGGGCGACCGCGACCTGAGGCACGCCCACCGACGCGCCGCCGACCGAGATGTTGTCGGCGTTCGCGACGGTCTCGGCCGCGATGTTGATGTTGCCCGCGACGCGGATGCCGGCCGCGCCCGCGTCCACCGTGCCGCGCGGCGCGATCAGGAAGACGTCCGGCGCCTCGACGTCGGGCGAGGGCTGGAACGCCGCGATGCCGGCGCCTGTCGCGCTGCCGCGGCGGTCCTCGACCGAGTAGCCGTTGTAGTCGGTGTCGACCACGACCGGCGGGAAGTTCGAGGAGGTTTTGGGGCCTTCGCCGCCGTTGAGGTCGCCGTTCGAGGACCACATCACGATGTCGCCGCCGCCCTGCGTGAACAGGCGGCTCTGGTTGAGCAGCACGTCGCCGTCGGTGAAGGTGTAGATCGTGCCGCCGCGCACGGTCAGAAGGCCCTCGTAGCCCGCCGGGATGGCGTCGATCGACAGGGTCGGCTGGGCGCCGACCTTGAGCGCTTCGTAGAGGGCCGCGCCGCCGTAGTTGCGTCGCGCGATCTGCTGCGCGGTCCGCACCACCGATCCCGCGAGCACCCGGCCGCCGGGGCCGAACACCCGGATGTCGCCGCCGCGCGAGGTCTGGATGGTGGCGAGGCGGAGGTCGAGGTCGCCGGTGTGGACCTGCTTGTTGGCGCCGTTCGAGCCGCCCGTCAGGTCGTTGACGGTGTAGCCGAGATCGCCGGGGAACAGCGTGTTCACGGCGCGGTAGCCGCGCTGGTACTGCTGGTAGGAGGGGCCGGACGGGTCGGCGGTCGCGGACAGTTCGCCGAAATAGACGTCCGACAGGAAGTTCCGCTGGCGGAGGTCTTCCAGTCCCTTGAACGCCCGGTAGGCGACCGCGTAGTCGACTTCGCCGCCGCCGGCCTCCTCGGCCAGTTCGCCGGCCGCGTGCTCCTTCATCCAGGTGATCAGCTTCGGACCGTAGACCGGCCGCGCGCGGTCGCCGCTCACGAACAGGACGTCGTCGAGCTTCGCGAAGTTCGCGGGGTCGAGATAGGCGTCGCGGAAGGCGTCCCAGGCGACGCCCTTGCCGACGCCGAACATCACGGTGACGTTCCCGCCGTCGGGCGAAAGCCAGGGGTTGCTTTCGTCGCCGACCGAGAGCACGCCGCCGCCGAAGGACACCTGCGCGCCACGCTGCAGGACCGAGGAGTCGCTCGAGTTCGGGTCGTCCTCGAACGGCGTGACCGTCGCGGAGTTCAGGAACGGACCGGCGTTGCGGCCGGCCTCCAGATAGAACGATCCGGGGCCGCCGATCAGGAACGTGTTGCCCTGGAGCGTGGCCCGCGGCGCGCCGGGCTGGCCGAGCTGGCCGTTCGACAGCAGCGTGCGGGCGCCGACGAGCGAGGAGCTCGCGACGATGTCGCGGCCGGCGACCACGCGGGTCACGTCGGCGTCGTCGAGGTTCTGGCCGAAGAACGCCATGTCGAGAATGTCCCGGCCGGCGGAGACGCGGGTCTCCTTCGGCGTCGACAGGATCACGCCGGCGATGTCGCGTCCGGCCGAGATCAGCACCGGGTTCTCGTCGTCGCCGTGGAGCGGCGTTTCGGAATGCTGGCGGCGCTGCTCGCTCTCGGTCGCATCGGGCCGCAGGTTCGGGAATTCGAACACGTTGACGGTGCGGAACTCCGGCTCGATCAGGAAGTCCGCGACCTGCCCGCTTCCGAACAGGCCCGGCAGCAGGCCGGGATCGGCGTCCGACATGGCGAGCGTCGCGGGGGCGATGTCGCCGGCGGCGAGCAGCTCGAGCTGGCCGACCGGGCTCGGCGCCATCAGGATCTGCGTGTCGCCGCCCGCCGCGGTCGGAACCGTGTCGGTGCGCCTCAGCTCCAGGTCGCCGCCGATGGTGACGGCGCGGAACGAGCCCGGCCACACTGAGAGCGTCCCGAAGATGACGTCGCGCTCGTTGCGAACCAGGACGTCGGCGTTGGCTTCGATCGAAACGCCCGCGATCGCGCTGTAGAAGCCGAGACTGTTCTGGTCCTGCGCCGAGTAGGCGCCGAGCGCCGCGAGGCCCTGAAGGTCGACCCCGCGGCCGGCGGAGACGTCGATGGTCGCGTCGGACAGTCGGAGCCGGAGCGCGTTCTCGACGACGTTGAAGGCGTTGTTGGAGATGTTCCCGGCGCTCGCGACCGAACGCGCGGCCGAGACGACGCCTTCGCCCGAGGCCACGTCGACGCGGCCGCCCAGGACGTCGCGCCCGGCCGTCACGACGACGTCGCCGGAGCCGAAGGTGAGCAGCGCCTTCGTGGCGGATCCGCCGCCGCTGGTCGCGGCGCTGGCGACGCTGGTGGTCGCGACCGTCGTGAGGTCCGAGACGTCTCGTCCGGCCTCGACCGTCACGTCGCCCCCCGCGAGCGCGCCGACGCCGTCGTAGAAGCCCGAGGCGTTGATGCGGATCGCCGCGTCCTGCCCGACATGGCCCTGA
The DNA here is from genome assembly GCA_003241695.1 of Ancylobacter novellus. Taxonomy (GTDB): domain Bacteria; phylum Pseudomonadota; class Alphaproteobacteria; order Rhizobiales; family Methylopilaceae; genus Methylopila. The sequence continues at coordinate 369,857 of QFPN01000003.1, read as the reverse complement.
CGCCACGGCTCGTAGTCGGCCATGAAGGTCTTGTAGATTGAGACGTTGGGGCTCGAGCCCTCGGCGATCGTGGACCGCGCGAGGTCGCGGCGGCCGAGCACGTCGAGGCCGGCCGAGAGCGTCACGTCGCCGCCGTCTTCGGCGAAGGCGAGGTCGCCGACCAGCACGCCGGCCGGGCCGAAGGAGCGCTGGAAAGCGGCGTTCGCGCCGTAGACGAAGCTCGGCAGGCTGTCGCGCAGCGGATTCGAGGTCGGCAGCAGGCTGGTCGGGTCGAGCGTGATCGCGCGGCCGTTCGCGTCCGTCATCACGATCGGCTCAAGGCTCGCGCGCCGGCCGGCGCTGTAGATCGCCGCGCCGCCGATCTGGCGGGGATCGCCGAAGGCCTGCCGGTCGGTGACGAGCTTGTCGTCCGTGGTGCGGACGAAGATCGGATCCTCTTCGCCCCGGAGATCGATCGATCCCGCCGCCGCGACGTCGATCGATCCCGCGCCGGTGCGGATCAGATTGCGGTAGTAGGCGGTGCGGGTCGAGGCCGGCTTCGACGCCGAGGTCGCCTTGTAGGAGTGGAGGCCGACCACCGAGAAGTCGCCCGAAGCGCCCGAGACGACGCGCGAGGCGTCGGCGCTGTCGAGGTCGGCGCCCGCCGCGAAGCTCAGCGAGAACGAGCCCATGGCCTCGCCGCCGATCAGCGGGAACAGCTCGGCGCTGCCGGCCGCGTCGTCGCCGAGGGCGGCCGCGGAGTTGGCCGCCGCGCTGAACGGCGCGGTCGCGGGGCGACGGCCCGCCATGGCGAGCGGCAGGTAGGTTTCGTCCGTCTGGTTGCGGAACTGGAAGAAACCGTCGCTGATCGTGCCCTCGACCGTGAGGTCGCCGGCCGCGCGGATCGCGATCGCCCCGGCCTCGCCGAGCGCCGAGCCGCCGACCCGGTAGGTCATCGCCGTGTAGTTGCGGATCAGGTCGGCCTCGCGGCCGAACACGACCGCGGCCTTGCCGACGGTCGGGTCGATCGCCATCACGCCGTCCGCGGTCGCGGCCGTCACGTCGACCGTGCCCGCGGCGAGATTCCAGTTCGAGGCGAAGGTCACGTCGCCGGCCGAGCGCAGCTCGACGCCGGGGCGGGCGTGGAAGTTCGACTTCGAGGCGAGGCCGCCGAGACCGGCGTAGGAGGCCGAGAGGTCGAAGTCCTGGATGTAGGACGCGACCGTGCCGTCGCCGCGGTCGCCGAGCAGGTTCACGCCGGAGCCCGCGTCGACCACCGAAACCTCGCCGGTTCGCGCGTCGTAGACGAGCGTGTCGAGACCCTCGCGGACGTCGAGCACGACGCCGCCGTTCTCGTCCCGCTTCACGCCGACGAACTCGCCGCTGTCGGCGATCGCGTCGAGGTCCCAGGTCTTGTAGGCCTCGAGCACGATCTCATGGGCGCCCGTGACGCGGCCGTTGGAGGTCACGTCGACGCGGTCGCCGCCCTCGCCCTCGATCACCGGAGCGCGCAGGCTCACCGAGCCGGCCTGGTCGGCGGCGACGTAGCGGCAATAGGTCTTGCCCTCGCGGCGGACGGAGACGAGGCGCCCCTCGGTCCGGTCGGCCGCGACGTCGATGACCGAGCCTTCGTAGAGCGCGATCGATCCCTTGTCCCCGACCGCGATGGTCACGGAGCCGGAGCGCGCCCGGCGGCTGTCGCTCGCGGCGTAGCCGGTCGCGCCCGTGTCGATCATCGCGCCGTCGCGCAGCCGCACGCCGGTTTGGCCGAACAGCGAGACGTCGCCGCCGTTGATCCCGCGCGTGTCGATGAAGCCCGCGACGTCGACGGCGCCGCCGTCCGCGCCGAGCGTCAGGCTTTCGGCCTTGATCGTCGAGCCGGCCCCGAGCGTGAGGTCGCCGGCGCCGCTGAAGACGGCGACGCGGCCGTCGAAGTTGCGCTCGGCGGCGAGCGCCGCGAAGGCGTCGAGATCGAAGGCGCCGCCGGCGTCGACGAGGATCGAGGCGTTGCCTTCCTTCGCGCGTCCGTCGATTTCGCCGCGGATGCGGACGTCGCCTTCCTGCGCGACCAGCGCGAGCGAGCCGGCCTTGCCGACCGTCCCGCCGACGTCGACGCGCGAGCCGGCGCCGATCGTCACGTCGCCATGGTCGGAGGCCAGCCGTACGCTGCCGGCGGGCGCGGAGCGCTTCACGGTGGCGAAGGTCTTCTCGTAGCCGGGCGCCTCGATCAGCGCGCCGCGGCCGAGCGTGACGTCGCCCGAGGTCGCGCGGATGTCGACGAGACCCGCGGAGGCGCTGAGCCGCGTTCCCTCGATCGAGACGCTTGCGCCCTCGATCCGCAGGATGGCGCCGGGCGTCCGCTCGAAGTCCTTCAGGTCGGCGTCCGAGCTGTTCACGATCCGCACCGCGCCGCCGGCGCGGAACGCCGCCTCGGTCGGGACGATGGTGGTGAGCGTCGCGTCGGCGTTCGGCGACACGCGGTCGGCGATGATCGGCGCGTCGATGGTGAGGTCGGCTGTCCCGACGTCGATCCCGCCGTCGCCATGGGCGAACAGTCCGGCGGACGCGCCGAGCGACACCCCGCCGCCGAAGCCGTCGAGGACGACCGATCCCGCCCCGACCACGATCTCGCCCGCCTTGACGGTCAGCGCGGCGTTTCCGCAGGCCTCGCAGGCCTTGGCCGCGTCCCCGGCGTTGCCGAACTCGAGGGTCTTGGCTTCGATCGTGACGTCGCCGCCGTCGCGGCTTTCGACGCCGGGCGCGTTGAGCGCGAGTTCGCCGAAGGACCAGACGCCGCCGTCGATCCCGATCCCGTCGCGCGACACGAGGCTGAGCCGTGAGGCGCCGCCGCCCTTGAGGCCGTCGAGGAAGTCGTGGCTGAGCGCGAGCACGCCCCGGTCGACCACGCCGTCCGTGAGCGCGATTTCGCCCGCGCCGAGGGTGAGCGTGCGCGCGGTGATGGACGCGGCGTCGATCGAGAGCGTCGCCGCAGGCTTCCAGGCGAGGCCCCCCGCGCCGGTCGAGAGCGTCGGGTTGCGATAGGTTCCGACGTCGGCGAGCACCGACTGGCCGGAAATCCGGGCGCCGGCGCCGACCGACAGGTCGACGGCGTAGCGCCGCTCGTATCGGGCGACGAGGTCGGGTCTCTTGGTCTCCGTCTCCGGAGCGTCGAGCGTCGAGTCGTCCCGGCGGATGATCCGCTCGGGACCGTTGGCGACCCGCAGGAACGCCCCGACGCTTGAGCGATGGTAGCCGCTGCCGGCGTCGGTCGCGGAGTAGGGTCGTCCGACCCAGCCGCCCGCCGCGAGATAGTCGGCGGTCGACGGATCGCGCACCTCGCCGCGGGCCTCGATCACGGCGCCCTCGGCGACGATCAGCGCCTTGGCCGGTCCGTCGCGGACGTCGCGCGTGACTGTCGCGCCAGGATCGTTCGGGTCGACGGCCTCGCCGTTCGCGTTGACGAGCTCGTTCTGGCCGAGGCCGACCGCGAGCAGGATCTCGGGCGCGGCGAGGGCCGAATTCTCGTCGTTCGCCACCACGAGACGATGCGCCGTGGTGCGGATCTCGACGTCGCCGTCGGCCTGCGTCGCGCGCGTGCCGCCGATCAGCAGGGATTCCGCGCCGAGACGGGTCAGGTCGTCGGCGCTGACGAGCAGGGGCGCGACGTCCGAGAGACGCTCGGCGCTTCCGGCCTCGCAGGCGGAGGCCGTGTCCGAGCAGAGCACCAGCTTGCCGCCGATCTCGCGCACCACGGCGCCGTCCGCGAGCACGGTCCCGTCGCGCAGCGTGATGGCGGACGGATCGGCGACGACGTAGATCGCCGACCCGCCGACGTCGACCGTGACGCCGCGGCCGTTCTTGCCGGGGGTGGAGTCGACGGTTCCGCCGAGGTCGAGCTTCGTGCGGGCGTCGAAGACGAGCGCGCCGGCGTCGAGCGGGAGGCGCGGCGTGGGCTCGCCGGCTTCCGCCGCGCGCGCCGCGAAGGTCGCCTGCGCGCTCGTCAGCGCGATGTTGGAGTATTTGAGGAAGGTCGTCTGCGTCTGGACGTCGAACCGGCGCCAGCGCCAGTCGCGCGATCCGAGCTGGCCGTAGCGGCCGCTGACGCGGATCGTGCCGTCGGCGAGCGTCGTCGCGGCCGCGCTCGCGAGGCCCGGCCCGCCGCTCTGCTCGACGATGCGCAGCCCGCCGGGCAACACGGCGTATTTCGCCGGCAGCAGCGTGTACCAGCCGGCCTTAAGTCCAGCGCCGCCTTCGAGATAGACCCGCGTTCCCGCCATCGAGGGCTGGCCGAGCTCGTCGTAGCCGGTCGAGAAGTAGGGGTCGAAGGCCGCGACCTGCGCCTCCGACAGGCCGGGCACGATCGCGTAGATCTGGCGTCCGTCCGGATAGGTGAGGCCGCCGTTCGAGCTGAACTCGTCGACGTTCAGCCGGTCCAGCACGTCGCGCGAGCCGCCGGTTCCGGGGATGAACTCGTAGGCGAAGACGTCGCCGCCGCCGGAGACGTCGATGGTCGCGCCGTCCTCCATGACGACTTCGCCGCCCCCGAGAGTCAGGCGCTTCTCGGGCGTCTGCTCGAGCGCGTCGTCGCCGCCGGGCGCGAAGTAGTATTCGGTGAGGTCGGTGGTGACGCCGTAGGGGATGCGGATCTTGCCGCCCGAGACCGACGTCAGGCTGCCGTCGCCCAGCGTCACCGTCTCGGTGGCGGGCGCGATGACGATCCGGTCGCCGTTGGCGTCGAGGTCGCCGAGGATGGCCTCGTTGCTTCCGAGCGTGAGCTGCCCGTGCGGGGTGAACAGCGCGCCGTTCTGCTCGATATGCGTCGCCTGGACGGTGAGGTTCGCGCCCGCCGAATAGGGGGTCTTGGGCTTGGCCCCGCCGTCGCGCTCGAAGCGGATCGTCGAGTCCTGGCCTGCGGAGGTCACGCGCGCGGTCGTTCCGGTCGCGGGATAGACCCGGTCGGCGCTGATCGTGAGGTCGCCGCCGGCCGCGAGATGCATGCCGATGGCGTCCGAGAACACGATCGAGCCGATGGCGTCGGTCGGCAGGCGCCGGTTGACGTCGCTCTGACCGATCAGGCGGACGTCCCCCTTCGAGCGGAGCGTCGCGGAGCCGACGGTCTCGTTGAAGCGCACGGCGCCGACGACGTCGATCTGGTCGCCGCTCAGCGTCACGCTGCCGGAGCCGGCCGCGCCCGTCACGGCGTCGACCGTGTCCGCATAGCCTTCGAGCCGGATGTAGCCGGCCGAGATCGACAGCGAGCCGCCGGTCCCGATGTCGGCGAACAGCTGCGGGTCGCGGATCGCGCCCTGGCCGGTCTGGTCGACGATCTCGTGGCTCGTGAGGAAGAAGGCCCGGCCGAGTTCGAGATCGACGTCGCCGATCGTCGTCACGCTGCCGCGGGCCTGCAGCATGTCGAAGCCCGAGGCCTCGATCATGTCGCCCGAGACGGTGTTGGCGAGCGGCGTCGCGGTGTCGGCCTGGGTCAGGACGAGGTCGCCGATCTCGAGCGTTCCGCCGCGCGCGTGCTTCGCGCCGCCGTGGGCCTCGATGTCGGCGCCGGTCAGCGTCGCGCCGTTCGGCGCGTGGATGGCGCCGGCGTCGCTCCAGACGCGGGTCGGGATCGGCTTCGCGGGCGTCACCGAGCCGTCCGAGGGCGCGCGCCGGTAGACGTCGCGCGCGCCGTCGAGATCGAGCTTCGAGCCCTTCTCGGCGACGAGCTTGAGGCCGAGCGTCTTCTTGAAGTTGGTGTTGTCCTTGTAGCCGTTGCCGGCGAAGCGCGAATACTCGTTGCCGGGATAGAGCTTGAAGCCCTTCACGCGGTCGGCTTCCGGGGCGAGCGTGATGCTTCCGCCCGACACGATGCGGCCGTCCGAGACGGTTTCGCCGGCCGCGTCCCGCTTGCGGGCGAGCGGGTCGCGCAGGCTGACGCCCGACAGGTCGGTGACGCTGCCTTCGCGCAGCTCCACGCCGACGTCGCCCGCGAGTTCGCCGAGCAGATAGCCGACATAGGCCTCGGCGTTGGTGAGCCGCCGCCCCGTCTCGTCGGTGACGTTCGACAGGTCGGTCTCGCGGTAGGTGCCGTCCCCGCGCGCGACGAGCCCGTCATAGGGGTCGCGGACCGAGCGGCCCTCGTCCGCGATCGGCTGGGGCAGGGTCGAGCGCTGCACGATGTGTCCGCCGCGGATCCGGATCAGCCCTTCGTTGATCAGCCGCGGCGCGGTGATCGTCGCGCCGGCCTCGCCGAGGATCTTGCCGCCCTCCGCGACCTTGAGCTCGATCGAGCCGCCGAAGCTCAGATTGACGGGCGCGCGGTAGTAGGCGTTGTCGCGGCCCTTCTCGTCGGCGAGCGTCGTCGGCTTCAGCACCGAATAGAGATCGCCGCCGCTCTCGAGGTTCTGGAGCGCCGAGAGATCGCGCTTCGACCGGTCGGAGGCGAGCAGCGAGAAGACGGAGTTGCGCAGCCGCAGCGTCTCGCCGGCGCCGATCGTGATCGTCTGCGTGTCGAGGAAGGCGTCGTAGCCCCGCTTGAAGTCCGGATTGAAGTCGTCGCGGAATTTGCTCTCGACGATCTTGGTCTTGTACGAGGTGATGTCGTAGTTCTGGAAGCCCTGCTTGTTGATGAAGTCCATCGGCAGGGCGGTGCCGACGTCGGCGACCTTGTCGCCGAACGAGAATTCGGGCGTGACGAGCTGGAACGTGCCGCCGCCGCCGAAGCCGTGGCTGAGGATCGTCGCGCCGGAATCGATCGCGACCTTGGCGATGATCTTGTCCGGAACGATCGGCTCGACGAAGTTGACGTGCTGCGAGCGGACGAAAAGACCCGGAAATTCGGTCGCGCCGCTGAGATAGTTGACCTCGCTGATCAGCGCGAGGTCGCCGCCCTTCGCCGACGTGTCGACGTTCCCCTCGCGGTCGATGCGGCCGCCGCCCGACACGTCGAGCGTCGCGCCGGCGTTGACCTTCACGCTGCCGCTGATGTCGCGAACCTTGGTCGGGTCGCCGACGCCGGTGTTCGCCACGCCCTGGCCGGCGTAGAGCAGGATCGAGCCGCCGTCGAGATAGGCCCCGCCCGCGGCCTCGCCGTCCGCCTTCTTGTAGTCGTTGACCCACTTGCCGCGGACCGAGATCGTCCCGTTGATGACGATGTCGTAGGGCGAGTAGCCTTCGTAGGGGATGTCGAAGTTGGTCTGGAGCGCGTCGGAGCCGGCCGTCTCCAGCGCGACCACGCCGGACGCCGCCTGGATCTTGCCGTCGACGCGGATCGAGCCGCCGGAGGCCGCGGTGAACAGGCCGCCGTCCGCGAGCTTCACCGTCGCCTTCTTCTCGACGATGATGTCGCCGCCGCGGGCGATCTCGATCTGCCCGAAGCCGGCCTCGTTCAGCATGTCGGCCGAGATGTAGGTCGTCGCGATGCGGTCTTTCGACAACGCGGACTTCTTGCTGCGCGGGCCGACCGGACCGTGCGCCTCGCCGGTCTCGGTGACCGGCAGGGTCTTGTCGATGTCGCCGAAGTCGCGGCCGTAGCCGATCGGGCCGTCGAGTTCCGGCATGTCCTCGCCGTCGACGATCCTGACCTCGCCGATGTCGGCGCCGCCGCTGAAGTCGCTGCCGATGCGGATCGCGCCCGCGACCGGCATCTCCGAACCCGCGCCCTGGACCGCGCGCTGGTCCCAGTCGATCGCGCTCGCGCCGGAGCCTTCCGTGGCGTCGCGCCGCTGGCGCTCGCCCACGATGACGCCGGCCTTGACCCCGCCCTCGAACACCAGGACGTCGCCCGCGAGATCGAGCGTGCCGGCGTCGCGGCCTTCCGTATAGGCCTCCTCGATCCGGTAGTTCGGCCGCAGCGTCGACTGGTAGGATCGCGAGACGCCCCAGCGGTCGTGGTAACGCGTGAAGCCGGCCGCGAAGCCGACGAAGCTCATCTTGAGCGGATCGGCCTCGGAGATGTCGTAGACGCGCCCGTCCGCGCCGACGAGCTGCGTCGTGCGCACGGCGCCGCCCTCGTAGCGCACCGAGCCGCCCGAGATGTCGATCAGCGCGCCCTTCTCGACGATGGTGTCGGAGACGCGGGTTCCGCCCAGCGTGTCGCCGGCGTTCCTGAGCGCCGCGAACTGCACGTTGCCGCCGCGCGTCAGGAGTTCGGAGGCCGTCACGCCGACCTGCGCGTAGTAGCTCGCGGCGTCGACCAGCGGCGAGCCGATCCACGCGACGCCGTCCTCGCGCACGCCGGACTTGCGCGGATCGACGTAGATCAGCGCGCCGTTGAGGAAGCTCTCGCGCAGCTCCGGGCTGTCGGCGAGCTCGTTGCCCTTGAGCGGTCCGATCCGGATGGCGTTGCGGCTCGCGGGCACGAGGACGTCGGTGAGGCCCGAGACGTCGATCACCGCGCCGCTCTCGACGAGGATGCGCTGGCCGCCCTCGATGTCGCGCCCGTTCTGGGAGACGTCCACGACCGGCCCGAACACGACGTCGCCGCCGGGGGCGACGACGAGCGCGCCCGAGCCGACATAGTAGCCGATCTCGATCCGCGAGGCCTTGAAGTTCGCGATCGACTCCGCGTCGAGCGGCACGGTTTCGGGATCTGTGTCCGCGAGGATCGTGGTGACGCTGCCGGGCATCGCGCGGTCGATCGCGATGTAGCCGTTGCGCGACACGCTCGTCGTCGCGCGCAACACGCCGGCGTTCTCGGTCAGGCGGATCGAGCCTCGGGGCGTCTCGATGAGGCCGGTGTTGCGGCCGAAGATCTCGCCGAGGTCGTCGTTGACGTGGCGCGTGACGCCGTCGGCGTCGACATAGTCGAGGCTGCCGTCGAAGCCGGGCGTGATCTTGCCCGTGGGACCGAAGCCCGCGACGCCGCGATAGTAGGCGCTGTTGCCGTCCTTGCCGCTGCCGTCGGAGGCGATGAGCGAGGCGCCCCAGGCGGCGACCAGCGAGACGTTGCCCGCGGGAGCGAGGATGTGGCCGGCGTTCTCGACCCGCGTCGAGTTGAGCAGCGCGAAGCCGCCTTCGCCGAGCGTGATCTTCGCGCCCTGTTCGACGAACACGCCGCCGGTCGGCGCGTCGTTCTCGCGCGCGACCTCGCGCCGGCCGTCGGCCAGCACGACGTTGTCGTAATAGGGCATGAACTCCGAATAGACGTCGCGCTCGACGTCGGTCTTCAGCGAGTCGCGGACGCCGAGCAGGCCGTATTGCAGGAATTCGAGGTTGCGCTCGACCAGCGTCAGCGCCTCGAACTGGTTGTTGAGCTTGTTGGTCGGATCAGGCGTCCCGACGAAGCGGAATCCGCGGCCGATCTCGGCTGTCGTGACGACGAGCGAGTTGGTGCGGATCTGGCTGCCGGCGCCGAAGATGACGCCGTTCTGGTTCATGATCAGGACGGTGCCGTCCGCCTTGATCGAGCCTAGGATCTGCGACGGCTTCAGCGCGGCGGTCCGGCGGCCGTTCTCGTCGAGGCCGCCCACGATGCGGTTCAGGACGACCCAGTCCTTGTTGCCGTCCTGGTCGAAGACGAGGGTCGTGTCCTTGCCGACGTTGAACGTCTCCCAGGACAGGATCGCCCGCGACTTGATCTGCTCGATCAGGACTTCGCGATGGTTCCCGTCGATGGTCTCGACGGGCATCTTCGCGCCGTCCCAGGTCTCGAGCCCGGTCGGATCGAGGTCGGCCGAGCGGGGTTCCTTCACCGCCGGGTTCAGTCCGCCCTTGCGCAGGCCGTCCGGCACGGGCTTCGGCCGCGACTTCGCCGCGTCGCGCGCCGCCTTCTGGATGTCCTTCATGGACTGGACGGCGCGGGTGACGCGCGACAGCGCGTCCCGTCCGCGCAAGGCGGCGTCCTGCGACTGCCGGTTCTGGGTCGCGGCGGCCGCCGCCGCGGCCGCGGCCGGGGAGGGGCTTCCCGGACCGCCGTTAAGGGGACGGGCGAGGGTCGCGGCGTTCGACGCCGCGAGCGCCGCGACGCTCACGCCGACGAGCAGCCACGCACGGTTCGACGGCCGGCGGCCGCGCTTCAGCCCGCTCGAAGTTCCGCCCATGTCCCCGTCTCCCCCTGGAGGCGTTTCGTCGTCAGGCCGCGGCGGCGCCGGGCCGCTGCGCGTCGGCCGGCTTTCCGCCGGCGCGCAGGAACTCCGTCAGCGCCTCGACGAGGCGGTTCCAGATCTCGAACTGCGCGGCGAGATGGGCGGGCGCGACGCCGCCCGAGAGCGAGGCGTCGAAGTCGAGGATCAGCGCCGCGCCTTCCAGCCGGAGCCGGCCGAAACGGCGGCTGTTGTTGAAGTCGTTGAGGAGCGCGAGGTCGATCTCGCCCTCGACCCGGATCGCGGTCACGAAGCGGAAGTCGGCCGCGCCGTCCTCGCCGTCCGGCGCGGGATTGCCGAGGCGGATCTCGAAGCCGAGCCCGTTGGTCGCCGACTGCAGCCGGCGCACGCCGTCGCCGTCGGTCGCGATCGCGGCGCGGAAGCCCAGCGCCTGGGCCATGTCGCGCAGCGAGTCGAGCGTCGCCGCATGAATGAGGTCGGTCATCGCGCGGCTCCTTCGCCTTGTTGCGGCGCCATCCGGTTGAGGGCGAGTTCGTTGATCGCGGCTGGGTTCTTGCGCACGAGGTCCTGCACCACGACGCGGCGGAGCCGCGCGGCGCGATCCTGCCTGAGCCGCGCGGCGAGCTGGTCGCGCACCTCCGAGACGGGGCGGACGCCCGCGGGCTTCGTGTCGACGAGCTTCAGCACGTGCCAGCCGTCGTCGAGCTTGAGCGGCGTCGAGACCGCTCCCTTGTCGAGGCCCAGAACCGCGTCGCGGATGTCGGGCTTGAGCTGGGTTTCGGCGACCCAGCCGATCGCGTCGGCGCGGTCGCCCGCCTCCCGGCCTTCCGCCTCGATACGGGCGGCGGAGACGAAGTCCGCGCCGGGCTTTCCGACGCGCGCCATGATCGCGTCGAGCCGCGCCTTGGCCTTGTCCTCGCCGCCCGGCGCGACGGCCACGAAGATCTGCGCGATCTCGAACTGGCGGGGCGTCAGGAACGCGGTCTTGTTGGCGTCGTAGAGCGCCTGCGCCTCGGCGTCGGAGGGATACGAGGCCGGGGGCTGCGAGGCGTCTTCGAGGTAGCTGTCGATGATGGCCTCGCGGCGGAGGCGCTCGAGCTTCGCGGCGACGTCGGGCCGCTGCTCCCACTTCTTCGACAGCGCCTCGTTCAGAACCACCTCGTTGACCAGATAGGCGCGCACGAGCTGGGCGAGGGCGGCGGGGTCCGCCCCCACCGCGGCGCGGTCGCGGGAGGGAAGCTGCGCGACGAAGCCGCGGACCTCGCCGACCGTCACGTCGCGCGTTCCGACGCGCGCCACCACGTCGCCGTCGCCGGCGGCGGGAGCGGCCTGGGCGACGGGCTGCGCGGCGGCGGTCTTCTGCGCGGGCTGCTTCGGCGGCGTCTGCGCCTGCGCGGCGCCTGCCAGCGCGAGGCAGGCGAGCGCGGCGGCGGCGCGGAGAGGCATGGTCGTTCGCGGAGCGTTCACTTGCGGAGCATTCACTTGCGGGGCGTTCACTTGGACAGTTCCTCGTCGAGGATCCGGTCGCCGTAGTCCTGAAGGACGTTCTGGACGTCGACGCGCTTGATCCCGGTCGCGGGCTCGCGGGCGAGCAGCCGGTCTGAGAAATGGACGTTGCGGTAACGGTCGAGCAGTTCGCGCCCGACCTTCGCGAGCCGCTGGTTGCGTTCCGTGCAGTTCTGGTTGCGAGCCTGGAAGTCCTTGGACTCCGCCTCGAACTTCGCGCGTTCGGCGTCCTTGGCGCGGGCGACGGTCGCCGCCTGGCCATAGGCGTCCTTCCACTTCTCGAGCGCGGCGTTGCGCTCCTCCAGCCGCGCGTTGAAGTCGGTCACGGCCTGGCGCTGGTCCTGGTCGGCCTTCTTCGCCTCGGCCTTGGCGGCGTCGAGGTCGGTCTGAAGCGTCTGGACCTTGCGCTCGGCCTCGGTCACGCGGGCGGTCAGCGCGTTGCGCTGATCCTCGAGCGAGCGCGTCTGCGCGATCGCGCTGCGCAGCGCGTCGCGCAGGCGGTCGGTCTCGGAGGGCTGCTGGGCGCAGGCGGAGGATGCCGCGAGCGTCGCCGCAAGCCCCTGAGCGATGAGGGAAAATGCCCGCATGCGTCAGAACTTGGCGTTGAGGTCGAGCTGCAGGATATCGACGCTGTACGGCGCCCCTGCGACACTGTCGGCGCTCATCCATTTCGCGCTCGCCCAGACATTGTCCGCGAGGCCGAGGCTGCCGCCGATCGTGTAGCCCTTCAGGTTGGTGCCGCCGAGGCCGAAGTCGCTGTCGGTGAAGGCGTCCACGGTGGCGTCGGACTCGAGCCGGCGGTAGCCGACATGGACCTTCCAGTCCCAGAGCTTCTTGATCTCCTTGTGCCCGACGGTCAGCATCGCGGCCCAGCCGGTGTCGCCGCCGACGAAATGGGAGTCGCCGTTCGCGTCGACCGGGCCGAGATTGTTCACCGCGACCTTGCTGACCTGCGACTTGTTGAAGGCGAGGTTCTTCACGAACTCGCCGTCCAGCGTCACGTGGATCGGGTCGAAGCGCGCGAGGTCGATCTGGCCTGCGAGCACCAGCGTGCGGAAGTCGGAGGCGAGGCCGTAATACTGGTACTGGTTGCTCTGGCCGAAGTCGTTGCCCTCATAGGGCACGATGTTGCGCAGCGGCCGGTAGGTGTTGCCCTTCTGCGCGAAGCTCGGCCGCGTGATGTCGGTGTCGCAGACCGTCGAGGCGCTCGACACGAAGCAGGGCGACGACAGCTTGCCCTTGACGTTCGAGAAGTCGAAGAAGCTCGCCGCGACCTTGAACGAATAGTCTTCCGCGACCTGGCCGCCGAGGCCGAGCTGGCCGCCGAACAGATACTTGTCGTGGCTTTTCGACTTCGACGGGAAGTTGTTGTCCTGGTCGAGGTTGAAGCCGGCGTTGAGGTCGGTGTTGTAGATCGGGAAAGCGCCGGCGGCGACGAAGGGCCGGAGGCCGTTCGAAAGCTCGTAGCTCGCCTTGGCCGCGACGCCGTCGAAACCGAGGTCGCTGTCCCAGACGAGTTCAGTGTTCGTGAAGAACGGATTGTCGAAGCGGCCGAAATAGATCGTCAGTTCGCGCGTGTTCTCGCGCGGCGCCGCGAGCTTGCTGACGAGGCCGTCGTCGACGACGACCGGGGCGCTGTCGAACGGCCGCCACGCCACATAGGCGCGATCCAGCCACAGCGCGTATTTCGAGAAGTCGCCGCCGTTCGCCCCGAAGCTCTGGTTGGTGGAGACCGGCGAATTGTTCTCGCCGGTCGCGATGCGGAAGCCCGCGGTGAAATTCTCCGTCACGTCCGCCTCGAGCCCCACCCGCGCGCGCAGGCGGAACCGGTTGCGGTCCTCGGCGGTGTTGAAATAGGGCGGGAAGGCCGTGTTCGCGGGCGAGACGTCGTAGGGCGCGCCGCCGTTGATCGCGCCGAAATTGACGAAGTCCGGCGCGTTGCCCTTCGGGTAGCTCACCATCTCGTAGCGGGCGCGCATGTCGCCGAAGAAGCGGATGCGCTCGGCCCATTCCGGATACTTGCCCGGCGACGCCCAGCCTTCCTTCTCGGCCTTGGACATCACCTCTTCGCGGATCTCGTCGCGGATCTGCTTCTTGACGTAGTCCGGCACGTAGGTGACGCGCTTCGTGCCGGGCGGGGAGGCCGCGGCCTGCGCCGCGCCGGCTTGGCGGGCGGCTTCCTCGGCCTTGGCGTTGGCGTCGCGCGCGGCCTGCCGGGCCACATAGGCCTCGTCCTCGGCCTGCTTGATCAGCCCGTCGGCCTGCTCCTGCGTGAGCACGCCCTGCTTCACCAGCAGGTTCACGAGGTTGATGGTCGAGTTCGAGGACACGGCCGCCTTCCTCGAGACGCTCGGCCGCGGCTCGGCGGGCGTCTCGGCCATCGCCGGCGCCGCGAGCGCGAGAGCGCCTGCGGACAGGAGAAGCGGCCTGAGGCGGCCACGCGCCAGATGGATCGACATCGACTCACACATCCCCGTTGAAGTTCCCCGTCCCCCTCGCGAGGGGCGTCACGTCGGCCGCCTTGCGGTGACGCGCATCACGATCGGCATCGGCATGTCGTCCGGCGGCGGCTGGCGGAGCGTGAGCCCCGCGAGCGCCTCGTTGCGGATGGCGGCGTCGAGCTCGGCGTCGCCCGTCGAGGTCGGCTGCACGCGCGTCACGCGTCCGCTCTTGTCGCACCAGACGCGGATCTGGAGCTGCGCCACGGCCGAGCGGGTGCGCGGGTTCTTGCGAAGCGCGGCCTCGATCTGCTGCTGCACGATCGAGGCGTACCAGCCCCATTTGCTCCCGCCGCCGCCTCCGCCGCCTCCGAGGCCGAGCCCGCGGCCTCCGGGCTTGCCCGCGAGGCCGAAGGCGTCGCCCGGCCCCTCGCCTGCGGCGTCGAGGCCGAGGGGGCCGGGCGGCGGCTCGTCGGCCGGCTGGTCCGGCGGGGCCTCCTTGGGCTCCTCGACCGGCGCCTCCTGCTTGATCTCGGGCTCCGCCATCTTGGGCTGCTCCTCCATCTGCGGCTCAGGCTGGGCCTGTTCCGGCGGAGGGGGCGGCGGCGGAGGAGGGGGAGGGGGCGGCGCGATGGTGACGACGATCGGCTCCGCGATCCGTTTCGGCGGCGGCGACCCGTCCCAGGTCGCGACGACGTAGGAGAGGCCGCCGAGCGCGGCGAGCGTCGCGGCGACGCCGGCGATCATGCCGCCGCGCCGGCGCAGGAAGCCTTCCTCCTCCTCGTCCTCGAACGCCGCCGCGGCGCTGCGGACGGGCTTCGGGGCCTGCGCCGCCGAGGCCTCCGGCGCCGTCGCGGGAGACGGAGAGGCCGCGGAATCGAGCTCGCGCTCCGCCGGCGGCGCGGACGGCGCCGGGCGTTCGGCTTCGAGGAGGTCGCCTTCCGGCCTCTGCGCGCTCATTTGACGAGCGGCGTCGTCGCGAGGCCGACCTGCGTGATCGACAGGCGTCCGAGCAGGTCCAGCACGTCCATGACGTTCTGGTAGTCGGTCTGCCCGTCGCCGCGCAGGACGACGGGGAAGTCGGGCGTCAGGGCCTTCTGCTGCACGAGCCGCTGCTCGAGTTCGGGCAGCGTGACCGGCACCGTGTCGAGGAAGATCCGGCCCTCGTTCGTGACCGTGATCGCCTTGGTCTTGTTCTCCGCGAGGCTCGGGGCGGCGGAGGCCTTCGGCAGGTTCACCTTCATGCCCTGCACGGTGGCCGTGGTCATGATGATGAAGATGACGAGCAGCACATACGCCAGATCGAGCATCGGCGTGACGTTGATGTCGTCGTACTGCTTGCCTTCCTGAACCTGCATCGCGCGCTACTCCGCCGCGATCGAACGCGGCCGCGGCGCGCCCGCATAGGCTTCGCCGAGGCGCGTCGTGAACGCGTCGGTGAAGACGTGCATGTCGGTGGAGAGGTCTTTGATCCGGAGGCTGAGGAAGTTGTAGGCGAACAGCGCCGGGATAGCGACCGCGAGGCCCGCCACGGTCGCGACCAGCGCGGCCGCGACGCCCGGCGCGATCGCGTTGATGTTCACGTCGCCGCTCTCGGCGATCGCCGCGAAGGTGATCATGACGCCGACCACCGTGCCCAGCAGCCCGAGATAGGGGCCGCCGGCGATCGAGATCGTCAGCATCGACATGCCGCTGTTGAGCTTCTGCGTCTCCTTCAGGGCCTGCGTGTCGATCGCCGCGCGGATGGCCGCGATCGACTGCGGGGTCAGCGAGACCAGCCGGCCGCCGGCGGCCTCGGCGCGGCGGCGCACCTGCTCGGCTCCGATCGCATGCAGGCGGTAGAGCGCGGAGTTCTTCCGGATCGCGGACGCGGTCTTGCCCTTGGGAAGCTCGGCCGGATCGGCGGGGTCGGCCTCGCCGGTCCTCTCGCGGGCGTCGAGATAGGCGGCGAAGCGCTCGTTCGCCTTGCGCTGGGCGCCGGTGTAGGCGGCTTTTTGCACGATCACGAGCCAGCTCAGCACCAGCATCACGCCGAGCAGCGCGATCACCACCCAGCCGTCGATCGTGACCGAATGGATGATGATGGCGAAGTGGCCGCTGATCCAGCTCGCGGTCTCCTCGTCGGGGCCGAACTGCACGAGCTTTTCGTGTTCCGGACCCTGACCGACCGCCTGCGCACGCACGTAGCCGGCCGAGCGGGCGACCTTCGCGACGGTAAGTTCGTCGATGACGCCGGCGAAGGGCGTCATGGCCGAGACCGTCGGGGCGGGGGTGGCCTCCGGGGCCGGGGCGCCTTCGGCCGCAGGAGCGGGCGCGGCGGCCGGGGCGGGCTGCGCGGGCGCGGCGTCGCCGCCGAGCATGGAGGAGCCTGTAAGCGCCGGAAGCGAGGCGTTGAGCGAGGCGTAGGCCTGGCCGTCGAGATAGAGCGTCGCGAGGCCGGGGCCGGCCGCGACGGCGACGTGGTGCCAGCCGCCGGGCGCGATCGGCGCGCCGGCGGCGCTCCGCTGGACCTGGCCGTCGGCGACGATCTCGAAGAACGGCGCGCCGTCGTCGATCCCGACCACGAAGCCGTTCCGGCCGTCGCGCCGGCTGTAGATCACGGCGTCGCGCTGCAGGGCGTCGGGGTTGATCCAGGCCGACCACGTCATGTCGCCGGCCGGTTGGATCGCGAGCGCGGGCGAGGCCGGCAGCACGATCGGCGCGCCGCCGAGCCGCAGGCCCGTGCCGATCAAGGCGCCGTCGGAGGGCTGGCCGGAGGTCGAGGCGTGGTTGGCCCAGGAGGAGGAATCCTGCGGCGGCGAGCCGTGCTCGGCGAAATGATAGACCAGCAGCGTGTTGGGGTCGTAGGTGCCCTTCGGGTCGGCCGAGGACTGGGCCTTCTCGTTCTTGTAGTAGAGCCAGAGATCGGCCTTTTCGCCCGGCTTGACCTCCGGCGCGCGCACCCAGACCAGCGCCTCGTTCAGCAGCGAGTCGTATTTCTCGATGTGATGCTTCAGCGGGGTCTTGTCGTCGCCCGAGACAAAGACGAGGTCGGAGCCGTCCTCCTTGGCGTCGGCGAAGCGGAAGTTGCCGGCGTGGAGGCGCACCAGCACCGCCATGCCGCCGATCGGATCGTTGATCGCGGCGCCGGTCTGGCTGGCGTCGATCGTGATCTTCTTGCGCAGGCTCCAGTTGTCGTTCCACCAGGCCGCCGCCGGCGCGACCGCGGCGAAGGCGAGCGCGAGGCCGGCGAGGCCGGAAAGAACCGCGCGGCGCAGCGCATGGCGCGTCGAGACGGGCGTCGCCATCAGAATTCACCCCAGAAACGGAAGAGGACGCGCGGATCGCGCGAATGCGTGTAGTCGGCCGATCGCGCCGTCGTGGTCATGGGCAGCGCGACGAGGACGGCGCCGTTGAGATAGTCGAAGGCCTTGACGTTCACGCCGGCGCCCAAGCTCCAGGCGTAGAAGCGGCTCTGCTCTTCGGGCAGCGGCTGGTTCAGGGTCGCGAAGCCGCCGTCGACGAAGCCGAACAGGCGGAGCTCCTGCAGGCCGCTCGTCGCCGGCGCTTCCTTGGCGGTCGAGTTCGGATCGGTCTCGGCCGCGGTCGGCGCCTTGTCCTGCGGCGGCGCCCAGAGCGTCGCGAGGTTCGGCGAGCGGAGTTCGAACGTGCCGACCAGCCCGTTGTCGCCGACGTTTTCGGATTCGAGATAGCCGCGCACGGAATCGAGGCCGCCGAGGCCGAACTGCTCGCTCGAGACGAGCGGCTGATTGGCGATCTGTCCTTGCCCGCGGCCGAAAAGCTGGAAGCCCTGCGGGAGCTCGTGCGTATGCGACAGGTCGCCCTTGAGCGACACGAAGCTCTGCTTGGCGTTGTAGCGCTTGCGGTCGAATTCGAGCGCGTCGCTGCCGAGCCCGCGAACGCCGAGGGTCAGATCGGCGTTGAGCTGGGTAAGCGCTCCTTCGCCCTGCAGCGTCGCGTTATAGGAGCCGGCCGCCACGACGTAATCGGCCGGGGACGCGATGTTGAAGCCTTCGACCAGCACGGATTGGCGCGACTGCTTGTAGTCCCCGCCGACGTTGATCGTGTGGAACAGCTCCCCGTACTGGGGCAGCGTGAAGACGGCGCGGGCGCCGAGCTGCGTTGTCGGGCTGTTGGCGATCGCCGCCCCGGAGATCGTCTCGCCCTCCGACTTCACCGCCGAGAACAGGAAGCTCAGCTTCTCGTTGTCGGGCACGCGGTAGAGGTAGGATCCCGAGACCGACCACGACTCCTTCGGCTTCTGCGGCGCGACGCTCGCGTTCAGCGTGAGCGAGTGGCCGAGCTGCCAGAGGTTTTCGTAGCGCGCGGTGGCGTTGAGGCGCAGCGGTTCGGTGTTGGCGGTGCGGCGGTTGTTCAGCTCGACCGAGCCGTGGAAGGGCAGCTCGTCCTCGACGTTGAGATCGACGTCGACCGTGCCCGGCTTCACGCCCGCCCGGAGCGCTGGCGTCACGCGCCGGTTCGGCCACTGGTTGAGCGCGACCACGTCCTTGGTGACGTCGTCGAAATTCGGCAGGTCGCCTTCCTTCAGCGACTTCGCGCGGTCCTTGATCTTTTCCTGGTCGAAATATTTCGCGCCCTTGACCCGCAGACGGCCGACTTTCACCTCGGCGACCTTCAGCACGACGACGCGGCGTTCGACGTTCTGCGGCGGGACCGAGACGCTGACCGTCTGGAGTCCTTTGGCCTGATAGGCCTTTTCGAGCGCCGCGCGCGCCTTCTCGACGTCGTCCGGGCCGCGGTTGGGGCCGAGATAGGGGTAGATCGCCTCTTCGAGCTCGATCTGGGGCAGCGCGTCGGCCCCCTGCACCTCGAACTCGTCGATGTCGAAGCGCTGCGGCTCCGCGGGCTTCGCCTGCGCGTCGGGTTTCGGAGCCGGCTTTCCCGTCTGCTTCGGGGCGTTGGCTGCGGGTTTCGCCGCCGCGGACTGGGCTTTGGCCGGCTCGGCGAAAGCCGGGCTCGCCGCGGCCAGCGCGCAGCACGCGGCCGCGAGCCGCCGCAAGCGGACCCGCGCCGCCCCCGTCGCGACAGCGTTCTCCAATCCAGTCACGATACGCCACGCCCCCACGTCGCGGCGTTTCTTCGCCGGAACGAAAGTCTCTTATCGAGGGCAGGCGACAGATCGGTGACGGTCGCCGATCAAGGCGTTGAAATCGGGAGGCTTTTGGAATCCGATAGGATTTTTTCGAACCACGTCCGCGAATCCGGGGCGGGACGATCCGCTTGCGCCGAATTTCTTCGCCGCGAAACATGCCGATCCCGACGCCTTCCGAGGCCGGGACGCTCGCAAACGAACCGAAATGGCTTAACTGTCATTGGCGAAAGCCAAGGTGGGTCCGGCTGGCGCCACGGCTTCGGTTGAAGGGGGCCTGTATGGTTTCGAACGAGGGGATCGGGCGTGCAGGCAATCCGTAGTCAGCCTGTCGCGTCACGGCTCACCCGCGCCGCCATATTCCTCGTCGTCGGCCTCGACGAGGACGCCGACGGAGAATCCGTCCGGTCTCTGTGCGGGGACCTGTCGTCGCTCGTTCGCGCCGTCGGTTTCCGCGATCTGGACGGGGCCCTGTCCTGCGTCATGGGGATCAGTTCGACGGGTTGGGATCGACTGTTCCGAGGCCCGAAACCCGCCGAACTGCATCCGTTCCGGGAGCTGCGCGGAAAGCATCACGCGGTGTCGACGCCGGGCGACGTGCTGTTTCATATCAGAGCCGCGCGCATGGACATGTGCTTCGCGCTCGCCGCCGAGATCCGCGACCGGCTGGGGCCGTCCGTTTCGGTGATCGATGAGGTCCACGGCTTCAAGTATTTCGACGACAGGGATCTGATCGGCTTCGTCGACGGCACGGAGAATCCGGAAGGCCCCGCGGCCTCCGCCGCGACGATCATCGGAGACGAGGATCCCGCTTTTCGCGGCGGAAGCTACGTCATCGTCCAGAAGTATCTTCACGATCTCGCCGCTTGGGACCAGCTCCCGGTCGAGCGGCAGGAGGCCATCATCGGCCGAAAGAAGCTGTCGGACATCGAGCTGGCCGACGCCGTGAAGGCGCCCTATGCGCACAACGTGCTCACGTCGATAACGGAGAACGGAAAGCAGGTTCAGATCCTGCGGGACAACATGCCGTTCGGAAACATCGGCGAAGGCGAGTTCGGAACCTATTTCATCGGCTACGCGAAATCTCCGAAGACGATCGAGCAGATGCTGCGCAACATGTTCATCGGCCTTCCGGAGGGCAATTACGACCGCCTTCTGGATTTCAGCCGGGCCGTGACCGGATCGCTCTTCTTCGTTCCGTCGGCGGACTTCCTGGACGACGCGCCTCCCGCCCCGCCGTCGCCGGAGACGGCGCGAAGGCCGGAGGCGCCGGAGCCTGATGGGTCGAAGGACGACGACGCGGCGTCCGCCGACGAAAGCCTGGGAATTGGATCTCTCAGAAAAAGAGAAACGCGATGAACAACCTCTATCGGGATCTCGCGCCGATCTCCGCCGGCGCATGGCGGCAGATCGAGGAAGAGGCGGCGCGGACGCTGAAGCGCTACATGGGCGCGCGGCGGGTCGTCGATCTGCATGGTCCCTCGGGCGGCGAACTGGCTTCCGTCGGCACCGGCCATCTGAAGCCGCTCGGATCTCTGGACGGCGAAGTCCAGGCCTCCCTGCGAGAGTCCAAGCCGCTGGTCCAGCTTCGCCGGCCGTTCAAGCTGACCCGTTCCGCGATCGACGACGTGGAGCGCGGCTCCAACGACTCCGACTGGTCGCCTTTGAAGGAGGCCGCGCGCCGCATCGCCTACGCGGAGGATCGCGCGGTCTTCGAAGGATATGCAGCCGGCGCAATCGAGGGTTTCCGGCAGGTGGCCAGCAATCCGTCGCTGACGCTGCCGGCGGAGCCGGACGCCTATCCTGAGGTGGTGGCGGCCGCGGTCAACGAACTGCGCATGTCGGGTGTCGAAGGGCCGTATTGCCTCGTGCTCGGACAGGCCCCGTTCACGCTGATCAACGGCGCGAGCGAAAGCGGCTATCCCGTGGCGAAGCACCTTCGGCAACTCGTCGACGAAGAGATCGTATGGAGCCCCGCTCTGTCCGGCGGGATCGTGCTGTCCACCCGCGGCGGCGACTTCGATCTCTATCTCGGGCAGGACGTCTCGATCGGTTATCTCAGCCATACGGCTGACGAGGTGGAGCTTTATCTGCAGGAGACTTTCACGTTCATCATGCAGACGTCCGAAGCCGCCGTCCTCCTGCAGGGAGCCGGCTGAAAGGCGCGCGGCGCGCCGTCGCGCCCTGCGGGCGGCCGCCATGCAAGAGCTCAGAGCACCGGCGCGATCATGCCGACCGCGTTCTGGACCAACCGGACGTGGAACGGCCAGGCCTTGACGGCGTCGTGGGAGACCGGCCGGGAAACGTCGAGATAGCCTTGCTGGCGCGCGCGCACCGCGGCTGTGACGTCCCTGTCGGCCACCAGCATGTTGTTCTCGAAGTTGAGCTGCATGCTGCGCCGGTCCATGTTGGCCGAGCCGACCAGGGCCATCTCTCCGTCGACCGTGATCGACTTGGCGTGCAGCAGCCCGAGCGGATACTCGTAGACGGCGACGCCGCTCGACAGCAGGTCCGGGTAACAACTGCGGCTCGCCTGCTCGACGAGCCAAGAGTCGTTGCGTTCCGGGAAGACGATCGTCGTCTCGACGCCGCGCCGGGGCGCCGCGCACAGCGCGCGCAGCACCGCCTCGTCCGGCACGAAGTAAGGCGTCGTGACCACCAGCTCCCTGCGGGCGGCGTACAATGCGCCGACGAAGGAGTCCGACATCGCGTCGCCCGGCGTCGTGGGACCCGCGCCGTACATCTGCGCGACGCATCCCGGCTCGAAGCGTTCGGGAGCGGGGTCGGCCGCGGCGAGCCCGTCCAGCGGTTCGCCGGTTTCCGCGATCCATGTGCACAGGAACAGATACTGCGCCTGACGAACCACCGGCCCCTCGCACCGCAGAAACATGTCCACCCAGGGCGCGAACCGCGCCTTTGGCAGAAAAGCGGGATCCGCGCAGTTCTGGCTGCCGCAATAGGCGACGCGATTGTCGATGACGACGATCTTGCGGTGGTTCCGCAGATCGACGCGGCCCACCGCGAGATGCCCGAGACGCGGAACGTCGTTCAGCGTCGCGACGAGGGCGACGCCCGCCTCGCGCAACTGCCGCCATCGCGGCCCGCGGATGAAGCCGCGCGACCCCAGGGCGTCCACCATCACCCGGCACCGCACGCCGCGCCGCGCGGCCGCCGCTACGGCGTCCGCGACCTTGCCGCCGTTTCCGTCGTCGAGCCAGATGTAGAAGCCGATATGCACATGCTCGGTCGCGCGCCCGATGTCCTGCGCGAGCGCGTCGATCGCCGCGTCGGAATCCAGCGTCGGCTGGTCTTTCGGCGCCTCCGGGTCGCCAAGGAGCGCGATCCGGTTGCCGGACGACGGGCCCAATCCGTCGATGGATCTGCAGAGGTCGAACTGCGCGGCGGCGCCGGGCGCGACGACGTTCCGATCGAGCTTCGACGCGACGGGCCGGACCGTGCGGGCCTCCGCCTCCTTCAGCCGGCGTATCCGCGCGCGACCGATGCTGGTTTCTCCGAGAAGGAGATAGGCGACGACGCCGACCAGCGGCAGAAACATGATGACCGCCACCCATGCCACGCGCGCGGCGGGCTCTCTGTACGGGCGGGTGATCGCGCGCGCGGCCGTCAGCAGGTGCGCGACGAACAGAATGAGCTCGAAGGACGACCGCATCGGCGGCGCGTTTCCGGCGTCGCCTAATCCTTGACGTCGGTCGTCGGGCGATCGCCGCCGGGGGAATGCTCGACGCGCCAGTTCCCTTGCGCGTCCTCGTATTCGATCTCGACGTCGTCGCCCGGAGCGCGCTGCTCCCGCGCGGCCCGCTCGGCCGCCGCGCGCGCCTGTTCGCGGGTGGCGAACGTCTCCGAAAACGAGCCGTTCGCCTTGTAGGCCCATCCGTCGGCGTGTTCGACGATCTCGTAGGTCTCGCGCGTCATGGCTCGCTCCCTTCCTGCTCGCCCGGTTCCTGCGATCGAAGCCGTTCGGCTTCGAGGACGACCGCCTGCCTCGTCGGAGCGCCGGCGAGATCTCCGATCACCCGAAGCGCGTCCGATCGGCGCAATTCTGCACTTCCGCGCCCGCCGCTCAACAGATCGACGTCAGGCGCGCCGAAGGACGTTCCGCACGTTCGGGATCGTCTCCGAGAGCGCGCCGGCGTGGCTGCCCATGATCTTCTGCGATCGCGAAAAGCCGGCCCGCACGCGAAAGGGCATGAGGTCGATTTCATTACGCCCCCCGGTCAGGGAGGCGGGATTGGGAGCGCGAAACGCCGCGAGAACATCGGTCGGGATTTCGTCGGGACTTTCTGCGGCGCAACGCCCCGAATCAGGCCGTTTGAGCCCGACATGTTCGCGCAGGCAACGGCGCGTGACAGCGCTCCCGTAAGCCGTAATTCCTTGGAAAATATGGAAGGTTTTGGAGCGGGCGAAGGGAATCGAACCCTCGTATGCAGCTTGGGAAGCTGCCGTTCTACCATTGAACTACGCCCGCGGCGGGCGCGACCATAAGCCGGGTCGCGGCGGCGGACAAGCGAGCCGTGAGCGCTCCTTCGTGATCGGGCCGAGGCCGCGGCGCCGTCGACTGGAGCGGCGGAGGGGAGTAGGAAACGGGCGCTCGAGGCGGCTCGGGCGGCTTTCGGACCCTTGGACGATGGGCGACGGCGCGGACGACATCGCAGGCGCGAAGGCGCTTTCCGGCGCAGGCCGGGCGGCGGGCGCCGTCGGTCTGGCGCTTCTGCTCGCGACCGCCGCCGCGCTCTGGGCTTCGGAAGGCGCGCGCGTGTTCCTCGATGCGGCGTTTTCGGCCGCGTTGGCCTGCCTGTAACGGAGCGCTCCCGCTTATGTCCCCCCGCACAGCCTTCATCGCCGGCGCGGTCGCCTTTTTGGTCGGCGCGGCCGGTCTCGCCGGCGCCGTGATCCACATGGGCGGCGCGAAGCCCGCGACCCAGGCGTCCCTTGTCGGCGGTCCGTTCAATCTCGTCGACCAGGACGGCAAGACCGTCACCGAAGCGGACCTGAAGGGCAAGCCGACCGTCGTCTTCTTCGGCTTCACCCGCTGCCCGGACATCTGCCCGACCGCGCTCTACGAGATCACGCAGGCCTTCGAGGCGCTGGGGCCGGACGCGCAGAAGGTTCAGGCTCTGTTCGTCACCGTCGATCCCGAGCGCGACACGCCGGAGGCGCTGAAAGCCTATCTCGGCGCGTTCTCGCCGCGCATCCGCGGCCTGACGGGATCGCTTGAGGCCGTGCAGGCGATGACCAAGGAATACAAGGCCTACGCCAAGAAGGCGCCGACGAAGGACGGCGGCTATACGATGGACCACACCACGGTGGTCTATCTGATGGACAAGGACGGCGCCTTCGTCGCGCCGCTCAACGTCAAGCGCGAGCCGCAGCAGGTCGCGGCCGAGATCCGCGCTCAGGTCTGAGGCGGAGTCTCGCGGCGGCGCGAGACGCCGTGCGCGGTCTTCTCCCAGTGGCTGGCGTCGTCCATGACGATCTGCGCCAGCGCCCGCCACGCCGCCGCGCCCACCAGCAGCCAGTAGAGCGGAAGCGTGAAGAGGTCGGCCGCGACGCTTTGGGGCAGGCGCCGGTCGATCCCCATCCAGCCGCAGGCGAGCGCGCATGCGAAGCCGAGGATCAGGCTTGCTACGTGGAAGCCTGCGAGGAGCCCGTCGATGAGACCCGAGGCGGGCGACAGCAGCACGCCGGTGAAGCCCGTGAGCAGCAGTGCGGCGAGGGCGACCGGATAGGCGAGGGCGGACAGGACGACGCCCGCGATCGCGAGCTGCGCCGCGACGAAGCGGAGCCAGCCGAGCCGACGAAGCAGCCCGGCCGGGCGCCGGCCATGCACGATCGCCGTCACCATGTAGCCCTTCATCCAGCGCGTGCGTTGCTTGAGCCAGGCCTTCGGCGCGATCGGCGCCTCCTCCCAGGTCGTCGAATGGATCGTGGCGGTGCGGAAGCCGGAGCGGGCGAGCCGCAGGCCGAGATCCGCGTCCTCGGTGACGTTGCCCGCGTCCCAGCCGCCGAGCGCGCGCAGCGTCGCGGTCCGGAAATGGTTCGAGGTGCCCCCGAGCGGGATCGGCAGTCGCAGCGCCGCGAGCGCGGGCAGTACGACGTCGAACAAGGCGGCATATTCGATTGCGAAATGCCGGACGAGCCAGCCGTCGCGCAGATTGTCGATTGCGAGCTTCGCCTGGACGCAGGCGAGATCCGGCCCGGAGCGCCGGAAAGCCTCGACGGCGAGCCGGAGCTGCGCCGGGTCGGGTCGATCCTCGGCGTCATAGACCGTGACATAGGCGCCGCGCGCGGCGAGCAGGCCCGCGTTCAGCGCCCGCGGCTTGGTGCGGGGACCGCCGGGAGGAAGCGTCATGATCTCGATCCCGGCGCGCGGCGGACGCTCGGCGAGCGCCCGGATCGTTTCCTCGTCGCCGTCCTCGATGAGGATTTTCAGATCGAGTTTGGCGCGGGGATAGTCGAGCCGTTCCAGCGCGTCGAGCAGTCCAGGGACGACCGCGGCCTCGCCGTAAAGCGCGGTCAGCACCGTGTAGACCGGCAGGTCCGCGTCCGGCGTCTCTGCGCGCAGGCGGTCCCGCGGCGGGGTGAAGGCGACCAGCAGGCGGAAACCGTTCGAGGCGGCGAACAGCAGGCCTCCGAAGAGAAGAAGCAAGTCGCCAGCGCCCGGCGCCCAAATCGCCGCGGCGACGAACGCCGTGAGCAAGACGAACAGTCCGATCCGCCCCCGTCGCCCGACGCGCGGCATGGCATGCGCGACCGTTAGCTCAGGCGTCTTGGCCGCGGGTCCCTCGGCGGCCCGTTCCGCCAACCTCTCGCACGCCCGCGCGACTGCAAGGTCCATGAAGGCGCGGGGGCCGGCAAGCGCGATCGCGTGGGTGCGGGTCTGGCCGCGCCGGGAGGTCGCGAGACGCCGCGTCGCCGTTCCGCGCGTCGCGACGACGAAGCGGGGCTCGCCGCAGGCGTCGACGCCGGCGAGATGGCCGTTCGCCATGGCGAGCGCGAAGGCGTCCGCGTCGATCGGTCCTGCGGTGCGATCCTGCGCGCCGACAACGTCGACCCCGATTGATCGCGCGAGCGCCCGTACCAGGTCGTCCTCGGAAAAGGCGTTCGACGCGAGCAGCGCATCGAAAGGCTCGACCCCCGCACGCCTCGCCTCGGCCAACGCCGCATGGAGCGGACCCGGCGGAAGGCCCGCGCGTTCCAGCGCCGCGAGGTCTGGCGGCAGCGGCGGCGCAGCCGGCCGGGCCGGGCGGGCGCAATCGGCCGCCGCGTCGCCAAGCGCGATCGGACGCGCGAATAAGCGCGCGGACTCCTGTATCAAAGGATGACGCCCCCGACGCGCCGTCGCGGGCGACGGCGGCCATGCTTAACGAAGATCTAAAGCGTACAATCGGCGCGGGCGAGGAGTCGAGTCGGATGCAACTTGCTATCGGACGCGCTCGGGCGGCGTTTTTCGCGGGCCTCGCGGCCTGCGGCGTCGCGTTCGTCCTGGCGGCCGCTCCCGCCGCGGCGCAATCGTCCGACGGCGTCGCGATCCCGCGCTATTCCGACCCCAAGGCGCGGATCGAGAAGCCGGACCTGCCGCGCAACCGCATCTTCAAATGGGCGACGGGCGACGACTATCCGCCGTTCCACTACATCGACGCCGAAGGGCAGCCGACGGGCTTCGCGGTCGATCTCGCAAGAGCGATCTGCGAGGAGCTGAAGATCGCCTGCACGCTGCAGGCCTGGCGCTGGGACGCGCTGATGGACACGATCGACAAGCGTCAGGCCGACGTCATCCTCGCGATGGTCCGTCCGACGCCGGCGTTGCGCTCGCGCTTCCTGATGACGGAGCGTGTTCACCAGACGCCGGCGCGCTTCGTCGCCCGCAACGACAAGGCCGTCCCCGACGCGACGCCCGAGGCGCTGAAGGGCAGGAGCGTCGCGGTGGTGAAGGGCTCGGCCCACGAGGCCTTCCTGAAGGCCTATTTTCCCGACGCCGTCCTGAAGCCCTATGACAAGGCCGAGGCCGCCCGCGCCGCGGTGAAGGACGGCGAGGCCGATCTCGGCTTCGGCGACGCCGTCTCGCTCGCCTTCTGGCTGAACGGCACGGGCTCGGACAATTGCTGCCGCTTCGTCGGCGGCCCTTACGTCGACGCGCGCTTCTTCGGCGAGGGCGTGGGAGCGCTGATGGCGCCCGGCGACGAGACGCTCCGGCAGGCGATCGACTACGCGCTCAAAAGGCTCGACGAGAACGGGACCTACGCCGAGAT
Organism: Ancylobacter novellus; assembly: GCA_003241695.1. GTDB lineage: Bacteria > Pseudomonadota > Alphaproteobacteria > Rhizobiales > Methylopilaceae > Methylopila. Next base: position 342,520 of record QFPN01000003.1, on the reverse strand, counting down.
CTACCTGAAGCACTTTCCGGTCGGCATCTGGTGAGGCCGGGCGGGGCTCTGCTCCCGACCGGAGTGCGTGCTTCGAGACGCCCGCTGACGCGGGCTCCTCAGCATGAGGCGCGTTGTGGGTTTTGATATCCTCAAACCAACCTCATGCTGAGGAGCGCCGAAGGCGCGTCTCGAAGCACGCAGTTCGCTTCAACCGCGCATGTGGTTTCCCACCGGACGCGATCATGCTTTAGGAAGGTCCGCTCCCGAACCGGACCGCTTTCGACATGGATTCATCAGCCCTTCCGCCCCTCGACGTCGCTCTCGCCTCGAACGCCTGGCCGTTCGAGGAGGCGAAAAAGCTCGTCGCGCGGCAGAAGAAGCGGCCGAAGGACGGACCGGTGCTGTTCGAGACCGGCTATGGGCCGTCCGGCCTGCCGCATATCGGCACCTTCGGCGAGGTCGCGCGCACCACCATGGTGCGCCATGCGTTCCGCATCTTGACCGAGGACAGGATTCCGACCCGGCTGCTCTGCTTCTCGGACGACATGGACGGCATGCGCAAGGTGCCGGACAACGTGCCGGACCCGGCCGCGCTCATGCCCTATCTGCAGATGCCGCTGACCTCGGTGCCGAACCCGTTCGGCGGGAACTACGAGAGTTTCGGCGCCCACAACAACGCGATGCTGCGCCGGTTCCTCGACACCTTCGGCTTCGACTACGAGTTCGCGAGCGCGACCGAATACTACAGGTCCGGCAAGCTCGACGAAGTCCTGCTGCGCGCGACCGAGAAGTACGACGCCATCATGAAGGTGATGCTGCCGACGCTCGGCGAGGAGCGGCAGGCGACCTATTCGCCCTTCCTGCCGATCTCGCCGGTCTCGGGCCGCATTCTCTACGTGCCCATGAAGGCGGTGGACGCGAAAGCCGGGACCATCACCTTCACGGACGAGGACGGCGTCGACAAGACCGTCCCCGTCACCGGAGGCAAGGTGAAGCTGCAGTGGAAGCCGGATTTCGGCGCGCGCTGGGCCGCGCTCGGCGTCGACTTCGAGATGTTCGGCAAGGACCACCAGACCAACGCGCCGCTCTACGACAAGATCTGCGAGATCCTCGGCGGCGTCGCGCCGGAGCACTTCGTCTACGAGCTGTTCCTCGACGAGCAGGGCCAGAAGATCTCGAAGTCGAAGGGCAACGGCCTGACGATCGACGAGTGGCTCACCTATGCGAGCCCGGAGAGCCTCGCGCTCTATATGTACAGCAAGCCGCGCGAGGCGAAGAAGCTGCATTTCGACGTCATCCCGCGGGCCGTCGACGAATACTTCCAGTTCCTCGGCGGATACGGCCGGCAGGAGTGGAAGCAGCGGCTCGGCAATCCGGTGTGGCACATCCATTCGGGCGAGCCGCCGGCAGTGCAACTTCCAGTCAATTTCGCGCTGCTGCTTAACTTGGTCTCCGCCTCGAACGCGGAGAACAGGGACGTGCTGTGGGGGTTCATCGGCCGCTACGCAGCGGGCGTGACGCCCGAGACCCATCCGAAGCTCGACGAGCTGGTCGGCTATGCGATCCGCTACTACGAGGACCACGTGAAGCCGACCAAGCGCTTTTCCGCGCCCGACGAGGTCGAGCGCGAGGCGCTGGCGAGGCTCGAGAGCGCGCTGGGCGAACTGCCCGCGGGCGCGAGCCCCGAGGAGGTCCAGACCGCGCTCTACGACGTCGCCCGTGCGGTGCCGCGCTATCAGGATTTCAACGCCAAGGGCGCGACGCCGGAGCGGCCGGGGGTTAGCCAGGAGTGGTTCTCGGCGCTCTACCGCACCCTGATCGGCCAGGAGAAGGGGCCGCGCTTCGGCTCCTTCGCGGCGCTCTACGGCGTGCCCGAGACGCGGGCGCTGATCCGCCGGGCGCTCGACGGGGAACTGGCGAAGGCGGCGTGAGGCCCTGGAGCCGCCGCCGTCATGGGCCGGCTTGACCGGACCACCCACCTCAGGCGTCGAGCTCCACGCGAGACGTGGGTCCTCCGGTCAAGCCGGAGGACGACGGCTGAACGAACCAACTGCGTGCTTCGAGACGGCCCTTCGGGCCTCCTCGGCATGAGGAGGGTTTGTGCCTGCCAACCTTCCCAATTCTCATGCTGAGGAGCCTCGCGTTAGCGAGGCGTCTCGAAGCACGCAGTTGGCCTCCGCAAGGCCCGCGCTTGCATGACCGGCGCGAACCGCTATCTCGATAACCGGGCGTCAGTGAAAGGAACTCACCCTTGGTGTTTCGCAGGGACGGCGACGCGGCGGCCCCCCGCTACGGATCGGGGTCGATGACGCGGATCTTCGGCGGCTCGCCGCTCGGCGTGCTGATCCGGCTTGCGCTGCTGTGCGTGATCGTGGGGCTGGTCCTCGACCAGCTTCACCTCGACGCCTTCGAGCTGTTCCGCTGGGCGGTCGACCAGATCGAGGACGTGATCCGCAATTCCGCGGACATCCTCCGCGTCATCGGCCGCTACTTCCTGATCGGCGCCGCCGTGGTGATCCCGATCTGGATCATCATGCGGGTGCTGAACGTCGGCGGGCGGCGATAGCGCGAACTCCGTTCTGCTTGAACCTGTTGGCGTCATGCCCCGGCTTGTCCGGGGCGTCCAGGCTGCGAGCGAGCGCGGCGTCTTGCTTATCCATGGATCCCCCGGACACGCCGGGGGATGACGAAGAGGGCCAATCCGCCGTCGTTCGATTGCGACCTCAGTCGCCCGGACCGGCAGCCGCGACGGCCTCGACGTCGCGCCCTACAAGCGGCTGAAGCGAATTGATCCCTTCGCTCGCCATCGCCCCGGCGAGCTCGTCGAGAATGCGCTTCACCAGCCCCGGCCCTTCGAACACCAGCGCGCTGTAGAGTTCGACGAGCGTCGCGCCGGCGCGGATCTTCGCGAGCGCGTCGGCGCCCGACGAAATCCCGCCGACGCCCACGAGCGGCATCGCGCCCTCCATCCGGCGGAAGGCCTCGGCCAACATCCAGGTGGAGCGGCGCAACAGCGGCGCGCCCGACAGGCCGCCGGCTTCCTTCGCGGCCGCGCCCCTCAGCGTCGCCGGGCAGGCGAGGGTGGTGTTCGAGACGATCAGCCCGTCGAAGCCGCGCGCGCGGGCGACGTCGACCACGTCGTCGAGCCCGATCAGGTCGAGGTCGGGCGCGATCTTGAGCAGCACCGGGCGCCGGTGCAGTCCTTTCGCCACGGTCTCGTCGCGGGCCTCGATCGCGCGGGCGGCGAGATCGTCGAGCGCGGCGCGCGCCTGCAGGTCGCGCAGGCCGGGGGTGTTGGGCGATGAGACGTTGACGGTGAAGAACGAGGCGTGGGCGGCGAAGGCCGAAACGCCGAGCGCGTAGTCCGCCGCGCGGTCTTCGGAATCCTTGTTCGCGCCGACGTTCACGCCGACGATCCCCGGCCGCCCTGCGCGGCGCGCGAGCCGCGCCTCGGCCTCGGCGGCGCCGGCGTTGTTGAAGCCCATGCGGTTCACCACCGCTTTGTCTTCGGCCAGGCGGAACAGCCGCGGGCGCGGATTGCCGGCCTGCGGGCGCGGGGTCACGGAGCCGATCTCGACGAAGCCGAAGCCGAGCGACAGCATCGCGTCGGGAACGCGCGCGTCCTTGTCGAAGCCCGCCGCGAGGCCGACGGGGTTCGGGAACGACAGGCCGAAGGCCTCGACGGCGAGCCGCGGGTCGCATCGTGGGGCGGCGGGCAGGGGAAAGAGTTCGAGCGCCTTCAGCGTCGCTTCGTGGGCGGTCTCCGGATCGAGCGCATGGAAGGCGGGGCGCAGCAGCGGCCAGAGCGCGCCGATCACGGCATGTCCTCCGGAAAGGCGTGGCGCCCGTCCGGGCCGAGCCTCAGCGGCGTGACCCAGAACGGCGCGTCCGTCCAGAGCGGCGCGTAGAGATGGGGGAAGAGGTCGCCGCCGCGGGACGGCTCCCATTTCAGAGCCGCGCCGAGCGTCTCCGAGGGAACCGCGATCAGCACGAGATCGTCCATGCCGGCGAAATGCCTGGCCGCGGTTTCCCGCGCCTGGGCGGCGGTCGAGAAATGGATGTAGCCGTCGGCGAGGTCGACGGGAGCGCCGTCGAAGCGCCCTGCGGCGATCGCCGCCTCCCAGATGTCGCGAGGCGCGATCTTGTAGATGGTTCGTGCTGTCATGCGGCGCGCAGGCTCGACTTCTCGCGATTCTTGGCGTTTCGGGGAACGCAGTGCGAAGCCGGACGTTGCACCGGACGGCGCATCGACGTTTAGGACCAGAAAGCGATGCCGGGCAAGCTCGGCGGCGCTGCGCTCTGGACATAAAGGTTTCAAGGTAGTAATTCCTACGATAAGACATTGTCCCGCAATGCCGATCGGGACGACGACAGGGAGCGACGAGGCTCATGTTGGGTCATGGCCAGATCTGGGCTGCGATCGACGCGCTGGCGGCGAAGAACGGGCTGTCGGCTTCGGGCCTCGCGCGGAAGTCCGGGCTCGATCCGACGACGTTCAACCGTTCGAAGCGCATCGCGGGCGACGGTCGTCCTCGCTGGCCGTCGACCGAATCGATCGCCAAGGCCCTCGACGCCACCTCGACCAATCTCGATAGCTTCATGTCGCTGCTAAGCGGCGGCGCGCCTGCGGTCGAGCCGCGTCGCATCGCGCCGCTCATCGGCATGGCTCAGGCGGGCGAGGGCGGCTATTTCGACGACGGCGGCTTTCCCGTCGGGCAGGGCTGGGACGAAATCGCCTTTCCCGACGTCGACCATGAAAACGCCTATGCGCTCGAGATCTCGGGCGACTCGATGGCGCCGGTCTATCGCGACGGCGACGTCGTGCTGGTCGCGCCCGGCGCTCCGGTGCGCCGCGGCGACCGCGTGGTGGTCAAGACCACGGACGGAGAGGTCCTGGCCAAGGAGCTCGCCCGCCGCACCGCCAAGCAGGTGGAGCTGCGCTCGCTCAATCCCGAGCATCCCGATCGCTCCCTTCCGGCGAACCAGGTCGTCTGGATCGCCCGCATCGTGTGGGCGAGCCAGTAAGGCGGCGGACGCGCTCTTCGTGTTTGCGCCGCGGATGCTTATGTGTCGGGCATGACGACCCCTGAAACGCCTTCGCTGACGGACAGACAGTTCGAGCGCATCGCGCGCGCGCTCGCGGAGCCGCGCCGCGTCCAGATCCTGAAGGAAATCGGGTCCAGCGAGGCGCCGACCCCCTGCGCGGCCCTGAACGAGGCGCAATCCATCACCCCCGCGACCCTGTCCCACCACATCAAGGAACTGGAAACCGCGGGCCTGATCGAGATCGCCCGGCAAGGCCGCTGCGCGAGCCTCACGCTGAAACGCGACGTGCTGTCGGCCTATCTCGCCCGGCTTCAGGACATCTGAGCTCCCGCGCTCGATCCTTTTCCTCCCGATTTCCAGCGACGGCGGTCCTGCGGCGGCTCGCCGCGGCGGACGGCCTTGCGGCATAAAATTCGATAATCATCTAACTGTCGAAATAAACGCCGCCGCAGGAGGTTTGGATGGGCGCGCTGACTGGAAAGACTGCGATCGTAACGGGCGCTTCGAAAGGCATCGGCGCCGGCATCGCCAAAAGCTTCGCGGCCGAAGGCGCGAAGGTGGTGGTGAACTACGCCTCCGACCGGGACGGCGCCGAACGCGTCGTGGCCGACATCCGCGCCGCGGGCGGCGAGGCCGCCGCGGTCAAGGCGGACATGTCGAAGGAGGCGGAGGTTTCGGCGTTGTTCGACGCCGCCGAGGCGGCGTTCGGCCCGCTCGACGTGCTCGTGAACAACGCCGGCGTCTACCAGTTCGCGCCGATCGAGGAGTTCACCGAGGCGCTCTACCGGAGGCAGTTCGACGTCAACGTTCTCGGCCCGCTGCTCGCGATCCGCGAGGCGGTCAAGCGGTTCCGGCCGGGCGGCGGCAATGTGATCAACGTCTCGTCGGTCGTGAGCGAGAGCGTATACCCGACCTCGACGGTCTATTCGGCCACCAAGGCCGCGCTCGACTCGATCACCCGCAACCTTGCGGCGGAGCTCGGGCCGCGCGGCGTCCGCGTGAACGCCATCAATCCCGGAGCGACCGAGACCGAGGGTTTCGGCTCGACGGGCATCAAGGGGAGCGAGGCCGAGGAGCAGATCGTGGCGGCCACGCCGCTCGGACGGCTCGGGCGGCCCGACGACATCGCCAGGGCGGCGGTTTTCCTGGCGTCCGACGCCAGCGGCTGGATCACCGGCGAGGCCGTCCGCGTCTCGGGCGGCCAGCGCTGAAGGGGCTCCGCCCTTCGGATCGGTCCGGATCGGCGGAAGCCGGTCCGGACGCGACCCGAAGGTCGACGGCGGTTCAGCCGCGGACGACGGCTTCGGGCGTGATCTCGGCGATCTTGGTCGCTCCGACCTGGCGCATGATCGTCTCGAACTCGCGCTGCATGATCTTCAGCACGGCTTCGACGCCCGGCTGGCCGAAGGCCGCGAGGCCCCAGCAGTAGGGGCGACCGATGCAGACGGCCGTCGCGCCGAGGGCGAGCGCCTTGATGACGTCGGTGCCGCGCCGGAAGCCGCCGTCGATCAGCACCGGGATCTTTCCGTCCACCGCCGCGACGACCTCGGGGAGCGCGTCGATGGTCGCCATCAGGCTCTCTTCGGCGCGTCCGCCATGGTTCGACACGATGATCGCGTCGACGCCGTGGTTCAGCGCTTCGGCCGCGTCCTCGCGGGTCATGATGCCCTTCAGCACCAGCTTGCCCTTCACGAGGCCACGGAGCCGATCGACGAACGCCCAGGTCATGCCGGTGCCGTAGAGGTTCGTGACCTTCGACACGTCGAGGTCGTCGAACATCGGCTTGCGGCTCACTTCGTTCTTGAAACCGCCGGCGTGGCACATCTTGCAGTCGCGCTTGTCGTCGCGGCGGAACTCGAACAGCGTCTCTGTGTTGCGGCCGCCCTGGCGGTCGACGGTGAGCACGATCGCCGGCGCGCCCGCGGCCTCGGCGCGCTTCACCAAGGCCTCGGTCACGGCCCAGTCGTCGGTCGGATAGAGCATGTACCAGACCGGGGCGCCGCGCTCCTTGGTCACGTCCTCGATCGAGGTCGAGCCGACGGTCGACAGGATCATGCCGTGGCCCTGGACCTTGGCCGCGCGGGCGACCGCGGATTCGGCCTCCGGATGAAACGCGCCCTGGCTCGAGACCGGCGCGAGCGCGATCGGGCTGCCCCACGTCTGGCCGAAGATCGTGACGCTGGTGTCGATCTTGCGCACGTCGATCAGGCGGCGGGTGCGGATGCGGATGTCGGAGAACGCCTCATGGTTCGCGCGCAGCGTGGCGTCGTCGTCGACGCCGGAGGCGAGGTAGCCGTAATGGGCCGGCGGCAGGGCCTTCTTGGCCGCGGGCTCGAAGTCCATCACTTCGAGAGCCTGATCGGGCGAGTTGATCACGTCGCCGACCTGCGTCATCGGCGCGCGAAGCACGTCGTAGCTCTGCGCGACGGCGGCGCCCGAGGCGGCCGTCAGCGCGCCGACCACGGAGCTGACGGCCGCCGGCGTCATCAGCGGGCTCGCGGCGAGAAAGCGGATGAAGTTGCGGCGGTCCGTCGAGACCTGGTCGCGGGAGCCGGCGGGTTCGATGTCGGTGGCCAAGGTCTTGTCCTATGGGCGCGCAGGCTCGCTTCCCCGCCCGGACGCCGGGTGCGGATCGAAACGCTCGCAGTGTCGGGACTGCCCTGAGGGCAGGAGGAAAATGCGAATTAGACTAGACAAAAGTCTATGACGTCCTGATTGCAGGATGTCATCCGCCTGTCCATCCGGAAGTCAGGTCGTCCGCGCATGGACGTCATGCGTCACGTGCAGGTATGCCAATACTTGGCATGCCTGACCGGAGATCACTCGTTCGGCAGCGCCACGATCCCGGCGGCGCCGTCTTCCGTGCCGAAGGCGAGGCGATCGCCGCCCGCGTCCCAGCCGAGCGCGGTGATCGGGCCGCCTTCGCCGGGCTTGCGGGCGAGAATCTCGGCGCCGTCCGAAATCCGCACGATCAGCGCGCAGCCGTCCTCGTAGCCGAGCGCGACGACGCCGGCCTTGGGATGCGCGGCGACGCGGGAGACGCGCGCGGGACGGATGCCGAGCTCTTTCGGCGCCTTGCCCATCGGCCCGTCCTTGGCCTGGAACGGCCACAGGATCGCGGCGTCAGCGCCCGCGGTCGCGAGCCATTTGCCGTCGGCGGTCCAGGCGGTCGAGCGCACCTTGCCGGGATAGCCCGACATCCGCATGTTCGCGCCGCTCGCCACGACCCAGCCATGGAGCGCGTTCTCCTGCATGGTGGTGACCACGAAGCGGCCGTCCGGCGAGAAGGTCGCGTCGATGTGGCTGCCCTTCCAGGCGAGCTCCTTGGGCGCGCCCGTGACGCGCGGAAACCAGAGCGAGACGCCGTTGTAGCGCGCCACCGCGAGCTGGTGGCCCTTGGGCGCGAAGGCGAGGCCGCGCGCGGAGGAGGGTGCCTCGAAGGTCTTCACCTCGCCCTTGCCGTCGCGGGCGAAGACGTTCTTGCCCGACGACCACGCCACGGCGCCGTCGGCGCCGATCGCGAGCGCGTCGATCCAGCCTTTCGCCGCGCCGACCGGCTCGGGCGCGTCCGTCCCGGTGAAGCGCAGCACCTTGCCGTCGTCGCCGCCGGTGACGAGCACGTTCTTCGCCGTCGCCGCGACGTTGACCGCGCCGTCATGGGCCGGGACGCGGAGTTCGCCGTCGTCCGAGACGAACAGCACGACGCCGTCAGCGAGCGCGAACACGGCGGCCGCGCCGATGAAGCTCGCAGAGATGACATAGGCGCCGGCCTCGACCGGGGTCAGGCGGTCGGTCAGCGAAGGATAGCCGGCGTCGTGAGTGAGGGACATGAAGGAAACTCGGACCTCGCGTCCCGGCCTCGAGCCGGGATCCATGACCGTTTGCGGAAGAAGGTTATTTTGCGCGCGTCGCCTTCCATGAAGGCGTCGCGGTCATGGGTCCCGGCTCGAGGCCGGGACGAGGGCGGCGTTTTTGTTTCTACGCCGCGCAGGCCTCGAAACCCTTCCGCAGCTTCGCCTCGTCGAGCTCCTTGCCGATGAAGACCAGCTTTGAGCGGCGCGTCTCGTCCGGCCTCCACTCCCGCTGGAGATCGCCGTCGAGGATCATGTGGACGCCCTGGAACACGAACCGGCGCGGCTCGTCCTTGAACGCCAGGATGCCCTTCCAGCGCAGGAAGTTCGCGCCGTCGCTCTGCGCGAGTTCGTTCACCCAGGGCATGAACCTGTTCGGGTCGACGTCGCCCGGAATTTCGAGCGCGACCGACTGCATGGTCTCGTCGTGATAGGTCTTCAGGCCGCCATGCGAATGCACGCCATGGCCATGGTCCTTGTGCTCGAAGCCCGGCTTCTCGTGCGCATGATGATCGTGGCCATGATCGTGGTGGCCATGGTCGTGTCCGCAGCCGCAATCCGGCCCGTGTTCGTGATGGTCATGCCCGTGGTCATGGCCGTGATGGTGGTGGCCATGATCGTGGTCGTGATGATGGTGGTGATGCTCGTCAGCCTCGAGGAAGGCCGGCTCGATCGAGAGGATGCGGTCGAGGTCGAACGCGCCCTTGTCGAGCACGGCGTCGAGCGCGACGTCGCACTTCTGGGTGCGGATGACGCGGGCGTAGGGGTTCAGGCCGCGGATGCGGGCCTCGACCTCCTCGAGGTCGTGCTCGGAGACGAGGTCGGTCTTGTTCAGCAGGATCACGTCCGCGAAGGCGATCTGGTTCTTGGCCTCGGGCGCGTCCTTGAGGCGGTCCGTGAGCCACTTGGCGTCGGCGACCGTCACCACGGCGTCGAGGCGGGCCTTACGGCCGACTTCCTCGTCGATGAAGAAGGTCTGGGCGACGGGCGCGGGGTCGGCGAGGCCGGTGGTCTCGACGATGATGGCGTCGAACTGGCCTTTTCTGCGCATCAGCCCTTCGAGGATGCGGATGAGGTCTCCGCGAACGGTGCAGCAGACGCAGCCGTTGTTCATCTCGAACACTTCCTCGTCGGCGCCCACGACGAGTTCGTTGTCGATGCCGATTTCGCCGAACTCGTTGACGATGACGGCGTATTTCTTGCCGTGCGGTTCGGAGAGGATGCGGTTCAGGAGCGTGGTCTTGCCGGCGCCGAGATAGCCGGTGAGCACGGTGACGGGCGTCTTGTCGTCCTTGGCGGCGTCAAGCATCGGGGGCCTCCGGGGGATTTGCGCGCCGTCCGAGCGGCGGCGAGGCGGGAAGGGATGGTCGCGCCTGATATAGCGACGGGCGAGCGGGACGTCATCCGCGCAGACGGAAAGGGAGCGCGTGCTCCGAGTCGGCCGCCGGCGCGGGCCTCTCGGCTTGAGCACCGTCATGCAATCCCAAAGCCCTCCTCCTGCTGAGGAGCCGAACGGGAGGTCCGCATCTCGAAGCACGCAGTCCGTCTGGAGAGCCGCATGTTCAACGGCGTGATCGATCTGTCTCACCACAACGCCGTCGCCGACTGGGCCGCCGTGCGCCGAGCCGGGATCGCCGCCGTGATCCACAAGGCGACCGAGGGCGCGACCTTCCGCGATCCGGAATTCCGGAAACGGCGCGAGGCCGCGCGGGCCGCAGGGCTGCTCTGGGGCTCGTATCACTTCTCGAGCGGCGTCGAGGTCGGTTCGCAGGTCGACAACTATCTCGCTTATGCGGACCCGCGCCCCGACGAACTCGTCTGCCTCGACTGGGAAGAGAGCACGGCGGGCGCCGACATGAGCCTCGCGCAGGCGGAGGACTTCGTGGAGCAGGTGGAACGGCGGATCGGCCGCGCGCCCGTGGTTTATGGCGGGCGCCGTCTGCGGGAGGCGCTCGGCGTGACGACCGCCTCGCCGCTGGCGCGCTGTCCGCTCTGGTACGCCCGCTTCGCCGACGCGCCGCGCGGCGTCCCTGCGCTCTGGCCGCGCTGGACATTCTGGCAATACACCGATGGCGCAAGCGGGCCAGAGCCGCGGACGGTCGACGGGCTCGGGCCGGTCGATCGCGATCTCTTTTCAGGCACGGAGGCGGAACTGAGGGCAGGCTGGCCGTTCTGAAGGCGCCTATGGCTAAGGCGCCTGCATGGTGGGCGCCCATCTTGCGCCTGAAAGCGTCGCCGCGTCCGAAAGGGGGCCTCGCAGCCTGACCTTGGCCGGACGCCGGGTCGTTGCGGCAGTCTGGTACGGCGCTTGCCTGACAACCTGAGATCCTCCCCGGCGCCGCCTTCGCGGACCGGGACGGGCAGTCAGGAGAGGCATTCCGTGATCTTCATCGCACGTCGCCATCTGTTCGCGCTCGCAGCCGCGGCTCTTGCGGCCTTCGCCGCGCCCTCGGCCAGGGCCGACGCGCTCGCCGACGTCATGTCGCGCGGAACGCTCCGGGTGGCGGTGCCGCAGGACTTTCCGCCGTTCGGCAGCGTCGGCCTCGACATGGCTCCGCAGGGCTACGACATCGACGTCGCGAACCTGATCGGCTCCAAGATGGGCGTGAAGGTGGAGCTCGTCCCCGTGACGTCGGCGAACCGGATCCCCTATCTCCAGACCAACAAGGTCGATCTCGTCATTTCGAGCCTCGGCAAGAACCCGGAGCGCGAAAAGGTCATCGATTTCTCGGTCGCCTACGCGCCCTTCTTCAACGGCGTGTTCGCGCCGGACTCGGTGGCGGTGAGCAAGGCCGAGGACCTGTCGGGCAAGTCGGTCGGCGTCACGCGCGGCTCGGTCGAGGATCTCGAACTCACCAAGATCGCGCCCGCGGACGCGACGGTGAAGCGCTACGAGGACAACAACGGCACGATCTCGGCCTTTCTCTCCGGGCAGGTGAACGTGGTGGCGACCGGCAACGTGGTCGCGGCCGCGATCCTCGCCAGGAACCCGCCGAAGAAGCCGGAGCTGAAGTTCCTGATCAAGAACTCGCCCTGCTACATCGGCCTGTCCAAGGACCAGCCGGCGCTGAAGGCCAAGGTCGACGAGATCCTGACCGCCGCCAAGGGCGACGGGACGATGAACGCCATCGCCCAGAAGTGGCTGAAGACCGACCTGCCCAAGGACCTGTGATCGGCTGAGGCGGGGGCGTTCGGCCGTGACCTATGTGTTCGACTATTCCTGGCTCGGCGAATATTCCGGCGTCCTGATCTCGGGCGTCTGGGTCACGGTTTACCTCATCCTGATCGGCGCGACCTTCGGCGTGATGCTCGGGATCTTCTGCGCCTGGGCGCGGGCGCTCGGGCCGAAATGGCTGCGGCCCATCGTCGGCGCCTATGTCGAGCTGATCCGCAACACGCCCTTCCTGATCCAGCTGTTCTTCATCTTCTTCGGACTGCCGTCGCTGGGCGTCCAGATGTCCGAGACGCAGGCCGCGCTGCTCGCGATGGTGGTCAATCTCGGGGCCTATGGCTGCGAGATCATCCGCGCCGGCATCGAGGCGACGCCGCGCGGCCAGTTCGAGGCCGGCGCGAGCCTCGGCATGACGCGGCTCGAGACCTTCCGCCACGTCGTGCTGGTCCCGGCGCTGCAGCGCATCTGGCCGGCGCTGTCGTCGCAGATCGTGATCGTGATGCTGGGCTCGGCGGTCGTCTCGCAGATCGCGGCGCAGGATCTTTCCTTCGCGGCGAACTTCATCCAGTCGCGCACCTTCCGCGCCTTCGAGGCCTACATCGTCGCGACGCTGATCTATCTCGCGCTCGCGATCCTGCTCAGGCAGCTGCTCAAGGGCGTCGGCTGGATCCTCTTTCCGAAGAGGGCCGCGCGATGATCGAGTTCACGACCTGGGACATCGTCCGGAACCTGCTGCTCGCGGCGCGCTGGACGGTCGCGCTCTCGCTCGTCTCCTTCGTGGGCGGGGGGCTCGTCGGACTGCTGATCCTGACGATGCGCATCTCGAAGGCGCGCTGGGCGCGTCTGTTCGCCGCCGGCTATATCGAGCTGTTCCAGGGCACGCCGCTGCTGATGCAGCTGTTTCTCGCATTCTTCGGCCTGGGGCTGTTCGGGATCAACGTGCCCGCCTGGCTCGCCGCGGGCGTCGCGCTGGTGCTGTGGACCGCGGCCTTCCTGTCGGAGATCTGGCGCGGCTGCGTGGAGGCGATCCCGAAGGGGCAGTGGGAGGCCTCCGCCTCGCTCGGCATGGGGCGGCTGCAGCAGCTTCGCCACGTCGTCCTGCCGCAGGCGATGAAGATCGCGGTGCCGCCGACGGTCGGCTTCTCGGTTCAGGTGGTGAAGGGCACCTCGCTCACCTCGATCATCGGCTTCGTCGAGCTGTCGAAGGCCGGCACCGTGGTGGCCAACGCCACCTTCATGCCCTTCACGGTCTACGGCTACGTCGCGCTGATCTATTTCGCGCTCTGCTTCCCGCTGTCGAAGGCGAGCCAGTTCCTCGAGAGGAAGCTCAATGTCGCTCATCGAAATCACTGAGGTCCGCAAGAGCTTCGGCGACAACGAGGTGCTGAAGGGCATCGATCTCGACGTCGAGCCGGGCGAGGTGATCGCCATCATCGGCAAGTCGGGCTCGGGCAAGTCGACGCTGCTGCGTTGCGTCAACGGGCTCGAGACGATCGACGGCGGCTCGATCCAGGTGGCGGGCGCGCAGCTCCTGCCCGACGAGACGCACCTGAAGGCGCTGCGGCTGAAGGTCGGCATGATCTTCCAGGGCTTCAACCTGTTCCCGCACAAGACCGCGGGCGAGAACGTGATGCTGAGCCAGATGGTGGTGAAGAAGACGCCGAAGCCGGAGGCCGCGGCGATGGCGCGCAAGATGCTCGACCGGGTCGGGCTCGGCCACAAGTTCGACGCCTATCCCGACCAGCTCTCCGGCGGCCAGCAGCAGCGCGTCGCCATCGCCCGCGCGCTCGCGATGCAGCCGATGGCGCTGCTCTGCGACGAGATCACCTCCGCGCTCGATCCCGAACTCGTGCAGGAAGTGCTGGCGGTGGTGAAGGAGCTCGCCCGCGAGGGCATGACGCTGCTGATGGTCACGCACGAGATGCGCTTCGCGCGCGACGTCTGCTCGCGCGTGGTGTTCATGCATCTCGGCCGCGTCCACGAGATCGGGCCGCCCGCGGAGGTGTTCGGCGCCCCGAAGACGCCGGAGCTGCGCCAGTTCCTCGGCGCGCACTGATCCCGGCTCAGAAGTCCAGCCGCGTCAGCACGCCGTCGAGCATCGCGTCGGCCGCGGCTTTGGGGTCGGGGCCGAAGGCGCCGTCGAGGGCGAGCCGGGCGAAGCCGTGGACCGCCGCCCAGGCGGCGATGGTGCGAGGATCCGGCGGGCCGTCCGTCAGGCCGACCGCGGCTTCGCCGCGCACGGCCTCGTCGAGGACGCGGTAGGTCCTCTGCGCCGCGGCCTGGAACGTCGCGTCGGCGTCGTCGATCCGCGCCTTCCGCCACATCACGTCGAAGCGCGCGGGTTCGGCGAGCGCATAGGCCACATAGGCGCGGCCCTGCGCCTCGAGGCGCGCCCGGCGGTTCGCCGGGGCGTCCGATCCCGCCTGCGCGCGAGCGTCCGCATTCGCAAGCGCCGCTGAAAGATCCTCGAATCCGAGCGTCGCGACCGCCGTCAGCAGGCCGCGGGCGTCGCCGAAATGATGCTGGGGCGCGGCGGCCGAGACCCCGGCGCGGCGCGCCGCCTCCCGCAGCGAGAAGTCGTCGACGCCGCGCTCGCGGATCACCTCCTCGGCCGCGCGAAGCAATGCTCCGCGAAGGTCGCCATGGTGATAGCCGCCCGGTTTGCGGGGCGACGGCGCGTCGTCCGCCTCCGGGCGGCCGGGTGCCGACTTGACAGTGTAAAGATCGTCGATCATGGCTATCTTTACGATGTAAAGATCAGCGAGGGCAAGCGATGCTCGCTCCAGGCACGCTATTTTCCGTCTGCAACATGCTGGCGCTGATCGGCTGGCTGGCGCTCGGTCTTTCAGTCTTCGTCCCCAAGGCCAGACAAGCCATATGGATCGTGACCGGGATCGGCCTGCCGGCGTTGTTCGCCGTCGCCTATCTCGGTTCCCTGATCGCGGGCTTCGCGACCGGCGCGTCCGGAGGCTTCGGCTCTATCGCCGAGGTGCGCGCCCTGTTCGCGAACGACCACGCGCTTGCCGCCGGCTGGATCCATTACCTAGCCTTCGACCTGATCGTCGGGACGCTGATCGCCCGCGACGCCGCCCGCGCGTCCATTCCCGCGCTTCTCGTCCTGCCCGCTTTGGCGCTGACCTTCCTATTCGGGCCGGCCGGTCTCCTCGTCCACCTCGTGGTCCGCTTCGCGAGGGGCGGCCGCTTCACGGAGGGCCTGTCATGACCGAGGTCGCCTTTTCCCGGGCAGGGGCTTCGGCGGGTTTCTCGCCCGTCGCCGCGCTTCGGCGGCGCCAGCCGGCGCTCGCGGCCGTCGGCTTCGCCTGCCTCGCGCTGTTCGTCGTCGCGGCGGCGTTGCCGCTCTTCGACGGCCGGCTTCTCGACGGCGTCTCGGTCTGGGCGAAACCCGCGAAGTTCTTCCTGTCGACCGGCGTGTTTCTCCTGACCTCCGCCTGGTTCTTCGGCTATGTGCGGCCGGAGCGGCGGGATGCGGCGCCGCTGGTCTGGAGCGTGCGGGTCGTCATCGCGGCCGCGGTCTTCGAGCTCGCCTACATCACCTTCCAGGCGGCGCAGGGCGAACGCTCCCACTTCAACCGCGACGGCCTCGCGCATTTCGCGCTCTACGGGCTGATGGGCGCGGCGGCGCTCGCGATGCTGGCGACCAAGATCCCGCTCGCGCTCGAAATCTGGCGACGCCCGGTCCGCGGGCTCGATCCGACGCTCAGGCTCGCCGTCGCGCTCGGGATCGCGCTCACCGTCGCGCTCGGCGCGGCGTCGGGCGTCTATCTGAGCCAGCAATACGGAAGCGGCCACAATGTCGGCGCGGTCGGCGGCGCGGCGCCGCTGTTCGGCTGGAACCGCGCCGGGGGAGACCTCCGGGTCGCGCATTTCTTCGGGATGCACGCCGAGCAGGTTCTGCCGGTCGTCGCCGTGCTGGCGACGCGCGTCGTCGGGACGCTCGCGGCCCGGCGGCTCGTGGTCGCGACCGGCGTCGCAATGGCGGCGCTCACCGTCGCGGCGTTCGCGCAGGCGGTGACGGGACGCGCGTTTCCGCTGGGGTGAGGACGGCGGCGGTTCGGATCGCTCGAAAGGGGCTGAAGGCGGCGCCCTCTTCACCGTCATGCCCGCGCCTCGCGCGGGCGCCGACGACTTTGGAAGCGGCCGCGCTCTACGCCAAAGTCGTGGATACCCGCCTGCGGCGGGCATGACGGCCGAGGTTTCGGCGCCTCACGGAAACGGCCGGAGGTTCACCCTCCGGCCGTTCGTCATTCCGAGAAGCCCGAAGGCGAAACTCTCAGTCCTCGCCGCCCACGTGGCCGACATGCTTCTGGGCGTAGAGCTGCACGCCGAGCTGCTCGACGAGGTTGAGCTGGGTCTCGAGGAAGTCGATATGGCCTTCCTCGTCGCCCATCAGCTCCTCGAACAGGTTCTTGGAGGGCAGGTCGCCGATGTCCTGGCAGTAGAGCGCCGCCTCGCGGTAGAGCGCGCGCGCCTCGAGCTCCGCCGCGAGGTCGCACTCGAGGATTTCCTTGACGTTCTGGCCGATCCTGAGCGGATCGAGAACCTGCATGTTCGGGAAGCCTTCGAGGAAAACGATGCGCGCGACGAACTTGTCGGCGTGCTCCATCTCCTCGATCGATTCCTTGCGCCACTTCTTGGCGAGCTCGAGATAGCCCCAGTCGTCCAGCAGCCGGTAATGCAGCCAGTACTGGTTGATCGCGGTCATCTCCGACCGGAGGCCGCGGTTGAGATAATCGATGACCTTCGCGTCGCCCTTCATGGCTCTCCCTCGCGGCTGCCCGCGGCTCCTATATCCTAGAACGTTTCTAAACTAGCCGCCGTCCGCAGGCAAGCGCGACGGAAAGCACGTTCTCTGGAGGCGTTATAGGGGAGCGCGCGCCGCAGGTCAGCGGGCGCGGGGGCGCTCGATCGTCGCGACCTCGACGACGTCGCCGACGACGTCCAGCACCTGGCCGACGCCGTGAGTCACGGCCGGACAGGCCGCGGGGCAGGCGCCGCAGGCGGCTTCGGCGCTCGGCTCGAGACCCTTGATGTCGGCGAGCATGGCCTTGATCGTCCGCGCGCAGCGTCCGCATTGCGGGCTGCAGCCGAGGCAGCGGTAGACCTGACCCGGCGTGCGAGGCTTTGCCTCGACATCGCCGATCGTCGTGCGAATCTGCGTATCGCTCAACACGTTGCAGGAACAGACGATCATCTGGCGTCCGGCGGTCTTGGTCTCGGGTCGGCGTCGTAGTTTGGAAAAGATCTAAACTACTGATCTGACTAGGCTTTGTATATCGGGAGGGCCGTGGGGACGTCAATGCGGCCGGGCGATTCGATTGCGCCCAAGCGGTAATCGGGCGCTCATCTGCGCGTGGTCTCGGCCCCGACCGGCGGCCTGCTGCGCGGCTCGAAAAACCCCAAGGCTTTCGCCGGACGCGGATTTTCTCTAGGAGCAGGCGCGCGGGGGCCGGCTCCCGCGCAGTCGTTCCAGCTTCCGGACTTTTTTTGATGACCGCCCGTCGCTCCGATCTCATCGCGCCCCGTTCCCCGCGCGGCTTCGCCGACCGCGGCGCGGCCGAACTCAAGGCCGTGCGGGAGATGGCGGAGGCGATCCGCACGACCTACGCGCTGTGGGGCTTCGAGGGGCTGGAGACGCCGGTGTTCGAATACACCGACGCGCTGGGCAAGTTCCTGCCGGATCAGGACCGGCCGAACGCGGGCGTGTTCTCGCTGAAGGACGACGACGAGCAGTGGATGTCGCTGCGCTATGACCTGACGGCGCCGCTCGCCCGCTTTGTGGCGGAGAACTTCCAGCGCCTGCCGAAGCCCTATCGCAGCTACCGCTTCGGGCCGGTGTTCCGCAACGAGAAGCCGGGTCCGGGCCGCTTCCGCCAGTTCCTGCAGTTCGACGCCGACATCGTCGGCGCCCCCAACGTCACGGCCGACGCCGAGATGTGCATGATGATGGCCGACACGCTCGAAGCCGTTGGCGTCAAGCGCGGCGACTACGTGATCAAGGTCAACAATCGCAAGATCCTCGACGGCGTGATGGAGGCGGTCGGGCTCGGCGGCGAGGAGAACGCCGGCCGCCGGCTGACGGTGCTGCGGGCGATCGACAAGCTGGACCGGCTGGGGCCGGAGGGGGTCCGCGCGCTGCTCGGGCCGGGACGCAAGGATGAGAGCGGCGACTTCACGAAGGGCGCGGGCCTCGATGACGAGGCCGCGCTCCGGGTGCTGTCGATCCTCAAGGCGAAGACCGGCGACAATCTCGAAACCGCGCGCCGTCTCTTCGACGAGTTCGCCTCGACCGAGACCGGTCAGGAGGGCGCCCGCGAGCTTTCGGCGATCGCGACGCTGATCGATCAGGCGGGATACAAGGAGAGGGTCTCGATCGACCCCTCCGTCGTCCGCGGGCTCGAATACTACACCGGCCCGGTCTACGAGGCCGAGCTCACCTTCACGGTCCATGACGATGAGGGCCGGCCTATCCAGTTCGGCTCGGTGGGCGGCGGCGGTCGCTATGACGGGCTGGTCGGCCGCTTCATGGCCGAGAACGTCCCCGCGACCGGCTTCTCGATCGGCGTCTCTCGCCTCTTGGCGGCGCTCGCCGCGCTGAAGGGCGAGGCGGAGGCCGTCGCCGACGGTCCGGTCGTCGTGCTCGTGCTCGACCGCGAGCATGTCGGCGCCTCGATGGCGCAGGCGAAGCGCCTGCGCGACGCCGGGATTCCCGCGGAGGTCTATCTCGGCGGCTCGGGCATGAAGGCGCAGATGAAATACGCCGACCGCAGGCGCTCCCCTTGCGTCGTCATCCAGGGCTCGGACGAGCGCGAGAAGGCGGAAGTCACGCTGAAGGACCTCGTGGAGGGCGCGAAGGCCGCCAAGGCGATCGCCGACCGCGCCGAATGGACCGAAGCCCGGCCGGCGCAGGTCACGGTGGCGGAGGATCTGCTGGTCGACGAGGTGAGGGCGATCCTCGCCCGGCACAAGGCCGGCTGAGACGAACTGCGTCCCGAATCAGCCGTCGATCTTGGCGCGTTGGGGCGCGCGTCCGTCGATCGGAGCCTCGACCTCGCGTCCCGGCCTTGAGCCGGGACCCATGCGCACGACGTCCGCAGGCTGAGGCTTCCCGCGTCGGGCCGCTCGCTTGCATCGGTCGGCGTCGCGTTCATGGGTCGCGGCTCAAGGCCGGGACGCGGGCGGCGGCGTTTCAGAAGGCCTTGAAGGCGATCAGCGTGTAGGTGTCGCGGACGCCTTCGATCGCGCTCACCTCCTCGCCGACGAACCGGCCGACGTCGACTTCGTCGTCGACGTGATACTTGACCAGCAGGTCGAACTGCCCAGCGGTCGAATAGATCTCGGAATGCCGTTCTCGGTCGGCGAGCGACTGCGCGACGTCGTAGGCGCGGCCGGGCTCGCATTTGAACTGTACAAAGAAAGTCTTCATCACATCTCCGGTTCGGGACGAGATCGCGCCGCTTTTCGCAGATCGAATTAATGCGGCCACAACCCGAACCGTGCCATGAACGTTCGTGAAAGTCTCGACACCTCGCCGGAGCCTGCGGGCGCCATGAAGACCACAGCCGTCAGCCTGACCGAACCGTCGCCCGAAGCCGAGCGCTTCCGGGAGGCGATGTCGCGCATCGCAGCGACCGTGCATGTGGTGACGACCGACGGCCCGGCCGGCCGCCACGGCGCGACCGCGACCTCGGTCGTCAGCCTCACCGACCAGCCGCCGACGCTCGTCGTGTGCCTCAACCTTTCGAGCCTCACCCATCGCCTCGCGAGCGCGAACGGCATCGTGGCGGTGAACGCGCTCTCGGCCGATCAGGAGCCCGTTGCGCGCGCCTTCTCGCGCTCCTCGGGCGGCGCCCCGGACGACCGCTTCAGCCATGGCGACTGGGCGCCGCTCATCACCGGCGCGCCGGTGCTCGCCCATGCGCTCGCCGTGTTCGACGGCCGCATCGTCAGCGAGATCGTTGTCGGCACCCACGCCGCCATGGTGGTGCAGCTCGAGGCGGTGCGCTTCGCCAAGGGGCCGACCGACGGCCTCTCATATCACCGCCGCCGCTACCGGCCTTATTCCGGCGCGGCTGGCTGAAAGATCAGGCGGGAGCCTGAGCTCCGCCGCCCGAGCGTTCGATCAGCGCCTTCCGCATCGGCGCGAGCGCGACCAGCGCCAGCAGGCCAGTCACGACGTCCATCACGATGATCGCGCCGAACACCGGCATCCAGCTTCCGGTGGAGGCGAAGATCAGCGCCGCGATCGGGCCGCCCAGCACCGAGCCGACGCCCTGCGCCATATAGAGAAAGCCGTAGTTCTTGGTGGCGTGGGTCTCGCCGAACGTGTCGGTTAGCGTGGACGGGAACAGCGAGAAGATCTCGCCCCAGCCGAAGAACACCATGCCGGACATCAGCACGTAGAGCAGCGGGTCGTCGCGCACCGCGACAAGGCCCGCGATGGCGATCCCTTCGCCGATGAAGGCGATCGCCATGGTCTTCTCGCGTCCGATGCGGTCCGAGATCCAGCCGAACACTGGTCGTGTCAGGCCGTTGGTGATGCGGTCGATGGTGAGGGCGAGCGGCAGCGCCGCGAAGCCCAGCACCAGCACCTTCTCGTCGATGCCGAAGGAGCGCGAGAAGGTTGCGAACTGAGAGATCACCATCAGGCCGCCGGTCGACATCATCGTCATCATGGCGAACATCAGCCAGAAGACCGGGGTTTTCAGCATCTCGCGGGGAGTGAAGTCGCGGCGGGCGCGCATCGCCGAAACGGGAGCCGCTGCCGTCGCCGCGGCGCCGGCCCGAGGCGCCGCCTTCAGGAACAGCGCGGCGGCGACGCCGACGACCCCCTGCGCCAGGCCGAACACGAGCAGCGTGTGATGCAGGCCGGCGCTCGCGAGCGTCGAGGCGATCGGGAAGTTGAGGAAGATGGCGCCGAAGCCGTAGCCCGCCGCCGCCATGCCTGTCGCGAAACCGCGCCGGTCGGGGAACCATTTCACCATCTGGCCGATGATGCCGATATAGACGATGCCGGTGCCGATCCCGCCCAGCACGCCGTAGGTGAAGTAGACCGCCGCGAGGCTCGGCGCGTAGGCGGTCAGCACCCAGCTCGCGCCCGAGAGCGCGCAGCCGACGGCGACGAGCAGCCGCGGGCCGAAGCGCTCCACCAGCGCGCCCTGCGCCGGCGACAGCCATGTCTGCAGCACGATCAGGATCGAAAAGGTGATCTGGAGATCGGGCAGCGTCGTCCCGAGGTCCGCCATCAGGGGCTTGGTGAAAAGCGTCCAGACGTATTGCGGGCTCGATATCGCCATCATGGCGATCACGCCGAGACCCAGCTGGACCCAGCGGGTCGCGCTCGTCGCGGAAGCTTGCCCGTCCGATGCGCCGGTGGCCGCGGCGGCTGTCGTCATGTCCCAACCTCTCGCCTGTTCAGTGGCGAGGCTGGTGCAAAGTCGGGGCCAGATGTGATCGTCCGGCAATTTCCGGAAGCAGGCGTGGGATGCGACCGGGTTTCGAAAAAGGCTGGGACGCCAGATGACCAGAAGCGAGGCGCCGGCCGCCCAAGCCGGCGACACGCTTAGGCGACCGCTCAGGCGTCGCCGCCCGGCATGAAGCGCGCCAGCGTCTCTCGCTCCTGCGTCGTGAAGCGCAGGCCGAGCTTGGTGCGCCGCCACAGCACGTCCTCGGCGGTCTCGGCCCACTCCTTCGCGATGAGATAGCGCACCTCGCGTTCGGTGAGGTCGGCGCCGAAGACATAGCCGAGCGAGCGGGCGTCGGACGCGCCTTCGAGCAGGTCCCACGCGCGGGAGCCGTAGGAGCGGGCGAGCCGGGCCGCGTGGGCTTCGGGAAGATAAGGGTGGGCGACGAGCAGCCGCGACGCCAGCGGCTCGTTCGACGGAACGCCGCCGCCGGGAAGCGGGGAGCGGCCGGTCCAGCGCCCGGTCGGGATCGCCATCACGCCGGCGAGCTTTTCGAGCGCCGCCTCCGCGAGCTGGCGATAGGTCGTGATCTTTCCGCCATAGACGGTGAGCAGCGGCGGGCGGCCGTCTCCGGCCTCGAGTTCGAGCGCGTAGTCCCGGCTCGCCTTGCGGGCGTCGCCGCCGGGGCCGGCGTGAAGCGCGCGGACGCCCGCGAAGGCCCACAGGATGCTGTCGCGGCTGACCGGCCGCCGAAACGCCGCGCTTGCGGCGTCGCAGAGATAGTCGATCTCCTCGGGCGAAGGCGCCGCGAAGTCGGGCGAGCCGCGGTGGTCGACGTCCGTCGTGCCGATCAGCGTGAAATCGTCCTCGTAGGGAAGGGCGAAGACGATTCGTCCGTCCGGCTGCTGAAGCACATAGGCGCGGTCGTGGTCGAACAGACGCGCGACGACGATGTGGCTGCCGCGAACCAGCCTGAGCGTCGTCGTCTCCGAAGCGCGGAGCGACCCCTGCGCGACCGTCGCGGCCCACGGTCCCGCGGCGTTGACGAGCCCGCGGGCGCGGATCGTGGAGCGGCCGTTCGGTCCGTCGAGCTCCACCCGCCAGACGCCGCCGAGCCGCTCGGCCGCGACGCAGGCCGTCCGGGTCGCGATCGCCGCGCCGCGTTCGGCTGCGTCCATCGCGTTCAGGACGACGAGACGGGCGTCGTCCGCCCTGCAGTCCGAATATTCGAAGGCGATGCCGTCCGCGGAGCGCAGCGCCTCTCCGGCCGGGTCCCTGGACAGCGTCACCATGCGGGACGCGGCGAGCGTGCGGCGGCCGCCCAGCGCGTCGTAGATCATCAGGCCGAACCGGACGAGCGGCCAGGGCCTCAAGCCCCGCCGGTGCGGCAGGACGAAGCGCATCGGCTGCACGAGATGCGGCGCGATCCTCAGCAGCGTCTCGCGCTCGCGAAGGGCCTCGCGCACCATCCGGAATTCGAAGGTCTCGAGATAGCGCAGTCCGCCATGGACGAGCTTCGTCGAGGCGGAGGACGCGCCCGAGCCGAGGTCGTCCTTTTCGCACAGGAAGACCGAAAGGCCGCGGCCGGCCGCGTCGCGCGCGAGGCCGCAGCCGTTCACGCCGCCGCCGATCACGGCGAGGTCGTAAAGCTTCATCGGGCGGCGGCCGCCGAAGGGCGCGGAAGACGCGGATCGATCACGCCCGGCGCTTTAGCGCGCGGACGCGCGTTTGCGAAGGGGGCGCGGGTCTCCGCGACGAAGGGGCGTGTGGACGGAAGGGTATCCATTAACGGTTCGGGTACAGTGGCGCGATAGACACGTCGCGGCGACTTCCGTCGTCAAGCCGTTGCGTTTTCGAATGAGAATGCGGCAAATGGGATCGAATTTCGGAGCCGCTTCCGGCTCGCGGAAATGGCATGCAGGAATGCTGGTGATGTTGTCCCGTTCCGCCGTGTTGATCGCAACCCTGACGCTGGGCGTGGCCGCGCCGGCGTTCGCCGCCGACATGCCCGAGGTCCAGGCGCCGGTCGCCGCAGCCGCGGTCAACGAAGGCTGGGTCGTGACGCTCAAGGCGACGGGCATCGTCTCGCCGCTGTTCGAAGGCACGTCGAAGTACGGGCTCTCCGGCTATCCGGGCCTCAGCATCCGTCGGCCCGGCCAGCCCTGGAAGTTCGGCGCGCCCGACGACGGCTTCGGCTTCGCGGTCATCGACACGCCCTGGCTTCAGTTCGGCCCGGTGGCGCGCATCCGCAGCGAGCGCGATTCGAGCGACGTGAAGAAGTTCTATGGCATGAAGGACATCGACTGGGCGGTGGAGCCCGGCGCCTTCGTCGAGATCTATCCCGTCGACGTTCTGCGCATCCGCGGCGAGCTGCGTCACGGCATCGGCGGCCATGACGGCTTCGTCGGCAACGTCTCGGCCGACTACATCCAGAAGTTCGGCGCCTTCACGGTGTCGCTCGGGCCGCGCATGGAGCTCGGCGACGGCGACTTCATGAACGAGTATTTCGGCGTGACGCGGGCCGAAGCCGCGGCGTCGAAGCAGAACATCAGCGCCTACAAGGCGAAGGGCGGCGTCAAGTCCGTCGGGGCTTCGGCGGCCGTGACCTACGACTGGAACGAGACCTGGAGCACGACCGCGTTCGGCTCCTACAACCGCCTGGTCGGCGAGGCCGCCGACAGCCCGGTGGCGAAGGATCTCGGAACCAAGAACTCCTTCACCGCCGGCGTGGGCGTGGCCTATTCCTTCAGCACGGACTGGTGAGCGTTTCCGACGCCCGCTCGAGGCGTCGGAGAGCCCTTATCGGCGCCGCGAATCAATCGCGGGAACGCCTTGCGGCGCGTGAATGGGCGCGCCTTGCAATGAGGCGCCGGATCCGCCACGGACGCACCTTCGTGCCGTGAACGCCACAGAGCCAAGCGAAGCGCGCGAAAGCGCGCCGGCCTCGCGTTGACAATCCGATCACTCTATCGGTCAATCGTGTTGTCGGCGGATCATTTCGCCGTCGGGAGGACTCCATGGCCGGCAGAAAAGACGCGGCGCGAAACGACGCCCGCGGCCAGACGTTTTTCGACGTCGCTCAGCCCGTCGCTCACAACGACGCCGAACCGTTCACGATCCGCGAAGTCTCGGCGCCGCTGAGCCTGCGCGCCCGGACCGCCCCCCGGCCCGCCGAGACTTCGACGCCCCGACGCGTCGCTCGCTGACGGAGCTGACGGCCGCTTCTTCGCGTCCGGCACCCCTGGGGCTTGGCCGAACAGCCCCCGCGAGAGCCGTCGCTGCGGCAGCCTATGCGCGCCGTCGTCGGATGTCGGACGAGCGCGGCGCGCGCCGCGAGGCTCGGCGTCTTCGCCGGCCGTCGTTCCGCGCGCAATCGATATGCGTCGGGCGCAAACTTCCATTGCGAGCGAAGCCCTAAGGCCGGGGCCCGGCGATCCCTATGTTCGCCGCGCCGGCCGGTTGTGGCCGCTTGTGGATAGGCGCATGAAAAAGATCGGTTTCCTGTCGTTCGGCCATTGGTCGCCCTCGTCGCATTCGCAAACGCGGTCGGCGGCCGACACGCTTCTTCAGTCGATCGATCTCGCGGTCGCCGCCGAGGAGCTCGGCGCGGACGGCGCCTATTTTCGCGTCCATCATTTCGCGCGGCAGCTCGCCTCGCCGTTTCCGTTGCTCGCGGCGGTCGGGGCGAAGACGAGCCGCATCGAGATCGGCACCGGCGTCATCGACATGCGCTACGAGAATCCGTTCTACATGGCGGAGGACGCGGGCGCCGCGGATCTGATCGCCGGAGGCCGGCTCCAGCTCGGCGTCAGCCGCGGTTCGCCCGAGCAGGTGATCGAGGGATGGCGCCATTTCGGCTATGCGCCGGCCGAAGGGGAAACCGACGCGGACATGGGGCGCCGCCATGCGGAGGTTTTTCTCGACCTCCTGAAAGGCGAAGGCTTCGCCCAGCCGAACCCGCGTCCGATGTTTCCCAATCCGCCCGGCCTGCTGCGCCTCGAGCCGCATTCCGAAGGCCTGCGCGACCGGATCTGGTGGGGATCGGCGTCGAACGGCACGGCCGTCTGGGCGGCGGAGCAGGGCATGAACCTGCAAAGCTCGACCTTGAAGAAGGACGAGAGCGGCGAGCCGTTCCACGTCCAGCAGGCGAAGCAGATTCGTCTTTATCGCGACGCCTGGAAGGCGGCGGGGCACGAACGGACGCCGCGCGTCTCCGTCTCCCGCTCGATCTTCGCGCTGGTGGACGATCGTGACCGCGCCTATTTCGGCCGCGACGGCGGCGGCGACCAGGTCGGCGTCATCGACGACATGCGCGCGATCTTCGGCCGGTCCTACGCCGCCGAGCCCGACAGGCTCGTCGAGCAACTGAAGGCGGACGAGGCGGTCGCGGAAGCCGACACGCTGCTGCTGACCGTGCCGAACCAGCTCGGCGTCGACTACAACGCCCACGTGATCGACGCCATTCTCCGGCACGTCGCGCCGCCGCTCGGGTGGCGCTGACCGGACGTCCAGGCGGCCCGTCGCGTCTGCCGGGCCGCTGTTCTGCAAGTTTTGGAGAATCGGCTGGTACCGCCACCCCGGCTTGAACGGGGGACCTCCAGATCCACAATCTGGCGCTCTAACCAACTGAGCTATGGCGGCATGGGGCCGGACGCCGGGCCGACGCTGAAAAGCGTCGTGCGGCGAAGCGGGGCGGAACCTATGTGAAAGCCCGCGCTGGGGCAAGCGCCCCGACGCGGTTTTGCGCATCCCTCCCCGGGCAGGGAAACGCGACTGCGCCCGGGCCGTTGGAACGGCCCGGGCGCAGGGATCGCATCAGCGGCCGGGCGGCCGCGGGCGCCGGGTCAGGCGCGGACGACGCTCAGGCCCTTGGTGGCCAGATCCTGAAACGGCTTCGCGCCATCGGTCGCGGTCTTCTGGGCGAGCGAGGAGAGCTCCTTGGCCTGGCCCGAAAGAACCTCGAACTGCTGACGGGCGAAGGAGGTCTGCAGCTCGATCGCCTGGCTGACGGACTTCGCGCCGATGAGCGCCTGCAGGAAATCGAACTGCGCGTTGACGTTCGAGCGGGTCAGCTCGACCGACTTGCGGGACAGCTCCTTGTAGCCCTTCGACGCGGTCGCATAGGCGTCCTCGAGGGCGTCGGAGGTCTCTTCGGCGGCGGCTTTCCAGCGCGCGTAGCCGTCCTTCGCCTGCTTCACGGACTTCTCGGCGAGCTCGCGCACCGGAGCCGGAACGTCGGCGGCCGTCTTGGCGGCGACGGAGAGGGTCTCCTCGACGACTTCGTCGGTCTTGACCGCGGCGGCCTTGGCGGTGGTGCTGGTGGTAGCCATGATGTCACCTCTCGGGTTTTAAGCGGCGGACGTCAGGGCTTACGGGTTCAGGCGCAACGCTCCGCCGGACGCGAAGCGCCTGATCGAGCGGCGCGGTCCGAACGCAAGACCTGTCGGCGCGCCGCGTCTCAACTTTGTGTGCGGTGCAACATAGATGCGCGTTGCACCGCAATCAACCCCGAGGCGACGAAAAAAGCATCATCTCGTGTCGGTCCTGCGACCGGCCACGGCGCCCATCTCCTGCACCTGCTTCGTCAGGGTCTCGATCTGGCTCTTGGCGAACTCCGCCTGGATCCTGAGAACCTCCTCAATGGAGGTCGCGCGGACGAGTTTCTGCGCGTAGGCGAAGCTGGCCGACATGTTCTGCTCGGCGAAGGACACGGCGGCCCCCGCCACCGCCCGCACATTGTTCTGCGCGGTATTCGCTTGATTTTCCAGAGTGTTGGAAGCTTTGTAGGCTGCGTCCAGAAAGCCGTCGAACGCCTTGCGGGCCTGCTCGACGCTCTTGTCCGCGAAATCACGCATTTCGTTTGGGATTTCGTAGCCGCCGCCGGCGGGGCCGTTGTTCGCCATTGTCGCAATCCTCTCGAGACTCGTCTTCCGGGCCGGAGAAACGCGACGGACCGTCGCGGGTCGAAGCCGTCCGATCTGGTTAACAGCCGCCCCTCGGGGGCGCAAACCTGCTTTCGGATCATGCAGAACGAGCGGCGACCGTTCGCGTTCGCGGGAGCGGCGTTAACCTTGCGCCACGATGGCGGGGGACGGCGGAGGCGGTCCGATGGACTGCGCCCTCCGGCGTCGGTAATTAATCCTCCATTAACTCATCCCGCCGTCCCGCAGTTTCGCCGGCCGCTCCTTCAAGGATCTCGATGGCGCCCGATCTGCCCTCCATTGCAACCGAGACCGTCCTGAAGCTCTCCGCGTCCGAGCGCGACGGAAGGCCGGCCTTCGCCGTGGACGAGACGGGGCGGGTGGTCTGGGCCGGGCGCAACGCCCGCAGCCTGCTCGACGCGGGCGGTCCCGACGCCGCGGCGACGCGCATGATGGCGCGGCTCGCAGGTTCCGGCTCGTCGACGATGCTGCGGCTGCGGCTCGGGGCGCTCGGCAGGCTTGCGCCGCTCGCCTTCAGCGCATGGCCGGCCGCGGGGGATGGCGGACGCCGGCTGCTCGCCCTCGAATGCCTGAGCCGGACCGGTCCGGTCGAGGCCGACGCGCGGGCGGAAACCCCGCTTCGCGACGTCGCAGCGGAGGAGGGGGGCGCGGAGGAGGCGACCTCGGAGGCCGTCGAGCTCGCAAGTCCGGATGCGGACGACCGTCTCCTCGCCGTTTCCGAGACCATGCAGGCGGCCGGGACCGTCCTGGAAGCCGCCCCGATCGCGCCTGTCGCCGCCCCGTCGTCCGCCGTCCCGCCGCAGGATCTGCGCTTCATATTCGAGATCGACGGTGAACGCCGGCTGTCCTTCCTGTCGCCGGATCTCGAGGCCGTCGTCGGAGCGTCGGCCCGGACGGCGCTCGGCCGTCCCTGGGCCGAAACCGCCGAGACGCTGGGGCTCGATCCCGAAGGCGCGGTCGAGCGGGCGCTCGACGGCTCCGGCGGATGGGGCGACGTCGCGGTTTCCTGGCCGCTGGAGGGCGGAAGCCGCCTGCCGCTGGTCCTGTCCGCTCTGCCGATGTTCGATCGCGGCCGCACGCTGGTGGGCTTCCGCGGACTCGGCCGAACGGCCGCAGGAGAGGCGACGCCGGCCGATGACGGGGCGGCGCCGGTCGAGCCGACCTCTGCTTCCGAACTCCCCGACGTCGCTTCGCCGAGCGAGGCGGAGCCTGACGTCTCTGTGGGGGCGCCGACGAACGATCCAGACGTCCCTGAGCCGCAGGAGCCTGCGGCCGCCGAACCCGAGACTTCCGCGTCCTCGTTCGCCGAGGAGTCCGTTCCCTCCGAAGACGCCGCGCCCCCGAATTCGCCTGCGCCGGGAGATCTGGGGCGCAACGTCGTGTCGCTGCGGGGCGCGGCGCCGCTGCCGTCGCTCTCGCGCAGCGAGGAGAACGCCTTCGACGAAATCGCCAGGCGGTTGCGTGACCTCGGGGTGCGGACCTCCCCGACGCCGGAGCCGGAGCCGGAGAGCGGCCCCGAGCCGTGGATGATCAACGACGTCGCAGCGCGGCTTTCGCAGGAGCCGAGATCGGCTGAACTGCTTCGCCTGCTCGACCGTCTGCCGATCGGCGCGTTGGCCTTGAAGGCCGGCCGCGTCGTCTACGCCAACCGCGCGGCGCTCGATCTGCTCGGCCACGCCGATCTGCGCAGTCTCGCGGAGCGCGACGCCGACACGCTGTTCGCCGAGCCTCTGCCGCGCGACGACGTCGCGCCCGCGACGGTCCGGATCGTCGCGACGGACGGCGACGAAGTCGAGGCCGAGGCCCGGCTGTCCGGGATCGTCTGGGATGACGAGCCGGCGACGCTCGTCTCGCTGCGGCGCGCCGACGAGGCGGTCGCCGCCGCCCGCGCCGCGGTCGAGCGGGAAAGGGAAACCGCGGCGATCCTCGACACCGCGACCGACGGCGTTCTGACGCTCGACGGCGCCGGCCGCATTCTTTCGGTCAACCGCAGCGCCGAGGCGCTGTTCGGCTTCGAGGGGCGGGAGGCGATCGGCAGCCTCTTCACGCTGTCGCTCGCTCCTGAAAGCCGGAAGACCGCCTTCGACTATCTCGACCGCATGCGCGAGAACGGCGTGGCCGCCCTCATGAACGACGGGCGCGAGGTTTTGGGCCTCGCCCGGCATGGCGGAGCGATCCCGCTCTACATGACGATCGGGCGGATCGGGTCGTCCGACGGCGACAGGTTCTGCGCGGTGCTGCGCGACATCACGCCGTGGAAGAAGGCCGAGGAGGAGCTTCTCGCCGCAAGACGCCAGGCCGAGCGCGCCAACGCCCAGAAGAGCGAGTTCCTGACGAAGGTCGGCCACGAGATCCGCACGCCGCTCAACGCCATCGTCGGCTTCGCCGAGGTGATGATGGAAGAGCGCTTCGGCCCCGTGGGCAGCCAGCGCTATCAGGATTACTTGCGCGACATCCATGCGTCCGGCAGGCATCTCGTCGGGCTGGTGGGCGATCTCGTCGACATCGCGCGGATCCAGTCCGGCGGGATCGAGCTCGATCTCTCCCCGGTCGACCTCAACGAGATCGCGCAGCAGGCCGCCGCGCTGCTGCAGCCGCAGGCCAATCGCGACCACGTCATCATCCGCGCCTCGCTCGCGCGCAACATGCCGACCGTGATGGCCGACCGCCGCTCCGTCCGCCAGATCATGACCACGCTCACGGCGAACGCAGTGCGGCTCAGCCGGCCGGGCGGGCAGGTGATCGTGGCGACGGCGACGACGGAGGTGGGGCAGGCGGTGATCCGCGTGCGCGACGCCGGGCAGGGGCTGTCGAGGCGGCAGCTCGCTGGCGCGCTCGAGCCGTTCCGCACCCTCGGCGTCGAACAGGACGGCCGCGACGCAGGGCTCGGCCTGCCGGTCGCCAAGGCGCTGGCCGAGGCCAACGACGCGACCTTCTCGCTGTCGAGCGAACCGGGACACGGCACGCTCGCCGAAGTCGTCTTCCCGGCCTCCCGCGTGCTCGCCGGCTGAAGAGCGGGTCCCGCGGGCGTCGCCGGTCTTGACGCTTTGCCTCAGCCGTCAAAACAAGGCCTGGCGAGAAAACAGTCAGCGACGATAAGAGTTTGCTGCTCGTCCCGCACCGGACGCCAAAACGCCGGTATGGTTAACTGATCGTCTACGCCAGTTCGGGCAAGTCGTTCTCTCTGCGAATCAAAACGGCGGCCGAGGCCGCCGTTTCTCCGATCGTCGATCTGACGCGATTTCCGTCAGCGGTCTCCGCGACCGCCGCCCTCGCCCCGGCCGCCGCCCTCGCCCCGGCCGCCGCGTCCGCCGCCGTCGCCGCGCCCGCCGCCGCCGGCGCGGTCGAGGCCCATCCGGTCTCCGCGATCACGCGGCTCGGCGCGACCCTCGCCCCGGCTCTGCGCCCGCTCCTCGCGGCGCTCCATGCGCGGATTGCGCGCTTCGCCGTCGCGCTCGACGCGACCTTCGCGCTCAGCCCTGCCTCCCCGGTCGCCGCGATCGCCCCTGTCGCGTCCGTCGAACCGGCCGCCGCGGTCGTCGCGGTCCAAGCGCGGCCGTTCCGCCCGCGGCGGACGGTTGCTGACGTCGCCGCGCGTGCCGCCGGGCCGGTCCGCCTTGCGGTCGCCCCACGGACGCCGCTCCTCCCAGCGCCGCCAGGACCGCTCGCGCCAGCCCCTGAGGCCCGGCCGCGCGCCGTACCAGCGGCCGCCCCAGTAATAATAGCCGTCGCGGATGTAGTAGGGCCGGCTGTCCCAGTAGCCGCCGATCACGAGGCCGCGGATGACGACGGGATCGTCCTGCTCGATCACGACCGGGCCGCCGCCGAAGCTCGCCGCGGGAACGCGGCCGTTGAAGTCGAGCAGGTCGCCGAGCGCGAAGCCGCTGCCGTCGCGGCCCATGCTGATCTCGCACCAGGCGTCGTCGCAGCCGATGAGGTTCACGGTCTCGCCTTCCGGCAGGACGTCGATGACCTGGTAGTTCTGTCCCGGCCCGGACCGAACGTTGACATTGGTGGTCGCAGTCGCGGAGGCGGCGAGCGCCGCGCCCGAAGAGAGCAGAAGCGCGCTCGACGCGAGCAGCGCCTTGATCGGAAACGTCATGGCGTTTGAACTCCCTTCTCGCCTTGCGCCGCGACGGCCTTGCGGCCTCGGCGACGGTTTCATGTCGTGAACGGAGGGCGAAGCCGCATCCGTTCCGTCGCTCTACACGATCGCCGCCTCGAAAACCTGCGTCGCGCATGCAGCGAAGATAGTTTTCCGATGGCCGCGTTCCATGGCGGGCCGTCTCGTCGGCGTGGCCGCGCAAGCGCGAATCCGTGTTCCCGGCGCGTGCGGGATCAGCCGCCGGGGCCTTCGCCGGTCGCCGGGGCGTCGAACACGTCCGAGAGCGCGCGTTCGGCTCCTGCCGAAAGAAAGGCGAGATCCGGCCCGAGTGCGATCATCCGGTATCCGCGACGCAGATAGTCGGACGCGAAGGCGGGCGTGTTGGCGAAGATCGCGACCGGCTTCCCGACCCGCGACGCCGCCGCCGAAATCCGATCGAGCGCGGCCGTGACGCGCGGGTGGGCCGGGTCGACGGTTTCGCCGCCGGTGAGGGAGACGCAGAGATCGTTCGGTCCGATCAGCAGCCCGTCCAGGCCGTCGGTCGCGACGATCGCGTCGACGTTCTCGAGCGCCCGCTCGGTCTCGATCATGGCGAGGGCGAGGGTCAGTTCGTTCGCCTGGCGCAGATAGGCGTCGCGTGCGAGGCCGAGCAGACCCATGGCGCGGATCGGTCCCCAGCTCCGGCGGCCGACCGGGGGGAACTTGACCGCGTCGACGAAGGCGCGGGCGTCTCCTGCGTCGTCGATCATCGGGGCGATCAGCCCCGCGGCGCCGACGTCGAGCGCCCGCGCGCCGAGGCCGTAGCCGTCGAGCGGAAGCCGGACCAGCGCCGGCCGGCCCGCGAGCGCCGCCGCCGCCACGCCCTCGGCGATGGTCTCGAAGGTGGCGAAGCCGTGCTGGGCGTCGAGCGTCACCGAATGGAAGCCGGCCCGCGCGACGGTCTCAACCACCATCGGAGACGGGGTGAACATCCAGCCCGTGAAATGAGCGGCTCCGGCGCCGAGCGTGCCGGCCGGCAGCGCGCCCGGTCGGGGCGTCAGGTCGGTCGGCTTCGGCACCGTCACTTCTCGCCGGAAATCTGTTCGATCGCGGTGCGCAGCAGATTGTCCATCCTGTCGCGGATGTCTTCGTCCGTGTCGTGAACGCCGGCGAGATCGAAGTCGCGCCTGATCTTCCGGAAGACGTCGTGGTCGCCTTCCTCCTCGAAATCCGACATCACGACGCCCTTGGCGTAGGTTTCCGCGGCGTCGCCGGTCTTGCCGAGCCTTTCGGCGGCCCACAGGCCGAGCAGCCGGTTGCGGCGCGCGAGCGCATAAAACCGGGTTTCCTCGTTGTGGACGAACATCGCCTCGAACGCCTGTTCGCGTCTGTCGAAGGTTGTCATGGGAGATCCTCAAGGGCGCCGCGCGACGCGCGGAGGCGACGGTCCCGCGCCGCCGTTCCGCCGTCGACTAGGACTAGATCCGCCAATTGTGGCGAAGCAAGGCTTCGGCGCCCGAAACCATGTCCGTCCTTCGTCGTTTGGCGGCTGCGCTTCTCCTTGGCATCCATCGTCGGCGCGCCTACATTCGCGGACGGCGCGCCGCACCGCCCTGACTTCGCGGCCGCCGTCGCGAAAGGCGCGTGGATGAACCCGAATTTCCGGAACTTCGCCCTCTGGGTGATCATCGTTCTGCTGCTGCTTGCGCTCTTCACGCTGTTCCAGAACCCGGGCCAGCGCGCGCAGCCGAACGACATTCCCTTCTCCCAGCTCCTGACCGAGGTCGACAACGGCCGCGTCCGGTCGGTGACGATCGAAGGGCAGAACGTTTCGGGCGTCTACACCGACGGCGCGCAGTTCCAGACCTACGCTCCGAACGACCCCTCGCTGGTGCAGAAGCTCTATTCCAAGGGCGTCGCCATCACCGCGCGTCCGCCCGGCGACAACCTGCCCTGGTTCGTGGCGCTGCTGCTGCAGTGGCTGCCCTTCATCGCGCTCATCGGCGTGTGGATCTTCCTGTCGCGCCAGATGCAGGGCGGCGCCGGCAAGGCGATGGGCTTCGGCAAGTCCAAGGCGAAGCTCCTCACCGAAGCGCATGGCCGCGTGACCTTCGAGGACGTCGCCGGCGTCGACGAGGCCAAGGACGACCTCCAGGAGATCGTCGAGTTCCTGCGCGACCCGCAGAAGTTCCAGCGGCTCGGCGGCCGCATCCCGCGCGGCGTGCTGCTCGTCGGCCCTCCCGGAACCGGCAAGACCCTCATCGCGCGCGCGGTGGCGGGCGAAGCCAACGTGCCGTTCTTCACCATTTCGGGCTCGGACTTCGTCGAGATGTTCGTGGGCGTCGGCGCGAGCCGCGTGCGCGACATGTTCGAGCAGGCGAAGAAGAACGCGCCCTGCATCATCTTCATCGACGAGATCGACGCCGTCGGCCGGCACCGCGGCGCAGGGCTCGGCGGCGGCAACGACGAGCGCGAGCAGACGCTGAACCAGCTGCTGGTCGAGATGGACGGCTTCGAGGCGAACGAGGGCATCATCCTCATCGCCGCCACCAACCGTCCGGACGTGCTCGACCCCGCGCTGCTGCGTCCGGGCCGCTTCGACCGCCAGGTCGTGGTCGCGAACCCCGACATCATCGGCCGCGAGAAGATCCTGAAGGTCCATGTCCGCAAGGTGCCGCTGGCGCCGGACGTCGACCTCAAGACGGTCGCGCGCGGCACGCCCGGCTTCTCGGGCGCGGACCTGATGAACCTCGTCAACGAGGCGGCGCTGCTGGCCGCCCGGCGCTCCAAGCGGATGGTGACCTCCGCCGAGTTCGACTCGGCCAAGGACAAGATCATGATGGGCGCCGAGCGCCGCATGGTGATGACCGACGAGGAGAAGAAGGTGACGGCCTATCACGAGGCCGGCCACGCCATCGTCGCGCTCTACACGCCGGCGAACGACCCGATCCACAAGGCGACCATCATCCCGCGCGGCCGCGCGCTCGGCATGGTGCAGTACCTGCCGGAGAAGGATCAGATCTCCATCAGCTACGAGCAGCTCACCTCGCGCCTCGCCATGGCGATGGGCGGGCGCGTGGCGGAGGAGGTGTTCTTCGGCGATGACAAGGTGACAGCCGGCGCCCAGTCCGACATCCAGATGGCGACCAACATCGCCCGCGGAATGGTGACGCGCTGGGGCTTCTCCAAGGAGCTCGGCACGGTCGCCTATGGCGAGAACCAGGACGAGGTGTTCCTCGGCATGTCGGTCGCGCGCCAGCAGAACGTCTCCGGCACGACGATGCTGAAGATCGACAACGAGATCAAACGCTTCATCGACGAAGGCTACGAGACCGCGAAGTCCATCATCACCGAGCACAAGGACAAGATGGACCAGCTCGCCAAGGCGCTGCTCGAATACGAGACGCTGACGGGCGAGGAGATCAAGCAGCTGCTCGCCGGCAACCCGCCGGTGCGCGACGCGACCGACGAGCCGCCGAGCCCGCGCGGCTCGGCCGTGCCCACCGCCGGCAAGCCGCGTCCGCGCCCCGACGCGGGACTGGAGCCGCAGCCGAGCGCCTGAGCCAAGGCGTTAAGGACGGAAAATCGAGAAAGGCCGGGCGGCGGACGCCCGGCCTTTTTCTTTTGGCGGGCGCGGCGCTACATTGGGCGGAAGCTCTCGGGGGAGAGGGATTGATGCGATGGGCGTCGCCGAACGTCTGGTGCAGCCGGGGACATTCGATGTCGACGCCTTCATGGCGTTTCTCGAAAGTCGTCCCGAGAAAGAGAAATGGCAGCTCGTCGACGGCGTAGCCCAGCGCATCGTGACGCCGCCCTTGCTCGCCCATCAGGCTTTGGCCGCGGAATTGTCGTTCGCGCTCAACCTCGCGCTTCGGGAGCGTCGTCCGGATCTTCTCGCCTATTGCGAGGCTGGCGTTCGCCTGCCGAACCGGCGCGACTTTCAGCCGGAACCCGACGTGCTTGTGCTGCCGCGCCAGGCGCCGGCGGGACACTGGAGCGACCGCTTCCTCCTCGTCGCCGAGATCCTCTCTCCCTCGAACGACCGCGAGAAGATCGACCGCAAGGTGGAACTCTACTGCGAAGGCCCCGAGAACCTCCACGTCCTCGTCGTCTCGCAGGACGCGGTGAAGATCGTCCATCGCGCCCGCTCGGCCGGATGGCGGCCGGAAGAGCTCGGTGAGGAGGACATGCTCCTCATCCCCGAGTTCGGGCTCGACGTCGCCGTGGCCGACCTCTATCGCGGCGTCGACGTCGCCCGAAGGGACTGATCCGCGCTTGCGGCCGCCGACGTCCCCTCCAGCCGCAAGAACGAAATCGCGCCGCAGGTCGGGCCGGTTTTCCCGGACCTCTTGCGATGCGGCGGCGCCACGCTCACGGTTTTTGAACCTCGGCGTGCTAGCCTCGTCACACTGACGCCTCAGGGGCCGCCGAGGCAGCGCCCGCAGCCACAAGGGGAGAGCGCCGGCGATGACGCGCAAATATTTCGGCACCGACGGCATTCGCGGCCGCGCGAACCGTTTTCCGATCACGCCCGAACTCGCGATGAAGGTCGGCATGGCGGCGGGACTCGCGTTCCGGCGAGGCGACTGGCGCCACCGCGTCGTCATCGGCAAGGATACGCGGCTCTCCGGCTACATGATCGAAAGCGCGCTGCAGGCGGGCTTCACTTCGGTCGGCGTCGACGTGCTGCTGGTCGGGCCGATGCCGACGCCCGCCGTCGCCCACATCACGCGGTCGATGCGCGCCGATCTCGGCGTGATGATCTCGGCCTCGCACAACCCTTATGACGACAACGGCATCAAGCTGTTCGCTCCGGACGGCTACAAGCTGTCCGACGACGTCGAGCTCGAGATCGAGGCGCTGATCGACGGCGATCTCTCCCGTCGCTACGCCGTGTCGGACGAGATCGGCCGCGCCAAGCGCATCGACGACGCGCAGGCCCGCTACATCGAGTTCGCCAAGCGCACGGTGCATCGGTCGCTTTCGCTCGAAGGGATGCGCATCGTGATCGATTGCGCCAACGGCGCCGGCTACAAGGTCGCGCCGGAAGCGCTCTGGGAGCTCGGGGCCGACGTCGTGAAGATCGGCGTCGAGCCGAACGGCCTCAACATCAACAAGGATTGCGGCTCGACCGCTCCCAACGCGCTGATCGCCAAGGTGCGCGAGACCCGCGCCGACATTGGCGTCGCGCTCGACGGCGACGCGGACCGCGTCATCGTCGTCGACGAGAAGGGCCAGGTGGTCGATGGCGACCAGCTCATGGCGGTGGTGGCCGCCTCCTGGGCGGAGGACGGCCGGCTCTCGGCGCCGGGCCTCGTCTCGACGGTGATGTCCAATCTCGGCTTCGAGCGCTACCTCGCCTCGATCGGCCTGACGCTCGAGCGCACGCCGGTCGGCGACCGTTACGTCGTCGAGCGCATGCGTTCCCAGGGTTATAATCTCGGCGGCGAGCCCTCGGGCCACATCGTCCTGTCGGACTTCGCGACGACCGGCGACGGGCTGGTGGCGGCGCTTCAGCTTCTCGGCGTGGTGCAGAAGGCGCAGCGTCCGGTTTCCGAAGTCTGCCACCGCTTCGAACCGTTGCCGCAGGTCCTGAAGAACGTGCGCTATCGGTCCGGCCGCCCGCTCGACGACGAGGCGGTGCGCGCGGCGATTTCGCAAGCCGCGCGACGTCTCGGCGACGAGGGGCGGCTCGTCATCCGGCCTTCGGGCACCGAGCCCGTCATCCGCGTGATGGCGGAAGGCGACGACGCGGATCTGGTCACGACGATCGTCGACGAGGTGGTGGACGTCATCGCCAAAGCCGCGGCCTGACTCGTCTTTCTTCGTCTTGATCGAACTCATGGAGGCGGTTCGGCGAAGAAATTTGTCTTACGTTAAGTTCGAGGGCGTTCGGTTAAAAGTTAAGGTTAAACGCTCATTAAGGAATGAATGCGAATGTGCCGTTCGTGACATGAACGAGCGGCGCGTTTGGCGATGGCGCCGCCTGAACACCGGGGAACGTGGCGACATGGCCAAGCTTTCGACCTACGCGCTCGCCGGCGCGCTCGCACTTGCGCTCGCGCCGGTCGCGGGCCGCGCGGCCGATCTTCCGGAGCCGCCGCTGCTCGAGCCCGTCGCTCCCGTCGAGTTCGGCTCCGCCTGGTACATCCGCGGCGACGTCGGCTACAAGAACTACCGCAAGTCGCAGGGGACGTTCAGCGACAGCGCCTATCGCGCGGCCGGAATCGGCAAGCTGTCGAATGAAAAATCCGGCGACGCGGCCGTATTCGGCGGCGGTGTGGGCTATAAATTCAATCAATGGATCCGCACCGACGTCACGCTCGACTACGAGACCAAGTCCAAGTTCCACGGCGAAACCGACTGCATCGGGGGCTGCGGCGGGCGAAAGAGCGACAACCGCACCAAGATCGACGCCTGGAGCGTCTTCTGGAACGGCTACGTGGATCTGTTCACCAGCCATGGTTTCACGCCGTACATCGGCGGCGGCGTCGGCGCGGCGCGGGTTCGGATGGGCGACATTCGCTACACCGACTATCCGGCCGCCGGCGGGAGCGTGTCGGGAAGCTACAACGGCGACGCGCAATGGAATTTCGCGTGGAACCTTCAGGCTGGCGTCGGTTTTGAAGTCAGCCCGAACATGGTGATCGACGCGAACTACCGCTTCGTCGATCTCGGAGACGCGAAGAGCAAGACGATTCCGGCGGCGGCGGGCGACGGCAAGGTCAAGTTCAAGGACCTTCAGGCCCACGAGGTTCGGGTCGGCTTCCGCTATCTCCTGGACTGACAAACGCATTTTCTGCTGATGCGCGGGCGGCGGCTCTTCTGGGGCCGCCGCCTTCGCGCGTCGATGGGCAAGAATGATCCTTCGCTTTTCGTCGGACGTCCGAAAATCCCCTCTTGCTGGGCGCGACGCTTTGGCGTATCCGCCTCGTCGGGCCACCCCTCCCCACCGAGGGGCGACCATCTGAGAGGGTGGATAGGACATGACGACGACTGCTCGCCCGGCCACGCGGCCGGCAAATCCCAATTTTTCTTCCGGTCCCTGCTCGAAGCGTCCCGGCTGGTCGCTCGAAGCGCTGAAGGACGCGGCCCTCGGCCGCTCCCACCGGTCGAAACTCGGCAAATCCAAGCTTCAGGAAGCCATCGACTTCACCCGTGAGGTGCTCGAGGTGCCGGCGACGCATCGCATCGCGATCGTTCCGGGCTCGGACACCGGCGCGGTCGAGATGGCCATGTGGTCGCTGCTCGGCGCCCGCGGCGTCGAGGTGCTGGCCTGGGAAAGCTTCGGCGCGATCTGGGTCACGGACGCCGTGAAACAGCTCAAGGTGCCGGGGACCAAGGCGACCGTCGCCGACTTCGGCAAGCTGCCCGACCTCTCGGCCGTCGACTTCGACAACGACGTCGTGTTCACGTGGAACGGAACGACCGCCGGCGTGCGCGTTCCGAACGGCGACTGGATTCCGGACGATCGCGCCGGCCTCACCATCTGCGACGCGACCTCGGCCGCCTTCGCGATGGACCTGCCTTACGACAAGCTCGATGTCGTGACCTTCTCCTGGCAGAAGATCATGGGCGGCGAGGCGGCCCACGGCATCCTGATCATGGGGCCGCGGGCGGTCGAACGCCTTGAATCCTACGTCCCGACCTGGCCGATCCCGAAGCTCTTCCGCATGACGAAGGGCGGCAAGATCGACGAGGCGCTGTTCAAGGGCGAGACCATCAACACGCCCTCCATGCTCGCCGTCGAGGACTATCTCGACGCGCTGAAGTGGGGGAAGTCGGTCGGCGGCCTGAAGGGGCTGATCGCCCGCGCCGACCGCAACGCCAAGGTCGTCGAGGATTACGTCGCGAGCGCGCCGTGGCTGGACTTCCTGGCGGTGGACCCTGCGACGCGCACCAATACGGGCGTCTGCCTCAAGGTCGTCGATCCGGCGATCACGGCGCTGCCCGCGGCCGAGCAGGCGGCTTTCGCCAAGGGGCTGGTCGACCGGCTCGAAGGGCTCGGCGTCGCGTTCGACTTCGGCTCCTATCGCGACGCGCCCGCCGGCCTCAGGATCTGGTGCGGCGCGACGGTCGAAGCCTCGGACGTCGAGGCCCTGACGCTCTGGCTCGACTGGGCTTACGCCGAGGCCCGGCAGAGCCTCGCGCAGGCGGCCTGAGCGCGACGCGTTGAAAGTCGGAGGGCGGACGTCATGTCCCGCCCTCCGCCACGCATTTCCGCTTCAGCCCGGACGACGCCAATGTTCAATCCCGAGAACGACCTCGAACGCGCTCTCGTGCGCGCAGCCGAAGATCCGTCCGCGCGCGCTCCCTTCTTCGAGACGCTGCTCGACGCCGAACTGACGCTTGCGCTGGTCCAGTCCAAGGACCGCAAGGGCGACGGCTACGAGGTGCCCGAGGTGATGTCCGAGGACCTCGCCTTCGTGCCGATCTTCACCGCCGACAGCCGCGTGGCGGCGATGTTCGGCGTCGAGAAGATGATGACGGTCCGCCAGACCTTCCGTCAGATCCTCGAACAGATCGAGGGCGCGAACTTCGTGCTCAATCCCGGCTCCGATTATGGCCGCGAGATCATGGAGACGGACGTCGCCGCCATGCTCGCGGGCGATTTCGAGAAGGCGGCCGAGAGCGACGACTTCGACGCCGAGGACGGTTTCGACGAAGAGCAGCCGCTGCCTCAGGTCGTCGGCAGGCCTTCGCCCATGCCGACCCATCTGGTGAAGCCGCTCGCCAAGCTCTTCGGCGGACTTCGCGAGGTGAAGGCCGCCTACATGGCGCAGTCCTTGTTCCCCGACGCCGACGGGCTGAAGCGGCTCGTGATCGGCATCGACTGCGACGGCGACCTCGACATCGTGCTCGACCATGTCGGCGAGGTGCTCGACGAGGTCGCCAAGGCGTCCGACGTCATCGACTTCGTTTCGGTGCCGGGTTCGCCCCTCGACGGCTATTTCGAGCGCGACACGCAGCCTTTCTATCGACGTCCCTGATTTCCAAGGCGCCATGCGCCGGACCTCGCGGTCCGGGCGCCCGGCATGGCGCTTCCCGGCCATCCAGCAGGAAAGAGCCTCTCATGGCGCCCCGCGTTCTCGTCTCCGACAAGCTGTCTACCGCCGCGGTCGACATTTTCAGGCGCCGCGGCGTCGACGTCGACTTCCGGCCGGAGCTCGGCAAGGACAAGGAGGCGTTAGCGGCCGCGATCGGCGACTATGACGGCCTCGCGATCCGCTCCGCCACCAAGGTCACGCCCAAGGTGCTGGAGCGCGCGACGCGGCTCAAGGTCATCGGCCGCGCCGGCATCGGCGTCGACAATGTCGACGTGGCCGCAGCGACCGCCCGCGGCGTGATCGTGATGAACACGCCGTTCGGCAACTCAATCACCACCGCCGAGCACGCCATCGCGCTGATGTTCGCGGTCGCCCGCGAGATCCCCGCGGCCGACGCCTCCACACAGGCGGGCAAGTGGGAGAAGAACCGCTTCATGGGCGTCGAGATCACGGCCAAGACGCTCGGCCTCATCGGCTGCGGCAACATCGGCTCGATCGTCGCCGATCGCGCCATCGGCCTGAAGATGCGCGTGGCGGCCTACGATCCGTTCCTGTCGGCCGAGCGTGCGCTGGAGTTAGGCGTCGAGAAGGTGGAGCTCGACGAGCTGTTCGAGCGCGCCGACTTCGTCTCGCTGCACGTGCCGATGACGGACAAGACCCGCAACATCGTCGACGCGGCCGCGATCGCGAAGATGAAGAAGGGCGTGCGCATCATCAACTGCGCCCGCGGCGGCCTCGTGGACGAGATCGCGCTCCGCGAAGCGCTCGACGCCGGCCATGTCGCGGGCGCAGGCTTCGACGTGTTCGTCGAGGAGCCGGCCGAGACCAATCCGCTGTTCGGCCATCCCGCGGTGGTCTGCACGCCGCATCTCGGCGCGGCCACCACGGAGGCGCAGGAGAACGTCGCGCTTCAGGTCGCCGAGCAGATGTCGGACTATCTCATCCGCGGCGCGGTCTCGAACGCGATCAACGCGCCCTCGATCACGGCCGAAGAAGCGCCGAAGCTGAAGCCCTTCGTGGCGCTCGCCGAGCGGCTGGGCTCGTTCGCCGGCCAGCTCACGGAAGCCGGGCTTAAGTCGGTCCGCATCGAATATGAGGGCGAGGTCGCTTCGCTCAACGCCAAGGCGCTGACTTCCGCCGCCATCACCGGCCTGCTCCGGCCGCTGCTCGCCGACGTCAACATGGTGTCGGCCCCGGTCATCGCGCGCGAGCGCGGGGTCGCGATCGAAGAGGTGCGGCGCGAACAGGCGAGCACCTATGACAGCGTCATCCGCCTGACGGTGGAGACCGACAGCTTCACCCGCCACGTCGCGGGCACGGTGTTCGCCGACGGCAAGCCGCGCATCATCGACATCAAGGGCATCGAGATCGAGGCGGCGTTCGCGCCCTCGATGCTCTACGTCACCAACGCCGACAAGCCGGGCTACGTCGGCGCGCTCGGACAGACGCTCGGCGCCGCGGGCGTCAACATCGCGACCTTCAACCTCGGCCGCGCGGCCGAGGGCGGAGAAGCGATCGCGCTGGTCCAGATCGACGGCGAGATCCCGCCCGAAGTCGTGGCCCAGGTCGAGGCGCTCGAGCATGTCAAGCAGGCGAGGGCGCTCCGCTTCTGAGCGGGGCCTTCGGGTCGAGATCTACGCTCCCGCGCCGGAACTCGCGGCGATCTGAGGCATGAAACGGCGGGGCTCCGTTTTCGCGGGCTCCTCGGATCTCGCCTCGCTCCGGGGGGCGTCCGCCGCCCGGACGATCTCGTCCGCGACGTCGTCGAGCCGCTTGCGGAGCGCGGCCAGCGCCGCGGCGTCGAGCGTCGCTCCCCGCGCCGCCGCGATGAGCGGACGGTCGACGTGAGGCATCTGCGGGCTTGCGCCCGTGCGCAGCGAAGGCGAAGCGGCCCGCGCGTCGAGGCCGAGCATCGTGATCTTGGAACGGAGGCCTTCGATCTCCGCCTCGCGTTCGGCGGCTTCGATGCGGGCCTGCTCCGTCGCGGAGCGCGCGGCCGCCGCGTCCTGGCGGGCCGCCTGAAGATCCTTCTGAGCCTGATCGGCGGCGGTGCGGAGCTGCGCAAGCGCCGTCGCCGCGGCGCTCGCCTGCTCGCCCGAGCGGTCGCGCTCTCCGCGCATCTGCGCGACCTCGCCCTCGAGAGCCGAGACCTGCGCGCGCAGGTCCGAAATCTCCGCCAGATGGCCGAGTTCGGTCGCCCGGGCCCGCGCGCTCTCGACGCGGTCGCGGGTCGCTTCGAGTCCGGCTTTCTCGGCCTTGCGTTCGGTCTCGCGCATCGCGACGGCGAGTTCGGCGCGCAGCCGATCCTGCGCCGCGACGATCTCGGAGGCGGAAACCGGAAGCCGGTTCACGAGGCGGCTGGTGGTGAGGCGCACGGCCCGGCGCCAGAAGAACGGCAGGAAGAGCAGGCCGAGCAGGGTCGCGGCGAGCGCGCCCAGAGAGGCGTAGAGGATCGGCTCGACCATTCAGGCTCGCTCGGCGCGTTGCGCGCCAGACTGGACTGGCCCGCGGGCGTCCCCGTCGCGGACCGGCTCGCGCCAGAATGGCACAGCGGCCCCGCGGGGCCAAGAACGGGATGAGACGCCGGGGACGCTCCCCGGCGTCGGATAGCGCAGGCGGGTCCTGAGGAGCGCGCCCTCGCGCCTCGACGTCAGAACGGGTTCCAGGTCGAGTTCCGCGTGAACTTCAGGTAGCCGACGTTCACGCCCAGCCGAGCGCCGACGCCGGTGCGGATCGGCACCAGCACGACGTTGTAGTCCTTCAGCGCCGTCATGCCAAAGCCGCCGACCAGATAGGCCGAGCCGTTCACGCCGGCGAAGCGGGAGAACAGCATGTCGGGCGAGGTCAGGTTGTAGACCAGGATCATGGTCCGCGCGCCGTCGCCGCCGAAGTCGAAGCCGAGCGAGGGACCCTGCCAGTAGACGTGCATGTCGCCCGCGTCGCTGCGCGCGCCGCCCTGGGTGAAGAGCTTGCCTTCGCCGTAGCGCAGGCCGCCCACGAAGGCGCCGGAGCCTTCTTCGCCGAGGATATAGGCGTCGGGCTCGCCCCAGGTCGAGACGGCCTTCTCGACCACCCCGGCGAGGCCGCGGGTCGTGGAGCCGAAGAAGCGGTGGCCGCGGTCGACGATTTCGCCCGACGAGTAGGTCTTGCGGGGCGAACCGTAGGCGTCGTCCTGAGAATAGGCGGCGTTCGAGGCGCGCGGGCCGGAATATTGCGCGGAGGCGCTCGTGGGGGCC
The DNA here is from genome assembly GCA_003241695.1 of Ancylobacter novellus. Lineage (GTDB taxonomy): Bacteria > Pseudomonadota > Alphaproteobacteria > Rhizobiales > Methylopilaceae > Methylopila. Next base: position 298,738 of record QFPN01000003.1, on the reverse strand, counting down.
GCCAGGGCGGCGCCGAGCGCGAGGCCCGCGACGAGGGATTTCCACATCATCGCGTCGTCCTTCCAAACAGGCGCGCGCCGTCCATGGCGGCGATTCGCGCGAAGTCCAGAAAATTTGAGCGATCGGCTTTACCGGAAGGTGAACGCGGCCGGGATAGTGAGAAACGGACAGGGCGAACCGCGGAAAAACCGGCGGTCGGGGGCGACGGAATGACGTTCGGCAAGCTGGCCGCTCTCGCGGCGCTCGGGATCGCGTGCCTTGCCGCGCCCGCCAAAGCGACGCCCGGCCTCAACGACAGGATCGTTTCCGATCCGTCGACCGGCATCGCCCTCTACGGTTTCGATCCGGTGGCCTACTTCACGGAAGGCCGAGCGGTTCCGGGACGCCGCGACGTCGAGGCGGAGTGGGGCGGAGCCGCCTGGCGCTTCGCGAACGAGGCCAACCGGGCCGTTTTCCTGTCGTCGCCGGAAACATACGCGCCGCGCTTCGGCGGCTACGATCCGGCCGCCGTGGTCTCGGGCGCGGCCATCGCCGGCCATCCGCTGCTGTTCCGGATCGAGCCCGACGGACTCTATCTGTTCCGCTCCTCCGAAGGCCGCGACGCCTATGTCGACATCGCGGCCGCAAGGCGGGTCTGGCCTAAGATCGAGGCCGGACTGGCGGACTGAGGCGAGGGGGCCGACGAGCGGTTCGCGCGCCGGCCCGGCCGCGTTTCAGCCCCGGCCGCCCCAGGCCACGAAGGCGCCGTTCTTGAAGCCGGTCTCCGACTTGCCGTAGCGGAACTCTGAGCCGTCCGGGTTGAGCACCGCGCCGCCCGCGGCGGCGAGCACGGCGTGACCCGCGGCCGTGTCCCACTCCATCGTCGGGCCGAAGCGCGGATAGACGTCCGCCTCGCCTTCCGCCACGAGGCAGAACTTCAGCGAGGAGCCGGCCGAGCGGCGCTCCGCGACCGAAAGCTTGGCCAGAAATTCTTCCGTGGTCGCGTCCGAATGGCTGCGGCTCGCGACCGCGCACAATCCCGCCTCCGGCGCCTTGCGGACCGAGATCTCCGTCCAGGCGTCCGGCGCGGGATCCTGCCTTATGGCGGCGCGCGCGACCTTGGCGCCGACCGTGGCGGAGCCGATCCAGATCGCTCCGAGCGCCGGGGCGAAGACGCAGCCGAGCACCGGACGGCCCTTGTCCACCAGTCCGACGTTCACCGTGAACTCGCCGTTCTTGGCGAGGAACTCGCGCGTTCCGTCGAGCGGATCGACCAGCAGGAAGGTTTCCGGCGCGGCGGCGGGCACGCCGTCCCGCGAGGCGGACTCCTCCGCGATGACCGGCACCTCGGGGAAGATCCGCGCGAGGCCCGAAATCAGGATCGCCTCGGCGCGCTCGTCGGCGTCGGTGACGGGGCTGCGGTCGTCCTTCGCGCGGCTCGCGATCGCAGGACCTTCGTAGACGTCGAGGATCGCGCGCCCGGCCTCGACGCAGAGCGTCGCGAGTTCGTCGAGCAGTCGTGCGTCGTCGGCGGGGTCGTGCATCGGTCGGGCTCCGGCGGGATAAACGTGAGGGCAGGGGGCGCGCCTTGAGGGCGGGCGCCGCAGAGTGTATCAGGCGTTGCCTCCGCGTGGCGCGCGACCAGTGTCGCAGCGCGCGGATCGCCCTCTCAAAGCCGCTGCTGGAGCCGCGATGTCAACCTCCGACGAGACTTCGACCGGCGCCGTCATCACCTTGGACGGACTGGATCTCGCCGCGCTTGTCGCGAGCCGGGTCTGCCACGACGTGATCAGTCCGGTGGGCGCCATCGTGAACGGCCTCGAGATTCTCGAGGACGAGAAGGACGAGGGCATGCGCGGCTTCGCGTTCGACCTCATCAAGAAGAGCGCCGCACAGGCTTCGGCGCGGCTTCAGTTCTGCCGAATCGCTTTCGGCGCGGCCGGATCGGCCGCCGCCCAGCTCGATCTCGGCGACGCGGAGCAGGTCGCCCGCGGCTTCGTCGAAGACCAGAAGACCAAGCTGGTCTGGGAGGCGAACCGGCAGCTTCTGCCGAAGAACACGGTGAAGCTGCTACTCAATCTCGTCCTCGTCGCCGCCACCACGATCCCGCGCGGCGGCGAGATCCGGGTGACCTCCGAAGGCGAAGGCGAGACGACCGCGTTCGCGATCGTCACCACCGGTCCGAGCGCGCGGGTGCCGGCGAACGTCGTCGGGCTGCTCGCCGGAAGGGCGCCGGAGGACCGCGTGGACGCGCATGTCATCCAGCCGTTCTACGCGGGGCTGGTCGCGCGGGCCGCTGGCATGGCCGTCACCATCGAGGCCGAGATCGAGGGCGAGCGGATCGTGACGCGGGCGATCCCTGCGGCCTGAGGGGCGCCGCGTCGCAGTCGATCGGCGCCCGCAACCAAGCGTTATGTATTTCGGGTCATTCTCCTTCCCCTGACGACGGGCCGCGTTCGACCCGCGCTCGGGGGAGCGAGACTTTGGACGACCTGCTCAAGGACTTCCTGACCGAAACCGCGGAAAATCTGGATCTCGTCGACGTCGAGCTCGTTCGTTTCGAGCAGGAGCCGGACAACGACAAGATCCTGGGCAACATCTTCCGTCTCGTTCACACCGTGAAGGGGACCTGCGGCTTCCTCGGCCTGCCCCGGCTCGAAGCCCTTGCCCACGCCGCCGAGACGCTGATGGGCAAGTTCCGCTCCGGCGCGCTCGCGACGCCGGACGCCGTCACCCTCATCCTCGGCGCGATCGACCGCATCAAGGACATCCTCGCCGAACTCGAGCGCTCCGGCGCCGAGCCCGACGGAGACGATCAGGATCTGATCGAGCAGCTCGACCTCGCGGCGGCCCGGGCGGTCGCCGCTCCCGTCAAGAATGAACCCGGCCTCGGTCGCCCGCTCAAGCCGGGCGAGGTCTCCCTCGAAGAACTCGAGCGCGTCTTCCAGTCGACCGAAGGACCCGAACTCACGGCGGGCGCCGAGCCTCCCGCCGTCGCGAAGGTCGCGAGTTCGAGGTCGGCGGAAGCCAAGCCCTCCGAGGGCAAGGTAGCGAGCGACGAGGGATCGATCGCCGGCCAGACCATCCGCGTCGGCGTCGACACCCTCGACCGGCTGATGACGATGGTTTCCGAACTGGTGCTCACCCGCAACCAGCTCATGACCCATGTGCGCCGGCAGGGTTCGAGCGAGGGCGATCTCAGCCTGCCGCTGCAGCGGCTGACCCACGTCACCGCCGAGCTGCAGGAAGGGGTCATGAAGACCCGGATGCAGCCGATCGGCGCCGCCTGGCGCGCTCTGCCGCGCCTTGTCCGGGATCTCGCCGCCGATCTCGGCAAGAAGATCGAGCTCGTGACCTCCGGCGCCGACGCCGAACTCGACCGTCAGGTGCTTGACCTCATCAAGGATCCGCTGACCCACATGGTCCGCAATTGCGCGGACCATGGCCTCGAGACGCCGGCCGAACGTCTCGCGGCGGGCAAGTCCGAGACCGGCGTCATCCGTCTCGAGGCGTTCCATCAGGGCGGCTACGTCGTGGTCGAGATCGGGGACGACGGCCGCGGGCTGAACCTCGAGAGGATCAAGAAGAAGGCGCTGGCCAACGGTCTCACGACCCAGGCCGAGATCGACAAGATGACCGAGGCGCAGATCATGCGCTTCATCTTCGCGCCGGGCTTTTCGACCGCCGAGCAGGTCACGAGCGTTTCCGGGCGCGGCGTCGGCATGGACGTCGTGCGCTCGAACATCGAGCAGATCGGCGGCTCGATCGATCTGCGTTCGGTCCAGGGCAAGGGCTCGACCGTCGTCATCCGCATTCCGCTCACGCTCGCGATCATCCCGGCGCTGATGGTCGGGCTCGCCGGAGAGATCTTCGCGATCCCGCAGCTCGCCGTCCGCGAACTGGTCAATGTCGGCGGCGGAGGCGAGCATCGCATCGAGCGGATCGGCGACGCGCCGCTGCTTCGCCTCCGCGACCGCCTTCTGCCGCTGGTTCGGCTGAGCGAGGTGCTCGGCCAGACGGCGCCCGCGGACGACCAGAAGCGCGAAAACTTCATCGTGGTCGCGCAAGCGGGCGAGGAGGATTTCGGCATCGTCGTCGACGACGTGCTCCACACCGAGGAGATCGTGGTCAAGCCGATGGCGTCCCGGCTCAAGGACATCGCGCTCTTCGCCGGGACGACGATTCTCGGAGACGGTTCGGTCATCCTGATCCTCGATCCGAACGGCGTCGCCCAGTCGATCGGTCCGAGCGTCGCGCGCGAGGCCGGCCAGAACCGCAAGGCCGAGGCGGCGGACACGGTCGAGGCCGACGCGCCGGTGCCGCTTCTGCTGTTCCGCGCGGGTCCGCGCGCGCCGAAGGCCGTGCCGCTCGCGCTCGTCACGCGTCTCGAGATGATCGACGCGGCGTCGATCGAAATCGCGGACGGGCGCCTGATGGTGCAGTATCGCGGCGGCCTCATGCCGCTGGTCGCCGCCGGCGACGAGGTGACGCCGAAGGCTTCCGGAGACCAGCCGCTGCTGGTGTTCGTCGACGAAGGCCGTTCGGTCGGCCTTATCGTCGACGAGATCCTCGACATCGTCGAGGAGCGCATCTCGATCGGCGTGGCGTCCACCAGCACGGGCGCTCTCGGCGTCGCCACGATCGCAGGGCGCGCGACCGAAATCCTGGACGTCGCGCATTATCTCACGCTCGCCTTCGACGACTGGCTGAAGCGCAAGGACCGGCCGGCGGCGCGCGCGGCCCAGCCGTCCGTTCTGCTCGTCGACGACAGCGCCTTCTTCCGCAACATGCTGACGCCGGTGCTGACGGCCGCCGGCTACCGTGTGACGTCCGTCGACGGCGGCGTCGCCGCGCTCGACGTCATCCAGCAGGGCCGCCGCTTCGACATCGTGGTGTCGGACATCGAGATGCCGGCGATGGACGGCTTCGCCTTCGCCGAAGCGCTCGGCGCCGAACCGCTCGCCGCCGGCGTTCCCCTGCTCGCGCTGTCCTCGCTCGCGAACCCCGAGATCGTCGAACGCGCCCGCGACGTCGGCTTCGCCGACTACGTCGCGAAGTTCGATCGCCCAGGCCTCATCGCTGCCCTCACCACTCTCGCGCCCGGCTACAGGAACGCGGCATGACGGACCAGCCCCAGAACCGCAGCGCCTACGTCACGGTCGAGATCGGCGAGCAGGTGTTCGGCATCGCGATCGGACGGGTGCGCGAAGTGTTCGCGCCGGAGCGCCTCACCCGCATTCCGCTTTCTCCTCCCGAGATCGCCGGCGTCCTCAATCTGCGGGGACGGATCGTCACCGCCATCGACATGCGCAGCCAGCTCGGGATGCCTGCGGCGCCCGAAGGCCTGCGGTCCATGGCGATCGGCGTGGATCACCGTTCTGAAGCCTTCGCCCTGCTGGTCGACCGGCCCGGCGACGTGGTCGAGCTCGACGCCGCCGGCCGCGAGCCGCCGCCCTCGACGCTCGACCCGCGCTGGGCGGGGCTGGTGACCGGCGTTCATCGGCTCGAGAACCGCCTTCTGCTCATTCTGGACGTCGACCGGGCGCTCGCCACGCATTCCGAAGACATCGCCGCGTGACCTGACCATCCTCCAACGACCGCGCCGTACGGGCGAATATCCCCCGGAGCCTCCCCATGAAACACTGTCTCGTCGTCGACGACTCGAGCGTCATCCGCAAGGTCGCCCGCCGCATCCTCGAGAGCCACGACCTGAAAATCTCGGAGGCGGAGAACGGGCAGAGCGCGCTCGCGCTTTGCAAGCAGGCGATGCCGGACGGCATCCTGCTCGACTGGAACATGCCGATCATGGACGGCTTCGAGTTCCTGTCGGAGCTGCGGTCCATGCCCGGCGGCGACGCGCCGAAGGTCGTGTTCTGCACCACCGAGAACGACATCGCCCACATCACCAAGGCGCTCCGCGCCGGGGCGGACGAATATGTAATGAAGCCGTTCGACAGCGAGATCATCGCCTCGAAGTTCTCCGAGGTCGGTCTCCTCTGAGGGCGCGTTCCGGACGGGAGGGCTCTCATGAGCGCGGATCCGGCCCTGCGCCCGATGGAGGCGGTCAGGGTCATGGTGGTGGACGACTCCGTGGTCGTCCGCAGTCTGACCTCGCGCTGGCTGCAGGAGCAGCCGGGGTTCGAGGTGGTCGCGAGCTGCCGATCGGGCCTCGACGCGGTCGCGCGGGTCGCCGCGCTGAGGCCCGACGTCGTCGTGCTCGACGTCGAAATGCCGGGCATGGACGGCGTCGAGGCGCTTCCGCTTCTGCTCAAGGCGCGGGCCGGTCTCGCGGTTCTGATGAACTCCTCCTACACGACGCGCGGCGCGGATCTGTCGCTGCGCTGTCTCGCGCTCGGCGCGACCGACGTGCTGGCCAAGCCGTCGCGCGACACGGTGCAGACGGAGCAGTATCGGCAGGAACTGCTGGCGCGGGTGCGCGCGCTCGGCGATTTCTCCCGCCGCCGAGGGGCGCCGTCGGCCGCGTTCCAGCCGCGGCCCACGCCCGCCGCGAGGCTCGCGGGCGTGGCGCGCACGGCCGAGATCGGCGGCCAGGCGGCGGGCGGAGACCGACGCGTCTCCTGCGTCGCCGTCGGATCCTCGACAGGCGGTCCCCAGGCGCTGATGGAGCTGTTCCGCGCGATGAACGGCTCGTTCCGGGACTTGCCCGTCCTCGTGACGCAGCACATGCCGGCAGGCTTCACCGCGGCGCTCGGCGAGCATCTTTCGCGGGCGGCGGGAGTGACGGCGCGCGAGGCTCGGGACAACGAACCGCTTGCGGGCGGCGTCGTCTACATCGCTCCGGGCGGCCGTCACATGTCGGTCGCCAAGGGCGCCGGCGGCGTGGTCGTGAAGCTCGAAGACGGGCCGGCCGTCAATTTCTGCAAGCCGTCGGTCGATCCCATGTTCCGGTCGGCCTCCAAGATCTACGGCGCGGGGCTTGTGGCCGTCGTTCTGACGGGCATGGGCAGCGACGGAGCGACCGCGGTCAAGGCGGTCGCGGATGCGGGCGGCCGCGTCCTCGCACAGGACGAGGCGACCAGCGTCGTGTGGGGAATGCCGGGCGCGGCTGCGGCCACCGGCGTCTGCGCCGCGATCCTGCCGCTGAAGGAAATGGGTCCGCGGGTCATCCGCATGATCGAACGGGGGCGTTCGTGACACCTGCGCAGTTTTCGTTCCTGGCGAAGTTCCTCAAGGAGCGCTCGGGGCTGTCGATCGGCGAGGACAAGCTTTACCTCGTCGAGGCGCGGCTCGCGCCGATCGCGCGGGAGCGCGGGCTTGCGAACGTCGCGGACCTCGTCGCGAAGCTTTCCCGCTCCGACGACCTCGAACTCGCCTCGCGCGTCGTCGAGGCGATGACCACCAACGAGACGTTCTTCTTCCGCGACGGCGCGCCCTTCACCCTGTTCTCCGACGTGATGCTGCCGCACCTGATGACGGCGCGCGCGCGGGAGAAGAAGCTCCGGATCTGGTCGGCCGCCTGCTCATCGGGACAGGAGCCTTACTCGCTGGCCATGCTGCTCGCGGAGAAGAAGGCGCAACTCGCGGGCTGGCAGATCGAGATCGTGGCGACCGACCTCGCGAGCGAGGTCGTCAATCGGGCGAAGGAAGGGCTGTTCAGCCAGTTCGAAGTTCAGCGCGGTCTTCCAATCAAGATGCTGCTGAAATATTTCGCCCAGGAAGGCGAGCGCTGGCGGATCGACCGTTCGCTCAAATCCATGGTGCATTTCAGGACGCTGAACCTGCTGCGCGACTTCTCGGCGCTCGGCCGCTTCGACATCGTCTTCTGCCGCAACGTTTTGATCTATTTCGACAATCCGACGAAGACCGACATCCTGAACCGGATCGCGGCGTCGATGCCGTCGGACGGCTATCTGATGCTGGGGTCGGCCGAGACCCCCGCCATGCTCACGCAGCGTTTTCGCGCCCATCCGAGCCGCGCCGGCCTCTGCGTGAAGACCGAGACGGCCGCCGTCGCCTCCACGCCTGCGCTCGGCGTCGCCGCGCGCTGAGCCGAACGGCCAAATCCTGAACGTCGCAGCCGGAGGTTGCTTCGGGCGCAGGGCCGCGGGCTTCGCATTTCCGATGCGCCGCGGCCGGCCCCATACGACAAAGCCCCACGTCGCGAAGACGAGGGGCTTCAGGAGTTCGAAATCGTTGTGCGCGGACGGCGCCGCGCGTCAGCCGGCGGCGCGCATGTCCTCGTTCGGCTCGCGCAGCACGTAGCCGCGGCCCCAGACGGTCTCGATGTAGTTCTTGCCGTTGGTGGCGTTGGCGAGCTTCTTACGGAGCTTGCAGATGAAGACGTCGATGATCTTCAGTTCCGGCTCGTCCATGCCGCCGTAGAGATGGTTGAGGAACATCTCCTTGGTGAGCGTCGAGCCTTTGCGCAGGCTCAGAAGCTCGAGCATCTGGTATTCCTTGCCCGTGAGGTGCACGCGGGCGCCCCCGACCTCGACCGTCTTGGTGTCGAGGTTCACGATCAGGTCGCCGGTCGAGATCACCGACTGGGCGTGGCCCTTCGAGCGGCGGACGATGGCGTGGATGCGGGCGACGAGCTCGTCCTTGTGGAACGGCTTCGTCATGTAGTCGTCGGCGCCGACGCCGAGACCGCGGACCTTGTCCTCGATGCCCGCGAGGCCCGAGAGGATCAGGATCGGAGTCTTGATCTTCGCGACCCGGAGCGCCCTGAGAACCTCGTAGCCCGACATGTCGGGCAGGTTCAGGTCGAGAAGGATGATGTCGTAGTCGTACAGCTTCCCGAGATCGATGCCTTCTTCGCCGAGCTCGGTGGTGTAGACGTTGAAGCTCTCGGACTTCAGCATCAACTCGATGCTCTGAGCCGTCGACCTGTCGTCTTCTATAAGAAGAACGCGCATGCGAATCCTCCACCGAGCCCCGCGTGACCAGCCCTCAGCTTTCGCCGGGGGTCACGGTGAACCGATCGTTTCCAGTCCGATTCAAGCTTAACGACAAAAGGTTAACAGATCGTGATTCGCCGGTGCAAGCCTGAACTGATTCCTGCCATCGAATGACTTAACCTATTGATCCAAAACGAACTAATGCGTGAGCGACTGTTAGCGTCAGAGATTAACAAACAAGGCTAACCGACTCTCGCGACTCGCCGTTTCGGCGCACGGGCAGTTTTCGAGGCGTTAAGGTTCGCGACCATAATTCGGCGTCTCGGTAAACGAAGGGTTACCTTGTTCGCGGCCGGTCCGCGATTCGACGGACGTCGTGGCCGGAGAGCCGCATGGCCGCGACCAGCGCGACGAACCTTCTGAAGACCCTCGAGGCCACGCCCGAACGCGAGATCTATGGCCGCGTCGTCGGCGTGCGCGGTCTGCTGGTCGAGATCGCCGGCCCCCTTGGCGCGATGGCGATCGGCGGACGGGTGGTCATCGAAGGCGCCGACGGCCGCGAGACGCCATGCGAGGTTCTCGGCTTCGAAGACGAGCGGGCGCTGGTCATGCCCTTCGGCCAGCTCGAAGGCGTGCGTCGTGGGTGTCGGGCGATCGTCGGCTCGGCCGAACCTGGCGTGCGCCCGTCGCGCGGCTGGCTTGGCCGCGTGGTCGACGCGCTCGGCGAGCCGATCGACGGTCTGGGGTCGATCGAGCAGGGGCCGGCGATCTATCCTTATCGGGCGTCGCCCCCGCCCGCCCATTCCCGGCGACGCGTGGGGCAGCCGCTCGATCTCGGCGTGAGGGCGCTCAACACGTTCCTCACCTGCTGCCGCGGGCAGCGGATGGGCGTGTTCGCAGGCTCGGGCGTGGGCAAGTCGGTGCTGCTCGCCATGCTCGCGCGGAACACAAAATCCGACGTCGCCGTCATCGGCCTCGTGGGCGAGCGCGGTCGCGAGGTGCAGGAGTTTCTGCAGGACGACCTCGGCGAGACCGGACTGAAGCGCTCGGTCGTCGTGGTCGCGACCTCGGACGAGCCGGCGCTGAAGCGCCGGCAGGCGGCCTATCTCACCCTGGCGCTTTCGGAATATTTCCGCGACGAGGGCCTCGACGTGCTCTGCATGATGGATTCCGTCACGCGCTTCGCCATGGCGCAGCGCGAGATCGGCCTGTCGATCGGCGAGCCGCCGACCGCGAAGGGCTACACCCCGACCGTCTTCGCCGAACTGCCGCGGCTGCTGGAGCGGGCGGGGCCGGGATCGGGGGAGGGGTCGGCGACGGGCCTTTTCACCGTCCTGGTCGACGGCGACGACCACAACGAGCCGGTGGCCGACGCGGTGCGCGGCATTCTGGACGGCCATATCGTCATGGAGCGCTCGATCGCCGAGAGAGGGCGCTATCCGGCGATCAACGTGCTGAAGTCGGTGTCGCGCACGATGCCGAAATCCACGCCGGAAGCGGAACGTCCCGTTGTCGCCCGCGCGCGGCGCGTGATGGCGACCTACGCCGACATGGAAGAGCTTATCAGGCTCGGCGCCTATCGTCCGGGATCGAGCGCGGAAGTCGACGAGTCGATCGCCCTGAACGGGCCGCTCGAGGCTTTTCTCAAGCAGGGTAAGGAAGAAGCAACCGCTCTCGACGACTGTTACGGACAGTTGCGTAACATCTTAGGCGTTCCGGACACGGAGCGCTAACCGGGCCGTGCTTATATGTCCGACATGAAGTCACGAGACACCCTCATCCGGCTGAAGCGCTTTCAGGTCGACGAGAAACGCCGTCAGGTCGCCCAGATCGAGACGATGATCGCCGAATTCGAGCGCATGGCGGCCGACCTCGACCGGGAGATCCTGCATGAGCAGGAGAAGGCCGGCATCCACGACATCGGGCATTACGCCTACCCGACCTACGCCAAGGCGGCGATGACGCGCCGCGACAACCTCAAGCGCTCCGCGGATGAGCTGGTGGGGCAGCTCACCGACGCGCAGGACGCGCTCGCCGAAGCCTTCGAGGAACTCAAGAAGGTCGAATTGCTCGAAGAGCGCGACGCCTCGCGCGAGCGCGTCGCCGAAAGCGCCCGCGAGCAGGCCGAGATGGACCGCATCGCGCTGTCGACCCGGCGCGGCGAGGCGCGCGCCTACTGACGACGTTCGGCCGGTTCTCTGACCGGCCTTCGGCGTTTTCAGGCCGCATTCTTTTCCAGAACGTCCCGCAGCCGCGCGATCTCCGCCGCGAGCGCCCGGATTCGTTCTTCGGCCTCTCCGCAGTCAAGCGTCTCGGCGATCCGTCGCGGGGCGTCGGCGGCGCGCGCCTGCAACGCCCGGCCCGCGTCGGTCAGTCGGATGCGGACCTGCCGTTCGTCCTTCGGATCGCGCGCGCGCTCGAGAAGTCCTGCGGCCTCGAGACGTTTGAGCAGCGGCGTCAGCGTGTTCGACTCGAGGAACACGCGTTCCCCGAGGCTGCCGACCGTGACGTCGTCCTTCTCCCACAGCGCGACCATGACGACATATTGCGGGTAGGTCAGGCCGAGCCCGTCCAGAATGGGCTTGTAGGCGCGGTTGAAGGCCCCGTTCGCCGAATAGATCGCGAAACAGAGCAGATCGGAGAGGCGGGGAGGAAGGTCGGCCATTCCCGCACCATACGCCGAAAAATAGATCGCGTACGATCTGTTCCTATGCGATTTGATTTGGACGGCCATTCGGAATTTATGATCGCCTACGATTAGATCGTATGCGATACAAAGGCCGTCGCGGTCGATCTGACGGCCGCTCGAACATGACGGAGACGATCCATGAAAGTGCTCTATCGCACCTCGGCGCAGGCGACCGGCGGCGGCCGCGAAGGCAAGTCCGGCACCGTCGACGGCCACTTTTCGGCGGTGCTGTCCACGCCGAAGGAGCTCGGCGGCGGGGGCGGAGCGGGGACCAATCCCGAACAGCTCTTCGCGACGGGTTACGCCGCCTGCTTCCTCGGCGCGCTGCGCTTCGTCGCCGGCAAGGAGAAGGTCAAGCTGCCCGACGACACGACCGTCACCGCGTCAGTCGGCATCGGGCCGCGTGACGACGGCACGGGCTTCAGCATCGAGGCCGCGATCGAGGCGTCGATTCCCGGTTTCGATAAGGCTCAGGCCGAGGATCTGGTCGCGAAGGCGCATGTGGTCTGCCCCTATTCGGAAGCGACCCGCAAGAATCTCGACGTGGCGGTGACGACGGCCGTCTGACCGGTGGGTCAGGGACGCGTCGGCGCGGAGCGCGGTGCGGGAATCCGCGGCGCCGCTGCGACCGGACGCGCCGGTTCGGCGTAGGAGAGAACCGGCGACACAGGCCCGGCGCTTGCGAGCGCCGGGGCCGCGGTCGGCGATATGGTTCGCCTGGCGGCGGGCTGGGCCGGCGCCGGGACGGCCGAAGCGACCGCCATGGCTTCGCGTCTCGGCGGCAGGGGGACCGAGGGTTTCTCCACCGCTGCGACGGCGGACGTCGCGGACGGGATCGAGCCGGTGGTCTGTGGGCCGGCGTCGCGCGCCTGAGCGAGCGGGGCGGCGCTCGCGAGAACGGGCGCCGCCGGCGCCACGACGCGCGGCTCGGCCGGGCGGACCGGCGGAAGCGGCGCGGCGGGCTGAGCGGCGGCGGTCTGGATCGTCGAGGCGGCCAGGGGACCGCGCGGCTGCGGCACGGGGACGGCCGCGGCGAGAACAGGGGCTACGGCCGCCGTCGCGGTCGGAGCCATCGGAGTGACCGGGCCGCGGACGGGCGGCGTCGGCACGAGCGCGGCGATCGTCTGCGCAGGCGCAGGCGCAAGGCGCGTTTCGGCTGGAACAGCGGCGGTCGCGACCGTCGCGGGAGAGGGCGCTTCGGCGACGGCGGACGGCGGCGCCGTCAGCGCGCCGTTCCGGCCCATGCCGATCTGGGCCAGCATGCCCTTGCGCTTGGCGTCGTAGTAGTAGCCGCTGGCGTAATAGCGGACCGAGCGATCGTGGTCGCCGGCCGCGACCTTGTAAGCGCCGGCGAGATAGCGCACGCCGTAGGTGAGATTGACGTCGGCGTCGAGCAGCCCTGCGGCCGAGCCGCGATAGCCCATCGCCCTCGCGGTCGCGGGCTTGATCTGCATCATGCCGTAGTGCCCGCTGTGCATGGCGCGGGGATTGTATTTGCTCTCGCGGACGATCACGCGGCGGATCAGCGCCTCCGGAACGCCGTTGGCGCGCGAATGCTTGGCGATGATGGCGTCGTATTGGGCGGGAGCCCCGGTCTCGGCCGCAAGCGCGCCGGACGCGCACGCGATCGCCGCACATCCGGTCGCCGCCATGGCGATGCCGATCGTCGCTGCCTTCAAGTCCCCGTCCCCACGCTCGTCGCGCAAGCCTTCCTGATCGCCTCTAAATGAGGCCAGAACGTGACTCGCCCGATTTGGGACGTATTTCCTTGAAGCTCCGGCGCCGATTCCGCAGGAGGCCGCGGTCGGCTTCCGGCGAGCGAGCAGAGCTGGCGCCCGACGCCGCAGTTCCCGTAGCGGCGCTTTCACGCAAGCGCTGTCGAGCAGCGGAGGCTCGAGCGAGGCCGCAACCCGGACAAACCGGATCAGTCGAAATGCAGCGCCGCGTCCGGCTGCGGCTCGTTGCGACGAAGCGTCAGGATCGTCTCGCGCAGCCAGCGATTGGCCGGATCGTCGTCGTAGGACGCGTGCCAGATCATCGAGATCGCGAAATCCGGCAGTTCGACGGGAGCGGGGCTGACCGCGAGGCCCATCGAGCCGGCGAAAAACCGGGCCACACGCGAATGCATGGTGGCGATCACGGGCGCCTCGCGCACGACGAAGGGCACCGCGGTGAAGCGCGGAGAGGTGAGGGCGATGGTGCGCGACAGTCCGAGCTTCGCGAGCGCGACGTCCACCACGCCATGGGCGCTTTCGACGAGGCTCGTCAGCACGTGAGGCAGGCGGACGTAGTCTTCGAGCGAGATGGGAGGCTCGACGCCGACAAGCGCGGGGTTGAAGACGCAGAGGTAGTTGTCCCGGTGCAGCAGCCGCCGCTTGTGATGCGCCGCGCCCTCCTCGAACAGGCCGATGCCGAGATCGACCCGGCCGTCGTCGAGATCCTGCAGGATGCGGATGCGGTCGACATTGCGGATGAGCAGTCTCACGCCCGGCGCGACCGCGCGCAGATAGGCGACGAGGCGCGGAACGAGCAGCACTTCGGTCGAATCCGGCAGGCCGACCGAAAACTCGCGCTCGGCGGTCGTCGGATCGAAGGCTTCCCGCGGCGCGACGATCGCCTCGATCCGCGCGAGCGCCGCGCGCACCGGTTCGACCAGCGCCGCGCCGCGGGGCGTGGGCTTCATGCCGGTCGGCGTGCGCACGAAAAGCTCGTCGTCGAACACGGCTCTCAGCCGTCCGAGCGCGTGGCTCATCGCAGACTGGCCGAGACCGACCCGCGCCGCGGCGCGGGTGACGGAGCCTTCCCTCGCCAGCGCGTCGAAGGCGACCAGCAGATTCAGGTCCATCCGAGATAGATTGATATGATCAATAGTCACTATGCATCCAATCTGTTTGATTCATGTATAGCGACCCATCACATTGCCCTCAAGACGCGGCGGGGATGGCTCCGCCGCACCAGACCTTGGGGATAGCAACCATGTCGAACCGCATCGTCGTCCTCTCCGCCGCCGGCGCTTTCGCCGCCTATGCGGCGGTCGCCGCGACCCTCGTCTTCTCGAGCCCGGCCTCGGCCGACGAAATCGTCGCCTCCACGGCCGACCACCCGCAGATCGCCCTTCGCGCCACGGCGGCCGACGCCGCGGCGACGCAGAGCCCCGGCACCGTGGGCGCCATGCACTACGCCGTCGCCGGTCTCGCCACGGACGTCTCGGCGGTCCGCCGGCAGGGCGGTCAGGCCACGGCCGCGACCGTTCGCTGGCTCCCGTCGCCGGCCCAGCCGGCCTCGTGAACGGCGAGACGCAGAATGATCGGCGCCCGGCTTCGGCCGGGCGCCGGATTTCTTGAGGAAAAACCGATCAGCGCCGGGCGTCGAGCGCCATCCGCAACGCGAGCGCTCCGAGCACTGTCGCCATCAGCCAGCGCTGGACGACCGCCCAGACCGGCCGTCCCGCCAGGAACAGGGCGATCCGCCCCGCGGCGACGGCGATCATGGCGTTGACCGCCACGCTGACCGCGATCTGCGCGCCGCCAAGCGCGAGCGTCTGGGTCAGGACCGCGCCGCGCGCCGGATCCACGAACTGCGGCAGCAGCGCCAGATAGACCATCGCGATTTTCGGGTTCAGCAGGTTCGTCACGAAGCCCATGACGAACAGCCGCTTCGCGCTCGCGGCCGGCAACCGCGCGACCTCGAAGGGCGAACGTCCGCCCGGCCGGACCGCCTCGAAGGCGAGCCATGCCAGATAGAGCGCGCCCGCGATCCGCAGCGCGTCATAGGCGTAAGGCACGACGAGCAGCAGCGCCGTCAGCCCGAAGGCGGCCGCTAGAACCCAGAACACGAAGCCGAGCGCGACCCCGCCGAGCGAGACGAGGCCGGCGCGCGCGCCCTGCGAGATCGAGCGGGAGATCAGGTAGATCATGTTCGGGCCGGGCGTCAGCACCATGCCGAGCGCCACGGCGGCGAAAGCGAGCAGGGTCGTGGTCTCGGGCATCCCGTGCTCCTTTCTGCGTCCCGCCGCGTTGCTGCGCCGGCCGACGGATGAAAATCCGACGGCGCGCCGCGATCAAACGACAGTTCGTCATGAGCGCGATCGCCCCCGCAGATGGGACGGCGTCAGCCCCGGGGATCGTAGGGCGCGTTGTCGCGCATCGCCTCGGCGTATTCGGTGAGCCGGGCGTCGCCGCCCTTGGGAAGGGCGATCCTGAGCTCGACCAGCAGATGCCCGGCGCCGGATCTGGCCTGCACCCCCTTGCCGCGCAGCCTCAGCGTGCGGCCGCCGTCCGAGCCGGGCGGCACCTTCATCTCGACCTGCCCGTCGAGCGTCGGGACCCGCACCTTTCCGCCGAGCACCGCCTCGTAGAGCGTGATCGGCACCTCGACGCGAAGATCGTTTCCCTCGGCGCGGAACAGGGAATCGGTCGCGACATGCACCTTGATCAGCACGTCGCCCGGTTCTCCGCCGAGACCCGAGGGCGATCCCTGGCCGCGCAGGCGGATGGTCTTGCCGTCCTGGATCCCGGCCGGGATCGAGACTTCGAGCTCGCGGCCGTTGGGAAGCCGCACGCGCGTCTTCGCGCCGCTCGCCCAGTCCCGGAACGGCACGGTGGTCTCGGCGTGAAGGTCCTCGCCCTTCGGCGGCTCGCCGCCGCCGAAGCCGCTCCCGCCGCGACCGCGCCGGCCGCCGAAGGCGCCGAGGATCTCGTCGATGACGTCTTCGTTGCCGCCGGCCTGCGCTCGGCGCCGGCCGCGGCGGCCGCCTCCGCCGAACGGGCCTGCGCCGCCCATGTTGAACTCGAAGTCGAAGCCCGGTCCGCCTGCGCCGGGGCGCTGCCCCCAGGGGCCGCCGCCTCCCGGAAAGCCCGTGAAACGCGGCTTGCCCTCGGCGTCGATCTCTCCGCGGTCGTAGCTCGCCCGCTTCTCCTTGTCGGAGAGCAGTTCGTAGGCGGAGCCGATCTCCGCGAACTTTTCCTTCGCGGTCGGATCGTCGGGCTTCTGGTCGGGATGCCAGGTCTTGGCGAGTTTGCGATAGGCCTTCTTGACGTCGGCCTCGCTCGCAGTCTTCGCCACGCCGAGCACGTCGTAAGGGTCGCGCATCGCTTCGGGAGATCCATGCGTTTGATGAGTGCGTAACGCGCTGACACTTACGCGCGTACGCCGTAGCCCTCAATGTGGGCGCATGTCATCCGAACGCAACGAACGGCACGCCCTTAAAGGGTGCGGCTCGCGGTCGCCTTCAGCGCGACGGCTTCCCAGTAGCCGGCGGCGGTGCGGCAGGCGGTGCCTTCGAGGCGTTGTTCGCGGCCGCCTCCCGAATGGCTTGCGGCGAAGGCGCGGCAGGTCGCGCCGTTATCGCTGGTTGCGCTCGCGGTCGCGCTGAAGGAGCCGTAGGCGCCGGTGTCGGGATTCGCCCAGGGAACGGAGGCGTTCACGGCGTCCGCGCCCATTGCGAGGCTGAGGGCGCCGCGGGCGTAGGCCCAGTCCGACGGGGTGATGGCGGGATCTTCGACAGGCTTCTGCGCCGCCGGCGCGTAGGCGACGGGCCTGGCCTGACTGGTCTGCGGCGCGGCCGCGCCCGGAGGCGGCGCAAGCGGCGACGAGACGACGGCGTCCTTCGGCGCGGCCGCGGGGCGCGACGCGTCGACGCTGCCGGTCGTGATCTCGTCGGTTCCGCCGGAGATGGGATAGGAGACGCTGCAGGCGCCGAGCGCGGCCGAAAGCGCGATCGCTCCTGCGATGGAGAACAAGCGCCCTCGCGACGGATAAGCCGCTCGTGTAGAGGTGACGGGCGTCGTCGCGCGCTGATCGTGGCTACGCATCACAACTCGAAAACTCCACTATCGCCCACCGAGTAATGGCGAGGAGCGGTTAATGTCGCGTGACTTCCACCAAGCCGAAGATCCGTTCGCCGTATTCGAAGCCTGGCTCGCCGAGGCGGGCGGGACCGAGCCCAACGACCCGAACGCCATGGCGCTCGCGACCGTTGACGGCGATGGTCTGCCGGACGTCCGCGTCGTGCTTCTCAACGGATTCGACCGGCGCGGCTTCGCCTTCTTCACCAATCGCGGCAGCGCCAAGGGACGCGAACTAACGGCGCAGCCGAAGGCGGCCGCCGTGTTCCATTGGAAATCGCTGCGCCGGCAGGTGCGCGTCCGGGGACCGGTCGAGGAGGTTTCGCCCGAAGAGGCCGACGCTTATTACGCCAGCCGTCCGCGGCTCTCGCGCATCGGCTCCTGGGCCTCGATCCAGTCGCAGCCGCTCGCTTCGCGCGCCGAACTCGAACAGGCGGTCGCGCGCCGCGAGGCCGAGTTCGAGGGGCTCGAGCCGCCGCGGCCCCACTGGTGGACCGGCTGGCGCATCGTGCCCGCCTCGATCGAGTTCTGGGTCGACATGCCCTATCGTCTGCACGACCGCGCGGTCTTCACGCGCGACGGCGCGGACGCCCCCTGGATCCGCACGAGGCTCTATCCATGACGTCCGGGACCGAAGGCGGCGACAAGACGAAGGACGGAGCGGTCTGCCCGTTCACCGGCGCGCGGGCGGACGACCCCGTGCTTTCGACGCTGGCCGCTCCGGCCGCCACCAGCGCGGCCTCCCTCTCGCCCGCATCCCAGCTGCGCGTGAAGTCGGGCGGGGCGAACGAGCCGCGCAAGACGCTGCTTCTGACAGGCGCGAGCCGAGGCATCGGCCACGCGACGGTCAAGCGTTTCTCCGCCGCGGGCTGGAGGGTCATCACCTGCTCGCGCCACGCCTTCCCGGAGGAGTGCCCGTGGGGCGCAGGTCCTGAAGACCATATCCAGGTCGACCTCGCCGACGTCGACTCGACCGTCGAGGCGATCGCGGAGGTGCGGCGAAGGCTCGAAAACGGAGCGCTCCATGCGCTCGTGAACAATGCCGGCATTTCACCCAAAGGCTCGAACCGTGAGCGCATGAACGCGATCGACACCGGCCTGGACGACTGGAAGACGGTGTTCCAGGTCAACTTCTTCGCGCCGATCATGCTGGCGCGCGGGCTGGCTGACGAGCTGACCGCGGCGCGCGGCTCGATCGTCAACGTGACGTCGATCGCCGGCGGTCGGGTGCATCCCTTCGCGGGTGCGGCCTACGCCACCTCGAAGGCTGCGCTCGCGGCGCTGACGCGCGAGATGGCGGCCGATTTCGGACCGCTCGGGGTGCGGGTCAACGCGATCGCGCCGGGCGAGATCGACACGGCGATTCTTTCTCCGGGCACCGACAAACTGGTGGCGCAGATCCCGCTCCGCCGGCTCGGAACGCCCGACGAGGTCGCCAAGACGATCTATTTCCTGTGCGGGGAAAACGCGTCCTACGTGACGGGATCGGAGATCCACATCAACGGCGGCCAGCACGTCTGAGCAGAAAGCGGTCGCCGGTTCAGCCGGCCGCCCGCATTCTCTGCTTGGCGAACGGCGACTCGAAGGAGACGACGGGACTCGGCCGGCCGACAAGGTAGCCCTGAATTTCGTCGCAGTTCAGCTCGGCGAGAAAAGCGCGCTGCTCCGGAGTCTCGACGCCCTCCGCCGTGATCGGCATGCCGAGGCTTTCGCCGAGCGCGATCACGGCGCGCACGATCGCCTTGGCCTGGGGACTGGTCGAGAGCGTCCGGATGAACGACGCGTCGATCTTGATGCGGTCGAACGGGAACGCCTGCAGATAGGACAGCGAGGAATAGCCGGTTCCGAAATCGTCCATCGCGATCTGCACGCCGAGGGCCTTCAGGCGCCGCAGGGTATTGAGCGCGCCGTTGAGATCGTCGAGCAGGACGCCTTCCGTGATTTCGAGCTCGAGACGGTTCGCCGACAGTCCGGTTTCGATCAGGATCGAATGCACGAGCGCGACGATGTCGCCGTGCTGGAACTGCACGGGCGACAGGTTCACGGCGACTTTGCCCGGCCGAAACCAGCGCGCGCCTTCGTTGCAAGCGGTGCGCAGCACCCACTCGCCGATCGGCACGATCGCAGCCGTTTCCTCCGCGACGGGAATGAACTCCGCCGGAGAGACGACGCCGCGCGTCGGATGCTTCCAACGGATCAGGGCCTCGAAGCCCACGATCTCGCCCGTTCTGGCGTCCGCCTGCGGCATCCAGTGGAGGAACATTTCGTTCCGACCGATGGCCGTCGCCAGATCCTGTTGCAACGCCCTGCGTTCGCGCAAAGCGAGGTCCATCTCGGGCTCGAAGCCGCGGGCGAGGCCGCGGCCGTCGGCCTTGGCGCGATAGAGCGCGGCGTCGGCGTTGGCGAGCAGCGTGTCGACGTCCGAGCCGTGGCGCGGATAGACGGCGAAGCCGACGCTCGCGCCGCAACGGATGGTGCGTCCTGCGACGACGGCTTCGGTGTTGAGGCGTTCCGTGACGCGCATCGCCACCTTGTCGGCGTCGCCTGCGTCGGGACCGGTGCCGATCATCACGAACTCGTCGCCGCCGAGACGGAAGGCCATGCAGTCCGGCGCCGCGGCCGTCATCCGACGCGCCGCGACGCGGAGGAGGTCGTCGCCCGCCGAATGGCCGTGAACGTCGTTGACTTCCTTGAACTTGTCGAGGTCGACGCAGAACAGCGCCACCTCGCCTCCGCGTTTCAGCGCGGCCGCAAGCGCTTCGCCGAAGGCCGCGCGGTTGGCGAGGCCCGTCAGCGGATCGTGATAGGCGAGATGACGAATCTGGTGTTCCTTGCGGCGATGCTCGGACAGGTCGCGGAGAGAGAAGACCCGGTTCATCCGGCCGTTGATGCTGACGTCGCGGCTCGACAGCTCGATCCAGGACGACTCGCTCGCGGTCGTCCGCAGGGCCGCTTCCTGCGGCTTGGCGAGGCTCGCCGACAGCAGCCGGTCAGGATCCGGAGCGTCCAGGAAGTCGCGCAGCGCGCGTCCGCGCATCGCGGCGGGATCGAGGCCGGCGAGGCGCGCCGCGGCGCCGTTGACGTCGACGATGCGCATGTCTTCGCAGATGACGATGCCCTCGTGCGTCAGGTCCGCGAACGCGCGTTCGCGTCCGTTGGCGAGCTGCTCTCGGATAAGGCTCCGCAGCAGCGGTTCGCCGACAGCGAAGCCGATCGCGACGAGGAACACGGAAACGGCGAGGATCGCGACGATCTCGTGCTCCGCGGCGCCGTTGGAGAAGAACGCCGCAGGGTTCGGAGAAAAGCCGAGCGCGTCGGCGGCGAGCACGTGAAAGCCGACGAGGCCTGAGGCCAGAAGAACGGTCGCAAGACAAACCGCCGCGCGGCGTTCGAATTTGGCGACGACCCAGAAAGCCGCCGCGCAGGCGGCGCCGACGGCGGCCGTCGCCAACGCCAGTTCGACGGTGTCGAGCGAGAACCGTCCTTGAGCGCGCAGCGCCGCGGCGCCGACATAATGCGTCGCGGCGACCGCGCCGCCGAAGAGAAGTCCGGCCGACAGGGCGGCGACGCTCGACGAACCGGCGAGCCACATGGAGGCGCCCGTCATGACGAGCGCCACCGCGAGGGCGACGGCCGTCATCCTCAGGTCGTAGACAGGCATGAGGTCCTGATCGATCGATAGGAGCGAAAGCACATGCGCCGCCCAGATCGTGGCGCCTGCGCTGAGCGTCGCGGTCAGGATCGTCGCCCGGCGCGGGCCGTCGACGTCCGTTTCGCACAGGCGTGCGAGGCTCAGGACCGCGACCGCGGAGCCGAGCAGGCACAGCGCCACGATGACTGCGAATGTCGCCGGCTCGAAAGGCCCCACGACTGCGTCCGGAAACAGTTCCATGTTTAGCCCGCGGCGTCCCCAACGCCCGCAGCCTTACCGCAACGGACTCAACAATTCGTGAGCTTTTGGCCGAGACTTAGAGCCACCTGCGCCATTTGAAGAAGAGATAGGGAACGATGGCGCTTGCGAGCATCAGCCCAAGCGCCATCGGGTAGCCGTGCGCCCATTTGAGTTCCGGCATGTTCTCGAAGTTCATGCCGTAGATCGACGCGACGAGCGTCGGCGGAAGGAACACCACCGCCATCACCGAGAACAGCTTCACGATGTCGTTCTGCGCAAGGCCGACCATGCCCAGCATGGCGTCCAGAAGGAAGGTGATCTTGTCGTTGAGAAAATTTGCGTGCTCGGTCAACGAGGCGACGTCGCGCTGCATGGGTTTCAGGAGGCGCTGGGTCTCCTTCGACGGTTTCGTCCCGTCGATTTCGGCGGAGAGATAGAGCACCGCCCGGTGCAGCGTGACGAGGCTTTCGCGCGCCTTGGAGTTGATGTCGCCTTTCTGGCCGATCTGCTGCAGCAGATGGGTGTAAGGCTGGCGATAGGCCTGCGCGCCGACCCGGCGGAAGATGACCGCGGAGAGCCTGTCGACCTCGGCGCCGACCACTTCGAGAATGTCGGCCAAGCGGTCGATCACGGCGTCGAACAGTCCCATCAGCACGCCCTCGGGCGTGCCGAGCGTCGTCGAGCCCTGCGCCTTGCAGGCGCGCGCGGCGAAAAGCTCGAACGGCTTCGGGGTCTCGTACCGCACCGTGACCAGCGTCTTCGGCGTCAGGATGAAGGTGACGGCGGAGAGATAAGGCGTGGCCTGCTCGGCGTGGCAGACCAGGGACGCGGTCATGTAGCGCCCGTCGCCCTCGACGTAGAGTCGGCTCGACGGCTCGATCTCGACCATTTCCTCGCGCGTCGGCACGCTCGTCCCGACCGCCGCCTCGACGAAGCGGTCCTCTTCGGGCGTCGGCGCGATCATGTCGAGCCAGACCACGTCTTCGGGCAGGGGGCGGCCGACGGCCGCCTCGATGCGTTCGAGCCCGCCGGGGCGGGAGGCGTAAGCGATCAGCACCGCCGGACGGCTCCGTCTGAGGGGAACGTTCGGCGCGATGTCCCGCGTTCGGAGCGCCCGGTCAAGCGCGCGGAGCGTCTCAGTCCGGATCGAGCGGCTTCAGACCGGCGGGCGCGCCGCCGGCGCCCACCGCGATGGTTTCGACGCGCGCTTCGGCGCGCTTGAGGAGGTCGTCGCATCGCGCCTTGAGCGTCTCGCCGCGGCGATAGAGATCGATCGACTCCTCGAGCTTCGCCTGTCCCTGCTCCAGCCGCGCCACGATCCGCTCGAGCTCGGCGAGCGCCTCCTCGAACGGCATCGTGGACGGATCGGGAAGCGGGTCGCTCAAGGGCGCGCCCTCCGTGTCGGGGTCAGGAGCCCATAAGGGCGCGGACGTGGGACGTCGTCGAGTCGGCGAGCCCCTTGAGGTCGTATCCGCCTTCGAGCAGCGACACCACCCGTCCGCCGGCCGTTTCCTGCGCGACGTCGAGCAGCGCGCGGGTCATCCAGCCGTAGTCCTGCGCCGTGAGTTCGAGCCCCCCGAGCGGGTCGCGCTGATGGGCGTCGAAGCCCGCCGAGATGATCAGCAGGTCGGGCGAGAAGGTCTTGAGCGCGGGTAGGATCGACTGGTCGAAGGCCTCGTGGAACTTCGTCCCGCCGTCGCCGTAGCGCATCGGGCAGTTCACGACGTTGCCGACGCCGGTCTCGGACCGGTCGCCGGTGCCGGGAAACAGCGGCATCTGGTGCGTCGAGGCGTAGAACACGGAGCTGTCGGACCAGACCAGCGCCTGCGTGCCGTTGCCGTGATGGACGTCGAAGTCGACGATCGCGACCTTCTCCGCGCCGTGCTTCTTCTGGGCGTGCTTGGCCGCCACCACGGCGAAGTTGAACAGGCAGAAGCCCATGGCGACTTCGGCTTCGGCGTGATGTCCGGGTGGGCGCTGGGCGCAGAAGGCGTTGCGCGCGCGGCCCTCCATCACCTCGTCGACCGCATGGGTGGCGGCGCCGAGGGCGCGCAGCAGCGCCTCCCAGGTGCCGGGGCTCATCACCGTGTCGCCGTCGATGCGCACCATGCCTTCTCGGGGCCGCGCCCGTTCCAGCGCGTCGACGAAACGCGCCGGATGGGCGAGCTTGGCGACTTCGACCTCGGCGAGCGGCGCCTCTTCCCGGATCAGCGCCTGAAACGCCTCGGCCTCGAGCGCCTGCTCGACGGCGCGCATGCGCTCCGGCCGTTCGGGATGGCCGGGGGGCACGAGATGGTCGGCGAAGGCCGGATGCGAAATCAGCAGCGTGCTCACGGGATCGAGCGCCCTCCCTCGGGCGGTTTTCTTATGTCTCGTTCCAGCCTTTCAGCCTCGGCCGTCAGACGCAAGGCTCTTTGGCATGCCAGAGATCACAGGGAGAGCGCGGCCTCGGCTTCGGGCGAGGCCAGAGCGTCGGCGCCGTCCATGACGGAGGTCGCGAGGCCGCGGGCGGCGGTCGCGGGGTTCTCGGCGAAAAAGCGGGCGAGCGCCGTTCGCGCCGCGCCGTCGCCGTCCGCGCGGACGGCGGCGAGCGCTTCGTCGATCAGGCAGGCGGCGCCGGCGGTCAGCCCGAACAGGCGCAGGTAAGGCGTCGCTCCGGCGAGCGCGTGGGCGGGCGACCGGTCCGCCGCCGTCAGCCAGGCGGTGGCGTCCTCGAGCGCGTCGACCGCTTCGTCGAGCCGCGACGCGGCTGCGCCGAGACCGGGCGCGTTGGCCTCGGCCGCCCGCGTCGCGGTCGCGCGCAGGTCCGCGACGACGGCGCGGACGGTCTCGCCGCCGGATTGCGGCAGCTTGCGCGTCACGAGGTCGATCGCCTGGATTCCGTTCGTGCCTTCGTAGATCGGCGCGATGCGCGCGTCGCGCAGGAACTGGGCCGCGCCGGTCTCCTCGACGAATCCCATGCCGCCGAACACCTGCACGCCGAGCGATGCGACCTCGCAGCCGACGTCGGTCCCGAACGCCTTGGCGATCGGGATCAGCAGGCTCGCGCGCTCCTGCGCGGCCTTGGCCGCGACGGCGTCTTCGAGGAAGCGCGCGCGGTCGAGCTCGACGGCCGCCCGATAGCAGATCCCGCGGGCGGCGGCGGTCGACGCCTTCATGGTCAGCAGCATCCGTCGCACGTCCGGATGGAGGACGATGGGGGCGGGGGCGGAGCCGCCTTCGGCTTTTCCCTGACGACGCTCGTGGGCGTAGGCGAGCGCGTGCTGGGTCGCGCGCTCGGCGATCGCGACCCCCTGCAGGCCGACCGCGAGGCGGGCGTTGTTCATCATCGTGAACATGCAGGCGAGGCCGCGATGCTCCTCCCCGACGAGCCAGCCGACCGCGCCCTCCCGCTCGCCGAAGACCATGCTGCAGGTCGGGCTGCCGTGGATGCCGAGCTTCTCCTCGATCCCCGCGCAAACGAGGTCGTTGCGCGCGCCCGGCGCGCCGTCCTCGCCGGGCAGGAATTTCGGTACGAGGAACAGCGAGATGCCGCGCGTGCCCTCCGGCGCGTCCGGCAGGCGGGCGAGGACGAGATGGACGATGTTCTCGGCCATGTCGTGCTCGCCATAGGTGATGAAGATCTTGGCTCCGAACACCCGGTAGGTCCCGTCGCCGGCGCGCTCCGCCCGCGAGCGCAGCAGCGCGAGGTCGGAGCCCGCCTGCGGTTCCGTGAGGTTCATGGTGGCGGTCCAGTCGCCGGCCACCAGCTTCGGCAGATAGCGCTGCTTCAGCGCATCCGAGGCGTGCCGCTCGAGCGCCTCGATGGCCCCTTGCGTCAGCAGCGGACAGAGCCCGAAGGCCATCGACCCTTGCGCCCAGAGTTCAGCCGTCAGCGCCCAGACGGCGGTGGGCAATCCCTGACCGCCATGGGTCTCCGCCGCGAGCAGGCCGTTCCAGCCGGCGGCCGTCCAGCGGGCGTAAGTGTCACGCCAACCCGTCGGGGTCGTGACGGCGCCGGCCGAGAGGCGGCAGCCTTCGCGGTCGCCGACGGCGTTCAACGGACCGATCTCGTCGGTCGCGAAGGCGCCGGCTTCTCCGACGATCGCAGCCAAAGTCTCGGCGTCGAGTTCGCCGTAGAGCCCCTCGGCGCGGGCCGCGGAGAGACCGCCGGCATGATCGAGCGTGAACAGCATGTCGGCGACGGGGGCGCGATAGGTCATGGGGGCGTGCTCCTCGCGTCCGCGCGGCGCTTGACGGCGGCGCGACCTCAAGGGTCTATCCGCGATCGAGCGCCGCCCACAACCGCCGGACGGGGTTCGGACCGAAGCAGAAAGTCGAAGACGTGTCCGCCGAAGAACGTGATCGAAGCGCCGAACGCCGCGAGACCCGCCTGCTCGGCGCGGCCGACGCCGACGCGGCGGGACGCCTCATCGCCGAAGGACGGCTCGTCGCCTTTCCGACCGAGACAGTCTATGGCCTTGGGGCCGACGCGACCGATCCGCTCGCCGTCGCCGCGCTCTACGCCGCCAAGGGCCGTCCCTCCTTCAACCCGCTCATCGCGCACGTCTTATCGCTCGACGCCGCGCGTGCGCTCGGCCGCTTCGACAAAACCGCGGCGCGGCTCGCCGGGGCGTTCTGGCCGGGGCCGCTGACGATCGTGGTCCCGTGCGCGGAGGATGCGCCGGTCTGCGACCTCGCCCGCGCGGGCCTGCCGAGCGTCGCCCTGCGCGCGCCCGACCACGCCATGGCGCGCGCGCTGCTCGCCGCCGCGGGCCGGCCGGTGGTCGCACCGTCGGCGAACCGCTCGGGACGCGTCAGCCCGACCAGCGCGGCGCACGTCCTCGCCGATCTCGACGGCCGCGTCGACGCCGTGCTCGACGGCGGCGAAACAAGCGTCGGGCTCGAATCCACAATCGTCGCCTGCCTCGACGGCGAGGCCCGGCTGCTGCGGCCCGGAGGGCTGCCGCGCGAAGAGATCGAGGCGGTTCTCGGATGGTCGCTCGCGAGCCCGGTCGCGGACGCCGCGGCGCCGCTCGCTCCGGGCCGCCTGACGTCGCACTACGCGCCGAACGCGGCGGTCAGGCTCGACGCGCGGGACGTGTCGCCCGGCGAAGCCTATCTCGGCTTCGGGCCGGACGGCGGGCTCGGCGCGCATGCGGCGGCTTACGAAAATCTGAGCGTCGCGGGCGACCTTCGTGAAGCGGCCGCGCGCCTGTTCGCCGCGCTCCGCCGCCTCGACGCGTCCGGCGCCGAGCGCATCGCGGTCGCGCCGATCCCGGCGGGCGGGCTCGGCGACGGGATCCGCGACCGTCTGGAGCGCGCGGCGGCTCCGCGGGGATGACGGGCGGATGTCCGGGGGCCGATCGCGCGCCCGTTGACGAACGCGTGAGCGGCGTGCCTCATCACGCCCCATGCGGCTCCTGCTCATCGCGCTTCTCAGCCTGAACGCCGGCTATGTCGACGCCGCGGGATTCGTGGCCCTCCACGGACTGTTCACGAGTCACGTCACCGGCAACTTCGTCACGCTCGGCGCTTCCTTCGCCTTCGGCACGACAGGCGCGCTCGCCAAGATTCTCGCTTTGCCGATCTTCTGCGGGGTGATCCTTCTGGCGCGCAGCTTCGGCAACGCGCTTGACCGGAGAGGCTGGCCCGCGATGCAGATCTTCTTCGCCCTGCAGGCGGCGCTGCTCGCGCTCGGCGCCTGGATGTTCGTGCGGCTCGGACCGTTTCCGGACGGAGACGCCGCGCCTGCGATCATGACCGGCGGGACGCTGGTCGCCGCGATGGCGATCCAGAACGCGCTCCATCGAACGCGCCTGACCTCGCTGCCGCCCTCGACCGTCATGACGGGGCCGACGACGCAGATGATGATCGACATGGCGGACCTCGGTCGCCGCCAGACGCCCGAGAAGCGCGCCGAACTTCGGCGACGCGTCGGAACCACGGCGCTGTCGATCGCGGCCTTCGCCTTCGGCTGCGGGGCGGCGGCCTTCGCCTATGTGTATTTCCGCGAGTTCTGCTTCGTGGCGCCGCCGGTCGTGGCGCTCGCGGCCTTCGCCGCCGCGTGGGCGCTGAAGGACGAGCTCTGAGCGCTCACACGCTCCCCACGGTTTTGAGCCTCGCCCGCGGGTGCACCTCGTTCTGCGACATCACCGGCGTCTGGCTGCGGAAGCGCTCCACGATCGAGCGCACGAAGGGGCGCGCGGAGGCGGAGGTCAGCAGCACCGGGCTCTCCCCGATCTTCGCCGCCTCCTCGAAGGCGTCGCGGACGCCCGCCACGAATTCGTGCAGCTTCGACGGCGCCATGGCGAGGCTCTTCTCGTCGCCCTGTCCGACGATCGCTTCCGCGAAGGACTGCTCCCAGGCCGGCGATAGCGCGATCAGCGGCAGGTAGCCGTTCAGCGCCTGATGCTGGGCGCAGAGCTGGCGCGAGAGCCGCGCGCGGACATGCTCGACGATCTGGGCGGGCGCGCGGGTGAAGGAGACGGCTTCCGCGATTCCTTCGAGGATGCCCGACAGATCGCGGATCGAGACGCGCTCGGCGAGCAGAAGCTGCAGAACGCGCTGGATGCCTGTGGTCGAGATCTGCGAGGGCGAGATTTCCTCGACGAGCTTCTGCTGCTCCTTCGACAGTTCCTTCAGCAGCTTTGACACCTCGGCGTAGCTGAGGAGGTCCGGCATGTTGCCCTTGACGATTTCCGACAGGTGCGTCGACAGCACGGTCGCGGCGTCGACCACCGTGTAACCGTGGATGTTGGCTTCCTCGCGCAGGCTCGCGTCGATCCATGTGGCCGGAAGGCCGAAGGTCGGCTCGATGGTGTGGACGCCGGGGAGGGCGACCTGCTGGCCGGTCGGGTCCATCACCATGAACTGGGCCGGATAGACGGAGCCGGTTCCGGAATCGACCTCCTTCAGTTTCACCACATAGCCGTTCGGCTGGAGCTGAAGATTGTCGACGAGGCGCACCTGCGGCATCAGGAAGCCCATCTCGGCCGCGATCGTCCGGCGCAGCGCCTTGATCTGCTCGGTGAGCTTGTCGGTGCCGGCCGAGGAGTCCACGAGCGGCAGCAGCGCGTAGCCGAGCTCGATCTTGACGTCGTCGATCTTGAGGGCCGCCGCGACCGGTTCCTCCTCGACCCTCGCCGGATCGCCGGCCGCCTCGCTCGCAACCTTGGCCACGCGGGCTGCGTCCGCGGCCCTGTGGCTCTGCTCCGCCCGGTATGCGAGCCAGCCCGCGCCGATCGCGAGGCCGAGAAAGGGGATCAGCGGAATGCCGGGCAGCACCGACATCACCGCCATGACGGCGGCCGAGAGCCCGAGCGCCTTCGGGTAGCCGGAGAGCTGCTTGACGAGCGCCCGGTCGGCGGAGCCCGACACGCCCGCCTTCGACACGAGAAGGCCGGCCGCGGTCGACACGATCAGCGCCGGGATCTGGCTGACGAGGCCGTCGCCGATCGACAGCAGCGTGTAGGAATGGGCGGCGTTCGCGAACGTCATGCCGTTCTGCGCGATGCCGACGATCATGCCGCCGATGATGGTGGTGAAGAGGATCAAGAGGCCCGCGATCGCGTCGCCGCGCACGAATTTCGAGGCGCCGTCCATGGCGCCGAAGAAGGTCGATTCGTCCTCGAGCTCCTTGCGACGGACCTTTGCGGTCGCCTCGTCGATGAGGCCGGCCGAGAGATCGGCGTCGATCGCCATCTGCTTGCCGGGCATCGCGTCGAGGGTGAAGCGCGCCGCGACTTCGGCGATTCGGCCCGAACCCTTGGTGATGACGACGAAGTTCACGATCAGCAGGATCGCGAACACGATCACGCCGATCACGAAGTTGCCGCCCATCACGAAGTTGCCGAATGCCTCGATGACGTGGCCGGCGGCGTCCGTGCCCTCGTGGCCGTGGCCGAGGATGAGCCGCGTCGAGGCGAGGTTCAGCGACAGCCGCAGCATGGTGGCGACCAGCAGCACGGTCGGGAAGGCCGAGAACTCGAGCGGCTTCTCGATGAACAGCGCGGTCATGAGGATCAGGACCGACAGGATGATCGAGACCGCGAGCAGCACGTCGAGCAGCAGCGCAGGCAGCGGGACGATGAGCACGCACAGGATGACGAGGACGCCGAGCGCCAGCCCGATGTCGCCGCGCCGGATCGAGTCCCAGACTCGCGCCGCCCAGTCCGGCAGGGCGAAGCCTCCGGCCGGTCCCGATTGGCCGTTCGCGTCTGCGGGACGAGCCGCTCCCTGAACCGTGACGTCGGACATTCAAAGCCTCTCGCGCAACGCGAAAACGCGCCCGGCAGAAATTGCCGGGCGCGTGGTTAGCGAGTGGTTAATGAGTTGCCGCGTTTTCCGCGGGCACAGAATGGTATCTAGACCCCGCAGTATTTCTGATGGAGATCAATTACTTATTTACTAGATTAAACGACAATATAGCTGCCATAAATTTTTTGTCTCGAGGTCATTCGAAGATGACGAAAATTGATCACGCGCAATTGTCTTCGGCCGTCGACATCGATCTGGGCGAGCGGGTGCGCTTTCTCGGCATGGGCGACGAGATGCGCGCCGACGTGCGAGCGGCCTGGAAGATCATCGCGCCGCATCTGCCGTCGATCCTCGACGAGTTCTATGCGCGCGTCGGCGGCGTCGGTCAGCTTGCGGCGCTCATCGGCGCCGGCAGGGAGCGGCTTAAGACGGCGCAGGCCTCGCATTGGGAGCGTCTGTTCTCGGGAACCTACGACGACGCCTATCATGACAGCGTGCGGCGCGTCGGCATGGCCCATGTGAAGATCGGGCTCGAGCCGCGCTGGTACATCGGCGGCTACGCGTTCGTGCAGGCGCGGATGTTCGACCTCATCGGCAAATCCCACCGCTTGTCCGGCATCGCTTCGGCCCGGCTTACGAAAGCTGTCTCCACCGCCCTGATGCTCGACATCGACCTCGCCATCTCGACCTATGTCGAGAAAATCACGGGAGATCTCGCAGCGAAGAATCGCGGCATCGAGGCGGCGATCGACGATTTCGAGGCCGTGGCCGGCGCATCGCTCGGAGAGATTTCCGCCGCCTCCTCGAAGATCAAGGAAACCTCGCGCAATCTGGGCGGCGCGGCGTCCGAAACCGAGCGTCAGTCCGACGTGGTCGCAGGCGCGATCGAGCAGACGGGCGAACAGGTCCAGGCGGCCGCGGCCGCGACCGAAGAGCTTTCGGTGTCGATCCAGGAGATCGGGGAGCAGGCGAACCGGTCGCTCGGGATCGCGCGTTCCGCGGCGGAAGAGACCGCCCGCACCAACGAAACGATCCGTGGTCTGGAGCAGGCCGCCGGCCGCATCGGCTCCTTCGTCTCGACCATCTCGGGCATCGCCCAGCAGACCAACCTGCTCGCGCTCAACGCGACCATCGAGGCGGCGAGGGCGGGCGACGCCGGCCGGGGCTTCGCCGTGGTCGCCGCGGAAGTGAAAAGCCTCGCCGAACAGGCGGCGCGGGCCGCTGAGGACATCACCGGCCAGATCGCGGCGGTCCAGAACGCGACGTCGAGTTCGGTCGAGGACATCGGCGCGATCGCCCGGACGATCTCGGAGGTCTCCGAGATCGCCTCCTCGATCGCGGCCGCGGTGGGCCAGCAGGCGGCGGTCACGAAGGAGATCGCGGCGACAGCGCAGAGCGTCGCGCGCAACGTCGATTCGGTGCGGGGATCGATCGAGGTGGTGAAGACGTCCAACGAAGCCACCTCGAACGCCTCCCGCGAGGCCGGAGTGGTCGCCGACGGCCTCGGGATCGGCGTCGAGGACATCCAGCGGACCGTCCAGAACTTCTTCGCCCGGGTGCGCGCCGCCTGACGCAGCCGACAGGGGCTCGTCGTCTCGTAGGCGCGTCGATCTGCTCGTCTTCATCTGGTGAGCGCCGGTCGCTTGACGGCGACGGCGCGCGCCATTTTGCGCCGGTCAACTCGGGCGCAGATGAGGCCGCTCGCCGCAGAATCGTCGCTTCGGCGCCGCTGCGACAAGAAAGCGCCGTCACATGACCTCAAAGTCGACGTTGTAGGAGGAAAGGCTCCGCCTCGACGACGCCGGTATCAGGCGCGGGCGTCGGATCTGGAGTCGTCGATCATCGATTTGACGATTTAGCCCTTTGGCTAAAGTCAAACAGTTAGTTTGTGAGATGCGCTGATGACTTCGCCATACGAGAGCCGCCCTGCGCGATCGTTCTGGAAGTCGGGCGTCTCGGAACAGCGACCTCCGGCCATTCCAGATCTTTATCGCAAGCGGTTCGCGCTCGATCCGGAGATGAAGATCGCGACCGCGGGAAGCTGCTTCGCGCAGCACATCGCACGAAGGTTGCGGGATGTCGGTTATGCGGTCATCGACAAGGAGCCCGCGCCTCGACTGATCCCGCCGACGATCGCGAAGGAGTACGGCTATGGCCTCTACTCGGCTCGCTATGGCAACGTCTACACCGTGCGGCAACTCCTGCAGCTTGCGCGAGAGGCGACCGGCTCGTTCGCTCCGGCCGACGCCGTCTGGCGGAAGGACGGCCGTTTCTTCGACGCGCTGAGGCCCTCCGTCGAGCCCGCCGGTCTTGCGACTGAGGCGGAGGTTCGCGCTCATCGCGCAAGTCATCTGAAGCACGTTGCGGCGATGCTGAGCGAGCTCGACTTGCTGGTGTTCACCTTCGGGCTTACCGAGACTTGGGAGCACAAGGCGAGCGGCACCGTTTATCCGACCGCTCCGGGCACGATCGCCGGCGATTTCGATCCGGAGACCTTCGGTTTCCGCAATCTCACGCACGCCGAGACGCTGGCGGATTTCATCGCGTTCCGGGAACTTGTTCACGGTCTCAATCCGAAAGCGAAGTTCCTGGTGACGGTCTCGCCCGTGCCTCTGACTGCAACCGCGACGGAGCAGCACGTGCTGCCGGCGACAGTCTACTCCAAATCCGTGCTTCGGGCGGTCGCGGGCGAGCTCTACGACCGCTTCGAGGACGTCGACTATTTTCCGTCTTACGAGATCGTGGCGGCCCATCCTTCGAAGGGCGCCCTTTATGAAGCGAATCTTCGATCTGTCGCGGAAAGCGGCGTCGACGCCGTAATGACGGCCTTCCTCGCCGCGCATGGCGCCCAGGCGGTGGTCGAGGATCCGACCGAGCGCCAAGCCGCCCGTCGGGCTGCGCGAAAGGCCCGCAAGATCGCAAAGCGAGGCGACGCCAAGCGAAGTGACGTCGTTTGCGAAGAACAGCTTTTGGAAGCGTTCGCTCAATGAAAATCTGTATTCTTGGAAACTCGCACATCGCTGCTTTCCGCGGCGGCTGGTCGAAAGTCGCGGATTTCTATCCGGACGTCGAGCTTGAGTTCTTTGGCGCCAAGGGCATGGACCTGAAGGCGCTGCGCGCTCGCGGGAGTGTTCTGACCGCGAATTCGCCGAAAGTCGTCAAGCAACTCATGATCACTTCGGGAGGAAAAAGTTCGATCGATCCTAAGGACTATGACGGATTTTTGATTGTAGGCGTTGGAGCTGGCGTCTCCATGTTAATAAAAAACACGCAATATTATCGTACTGCAGAAATGATCGGCGATGTCGAAGTGGAGCATCTCGTTTCGGACGATATTTTTTCTATTTCGGCGTTAAATTATATTGAGAGCAGTGTTTTTCTGAGGCTAATTCGCCTTATAAGGCAGGTTGTCCCTCATAGACCCATCGTTGTGGCTTCTACGCCTTTTCCCAGAGCGGGGATTACAAAAGCGGAGCCGGACCCCTGGGCTGTCGCTGACCTTGTCGGCCGTCGTCTTAATGAGCTCTGGATCGAAGGGAAGGAGCAAATCGCGGCCGAGTACGATGTCGAATTTGTCGAACAACCGATCGAGACGATCGAGAATCGTTTCTTTACGAGCGACGAATTGAGCAGTGGCTCGGTCAGGCTTCTGCGTGACGCGGAGCACGAGGAAGAAGAGTTCAGTCATATGAACGTAGATTACGGCGTTGCTTACCTGCATCTCGTGATGCCGCGTCTGAGCGAACTCGTCCGCTCGGCGAAGCAGCCGTCGGCCAGCCCGGCCTGAAGCCGCCGAAGCGACGCGGCGAACGCTGCCGGCGACCTGAGTGACGCGGTTTCAATCTCCCAGCAATCCGCTCGCGAGCCCCACGCTGATCGCGATGATGACCGTGTTGAAAACGAACGAAAAGATTCCGTGCACAAGCGTCAGCGTGCGCATTTCCGACGTTCGCGTGTCGACGTCGGATGTCTGGAACGTCATGCCGATCGTATAGGAGTAGTAGAGAAAGTCGGCGAAGCGCGGCTTCTCCCCGGGGAAGTCGAGCCCCGGCTGGCGGGGGCCGCGCGAGAAGCAGCGATGGGCGTAATGCGCCGCGAAAGCGGTGTGGAGCAGCGTCCATGACGACAGGATGGTGACGGCGGCCAGCGCCAGCACCGCGCCGCTCGATTTGCTCGACACCATGTCGAAGATCGCGAACACGCTTGCGGCGACGGCCGCTGCGAGGATCAGCGTGATGGCCCAGCGGCCTTCGTCTTCCTGCGCCGACCATCCGCTGATCTCTTCAGCCGGAACCGGCAGAAGCGTCGCGAGCACTCGCGCCGAATAGGCGATCGCCGCGACGTCCCAGCCGATCGCGGTCGCGATTTTCGCGGGAAGCGCGAGGCCCGCAAGCAGCCCGGCGAGCACGCCGGCGACCGCGCAGGCGGCGATCCTCAGCCCGTGTCCGCGCCACCCTGCCATGGGTCGACCTCTTCCAATCGCTCTCATCGCCGTTCCGAGCGCTTGTCGCCGCGGCGGCCAGGCCTCACTTACAAGCGTCAGGAGCGACGACCGTTCCCGTCCGCCGCAGGAGCTTTTCTTTCATGTCGTTTCGCGTCCGCCTGATCGTCGCGCTCCTGGTGCTCGCGCCGTTCGCCGCCTTTCTGCATTATTTTTTGCCGCGCCACGACGTGGTCCGGATCGTCAACACCGAGGTGAGGCGCGTCGACGCGGCGGGCAACAGAGTCGGCGGCGGCGACAATGCGGGCTCCAGTCGCGACGTGTTCTACATTTTCGCCGAAGACGCCGACGACAAGGCTCCCCGCGTCTACCGCAACGAGGACACCGGCTGGGGCTTTCCGTTCTACTTCAAGTTCAATTCGGCCGACGTCCAGGCGGTCGCGGCGTCGGTCGCGGGCGAGAAAGGCACGGCGCTCGTGACCAAGTACGGCTGGCGCAACCATCTGTTCTCCTGGTTCCCGAACGCCGTCAGCGTGCGCCGCTGGGATCCGGCCGACACCGTGATTCCCTGGTTCAACATCGTGTTCCTGACGCTGCTTGCAGGCGGCGTGGCCTATCTCTGGCTGAAGCTTCGTCGTCGCTTCTCCTGAGAGCTTGAACCGCCGCCGCACTCTGGTAAGGGCTAGGTTCGACCGGGTTCGCTCGGGGCTGCGCCGGTCAGGGGGCCGGCGGGACGGTCCGCATTGGAATGTCGCGCATGGACGGCGTCGCGCTTCTTTCGTTCCAGGCGCTGCTTTATTTCGGCGTGATGGCGGCGCTTCTGAGCGCCCGCAAGACCTATGGCGTCGGGCTCTTCGTCTGCGCCCTCGGCGTCATGCATTTCCTCGAGACCTATCTCGCGGCGGTGTTCTTCATCGAGCTGCCGTTCGGCCTGCTGTCGCCCGGATCCACGGTGCTGTTTTCCGGCAAGCTGATGATGTTCCTGATGCTCTACATCCGCGAGGACGCGGAGGTGGCGCGCCAGCCGATCTACGGGCTGCTGATCGGAAACCTGCTGCTCGTCGCTCTCGCGCTCGTGCTCAGGCTGCACACCGACGTCGTGCACATGCCGGGATATGCGCCTGACCTGAAGTTCCTCGACCAGATCGGCTTGCTGATGGTCTGGGGCACGCTGCTGCTGTTCGTCGACTGCATCCTTCTGATCCTGCTCTACGAACGTCTGTCGCGGGTTTTTCGTCGCAACGTGGTGGCGAGCGCCTTCGTCGGAGCGGCGGTGGTGCTGACCTTCGACCAGTTCGCCTTCTTTCCCGTGCTGCACTGGGTGACGGGCACGCCGTTCTCGGCCCTCACCGGCGGTTGGTTCGCCAAGCTCGGCGCGGCCGGGCTCTATAGCGTGATGATGGGCGTCTACCTCGCGGCCTTCGAGCCCACGGACCGGCCGCGCCGGCCGCGTCCGCTCCGGGACGTGTTCCAGGCGCTCACCTATCGCGGCCGGTATGAAGATCTGCTCCAGCGTTCGCTCACCGACGAACTGACTGGCGTGAAAAACCGCGCGGCTTTCGAACAGCTCTGCCGCGACTGGGTGGAGCGGCCTTCGATCGACGGGCTGCCGGTCGCGATCGCGATGGCCGACGTCGACCGGTTCAAGGCCGTCAACGACGAGCTTGGCCATGCGGCGGGCGATGAGGTGCTGCGGGCGGTGGGCGCGGCCTTCGAGGCGCATGTCCGCGAGCACGACCTCGTGTTCCGATACGGCGGCGAGGAGTTCGCGCTGATGTTCCGTGGGCTCTCGCACCGCGAGGCGGTGGAGGTGGCGGAACGTTTGCGGGTCGCGGTGTCCGAGGAAGTCGGGCGGGTCTGCGGCCGCCGCGTCACGCTGAGCGTCGGGGTCGCGAGCTCCGCCTTCGGGGCCGGCGACCTGCGCGGCCTGCTGGGGAAGGCCGACGAGCGCCTCTACGAGGCGAAGCGTCAGGGCAGGGACCGGGTGGTCGGGGAGTTCGGGTCGGCCTGAATCAGCGCCGCGCGGGGTCGAGCGCCGGCATCGGATAGCGCAGGTCGGCGTTTGGGCGCAGCGCCGACCAGGCGCCCCACCGGCTGCCGCGATCGGCGTCCGCGGGGCGCGCCGCGAGATAGGCCGCGGCCTCCGCAAGCGCACGGGCGTAGTCGACGCCCGCGGGTTCTGATGCGTCCGTCATTCGCCTCTCCCCCTAGCCTTCAGGCCGCCGCCACGCCGGCCTGCGGCGGCGGCACCGCGAAGCCTTCGTCGTCGTACTGGTTAAGCTTGTTCCGGAGCGTCCGGATCGAGATGCCGAGAATATTGGCCGCGTGCGTGCGGTTGCCGCGCGTGTGGCCGAGCGTGTCGAAGATCAGGTCGCGCTCGACGTCGGCGAGCGTGCGGCCGACGAAGCTGCGCGTCACCTGCTCGGCGGTCTCCGCCGCGCGCGCCGCGGGTCCGCGGGCCGCTTGCTCCAGCGGAGCGCCGTCGGGCGTGCGGATCGCCTCGACGCCGATCTCCGGGCCGCTTGCGAGCAGCACGGCGCGGTGGATCGTATTTTCGAGTTCGCGCACGTTGCCGGGAAAACGCGAACGGGCGAGCTCGCCGCGGGCCTCGGCCGAAAGCGCGCGCACCGGAAAGCCGTTGATGCGGGCGTATTTGTTCGCGAAATGCGCCGCGAGCGCGAGCACGTCGGCCGGGCGGTCGCGCAGAGGCGGGATCTTCAGGTTCACGACGTTGAGGCGATAGAGCAGATCCTCGCGGAACGTCCCCTTCCGGACTTCCTCGGCGAGGTTGCGGTTCGAGGTCGCGATCACGCGGATGTCGACCGGCACGGGCTTTCCGCCGCCGACGCGGTCGATCACCCGTTCCTGCAGCGCGCGCAGGAGCTTCGCCTGCAGCCGGACGTCCATTTCCGAGATTTCGTCCAGCAGAAGCGTGCCGCCCGAGGCCTCCTCGAACTTGCCGACGCGCCGGGCGGTCGCGCCGGTGAACGCGCCCTTCTCGTGGCCGAACAGCTCGCTCTCGAGCAACTGCTCGGGGATCGCGGCGCAGTTGACGGACACGAAGGGCGCGGTCGCCCTCGGGCTTTTCACATGCACGTGGCGGGCGAGCATCTCCTTGCCCGATCCGCTCTCGCCCGTGATCAGCACCGAGGCGGAGGAGGCCGCGATCTGGGTCGCGAGCTGGATCAGCGAAACCATCGCGGGATCGCGAAACACCATGTCGCGCGAATCGTCGGCGACGGCGGCGAGCACCGCGGCGATCAGTTCGGGATCAGGCGGGAGCGGAATGTACTCCTTGGCGCCCGCGCGGATCGCCTCGACCGCGGCGCGGGCGTCGTTGTCGACGCCGCAGGCGACGACCGGAACGTGGAAGCGTTCCCCGGAGAGCGCCTCGACGAGTTCGCGCACGTCGAGCGCGACGTCGATCATGATGAGGTCCGCGCCGCGGCCCGCGCGCAGCGTCCTCATCGCCTGCTCGACGCTTTCGGCGTGCGTTACGGCCGCCCCGCGGTCCATGGCGATGCGGGTCGCGGCGGTGAGCTGGCCCTTCAGATGGCCGACGATGGTGAGACGCATGTCGCCTCCCTCCTCTCGTTCACGCCCTGTCGGGCTTGATGATCTCGGTCATGGTGACGCCGAGCCGTTCCTCGACGAGCACCACCTCGCCGCGGGCGACGAGCCGGTCGTTGACGTAGATGTCGATCGCCTCGCCGATCTTCCGGTCGAGCTCGATCACCGCGCCCGGCTTCAGCCGCATAAGCTGCTGCACTTCGAGCTTCGCGCGCCCCAGCACCGCCGAGACCGCGACCGGCACGTCGAACACGGCCTCGAGATCGGCTGCGCCGCGGGGGTCGCCCGAAGGTTCGCCGGACCGGCGGGCGTCCACGAGATCGAGGTCGTCGCCGGCGGCGCTGAGTTCTGGAAGGGTGACGGTCTTGTCGGCGCTCATTCCTCAGCTCCTTCAACCGTGGTCGGGCCGGCGGCCTCGAATCTCTGGGCGACCGCGCGGTCGACCGCGCGCGCGACGGCCGCAGCGTCGCGGATCACGCCGCCGTCGGCCCATTCGAGCCTGGCGTCGCCCTCGGCGACCTCCGGGTCGCCGAGGACGATCAGGCGTCCGGCGAATCCGCGCTCCTGCGCGCCGGCCGTCAGCGCCTCCCGGACGCGCTCGACGAAATCGGGCGCGACGCGGGCGACCATGTGCGGCGCCTGGCGGACCTCGGCGAAGCAGGCCGCGGCCGCTGCCTCGATTTCCGCGAGGGGGAAGCGGGCGACGGCTGCGCCGGAAAGCTTGCGCGCGAAAGCGAGGGCGAGATACGTCGCGTCGCGCTCGACGGCTTCGGCGCGGGCGTCGGCTTCTGCGAGCGCGCGGGCGAGCTGACCGCCGAGGGTCTCGATCGCCGCGATCAACCGGGCGGCGTCCGCCTCGCGCGCCGCGCGGCGGCCGTCGGTCTCGCCGCGTCGATAGCCCGAGACCTCGGCCTCCTTGAGCGCCTTCTCGTGATCGGAAAGCGAGACCGTCGGCGGCGGCGCCTTGACGACTTTCGGAGCCGTGAAGTCGGTGTCGAACAGGAAGCGGACCGGCTCCGTCATGCGACGCTCCGGACGCGTTCGGCGGCCGCGGGCGCGGAGGGGAGCGACCGTCTTCCGTCGGCGCGGGAACGGGCGACGTCAGTAGACAAGCTCGTCCTCCCCCTTGTTCTTGACGATCGAGATCTGCCCCACCGCTGCGAGGTCCTTGGCGAGGTTGACCATCGCCGCCTGCGCCTCGTCGACGTCGCGCAGACGGACCGGGCCCATCGCCTCGATGTCGTCGGCGAGCATCTTCGACGCGCGGCTCGACATGTTGCCCATGAAGAAGTCGCGCATGGTCTGCGTCGCGCCCTTGAGCGCGACCGCGAGCTTGTCGCGCGGCGCGTCGCGCAGCAGCGTCTGGACGCCCGCCGAGTCGAGCTTGGCGAGGTCTTCGAAGGTGAACATCAGCTGCTTGATGCGGTCGGCGCTCTCTTTCGCCGCCTCTTCGAGCTTCGCGAGGAAGCGCGCCTCGGTCTGGCGGTCGAAGGAGTTGAAGATCTCCGCCATCTGTTCGTGCGGATCGCGCTTGGAGGACTGCGACAGGCCCGACATGAACTCCGCGCGCAGAGTCTTCTCGATGCGTTCGAGAATCTCCTTCTGCACCGGCTCCATGGCGAGCATCCGGCGCAGCACGTCGAGCGCAAAATCGTCCGGGAAGATCGCGAGCACGCGCGCCGCCTGCTCGGCGCGCAGCCGCGACAGCACCACCGCGACGGTCTGCGGATACTCGTTCTTCAGGTAGTTCGCGAGCACCTGCTCCTGCACGTTGGAGAGCTTTTCCCACATGGTGCGCCCGGCGGGGCCGCGGATCTCCTCCATGATCTGGGAGACGCGCTCCTTCGGCAGGAGCTGGCCGAGCAGGCGCTCGGTGGAGTCCACGTTGCCGATGAGGCCGCCCGAAGAGGTCATCATCGAAACGAAGTCGAACAGGATCTCGTCGACGATCGCCGGATCGATGGGGCCGAGCCGCGCCATTGCGGAAGACAACTCGCGGACCTCGCCGTCGTCGAGCTCCTCCCAGACCGGCGCGCCATAGGTCTCGCCGAGGGCGAGCATGATGGCGGCCGCGCGCTCGACGCCCGAAAGGGAGCGCGTCGTAGGCGAGGGAACGGGCGCTGGCGGCATCGGTTACGCGGGCTCCTGCATCAGCCGGCGGATGAGATTGGCGCTCTCGATCGGGTTGCCGCGCACGAGTTCGCCGATGCGCTCGATCGATTCCGCCTTCGCCTTTCCAGCCACCTCCGCCGCGGCGAGCCGGCGGCCGACGCCGTCCAGGGCGAGCTGCTGGGTCTGATCTGCGCCTGCGCCCTGCGCCGGAAGCTGCTGGCCGGCCGGGGCTTCCCCTTGCGCGAAGGTCTGGGCGGTCGTGGCCGACGCGCCGTCAGGCCTCGCCACGGCCGAGACGAGAGCGCCGGCGATGCCCGACGCCGCGCCGTCTGCGAGCGCCTTCCGGACCAGCGGCCGCACCACGACCAGAAGGACGAGGAGGGTCAGCAGCGCGAGCACGCCGAGTTCGATCGCGCGCATCATGTCGGCGCGGGTGAAGTCGAACCAGCTCTCCGAGCCCGCGTCGCCCGCGGAGGCGCCGGGCAGGTCCGCGAATCGGAGGTTCACGATCTCGACCGTGTCGCCGCGGGCCGTATCGAAGCCGACGCCCGCGCGCACCAGCGCCCCGATCCGGTCCAGTTCTTCCTGCGGGCGAGGCGCGTAGGTGACGTCGCCGTTCTGCGCACGGCTGTAGACGCCGTCGACCAGCACAGCGACCGAAAGGCGCTTCACCCGGCCGCCGTCCTGCGTTTCCGTCCGCGTCGTGCGCGAGATCTCGTAGTTGACCACCTCCTCGTTCTTCGTCGAGGCGTCGTTCGCGCCCTGCGTTCCGGGCTGCTGGGCGGTCGCGTTCGGAATCTGGTTCGCCACCGTCGCCTGCTGCTCGGCGGGCTGGGTCGACTGCTGGCTTTCCTCCCGCGTCTGCGTCGAGCGGGCGACCCGGCTTTCCGGATCGAAGGTGTCCGAGGTCTGGGTCGAGCGGGTGCGGTCGATCTCGGCGCGGACCTCGACGCGGGCTCGATCGGAGCCGACCACGCGGCCGACGATGGCCTCGACGCGTTCGCGCAGGCGCTTTTCGAGCGCCGCGCCGCGCTCGTCCGCGGCGACGTCGCCCGAGCCGTCGGCTTCCGCGCCGTCCGCGAGCAGGCGTCCGCCCTCGTCGACGAGCGAGACTTTTTCCGGCTTCAACCCCTGAACCGCGGAGGCGACGAGGTGGCGGATGGCGCGCACCTCGCTCTGGCCCAGGTCGCCGCGCGCGCGGATGACGATCGAGGCCGAGGGCTGCGGCGCGTCGCGGGTGAACAGCGGACGCTCCGGCACGACGAGGTGGACGCGCGCCGCCGCGACCCTGTCGAGCGAGCGGATGGAGCGGGCGATCTCACCTTCGAGCGCGCGCAGGTGGTTGACGTTCTGCACGAAGCTCGTGGCCGAGAAGCCGTCGCCCTTGTCGAAGATCTCCCAGCCGACGCCGCCGCCGGCCGGCAGGCGCTGTTCGGCGAGCCGCATGCGGAGCTTCGCGACGTCGTCCTTCGGCACGAGGACGCCGGCGCCGTCGTTCTTGAGGTCGTAGGGGACGTTCTGGCTTTCGAGTTCCTTCACGACCGCCGCGGCGTCTTGCGGCGAGAGGTCGGTAAAAAGCGGAACCATCGCGGGCGTCGTGAAGCGCACGATGACGAAAGCGAAGAACCCGATCAGGGCGAGCGTCACCACGCCCATCGCGGCGAGGCGCCCCGCGCCGAACGACTTCAGGAACTGACCCAGCGCTGTCACCGACGACCCCCGAAGCGGCGCCGGACCGAACCGTCCGCGCCGCCCGGCAAGAATTGCCCGGCGCATGGTAAACGGGTCGTTAACCCGCGTTGCGGGAGGCCCGAAACGACGGCGCCGGCCACGAGGGCCGGCGCGGGGGAGCTTTCGGAACTACTGGCAAGACTTACGCGCGATACTGCTGGATGCGCGTGGTCCGAAGGCCGGCGAGGCCATGCCGGTCGATCGAGGCCTGCCACGACAGAAACTCCTCGACCGTCAGCGTATAGCGCTGGCAGGCCTCCTCGAGGCTGAGCAGTCCGCCGCGCACGGCGGCGACCACTTCGGCCTTGCGACGGATGACCCAGCGCTTGGTGTCGCACGGCGGCAAATCCGCGATGGTCAACGGACTGCCGTCGGGGCCGATCACGTATTTGGTTCGTCCGCGAGGCATTTCGCTCATAGATACTCTCACACGCGACTGACCCGTTGACGCAGACGTTAGGTCCTCTCATTTAACATTTGACTAAGCGAACCTGGTGATTTCGCCGTGTTTCCAAAGGTTAAAATCGAGTAATTCAAATATTAATAAAACATTGTCTTTGGGCGGTTGCTCGGGTCGGGCCTCGGCGGCAGAAATTGCCGCAGCCGGCAGAAAACGCCGGGCGCATGGACGACGGATCGCCCTGAAAAATCAGCAAATTCTCGTTCGAGCCGCTGGCACGGCGATTGCTGCCGAAAGCCGATGACCTTCCGTTCGGCCGATCGCCCATGACACCCGCCGCCGCCGTCGCGCCGTCGAAGTCCGCCTCCGTCGCGACGTCCGCGAATGCGCTTCCGGACGCCGCGACGGGCGTTTTCGCAAGTTTGCTGGCGGCTACAGACTCGCCTGCGACGAAAGTCGGGCGCGGGTCGCCTGAACGTGGCGAGACCGATGCGGAGCGCGCGGCCGGGCGTCGCCGCGACGAGCCGGCGCCAGACGACGTCGGCGCCGCGCTGACGTTCGCGGCGCCCGCGGCGGCGCTCGCGGTTCCGACCGAACTCACGTCGAAAGGGTCGATCACGGACGCGCAAGGCGTGGCCGACGCCGCCGGTTCGAAGTCCGCCGGCGTTGACGCAGCGGCCCCGCGCAGGAGCGCCGAAGCCGCTGCGACGCCTCTCTTCGGAAAATCGACGGCGGTGCGGACGGACGGCGCGGCGACGATCCCGTCGCCGGTCGCCGCTGCGCCGGTTCAGGCGACGACGCTCGCCGCCGCTCTCCAGCAGCAGGTCGTCGGGACCGCCGAGCCAGCATCGGACACGCCGCCGGACGCCGCCGCGCAGTCGGGCGACGACGGACCGACGCTCGAAGCGCCCGCGCCGCTTGCGCCTCCCGCCGGCGCGAAGTCAGCCGACGCCGGGTCGTCCGGCGAGGGCTCGGCCGGCGAGGGAAAGTCCGGGGGCAAGGCGGCGCAGGCGTCGTCCGAGGCCAAGCCCGACGTCGTCAAGCCCTCCGCGACCGACGTCCCTGCGCCGAAGGCGGAACGCGGCGACGCGGACTCCGCCCCGTCGAACCGCGCCGCGGATCCTGCGCCGTCGTCCGATCGGGCGGCGGCGTCAACCGTCCAGGGACAGGCCGCGGCCCCCCAGTCTGCGACCGCGGCCTCGACCGCGACGACCGCCCCTCAACTTTCTTCCGCGACGGCCGTCGCCGTCGCCGCGCAGGTCGCGACCGCGGTCGCGAGCCATGCCGGCCAGCGCAGGACCCGTCTCGAGGTGCGGCTCGATCCCGGCGAACTCGGCCGCGTCGACGTTCGACTGGACATCGGCCACGACGGCCGGGTCGCGACCCGCCTCGTCGTCGAGAAGGCCGAGACGCTCGATCTGCTCCGGAACGACGCGCGCGAACTCGCCCGCATGCTGGAGCAGGCCGGTTTCCAGCTCGGCCAGGGCGGCCTCGCTTTTCAGATGAAGGACGGTCGCCGGGACGACTGGCGCGACGGTTCGCAGGACGGGGCGGCGGGCCGCGCGGATGCGGTCGACGAAACGGATGAAGTCGCTCCCGTGTCGGCCGCCTACGCGCGGGTTCGGCCGGCCGTCGGCGG
Source organism: Ancylobacter novellus (assembly GCA_003241695.1). Lineage (GTDB taxonomy): Bacteria > Pseudomonadota > Alphaproteobacteria > Rhizobiales > Methylopilaceae > Methylopila. The sequence goes on along the minus strand of QFPN01000003.1, from coordinate 255,343 downwards.
CGTGGACAGAACGGTCTGAGGACAGGACGAGATGGCGATCGACGGCGTTTCCACCACCACGAGCTCCACGTCCTCGACGTCGAGTTCCGCGACCACGCTCGCGAGCAACTTCACCACCTTCCTGACGCTGCTCACCACGCAGCTCAAGAACCAGAACCCGCTCGACCCGCTCGACACCAACCAGTTCACTCAGCAACTGGTGCAGTTTGCGGGCGTCGAGCAGCAGCTCAAGACCAACGACACGCTGACGTCGCTGCTGGTTTCGAGCCAGACCGCGCAGGCCGGCACCGCGCTCGGACTCGTCGGCCGCACGATCGCGGCCGACGGCGACACCGCGATGCTGAAGAGCGGCTCGGCGACCTGGACGGTGAATTCGCCGAAGGACGCCGTCACCGGCACGGTCACCGTGCGAAACGCCGCGGGGGCGACGGTCTATACCGGCTCGATCGACATGAAATACGGTGACCAGGACTTCGCCTGGGACGGCAAGACCACGACCGGCTCCAACGCGCCCGACGGCCTCTACACGCTCTCGATCGACGCCAAGGATTCGGACGGCAACGCCGTGACGGTGACCTCGGAGGTTTCCGGCATCGTCGACGGCGTCGACCTCTCCACCGGCCAGGCCGTGCTGCTGATCGGCGACCTGCGCATCCCGCTCGGCTCGCTCAAGTCGGTGAAGGCGACGACGAGCTGAAGGCGCGACACGCTTCCGTCACGCAGCGTTGCGAGATAAGACCCGTTCCGTTTTCTCCTCGAACGCCGAAGGACGCCGCAGCGCCGTGCCGGACTGGCCCGACATCGATCTCGACCTTCCCGGACCCCGCGCCGCCTCCCGCGTCGTGGTCGCGATGTCGGGCGGCGTCGACTCCTCGGTCGTCGCGGGCCTCGTCGCGCGCGCGGGCTACGACGTCGTCGGCGTCACGCTGCAGCTCTACGACCACGGCGCGGCGACCGCGCGCAAGGGCGCCTGCTGCGCCGGCCGCGACATCCACGACGCCCGCGACGTCGCCGCCCGGCTCGGCATTCCGCATTACGTGCTCGACTACGAGCGCCGCTTCCGCGAGGCGGTGATCGAACCTTTCGCGGAGGCCTACGCCAAGGGCGAGACGCCGATCCCGTGCGTCGCCTGCAACCAGACGGTCAAGTTCGTCGACCTGCTCGACATGGCGCGCGACCTCGGCGCCGCCGCGCTCGCGACCGGGCACTACGTCGCCTCGCGCGCTCTGCCGGACGGTCGCCGCGGCCTCTACCGCCCCGCCGACGACGCCCGCGACCAGAGCTATTTCCTTTACGGCACCACGCCGGAACAGCTCGCCCGACTGCGCTTTCCGCTCGGCGAGTTCGGCAAGGCCGAGGTCCGCGGCTTCGCGCGCGCGCTCGGGCTGTCGGTCGCCGAGAAGCCCGACAGCCAGGACATCTGCTTCGTGCCGCAGGGCGGCTACGCCGACGTCATCGAGCGGCTGAAGCCCGGCGCGGCGGAGCCCGGTCCGATCGTCGACCTGTCCGGCCGCGAGCTCGGCCGCCACGAGGGCGTCGTCCGCTACACGGTCGGCCAGCGCAAGGGCCTTGGCCTCGCGGCCGGCGAGCCGCTCTACGTGGTGAGGATCGACGCTGCGGCGCGCACGGTCGTGGTCGGCCCGCGCGAGGCGCTCGGCGTGCGCAAGGTCATTATCCGCAGCCTGAACTGGCTCGGGGACGGCGAGGTCGAGGCGATCGGCGAGCGCGGCCTGCCGGTTCTGGCCAAGGTGCGCTCGACCCGTGCGCCGGCGCCCGCGCTGCTGCGGCCGCTCGGAGCGGGAGAGGCGGAGGTCGAGCTGATCGAGGGCGAGACCGGCGTCGCGCCCGGGCAGGCCTGCGCGCTCTATGACGAAGCGAGCGGCGCGCGCGTGCTCGGCGGCGGGATCATCCGCGCGGCCGAGGGCGCCCGGCGGGCGGCTGCGTGAACGAGGTGGCGGCGTGAGCGTTCAGTACGATCTCGAGGGTCAGAAGCGCGCCTACGAGAAGTGGGCCCCGATCTACGACAGGGTCTATGTGAAGCTGCTGGCCGACGCGCAGCGCCGGACGGCGGCCGCCGCCGCGGCCTGCGGGCCGGACATTCTCGAGGTCGGCGTCGGAACCGGCCTGGTGCTGCGGCACTATCCGCGCAACGTGCGGGTGGTCGGCGTCGACCTGTCGGTCCACATGCTCGCCAAGGCGCTGGAGAAGGTGCGGGAAGAAAACCTCTCCCACGTGCGCGCCGTCGTCGCCATGGACGCTTGCCGGCTCGGCTTCCCCGACGCGAGCTTCGACGCCGTCACCGTTCCCTTCGTCATCACGCTGGTTCCCGACCCCGAGGCCGCGCTCGACGAGATGCGCCGCGTGCTGAAGCCCGGCGGCGAGATCGTGATCGCGTCCAAGATGGGGGCCGAAGGCGGTCTGCCCATGAAGATCGAGACCGCGGTCGCTCCGCTCGTCGCCAGGATGGGCTGGTCCTCCGACTTCAAGGTGAGCCGGCTGCGGGCCTGGGCCGCGAAGGCGGGCGACATGACCGTGATCGACGTCCAACCGGCGTTTCCGGCGGGCTTCTTCAAGATCGTCCGCATCAAGCGGGCGGGGTGACGATCAGCGTCCGACCAGTCCGGCGCGGCCGGCCTTGACGCGAGCGACGAATTTCCGACGCACGTCCTCGAAAAGACTTCGAGGCAACACGCCGTAGAGCAGGCTCGCCGGATCGTTGGGCCGTCTCGGTCTCAGGTCTGGACCGGGCCACGTGAAGCGGTTCGCTTCCGCGAGCACGATCCAGGACCGGTCCTCATCAAGTCCAAGCCGCCTCTTCGTCGCCTGCGGAATCTCGACCGCGTCGGAGGGATCGGCCGGCGGCCGATGCGTGATCGGCAACACGATGGCGACGCGTCGGCCGTGGCGATCCGTCATCGCAAGGAGAAGCGCGCAGGGACGGTTCTTGATTCCCTCCTGCTGGCCGCGTTCCTGTTCCAGAGATACGAGTAGCCGATGACCTGTCCGGGCGCCGGCTCGGGAAAGCTCATGAGCCGCGCATTTCGTCGTCATATTCGGCGGCTTCCGAGGGCGGCTCGGCGCGCATGACGGCCTCGAGTTCTTCGTCTGAAATCTCTTCCGGACGGATCGCCTCGCGATCTCCGCGGCGCAGCCGCGCGTATTCCTCGGTGGAGATCATCACCGTGCGGGGGCGGCCGTTGCGCGTGATCGTGACCGGCTCGCGCAATGCAAGGTCCTGATAGCGCCCGATATTGCGCTGAAAATCCGCGGCGCTGACCTTGATCATCCTGCTCGCCTCATAAGCTATGCATGATCCGTAAGATATGGATCTTCCATCGCGGCGCCAATCGGCTCCGCCGGAGACAGACGATGCCCGCCGACCGCGATATCGAACGAAACCGCCTGTCCGCCCGCATGGGCCGCTACGCCCGCGTCGGCGCCAATGTGGGCGGCGTGGCGGCGCGGATCGCGCAGGCGCAGCTGTTCGGGCGCGCCGAAGGCCGGGCGGAGCGCGCCGCTGATCTGCGGGCGGCGCTCGGCGGGCTCAAGGGTCCGATCATGAAGGTGGCGCAGCTCCTCGCCACGATCCCGGACGCGCTGCCGCCCGAATACGCCGCGGAGCTGACCCAACTCCAGTCCGACGCGCCGCCGATGGGCTACGGCTTCGTGCGTCGCAGGATGGCGGCCGAACTCGGGCCGGACTGGCTTGAAAGATTCGGATCGTTCGAGAAGGAACCGGCCGCCGCCGCCTCGCTCGGGCAGGTGCATCGCGCGACGACGACCGACGGCCGCCCGCTCGCCGTGAAGCTCCAATATCCGGACATGGCCTCCGCCGTGGAGGCGGACCTCGGCCAGCTTCGCCTGCTGTTCGACCTGCGGCGTCGCTTCGATTCCTCAATCGACACCAGCCAGATCGTGGAGGAAATCGGCGCACGCATCCGCGAGGAGCTCGACTACCGGCGCGAAGCGAAGCACGCGGCGCTCTATGCGCTGATGCTGGCCGAGACGCCCGAGGTGCGGGTGCCGGGCGTCCATCCGGAACTCTCGACGGGGCGATTGCTTACCCTCGACTGGCTCGAGGGGAGAAAACTGCTCGACTTCAAGTCAGCGCCGCTCGAAACGCGCAACCGGCTCGCGGTCGCGATGTTCAAGGCCTGGTGGGGGCCGTTTTCGAGCCACGGCGTCATTCATGGCGATCCCCATCTCGGCAACTACGCAGCCTATCTCGACGACGGCGAGCCGCAGGGCATCAATCTGCTGGACTATGGCTGCATCCGCATCTTCCCCGCGCGCTTCGTGGGCGGGGTGGTGGACCTCTACGAAGGCTTGCGCGACGGCGACGACGCGCGCGTGGTGCAGGCCTACGAGACCTGGGGCTTCAAGGGACTGAGCCGCGACCTGATCGACGTGCTGAACATCTGGGCGCGCTTCATCTACGGGCCGCTGCTCGACGACCGCGTCCGCACCATCGCCGACGGCGTCTCGCCCGGCGAGTACGGACGCAAGCAGGCCTTCCAGGTGGCTCAGGAGCTGAAGCGCAAGGGACCGGTGACCGTCCCGCGGGAGTTCGTGTTCATGGACCGGGCCGCGATCGGGCTCGGCGGCGTGTTCCTGCATCTCGCCGCAGAGCTCAATTTCGCGGGGCTGTTCCGCGAGGCGATGGACGGCTTTTCGACGCCTGCGGTGGAGGCGCGCCAGACGACCGCGCTCGAGACCGTCGGGCTCGCTTCCTGAAGCGTGGCGCGGCGCAAGCGAAACGCCGCGGTGACGCCGCAATTTTGGCCTTTCGGGCGAAATCGCGGCGCGAGCCGACCGCCTCCACGGTCCGTTTATGCGTAGCGCATTGATTTTTCTTTTCTTTTAAAGATCTGGTATTCTGGCATGCCAGATATTACAGTGATTGCCGCCTTCGGCCGTTTCGGCTACACGGCCAAAGACGAAAAACAAGTCAGTCGAGGAAACCCGCATGGCCGAACACGCCCACACCGAGTACGCCACCGCGACCGGCAACGACTATGCGGAGCACGAGCGGACCTACGCGCTCGTCATGAAGCTTTCGAAGGTTGCGACCGCGGCGATCATCCTCGTCGTGATCGCGCTCGGCATCGGCGGCGTTTCGGGCGCCTGGGGTCTGACGGCGTTCGGCGTCATCCTCGCCATCGTGACGGGCGTCATCGGCGCCATGAGTGAGAAGGGCACCATCGTGCCCGTCGTGATCGCCGGCGTCGTGACGGTCGGTCTCTGGTTCCTGTTCGGCTGAAAGCCGTCGGGAAACGGGGATCGCATCCTTGCGAACTCGACAGGTCTTCTGAATTCAGGGCGCAAGCCTTGATGGTTTGCGGCGGTTCGACGCCGCAAATAGGGAGGCTTGCGGCGCCTATTTGAGGGGCGCCGGAAGTTCCAGTCGCTCTTCGACGTCGACGCCAGCCGCCAGATAGGATTTTTCGTCCAACACTATTAGAAAAACCGTTCTCTCTTCTTCGGAGATGAACATCAGCTGACGATCTGGTGTCCCGAATCCTGGCGGCACTAGCGTGAGGATCCGCCATGAGGGGCGCACAATGAAGATCGGTTCGCCGAAAGAACTGTTCGCGGGCGAGGCGCGCGTCGCGATGACGCCCGAGAGCGCGACGCAACTGCAGAAGCTTGGTTATGAGTGTCTCGTCGAGGCCGGCGCCGGCCTCGGCGCCGGGTTCACCGACGACGCCTATCGCGCCGCCGGCGTGGAGGTGGTCGACGCCGCAGGGGCGCTCTGGCAGCGCGCGGACGTCATCGCCAAGGTTCGTCCGCCGGAGGTCTCCGAGGTCGAGCGGCTCGATTCGAGCAAGACGCTGATCTCGTTTTTCTATCCGGCCCAGAACAAGGATCTTCTGGAGGCCGCCGCCAAGACGGGCGGGACGGTCGTCGCCATGGACATGGTGCCGCGCATCAGCCGCGCCCAGAAGATGGACGCGCTCTCGTCCATGGCGAACATCGCCGGCTACCGCGCGGTGATCGAGGCGGGCAATAATTTCGGGCGGTTCTTCACCGGTCAGATCACGGCGGCCGGCAAGGTGCCGCCGGCCAAGGTGCTGGTGATCGGCGCCGGCGTCGCGGGCCTTGCGGCCATCGGCACGGCGACGGCGCTCGGCGCCGTGACCTACGCCTTCGACGTCCGGCCGGAAGTGGCCGAGCAGATCGAGTCGATGGGCGCGAACTTCGTCTATCTCGACTTCGAGGAGAAGCAGCAGGACGGCGCCGCGACCGGCGGTTACGCCTCGGTCTCGTCGCCTGAGTTCCGCGAGGCCCAGCTCAAGAAGTTCCGCGAACTCGCGCCGCAGATGGACATCGTCATCTCGACGGCGCTGATCCCGGGCCGCGACGCTCCCGTGCTCTGGACGAAGGACATGGTCGAGGCGATGAAGCCCGGCTCGGTCATCGTCGACCTCGCGGCCGAGCGCGGCGGCAACTGCGAGCTGACGGTCCCGGACCAGAGGGTCGTCTCGCCGAACGGCGTCGTGATCATCGGCTACACCGATTTTCCGAGCCGGATGGCGGCGCAGTCCTCTTCGCTCTATGCGACGAACATCCGTCACATGATGACGGACCTGACGCCGGCCAAGGACGGCCAGGTCGTCCACAACATGGCCGACGACGTCATCCGCGGCGCGACCGTCACCCATGAGGGCGCGGTCACCTATCCGCCGCCTCCGCCGACCGTGAAGGCGATCGCGGCGCAGAAGCCGAAGGAGAAGGTCAAGGAACCGACGCCGGAGGAGCGCCGCGCCAGGGACGTCGCCGCTTTCAAGGAGCAGACGAAGTTCCAGGTCACGCTGCTCGGCGTGGGCACGGTGCTGATGCTGCTCGTGGGCGCCGTGGCGCCGGCGAGCTTCATGAGCCACTTCATCGTCTTCGCGCTCGCCTGCTTCGTCGGCTTCCAGGTGATCTGGGGCGTCAGCCATGCGCTGCACACGCCGCTGATGGCGCTCACCAACGCGATCTCCGGCATCATCGTGCTGGGCGCGCTCCTGCAGGTCGGCGCGTCCGGCTTCATGGTGCCCCTGCTTGCAGCCGTGTCCATCCTGGTCGCCTCGATCAACATCGTGGGCGGGTTCCTGGTGACGCGCCGCATGCTCGCAATGTTCCAGAAGTCCTGAGGAGGCCGCTGTGAGCATCGGCATCGTTTCCGCGGCCTACATCTCCGCGTCCATCCTGTTCATCCTCTCGCTCGGGGGCCTGTCGAACCAGGAAAGCGCCAAGCGCGCCGTCTGGTACGGCATCGTCGGCATGGCGCTCGCCGTCTTCGCCACGGTCTTCGGGCCGGGCGCCGGCAAGCTCTGGCTCGTCCTTCTCATGTTCATCGCCGCCGGCGCCATCGGCTGGCAGGTGGCGACGCGCGTGCAGATGACCGAGATGCCGCAGCTCGTCGCGGCGCTGCACTCCTTCGTCGGCCTCGCGGCCGTTCTGATCGGCTTCAACGCCCATCTCGAGCTCGTCGCCGTTCAGGCGATGGACGCCGCAACCCGCGCCGGCCTGACCGGCTTCGCCGAGGTTCTGGCGCACAAGACCGGCGTCGAGGTCGCGATCCTGAAGGTCGAGGTCTTCCTCGGCGTGTTCATCGGCGCGGTGACGTTCACCGGCTCGATCATCGCCTTCGGCAAGCTCGCCGGAAAGGTCGACGGCAAGGCCAAGAAGCTCCCCGGCGGCCACATGCTGAACGCCGGCGCGGCCGCCGGCTCGTTGCTGCTGCTCATCCTCTACGTGAACGGCGCGGGGATGTGGGCGCTCATTCTGATGACGCTGCTCGCCTTCTTCATCGGCTACCACCTCATCATGGGCATCGGCGGCGCCGACATGCCGGTCGTGGTGTCGATGCTGAACAGCTATTCGGGCTGGGCGGCATCCGCGATCGGCTTCACGCTCGGCAACGACCTGCTGATCGTGACCGGCGCGCTGGTCGGCTCTTCGGGCGCGATCCTGTCCTACATCATGTGCAAGGCGATGAACCGCTCCTTCATCTCGGTCATCCTCGGCGGCTTCGGCTCGACCACCGGGCCGGCGCAGGAGATCGAGGGAGAGCAGATCGCGATCGACACGGACGGCGTCGCGTCGGCGCTGAACGAGGCCGACAGCGTCATCATCGTGCCGGGCTACGGCATGGCGGTGGCGCAGGCGCAGGGCGCGGTGTCGGAGCTGACCCGCAAGCTCCGCGCGGCCGGCAAGGAAGTGCGGTTCGCGATCCATCCCGTCGCGGGGCGTCTGCCCGGCCACATGAACGTGCTGCTCGCCGAGGCCAAGGTGCCCTACGACATCGTTCTGGAAATGGACGAGATCAACGAGGACTTCCCGAACACGGACGTCGTCATCGTCATCGGCTCGAACGACATCGTGAATCCCGCCGCTCAAGACGATCCGAACTCTCCGATCGCGGGAATGCCGGTGCTCGAGGTCTGGAAGGCGAAGCAGGTCTTCGTTTCCAAGCGTGGTCAGGGCGCGGGTTATTCGGGCATCGAAAATCCGCTGTTCTTCAAGGAGAACACGCGGATGTTCTACGGCGACGCCAAGGCCTCGCTCGACAAGCTCCTGCCGCACATCGCTTGAGGGTTCCTCGGACGGCGGCGGAGCCGGGCGGCTTCGGCATGCGCCTCTGAAGACGCTCGACACAGAACGGAATCCAAGGCCGGGCCCAGCGCCCGGCCTTTTTCGTTTTTTGCTCTGATCTCAGGCGTCGGACCGCGGATGGAAGAGCGTTCGGCCGGCCGACGACGTCAAGAAACTTTGTTGAGCCTTGCGAAAAACGCAATCCAGCTTTGTGAATCTGCTTAAGTCATGGGCTTGATGAATAAATTGGCGTTTTGTTGAATTGCCTCTGGTCTCGGCAGCTTCCGACGGAGGGCGGTGATGGAATTCGCTCTGAAACGCATGTTCGGACGGCTGGTCGGGAAGGGCGACCTGGTCGTGCGCACCGCCACCGGCGAGACGTGGCGATTTGGAGACGGCGTCGGCGAACGCGTGGAGATCCGCTTCGCCGACCGGGCGGCCCAATGGGCGCTGGTCTTCGCTCCCGACCTGAAGCTCGGCGAGCTCTTCATGGACGGGCGGCTGATCATCGAGAAAGGCGACGTCTACGCCTTCCTTGAGATCATTCTCGCGCCGTCGGTCGGCAAGCCGGATCCCTGGCCGATGCGGGCGCTCGAGACGCTCCGGATGTGCTGGCGCCGAATCTCGCAGGCGAACGGCCTCGCACGCTCCCGACGCAACGTCGCGCATCACTACGACCTCGACGCGCGGCTCTATTCGCTGTTTCTTGATTCCGACCGGCAATATTCCTGCGCCTATTACGAGACGCCGGACGCGACGCTCGAAGAGGCCCAGCTCGCGAAGCGTCGTCACATCGCCGCCAAGCTCGCGATCCGTCCCGGCGACCGCGTCCTCGACATCGGCTGCGGCTGGGGCGGACTCGGCCTCTATCTGGCGGGCGTCGCGGGCGCCGAAGAGGTTCTCGGGGTCACGCTCTCGGTCGAGCAACTCGAGATCGCCCGTCAGCGCGCTGCGGCCGCGGGACTTGCGCGTCGCGTCGCCTTCGAGCTTCGCGACTATCGTCTGCTGGACCGGCAGTTCGACCGCATCGTGTCGGTCGGCATGTTCGAGCATGTCGGCGTGGGGGACTATCCGACCTTCTTCAGAACCTGCCGCGAGCGGCTGACCGAAGACGGCGTGATGTTGTTGCACACGATCGGCCTCTCGGATGGTCCGCATTCGACGAACCCCTTTATCGACAAGTACATCTTTCCGGGCGGGTCGCTTCCGTCGCTGTCCGACCTCATGCCGGTGATCGAGAAGTCGGGTCTGGTGATCACCGACATCGAGATTCTGCGGCTGCACTACGCCTATACGCTGCGGGACTGGCGCAAGGCTTTCATGGCGCGGCGCGAAGAGGCGCTCGGGCTCTACGACGAGCGCTTCTGCCGGATGTGGGAGTTCTACCTCGCCGCCTGCGAGGCGGCGTTCCGCTGGCGCAGCGTCGTGGTGTTCCAGATCCAGCTGGCGCGCCGTCAGGAGGCGACGCCGCTGACCCGCGCCTATATCGCCGAGGCTGAAGCCGCCCTTTTGCGCGTCGAGCAGGGCGCTTTCGGGGAAACGACCGCGCAAGCGGCCGAATAGCGCCCGGCGCCGTTCTCGAGGGGGCGACGGCGTCTCAGCGTCTGATGTGCTCCAGCGCCTTTTCCAGCGGCGCGGGCGATATGCGGATCGAGCCGCCGAAGGGCGCGTCCATGTCGAGGATGAGGTGGATCGCGCCCGCGATGAGGAGCGCCGCGGCGAGAACGGACGCCACGATCGTTCCGTTCGGCGGAGCCCTGTAGCCGAACCCCGCGAACACCAGCGACAGCCAGGCGACGAGAACGACCACCAGCGGCGGCGGCAGATTGCCGTCCCAATGGCCGATGATGTCCCAGCGAAGCTCGATCGCCTTCCGCAGCCGCTCCTGCGCCTGTCTCTTGAGGTCGACATGGTCGTCGTCGACCGGCTTCAGCGCCCGGATCGAGGTCGCGACGGCTTCGAGCAGGCGTTCGGCCTCTGGGTCTTCGACCAGTTGCTCCTGGCCGTCCCTGGTCCAGGTTCCGTCGAGCGCGCGGACAACGTACTGCTCAAGTCCCTTGCGCGCTGCGGCCGTCTCGGGACCGTAAATCCGCAGGGTCCGGTCGAGCAGGATGATTTGCGTGCTGAAGGCATGAAAGTTGCGGTCGATGGCGTCGAACGCGTTCTTCGAAGAATTCAGCAGCAGCCCGACGACGAGGGCCGACAGCGTGACGAAGATCGCCGCCACAAGTCGGACGATGACGTTGGTTTCGTCGTCGCGATGGCGTTCGGGCAACCTGCGGTGAGCGAACAGCGCGACGAGGGCCGCGGCCGAGAGGCACAGGAAGATCGGGATGGAGATTGCGAAATCGGACATGCAGGGCGAATGAGAAGGCGGGGGACACAAGTTCCGGATCGAGCGGCGGGGGGCCGCGGCTCGCCGGAGGACGGCGGGACCGTGCCCACGCCGCCGCCTGCGCGCAAGAGCGTTCTCGACAGTTATCCGGACTTCTTCTAACCTCAGCCTTGGTCCGAGGGGCGTCCCGCTGCGATGCGGGGCTGAGATGGCGAGACGCCGATCCCTTAGAACCTGATCCGGGTCATGCCGGCGAAGGGACGGGAACCTGCGAGCGGCCTTTTGAGACGCGTTCGCCCCAGACGTCGTCGAACTCCCCCGGATCTCCGAAACGATAAGATTTCGAGGAGGAGATCCCCATGAACGTCCATGTTCCGCCAAAGGACGCGCGCGCCGCGCCCGACAGCGTCACCACCGGTCCGATCGAAGGCTCGCGCAAGGTCTACGCCGCGCCGAAATCCCACCCCGACATGCGGGTGCCGTTCCGCGAGATCCGCCTGACGGATCCGAAAGAGGCGCCCGTCCGCGTCTACGATCCGTCCGGCCCCTACACCGAAACCGACGCGCCGATCGACCTGAAGAAGGGCCTGCCGCAGGTTCGCGAGCCCTGGATCGCGCGCCTCGGCCTCGAGACGATCGAGGGCAGGGCGGTGAAGCCCGAGGACAACGGCAATGTCGGCGCCGACAAGCTGGTGGCCGCGTGTCCGGCGGTGCGCGAGGTTCGCCGCGCGAAGCCCGGCCAGATGGTCACGCAATACGAATTCGCCCGCGCCGGCGTCGTGACGCCCGAGATGGTCTTCGTCGCCCATCGCGAAAACCTCGCCCGCGAGGCCGCGATGGACGGCGCCGCCATCCGCCATGCGGACGGCGAGAGCTTCGGCGCTTCGGTGCCCGAATTCGTGACGCCCGAATTCGTTCGCGACGAAATCGCGCGCGGCCGCGCCATCATCCCGGCCAACGTCAATCATCCCGAACTCGAGCCGATGGCGATCGGCCGCAACTTCCTGGTCAAGGTCAACGCCAACATCGGCAACTCGGCCGTGACTTCCGGCGCGGCGGAGGAGGTCGAAAAGCTGGTCTGGTCGATCCGCTGGGGCGCGGACACCGTCATGGACCTGTCGACCGGCCGCAACATCCACAACATCCGCTCGTGGATCATCCGCAACTCGCCCGTTCCGATCGGCACGGTGCCGATCTACCAGGCGCTTGAGAAGGTCGACGGCGACCCGCTGAAGCTCGACTGGGAAGTGTTCAAGGACACGCTGATCGAGCAGGCCGAACAGGGCGTCGACTACTTCACCATCCATGCCGGCGTGCGCCTGCGCCACGTGCCGCTGACCGCGAACCGCGTCACCGGCATCGTCAGCCGCGGCGGCTCCATCATGGCGCGCTGGTGCCTCGCGGGGCATCGGGAGAGCTTCCTCTACGAGCGCTTCGACGAGATCTGCGACATCTGCCGCGCCTATGACGTCTCGTTCTCGCTCGGCGACGGCCTGCGGCCGGGTTCGATCGCGGACGCCAACGACGCCGCGCAGTTCGCGGAGCTCGAGACGCTCGGCGAGCTGACCAAGATCGCTTGGGACAAGGGCTGCCAGGTCATGATCGAGGGCCCCGGCCACGTGCCGATGCACAAGATCAAGGAGAACATGGACAAGCAGCTGCGCGAATGCGGCGAGGCCCCGTTCTACACGCTCGGGCCGCTCACGACCGACATCGCGCCGGGCTACGACCACATCACCTCGGGCATCGGCGCCGCGATGATCGGCTGGTTCGGCACCGCGATGCTCTGCTACGTAACGCCGAAAGAGCATCTCGGGCTCCCGAACCGCGACGACGTGAAGACCGGCGTCATCACCTACCGGATCGCGGCGCACGCGGCGGACCTCGCCAAGGGGCATCCGGCCGCGAAGGTGCGCGACGACGCGCTGTCTCGCGCGCGCTTCGACTTCCGCTGGGAGGACCAGTTCAACCTTTCGCTCGACCCCGACACGGCGCGCGCCTTCCACGACGAGACGCTGCCGAAGGACGCCCACAAGGTCGCGCATTTCTGCTCGATGTGCGGGCCGAAGTTCTGCTCGATGCAGATCACGCGCGAGCTTCGAGAAGAGGCGAGGGCGATGGGCGACAACGAGACGAAGTCGCTCGAGGCTGAGGCGAGGGACGGCATGGCGGAGAAGAGCCGCGAGTTCCTGGAGACGGGCGGCAAGCTCTACGTCGACGCGAACGGATAAGGCCGTCGAGGCCTCAGGGCGTCATCCCGGACGGCCGATAGGCCTATCCGGGATCGTTCGCAGAACTATGCGGGGATGCCCCGCTCCTTCCGTCATACCGGCTCTTCGCTTCGGCCGGGATGACGACGCCGGCCGGGCGTTTCGCTCAGTTCTCCGTATAGGTCTCGCCGCGCTTGCCGCCGACGCGCTCGAAGCCTTCGAGCGCGCGCTTGTCGCCCGGATTGATGTTCAGCGCCTGCGCGAAGCTCGCGCGGGCGTTGCCCATCTCGTTGCGCTTCTCGAAGGCGACGCCGCGGCCGATCCAGGCGTCGATGTTCTTCGGCGCGAGCGTGCGGGCGGTGTTGAAGTCGTCGATCGCGGCGGCGTAGTCGCCCTGCGCGAGGTAGCTCATGCCGCGCCCGATATAGGGTTCGGCCTGCGTCACCGAGATCGCGGTCGCCTTGGTGAAGTCGTCGATCGCGTCGTCCTGCCGTCCCTGCGCCTGATGGATCAGGCCGCGATTGTGCCAGGCCTGGGCGTTGTTCGGGTCGAGCTGGATCGCCTTGTCGAAGTCGGCGAGCGCCGCGTCGATGCGGCCGGTCGCCCGATAGAGGTTGCCGCGGCCGACATAGGCCGCCGAATAGTTCGGGTCGGCGTCGATCGCGCGGTTGTAGTCGGCGAGGGCCGAGGCCGTGTCGCCCTTCGAGCGGTAGGCGAGGGCGCGGTTGGCGTAGGCCTTGGCGAAGCGTCCGTCGATCTGGATCGCGCGGTTGAAATCGCCGATCGCGTTGTCGTACTGACCGAGCCGCGCATAGGCGGAGCCGCGCATGTTGAGCGCCTGCGGGTCGCTCGGATTGCTGGCGACCACCTGGCTCAGCGAGTTGAGGTCGGTCGAGCGCGCGGCGTAGACGTCCGGATCGACGTCGCGGGCCGAGCCGCCGCCGACCGTCTCGCAGCCCGCGAGGGCGAGCGCCGCCACCATCAGGGGCGCGGCGCGCAGGGCCGCGGAACCGAAGCTGAACGGCGTCCCGAACCGACGAAGCATGGGCAGGCGACCTCGAGCGTTGGCGTGAGACGGGGGAACCCGTCAGTCACAGGCCGATTGCGGCGAGAATGCGTTAACGCGCCGTAAAGCGTCGCGGTCGCACCGGAGAAACGCGAAAACGCCCGCCGGCGTTGCCGAACGGGCGCTTTTTCATGACCGCAAGTCGCGTCCCCCGCAGGGCGCGGGGCGGCGACTCACTTCTTCTTGGAGGGCAGCAGGCCTTCGCGCTGGGCGCGCTTGCGGGCGAGCTTGCGGGCGCGGCGGACGGCCTCGGCCTTCTCGCGAGCGCGCTTCTCGGAAGGCTTCTCGTAATGTCCGCGGAGCTTCATTTCACGGAAGATGCCTTCGCGCTGCATCTTCTTCTTGAGAGCCTTGAGGGCCTGGTCGACGTTGTTGTCGCGGACGAGAACCTGCACGTGTCGCCTCGGTCTGGTTTCGGATCGGCGCGCTTTCGACGCGTCAAAAAAACAAAAAGAAAACGCCCGCGCTCGACGCGCGGCGTCATCGTTGAGTCGTGTCTAGCAAAGGGCGGCGCGCTTGTCCATGCGGGCGAGGGCGAAACGGCAGCTGCGTCGTCGTCTCCTGGCTCTTCCAGCGATCCGGGCGGAGCTGCGCGTTCGGCCCGACGCCGTCACGCGCTCACTTCACCCGCGTGACATGCCCCATCTTGCGGCCCGGCGCCGGTTCGCCCTTGCCGTAGAGATGCAGCGCCGCTCCCGGCTCGGCCAGAATCTCCCGCCACCGCGTCGCCTCGGCGCCGAGGAGGTTGGTCGTCACCACCTCGCCGCGCGCCTTGGTCGAGCCGAGCGGCCAGCCGACGATCGCGCGGACGTGCTGTTCGAACTGGCTCGTCTCGGCGCCCTCGATGGTCCAGTGGCCGGAATTGTGGACGCGGGGAGCGATCTCGTTGACCACCACGCGCTCGCCCGTCGGCCCGTCGACGACGAACAGCTCCACGCCGATCACGCCGACATAGTCGAGCGCCTCCACGATCTTCTTCGCGATCGCGATCGCCGAGGCCGCCGTCTCCGCCTTGACGGCGGCAGGCACGTGGCTCGAGCGCAGGATGTGGTTCTCGTGACGGTTCTCGACGACGTCATAGGCCGCGAACTCTCCGCCGCGGCCGCGCGCGGCGATGACCGAAACCTCGGCGCGGAACGGCACGAACGCCTCCAGAATGGCGGGCTGGCCGTTCATCATGGCGACGGCCTGGTCGATGCCGAGGCCTTCGCGCACCAGCACCTGACCCTTGCCGTCATAGCCGAAGCGCCGCGTCTTCAGGACCGCCGGCCGCCCGACGGCGCCGAGCGCGGCGGCCATCGAGGCGCGGTCGTCGACGGGAGCGAAGTTCGGCGTCGGCAGGCCGAGGTCGCGCAGGAAGGTCTTCTCGGTCAGGCGGTCCTGCGTGATCGCGAGCGCCTTCTCGTTCGGATAGAGCGCCTTGTGCTCCGCGACGAGGCGGGCTGTCTCGGCGGGCACGTTCTCGAACTCGTAGGTGACCACGTCGACGGAGTCGGCGAAGAGCGCGAGCGCCGCCTCGTCCGTATAGGCCGCGACGGTGCGTTCGGCGGAGACGTCGAAGGCCGGCGAGTGCGGATCCGGCGCGAAGACGTGCGTCCGGAGGCCGAGCGGCGCGGCCGCGAGCGCGATCATGCGGCCGAGCTGGCCGCCGCCGAGCACGCCGATGCTGCCGCCGGGGGCGAGGAGGGGAGGGGGCGCCATGTCAGCCTCCAGAAACGGGCGTTTCCGCCACGCGGTCCGTCTGGGCCGCGCGCCACGCCTCGAGCCGCTCGCCGAGCGCCTCGTCGGAAAGGGCGAGAACGGAGGCCGCGAGCAGCGCCGCGTTGATCGCGCCGGCCTTGCCGATCGCGAGCGTGCCCACGGGGACGCCCCCCGGCATCTGGACGATCGACAGCAGGCTGTCGAGGCCCGAGAGCGCCTGGCTCTGGACCGGCACGCCGAAGACGGGCAGCGGCGTCATCGAGGCCACCATGCCCGGAAGGTGCGCCGCGCCGCCGGCGCCGGCGATCACGACCTTGACGCCGCAGGACTTCGCGGTCTTGGCGAAATCGACCAGCCGGTCGGGCGTGCGGTGCGCCGAAACGATGCGCGCGACATGGGGCACGCCGAGCGCCGTCAGCGTCTCGGCCGCGTGGCCCATCGTCGCCCAGTCGGACTGGCTTCCCATGACGATGGCGACGGGGGGCTGTTCGGCGCGGTGTTCCGCGGCCATCTGGACGCTCCGTTTGAGGGGAATTTCGAAGCCGCGGACGATAGGCGCCGAGGCGGCGGCGCGCAAGCGGGCCTCCATATGGCGCGGTAACGCGCCGTTGGGGACTTTACGCCCGCGCGTCGCGACCGCTCGAACCCGGCTCTATGCGATGATGTCGGGCGTCAGCTGATCGTCGATGAAGGCAATCCGATCCTTCAGGACCAGCTTGCGCTTCTTCAGCCGCTGGATCTGCAGCCTGTCGCCCGAGCCGAGGCGCTCGAGCGCCTCGATCGCATTGTCGAGATCGCGATGTTCTTCGCGCAGCCGGGCGAGTTCCTCCCGGGCCGCAGCTTCTTCGGCCCGCGTCTCGTCGTCCCGCACCGCCATTCGCGCCCCGTCGCAACGCCACACATCCAGTCGGCCCCGAGTATCGCCGCGCCGTCGCGAAGCGGCAAGGCTCACGGCGCCGCGAGGCCGTTGAAAGGAGCCGTAAAGCCTGACGGCGGTGTGATGTCGCGTGATTCCGAAGGCCGTCGACAGCGTGACGGGACCGTGACATTCTCTTCTTGTCTAACTGAAGCAGGGAGACGTGCTTGATGTCTATCGAGTCGCACATCGCCGAGCTCGAAAAGAAGCATCGCGCCATCGAGAAAGAAATTGAGATGGAGCTGACGCATCCGAACTCCGATGAAGTCAAGGTTTCGTCATTGAAGCGTAAGAAACTTCGTATCAAAGACGAAATGATGCGCCTCAAATATCCGGAGCCGACGCTCCACTAGCATCGCGCGTTGGAATGAAATCTGATTATGACGCCGCCGACTCGCAATCGGCGGCGTTTTTCATATTAAGGCGTATTGATCGCGCTGGCGTGAGAAGCCGCCGGCTTGCAGCCTTCAACGCGTACGTGTAGATACGTAATTCATTCGTCCCATTTGACCTCTCAGCCTGGAGGGAGATGCATGACCAAGCCTGTCATCGCCGTCGCCTCCGGACGCCCGCGCATCAGCGGCCGATAGGTCGGCCCCCGCGGCCCTCCAGCCGCGTCAGCCGAGACGACGTTCCTCATCCAAAGTCCGTTTTACTGGGCGTTCGCCGCCTGACGCGAAGTCGCGCGAGCCTTCTGGCTGCGCCGCGTCCGGGGCGGGCTCCCATCGCCAGGGGACGGCCTCGCCTTTGCGCGGGCCGCGCCGATCATGATCCGTTCGTCCAAATCCGCCTCGAGCCCGTTCCTGCGGGTGCTCCGCTTCCTGTTCTCGCACTGGGGCCGCCAGCGGGGCGCCGTCGCGCTCATCGCGGCGGCGATCCTGCTCGCGACCCTCGCCGATCTCGTCATTCCGATCTACGCGGGACGGCTGGTCGACGCCTTCGCCGGAGGCGACCGCGAGGCAGCGCTCGCCGGCGCGCTTCAGGCGCTCGGCGCAATCGCTGCGCTCGCGGTCGCCATCGTGCTCTTCCGCCATGTTGCCTTCGCGGTCATCGTCCGAATGACCCAGAAACTGATGCGCGACGTGACGGCGGAGGCCTTCGCGCGCGTCCAGCGTTTCTCGACCGACTGGCATGCGAACAATTTCGCGGGCTCGACCGTGCGCAAGATCACGCGCGGCGTCTGGTCCATCGACCAGTTCAACGACATCCTGCTGGTGGCGCTCGCGCCGTCCGCGCTGGTCCTCGTCGGGGCGACCGCGATCCTTGCGGCCTACTGGCCGCTGATGGGTCTCGTCACCTTCGTCGGCGCCGCGGCCTATGTCGCGATCACCGTCACGGCGTCGCTCGCCTGGGTCGCCCCGGCGGCGCAGCTTTCGAACGCCTGGGACACCCGTCTCGGCGGAGCGCTCGCCGACGCGGTCACCTGCAACGCGGTGGTGAAGGCCTTCGGCGCGGAGGAGCGGGAGGAGGGGCGGCTCGCATGGCTGATCTCCAAATGGAGCCGTCGAACCACCCGCACCTGGATGCGCTCCGTCTGGAACAACACCTTCCAGAACGCCGCCCTCGCGATGCTGCGCGTGGCGGTGCTCGGCGTCGCCGTGCTGTTGTGGTGGCGCGCCGAGGCGACCGCCGGCGACGCGGCTTTCGTGCTGTCGATGTTCTTCGTGATCTACGGTTATCTGCGCGACGTCGGCATGCATGTGGCCGACGTCCAGCGGGCGGTGAACGATCTGCAGGAGCTGGTCGAGCTCCACGATCAGGCCGTGGGCGTCGAGGATCGGCCCGATGCGCTGCCTATCGCGGTTCCGCGCGGCGAGATCGCGTTCGAGAACGTGACCTTCCATTATGAGGGCCATGCCTCGCCGTTGTTCCGCGGCCTCGACGTGCGCATCGCGGCCGGCGAGCGCGTCGGGCTCGTCGGCCGATCGGGTTCAGGCAAGACGACCTTCGTCAAGCTCGTGCAGCGGCTCTACGACGCGACCGGCGGGCGGGTGGCGATCGACGGGCAGGACGTCTCGCACGCCACCCAGTCGAGCCTGCGGTCGAAGATCGCGATCGTGCCGCAGGAGCCGATCCTGTTTCACCGGACGCTTGCGGAGAACATCGCCTACGCCCGGCCTGGCGCGACCCGGGCGGAGATCGAGGGGGCGGCGCGGCTCGCCAACGCTCACGACTTCGTCTCGGCCCTGCCGAAGGGCTACGACACGCTCGTCGGCGAACGCGGCGTGAAGCTGTCAGGCGGCGAGCGCCAGCGCGTCGCGATCGCCCGCGCCTTCCTCGCTGACGCGCCGGTGCTGGTCCTCGACGAGGCGACCTCGAGCCTCGACTCGGAGTCCGAGGCGCTGATCGGGCAGGCGATCGAGCGGTTGATGGAAGGCCGCACCACGATCGTCATCGCCCACCGTCTGTCGACGGTGCGGGCGATGGATCGGATCCTCGTCTTCGACCGCGGCCGGGTGGTCGAGGAGGGGGCGCACGAGGCCTTGTTGAAACGGGAGGACGGCGCCTATCGCCGCCTGTTCGAGCGCCAGGCGGGCGAACTCACGCGGGAGATCGCGGCGTGAGGGCCTGATCTGTCGCGACGCAACGCAGGATGACCGGAGGTCGCGCCAATCGTCGCCTGTGTGACCGGCGGGCAAAATGGCGGCGGGAGCGATCTCCGGGCTCTCGTCGCCATCTGCTCGATCAATCCTTCAGCGCACCACGACCTTCGTGCCGATCGGAACACGGGAGTAAAGGTCGACGACGTCGAAGTTGATCATGCGGATGCAGCCCGACGACATGGCCTTGCCGATGGTCAGCGGCTCGTTTGTGCCGTGGATGCGGAACAGCGTGTCCTTGCCGTCCTTCCAGAGATACATCGCTCGGGCGCCGAGCGGGTTCTCCGGTCCGCCGGACATGCGCAGCGGCAGGTCGGGACGGCGCTCCAGCATCTCGGGCGGCGGCACCCAGTCCGGCCATTCCTGCTTGTTCTGGACGGTCGCTTCGCCGGACCAGCCGAAGCCTTCCTTGCCGACGCCCACGCCGTAGCGCAGCGCGCGGCCGTTGGGCTCGACCAGATAGAGATAGCGCTGACCTGTTTCGATGACGATCGTGCCGGGCGCCTCGCCGGTCGGGTCGGCGACGTCGGTCTTGCGGTATTGCACCGGAAGCGCGGACGGATAGCTCTTCGACATCGCGAAGGCGATGGCCTCCTCGCGCGTCTGGCCGCCGCCGCCGGCCGTGCCGCACGCGGCGAGCGCAAGCGAGGCCGCGGCGACGAAAGCGAGCCCTGCCGCTGTTCGCGCCGGACGGAAACGATCTGTCGTCATGTACTTCGACGCTCGCCCAAACCGCGCCGGTCGCCCGCGCGCGTCACACGGCCTTTCGGCCTCCCAAGTCCCCGATCAATCAATACACGCAAGTCTTTCGCGCGCGTGAAGACCGTGCGCTCCTCGACGTTTCATTGGGGCGTCTTCGTGTCCGGCGCGCCACAGGCCGCGGGCCGCCCGTCGCGGAACGCAGGGGAGTGGAGACGGGGGCGGCCCGCGGCGCGGCAATGATCGTTTGCGCGGCGCCGCCGCCGCTCGAAACGCCGTGGAGCCGAATGCGGCGAAGTCCGGCGCCTCCTGGGCGATCGTCCACGCGTCTCACACGAAAACGTGTTCCATGGGGAGTGACGGCCAGTCGAAGCTTTGAGCGGTCGCGATTGGCGAAGGTCCGGACCCATGAGACCAGCGTCTGACGGGTGATCCGTCCATCGTCAAATCTTTAAGGTCTTCTAACGGGGGCCGCCGGGCGGACATATCGATCGCGAGCGTCGGCCGACCTGAGGGGCGTTCCCGAACTGCTATCGCGGCTCCTGCCGGAGGCGCGGCCGAGCGGACAGCAGGGTTTCCTCCGCAGAAAATTTTTCACCTCTGCTGGCATGTCGCTTGCTCCGATCGCTCCGGTTGCGCGGGCGCCGCTTTTTCCGGCGCCGCCGCGACGAACGGGGATCCAATCGGAGGACGGCATGACGGATCAACTCGGGGCGCTTGTGACGATCTTCACGGAGTTCTACTTCTTCCTGACGGTCGTCTTGATGTTCTTCATCCATTTCGGCTTCTGCATGTATGAGGTCGGCGTGTCGCGGACCAAGAACGTGCAGCACACGCTGCTGAAGAACACGATGGCCATCCCGCTGATCGGGTTGTGCTTCTTCCTGTTCGGCATGTGGATTTACATCGCGTTCCAGGGCTGGCCGGTGAACAGCCTGTCGCTCAGCCTGTCGACCGGCTTCGAACCCTGGTCGGACAAGATCGCCCCGAACCTGACGGACCGCATTTCGGGCGTCTTCCTTGCGGCCTTCGCGCTGTTCGGAATGACCGCCGGCTCGATCGTCTCGGGCTCCCTGATCGAGCGCACCAAGACCTCGGCCTTCTTCATCATCGCGATCTATGTCGGCGCGATCGCCTGGGTGATCCCGGCGGCGTGGGCGTGGGCCGGCAACGGCTGGATGGCCCAGTATCTCGGCTTCCACGACCAGTATTGTTCGGCGATCCTGCATTCGGTGGCGGGCTTCGCGACGCTCGGCGTGCTCATGCATCTCGGGCCGCGCATCGGTAAGTTCGCGCCCGACGGTACGCCCCGCGAGATCCCGCCGCACAATCCGTGGATGGTCACGCTCGGCCTGTTCATGATCTTCATCGGGTTCTGGGGCTTCTACGCCGCCTGCCACATTCCGATCGCGAACGTCGCCGCCGAAGGCGCGACCGCCTTCTGGACCACGACCAACATCTACGGCGTGCCGATCACGCTGTCGGGCGTCGTCATGAACTTCCTGCTCGCCCTCTTCGGCGGCATGGTCACGGCCTACATCGTCTCGAAGGGCAACCCGTTCTGGACCTATTCGGGCGGCCTCACGGGCCTGATCTCGGCTTCCGCGGGCAACGACTTCTACCATCCGGTCATCGCGCTCACGATCGCGGTCGCCGGCACGGTGATGGCCTACAAGCTGCATTACTGGGTCGAGCGTCGCTTCAAGATCGACGACGCCGTTGGCGCGGTCGCGGTCCACGGCTATTGCGGCGTCTTCGGCGGCGTGGTGGCGGGCTTCGCGCTTTGGGGCTATCCGGCGATCATGCCGTCGGCCGGCACGGCGGTCGTCCTGTCTGAAGGCGCCGGCTGGTTCGGCGTGAACGCCGAGGGTCTGCCGATCGTCACCCCGATCGGCAACCTGATCGGCACGCTCGTCTTCGCGCTCGGCTTCGGCCTGCTGCCCGGCTGGGTGCTTGGCAAGATCCTGTCCTCGCTCGGCATGTTGCGCGTGTCGCCCGAGAAGGAGTTGCTCGGTCTCGACGGCAAGCACGCCGCGACGACCTACCCGGCGCATTCGGGGCTGGAGGCCGAGTTCGAGGCCATCCAGCGCGCCGAGGCGAAGATCTCACGCTGATCCTTGAATGAGTTGAGAGGAGAAAGACCCATGAGCACTGGCATCTCGTCCGTCTCGAACCTCGCGGAGCTTGGGGCGATGTACCCCTTCGCCGGGTTCGAATGGTTGTTCGCCGTGATCGTCCTCGCCTTCACGCTGTTCTTCATCGCGAAACAGATCTCGATGGACAAGGAAGAGGCGATCGAAGCCGCCGCGGCGCCGATCCCCTCCGCGACGCCAACCTCGATGGCGGCCGCGGAGTAGGCCGGATCGCAGACAAATGGAAACGCCGCGGCCTTCACGGGCCGCGGCGTTTTCTTTCGCGGTTGCGCGCCGCTTTTCAGCCTGCGAGCAGGTCGCGATAGAGCGCGGCGTAAAGCGCCGCCGAGGCGTTCCAGGACACGTCCGCCGCCATGCCGTTCGCCTGCAGCCGCGCCCAGGCCGCCTTGTCGGCCCAAAGCGCAGCCGTGCGCCGGAGCGCGGCTTCGAGCGCCGATTGGCAGACGGGGGAGAACTGCACGCCGGTGGCGACGCCCGGGCCGAGCGCCGCGGGGTTCGCGTCGATCACGGTGTCGGCGAGGCCGCCCACGCGCGCGACGACCGGAACCGCGCCGTAGCGCAGCGCGCAGAGCTGGGTCAGGCCGCAGGGCTCGAAGCGCGACGGCACGAGGATGGCGTCGGCGCCGGCCTGCATCAGATGGGCGAGATCCTCGTCATAGCCGATGAAGCTGCCGATCCTGCCCGGATGTCGGCTGCCGAGCGCGCGGAACCGATCCTCGAGCCACGGTTCGCCCGCGCCGATGAGCGCAAGGTCCGCGCCGAGTTCGAGAATGACGGGCACGGCCTCCGAGAGCAGGTCGAGGCCCTTCTGGCTCGACAGGCGGCTCACGACGCCCAAGGTCAGGCGATCGGCCGTCGGATCGAGCCCGAAACGCTCGCGAAGCGCGCTCCGGCAGGCGCCGCGGCCCGACCGCTCCGCCGCCGAGAAGCGGGCGGGCAGGCGCGGATCGGTTTCGGGATTCCAGACGTCGACGTCGATCCCGTTGAGGATGCCGACCACGTCCGCGGCGCGGCCGGACAGCAGGCCGTCGAGGCCGATGCCGCCGTCCGGCTCGAGGATCTCCGAGGCGTAGGTCGGGGAGACGGTGGTGATCTTGTCGGCGAAATAGAGCGCGGCCTTCAGGTAGCCGACGCCGCCGTAATATTCGACGCCGTCCATGTCGAGCGCGTGGTCCGGCAGGCCGAGTTCGGCGCGCAGCGAGGCGGGAACCCAGCCCTGAAAGGCGATGTTGTGGATGGTCGCGACCATTTTGGGCCGCGGGCCGGGACCGTAGGCCAGATAGGCGGCGGCGAGGCCCGCCTGCCAGTCGTGCATGTGCACGATGTCGGGAAGGGGCAGGCCCGCCGCCCCTCGGGCGATCTCCGCCGCGACCTTTCCGAGCGCCGCGAAGCGGAAGGCGTTGTCGTGCCAGTCCTGGCCCTCCGGAGACAGGTAGGGACCGCCCGGCCGGTCGTAGAGATGCGGCGCGTCGATCACCAGCAGGTCGAGGCCGGCGTGCTCGGCGGCGAGAACGCGCGCCGGGCCTCCGAACAGGTTTTCGAAACGGGCCACCGGTTCGGCCGGTCCGAGCTTCGCGAGGACCGTGCGGTAGCCGGGAGCGAGCGTCGTGACCTCGACGCCATGCGGCCGCAGCGCCCCCGGAAGCGCGCCCGCGACGTCGGCGAGCCCGCCGGTCTTGATCAGCGGGTAGATCTCGGAGGCGACGGCGAGGACGTTGATGGGCGTCAAATCCGTTGCTCCGTCCGATGGTGAAGGCGCCAGCGCGCGCTCAGAAGCGCGATATGCCAGGCGAAACGCGACGACAAGGCGGTCGCAGCGAATCTGGGGTCTATAAAGTCACGCGACCCGCGCTTTGTTTTGGTCCAGCGAGCCACGAGACGGCGTTCCGAACAGCCAACCGATCTCCAAAGCCGCAACTACGGTGCGATCCTTCGGCTTGGTCGACATCGCCCGCTCGATTGCTGCACGGACGTCTGGCACGGCCGGCAAGGGAGCAGCCCATTCGAGGCTCTCGTATTCCTCGGGCCGGGCCGGCGGATCGACGTCCTTCGGGGTCCACCCATAGAGCAGGTAGCTTCTGAACCGGAGCAACGCGCGCACGGCAGCGCTCGTGTCGGTAAGCTTTGCGATGAAAGCGGGCGTCATGCAGATGTTCGGGAGCGCCGTGTAGCTCTCCGGATCGCGACTTGCCGCATAAACATGGTTGAACTGGACGTCGCGTCCGCGCCGGGTGAGACCGTTGGCCCACAGAAACGCGTCGGTGGGGCTCTTATTGTCGTCAAGGAGCACAACGCGGCCGTCGATTAGGCCGCGCTCGCCGACGCGGCGTTGATCACGGACCGAGTGAAAGATCGCGTTGCCCGCGGTTTGACGGACCGTCGCCGGATGGCTGAACAGCGTCAGAGAAGCCACGGCCTGAGCGACCGAGCCGTACCGGGACGCCTCGACAAGCGCCTCGAAAGCTGAGCGCCCGTCGAGATCGAAATCAGTGAGCGTTCTAGCAGTCGAGCGAAGTTCCTGCCTGAATTCAGTCTTTTCGCGTGGACCAGACGCGGGAGGCGCGCGGAGGCGGTTCGGCCGGAAAAGGGCGCCTGACGGTCCGTTCTTGTCCGCATCGCGGAACCGCACATACCAGAGCACGCAGCTTTTATAGGTGGCGAGATTCTTGCGGATGTCGCCCACGAACGGAATTTTGGACGGATTGGCGCGACCGCGTCGTTCATCCTCGGTGGAATAGGTCAAGGTGTCGAGGAGCGAGCGGCAGCGATCCGTTTCATATGCAGCGTCGACGTCGCCATGATGCGCTTCGACTCGGCAGACCCGGGCGATCTGGTTTGCGACCGTGCCTTCGCCGTATCCTTCTCTCCGAAGCCAGTCCGGATACCCGCTCCTCATGTAACGCTCCGCATTCCCCCAAGCGAAGCGATATCAATCTCAGATTGTGGGAAGCGCGTCGATCATCGACTGCGTGATCAGGCAGACGCCCTTCTCGGTGCGCCGGAATCGCATTGCGTCGAGCTCCGGATCCTCGCCGACCACCAGCTTCTCGGGGATCCGGACGCCGCGGTCGATCACCACGTTGCTCAGCCGCGCGGAACGGCCGACCGAGACGTCCGGCAGGATCACCGCGCGGTCGACGTCGGCGTAGGAGTTCACGCGCACGCCGGTGAACAGCAGCGACTCCTTCACGCCCGCGCCGGAGACGATACAGCCGCCCGATACGAGCGACGAGATCGCGCGCCCCCGCCGGTCGTCGGCGTCGTGGATGAACTTCGCGGGCGGCGTGATCTCCGCGAAGGTCCAGATCGGCCACTCCTTGTCGTAGAGATCGAGCGCCGGGACGAAGTCGGTGAGATCGATGTTGGCCTCGAAATAGGCGTCGACCGTGCCGACGTCGCGCCAGTACGGCTCCTCCTCGGTCTTCGACCGCACGCAGGATTTCGAGAAATGATGGGCGACGGCCTTGCCGCCCTTCACGATCGCTGGAATGAGGTCCTTGCCGAAGTCGTGGGAGGAGTTCGGGTCGGCGGCGTCCTGGCGCAGCAGGTCGAACAGGAACGCCGTGTCGAAGACGTAGATGCCCATCGAGGCGAGCGCCATGTCGGGCTTGCCCGGCATCGCGGGCGGATCCTTGGGTTTTTCGAGGAAATCGACGATGCGGTCGGTCTCGTCGATGTGCATCACGCCGAAGCCGGACGCCTCCTCCCGCTTCACCTCGAGGCAGCCGACAGTGACGTCCGCGCCGCTCTCGACGTGCTGCGCGAGCATCTGCTCGTAGTCCATCTTGTAGATGTGGTCGCCCGCCAGAACGATGATGTGGCGCGGCGCATAATCCTCGACGATGTCGATGTTCTGGTAGACCGCGTCCGCGGTGCCCGCGTACCAGGCGTCCTCGGCGATGCGCTGGCTCGCCGGCAGCACGTCGAAGCTTTCGTTGCGCTCGGTGCGGAAGAAGTTCCAGCCGCGCTGCAGGTGGCGGATGAGGCTGTGGGCCTTGTACTGGGTCGCGACGCCGATGCGGCGGATGCCGGAATTGAGGGCGTTGGACAGCGCGAAGTCGATGATGCGGGTCTTGCCGCCGAAATAGACCGCGGGCTTCGCCCGCCGGTCCGTCAGTTCCATCAGCCGAGACCCCCTTCCGCCAGCGAGAACGAACGCCATCGCCGTGCGGGCGTAAGGCGGTCCGAACGGTGGGGCAGGCGGCATGAAGGCGTCTCCTCGGCGTGATTTTCTTGTTTTCAGTCCGGCCCGACCGCCCTCGCCGGTCATCCCGCCGAGGGCGTCACGTCCCAAATGTCTTCCGCGTATTCACGTATGGTCCGATCGGACGAGAACCAGCCCACATTCGCCGTATTGAGCACGCTCGAACGCATCCAGGCGGGACGGTCCCGCCACTTCTTGTAGACCGCGCGCTGGGCGGCGAAATAGGCGTCGAAATCGGCCGTCAGCAGGAAGGTGTCGTGGTTCAGCAGACCGTCGACGAGGCCGCGATAGCGGCCCGGATCGTCGGGCGAGAAGGTGCCGCCGCTGATCGAGTCGAGAACCTGCTTGAGCATCGGAGAGGCCGCGACGGCGGCGCGCGCGTCGTAGCCGTCGCGCTTCTTGGCCTCGACCTCGTCGGCGGTCAGGCCGAAGATGAAGATGTTGTCGTCGCCGACATGCTCCTTGATCTCCACGTTCGCGCCGTCGAGCGTGCCGATCGTCAGCGCGCCGTTGAGCGCGAGCTTCATGTTGCCGGTGCCGGAGGCCTCGAGGCCCGCGGTCGAGATCTGCTCCGAGAGGTCCGCCGCCGGAATGATGCGCTCGGCGAGGCTGACGTTGTAGTTCGGCAGGAACGCGACTTTCAGCATTCCGCGGAGAGTGGGATCGGAGTTGACCGTGCGGGCGACGTCGTTGGCGAGCTTTATGATGAGCTTCGCCGTGTGGTAGCTCGCCGCCGCCTTGCCGGCGAAGATCTTGACCCGCGGCATCCACGCCCGCGTCGGCTGGGCGCGCATGGCGTTGTAGACCGCGACCGTCTCGAGGATGTTGAGAAGCTGGCGCTTGTACTCGTGGATGCGCTTGATCTGGACGTCGAACAATGCGTCCGGATCGACCTTCACCTCGTTGCGCTCCATGATGATCCTGGCGAGCGCGATCTTGTTCTCGCGGCGCGCGGCGAGAAGGCGCTCGTGGAGGCCGGGATCGTCGGCCAGCGGAATGAGCTTCGTGAGCTCGTTCGGATCGTCCAGCATCGCGGGGCCGATCGCGTCGACGATGACCTCCGTCAGCAGCGGGTTCGCCTGGGTGAGCCAGCGGCGGAACGTGATGCCGTTGGTCTTGTTGACGATGCGGCCGGGATGGAGGTCGTGCAGGTCGCGGAACACGGTCTGCTTCATCAGGTCGGTGTGCAGGGCCGACACGCCGTTGACCTTGTGCGAGCCGATGAAGGCGAGCCAGCCCATGCGCACGCGGCGGCCGCCCGCCTCGTCGATGAGCGAGATTGTGGAGAGCAGACCGTCGTCGCCCGGCCGCTTCTTCCGCGCTTCCTCGAGCTGGAGCGCGTTGATCAGGTAGATGATCTGCATGTGGCGCGGCAGCAGCCGCTCCAGCAGCGGAACCGGCCAGCTTTCGAGCGCCTCCGGAAGCAGCGTGTGGTTGGTGTAGGAGAAGGTCGCGACCGTGATCTCCCACGCTTCGTCCCAGGCGAGGCCGTGGAGGTCGATCAGGATGCGCATGAGTTCCGGCACCGCGATCGCCGGATGGGTGTCGTTGAGCTGGATCGAGACGTGGTCGGCGAGGCTGCGCACGTCGCCGCGTTCGAGGATGTGACGCCGGATCAGGTCCTGAAGCGAGGCGGATGCGAAGAAGAACTCCTGCCGGAGCCGCAGTTCCTGGCCCGCCGGCGTCTCGTCGGACGGATACAGGATCTTGGAGATCGATTCGATGCGCACCCGGTCCGCGAGCGCGCCGACATAGTCGCCGCGGTTGAAGGCGTCGAGCGAGATCGGGTCGGGCGCCCTTGCAGACCACAGCCGCAGCGTGTTGACGTGTCGGCCGCGCCAGCCGACCACGGGCGTGTCGATCGCCACCGCGTCGACGGTCTCGCCCGGCCGCCACACGAAGCGCGGCTCGCCGGCTTCCATCACCTGCTCGACATAGCCGCCGAAGCCGATCGGATAGTCGATCTCGGGATGGGCGAACTCCCACGGATTGCCGAAGGAGAGCCAGTCCTCGGGATATTCCTGCTGCCAGCCGTCGCGCATGCCCTGGCGGAACAGGCCGTGGTCGTACCGGATTCCGTAGCCGAAGGCCGGAACGCCGATCGAGGCCATTGAATCCATGAAGCAGGCGGCGAGCCGCCCGAGGCCGCCATTGCCGAGCGCGGCGTCAGGCTCGGCGGCGCGGACCTTGTCGATGTCGACGCCGAGGCCCTTGAGCGCCTCACGCGTTTCCTCGATCAGGCCGAGATTGTTGAGCGCGTCGAACAGCAGCCGCCCGATGAGGAATTCGAGCGACAGGTAATAGACCCGCTTGTGCGGCAGCGGCGCGTTATGTTCGCTGATCCAGCGGTCGACGATACGGTCGCGCACCGCCAGAGCCGTCGCCACGAACCAGTCCCTGTCGCTCGCCGTCTCCTGCGTGCGGCCGACCGAATAGGTGAGTTCGGCCAGGATCTCCTTGCCCAGCTTGCGGGCGGCGGAGCACGCGTCCGGCGCGTCCGAGACCGCGCCGCGGACCGGTCGCGCCAGATCGGCCGAAGCGGTAGCGGGGGCGGTGTCGTTCATGGGCCATGTCTCCCGTCGGATGGTCGTTTGCACGCGCGACGCGCGGGAGCGCCCCCGCGCGTCGAATGCTGCATCGCAGTAGACGACCGCGCGGGCCGGCGCGCAAGGCGGTCCGGCGAATTCGACAGGGAATGAGGCGCAGATGGGTGTTTGCGAATGGCCTCGCGAGCCGCTGCGAGCCCGATCGAACGATCGTGGCTCCGTTCCGGATTATCCGCGCGCGGCGAACATCACGACATTGGTGTCGGGATCGTCGGCGGCTTCGAGGGCCGCGACGTGACGGGCGGCGGTATCGCTGAGCCGCGAACGCAGCGCGCGGACCTGAACCAGCAGGTCGAGGCCGAGGCCGAGGGGCGTGCACATCAACGTCGCGGCGTAGACGTCGAGCGCCTGGGCGACCAGTTCAGCGTCCGGCGCGGACAGGGACAGCTTGATGTCGTCCATCGCCGGTTCCTTCGACAGGCGATTCGGGCGGCATGCGCCGCTCCCGGCTCCGCCCTTGCGGCCGACCCTTCGTGAGCCGGCGACGCAATTGAATCACGGAACTGAAGAAAAGACATACGCAGAACGACCTAGGCCTTACGTCGTCTGCGACAGGAACGCGACCGGCAGTGCGAGCAATTCGGCCAAGGAGATCTTGGGCTCGACCGTGATTGAGCGCCCCGAAATACGATCGTACAGCTTGCTCGGGCGCAATGCGCTTGGGAAGGCGATGGTGTTCCCATGCAACACTTCGCGGGGCGCCAGAAGCCCGTTCGACGCGCCCAGCAGTCTGGAGGTCCCCCGGATCGCGATCGACACGGCGACCTCGTCGCCGAGGATTCGCGCAAAGGCCACGACGTCGTCGCTCAACGCGCCTTGCACGGCAAGGGGTGTGTAGGAACCCTCAGCGAAGAGGAGCGGCCGTTTCGCCCGGTCGGCGAGCACCGCGGCGACGAGCGCCTGTTTCACCGCTCCGTCTTCCCAATGGGCTGCCGCTTCGAGCGGCGTTTCGCCCACGGCGAGAGCGCGCTCGCGCGCCGGATAGTCGACAGGGCGGCGGTTGTCGGGATCGACCAGCGTCAGATCCCAGAACTCCGTTCCCTGATAGGTGTCCGGCACGCCGGGAATGGTGAGCTTTATGAGCGTCTGGGTCAGCCCGTTTGCTGCGCCCGCAGGCCCGATGCGCCGCGCGAAAGCGGCGATGTCCGCGCGCAATGCGGCGTCGCGGCCGGTCATGATCTCCATAAGGAGGGTTCGGGCCGCGGTCTCGTAAGCCTCGTTCGGCGCGCTCCAGTCGGTCTGGAGCTTCGCCTCCCGGAGAGCCTTCTCCTGCCAGCCGGCGACGCGCTCCGCGAAGGCCCCGCAGCCTTCCGCGTCGTCGGGCGAGAGGCCGTGCGGCCACGCGCCCACGAGCGTCTGGTAGAGGATCGCCTCGTCGGCGGCGGATGGAGCGTTCTCGGCCCGGAGCGGCGCCGACGCCTCGCGCCAGCGCGTGACGGCGGCGATCCACTCGTCGGGTATCTCGCTCAGCACCGCGAGCCGGGCGCGGACGTCCTCTCCGCGCTTGTGGTCGTGGGTCGCGCCGGTGAGCATCGCGTTCGGAAAGGTTTTTCCGCGCGCCGCCGCCTTCTCGTGGAAGGTCGCGACGTCCATGGAGAAGGTCGCGACGTCGAAGCCGACGTCGGTGCGCGAAAGCAGCCGGCCGTAGCGGTAGAAGGCGGTGTCCTCCACCGCCTTGGCCGCGACCGGCGCCGAAAGCTGTTGGAACCGGCGGATCGCCTTGTCCCGCAGCAGGCGATGTTCCTCGGGCGCCGTCTTGCCGCCGAGCCAGCCGTCCAGCATGTCGAGCACGCCCGCGTCGGCCGGCAGAATTGTCTCGCGCGCCTTTTCGAGCGCCTTGGCGAAGATCGGCCGGTCGGCCTCGGTTCGCCCCCCCGCAGCGCTGGCGTAGGTGCGGTAAGCCGGAAAATGGGCGAGCAGCTCGACCAGCGCCCGGCGGATCGCGGCGCGGGAGGTGTCGCGCGTCTCGTAATCGAGCCGCGCCACGCGGTGGAGCGCGTCGGTCGCCTGGTCGAGTTGCGCGGAGAAGGAGCGGTCGAGAATCTCGCGTCGCGCGATCTCCTCCTCGACATGAAAGTCGGCGGGGCGTCCGCTGATCTCCTCCCAGAAGATCCCGAGCGCCTCC
Organism: Ancylobacter novellus; assembly: GCA_003241695.1. Lineage (GTDB taxonomy): Bacteria > Pseudomonadota > Alphaproteobacteria > Rhizobiales > Methylopilaceae > Methylopila. The sequence continues at coordinate 224,148 of QFPN01000003.1, read as the reverse complement.
TCGCCCAAGGCGTCGTGCAGCAGGGCGCTGACGTCGTCCATGAAGTCGTAGCCGCTCGCACCGTCGACCTTCCAGTCGCGTGCGAGTTCTTCGCCGGGGCCGAGGATCTTCTCGACGACCAGATAGGCGCGCTGCGTCGCGAGTTCTCCCGGCCTTTCGCCCTGCCGCTCGTCGAGATGTTCCCGCAGGCGACGGGCGTAGCCGCCGGAGTCCGCGAGGCCGTCGATGTGGTCGACGCGAAAACCGTCGATCAGCCCTTCGGCATAGAGATCCAGCAGCTTCTCGTGGGTCGCCTCGAACACGGCCGGGTCGGCGACCCTGAGCCCCGCGAGTTCGTTGACGTCGAAGAAGCGTCGCCAGTTGATCTCGTCGCCCGCGACCATCCACCAGGCGAGCCGCCAGTTCTGCTTCTCGAGCAGCGCATGCAGCCGCGCGCGGCCGTCCTCGGTCGTCGCGTCATAGGCCTCGATCCCGCCCGCGGTCTCGATCTCGTATCGATCCTCCGGGCGGATCGGGAACATGTGGTCGGCGTAGCGCAGCGTGATCCCGCCGCGCTTGCCCTCGCGGGTGAGCTTCAGGTCGCCGGAGCGAAGCGCCTCGCCATAGGGGACGCCCAGCGTCGGCAGCAGGATCTTGCCATGAAGCGCGGGATCCGCGGGCTCCCAGTCGATGTCGAAGAAATGGGCGAAGCGCGAGCCGCGGCCGTAGGTCAGGACGTCGAGCCACCAGGCGTTGTCGTCCTTGCCCACCGCCATGTGGTTCGGGACGATGTCGACGATCATGCCGAGACCTTCGCGCCGCAGCGCCGCGACGAGACTGCGGAACCCCTCCTCGCCGCCGAGTTCCGGGTTGACGGTCGTCGGGTCGACGACGTCGTAGCCGTGATTGGAGCCTGCGCGGGCCGTGAGGATGGGCGACGAGTAGAGATGGCTGATCCCGAGCTTGCGCAGATAGGGCGCGAGCGGAATCGCGCGCTCGAACGGGAAGCCTTCATGGAACTGGAAGCGCATGGTCGCGCGGGGAGGGGAGGCGACGGGGGGCAGAGTCATCGGGCGCGGCTCCTTCGACCTTCAATGCGCATGGCTTCGCCGCAGGTAATGGCGATGAGGCGCGACGGTCCCGTTCCCTCCCCCCTTGTGGGGAGGGTGAGGGTGGGGGTGGTTCAGAACCGAGCGCCTCGGGCGGTCGTAGAGCGGCGTCGGTCTCTGTGCTTTATCCGGAGCCGCCCCACCCACGCCCCGTCCCCGCAAGGGAGAGGGGAGAAGGACGGCAAGCGATCCGGGCAGGGCGTCACGATCCCTCCCGCCCCCGGTTCAGGCTGTTCAGCCGCTCGGCGGCCCTCTCCTCGGCGAGCAACCCGGGTGCCGGCGCCGGCAGACGCCGCCGCCAGTTGGGATGCTCGTCGAGCGTGCCGGGCAGGTTCGGTTGCTCGACCTGTCCGAGAGCGTCCTCGAGCGGCAGAAGAACGAGCTTCGAAGGCGTCTCGGCGAGGAAGCGGATCGCGGCGGCGACGGCGGGGTCGGTCTCATCCGGCGTTGGACGAGCGCCCTCCGCGACGCCCGCCTCTTCGAAGGCGCGCCAGAGTTCCGCCCGTTCGACCTCACGGGTCGCCCTGTCGTTCTCGCTTTCGCCGAACTGTTCGCCGCGGATCGACGCCCTGAGCGCGATGTCGGCCCCCGACCACCAGCCCGCCATGGTCGGCAGGTCGTGCGTGGTTGTCATGGCGAGGGCGTCGGCCGGATAGTAACGCGGCGGGAAGAAGCCCTCGCCTTCGCGGCGTTCGAACTGCAGGACGCGCATTCCGGCGATCCCGGCGGCGGCGATGCGCTCGCGGAAGCCCTCCGGCACCGTGCCGAGGTCCTCGCCGACGACGACGCACTCGTTACGCTCGGACTCGAGGGCGGTCAGCCGCAGCAGGTCGTCCACTGGAAAGGCGAGATAGGCGCCGTTTCTGGAGCTTTCGCCTTCCGGGACCATCCAGAGGCGCTGGAGGCCCATGGCGTGGTCGATGCGGACGCCGCCGGCGTGCCGCATGCAGGCGCGCAACGTGGCGATAAATGGGGCGAAGCCGTTCGCCCGAAGCGCGATCGGCGAGAAGGTCGCGAGCCCCCAGGCTTGGCCGTTCGGGTTGAACAGGTCCGGCGGCGAGCCGACCGACAGGCCGACCAGCACGTCGTCCTGCCGGCTCCAGGCGTGGCTGCCGCCGGCGTCCATGCCGACGGCGAGATCCGAGACGAGGCCGATCGCCATGCCGGCCCCGCGCGCGACGGACTGCGCGGCGGCGAAGGAGCGGTCGGCGATCCATTGCAGGAAGAGGTGGAAGTCGACCTCCGAAGCGTGCGCCTGCGCGAAGGCCTCGACCTCGGGGCCGCGCGGGTTACGCAGGCCCTCGGGCCATCGCCGCCAGTCCCATTGGAACGGATCCGCGCCGAAGCGGGCGGCGTGCAGCGCCTCGAACCGCGCGTGCTCCTGCAGCAGCGCGCCGCCCTCCGTCAGGAAAGCGGCGTAGTCGGCCGCGAGACGCCCGCGCGGGTTCCCGCCAAGATCGAATTCGCGGAAGCTCGCATGCAGCGTTCTGAACGTCGCAAGCTTGAGCGCCGCCGCCGCAGGCCAGTCGATCAGCGCGGCCCGCTCCTGCTCCTCGCGCGCGCCCTCGACGCCCGCGGCCTCTGACGCCGCGCGGACGCGGTCCTCGCCGAACAGGAAGTCGGGGTCGGCGTGGAGCGGATTGAGGAACAGCCGGCTCGACGGCGAATAGGGGCCGAAATGATACGGATCGGCGGTGAAGCCCGCATGGAGCGGCGACAGCGCGAGCGCGTCCGAGCCGTCCCTCGCCGCGGCCTCGGCGAGGGCGGCGACGCCGCCGAGATCGCCGATCCCGCCGTCGCCCCTGCGCGTCAGGCCGTAGACCTGCGCGGCGAGGCCCCACATGCGCCGGCCGCCGCCGGCCTCGACGATCGAGCGTCCGCGGCCCGGCGAGACCGCGACCGTGACCGCCTCGTCGCCGAACTCCAGCCGGTGGTAGCCGGTCTCCAGTATCGGCCGGACGCGCGCCCGGCCGCCGTCGCCCTCGTCCAGCCGGAATGCGAACGTCGCGCCGTCTTCGCGCGTTAGCTTTGCGGAGACCCCGGCGGGGGCGTCGATGTCGAAGCTCTGTCCCGCGAGCGTGGTCACGAGAGGCGGCCGGACGCGGGCGCCCGCGTCGAGCCGCGTGAGCGAGCCCTTCGCCTGCTCCTCCGTTTCGCAGTCGAGCTTCAGCGACGCGAGCAGACGCTTCAGCGTTTCCGGCGAAACCTCCTGCGCTGTTCCTGCCTGATCGGTCCAGCGGACCGCGAAGCCCGCCCGCGAGGCAAGGTCGCGCACGACGTCGTCATGACCGGAAGTTTCGCTCAAGCTGGGCGCTCCATCAGCGCGACGACGCAGAAGCCGCCGAGCCTGCCCGACCGCAGCGCGTCGGCGGCGCCGGCCGCAGTTTCGTAGAGAAGGGGACCTTCGACGGGATCGACGTCGAGCGGGGCGTCGGCGAGGTTGATCGCCAGAGTAAGCCGGGCGCCGTCGTCGAAGAGCCACGAGGCCTTCACGGCCTTCGGGCCGATCGCTTCGGCCTCGGCGTCGGGGAGCGCCTCGCGTGACGAAATCTCGGCCGCGCGGAGGGCGAGCAGCCGGCGGAACAGCGCGCTGCGCTCCTTCGCACGGGTCGGATGAGGCTGTGGGATCGAATCCCCGAACGTCTTCAGCGCGTTCGGGTCCGGGATCTCTTCGCCCGCGAAGGCCGCGAACTTCGCGAATTCCTTGCGCCGGCCTTCGCGCACGGCGACGGCGAGCTCGTCCTGAAAGTCGGTGAAGAACAGGAAGGGGGTCTCGCTCGCCACCTCCTCGCCCATGAAGATCATCGGAACCTGCGGGCAGAGCAGCATGGCGGCGGTCGCCGCCTCGACGCCGCCGGGCGGCGCGAGCGTGGTGAGCCGGTCGCCGAAGGCGCGGTTGCCGACTTGGTCGTGGTTCTGGAGGAACGACACGAAGGCCGACGGCGGCAGATGGCCTGACGGCGCGCCGCGGGGCTCGCCGATATGGGCCATCGTCTCGCCCTGATAGACGAAGCCGTCCTTCAGGCAGCGCGCGAGTTTTTCGGCCGTATCGGCTGAAAAGTCTTCATAATATCCCTCGCGCTCTCCGGTCAGGAGAACATGGAAGACGTGGTGGAAATCGTCGTTCCACTGGGCGTCGACGTCGGCTGCGAGATGGTCCGGATCGTTCCGCTCGTTCTCGAGCACGAGGTGAACGCGCCGGTCGCGCAGTTCGTGGCTGGCGCGCACGGCCGCCGCAGCCTCGTCGATCCAGTCCCGCTCCTCGATCGCGTGAACGGCGTCGAAGCGCAGGCCGTCGAAGCGGTATTCGATCAGCCAGTAGAGGACGTTCTCGGTGAAGAACGAGCGCACCTCGGGCAGGCGGAAATCGATGGCGCCGCCCCATGGGGTGTGGATGTCTTCGCGGAAGGCCGGCGGGGCGTAGGCGCCGATGTAATTCCCGTCCGGACCGAAGTGGTTGTAGACGACGTCGAGAAACATCATCAGGCCGAGCTCGTGGGCGCGGTCGATCAGCGCCTTCAACTCCGCGGGCGTGCCGTAGGCGGCGTCGGGCGCATAGGGCAGCACGCCGTCATAGCCCCAGTTGCGAGCGCCCGGAAAATCCCAGATCGGCATGAGCTGGAGCGCCGTGATCCCGAGTTCCTTCAGCCTCGGCAGCGCCTCGGCGACGCCCTTGAAGCCGCCGAAGCAGCCGACGTGAAGCTCGTAGAGCACGGCCTCCCGCCAAGGGCGGCCCTTCCAGTCGCCGGTCTTCCAGCGATAGGCCCGCGGGTCGACCAGAACGCTCCAGCCATGGACGTCGCCGTCCTGAAAGCGCGAGGCCGGGTCGGGAACCGCGAGGCCGTCCGGCAGGCGATAGCGGTAGCGGGCCTCCGCGGGGACGTCGAGGGTGAGCGCGAACCACCCGTCCTCGCCGCGCTCCATTGGCCGCGGCTCCTCGCCCCTGATCTCCAGCGCGACGGCGTCGCGCGCGGGCGCCCAGAACCGGAAGGTCGTCGCGCCGTCCCGGAACGTCGCGCCGAGGGGCAGGGGGCGGGCGAAGGCGTTGATCAAGCGGTTCAGGCTCCGGCGGCGTCGACGGGTTTCGGACGCAGCCCGCGGCGGGGAGCGGGGTGAAGGGACATCAGCAGCACGGCGCTTCTCGCAGCGACCTCGACCGCGTTCCCCGCGAGCGGCCGTTCGCCGCTGCGTGGTTGAGCGGTGTCGCACAACACGGTCGTCGGAAGGTGGGGAGGAGGCAGCGTAAAGGCGCGCGTCTCCGGCGAGGGGTTCATCATCAGGGTCAGCAGGGCGATCGCGCCGTCGTCCCGCGGTTTGGCGCGTCGCAGCGTCAACGCCCTTTCGGTCTGGTCGTTCCAGTCGTCCGGCGGGATCGGCTCGCCGCGCTCGTCGAACCACGCGATGTCGAGCACGCCGGGCGCGGGCTGCCTCAGCCCGTGCAGGAACTCCTTGCAGCGCAGGACCTTGTGGGCCCTGCGCAGCGCAATCAGCCGCGCCGCGAAATCGATCAGCGCCTCGCCGTCGGGCGTCGCGGCCTTGCGCCAGTCGACCCACGAGGTCTCGTTGTCCTGCGCGTAGGCGTTGTTGTTGCCGTTCTGCGTGCGGCCGAACTCGTCGCCGGCGAGCAGCATCGGCGTGCCTTGCGCGAAGAACACGGTCGCGAGCATCGCGCGGGCGACGCGCGCCCGCGTCTCGCGGATCTCGGGGTCTTCGGCCGGCCCCTCGACGCCCCAGTTCGAGGTGTAGTTCTCGCCGTGGCCGTCGCGGTTGTCCTCGCCGTTCGCCTCGTTGTGGCGGCGTTCGTAGGAGACCGCGTCGGCGAGCGTGAAGCCGTCGTGGCTCGCGACGTAGTTGAGCGAGGCCCAGGGCTTGCGCGAGCGCTTGTCGAAGAGGTCCGACGAGCCCGCGATCCGCGCGGCGAATTCGGGCCGCTGCCCCGCGTCGCCGCGCCAGAAGCGGCGGACGGAATCCCGGAACTTGTCGTTCCATTCCGCGAAGCCCGGCGGATGGTTGCCGAGCTGATAGCCGCCGGGCCCGATGTCCCACGGTTCCGAGATCAGCTTCACGCGCGACAGCACGGGGTCCTGTCGGACGGCGTCGAAGAAGCCGGAGCCCGGGTCGAAGCCGTGCTCCTCGCGGCCGAGCACTGTGCCGAGGTCGAAGCGGAAGCCGTCGACGTGATAGTGCTCGACCCAGTAGCGCAGGCTGTCCATCACGAGCTGCAGAACGCGCGGATGGCCGAGGTTCACGGTGTTGCCGCAGCCGGTGTCGTTCACGCAGCGGCGCCAGTCGTGATCCTGCTGGCGGTAGTAACTCAGATTGTCGAGGCCTCGGAACGAGAAGGTCGCGCCTTCCTCGGAGCCTTCCGCGGTGTGGTTATACACGACGTCGAGGATGACCTCGATCCCGGCGGCGTGCAGCCGGCGGATCGCCACCTTCATCTCGTTGAGCGAGCCGTCCGACAGGTAGCGCGGCTCGGGGGCGAAGAAGGCGAGCGTGTTGTAGCCCCAGAAGTTCCTCAGCCCCATCTCGACGAGCCTCCGGTCCTGCACGAAAGCGTGCACCGGAAGCAGCTCGATCGCGGTGATCCCGAGCCGCTTGTAGTGCTCGATCATCGAGGGACTGGCGAGCGCCGCGAAGGTGCCGCGCTCGTGATGCAGGACTTCTGGCCGCAGCATCGTGAGGCCGCGCACATGCGCCTCGTAGATGACCGTCTCGCTCCACGGCGTGTTGGGCGGCCGGTCGTCGCCCCAGTTGAAGGAGGCGTCGACCACCACGGCCTTGGGCATGCCGGGCGCGCTGTCTCGGCGATCGTAGGAGAGGTCCGCGCGCGGGCTGTGCAGGCGGTAGCCGTAGAGCGCGTCCGACCAGCGCACCTCGCCCGCGATCTGCCGGGCGTAGGGGTCGAGCAGCAGCTTGTTCGGGTTGAAGCGGTGGCCGTGCTGCGGATTGTACGGGCCGTGGGCGCGGAAGCCGTAGAGCAGGCCGGCGCGGGCGTTCGGAAGATAGCCGTGGAACACCTCGTCGGTCTTCTCCGGCAGCGCCATGCGCGCGATCTCGCGGCGCCCCGAGGGGTCGAACAGGCAGAGGTCGACCTGCTCGGCATGCGCCGAGAAGACCGCGAAATTGACGCCGAGCCCGTCCCATGTCGCGCCGAGCGGGTAGGGCAGACCTTCCTCTAGGACGCTCATGCGCGTGTTCTCCCGCCTGCGGGAGAACACGGCCGAGGAGAAGCCGAACTCGGCTGAGGGTACGTCTGGAAGAGCGAAGGCTTTGTCTGACCCTCGCAAAGCGACGGTGAAGGAGGCTTGCGCGACGCCTCCTGCCACGCAAACCCCCGACCGCTGCACGTTTCAGACGCCACGCCCGATCCCCCGATCACGTCCGAACCTTACCCCGCCTTCAGCGCGATCACCCCGAGCGGCGGAAGGTCCAGCTCCAGCGACTGTTCTTCCCCGTGGCTCGCGACGGCCTGCGCTTCCAGCCCTCCGCCGTTGCCGACGTTCGAGCCGCCATAGAGCCCGGAATCCGTGTTCACGATCTCGCTCCACCAGCCGCCCTTCGGCACGCCGATGCGATATCCGTGCCGCGGCACCGGCGTCATGTTGGCGACGACGAGCACCGGCGGCGCGTCCGCCTCGCCCTCGCGGACGAAGGCGAAGACGGAGTTCGCCCTGTCGTCGCCGATCACCCAGCGAAAGCCGGTGTCGAGGCAGTCGCGGGCGTGGAGCGCGGGCTCGGTCGCATAGACGCTGTTGAGGTCGCGGATCAGGCGCTGGACGCCGGCGTGGTTGGGATCGTCGAGCGCGGCCCAGTCGAGCTGGTCGTCGTGGTTCCACTCGCGCCACTGGGCGATCTCGCCGCCCATGAACAGCAGCTTCTTGCCCGGATGGGTCCACATCAGTCCGTAGAGCGACCGCAGGTTGGCGAATTTCTGCCAGGCGTCGCCCGGCATCTTGCCGATCAGCGAGCCCTTGCCGTGCACCACCTCGTCATGGCTCAGCGGCAGCACGAACTTTTCCGAGAAGGCGTAGACGAGGCCGAACGTGATGCCGTCGTGATTGTAGGAGCGGTAGATCGGGTTCTGCTCCATGTAGTTCAGCGTGTCGTGCATCCAGCCCATGTTCCACTTGTAGTGGAAGCCGAGCCCGCCCTCGGTGGTGGTGCGGGTGACGCCGGGCCAGGCGGTCGACTCCTCGGCGATCGTGATCGCGCCGGGGCAGCGCTCCCGCACCACCGCGTTGAAATGCTGCAGGAAGCCGATCGCCTCAAGGTTCTCGCGGCCGCCGAGATGGTTCGGCACCCACTCGCCCTCCTTGCGGGAGTAGTCGCGGTAGAGCATCGACGCCACGGCGTCGACCCGCAGGCCGTCGACATGGAACTGCTCGAGCCAGTGGATGCCGCTCGCGATCAGGAAGTTCTGCACTTCCTTCCGGCCGAAATTGTAGATCGCGGTGTTCCAGTCGATATGGAACCCCTCGCGCGGATCGGCGTGCTCGTAGAGCGGCGTGCCGTCGAAACGGTACAGCCCGTGACTGTCGGTTGGGAAATGCGCCGGCACCCAGTCGACCACCACGCCGATCCCGGCCGCATGGGCCGCGTCGACGAAGCGGGCGAAATCTTCCGGCTTTCCATAGCGCCCGGTCGGTGCGAACAGGCCGAGCGGCTGGTAGCCCCAGGAGCCGCCGAACGGATGCTCGGCGACGGGGAGCAGCTCGACATGGGTGAAGCCGAGCTGGGCGACGTAAGGGATCAGCTTCTCGATCGCGAAGGCCCAGTCGACCCCGCCCTCGTGCTTCATCCACGAGCCGAGATGGACCTCATAGAACGAGAGCGGCTTGTCCGGCTCCTGCCGTTCGGCGCGCGAGCTCATCCAGGCGTCGTCGGTCCAACGGTAAGGCTTCGGATCGGCGACGACGGAGGCCGTGCCGGGCGCGGCCTCGGCGGACTTCGCCACTGGGTCGGCCTTGTCCGGCAATTCGCTTCCGTCCGGCCCGCGGAGCGCGAACTTGTAGCGTTCGCCGGGGCCGATGCGCGGCACGAACAGCTCCCAGACGCCGGACGGATGGCGCAGCCGCATCGGATGCCGTCGCTTGTCCCACGCGTTGAAGTCGCCGACGACCGCGACGCGCTTCGCGTTCGGAGCCCAGACGGCGAAGCGCACGCCCTTGACGCCGTCGATCTCCATCGCGTTCGCGCCGAGCGCGGAGGCGAGCTCGAAATGGCGGCTTTCGCCGAGAAGATGAAGGTCGAGATCGCCAAGCAACAGACCGAAGGAATAGGGGTCTTCGGTTTCCTGCGTGGTTCCCGGCCACTGGATTTTCAGCCGGTAGGGATCGACGCCGCGCACCGGGCCTTCGAACACGCCCGTTCCGTCGATCTCTTCGAGCCTGCCGATCGACGCGCCGGTTCCGGCGTCGACCGCCTCGACCGACAGCGCGCCCGGCAGCGCGACGCGGATGTAGGGGCCGTCGCCGTCGTCGCGGCGGCCGAGCGCTCCGAACGGGTCCGCATGGGTTCCGTTCGCGAGGGCGTTCAACGTGGCGCGGTCGAGTCTCATGGATCCTTCGGCGTCGGCGGTCACGGGCGTCGCTCTCGCGGTCATACGGCCTCTCCCTGTTCCGGAGCGAGGCGCGCCGCAAGCGCGAACAGGCCTCCGAGCGGAACGTCGATCCAGGCCGGCCGGTTCGCCGCCTCGTAGGCGATCTCATAGGCCGCCTTCTCGATCAGGAACATGTCCAGCAGTTCGGGCGAGACGGTCAGCCCCGCCTCTTCGGCGCTGGCGCGGTAGGCTTCGAGGAATGCTCGAGCGGCGTCCGCCCGGAAGCGTTCAAGGAACTTGTCGCGCCGCGGTCCCGCGACATGGGGCGACGACTGCTCGTTCCGGCCCACCATCGCGGCGGCGTAGTCGAAGGAGCGCAGCACACCCGCGACGTCGCGCAGCGGCGAGGCCTTGCCCCGCCGCTCCTCGAGCGGCCGCGCGGGCTCGCCTTCGAAGTCGATGAACACGACATCACCGCTCGCGACCAAGATCTGGCCAAGATGAAGGTCGCCGTGAATGCGTGTCATGGGCGCGCCGTCGCCTGCGTCCGCAAGCCTCCCGATCGCCGCCGCGAGCGCGTCGCGTCGGGCGATCAGGGAGCCGGCGCGAGTCGCCTGGATCGGATCGACCCAGTCGGCCTTCGCGCGAAGCGCATTGACAGCGCCGTCGAGAAGGCCGATCGCGCGCGCTTTCCAGCTCTCCACGTCCGGCGTCACGGCCGACGCCGGCGCGAACCATGGGTCCTCGCTCGGGCGGGCGAGCACGGCGTGGAGCTCCGCGAGCCTGCGGCCGAGATTGGCCGCGAAGGCCGAAAACTCGTCGAAGCGCTCGGTTTCGGTCATCTCGCCGCCTCCGGTGGAGCCGAATTCGTCTAGATGGCGGGCGAGGTGGCTGAGCGTCCAGCTCCACGCGTCGCCTTCGTTGCGGACATAGCCCTGCACGATCGCGAGCGTCGATCGCGTTCCGTCGGAGCCGATGCGGACCATTTCGCCGAGGAAGGGCGCGGCGTTGGCGTAGCCGTTTTCCGTGAGATAGCGGCCCATCTCGGCTTCCGGATGAGCGCCCGGCGCGATCTTTCGGAGAACCTTGATCATCATCAGGTCGCCGGCGATCAGCGAGGAGTTGGACTGCTCCGCCGACAGCCAGTTGATCTCGGCGTCGGCGGGAAGGTCCGGAATCTCCGCGCCTTCCGCGCGTTCGAAGCGGATTTCGCCGTCGCCGCTCGGCAGGCTCGCGCCCTGTTTCAGCGATCGCGCGATCGCATGCGCGAAGCCCGGCAGCGCGAAGGCGTCGGTGAGAAGCTGCACCTCGCGGCCGCGGCGCACGCGCGCCAGCGCGAGGCGGCTCGCCAGCGCCGACAGCGGCTCGTCCTCGGACACGACCGCGATCGGCAGCAGCCAGCGCGTCGGCTCAGCGCCGCCCGTTACCTCGACCTCGATCAGGCCGATGGGTTCGCGCTCGCCCGGCAGGCGCGACATGCCCTTGATGCGCGGGATGATCTGCTTTTGGTCCTTGCCCGAGAACCATCGGCGCTTGGCGAGATAGCTCGGAAGCACCGCGGTTTCGAGCGTCTTGCGGGCCTCGACCTGCATGGCGTCGTCCACGCCCGCCCGCAGCACCAGCGTCTCGAAGTCCGCCATGGGCTCCGGCGCCGGCGTGTGCCAGGACGGCGCGTCGGACTCCTTCGCGAGAATGAACCAGTAGAAGCCGTATGGCGGCAGCGTCAGCAGGTAGGTGAGCTGGCCGATCGGTGGGAACACCGAGCCGGCCGTCATCTCGATCGGCACGCGGCCCTCGAACTCCGAGAGTTCAAGCTCCACGGCCTGCGGGCTGCGGCCCATATTGGCGACGCAGAAAAGCGTTTCGCCTTCGTACTCACGAAGATAAGCGAGGATCTTCCGGTTCGAGGGGAACAGGAAACGCAAGGATCCGCGGCCAAAGGCCGGGTGCTGGCGGCGCGTCGCGAGCATGCGCCGGGTCCAGTTCAGCAGCGAATGCGGGTCACGCGCCTGCGCCTCGACGTTGATGACGAAGTAGCCGTAGAGCGGGTCCATGATGGGCGGCAGCACGATCGAGGCGAAGTCGGCGCGCGAGAAGCCGCCGTTCCGGTCGATCGACCATTGCATCGGGGTGCGCACGCCGTCGCGGTCGCCGAGATGAATGTTGTCGCCCATCCCGATCTCGTCGCCGTAATAGATCACCGGCGTTCCGGGCATCGACAGCAGCAGCGAGTTCATGAGCTCGATGCGGCGCCGGTCGCGCTCCATCAGCGGTGCGAGGCGGCGGCGGATGCCGAGATTGATGCGCGCCCGCTTGTCGGTCGCGTAGGTGTTCCAGAGATAGTCGCGCTCCTTGTCGGTCACCATTTCGAGCGTCAACTCGTCATGGTTCCGCAGGAAGATCGCCCACTGGCAGTTCTCGGGGATCTCGGGCGTCTGCCGCATGATGTCGGTGATCGGGAAGCGGTCCTCCCGCGCGATCGCCATGTACATGCGCGGCATCAGCGGGAAGTGGAACGCCATGTGGCATTCGTCGCCCTCGCCGAAATAGTCCTTGGTGTCCTCCGGCCACATATTGGCCTCGGCGATCAGGAAGCGGTCAGGGTAGGTCCGGTCGAGCTCGGCCCGAATCTTCTTCAGGATGTCGTGCGTCTCGGGAAGGTTCTCGTTCGAGGTCCCGTCGCGCTCGATGAGGTATGGCACGGCGTCGAGCCGCAGGCCGTCGATGCCGAGATCGAGCCAGAACTTCATCACCTTGAAGACGGCTTTCAGCACCTGCGGATTGTCGAAGTTCAGGTCCGGCTGATGGCTGTAGAAGCGGTGCCAGAAATAGGCTCCCGCGACCGGGTCCCAGGTCCAGTTCGACCGTTCCGTATCGAGGAAGATGATGCGGGTGCCGGAATAGAGCGTGTCGTTGTCCGACCAGACGTAGAAGTTCCGGTGCGCAGAGCCGGGCTTGGCGTGGCGCGCGCGCTGGAACCAAGGGTGTTGGTCGGAGGTGTGATTGATGACGAGCTCGGAGATCACCTTCAGCCCGCGCTTGTGGGCCTCGGCGATGAAGCGCTTCACGTCCGCGAGCGTGCCGTAGTCGGGCGAGACGCCGGTGTATTCCTTGATGTCGTAGCCGTCGTCGAGCCGCGGGCTCGGATAGAACGGCAGCAGCCAGATCACGTTGACGCCGAGATCGGCAATGTAGTCGAGCTTGGAAATCAGGCCCGGAAAATCGCCGATGCCGTCGCCGTTGGAGTCCATGAAGGACTTTACGTGCAGCTGGTAGATGATCGCGTCCTTGAACCACAGCGGATCGACGCCGTCCTTGGAGACGAGCGTGCCGGTCGGCTTGGTGAGTTCGGAATGCTGGACGTTCATACGACGGCTCCCGCGGGCTTGAGCCTCCAGATGTGGAACGGCAGTTCGTGCGGGTTGAGATAGATCGACTGGTTCTTGCCCGTGAGGGTGAAGGCGTTGCCTCTCATCAGGTCCTCGACCTCGACGATTCCGTCGTCGGGAAGCCCGAACTCCCAGAGCGGAACCTCGTATCCGGCGCTCCGCTCAGAATGCGGATCGAGGGTCACGAAGCACAGGATCATGTCTTCGATCGTCGATCCGTCGGCCGAGACGCGCGGCTTGCCGTAATAGAGAATGTCGTCGTCGAAGCAGTTGTAGAATCGCACGCCGAGATGCGTCTGCAACGCCGCGTTCTCCTTGCGGATGCGGTTCAGGCGCGTGATCTCCTGGATGATGTTGCCCGGCTGGTTCCAGTTGCGGATGCGGATCTGGTACTTCTCGCTGTCGAGATATTCCTCCTTGCCCGGAAGGGGCGCGCTCTCGCAGATCTCGAAGCCGTTATACATGCCCCACAGGCCCGACAGCGTCGTGGCGAGCGCGGCGCGGATCAGGAATCCGGGACGGCCCGACGTCTGCAGGAAATACGGATTGATGTCCGGCGTGTTGACGAAGAAGTTCGGCCGGAAGAAATCCTTCGGCGCGGCGGTCGTCAGCTCGGTGAGGTACTCGGCGATCTCCGCCTTGCGGTTGCGCCAGGTGAAATAGGTGTAGGACTGGCCGTAGCCGACCTTGGCGAGGCGGTACATGACCTTCGGGCGCGTGAAGGCCTCCGACAGGAAGATGGCGTCCGGGTGCTTCGCCTTCACCTCGGCGATCATCCATTCCCAGAACGGGAACGGCTTGGTGTGCGGATTGTCGACCCGGTAGATCTTGACGCCCTGATCGGCCCAGAACAGCACGACGTCGCGCAGCGCCTCCCAAAGGCCGGGGACGGCGTCGGGGCCGTAGAAGTCGACGTTGACGATGTCCTGGTACTTCTTCGGCGGGTTCTCGGCGTATTTCATCGAGCCGTCCGGCCGCCACCTGAACCATCCCGGATGCTCCTTCAGCCACGGATGGTCGGGCGAGCACTGGATCGCGAAGTCGATGGCGAGCTCGAGCCCGTGGTCGGCCGCGGCCTTCACGAGCGCCTGAAAGTCCTCGAGCGTGCCGAGCTCCGGGTGGAGCGCGTCGTGGCCGCCGTGCTCCGAACCGATCGCGTAAGGGCTGCCCGGATCGTTCGGGCCGGGCGTCAGCGTGTTGTTCGGACCCTTGCGGTTGGTCTTGCCGATGGGGCTGATGGGCGGGAAGTAGAGCACGTCGAAGCCCATGTCCCGGATCATGGGCAGGCGCCGGATCACGTCGCGGAACGCGCCATGCTTCGCCGGGTCGCCGCTCTCGGAGCGCGGAAACAGCTCGTACCAGCTCGCGAACTCGGCCTTGGTGCGCTCCACTTCGAGCGGAAACGGATCGGTCCGCGTCGCATGATGGCGCGGGTCGCCCTGCTTCGCGGCGAGCGCCGTCTCGGCCGATAGCAGTTCCGCAACCCTTCCGGTCACGTCGAGCGGCCGGGCGCGCAATGCGGCGTCGGCGAGCGCGCGCGCCTGCGCCGGCTCGGCCTTCGAGGAATGCTCCTCGAGCATCTGGACGCCTTCCTCTGTCTCCAGCGTGACGTCGACGCCGGCGTCGCGCTTCTTCGTCAGATCGCGGCGGAAGGTGCCGAAATCGTCCCACCAGGCCTCGACCAGAAATTCCTGCCGGCCGATTTCGTCGGGCGTGAAGCCGCCGCGCCAGCGGTCGTTCACGAGTTCGGTCATCGGAGCGCGCTTCCACTCGCCGCCCTTCGGCCCCCTCCAGAGAACCTCCGCGCGCAGCACCTCGTGGCCGTCGGCGAAGATGTCCGCCTCGACCGTGACCGGGCGGCCCGCGATCGTCTTAACCGGAAACCGTCCGTCGTCGACGGAGGGCGTCACAGCCTCGATCGCGATCCGCGGGCGCTGTGCGGCGTCGACGGCGTCGGGTGAGGCGTAGGACATTCGGATCTCCGAAAAGAATCAGTAGGCTGGGGGTTCGATCAAGCAGCCGGGCGGTCTGGCGCCGCGCCGCAGCGGAAACCCAGACATCGGTCGATCGTTGATCACGACAACCCCTGGGTCGGGCCGAAGGAGGACGCAATGAACGATCGCGAGCGGCGGGTGAGGGACGAGGCGTACCGGTTGTGGAACGAGGCGGGGCGGCCGGACGGAGAAGGCGAAAGCTTCTGGTACGAGGCCGAAAAGCGCATCGAGGCGGACGGGGTGGCCGCGCCCAAGGCGAAGAAGGTCAAGTCCGTGAAACCCGTTGTGAAAGGGGCCGGGGCGAGCGGCGTGGTTACGCCGCTCGCCCCGCCGTCGAAGGGCGCGGCGGTGGACGTCGCTCCCGCAAAGCCGAAGAAGAGCGTCGCGAACGACGACGCGCCCAAACCCGGTAAGCCGGGAAAAACGAAGTCCGACAAGCCGAAGCCCAAAGGATGAGACGTCGCGCGTCCTTCTCGTGATCAATTGATCGCCGGGAACGGGCGAGGCCGAAGTCCGTTCCTATCCCGGTGACGGGACAGATCGGGGCGGTCTCGCCTCGGGGAAAGGACGGCTAATCCATGAGCGACATCCGGACGGACCGCCGGGCTGAGGCCGGGCGGCCGAACAAGCTCGGCGCGACCTTCGACGGCGAAGGCACCAATTTCGCGCTGTTCTCCGCCAATGCCGAACGCGTCGAGCTCTGCCTCTTCGACGAGAACGACAACGAGGTCGAACGGGTCACGCTCCCCGAATATTCCGACGAGATCTGGCACGGTTATCTGCCGGGAATCATGCCCGGCCAGCGCTACGGCTATCGCGTCCACGGCCGCTATGCGCCCGAAGAGGGCCACCGCTTCAACCCGAACAAGCTTCTGCTCGATCCTTACGCCAAGTCGCTCGCCGGTCAGATCGAGTGGAACGACGCTCATTTCGGCTACAAGCTCGATTCTCCGGACAAGGACCTGAGCTTCGACGAACGGGATTCAGCGCCCTTCACGCCGAAATGCGAAGTCGGCGACACCGCCTTCGACTGGTCGAAGGACGTGAAGCCCGACGTGCCGTGGGACCGAACGGTCTTCTACGAGCTGCACGTGAAGGGCTACACCCAGCTCCATCCCGCTGTGCCGGAAAACATCCGCGGCACCTTCGACGGCCTTGGGCAGAAGGCCGTGATCGACCACATCAAGGCGCTCGGCGTCACCTCGGTCGAGCTGCTGCCGATCCACGCCTTCCTGGACGACCAGCATCTGGAGTCGAAGGGGCTGAAGAATTTCTGGGGCTACAACACCATAGGCTTCTTCGCGCCGATGGCGCGCTACGCCGGGGGCAACGGAAAATCGGGCCGGGCGCGGCTCGCGAGCTTCAAGCACATGGTGCGCTCGTTCCACAACGCCGGCATCGAGGTCATCCTCGACGTGGTCTACAACCACACGGCCGAGGGCAACGAACTCGGGCCGACGCTCTCCTTCAAGGGGATCGACAACCTCTCATACTACCGCACCCTGCCCGACCAGCCGCGCTACTACATCAACGACACCGGCACCGGAAACACGGTGAACACCAGCCATCCGCGCGTGCTGCAGATGGTGACGGATTCGCTGCGCTACTGGGTCGAAGAGTGCCATGTCGACGGCTTCCGCTTCGACCTCGGCACGATCCTCGGCCGCGAGCCCGACGGCTTCGATCCGCGCGGCGGCTTCTTCGACGCGGTCAACCAGGACCCGGTGCTGCGTCAGGTGAAGCTCGTCGGCGAGCCGTGGGACATCGGGCCCGGCGGCTATCAGGTCGGCGGCTTCCCGCCCGGCTGGGCGGAGTGGAACGACAAGTATCGCGACGAAGTCCGCGACTACTGGAAGAAGAGCGCGGATTCGCTCGGCGGCTTCGCGGCCCGCGTCACCGGCTCGGGCGACGTCTACGACCGCAACGGCCGGCGGCCGTGGGCTGGGGTGAACTTCATCACCGCCCATGACGGCTTCACCCTGCACGACGTCGTCACCTACAACGACAAGCACAACGAGGCGAACGGCGAGGACAACAAGGACGGCCACTCGGACAATCGTTCTTACAACTACGGCGTTGAGGGCGAGACCGACGACGAGGGAATCGTCGCCACGCGCGAGCGGCAGAAGCGAAACTTCCTCGCGACGCTGCTGTTCTCACACGGCACCCCGATGATCCTTGCGGGCGACGAGTTCGGCCGCACGCAGGGCGGCAACAACAACGGCTACGCCCAGGACAGCGAGATCAGCTGGGTCCACTGGGACCTGAACGACAACAACAAGGCGCTGCTGGCCTTCACGCAAAAGCTGACGAAGCTCCGCGCCGACCACCCCATCCTGCGCCGCGCGAGCTTTCGCGATGGGATGGAGATCACGTGGCTCAATCCCGGAGGCGGCGAGCAGACGCCCGAGCATTGGTCCGACCCCAACGCCGACTGCATCGGCCTCCGGCTGAAGACGGCGGATGAAGAGGCGATCCTGATCTTCAACTCCCACGACGGCGCGGTGCCTTTCCTCTCGCCGGGGAAGGGAGGCGACGGAGCTTGGTCGATCGTGGTCGACACGAATGATCCCGACGCCGAGCCAAAGCCGCTCGACGCCGGCGATACGATCGATGTCGCGGGACGGTCGCTGCTGTTGATGATGTAAGAGGCGTCGCCGGCCGGGGCCGCCGTCAGGCGGCGATCCCGGCCGCCGTGCGTTCGAGCAAAGGCCGCCAGTCCGTCTTCGGCTCGAGGCCGAAGACGTCGCGCAATGTGGCCTCGAGCTCCGAAACCGACAGTTCACGGCGTTCCATCGGCCGTCCGCGCCGGCGGATCGTCAGACGAGCGCCGAACAGCGCGTAGCGCGCGTCCGGAGCGACGCGCGCCGCCACCAGATCTCGACGGAAGAACGATGACGGGTGGGTCGAGACGAACCAGTTTGCCGGTTCGTAGTCGACCTCCGCCTGGGGATCGTCATAGATCTCGTACATCGGTTCCCACAGGTCGCCGACCATCGCCTCGGAGAGACGGAAGCCGTCTTGCGCCGTGATCCGCCAAGGTTCGTGCGCGGTCTCCTGAACAGATTTCTCCTCGATCTTGAGCGGGGCCGGCGGAACCATGCCGCCGAACCCGACGTCGACCAGCCACAGCGCGCCGTCGAGCGTCACCCGCAGCGCCATATGGGTGCGAGCCATCGGGGCGTCGCCGGGCTTGCGGCCCATTCTCACGCGGCACAACAGTCCGTCCGCTTCGAAGCCCAGCCTGCGAAGAACCCTGAGAAAAAGCCCGTTCTGTTCGTAGCAGTATCCGCCGCGGCGTGCGCCGAGCAGCTTGGCGTTGACGGCCTGCGGCGTGAGGTCCACGCCGCGGTCGAGCGCGACGTCGATCGCTTCGAAAGGGATCGAATCGAGATGGCGAGTCTGGAGGGCCATCAGCGTTTCGAGGCTTGGCCCGGTCGGGCCGTCGTAATCGATGCGATCGAGATAAGCCGAAATGTCGACGTCATGCGCCATGCCACGCGGCCTCCTCCACCGTCGCGGCTCATAAGGGATTGGAGCGGAACCACTTCAAGTTGCATCAGCGCAAGCGAGAGGCTGCGCCATGTGACGAGCTCATGCTGAACAGCGACCGATCGGCCGTATCAGCCGCCCGTGACGAGATGGGCGAAGCAGGACGACAGCGCCGCCGGAATGCCGGGCGCGTTCTGCTCGACCTCCATCTTGATGTCGCCGTACTCGTCCGGCCGGCCGAGGCCGGGCGAAAGGTAGATGCGCTGCGTCCTCGCCGGGTCGCCTTTGAAGAACAGCCAGAGCGCGTCCGCGCTTTTCGGCTTCACGTGGAAGACGCTCCAGGGACCGACCGAGAGCTTGCGGTCGATTGGGAGCGCGCCGTTGGAGATCTGCCTTCCGACCGCCGCGGCCTCCGATGGCGAGGCGGCGGAGCCGGCGACCGCGACGCCGGGGCAGGGCGGAGCGGCGACGGCCGGGGCCGAGGCGAGGGCGAGAAGAAGGCCGAGCGTGAGGCGCGTCATCGGAGGCTCCCGTTTGCGAGGCTCTCGGTGCGGCCGCCGGGTTCGCTGCGAGCGCGATTCGCGGCCGGCGCGGATGTTAGGCCTGTGGCCCGCGTCGCGACAGCGGATCGATCCTGCGGCGCCGCGCGACTCTATGCCGGGGGCGCCTGGCGCCGCGGCTCGTTGTGCTGGAGGTCCCGATCGCCTATGTTCCGCGCTCGCGCGGCGTCGCAAACGCGACGACGAACCCTCGACCGCGCGCGCCGGATCGACGACTTTCCGGTCAGGCCCGAACACCCGGCAGGTGACATGGATTTCCTCAAGCCACGGTATACGCCGATGAACCGCCGCCGCCGCATCTACGAAGGCAAGGCGAAGGTCCTTTACGAAGGTCCCGAGCCCGGCACGCTGATCCAGCACTTCAAGGACGATGCGACCGCCTTCAACGCCAAGAAGCACGAGGTCATCGACGGCAAGGGCGTGCTGAACAACAGGATCTCGGAGTACATCTTCCAGAACCTGAACGACATTGGCGTGCCGACGCACTTCATCCGCCGGCTCAACATGCGCGAGCAGCTGATCCGCGAAGTCGAGATCATCCCGCTCGAGGTCGTGGTGCGCAACGTCGCGGCTGGTTCGCTGTCGACGAAGCTCGGGCTCGAGGAAGGCACCCAGCTGCCGCGTTCGATCATCGAGTTCTACTACAAGAACGACCAGCTCAACGATCCGATGGTCTCGGAAGAGCACGTCACGGCCTTCGGCTGGGCGAGCCCGCAGGAGATCGACGACATCATGGCGCTGGCGATCCGCGTCAACGACTTCCTCAGCGGCCTGTTCCTCGGCGTCGGCATCCGCCTGGTCGACTTCAAGATGGAATGCGGCCGGCTCTGGGAAAACGACACGGTGCGCATCGTCGTCGCCGACGAGATCTCCCCCGATTCGTGCCGGCTGTGGGACATCAAGTCGAACGACAAGCTCGACAAGGACCGCTTCCGCCGCGACATGGGCGGCCTCGTGGAGGCCTATTCCGAAGTCGCGCGCCGGCTCGGCATCCTGCCGGAGTCCGAGCCCACGGCGGGGCAGGGGCCGAAGCTGGTGACGTCGAAGGACTGACGTTTTGACTGGACGGCGATCACCGAGCGTCGATCTGGCTATTGGTGGAAAAGGCGGCGCTTTGGTGCGCCGCCTTTTTCTTGTGTGTGTCTGCGTACTGATGGCTATGGCGGAAGGTCCGGCCGTCGCCGAAGCATTCGATGCTGCCTCCGTGTTTGGCGCAGGCTGGTCGGAAAGCGCGCGAAACGTCGAAGCAGAGCAGACGACCTACGAGTGCCCTGTCACGGAATGTGGGATCCCTGGACTCGCTGTGCTCATGGAAATGCCTGTGGAAGGGGACGAGCAACGCCAGTTCGTAGATGATCCCCGGCGACAGCTCATCGGATTCAAGGTCGGTCTCGAACAGACCTTCGGAATAAAGAGTTGCGCCTTCCTGTCTTTCAAGATCGCCCGCTCTGACGACAGGCGCGCAACGATCTTCGCGGACGGAGAGTGCGTTTCCGGAAAGATTATGGCGCTTGCTGTCGTATTCGACAGGCGCGCCGCCGTGACATATGGCGCGATAGTCGTGTCGATTGACCGAGGTTTGGCCGAAGCCGCGCGGGAAAAATACCGCGAATGGCGCTATCAGGAACTGGAGACGTCCTTCTACAGTCAATGAAGCGTCGCAGGACTTGGCGAATCGTCCTCACGCTGCGCCAAGTTCGCCGAAATTTCGAATGGTGCAAAAACAGGCGGGGCTCCAACCCTCCGAGCGCCTTCACACGGAGGAGACATGACAGCGCGCCAATTGCCCGCTTTGGTCGTTCGATTCGGCTCTTGCACCTCTCGCCTGCGAGCAGGTTTATGTTCGGCCGCCGCTTTGGTCGCCGCGCTCTCTTCACCCGCCGCGGCCCTCGACCTCACCAAGCTGCCAAACGTCCTCGGCGCCGACTGGACGGCGAAGAGCGCGACGCCGGATCTCGTCCGCTTCGTCTGCGCGACGCCCGCCTGTCCGCCGTCCGGCGAACTCGCCATCGCCGTCCGGCCCGCGCCGGACGAGGCGCGCGACGAGGTGATCGCCGATCCTGACGGGACGCTCGCGGGCTACGAGAAGGGTTTTCGCGCCAATCCGGCCAATAAGGCCTGCGACTTCTCCGACTTCAAGGCGGCGAAGGTCGGCGACGCGGGATCGCGCGTCGAGATGGAGGCGGCCTGCCCGAACGGACTGACGCTCAAGCTGGCGACGCTGTTCGACAAGCGGCAGCCCGGCACGATCTCGATCGTCGCCTCCTCGATGGACGCGACGAAGGCCGGCGTGCTCCGCGCCCGCGCGATCGAGGCGGTGGGCGCCGCGTTCGACGCCGGACGGTGAGGATCGTTCGCGGATCCCGGCGTCCTCGGCTGGCGCTTCGGCGCGCGAAGGCCTAAACGAGGCCGTCCGACCCGATAGACCGCAAACCGGAGCCGACCAAGACATGAAGGCGCGCGTCACCGTCACGCTCAAGACCGGCGTTCTCGATCCGCAGGGCAAGGCGATCGAGGGCGCGCTCGGCTCGCTCGGCGTCGAGGGCGTCGAAAGCGTCCGGCAGGGCAAGCTGTTCGACGTCGAGCTCGCGACCTCCGATCCCGCCGAGGCCGAGGCCACGCTGAAGGCGATGTGCGAGAAGCTGCTCGCCAACACGGTCATCGAAAGCTACCGCTACGAGATCGCGGGCTGAGGCGTCGGCCCAAAGACGAACAAGACAAAAAACGCCAGGGAGGATCGACCGTGATCCGCAACCTTTTCATTCCGGCCGCCGTGATCGCGCTCGGCCTCGCTTTTCCGGCCGCCGCGCAGGGACCTGCGCTGCCGCGGCAGGGGCAGGGACCCGGCGCGGGCGGCCAGCAGGCTCCGTCCGGCCCGTCGGCCTCGCAGATGCCCGGCCCGACCACCGAGATCGTCGGCCCCGACGGCTCGTTCCGCCTCCAGCCCGACGGCGTCAACTGGGAGCGCTTCCAGACGGTTCGCGCCATCGGCGTGCGCTGCACCGACAAGGCCTGCGGCGAGGACCGCGTGTTCTGCATGGTTCAGGTGCGGGGGGTCGCGGACGCGCGGGCCGGCGCCCCGACGTCGGAAGCGAGCGCCGAAGAGTTTGGCGCGGGCGTCATCAAGAGCGCGCCGGCCGAGCTCAAGGCCGAATACGTCACGCCCTTCTCCGAGAAGCGGTTCGGCTCCAATCTCGGCCGCTGGGCCGAGCTCAAGGCCGAGGGCGAGCCGGGATCGTTGCGCTTCGGCCTGTTCCTGACCTCGGCCGACAAGCATCTCGTCGCGCTGAACTGCGTGTCGCCGACCGCGAAGTGGGACGAGAACCGCCCGAGGTTCGAGACGTTGTTCGCGAGCCTTCAGATCACCAAGTGACCGCAGGCCGCGCGCGGTCCTTCGAGAGAGCCCTCCGATGAAAGCTGCCGTCGTCGTCTTCCCCGGCTCGAACCGCGAGCGCGACGTCGCCAAGGCCCTGCTCCGCGCCACGGGGCAGGAGCCCGCCATGGTGTGGCACGCCGAGACGGCGCTGCCGCAAGGGACCGACCTCGTGGTGCTGCCGGGCGGCTTCTCCTACGGCGATTATCTGCGCTGCGGCGCGATCGCGGCGCGCGCGCCCGCGATGGACGCGGTCCGCGCCCATGCGGCGCGCGGCGGGCTGGTGCTCGGCATCTGCAACGGGTTTCAGATCCTGGTCGAGAGCGGGCTGCTGCCGGGCATCCTCACCCGCAACAAGGGCCTGCGCTTCATCTGCAAGACGCAGCACCTGAAGGTCGAGCGCGCCGACAGCCCCTTCACAAGCGGCTACGAGACCGGGCAGATCATCGAGGTCTGCTGCGCCCATGGCGAGGGCAACTACTTCGCCGATCCCGAGACCGTCGAGCGGCTCGAGGGGGAGGGGCGGGTGGCGTTCCGCTACTGCGACGCGGCCGGAAACGTCGGCGGCCAGGCCAACGCCAACGGCTCGATCAACGACATCGCCGGGATCTACTCGGAGAAGCTCAACGTGCTCGGCATGATGCCGCATCCCGAGAACCTCGTGGACGCAGCCGTCGGCGGCACGGACGGCCTCGCGCTGTTCGCAGGGCTCGCGAAGGCGGCCTGATGGCGAGCGGGGCGGACAAGGCGTCCGGCCGCATCTTCGTCGGGGTCGGCGGCTGGACGTTCGAGCCCTGGCGCGAGAGCTTCTACCCCAAGGGCCTGAAGAAGGACGCCGAACTCGCCTACATGGCCGAGCGCCTCACGGCGATCGAGATCAACGGCACCTTCTATCGCGGCCAGAAACCTGAAACCTTCCGGAAATGGGCCGAGGCCGCGCCGGAAGGGTTCCGGTTCCCGCTCAAGGCCTCGCGCTTCTGCACCAGCCGCCGCGTTCTGGCGGAGGGCGCCGAGTCGGTCGCCCGGTTCTTCGCCACCGGCCCGACCGCGATGGGCGACAAGCTCGGCCCGATCCTGTGGCAGCTTCCCGCGACCAAGCGCTTCGAGAAGGACGATCTCGCGGCGTTCCTGAAGCTTCTGCCGGCCGAGCATGACGGCGTGAAGCTCCGCCACGTGATCGAGGCCGGGCACGAGAGTTTTGCGGATCCCGCCTTCGTTGAACTGCTGCGCGAAGCGGAGGCGCAGGTCGCGCCCGTGACGCTTGACGATCCCAACCATCCGACGATCGCCGACGTCACGGCGGACTTCGTCTATCTGAGGCTGGAGCGGAGCCGCGAGGACATCGAGACCGGCTATTCGGCGGACGATCTCGACCGATGGGCCGCGCGGCTGAAGACCTATGCGGCGGGCGGCGTGCCCGAAGACCTGCCGACGCTGAAGGGCGACGCGCCGGAAAAGACCCCACGCGACGTCTACTGTTTCCTCATCTCCGGCGCGAAGGTGCGGAACCCAGCGGGCGCGATGGCGCTGATCGAGCGGCTCAAGGACCGGCGATAAGCGGACGCGTCTGATCGAACGCGATTTCTTCGTAGATTTCGGAAAGAGCGAGAGACGCTCCGACGCCGGCGAACTCCAGACGATCCGACGGATCTGTCAATTTAGAGCGGAGCCAGCCCTCTTCGGTGCGCGTATGGACCACGACGAGCATCGCTTCCTGATCGATGAGCGCTATCGTCCTGACGCTGGCGAGCGTGAAGTAGGCTTCGAGCTTGTCGGTCCTGTCCCGTGCGCTTGTCGAGCGCGACAGGACTTCGATCACCGCGGCCGGCTTGTCGATCGCCTTCGCTCCGTCACTAACCGGCGCGCAGGTGACGACGACGTCCGGAAGCGTCGAGAGTTCGGCCGCTTCGATGTCGAGACGCATGTTCTCGCTGTAGGGGCGACAGGGCGATCCCGATCGCCTGAGGCTCACGAGCAGGGCTGACGTCACGTTCTGGACGATGGCGTTGTGCGCCCGGGTTCCGCCGGCCATCGATTTGTAGATGACGCCGTTGATCAGTTCCCAGCGCTCGTCATCGGGCGCCTGCGCTTCCAGTTCGCGGAATTCGGCGACCGTCAGTCTGCGCGGCCTCATCAACGGGTAGTTCATCGGCTCCATCCCTCGCGACGTCCCGCACCCTAGCATGACGCGCGCCTATGGCGTAGCAAGGCCCGGCCCGCCGCAATCAACGAGTCCGATGTCCGCTTCCGAGCCCGCCATCACGCCCGATCTCGTCGCTTCCCACGGCCTCAAGCCCGACGAGTACGAGCGCATCCTGAAGCTGATCGGCCGCGAGCCGAGCTTCACCGAGCTCGGCATCTTCTCGGCGATGTGGAACGAGCACTGCTCGTACAAATCCTCGAAGAGGTGGCTGAAGACGCTCCCCGTCTCGGGGCCGCTCGTCATCCAGGGGCCGGGCGAGAACGCCGGCGTCGTCGACATCGGCGACGGCGACGCCGTGGTCTTCAAGATGGAGAGCCACAACCACCCGAGCTTCATCGAGCCCTATCAGGGCGCGGCGACTGGCGTCGGCGGCATTCTGCGCGACGTGTTCACCATGGGCGCGCGGCCGGTCGCGGCGCTCAACGCGCTCCGCTTCGGCTCGCCCGACCATCCGCGCACCCGCCATCTGGTCTCGGGCGTCGTCGCGGGCGTGGGCGGCTACGGCAACTCCTTCGGCGTGCCGACGGTCGGCGGGCTGGTGGGCTTCCACTCGCGCTATGACGGCAACATCCTCGTCAACGCCATGGCGGTCGGCCTCGCGAAGGCCGACGCTATCTTCTACGCCAAGGCGACGGGCGTGGGCTTACCCGTCGTCTATCTCGGCTCCAAGACCGGTCGCGACGGCATTCACGGCGCGACCATGGCGTCGGCCGAGTTCGACGAGGCCTCGGAGGAGAAGCGCCCGACCGTGCAGGTCGGCGATCCCTTCGCCGAAAAGCTGCTGCTCGAAGCCTGCCTCGAACTGATGGCGTCCGGCTCCGTGGTCGCCATTCAGGACATGGGCGCGGCCGGCCTCACCTGCTCGGCGGTCGAGATGGGCGCCAAGGGCGACCTCGGCATCCGGCTCGATCTCGAGCACGTGCCAGTGCGCGAAGAGGGCATGACGGCCTACGAGATGATGCTCTCGGAGAGCCAGGAGCGCATGCTCATGGTGCTGCATCCCGAGAAGGAGGATGTGGCTCGCGCGATCTTCGTGAAGTGGGGGCTCGACTTCGCGGTGGTGGGCCACACCACCGACGACCTGCGCTTCAAGGTCTATCTCAACGGCGAGCTGAAGGCGGATCTCCCCATCAAGGAGCTCGGCGACGAGGCGCCCGAATACGACCGGCCGCATGTCGAGACGGCCAAGGCCGCGCCGCTGCTGGCCAAGGACGTGCCGGCGCATGGCGACGCGCGCGAGGCGCTGCTGGCGCTGGTCGGTTCGCCGGAGCTGTCGTCGCGCCGCTGGGTCTGGGAGCAGTACGATCACATCATCCTGGGCGACACGGTGCAGAAGCCCGGCGGCGACGCCGCGGTGATCCGCGTCGAGGGCGGCCCCAAGGGGCTCGCGCTCACCGCCGACGTGACGCCGCGCTACTGCGAGGCGGATCCGTTCGAGGGCGGCAAGCAGGCGGTCGCCGAAGCCTGGCGCAATCTCACAGCCGTCGGCGCGAAGCCTTTGGCGGTGACCGACAATCTGAACTTTGGCAACCCGGAGAAGCCCGAGATCATGGGCCAGCTCGTCGGCTGCATCAAAGGCATCGGCGAGGCCTGCCGCGCGCTCGACTTCCCGGTCGTGTCCGGCAACGTCTCGCTCTACAACGAGACGCAAGGGCGCGCGATCCTGCCGACGCCGACCATCGGCGCCGTCGGCCTCGTGGACGACGTGGCGAAGAGCGCGACCGTCGCGTTCAAGCGCGAGGGGGAGGCGGTGATCGCGATCGGCGACGCCAGGGGCTGGCTCGGCCGCTCCTGCTGGCTGTGGCTCGTCGCGGGCCGGGAGGAGGGCGCGCCGCCGCCGGTGGACCTCTCCGCCGAGAGGCGCAACGGCGATTTCGTCCGCTCGATGATCACGGCCGGGGTCGCGACGGCGGTGCATGACGTGTCGGACGGCGGCCTTCTTGTCGCGCTCGCCGAGATGGCGCTCGCGGGCAAGATCGGGGCGCGGCTGTTCCCGCAGCCCGAGGGGACGGCGGCCCATGGCTGGTGGTTCGGCGAGGACCAGGCGCGCTACGTCGTGACGGTTTCGGAAGCGAACGCCGCGACCGTGATCGACGCGGCCGGCGCCGCCGGCGTCACGGCGGCGCGGATCGGCACGACGGGCGGAGACCGATTGATTCCGGGCGACGAAGCCCCCATCCTGTTGGACGAACTGCGCGAGGCCCACGAGGAGTGGTTCCCGCGCTTCATGGCGGGGCCGGCGGTCGACGCCGCGCCCGCATCCTGATCCCCGGAGGAGCTTCCCGATGCCGATGGACGCACGCGAGATCGAGGACCTGATCCGCGCCGCGCTTCCCGACGCCCAGGTGACGATCCGCGATCTCGCCGGCGACGGCGACCACTACGCCGCGAGCGTCGTCTCCGAAGCCTTCCGCGGCAAGAGCCGTGTCCAGCAACACCAGATCGTCTATCAGGCGCTGAAAGGTCAGATGGGCGGAGCGCTTCATGCGCTCGCGCTCCAGACCAGCGCCGGGCCGGTCGCCGAGACCGACGCCGGCTGAAGCGTCGCAGGAAAGGTCGTTTCGAAATGAGCGCCAGGGACCAGATCGCCGCCGCGATCGAAAACAACGACGTCGTGCTCTTCATGAAGGGCACGCCCCAGTTTCCGCAGTGCGGCTTCTCGGGGCAGGTCGTGCAGATCCTCGACTATCTCGGCGTGCCCTATCAGGGGGTCAACGTGCTGGCCTCCGACGAGATGCGCCAGGGGATCAAAGAATTCTCGAACTGGCCGACGATCCCGCAGCTCTACGTCAAGGGCGAGTTCGTCGGCGGTTGCGACATCGTGCGCGAGATGTTCCAGGCCGGCGAGCTGCAGAGCCATCTGAAGCAGGCCGGCGTCGCCGTGAAGCAGACCGCGTGAGCGCCAGGGGGGAGGCCCACGTCTCCTTCGAGAGGGCGGGGCGCGCCGTCGAGGTTCTGATCGCGGACATCACGCGGCTCGAGGTCGACGCGATCGTCAACGCCGCGAACCGCTCGCTCCAGGGCGGCGGGGGCGTCGACGGCGCGATCCATCAGGCGGCGGGCGAGGAACTCCGCGCCGAATGCGAGACCCTCGGCGGCTGCGAAGCTGGCGGCGCCAAGATGACCGGCGGCTACAAGCTGCCGGCCAGGCACGTGATCCATGCGGTCGGCCCGATCTGGTTCGGCGGCCATTCGGGCGAGGAGGAGCAACTCGCCGGCTGCTACGCAGCCGCGCTCAAGCTCGCCGCCGACGCGGGGCTTTCCTCCATCGCGTTCTCGTCGATCGCGACCGGCGTCTACGGCTTTCCGCCCGACCGAGCGGCCGAGATCGCGGTCGAGACCACGATGCGGGAACTCGACAACGCGCCGTCGATCCGTCGCGTCGTGTTCTGCTGTTACTCCGAGAAAAGCGCCCGCCATCACCTCGACGCGATCGAGGCGCAGGACGCCAAGGCGTAAACCACGTTCGAGGTCGTGACTCGACGCGGAGGCCGGCCGGGCCCATCTGGCTTGGCATATCGCCTTTCGTAGGGTGCGTTCTCGGCCATGTCGCTCGTCTCCCGTCGCTCGCTGCTGACCGCAGGCGCCGCCGGCTTCCTGGCCTCGGCCGCGGGCGGGGCCTATGCGGGCGTGATCGAGCCGCGCTTTCTGCTCGGCGTCACGACCTACGAACTGACGCCGCCCGGCTGGCCCGACGATCTCGTGATGTCCATCGCGGTCATCTCCGACGTCCATGTCAGCGAGCCCTATGTTCCGATGTCGCGCGTCAAGCGCGTGGTCGAGACCGCGAACGCGCTCAATCCGGACCTCATCGTCCATCTCGGCGACCACGAATGCACCAACCGCTTCGTGACCCGCCGCGTCCCGCCGCGCGAGTGGGCGGCCGCCTACGCCGACCTCAGCGCTCCGCTCGGCCTCTACACGGTGCTCGGCAATCACGACTGGTGGGCCAATCACCGCGAAATCCGCGCGGCGCTCGACGGCGCCCGGATCAGGGTGCTGGAGAACGAGGCGGAACTCATCGAGCACGGGTCGCGCCGATTCTGGCTTGCGGGCCTCGGCGACCAGCTCGCGCATCGGCTCGGTTTCGGACAGTTCGACGGCGCCGATGATCTGCCGGGGACGCTTGCGAAGGTGAAAACCGACGATCCCGTGCTGCTGCTCGCCCATGAGCCGGACATCTTCGTCAAGGTTCCGCCGCGCGTTTCGCTGACGCTGTCGGGCCACACGCACGGCGGGCAGGTCCACATCCCCGGCCTGCCGACGCCCTGGGTGCCGTCCGCCTATGGCGACCGGTTCCGCTACGGCCACATCGTCGAGGACGGCCGGCACCTGATCGTGTCGGGCGGGATCGGCATGTCGGGCGTGCCGGTCCGTCTGGGCTCGCCGCCCGAGGTCGTCATGATCCGCCTCGGCCGCCCGACTGCGGCGGCGTAAGGCAGGGGGGGCCGGAGGTTCAGCGCGCCTGCGGCGTGCAGACCACCTGCTCGCCGAGCACGTAGCAGGCGCTCATGCGCCCGGTCCGCCGCTCCACCCGATAGACGCCGCCCTCCTGCGCGTGGTTCGAGGCCGCGAGCCCGTAGAGGCCGGGCTCCTGCGCTCCCGCGCCTTCGCCAGGCTGCAGGCAGAGCGTCACCCCGACCGCGCCCTCCTTCACCGCGTACTGGCACACGCCGACCTCGCCGGTCGTGGTCTCGACGCGGAACATGCGGTTGAGGTCGGTCTGCGGCGCGGCGAGGAAGACGTATTCCTCCGCGGAGGCCGAGGAGGCGGCGAGCGCCGCGGCGAAGCCGAGGCCGAAAGCCGTCCGGCTGAAGAGCGCGCCCATGGGCTTTCTCCCGGCGTGTTCCGCCCGCGTCGAATCGCTGCGGGTTGACGACCGCGACCCTAGCAGGCCTATGCCGCAGGGGCATCGCCCGTCCCGCCTCTCGCCTTCCCTCCGTGAGATCGACATGTCCGAGACCCCGCCGCTCACCGTCGTGTTCGATCTCGACGGCACGCTGGTCGAAACCGCGCCCGACCTTATTGCGGCTCTCACCGTCGCGCTCGCCGCCGACGGCGCGCCGCCGCTGCCTTACGAGCAGGGCCGCGACCTGATCGGCGCCGGCGCGCGCGCGCTCGTCGAGCGCGGGCTCGAAGCCGCGGGCCGCAGCCTCGACACGGCGCGGGTCGACGAGCTTCACGCGATCTTTCTCGATCATTACGGCGCTCACATCGCGGACGGGAGCCATCCCTATCCCGGCTGCGTCGCGGCGCTCGACCGGCTCGCGGCCGGCGGCGCGAAGCTCGCCGTCTGCACCAACAAGATCGAGAGCCTCGCGCGCCAGTTGCTCGACGCGCTCGCTCTGACGGAGAAGTTCGACGCGATCGTCGGCGGCGACACCTTCGCGACGTCCAAGCCCTCGGCCGAGCCGCTTCTCGGGGCAATCGAGCGGGCGGGCGGAGATGCCTCCCGTGCGGTCATGGTTGGAGACAGCTCGACCGACGTCGGGGCTGCGAAAGCCGCCGGCGTTCCCGTCGTGGTCATGAGCTTCGGGTATACGGTGACGCCGCCGAGCGAGCTTGGCGGCGACGTCGTGATCGACCATTTCGGCGAACTCGACCGGGCGATCGCGAGTCTGACGGTAAATGCGTAGGCGTCCGACGAGATTCCGGCGCCGCCTCGCAAAAATCGAGGAACGGAGAAGCGTCCGATTGCGTTCCCGACGAGGACCATGAACAAAAATTCATCGACCATCGGCGCCGCGCGGACCATTTCCGACCGGCGTCTCCCCGGCGATCGCGAGGCGTCATGTCCCGTCTGATCGTCGTTTCGAACCGTGTGCCCGTCCCGAAGGCCGGCGCCATGCCGGCGGGCGGCCTCGCCGTCGCGCTGTCGGGCGTGATGCAGGACCGCGGCGGGGTCTGGTTCGGCTGGAGCGGCGAGACCGCCGAAGAAGGCGTGGAGCCTGAGGTCCGCACGGTCGAGAAGGGCAAGGTCACCTATGCGCTGGTGGACCTCACGGCCCGCGACCTAGAGGACTACTATGCCGGGTTTTCCAACCGGATGTTGTGGCCGCTGTTCCACTACCGGATGGATCTCACCGATTTCACGCGGGTGACGCTCGGCGGCTACTACCGCGTGAACCGGCTGTTCGCGAAGCTGCTCACGCCGATGGTCGAGGACGACGACCTCTTCTGGATCCACGATTACCACCTGATTCCGCTGGCGAACGAGCTCAGGCAGGCCGGATGTCGCAACCGGATGGGGTTCTTCCTCCATATCCCTTTCCCGCCGCCCGACATTCTCACCGTCCTGCCGAACCACGCGGACGTCATCCGCGGCCTTGCGGCCTACGACGTCATCGGCTTCCAGACCCCGCTCGACGTCGAGAATTTCGAGACCTACCTGCGGAGGGAGAAGGTTGGCCGGCGCATGTCGGACGGGCGCTTCGTGGTCCATGGCCGGGCGGTGAAGGTCGAGGCGTTTCCGGTCGGCATCGAGACGAAGGCCTTCGCCGACATCGCCGCGTCCTCGGACAGGAACGCGTTGGTCCAGCGGATGGAGGAGAGCCTTGTCGGGCGCAGCCTCATCATTGGCGTCGATCGGCTGGACTATTCCAAGGGCATCGCCGAACGCATCCTGGCCTTCCAGTCGTTCCTCACGCTGGACCAGGAGGCGAGAGGGAAGGTGACGTATCTCCAGGTCACCCCGAAGTCGCGCTCCGACGTCGCGGAATACGCGGCCATGGAAAAGGAAGTGGCGGAACTCGCCGGCCGCGTGAACGGCCAGCACGCCGACCTCGACTGGACTCCGATCCGCTACGTCAACCGGACGGTCGGTCGAAACGCGCTCGCGGGCCTCTACCGCCTTGCGCGGGTTGGGCTCGTCACGCCTCTGCGCGACGGCATGAACCTCGTCGCCAAGGAATTCGTGGCGGCGCAGAAACCCGACGATCCCGGCGTCCTGCTGCTTTCGCGCTTTGCGGGCGCGGCGGCCGAACTCGACGGAGCGCTGCTCACCAACCCCTACGACATCGACGGCACCGCCGGCGCGATCGCCTGCGCGCTGGAGATGCCGCTCGACGAGCGCCTCGACCGCTGGCGGCGGATGTTCGCGCGCATCAGCGAGCACGACGTCGCATGGTGGTGCCGCAGCTTCATGGAGGCGCTGGAGGCTCCCCCGGCCGCAGCCGCGGAGGTGAGCCCGCTCGCGATCAAGGCGGCGGGCTGAAGGCCTCCCAAAGATGGGCTGAAGGGCTCTCCCCGAAAGCAATGAGGCGGCCCCTGGGCCGCCTCTTCGCGTTTCGCCTTACTTGGGAGGCGGGGGCAGGAAGTCCGGCGGCGGAGCGCCGAAGTCAGGCTCCTTCTGATCGTCGCCCGGCGCTCCGAAAGTCATGTCCGGGATGTCGATCTTGATCTGGCTCGGATCAACTGCCGGGCCCTGCTTCTTGTAGTGCGTGACCATCTGTGGGAAGGCGATCACGAGCCCCACCATGATGAGCTGGATCACCACGAAGGGGATCGCGCCCCGATAAATCTGGCCCGTGGTCACGCCTTCGATCCGGGCCTTGGTGATCTTGTCGATATAGGCTTTCCGCGGCGCGACCGAACGCAGATAAAACAGCGAGAAACCGAACGGCGGATGCATGAAAGACGTCTGCATGTTCACGCCAAGCATCACACCGAACCAGATCAGGTCGATGCCGAGCGCTGCTGCGGCTGGTCCGAGAAGCGGCACAATGATGAAGGCGAGCTCGAAGAAGTCCAAGAAGAAGGCGAGCACGAACACAAGAATGTTGACGACGATGAGGAAGCCAATCTCGCCGCCGGGCAAGCCGGTCAGCAGGTTCTGCACCCACTTGTCACCCTCGACGCCGTAGAAGGTCAGGCTGAACACGCGCGCGCCGATCAGGATGAAAATCACGAAGGTCGACAGCTTCGCGGTCGCATCCAGCGCATGCGTCATCAGCGGCATGGTGAGCTTCCGCTTCATCGCAGCGAGGATGAGAGCCCCGAAGGCTCCCATGGCGCCGCCTTCGGTCGGCGTCGCGACGCCGATGAAGATCGTGCCGAGCACGAGCCCGATGAGAACCAGAGGCGGGATCAGGACGAAGATCACGCGACCGAGCAGCGCCGCGCCCCGGATGGTGCGCGCTTCCTTCGGAAGAGCGGGCGCGGCCGTTGGATTGATCAAGGTAACGAGGAAGATGTAGCCCGCGTACAGTCCGGTAAGCACGAGACCCGGCACGAGCGCCCCGGCGTACATGTCGCCGACGGACTTTCCGAGCTGGTCGGCCATGACGATCAGCACGAGGCTCGGCGGGATGATCTGGGCGAGCGTGCCGGACGCGGCGATCACCCCCGAGGCTACGCGGCGGTCGTAGCCGTAGCGAAGCATGATGGGCAGCGAGATGAGGCCCATGGAGATGACGGAGGCGGCGACCACGCCGGTGGTCGCCGCGAGCAGCGCGCCGACGAAGATCACGGCGTAGGCGAGGCCGCCGCGCACGGGCCCGAACAGTTGGCCGATCGTGTCGAGAAGATCTTCCGCCATGCCCGATCGTTCGAGGATCAGGCCCATGAAAGTGAAGAACGGAATGGCGAGAAGCGTCTCGTTGCCCATCACCCCAAAAACGCGGAACGGCAACGCCTGTAGGAAGTCTGGCTGGAACAGCCCGAGTTCGATGCCGATGAAGGCGAACAGGAGGCCGTTCGCCGCGAGCGAGAACGCCACCGGATAGCCCAGCAACAGGAACACGACCAGGGCCGCGAACATGATCGGGGCCATGTTGTGAATGAAGAACTCGGTCATCGAAAGCTCCGCCGGATCCGGACCGTAAGGACGAGAAAAACGCTGACGATCAGGCGACGACCGGCTCGTCGTCGGCCGAGTGCTTCTCTTCGTAGGGATCCGGGATCAGCCCGCGTATGACGGCGATGCGCTTGATGAGTTCGGAGACGGCCTGCGCCAGTAGCAGTATGAAGCCGACCAGGATGAGCGCCTTGGCGGGCCAGATGATGAGTCCGCCTGGGCTTGGCGACATTTCGCCCGAGACGAACGAGCTCCAGAAGAATGGCCAAAGATCATAGATCATCAGCAGACAGAAGGGGATCAGGACGAACACGTGCCCGCAGACGTCGATCCAGTCGCGGGTCGTCTTGGAGAGCATGCTGGCGACGACGTCGATTCGGATGTGCTCATTTTTTAGCAGCGTGTAGCCGGCGCAAAGCATGAACACCGCGCCGAACAGATACCACTGCAGTTCGAGCCAGCCGTTCGACGACATGTCGAAGGCCTTGCGGACAATGGCGTTCCCGGCGCTGACCAGAACCGCGACAAGGGTCAGCCACATGGCGATCTTGCCGATGACGGTATTCGTGACGTCGATGAGACGGCTGACGCCGAGCAATAAGCCCATGCGCTTCTTCTCCCCTAAACAGGCGCGTTCGATCGCGTTTCGCTATCGCCCGGTTAGCCAAGCTTTCGTGTTGCTTAGCATTCAGCCTAGCGGGAGGCGAGGCCGTTTAACGTCGATCTATCAGGAAAACTAACGGGCGCCATCAAAAATTCTGATGAATCGCGGGCGGCCGAGGTTCCGAAGCCTCACCCGCCCGTGGTCGACATGTGCCGCGCCACCGCGGGGCGGGCGTTGCGCCGGTCGATGACGAAATCATGCCCCTTGGGCTTGCGGGAGATCGCCTCCCGGATCGTCTCGACGAGACGCTCGTCGCCTTCGCTGGCGCGGAGCGGCGCCCGAAGGTCGGCGGCGTCGTCCTGCCCGAGGCACATGTAGAGCGTTCCGGTGCAGGTCACGCGCACCCGGTTGCAGCTTTCGCAGAAATTATGCGTCATCGGCGTGATGAAGCCGATCCGACCGCCGGTCTCGGACACGCGGACATAGCGGGCCGGTCCCCCCGTCCGGTAGGGGATGTCCTCCAGCGTCCAGCGCTGGGCGAGGCGCGCGCGGACGAGGCTCAGCGGAAGGTACTGGTCGGTCCGGTCGCCCTCGATGTCGCCGAGCGGCATGGTCTCGATCAGCGAGAGATCCATGCCGAGGCCGTGGGCCCATTCGGCGATGCCGGCGATCTCGTCCTCGTTGACGTCCTTGAGCGCGACCGTGTTGATCTTGATCTTGAGCCCCGCCTTGAGCGCGGCGTCGATCCCGGTCTTGACCTGGTCGAGGTCGCCCCAGCGCGTCACCGCCTTGAACTTCGCCGCGTCCAGCGTGTCGAGCGACACGTTGATCCGGCGCACGCCCGCGGCATAGAGGTCGGCGGCGTGGGCGGCGAGCTGGCTGCCGTTGGTGGTGAGGGTCAGCTCCTCGAGCGCGCCGCTTTCGAGATGGCGGCCGAGCGAACGGATCAGCGTCATCAGGTTGCGACGGACCAGCGGTTCGCCGCCGGTGAGCCGGAGCTTCCGCACGCCGAGGTCGACGAAGGCCGAGCACAGCCGGTCGAGCTCCTCGAGGCTGAGGAGGTCGCGCTTCGGCAGGAATGTCATGTGCTCCGACATGCAGTAGACGCAGCGGAAGTCGCAGCGATCTGTCACCGAGACGCGCAGATAGGTGATCGGCCGCGCGAACGGGTCGACGAGCGAGGCCGGAAGCGGTTTCGGAAGGGCGTCCATCGGCGCGACGCGAGTTCCCTGTGTCATGTCGTTTCCGTCCGCGGCGCTCCCGCCGCAGGCCGGACGGCTGTTATCGCTGTCATGAAGACGCACCACAAGCTATGAACGCCGCGCCGCGCCGTAAAGGCCCGCGGCGCATTGGAGACGACGTGACATGACGGGTGACGGCGCGGACTGGCCGGTCGAACTGAGGCTCTCGTCCGATGGGCGCACGCTCACGGTCGCCTGGGCCGACGGGGCGCGCCACGCGATCTCCGCCGAGCTGCTGCGGGTGGAAAGCCCGAGCGCCGAGGTGCAGGGCCATTCGCCGGACCAGAAGACCATCGTGCCGGGCAAGCGAAACGTCGTCATCCGTGACGTGCAGGAGGTCGGCTCCTACGCGGTCCGGCTCGTCTTCGACGACGGCCACGACACGGGCATCTACACATGGCCGTCGCTGCGCCGCTTCGGCGACGACGGCGAGCGGATGTTCACGTCCTATCTCGAGGCGCTCGGAGACCGCGGCCTGACGCGCTGAGAGAATCCGTGGCGGCGCGGCCCGGATGTTCGTCCGCGCGGCGGCGGCGCCTCAGTGCGAAACCGGCACGGAAGGGCGCTCCTGATCCTTCTTCAGGACCCAGCCGCAGTCGCACATCTTCTGAAGGATCTCTTCCGGGGTCTCGATGACGCCCACGCAATGCGTGCGGTCCATCGAGCTGGTCAGCATGTCGATCGTCGTCTTCTCGCCGAACCGCCGCATGTGAACGGCGAGGGACATGTTGACGAAGATCTCGTGATTGCCCGGCGCCGTGAGGCGTAGCCACTGCATGACGTCCTCCTTCGCGATGTCGTTCAGACTGCTCCCCTCGTCTGCGGAATGAGATCACGAAACCATGATAGCGGCCAGCGTTTCCTGTGCTGCGCCGCGGCAAAACTTGATGCGAAAAGGCCGTCCGAGGCGCTCGGACGGCCTTCTTGCGACATCGTTCGCGAGGAGGCTTATTTCGGCTTTTCGCCTGCGCCGCCGCCCGTCTGGGAGCCGGCCTTGCCGGAGTCGCCCTGAGGCGTGGGGGCGGTCGCGCCGCCGCCCTGCTTCTGCACGTCCTGAGGACTGGTGGCGACGCCGCCGGTCGAATTCTGCATCGCGCCGGTCGTGCCGGGCGACATCTTTTCCGTCTTGTCATGTGCGCCTGACGACGCCGGCTTGTCGGCGCTCGACGGCGCGGTTTGCGCCATCGCCGGAGCGGATGCCAGGGCGACGATCGAAGCGGCCAGAAGTATTTTCCTCACTGCATATCCTTCCATTCATGTCTTTTTACATCAGCAAATATTCGGCGCTGATTTGAGAGGCGGAACGTGTGCATTTGCCAAATGTTCCCGGAAGATCAGCGATTTCAATTAATCGTGCATTGGCGTTGACATGAGCGCCTCAAGGCCGACGCGCGCGAAGGCGGTGGACCTCGTGTTCCGTCCGTCTGGACAGATCAGATCGGCTCGGAGAAAAAGTCGCATCTGCACTGTGGGGAAAATCTGATGCGCATCGAAATGAAAGCCGCCTGCGCCGCCGCCCTCCTGGTCGCTTGGTCGCCTGCGGCCTTCGCCGCCAGCCTGTCCGGCCAGCCCTTCCCGCTTGATCCGACTGCGCCGTCCGATCTGGTCTACATGTCGGCTTACGACTCCGGCGGCGGCGCGTTCGGCGTGGTGCTGTCCGAAAGCGCCACGACGACGTCACCGCCGAGCGCCGTCTACCTCCAGCTCTTCGACGCCAAGGGAAAACGCGACGGCAAGAAGGCGTTGGTCTTCCAGTCCGCAGGCTTGGGCCTAGCGGGCGGCGTGATCCCGTCCGGCGCGCTGCCGCTTTCGAACGGCAAGACGCTGGTTTCCTATTTCGATCCGCGCGCCGCTCAGTCGGGCTTTGTCTCCGGCATGTACGCCCAGGCCATGTCCGCGAAGAACAAGCCCTCGGGCAAGGAATTGACCATCGCTCAGACCCAGCCGAACCAGTTCGCCTACGGCTTCCTGCTTCCGCTCTCCGACGGACGCGGCTTCGCCTACTGGACCGCTTCAAACGGTCAGACGGCGAACGATTCGAAGGGAAAGTTCGTCTCGACGGACGGTAAGCTTGGGCCGGTCGACATCGACCTTTCCCGGAAGAAAAGCCAGTTCACCGGCGCGACGCCCTATCTCACGGGCTTCATCGGACAGTACGCGACATACGCCAAGGATCTGTCGAAGGCGTCGGTCTACGCGCAGATCTTCGACGCCGACGGGAAGAAGACCGGCAAGGAGGCGACGCTCGAGGAGAACGGAGCGTTCAACGACGCGGTCAACACGTCGGCGATCGGCCTGGAGGACGGCTCGATCGTGGTGATCCGGTCGGTCGCGTTCAAGAAGGGCGCGAAGCTGACCGCCCAGCTTCACGACGGAAACTGGAATCCGGTCGGCAAACAGAAGGTGCTCTACAATGATCTCGTCGAGCAGCACTACGTCGCCCACCCGCTCGCCGGCGGCGACTTTATCCTCGGCGTGAAGGTCAAGGACGGAACGAAGGACGTCGCCCTCGAATACAGCCGGTTCAGGCCGTCTCTGAAGCAGTCCGGCGCCTCGGCGCGCATAGCGGGCGTCAAGAAGCCCGACTTCATGTGGCTGCTCGAGCTCGAGAACGGCAACGTGTTCGCCGCCTACGCCTCGAACGGCAAGCAGCTCACGGGTCAGCTCATCAAGCCGTAAGGCTCACCCGCCCGGATGGCGGCCGAAGGGTCGCCGTCCGGGGACGTTCAGGTCTCCGCGTCATTCCGAAGTCCGATCGTCTCAGCGAGATAGGCGTCACGGCATGGGGGTGAACGGGTTCCGGATCAAGCCGAGATAACCGTCCGGCCTCGCGAGCGATGCGCGCCCGGCTCGCAAAGCCGCAATCCGATGGGAAGATGAAAGAAAGTGGTGCCCGAAACAGGGATCGAACCTGTGACCCCACCCGTGTGAAGGGTGTGCTCTCCCGCTGAGCTATTCGGGCGACCGTGCGGAGCGGGGTTCATACCCCCGCTCGCGGCGGATTTCAATCGCTGTTCGAACGCGTCACGCGCTCTCGCCCGGCGCGAGGGCCGGCGGCGCGACGGCGGCGCGCTTCTGCGCCTGCGCGCGTGGCCTCGGGGCGCCGCGCCGGCGCGCGCCGATCAGGCTCGCCGCCGCGGCGGCGAGGCCGAAGACGAGAACCTGCCAACAGGGGCGCAGCCCGAGGACGACGGTGAAGTTCGCCTTCAGCACCCGGATCGGATCGACGCCCGTCGCGAGGCCATACCAGAGCGCCTCGGAAAGCGCGGTCGCGACGGCCGCCACGACGGCGAGCCCCGTCAGCCAGACGAGGCTCGTCGCGCGGTCGCCCTGAGCCTGAAGCCGTCGCCAGCCCATCGCCCAGAGGAACAGGCCCCACATCAGCGTGGGCTCGGTGACGTCGAGCTTCGACTGCATGAAGAAATGCAGCGTCGCGAGACCTGCGATCCAGTAGGCGAGCCGGTGCAGCCGGTTCCAGCGTTCGGCGCCCATGCGCTTCACCGCCCCGTCCCAGGACGTGGCGCCGAGCGCGACGAGGCCGAGGAGCGCCGCGAGGCCGATCGCGAGATAGATGCGGAGCGCGATCTCGCTCGCGATCCGGGAGAGCGCGAACTCCTGGTCGAGCGCATAGAGACAAAGGTGCAGGACCGCGTAGGCGAGGGCGGCGAGCCCGATGCGCCGGCGCGTCAGCACGAGCCGTGGCCAGTGCAGCAGGCGGCGGAACGGCGTGATCATCAGCGAGAGCAGCAGGAAACGGATGGCCCAGTCGCCGGTGAAATGGATCGCGGCGTAGATCGGCCGCGCGTTCGCGGCGCTCGGACCGCCGTCCGGCGCGCCGAAGTTCGGCGCCGCCGCGGGACCGAAAGGGGTGGAGGCTCCTCCGCGGCCGACGCCGGGCGCGTCGCTGAAACCGGGCGGCAGGCCCGGGGCGCCGACCGGCGCCGCTCCCGAAAAGTCGCCATGCGCCGCGCGGACCGCGAGCCATGCGGCGGGAAGGCACAGGCCGACGAGGGTCAGCGCGAGCAGCGGCGAGAAGCGTCCGGTCCGGTCGTGCAGCAGCCACATGGAACGTCCTTTCGTCGCCGGCTCCAGCGGCGTCTACGGACCGGGCCGCCGATTCCGTACGGACCGTCCCTCACGAGCGCGTGAGGCATGGTCTCAAATTGCATCAAAACTCGCTCAAATTCGAACTCCTTCGGGAACGGGGGCTTAGCGGGAGGCGGCGTAGGAGAAGTCAGTTCGGAGTCGCATGTCCATGTCGCTTTCTTCCTCGTCCGGTTCGTTCCGGCTTGGCCGGTCCGTCGTCGTCCTTCTTTCCGCCCCGCACAGTCTGATCGCTCTCTGCTACTGCGCCGGTCTCGTCGCGACGACGTCGCTGGGGCAGGGCGCGGCGGGGCAGCCTCTGATGAATCTTGCTGCGCCTGCGGTGGCGGGGCTCCTGATCCGCTCCGGGCGCCGCTTCGGCCGGCTCGACCTGGCGATGCTCGCGGCGATCCGACTGGCTTTCGCGGCCCTCGTGGGCGAAAGCGCGGTTTCGGCCGCAGCAGCGTTCGCGCTCGACGCCGCGGCGATCTCGGCCGGCGTGCTGATCTTCGCGAGGCTGAGGCGCGCCGGCTTCGTCAGTTCGCAGGTCCGCATCGCGGCGGCGCTCGTCGCGGTTTCGGTCGCAG
This sequence comes from Ancylobacter novellus, assembly GCA_003241695.1. Taxonomy (GTDB): domain Bacteria; phylum Pseudomonadota; class Alphaproteobacteria; order Rhizobiales; family Methylopilaceae; genus Methylopila. Next base: position 184,198 of record QFPN01000003.1, on the reverse strand, counting down.
CCTCCGCGATCCTGTCGATGAAGGGCTTTGCTTCGGCGGCTTTCGTGACCGGGGAGGCGGCGGCCGCCGCCGCTGAATTCGTCTCCACCGCCCTCGGCGCTCTACTCGTCATGATGCTGGCGCTGACCTTCGACCGCGCTGAAAGAAGGCTGGCGGGGCCTGCCGACATCGGCGGCGAAGGTCGCCCCGGCGCGAGCGAGTTCGTTGTCGCGTGGGTCGCGCTCGCCGCCGTGCTCGCGGCGGTCGTTTTCGACGGACGGCAGGAGATCGCGCTCGGGGCGTCGGTGGTTCTGGCGTGGTTCGCGACGCGGCTCGGTCTGTTCGCGACGTCGCTTGCGGCTTTTCTCCTCGTCGCGACGCTCGACGCGTTCCTGGTCGGAGACGCCTGGGCCGCGCTCGCCGGGGCAAAGAGCTTGGCCCAGGCGGAACTGCTTCGCGGGTTGGCGCTCGCGCTGCTGTCCGCGCCGAGCCTGTTCGTGGCGGCCGTCATTCATGACCATCGCGCGGCGCGGCGCGACTACGCGTTCCGCGCGCTCCACGACGGCCTCACCACGCTCGCCAACCGCGCGCGCTTTCTCGACGTCCTGACCGGCGCGACCACGACCGCCCGCGCGAAGGGCAGGCGCTTCGCGCTGTTTCTCATCGACCTCGATCACTTCAAGGCGGTGAACGATCGTTTCGGCCATGCGGCCGGCGACGGGCTGCTGATCGAAGTTTCGCGGCTGCTGCAGGACAGCGTTCGCGCGACCGATCTCGTGGCGCGGCTCGGCGGCGACGAATTCGCCGTGATCGCGCCGGTGCCGACGCCCGACGACGCGACGCGCCTCGCGGGACGTCTCGTGGCCGCGATCAACCGCAACTGCCTGATCGACGGGCTGGAGCTGCGCCCGAGCGTCACCATCGGCGTCGTGGTCGCGCCGGACTCCTCCGTGGAGCCCGCCCGGCTGATGGCGCTCGCCGATCATGCGCTCTACGAAGCCAAGGCCGCCGGCAGGAATTGCTGGCGCATCTGCTCGGCGGAAGCCGCGGACGCCTTCGCGGTCGACTGGCTCGTCGACGATCAGGAGATGACGCCCCAGATCGTCTATCTGGATTGACTGGAGGCGAAAGGCGTTGGTCTTTCGGCACGGCTTGACGCGGCGCGCCCCCGCGCGTAGCTTCCGCGCGCATTCAACGAGCAGGAGCCGGCCAGTGCCGCGCGCGACGCTTATCGTAATCTTGGCGTCATCCGAGGGGCGGGCCGCATAAGGCTCGAACTCCCCCTCCGATGACGCCTGACGCAAGGCTCCCCACCGGGGGCCTTTTTTGTTGCTCGGGCGTCGGTTCCTCGGCGCTTCCGGGCTCTGGTCGAAGAAGGCGAAAGGAAACCGCCATGACCGCGCAAGACGCCGCAGAACTGGAACCGAAGACCACCGAAGAGGCGCTGTCGATCGACGTCAGCAAGGTCGATCTCGCATCCGAGACGATGACCGGCGCCGAGATCGTCATCCGCGCCCTGCAGGATCAGAGCGTCGCGCATATTTTCGGCTATCCGGGCGGCGCGGTGCTTCCGATCTACGACGTGCTGTTCCAGCAGGACGGGGTGGAGCACGTGCTCGTGCGCCACGAGCAGGGCGCAACCCACATGGCCGAGGGCTACGCCCGCTCGACCGGCAAATGCGGCGTCGTGCTCGTGACCTCCGGCCCCGGCGCCACCAACGCCGTGACGGGCCTGACCGACGCGCTGATGGACTCGATCCCGATGGTCTGCATCACCGGACAGGTGCCGACGCACCTGATCGGCTCGGACGCGTTCCAGGAATGCGACACGGTCGGCATCACGCGGCCCTGCACCAAGCACAACTACCTGGTGAAGAGCGTCGACGAACTCGCCCGCACCTTGCACGAAGCCTTCTATGTCGCGACCCACGGCCGTCCCGGCCCGGTGGTGGTCGACATCCCGAAGGACGTGCAGTTCGCGAGCGGCCGCTATGTCGGCCCCGGCGACATCATCCACAAGAGCTACCAGCCGAAGCTGAAGGGCGATCCGGCGAAGATCCGCGAGGCGGTGGAGCTGCTGGCCTCGGCCCGCAAGCCGATCTTCTACACCGGCGGCGGCGTCATCAATTCCGGCACGCGCGCGAGCGAACTCGTGCGCGAGTTCGCCGACCTGACCGGCGCGCCCGTCACCTCGACGCTGATGGGCCTCGGGGCCTATCCGGCGTCTGGTCCCCAGTGGCTCGGGATGCTCGGAATGCACGGCACCTTCGAGGCCAACAACGCCATGCATGACTGCGACGTCATGCTGTGCGTCGGCGCGCGCTTCGACGATCGCATCACCGGCCGACTCGATGCGTTCTCGCCGAACTCGAAGAAGATCCACATCGACATCGACCCGTCGTCGATCAACAAGAACGTCCGCGTCGAGGTCGGGATCGTGGGCGACGTCGCGCACGTGCTCGAGGAAATGGTCGCGATCTGGAAGGCGAGCCGCTCGCGGATCGATCCGGCGGGCCTCGCCGACTGGTGGCGGCGGATCAACTCCTGGCAGGCGCGCAACTGCCTCGAGTTCAAGAATTCCGACGAGACCATCAAGCCGCAGCACGCGGTGCAGCGCCTCTACGAGCTGACCAAGGGGCCGAACACCTATGTCACGACCGAGGTCGGCCAGCACCAGATGTGGGCCGCGCAGTATTTCCGCTTCGACGAGCCGAACCGCTGGATGACCTCCGGCGGCCTCGGAACGATGGGCTACGGCCTGCCGGCGGCGGTCGGCGTGCAGAAGGCCCATCCGGACGCGCTCGTGATCGACATCGCGGGCGAAGCCTCGATCCAGATGTGCATTCAGGAGCTCTCGACGGCGATCCAGTACAATCTGCCGATCAAGGTGTTCATCCTGAACAACGAGTACATGGGCATGGTGCGCCAGTGGCAGCAGTTGCTGCACGGGTCGCGCTATTCGCACTCCTACTCCGAGGCGCTCCCGGATTTCGTGAAGCTCGCCGAGGCCTATGGCGCGACGGGGCTGCGCGTGTCGAAGCCGTCCGAACTCGACGCGACGATCAGGAAGATGGTCGAGACGCCGGGACCGGTCGTGGTCGACGTCCATGTCGACAAGATGGAGAACTGCTTCCCGATGATCCCGTCGGGCCGCGCCCACAACGAGATGCTGCTCGGCGAGGCCGGCGAGCAGACCATCAACCAGGCGATCACCGACGAGGGCAAGAAGCTCGTCTGATCGCCATCCCGACGCATAGGCCCCCTCACCCGGAGGGCTGGCGCCCCCCGACCTCTCCCCGCCGGGGAGGGGTGCGGAAACGGCGCCGCCCTTCACCTCTCCCCAGCAGGGAGAGGTCGCGAGCGAAAGCGAGCGGGTGAGGGGGCTGACGCTCTCCGACCCTGGCTCGACGCCTCGATCCGCATTTCTTCTAGGACATCCCATGCGCCAGCCCACCGGCTCCGCCTATTTCATGGACGACCATCACGAGCCACGCTCGAGCCATACGCTCGCGATCCTCGTCGACAACGAGCCGGGCGTTCTCGCGCGCGTCATCGGCCTGTTTTCAGGCCGCGGCTACAACATCGACAGCCTGACGGTTTCGGAGACGAGCCATGAGGGCCACCTGTCGCGCATCACGGTCGTGACCAGCGGCCCCGACGACGTCGTCGAGCAGATCAAGACGCAGCTCGACCGGCTGGTGCCGGTGCACAAGGTCGTGGACCTGACGCTCACCCACCGCTCGCTCGAGCGCGAACTGATGCTCATCAAGGTGCGCGGCAAGGGCGAGGCGCGCGTCGAGGCGCTCAACCTCGCCGACGCGTTCCGGGCGCGGGTGATCGACGCCACCACCGAGAGCTTCGTGTTCGAGATCACCGGCAAGCCCGACAAGCTCGACCAGTTCATCGTTCTGATGACCCCGCTCGGTCTCGTCGAGGTCGCCCGCACCGGCGTCGCGGCGATCGCCCGCGGGCCGGAAGGCATGGGCTGAGCTTTCAGCCCACCAGCCTGAGCGGCGACACAGGTCCCGACACCGCCGGATCGAACGCGCGGAACGCGCCACGGCCCGCGCCCTTCGCCGCGTAGAGCGCGCGGTCGGCGCGGGAGAACCAGTCGGCCGCGGTTCCGCCGTCCGAACGGGCGAGGCCGACCGAACCGCCAAGTCCGAGCCGCGCTCCGTCGCGCTCGACCGTGATCCGCAGGGCCTCGACCGTCCGGCGCGCCATGCGCTCGGCCGCGCTCCAGTCCCCGTGAAGAACCGCGAACTCGTCGCCCCCGATCCTGGCGACGAGCGCGGCGCCCCGGCAGGCCCGTTCGAGCCGTCGCGCCGCCTCCTGCAGACATGCGTCGCCGAGCGCGTGGCCGAGCGTGTCGTTGACGTGCTTGAAGCCGTCGAGGTCGACGAGCAACAGGGCGCTGCGGCCGTCGCGCGCGCAGTCCGCGAGGCGCTCGTCGAACATGCGCCGGTTGGCGAGGCCCGTCAGGGCGTCGATCTCGGCGAGGCGGCGGGTTTCGTCGGCGAGTTCGCGCTCCTCGGTGACGTCCTGCTTCAGTCCGTAGAGCCGGGTCGGCACGCCGTTCTCGCGTTCGGCGACGCCGGAGACCCTGATCCAGCGACGGACGCCTTTCGCCGTCGTGATCTCGGCTTCGAAGCCGAAGCGGCCTCCCGACGTCAGCGCATGGCTGCGCGCCCGTTCGAGGACGTCGAGCGAGGCGGCGGCGTAGAGTTCGAGCGCTTCCTGCCGATGCATCCGGCGGCCGGGGGCGAAGCCGAACAGGTCGTAGACGCCGGCGCTCCAGTCGAGACGTTCGTCGCTGATGCGGCATTCCCACAGGCCGGAGCGCGCCGCCCAGAGCGCGCCGTCGAGCATGCGGCGGCGGCGGTCTGCTTCGTCCCGCATCTCTTCGATGAGCCGCGCCTGTCGGGCGTCGGCGCGGTTGCGGCTCAGAATATGCGCCGCGGTCTCCGCGAGACGGCTTACGGCGCGGACCTGTTCTGGCGTGAGGCCGGGAGTTGAAAGCGCCCTACGGACTTCCGCGATCAGGCGCGCGCCGTCGTCGGCCGGACCGGACTTCGGCGTCGTCTGGAGCGGCGGCGCGTTGAACATCGGGAAAAGGGCCAAAGGGGGCAAGCGAGCGAGTTTCAGGACGGTATTCCGCGCGACCTTTCCACTTCGTGTCCAGAGGCTTGACGCCTTCGTGTCTCAGAATCCCAGCACTTTCGCGATCTCGTCGGCCGCAACGGTCGGGGCGAGGTCGCCCTTCGCAACGTCCGCTTCGAGCGCCGGTACGCGCTCCGCCAGCTGCGGATGCTCCGCGAGGCGCTCGCGGAAGCGGGCCTCGACCATGTCCCACATCCAGCGCACCTGCTGGCCGGCGCGCCGCTCGGCGAACTCTCCGGATTTTTCGCGCGCGTTGCGGCAGGCGAGCACACGCGCCCACAGCGCGTCGAGACGGATGTTCTCGCGCCCCGAAATGGTGATGACTTCGGGCGTCCAGGCGCCGGAATTCGCCGACAGGATTCGAAGCGCCGCCTTGTAGTCGGACGCCGCGTCGTGGGCGCGCGCCTCGTTGTCGCCGTCGGCCTTGTTGACCGCGATGAGGTCGGCGATCTCCAGCACGCCCTTCTTGATGCCCTGAAGCTCGTCGCCGGCTCCGGGCAGCATCAGCACGACGAACACGTCCGTCATGTCCGCGACCGTGATCTCGGACTGGCCGATGCCGACCGTCTCGACCAGGATCACGTCGAAGCCCGCCGCCTCCACCAGAAGCATCGTCTCGCGCGTCTTGGCCGCGACGCCGCCGAGCGTGCCGGCGGACGGGGAGGGGCGGATATAGGCGTGTGCGTCGTGCGCAAGCGACTTCATCCGCGTCTTGTCGCCGAGGATCGAGCCGCCGGTGCGCTTCGACGAGGGATCGACGGCGAGAACCGCGACACGGTGGCCGGCGGCCGTCAGCATCGAGCCCAGCGCGTCGATGGTGGTCGACTTGCCGACGCCCGGAACGCCCGTGATCCCGACGCGGATCGCCTTGCCCGTCTCCTCGATCAGCTCCTGAACCATGGCGCGGGCGGCCGCCTGATGGTCGGCCCGGCGCGACTCCGCGAAGGTGATGGCGCGCGCGAGCGCCGCCCGTTCGCCCGCTCGGATGCGCTCCGCATAGGCCTTCACGTCGATGTCGGTTTTCTGCGCAGGCGTCGTCGTCACGTCGAGCTTATCCGTCTGGGAGCTTTGCGAGCGGCGGCTTCGATGGGGCGCGGCCTATCGAGCGCTACCAAGTGATGAGGCGGCTCAACACGAAAATCTCATTCCCTCCGCCGAACTGTCATCTGCCGTTCAGCGTTCTGCGCTCATAAGGTCTGTTACAGACTGTTTCAGTTCGCGAGGATGGCCATGAACGCCGATCGACTGGAAGGTTTCTACCGTCAGATGAAAGGCCGCGCGCTGCAGGCCTGGGGCCGCATGATCGGCGATCAGGCGATGGTGCTTCGCGGCCGCGCCGCCGCTCTTTCGGGCCAGGCGCAGTCGAGCTTCGGCCGAGCGATGCGCGGCGCGAGGCTTCTCGGCTTCCGTCGCCGTTTCGGGGCGTGAAGTTGCACATCTGACCTTCGGGCCGGCGCTTCGCCGGCCTCGACGAGCGGGCCCGCTCAGGACGGGTCGCCCGACAACGCTTCACGAGCCCGCCGCCGAAAGGCGGCTTTTTCGTCTTCGCTTGCGAACAGATACCCTTCGGTCGGCAGGCCCGCCTGCACGAACAGCTTTCCGTCCCACAGCCGGCTCGGCGGGTTCTCGGCCCGGAACAGCTGCTTGGCGATGGCCTCGATCATCTCCGGCGTCGCTTCTTCCACAGGCGCGCTCATTCGGCCGCCTGCGCGGAGGCGTAGCCCAGCCGCTCGTTCAGCATCTGCACCAGCTCCTTGGCGGCGTTCGCCACGACCGTGCCGGGCGGGAAGATCAGGCTCGCGCCGGCCTCCTTCAGCGCCGGATAGTCGACCGGCGGGATGACGCCGCCGACCACGATCATGACGTCCTCGCGCCCCTCGGCCTTGAGCGCGTCGCGCAGCGCCGGGACGAGGGTCAGGTGGCCGGCCGTCATGGTCGAGATGCCGACGACGTGGACGTCGTTCTCGATCGCCTGCCGGGCGGCCTCTTCCGGGGTCGCGAACAGCGGGCCGATGTCGACATCGAAGCCGAGGTCCGCGAAGGCGGAGGCGATGATCTTCTGGCCGCGATCGTGGCCGTCCTGCCCGACCTTCGCGACCAGGATGCGCGGCCGGCGGCCGTCCGCCCGCTCGAAGGCCGCGACGAGCTTCTGCACCTCGTCGATCGCGCCCATGGCCTTGGCCTCCCGCTTGTAGACGCCCGAGATCGACTTGATCTCGGCCCGGTGGCGCCCGAACACGCGCTCCATCGCGCTGGTGATCTCGCCGACCGTGGCTTTCGCCCGCGCCGCCTCGATCGAGAGCGCGAGCAGGTTGGCGTCACCACGGGCGCCGGCTTCGAGCGCGTCGAGCGCCGCCTGCGTCTTCGCCTCGTCGCGCTCCCCGCGCAGACGCTTCAGCTTCGCCTCCTGCGCGGCGCGCACCTCCGCGTTCTTGATCTGTCGGACGTCGAGGGTCTCGTTTTCGAGCACCTTGTAGGCGTTGACGCCGACCACGACCTGCTCGCCCGAGTCGATCCGCGCCTGCGTGGTCGCGGCCGCCTCCTCGATGCGGAGCTTCGGCACGCCGGCCTCGATCGCCTTCGCCATGCCCCCGAGCCGGTCGATCTCGGCGATGTGGGCGAGCGCCTTCTTCGCGAGGTCGTGTGTCAGCTTCTCGACATAGGCCGAGCCGCCCCACGGATCGATGAAGCGGTTGGTGCCGCTTTCCATCTGCAGCACGAGCTGGGTGTTGCGCGCGATGCGGGCCGAGAAGTCGGTCGGCAGCGCGAGCGCCTCGTCGAAGGAATTGGTGTGCAGCGACTGAGTGCCGCCCTGCGTCGCCGCGATCGCCTCGAGGGACGTGCGCACCACGTTGTTCCAGACGTCCTGCGCGGTCAGCGACCAGCCCGAGGTCTGGCAATGGGTGCGAAGGGGGAGCGACTTCGGGCTCTTGGCGCCGAGGTCGGTCATGAGCTTCGTCCAGATGAGGCGCGCGGCCCGCATCTTGGCGATCTCCATGAACACGTTCATGCCGATCGCCCAGAAGAACGACAGGCGCGGAGCGAACTTGTCGATGTCGAGGCCCGCCGCCATGCCGGCCCGCACATACTCGGCGCCGTCGGCCAGCGTGTAGCCGAGCTCGAGGTCCGCCGTCGCGCCCGCTTCCTGCATGTGGTAGCCGGAGATCGAGATCGAGTTGAACTTCGGCATGTGCTGCGACGTGTAAGCGAAGATGTCCGCAATGATCCGCATCGAGGGCTGAGGCGGATAGATGTAGGTGTTGCGGACCATGAACTCCTTCAGAATGTCGTTCTGAATGGTTCCGGCGAGCTTCTCCTGCGCGACGCCCTGTTCTTCGGCGGCGGCGATGAAAAGCGCGAGAACGGGCAGGACGGCGCCGTTCATCGTCATCGACACGGTCATCCTGTCGAGCGGGATGCCGTCGAACAGCGTGCGCATGTCGTAGATCGAGTCGATCGCGACGCCCGCCATGCCGACGTCGCCGGCCACGCGCGGATGATCGGAGTCATATCCCCGGTGCGTCGCGAGGTCGAAGGCGACCGAGAGGCCCATCTGCCCGGCCGCGAGGTTCGCGCGGTAGAAGGCGTTCGAGTCTTCAGCCGTCGAGAAGCCGGCATATTGCCGGATCGTCCAGGGCTGGGAGGCGTACATGGTCGGGTAGGGGCCGCGGATGAACGGCGCGAGTCCCGGCCATGTGTCGAGACCCTTGAGCCCGTCGAGATCCGCCTCGCCATAGACCGGGGGAACGTCGATCCCCTCGGGCGTCGTCCAGGCGTCGGCCGCGATCCGCGGCGCGGCGAGGTCGGGCCGGGTCCAGCCGATCTTCGAGAAATCCGGAAGGGTCGCGCTCATGCCGCGCCTCCTTTCGCCGATCCGGCGATCATGGTCGCTTCTGTCAGAATGTCGATGGCGTCGTCGCCTGCGGCGACGAAGCGGGAGACGCCGGCGCCGTCGAGCGCGTCCCGGCCCTCCTTCGGCCGGCCCGCGAGCCACACCGTCGCGCCCGCCTTCTTCAGCGCCGCAGCGATGACGGGGGCGGCTTCGAGATAATCGGCGTCCGAACCGCAGATCACGGCGAGGCGAGCGCCGGAGTTCCGGAACGCCGTGGCGATGTCGTCTGCGGAGGTGTCGACCGGGCCCTCCGCGGTCGCGACGCCGCCGGCGGCGAGCAGGTTGCGCACGAAGCCGGCGCGGGCGGCGTGCCGCGCGACCGGGCCGAGCAGCGCAAGGAAGGCCGTGGGCTGGGAAGCGGCGGACCGGTTCGCGTGGCGGATGCGCTCGAACGGTTCGGCGAGGCGGCCGGCCGCGAGCGGCTCGGCGATCCTGTCGCCGTCGCCGGTTGCGAGCGCGGCGCCGTCGCGGAAGGCCTCGACCAGCGCCGCGAAGTTTTCGCCCGAAGCGGGCGCGGCGCCGCCGGCGGCGGGACGCTCTGCGGGCGTGACCTCGGCGCGCATCTCATCCGCTTTCGGAAACTCGCTGACGCCGACCAGCGGAATCCTGCGGCTTGCGACAAGCTTTTCGCGGCTCGCGCGCGTTTCGCCTAGCCGAGACTGCCAGAAGCCGGATTTCAGGGCCGCCAGCATGCCGCCTTCGGCCTCGATCTGCTGAAAGGCTTCCCAGGCCTTTTCTGCGAGCGCGTCGGTCAGCGCCTCGATCGCGCCGGCGCCGGCTGCAGGGTCGGCGACCCGATAGGCGTTGGTTTCTTCCAGCACGATCGACTGGACGTTGCGGGCGATGCGCCGGGCGTCCGCGTCCGCGCCGCCGAGCGCGAAGCTGTGCGGCAGGACGACGACGGAATCCGCTCCGCCGACGCCGGCCGCGAAGGCCGCGATGGTCGAGCGCACGATGTTGGTCTGGAAGTCGTTGATCGTCAGCATCCGCCGCGAGGTCTCGGCGTGGATGTGGACCGGACGCTCGCCAAGTCCGAATTCGCGGCGGAGCGCCGCCCAGAGAAGACGCGCGGCGCGCAGCTTCGCGATGGTGGCGAACTGGTCGCCATCGGCGGAGAGGGCGATCGCAGACGCGTCGAGCACGGCTGCGGCGTCGAGGCCGTGGGCGGCGAGCGAGCGGACATGCTCGACCGCGGTCGCGAGCACGCCGGCGAGCTCCTGCGCCTCGCTTGCGCCCGCCTCATGCGCCGCGCGGCCGTCGATCATGAGAATGGGCGAGACGAAGCCCTTGGCCCTCAGCGTCGTGATCGCGTCGGCGACCTTCGCCAAATCTGGCAGCGCGCCGGTGAGCGCCACGTCACGGACGAGGTCCAGCCCGAAGAGGACCGGGACGTCCGCGGCCTTCAGTCCGCGCCGTTCGACGAGCGCCGCAACGAGCGCCGCGGCTTGCAGGCCGGCAAGCGGCGCGGCCTCGATCGCGGTCGTCACGAGGTCGAGCATCACCCTGTCGAGCGCCTCGTCCAGCCGGTCGAGCGTATCGGCCGCGAGGCCGTCGCCGGTCAGGACCAGCGCGAGACCGGACGCGCCGTTGTTGAGGTCTTCGAGCGCCTGTCGCGCCGCGGCCGCCGGCGCCGCGACGTCGAGCCGCGTCATCGCGACCCAGCGCTGGCCGGCGGGGCGGCCGGCGATCGTGCGCACGGGCGCTCGGGGAAGAATCGCTTCCACCGACGTCCCGTCGACGAGGCGCGCCTTGATCACGGACTCGAGCGGCCGACCCTTGAGCGCGGCCTCCGCGGCCTTGCGCCACTGCGCCTCGTCGGCGGGGAAGTCGCTCGCGAAATCGGTCGTGAATGCGGAGGCGTCGACGGTCATCGTTATCTCTGCTGCAATGCGGCGCCACCCTGCCACAGGCTCAATCCTGCGCCATCTTGGACAATCGGATTAAGCGGCCGCGTCGTCCGTCCGGGAGACGAGAGGCGAAAGGGCGCATGCGCCGGTAAGGAAGCGGCGCGGCCTGCCGCCCGCAATCGATATGTCGGCTTCAGAGAAGACGTCTGGAAATTGTCGCGCGCGAGGCGTTCGGCCAAAGCCTGCGTTCAGGGCGAGGCCAGCTCATGGATGGCCGATGCAAATGCCGGCAGCGCGTCTTTCAGAACGACACGCCGATCCGCCCCCGCGTCGTGCGGGTGGAGACGCCGTCGCGGCGGCCGTAGTCGTAGTTCACCTGGAGCGTGACGCCGTCCATCAGCGAGGTCCCGAGGCCAAGGCCGCCCACGAGCCCGCGGCCTGTCGGCGCGCCGCCCAGAGCGACGGCGCGCACGCGTTCGCCGGCGACCGTCGCCTTGAGGTCGCTCGCGCGGAAGCCGACGACCTCTTCGGCGGCCACGAAGGCCTCGATCTTGAGCTTGTGTTTCGGGTCGATCCGCACCGAGCGGGAGCCCGCGAGGCGGACCGCCCCGATCGTCGCGGCGCCCATGCGGCTCGCGAAACGCGCTCCGTTCGCGCCTCGCTCCGAATAGCCGGACAGCCTGTCGCCAAGCGCGGTGACGGTCACGGTCGGCGTCATGGTTACGCCGCCGATCCGGGTCGAGCCGCCGATCTGGCCTGCCGCGCGGGCGACCAGGCCGGACGCGTCGGCGCGGCACTGGGGTCCGGCGGCGCCGCGCTCGATCGCGTTGAAGCCGAACTGGGAGGCGCCCACCAGCGCCTTGGCGAAGAGAGCGCCTTCGGTGAACTTCGCATAGAAGTCCGCATGACGCCCGAGCGCGGTCGCGCCGAGGTCGCCCGAGCCGAGGCTGCCGAAGCCGACGCTCGCCATGGCCCCGACCACGACGCCCGGACGCACCTCTCGGTCAGCTCCGACGCGCATCTGCGTTGCGGAGCCGCCGGAGCCGATGCGGCCGGCGCGTTCGCTCTGGCCGAAGCCGGCGCCGCCGGATTCGAAATACGTCATGGCGTTCGGGATCGCACCCTTGGCCGCCGCGCGGTCTGCGTCGAGACGGGCGAAGGCGGCGTCGACTTCGGCCATCGAAAGAAACAACGGCCCCTCGAGCAGGACCTGCGTCGTGCGAAGATCCTGCTCGTCCGCCCCAGCCCACGGGGTCGCGAGAGCAAAAACGAGTCCGATCACGCCGAACCGAAGCCCGGCGCGGCGCGCCTTGACGATCATGGTGCGACGCCTTTCCCGCAAACGACGCGCCCCGCACGGCCGCGTCTGCTGCGTCGCAGTATGAACGAACGTTCAGAAAATGGCGCCCTGCCGGGCTCACAAGCCCGTTAGGTCTGCCGACGAAAGTCGTGGGTGTTGCTTCGACGACTCAGTTGGTTAACGGGCTTTAACGATGCCTGAACTGCGCTCTTCGCCCTCGTTTCCGAAGGGGTTCAGACGCACGAATGGGCCCGTCGTCGTGAACGGCCAGACCAATTCGCGTGCAATGCACAAATGATTTGCCGCCGTTTCGGCGGGGTTCACGCGCCGAGCGCGCCGAGAATGCGGATCCAGGACCGCATGCCCTTCCGGAAACTCTCGAGGTCGTATTTTTCGTTCGGCGAATGAATGCGGTCATCGTCGAGCGCGAAGCCGACGAGCAGCGTGTCGAGGCCGAGCGTCTTCTTGAAGTCGCCGACCACGGGGATCGAGCCCCCCATGCCGATCGTCACGGGGGCGACGCCCCATTCCGCTTCGAGCGCGGCGCGCGTTCGGCTGAGGGCCGGGCTGTCGATCGGCACCTGGATCGCGCGTGAGCCCTTGTGGCCGTCGAAAGAGACCGAGCAGTCCGCCGGGATACGATCGCGCACGAAGGCGCGGAACGCCTGGCGGATTGCTGCGGGATCCTGATCGCCGACGAGGCGGAACGAGATCTTGGCGTGGGCTTCGGCCGCGATCACCGTCTTCGCGCCGGCGCCGGTGTAGCCGCCCCACATGCCGTTCACGTCGCAGGTCGGGCGCGACTGGATCTGCTCGATCACCATGCGGTCGCGCTCGCCGGCGGGCTCCGACAGGCCGACGGGACCGAGCAGGCTCGCCGCGTCGAGGCCGAGCGCGCGCCATTGCTCGCGCATCTCCTCGGGCGTCTCGGCGACGCCGTCGTAGAAGCCGGGAAGCGTCACCCGGCCGGCGTCGTCGTGAAGCGCGGCTACGATCGCCGACAGGACGTGCAGCGGGTTCCGCGCGGCTCCGCCATACATGCCGGAATGGAGGTCGCGGTTCGCCGCCTTGACCGTCACCTCCTCATAGATCAGGCCGCGCAGCGACGAGGTGATGGCGGGCCTGCCTTCGGCCCACATCGTCGTGTCGCAGACGAGCGCCGCGTCGGCTGCGAGCTCGTCCTTCGCCTCGTCGAGAAAGGCAGAGAGGTTGATGGAGCCGCACTCTTCCTCGCCCTCGATCATCAGCGTGACGCCGACCGGAAGCTCGCCGGTCGCGGCCTTCCACGCGCGGCATGCCTCGACGAAGGTCATCACCTGGCCCTTGTCGTCGCTGGAACCGCGGCCGAGGATGATCTTCTTGCCCTCCCGGGTTTCGGCGATCTTCGGCTCGAAGGGCGGCGTCTCCCATTTGTCCAGCGGATCAACGGGCTGCACGTCGTAATGGCCGTAGAACAGCACGTGCGGCCCTGCCGGCTTAGGCCTCTTCGCGAGCACGATCGGATGACCCGGGGTCTCGCGCAGCGCGGCGTCGAAGCCGAGGGAAGCGAGGTCGCGCTTCAGCCAGTCGGCGGCCTCGCGGCAACCGTGGCGATAGGCGGGATCGGTGGAGATCGAGGGAATCTTCAGGAGCGCGAACAGGCGTTCGAGGCTCTTTTCGAGCCCGGCGTCAGCGGCTGCGAGCGCGCGGTCGAGGTCGGACATGGCTGTCCTCCGGTGAAGCTTCGGCCTGATGGTCAGGCGAGGTCGGTATGGACGAAGTCGTCGCCCTTGTAGAGCAGGGCGACGCCGTGCGCCTTGGCGCAGGCATAGGCGAAACAGTCGCCCATGTTGAGGCGGGCCGGATGCCCCGTTCCCTTGCCGTAGCGCGACCGGGCGTCGAGCGCCAGGCGGCCGATCTCGGCGTCGATTTCGATGATCTTCATGCGAAACGTCAGCACGTAGTCCATCACCGCGGTCTGGGCGACCACGATCGGCTGGACCTTTCTGTTCGAGATGGCGAGCGTCGCTTCGAACACGGCGACCGCGGAGGTCAGCCGCTTCGAACTGTCCACAATACGGTCTTCGAGGACTTCCGCGTCCGCCTCGTTCAGCAAAATCGCGGCGATCACCGAAGCGTCGACGAAAACGGGGCTACTCATCATTGAGGGCGTCATAGAACGCCTTGTCTATCGCGACGCCGTTGTCAGGATAAGCCGCGACGCGATCTCTGATCGCTTTGAGCCGTGCTTTCAGGTCGTCTCTGCCGGCCGAACGCGCGGCGTCAGCCAGAGCGCTTTCGCAGGCGCTCCGTATCGCCTCGGTCAGGGTCACGCCTTTCGTCGACGCAAGCTCGCGGACGACGCGATCCGTCTCAGGGTCTCGCACGTGAAACGCCATCGTCTACACTCCGATTGCAGAAGTGTAGATAGCGCGTCCGCCGTCCCCTCGCAATGCCGCCTCACCGCTTGAGGAGGCTGCCCAGAACGCCGCGCACCAGCGCCCGTCCGACGGAGCCGCCGACGGAGCCGGCGACGGACTTCCCGATCGAGGCCGCGACGTTGCCGACTGTCTGGTTGACGATCGTGCGGGTCACCTCGCGGGCGACGCGCTGTCCCGGATTGAGCGTCTTGGAGCGTCCCGACGCGCCGCCGAAGATCGTGTCGAACATGCCGCCGATCCCGCCGCCGCCGGCGTCGGCCTCGACCACGGCTTTGTCCTCGGCGCGTTTCGTCAGCATCTCGTAGGCCGACTCGCGGTCGATCGTGGTGTCGTAGCGTCCGGCCATGGACGAGTTCCGCATGATGGCGCTCCGCTCCTCCGGGCTGACCGGCCCGATGCGAGCGGCGGGCGGCCGGATCAGCGTGCGCTCGACGATCGAGGGCGCGCCCTTGCCCTCGAGGGTGGAGACCAGAGCCTCGCCGACGCCGAGCTCCATGATCACCTGAGCGGTCTTGAGCTTCGGGTTCGGGCGGAAGGTTTCGGCGGCGGCGCGCACCGCCTTCTGCTCCCGCGGCGTGTAGGCTCTGAGCGCGTGCTGCACGCGGTTGCCGAGCTGGCCCGCCACGGTTTCGGGCACGTCGAGCGGGTTCTGGGTCACGAAATAGACGCCGACGCCCTTCGAGCGGATCAGGCGCACGACCTGTTCGACCTTGTCGACCAGCGCCTTGGGCGCCTCGTCGAACAGCAGGTGGGCCTCGTCGAAGAAGAACACGAGCTTCGGCTTGTCCGGATCGCCGACCTCGGGCAGTTCCTCGAACAGCTCCGACAGCAGCCACAGCAGGAACGTGGCGTAGAGCCGGGGGCTGCCCATCAGCTTGTCGGCCGCGAGGATGTTGATCATCCCCTTGCCGTCGCGGCTCGTGCGGATGAGGTCGGTGAGCGCGAGCGCGGGCTCGCCGAAGAACTTCGCGCCGCCCTGTTGTTCGAGCACCAGAAGCTGCCGCTGGACCGCGCCGACGGTCGCCTTGGCGACGTTGCCGTATTTTGTCGTCAGCTCGGCGGCGTTCTCGGCGACGTAGTTCAGCAGCGCCTGAAGATCCTTCAGGTCCAGCAGCAGAAGGCCCTGCTCGTCGGCGACGCGGAACACGATGTTCAGCACGCCTTCCTGCGTGTCGTTGAGGTTCATCAGCCGCGCGAGCAGCAGCGGCCCCATTTCGGAGATGGTGGCGCGGATCGGATGGCCCTGTTCGCCGAACAGGTCCCAGAAGGTCACGGGGAAAGCGTCGTTGACGTAGGGCTTGAGCCCGACCTCCTCGGCGCGCTTGACGAGGAAGTCCTTCGGCTCGCCCTTCTCGGCGACGCCCGAGAGGTCGCCCTTGACGTCCGCGGCGAAGACCGCGACGCCGGCGTCGGAAAAGCCTTCGGCGAGCACCTGCAGCGTGACCGTCTTGCCGGTGCCGGTCGCGCCGGTGACGAGCCCGTGCCGGTTCGCGAGCCGCAGCTCCAGATACTCGCCCTTCACGAGCGCGCCCGAAGAGTCGACGCTGGCGCCGATGAAGATCTTGCCGTCCTCGAGCATGCAGGCTTTCCTCGTCGCCGGGTCAGGCGGGATTTGTGACGCGGGCGCCGGGCGGAGACAAGCCGGGCCGTGGCGATGCGGGCGCTTGTCATCGTTCCGCCGCCGCCTACTATGCGCCCGAAAACAAAATCCGCGGGGGAGACGCCCGATAATGGAAGACCTCGTGACCCGCCTGTCGGCGGCGGCCGGCATGGATCGCGAAAAGGCCGCGACCGCGATCAGGACGATCCTGGCCTTTCTCGACAAGGAAGCGCCAGCGGATGCGGTGAAGCAGCTCATCGAGTCCATTCCCGGCGCTGACGAGGCGCTGGAGCAGGGCCGCAGCGCGCAGGAGAGCGCCGGCGGCTACGCCGGTTTCGGCGCCATGGCCGCCTATCACGCGCTCACCGCCGCCGGACTCTCGGGCGGAGAGGTGCAGATCGTCACGAAGGAACTGCTGGCCCATTCGCGCGAGACGGTGGGAGAAGAGACCACGGGCCGCATCGTCGGCGCCGTTCCGGGGCTTGAAGCGTTCGTTTGAGGAAGTTGGGCGCCGGTTCGCCCCAATCTTGCATGGCGTCGCGAGAAGCGACGCGTCTGGCCCCGCGTCATCCTGGGGCACGTTCGAGCGCGATCGAACGCCGGGGGGCGGAAGGTGGTCTATCCAATCGCCAAGATCGAGGGCGTCTGTCCGGAGTTCGAGGGACGGTTGAAATCCGTCGGCGTCAGAACAACCGCCACGTTGCTCGAACGCGCCAAGGATCCGCGCGGCCGCAAGGCGCTCGCGTCATCGTCGGGCATCGCCGAGACGATGATTCTCCGCTTCGCCAACATCGCGGACCTCATGCGCCTGAAGGGCGTGGGCGAGGAATACGCCGAACTGCTCGAGGCCGCGGGGGTCGACACCGTGAAGAGCCTCAGAAGTCGGAACGTCCAGAACCTCACCCGGACGATGGCGGAGCTCAACGCGCGGAGGAACCTCGTGCGCGCGCCGCCGTCCGAGAAGCGCGTCGCCGCCTGGATCGCGCAGGCCAAGACGCTTCCCGCCGTGATGACCTACTGATCGTCGGCGCTCGCGCGCAGTCGCGAACTTCTTTAAGCGTGCGGTCCCGCCTCATGGCGGCCTCCGCGACGCATCCGAAGGCTTTCCGCATGTCCGCCCCCGTTCCCTTCGCGACCGCCAGCCTGTTCGACCGCGCCGGCGGACCGCGGATCATGGGCATCCTCAACGTCACGCCGGATTCCTTTTCGGACGGCGGCCGGTTCGAGGCGGTCGAGACGGCCGTGGCGCACGCCCGAGCCATGGAGGCGGAGGGCGCCGACGTGATCGACGTCGGCGGCGAGTCGACCCGACCGGGCCATACGCCGGTCGACGCGGAGGAAGAGGTCCGGCGGGTCGTTCCCGCCATCCGCGCGCTCAGGGCCGCGCTGCGGGCGCCGATCTCGATCGACACCATGAAGGCGAAGGTCGCGGCCGCAGCCCTCGAAGCCGGCGCGGAAATCGTCAACGACGTCTGGGGCCTGCAGCGCGATCCTGACATCGCGCGCGTCGCGGCCGAGCACGGCGCGCCGGTCTGCGTGATGCATCACCGCACCGAGGTCGATCCCTCGCTCGACATCGTTGAGGACATGAAGCGTTTCCTCGGGCGCTCGATCGAAATCGCGCAGCGGGCGGGGATTCCGGACCGCGCCATCGCGCTCGATCCGGGAGTGGGCTTCGGCAAGACCGTGGAGCAGAACCTGATCGCGATCCGCCGGGTCGACGCGCTTGCGGCCATGGGCTTCCCCGTGCTGCTCGGAACGTCGCGCAAGTCGCTCATCGGGCACATCATTCCACGCGAGCCCAAAGAGCGGACCTTCGGCACGGTCGCGACCGCGGTGATCGGCTGGGAGCGCGGCGCCGTGATGTTCCGGGTCCACGACATCCGCGAAAATCGCGACGCGCTGCTCGTCGCTCAGGCCGTGCTTCAAGCCTGAGCGGCGATCTCAGGGCCGCGCGACGATCGGTTTCGGCGCCGCCGGCGGCTGCGCGGGCGGCGGTGGAGGGGCGGTCTCGCCAAGGCCGGCGGCGAGCGTGTGGGGCGTCGACAGACCGGCTGCGACCCGCGTCGCGTCGGAGACGGATCCGTCTTGCGCGACGGTCGCGCCGCGCTTCAGGCGAGCGCCGAGAAAAGCGAGCATCTTCGGCGTCTGCTCGGCCCAGAGCTTCCAGTCATGGCCGCCGGGCGACACCGAGAAGGTCACCGAAATGCCTGCGGCCTTCAGCGCTTCCACGAACTTTGCGTTCCCGGCGGCGAGGATCGGAATGTCCCTGTCGCCGACGTTCATGTAAAGCGCCGGCGCCTCCGACGGGTTGCCGGCGTTTTCTGCAAGGCTGCGCCAGGGGCTGTCGGCGTTGAAGACCTCTGGGTCGAAAGTCTTTCCGAACGAGCGTCCGAACAAGGCGAGCTGGAACTCGGGAAAGTCGGCGGCGCTCTTTACGTCCGCGAAGATCGCTCCCGAGAGGCTTGCGGCTGCGACGAATTCGTCAGGCTGCATGAGAGCGAAGCGGAGCGCGCCGTATCCGCCCATCGACAGGCCCGCGATCGCTCGCGAGCCGCCTTCGGAGACCGTGTGATAGCGCGCGTCCACATAGGTGATGAGGTCGTCGACGATCGCCGTCTGCCAGCGCCCGGCGCCGTCGCTTCCCGCGCTGTCGACATACCAGCCTGTCTGCGCGAAAGGCATGACGATGATCGAGGGCGGCAACGCCCCTTCGGCGATCAGCCGGTCGGCGGTCTCCTTCAGAAACCCCGAATCGATCCAGGAGACGTCCGTCCCGCCGTATCCGTGCAGAAGATAGATCGTCGGATAGCGGCGGGTTTCGTCGCGAGCGTCGTAGCCGGGCGGCAGATAGAGCGAATATTGAAGGGGACGTCCGAGCGCGATGCTTCTGAACGAGGCGCCGCGCAGCACCGTTCCTTCCTGTGAGGAGGGCGTCGCGTCCGCGAACGCCGGAACGCACAGCAGGACAGCGGCGACGGCCGCAGTCGGTTCTCGTCTTCTCGTCATCGCCGGGAATTGGCGCGCGCGGAACGGGCTTCAACGCTGTCGAGCGATGACGATGATGTGGCCTGAGAGGGCTCCGCCGCGTGGACGCGGCGGAGCCGCTCGCTTCAGAGCTTCGACTTGAGCGCGTCGAGACCGGCGGTGAAGATGCCGGAGATCGTCTTCTTCGCCTCGTCCTCGCTGGCGCCCTTCGGGTCGAAGGTCGCGGTCCAGGTCACGGTTGACTGCTTCTTGCCGGTCTTTTCTACCTTGAACGTCGCCTTGTAGTTCTCGACCGGCAGCGGGCTCTCTGTGATCTCGTAGGAGTAGCTCGTCGTCTTGGGATCCCACGAGAGCTGGTTCTCGACGATCGTCCCGCCGCCCTTGAGCATCAGCGTGCGGGTCTTCTTGCCGTTCGAGAGATCGCACTTCTCAATCGCGGGGTGAAACTTGCCGATGCCGCAGAAACCGGGACCTGCGGCTTTCCAGACTTTCTTGGGCCCGGCGTCGAAGGTGGCGGTCTCCGTCACTTCCGCCGCCATGGCGGACGAAGCGGCGAGGAGGATCGACGCCGCGGCGAGCGTCGGTGTCAGAATGCGCATGAGGCGATCTCCCTTAGGCCGAGGCCTGTTTTTGTTATTCGGCGCGCGTGGAACGATGGCGCCGCCCGCGCGAAATCTTTCAGTCTGAGGCCGAAAGTCAAGATGTCGTGAGCTTGGCGACCGAAGAGACGAGAGTGTCTGTTTGCTGCGCGCAAGAAAACGCCGCGCGAGCTATAGCATCGCATCGGGATCTACGACACGCTCGAGGTAGCGCGGCGGGAGGCCTGACGGACCGCCCGCCGCGTCAGGTCACTTCGCTTCCGAGAACAGCTTCTCGACGTATTCCCAGTTCACGAGATTCTCGACGAACGCCTGCAGGTAGTCCGGGCGCTTGTTGCGATAGTCGATGTAGTAGGAGTGCTCCCAGACGTCGACGCCGAGCAGCGGCGTCGCGCCGTGCACCAGCGGGTTCTCGCCGTTCGGCGTCTTCATGATGGCGAGCTTGCCGTCCTTCAGCGCGAGCCAGGCCCAACCCGAGCCGAACTGCGTCTTGCCGGCTTCGACGAAGTCTTCCTTGAACTTCTCGACGCCGCCGAGATCTTCCTTGATCTTCGCTTCGAGCGCGCCGGGGATCGCACCGCCGCCGTTCGGCTTCATCCAGTTCCAGAAATGGAGATGGTTGTAGTGCTGGCCGGAATTGTTGAAGAGACCGGCATTTTTTCCGTAGGACTTCTTCACGATCTCTTCGAGAGAATCGTTCTCGAGGCCTGAGCCTTCGAGCAGCTTGTTGCCCATATCCACATAGGCCTTGTGATGCTTGTCGTGGTGGTACTCCAAGGTTTCCTTGGACATATAGGGCTGCAGCGCGTCATAGGCGTAGGGCAGTTCCGGGAGCTTGAAGGCCATTGAAAATCTCCGGCTAAAAAAGATATCCCTCGCCGCGGCCTCGCCCGCAGGCGCAGACCGCGATCGTCGCCCCGGTACATAGGCTGGACCGTCGACGCGACAACGTCGCCATAGCCACGGCCGGGCGCCGCGAGCAAGAGCGGGCGGCTTTACGTCGCGCTAACCAAGAAGCGGCGACAACGCTTTGGAATTCGAAGCGCAAGGGAAGGTCTCGCAGGATGTCGATCGTGCTCTACGCGCTTGGCGTCGGCCTGATCGGCTGGAGCGGGTATCTGCTTGCTTCCGGCGACAGCTTCGCCGTTCTGGACATCGCCACGCGGCTCGCGGGCTGGGGCGTGTTCGCGATCGGGCTGGGGGCGATCGCATCTGTGCTCGGTCGACTGACGCGCGCCGTCGAGACCGGCGCAAGCGCGTCCCGTAGCCGCGCCTCGCCGCAGGCGGCTCCGTTCTCGTCTCTGAAGCTTGGTCCGCTCGTCCGCGTCCCCGCCGACGAACCGCGTGCGCCCCGGCCTGTCGCCGTCGAGCCGACCGCTCCGCAACCGCAGGTCGCCGAACCGAAACGCGAGTCATTCGGTGCGCCGACGCTCGATCCTGCGCCTGCGCGACCTCGGCCGGCTCCTCCGATCGTCGTCGTGACGCCGCCGGTCGCCGACGCCCGGCGGCCTGATCCCGAACCCAGATTCGAGCCGAGCCCCGAGCCGGAGGCGACGCGCGAGATCGTCGCCGAGGATTCTGAGACCGACGAGCCGCAAGGCGACGCGATCCCGACGCCATCCGTCGAGCCGCATGCCGGCGACGACGACGAGGCTGCGCTTTCGAAGAAGGAGCGCCGTCAGCGCCGCCGCGAGGAGAGGCGGCAGGAAGAAGCGTTCGAGCGGCCGCGGGTGGTCGCCCCCGTGCTCGGCGGAGGCCAGCTCTTCGCCGGCCGCGACAGGCGCACCGACGCGGTCGGTCCTGTCGCACCGCCGACGGAACGGGCCGAACGGCCCGTGTTCCAGACGCGAAATGCCGACAGCTCCGGAAAGGAGCCGGAGAGTGCGTCCGAGACCGCGGTGCAGACCGTGTCCGCTGAAGAGCGTGTCGCGCGACCGGAGACGCCGGCTGTCGAGGAGACGCGAACCGCAGCGCCCGTCGTCGACACGACGCCTGTGGACGCGGTCGACGACGGGTTGTCCGGAGCCGGCGATCCCGATCCGAAGACGGGCGACGCCGTGACGTCGGAGGCGGCCGAGGAGAGGCTGTCGGAACCCGTGCCGTCGGAGCGGATCGTCGTCGAACCAAACGTGCCCGAGAAGGCTTCTGAACCAAAGGTCCCCGAGTGGCTCGCCCGCGCCCGCGCCCGCCGCGAGGCCCGCTCGACGCTCGAGCAGGAGGTTCAGGCCTCCCAGCCGGCCGAGCCGGAGCCGATCGCCGAAAGCGCGGCCGTGACCGAAGAGGCGGAAGCCGAGACGTCCGAGGTCGCGGCCGTCGAGCAGGACGCGCCCGCCGTCGAGCCGTCATGGAGCGGCGTCGGGACCGAACCGCAGATCGGGTCGGAGCCCGAACCCGAACCCGAACCTGAGCACGAGCCGGCCGAGACGGAGCCCGGCGAGCCGCAGGTCGTGCGCGAAGGCGAGCATCGGGGCGTGACCTATCGCTTTTTCGACGACGGCTCGGTCGAGGCGCTGTCGCCCCATGGGTCTAGGCGCTTTGCGACAGTCGAAGAACTGCGCGCCACCGTGATCGCCGCCCGCGGTCCCGGATATGCCGAGGAGGAGCCGGATCCGGTCTCCGAGCCTGCCGAACCGGCGCCGGCCGAGGCGCCCGATCAGGATCCTCTCGAAGCGGCGTTGTCGGAACTCGAAGGCGACAAGCCCGGCGAGCCGCCGGCTCGCCGCGGCTGAGGCGTTCAGTCCGGCGGCGTCTGCTCGCGTCCCGTCGCCTGGAGCGCGAACGCGTAGGCGAGCGCCACCTCCTCCAGCCGGTCGAAGCGTCCCGAAGCGCCGCCGTGGCCCGCGTCCATGTTGGTGCGGAGCGCGATCGGGCGGCCTGACGTCGTCGCCTCGCGCAGTCGCGCGACCCATTTGGCCGGCTCCCAATAGGTCACGCGCGGGTCCGTCAGCCCGGCGAGCGCGAGGATCGCCGGATAGGGACGGGGCACGACGTTGTCCACGGGGCTGTAGTTCCGGATCCGCTCGAACGCCGCCGCGTCGCGGATCGGGTCGCCCCATTCGGGCCATTCCGGAGGCGTGAGCGGCAGCGTCTCGTCCATCATCGTGGCCAGCACGTCGACGAAGGGCACTTCCGCGAGGACGGCGGCGAAGAGGTCGGGGCGCATGTTCGCGACCGCTCCCATCAGCATGCCGCCCGCCGAGCCGCCATGGGCGACGATCGAGCCGGCCTTCGTGAACCCCTGCGCGACGAGCGCCTCGGCGGCCGCGATGAAGTCGGTGAAGCTGTTGGTCTTGTTCGCGAGCTTGCCGTCGAGATACCAGCCCCAGCCCTTCTCCGTTCCGCCGCGGATATGCGCGATGGCGTAGACGAAGCCGCGGTCGACGAGCGAGAGCCGGCCTCCGGAGAAGCTCGCGGGGATCGAGATCCCGTAGGCCCCGTATCCGTAGAGCAGGCATGGCGCCTGGCCGTCGAGCGCGAGGCCCGCGCGATGGATGACGGTGACCGGCACGCTCTCGCCGTCCGGCGCCTGAGCCTGAATGCGGCGCACCGCGTAGCGCGCCGGGTCGTGGCCTGAGGGAATTTCCTGACGTTTCCGGAGGCGGCGTTCGCGCGTCGCCATGTCGTAATCCCACGTCTCCGAGGGCGTCGCGGGCGAGGAGTAGACGAAGCGTGTTTCGTCGGTGTCGAAAGACGCACCCGACGAGACGCCGAGCGAATAGGCTTCCTCCGGAAAGGCGATCTCGTGCTCGGCGCCGTCCGCAAGGCTGCGGACGACGATCCTTGGAAGCGCGTCCACGCGTTCGAGCCGAACGACGTGGCGCGCGGTGACCGCATGGTCCAGCAGATAGACACCCGGCCGGTTCGGCACGATCTCGCGCAGGCGCGAGGGATCGGCCGCGTCCGCCGCCACGAGCTTGAAGTCGATCGCCCCGTCGGCGTTGGTGCGGATGAGGAGCGTCGAGCGTCCGTCGAGGTCGGGGTGATGGTCGATCTCATAGCGCACGCCGGCCTTGCGCGGAAACACGATCCGCGGCTCGGCGTCCGGCGTCGCGCGTTCGATCAGCCGGGCTTCGCTGGTGTCGTGGTCCGAGATCGTGATTACGCAGTAGGCGCCTGAACGCGTCTCCTCGACGCCCACGAACCAGCCGGGATCGCTCTCCCGGAAGACGAGGCCGTCCTGCGTCGGATCCTCGCCGAGCACGTGTCTGTAGACCTCGAGCGCGCGGTGCTCCTCGTCGAGCCGCACGTACCAGAAGCTCTTTCCGTCCCCGCTCCAGACCGCGGCTCCGGTCGCGTCAGGCACGACGTCGGCAAGGTCTTCGCCGGTCGCGAGGTCACGGACACGGATCGTCAGGAACTCCGAGCCTGCTTCGTCGGCGCTCCAGGCGAGAAGGCCATGGTCGGGCGACACGCGCCATGAGCCGAGCTGGAAAAAGGCGCGCCCCTCTGCGAGCGCGTCGCCGTCGAGCAGGATGGTCTCGTCCGCTTCCGTCGCCCCGGCGTGCCGGCGGACGATCAGCGGATGCTGGCCGCCCTCGCGATGGCGGACCGCGTAGTCGAACGGTCCATCCTTCTCGGGCACGCTCGAATCGTCCTCCTTGATCCGGCCGCGCATCTCGGCGACGAGCCGCGCCTTCAAGGCGTCGAGCGGCGAGAGCAGGGACGCGGCGTAAGCGTTCTCGGCTTCGAGATGGGCGCGGATGTCGGCCGGCAGAACAGACGGATCTCGCAGCGCTTCCCGCCAGTTGTCGGCCTTCAGCCAGGCGTAGGGATCGTCGAGATGCACGCCGTGCGCATCGACGACGTGCGGGCGCCTCTCGGCGCGCGGCGGTTCGACGCGGGGCGCGCGGAAAGCGCTGTCCGACATCTGCGAATGCTCCAGAAATGATGGAAAAATCTGTGAAAAGGCAGCGAAAACCTAGCTTCGCGCGACGCTTCGGGCAAGTCGCTTCAGCGAGGCTTTTGTCCGGCGTGCGCCGTCAGCATGGCTCCGAAGACCTTGATACGCCCGCTTCAGTCCGTCAGGCCGCACGGTAATGCGCGCAGTCATCACAAAATTCGTCAAACAAAAGCCGTTTACAACCTGATTGAGAACTTGCGCCGTTGCGGAGGCTCGTCTATCTAACGACCAGTCGAGCGGATCGCGAATCGTCGGTCGCCGTAACGATGGTGAGCGCCTTTCAGCGTCCCAAGGACATCACGGGAGCAAGAGGCGGTTAGCGTGTATTCCGACCCGCCCGAGACAAACCTACGGAAACGGATTTCATGAGCGATACCGCCCCCTCGTCGAACTATATCGAACTCGCGGCTGACATCGTGTCGGCTTATGTCAGCAACAACTCGGTCGCGGCGTCGGATCTTCCGTCGCTGATCAACGAGGTTCACGCCGCTCTGACGCGCGTGTCGACAGGCACCGTCGAGGCGGTCGTCGAGGCCCCCAAGCCGGCCGTTCCGCTCAAGAAGTCGGTGACGTCGGACTACATCATCTGCCTCGAAGACGGCAAGAAGTTCAAGTCGCTGAAGCGCCACCTGCGCACGCAGTACAACATGTCGCCGGAAGAGTATCGCGAGAAGTGGGGCCTGCCGGCCGACTACCCGATGGTCGCGCCGAACTATGCGGCCGCCCGCTCCGAGCTCGCCAAGAAGATGGGCCTCGGCCAGCAGCGCGGCAAGCGCTCGAGCTGAGGTCGCTCCGGTCCGTTTCGGGCCGGTCGCCAGTTGATTTTCGAACGCCGTCCGGTCCTCCGGGCGGCGTTCGTCGTTTGCGGATTGAACGGCGGCCGCCTGCGCCGGCAGGCTTCGCCGCCGATGCAGAGCGAGCCAAGCCGAACTCTCGTCGCCCCGGACAAAAGCAGACGCCGCTTTCTTCCGTTTCTCCTCTTCGCCGTCCGGACCTGCGGAAGGGCGAAGGCGATGTGGCGCTTCAGGTCATAGGTCCGAGATTCCCGCCCAGCCGCGGTTTCGTTTCGTCCGTGAGTGCGTACGGACCGCTCGGTCTGGGTCGGCGTCGCATCGGTCGGGTCCTCTCGCGTCGAAGCCTGTAAGCCGCGGCAACGCGCGCTTGCCGTCATAATCCGCGACGTCGCCTGCGACACCGCGCGCCGCTCCGTCCTCCGTTTCTGACCGCCATGAGCGGGCCGAACGCCGCATGCGGCGACGCCCGTCGGCGCGTCGAATTCTGACTTTGTTGTCGCCCGCCTCATCCTCCTCGCACGTTGTGGCGAGCAGGAGCGTCGTTGTGAGGTAGACAAGAAAAAAATCCTTTTATAGGATCAAAGGCATATCATTCCCTGCCTCAGGAGCGTCCGATGCCGTCACGCCGCCCAGCCTCAGTCGCTCGTGACTCCCGTGCGGACAGGAAGTCGGACGTTGCGACGGCTCGTTTGCCGTCCGCGGAATCCAGGCTGCTGTCCCGCCTCGTCTCGGCGGGGGAGGCGGGGCTCGAACGAAGCGGAGGTCAGGCCGAGACGGGACTGGAACGCCGGGGTCTCGCGTTTGGGCCGGTCGGAGGACGGTTCGTCGCGACCGCCGCGGGACGCGCCCGGATCGCACGCGAAGCCGCCGGTCCGGAAGGTTTTCTCGCTCAGCATCGGACGGTGGAGCGTCGCGTCATGGCGACCGAGACCGGCCATGAAGATCTTCTGGTCGATCTCGACGAGAGTCCGCTCGCCTGGCTCGCCCGACGCAAGGGCCGCGACGGCCGGCCGCTGCTCGCCCCCGCCGAGGTCGCGGCGGGCGAGAGGCTGCGCGCGGATTTCACGCGGGCGCAGATGGGGCCGCGCGTCACCGCCAACTGGGAGGCCGCGGTCTCGAGCGGCCGCCGCGGCGGCCCGTCGGCTGGGCTTGATCTTTCCGAAGGCGCGCTCGCCGCCAAGGAGCGCGTCATGCGCGCGCTCGACGCCGTCGGGCCGGAGCTTTCCGGCGCGCTGCTCGACGTGTGCTGCTTCCTGAAGGGCCTCGAGGAGGTCGAGCGCGACCGAGGCTGGCCGGCGCGGGGCGCGAAGCTGGTGCTCGGCCTCGCGCTCGCCCGGCTCGCCCGACATTACGGTCTCACGGTCGAGGGAACTGGCCCCGGACGCATCGTCGGGTGGGGCGCGCCGGACAGCCGCCCCACGATCGACGGCGCCTCATGAGGCGCTGGCGGGCGCTCGAGCCACGGCTGCGGCCTCGCGCTTGATGCGCTCGACCATCGACCGCAGGCCGTTCGAGCGCTGCGGCGTCAGATGTTCGCGAAGCTTGATGCGGTCGAAGGTCTGGCCGGCGTCGGTGGCCAGGATCTCGCGCGCGGTGCGGCCGGAATAGAGCGCGAGCGTAACCGCCACGAGCCCCTTCACCAGATGGGCGTCGCTGTCGCCGTGAAAGGTCAGCACCGGGTCGGCGCCGTCTCCGACCGTCGTCTGGAGCCAGACCTGGCTCGCGCAGCCCTGCACCTTGTTCGCGTCGGTGCGGGCCTCGTCGGGCAGAGGCTCGAGGTCACGCCCGAGTTCGATCAGGAAACGGATCCGTTCTTCCCAGTCGTCGATGAACTCGAAGCCGTCGATGATCTCGTCGATGGTCATGGATGTCTCGGGCGGCGCGCGGTGTTCCTGTTCCGACCTAGTGCGGGAGTGTCCCGGCTGCAAAGAAAAAGCGCCGCGGACGGCCGGAAGGGGACAGGATCCGGCGCGTGGTCGCGGCGCGAGGTTCCGGCGGAGGCAGGGCCGCCGGGGAAGAGCGTCTGACGGCCGTCAGGCCGACGGGTCGCGCCAGGCCGGCTTGCGGTCGGCGGCCGAAAGCGTGCCGCGGGACGTCGCCGCGGGGGCCGAAGCGGCGGGCTTCGCAGGCGCGCTGTCGCTCGCCAGATAGTTCTGCACCGCCTGAGCGCCGGCCGCCGCGCGTTCTCCGACGATCTTCAGGGCCTGCTGTCCCACGTCGCAGGCGCCAGGCTGGCGCGTGCAAAAGCCGCCGACGTCCGAGATCGTCGCCCCGGCCGCGGCGAGCGCCGCCATTGCGTCGATCGAGGCGCGATCCTGGGCGCCCGGACCATCGCTCTTCAAATTCGAGCCGAACGGCAGGAACATCAGAAGCAGGCAGACCCAGAACGCGATACGCAGCAGGAAAAACATCTTGAAAGTCCAGCCTCGCCACTCTCGGACGACGGCGCTCTTCTGACGCGGCGCTCTTCGTCCCTGTCGAGATCACGCTAGCAGGCGCGCCTGAATTCGGTTTCAACGCATGGATCGCATTTGTCGTGATCGTGTTCAGAAATCCGAAAGACTTTGGAAAGGATTTTGAAAGTCTTGGGCTGAAGGGCGCGTGACGGCGGAAGACGCGGCGGCGATCACGCGAATTCCATCGCATTTTAGCGTTCGCTTAAGCCGAAGGCGTCAGTGTCCTGCCTGTGGATGGAAGGCCGGCGCCGACGCGCGGCGGCCTGTTCCGCCGGCTTTCTAAGACCGGCGGCGGAGTGTGGCGCGTTGCTTCAGACCGCAGCTTTCAGGGCGCTCTCGGAGCATGTCGCGGATCGGCTCCACGACGTCGCGGCCGCCGATCCGGCGACCGCCGAGCGTCATCGCGGCTTCGCGCTGACCCATCTGCTGGCCGGAGCGTTGCCGATCGCGGCGCTGCCGGCGCTGCTCGTCTTCGCGCCCGCGTCGTCTTTCGCAGGCCTCGCCGCCATCGCCTGGGCGATCCTGCCGATCGCCGCCGCTCTCGACCTCTCGCGCAGCGGAGCCCTGGACCGCGCCGTCTCTATCGCGGCCGTCGCCTTCGTCGGCCTCGCCGCGGCGCTCGGCCTCGCGACGGGAGGGATCGCCTCGCCGGCCGTGGGCCTGCTCGCTTTGCCGGCGATCGACGCGGCCCTCGCCGGCGCGCGCAAGGGGGTCGTCGTCGCGCTCGCTGCGGCCGGGGTCGCGGTCGTGGGGCTCGCGGCCTTCCCGTTTCTCGGTTTCGCTGCGCCCATCTTCGACGCCGCGCTCGCCACGGTCGGCGCAGGCGCGTTCGGGGCCTATGCGGTCGCGCTCGCGCTCCGCGCAGTCGCTCTCCGGCAAACGTCGGAACGTGCGGAGGCGCCCACCGACGAGAGGTTCGAGCGCTTCGCCTCCGCGCTCGACGACCTCGTCACGCGCCATGCGCCGAACGGCTCGGCGACCTTCGCCTCGGCTGCGGCGCGGAGGCTCCTGCGCTCGGCTCCGCGCGAACTCATGGACCAGGGCCTGTTCGCGCGCGTCCACGTCGCCGACCGGCCGGCTTTCCTGCGGGCGCTCGCGATGGCGGCGGAGGGCGCCGCGCCGCGCGCCGAAATCCGGCTGCGCCGCGAGGAGCGCGGCGCCGCGCCCGATTTCGGCTGGTTCGAGATGCGCGCCCGCCGAGCGCTTCCTCATGAGGCGAACGCGGCGTCGCTCGCCGCCGCCCCCGTGGTGGCGACCTATCGCTGTCTCGCGGCCGCGAAGGCTCACGAGGAGGCGCTCGTCGTCGCGCGCGAGGAGGCGGAACGCGCGAGCCTCGCCAAGACGCGGTTCCTCGCGCACATGAGCCACGAGCTCCGCACGCCGCTCAACGCGATCATCGGCTTCTCCGAAATCCTGTCCGACGAGACGCTCTGCCGGCTCACCCCCGAGCGCCGCGCCGACTACGCCGCGCTGATCCATCGCTCTGGCGCGCACCTGCTCGAGGTCGTGAACTCGATCCTCGATATGACCCGCATCGAGAGCGGCGCCTTTTCGATCGTTCCGCGGCCCTGCGCGCCCGCGCCGTTGGTCGAGCACTGCCTGCGGCTGATGGAGCTCAAGGCCGAGACCGCCGGGGTTTCGCTCCGAGCCGAGATCGATCCGGCGACGGCTGAGATCGAGGCGGATCCCCGCGCCGTCACGCAGATGCTCATCAATCTGGTGGCGAACGCGCTCAAGTTCACGCCGCGCGGCGGCGAGGTGCGCGTCTCGCTCGCGCCGAGCCGCGGCGGCGTCGCGCTCGTGGTGCGCGACACGGGCGTCGGCATCGCGCCCGAACACGTCGCCCGTCTCGGCGAAGCATTCTTCCAGGCGGACGCCGGCCGTCCGCAGGAGGGCGCTGGCCTCGGCCTCTCGGTGGTGCGTGGCCTCGTCGCGCTCCACGGCGGCGAGTTTTCGGTCGAAAGCGCCATCGGCCGCGGCACCGCCGTCACCGTTTTTCTGCCGTCCGCGGCCGCCGATGGCCGCCATGATCCGATCGAAGCGTGCATCGAGAAGGTGAAACGTCGTGCCTAGGCCCGCTCCGCGCCATTTCGAAGTCGAAGACGAGCCGACCGGCTTCGGCGCGGCCGCGCTCGGGGTCGCCATGCGGCGGCCTGTCGACACGCTCGCCTGCGTGCTCGCGGCGGCCTGCGTCGTCATGATTTTCGTGAACGCGCTGGCGCTGCAGAAGGGCAGGGCGCCCGTGGTTGGACCGGCCAAGGCGACGTCGGCGTCCGCGACGACCGCTGCCCCAGAGGCAGACGCCGGCGTAGAGACGCCGAAGCGCGAAGAGCTCGTGGTCCAGGTCCAGACCGCGCTCGCCGAACGCGACCGTTATTCGGGAGTGGTCGACGGCGTGATGGGTCCGGAGACCGCGGCCGCGATCAGGGGCTTCGAGCAGGCGCAGGGCCTCGCGCCGACGGGCGAGGCGAGCGAGAAGGTGCTTGCGGCGTTGCTGACCGCGCCGATGCGCAAGGTTGACGCCAAGACCTCCACTCCGGCGCGTTCCGCGCCCGCGCCCGTCCAGCAGCCGGCCGTCACCGGCTCGACGGCCTCCAATCCGAAGCTCATGGCCGCGCAGAAGGCGCTCGCCAGGATCGGATACGGGCCGGTGTCGATCGACGGCAAGATGGGGACGGAGACCCGCAACGCGATCAAGAGTTTCGAGAGGGACCGCGGCATGCCGGAAACGGGCGAGCTTTCGCCGCAGGTCGCGCGCGCGCTCCAGCAACTGACGGGCGCGCCGCTGCACTGAGGCCTGTATAAGGCCTCTCCATGAGCGCTCGCCTGACGTCCGATTTCTGGGTCTCGGCCTATGTGCGCCGCTGCGGGCTCGCCGGCGCCTATGCGCTGGTGCGGCGGCGCGGCGCGGCGGAGGCGGGCGCGATCTTCATCGTGGTCGACCGGCTGGATGGCGCCAACGACCTCTATGGCCCCGCGCCCCAGGCCGAAGCCGCCGAGGTCCGTGGCCGCAGCTTCGAACGCGTGGCCGAAGGGCTCGACGGGCTCGCGGTCGAAGAGCGACTCGCGCGCGAACGGCGTTTCGATCCGGATCTTTGGATCGTCGTCGTGGAGGACCGGCAAGGCCGGCCGCATCTCGAAGAAACGTGAGGCGTGGCTTCAGCCGCCGCCGCGCACGCGGAACTCGCCGGCCCGGCGGGTGGGGCGCCGCGCCGGACGGGCGGCGCCGGCGCGCTCCATGACGCCCTGAGGCTCGAACAGCGGCTCGTGGCGCGCGGCGAAGGCTCGGTCGCTCCTGCCCGTAAGGGCCGCGATGATTTCCCCCGCCACGGCCCGCGAGGTCGTTTCGGCGATGTCGACGAGAGCGAAGACGCGATGCACCGAGACCGCGATGTCGGGCTGGGCGAGCAGCAGCGCGCGTGTCGCGAGATCGGGCTCGGCGCCCGCGGCGCGCAGCATCAGCACGAAGGGCTCTCCGCTCGGCTCGGTCGCGAGCCGAGCGGCTTCGTCCGGGCGAAGCGACAACGCCTCTCCGAGCGCCGCAGCGATCGATTCGCCGGAGCCTTCGGTCTTCATGGCGGCCTCGATCGCGGCCGCTAAGAGCTCTGCGCCCCGCGCCGGACGTTGGGAGAAAACCGAACGGGCGGAGCGGCTCGCGAGCGCCTCGCGGATCTCGGCTCTGCGTGTCGGGTCGGCATGGAGATAGAGCGGGGCGAGGGCGGCGGCGTCGAGATCGGTCCGACGCAACAAAGCCGTCGCGAGCCCCGGCGACGTGGCGGCGCGCTCGACCAGAGCGGCGAGCGGGCCGTCGGCGAGCCTGGCGGCCTGGTTCGCGACCAGCGACTCGAGCGCCAAATCGTCGGGGTGGCGGACGAGGATGCGGACGAGTTCCGAGTCGATGTCGGTGCGGGAGGCGATGGCGCTCGCCTCGACCGGGCCGCCTTCGCGGGCGAGCGTGATCAGCCTGGCGCGCGGAACGTCCGGAAAGCGAGCGAGGATCGGAGCCGCGGCGGCGACGTCGTCGGCGATCAGCCGCTCGATCAGGGAGGCAGGCGCGCCGGGATCGTCGGCGAGCTTGCGGGCGACCGCGGCCCGGGCGTCGAGCCCGACGACCTCGAGCAGCCGGCTCGCGAGCTCCTCGTAACGCGCGACTTCCTCCGAGGATCGGTCGGGTTTCTGGACGAAAAGATCCGTCAAAACCCGCAGCAGGATCGGGCGCGTGTCGAGGCCGTCCTGCCGCGACAGGCGCTCGAGCGTTTCGAGAGGCAGGATGTCTTCGTTCATGGACGTCCGTCGGAAGGGCCGGCGAGGCCCCGTGGAGCCACTCAACGCCTAGAAGATGTTAGAGTCGCATGGTTAGCAGGAGGTTAATTCGCCCGCCGCGCGTCTCTTTGCCGCCGCTGTGGCCGGCGCGCAACAGCGATCTGCGGCGCGAAACGACGGTTACGGCTCGTTAACCAATTGGGACGCTCAATTTGAGGCAGACAAGGCCCGCTGCCGGGCTCTCCGCCGGGCCGACCGCACTCCAACCCCTCCGGGGAGGATCCGATGGGCCTCGTGCTCGCCTTCGAGACCACGCCGCGGCGTGCGTCCGCCCGCCCCGCGGCCAAACGCGCCGCGCCGGCGAAACCCGCCGACATCCTGCTGTTCACCGGCGTCCGTTACGAACGCGACGCCGACCACGCCGGCCGCGACCGTCGATCGGCCGAGGCGAGGCCGGACGGCGCCCACTCCGTCTCGTGAGGCTCCGCGCCGGAGCCTGCGTTCTCTCGGCGCTCCTGCTCGGGGGATGCGCCGAGACGGGCGACTTCGGCCGGCCGAAGCCGAACGTTCTGAACGACGCCGTCTATCCCGCCGTGGGCTCGACGCTCGCTTATGCGCGCCATGAGCCCGTCTCTGGCTACCGCCTCACCGACAACGAACGCGACATGCGCGATCTCGGCTGGGGGATCGTCATGCCGCCGCTCGAGGGCCAGACCCGCGACCGCCTGCTTACGGAGTTGCGGCGGACCCGCATCCTGCCTGCGAACCGCGCCCGGCTCGACCGGCGGTCCTATGTCCGCACGCTGGTCGCGACCGATTTTCGCTCCTCGCGCTCGCGCTACGAGAAGCTGATCGACGACGTCGAGACCGACACCGGGCGGATCGAGCCCTTCTTCGCGGCCGCCGCCCGCGTCGACCGCGACGACCGGGCGCGGCGGCGCGCGCTCGCCGACATTCCCGAGGTCACGCCGTCCGAGCGCGAGAACGCGCTCGCGCGGGTCGAGGAGAACGGGATGATGATCGCCTGGGCGCAGGAAAGCTTCGAGGAGCGGCTCGACGCCTACCGCTACGCGCTCGACCGGCTGATGATCGAGACCCCGGACCGTCGTTCCGGGGAGGCTGCGGCCGCGATCGACGCCTTCGCGGCGGTGCTCGGAAGCCTTCGGCCGCTCGGTCCGGGCCACGGCGTCTTCAAGGGCTGACGGGAGCCGGATCGGCCTCGGAGGAGGGCGGCGGCGAGGCCGTCGTCTTCGCGCAGGTCGCCGCGGCGGCGAGGTCGCGCATCGCCGGCCTTGCGCTCTCGCCCGCCACGAACAGCCGCACCAGCACGAAGCCCGTCATAGTGGGCGAGGCGATCCTGATCTTCGGCCGTTCTTCCGCGAGGTCCTCCTGCTCGGCCGCGGCGACGTCGTCCTGCGCGAGGATCGTGAGCCTGACCCGGCCGTCCGCGGCGGCGCGATCGGTCAGAGCGTAGAAGGGCTGGCCGGTCCGGTTGTGGACCGAGATCGCGCCGTAGGTGGAAGGCAGCACGGCCTCGACCGCGATCGGGCCGTCAGTCAGGTCGTAGCGGCAGGCCGCGGTGACGAAGGCGGGGTCGCGGAACGGCAGAAGGTTCGCGGCATCGCCCTCGTCGGCGAGCGCGATGAAGCGCCATTCGGGGCCGAGCTCCGCGAGCCGCTCGAACGGCCCCTGGGTCGCGAAACGCGGCACGCCGAGCAGCGAGCCGATATGGACGAGCCCCGCAAGCACGAGCCCCACCGCCAGCACGTAGGCGACGCGCGTCAGAGACATGCGAGCCTCCGGATCGACAGCAGGTTCGTCGGGTTGGCGCGTTCGAGCGGCGTGCCGATCACGGTCTCGTAGAGCGACAGGCGCAACGCGAAGGCGCCGTCGCCTTCGAGCGGCGCCCAGGCGCCGGGCCGCGCATGGCGCGACAGCTCGATCTTCAGCGGCTGGCCCGCGATGCGGACGTCGGTCGCGCTCGACAGCGAGACGTTGCGGGAACCGGTCGAGAAGCGGCGGCCGTCCGGCGTGAAGGCGGAAAGGGTCCAGAGCCGGGCGGCCGGCAGGTCGCCGGTCAGCTCGTAGTCGCAGGCCGCGTCGAGCGCGCGACCGTCGTCGTCGGTCCGCGCCGTGAAGGCGAGGCCGTCGCCATAGGACAGCGCCGCCTCGCCGCTGCGGACCGCCTGGGCGATCTCGTAAGGGTCGGCGGCGAGCGTTCCCGCGTCGGGGTCCGCGCGCCAGACGCCGATCCGGAGCCCGCCGGCCGGCAGGCCGTTCGCGGTCGTCCACCAGGTCGCGCCGAGGCCAAGCCCTGCCGCGATCGCGAAGGCCGTCAGGACGCCGAGCGCGAGACGCATCGCCGGCCGCTCCTCAGCGCGTCGCCGTCGCAGGCGACGGGTCGGCGGGCGCGAGCATGGTCGCGCGTTGCGGCTTCGGGGCGTCGGCGGCGGAAACAGCCGAGACGATGTCGTCGAGCACGCGCGCCGCGCCTGCGCTGAGGTTGCGGGAGCGCAGCGCAGCTCCGTCGTCGGCCCGAGACTGGGCGGTGGCGGGCGCTGCGTTCGGGGGCGGCGGCAGACCGAAGATCGGCTTCGGCGGCAGCCCCTGATGGGCGAACTGCATGATCTCCTTCCAGGTCATGGCCGGCAGGGAGCCGCCGGTCATTTCCTTGGTCATGGTGAAGTCGTCGTTGCCGAACCAGACGCCGCCCACGAGCGAGCCCGTGAATCCCACGAACCAGCCGTCGCGATAGGACTGCGAGGTGCCGGTCTTGCCGCAGACCTGATAGCCCTCGAGCCGCGCCCGGCCTCCGGTCCCGGCCTCCGTCACCGCGAACATGATCTTGGACATGTCCGCCACGACGTAGGGCGCGAGGACCTGCGGAGCGGGCTTGACGTCGCGGTCGTGCTTCCAGAGCAGGTCGCCCTTGGCGTCGGTTACGTCGATCGCGGCGTAGGCCTCGGCGCGGCGGCCGCCGTTCGCGATCGTGGCGTAGCCGGTGGTGTGCTCGAGCACGGAGATTTCCTCGACGCCGAGCGCGAAGGCGCGGCCGACGTCGAGCTTCGACTTGATCCCCATGGCGTGGGCGACGTTGATGACCTGCTTCTGGCCGACCGCGAGCGCGAGCCGGACCGGCACGGTGTTGATCGACTTGGCGTAGGCCGTGACCAGCGGAACCCGGCCGGCGAACTTGCGGCCGTAGTTGCGCGGGCACCAGTTGCCGACGCAGATCGCGGCGTCCGACACCACGGTGTCGGGCTGATACTTCCCGGACGCGAAGGCCGCGGCGTAGACGTACGTCTTGAAGGACGAACCCGGCTGCCGGTAGGCGTCGGCGGCGCGGTTGAACTGGCTCTGGCCGTAGTCGCGCCCGCCGACCATCGCGCGCACCGCGCCGTCCGGCTCCATGATCACCGCCGCGGCCTGTCCGACGTCGTACTGCTCGCCATACTGCCGCAGCATCTGCTCGACCGAGGCTTCGGCGTGCTGCTGCAGGGCGAGGTCGAGCGCGGTGCGGACCTTCAGCACCCGCTGGCCGCGGAAGGCTCCCTCCCGCGCCATCTGCTGGATCTGGATGAAGGCCCAGTCGAGATAATAGTCCGGGCTCGAAGCCTGCTGGATCGGTTTCGGGGTCGCCGGGTCGAAGCGGGCGACCTGAACCTGCCCCTCGGTCATCAGGCCCGAATTGACGAGGTTGTCGAGCACGACGTTGGCGCGGGCGCGCGCCGCCGCGAGGTTGACGTGCGGGGCGAACTTGGTCGGGGCCTTGAAGAGGCCCGCCAGCATCGCGCTTTCGGCGAGCGTCACCTCGCGGGCGGACTTGCCGAAATAGAAGTTCGCCGCCGCGTCCACGCCGAAGGCGCCGCCGCCCATATAGGCGCGGTCGAGATAGAGCTTGAGGATCTCGTCCTTGGTGAGGTGGTGCTCGAGCCAGAGCGCGAGGAAAGCCTCCTTGACCTTGCGCTCGATTGTGCGCTCGTTGGTCAGGAAGATGTTCTTGGCGAGCTGCTGGGTGATCGACGAGCCGCCCTGGCGCACGCCGTTGGCGCGGGCGTTCTGGACCACGGCGCGCAGCGTGCCGGCGATGTCGATGCCGAAATGCTGATAGAAGCGGCGGTCCTCGGTCGCGAGCGCCGCCATGATGAGATGCGGCGGATATTCGGCGAGCGGGATGCCGTCGTTCTGCATCACGCCGCGCTTGCCGATCTCGACGCCGTGCCGATCGAGGAAGCTGACCGAGATGTCGCCGCGGGTGAGCCAGTCGTCCCCGGTCTCGCGGAAGGCGGGCATGGCGAGCGCGACGATGAGCACGGCGCCGGCCGCGCCGAGCGTGAGGCCTTCGCCGAGAAGTTCGGCCGTCCAGCGCCGCCAGCCGCGTACGCGGAAGAAATCGAACGCCGCGCAGACGGAGTCCCATTTGCGGGTCGCGCCCGGCAGCAGCGACCACACGGCGTCGTCCAGCCAGGAATCGATCGCGAGCAGCCGACGCTTCAGTTCGGCTCGCTTCTTGCCCTCGAACCCGAACACGAGCACGCCCTTCCTTCACGCCCGGCCAAGCACTTGACCCGATACGCGCCGCCGCGCAAGAGCCATGCCGTCCCATTGCGGGGCGCGCACCGGAATACCGATCGATGGCCGACGCCGAGACCCTGACAAGCGAACCTTTCTGGCGCGTGAAGCGTCTCGGCGAGATGACCGCGGCCGAATGGGAAAGCCTCTGCGACGGCTGCGGTCGCTGCTGCCTGCTGAAGCTTCAGGACGAGGAGACCGAGCGCGTCGCCTATGTCGACGTCTCCTGCCGGCTGCTGGACCAGAACTCCTGCCGCTGCTCCGACTATCCCAACCGCGCCGCGCAGGTGCCGGACTGCGTGCAGCTCACGCCCGAGGCGGTAGAGGAGATCGGCTGGCTGCCCGTGACCTGCGCCTACCGGCTGGTCGACGAAGGCCGCGACCTGCCATGGTGGCATCCGCTCGTCTCGGGCAGGGCCGAAACGGTGCACGAGGCGGGCGTGTCGGTGCGCGGCCGGATCTATGCGAGCGAGACGGAGCTGAACCTGTTCGAACTCGAGGACCGGATCGTGAGCTGGCCCGGCAAATGGCCGAAGCGGGCGCGGGGCCGGCGATCCGCCGTGGGCGCCGACCCCGAGGGCTGATCCGGCGGCGGAAGAAGCCTGAGCGGCCACATTTTCTAATCGCCTGACCTGCTTATTAAGCCGCCGCTAAGGGCCGGGCCATAATACCGTCGTTGGCCGCCCCCCGCGGTGCTCTTCAGGTGCCGTCATGCAGTCCGTATACGCTTGCGTCGTCGATCGTCACGATCTCGGTCTCGTGGCGCTTGCGGCGTCGATCTGCGCGCTCGGCATCTATGCGGCGGTGGCGTTGGCGCGGGAGGCGGAACGGTCGGCAAGCCGCCGTTTGGCGACGCTTTGGGGCGCGGCCGCTACCGTGTCGCTCGCCTCCGCAATCTGGTCCACGCATTTCCTCGCCATGCTCGCCTACGAACCCGGCATGGCGACCGGCTTCGACGTGCCCGTCACCGTGCTGTCCTATGTGGTGGCGCTGGCTTTCGTCGGCGCGGGCGGACTGTTTCTGGTCCGGGCGCGGACGCCGATCGGACGCCTCGGGGCCGGCGGGGTCATCGGCCTCGCGATCTCGGCGATGCATTATACGGGCATGACCGCTTTCACGGTCCAGGGGCGGCTGGCGTGGGACGAAAGCCTGGTGGCGGTCTCGGTCGCGTCCGGAGTGGTTCTGGCGGCGCTCTCGGTGCTTGCGGCGGTCGATCGTCGGTCATGGCGTCGTCATCTCGCGCCGCCGCTGCTGATCCTTGCGGTCTGCGCGACCCATTTCGTCGGCATGACCGCGGCGTCGCTGGAATTCCAGCCTTCCGCGCCGGAGCCGATCGGGAGCGGCCGGAACCTGCTCGTGGCGAGCCTCGTCGCCAATGTGGCCTTCGTGATCGTGGGCCTGTCGCTCGCGGCGGTTTGGCTGTCGTTTCGCGAGAGGCGCAGGGCGATCGCCGAACGCACGCGGCTGCGGGACATCGCCGACATCGCGGTCGAGGGGCTGCTGATCTGCCAGGAGGGGCGCGTCGTCGGCGCCAATCGCAGTTTCGAGCTCATGAAGGGATTTCTGAACCGCGACCTCGTCGGCCGCCGGCTCGAAGAGGTCGTGACGGGGGTCGCAGCCTCGGCGGTTCCGATGGGGCTCGAGATCGAGGCGCGCATCGACCAGGCGGCCGACGGTCCGATTCCCGTTCGCGTCATCGGCCGGACTCTGATGCTCGGCGGTCAGGAACATCTCGTGGTCGCGGTTCGCGACCAGCGCGAACGGTTGAAGACCGAAGCAGAGATTCTCCGTCTCGCCCATCACGACGCGCTGACGGGCGTCGCCAACCGCCTGACGTTCAACGAGCGGCTCGCCGCGCTCTACGCGTCGCGCCGGCATGGCGACGCGGCCTTCGCGCTGATCACCGTCGATCTCGACCGCTTCAAGTGGGTCAACGACACGCTGGGACACGGCGCCGGCGACGAGGTGCTGCGCCGCGTCGCGCGCAGGCTCTCGGCTGCGGTCCGCGAGCATGACGTCGTCGCGCGGCTCGGCGGCGACGAGTTCTCGATCATCGCGACCCACGCCTCCGATCTCGCGGCGGTGACGGCGGTCGCCGAACGCGTCGTCGACCTGCTGTCGCGGCCGTTCCTGATCGGCGGCAAGGTCGTCGAGGCGGCGGCGAGCTGCGGCGTCGCGATCGGGCCCGCCGACGGCGAAACCCCGGAAGATCTGGCGGCCGCCGCCGATCTAGCGCTCTATCAGGCCAAGCAGCAGGGCGGCGACGGCTATCGCCTGTTCGAGCCGGCGATGAACGCCCGCGCCCAGGCGCGCCGTTCGCTGGAGCTCGATCTGCGCCGCGCCGTGGCGCGGCAGGAATTCACGGTGCACTACCAGCCGCAGGTCGACGCCGCGACCGGCGCCTTCGACGGCGCGGAGGCGCTGATCCGCTGGCGTCACGAAACCCGCGGGATGGTCCCCCCGTCCGACTTCATTCCGCTCGCTGAAGAGATCGGATTGATCAACCAGATCGGCGAATGGGTGCTGCGCGCCGCCTGCACGGAGGCCGCGGCCTGGCCGGAGCGCCTGTCGATCTCGGTCAATCTTTCCCCGGTGCAGCTCCGCGACCCCCGCCTTCCGTCGATGATCGCCGCGATCCTCGCCGAGACCGGGCTCGCCCCGGAACGGCTCGAGCTCGAGGTCACCGAGACCGCGCTCATCCAGGAGGAGGCCGCGGCCCTCGCCGCGCTGACCGAGCTGCAGCGGCTCGGCGCCCGCATTTCCATGGACGATTTCGGCACGGGCTATTCCTCGCTGAGCCACCTGCGCCGGTTTCCGTTCGACAAGATCAAGATCGACCAGTCCTTCGTCCGCCAGTTGCCGCACGATCGCGACAGCGCCGCGATCGTTCAGGCGATCACGAGCCTCGGCGCGAAGCTCGGGCTGACCGTGACCGCCGAGGGCGTCGAAACCGAGGAGCAGCTCTCCTTCACCGTCGCGGAGGGGTGCGGCCAGATCCAGGGCTACCTGATCAGCCGACCCGCGCCCGCCGAGGAAATCGTCAAGCTGTTCGAGGGCGGTCGGATGGAGTTCGCGCATGTCGCGTGATGTTTCGGCCCCGCCCTTGATGCGCCTGCTCTATCGCAGCGAGATCGCTCTCACGGAGGCCGGCGAGGCTCTCGACCGTCGGATCGGCGAAATCGCGGAGCAATCCCGCGTCAACAATCGCGACGTCGGCGTCACGGGCGCGCTGATGGTCGCGGCCGGCGCCTTCGTGCAGGCCGTCGAAGGGCCGCCGGACGCCGTGGAGGCGACCTTCGAGCGCATCTGCCGCGACCTTCGCCACCGGCGGGTCCAGCTTCTGGAGCTCGTCGAGGTCGAGGACCGGGCGTTCGGGGAATGGGCGATGGCGATCGTGGCGCCGAGGCGGGAGTTCGTGACGCTCGGGCTCGACGTCGACGCGACCGCGGCGGCGCGCTCGGACGCGTCGGCGTCGGCCGCGGCGACCGTTCGGCTGATGCGCGCCCTCGTTCTCGGCGAGGCGGGCGCGGCGAACAGGGCAGCGCAGACCGCAGCCTGACGCAGGACCGCCCTAAACCCGCCATCAAGGGTCGGGAATCCTGAGCGCGAGGGTCGCGTCAGGAAACCTGAACCATGCGTATCGGTCTCGCCGCTCTGTCCGTCGCCGCCGCCGTGGCGGCGCCGTCTGCCGCTTTCGCCGCCGACTATCCCGAAGACTATCCGGCCTATGAGGGCCGCGGCGGCTACGAGCGGTCCTACGACCGCCGCGCCGACTATGACGAGCGCTACGAAGAGGACCGGGTGGTCGTGCGCCGTCCTGCGCCGGTCGTGCGCCGGGTTTATGTCGAGGAGCCGGCTCCGGTCGTCTATGTCGGCCCGCGCTTCTACGGTCCCCGCTTCTACGGGCCGAGGCCGGTCTACGGCGCGCGCTGGTACGGTCCGCGCGGCCACTGGGTCCATCGCCGCTGGTGAGCTGCGCGCCTCTGCGCTGCAGACGCGGTTTCGTGTGACTTAAGAGAACCGCGCGGGAGGGGAGGCGCCTTATTTATCCTCTCCCGCGGCGCAGGACTTGAGGTTAAAGCCCTTCGCGGCGGACGAGAACGCGCGGGGGACGATGCCTGACCTCAAGACGGTGGTCGCGGAGATCGCGGAGGAGATGCGCGCGCGTCCCGACCGGGGCGAGGTTGCGACCTACATCCCGGAACTCGCTCGCGTCGATCCGAAATCCTTCGGCGTCGCGGTGATCGACGCAGCGGGCGAGACCGTGGCGGCCGGCGACGCCGACGCGCCGTTCTCGATCCAGAGCGTGTCCAAGGTCTTCACCCTCACGCTCGCGCTCGGCAAGGTGGGCGACCGGCTGTGGCGGAAAGTCGGGCGCGAGCCGTCTGGAAGTCCGTTCAACTCGATCGTCCAGCTCGAGCGCGAGCAGGGCGTGCCGCGAAATCCCTTCATCAACGCCGGCGCCATCGCCGTCACCGACGCGATCCTTTCGGGCCACGAGCCTAAGGAGGCTCTCGGCGAGATCCTGCGCTTCATGCAGTTCCTCGCCGACGACGACACGATCACGATCGACCGCGCGGTGGCGGCCTCCGAGACCCGCACCGGCTTCCGTAACGCAGCGCTCGCCAACTACATGAAGTCCTTCGGGGTGATCGAGAACCCGGTCGACTACGTTCTCGGCGTCTATTTCCACCACTGCGCCATCGCGATGAGCTGTCGCCAGCTCGCCATGGCGGGGCGTTTCCTCGCCCATCGCGGCAAAAATCCCTCGACCGGCCATTCGGTGGTGACGCCCGAGCGGGCGCGGCGCATCAACGCCATCATGCTGACCTGCGGACACTATGACGGCTCGGGCGAGTTCGCCTATCGCGTCGGTCTGCCGGGCAAGAGCGGCGTCGGGGGCGGCATCTTCGCGGTCGCGCCGGGCAAGGCCTCGATCGCGGTGTGGTCGCCGGGGCTCGACGCCTCGGGCAACTCCCATCTCGGCCGGATCGCGCTCGAAACGCTCGCCAAGCGCATGAGCTGGTCGATCTTCGGCGCGTGACGGCGGCGGAGGCGCGTCGAAAGACGCCCATGAAAAAGGGCCGCGAGCTTAAAGCCTGCGGCCCTTGTCGTCGTCAGGTCCCGGCCTTCCGGCTACGGGTCCGTCCCGATCCTGTTCGGGCGGCATCAGTGCTTGCCGGCGTTCTGGGAGTCGAGCATCGCCTCGGCGTGGTACCACGCGCCGACGTCGACGACCGGCCAGGCTTCGAACGGGACGGGGGCGGCGACGTTGAGATAAGCGATCTCCGCCGGGTTGGCGCGGACCGCCGACGGACCCGCCGGCCTGACCGGAAACGGCAAGATCGTCGCCGATCCATGGAACTGAGGTTGGTTCACGCGGTTCTCCTTTCTTCGGCGCCGGCTTAGAGCAGCCGGCTCATCACCGAAATATAACGGAGTCTGCGTATTTTTTGTACGATCTGCCTCATCAAAAAGCAGCGTTTGGCGAAACTATCAGCAAAAGTCCCCGTGCTTCTTTCCCGTGCAGGAATTCGCCGCACAGTTTTTGGGCTGGCTTTTCTGCGCGGCACAGTCGCTGGGCGCATAGCCGGGGCGCACAGGCGCTCGAGGCCGTTTGACAATAGAGCGAGGGTCTGTCGGCAAGGCCTTGTCAAACCTTGCCGATAACGCGTGGCTGCGCAGGGCTGGTCCGCGCCCGAGCGCCCGCGGAGCGCATGCTTCGAGATCCGGGGCTGGCGCTTTGGCATGGATGCTGCTTAAGGGCTGACGTTCGTCCGAGGCTGCGAGCCCTTTCGCGCGCCGTCGAGGACGCCCGTATCTCAACCCCTCGCGTGAAACGCGCTTCTGAGAGGTTCGCAATGACGAAGTACAAGCTCGAGTACATCTGGCTCGACGGCTACACCCCGGTGCCGAACCTCCGCGGCAAGACCCAGATCAAGGAATTCGCCGAATTCCCGACCCTCGAGCAGCTCCCGCTCTGGGGCTTCGACGGCTCGTCCACGATGCAGGCCGAAGGCCACTCGTCCGACTGCGTGCTGAAGCCCGTCGCGGTCTATCCGGATCCGGCCCGCGTCAACGGCGCGCTCGTGATGTGCGAAGTCATGATGCCGGACGGCGTCACCCCGCACGCGACCAACAAGCGCGCCACCATCCTCGACGACGAGGGCGCCTGGTTCGGTTTCGA
This sequence comes from Ancylobacter novellus, assembly GCA_003241695.1. Lineage (GTDB taxonomy): Bacteria > Pseudomonadota > Alphaproteobacteria > Rhizobiales > Methylopilaceae > Methylopila. Next base: position 141,241 of record QFPN01000003.1, on the reverse strand, counting down.
GCAGGAGTACTTCTTCTACCAGGACGGCCGTCCGCTCGGCTTCCCCGAGCAGGGCTATCCGGCTCCTCAGGGCCCGTACTACTGCGGCGTCGGCTATTCGGCCGCGGGCGCGCTCGCTCGCCAGATCGTCGAAGAGCATCTCGACCAGTGCCTCGCGGCCGGGATCAACCATGAGGGCATCAACGCGGAAGTCGCGAAGGGCCAGTGGGAGTTCCAGATCTTCGGCAAGGGCTCCAAGAAGGCCGCCGACGAGATGTGGATGGCGCGCTACCTGCTGCAGCGCCTGACCGAGAAGTACGAGATCGACATCGAGTATCACTGCAAGCCGCTGGGCGACACCGACTGGAACGGCTCGGGCATGCACTGCAACTTCTCCACCGAGCACCTTCGCACGGTCGGCGGCAAGGAGTACTTCGAGGCGCTGATGGCCGCCTTCGACAAGAACCTCATGGACCACATCGCCGTCTACGGCCCGGACAACGACAAGCGTCTGACCGGCAAGCACGAGACCGCCCCGTGGAACAAGTTCTCCTACGGCGTGGCCGACCGCGGCGCCTCGATCCGCGTGCCGCACTCGTTCGTCAAGAACGACTACAAGGGCTATCTCGAGGACCGTCGTCCGAACTCGCAGGGCGACCCCTACCAGATCGCCTCGCAGGTGCTGAAGACGATCTCCGAGGTTCCGACCTCGGGTTCGGCCAAGGCCGCGGCCTGATCTGACCTTTTTCCTCCCATGACGACTCCGGAGCCGGCCCTTGGGCCGGCTCCTTTGTTTCCGGCGGTCCTGCGCGCCGCTGGTCCTCGCGGATTGCAGGCTGTCGGCGCGAGACTATCTCTGCGTCATGATCTTCGACCGTCTCGCCATCGCAGCCGCAGCGCTGCTCGTCTCCTCCGCCGCCGTTCACGCCGCTCCGGCGCCGAGCGGGCTGTGGAGCCTGTCGAACGGCAAGGCCCAGATCCGCATCTCGGACTGCGGCGGGTCGCTGTGCGCGACGCTCGTCGGCCTCCGAAAGCCGAACGCCAAGGACGGAACGCCGAAGCGCGACCGGAAGAACCCGGATCCCGCCTTGCGCGGGCGTCCGGTGATCGGCCTGCCGCTCGTCGACGGCATGCGCTTCGACGGCGCCCAATGGTCGGGCCGCTTCTACAATCCCGACGACGGCCGCACCTATGCCGGCCGCATCTCGGCCGACGGCCCGAACCGGCTGAAACTGAAGGGATGCGTCGTCGGCCTGCTTTGCAAGACGCAGTCGCTGACGCGCCTCGATTGAGCCCGCGTTCCGCCCGCCCCGCCGATGACCGCGGGGCGGGCGGGCCGGCGTGCGCCTCTTCAGAGCCGTCCGAGCAGCGCCAGGACGATGAGGACGATCACGATCAGGCCCAGAATGCCGCTCGGGCCGTATCCGTAGCCGCGCGAGTGCGGCCAGATCGGAACGACGCCAAGAAGGATCAGGATCAGGATGATGATCAGGATTGTCGACATCGTTTCGCTCCGCTGAGGGCCGTCCCACAAGCGACGGCCCGGTCTTCACGCCCTCGGACAAGCCAACCCGCGAGCGCGCATGACGGTTCCCCGACGGCCCGCGCCGGGAGGCCTACTGCCCGGCGTCAGGCGTCGCACGGCCGGGGTCCGCGGCGCGGAGCGCCGCGAGAAGCGTTTCGATCTCCCCGGGAAGATCGTCGGTCGGGGCGTCTTCGAGGCGTTCCCGAAGCATGTTTCCGAGCGTGGCTTGCGTCGGCTGGTCCAGGGTCGGCGAGACGTCGCGCGTCATCGGCGTGATTCTCCTCTTCCTGACTGGGTTTCGACGAAGGACGGGCCGCCGGCGGGCGGTCGTTCCGTTAGGCCAACGAACTCGATCCACTCAGGTTCCGGCTGCGCGACGATGTTGTTGTCGACGTTAAGTCTATCCAACGGCGGGAACCGTTCTTTCTCGGACGCGTTCTTTGTGTCGAGGGCGCTGAAGGGAGATCGCGCCGGAGCTTTCAGGGCTTCCCGTCGATCTCTTTACGTTTGTCTTTGCATGAACCCCGAGGAACACGATCGAACAATCGATCGGCGGCCTCGGGGCAATTCGCGGACGAACACGACAGGAGAAAACAAGATGAAGACTGAAGAATCCCGCGGCGTCGCCGCCCGCATCCTTCGCGCCGGGCCGCCGGCCCTTCTCGCCGCCTGCCTGGCCGTCGCGCCGGCTTTCGCGCAGACGACCGTCACCACCACCGACCGCGACGCCTCCGACACGACCAAAACCACGGTGAAGGAGAAGAAGAACGGCGACGTCGTGATCAAGTCGAAGGAGAAGGACGACGGCGACGTGACGCGGACCAAGACCACGATCGACCAGGACGGCGACGTAAAGACCAAGACCACGGTGCGCTGACGCGTTCGATCCCGCTGAATAGAGGAAGCCCGCGCGGAATGCTTCGCGCGGGCTTTGTCGTCTGCGTCAGGGGTCGGTCCGCGAGCGGGCCGTCAGGCGGCCGCGCCGCGGACGAGGCGCGCGCGCGCTTCGTAGAGATCGCCGAGCCGCGCGCGGAACAGCGCCTCGTCCTCGAGCGTCCAGCTCGACGCGCCCCGCACATGCCTGCGGCTCTTGGAGCGCTTGATGCGCACCATCGCCTCCGCCTGCGCGGCCAGTGGGCTCTCCACATCGGAGAAGCGCCGCTCGGCCCAGGCTGAAAGCGCGCAATGCAAGGCGTAGTCCGGATCGTTCACGCGAAGTCCCATCGTCGTTCGCCGGGCCCCTTTTCTATCTCCGAGGGGGCGTCGGGCGAAGCGCGATGAGACGATTGTTAACACAATCCACGCCGAGCGGAGGACGCGCGCTTAGGCGCTTGCCTGAGGTTTACGGCTCGCTTTCGGCGCGTTCCGGCTTTAGGTGCGCAGGCGGGCGGAAGCGGGGCGGCTGCGAGCGGTGAGCGGTTTTATGGTCGACATCGTCGTGATCGGCGCCGGCGCGGCCGGGATCGCCGCCGGGCGCAGGCTTGCGCGCTCGGGCGTCTCGTTTCGCCTGATCGAAGCGCGCGACCGCATCGGCGGCCGAGCCTTCACTCGGATCGATCCGCTTGGCGGACCGCTGGACCTCGGTTGCGGATGGCTGCATTCGGCGGACGACAATCCGTGGGTCGACGTCGTCGAGCGCGAGGGCGGCGAGGTCATGCGCGGCCCGACGCCCTGGACGCGTCCGCTGCTCGAACGGGGATTTGCCCTCGAGGACCAGCTTCGCTACCGCGCAGCGTCCGAGGCGCTGCGGGAACGGCTCGAGGCGCAACCGGCGACGGGGCCGGACCGCCCGCTCGCCGATTTCCTCGATCCCGCCTCGCGCTGGAACGGGCTGCTGTCCGCCGTCTCGACCTATGTCAGCGGCGCGGAGCCCGAGCGCGTCTCCGCCCGCGACCTGCTCGCCTATCGCGACACCGGGGAGAACTGGCGCGTCGCGGGAGGCTACGGCGCAGCGATCGCGCGCCATGGCGCGACCCTGCCCGTGACGCTGTCCTGCCCCGCGACCGCCGTCGACCATTCGGGCGCGCGCCTGCGGGTCGAGACGCCGCGGGGAGCGATCGAGGCCGCGGCCGTCGTGGTCTGTCTGCCGAGCGCGCTGATCGCCGAAGGGACGATCGCGTTCCGACCGGAGCTTCCCGACAAGCGCGAAGCCGCGGTCGGCCTGCCGCTCGGTCTCGCGGACAAGCTCTATTTCGCGCTGGACAATGCGGAGGAGTTCGCGCCGGAGTCGCGCGCCTTCGGGCGGACCGACCGCGCCGCGACCGCGGCCTATCATTTCCGCCCGCTCGGGCGGCCGATCGTCGAGGCCTATTTCGGCGGCGCATGCGCGGCCGGCCTCGAACGGGGCGGCGAGGCGGCCTTCGCGGCCTTCGCGAGGGACGAGCTCGCGGGCCTGTTCGGCGCGGATTTCCCGAAGCGCCTCACCGCGCTGCCGACGCATCTCTGGGCCTCCGACCCGTTCGCGCGCGGCTCGTACTCCTGCGCCGCGCCGGGCAGGGCGGCCGACCGGGCGCGGCTCGCGGCGCCCGTCGACGGACGTCTGTTCTTCGCAGGAGAAGCCTGTTCGGAGCGCGACTACTCGACCGCCCACGGCGCGTACCGGACCGGCGTCGCGGCCGCGGAGGCGGCGCTCGCAGCTCTTGCGAAGCGCTGATCACACAGATGTGAAGATAATCGGTACCATTTTACGCAGTTCTACGAATTCCGCGGCGTCGCGCCGGAATGATCGTTCCATCCATGCCGCGCGTTCTCGCGCGGCCGTGGGGAAACGTCATCATGAAAAAACTGCTTTCGACCGTCGCGCTTGGCGCGGCGCTCTGCCTCTTCGCCGGCGCCGTGGTCGCCGAGCCGCTGGCCCAGAGCTACAAGGCCGGGCGCGACTTCTCCTACCGCAACCCCAACGGGGTCTGGACCTACGGCTACGGGACGACCGGGGTGAAGTCGAACTTCACCAGCCTCGGCGCGCTGATCGACAAATGCGGCGGCGCGGAGGAACTGACGGACTGCTTCCGCGTCAACGACGGTCTCGTCGGCTCCAACGTCACGGGCAAGGTTCAGGTGGTCAACGCGCCGTCCAGTTCGATCGTGATCCCCGTAGGCCCGCTCCTGCTCCATCCGAATGCGAGCGGGCAGGACGTGATCGTCCAGTTCAAGGCCCCGCAGGCCGGCAACTACCAGATTAAGGGTTTCTACCAGATCCTCGACAACGCTCCGACGAGCGTCGCTCCGAAGATCTTCATCAACGCCCGCGACGTGACCAAGGCGGCGTTCGGCTCGACGACCGACGTCGTGCTGTCGGGCGCGTCCAATCCTGCCGAGAAGAAGGCCGGCGAGAAGAAGAGCTTCAGCCTGACCCGGACGCTCGCCCAGGGCGACCGGCTTCAGTTCGGCCTCAACCCGAACGGTGACTGGCGCTTCGACTCGACCAGCTTCGACGTGACGATCACGCCGGTCGCGAACTGAAGGCGGGACGGGGCGGCGGCGCGCCGCCATGCCCGCGTTCTCGCAAAGACGGTGCGAAACCTCTTCCTCGCTCCGCTCGCAAGCAGGAGGCGAGGGGAGGTCGATCGTTTAGGGCGCGACGCCGACCGCCCCTTCTCCCGTTCACGGGAGAAGGTAAGGATGAGGGGGCGTTGCGCTGCGGATTCAAGAACGGCGCCCGCCCGCGCGGACGGACGCCAACATGACAGTTCGGCACAAAAGCCCTCACCCTTACCCTCTCCCGCGCGCGGGAGAGGGGAGCGGCCGAACGCGTCGCCTTGGTCGCGGGCATGACGTCCCGGGAGCGGCCAGCTGCATGAAATCGGCCGACGATCAGACCACGTCGATGCCGGCCGGCCCCTCCCGCATCGTCCCGACCACCGCGGCCTGTCCGAAGCCCGCTTCGCGGCAGGTCGCCAGCACGGCCTCGACGCTCTCGGGCGCGACCGCGACCAGGAGGCCGCCGCTGGTCTGCGGATCGGTGAGCAGCGCGCGTCGCCAGGCGGGCGCGTCGGCGGGCAGCGTCACGGCGGCGCCGTAGCTCGCCCAGTTGCGGGTCGAGGCGCCGGTGGCGTAGCCGGCTTCCGCGAGCGCCAGCGCGCCGGGCAGCAGCGGCGCGTCGGCGGCGCGAAGCTCCGCGCGCAAGCCGGAGCCGCGGCACATCTCCATCAGGTGCCCGAGCAGGCCGAAGCCGGTGACGTCCGTCATGGCGTGGACGGCCGGGTTCTCTGCGAGGACCGGGCCGACGCGGTTGAGCGTCGTGGTCGAGGCCGCCATGGCGCGGTAGGCCTCCTCGCCGAGCTCGTCCTTCTTGAGCGCGGCCGAGAAGATCCCGACGCCGAGCCCCTTGGTGAGGATCAGCGCGTCGCCGGCCTTCGCGCCGGCGTTGGTGAGCACGCGGTCGGGCCGGACCAGCCCGATGGCGACGAGGCCGTAGATCGGTTCGGGGCTGTCGATCGAATGGCCGCCGACCACGGGGATGCCCGCCTCGGCGCAGACCGAGGCGCCGCCCGCGAGAATGTCCTGCGCGGTTTCGAGCGGGATCGTGTTGATCGGCATGCCGACGAGCGCGAGCGCGAACAGCGGGGTCCCGCCCATGGCGTAGACGTCCGACAGCGCGTTGGTCGCGGCGATGCGGCCGAAGAGATGCGGATCGTCGACGATCGGCGTGAAGAAATCCGTGGTCGCGACGATCGCCTGGGTCTCGTTCAGCCGGTAGACCGCGGCGTCGTCGGAGGTCTCGGTCCCGACGAGCAGGTCGGGACACGGGAAGGGCGCCGGCATCTTCCTCAGGATGTCCTGCAGCACGGCCGGCGCGAGCTTGCAGCCGCAGCCGCCGCCATGGGCCATCGCGGTGAGGCGGAGAGGCTGTGCGTCCATGGTTTTGCGCTCCTGTTCGCCGGGCGTCGTCCGCATCATGTCGGCCGTTCCGCGGCCCGCGTCAAACCGGCGGAGCGCACTCTTGATCGTCTAAAGATTCCTAATTAGGAAAATAAGCATTGACAGCGTGACGCTGGTCGGGTAGGTTTCTCCCATGCTCCACAACTGCGTCGGCGGCTGCTTCGCCCCGGCGCCTCGCCGGGAGGACGCATGACGGAGGAGGTTGGCGAGCCGGAAGGCCCGAAGCCGAAGAAGCGGGCGCCGCCCGCCTCTCCCGAAACGATCGCGGAGACGGGGCGGCTCTACGAGACCACCGACCTCACGGTCCGCGAGATCTCCGGGCGAGTCGGCGTGGCGCAGTCGTCGGTCTGCCGGATGGCGAAGAACCACGGCTGGCGTCGGCCCGAGGCGGACAAGAGACGAAAACTGGTGGAGGCGCTGCGCCGGAAGGTCGGCCGCGAGATCGCGGCGGCCGAGCGCGCGATCGAAGCCGACGGCGACGCGGGCGCTTCCGCCCGAACGCTGGCGAGCCTCGTCAGGACCCTGCGGGAGCTCGCGAAATACGACGAGGATCTGGCGCGGAGCCGCGACGAGGGCCGGGAGGACCAGAATGACGTCCTCGCCGATCCTGACGCCCTCCGTGACGCGCTTGCGGACCGTCTTGAGAAGCTCCGAAGCGAACGAGACGGATGAGGTTCTGGCGGCGCTCCCCACGGAGCGGATCGCCGCGCTCCACGCCGACTGGCCGCTCTGGGCGCGCGCCGATCAGGCGCCGCCCGCCGGCGACTGGACCACATGGCTGCTGCTCGGCGGCCGCGGCGCCGGCAAGACGCGCGCCGGCGCCGAATGGGTGCGCGGGGTCGTGTTTGGCCACAAGGGCTTTTCGCCCTCGGGCGCGGGCCGCGTCGCGCTGGTGGCGGAAACCTATGCGGACGTGCGCGAGGTGATGGTCGACGGGCCTTCGGGCCTGCGCGCCGTTTGCCCGCCGCGCGAGCGCCCGCGTTACGAACCGACGCGAAAGCGCCTTCTGTTTCCGAACGGCGCGGTGGCCTACGGCTTCTCGGCCGAGGACCCCGAGGCGCTGCGCGGGCCGCAGTTCGACGCCGCCTGGTGCGACGAGATCGCCAAATGGCGGCTGGGCGAGGAGACCTGGGACATGTTGCAGTTCGGCCTTCGGCTCGGAAGCCGTCCGCGGCAGGCTGCCACCACCACGCCGCGCGCCGCGCCGCTGATCAAGCGGCTGGTCGCGGACGCCGGCACGGCGGTGACGCGGGCGACGACCTTCGACAACGCCGTCAATCTCGCGCCGGGCTTTCTCGAGGCCGTGGTCGGCGCCTATCGCGGCACGCGGCTCGGCCGGCAGGAGCTCGACGGCGAACTGATCGAGGACCGCGACGACGCGCTCTGGTCGCGGGATGCGATCGAGCGCGGTCGGGTTTCGGCGGCGCCGGAGATGTCGCGGATCGTCGTGGCGGTCGATCCTCCGGCGGGCGCGGGGCGCCGCTCCGACGCCTGCGGGCTGGTGGCGGCTGGGCTCGGCGCGGACGGCCGCGTCTATGTCCTCACCGACGAGACCTCGCAGGGCGCGCGGCCGGAACTTTGGGCCGCCCGCGCCATCGCGCTGTGGCGCAGGCTCGAGGCCGACGCGCTCGTCGCCGAGGTGAACCAGGGCGGCGACATGGTGCGCGCCGTGATCGCGGGCGCCGACCCTTCGGTCCCCGTGGTCGCGGTCCGCGCCACCCGCGGAAAATGGCTCAGGGCCGAGCCGGTTGCGGCGCTCTACGCGCAGGGACGCGTGGTCCATGTGGGCGCGATGCCCGAACTCGAGGACGAGATGGCGGCCTTCGGGCTCGACGGCCTCGCGCACGGCCAGTCTCCGGACCGGGTGGACGCGCTCGTCTGGGCGGTCTCGCACCTGATGTTCGCCGTGAAGGGACGAGGCCCCCGCGTGCTGGCGCTCTGAATAAAAACGCCGACCGACCCGGGTTTGGGGGCGGCCGGCGCAAGGGGGAAACGCCATGAAAGACGCGCGACCCGCGGCCAAAGGCCGAAACAGCCACGCGTGAAGAGAACGTCCGCGCTGAAAACGCCGCCTCGCGGATTTTGTTCCGTCGGCCGTTCGCGAAACGAAACCGTGATCGGCCGAGGGCCGCGCGGGCGAGGAGACGCCATGATCTTCGGTCTGTCGCAGATGTTCGGCCGGCGCCGGGAGACCAAAACGCTCGGCCGCGGCGCGCTCGTGGCGCTGCATGCCGGCGGGCGGGCGGTCTGGTCCGCGCGCGACCCGGCGACGCTGGCGCGCGAGGGCTACCAGCGCAATCCGGTGGTCAACCGCGCGGTCCGGATGGTCGCGGAGGCCGCGGGCGGGGTGCGCCTCGTTTTGTCCGAAGGCGGGCGCGAGCTCGACCGCCACCCGCTGCTGGATCTTCTGGCGCGGCCGAACGCCCGGCAGGGACGCGCCGGGCTGATCGAGACCACGGTCTCGCATCTGCTCGTCTCGGGCGACGCCTATCTCGAAGCCGTTTCGCTCGACGGCGCGCCCCGCGAAATTCACGCGCTGCGGCCGGACCGGATGACGCTGGAGGCCGGGCCTGACGGCTGGCCGGAGGCTTATGTGTATCGCGCGGGCATGGAGACGGCGCGCTACGACCAGCGCGCCGAGCCGGTTCCGCCGATCCTGCATCTCACCCTGTTCAACCCGCTCGACGACCATTTCGGGCTGAGCCCGCTCGAACCCGCGGCGGCCGCCGTGGATCTGCACAATGCGGCCTCGGCGTGGAACAAGGCGCTGCTCGACAACGCCGCCCGGCCGTCCGGGGCGCTGATCTACAAGGGGCCGGAAGGGCAGGGGCTCTCCGACGACCACGTCGACCGGCTGAAGGAGGAGCTCGAGGCGCAGTTTTCGGGCGCCGCGAACGCAGGGCGGCCTCTGCTGCTCGACGGCGGGCTCGACTGGCGGCCGATGTCGCTCACCCCGCAGGAGATGGACTTCCTCTCGGCCAAGAACGCCGCGGCGCGCGACATCGCGCTCGCCTTCGGCGTGCCGCCGATGCTGCTCGGCATTCCGGGCGACGCCACTTACGCCAACTACGCGCAGGCCAATGTCGCGCTGTGGCGCCAGACCGTGATCCCGCTGATCGGGCGGATCGCCCAGTCGGTCGCCGACTGGCTGTCGCCCGCCTATGGCGCGCCCCTGACCCTCGAACCCGACCTCGACGCCGTCGAGGCGCTGGCCGAAGAGCGCGAGTCGCTCTGGCGCCGCGTGACCGCCGCGGACTTCCTGACGGAAGACGAGAAGCGCGCGGCGGTGGGCTACGGGGCGGGGCGCGAGTGAGCGGCGCGAAGCAACGGACGCTTTGATCCGAACCGGCGCAGCCGCGCCGTCCGCTCGTCCGCCAGCCGAAACAGATCGCCTATCCGCAGCCTCCTCACGGAGCCTGGATCAGATCGCGTCGCTCACATCACAGGGTCGCGACCGTGAGGACGGGCGCAATTTGTCGTAAGTGCAGTTAAAATTCAATAGGAGCTTATCATGGCAGGTACTGTAAAACAGGGTGATGGCACGGAGCTTCCGGAAGGCTTCGAACCCGGTGACGCTGGAAATACTTACACTCGGACCAATGCGGATGGGAATTTGTCGTTTTTTCATAAAAGGACAAACGGCAGCGACACCGGATGGCAGCAGATCAAGACTTCAGAGTTCATGAATATTTTGGGGGACAGATCGGACGAAACGTCAAAGTTCTCTGGCAAGGAGGGGACGTTAGAGTCCAATGGGCGGAACGTGACCGTCACGCAGATCCCGAGCCGCGTTCGGTCGATGGACACCTACTGGCGAAAGGAAAATGCTGACGATCCGGAGCACCCCGGTGCGAACACGATGTGGGGCAGCTATCCTGCCTCTCGGGCGATGCTGCCGGTCGCCCTCTCCCGGCTTATCCCGCCGCTGGCCTATTACACTTGGGCTGAAGACGGGTGTCATCTGATCGACGGCGAAGCCCGGTCAATGATTCATTTTCGTTATGGCGGGCACGGGTCGGATCCTGTCGCCGTCATTCTTGCGAAGGAAAATCTCGCTTCCGGAAGCGTGACTCACGAACTGCTGTGGCGACCGGACGCCTCGTCGCCAAACGGCTACAATTGTGCGTCGTCCTTCTCGATGGGGCACACGGAATTTGCTCTCGTCACCACGGCTACGCCGATCGCTTGGAAGATGTATCGCCGTAATATCGGCCACACGATCGACGGACGTGACTGCATCTCGACCGTGGGCAGCAACGGCTATGCCAGATTTGTGAAATCGAAGTTTCCGTGGCGCGCTTTCATCGGGTTAAAATTCTTCTTCCAGTCGTTCGGGACGGACGCGGGAGCTTCGACGCTTTCAATTGGCGGCCTGGAACTCAAGCTTGGCGAAGCGAACATGTATGTCGTGACCGGCGTCACGAATACGCAGGTCCTGTTCGCGCCCGCTGACACTGGCGTTTTCTCGCCTCCCGCGGCATCCACGGTCACCGGTGGCGGGTACTTCTTCCTGCGTGCGCCCGAGACCGGCTGGGCCGAGGTGCTGTTCGCAGACGCGGCCGGCGTGGCGAAATCGTGGGGTGAGGCGCTGATCACCTTTCCGGGCGAGACCAGCCAGCCCGGTTACGTGATCGGCGGCGGCGTGGATACGCGGATCAATAACCGCGGCATAGCGGCGGTCGGTTCGGGCACGATCTATCTGATGGACCAGCTTCTGCACGCAGGTACGGCCTCAAACCCGGCCACCTTCAAGCAGATTTGCAAAACCCCCACCCGCCCTAGCTCCTCGACGCAGGCGGCAGGCGGCGGCCCCAGCTACGCATTCTATGACAACGGAACCACTGATGGCGTCTGGTTCTGCACCTTCGGGCCGCGAACCTACTCTTCCTCGGCGCCCGTGGTGGCGTTCTCCACGAACGCTTTCGCAAGCGAACCCAAATATGTGCAGCTGCCGACGGCGTCGTCTCAGTGCCGCGTGCCGACATTTGTGACCAAGGATTACGGCAAGGGCGCCCGCCTGCAGCTTGTCGCCCCGACGCGCCGGGACAAGGGCGGCTGGTACAGCCAGATGGACGTGTTCCTCTGGGACGTCGGAGCCAAACAATTCCTCGACACGGCGACGGACACAGAAAAGACGCCGACGGAGGCTGCCGCTGCGGCGGCAAAGCTCTTCGAGCGCTACCTCATCCACAAGGTCGACTACTACAAGCATCAGGGCGTCGACCCCGATACGGTCTCGGCGGACAATCAGGGGCCCGCGGCGAACGGCATGGCGAGCATCTGCCCGCTTCCGGGGGGCGGCGGCCTCTACATTCCGATGGGCTTCCAGACGCCCAGGCAGGAGCGCTCGGCCAACAGCCTGGTCGGGCACATGGCGCTCAAGGTCGACACGCGAGCGCTGACCGGGTGTCCGAACGAGCCTGTTCTGGTGCCTGGAGACATCCAGCATCCGGTCACGCACGTCGCAAGATTTGTCGACATTCTGCCGACGGGTGCGGAGAAAAATCTACGCTTCCGCAATCCGCAATACGACTGGACGCTGGGAGACTATTCAAACAACGCTCTGAGATCGCGCGTCCACGGCCATTACCGGATGCGCTTCTGCATTCCGTTGACGGCTCATGCGACGCTCGACAGCTACGTGACCCTGATCGACGTCGGAACAGGCGTGGCCTATGCCGACCTCTATGGCTACAAGACCGAGCAGAACACTGCGTTCCTCAAGTCTGGCTCCGGAACGCAGATGGTCTACGGCGAGCTTGAATTCCGGCTCGCGCCTGACCAGTCGGTTATCCCGCGGGTCGTGAACGGGACTATCGGAACCCCGACCGCCCTGCAGACGAGCCTGACATATCTCGTAATCGAAAGACTCGGATAAGTTGCGCCTTCGAACTCGCGCAAATCCACAAGGCAGAGTGAGGACTTCCAAGGGCCGCTGATGCGGCCCTTGTTCTTTCGCGCTGGCGGCCGCGCCGCGCGGAAGACGTTTCCGCGCCATCGGTTCCCCGCCGCCCCTGAGGCGGCGGGTGGGCTGATCGGTTTTCGCGCGGAAGACCAATCTCAGGATCATCCCATGCCCCACACGCCTCCCCGGGCGCGCGGCCTCGCGGCTGCGCGAACCCTTGCGCCCGAGCTGAAGCCGCTGCCGCTCGCCGCCGCGGTGTCGGCCGACGGCGCGGTCGAGGGCTACGCCAGCCTGTTCGGCGTCGTCGATCTCGGCCGCGACCGCGTCGATCGCGGGGCCTTCGCCGCGAGCCTGAAGCGGCGGGGCGCGCGCGGCGTGCGCTTCCTGTTCCAGCACGATCCGGCCGAGCCGATCGGCGCCTGGACCTCGATTTCCGAGGACGTCCGCGGCCTGCGCGTCGCCGGCCGGCTCAATCTCGAGGTCGCCCGCGCCCGCGAGGTGCGGGCGCTGCTCCGACAGGGCGCGCTCGACGGGCTGTCGATCGGCTTCCGCGCCGTGCGCTCGCTGCGCGAGCCCGGCGGCGTGCGCCGGCTCGTCGAGATCGACCTCTGGGAGATCTCGGTCGTGACCTTTCCGATGCTTCCCGAGGCGCGGGTCGCGGCGGCGAAGCGCCTCATCCCCTCCGCCGCCCTCGCGCGGCTTCCCGCCCGAGAGGCAGCAGCACGATGACCATCGCAGAGCTTCGTTCTCCCGAGACCAAGGCCGCGGAGGCCGCGCCCTCCAGCCTCGAGGTCGTGACCGCCTTCGACGACTTCATGCGCGCCTTCGAGGCGTTCAAGGAGACCAATGACGAGCGCCTGGCCGAGATCGAATCCCGGCTGTCGCCCGACGTGGTGACGAGCGAGAAGCTCGCCCGCCTCGACGACGCGCTCGACCGCCAGCAGCGCGCGCTCGACCAGCTCGCGCTGAAGGGCCGGCGCCCCGCGCTCGAAGCCGGCGAGCCCCGCGCCGAGACGGCGGCCCGCGAGCGCAAGGGCGCCTTCGAGGCCTATGTCCGCCGCGGCGAGGTCCTTGCCCTGAAGGGTCTCGACGTGAAGGCGCTGTCGGTCGGGACCGACGCGCAGGGCGGCTATCTGGTTCCCGAGGTGACCGAGCGCGAGATCGGCCGGCGCCTCGCCGAGGTCTCGCCGATCCGGGCGATCGCGAGCGTGCAGGCCGTGACGGCCTCGGTCTACCGAAAGCCGTTCGCGACCGAGGGCTTCGCCTCCGGCTGGGCGGCCGAGACCGCGGCGCGCAGCCAGTCGGCGACGCCGGCGCTGGACGAGCTCGCCTTCCCGGCGATGGAGCTCTACGCCATGCCGGCCGCGACCCAGACGCTGCTCGACGACGCCGCGGTCGACCTCGACCAGTGGATCGCGCAGGAGGTCGAGACCGCCTTCGCCGAGCAGGAGAGCGTCGCCTTCGTCACCGGCGACGGGGTCACGCGACCGCAGGGGTTCCTCACCCCGACCAAGGTCGCCAACGCCTCCTGGATCTGGGGGCGCATCGGCTATGTGGCGACCGGCGCGGCCGGCGCCTTCGCGGCCTCGAACCCTTCCGACAGCCTGCTCGACCTCGTCTATGCGCTCCGCGCCGGCTACCGCCGCAACGCTTGCTTCGTGATGAACCGGCGCACCCAGGCCTCCGTCCGCAAGCTCAAGGACGCCGACGGCCGCTATCTCTGGGAGCCGCCGGCGGGCGGGCAGGGGGCCGCGACGCTGCTCGGCTTCCCCGTGACGGAGGCCGAGGCGATGCCCGACGTCGCCGAAAACAACCACGCGATCGCGTTCGGCGACTTCCGCCGCGGCTATCTGGTGGTGGACCGGATCGGCGTCCGGGTGCTGCGCGACCCCTTCACGGCGAAGCCCTACGTGCTGTTCTACACCACCAAGCGCGTCGGCGGCGGCGTGCAGGACTTCGACGCCATCAAGACGCTTCGGTTCTCGGCGAGCTGAGAGAGGGGCGTTTCGCGGCGAGGCTGCCCGCGCCGCCCCTTCTCCCGTGAACGAGGCCTCTGCGAAACACCCGCGACGTCTCCGCTCCCTCCCCCTTGTGGGGAGGGTAAAGGTCGGGGTGGTTCAGAACAGAGCTTCGAACGTGGGCGTAGAGCGGCGTTGGCCTCCTCGTCTCGTCCGGGACGACCCCCACCCCCGGCCCCTCCCCGCAAGGGGGAGGGGAGAAAGGCGCAGCGTTCAGCGCTCTCGCCCGTGCCGAGCGCAACCCTCAGTTCTTCGGCGTCGCGAGGTAGAAGGTGTCGATGCTGTTGAAGCCTTCGGTGAAGACGATGCGGCCGCCGCTGACGGAACGGTCGCCGACATAGGGCAGGTAGTAGGTCTTGCCGCTCGCCACGCGAACGACCTTCGCGCCGGGCTTCGGCGTGAAGAACAGATCCTGATGGTTGCCTTCGGCGTCCATGTAGAGCGCCGTGAAGGCGAGGCCCGAGACGTCGTAGCCGAAGCCGGGACCATAGCCGTTGTTCACGAAGGTCTGGAACGTCGTCGTCTTGCCGGGAACCTTCGTCGCCGTCGTGACGAAAGCCGCCGTAGCGTCCATCGTCTTGGGCCTGAAAATACCCGTGAAGCCCGTGCCCGGCTCGTCCGACAGGACGGCGAGGTCGCCCGTCGTCTCCGCGGCGGAGGCGATGCTGTTCCGCACGTGCTGGCCCGAGGTTCCGCCGTCGAGGCCGGTCATGTTGTCGATCAGATCGATGAAGCCGTCATTGGCCCGGAAGATCGCGTTGGCGCCGCTGACCGGATCGAACAGGCCGCTCGTGTAGAACTGAACGAATTTCTTGCCGACCAGCGGCCGCGAGAAATAGCTGAAATAGCCCTTTGCCGGTCCCGACGGGGTACGGGCGTCGAGCAGCGTCCTGGCGGACCAGATTACGGTCTTGAGGTCCGTTCCGTCGACTTTGGCCCTGAACACGCCGGTCGCGCCGTCGGCGTCGATTGCGGAAAACGCGACGATTGTCCCGTTGGTCGAGGCCCAGCGGAGGTCCTGGAACAGCTTGCCGCCGCCGTTGGGGATCGGCGTCTTCGCGTTCGCGATCAGCGTGACGCCGCCGCCGCGCACGCTCGTCGTGTAGACCCCTATGGTGTTGTCCTTGTCGCGGCCGAAAAACACGACCGTCTCGCCGCCGATCAGCGTCGGATATTCCGAGCCGGTGTTGCCGAACGCCGTGAACCGGCCCTTGCCGCCCGGCGCCTTCGCGCCGAGGCCCACGAGCTTGCGGATCTTCCTGTTGGAGATCTGGTAGCTCCAGACGCCGTCGGCGGGGCCCGCGCGGTTGGTCCACACCACGAAGTCGCCGGAGATCGAAGGCGGTCCGAACAGGTTGAACGGCGTGCAGGGCTCGGGCGGCATGTCCGGCCGGCACAACCCCTTGAGCGGGGCCGTGATCGTGTAGCCGGCGGCCTGCGAGCCTGTTGCGAATGCTGTGGCGCAGAGGACGCCGAGCGCCGAAACGACGCCTTTAAGAAGACGCGACGCCATCGTCGCTCCCCCCTTGTGATCGGTCGATTAAAATAATTTCTGGTCTTGTTCGGCCGCGTTGAAAGCAAATCGTCACCGGACGCCAAGCAGATATCACTCATTTACTGTGACGACAACGCGTCGCCCGCACGGCGCGCGTGACGGCGGCGACGCGCCGCCTGCCCCAAACGCATCGCGAGGACTTCATGCCCGCCCGTCTCCTGAGCGCGCCCGGGGCCGAACCTGTCGGCCTGGCGGACGCGAAGGCTTTTCTGCGCCTCGAGCACGACGCCGAGGACGACCTCGTGCCGGAGCTGATCGCCGCCGCCCGCGCGAGGGTCGAGACCATGACCCGCCGCGTGCTGGTCGCGCAGCGCTGGCGGCTCGAGGTCGCGGTTCCGGCCGACGGGTCGGCGATCGCGCTGAAGCCGCGGCCGGTGCGCGAGGTCGAGGCGGTCCGGCTGCGCCTCCCCGACGGCTCGCTCGAGACGCTCGACGAGACGCTCTGGAGCTTCGACTGGGCGGGGGAGCGGCTGACGCTCGCGCCCTCCGTTCCCCGCGGCAAGCGCGTCGAGATCGACCTCGCGGCCGGATACGGCGACCCCGACCAGGTCCCGGAATCGCTCAGGCTCGCGGTCCGGCGGCTTACCGCCGACGCCTTCGAACGGCGCTCCGGAGCCGACGGGCCGCCCGTCGACGTGTCGGGGCTCGTCGACCCCTATCGGGACGTCCGGCTGTGAGCGCCCTTGCGACGCCCGGCGCGCTCCGCCGGAGGATCTCGATCGAACGGCCGGCCGACGTCGACGACGGCGCGGGCGGGGTGACGCGCGGCTTCGCGCCGCTCGCGGACGTCTTCGCGGATGTCGAGCCGCTCTCGGCCGCCGAGGCCGCCGCCGGCCGCGCGCTCGGGCTGAACCGGCTGTGGCGCGTGACGATCCGCGCTCGCGGCGACCTCGGCGGCGGGCATCGCGTGGTCTGGCGCGGCCGGATCTTCGACGTGCTGTCGGTCCGCCCGCTCGACGCGGATCTGCGCTTCGAGGAACTGCTTTGCGAGGAGACCGCGCCGTGAGCGCCGCGCTCGCCTTGCGCGCCGCGATCCGGGACCGGCTCGCGGCCGACGCGGCGCTGGCCGCTTCGCTCGGCGGACCCCGCGTCTATGACGAGGCCCCGCGCGGGAGCCAGCCGCCGCACGTCATCCTCGCGTCCTGCGAGACCCAAGACCTGTCGGGCGACGAGGCGCCGGCGGAGGAGCATGTGCTGACGCTCGAGGTCTGGTCGCGGGAGGGCGGCCTGTCGCAGGCGCTGACCGTCGCCGACCGCGTCGCGCGTCTGCTCGACGACGCGGACCTCGCGCTCGCCGGCGTTCGGCTCGCCGGCCTCGCCTGGCGCGGCACGCAGGCCGACAGGTTCGCGGACGGCGGCCTGAGGCGCGCGACGCTGACCTTCCGCGCGGTGACGGAGCCGGGCGAGTAGGACGATCGCCTTCGGGCGCTACGCTGGACGCCTCTTTTCCCGCTCACGGGCCCTCTCCGAAGCGGGCGCGCCGCTTCTTCTCCCCTCCGCCTTGCGGGGAGGGGCGGGGGTGGCGCCGGGAGGGGCGAAGCGGACGAAGCCGCTCCACGCCGCCGCTCGGCGCTCCGTTCTGAACCACCCCCACCCTTACCCTCCCCGCAAGGGGGAGGGAGCGGATACATCGCGCCCCTTCCGCAGAGGCCTCGTGAACGGGAGAGGAAAGCGGCAAGCGCTGCGCATGGTGGAGGAGGTCTCGCGGCGCCGTCTCCTTCCTCCTGTCCGATTGGGCCGCCGACACTACGGAGATCCGCATGGCCATCCAGAAGGGCAAGGACCTGCTCGTGAAGATCGCGGACGGGGCCGGCGGCTTCGTCACGGTGGCGGGGCTGCGCTCGCGCCGGCTCGCCTTCAATTCGGAAGCCGTCGACGTGACGCATTCGGAAAGCGCCGGCCGCTGGCGGGAGCTGCTCTCCGGCGCGGGCGTGAAGAAGGCGAGCGTCGCGGGCGCGGGCGTGTTCCGCGACGGACCGTCCGACGCGCTGATCCGCGGCCTGGTGTTTTCGGGCGACATCGCCTCGTTCCAGATCCTCATCCCGGATTTCGGACGCGTCGAGGGGCCGTTCCAGGTGACGGGACTGGAGTTCAAGGGCGAGCACGCCGGCGAGGTCGTCTACGACCTCTCGCTCGAAAGCGCCGGCGAACTGGCCTTCGTCGCGGCCTGACGGGGACGTCTTCGGAGGGGGACGTCTTTGAAGGGGACGATTTCGGCTCCGCCCTCTCCGTCATGCCCGCGCAGGCGGGCATCCACGACTTGGTCGTAGAGCGCGGCGCCAGCCGAAGTCATGGATACCCGCGCGAAGGCGCGGGCGTGACGGCGGCGGTTCATCTTCAGAAGAGGGCTGTTCCATGCCGGCTAATCTTCGCCGCGGCGAGGTCGCGGCCGTGTTCGACGGGACGCCGCGCCGCCTCGTGCTCACGCTCGGCGCGCTGGCCGAGCTCGAGGCGGCCTTCGCGGTCTCGGACCTGACCGCGCTCGCCGAGCGGTTCGAGACCGGACGGCTTTCGGCCCGCGACCTCGTGACGATCGTCGGCGCGGGGCTTCGCGGAGGCGGCGCCGAGATCGACGACGCGGCCGTCGCGAGGCTCGCCCATGAGGACGGCGCCGCGGGCTTCGTGCGCGTGGTCGCGGACCTGCTGCGCGCGGCTTTCGGCGGCGGCGGGGAGGGCGGGGCGGCGGCTCAAAACCCTTTGGACGGGAGGCGTTCCCCTGGGACGACCTCATCGCCTTCGGCCTCGGGACGTTGAGGCTTTCGCCAGACGCCTTCTGGCGCGCGACGCCGGTCGAGATCGCTGCGGCGGCGCGCGGGATGTTCGGCGCGGGCTCGCCGGCGCCGATGCGGCGCGCGGAGCTCGACCGGCTGATGGCGCGCTTCCCCGACGAGGAGAGACGACATGGCTGAGGACGGACAGATCGTCGTGAACGTCGCCGTCGAGGCGAGCGCGCTTCGCCGCGAGCTCACCGAGGCCGAGCGGCTGTCGCGCCGCTTCGGCTCGGCGCTCGGCGACGCGCTGGAGGCCGGGATCGTGCGTGGGGCCTCGCTCTCCGACGTGCTGAAGGGGCTCGCCTCGCGCCTGTCCGAGATCGCGCTCTCGGCGGCGCTGAAGCCGGTCGAAAGCGCCTTCGGCTCGCTGTTCTCGGGGCTGACGCGGGGCGTTCTCGGAGGCGTCTCGCCGGTCTCGGGCGTGGGGCTCGCGGCCCCCGCGGGCCTGCAGGCGAGCCTCGGCGCGCAGAGCTCCGTGGCCTCCAACGTTTCTTCCGCCGCGGCAGGGGTCGCCGCCTCGCCGGTGGTCGTGAACATCGCGACGCCCGACGCCGAGAGTTTTCGGCGCTCCGAGGCGCAGGTCTCGGCCGCGCTCGCCCGCGCCGTCGCGCGCGGCCGGCGGGGGATGTGAGGACGCCATGACCCCGTTCCACGACGTCCGCTTTCCGACCGACATCGCCCGCGGGGCGCGCGGCGGGCCGGAGCGGCGCACCGAAATCGCGACGCTCGGCTCGGGCTTCGAGGAGCGCAACGCCGTCTGGGCGCATTCGCGCAGGCGCTGGGACGCAGGCCTCGGCGTGAGGACGCTCGCGCAGCTCCAGGCGGTGGTGGCGTTCTTCGAGGAGCGGCGCGGCCGGCTGGTCGGCTTCCGCTTCAGGGACCCGCTCGACCATTCCTCCGCGCTTCCGGGCGCCGCGCCCGCGCCGACCGACCAGCATCTCGGCGAGGGCGACGGGGAGACGAAGCGCTTCGCGCTGCGCAAGACCTATGGCGGGGCGTTCGATCCCTACCGGCGGCCGATCCGCAAGCCCGTGGCCGGGACCGTCCGGGTCGCGGTCGGCGGCGTCGAGACCGCGGCCTTCGCGCTCGACCTCGCTGACGGCTCGGTCGTGCTCGACGCCGCGCCCGCGGCCGGCGCGCCGGTCTCGGCCGGCTTCGAGTTCGACACGCCGGTGCGCTTCGACGCCGACCGGCTCGAGGTCGACCTCGCGGCCTTCGGCGCGGGCTCGGCGCCTTCCGTGCCGCTGATCGAGATCCGGCTCGGCTGATCGGGAGACCCCACATGAGAGACCTTCCCGAACCGCTCGCGGCGGCGCTCGCCTCGGGCGTGACGACGCTCGCCCGCTGCTGGCGACTGACGCGGCGCGACGGCCTGCGGCTCGGCTTCACCGACCATGACGAGGACCTGGCCTTCGACGGCCTGACGTTCCGGGCGGCGAGCGGCATGACGGCCTCCGCCGCGGAGGCCTCGCTCGGCCTCGGGGTCGACGGGCTGGAGGTTCTCGGCGCGCTCGACGACGACGGGCTGTCGGACGCCGACCTCGCCCGCGGCGCCTATGACGGCGCGACAGTGGAGCTGTTCCTCGTCGACTGGAGCGCGGTTTCGAGCCGTGTCCTGCTGTTCTGCGGCGCGCTCGGCGAGGTCGCGCGCGAAGGCCGCGCCTTCACGGCCGAGCTTCGCAGCCTCGCCCATGCGCTGAACCAGCCGCGCGGGCGGATCTACCAGCATGCCTGCGACGCAAGCCTCGGCGACGAGCGCTGCAGGGTCGATCTGACGCTCGCCGGGCATCGCGCGGAGGGCGCCGTCGACGCGGTTCTGGGCGTGCGCGGCTTCGTCGCCGGGACGCTCGACGGGCGCGGCGCGGTCTTCGAGCGCGGGCGGCTGGTCTGGACGAGCGGCGCCAACGCCGGCGCCGCCGCGGAGATCCGCCGGCAGTCGGACGGCTTCGCCGAACTCGCCGAGGCGCCGGCGCTGCCGATCGCGGCGGGGGACGGCTTCACCGTCACGGCGGGCTGCGACAAGTCTTACGAAACCTGTCGAGACCGCTTCGGCAACGCGCTGAATTTTCGTGGCTTTCCGCAGATGCCGGGCAACGACTGGCTCGCCCGTCCGGGCCGCCAGGGGGACGATCTCGACGGAGGCCGGCTTGTCTGACGCTTCGGAGCGCGTGGCGGCCGCGGCGCGGCGCTGGATCGGCACGCCCTACCGCCATCAGGCGAGCGCGCTCGGCGCCGGCGCCGACTGCCTCGGCGTGGTGCGGGGCGTCTGGCGTGAACTGATCGGCCCCGAGCCCGAGCCGCCGCCGCCTTACGCGCGGAGCTGGGCCGAGGACGGCGCCGGCGAGCTGATGCTCGCGGCGGCGGAACGGTGGCTCGTTCCCGCGCCGGGCGAGCGGATCGCGGCGGGCGACGTGGTCCTGTTCCGCGTTTCGCGTGGCGGCGTCGCGAAGCATTGCGGGATCGCGACCGGGCCCGCCGCGATGGTCCACGCCTATGACGGCCACGCGGTCGCCGAGACGCCGATCCCCGAGGTCTGGGAGCGGCGGGCCGTGGCGCGGTTCCGGTTTCCGGGGTTCTGAGCGGAGCCGTCCCGTCGAGCTGAGGGCGACCGCGCATGGCGCGACGCCTGCCGCCCCTTCTCCCGTTCACGGGAGAAGGTGAGGATGAGGGCCTTTTGCGCTGCGGATTCAGGACGACGCCCGTCCGAGCGGACAGGCTCCTTCCGGAAAGTTCGGCGCGAGAGGCCCTCACCCTTACCCTCTCCCGCGCGCGGGAGAGGGGAGCGGCCAGGCGCGGCGCCCTCGTTCGCGCTCCCGATCGTGTGCGTCCGAATGCGATCGCTTCCCCCTCGAAAGGCCCGATTTCCATGGCCGTGCTCGCCTTCACCGCGATCGGCGCCGCGCTCGGCGGCTCGCTGCTGCCGGCGGGACTCTCGTTCCTCGGCGCGACGATCTCGGGCGCGGCGCTGGGCGGAGCGATCGGCGGGCTGGCGGGCTCGGCGATCGACCAGGCGCTGCTCGCGCCGACCGTCAAGACCTCCGGCCCGCGCCTGCAGGACCTGTCCGTCACCACTTCGATCGAGGGCGCGCCGGCGCTGCGCGTCTATGGGCGGATGCGCGTCGGTGGGCAGGTGGTCTGGGCCGCGCGGCTGCGCGAGGACAAGGAGACGGAGCGCAGCGGCGGCAAGGGCGGCGGGGTCAAGCAGACCACCTATTCCTATTATGCGAGCTTCGCGGTCGGCCTCTGCGAGGGGGAAATCGACGGGATCGGCCGCATCTGGGCGGACGGCGAGCCGCTCGACGTTGAGGGGCTGGAGCTGCGCCTTTATCGCGGGACCGAGGACCAGCTTCCCGACCCGAAGATCGTGGCGGTCGAGGGCGCGGACTGGGCGCCGGCCTATCGCGGCCTCGCTTATCTCGTCTTCGAGGAGCTGCCGCTCGAACGCTTCGGCAACCGCGTGCCGCAGATCACCGTGGAGGTGATCCGCAGGCCGAAGGGGGAGAAACCGGCGCTCGAGGACCTGCTGACCGGGGTGACGCTGGTCCCCGGCGCTTCCGAGTTCGCCTACGCCACCGACGTGATCGAGCGCGAGGCCGGCTACGGCGCCTGGGAAGCGGAGAACGCCCACGCTGCGGACGGCCGCGCCGACCTCGTCGCCTCGCTCGACGAGCTGGAGACGGTCGCGCCCGAGCTGCGGTCGGTGTCGCTCATCGTCGCCTGGCACGGCACGGACCTGCGCGTCGGAGAGTGCCGCATCGTCCCGAAGGTCGAGGACGGGGCGAAGCAGACGCGGCCCTGGGACTGGCGCTGCGAGACCCTGAAGCGCGCCGACGCGGAGCTCGTCAGCCGGATTTCGGGAACGCCCGGCGTCGGCGGCGCGCCGTCGGACAGGTCAGTCTATCAGGCGATCCGCGAACTGAAGCGGCGCGGCTTCAAGGTGATGCTGACGCCGTTCGTCATGATGGACGCGCCCGCAGGAAACGGCCTGCCGGACCCCTATGGCGGAGCCGAGCAGGCGCCCTATCCCTGGCGCGGCCGCATCACCTGCATCCCGGCGCCGGGGCGGCCCGGCTCGCCCGACGGGACCGCGGCCGTGGCGCCCGAGGTCGCGGCCTTCTTCGGGACCGTGGAGCCGGAGAATTTCGGCTGGAGCGAGGATCTTCTGGCGGTCCGCTACAACGGTCCGGCTGCGGAGTTCTCCTATCGCCGCTTCGTTCTGCATTGCGCGCGGCTCGCGGCCGAGGCCGGCGGCGTGGACGCCTTCCTGATCGGCACCGAGATGGTCGGGCTGACGCGGCTCCGCGACGCGCCGGGCTCCTATCCGGCGGTCGCGGCGCTGAAGGGCCTCGCCGCCGACGCCCGGACGATGCTCGGCCCGGACGTCAGGATCGGCTACGCCGCCGACTGGAGCGAGTTTCCGCCGCACCGTCCCGACGACGGCTCGAACGATCTTCATTTCCACCTCGACCCGCTCTGGGCGGATCCGGCGATCGACTTCGTGGGGATCGACAACTACGCCCCGCTCGCCGACTGGCGCGACGGCGACGCCCATCTCGACGCGCTCGCCGGCTGGGGCGGCCTGCGGGACGCGGCCTATCTCGACGCCAATGTCGAGGGCGGCGAGGGCTTCGACTGGTACTACGCCGGCCTTCCGGACCGCGAGGCCCAGATCCGCACGCCGATCGCCGATGCGGCGCATGGCGAGCACTGGGTCTTTCGGGTCAAGGATTTC
Source organism: Ancylobacter novellus (assembly GCA_003241695.1). Taxonomy (GTDB): domain Bacteria; phylum Pseudomonadota; class Alphaproteobacteria; order Rhizobiales; family Methylopilaceae; genus Methylopila. Next base: position 117,875 of record QFPN01000003.1, on the reverse strand, counting down.
CGGAGCTGGTGGGAGAACGCCCATCACGACCGGCCGGGAGGCGTCCGCTCGGGCGGCGCGACCGGCTGGGTTCCGCAGTCGAAGCCGATCGTGTTCTGCGAGATCGGCTGCCCGGCGGTCGACAAGGGCGCGAACCAGCCGAACGTGTTCGTTGATCCGAAGTCGTCGGAATCGGCGTTTCCCTATTTCTCGAACTGGCGCGGCGACGACCTCGGACAGCGCGCGGCGCTCGAGGCGCTGATCTCGCACTGGCGTCCGGCGAACGGGCGCAACCCGGTTTCGGCCGTCACGGGCGAGCGGATGATCGATCCCGTGCGCCTGCACGTCTGGACCTGGGACGCCCGTCCGCCCGCGGCCTTCCCGCTGCGCTCCGACGTCTGGGCGGACGCGGCGAACTGGCGGCTCGGCCACTGGATCACCGGGCGGCTCGGTTTCGCGGGGCTCGCCGAAACGGTGCGCGACATCGGCGGCGGGCTCGGCGTGGCGCTCGATCTCGACGGGCTCGAAGGGCTGGTGCGCGGCTATGCGCTCGACCGCGTCATGAGCCCGCGCGAGGCGATCGAGCCGCTGCTCGACGCCTTCGGGGCGGAGGCCGCGGCGCAAGGCGACGTCATCCGCATCTCCAACCGGCCGAAGGCGCCGGTCGCGGCGCTGGGACCCGACGATCTCGCCGAGGCGGGGCGCGACAGGCCGGCGTTCCGGCTCGTCCGCGCGCAGGCCTCCGAGATCCCCGAGACGCTGAAGCTGCGCCATATCGATCCCGACCAGGACTTCCGGCAGGGCGCGGTCGAGGCGCGGCGGCTCGCGGGCGAGGGCCGGGCGGTGGCGGAGGCTTCCTTCGCCCTGTCGCTGAACCGCGGCGAGGCGCAGGCGCTCGCCGACGCGCTGCTGATCGAGGCCTCGGTCGCGCGCGAGACCGGCGCTTTCGCGCTGCCGCCGAGCCGGCTCGCGCTGGAGCCGGGCGACCTCGTTTCCTTCACGGCCGCGGGTCGCACGACGCTGCTGAGACTCGACAGCGTGGGCGAGGAGCATGTCCGCCCCGTGCGCGCGACGCGCGCCGATCCGGACGTCCGCGACGCCGCGACGGACACGCCGCCGCGCCGGCCGCCGCCGGGCCGCGCCCGCGCGACCGAGCCGCTGTTCGAGGTGATGGACTTGCCCTTAATCGACGGCGAGGCGCCGCACGCGCCGCGCCTCGCGGCGGCGTCGAAGCCGTGGACGCCCGCCGCGGTGTTCCGCTCCGACGACGGCGACGGCTATGCGCTCGACCAGATCCTGCGCCGGCCGGCCGCGATCGGGCGGCTCGTCGCGCCGCTGCCGCGCTTCGACAGCGGGCGCTTCGACCGCGTCAACGCGATCGAGCTCGAGCTCGGTCCCGACCGGACTCTCGAAAGCCGGAGCGCGAAGGCCGTGCTGAACGGCTCGAACCGCGCGGCGCTGAAGGGGCCGGACGGCGTCTGGGAGGTGCTGCAGTTCCAGACCGCGACGCTGCTCGCGCCGGGACGCTGGCGGCTGACGGGTCTGCTGCGCGGCCAGTTCGGAACCGAGGACGCGGTCGGCGATCCGACGCCCGAAGGCGCGGCCTTCGTGCTGCTCGACGCGCGGGTGGGCGTTTCCGAGGTCTCCGAAGACCGGCGAGGGCTCGACCTCGCCTGGCGCGCCGGTCCCGCGACCCGCTCCCACGACGACCCGACCTATGCGCGCCGCGTCGAGCGCATGGGCGCGCGCGGGCTTCGGCCGCTGTCGCCGGTGCGGCTGACGGCGCGGCGCGATCCTGCCTCGGGAGACGTCGCCTTCGGCTGGATCCGCCGCACGCGGGTCGGCGGCGACGACTTCGACGCCCGCGAGGTCCCGCTCGGGGAGACGGCCGAGGCCTACGAGGTCGAGATCCTGTCCGGCGGCGCGGCGCTCCGCACGATTTCGGTCGCGGCGCCGGCCGCGCTCTATCCGGCCGCCGGCCAGATCGCCGATTTCGGCGCGCTGCCGGCCGCGATCGAGATCGCGGTCCGGCAGATCTCGGAGACGGTCGGGCCGGGACTGCCGGCCCGCGCGAGCTTCGCCTTCTGAAGTTTGATGACCTGGGACCCGCCCTCTCCCCGTCATGCCCGCGCCTTCGCGCGGGTATCCACGACTTGATCGTAAGGCGCGACGCGACCCGAAGTCGTGGATACCCGCCTGCGGCGGGCATGACGGCTTGATGGGCTCACCTCTCTTTCCCGCTCTGAGGCGCGCTGCGCAGCCCTTCAATCATCGGAGCCGCCCATGAGCGACAGTCCGCATCTCGGCCTCGGCTATCTGGCGCCGTCGCAGGCGCAGAAGCACGTCACGGTCAACGAGGCGCTCGCGCGGCTCGACGCCGTCGTCCAGATCGCCGTGCTGGACCGCGGGCGGACCGAACCGCCGGCGAGCCCCGCCGCGGGCGACCGCCACATCGTAGCCGTGGGCGCGGCCGGCGGCTGGGCCGGCATGGCGGGCCGGATCGCGAGCTTCGTCGACGGCGCGTGGAGCTTCGTCGCGCCGAGGGCCGGCTGGCTGGCCTTCGTGGCCGAAGACGGCGCGCTTGCGGTCTACGGGCCATCCGGCTGGATCGGCCTGCTCGACGCGCTCGCGACGCTCGGCGTCAACGCGACGCCCGACCTCGTCAACCGGCTCGCAGTCGCGTCGGAGGCCGCGCTCTTCACCCATGACGGCGCGGACGTGCGGGTCAAGCTCAACAAGGCCGCCGCCGGCGACGTCGCGAGCCTCGTGTTTCAGGACGGCTGGTCGGGGCGGGCGGAGATCGGCCTGCTGGGCTCGGACGCGCTCGGCCTCAAGGTGTCGCCGGACGGCGCGGCGTGGATCGAGGCGCTGTCGGTCGATCCGGCGACCGGCGCGGTCTCGCTGCCCGCCACCCCGGCCGTCCAGCTCGACCGGTTCACGGCGTCCGGAACCTGGACGAAGCCTGGCTGGGCGAAGCGGGTGCGCGTGATGATGGTCGGGGCGGGCGGAGGCGGCGGGTCGGGGCGCGTCGGGGCGACGGCCACGGCGGCCGCGGGCGGCGGCGGCGGCGCGCCGGGCGCCTATGTCGAGGCGGACTTCGTCGCCGCGGACCTGACGTCGACCGTCGCGGTGACGATCGGCGGAGGCGGCGCCGGAGCGGCGGCCCAGACCACGGCCGCGACCAACGGCGCGAACGGAACCTCAGCGGGGCTCACGAGCTTCGGCGACTATCTCCGGGCCGGACGCTCGACCGGCCAGCGCGGCGCGGGCGGCGGCGCGGCGAGCGGCGTCGCGGGCGCGCAGCAGGGCTATTACTCCAACCCGCCGGCGCCCGACGTTTCGGGCGGAGCCGGCGCGACGGGCGCCGGCGCGTCGGGAGGGAACGGCGTCGGCCGCCTGTCGTCCGGCGGCGGAGGAGGCGGGGGGCTCGACGCGTCGAACGTCGCCTCCGCGGGCGGAACCGCCGGCCAGTCCGGGATCGTGTTCAACGCCCAGACGCAGGCGTCCGGCGGCGCGGCCGGTTCGGCGGGCGCCGCGGGGGCGGACTGGACCGCGCCCGCGAGCGGCTACGCGCTTGCGGGCGGCGGCTCGGGCGGCGGCGGAGGGGCGTCGGCCGCCGCGAACGGGGGCGCGGGCGGAAACGGCGGCGCGCCCGGCGGCGCCGGCGGGGGAGGCGGCGCGGCTCGCAACGGCTTCTCGTCCGGCAAGGGCGGAGACGGAGCGCGGGGCGAGGTCTGGGTGCTGTCGATGCGCTGACGCGCGCGGGCCGTCAGCGCTTGCGGTCGAGCCGCGCGGCGAGGGACGCGGCGTCGGCGTCGGCCTTTTCGTCGAGCCGCGCGGCGTAGGCGATCGCGGCGAGCGCGGTGACGAAGGACATGACCACGAGGGCGGAAAACATCACCGCCGTCGTCTGCATCGATCCGTAGAGACGGCTCAGGACAAGATAAGCAAACCCCGTCGTCGTCCACATGATGGCGACGGCGCCGGCGAAGATCGTCCAGCGGACGGTGGTTTCCATGTCTCCAGTGTGAGACCGGCGCCGCCAGCGCGCCACAGCTTTCGCAAGATCTGTTCTCACATTTTCCGGAGATCGACATGACGGTGCTGGAGATCCAGCGGCGGCTGGCCGCGCTCGGCTTCGATCCGGGGCCGCTCGACGGCGTCTGGGGGCGGCGCACGATCGCGGCGGTGAAGGCGTTCCAGGCCGCCCGCGGCCTCGTGGCGGACGGGATCGTCGGACCGCTCACGCGCGCGGCGCTGACCTCCGCCGACGGACGGACGGCGCGCGACGGCGAGCCCTCCTGGCTGTCGGAGGCGCGCCGCTGGATGGGGCTGCGCGAGATCGCCGGTCCGCGCTCGAACCCGAAGATCCTCGAATGGGGCCGCAAGGCGGCCGAGTGGTACGCGGACGACGACGTCCCGTGGTGCGGGGCCTTCGTGTTCGCCCAGTTCGCCGCCGCCCTGCCGGACGAGCCGCTGCCCGCGAACCCGCTGTGGGCGCGCGGCTGGGCCCGCTTCGGCGTGGGGCTGCCGAAGCCTGCGCCGGGCGCCGTGCTGGTGTTCGAACGCGGTCCGACCGCCGGCCATGTCGGCTTCTACGTCGGCGAGGACGCGAGCCGCTTCCGCGTGCTCGGCGGCAACCAGTCGAACGCCGTCACCGAGACCTGGATCGCGAAGCGCCGCCTGATCGCGGTCCGCTGGCCGGCGACCGTCGCCGCGCCTGCGCCCCGCCGCGTGCTGGTCGCCGCCGGCGGCGCGACTTCGCGCGACGAGGCCTGACCTTTCGCCGAACCCTTCAGGAGGATCGATCATGCCCCACAACATCACGCGTCCGAAGCTCGAAGCCGCGGTGGCCGAGGCGGCCGCCGCCGCCCTTCAGGCCGCGGCCCGCGACGGCGCGCAGCCGACCGGGAGGACGCTCGCAAACGCCCGCGCGCTCGCCGAGGAGGTCGCGCGGGATCCGAGGCTCGCGCCGGCGCTCGAACCCGTCTCGCGCTTCGGCAGCCAGACGCTGCGCGGCGTCGTGATCGCGGCCGGCGCGCCGCTTCTCGTCGCGCTCGGCCGCGCGCTCGGCGTCCCCGTCGCCGAGAGCGCCGCGGCCGAGATCGTCTCGACGCTCGTCTCCCTCGCCGGCGCCGCCTACGCCTGGTACGGCCGCGAGACCACCACGCGGCCGCTGAAGTGACGGCGGCCGAACGCAGGGCGGGGTCGGAGCTGCGCGACGACGCCAAGCTCGCCGCGCTCGAGCAGCGCGTCTACGGCCTCGAACGCGGGGTCCACGACCTCAACCGGCTTTTCACCGGCCGGATCGGCGAGGTCTCGGCGCAGCTCGCCTCGCTCTCGGGCAAGCTCGACGACCGCTCCCGCACGCCCTGGCCGACGATCGTGGCGGCGATGGGCGTGGTGCTCGCGATCGTGGTGGCGGGCGGCGAACTCGCGAAGGCGCCGATCGACCACGCCATCGCGCGGCTCGAACGCGACCTTGAGCGTATTGCCCGCCAGTCCGTGTCGGCGGCGACGTTCTCGGAGTTCAAGTCGGCCTACGAGAACGACCGCCTCGACAGGATCGAGCGGCGGCGGCGCGGCGCGGGCGGGTGAGGCGTCCCAGCCTTGGCGCGTCCGGAGCGGCCTCCATCTATGGGGCGCCGCCCGCGCGGCCGCATTCATCGAGGGTTCAGAGCGTTTCGAGCACACAGGGGTCATGCACATCGCCCGCGTCATAGTCTTCGCGCTCGTTCTGGCGGCGGCGCCCGCCGCGGCGCAGGATCGGCCGATGGTCGCCCCGCCCGGGCAGGGCGCTTCCGGTCCGTCGGAGCAGCGCGACCGGACGCCCGACGAGCCCCGCGCCGCCCGCGATCCCGCTCCGGAGCGCGACGAGGGCCTCGAACGCGCCCGCGCGGCGGCCCGCGCCGCCGATCCGTCCGGAGGCAGGGACTGCCTGTCGGCCCGCGAGGCCCGCGGCGCGATCGCGGCCAAGCGCGCCGTCTCGCTCGCGCAGGCGCTCCGCACCGCGCGCGGCGCCTGGGACGGCGACGTCATCGACTACAAGCTCTGCACCTTCAACGGCGCGCTCGCCTATGAGCTGACCCTGCTCAACGACGGCGGCCGCGTCGCGCGCGTCCGCATCGAGGCGGCGAGCGGCAAGCTGATGGGCGTGCGATAAGAGACCGCCGCGGCTTGCGGACCGGAGGAACGGCAAACGATGCGACTGCTCGTCGTCGAGGACGATCCAGACCTGAACCGACAGATCGTCGCCGCGCTTGAGGAGGCGGGCTACGCCGTCGACCGAGCGCATGACGGCGAAGAGGGACACTTCCTCGGCGACACCGAGCCCTACGACGCCGTCGTGCTCGACATCGGCCTGCCGAAGATGGACGGCATCTCGGTGCTCGAGGAATGGCGGCGCGGCGGCAAGACCATGCCGGTGCTGATCCTGACCGCCCGCGACCGCTGGTCGGACAAGGTGCAGGGCTTCGACGCCGGCGCCGACGACTATGTGGCGAAGCCGTTCCACATGGAGGAGATCCTCGCCCGCATTCGCGCGCTGCTGCGGCGGGCGAGCGGACACGCCTCGAGCGAGCTTCTCTGCGGGCCGGTGCGCCTCGACACGCGCTCCGGCCGCGTCACCGTCGACGGCGCCGCGATAAAGCTGACGAGCCACGAATACCGGCTGCTGTCCTACCTGATGCACCATCAGGGCCGCGTGGTGTCGCGGACCGAGCTTGTCGAGCACCTCTACGATCAGGATTTCGACCGCGATTCCAACACCATCGAGGTGTTCGTCGGCCGCTTGAGGAAGAAGCTCGGCCCCGACGTCATCCAGACGGTGCGCGGGCTCGGCTATCTGCTCGGCGCGGAGGCCTGAGTTGAGCGCGTCCGCCGACGGCCCGGTCGAGGCCGCGGCGGAGGCCGCCCGCAAGCCCGCGCCGCCCAAGTCTCCGCGCAGGCGCGTGGCCTCGATCGCCGCGCGCCTGTTCGGCTCGGCCGCGATCTGGACGACCGCGATCCTCGCGATCGGCGGCTTCACCCTGTCGTCCTATTACGTCCGCTCGGTCGAGCGCGGCTTCGACCAGCGGCTCCACGTCTATCTCAAGACCATCGTCGCGGGCGTGGCGGACGGGACGTTCCAGCGCAGCGACCCCGGCTCCTTCGGCGAGCCGCGCTTCGAGCTGCCGCTCTCGGGATGGTACTGGCAGATCACGCGGCTCGACCGCGACCCGCCCGAGGCCATGACCTCGAAGTCGCTGTTCGAGGAGCAGCTTCCGCGCCTCGACCAGAACGGCGTGCCCGAAACCCTCGTCGGCACGCGCGAGGGCTACGCTTCGGGTCCGGAAGGCCGGCGGCTGAGGATGGTGGAGCGCATCGTCGATCTCGGCCAGGACGGGCGCTACCTCATCTCGATCGGCGCGGCCTCGGGCGAGATCGACAAGGACGTGTCGGACTTCAACTTCGCGCTCCTCGTCAGCTTCTCGCTGCTCGGCTTGGGGCTCGTGGTGACGACCGGCTTTCAGGTGACGTTCGGCCTCAGGCCGCTCGCGCGGATCCGCGCCCAGCTCGTCGAGATCCGCACCGGCGACCGCGCCCGGCTGGACGGCGCCTTCCCGAAGGAGATCGCGCCGCTCGCAGCCGAGCTGAACGCGCTGATCGACTCGAACCGCCAGATCGTCGAGCGCGCCCGCACCCATGTGGGCAATCTCGCGCACGGGCTGAAGACGCCGCTCTCCGTCATCGCCAACGAGGCCAACGCCGGCGAGGGCGCGTTCGCCGAGAAGGTGCGCGAGCAGGCCGTGCTGATGCGCCGGCAGATCGACCACCATCTCGAACGCGCCCGGCTGTCCGCGGGCATCGCCTTCGCGGGCGAGGCGACCGAGGTGAAGCCGGTGGTCGAGAGCCTCGCGCGGGCGCTCGAGAAGATCCACCGCGACCGCGACATCGGCTTCGCCTCCGCGCTCCCCGAGCCGGTCCGGGTGCGGTGCGAACGGCAGGACCTCGAGGAGATGATCGGCAATCTTCTCGACAACGCCTTCAAATGGGCGACGTCAGAGGTTTCGGTGTTCGTCGAGCGGGCGGAGGACGGCGCGAAGGGCGCGCCCGCCGCCCGGATCGCCGTTGAGGACGACGGGCCGGGCCTCACCGAACGGCAGTGCGTCGAGGTGCTGGCGCGCGGCCGCCGGCTCGACGAGACCAAGCCGGGCTCCGGTCTCGGCCTTTCGATCGTGAACGATCTCGCGGCGATGTATGGCGGTTCGATCGCGCTCGGCCGGTCCCGCCTCGGCGGCCTGCGCTGCGAGCTGACGCTGCCCGCGGTGTGATCCGCCTCAGTCTTCCCTGAGCCGAGCGATAGCCGCCAGCGCCGCGAGCGTCAGGCGGCCGGGCGAGGGCGGCGGAAGGTCGACCCCCGTGAGCGCCCGGAACGCCGCCGCGGGGAGATCCGCGCCGAGCCGTCCGCCGTCCGGCCCGAGGCCGAGCGCGAGCCGTCGCGCCACCGCGGCGCCGGCGGGGCCGCGCCGTTCGGCCGCGCGCGAGAGGTCGGCGAGCGTGACGTCGGCGCCGAAATCCACGAAAGCCGAGGTCGCGTCGGGCGACGAAAAATCGGCAGGCGTCGGATCGATCCGCTCGCCGTCCTCGTCGAGGCTCGCCTCGACGACCGGCTCGTCGCGCGCGACCGCCGCGCCGAGCTGGGCCGCGGCGGCGGTCCCGGCCGCCCAGCCGGACGCGACGGCGCCCACGGCGTTCGGGCCGCCGAGCGCGGCGTGGAGGCCGTCCTCCGCGCCGAGGCCCGACAGCTGCAGGAGTTCGTCGCGCGGCGCAAAGCCGCCCGAGACGACGAGCGCGTCCGCCGGCAGCGTCCGGGCCGCGGCGGCCGCGCCTTCGCCGAAGCGGTTGCGGGCCTGCGCGCCCAGCAGTTCACCGCGCCGCTCGTCGAAATCGAGCCCCGAGACGACGGTCGAGAGGCTGACCGGCGTGCCGAGCGCCTTCGCCATGTCGGACGCCGGCCCCTGCGGATCGGCGCGCGCGTCGAGCACGATGTCCACTGCGACGCCGGCCTCGCGCAGATCCATGGCGGTCCGATAGCCTTCGTCGCTGGACGTCGCGACCAGAACCCGCGCGCCGGGCGCCACGGCATAGCGGCGCAGAAAGGCGCGGGCGGCGGTCGCGAGAATGACGCCGGGCCGGTCGTTGGCCGGAAAGACCAGAGGCCGTTCGCGAAACCCCGTGGCGACGATGATCGCGCCGGCCGAGATCAGACGCAGCGAGGGGCGTCCCGGCCGTTGCGGGTCGTCGCGCGCGACCACGATCACGGAGCCGTCCGGCTCGATCGAGACGGCGGTCGCGCTCGGGATCAGCGCGTCGCGGTCGCGCAGCGCCGCGGCTTCCGCGGCCGCCCAGTCCGCGAACGGCCGGCCGTCGATCCGGCCGTCATAGAGATCGGCGATCCCGCCCGGACGACGCGAGGCCTCGGCCACGCGCACGTCGACGCCTGCGGAACGGAGGGCCGCGGCGGCCGCAAGGCCCGCCAGCCCGGCGCCGATCACGAGCGCGTCGCAGGTTTCGCGGCGCGCGAAGGGCGGCGTTTCCGGCTCCGGAAGCCTCGGCCCGGGGAGCGGCAGCGCCCTCCGGAGCCGCTCCAGCGCCTGCTGGATCGCCGGCAGCGCCCTGCGGTCCGGCGCGGCCGGCGGCGTGAAGCGGCGCAGCGCCAGCTCGACCCCGGTTCCGCCGCCGCGCGCCGCAAGGCCTTCGCGGAGCCCGATCTCGTCGCCCGAGACGAGGCTCCACGCGCCCCGGTCGCCTTCGAGCGCCATCGGCATGTCGTCCTCGAGGCCGAGCGCCATAAGCCCCCGCGGACGGCCGAGAAGAGGGCTTCGGCCGAGCGTGCGGACGCCCGACGCCATCAGCGCGCTTGCGAGGCTGTCGCCGTAGAGCCCGTTCTGCGCCCGCCCGCCGACGCGGAAGCCGACGGGCTCCGTGCGGTCGATCGACTGGCCGAAACGCGCGGGCGCCGTGGCGGGAAGGCGGAACGGCCCGCTCTTCGCAGCAGCTCCGAGGCGCGGATCGCGGGCCTGCGGGTCGGCGCGAACGGATCAAGCGTCGCTTCGCCCCGCCGTCCTGCGATGCGGGCCGCGAGGTGCTCGGCCGCCGCGAGCCCGAGCGACAGGCCGTTGCGCCCGTAGCCGAGGGCGAGCCACAGCCGTTCGATCTCGGCCGCGCCGACCTGCGGCAGGCCGTCGACCCCCGTCCAGATCGTCACCGGCTCCTCGGCCGCGACCGCGAGACCGCCGAGGGCGGGAGCGAGGGCCGTCAGCCGCCGGGCGATGGCGCCGGCGTTCGCCGGCCCCGAAAGCGTGAGCGCGCCGGCGCGGTCGCGCGAGACCAGCAGGTCGTCGATCGCGAGCGCCGGGCCGATGTCGGGCGCTCCCGCCGAAGTCACGAGGATGAGCCGTTCGTCGCGCGTGAGCGAGAGGCGGCCGCGGCCCTCCCGCACGAGGCGGATCGCCGACAGGTCGCCCGCAAGGACGATCGCGCCGGCGCGGACGCTGCGTCCGAGCGTCTCGACGCCGGCCGCGGCGGCGCCCAGACGCTCGATCGCCGCGACCGGCGCGTGCGGCACGAGATGCGCGCCGCGGGCCGCGGCGTCTCCGGCGAGAGCGAGGGCGAGGGCGTCGGCGTCCACGGTGGCGGCGCCGGGTTCGTAGAGCGCCGCGCCGAGGTTGCTCCGGCCGGAGAGGGGAGGGCTGAGCGCCGCGACCTCGCGGGCCGGCACCATCCAGGCCTCGACGCCGTCCGACGTCAGCCGCGCCGCCGCCTCGCCAAGCCGCTCGACCGCGCCGAACCCGTCCGCGAGCGTCAGGCAGCCCGACCGGTCGATCGCGACGCCGCCGCCAAGATTGCGGGCGGTCCGCCTCAGGCGGGCGGCCGCCGCGCCGTCGCTCCCGGCGCGAAGACGGTCGACATGGGCGCTTCGAACCACCGGCCAGGCCCGCTCGTCCGCCGCCGCGGCGATCTCGCCGGCGGCGAGCAGCGCGACGCTCGCGCCGTCTGCGGCGCAGGCGCGGGCGATGGCGAGGCCGCGGACGCCGCCGCCCACCACCACGACGTCGTAGCCGTCCCGCAGATCGTCGGGAGCGGCGAAGACGCGGCCGGGGCGCGGCCTGCTTCGAAACGAGAAGGTCGACAGATCGATCAGAACGACGGTCCGTGCCGAACGGCGGATGGGAGAGCGTGCTGGTTCGACCTATAAAGGCCCCGGCCGCGCGGATCAGCAGGTTTCGAACGAAATTTGATCGGCGGAACGCGTCGCGCGACCGCGTGTCTCTTCTCGGCGACGTCGAAGGCTTCTAATGACAGGGCCGCGACGGAACCGAAGACAACACAACGCCGTCGCGGAAAACGCGACCGAGGGAGGAGCGAGGGTTTGGGTCCCACCACGGCTCTGTGGCTGATTTTCGCGCTGATGACCGGAGCGGCGGTTTTCGTCGTGCTGGGCTCGCTCGCGCGGAGTCGAGCGGGCGCCCCGGACTCGGCCGAAGCGGACGCTGCGGTCTATCGCGACCAGATCGACGAGATCGCGCGCGACCGTTCCCGCGGCCTGATCGACGAGCGCGAGGCCGAAGGCGCGCGCGTGGAGGTCGCCCGGCGGCTGATCGCGGCGTCCGAACGCAGCGCGCCCGAACCCGCGGCGGCCGCTTCGCTCGCGCGCCGCAGGGTCGCGGCCGCGGCGTCGCTGGTCGCGATCCCGGCGATCGCGCTCGGCGGCTACGCGGCGCTGGGCAAGCCCAACCTGCCGGATCTGCCGCTCGCCTCGCGCCAGCAGGACGCGCCGAACGGCGCGAACGTCGCCGATCTCGCGGCGCGGGTCGAACAGGCGCTCGCCAAGAACCCGAACGACGGCCGAGGCTGGGCGGTGATCGCGCCGGTCTATCTGCGGCTCGGCCGCGCCGAGGACGCCGCCCGCGCCTACGCCAACGTCATCCGCCTCCTGGGCTCGACGCCCGAGCGTGAGGCGGACTACGGCGAGGCGCTGTTCGCGGCGGCGGGCGGCATGGTGACGGCCGAGGCGCGCGGGGCGTTCGACAGATCCGTCGCGGGAGAGCGGCCTTCCGTGAAGGGCTCGTTCTATCTCGCGCGCGCCGCCGAGCAGGACGGCGATCTCGCCGGCGCGATCGCCCGGCTGAAGCCCGTGCTTGCGCAGGCGCCGGAAGACGCGCCCTATATCGACGCCATCAAGGGCGAGTTCCAGCGCATCGCCGACGTGCCGTCCCTGCCGCTGCCGAACGCGGAAGAGGCTGGAGACCTGAAGACGCCCGAGGCGCGCGAGGCCTTCATCCGCAGGATGGTGGACGGGCTCGACCAGCGCCTCGCGGCGGACGGCGGCGACCTCGGCGAATGGCTGAGGCTGGCGCGGGCGCGGGCCGCGCTCGGAGAGGCCGACAAGGCGCGCGCGACGCTCGCCAAGGCGCGCGAGAAGTTCGGCGGAGACGGCCGCGCCGCTATCCGGATCGAGGCGCTCGGCCTCGGGCTCGGGCTCGAAGGCCGCGGCGCGTGAAGACACGGGAGCCGACATGACGCTCGACGCCTCCACCTCGTCCTTTCCGTCGCCGCGCCGGCGCGCGAGCGCGCGGAAACGCCGCCGCTTCGCGCTGCTCGCGGTGATCGGCCTCGTGCTCGCCGGCGCGACGGCGCTGATCCTCAACGCCTTCACCGACACGCTGGTGTTCTTCCGCACGCCGAGCGAGATCGCAGAGCGCAACGACGCGCCGGGAACGCGGATGCGGCTCGGCGGGCTGGTCAAGCAGGGCTCGATCGTCCATGAGGGCACGACGGTGCGCTTCGTCGTGACCGACAACAAGGCAGATCAGGCCGTGACTTACACCGGAATGCTGCCGGATCTGTTCCGCGAGGGACAGGGCGTGGTGACGGAAGGATCTGTCGGGCCTGACGGCGTGTTCAAGGCCGACGGCGTGCTCGCCAAGCATGACGAGAACTACATGCCGAAGGACGTCGCCGACAAGCTGAAGGCGCAGGGCGAATGGCGCGGCGACGGCGCTGGGGCGACTGGAGGAGCGCAGCCGAAATGATCGCCGAAACAGGCCATTATGCGCTCGTCCTCGCGCTCGCTCTCGCGATCCTGCAGTCGGTGCTGCCGCTCTGGGGCGCGCGCGTGCGCGACGCGGCCCTGATGGGGCTCGCGAGCCCGCTCGCGGTCGCCCAGCTCGGCTTCGTGGCCGTCTCCTTCGCGGCGCTGACCCACGCCTACGTCACGTCCGACTTCTCGGTCCTGAACGTCGTCGAGAACTCCCACTCGATGAAGCCGATGATCTACAAGATCTCCGGCGTGTGGGGGAACCACGAGGGGTCGCTGCTCCTCTGGGTGCTGATCCTCGTTCTGTTCGGCGCGCTGGTCGCGGTGTTCGGCCGCAACCTGCCGCAGCGCCTCAAAGCCGACGTGCTCGCCGTCCAGGCGATGATCTCCTCGGCCTTCCTCCTGTTCGTGCTGCTCACGTCGAACCCGTTCACGCGCGTCGTCCCGGCGCCGATCGAGGGGCAGGACCTCAATCCGCTGCTGCAGGACCCCGGCCTCGCGATCCATCCGCCGCTGCTCTATGTCGGCTATGTCGGCTTCTCGATGGCTTTCAGCTTCGCGGTCGCGGCGCTGATCGAGGGGAAGATCGACGCCGCCTGGGCGCGCTGGGTGCGGCCCTGGACCCTCGTCGCCTGGTGCTTCCTCACGCTCGGCATCGCGATGGGCTCCTACTGGGCCTATTACGAGCTCGGCTGGGGCGGCTTCTGGTTCTGGGACCCGGTCGAGAACGCCTCGCTGATGCCGTGGCTGTCGGGCACGGCGCTGCTCCATTCCGCGGTGGTGATGGAGAAGCGCGAGGCTCTCAAGGTCTGGACCATCCTGCTGGCCCTCCTGACCTTCGCGCTGTCGCTGCTCGGCACCTTCCTCGTGCGCTCGGGCGTGCTGACCTCGGTTCACGCCTTCGCCGTCGATCCCGCGCGAGGCGTCGCGATCCTGATCATCCTCACGGTCTTCGTCGGCGGCAGCCTCGCGCTCTACGCGCTGCGCGCCCCGGTGCTGAAGCAGGGCGGCATCTTCGCGCCGGTCAGCCGCGAGGGCGCGCTCGTCGTCAACAACATCTTCCTCACGGCCGCGACCGCGGCGGTGTTCGTCGGCACGCTCTACCCGCTCGCGCTCGAAGCCGCGACCGGCGAGAAGATCTCGGTCGGTCCGCCCTTCTTCAACGCGACGTTCGGGCCGATCATGCTGCCGCTGATGCTCGTCATGCCGTTCGGGCCGCTGCTCGCCTGGAAGCGCGGCGACGCCTACCGCGCCGCGCAGGGGCTGATGATCGCCTTCGGCGTCGCGATCGTCGCCACTGCGATCGTCGCCGGCTTCACGATCGGCGGCCCCTGGCTCGCGCCGATCGGGATCGGGCTCGGCCTGTTCGCGGTCGTGGGCGCGTTCGCCGAGGTGATGGAGCGAACCAAGCTGTTCAGGGCGAAGCCCGCCGACAGCTGGGCGCGCGCCAAGGGCCTTCCGAGCTCCGCCTGGGGCGGGGCGTTCGCCCATGCGGGCATGGGCGTCACGCTGATCGGCGTCGTCGCGGCCACCGCGTGGTCGAGCGAGCAGGTGGTGGCGCTGAAGCCCGGCGAGACGGTCTCCCTCTCGGGCTTCGAGCTGACGTTCGACGGGCTGCAGGCCCGAAAAGGTCCGAACTTCACCGCCAACGTCGCGACGCTGACGGTGCGCGAGGGCGGCGCGGTCGTCGCGACCGTGGAGCCGTCCCGGCGCATCTATCAGGCGCGCAAGATGGACCTCGCCGAGAGCGGCATCGCGACCTTCGGACTGAGCCAGCTCTACGCCGCCACCGCCGAGGCGCGCGACGACGGCGCGACCGGGTTCCGGCTGCAGTACAAGCCGCTCGTCCTGCTGATCTGGCTCGGTTCGGTCGTGATGGCGATCGGCGGCGTCCTGTCCCTCGCCGACCGGCGCCTGCGCGTCGGCGCTCCGCGGAGAGCGGCCGCCCGCCCGACGCCCGCGATGCAGCCGGCCGAGTGATGGGTTTGCGCCGCATTCACGGCCAGACGCGTCGTCATCCCCCGGCTTGTCCGGGGGATCCAGGCCGGATGGTGGGGCGCGGAGCGGCTGACATCTGGATCCCCCGGACAAGCTGGGGGATGACGCGCCTTTTCCGGTCGGCGCTGGCCGCTGCGATCGTCGGTTTTTCCCTCGCTCCTGCCTTCGCCGTGAACCCTGGCGAGCAGCTCGCCGATCCGGCGCTCGAGGCGCGCGCCCGAGCGCTCGGCTACGAACTGCGCTGCATGGTCTGCCAGAACCAGTCGATCGACGACTCGGACGCGCCCCTCGCGAAAGATTTACGGCTGCTCGTGCGGGAGCGGGTCAAGGCCGGCGACAGCGACGATCAGGTCCTCGCCTTCCTCGTCGACCGCTACGGCGAGTTCGTGCTGCTGCGTCCGCGCGTCCGCGGCGAGACGCTGCTGCTCTGGGGCTTCGCTCCTGCGGTTCTCGGCCTTGGCCTCGTCGGCTATCTGCTCTGGGCGATGCGCGCCAGGAAATCGCGCGCGGAGGGCGAGGGGCTGAGCGAGGACGAGCGTGCAAGGCTCGACGCGCTGCTCGCCTCCGAAGGCGGCGAGGAGGCCGCGTCGAAGCGGAGCTGATCGCGGCGGCTTACGTATTTTTCATGCCGCGGACAGGCCTGCGTAAGATTGGCCTCGTGAATA
The DNA here is from genome assembly GCA_003241695.1 of Ancylobacter novellus. Taxonomy (GTDB): domain Bacteria; phylum Pseudomonadota; class Alphaproteobacteria; order Rhizobiales; family Methylopilaceae; genus Methylopila. Next base: position 102,152 of record QFPN01000003.1, on the reverse strand, counting down.
TGTCGGTCATACGCCCATATGGGGCGAAGGGATTTCCCTCTCGGAGATTGACATCCATGACGACCGAACTGCCCGCGAGGAGCTCGCGCCGCCGGACCATCGCGGCCTCCGTGATCGCTCTCGCGCTCGCCGGCGCGATCGGCGCCGAGGCGCTCACCAGCGTGACGACCCCCGCGGTCGCCCAGACCGAAATCCAGCCCCAGGCCGGCCCGCAGCTCCCGAGCTTCGCCGACGTCGTCGACCGAGTGAAGCCCGCGGTCGTCAGCGTCCGGGTCAAGAACGTCGCCGTCGAAGACGACAGCGCCGGCGGTCCGGGCGGCATGCCCAAGATTCCGGGGCTCGACCAGCTCCCCGACGGCCATCCGCTGAAGCGCTTCTTCAAGGAGTTCGGCCAGAACCAGGGACCGAAGAGCGCCCCGCGCCCCCGCGGCATGAGCCAGGGCTCGGGCTTCTTCATCTCGGCCGACGGCTACGTGGTCACCAACAACCACGTCGTTCAGGGCGGCAAAGACGTCGAACTGGTCGCCGACGACGGCAAGACCACGTTCAAGGCCAAGGTCATCGGCACCGACCAGCGCACCGACCTTGCGCTGCTCAAGGTCGAGGGCGACCGCAAGGACTTCAAATACGTGAAGTTCGGCGCGCCTGAAGGCCCGCGCGTCGGCGACTGGGTGATCGCGGTCGGCAACCCCTTCGGCCTCGGCGGCACCGTGACGGCCGGCATCGTCTCGGCCCGCGGCCGCGACATCGGCGCCGGACCCTATGACGACTTCCTGCAGATCGACGCGGCGGTGAACCGCGGCAACTCGGGCGGGCCGACCTTCAACCTGAAGGGCGAGGTCGTGGGCGTGAACACCGCGATCTACTCGCCGTCCGGCGGCAATGTCGGCATCGCGTTCTCGATCCCCTCCGAGGTCGCGATCGACATCGTCGACAAGCTCAAGAACGGCGGCAAGATCGCCCGCGGCTACATCGGCGTGCAGATCCAGCCGGTGACCGACGAGATCGCGGAGTCGATCGGCCTCAAGAAGGCGACCGGCGCGCTGGTGGCCGAGGCCCAGAAGGGCACGCCCGGCGAGAAGGCCGGCCTGAAGTCCGGCGACACCATCCTCAAGGTCGACGGCGAGGAGATCGCGGGCGCCCGCGAGCTGTCGCGCAAGATCGCCTCGATGGATCCGGGCAAGCCGGTGACGCTCACCATCTGGCGGGACGGCAAGGAAGAGACCAAGGAGCTGAAGCTCGGCACGCTTCCCGACGAGCCCAAGCAGGCCTCGCTCAACTCCGGCGACGAGGACGACGACGCCAAGAGCGGCAAGGTCCGTCTCGGCATCGAGGTCTCTCCCGCCTCCAAGACGGCGGGCGCGGGCGACCAGGGCCTCGTGGTGACGAATGTCGACGAGGACGGCGCGGCCGCGGGCAAGCTCGAACAGGGCGACGTCATCCTGAAGGTCGGCGGCAAGACCGTGTCGTCGGTCCCCGACGTCGCCTCCGAACTCGACGAGGCGCAGAAGAACGGCAAGAAGTCCGTGCTCCTGCTCGTCAAGCGCAACGACGCGACGCGCTTCGTCGCGATCGAGATCGGCAAGGCCGGATAGGCCTTCCGCCGATGACCCGGGCGACGCGGTCCCCCCCGAGCCGCGCCCCGGGCCTTCTGCGGGCGGCGCGCGACACCCCCCGGTCGCGCGCCGCCTAAGCGGAGCCCGCCCCGCACGCGTCCCTTGTCCGGGCCTTCCCCGCCCCACGCGGGGGCGCGCGCGGCGGCAGGGCGCGGTTTCTCCCCGATCCAGTTTTCACGCGCCGCTTGCGGCGCAACCGGAGCCGCGTCATGACGCAGGCCATGAAGCTCCTCATCGTCGAAGACGACCGCGAGGCCGCGGCCTATGTGGTCAAGGCCTTCACCGAAGCCGGACACGTGGCGGACCACGCCGCGGACGGCGAGGAGGGCTATGCGCTCGCGAGCGGCGACGCCGCCTATGACGTGCTGGTGGTCGACCGCATGCTGCCGAAGCTCGACGGGCTGTCGCTGATCGGCCGGCTGAAAGCCGAGGGGCTCACGACGCCGGTTCTGATCCTGTCGGCGCTCGGCCAGGTGGACGACCGCGTGCAGGGCCTGCGCGCCGGCGGCGACGACTATCTCACCAAGCCCTACGCCTTCGCGGAGCTGCTCGCCCGCGTCGAGGCGCTTGCGCGGCGCGGCAAGGCCGGCGCCGCCGACACCGTCTACCGCATCGCCGACCTCGAGCTCGACCGGCTGTCCCACACCGTCACGCGGGGCGGCCAGGACCTGCCGCTGCAGCCGCGGGAGTTCCGCCTGCTCGAATATCTGATGCGCAACGCCGGCCAGGTGGTCACGCGCACCATGTTGCTCGAGAATGTCTGGGACTATCATTTCGATCCCCAGACCAACGTGATCGACGTCCATGTCTCCCGTCTGCGCTCGAAGATCGACAAGGGCTTCGACAAGCCGTTGCTGCACACGGTGCGCGGCGCGGGGTACATGATCCGTGACGGCGCTCGGTAAGCTTCTTCGAACCACGGCCTTCAAGCTGGCGCTCGCCTATCTGGTGGTGTTCGCCGCGCTGTCGATGGTGGTGCTGGCCTATGTGTCGTGGCACGCCAACGCGCTGATCGCCGGCCAGCTCAACGCCACCGTCAACGCCGAGATCACCGGCCTCGCAGAGCAGTACCGGCAGGGCGGCATCCGCAAGCTCGTCTCGGTGGTGGACGAACGCTCCAACCGCGCGGGCAACGGCTCGCTCTACCTGCTCACGACCTCGACCGGCGACACGCTCGCGGGCAACGTCTCGGGCCTGCCCGGCGCCTCGCTCGCGGAGGCCGGCGAGCGCGAATTGCCCTATCAGCGCGTGGGCGAGACGCAGACCGCGCCCTATCCGGCCGTGGTGCGCGTGTTCGTGCTGCCGGGCGGCTACAGGCTTCTCGTCGGCCGCGACACCGAGGAGAGGGAGCGGCTCGCGGGCGTCATCGCGAACGCGGTTCAGTGGTCGCTCGCCCTCGTGGTGGTGCTCGGCCTCGCCGGCGGCGTCTTCGTCGCGCGACGCGTGCTGAAGCGGCTCGACGCGATGACGGAGACCAGCCGTTCGATCATGGCGGGCGATCTCTCTGGACGCCTCGTCGTGACCGGTTCCGGCGACGAGTTCGACCGCCTCGCCGAAGCCGTCAACGCCATGCTCGAACGCATCAACGAGCTGATGGCCGGGCTGAAGGAGGTGTCGGACAACATCGCTCACGACCTCAAGACCCCGCTCACCCGGCTCCGGAACCGCGCTGAGGCGGCGCTGCGCGACGCGCGCTCCGACGAGGACTGGCGGCTTTCGATGGAGCAGATCATCGCCGAGTCGGACGGCATGATCCGGATCTTTAACGCGCTTCTGCTGATCGCCCGCGCTGAGTCCGGCGGGGCGAGGGGGCAGCTCGGCGAGGTCGACGTCGCCGACGTCGTGCGCGAGGTGGCGGAGCTCTACGAGCCGCTCGCCGAGGAGCGCGGGGCGGCGCTGAAGATCGAGGCTCCGTCCTCGATCATGGTGATGGCGAACCGCGAACTCATCGGGCAGGTGGTCGCGAACCTCGTCGAGAACGCGTTGAACTACGCGACCGGGGAGGGCGGCGGCGACCAGGTGGCCGTCTCCGCGCTCCCGTCGGGATCGAACGCGGAGATTTCCGTCGCCGACCGCGGACCCGGCATTTTGGCCAAGGATCGGGCGCGCGCCGTCGAGCGGTTCGTCCGGCTCGACAGCAGCCGGTCGCGTCCCGGCTCGGGACTGGGGCTCGCGCTGGTCGCGGCCGTCGCGCGGCTGCACGGCGGGCAGCTCGTGCTCGACGACAACGCGCCCGGCCTCAAGGCGACGCTCGTCCTGCCGCAGGTCGGCGCGGCGATCATCGGTCCGCCGGAGCCGCAGCGGCTTCCGCCGCCGCGGGCGGCCGCGGAATGATGGGGGCATGACAAGGACGCCAAATCGACGGCCCGTGGCGCTGTCTCGGCTGCGGGACATCGGCTGGCGGCTGTGGGATCCGATCGGCATCGGTCCGCCGCAACCCGAATACGCTGACGAGTACGACGGCTATCTTAGGGACGCCTTTGGTCTGCTCCAGCGCGGGGCGCGCAAAAGCGCCATCGTCGAGGGCCTGATGGAGATCGAGGCGGGCCATATGGGGCTGGGCAGCCAGAGCGACGCCCGATCGCGCGCCGAGGACACAGTGGACGCGATCTATGCTTACGTCGTCGAACTCGACGGCGGTCCTCCCGACGCCGAATGAATGCGTGACGGCCGACGCTTCCGGTTGCCTCCGGCCGTCCCGCATGGCAAGCCGTCGACCGCTTTCCTGACGACGGCGCCGCCGCGAAGCGCGGGCGCCGCGATCGCTTCCCCAAGGAGGATCTCTTGGACAAACGCGAGCTCGAGCGCGTGCAGACCTATCTGCGCAAGACGTTCCAGAACCCGGCCTTCCGTGTGGTGGCGCGGCCCCGCAAGGACGATTCCGCCGAGGTCTATCTCGGCGAGGAGTTCATGGGCGTGCTGTTCCGCGACGACGAGGACGGCGACCTGTCCTACAATTTCTCGATGGCGATCCTCGAGACCGACCTCGACTGAGCCGTCCCGTATCGGGACGGCCCGCCTCTTGCTGCGGCGCACGGCAGGAGGCTCTCATGACGTTCCTGCTCGACACGCTGACGCTGATTCTGGGTTTCGCCGTCTCGGGCGCGACGGCTTCGGCGTTCGAGGCGGCGACAGGTCGGCGGGCGGGATTCCGTTTGCTGCGGGAGCCGGGCGTCACGGCCGCGGCGGCGGTCCCGGTCGTCACCGTCGGGGCCGCCTACATCATGGCCCGCAACCTGATCTTCGGCGCGCGGCGTCCAGCCCTCGCCATCCTGATCGGCGTCGTGCTGCTCGGCCTCTGGAGCCTCGTGATCGGCGCCGCGACCCTGACGGCGCTTTCGGTGTGATCCGAAAGCGCCGCGGGAGCCTGTAGGGTCAGGAGATCCGGGCCGCCGCCTTCGCGCCGGCCTTGACGCGGAACCGGACGGTTTCCGTCACGTAGCTCTTCTCGAACACGCTCGACAGGAAGACGTGGTCGACGAGGACCGTCTTCGGCTTCACCTCGACGACCATGAAGCCGCGGCGGCGCTGCTCGGCGAAGATCAGCTGGTCGGTCTGCGGGCGGGCCGCGCTCGACTCGACGAACAGGGCCGCGATCGTCTCCGGAGACGAGTTCAGCAGATACTGCTCGTAGCCCGGCGACGACACCGAGGTGCCGCCGAACTCCGGCGCGACCGGCGTCGGCGTTTCGCCCGGCAGAACGAGATTGGCGGTCCACGCGTTGTGGGAATCGCCGGTCAGGACCACGGGGTTCGGGGCCTTCGACAGCATCTTCAGCATCTTGAGGCGGGCGGTCGGATAGCCGGTCCAGGCGTCGGCCGCGAGCGGGAACGGCAGGCCGTTCGCGCCGAGCTGCGAAATCTGGGTCCCGAAGCCGGCGCCGCCGACCGTGTCGAGATCCTTGAGCAGCGCCGCCTTGGCGGCGGCGTCGAGCGCCGTGGAGCCGGCGACGTCGGGCGCCGCCTGATAGAACATCAGCACCTGGTTGCCGATGAGCTGCCAGGTCTGCGTCGTCTCGGCGATCTGCTCTCCCAGCCATACGACCTGGCGCCGGCCCATGAGCTGTCGGGCCTTGCCGCCGTCTCGGACGTCTTTCGGGAACGGACCCTGCGGAGGCGTCCCGGCGTAGGTCTGGATGAGCTCCACGCCGGAGAGCTGCTGGTCGCGGCCGGCCTCGCGGGTGTCGATCATCACGAGGCGGGCGAGATCGCCGAAGTCGAACACGCGGTAGAGGTCGTCGGGGTTGCCGGTCGTCTCGTCGATCGGGTCGCCGTCGGCGGGCTCGCGGATCGGCAGCCATTCGTAGAAGGCGCGGATTCCGGCGCGCTTGCGCGCCTGCCAGTCGCCCTCGGTCGCCGGATCGTGGTTCTCGGCGCCGCCCCTCCAGGCGTCGTTGGCGACCTCATGGTCGTCCCAGATGTTGATGACGGCGTGCCGGGCGTGGAGTTTCTGCAGGTCGCGATCGGTCTTGTAGAGCGCGTGGCGCGCCCGGTACTGCTCGAGCGAGACGATCTCCTCGCGCGGCGTCAGCTTCTTGTCGCGCGGTTTCGGCGCGAGGCCGACGGCGGTCGCCGGCGTCGTGTAGCCGGAGAGGCCCGGCCCGTATTCGTAGATGTAGTCGCCGAGGTGAAGCACGGCGTCGAGATCGTCGCGGCGAGCGATCTCGCGATAGGCGTTGAAATAGCCGAGCTCGTAGTTGGAGCAGGACACCACCGCGAGCTTCAGCCTGTCGACCGCGCCGACCGGCAATGTGCGGGTGCGGCCGACCTTCGAGGAGGCCCCGTCGACGGTGAAGCGGTAGTAGTAGGTCTTGCCGGGCGTCAGGCCGGCGACGTCGACCTTGACCGTGTAGTCGCGGTCGGCGGACGCCTCGGCCGAACCGTTGCGCGCGACGGAGCCCATCGCCGGATCCTCGGACACCGCCCAGTTCACCGCGATCGGTCCGGAGGCGTCCGCCTTGGTCACGCGGGTCCAGATCACGACGCGGTCGGCCAGCGGATCGCCGCTCGCGACGCCATGGAGGAAGGGGCCTGCGGCGGCGGCTTCGGCCGGGTCCACCACCAGCATCGTGACCGCGGTCGCGGACGCGCCCGCCGCGAGAGTGAGGCGCAGCGCGTCGCGCCGCGAAAGGCCGGAGCCGGTCGTGGTCTTACGGTCGTCGTCGTGGCGCATGGCCGGTCGTCCCTTGGGGGATTGGAATGGATCCAACTACGCCGGCGGCGGCGACAGGCCTGTGACGCGGCTCGGCCCCCGCGGCGCATGGCTGCTTCGCGCATGGACGTCGAATTGCGCGTTCGCTATCCCGGCAGGCGCATCTGTCGGCTTAGGCCGCGACGGGAGAAACGCATGGCGCTCTATTCGCTCGACGGGGTTTCGCCCCGGACCCCTTCGAACGGCCGCTTCTTCGTGGCCGAGACCGCCGTCGTGGTCGGCGACGTCATCATCGAGGAAGACGCCAGCGTCTGGTTCGGCGCGGTCCTTCGCGGCGACAACGAGCCGATCACGATCGGCGCGCGCTCGAACGTGCAGGACGGCTCGGTGCTGCACACCGATCCCGGATTTCCGCTGGATCTCGGGCCGGACTGCACCATCGGCCATGCGGCGATCGTCCATGGCTGCACGATCGGCGCGGGCTCGCTGATCGGAATGGGCGCGACCGTCCTGAACGGCGCGAAGATCGGAAAATCCTGCCTCGTCGGCGCGGGCGCGCTGGTGACCGAGGGCAAGGAGTTCCCGGACTTCTCGATGATCCTGGGCTCGCCCGCCAAGGTGGTGCGGACGCTCGGCCCGGAATGGGAGATCAAGCTGATGGGCACCGCCGGCCGCTACGTCGCGAACGGCCGCCGCTATCGCGACGGCATGAAGCGGATCGGCTGAAGCCCGAAAAGGACGAGGCCGGCTCCTTGGGCGGGAGCCGGCCTCTGGCTTGCGGTCGGTCGGGGCGGGAGTGGGGACAGTGACCGGCCGCCAGCGTTCCGTGACGATCGGTTCGGTCAGGGCGTGGCGACGCCCGCCGGGCCGACGCCGTCGCCGAGCAGGACCCAGAGGTTCGGGTCGGTCTGCGCCTGGCGCTTGATGAAGGTGTAGCCGGTCTCGAACCAGGGCTTCACGTCGTCGGCCTGGTTGTCGAGGGCGTAGTCGCCGCGGTCGGTGACGACGGTGAGCACCGCATGGCCGTCGCCCTTGAGGTCGCGCACCACGGTGATGAGCAGCGCCTGCCGCGGCCAGCCGGCCTGCATCAGGCGGCGGCGCTTCTCGAGCACGTAGTCTTCGCAGTCGCCGTAGCCGGACGGGTAGGTCCAGTATTCCTCGACGCCGTAGAGCTCCTGGTCGGTCATCGGCTGGACCTCGGCGTTGACCTGCCGGTTGATCCGGTCGAGTTCGGCGATGCGGGCCGCGTTGAGCTTCACGCGCTGGGCCTTCAGCGGAGAGACGTCGCAGTCCGCGGCGTTGGTGCGGCAGAACTGGAGCCAGCCGATCGGCGCCTTCGCGCCGGCTTCGACCCCCATCGGGGTCGCCTGGGCGAGCTTCACGGTCTGGGCGTCGGCGGTTCCCGCCATAGTGAATCCGCCGGCAACCAGTCCAAACAAGATGTAAATCGAACTCTTCTTGATGATCTCGAGCATTTGCAGTCCCCGTCCTGTCCCGGGATGCAAAGTCTCACATTCGATTTGCTGTCGGTCTAAGTCGAGATGGCGTGTTTTAGCGAGATGATTTGGACTTTGGAAACTTGTTGGAAAAGAATTGTTTAGAGATGTGTTGGATGTTTCGTTTACCACGAGTTGTGTGGCGAAGAGAATGACGGGAAGACTTGGTGGGTCAAACGTTAACGCCCCCGGCTTTTGGAGGGGGGCGATTCATGAAGCGGTAATCATGTTCTTGAATGGCCGTTCATCGGCCGCGTCCGGCGCGCCCGGTTCGGCCGGACCGCGAACGAAAAACGCCGCCCACGAGGGGCGGCGCTTGCGAAACGGAGCGTGCGTTAGAAAGCGCGGATCAGCCGAACTGTTCGGCGAGCTGATCCTGATTCTGCGGACGGTTGAACTCGACCGCCAATCCCTTGTCGAAATGGCGCACGACGCGGGCCGCGGTCTTGCCGAGCGTGACGGGCGAGCCGATCGGAAGCTCGAGGCTCGTGGTCACCGCCGCGCCCGAAAGCGAGACGTCGATGATGCGGACCTCGTGCTCCTTGCCGTCTTCGGTGACGAGCATGGCGCGCGGATTGCGCGGCGCGACGCGCTCGTGTCGGCGATCCTCGGGCAGGCCGAGCATGCCCCGGTTGGCGAGCCAGGTGAGCTGGGCCGCGAGCTTGTCGCGCTTGCGGATGGTCGCGGAGACCGTCATGGCGAAGCCGTTCGGCACGGCGCGCACCATCTGGCCTTCGACGCGGCCGACGTGGTCGAGATAGACCACGACGCGTTCGCCGGCCTGCGCCGGAACCGGCGCGATCAGGGAGACTCCGCCGGGCGACATGTCGACGGTCTGGCACGGATACTCCCGCCGCGACGACAGCATGTAGCGGCCGAGCAGAGCGACCTTGACGCGCTGGTGACGGCGGCGCTCGTCCGAGAATGGCGCTTTAAGGGAGAACATCGAAGGCCTTTGCGCAGTCGGCGACGACCGTTCGAGCCCGGCCTCCGGCATGCTTGTTACGCTAGTGCGACGTCGTTAACGCGCCGTGAAGTCCGGCCGCGCGGCGCATCCGTAAAATCCCTTACTCAGCGCCCGCCGTCGAACACGAGGAAGCGGCCGATCCTGCGCCCGGCGCCGAATGTCGGCGGCGGGGGGACGGGCGCGGATTCCATGGGGCGACGCCGGCCGCTCGGCCAGATCATTCTGAGCGAGGTGAGCTCGAAGCGCGTGACGGCGCAGGCGCCGAGCCAGTAGGGCGTTTCGACGGGAGACAGCGAGCCGAGAAGGCGCGCATGGGTGCGTCCGCGGTGGCGCAGCGGAAGCAGGCTGATCTCGATGTCGACCTTGCGGCCGAGTTCGGTGAGCCCCTGCGCGCCGATCACCGCCACCGCGGCGTCGTCGGAAACCGTTTCGAGCGCGCCGAGGACAGTCGACCGATCGGGGCCGCTCCACAGCGACAGGAAGCGCTCGCCCTTCATCTCGTGGCCCGTGACGGCGCAGATGCGGGAGCCCGACAGGCGGAACGGATAGTCGGTTCTGGGGTCCGCCTCGAGGATGAAGGTGTCGCCTAGCGCGCCGCGGATCGCCGCGGGGTCGACGTCGGCGCGCTCCGGCGCCGCGCGCTCTCCGCGGAGGCGGTTCCAGTACCCGAACAGCTCCTTGGTCGCGGCGGCTTTCATCCCGGTCCTTTCGTCGGAAGCGACGGTTCTCCGTCCCGATCCGGGACGGCCCGGAAGGAATGAAGAAAAGTTCACCATGTTGGAGCACGCGCCGTGCCATCGACCCGGTCTCGGCCGGGCGCCTTGCAATCGCCGGACGTTCGGGCGATCGCTTGCGCTTCGGGGCGTTCGCCCGTCGTCCCATGCTCGAACAGATCGGATCCGACCCGTGCCGTCGCAGCGGGAGCCCCTTTTCAACGCCCCGCGCGTCGTCGTCGCGCTGCTCGGGCTGTTCGTCGCCGTCCATGTCGTCCGCAGCTTTCTCAGCGAGAGCGCGGACATCGACGTGCTGCTGCGCTTCGCCTTCATCCCGGCGCGCTACGACCCGGCGTCCGAATACGCCGCCGACATGCTGGGAGGAGAAGGGGCGAAGGTCTGGACCTTCCTCACCTACGCCTTTCTCCACGGCGACTGGATCCATCTTCTCGTCAACGCCGTCTGGATGCTCGCCTTCGGCAGCGCGCTCGCCTGGCGGTTCGGCGCGTGGCGGTTCCTGACGTTCTCGGCCGCGACGGCCGCGGCCGGCGCCGCGACCCATCTCGCGCTCCATTTCGGCGAACCCGCGCCGGTGGTCGGCGCTTCGGCCGCGATTTCCGGCCATATGGCGGCTTCCATGCGCTTCATTTTCGAGGCCGGGGGGCCGCTCGGCGCGTTCCGCAGAAACGGTCGCGCCGCCTTCACGCAGCCGGCGGAGCCGTTCGGCCGCGCCATGCGCCGCCCGCAGGTGATCGTGTTCCTGCTGGTCTGGTTCGGCCTGAACCTCGTCTTCGGGCTCGGCGGCATGGCGATATCGGGAGAGGGAGCTTCGATCGCCTGGGAGGCGCATATCGGGGGCTTCGTCGCTGGCCTCGCGCTGTTTCCGCTGCTCGATCCGGCGGGCGGGCGGCGGCCGTCTTATCCCAATGACGTGAGGGACGACGCCTTGCGCCCCGGCGGTCCGGGACCTCATGATGACGGGACCGGGGCCGCGGACCGGTCGCAGCAGGACCGCTGAGGCGATCGCCGGACGGCTCTCCGCTAACGCCGCATGAGACGGCGAAAGGAGGGAAACGCATGAAAGTCGAGAACATTCTCGCCGCCAAGGGGCATTCGGTCGTCACCATCAAGGCGCAGGACAGCGTTTCCTCGCTGGTCGAGACGCTGGCCTCCAAGAGCATCGGCGCGGTGGTCGTGTCCGACGGGCACGGCGGGGTCGCCGGGATAATCACCGAGCGCGACGTCGTCCGCGCGATCGCGAGCGCCGGCCGCGAGGCGCTCGACCGCCCGGTCGCGGACTTCATGACCCGCGACGTGGTGACCGCGACGCCGCGCGACACGCTGAACTTCCTCTCGGAGCGCATGACGCGCGGAAAATTCCGTCACGTGCCGATCATGGACCACGACCGGCTGGTCGGCATCGTCTCGATCGGCGACGTGGTGAAGCACCGGATCGAGTCGATCGAGGCCGAGGCCTCGGCGATGCGGGACTATATCGCGACGGCGTGAGGGGCTTGGCGTCATCCCGGACGGCCGGCAGGCCGATCCGGGATCGCTTTCAGAATGGACGCGGTCGTCACGCCTCGGCTTGTCCGGGGCATCCATCGATCGACGAGCCTCTCGAAAAACGGCAGAGCCCGCATTCGACATGGATCCCCCGGACGACCCAGGGGATGATTTGGCGGGGTTCCCGAGCAAATTCGGACGACGATCCCGGCTCTCCGCTACGCGTCGGCCGGGATGACGTCTTAAGCCGCTATTCCGCGGCCGCCCGCGCCCCGGCGTTCTCGGCCCTCGCGCGCTTCACGTCCGGCGGGGTCGCCTCGTCGGCGAGCGCTGCGACGCACTCGTCGAGCGTCATCGAGGTCTGGCCCTGGCTGCCCAAGCGGCGCACCGAGACGCCGCGCGTTTCCGCCTCACGAGCCCCCACCACGACGAGCGCCGGGATCTTCGCCAGCGAGTGCTCGCGCACCTTGTAGTTGATCTTCTCGTTGCGGAGATCGACCTCCACCCGAAGCCCCGCCTTGCGAAGCTCCGCGGCGACCTCGGCCGCATAACCGTCGGCCTCGGACGTGATGGTCGTGACAACCGCCTGCACCGGCGCGAGCCAGAGCGGGAAGTGGCCGGCGAAGTGCTCGATCAGGATGCCGGTGAAGCGCTCGAGCGAGCCGAAGATCGCGCGGTGGATCATCACCGGATGGTGCTTCTCGCCGTCCGCGCCGATGTAGAACGCCCCGAACCGCTCCGGCAGGTTGAAGTCGACCTGGATCGTGCCGCACTGCCAGTCGCGGCCGATGGCGTCGCGCAGGACGTACTCGAACTTCGGCCCGTAGAACGCGCCTTCGCCCGGATTGACCGCGGTCGTGACCCGGTTGCCGTAGCGCGCCTCGATCTCCTTCAGCGCGTCGCCCATCACCTGCTCGGCGCGGTCCCACAGCGCGTCGGAGCCGACGCGCTTTTCGGGCCGCGTCGAGAGCTTCAGCGTGATGTTGTCGAAGCCGAAGTCGGCGTACATGCCGAGGATGAGCTCGTTCAGCGCGAGCGTCTCGGCCATGAACTGCTCGTCGGTGCAGAAGATGTGCGCGTCGTCCTGCGTGAAGGCGCGCACGCGCATCATGCCGTGCAGCGCTCCGGACGGCTCGTAGCGGTGCACGATGCCGAACTCGCCCATGCGGATCGGCAGTTCGCGGTAGCTGCGCAGCCCGTGCTTGAAGATCTGGACGTGACCCGGGCAATTCATCGGCTTGATCGCGAAGACGCGGTCGTCCTCGGTCTGCGTGACGAACATGTTCTCGCGGTACCAGTCCCAGTGGCCTGACGTCTGCCAGAGCGAATGGTCGAGGATCTGGGGCGTGTTGACCTCGACGAAGCCGGACGTGTTCACCACGCGCCGCGAATAGGCGATCAGCGTCTGGAACAGCGTCCAGCCCTTCGGATGCCAGAACACGGCGCCGGGGCCTTCCTCCTGGAAGTGGAAGAGGTCCATCTCGCGGCCGAGCTTGCGGTGGTCGCGCTTCTCTGCCTCCTCCAGCATGTGGAGATAGCCGTCGAGACCGGCCTTGTCGGGGAAGGCGGTGCCGTAGATGCGCTGGAGCATCGGGTTGTTCGAGTCGCCGCGCCAATAGGCGCCCGCCACCTTCATCAGCTTGAAGGCGTCGCCGACTTTGCCCGTCGACGTCATGTGCGGACCGCGGCAGAGGTCCATCCACTCGCCCTGCGCATACATCTTGAGCGCCTGGTCGGCCGGAATGGCGTCGACCAGCTCGACCTTGAAGGTCTCGCCCTTACTGGCGAACCAGTCCTTGGCGCGGTCGCGGCTCCAGACGTCCTTCGTGAACGGCTTGTCGCGCGCGATGATCTTCCGCATCTCGGCCTCGATCGCCGAGATGTCGTCGGTCGAGAACGGCTCTTCGCGGGCGAAGTCGTAATAGAAGCCGTTCTCGATCACCGGGCCGATCGTGACCTGCGTCTCCGGCCACAGCGTCTGCACGGCTTCGGCCAGCACATGCGCACAGTCGTGGCGAATGAGTTCGAGCGAGCGCGGGTCGTTGCGGTCGAGGAACTCGATCCGGACGTCCTTCTCGATGCGGTCGGCGAGATCGACCACGACGCCGTCGAGAGCCATCGCGACGGTGCGCTTCAGCAGGGATTTGGAGATCTGGCCGGCGATCTCGGCGCCGGTGACGCCGCGCTCGTAAGACTTCTGGGCGCCGTCGGGGAACGTGACGAGGGGCATTTGGGTCTCTCCGCTCACTCACTGCCTACGAATGCAGGTAAGCGATTTCAGGGTTTTGCTTCGGCCCGCGCGTCAGGCGGGATCGGCGGCCTCGCAGACGGGCCGCGCCCTCCGGCGCGCGTAGCGCCACGGCCTAGACCACGTCGTGTCCGAAGGCAATTCGTGCGGCACGGGATCGAAGCCGTCGCCGCCCCAGGGATGGCACCGGCAGATCCGGTCGGCCGCCATCCACCCGCCGGCCCAGGCTCCGTGGCGGGCGATCGCCTCGTCGGCGAATTCCGAGCAGGTCGGCAGGTAGCGGCAGCGCCGGCCCATGAACATGGACAGCGAGTAGCGATAGGCGAGGATCGGCAGCCGCAGGACGGTTCGCGGCAGGAGCAATAAGAGGTTCATCGAACCGATCGTATCGTGGCGGACCGACCCCCGCCACCGGGACAGCAACCATGCGCCTCAGCCTTCGCGTCGCCGCCCTCTGCGCGGCGCTTCTCGCCTGCGCGCCAGCTCTTGCCGACGGCGCCTACGTGGCCCGCGATCAGCTCGATCTGGTGACGCTGCTGCCGCCTCCGCCGCCCGCCGGCTCGCCCGCGGACAAGATCGACCTCGCGGGCGTTCTCGCCGCGCAGGCGGGCCGCAACGCCGAAGCCGAGGAGCGCGCCAAGGCGGACGCCGAGCTGAGCGTGTTCCGCTTCGCCGACGTGCTGGGGCCGGACTTCTCGGCGGAGAAACTGCCGGTGGCGGCCGCATTCTTCGCCAAGGTGAAGTCGGACTCGGGCGACCTCGTCGAACTGGTCAAGGCACGCTGGAACCGGCCGCGCCCTTCGGTCGCCGACGCGAGCGTCCATCCTGTGCTGAAGCTTCCGAACAACGCCTCCTATCCGAGCGGCCACACGACCTTCGCGCGGCTGAACGCCATCGTGCTCGCGGCCATGGTTCCGGAAAAGAGCGTCGAGATTTTCGCCCGCGCGGACGAATACGCCAACAACCGCATCGTGGCCGGCGTGCATTATCCGGCCGACGTCGCCGCCGGAAAGATCGCCGGCTCCCTTATCGCGGCGCTGGAGCGCGAGAATCCGGCGTTCCGGCAGGACTTCGCCGAGGCGAAAGCCGAACTGCGCGGCGCGCTCGCCCTGCCCGAACAGCCGGCCCGCTAACGGCGCGGCCTCAGGCCGCGCGCTTCTTCTCGATCTGGTCGAGCGCGTCGACGACGGCGTCGAAGGTCAGCAGCGTCGAGGCGTGGCGCGCCTTGTAGTCGCGCACCGGCTCCAGAACCTTCAGGTCCTCCCAGACGCCGTCCGGGGCGGGGCCGTTCTCCTTGAGCATCTTCCTCATCGCCTCGCGGACCTCGCGAAGCTCGGAGGCAGTGCGGCCAACGACCGTGCGCGCCATGACGGAGGACGACGCCTGGCCGAGCGCGCAGGCGCGGACCTCGTGGGCGAAGTCGGTGACGCGCTCGCCGTCGAACGACAGGTCGATCGTCACCGTCGAGCCGCAGAGCTTCGAATGCGCCGTCGCCGTCGCGTCGGGGGCGTCGAGCCGTCCGATCCGTGGAATGTCGGCGGCGAGTTCGAGGATCCGCCGGTTGTAGATGTCGTCGATCATCGATCGATTGCTCTCGCGCGGCGGATCTTTCCCGCCGCATTGTTCCTTCAATCAGCCTCGCCTATATAAGGGCTTGCGGCGCGCCCCGCCATGACCGCTTCTCCGAAGCCTGAAGCCTCGCTTCGGGAGGAGCGGTCGGGGTTCAGTCGTCGCGCGTATGGGGCTAGCGCCCCGCCAAGAGGTTCTTCATGGACGCTGTCGTTCAGCATCCTTGGGCCCGTGTTCCGATCCCGGCGCCCAAGCAGTCTTCCGTGCCTGCCGAGTTCGTCAAGCCGCGTCCCACCCGCGAGCAGGCGGAGGCGGCGGTCCGCACCCTCATCGCCTGGGCGGGCGACGATCCGACCCGCGAGGGCCTCATCGACACGCCGAAACGCGTGGTGAAGGCCTATGCGGAGCTGTTTTCCGGCTACGGCAAGGACGCCGCGACGGATCTCGAGCGTGTCTTCGAGGAGGTCGCGGGCTACGACGACATGGTCGTGCTGCGCGACATTCCGTACTTCTCGCATTGCGAGCACCACATGGTGCCGTTCTTCGGCAAGGCGCATGTCGCCTATTTCCCGTCGAACGGCGTGGTGGGCCTGTCCAAGATCGCGCGGGTCGTCGACGCCTTTTCGAAGCGCCTGCAGACGCAGGAGACGCTGACCTCGCAGATCGCCGAGGCGATCGACGAGCATCTGAAGCCGCGCGGCGTCGCCGTGATGCTCGAAGGCGAGCACATGTGCATGTCGATGCGCGGCATCCAGAAGGCGGGCGTCTCGACCGTCACCACCCAGTTCTCCGGCCTGTTCAAGGACGAGCCGGCCGAGCAGGTGCGCTTCATCACCATGGTGCGCGCGGGCCAGTCGGGCCGCTGAGGGCGACGCCTTCGTCTCGCTTCCCCCGCCGCAGTCATGGTCCGGCTTGACCGGACCATCCGCCTCCGACGTCGATCTCCACGCCCGGCATGGGTCCTCCGGTCAGTCCGGAGGACGACGGCGGGAGCCCGCGCTGTCGGTGTTTTTCCCGGACGTGACCATGACCGCATCTTTCCCCGCGCCCGGTTCTCACAACGACGTCGAGGAAGGCCTCGCGCTCACGCCGCGTTTCGACCGCGACGGCCTCGTGGGAGCGATCGTCACCGACGCGGAAAGCGGCGACGTGCTGATGTTCGCACACATGAACGCCGAGGCGCTTCGCGTGACGATCGAAACCGGCGTCGCGCATTTCTGGTCGCGCTCGCGCGGAAAACTGTGGCGCAAGGGTGAAACTTCGGGCCACGAGATGAGGGTGGCCGAGATGCGCGTCGACTGCGACCAAGACGCGCTGTGGCTCCGGGTTCGCGTCGCGGGCACGGGCGCGGCCTGCCATACGGGCCGCAAGTCGTGCTTCTACCGCGCCGTCCCGACGGGTCCCGACGCGGCCGGCGCCCCGCTTTCCCCGATCGACGACGCGCGCCTGTTCGATCCGTCCAAGACCTATGGCGGCTGACGGACGGCGTTCAATCGTCGTTCACGTCGCCATGGAATGATCGGGGCAACCGCTCGTGAAGGCGTCGTTTTTCCCGTGTTCGCCGGCCTCACATCGCTGATCTCCCGTCCCGTCGGCGCCGCGGCGGATGCGGGCGCGCCGGAGCCGAGGGAGGCGAGGCGGCCGCCCTTCGCGCTTGCGCTCGGCGGCGGCATCGCGCGCGGGTGGGCGCATATCGGCGTGCTGAAGACGCTCGAGGCCGCGGGGCTGAAGCCGGACATCGTCACCGGCACGTCCGTCGGGGCGGTGGTGGGCGGGTGCTGGGCCGCCGGAAAGCTGCCCGAACTCGAAGCCTGGACGCGCTCGCTCACCCGCCGCCGCATGTTCGGGCTGCTCGACATCAGCCTCGCAGGCGCTGGGCTCATCTCGGGCGGGCGGCTGAAGACCCAGCTCGAGGCCAATCTCGGCGAGACCGCCATCGAGGACCTTACGGTCCGCTTCGCCGCGATCGCGACGGAATACGGCACCGGCCACGAGGTCTGGCTCGCCCGCGGCCCCCTCGCCGAGGCGATCCGCGCTTCTTACGCTCTTCCGGGCGTGTTCGAGCCGTTGCGCATCGGCGGGCGCTGGCTGATGGACGGGGCGCTGGTCAATCCGGTGCCGGTTTCGGCTGCACGCGCGCTCGGCGGGCGCCTCGTGGTCGCGGTCAACCTCCAGAGCGATGTTTCCGGCCGCGGAACCGTTGTGCAGTCGGTCGGCGCGAGCGAGCGCGACCAGGAGGCGGCCGAGGGCCTCGGATGGTTCGCCCGCATGCGAGGCCAGGGCAAGGAGGCCGGGCGGTCGGCGCCTCCCGTCCAGCGGAACGGGCCGGGCATTCCGTCGGTGATGGTCGACGCCTTCAACATCATGCTCGACAGGATCTCGCGCTCCCGGCTCGCGGGCGATCCGCCCGACGTCGCGATCGGGCCGCGGCTCGCCGACATCGGCCTGTTCGACTTCCACCGCGCCGCGGAATCAATCCGGCTCGGCGAGGAGGCCGCGGAGCGCGCGCTTGATCCGATCCGCGAGGCCATGCGGGCGCTCGCCTGAACCGTTATCGGGCCACCACCTCGACGGTCGAGTCATTGCCGGCCTTGACCGCGAAGCTCTGCTGGTAGAGGCGGCCGTAGCGCCGCGCGATCGCCATGTAGTCGCCTTCCGCCAGCACGAGGCCGGACAGCGCGCCGATCGATTCGCGGATCACGTCGCCGCCCGGAGTGAGGATCGTCCACGACGTGTCGTCGAGCATGGCGCCGCCCGCGGATTCGACGAGCCTGAGCGCGACGCGTGCGGCCTTGTGGTGCACCTGCGCCTCGACGAGCTTGCCCACGCCGATCTGGAGGTCGGCGTCGACATTGGCGTTGGCGTCCCCATAGACGGAGACGACGTGATAGGAGCCGGCCGGAAGCCGAAGCAGCTGGCCGGACTTCACGTCCTCGGCGACCATGCGCGAGACGCCGCCGTCGTCGCGGGTCAGCTTGAATGTCACGGCGTCCGGCGGCGCCTTCGCGCCGCCGATGAAGGCCGTGAGGCGCAGGGCGCCGGCGGGAAGCACCATCGTCTGGGCGGTCGGCCGCGCCGCCGCCACCGTCACGAACTTCGCAGCGCTCGCGAGGCCGTAGACCGCGTGGACGATGTAGGCGCCGGGATCGACCTCGAACCGCGGATGCGCGTCGGTCGATTCCGCCACCAGCATGTGTTCGCCGTTGGCGTCGGCCTGATCGGTGAAGAGCCGCCACTTCAGGCCGCTGCGCACCGGGGTTCCGTTTTCCCCGAACGTGGCCGACAGGGTCAGCGCCTGCTTCACCATCGGAGCGACGGCCGGCGCCGTGAGGCCGCCGTTCGCCGGCGCGGACCCTGCCTGCGGATGCGCCGGGGAGGGCGTCGCCGTCGTGGTGGTGGTGGGGCGCGAAGCGGCGCCGGGCGCGAGATTCGGCAGCCGCATCTGGTTGATGACGCCCGGGTCGATGCGGTCGATCCGTTCCGGCGAGAACACCGGGGCGGGCGGCGGCGCCGGATCGGCGAGCGTCGGCGCGACGAGGGCGTTGGGTTCGGCGGGGCCGATCAGGTTCATGCGGCCCGAGATGGTGCCGCCGAAGCCCGGCGCGACCTTGGGGCCGGGCCCTGACCGGGCGGCGTCTCCGCCGAAGCCGCCGGGCGACATCGCGCCGCCGGGAGGGCCGCCTCCGGGACCCGCCTGCGCGAAGGCCGCGCAGGACGCGCCGGCGACGAGGGCGGCGGCCGCAAGCGCGCGAGCGACGGAGAGAGAGGACGACGGACGGCCCATGACGCGAGCGATGCCATCACTCTTTGGCGGGCGCAAGGCCAAGCTCGCGCAGCCAGCGACGCCGCCCCGCCGGCGGCGTGGCGTGTGGGCCGTTCCGCCCCGGCCATGCTAAAGCCCGCCGGAAGCCATCGCATCGGAGCCGAAGAGCTGATGACCGAAACGATCGACCTGCTTGCGGCCCGCCGCTCCGTTCCCGCCAACGCGCTCGCCGAGCCCGGCCCGAGCGACGCCGAGCTCGACACGATCCTGACGATCGCCGCGCGGGTGCCGGACCACGGCAAGCTCGCGCCGTGGCGGTTCGTGGTGATCGCCGGCGACGCCCGCGCCGAACTCGGCCGCAGGCTCGCGGCGCTGCTGCGCGAGACCGACCCGTCCGTCCCGGAAGCGCGCGTCGCCCAACAGGAGAACGTCTTCTCCCAGTCGGCCCTTGTCGTCGCGGTGGTGAGCGCGGCGGGGCCGCATGTGAAGATCCCGGAATGGGAGCAGGAGCTTTCGGCCGGCGCCGTGTGCATGAACATGCTCGTCGCCGCGAACGCGCTCGGCTACGGCGCGCAGTGGCTCACCGGATGGGCGGCCTACGAGCCGCGCGCGAGGGAGATTCTCGGCCTCGCCCCGAACGAGAAGGTCGCCGGCTTCATCCATCTCGGCGTCCCGACCGAGCGCCTGCCCGACCGTCCGCGTCCGGAGCTCGACAAGATCGTCACGCGCTGGGGAGCGTGAGATGTTTTACGAGCCGATTCTCGGCCACGGCCTGCCGCACGATCCCTTCAAGGCGATCCTCTCCCCGCGGCCGATCGGCTGGATCTCGACGCTCGACCGTCAGGGCCGCGTGAACCTCGCCCCCTACAGCTTCTTCAACGGCGTCTGCGGAAGCCCGCCGATGGTGATGTTCTCCTCGGAGGGCTGCAAGCATTCGGCCTCGAACGCGAAGGAGACGGGCGAGTTCGTCTGCAGCCTCGCGACCTACGGGCTGAGGGCCGAGATGAACGCGACCTCGGCGCCGGTCGAGGCCGGTGTGGACGAGTTCGCCCTCGCGGGCCTCGAGGCGGCGCCGTCGCGCACCGTGCGGCCGCCGCGGGTGGCGAGGAGCCCCGCGGCGCTCGAATGCCGGACGGTGAGCGTCACGGAGCTCAGGGACATGCACGGCGCCGACACGCGGCGCTTCATGGTCGTCGGGCAGGTGACGGGCGTCCACATCGACGACGCCTTCCTGGTCGATGGGCTGTTCGACACCGCAAAGGCCCAGGCTCTCGCCCGCTGCGGCTACATGGACTACGCGGCCGTGTTCGAGACTTTCGCGCTCGAACGGCCGAAGGGGTGAGGACGGGCGGGGCGCGCAGGATCGTCGTCACCGGCGGTCCAGGGGCGGGCAAGTCCACGCTGATCGCGAGGCTCGCGGCGCTCGGGCTTCGCACGGCCGAAGAAGCCGGCCGCAGGGTGATCCGGGAGGAGCTTGCTTCGGGCGGCGGCGCGTTGCCGTGGGGCGACCGGCTCGCCTTCGCCCGGCGCATGCTGACGCTCGACATCGCGGCCTACGAGGCTGCGGGACTGGCCGGCGGCCTGACCATCTTCGACCGCGGCGCGCCCGACGTCTTGGGTTATCTGAGGCTCTGCGCGCTCGTCCCGGCGCCCGACTTGACCGTCGCGGCGGAGCAGCGCCGGTACGACGATCCGGTGTTTCTGGCGCCGTTCTGGCCGGAAATCTTCGAGAACGACGCCGAACGGAAGCAGACCCCGGACGAGGCGCGCCGGACCGCCGATATGATGGCCGAGGTCTATTCCAGTCTTGGCCATCGCGTCGTCGAACTGCCCCGCGCGCCGATCAACGAGAGAGTCGCGTTCGTGCTGGAGCGTTGCGGCTTCGCCGCCCCCTAACCCCCGAACGCCTCGTTCAAAATCGCCGCCTGCCGCGCGTCGAGCGCGATCTTGCCGGCGAAGCCGTCGCGGCGGGCGCGTTCGGCTTCTCGGCGGAAGGCGTCGAGGTCCGGCGTCGAGAACGGCGAGTCGAGCGCCGGCAGCTTGGCGTCCGCGGCGGCCGCGAGGGTGAGGGTGCGGGCGGTCTGGCACGGGTCGATCCAGCGGCCGTCCGGCTCGCGCGGGATTTCGCCGCCGAGGTCGCGCGCCAGCGCCTCGCCGTCCCACCCGATCGCGATCACGCGGCGGCTTGCTCGAGCGAAGGCGTTGAGCGCGAACAAGGCTCCCGCCGTTTCGACGATCGCCACGATTCCCGTCGCGCCGTTGTCGAGGCCGGCCTTGGCCTCCTCCACAGCCAGAACGGCCCCGAGGTGTTCGATGTCCGCGCCGCTTTCCGCGCCGGTCGCCACGACGGCGTCCGGCCGGGAGGCGACCAGCGCGGCGAGGTCGGCGGCGCCGCCGTCGTCGGGTCGCGCGACGCGGACGAGAAGGGCGGGGCGCCCGTGGCTGCGCGGCGCGGAGCGCAGAGCCTCCACGACGCGCTCGGCGCGCGCGCCGCGCTCCTCGGCGAGGTCGAACAGCAGAGCGTCGGCGGGCGTGTCGAGACCGGCCGCGGCGTCGAGAGCGGGAACGCGCAGAAGGCTGCGGAGCAGGAAGGCGGGCGGTCGCAAAGGTCTTAAAACTCCGTATCCGGCGGGTCGCGTCGTTAACGCTCGGTTTACCATGTTCGCCGCATCGTTCGCGGACGGCTCCCATGGGCGCCGGACGGGCGTCCGGGGCGCGGGCGCGTATCGACCGCGAGCGCGAAACGATGCAGCTCCTCTCTCCCTCGGAGGCCGCCGGCCGGGTGACGGCGGCGCTCAAGGGCGCGGCCGAGGCGACCGGCGCGGGTTTCGATTATCTCGTCCGCACCGCGACGCGGGAGTCCTCGCTCAATCCGACCGCGAAGGCCTCGACCTCTTCGGCGCGCGGCCTGTTTCAGTTCATCGACTCGACCTGGTTGCAGGTGCTGAAGGAGGAGGGGCCGAAGCTCGGCCTCGGCGAAGCGGCGGCGGACGTGACCAAGAGCGCCTCGGGGCGCTACACGGTCGCAGATCCGCAGCGGCGCGCCGAGCTTCTGGCGCTCCGCGACGATCCGCGCGCCTCCGCCCTGCTCGCTGGCGCCTTCACCCGCCGCAACGCGCTCGCCTTTCAGGCCGCCCACGGCCGCGCCGCAAGCGAGGGCGAGCTCTACGCCGCCCATTTCCTCGGGGCGCAGGGCGCGATCGAACTCACTACGCTCGCGACCAACCAACCGACCGCCTCGGCGGCCGAAGCCTTTCCGGCGCAGGCGGCGGCCAACCGATCGATCTTCTACGACAAGGGTCGCCCGCGCACCGCGCGCGAGGTCTATGACCGCCTGACCGCGACCCCCGGCGCGGCCCCGACGACGGCGGTCGCCTCCGCGGCGCCCGTGACGACGCCTAAGAGCGCCGTGATGACGGTCTCGCTCCAGTCGACGGTCGTGGACGACGCGCCCGCGCCCTACAATGGCGGCCGCGAGGACGACGGTCGCGCTTTCCACTCGCTGTTCAAGACGGGCAGGCGTTCCCCCGTCGCGGCCTATGTCCAGCAGGCGTGGTCGGGGGTCGGCGCGGCGGGGCTCGCCGCGGACCCGCCCGCGACGGCGCAACGCGCCAGGGCCGCGTCGGCCGCGCTGTCCTACGCCAATGCGGGCGAGGGTTTCGCCGCGACGCCGAAGGCGGCCGCCGCCGTCGCTGCGGTCGACGCCGCCGGCCAGTCGTCGGCCGGGAAGAAGCGCGCCGCAAAGGCGAAGGCGACGCCCCTTCCGACGCCGGCGCCGATCGCCCAGGCGGCGCAGGAGAAGCCTGCGGAACGCAAGACCGGCCTGCTCTCCTTCCTCGGCATCACCCTGCAGGCGCCGACCGCGTCCCGCTATTCCGGCCCGCGGGGGCGCCCTTGATCGTCGAGCGCTATCTCGACTGGGCCGCGACCGCGCCGGCTCATATGCGGGCCGAGGCGGCGGGCGCGCTCGCCCGGTCCTATCTCCACGATGAGCTGGACCCCCATGTGCGCGACAGCGTCGAGACGGCGCTCACCTGCGCGCTCGACGACGAGCACATTGCGGTGCGCAGCGCGCTCGCCGACGCCTTCGCCTCTTCGCCCCGCGCCCCGCACGCCATCGTGCTGTCGCTCGCCCAGGACATCCCGGACGTCGCCGACCCGATCCTGTCGCGCTCTCCCGTGCTGAGCGACCTCGAACTGGTCGACGTCGTCGCGCTCGGCGGACCGAGGGCGCAGGCTGCGGTCGCGGGCCGGCGGACGGTTTCGGGTCCGCTCGCCGCCGCCATCGCCGAGGTCGCGGACGCCCGCGCCTGCGAGCGTCTCGCGCGCAATGCCGGCGCGCATCTCACTCGCGCGGCGGCGGCCCGGATCGCCGTACGCCACGGCGGCGACGGCGCGACGCGCGACGCGTTGATCTCGCGCGGCGACATCGGCCCGGAAATCCGCGAGATCCTGATGCGCTCCGTCGCCGAGACGCTCCAGGCTTTCGTCGCGGGCTGCGGCTGGCTTGGCGTCGACCGCGCCCGCCGCGCCGCCGAGGAAGCCTGCGAGCGGGGACACGTGACGATCGCGCGCGCGATCCCGGACGCGCGCGCTTTCGTGCTGCATCTCGCCGGCGCCGGCCTGTTCCGCCCCGGCCTCGCGCTGCGCGCGATGCTGAGCGGCGACGTCGGGCTGTTCGAGGCGGCGCTTTCGGCGCTCTCGGGCCAGGAGCCCGCGCGCGTCGCCGGATTCGTGCAGGACTTCGAAGGCCGCGGCTTCGAGGCGCTCTATATGCGGGCAGGCTTTCCGAGAACGGCGCTGCCGGTCTTCCGGGCGGCGCTCGCGGCGGGGCGCGAGGCGGGCTTCGCCGATCGCGACGCCGCGACCCTGTCGCGACGCATGGTCGAACGGGCGCTCACCGCCTGCGAGGGCTCGGAAGCCGACGTCGTCTCGCTCAGGGCGACGCTGCGCCGTTTCGCCGCCGAGGCCGCTCGCGAGGAGGCCCGCCGCGCCCTTCGCGACGTGGACGAGCGGGTCGCGGCGGCCGCCTGATCGGCTCAGCGGTCTTCGTCGCCGGCCGGCCTGATCCGCAGGCGCAGTCCCTTCAGATGCTCGACGAGCGCTTCTCCGAGCGGGTGGTCGCGGCCGTGCACGTCTTCGCGGACGATGGCGCGGATCGCCTCGACGTGGCGGTCGATGAGAGCCTGCGGGGGCGCTTCGCCGTCGAGCGCGTCTATCAGATCGCAAAGTCCGTCCGCGATCTCGCCGGCCAACGGAAAGCCGAGCGTCGCCGCCTGGCCGCGGATGTCGTGGCAGGACCGGTAGAGTTCGGCGAGTTCCGCCGCGCCCGAATGGGTCGACAGAACGGCTCTTGCTTCCTCGAGGCGATCGACCTCGAGCGCCATCCAGTTGTCGAATTCGTTCTCGAGCAGGCTGAGCGCCTGTTCGGCGCGCCGCACGGGGTCGATCTGGCGGACCAAGGGGTCGACGCGCTTCGCCACGCGCGCCTTCAGCCGGTTGGGCGGACGCAGGATGACGTGGTCGGCGTAGGTTTCGGTGGCGACGTCGGAGAGGAAATCTTCGGCCATGCTTGCTGGTCCTGGCCTGTCACGAATTGACGGTTTCGCGCGGCCGGTCGCCGAACGGTTCGATGAGCTTCGCTTCGTTCACGCGCCGTTCGGGACCGGTGTAGGCGGTCGAAACGTTGCGGCGGCGGTCGGGTCCGAAATAGTCCTTCGTCTTCACGAAGGGGCGCGGATTCAGCACGCAGTTCAGCACGCGCTGGTGCAGCGCCTTGGCCGAAATCGGCTTGCACAGGAACTCGGTCACGCCGGCGTCGCGCGCTCGGAGCACGCGGCTGCGCTCGGAATGTCCGGTCAGCATGATGATCGGGACGTAAGGGTTCACGCCGCTTTCGGGGCGCCGGATCATCGAGGCGAGCTCGATCCCGTCGAAGATCGGCATCGACCAGTCGACGATGAGGATGTCGGGCAGATGCGACGTGAAAAGCTCGAGCCCGGCGGCGCCGTCTTCGGCTTCGTAGACTTCGCGCGCGCCGAAGCCGTGCAGCAGCGTGCGGACGATCCGGCGCATATGCGCGTTATCGTCCACCACGAGAATGCGAAGCTTGGTGAAGTCGACGCGGATCATCTTGGGCCGCACTGAAACGAGCGGACCCGAGTGTCGCAAATCGTCCTTAACGCGGCGTTTCGCGCCTCACCAGCCGAACTGCTCCGCGAGAATGCGCTCGTCGAGGCCGTGGCCGGGATCGTGGAGCATCACGAGATCGGTCTTCCGGTCGAGCGCGACCTCGACGCGGCGGATGTCGCGGAACTCGGTGTTGTCGGCGACCGCCGCCACGGGACGCTTCTCGTGCTCTAGCACCTCGATCGCCACCGCCGCCCGGTCGGGAATGAGGGCGCCCCGCCAGCGGCGAGGCCGGAAGGGCGAGATCGGCGTCATCGCGAGGAGCGGGCTCGCGAGCGGAAGCAGGGGGCCGTGGGCCGACAGGTTGTACGCGGTCGAGCCGGTCGGCGTGGCGACCAGAACGCCGTCGCAGGTGAGCTCCGCCAACCGGACGGTGCCGTCGACCTCGATGCGCAGCTTGGCGGCCTGGTAGGTCTGCCGCCAGAGCTGCACCTCGTTGATCGCCTTCGACACATGGATGCGCCCCTCGCGGTCGCGGGCGCGCATGGTGAGCGGATGGATCACGGTCGCGCCGGCCGCGGCGACGCGCTCGAGCAGCCCCTCCTCGGAATATTCGTTCATCAGAAAGCCGACCGAGCCGCGGTTCATGCCGTAGATCGGCGTCCGCAGTCCCATCGTCTCATGCAGGGTCTGCAGCATCATGCCGTCGCCGCCGAGGGCCACGACCACGTCGGCCTCGGCGACGGCCGCGTCGCCGTAGCGCGCGACGAGCGTTTCGCGCGCGGCGCGGGCGTCGTCCGCCGCGCTCGCCAGAAACGCGATCCGGGGTTGCCGCTTGCGATCGATCATGCGCTTTCGGGACGCTTCGTGGGACCGTCGGGACGGACGGCGACCGTGCTTTACACGCGAGCGCGGAGGTCCGTCCATGCCCCTAAGCGGAAAGCCTTCAGATTGCGGGGTTCCATTGCGCCGGCACGAAGGCGTATTCGCGCACGCTGCGCTGAGCGATGTTGCCGACCGCAGGGAAGGGGAAGTGATAGCCCGCGACGAGAAGCCGGTCGGTCGACGCCATGTCGAGCATGCGCTTGCGGGTCATCTCCGCGGCCTCCGGGTCCATGTCGAAGACGGCGTGCCATTCCGGATGGCGGACGAAGAGAGCCGGGTGGTTGGTGGTGTCCGACCACACCAGAAGCTGTTTGCCCTCCGATGCGATCCGGAAGGCCGTGTGTCCCGGCGTGTGGCCTGGGGCGGGAATGGCGAGGATCCCAGGCACGGGCTCGGTCTCGCCCTTGAACAGCCGGACGTCCTTGGCCATCGGATCGAAGATCTTGCGCACGAGCTTGAACGTGTTGGCGAGCCCTTCCGGAGCGCGGCTCATGGCGGCTTCGTCCGTCCAAAAGGCCCATTCGGCCTCCGGAACGACGACTTCGGCGTTGGGGAAGGCGAGCGAGCCGTCCTTGAGGCGGAGCCCGCCGATATGGTCGGGATGGAAATGCGAGATCAAAGCGGTGTCGACCGCCTTGGGATCGAGCCCGGCGGCGGAGAGATTTTCGTAGAGCTGCCCCGCGGTCGGCGCCATCCGCCCGCCGGTTCCCGCGTCGATCAGCACGAGGCGGCTGCCGGTGTTCACGATGAGGGCCGTGAAGGTGATGGGCAGGGCGTCGCGGTCTATGAAGGCGTCGTCGAGCGCCTGCCGGACGTCCTCGATCCGCGCGTTGCGGACGAAGCCCGCGTCGAGCGGCCGTCGGGCGACGCCGTCGGTGAGCGCCGTCACCTCGAAGGCGCCGACCTTGTAGCGATAGACGCCGGGCGACTGGCGGCCGGCCGCGGGCGCGACGGCCTCGGCCCCGCCCGCCGCGAACGGCAGCGATGCGGCCGCGCCTGCGCCCGCGAGAATGGTTCTGCGCGACACGATCGTCATTTCGTCGCCTCCAGCGTGCCTGCCAAGTAGGTCAGGCGGCATGCCGCAGGCAACCGGCCGACCGGCTCGCGGCGTCACTCTTCCGTGACGCCGCTGCGCCGGCGCAACATCTCCGGCGCCGCCTCGGCGGGGTGGCGTTCCGGCGACGAATCCGCCAAGCAGATCAAGCGACAGCCTGAGTTTCGCGGGCGCCGGAAGCGAGGATCCCGATGGTCGGAACGCCGCAGTCCGAAACCGAAACCGAAGCCGCAGCTTCCGCGCCGATCACGGTCCGGCGGCTCGCGAGCGGCGCGCTGGGCTACGCGTCGGGACTGCCGCTGCTGCTCGTGCTCGGCACTTTCGCGTTCCGCCTGCGGGAGGCGGGCGTCAGCCTGGAGCTCATCGGGCTCCTCTCCTGGGCGAGCATCGCCTACAGCCTGAAGTTCCTGATCGCGCCCTTCATGGATTCCTACGGGCTCGGGATTCTGGGGCGCCTGCTCGGACGCCGCCGCGCCTGGATTCTCCTCGCCCAATGCGGCGTGGCGCTCGGCCTCGGCCTCATGGCGCTCGGCGATCCGGCCGTCAGCCTGCCGCTCGTCGCCGCCGCCTGCTTCCTGACCGCTGCGGCGTCGGCCACGCAGGACGCCGCCGTCGACGGCTGGCGCGTCGAGGTCGCGGGCACGGAGGAGCAGGGGCTGCTCGTCGCCGCCTACCAGCTCGGCTACCGGCTCGCTTTGCTCACGGCCGGCGCGGGCGCGCTCTATCTCGCGCAGGACTTCGGCTGGAACAGCTCCTACGCGGTCATGGCCGCGATCATGATCGGCGTCGCGGCCGTGACCGTGTTCTTCGTCCCACGGACCGCCCGCGATTTCGAACCCGTCGAGCCGCGCGCGCCCCGCGATGCGCTCAGGGCGCCCGTGATGGACCTTGTGGGCCTCGTCACCGCGACCCCGCTGGTCGCGCTGCTGATGATCGGCCTCTACCGGATGCCCGACCAGCTCGCCAACGTCATGTCGGCGCCGCTCTACAAGGACCTCGGCTTCACCAACAAGGAAATCGCCAACGTCACCAAGGTGTTCGGCATCGTGCTGTCGATCTTCGGCGCTTTCGTCGGCGGCTTCATGCTGACGAAGATGCGGCTGAAGACGGTGCTCGTGATCGGAATCGTGGCCTCGGCCGCCACCAACCTGTTCTACGGCGCGCTTGCGCAGGCCGGGCACAGCATCGTCTGGCTCACGGCGACCATCGGCTTCGACAACGTGGCGTCGTCGATCGCGGGCACCGCGCTCATCGCCTTCATGTCGAAGCTCGCGGCGTCCGAATTCTCCGCGACCCGCTACGCCGTGCTGAGCTCGATCTACGCCTTGCCGGGCCATCTGCTCGCCGGCGGCTCCGGCTTCGTGGCCGGGGCGACGGGCTATCCGGTCTATTTCTTCCTGACGTTTCTGTCCGGAGCGCCGGCGCTGCTGCTGTGCCTCATGCTGAAGGACGAGCAGCCGCCATCCGGAAGAGACGCTGGCTGAACCATCGCCCTTTCCGGAGGACGATACCGGCTCGGCGCGGCTTCGCCGCCCGTCCGGGACGACGGTCTCGTCTCAGAATCCCAGCGCCATTCCGTCCTTGCGCGGGTCGGACCCGCCGCGCAGCAGTCCGCGCTCGCGGTCGATCCAGATCGCCTGCGCGCCGCCGATCGGCTTGTCGGCGATCGTGACCCTATGGCCGAGCGCCGTCAGCCGTTCGAGCGTCGCCGCGTCGACGGTCGGCTCGACGTCTAGGACGCCGTCGAAAGCGAAGCTGCGTGGCGCGTCGATCGCGGACTGAAGGTCGAGGCCGCGGTCCAGAACGCCGGACAGGAAGGCCGCCTGTCCCGCCGCCTGGTAATGCCCGCCCATGACGCCGAACGGCATGACGGTGCGGACGTCCTTGCGCAGCATGCCCGGAATGATGGTGTGCATCGGCCGCTTGCCGCCGCGGATGGCGTTGGGATGGCCGTCGATCAGGCGGAACGAAAAGCCTCGGCTGTGCAGCAGCACGCCTGTCTTGGGCTCGAGCCGCGTCGAACCGAAGGAATGGAAGATCGAGTTGATGAACGAGATCGCGTTCCCGTCGCGGTCTACGACGCAGAGATAGACCGTGTCGGCGTGCTCGGGCTCGTCCCACAGCGCGGGCCGGCCCGCCTCGTCGCGTCTCACGCGTGAGCGGAGCGCGGCCGCAGCCTCGTCGGACAGCAGCGTCTCGACGGGGCGCGGCAGATGGTCGGGGTCGCCGACCAGCATGTCGCGGTGATGGTAGGCGAGCTTGGTCGCCTCCGCGTGCAGGTGGAGGCGGTCGGCGAGCGGAAGTCCCTCGCCGAGGTCGAAGCCGCCGAGAATGTTGAGGATCATCAGCGCCGCGACGCCCTGGCCGTTGGGCGGACACTCGTAGACGTCGTAGCCGCGATAACGGGTGGAGATCGGCGCCACGTAATGAGCCGCCGTTTCTCCCGAGGCGAAGTCGTCGAGCGTGTGGAGGCCGCCGAGCGCCTTCAGCCGCGCGACCATCGCCTCGGCGGCCGCGCCCCGGTAGAAGGCCTCCGCGCCGTCCTTCGCAATCGCCCGCAGAGTCTTCCCGAGCGCTGGCTGGGCGTGGCGGTCGCCCTCGCGCGGCGCATGGCCGCCGGGCAGGAAGACCGCTCTGGCGTGCTCGTCGGCCGAAAGCAGGCTCGCCGCCGCCGTCCAGTCGAGGGCGACGCGCTGGGTGACGGGGTAGCCGTTTTCGGCGTAGCCGATCGCGTCGCGGAACAGCCGTTCCAGCGGCAGCGTCCCGTAGTCCTGGTGAAGCAGCGTCCAGGCCGCAATCGCGCCGGGGATGGTGACGGCATGGGCGCTGGTCTGCGGGATTTCGGTGAGGCCGGCTGCTCTGAGCGCTTCGACCGAGGCCGCCGCCGGCGCGCGGCCGCTGCCGTTCAGCGCGATCACCTCGCCGCCGGCCGGCGCATAGAGCGCGAAGCAGTCGCCGCCGATCCCGGTCATCTGCGGCTCGACCACGCATTGCGTCGCGACGGCGGCGATCGCCGCGTCGACGGCGTTGCCGCCCTCGCGCAGCACCGCGAGGCCCGTCGCCGTCGACAGCGGGTGCGACGTCGCGATCATCGCCTCGGACGCGAAGGCCTCGCTGCGGCCGGGGCGGAACAGGTCTCGCGCCATGACGTGGTCCTTCAGCCGGAGCGTCCGAGGCCGCCGACCATGGCGCCGACGGAGAGCGCGAGCCAGCTCAGGATCAGGATCGTGCCGCCGGTCGGGGCCGCGACCGGAAGCGGGCTGCCGCCATAGGCGACCCGGATGATCAGGTCGCCGCAGAACAGAAGCGTCCCGAGCGCGATCCCCCAGGCCGGAAGAAGGATCGAGACGCCGGCGCCGAAGGCGCGCGCCGCGCCCGCGAGCGCGACGAGCGCCGCGGCGTTCAGCAGCAGGAACGTCGAGGCCGTGCCGAGCCGCCCGTCGCCGGATATGTGGGCCGCCGCCGCCGCGGTCGCGACGCCGAGCGCGCCGTAGAGGCCGGCGACGGCGAGAAGGGAGACGGAGGAGCGAGAAGACTGCATGGGCTCAACTGCGTGCTTCGAGACGCCTCGGCCTTCGCCGAGGCTCCTCAGCATGAGGAATGTTGTGGATGGCATGTCCGTAGGCGGAGAGCAAAACCGGTCCTCATGCTGAGGAGCCCGCGTAAGCGGGCGTCTCGAAGCACGCAATTGGTTTGTCCAAGCTTTCGGTCACAACGGAGCGCAGGCCGCCTCCAGCCACACACGCGTGTCGTCATCCACCAGCGGCCCGACCCTCTCAAGCGTCTCCGCGTGATAGGCGTCGAGCCACGCGCGCTCCTCCACGCTCAGCAGCGCGGGCTCGATCGCCCGCCGGTCGATCGGCGCGAAGGTGATTGTCTCGAAGCCGCGCATCTCGCGCTCGGCGCCGTCGATCGCGCGCGGCTCCACCACGATCAGGTTCTCGGTGCGGATGCCGTAATGACCCTCGCGATAATAGCCGGGCTCGTTCGACAGGATCATGCCGGGTTCGAGCGCGACCGTCCCGAGCTTCGAGATGCGCTGCGGCCCCTCGTGGACCGAAAGATAAGATCCGACGCCATGGCCCGTGCCGTGGTCGAAATCGGCCCCGACGTCCCAGAGCGCCCGCCGCGCGAAGGCGTCGAGCTGCGCGCCGGAGACGCCCTTAGGAAACACCGTCGTCGCGATCGCGATGTGGCCCTTGAGCACGCGGGTGAAACGGTCGCGCATCTCCGGCGTCGCCTCGCCGATGACGACCGTGCGGGTGACGTCGGTGGTGCCGTCCTCATACTGCGCGCCGGAATCGACGAGGTAGAAGCCGGCCGTGAGCTTTCGGTTGGTCGAGCGCGTGACGCGATAGTGCGGCAGCGCGGCGTTGGGGCCGGCGGCCGAGATCGTGTCGAACGAGATTTCCTTCAGGACGCCGGTCTCGCGCCGGAAGGTTTCGAGCGCCTCCGCCGCGCCGATCTCGTCGAGCGCGCCGTTCGGGGCTTCCTCGTCGATAAATCGCAGGAAGCGGGCGAGGGCGGCGGCGTCGCGCAGATGAGCGGCGCGGGCGCCCGAAAGCTCGGCGGCGTTCTTCACCGCCTTGAGTTTTGCGATCGGGTCGGGGCCGCGCTGGAGCTTCGCGCCGGCTTTCTCAAGAACACGCGTGAACGCGACCGCTGCGCCTGAAGGGTCGACGCGAACAGTCGCCTTGCAATGACCAAGCACGTGAAGATGAGTGTCGAAGTCGTGTGGCTCTTCGAAATCCGCGACCTCGGCAATCGTCGCATCGACAAGGTTCGACCGTTTTCTGTAGTCGAGGAATATCCGCGGTCGTCCTTCCGTCGGAATGACCGCGAAGCCGAGCGGCAGGGGCGTATGGGCGACGTCGCCGCCCCGGATGTTGAACGCCCACGCCAATGAATGGGCGTCCGTGACCAGAAGCTGATCGGCCTTCAGTTTCCTCAACTCGGCTTGGATGCGTGCAAGCTTGGCTGCGGCGCTTTCTCCGGCAAGTTCCTCGCCATGAAGCGTCACGGGAGCGAGCGGCGGCGCCGGGCGGTCGGTCCAGAGTCCGTCGATCGGATTCAAGCCGACAGCGACCAGTTCCGCGCCCGCATCCGTCGCCGCCTTCTCGAACCGCTCGAAGCCGTCGAGCGTGTGCAGCGTCGGGTCGTAGCCGATGCGCTGGCCTTTCGAGGCGTGCTCCTTCAGCCAGTCGGCGGGCGTCTGGTCGGAGACGTTGACGGCCGTGAACGCCGCCGCGTCGACCTGCGCGCGAACCTGCACCGCATAGCGCCCGTCGACGAAAATCGCAGCCTTCTCAGGCAGGACGATCACGAAGCCGAACGAACCCGTGAAGCCCGTGAGCCAGGCGAGCCGCTCGGCCGAGGGCGGCAGATATTCGTTCTGGTGCTCGTCGGCGCGGGGCAGCAGGAAGCCGTCCAGCCGGCGCGCCTGCAGAGCCCGACGCAACGCCGCCAGCCGCGGCGCGCCCTGGCTTGGATCGGCGGTTTCGTCGAAGGATTGGAAGCGTGCTTCGAACATGGGTCTCGGGAACCTCACCCTCGCGTCCAGGCCCTGAGCCGGGACCCAGAACCGATACGACCTCAAAATCTCGCCGTTCGGTCCCCGTTGCTTGCAACGTCGACGTTAATGGGTCCCGGCTCAAGGCCGGGACGCGAGCGCTACCGCTTCAGCACCAGCGTCGACCAGCCCTCGAGCTGGCGGGCGGAGACGAGCGTCAGGCCCTGCGCCAGATAGGCGTCGCGCACCCGGTCTTCCTCGTGGGTCATCAGACCCGAGAGCACCACGACGCCG
This sequence comes from Ancylobacter novellus, assembly GCA_003241695.1. Taxonomy (GTDB): domain Bacteria; phylum Pseudomonadota; class Alphaproteobacteria; order Rhizobiales; family Methylopilaceae; genus Methylopila. The sequence continues at coordinate 69,252 of QFPN01000003.1, read as the reverse complement.
CCGTCGGCGAGATGCGCCGCGACGTCGCCCGAAAGCTCGACCAGCGGGCCGGCGAGAATGTTCGCGACGATCAGGTCGAACGGTCCGCGTTGGCCGAAGACCGGGTGCTCGAAGCCCGTCGCGTGTATCGACTCGACATAGGCGCCGGCGCCGTTCGCCTCGGCGTTCTCGCCCGCGATGCGGGCCGAGGTCTCGTCGATGTCGGTCGCGAGCACCGGCCCCTGCTGCGCCAGCGCCACCGCGATCGCCAGTACGCCGGTGCCGGAGCCGAGATCCAAGACGCGCTCGAAGCGGCGCTGGCCGAGAAGCTCGTCGAGCGCGATGAGGCAGCCGCGCGTGGTGCCGTGATGGCCGGTGCCGAAGGCGAGCGCGGCCTCGATCTCGATGCCGATCGCGTCCGCGGGGATCTTGTCGCGGTCGTGGGAGCCGTGCACCACGAAGCGGCCGGCGGGCACGGGCTTCAGGCCTTCGAGGCTTTTCGCGACCCAGTCCTTCTCGTCGATCGCGCCTTCCTCGACACGAAGCCCCGCGCTTTCAGGCCCCAGCGCCTCGCGAAGCGCCGCGGCGAGTTCGCCGGCCTCCATCTCGGGCGAGCCGTAGACCTCGACGGCCCAGGCCTCAGGGCCCGTCTCAAAGGCCGCGATCGAGACCTCGCCGAAGGGGAACGCCTCCTCGAGCACGTCGGCGACGCGTTTGGCGGTCGCCTCGTCGAGCGCGAGGCGGATCATGGGAGTCTGGGTCACGATGGTTTCCGAATGAACCGCTTGAACCGCAACGCTCGCGTCCCGGCTTTGAGCCGGGACCCATAGCCGCCATGGGGGCCAAAAGGAACTGCGACGGCTCGCTAAGTCTGGAAAGCGCTGCGTTCAAGGGTCCCGGCTCAAGGCCGGGACGCGGGGGCGGCGCTCAGGCCGCCTTCACGAACCCGTCCAGCACGCGCTTGTGGCCGGCTTTGTCGAACGCGACGGTCAGCTTGTTGCCCTCGACCTCGACCACCGTCCCCGTCCCGAACTTCTGGTGAAACACTCGCGCGCCTTGCGAAAACCCTACAGATTTCGCGGCCGAGGACGCGACGAGTTCGCCCTCGATCGTCATCGGCCCACGGCCGCGCGCGCCCGGTCCCGGCGAGCCCTTGTCGAAGCCGCGCTCCTGGGCGCGTTTCCAGCCGGGGGTCTCGTAGGTGGACTTGAAGGTCTCCGGTCGGTCGAAGCGGCTCGCGCCGTAGCTGCCGCCCATATGACCGCCGCCGAAGGTCGCCGGCGCCTCGACCACGTCGACCGCCGCCTCCGGCAATTCGTCGAGAAAGCGGGACGGAATCGACGACTGCCACATGCCATGCACGCGCCGGTTGGACGCGAACCAGATCTTGGCCCGGCGCTTCGCCCGGGTGACGCCGACATAAGCCAGCCGCCGCTCCTCCTCGAGCCCGGCGCGGCCGTTCTCGTCGAGCGAGCGCTGGTGGGGAAAGAGGCCTTCCTCCCAGCCGGGCAGGAAGACGGTGTCGTATTCGAGCCCCTTGGCGGCGTGCAGCGTCATGATGGTGACGGCGTCCTCGCCCCGCGCGCCGTCGACGTCCATCACGAGCGAGACGTGCTCGAGGAAACCCCGCAGGTTCTCGAACGGCTCCATGGAGCGCACCAGCTCCTTGAGGTTCTCGAGGCGCCCTTGCGCCTCCGCCGTGCGGTCCTTCGACCACATGTCGGTGTAGCCGCTCTCCTCGAGGATCTTCTCGGCGAGCTCGACATGCGGCAGGCGGTCGAGTTCGTTCGTCCAGCGGTCGAAGGAGAGCACCAGGTCCTTGAGCGCGCCGCGGGCCTTGGCCGCGAGACCGCCCTCGTTGACGAGCCTGCGCGAGGCTTCGACCAGATTGATCTCGTCTGCCCGCGCCCGCTCGATGATGAGCTTGACGCTGGCGTCGCCGATGCCGCGCTTCGGCACGTTGACGATGCGCTCGAAGGCGAGGGCGTCGGCCGGGCTCGCGACGACGCGAAGATACGCCATCGCGTCGCGGATCTCCGCGCGCTCGTAGAACCGGGGGCCGCCGACGACGCGATAGTTCAGCCCGAGCGTGATGAAGCGCTCCTCGAACTCGCGCATCTGGAACGAGGCGCGCACGAGGATCGCCATGTCGTCGAGCTTGTGCCCCTTCGACTGCAGCGCCTCGATCTCGTCGCCGATCTGGCGGGCCTCCTCGCCCGAATCCCAGCTCCCTGCGACCGTCACCTTCTCGCCGAGTTCGATCTGCGGGCGAAGCGTCTTGCCGAGCCGGCCCTCGTTCTTCGCGATGAGGCCGGAGGCGGCGTTCAAAATGTGGCCGGTGGAGCGGTAGTTGCGTTCGAGCCGCACCACCTTCGCGCCCGGAAAATCCTTGTCGAACTTGAGGATGTTTTCCACTTCGGCCCCGCGCCAGCCATAGATCGACTGGTCGTCGTCGCCGACGCAGGCGAGGTTCTTCGAGCCTTGGGCCAGCAGACGCAGCCAGAGATACTGCGCGACGTTGGTGTCCTGATACTCGTCGACCAGCATGTAGCGGAAGCGCCGGTGATACTGGCCGAGCACGTCCGCGTTTTCGCGGAAGATGCGGATCGGTTCGAGCAGCAGATCGCCGAAATCGACCGCGTTCAGCTGCTTCAGCCGGGTCTGGTAGAGCCCGTAGAGTTCCGCGCCGCGGCCCGCCGCATAGGCCTGCGCCTCGCCGGCCGGCACGTCTTTCGGGGACAGCGCGCGGTTCTTCCAGCCGTCGATCGCGAAGGCGAGCTGGCGCGCCGGCCAGCGCTTGTCGTCGATGTTTTCGGCCGCCAGCACCTGCTTGATCAGGCGGATCTGGTCGTCGGTGTCGAGGATGGTGAAGCTCGGCTGGAGGCCGGCGAGCTCGGCGTGCCGGCGCAGCATCTTGGCGCCGATCGAATGGAAGGTGCCGAGCCACTCCATGCCTTCGGCGGCACGGCCGAGCAGATGGCCGACGCGCTCCCGCATCTCGCGCGCGGCCTTGTTGGTGAAGGTGACGGCCAGAATCTCGAACGGCCGGGCCTTGCCCAGAGCGAGGATGTGGGCGATCCGCGTGGTGAGCACACGCGTCTTGCCCGTGCCGGCGCCGGCGAGCACCAGCAGCGGGCCGTCAAGCGTCTCGACGGCCTCGCGCTGCTCGGGGTTGAGTCCGGAAAGATAGTCCGGCGCGTTCGCGGCCCGCATGGCGCCTTGCGCGCGCGCGGCGATGCCGCCCGGGCGGGGGGCGTGCGGAACAGCGTCGTCGGGCCGGGCGATCGGATCTGACAAGGCGAGCAAAGTCTCCGTAAGGCGTCGGCCCGTCGCGACTCACTGCGGGCGCAACGCACAAAATGGCGTTCCGCGCCGCGAATTGCGAGCGCATGCGTCGCCGCGCGTCCGCCGCCACTGAAGATCAATATGTCATTTCATGGGGAACGCTTTTCGGGAGTCGCTCGTTACTGGGGCGGGCGGAACACAGGAGGACTTCATCATGCGTAATGGCATGGTTGCGCTTACCGTTGCTCTCGGCGTGGCTTTTCCCGCCGCAGCTTTCGCCGGGGACCGTGAGGCAGGCGGCGCCGCCGCGGGCGCGGCGACCGGCGCGGCCACCGGCGCAATCGTCGGCGGGCCTGTAGGCGCTGCGGTAGGCGCGGGCGTCGGCGGCGTCGTCGGCGCGGCCGCGACGCCGTCCAAACGCGAGCGTGAATACGTCGTTCAGGAGAGCCGCCCGTCGGTCGAGTATGACGGAGAGGTTGTCGTCGGTCGTCGTCTTCCCGAGCGGGTGGAAGTCTACGACGTTCCCGAGAGCGAGTATCGCTACACGATCGTCAACAAGAAGCGGTATATCGTGAACAGGGATCGCGAAGTCGTCGAAGTCGTCGAATAAGGCCTTCGACGCTCCGTTTTAACGCATGTCCGAACGCCCCGTGCGCCTGTCGCGCGGGGCGTTTTTCGTGTCAGTCCTTTTTCATCGCAACGTGGCGACCGAGCCAGTCGAGGCCCGCCGCGCCGTCTGCGTCGTGCTGGACTGCAGCGTTGAGGCGTTCAGCGACGTCGGCGGGAAAGGGCGCCACCTTGCGCGACCCCACGTCGACGGAAAGCGACACGCCCTCCGCCGTCGTCGTCACGACGCCGTCCGCCGTGCGCAGGAGCTCCACGACCCAATGGGTCCGCTTCGCATCGGCGGCGACGAAGCGCACGCGGCCGCGGATCTCGTCGCCCATGTTGATTTCGCACAGGTAGCGGACGTGCATTTCGGCCGCGAAAGTCGTCATGCCGCGGTCTTCGACGTAGCCGTCCCCTTTGATCGGGGCGAGCGCCAACTCCAGCGCCTCGTCGACCAGCACGAGATGATAGGCCATGTTGACGTGGCCGTTGTGGTCGAGGAAACGGCTCTCGATTTCGAGCGGCGGCGACAGATAGGGCGCGTCGGTCAAATCAGGTCTCCGGGCAGAGAGGCCGATGGCGGGGCGTGCGCGGAGGTCTTGGCCCGAACATGGACGTCTCCGCAACAGTCTCCGGCTCACGGCCGTCGGCCGCCGCCGTCGAAGCGGTCGTTTCCGAGTTGCGCGGCCGCTTCGGGACGCGGCTCTCGACAGCCCCGGCCGTGCGAGCGCAGCATTCGAGCAGCGTCACGTGGATTCCGGGCGAACCGCCGGACGCGGTGGTCTTTCCCCGCACGACCGAGGAGGTCGCGGCGATCGTGAGCCTCTGCGCCGGAGCCCGCGTGCCCGTCATTCCCTTCGGGGCCGGCTCCTCGCTCGAGGGCCACGTCAACGCGCCGCTCGGCGGCGTCTCGATCTCGACCGCCGAGATGACCGAGATCGTCGCCGTCCACGCCCAGGATCTCGACGCCCTCGTGCAGCCGGGCGTCACCCGCAAGGCGCTTAACGCGCGTCTGCGCGATACGGGCCTGTTCTTCCCGATCGATCCCGGCGCCGACGCCTCGATCGGAGGCATGGTCGCGACGCGCGCCTCCGGCACCAATGCGGTGCGCTACGGCACCATGAAGGACGCGACGCTCGGGCTGGTCGTGGTTCTCGCCTCGGGCGAGGTCATGCGCACCGGGGGCCGGGCGAAGAAATCCTCGGCCGGCTACGATCTCACGCGGCTCTTCGTCGGCTCCGAGGGCACGCTCGGCGTGATCACGGAGATCACGCTGCGTCTCAACGGGACGCCCGAGGCGATCGCCGGCGGGGTCTGCCCGTTTCCAAGCGTGCGCGCCGCCTGCGACGCCGCCATCCTGACGATCCAGAGCGGCCTGCCGATCGCGCGGGTGGAGTTGCTCGACGCCGCGATGGTCGCCGCCACCAACGCCTATTCGAAGCTCTCGCTTCCCGTCATCCCGACGCTGTTCGTCGAGTTCCACGGCACGGAAGCGGGCGTGCGCGAGCAGTCCGAACGCTTCGGCGAGATCGCGGCCGATCTCGGCGGCGGCCCGCTCGACTGGGCGACCAGAGCCGAGGACCGAACCCGCCTCTGGACCGCGCGCCACGACGCGACCTGGGCGGCGGCGGCACTGCGTCCCGGCGCGAAACCCGTCCCGACCGACGTCTGCGTGCCGATCTCGCGGCTCGCGGACTGCGTCGAGGAGACGCTGCAGGACATTGCGCGCTCCGGCCTCGTCGCGCCGATCGTCGGTCACGTGGGCGACGGCAACTTCCACTGCCTGCCGCTGGTCAGGCCGGACGATCCGGCGGAGCGCGCAGCCTGTTCGGCTTTCCTCGCGCGCCTCGTGGCGCGGGCGATCGCGATGGGCGGAACCTCGACCGGCGAGCACGGCGTCGGACAGGGCAAGATGGCGTATCTCGAGGCCGAGCACGGCGCCCCGGCGGTCGAGGCCATGCGCGCGCTGAAACGCGCGCTCGATCCGCTCGACATCATGAACCCGGGAAAGATCGTCGCGGTCTGAGCGCCGGCCTATGGCTTCGCCGTCGCGGAAGACGTCGCCGTCTCGCCGGTTTGAGCGGCGCCGGTCAGATAGTCGTTCCGTAGCGCCCCGCCTCCCGTGTAATGGTTTTTGCGCCGCACGCGGACGTCGACCCGCCGCGGAGCAGATTCTTTTCGGACGACGGATCGAACCGGACCGACGCCCTTGAACAACACGCTCACCGGGCTCGGGCTCGCTCTGGTGCTGGCGCTTCTCGCCGCGCTGATCGGGCCCTGGTTCGTCAACTGGACCGCCTATCGCGACGACTTCGCCGCGCAGGCGAGCGCGCTCGTCGGGGCGCCCGTGACGGTGAGCGGCGCGGTCGACGCGAGGCTGCTGCCGACGCCCTACGTGCGGTTCCGGGCGCTCTCGTCCGGCGCGGGCGCGACGCGGCTCTCGGTCGACGAGGTCGAGATCGAACTCGCCATCGCGCCGCTGCTTCGCGGCGAGGTCAAGGCCGAGCGGATCAGGCTGGTGCGTCCGAGGCTCGGCGTCGAGATCGCGGCCGACGGCGCCGTGCGCACGGCGTTCTCGTCCGGAAAGGGCGGAGCGCCGGCCCGCGTCTCCTTCGATCGCGCCGAAATCGTCGACGGCGCTCTCTCCCTCGCGACGCCTCAAGGAACATTCGGCCTCGATCGCATCGCAGGCGTCGCAGAGGCCGGGTCGCTCTCTGGCCCCTACAAGTTCGAGGGGGTGGGCGGTCCGGACGGCGGCAGGTTGAATCTAAGAGCGTCGACGTCCCGCGCGGAAGCCGGCGCCATGCGCGTTAAGGTCGCCGCGGCCCGGACCGACGGGACGCTCGCTTTCGAGGCGGACGGCGCGATAGCGATGGCCGACAAGCCGGCCTTCGAGGGGCGTGTCGCGCTGTCGGGTCCCGCCGATCGGCGTCGCGAGACCGCGACAGCCGAACCGTGGCGGGCCGCGGCGGCTGCGAAGGTCGGGGCAGGGCGCCTGAAGTTCGACGATCTCGACCTTGCCTATGGGCCGGACGAGCGGGGCGTTCGCCTGACCGGGACCGCCGAAGCGACGTTCGGCGCCGATCCGCAGTTCGATCTGCGCCTCGAGACCCGCCAGATCGATTTCGACAGGCTGCTCGGAGAGGGGCGACCGAAGACGCCGGCGGGCGTGTTGTCCGAGATCGCGTCGCGCCTGCCTGCGGGCGTCCGGCCGCCCGCCAACGCTTCGCTTACGCTCGACGCCCGCGGCGTCGTGCTCGGGGGAGACGTGCTCCAGGACCTGCGGCTCGAACTCGCAGCCGCGCGCGGCGACTGGCGCGTGCGCCGCGCCTCCGCCGTTCTGCCCGGCGACGCGCGAGTCTCCGCCTCCGGCGCGGTCGCGTTTTCGAACGGCGAGCCCGGCTTCGTCGGACCGGTGTCCTTCGATGCGCGCGATCTCGCCTCCTTCCGCCGCTGGCTGGGCGGGGGACGCGACCAGAGCGCGACGCCAGTCCGACGCGTCTCGCTCAAGGGCGAGCTTTCCGCCCGCCCCGGCGCGGTCAGCATCGACGAAGCGACGATCGAGACCGACGGAGCCCGCTCGACCGGCCGCGTGTCATGGGCGAAGGGCGGCGAAGGGAAGCGGTCCCGCATGGAAGCCGCGCTCGATTCCGACCGGCTCGACCTCGACGCGCTCGGCCTCGATCGCCTGATGTCGCAGGCGCTGTCCGCGCAGGACACGGACGCGCTGGTGGCCCTCGACGCCGAAAGCCTCGTGCTGTCGGGCGTCGCCATGAGCGGCGTGTCGGTCGACGTCTCGCTGGACGCCCGCGGGCTCGACCTGAAGCGCCTCGAAGTCCGCGACGCCGACGGCGCGAAGGTTTCCGGGGCCGGACGCGTCGCCATGGGAACGGCGGGGCCCGAGGGCGCGATGGGCTTCAAGGTCGCCGCGGCGAAGCTCGGCTCGCTCGTCGCGCTCGCCCGCGCGGCCGGCGCTCCCGTCGGGCTCGTCGAGGCGCTCGAGCGCCGTTCCGCGGCGCTTGCGCCGGCCGACGTGTCGATCGATGTCGACGTCGGGCCGGACGGCCACTGGTTTTCCGTCTCCGGCGCGGCTGCAGGCGGCCGGATCGACGCGGAGGTCTCGACGCCGTCGCTCTCGCTCGATGCGCCCGCTGAAGCCAAGCTCAGGATCGCTTCGCCCGACGGGCGCAAGCTAGCGGCGCTGGCGGGCGTTGGTCTGAGCCCGCTCGTCGACGCGCAAGGCGGCGAGATTTCGCTTCGCCTTTCGGGCGCGCCGGCCAAAGGCATGACGGGCGAGGGGCGGTTCGCCGCGCTCGGGCTCGACCTCACGGGGCGCGGCGCGGTCGGGACCTCTCCGTCCGGCGCGCTCTCCGTTCAGGCAGACGTCTCGGCCAAGGCCGAAGATCTCGTCGCGGTCGCGGCCGTTCTCGGCCGCGCCAGCCCCGTCTCCGGCCCGCGTCTCCCCGCGACGTTCGCCGCGAAGCTTGCGCTTGACGGCGCCGGCGCGCGGCTCGACGACCTGAAGGGCGACGTCGCCGGGCGGCGGATCGTGGGACAGGCGACGCTGCCGTCGGATCCCTCCAGGCCGATCGAGGGCCGCTTCGCGCTGGACGACCTTCCGCTGGCGGCGCTGATCGCGCTCGCCGTTTCGCCGGACGCCGCGGCCGGGGAGGGACAGGAGGGCGCCTGGCCGACGACTCCGTTCGGGCCGTCGCCCGTGCGCGGGATCGCCGGCCGATTCGAGGTCTCCGCAGCGCGGATGCCGCTCGGCGCAGGCCAGGTCGCCACCGACGCCGCCTTCACGCTGGCGCTGAAGCGCGACGCGATCGCCCTCGAAGGCTTCTCCGCCGCGCTCGACGGCGGGCGCCTCTCCGGAACGGCCGCAATCGCGCGCGCGGACGAACAGGCGACGACGACGTTCAACCTCGCGCTCGAAAATGCCGCTGCGGAACAACTTATGGGTATCGATCGCGCCGCCTCGCCCGTGCTCGGCGGCGTCGGATTGAAGATCGAGGGGCAGGCTTCGGGGCGGTCGATCGCCGGCCTCGTCGGATCGCTGACGGGCGCGGGGTCCGTCTCCGTCACGGACATGGTCGCGCGCCGGCTTGATCCCACGGCGGTCGATCGGATCGAGCCGCAGGTCGAAGCCGGGCTCGCGCTCGACGCCGGAAAAGTCGCGGCCGCGCTGAACAAGGAGTTGGCGGCCGCCGATTTTCATCTTCCGCAAGCGTTGGCGGGTTTCACGATCTCCGGCGGCGTTCTGCGAACCGGAGCGCTTGAAGCGCAAAGCGATGGGGTTCGTCTCGGCGGCGGCGCCTCCGTCGATCTGAGGCGGCGGACGCTCGACGCCGACCTCACGCTGCAGCCGGCGCGTCCAGGCGCGCCGCAGATCGGCGTCGCGTTGGACGGGCCGATCTCCTCGCCGTCCCGGCGCATCGACGCGACCGCTTTCACGGGGTGGCTTTCGGTCCGTGCGGTCGAGCGGGAGACGGCCCGGATCGAAGCCATGGAGGCGGACGCGCGCGAACGCGCCCGCGTCGCCCGCGAGCGTCAGGAAGAGGAACGCAAGCGCGCGGAAGCAGAAAAGGCGAGGCTCGAGGCCGAACGCCGCAAGCGCGAAGCCGAGGCCGGCGCGGCGCTCGAAGTGGCTCCCCGTACGGGTTCGCCGGGGTCGCCATGGGATCTTGATCTCTCGACGCCATCCGGCCCGACGCAGACGCCTCCGCCGTCGCCGCCCGCCGGCGTGTTCTCGCCGCAAGGCCAGACGTTCCGCCCGGCCGACCGCTCCGGGCGTCCGAATCCGGGGCGTCAGCCGGAAGGCCCGGCACTGCCGGCGCCGACGTCCATCCTGCCGCCCGCCGCGACAGCGCCGCGCTGAAGGGCCGGTATGTGAAGAAGGCGACAAGTCGCGGGCAGTCCGCGAACCAGCCGGACCACGCTCGATAGGTTTGTGGGCGAGGCCTGAGAGAGTTCCGCCGGTCGCCCGATTTCCGCTCCGAGGATGGAGGGCGGAGCGTCGTCAGCGCGGCGCGCGGGCCAGTCTGCGATAATGATCGAGCACGAACAGCCGGACCGCGGACGACAGGTTGCCGCCGCGGCGGTTTGAGTCGATCTCCGCGACAAGGCCGCGCAGCGATGCGCCGCGCTCGCGGGCAATGTCTTTCAGCGCATGCCAGAAAGCGTCCTCGAGGCTGACGCTGGTCTTGTGGCCGGCCACCACGACGGAGCGCTTGACGATGTCGGGATTGTATTCCCGCGACGTCGGCCCGTCTTCGCCCGCCAGAATGCCGCTCACGACGATCCCCTCCGCTTCGGCAGGGCCGACGCCGACAAGTTGCGCTTGGCCACCTGACGTCGTCGTAACGAGTTCGATCGGCTTTGACGGTTCATTCATTGGTTTCGTCGCCCCCGTTTTCGCGACGATGCGCATCATGCCTGCGTTGCGACGTTTCCCGAGCCGCCCCCGCGGCTTCGTGCTCCCGCTTGCTCATGCCGAAACGGACGCGGTTCTCCACCGCCTTGGATTCCGCTTCGGCGCGCGCGCGTTTTTTTCTGACGCTTCGCAGGTTGACGATCTGGGACATCGTCAAAAACCCTTATCACAAGCCTGATCAGTAAATCGAGCGCCATCCAATTACCGTCGTGCGCAACCGACTAACCGGGGCGGATCATCGCCTCGGGGCGGACGACGCGATCGAATTCTTCCTCCGACACGAAGCCCAGCTTAACGGCCTCCTCGCGCAAGGTGGTGCCGTTCTTGTGGGCGGTCTTCGCCACCTTGGTGGCGTTGTCGTAGCCGATGGTCGGCGCAAGCGCGGTGACGAGCATCAGCGAGCGCCTCATCAGATCGGCGATGCGGTCCTCGTCGGCCTCGATCCCGACCACGCAATTGTCCGTGAAGCTGACGGCGGCGTCGCCGAGTATCCGGATCGATTGCAGCATGTTGAAGGCGAGCACGGGCTTGTAGACGTTGAGCTCGAAATGCCCCTGGCTGCCGGCGAAGGAAATCGTCGCGTTGTTGCCGAAGACCTGGGCGCACACCATCGTGAGCGCCTCGCACTGCGTCGGGTTGACTTTGCCGGGCATGATCGAGGAGCCCGGTTCGTTCTCCGGCAGGACGAGTTCCCCGAGGCCCGAGCGCGGGCCGGAGCCGAGCAGGCGGATGTCGTTCGCGATCTTGAACAGGCCGGCTGCGAGCGCGTTCAGCGCGCCATGCACGTAGACATAGGCGTCATGCGCCGCGAGCGCCTCGAACTTGTTCGGCGCGGTCACGAAGGGCAGGCCGGTGATCTCCGCGACCTTCTCGGCGAACTTTTCCGCGAAGCCGACCTTGGCGTTGATGCCGGTGCCGACCGCCGTGCCGCCCTGCGCGAGCGGGTGGAGGTGCTTCAGCGTCTCCCGGATGCGCTCGGCCCCGAGGCGGACCTGCGCGACATAGCCGGAGAATTCCTGGCCGAGCGTCAGGGGGGTGGCGTCCTGGGTGTGGGTGCGCCCGATCTTGATGACGTGCTCGAACGCCTTCGCCTTCGCGTCGAGCGCGTCCTCAAGGTGCTTGAGCTTGGGCAGAAGCGTCTTTTCGATCTCCTCCGCCGCGGCGATGTGCATCGCGGTCGGGAAGGTGTCGTTCGACGACTGGCTCATGTTGACGTGGTCGTTCGGATGGACGGGCTTCTTCGAACCCATCTGGCCGCCGAGCGCTTCGATCGCGCGATTCGAGATCACCTCGTTCGCGTTCATGTTCGACTGGGTGCCGGACCCGGTCTGCCAGACCACCAGCGGGAAATGATCGTCGAACTTGCCGTCGGTGACCTCCTGGGCGGCCGCGGCGATCGCGTCGGCGAGCTTCGGGTCGAGCGAGCCCTGATCCTTATTGGCGAGCGCGGCCGAGCGCTTGATGATCCCGAGCGCGCGGATCAGCGGCTGAGGCATGGTTTCGCCGCCGATCTTGAAGTTCTGCAGCGACCGTTGCGTCTGCGCGCCCCAGTATTTGTCCGACGGGACCTCCAGCGGACCAAAACTGTCGGTTTCGGTGCGGGTCGCGGTCATGGGCGCGCTCTCTTCAGATTGCGTGAAAGGGGCATAAGCCTCGCCTGAACGGGCAAGGGCTCCCTAGCACGCCGCGCGAGAGCGCGTCACGCAACCATCCGACGGAGAACGGCGAAGCGGCGAAGAGGCTGCGCGGCTTACTTCTTGCGGAACTTGTCGAGGCTCACGACCTCGGCTCCGCCCGGAACCGGGGGCTCGGACTGCGCCGGTTCGGCGTCCGGAACGACGGTCTCGGCGGCCTCGGTCGAGGGGACGTCTTCCTCGATGGCTTCGGCGTCCGGATGATCGAACTTCAGGCCGAACTGGACGGACGGATCGAAGAAGCCCGTGATCGAGCGGAACGGCACGACGAGCTTCTCGGGCACGTTGCCGAACGACAGGCCGACCTCGAACCCGTCCTCGTCGACCTCGAGATCCCAGAACTGGTGCTGGAGCACGACCGTCATCTCGGCCGGATAGCGCTCCTTCAACCTCTGGGAGAGGCGTACGTCCGGGTCGGTCGTGCGGAACGAGATGTAGAAATGATGCTCGCCAGGCACGCCCTCGCGGGCGATCCGCGCGAGCACGTCGCGCACGACGCCGCGCAACGCGTTCTGCGTCAGCAGATCGTAACGGAGGAAGTCCTGCGCCGGTGGGGCGGGGGGAGGCGTCGTCGTCATGACCGCTACATAGGAGGATTCGGGGGCTCGGAAACACAGCGACCGCTCGTCGCGCGAACGAGAACGAGGAAACGCGCTCTCGCGGTCACAGGCCCTTCTTCATCGAAGCGGGCCGATGCGTCCAGCGATCGTTCGCGGTCGGACCGCGCCGAACGCTTTCCAGCGTGACTTACGCGGACCTGCGCGCGGCGTTCGACGAACGCTCCAGAGCCAGCGACACGCACAGGATCGCAAGGCCGCCAACCGCGAGGATCGCGCCGACCCAGCCCGGCGAAGTCCATCCGTAGCCGGTCGCGATCGCAATCCCGCCAAGCCATGCGCCGAGCGCGTTCGCGACGTTGAAGGCCGAGTGGTTGAGCGTCGCGGCGAGCGTCTGGGCGTCGCCCGCGACGTCCATGAGGCGCGTCTGGAGGGCGGGGCCCATGGCGATGCAGCCGCCGATGAGGAACAGGTTCAAGGCGGCCGTCCATGGGTTCGCCGAGGCGAAGACGAACAGGCCGAGCGTCGCGGCGCTGTAGATCAGCACGCCCGCCATCGTGGCCTTGAGCGCCCGGTCGGCGAGAAGGCCGCCCGCGACGTTGCCGGCGATCATGCCGAGGCCGAGCACGGCGAGCATGGGCGGCACCATCGCCGACGACAGGCCCGTGACCTCCGTGAGCGTCGGCGACACATAGGAATAGACCGCGAAAATGCCGCCGAAGCCGATTGCGGCGACGCCGAGCGTCAGCCACACCTGCGGCCGTTTGAGCGCGCCGAGTTCGCGCATCGGGCTCGCGGCCGCCGAGGGCGAGACTTCCGGCGTCAGCAGCCGCACCAGCGCGATCGTGGCCGCCGCAAGTCCGGCGACGGCGATGAATGTCGCCCGCCATCCGAAGGCCTGGCCGAGCCACGTCGCGGCCGGCACGCCGACCACGTTGGCGACGCTGAGGCCGAGCAGCACGTTGGCCGCGGCCTGCCCACGCCTCGACGCGGGGACCATCGAGGCGGCGAACAGCATCGCGACGCCGAAATAGGCTCCGTGCGGCAGCCCCGCGAGAAAGCGCGCGGCGACGACTGCGCCGTAGGAGGTCGCAAGCGCGCTCGCGACGTTGCCGGCCAGGAAGAAGGCCATCAGGCCGATCAGCAGCGCCCGGCGCGGGGCGCGCGCGAACGCGACGGCGATCAGCGGCGCGCCGACGGTCACGCCGAGCGCGTAGGAGGAAATCATGTGTCCCGTTTCGGGGATCGTCGCTCCGACGTCGGCTGCGACCGACGGCAGGATGCCCATCGCTGCGAACTCGCCGGTGCCGATCGCAAGGCCGCCGATCGACAGCGCGAACTGCCCGAGCGCCGCGCCATGCGGGGCCGTGACCGGGACGAGCTCGGCCCCGCGCGTTTCGGCGGCCGGACGTTCGGCAGGCTCGCACGGCCCGACGCAGTCGGAGGCGTTCGTCATGGGCGAGAGACTTTCCAGCTGACCTGACGGAGCGCGGAAGCTGGGTCGGACGTCGCGGCGCGGCAACGCCCGGTCGCGCAGGGCGGCCATGCGCGGGGAGGCAAAGGCTTCAGAGAAAATGAAAAACGGATGGAGTGGAGGTTTCTGTTGCCAGGTACCTCCGAACCCCGCCCGACAGATGCTAACCCATCAGGACTTTAGGCGTGGTCTTTCAAACCGCTCACGCGGCCTGAGCAACCGGAGCATAGTTGTCGTTGGCAACTATAAAAAAGCCCGATAACGGCGGAACAATACCGGGTGAAAGTTCGCCCTTTACGCCCCCGTCGATCCTGTTTCGCCCCCGCCGAAACCCACGGGCCATATCGGCGTCATGGGCTTCGGTGGAGGCGCCGGGTACTGCCCCCGGGTCCGAAGGGTTTATTACGGCGGCCGTTTATCACCATAGCCGGATCGCTCCGGCGGTCCGGAATATAGGCGATCGGACCGCTCACCGGAAGAGGCGAGCGCGAACTGCTAGAAGGTCGTCGGGACCGGCCGCGCATGAGGCCGAGGTCGCAACCGGGCGTTAGCGGTCCTTGGCATACAACGACGCCCCGACGCGCGGAGCGCGCGTCCATCCGCTGATTCGGGACCGTGCAACATGCGCATCGGGGCAAAAGTTCTTTCCATCGTCGGAGGGCTGGGCGCTGTCGCGCTCGCCTTGGCGGCCGTCGGTTTCCTCTCTCTGCAAAGTTTCAACGCGGCGTATCGCGATTCCGAGCAAGCCTTCGAGCGGGCGTCCTACAGCGAGCGGCTGAACCGTCTCGTCACCGCGGTCGTGATGGATTCCCGCGGCATCTATGGCGCGAAGGACGCCGCGGCGGCGAAGAAGTTCGGCGAGAGCCTGACGGCTTCGCTCGACGACATCGACGCGCTGCTGAAGACGTGGGATCCCGTGGTCCCTGCGCAGGACCGCGCCTTGTTCGACGACATGCGCCGCGACGCCGGCGAGTTCCGGCGTTTCCGGACGGAGACGGTTCGGCTCGGCGTGGAGGTTTCGCCGGCCGCCGCTAACGAGCAGGGCAACAACGAGACCAATCGCGCCAACCGAAGGGCGTTCCAGACGAACGTGGACGCCCTGACCGCGCGAAGCCTCGAGGAGCAGAAGGCGGAGACCGCCAAGGCGCAGGATGTCTATTCGAACGCCGTAATGATTCTTGGGCTGCTGACGCTCTTCGGCGTCGGCGGGGCTCTCGCGGTCGCCACCGTGTTCGCCCAGCGCAGCATCGCCCGGCCGCTGGTTCGGGTCGCCGGGTCGATCGAGGCGATGGCGCGGGGCGAGCGCGTCGCGATCGTCGATTCGAAAGCCCGCGACGAGATTGGCGAGATCTGGCGCGGAATGGCGGTGTTCGCAGCCGCCATGGCTGACGCCGACCGGATGCGCGCCGAGCAGGCGGACGCCGATCGCACGCGCTCGGCGGCCAGGCGCGCCGAGATGGGCGAAGTGGCGAGCCGCTTCGAGGCTGCCGTCGGAGAACTCGTCAAAACTCTGGCCTCTTCCGCCACCGAAATGGACGCCACCGCGGGCTCTCTCGCCGCCTCCGCCGAACAGGCGAATCAGCAGTCGGTCTCCGTCATGAGCGCGACCGGCGAAATGTCGGCGAACGTCCGGGCGGTGGCCGCGGCGACCGAAGAGCTTTCGGCGAGCGCCCGCGAGGTCGGGTCCCAGGCGGTCGCGGCGACCGAGGTGGCGGCCGCCGCCGTCGAGAACGTCCGCCGCGCCCGCGAGCGGGTCGACACGCTCGATCGCGGCTCGCAGAAGATCGGCGAGTTCGTGCGCCTGATCCAGGAAATCGCCGGCCAGACCAACCTGCTCGCCCTCAACGCGACCATCGAGGCGGCCCGCGCCGGCGAAAGCGGCCGGGGCTTCGCCGTGGTGGCCTCGGAGGTCAAGAGCCTCGCGGACCAGACCGCGAAGGCGACCGAGGAGATCACCGCCCAGATGGGCGCGATCCAGGAGGCGTCGACCGACACCGTCGGCGCGATCCTCGAGATCGACCGGGTGATCGGCCGCGTCCACGAGATCGCGGTCGGGGTCTCGGCCGCGGTCGAGGAGCAGCACGCGGCGACGGAGGAGATCGCGCGCAACGTGAGCGAAGCCGCCCGCGGCGCGCAGCGCGTCACCGAGGAAATGGCCGACATGCGCGAGGCCGCGAACGGCGCGGGCGCGGGCGCGGCGCAGGTCCGCTCCTCTGCGGGCGAACTCGCGGAGCGTGCCGGCGCCCTCGGACGACAGGTCGACGGCTTCCTGAGGGACGTCCGCGCGGCCTGAGGAAGAGACGGCTGTTGACGGCGGCCGGCTTCGACTGGCCGCCGGACCGCGTCCGGGAGTAGCATGGCGGGCCTTTCCGAGGAGAGACGCCATGCGCCCCTATCTCGATCTGCTCGCCCAGATCCTCGACCACGGCGTCGCCAAGGACGACCGCACGGGGACGGGCACGCTCTCACTCTTCGGCGCCCAGATCCGCTTCGATCTGACCGAAGGATTTCCGCTCGTCACCACCAAGCGGCTGCATCTCAAGTCGATCGTCCACGAGCTGATCTGGTTCCTCAGGGGCGACACCAACGTGCGCTATCTGAAGGAGAACGGCGTCAGCATCTGGGACGAGTGGGCCGACGCGAACGGCGACCTCGGTCCGGTCTACGGCCGCCAATGGCGGTCCTGGGCCGCGCCTGACGGGCGCGTCATCGACCAGATCTCGGAGGTGCTGGCGGAGCTGAAGCGCAATCCGTCCTCGCGCCGGCTGATCGTGTCGGCCTGGAATCCGGCCGACATTCCCGACATGGCGCTCGCGCCCTGCCACTGCCTGTTCCAGTTCCACGTCGTCGACGGTCGGCTCTCCTGCCAGCTCTACCAGCGTTCGGCGGACGTGTTCCTCGGCGTGCCGTTCAACATCGCGTCCTACGCGCTGCTGACCCATCTCGTGGCGCGTCATGTCGGCCTTCAGGTCGGCGACTTCGTGCACACCTTCGGCGACGTCCATCTCTACCTGAATCACGTCGACCAGGCCCGCGAGCAGCTGTCGCGCGAGCCCCGCCCGCTGCCGACGCTGCGGCTCGGCGGGCCGCGTTCGCTGTTCGACGTCCGTTTCGAGGACGTGGTCTTCGAGGGGTATGAACCCCACGCCGCCATCAAGGCGCCGGTGGCGGTGTGAGTACAGTCCTCCGCGCCGCGGGGCCGGACGACGCCGCGCTGATCGCGGCCTTCGTTCAGGAGCTTGCCGAGTTCGAGAAGCTTTCGCACGAAGCGGTTGCGACTGCTGCAGATTTCGCCGCTGCGCTTTCCGGTCCGGTCCCGCGCGTCTTCGCCGAGATCGCCGAATTCGACGGCGAGGCGGCCGGCTTTACGCTCTGGTTCCACACCTTCTCGACCTTCACCGGGCGGCCGGGGATCTATCTCGAGGACCTCTATGTCCGTCCCGCTTTCCGGCGACGCGGGATCGCCCGCGCCTTGCTTGGGCGCCTCGCGCAACGATGCGTCGCCGAGGAACTCGGGCGGCTCGAATGGGCCGTGCTCAAATGGAACGCTCCCGCGATCGCGTTCTACGAGAGCCTGGGAGCCATGGCGATGGACGGCTGGACGGTGTATCGCACGGACGGGCAGGCGCTGAAGCGACTCGGATCGCAGGTCGAACGCGCCGGGGACGAGGACGAAGGTCGATGATGACGAAGACGATGGCGGCGCTTTTCGTCGCGGGCGCTGCGATGGCTTGGGCGGGGGCGGCCTCCGCGATGAGCACGCCGGAAGTCTATTCGCAGACCGAGCAGGCCCTGCGCGCCAAGCTCAAGTCGGCCTATGCCGGCAAGCCGGCCCGCTTCGGCTTCGAGAACTTCCGCCGCCGCACGGACGGCAAGCAGGAGGCCGTCTGCGGGCAGGCCACGATCTATATCGGGCGGGACAAGCCGAGCCTCGTGCGCTTCGTCTATCGCTACAACTCCAACGACGCTGCGATCGAGACGCTGGCCGCCGACGAGACCCGCACCGTCCAGGCGCTCTGGACCCCGCTGTGCCTGCGGGGACGGCCGATCGAGTGAGCGCTCCCGTCGTCCTCGTCGCGGCTGTGGCGTCGAACGGCGTCATCGGCCGCGACAACGGCCTGCCGTGGCGGCTGTCGAGCGACCTCAAGCGGTTCAAAGAGGTCACGATCGGCAAGCCGCTGATCGTCGGCCGCAAGAACCACGAGGCGATCGGCCGGCCGTTGCCGGGCCGTGAGACCATCGTGATGACCCGCGACCGCGCCTTCAGGGAGCCGGGCGTCCACGTGGCCCACGACGTCGCCGACGCGCTCGGCCTCGCGGAGGCGATGGCGGAGGAGATGGGCGCGGACGAGATCATCTGCGCGGGCGGCGGCGAGATTTACCAACTCCTGATGCCCAAGGCCTCGCGCATGCGCCTGACCGAGGTCGACGCCGAGCCGGAAGGCGACGTGTTCTTCCCGAAATGGGACGCCTCGCGTTGGAAGGAAACCTTCCGTGAGGAGCATGGCCCGGGTCCCCGCGACGACCACGCTTTCACGTTCCGCGACCTCGTCCGCATCCGCAGCTCCTGACGTCCGGTTGATCGGGACGTGATCGGGCGCGGCGGAAATCCCGGTTGACGGTTCCGCCGCGGCGCCTCACGAGCGTCTGAGCGCCGGAACGCCTCGTGTTGAACGGGTTTCGGGCGAACATATATGCGGCGCCGCGAGCCGACGCTCTCGCGGTCGATCTTCGAGGAGTTCAGATGCCCTGGAGCAACCAGAGTGGCGGAGGCGGCGGCGGCCCATGGGGCAACAAGCCCGGCGGTCCGTGGGGACAGGGTCCGCAGAAGCCCTCCGGCGGCGGCGGTCCGCAGCCGCCTGATCTCGACGAAGTGCTTCGTCGCGCTCAGGAACGCCTCAAGGGCGCGCTGCCGGGCGGCGGCGGCGGAGCCAAGGGCCTCCTCGCGCTGGTGGCCGTCGGTCTGATCGCTTGGGGCCTGTCCGGCTTCTACCGGGTCGAGCCCGACGAGGAAGGCATCGTGATGCGCTTCGGACAGTATGTCCGCACGACGCAGTCGGGCCTGAACTATCATCTGCCCTATCCGATCGAGACCGTGCTGACCCCGAAGGTCACCACGCAGAACTCGATCGAGGTCGGCATGCGGAGCGCGCCGGGCGGAACGCGCAGCGTCTCGACCCGCGAGGTGCCGCAGGAAAGCCTGATGCTGACCGGAGACGGCAACATCGTCGACGTCAACTTCTCGGTCGTCTGGGTCATCAAGCCGGCCGACGGCGCGAACGGACGTCCGAGCGGCGCGGCCAACTATCTGTTCAAGCTCCAGAACCCGGAAAGCACCATCAAGGCCGTGGCCGAAAGCGCCATGCGCGAGGTGGTCGGCCGCTCGCGGCTCCAGCAGATCCTCACCGAAGGCACGCCCGAAACCGACGTTTCGGCGCAGCCGACGACGTCCGGCGCGCCCGCGGTCGAGCCGGTGAGGCCGAAGGAGGAGGTGCAGTCCGCCGCCGTGACGGCGGCCGCCGTGCGCGAGCTGATGCAGAAGACGCTCGACTCCTACGAATCCGGCGTCGACATCGCCCAGGTCCAGCTTCAGAAGATCGCGCCTCCGGGCGAGGTCATCGCGGCCTTCCGCGAAGTGCAGGTGGCGCAGGCCGATCGCATCCGCGCGACCAACGACGCCCAGGCCTACGCCAACCGCGTCGTGCCGGAGGCCCGAGGCAAGGCGACCCAGACCGTGCAGGCGGCCGAAGGCGTCAAGGCGACCTCGATCGCAGACGCGCAGGGACAGGCGTCGCGCTTCAGCCAGGTGGTCGCCGAGTACAAGAAGGCGCCGGACGTGACCCGCGAACGCCTCTTCCTCGAAACGATGGAGAGGATGTTCGGAGGCGTCGACAAGGTCATCATCGACCCCAAGGCCTCCGGGCAGGGCGTGGTGCCTTACCTTCCGCTCGACCAGCAGCCCGTCGCGCCGCGCGCGACGCAGCGGCAGATCCCGTGATCCGGAGGCCCGAGAGATGAAAACCGGCATCTTCGGCGCCGCCTTCGCGGTCGTCGCCTTCCTCGCCGCCGTCGCGGCCTACAGCGCCTTCTATCAGGTGAACGAGACCGAGCAGGTCATCGTGTTGCGCCTCGGCCAGCCGGTGGCGACCGTCACCGAGCCCGGCCTCCACGTGAAGGTACCCTTCATCGAGAGCGTGACGCGCATCGACAAGCGCATCCTCGACCTCGATCTGCCCGAGCGTGAGGCCACCGCGAACGACAGCCAGCGCCTCGTGGTCGACGCGTTCTCGCGCTACAAGATCACCAACGCCCTCCGCTTCCGTCAGGCGGTCGGCACCGTGGAGCAGGCCAACCAGCGCCTGACCAACGTGCTGACCGACGCGCTGCTCGAGGCCATCCGCTCGAACAGCTTCCAGCAGATCGTCCGCGACCGGCGCGACCAGATCATGGCCCGCATCCGCGAGCAGGCGAACCGCGAGGCCGACCGCTTCGGCATCCAGATCGTCGACGTCCGCATCCGCCGCGCCGATCTGCCCGAGCAGAACTCGAAGGCGGTGTTCGACCGGATGTCGTCGGAGCGCGCGCAGGAGGCGGCTCAGATCCGCGCCCGCGGCGCCGAGCAGGCGCAGGGCATGAGGGCCCGCGCCGACCGCGAGGCGCAGGTCATCGTCGCCGAGGCGAACCGCGACGCCGAGATTCTGCGCGGTCAGGGCGAGGCGGAGAAGACCCGCATTCTGGCGGAATCCTTCCAGGCGGATCCCGACTTCTTCGCTTTCTTCCGCTCGATGCAGGCCTACGAGACGTCGTTCAAGACCGGAACGCGTCTGGTGCTCGCGCCCGACAGCCCGTTCTTCCGGTACTTCGAGCAGCCGAACGGTCAGGCGCCGCGCCCCGCCGCGCCGGGCGCGCAGCCCGCTCCCTGATGAGCGACCTGTTCGCCGCGCTCGGCCTGGTGCTCGCGATCGAGGGTCTCCTCTTCGCGGGCTTTCCGGCCGCGGCGCGGCGGGCCAGCGAAAACATCGCAGCGACCCCCGAAGGGCCGCTGCGCGTCATCGGCGTGGTTTCGGCGGTGATCGGGGTGGCGGTCGTCTGGCTCGTGAGGGGGTGAGGCTCTCATGATGGTCTGATGCGTCCGCCTAACCAAGGTATTCGCCGCAGACCAACTGGTCCAACGCCAAACCATCGAGGGAGTCATCGCCGCAAGTGACGCCTTCCATCTGATCGAGATAGCCGTCCTTGCCCCAGAGGATTACGCAGACGCCGTTGCGGACGCCGGGGACTTCGAAGGTTCCTCCGCCTTTCATCTGAAGGGAGGACATGTTCTGCATCTCAAGGGGGCAGCATCGTTCTCGATCAATAACGATGTGAGTGTAGAAGCCTGCTCCAGTGTGAATGCGATCGATAACCTTTGCGGCCAAGATCTGTTTTCGAAACAAGGTTTCATTTTCCTTGTATTGAGACGCAATATAATCGAGAACACCAGATTCGAATTTTGTAAATTGCGGGAATGGTCCGCTGGGCGGAATGTCGGACAACGGCCAACTTGCCCAATTTTCTCTGTCTGTTAATATCATATCTGTTGACATTGGGATGTACTGCCAGAAAGCAATGGTGCAGTTGGCTGGATGACATCGTTCGATGTGCCGCGTCTGCATGTAATCTAGGAGTGCTTCAGAAAGTCTGCCATCTCGCGATGGAAAGGTTCGTGCCCCGGTTCGGTTAGCGTCTTTGACGTGTTCGTCGAGCGGAGGAGGCGCGGAGTATATCGAGCAGAGTACGCTTCCCAAAGCGACACGTCGTCCGTTCCATATGCGTGGCTGGCGTCCCGCTCCCCCTCCATGCTAGACCGCGCGCTCTTCAAGACGGAGCCGCATCTCCGATGGACGGACTGACCGATCCCGCGCTTCTCGTCGAGCGGGCCTATGTCGACGGCGCCTTCGTGGGCGACCCCGCGATCGAAGTGACCAACCCCGCGACCGGCGAGGTCGTTGGCCGCGTTCCGGATCTCGGATCCGACGCCGCGACGGCTGCGGTCGAAGCCGCCGAACGGGCGTTCCGTCCG
This sequence comes from Ancylobacter novellus, assembly GCA_003241695.1. Lineage (GTDB taxonomy): Bacteria > Pseudomonadota > Alphaproteobacteria > Rhizobiales > Methylopilaceae > Methylopila. The sequence continues at coordinate 47,159 of QFPN01000003.1, read as the reverse complement.
TGGGCCGCGAAGCTGCCGAAGGAGCGCTCCGCGATCCTCAGGCGCTGGTTCGAGCTCATCATCGCCAACAAGGAAGATCTCGCGCGCATCATGACGCGCGAGCAGGGCAAGCCGCTGGCGGAAGCGCGCGGCGAGATCGACTACGCCGCCTCCTTCGTCGAGTTCTACGCCGAAGAGGCCAAGCGCGTCGCCGGCGACACGCTGCCGACCCATCGCGGAGACGCCCGCATCCTCGTGCTGCGGCAGCCCGCCGGCGTGGTGGCCGCGATCACGCCCTGGAACTTCCCCGCCGCCATGATCACCCGCAAGGCCGCGCCCGCGCTCGCGGTCGGCTGCACCTTCGTGGTGAAGCCCGCGATCGAGACGCCGCTCTCGGCGCTGGCGCTCGCCAAGCTCGCCCATGAGGCGGGCGTGCCGAAGGGGGTGTTCTCGGTCGTCACCGGCGAGGACGCGCCCGGCATCGGCAAGGTCTTCACCGAGCATCCGGCCGTGCGCGTCGTGTCCTTCACCGGCTCGACCGAAGTCGGCAAGATCCTGATGGCCCAGGCCGCCAAGGGCGTGAAGCGCGTCGCGCTCGAGCTCGGCGGCAACGCGCCCTTCATCGTGTTCGACGACGCCGACCTCGACGCCGCGGTCGAAGGCGCGATGGTCTCGAAGTACCGGAACATGGGCCAGACCTGCGTCTGCGCGAACCGCATCTACGTGCAGTCCAAGGTCTACGACGCCTTCGTGGAGAAGCTCGTGACGGCGGTCGGTCGGCTGAAGGTCGGCGACGGGATGGCGGACGGCGTCACCCAGGGGCCGCTGATCACGCCCGACGCGATCGACAAGGTCGAGCGCCACCTTGCGGACGCGACCTCCAAGGGCGCGCGGGTGCTGGCGGGCGGCAAGCGGCATGCGCTCGGCCGGACCTTCTTCGAGCCGACCGTGGTCGCCGACGTCACGCAGGAGATGGCGGTGGCGCGCGAGGAGACCTTCGGCCCGGTCGCGCCGGTGTTCCGGTTCGACACGGAGGACGAGGCGATCGGCTACGCCAACGCCACCGAGTTCGGCCTCGCCGCCTACTTCTATGCGCGGGACGTGGGGCGGGTCTTCCGCGTCGCCGAGGCCCTTGAATACGGCATGGTCGGCATCAACTCAGGCATCATTTCGACCGAACTGGCGCCCTTCGGGGGCGTCAAGGAAAGCGGTCATGGCCGTGAAGGCTCGCAGCGCGGCGTCGACGAGTTCGTCGACGTGAAGTACCTGCTCGTCGCAGGATTGTGAGCGGGTCCGCCGGCTGAAAGGACGGGACGTCTTGAGCACTGACGATTTCAAACGCGCGGCCGCGGAGGCCGCGCTCGCCTATGTCGAGCCGGGCATGAAGCTCGGGCTCGGCACCGGCTCGACCGCAGCCCATTTCGTCGAGCTTCTCGGCGAGAAGGTGGCGCAGGGCCTCGACGTCGTCGGCGTGCCGACCTCCGAGGCGACGCGCGAACTCGCCGAACGCTACGGCGTGCCGCTGACGACGCTGAAGGACACGCCGGAACTCGACCTCACCGTCGACGGCGCGGACGAGATCGACCCCGAGCTTCGCCTCATCAAGGGCGGCGGCGCGGCTCTCCTGCGCGAGAAGATCGTGGCCTTCGCCTCGAAGCGCATGATCGTCATCGCGGACAAGTCGAAATGCGTCGCCCATCTCGGCGCCTTCCCGCTGCCGATCGAGGTCGTGCCCTTCGGCAAGGAATCCACCCGCCGCGCGATCGCGAAGCTCGCGCAGGAACTCGGCGGCTCCGGCGAGGTCGACATCCGCCGCGCCGAGGACGAATGCCCGGTCGTGACGGATTCTGGGCACATCATCGTCGACGCGCATTTCGGCCGCATCGACGACCCCCAGAAGGTCGCGGATGAACTCGCCCGTATCCCGGGCGTCGTCGAGCACGGCCTGTTCATCGGTTTCGCGAGCCTTGCGATCGTCGCGGGGCCCGACGGGGTCGAGACGATCGAACCGGCGGCCCGCGCCGCCGAGCAGCCAAGGAAGATCGCATGATCGCCAAAGTCCGAGCGCGGATCGCAACCGCAGCCGTCTTCGTCGTTCTCGCGGGCGTCGCTCCCGCGCTCGCCCAGCAGCAGCCGTCGCCCGATCAGCTCAAGGCGGCGCGCGAGGTCATCGAGGTGTCGGGCGCGGCCGACAGCATCAGGGATATCGTGCCGATCTTCCTGGACGAGGCCAAGAACACGCTGACGCGCACGCGGCCCGAGATCGTCAAGGACCTGAACGAGGCCATCAAGGCGGTCGAGCCCGAATTCGCCAAGCGCAAGGAGGATCTGATGAACGACATCGCCTCCGTCTACGCCTCGCGCTTCACCGTCGAGGAACTCGGCGAGATCAAGACGTTCTACACTTCTGCGACCGGCAAGAAGCTGGTCGAAAACCTGCCTTCGGTGCTGCAGGGCAGCTATGAGAAGACGCAGGCCTGGAGCCAGAAGATGAGCACCGACATCATCGCCCGGCTCCGGCAGGAAATGAAGAAGCGCGGCGTCGACATCTGACGCCCGCGAAGAAAGCCCTACCTCGATGAGTTCCTACGACGTCGATCTGTTCGTCATCGGCGCGGGCTCGGGCGGCGTGCGCGCCGGCCGCATCGCCGCGCAGCACGGCGCGCGCGTGGCGATCGCCGAGGAATACCGGATCGGCGGAACCTGCGTCATCCGGGGCTGCGTGCCGAAGAAGCTGCTGGTCTACGCCAGCCGCTTCCCGGACGCTTTCGACGACGCGCGCGGTTTCGGCTGGACGCTGCCGGCCGAGCCGACCTTCTCGTGGCCGGACCTCGTCGCCGCGAAGGACAGGGAGATCGCGCGGCTTTCGGGGCTCTACGAGCAGAACCTCGCCAAGGCGAACGTCGCGATCCACCGTCAGCGCGCAGTCGTCACCGGACCGAACGCCGTGCGGCTCGCGGATGGGACCGAGATCTCGGCCGAGCGCATCCTCGTCGCGGCCGGCGGAGCGCCGACCGGTGACGGCTTTCCGGGCGCAGAGTTCGCGATTTCATCGAACGAGGCGTTCGATCTCGCTGAGTTGCCGAGGAAAATCGTCATCGTCGGCGGCGGCTACATCGCGATCGAGTTCGCCGGAATTTTCTCCGGTCTCGGTTCGGAGGTCACGCTCGTCCACCGTGGCGACAAGCTTCTGCGCGGCTTCGACGAGGATCTCCGCGACGAGGTCAAGCTCGGGCTCGAGAAGCGCGGAGTCACGCTGAGGTTCGGCGAGCGGATCGCCGCGATCGAAGCGGGCGAGGGCGGTTCGAAGCGCGTGCGGCTGACGTCCGGCGCCGTGCTCGACGTCGATCAGGCGATGCTTGCGATCGGTCGGGCGCCCAAGGTCGACGGGCTGGGGCTTGGCGCCGTCGGCGTGACGCTGAACGACAGGGGCGCGGTCGAGGTCGACGGGTTTTCGCAGACGAGCGTCCCGTCGATCTACGCCATCGGCGACGTCACCGACCGGCTGAACCTCACCCCGATCGCGATCCGCGAGGGCCACGCCTTCGCCGACACGGTCTATGCGGGCCGTCCCACGACCGTCGACCACGCCAACGTGCCGACCGCCGTCTTCGCGACGCCTGAACTCGGGACCGTGGGACTGACCGAGGAGGAGGCGCGCAAGCGGGGCGAGGTCGACGTCTACAAGGCGCGCTTCCGCCCCATGAAGGCGACGCTTTCGGGCCGCGACGAGAAGGTGCTGATGAAGATCGTGGTCGAGGCCGCGACCGACCGCGTGCTTGGCGTCCACATCGTCGGCGAGGACGCGGCCGAGATGATCCAGGTCGCGGCGATCGCCGTGAAGATGGGCGCCACCAAGGCCGACTTCGACGCGACGGTCGCTCTCCATCCAAGCGCGGCGGAAGAACTCGTCACGCTGCGGCAGAAGTGGACGGGATGAGGCGCGGGACCGGCCTTCATGCTTCGAGGCGCCTCGGCTTTCGCCGACGCGTTTCGGCATGAGGACCGCCCCGGACCGTTCCGATCTCCCCCGCGCCGAGGAGCGGTCTGAAACTGAGGCTTCCGCCTCGGGTTCGCTGACCGAGGCCCGCAAGCGGCAGATCATCGTCGGCGTGCTGTCGGCGATGCTGCTGGCGGCGCTCGACCAGACGATCGTCGCGCCCGCGCTCGTGCCGATCGGGCGAGCGCTTGGGGCGGTGGAATATCTGCCGTGGGTGATCTCGGCGTATCTCGTCACCGCGACCGCGGTAACGCCGCTCTACGGCAAGCTCGCCGACGTCCACGGCCGGCGCCCCGTGATCTTTCTGGCCGTGTCGATTTTTCTCGCGGGTTCCGTGATCTGCGCGCTCGCGCCCTCGCTGCCTTGGCTCGTCGCGGGCCGCGCCGTTCAGGGGCTCGGGGGCGGCGGCCTGATCGCGCTCGCCCAGACCGTTCTGGGCGACCTCGTGCCGCCGAAGCATCGCGCGAAATACGCCGCCCAGATCTCCGCCGTCTGGGCGACGGCGAGCGTGCTCGGTCCGCTCGTCGGCGGAGTGTTCGCCCAGCACCTGCACTGGTCGCTGGTGTTCTGGATCAACCTGCCGATCGGGCTCGCCGCGCTTTGGGTGATGAACGGCCCGCTCAAGGATCTGCCGTTCTCCCCGCGCCCTCACAGGCTCGACGTGCCGGGCGCCGTTCTCGTCGTGGCGGGAACGTCGCTTGCGATGCTCGCGCTGTCGATCGGCCGGCAGAGCGGCGAGTGGACCCGGCCCGAGGTGCTTGGCCTTGCGGCCGCGAGCCTCGTCAGCGTCGGCCTGTTCGCGTGGCGCGTGCGGAGCTTCGCCGAGCCGCTCATTCCGATCAGCGTGCTCAAGGACAAGGTGATCGCGCGCGGCGCCTTCGCCGTCGCCTGCGGGGCGGGGGCCTTCATCGGTCTGACGACGGTGGTTCCCATCTTCCTGCAGTCGCGCAACGGGGTTGGACCCGACCTCGCGGCCGTCGGCCTCATCCTGATGGGCGCGGGCGCGGTGATCGGCGCCGCGCTGACGGGCCGGGCGGTGCCGAAGCTCGTCCGCTACCGGGCGCCGGCGCTCTGGGGCTTCGCGCTTTCGATCTCCGCGCTCGCAGGCCTGATCCTGAGCGCAGGGCTCGGCTCGCTGACGGTCTCGTTCGCGCTGCTCTTCCTCTACGGTCTCGGCGTCGGGCCGATCTTTCCGGTCGGAACGGTGAGCGTGCAGAACGCGGTCGCGCGCCACGACCTCGGCGCGGCGACCGGGCTTCTGGCCTTTCTCCGCTCGCTCGGCGCGGCCTTCGGGGTCGCGATCCTCGGCGCGATTGTGCTCGGCGCCGGTCTCGGCCCGGAGGGCGGCGAGCACGGCCCCGCGAGCGTCGAGCTCTCGACTTTCCGGCTCGCCTTCGCCGCCGCGGCCATGGCGGCCTGCTGCGGCCTGGTCTCGCTCTGGCGCATGCCCGAGCGCCCGCTCCGGGATTCGCACGAAACCCCTGCGGCGCATGAGGGTCCCGCGGCCTGAACCACGGCTGGAAGAACGCCGGCGGCGGATCTCTCATCCTTGTTTCCAACCGGCCCCGCTCCCAAGTCCCTCTTGGCGCCTGCCCCTCTTGGCGCTAGACGTGCCGCCAACGAGCGGTCGCTTGCGGCCGGGCGACGCATGGTCGTTTCCCGAAAGAAGGGCTCTCGCGAAGGACGGTTGGAGCGAAGTCATGTCGGAGCGTTGGAGCCCCTCGAGCTGGCGGAACCTGCCCATCGAGCAGTCGCCGGTCTATCCCGATCCCGCGGCGCTGGCCGCGGCCGAGGCGCAGCTCTCGACCTTTCCGCCGCTCGTTTTTGCAGGCGAGGCGCGCAAGCTGAAGCGTCAGCTCGCCAAGGTCGCGAACGGCGAGGCCTTCCTGCTGCAGGGCGGCGACTGCGCCGAGGCCTTCGCCGAGCATTCGGCCGACAACATCCGCGATTTCTTCCGCGTGCTGCTGCAGATGGCGGTCGTCATGACCTACGCCGCGGCGTCGCCGGTGGTGAAGGTCGGCCGCATCGCCGGCCAGTTCGCGAAGCCGCGGTCGTCCCCGACCGAGGTCGTCGACGGCGTGGAGCTGCCGATCTATCGCGGCGACATCGTCAACGGCACCGAGGCGACGCCCGAGTCCCGCATCCCGGATCCGCGCCGCCAGCTCGAGGCTTACCGCCAGTCGGCCGCGACGCTGAACCTGCTGCGCGCCTTCGCCTCTGGCGGCTACGCCAATCTCGATTTCGTGCATCAGTGGATGCTCGGCTTCGTCAAGGAAAGCCCGCAGTCCGGCCGCTACCAGGAGGTCGCGGACAGGATCGCGGAGGCGCTCGACTTCATGCGCGCCTGCGGCATCAATCCCGAGACCCATCCGGAGCTCCGCGCGACCGACTTCTTCACCAGCCACGAGGCGCTGCTGCTCGGCTACGAGCAGGCGCTGACGCGCGTCGACTCGACCTCCGGCGACTGGTACGCGACGTCGGGCCACATGATCTGGATCGGCGACCGCACCCGCCAGCTCGACCACGCCCATGTCGAGTTCTGCCGCGGCGTGAAGAACCCGATCGGGCTCAAATGCGGCCCGTCGCTCAAGCCCGACGAGCTGATGAAGCTGATCGATCTGCTCGATCCCGAGAACGAGCCGGGCCGTCTCACGCTCATCATGCGCTTCGGCGCCGACAAGGTGTTCGACCACCTGCCGGGGCTGGTGCGCGCGGTGAAGACCGGCGGCCGCAAGGTCGTGCTGTCGTGCGACCCGATGCACGGCAACACGATCAAGTCGGTCTCGGGCTACAAGACCCGGCCGTTCGAGCGGATCCTTCAGGAGGTCGAGGCCTTCTTCGACGTCTGCCGCACGGAAGGCGTCCACGCCGGCGGCGTCCATGTCGAGATGACCGGCAAGAACGTCACCGAATGCACCGGCGGCGCGCGCGCCATCTCGGACGCCGACCTTTCGGATCGCTACCACACCCATTGCGATCCGCGCCTCAACGCCGAGCAGGCGATCGAGCTCGCCTTTCTGGTGGCGGAGGAGCTCAAGAAGGAACGCACTGCGCGCGGGCCGAGGCAGGTCGCGGCGGCGGAATGAGCCGCGCCGCATGCAAGCGAATGCAAGGGGCCGCTCTGCGGCCCCTTTTTCATTTCGGACCTTCCCGTCGCGACGCACAGGCGAAAATGTGATCGCGCGCGATTTGCTCGGATCTGATTTAAATGTCGGCGCGTCGTTCACTGGCGGGAAGCAATTTCGGATCACGTTGGAAGTGAGCGGGCGGTGATCCGGCGCAGGGCAGGCATGGCCGATCTACAATCCGAGCAGAGCCGCGAGGCTGGACCCACGACGACCTTGCTTCGGGATCCCGAGACGGTCGCGGCCGTCGTCGCCCTGTCGAAGGTGCGGACGCGCAATCTCGCCCTGCCCGAAAAGCTCCATCGGGCCCATCTAGAGCACACCTGGCATAGCAGGAAGAAAATCAACGCCGGCTGGATGCTCTGGGCCGCCGCGCTCAACATCATCTGCACGCTGTTCTCGCCATTCATCGTTCCGCTGGAGGCGGTCCACGAGGTCGTCTTGGGCCGGGTCGCCATCACCGCCATTCTGGTCGCGGGGGCGGCGGTGTCGTTCACGCTGCGCAGGCCAGGCCTCGAAGGCTGGGCGACGATCGCGGTCTGCATGTCGATCATCGCCGTCGTCGGCTGGATGACGCTGCATGTGAGTCCGCATCTCGCCGAGCGCTACATCGTGCATGCGGTTTTCATGTGCGGCACGGCGATCGTGATCGCGCGGATACGCTGGCACGAGACCATCCGGTTGACCATGCTCGTCGTGCTCGCCCTGTCGCTGCTGATGGCGACGACCGCCTCGGATTCCTTCTCGCTCGCCGAGAAGCTTCAGATGATGATCTTCTTCGACGTCGGCCTCGTCGGTCTGGCGCTCGCGAGGCAGGCGATGAACAAGCTGCAGCACCGGGTCTTCATTCTCGGTCTGGTCGATCAGCTGAAGATGGCCGAGATCGAGGAAATGAACGGTCGCCTCCACGCCATCGCCCGCACGGATCCGCTGACGGCGGTGATGAACCGGCGCGGTTTCGACGAGGCCTTCGCGGCTCTCGCCAGCAGGCCGGAGTCTGAGACGCGCGTGGCGCTGTTCATGATCGACATCGATTTCTTCAAGCGCCTCAATGACGGCCTCGGTCACGCCGCGGGGGACGAGTGCCTCAGGATCGTCGCGGGACTGATCAGCTCCGAACTGCGGCACGGGCAGGATCTGCTCGCCCGCTTCGGCGGCGAGGAGTTCGTCGCGCTGCTCCCCGGCGTCACGGGCGACGAGGCGGTCGCGGCCGCCGAGCGGGTGCGCCGGGCGGTCGAGCGACGCGCAATCTCGAACCCCGACGCGGACGGCGGGGTCGTGACGGTGAGCGTCGGCGTCGCCGTTTCGCCGCCGGCGTCCGTCAGCAGGCTCGTGGCGCGCGCCGACGCCGCGCTCTACGAGGCGAAGTCGGGCGGCCGCAACGCCGTGCGTCTCGCCGCCCCGCCGGCCGCGCTCCGCATCGCCTGATCGACGCACGCCGATTGCCGCTCTTCGCGCGGCGCGCTAGACGAGCCCGCATGACGCCGTCTCCCGCCGCCGACACGCTCCGCATCGCGCTCGCCCAGGCGAATCCGACCGTCGGAGACGTCTCGGGCAATCTCGCGCTCGCGCGCCGCATGAGGGCCGAAGCGGCGGCGCAGGGGGCCGAACTCATCCTCTTCCCGGAGCTGTTCCTCGCCGGCTATCCGCCCGAGGACCTCGTCGTGAAGCCGGCGTTTCAGAACGCCTGCCGCCGCGCCTGCGACGAGCTCGCGCTCGACACGGCCGACGGCGGCCCGGAAGTTCTGGTCGGATTGCCGTGGAGCGAAGGCGGGAAGCTCACCAACGCCGTCGCGCATCTCGCGTCCGGCCGCATCGAGACCGTCCGCCACAAGGTCGATCTGCCGAATTACGGCGTGTTCGACGAGAAGCGCGTCTTCGACGCCGGTCCGCTGCCGGGTCCCGTGATCGTGCGGGGCGTGCGGATCGGCGTTCCGATCTGCGAGGACGTCTGGACCGACGAGGTCGTCGAATGCCTCGCCGAGACCGGCGCCGAGCTGCTGCTCGTGCCGAACGGATCGCCCTACTGGCGGAAGAAGGCCGACGTCCGCCTGAACGTCGTGGCGGCGCGGGTGGTCGAGAGCGGCCTGCCGCTTGTCTATCTCAACCAGATCGGCGGGCAGGACGAACTCGTCTTCGACGGGGCGTCCTTCGGTTTGAACGCCGACCGGAGCCTCGCCTTCCAGATGCGTGGCTTCGTCGAGGAGGTCGCGACCGTAACGTTCCGCCGGCAGACGGGCGGCTGGGCGTGCGTCGAGGGGCCGATGGCCGTGCTCGATGAGGACGAGCGCGCCGACTACCGCGCCTGCGTCCTCGGTCTCAGGGACTACGTCGCCAAGAATCGGTTTCCGGGCGTCGTTCTCGGCCTGTCGGGCGGCGTCGACAGCGCGCTCTGCGCCGCGATCGCGGTCGACGCGCTCGGGGCGGAGAAGGTCCACTGCGTGATGCTGCCCTATCGGTACACGTCGGAGGAAAGCCTGACCGACGCCAGGGCCTGCGCGGACGCTCTCGGCGTGCGCTACGACATCGTGCCGATCGCGCCGGCGGTCGAAGGCCTCGAGGCGGCGCTCGCCGGCTTGTTTTCAGGGCGCGAGCGAGACGTGACGGAGGAGAACCTCCAGAGCCGCGCCCGGGGCACGCTGCTGATGTCGATCTCCAACAAGTTCGGACCGATGGTCGTGACGACCGGCAACAAGTCCGAGATGTCGGTCGGCTACGCCACGCTCTACGGCGACATGAACGGCGGCTTCAACCCGATCAAGGATCTCTACAAGACGGAAGTCTTCCGGCTTTGCCGGCTGAGGAACCGCTGGAAGCCGGAGGACGCCCTCGGTCCGGACGGCGAGGTCGTGCCGCAGAACGTCATCGACAAGCCGCCGACCGCGGAGCTGCGCGAGAACCAGAAGGACGCCGACAGCCTGCCGCCCTACGACAAACTCGACGCCATCCTCGAAGGACTGGTGGAGAACGACGCGCGCGTGGCCGATCTCGTGGCCGCCGGCTGCGACGAGGCGACGGTGAAGCGCGTCGAGCGGCTGCTCTATCTCGCCGAATACAAGCGCCGGCAGGCCGCGCCCGGCGTGAAGGTGACGCCGCGCAATTTCGGCCGCGACCGCCGTTACCCGATCGTGAACAGGTTCCGCGATGGCGGATGAGGGATGGGGACTGCGCGCTTCGAGACGCGCCTTCGGCGCTCCTCAGGATGAGGACGTTCGGCGCGCTCTAATCCAGCTCAACGATCCTCATGCTGAGGAGGCCCATAGGGCCGTCTCGAAGCACGCAGTCGGTTTCCTCCCATGACCGCCTACCGCTTCGCCCCGTCGCCGACCGGCCGCCTGCATCTCGGAAACGCGCGCACGCTGCTGCTGAACGCGTTGCTCGCCCGCAAGACGGGCGGACGGTTCGTCCTGCGCATCGACGACACCGACGCGGCGCGGGTCCGCGAGGAGCATGTCGAGGCGATCCGCGAGGACCTCGGCTGGCTCGGACTCGCGCCGGATCTCGAAGTGCGCCAGTCCGAACGCGCGGCGCTCTACGAAGAGGCCTTCGTCCGCCTCGGCGATCGGCTCTATCCGGCTTACGAGACCGAAGAAGAGCTCGACCGCGCCCGTCGCCTCGCACGCGCTTCGGGCCGCCCGCCGATCTATGACCCCGCGGCGCTGAGGCTCACGGCCGAGAAGCGCGCGGCCTTCGAGGCCGAGGGTCGTAGGCCGCACTGGCGCTTCCGCCTCTCGGGCGGACGCGTCGGCTGGATCGACGGCGTGCGCGGCGCGCAGGAGATCGACCTGTCGAGCCTCTCGGACCCGGTCGTGCGGCGAGACGACGGAACCTTTCTCTACGTCTTCACCAGCGTGGTCGACGACGCCGCGCTCGGGATCACAGACATCGTGCGCGGCGAGGATCACGTCGCGAATTCGGCAGTCCAGCTCGACCTGTTCGCGGCGCTCGGCGCGCCGGCGCCGGCGCTTTCCCACCACAATCTTCTGACCACCGCCGACGGCGAAGGGCTCTCCAAGCGGTCCGGCGCGCTCTCGCTCGGCGCGCTGAGGGAACAGGGCGTCGAGGCGCTCGCCGTCGCGGCCTACGCGACGCTCATCGGTTCGGCGGAGGCGGTGCGGCCGGTTCATGACCTCGAAGAACTCGCCGGCCTGATCGAGCTGTCGCGCCTTTCGCGCGCTCCCGCGCGCGTCGACGTCGAGGATCTTTCGGCGCTGTCGGCGAAGACGGTTCACGGCCTCCCGTTCGAAGCCGTCGAGACGCGCCTCGCCGCGGCGGGCGTCGGCGGCGGCGCGGCCTTCTGGGAGACCGTGCGCGGCAATCTGAAGACCGTCGCCGAGGCGGCCGACTGGTGGCGCATCGCCGCCGGGGCGGAGCTCACGCCGCCGCCCGGCGCCGAGGACGCCGGTCTGCTCGCCGAAGCGGCGCGGCTTCTGCCGGCGGAGCCGTGGGACGAGACGACGTGGAAGGCTTGGACCGGCGCGCTGTCGGCGGCGACCGGCCGGAAGGGTCGGGGTCTCTTCCTGCCGCTTCGCCTCGCCCTCACCGGCGAGCCCGGCGGACCGGAGCTCGCGCGGCTGCTGCCCTTCATCGGCCGCGAGCGCGCGCTCGCGCGTCTTCAGGGCGCGGCGGCGGCCTGAGACGCGCCGGCGGTCGCCGTCGCCCATCGCGCGGCGGCTTCTCCCGCCGCCGCGCCGGTCGCGAAGCACGCCTGCAGCAGGTAGCCGCCGGTCGGCGCTTCCCAGTCGAGCATTTCGCCCGCGACGAACACGCCCGGACGACGGCGCAGCATGAAGCCGTCGTCGACTTCCTCAAGCCGTATCCCGCCGGCGCTCGAGATCGCCCGCTCAATCGACTTGTGAGCATCGAGCCGCAGCGGGACCGCCTTGATCCGCCGCGCGAGCGTCTCGGCGTCCTGCGGCGGCGGGCCGGCTTCCCTCAGCAGCGCGACCGCGACGGGCGAAAGCCCGGCGGCCTTGGCGAGATGGGTGGAGAGCGATCGCTTGCCGCGCGGCCTGGAGAGCCGGTCGACGAGCGCCATCCGGTCGAGGTCGGGCCTGAGATCGAGTTCCGCCACCGCTTCGCCGTCGCGCGCGATCGCCTCGCGCAGGCGCGCCGACAGCGCGTAGATCAGACCGCCCTCGATCCCGTCTCTGGTGACGACCGCTTCGCCGCGCGCTGTTTCCCCCGCGAAGGACAGCGCCGAGCGCTTGAGCGGCGCGCCCGCGAAACGCTCGGAGAACGTCGAGCTCCATCGGACCACGAAGCCGCAATTCGCAGGTTCGAGCGGCGCGAGCCCGACGCCCAGCGCTTCGAAGGCCGGAAACCAGCTTCCGTCGCCGCCGAGCCGGGGCCAGCTCGCTCCGCCGAGCGCGATCACGACGGCGTCCGCCGAGACCTCGCATGGGCCGTCGGGCGTTTCGAAGCAGAGCGCGCCGCCGTGGCCGAACCCGGTCCATCGATGCCGTACGCGCAGATCGACGCCGAGGCCGGAGAGCCGGGCGAGCCACGCGCGCAGCAGCGGAGAAGCCTTGAGCGCGCGCGGGAACACGCGGCCGCTGGTGCCGACGAAGGTTTCGACGCCGAGCTTCTCCGACCACGCTCTCAGCGCTTCGGGGTCGAAGGCGCGGATCGCCGGCGCGAGGCTGTCGGCCGCTCGTCCATAGCGCGTCAGGAAGCGGTCGAGCGCTTCTGAATGCGTCAGGTTGAGGCCGCCGCGTCCCGCCATCAGCAGCTTGCGCGCCGGCGTCGGCATGCGTTCGAAGAGGCGCACGCCGCATCCCGCGGCGGCGGCCCGTTCGGCTGCGGCGAGGCCCGCGGGGCCGGCTCCCACCACGGCGACCGTGGGCGCGCGCGAACGTTCTGCGAAAGCGGAAGTCTCGGTCATGGGGTCCGGTCAGCGCGAAGATCGACTGCGCTTGTTCCGCTCGACATGGGCGAGCATACGCAGAAGCCGATTCTCGTTTCCTTAATCTCGGCTTGTTACATCGTCAGAGAAGGATCAGGCCAGCCAAGCCGTTTCGATCAGGCTGGCCTGTTTCGTCGCGCGCCGCCGTCGGCCCGATGCGGCAGGCTTGGACTTTGCGTGTCATATGGCGCTCATCTGCATCCTCGACGACCGCGTGACGAACCGGAACATCTTCGCGAAACTCGCCGCGACGATCGAGCCGGACGTGGTGGTGCGCGCCTTCGAGGACCCGCTCGACGCGCTCGACTGGATGTCCGAAAACATCCCCGATCTCGTCATCACCGACTACAAGATGCCGGAGATCGACGGCGCCGAGTTCACGCGACGCTTTCGCAAGCTGCCGGGATGCGAGGACGTGCCGGTGGTCGTGCTGACCGTCTACGAGGAGCGTTCGTTCCGGCTGTCGGCGCTGGAGGCGGGCGCGACTGACTTTCTCCTCAGCCCGGTCGATCATCACGAATTCCTGACGCGCGCGCGCAATCTCCTCAAGATGCGCCGCCAGCAGATCGTCATCGCGAGCCGGGCCCTGAGCCTCGAGAACGAACTCCGGACGAGCGAGCAGTCGCGCGCCAGGGCGCTGCGCGACTCGACGGAACGTCTCGCGCAGGTGATCGACACCGTTCCGGCCTTGATCAGCGCGGCCGATCGCGAAGGCCGCTGCATCTTCGTCAACGCCCATCAGGCGGCCGCCAAGGGCGTCGAACCCTCGGCGTTGCTCGGGGCGAGCGCGGTGGAAATCTTCGGTCCCGAGCAGGGCGCCCGCAGCGCGGCCCTCGACCGACTGATCTGCGAAAGCGGCGTCGGACTGCCGAGCTTCGAGGAGGAAATCTCCGGAGCCAACGGCGAAGCTCGCTATGTTCTCACCACCAAAGCGCCGCTTCGCGACGCGGCCGGCGAGATCGTCGCCGTGCTGACGACGTCCCTCGACATATCGGACCGCAAGCGCGCCGAGCGGCATCTGCGTTATCTCGCGCATCATGACGCGCTGACCGATCTGCCGAACCGCTCCCTGCTGCACGAGCGCGTCCGTCACGAGATCGCGCAGTCCCGCCGGTCGGGAAGCAAGTTCGCGCTCCATCTCTTCGACCTCGATCGCTTCAAAGGGATCAACGACGTCCTCGGACACCACTTCGGAGACCGCCTGCTGCGCGCCGTCGCCGACCGCCTGCGCACGACAGTGCGGGAGAGCGACACGGTGGCGCGTCTTGGCGGCGACGAGTTCGCGATCCTTCAGTCGAACGTGGCGAATTTCGACGACACCAAGGATCTCGCGCGTCGCATCAGGACCGCGCTCGCCGCGCCGTTCCGCTTCGAGGGCGAGGAGATCCTGACCTCCGCCTCGATCGGCATCGCGTTGTTTCCGGACAACGGCTTCGACGTCGACGAACTGCTCAAGAACGCCGACCTCGCAATGTACCGCGCCAAGGCCGACGGCCGCGACGGGTTCCGCGCCTTCGCGGCGGACATGGACACGACCGCCCGCGCGATCACCGTGCTTGAGAGCGACTTGCGCCGCGCGCTCGCGCGCGGAGAATTCGAGCTGCATTTCCAGCCCCAGGTCGCGCTTGCGACCGGACGCATCGTGGGCGCGGAGGCGCTCATCCGCTGGCGGCGCGAGAACGGCGACCTCGTGGCGCCCGGCGAGTTCCTGCCGCAGGCAGAGGAAAACGGCCTCATCGTTCCGATCAACAACTGGGTGCTGCGCGAGGCCTGCGCGCAGGCGGCTTCGTGGAGCGCCCAGGGGCTTCCGCCGATCCGCGTCGCGGTGAACCTGTCGGGGGTCCAGTTCCTCAAGACGGACGTCGAGTCGATCGTCGTGGAGGCTCTCGAGGAAAGCGCGCTGCCGCCGAACCGGCTCGAGCTCGAACTCACCGAAACGATCCTGCTGCAGGAGACGGGCGCGGTCGTGCGGCAGCTCGAGGCTTTGCGCGGCCGCGGCGTGAGCTTCTCGATCGACGACTTCGGGACCGGCTATTCGTCGCTCGCCTACGTCAAGCACTTCCCGATCGACCGGCTGAAGATCGACAAGAGCTTCATCGCCAATCTCAAGAGCGACGCCAACGACGCCGCGATCGTCCGCGCGATCGTAAATCTCGGCCACAGCCTCGACCTCGAGGTGATCGCGGAAGGCGTCGAAACGGCCGCGCAGGTCGCGCATCTGCGCTCGGAAGGCTGCGACGAGGTGCAGGGCTTCTATTTCGGAAGACCGATGCGGTCCGACCTTTTCGTCGATCTGGTCCGCCGCGAGACGCTGCTGGTCCGTTCGGCATGACGTCCGCGGCGTCGCCAGCGCCGGCGAGCCGGCTTTCTCTCGCTTCCGTCCGGGCGCGTCTGAAGAACCGTCCCGACGGCGAGCACGAGATCGTGCTGAACCGGCTGTGGATTTCGTCCCTGCTGCTGATCTACCTCCTGACGACGTCGTCCGCCGACAGCGAGCCGCTCGGTCCGGCCTTCGACACGGCGCTCGTCTTCGCCATCGGCGGCTGGTTGTTCTTCGCGCATATGATATGGCGGCCGGGCGCATCGTTCGTCCGGCGGCTGCTCGCCATGGTGTTCGACCTGGGCATGCTGTCGATCGGCATGCATCTCGGGGGAGAACTCACGGCGGTGCTCTATCCCGCCTATCTCTGGATCATCTTCGGCAACGGCTTCCGCTTCGGAATTCCGACGCTGTTCTGCGGCGCGGCGCTCGGCCTCGCCGGCTTCGCTCTGATGATCGCGACGACCCCGTACTGGGCGAGCAATATCCGCCTGTCGTTCGGTCTGCTCCTCGGCCTTGCGGTCCTGCCCGCCTATGCGGCGACGCTGATCCGCAAGCTCGAACGCGCCCGCCACGCGGCGGAAGAGGCCAGCCGCGCCAAGAGCCTGTTCCTTGCGAGCGTCAGCCACGAGCTCCGCACGCCGCTCAACGCCGTCATCGGCATGACGGATCTTCTCGACCAGACCGAACTCGACGCCGAACAGCGCGACATGGCGCGCACCGCAGGGGCCTCGGGCCGCGCGCTTCTCGCCCTGATCGATGATCTGCTGAATTTCAGCCGCCTGGAAGCCGGACGGATGCCGGTCAACGTCGTCGACTTCGACCTGCACGATCTGCTCGCGACCGCTCGCGGCATGCTGACCGCGCAGGCGCGCGCGAAGAATCTGAGATTGTCGCTTCACGTGACCCCACCGACGCCCTTCGGCTTGCGCGGCGACGCCCGCCATGTTCGCGACGTCCTGGTCAACCTGCTCGGAAACGCCGTGAAGTTCACCGAGACCGGCGGCGTGGTGGTGGCGGTCGACGTCGTGGGAGGGACCAGCGCCGCACCTCGGCTGCGCTTCGAGGTGTCGGACACCGGCATCGGCATCGCGCCGGAGGCGCGCGCGCGGATCTTCGAGAGCTTCACCCAGGCGAACGAGACCATCATCAACAGCTACGGCGGAACCGGGCTCGGCCTCGCCATCTGCCGTCAGCTCGTCGAGCTGAACGGCGGGCGCATCGGGGTCGAAAGCGAAGAGGGGCTCGGCAGCACTTTCTGGTTCGAACTCGACTTCCTCCTCGCCCAAAAGGCCCCCATGGCCGTCCTCGGCGAGATCCAGATCGTCGCGCTCGCTCCGGATGAGCGGGGCGCCGCCGATCTCGTCGAGGCGCTCGGATCGATCGGCGCGACGGCGGAGGCCGCCTCGGACATGCGCGGCGCGCTCAGATTGCTCGACGCTCCGTCGAGCGGGCGGGGGCGCCGGGTGGTCGTGGTCGACGTCCGTGGTTCGTCGGCGTCGGCGGAGGGGATCGCGCTCGCCCTGCGCTGCGCCGACGAGGACGGCGCCGCCGAGATCGTCCTGATCGATCCTGAAGTAAGGCAGGGGCTGCCCGACCTTGAGCTGCGCCGCGCCTGCGCTTCGGTGGCGTCCAGCCCGGACGCGGCCGAACTCGCGGCGATGGTGCGGATCGCGGGCGTCGGCGCGGTGGGACGCGCAGCAGAAACGGAACGATCGGTATTCGGAACGGACGCTTCCCTGGAAGCCGAGGGCAGGCGCCTGTCGATTCTGGTCGCCGAGGACAATCGCACCAACCAGAAGGTCATCACGAAGGTGCTCGAGCGCGCGGGCCACCAGGTCTCGATCGCCGCGAACGGCGAACTGGCGCTCGACGCCCTGACGGAACGCGCGTTCGATTTGGTGCTGATGGACGTCAACATGCCGCTGCTCGACGGCGTGGAATGCACGAAGCTCTACCGTTTCGCCTCGATCGGAAAGAAGCGCACGCCCATCGTCGCGCTGACCGCGGACGCGACCCCGGAGGCGCGCGAGCGTTGTCTGGAAGCGGGCATGGACGCCTGCCTGACGAAGCCGATCGAGCCGGCGCCGCTTCTCGCGCTGATCGCTGAGATGTGCGCCTCCGGCGAAGCCGGCGAGGCGACGGCGGCGGCCGAACGGAGCGCTGTCGAGGCGGGCGCCGTCGAGGACGAGATCGTCGCCAACATCGCGCGCCACCCCAATTACCGGCCCGCCAAGCGCGCCGTCGTCGATCGGGTCACGCTCACGGAACTCGAAAATCTGGGCGGATCGGAATTCGTCGCCGATCTCGTGGACGAATTTATCGGCGACGCCGCTTCCGTCCTGCGCGACCTCCATGAGGCGGTCGAGCGGCGGGAGGCTTCGGCCTTTCGTGAGCACGCGCATGCGCTCAGGAGCGGCGCGGCGAACATCGGCGCGCGCGGCATGTACGAAATCTGCCTTTCCTATCGCAACGCCGACGCCCACGACCTCGCCGCCCACGGCGCGGAGCATCTCAGGCGGCTTGAGAGCGAATTCGAACGCGTGCGGAAAACGTTGCGCCAGCGCTTCCCAGAAAATTCGAGCCGGCCGGGAAGCGCGTGACGTCCGGCGCCGGGAGGTCGGCGGCCGCGGGATTTATCCAGCCGCGGGATCGAAGACGGCTTTCGCGATCAGGCGCCGATCCTGCGCCGCCGTGAGACGCTCCATCTTGCGCAGGTCCGGCTCTTCGAGCCTGAGCGCCGCGTCGACCCAGATGTCGGTGATGTCGGCCAGCTCCTCATAGAGCAGCGGCGCGGCGCGACGGCCCGCGCGGAACAGCGCCGAGAGGCCGTTGTGGCGGCGAAGGTTTCGCTGCAGCAGCCGATGGGTTTCGGCGACGCCGTCGCCCGGCTCCGCCAGCACCTGAACGAGGCCGAGGGCGTGAAGCTCTTCGGCGGTGTACAGTTTTCCGCTTGCGATGAAGCGTTCCGCCTGTGCGCCGCCGAGCCGGCGGAGCAGCATCGAATAGGCGCCCATCCCAGGAAACAGGTTGAACAGGATTTCCGGCAGGCCGAATTTCGAGCCTCGCTCGGCCACGATCATGTCGCAGGAGAGCGCGGCCTCGAAGCCGCCGCCGAGCGCGTCGCCCTGCACCAGCGCGACGGTGATCACTGGTTTGTCGAACGCGATCGCGTTCTCGTGCAGAACGTCGATGCAGGCGCGGGCGTAGGTCGCAAGGCCGTCGCGGTCGCGCGCGCGGATCCAGCCGGCGAACAGGCCGAGGTCGCCGCCGAGATTGTAGATGCCGGGAAGCCGTGAGGCGAAGACCGCGTGCTTGATGGGCGCGGGGGCGTCGGCCGGCGCCTCGTCGAACGTGCGGCGGATCAGCCGCTGATGAGCCGACAGATCGCGCAGCAGCCCGGGCGTGAAGCTCGGCGCGTCGATCGGATTCATCCAGCACCACGACGTTTCGAGCGCCGCGTCGTGCTCGATCTCGATCTCGGCGTAGGAAGCCGCCGCGAGGCGCTCGCCCGGCGTCTGAACCGCGTCCTGCGCGGCGCCTCTCGACGGCTGTCCCAGCGCCGCCTGAAGCCGTTCGCGTGCGCCGTTGAGGCGCATGAACGGTCGAATTTCGGGCAGGCTCATCGAAATCGACATTCTGAGCTCCAGTCCCGCGGCCCCATGCCATGTTAAGTTGATTAACGACCTTAACGCTTCCTTTACCCTTTTCAACAGCGTGCAGATTGCCGCGCGCAGGCAACTAATCGTTAACTTTAATTTCTGATTCAGGTTTATAATTCAGACTTTGAATTTGTTTGTATCGATTTGAGATCATTGAAATCAAATGCTGCAACGGCTGGCTTCCAGGTTCGAAATTGGAAGATTTTCTTTTTTTC
Source organism: Ancylobacter novellus (assembly GCA_003241695.1). Classification (GTDB taxonomy): domain Bacteria; phylum Pseudomonadota; class Alphaproteobacteria; order Rhizobiales; family Methylopilaceae; genus Methylopila. The sequence goes on along the minus strand of QFPN01000003.1, from coordinate 27,953 downwards.
GTTCTCTTCGATTGGAAATGTTCGCGAGTGTGCGACTGCGAAGAGGCATCCGTCTCGCTTTAACGCCGCAGCCACATTATTGCCTTTTTTGGGCCGAGATCCGCTCGTTCGGGTCACTAGGGCTTTCGTCATGCCGGCCGCACAAGCCCTGCTCGTAGTCAAACGACAAGCAATGACGCGGCGCAGCAATGCGGTCCGGCTTGTCGCAGGCGGCCGCTGGGCGGGGATTTGGTTCGGGACAGGCGGCGAGCGTCGCGTTAGTGATGAGGGAAGGGCGCGAAGCTGGCGCCGAGCATGAGGAGCCGAGACGATGACGACAGCGCTTCGATGGCTGTTGGCGCCGGTCTGGGCCGCGCAGATCTTCACCGGCGCGAAATCGTTCTGCGACAACAGCATTCTGGGCAACGCCCGCCTGAACCGGCGCGGCCTCCATGTCTGGCGCGTGCGCCTCGCTTACCGCATGGCGGAGGCGCGTCGCGCAAAGCTCGCGGCGCGGCTCGCTCCCGAAGATCGTGAGGAGTTCGCCCGGAACGGCTTCATCCTGAAGCGGAATTTTCTGCCCGACGACCAGTTCCGCGCGCTCGTCGACGAGATCCGCCGGACCGAGGCGCCGGTGCGGGAGATGAAGCAGGGCGACGCCATCACGCGCCGGATCGCGCTCGATCCCGATCTGCTGAAGCGGATGCCCGCGACCGAAAAGGCCGTGAACGGGGCTCCGTTCCAGAATCTCGTGCGCTATGTCTCGACCTTCGACGCCGAGCCGATCGTCTACGTCCAGACCGTGTTCGCGCAGGTCGACCGGTCCGCGACCGACCCGCAGACGTCGGTCCACGCCGACACCTTCCATCCCACGATGAAGGCCTGGCTCTTCCTGCACGACGTCGAGGAAGATCTCGGCCCCTTCGTCTACGTGCCGGGCTCCCACCGTCCGACCAAGCGGCGGCTCGCCTGGGAGCGCATGATGAGCGTCAAGGCCTCGACGCTCGACCGGCTGTCCTCGCGCGGCTCGTTCCGCGTCACGGCGCGCGACCTCAAGCGCATGGCTTTGCCCGAGCCGAAGAAATTCGCGGTTCCGGCCAACACGCTGGTGGTGGCGGACACGTCGGGCTTCCATGCGAGGGGGCAGAGCGTCCGGCCGTCGACCCGCGTCGAGATCTGGGCCTACGCCCGGCGCAACCCGTTCCTGCCTTTCGTCGGGCTGGACCCGTGGACGCTGTCGCCGCTCAAGGGCCGGCAGGCGCCGATCTTCTGGTCGCTGCTGGACCGGCTCGAGAAGTTCGGCCTCGGCAAGAGCCCTTGGCGGGCCGCCGGGACCGTCACCGCCGCGACCCCGCCGAAGGCGGCAGGCGGATAAGGCGCGGAGCGCGCCTCACCACTTGCCGACGTTCTCCATGGAGACCCAGGGCTCGGCCGGCGCCTTCGCGCCGCCCTTCTGCAGCAGCTCGATCGAGATGTTGTCGGGCGAGCGCACGAAGGCCATGCGGCCGTCGCGCGGCGGGCGGTTGATGACGACGCCCGCCTTCATCAGTCGGTCGCACAGCGCGTAGATGTCTTCCACTTCATAAGCGAGATGGCCGAAGTTGCGGCCTTCGCCGTAGGCTTCCGGATCCCAGTTGTAGGTCAGTTCGACCTGCGCCTCGCTCTGGCCCGGAGGGGCGAGGAAGATGAGAGTGAAACGGCCTTTCTCGTTGTCCGTGCGGCGCACCTCTTCAAGGCCGAGCTTGCCGCAATAGAAATCGAGCGAGGCGTCGACGTCGCTCACGCGGACCATGGTGTGAAGATATCTCATCGCGGGCTCCGTCGCGTCGGGAATTGCGGGGAGGGAAGTATGGGGCCGGACGACGATCGCAAGATCGCGGCGCTCGATCGCCTGATCCGCGAAGCGCGCTCGGTCGTCATCTTCACAGGCGCCGGCGTCTCGACGGGCTCAGGCATCCCGGACTTTCGCAGTCCCGGCGGGGTCTGGACGAAGAACCGGCCGATCGACTTCGAAGCCTTCGTGTCCTCGCCCGAAATGCGGCGGGAGGCGTGGCGGCGCAAGTTCGCCGTCGACGACGCCACGCGCGGCGCGGTCCCCAACGCGGCCCACCGGGCGGTCGCCCGCTTCGTCGCGGAGGGCAGGGCGGCCGTCGTCGTCACGCAGAACATCGACGGCCTGCATGAAGCCTCCGGCGTACCTTCCGAAAAGCTCGTCGAGCTTCACGGCAACGGAACCTACGCGGCCTGTCTGGAGTGCCGGGCGCGGCATGAGCTCGCCGACATCCGCGAGGCCTTCGAGGCGACCGGGCGGCCGCCCGTCTGCCGGTCATGCGGCGGGCTCGTGAAGTCGGCCACCATTTCGTTCGGACAGGCGATGCCCGTCGAGGCGATGGCGCGGGCGGAGGCGGCGGCCCGCGACGCCGACCTGTTCCTCGTCCTCGGCTCGTCGCTGGTCGTCTATCCCGCGGCGGCGCTTCCTCTCATGGCGAAACAGGCCGGCGCGACGCTCGTGATCGCGAACCGGGAGCCGACCGATCTCGATCCTTACGCGGACCTCGTGCTGCGCGGCGATCTCGTCGAGATTTTCTCGCCTTATGCGGACGGGCCTTAACCTGCTCTTCGCCCTAATCTCCGGCTCAGCGCCTTGATTGGGCCATTTTTCGCTTTCCCCGCGTTCTCTGGATGCTATCGTCAGAGGAGAGAACGAGTCGGACGTCGGCTCTCCGTCGGTGTTTGTTGCGGGCAGGCGGTTCGTATGAGTGAAGAGCGGGCGAAGAACGCGGCGCGTCTCTCGGTCGGGCGAGCGGAGCGGACCGAAGAGGCCGAGCCGGTCGATCTCTACGAAGCGTCCGGCGTCATCAAATGGTTCGACGTGGCCAAGGGCTACGGCTTCATCGTGCCGGACGATGGCGGGCCGGACATCCTTCTGCACGTCACCTGCATGCGCCGCGACGGCTTCCAGACCGCGGCCGAGGGCGCGCGGATCGTCTGCGAGGCGCAGCTGCGCACCAAGGGCGCGCAGGCTTTCCGCGTCATTTCGCTCGACGAATCGACCGCTCGGCATCCGGGCGAACTTCCGCCTGCGCGCACCCACGTCTCCGTCACGCCGACCAGCGGCCTCGAGCTCGTCGAGGTGAAGTGGTTCAACCGCCTGCGCGGCTTCGGCTTCCTGACGCGCGGCGACGGCTCGCCGGACATCTTCATCCACATGGAGACCCTGCGCCGCTTCGGCATCATGGAGCTCAGGCCGGGCCAGAAAATCTACGCCCGCTTCGGGCCCGGACCCAAGGGTCTGATGGCGGCGGAGGTCCGTCCGGACGGTCCGGGCGGCGGCCCCTCGTCGCACTGAAGGGCGTCATGCGCATGAGCGCCGCGGCGGCGGCCTTCCCCCGGTTCCGGATCGGCGTCCTCGCGGCGATGATCGTCGCCGCGCTCACGTCGCTCGCCTTCGCGACCGCGAAGCTCGAGCCGCTGACCTTCGAGACCGCCGGCGGCCCGCAAATCTTCCAGATCGAGGTCGCGGACACGCCCGAGCAGCGGCGCGTCGGGCTGATGTACCGTCGCTCGATGCCGGCGGACCACGGCATGCTGTTCGATTTCGGCCGCCCGCAGGACGTCTCCATGTGGATGGAGAACACCTACGTGTCGCTCGACATGGTGTTCGTGGGCGAGAACGGGCGGGTGACGCGCATCGCGGAGAACACCGAGCCGCTCTCCACCCGCATCATTTCGTCCGACGGCCCGGCGCGCTATGTGGTCGAGCTCGTGGCCGGCGCCGCCAGGCGGATCGGCCTGAAGCCGGGCGACAAGGTGGTCCATCCGCGCGTCGGCGGTTAGCGCGCGCTTCGATCGATCTGAAGCGTCGTCATGGTCCGGCTTGACCGGACCATCCACCTCGGGCCTCGAACCACGCCGGACGTGGGTCCTCCGGTCAAGGCCGGAGGACGACGGCGGAGGCGGCCGACCTTTTTGACGGGTCCTGTCTGATCGGATGATGCGCCATCGCGCTTCGATCACGTAGCTTCCTCCCGATCTGGCGCCTGCCTTGCTGCGGCCGGGACGTCGCGTCCGCCTGCAGGGCGGCGCCGTTCTCGATCCACAGGGAGAGAAGCCGCGATGTGCCAAGGCGATGATCCGCGCTGCCCGGAATTCAGGCTGCACTACGAGGCGCTGAAGAAAGATCTCGCCTCTGAACGACGAAGCTTCCTGAAGTCGAGCTTCGTCGCGGCCGGCGGCCTTGCGGCGCTCGGCGCGGCCGGCGGCGCGTCGCTGGTTACGCCGGCGCTCGCGCAGGCGAGCGCGGCCCGCGCGCCCGCGATCCGCGGCCACCATTATCTGCCGGCCAACGCCGACACCGTGCACTGGGGCTATTTCTCCAAGACCCTCAAACCCCGCGTCGAATGCGACTCCGGCGACATCGTCACCATCGAGGCGCTCACCCACCACGCCAACGACGACGCCGAACGCATGGTGCAGGGCGATCCCGGCGCCGAAAGCGTGTTCCTCTGGACCAAGGACAAGAAGGGCGTCGACCGCCGCGGCGCCGGCTCGACCGACCCGAAGGTCTACAAGAAGGGCTCGGGCGAAGGGCAGGGCGTCCACGTCATGACGGGTCCCGTCCATGTCCGCGGGGCCGAGCCCGGCGACGTGCTGGAAGTCCGCATCCTCGACTGCGTTCCGCGCCCCTGCGCGAACCCGACGTTCAAGGGCAAGGCCTTCGGCTCGAACGCCGCGGCCTGGTGGGGCTTCCACTACAACGACATGCTCGAAGGCAAGAAGCGCGAGATGGTGACGATCTACGAGATCGACGCCACGGGCGCGAAGAGCTGGGCGCAGGCGGTCTACAACTTCAAATGGGTTCCGCAGACCGATCCGTTCGGCGTCGTCCACGACACGATCGATTATCCGGGCGTGCCCGTCGACCATGCGAAGACGAGCCGGAACTTCGACGTGCTGAAGGGCGTGCGGGTGCCGATCCGTCCGCATTTCGGAACGCTCGGCCTCGCCCCCGCGGAAGCCGACTTCGTCGACACGATCCCGCCCAACCATGTCGGCGGCAACATCGACAACTGGCGCATCGGAAAGGGCGCGACGATGTACTATCCGGTCGCGGTCGAGGGCGGTCTTCTCTCGGTCGGCGACCCGCATGCGAGCCAGGGCGACAGCGAACTCTGCGGCACGGCGATCGAATGCTCGCTCACCGGCGTGTTCCAGCTCATCCTGCACAAGAAGGCGGATCTCGCCGGCACGCCGCTCGAAGGGCTCGACTATCCGATGCTCGAGACCAGGGACGAGTGGCTCGTGCACGGCTTTTCCTTCGCAAACTATCTGAAGGAGCTCGGCCCGGAGGCGCAGTCCGCGATCTATTCGAAGTCCTCCGTCGACCTCGCGATGCGCGACGCCTTCCGCAAGATGCGCCAGTTCCTGATGGCGACCCAGAAGCTCACCGAGGACGAGGCGGTGTCGCTGATGTCGATCGCGGTCGACTTCGGCGTGACCCAAGTGGTCGACGGCAACTGGGGCGTCCATGCGGTGGTGAAGAAGGACGTCTTCGCCGGCCGGGCGTGACGCAAGGGACCGGTTGATGGGGCGACGGGGCGGGTTTCCGCCTCGTCGACGGCGCTTATTCGGGCGGCACCGGCTACCGGCTCCCGATCGGTCGCCTCTCTAGTCAGCCTTGGTAGATTTGACGCGTTCTTGGAGTGGTAACTGAACCTCAGCAGTTGTAGGATACAATGAAAGGCTGCGTTGTGGCTTGCTGTGGCGGATTTTAAACGCTGTCTTCAATGCTGAGAAATAGGTGGAAGAAATAAATATCCTAAGAGTGTAAGTGGCGATCCCGGCAGGTTCGGAGGTTTCTAAGAACGTCTTGAGATTTTTACTCCCAAACCTCAATAGCCCGCTCATTGATTTGAACGCGCTTTTTCGGGCGCTTCCCAAACCGCGTCGTCCCCCCCTCAACCGGACCGAAGCGAGGGTGTGCGTCACGCGGCAGGGATCGCGTCAGACTTGATCACGCTCTAGCGAGAAATGGCGGGGGCACGCCGCGGTCTTCATACCCATCAAACATGGGTTAACTAGCAAACTGGAGTGAATTTTGAGCCACGCTTTCAATTTAACAGGCATTTTTTGCATATGTAGGCGTCTGAACGCCCGGTCTGATGTGCAAGCTTTTTTGCTTCATCGAAGTCGTAGAAAGGTCCGTGCCAACGTCCGTGCGGCGAAGACGAATGGTGACTCACGCCTACCCCACGATTACAATGCGGACACTGGCCGCGATGAACACGACTGCGGCCAGTCGTCCAGTTTTCATAAACGTAGAAGCTGTCCATCGAGCGCGTCCCTTACGCTCAAGGTACGGAGAGACCACGAGGAAGGTTTCGCGCGACTACGGGGCGTGGTCCGGCTCCGGCCGCTCCCTTCGCCGGTCGGAGCGTAGACCAATCGTTAGTTGGACAACCCTCCTCGAGAATGCCCGCGCTCTCGTATAGGTTGCGTCGCGAGAAGGCCCCGCCAAAGACTGTGATCCCGCCTGAGGGCTGCAAGAAAATCGAATTTTAATCTCTGATAAAGGCTATATATTCGATTGGTTGGAAAATATCGTTTGATTTGTATTTATGTATTTTGTCGTTCTGTTGTGCGCTTTAAGTGACTGATCGCACATTGTTGCCTGTTTTTGCTGGGCCGTCGTTGCTGAGGACAGCCCTGCGCGTCACCCTTCGATCAATATCGGAGGAAACACGTATGCGCATCACGACCCTTCTCAGCACGGCCGCCATGCTGGCGGCGACCGCAGCGTCGGCCGCCGCCGCCGACCTCCCGATGGAAGCTCCGCCGGCGGTCGTTTCGGTCGACGGCTTTTCCTGGAGCGGCGTCTATATCGGCGGCGCGATCGGCTACGCCTGGAGCGACCTGAAGGTCAGAAACAGCAGGCTGGGCGACAATTTCCGTTACCGCAACAACGTCGACTCGCTGATCGGGTCGGGTTTTGTGGGGGTGAATTATCAGTTCGAACAGGTGGTCGTGGGCGCGGAAGCCGACCTGTCCTACGCCGACTTCGGCGGCAAGAACCGCGGTTGCTTCCGTGGCTTCGTGTGCAAGGCGAACGCGGGCGACTGGTTCGGGACGATCCGCGGCCGCGTCGGTTTCGCGATGGACCGGGCGCTGTTTTTCGGCACGGCGGGCCTCGCGATCGCAGAAGGCGTCGACTTCAAGCGGACGGGTGCGCCGTTCAGTTTCGACAAGGACAAGTCCGGGACGCGCTACGGCTATGCTCTCGGCGCCGGCGTCGATTACGCGGTCACCGACAACGTCATCCTAAGGGGCGAGTACCAATACGTCGATTTCGGGCGTGAATCGGTGCGCGCCGTAAACGCGATCGGCGGCGGCCAGCCGGCCAAGATCGACCAGGTCGCCCACATCGTTCGCGCCGGCGTCGCCTACAAGTTCTGACCGACGGCTTCGCCGGGCGGCGAACGGGGCATTCAACGCGATTCTGAAACTCGAGCGGCGCGGTCCCCGTATCGCTCAGTGCCGCCGCGCGCGCGGCTTGAGGACGACCCAGAACATCTTGAACAGGGATGAAAGAAGATGACCGAAGAGCATCTCATTGACGGGAAGGACCGCGCCATCGACTGGAACGCCGGCCGGCGCGCTTTCATGCGTGGCTGCGGGCTTGCGGCCGCCGGCGCCGTCGTTCTCGGGGCGGCGCGCCCTGGGGAAGCGCTTGCGGCCGAGAACATCGACCTCGACGTTCTGAACTTCGCTCTCAATCTCGAATATCTTGAAGCAGAGTTCTATCTCCGCGCGACCACCGGCAATGGCCTTTCCGACAGCGACATCGACGGCAGGGGCGCTCAGGGTCCCGTCGTCGGCGGCAGGAAGGTCAACTTCGACACTAAAGCGATCCGCCTCTACGCGGAGGAGATCGCCGGTGATGAGAAGGCCCATGTCCAGTTCCTGCGCGCTGGGCTTGGAGACGCCCGCGTCGCGCGCCCAAAGATCAACCTGAACGCGAGCTTCACCGCCGCTGCGACTGCGGCGGGTCTGATCACCGCAGGGCAGAAGTTCGACGCCTTCGCGAACGAGACCAACTTCCTGCTGGCCTCCTATATCTTTGAAGACGTCGGCGTCACGGCCTACAAGGGCGCAGCGCCCCTGCTGACCAACAAGGATCTGCTGGAAGCCGCAGCCGGCATCCTTGGGGTCGAGGCCTATCATGCGGGCATCATCCGCACGCTTCTCTATTCGCTCGGCCTGTTCAAGGAAGCCCGCGCAATCTCTGGCGCCCGTGACTCGCTTGACGGCGCCTCCGACCTCGACCAGGGCATCGGAAACGCCAAGACCGCCAATCTCGTGCCGACCGATGCGAACGGGATCGCCTTCAGCCGCTCTGTTCCTCAGGTGAAGAACATCGTCTATCTGAGCCCGGACGGGACCAAGGGCGGCTTCTATCCGAACGGCATCAACGGCGCGTTCGCCTGACGCCTTGCCGGGCCGATCTGCGCGCAAGCGCCGGTCGGCCCTCCGCAGGGCTCAGCCTGGACGGTCTGCGCCCAATAACCGGGGCGCGAGCTCCTTTTCGGCGGACGCCCCCTGTTCATAGCTCACGATCGCTCCAGCATCAGAGCATTCGCAGCACTGCCGCGCCGGATAGCACCGAATAATGGCGAGCCCTGAGATCGCGATACTGATCAACCGCGTCGCCGACGGCGATCGCGCTGCGTTCGCGGCGCTCTACCGCGCCACCAGCCCGAAACTCTACGCGATCTGCCTGCGCATCCTGAAGGACCGGGGCGAGGCCGAAGACGCGCTGCAAGACATCTACGTCAAGATCTGGCGCGGAGCGAAAAGCTACAACGCTGCGGCCGGAAGTCCGAACACCTGGATGTCGTCGATCGCCCGGCATCGCTCGATCGACTCCGTGCGGAAGCGCCAGCCCCCGACTGCCGATCTCGAGGACGGATACGATGTTTCCGACGAGACGATCATCGATCCCGAAACCTCCACGGTGCTTGCGGACGAAGGCCGGAGGATCGACCGCTGCATGAAGGAGCTTGATCCGGCGCATGCCGGCGCGGTGCGCCGGGCCTATGTGGAGGGCCTGAGCTACGCCGAGATCGCGGTCGAGCTCGAAGCGCCGCTGAACACAGTCCGAACCTGGCTGAGACGTAGCCTGATGAAGCTTCGGGAGTGCATGCTGCGATGACGTCAGGTCCTTCGCAGAATGACCGGACCGCTGATGAGATTCTCGCCGGCGAGTACGTCGTCGGAGCCCTGTCGACCGAGCTGCGGTCGGAGGCTGATCAGCGTATCGCTGGCGACCCGGAATTCGCCCTTCGGGTTCGCCGCTGGGAGGCCATGCTTGCCTCGTTCAACGACGACTACGGCGAGGCCGCGCCTCCCAAAGCGGCTTTTGCGGAGATCGAACGTCGCCTGTTCGGCGAAGCGGAGCAGCGTTCGGCGATCTGGAACTCCCTACCGTTCTGGAGGGCGATTTCTTTCGCGTCCTCAACCACGGCCGCGGCTGCTGTCATCTACGCTTTCACCCTGTTGCCCCAAAAGCCTGCCGAACCGTCGCTGGTGGCTCTTCTGACGGCTCCGGACGCAAATATAGCGCTCGTGGCGACCTACGATCCGGCGGCGGGCGTCATGCGAGTCACGCCTGCGCCTACCGGCCGACCGCAAGAAAAATCTCTAGAGCTTTGGCTTGTCCCGGGTTCAGGCCCGCCGAAATCGCTTGGCGTCTTTGCGCCTGGTCCGAGAGGGGCGGTTGTAATTCCCGAAGATCGCCGCGCCGCGTTGATCGACGGAGCAACGCTCGCCGTGTCCGTAGAGCCGTTTGGCGGATCTCCAACGGGACTCCCGACCGGCCCGATCGTCGCGAGCGGATCGATCAGTCCAGCCCCTCGGGGGAGGTCACGCCGTCGCCCGCGATCGCGCCGATCGGAACGACGAACTGCGCGCTGCCCTCGATAAGGGCCTCGCCGAGCGCGTCGACAATGTCGGGGAACTCTGCGTCCGACGCCTGACGAATGACCCCCTTGGTGGTCATCAGAAGAGGTCGTTTCGGCGCGGAGACGCGTGGCCCGCGACCACCGTGATGGTGTTCGTCATCATGCGGGGCAAACCCTTCGCGCTCGCGAGCTTCGGAAACTGGTTTGCAGACGCGATCGACGGGGCAGGGCTCCCGGCGCGCTGCGTCTGAATTGGTTGCGAAAGGCCGCGGCCCGAAGGCTCGCCGAGGTCGGCTGCTCAACCCACGAAATCGCGTCGATCACCGGCCACAAAAGCCTTGAGGAGGTCGAACGCTACACCCGCGCCGCTGAGCAGAAGACGTTCGCGAGAGCCGCCGTCACGCGGCTTGAAGAACATCAGGTGACCAGACGGTTCCCAAACCCTGTTCCCAAGCCTGATGAATAGATCAACGAATACATCTACTTAAGGGTGTAGGTGGCGACCCCGGCAGGATTTGAACCTGCGACCATCGGCTTAGAAGGCCGGTGCTCTATCCAGCTGAGCTACGGGGCCGGGAGGCGCGGACCTCAGTGCGTCCAGGGCTCGGCGACGCCGGGACGGAAATTGTCCGAATAGGCGGCGAGGCGCGGCGCCTTCTCCTTGGGCTCGTCGACCCGGAAGGCGAGGCCCTCGCGCGTCGCATAGGCGACCGCCTCTTCCCTGGTGGCGAAGAACAGCCGCACCTGCTGGCGCGTGTCCGCCGACGACGTCCAGCCCATCAGCGGCTCGACCCGACGTCCTTCGGCCTGGTCGTGCTCGAGCGCCCAGCGCTTCGTCTTGGCGACGCCGGACTGCATCGCGTTGCGGGCGGGGCGGTAGATGCGGGCCGTCATGGCGTCAGCCTCTCGGAACGTCGGCGTTCGGATGATGGTCGGGGCGACACGATTCGAACATGCGACCCCCTGCTCCCAAAGCAGGCGCTCTACCAGGCTGAGCTACGCCCCGACACGCCGCCGAACAGAGGCGGTTATGAGGGATCAGGGCTCGGCAGGCAAGGCGCGTCGGCGCGCGTGCCGAGGAGAAATCGGAGGAGCGTCCCCAAGGGGGAACATCGCTCACCCCTTCTTGCGGCGCGCGCGCTCGATCGCCTCGGCTTCCTGATAGGGCTCGCGAATCGCCCGGCGACGCTTCGCGGCGCGTCCCTTGCCTCCGAGCTTCGAGCGGAACACGTCGCGCTGGCCGCGCACGAAGGCGATCGCCTCCGTGGCCGGAACGCCGAGTTCCAGCAGCGCGAGCTCGGACAGATGCAGGCTCGGCTCGATGTCCTCCGGCACGGCGTCGGTCGCGCCGGCGCGGTAGAGCCGCTTCGCGTGGCGCAGATCGAGCGCGCGGGCGATGATGGGCAGGCTCGGGCTTTCCTGCCGCGCGGCCTCCGCCACCCTGATCGCCGCCTCCCGGTCGTTCACGGTGATGACGAGCGCCTGGGTCTCCGCGACGTCGCAGCGGCGCAGCAGCTCGGGATTGGCCGCGTCGCCGTAGAACACGCGGGACGCCGCGCGCTTGCGCGCGCGCAGCACCAGCCGGATGTCGTCGTCGACCGCGATGTAGGGAATGCCGTGCTTCGACAGCATGCGCGCGACCAGCACGCCGACATGGCCGTAGCCTGCGATCAGGACGGCGCCGCGCGCGTCTTCGGCGGAAGGATGCGCCGAGGCGAGGGCCTCGGGGCGCGGGACGCGCTGGTTGATCCGCGCGGCGACGCCGACGAGGACCGGGATCAGGGTCATCGAGAGCGTGACGGCGGCGGTGCCGACCGCAGTCGCGCTCGGCGACAGGATGTGCCCGGAAATCGAAGGGCTGAGCAGCACGAAGGCGAATTCCCCGCCGCCCGCGAGGGTCAGCGCCACTTCCTGGGCGGGGCCGTTCCGGAGGCCCGACAGCCGCGCCGCGCCGAAGATCAGCAGGGTCTTGATCGCGAGCAGGACGACGGTCGCGCCGAGCGTCGCAGGCAGCGCGTCCATGACCTGCCCGAGATCGAGCGAGGCGCCGACGCACAGGAAGAACAGGCCGAGCAGCAGTCCCTTGAACGGATCGATCAGCGCCTCGATTTGGCGACGGAACTCGGTTTCGGCGAGCAGCAGCCCGGCGATGAAGGCCCCGAGCGCCATCGATTGATGGCCGGCGGCCGTGACGAAGGCCGTTCCGAGAATGACCAGCAGACAGGTCGCCATGAAGAGTTCGGGACTGCGCGCCGCCGCGACCCAGCGGAACAGCGGCCGCATCACGAGCCGGCCCATCGCCACCACGGCCGCGACCGCCGCTGCGCCGGGCGCGAGCGATCGGAGCAGCGTCTCCCAGATGTCCGCGTCGCTCGGCGTGAGCATCGAGACCATGAACAGCAGCGGCGCGGCCGCGAGGTCCTGGAACAGCAGCACTGCGAAACTCGCGCGGCCGGACTCCGATTCGAGCAGATGCTTTTCTGCGAGGGACGGCATGGCGATCGCGGTCGAGGAGAGCGAGAAGGCCGCGCCGAGAACGATCGCGGCGGCTGGCGTCTGGCCGATCGCCCAGGCGCAGAGCGCGAGCGCTGCCGAGCAGGCTGCGACCTGAACGGCGCCGAGGCCGAAGATCGCCCGCCGCGACTTCCACAGCCGGTCGAGCGACAGCTCCATGCCGATCATGAACATCAGGAAGACGACGCCGAGTTCGGCGACCTGCGACACCTCCTCGACGTCGTTGATCGTGAGGGGCCCGACCCAGGGAGCGGCCTCGGCGAGTTTGCCGAGGCCGAACGGGCCGAGCGCGAGGCCAGCGGCGAGAAAGCCGTGCACCGGGCTCAGCCGCATCTTCTTGAAGAACGGAACGACGACGCCCGCCGTCCCAAGGAACACCAGCGTTTCGGAATAGTACCGAGCGAAGGATGGCCCCATCGGAACGTCCGGTCTGCGTTTCCCGACCTCGCTCGGCGAAGCCGGAACGAAGCGCTCACGTTTTAGTGAGCATGGAGCGCTTCCGATAGCGGCCTGACGTCGCTGCTTCCTCGCGGTGATTTTTGAGCGGGGACAGCCGAACCCGCTCCCGTTCGTCCGCCGTCTCGCGCTATGGTCGGATCCAAGAAGGGTGACCGAAGGAGCGTCCGAGACCATGGCCCGTCGACCGAGCGACCCGCGCGCAGCCGCCGAAGCGGCCTTCCGTTCCGCGAAGACGCCGCCTCCCGCGCCCGCCCGCGCCGCGGCCGTGCCGGGCGCTCGCGAGCAGGTCACGCTCAGGATCGATCAGGACGTGCTGGAGATCTTTCAGGAAGACGGGCCGGGCTGGCAGGATCGCATCAACGCGACGCTGCGCGACGCCGTCCGGGCGCGGCTCGCGGCCGAGTCCGGTGAGGGTTCGATCCCGGTCCAGGAACTCAACGGCGCGAATGACGACGGCGCCGGCTGACGGAGGAAAGCACGATGACAGATCCCGCACCCGCCGGCTGGCGGCTGACGCTGCCGCTCGCAAATCTCAAGGGCGCGGAGCGCGCCAAGAGCGGTTCCTGGGCAGCCGCGATCCCCGACCGAGCCGCCGCGCGCAAGGCGATCCCTTATGGCGCGGCGGTCCCGAGCGCGCCGCTTCAGCCTCTGACGGCCGCCGACCTCGAGCGTCTCGGCGTGCCTCCGGGCGGCGTCAAGCACATTCAGTAGGGTTGCGCGGGCGTCGAAACATAAGAAATACATGAGGAGATCGGCGCGCGTCCCGCGAAACATGACAGAGAATTAATTGGTCAGCGGGACACCCCGCCCTTATCTTGAAGCTCACAGGACGCGACGAAGCGATCCGACGCCGCGCGGTGCGATTACCGCGCTCGCTCGAAGATCTCATGGAGGATCTGATGGCTCTGTGGACCGCCCCGATCGTTGAAGAGACCCCGGTTGGCCTCGAGGTCACCTCGTACAGCCCGGCCGAGCTCTGAGCCGCTAGGCTCAGTCCTTCGTCAATTCGAGAACCCCGTCCGGCGAAAGCCGGGCGGGGTTTTCTTTTGTTCGCCGGAGATCTGCGAAGGCCTGCGCTCCGACGCGTCAGGGCTTCAGCAGGCGTCGGCGTAGCGACCGAGGCCGGCGGCGAGGTCGGCGATCAGGTCCTCGACGTCCTCGAGGCCGATATGCAGCCGGATCGTCGGGCCGGAGGGCGTCCAGCGGGAGGCGGTGCGGATGGGCCTCGCGTCGAAGGGGATCGCGAGGCTCTCATAGCCGCCCCAGGAATAGCCGAGGCCGAACAGTTCGAGCCCGTCGAGGAAGGCCTCCACCGCCTCGAATGGACCCGGATGCATCTCGATCGCGAAAAGCCCCGACGCGCCGGAAAAATCCCGCTTCCAGAGCGCATGGCCAGGATCGTCCTCGAGCCCCGGATGCATGACGCGCGCGACCTCCGGCCGGCTTTCGAGCCAGCGCGCCACCCGCAGCCCGGAGGCCTGATGATGGGCGAGCCGAACGCCGAGCGTCCTGAGCCCGCGAAGCGCGAGGAACATGTCGTCCGGGCCGCAGCAGAGGCCGAGCGCGCCATGCGCCGCCTTCAGCGCGCCTGCGTATTGGGCGGTCGCCGACACCCAGCCGATCAGCACGTCGGCATGTCCGCCGAGATACTTCGTTCCAGCCGAAACCGAGAGGTCGACGCCGTGGTCGTGGGCGCGGAAATAGAGCGGCGTCGCCCATGTGTTGTCCATGACGACCGCGACGCCGCGAGCGTGGGCGGCGCCGGCGATCGCGGGAATGTCCTGAATTTCGAAGGTGAGCGAGCCTGGGCTCTCGACGAACACGGCGCGGGTGTTGGGCCGCATCAGCCTCGCGATGTCGGCCCCGACGAGAGGGTCGTAATAGTCGGTCTCGACGCCGAAGCGCGTTAGGAACCCGTCGCAGAAGCGGCGGGTCGGATCGTAGACGCTGTCGACCATCAGCAGATGGTCGCCGGCCTGCAGCACCGAGAGCAGCGCGAGCGACACCGCCGTGACGCCGGATGGGACCAGCGCCACGTGCTCGCCGCCCTCGATCAGCTTGAGCGCGTCTGACAGCGCGTCCGACGTCGGCGTGCCGCGCCGTCCATAGGTGTACCGGCCCCGTGCGGCCTTCATGTCGGCGACCGTCGGCCACACCACCGTCGAGCCGCGAACCACCGGCGGATTGACGAAGCCGTAGGCGTCGGCGGGGTCGCGACCGCCGGTCACGAGGTCCGTCAGGGTCCCATGGTTCCCGTCGCCGCGCCGCGCCATGCGTCTCGTTCCTTCGGTGTGCCGCCCCGCGGTTCATGGGGTGGCGCGTATGTGGACGTCAAGCTCTCGACTGAAAGCCCGCCCTCGGCGCCACAATCGTAAAGCACGGATTTGGCTAGTATATTCTAGTAATCCCTAGTCGTCCAAAGAATTAGTCGATTGATCAGTTTGTAAAATCAGGGCGCCAAGACTAACCTTGGGTCCCAAAAGAGCATCGAGGGGGAAACAATGACGCAGTTTAAGGTGCACGGTCTGTCCGTGGCTTTGGTGGCGGCTTCGGCGCTCGCGGGTCCCGCCGCATTCGCTCAGAACCGCGCCGTGACGGTCGTTCCCGCCGACAAGGGACGCGTGACCGGTGAGATGACCATCGACTACGCCTCGCGGTCCGAACGCTCGGCGAGCGGCGTCGACACCTACGAGCTGAAGAACCTCACCGTCGGCGACCTGTTCATCATGCGAGGCGCGGTCCAGCGGCAGCCCGGCGAGCGCATGACCTACAGCCTGAAATTCGACGTCTTCAATCCTGCCAATCCGGGGCAGGTGGCGAAGGATGTCGCGATCCTGCGCGGCGATCTCCCGATCGACAAACGCGGCCGCTATCTGCCGGCCGACGGCAATCTCCGCATCGACGTCGTGAAAGGACAGCAGACGACGTCGAAATATGGCGGCGTCCTGCAGGGACGGCGCGTGCTGAAGTGGTGGGACGTCGCCGAAAGGCTGCGCACCGCCAAGGCCGACGCCGAGAAGATCTATTCGCGCGTCGTCGAGGGCAAGACAGTATCGATCACCGTCAAGAACCCGGATCCGCTCGGCTTCGAAAGCCTCGCGCTCGCCGCCGGTCCGTTCTCCTACCTCACCGCCGTCAAGGTCAACGGCAACCTCGATTACGACTACGAGCTCGGCAACTGGCTGACCGACGCCAACGGCCTGAACTTCTACTACACGATCGCGGACCGCCCCTACACCGACCGGGTGACCGGATCGATCCGCTATGTGGAGGAGGAGGGACGCTTCACGGACCCGACCGGCCAGATGCGGGAATACACCGGCTATTACGACTACAACCTGCGCTGGAACGAGCAGGCCACCGCGCTGGACGCGTCATTCTTTCCGAGTTCCGGCGGGCAGTCCGACCCGGACGCCTTCTTCGCCTCCAACGATCAGACGAAGCCCGGCATCTACGGCCGCGTCTATTACAAGGACAGCGAGGACTACTGCAAAAAGCAGAAGAACGACAAAGGCGAGGACGAATGCGTCGGGCCGACCAGATCGGACGTCGTCTATGATCTGAAGGCGGTCGGGCTGAACTACCAGCAGCTCAGCTCCTGGTTCAAGATGGAGCCGCTGGCGCTCGGTCCGTTGACGGACGAGTGAGACAAGGCCGGGGAGGCGCCGCGGCCGTCATGCCCGCGCAAGCACGGGCATGACGGCCGGAGAAATCGTAGGGCCTCTGGCGCGTCAGGCCGCCTCGCGTGTGGTCGCGATCCATTCGCGGGCGCGCTCTTCCGGATCGGCCGCGCCCAGCACGTCGTTCACCACCGCGACGACGTCCGCGCCGGCGTCGAGGCACTGGCGGGCGCGTTCGGGCGTCAGGCCGCCGATCGCGACCAGAGGCCGGTCGCCGATCAGCCGCTTCCATTCCGAGACGCGTTCGAGGCCCTGAGGGGCGAAGGGCATCTGCTTCAGGATCGTCGGCCAGACCGGGCCGAGCGCGACATGGTGCGGATCGACCGAGAGCGCGCGGTCGAGCTCTTCATGCGTGTGGGTCGAGACGCCGAGCCTAAGGCCGGCGGCCCGGATCGCGCCGAGGTCCGCGCCGTCGAGATCTTCTTGGCCGAGATGCAGAAATTCGGCGCCTTCGTCGATCGCGATCTCCCAATAGTCGTTGATCACGAGGTCGGCGCCGGCCGTGCGGGCGAGCGCAAGCGCCTCGCGCACGGCGGGGCGGACCTCCTCGGCCGGCCGGTCCTTGATGCGGAGCTGGATCAGCCGCGCGCCCGCGCCGAGCATGCGTCGGACCCAGTCGAGGCTGTCGACGACGGGGTAGAAGGGATCGAGCGTGCTGGATGTCATCTGCTTTTCCGACGGGCGAAGGTTCAGGCGAACGCCTTGCCGAACACCGGTGTCGAGGGCGCGGCCATGTCGCGCGGCTCGATGCATCCGGCCTCGAAGCCGGCGCGGCCGGCCTCGATCGCCTGTCCGAAGGCGCGCGCCATCGCGACCGGGTCGCCCGCCTTGGCGACCGCGGTGTTGAGCAGCACCGCGTCATAGCCGAGCTCCATGGCCTGCGCGGCGTGGCTCGGACGGCCGACGCCGGCGTCGATCACCAGCGGCACGTCGGGGAAATGGGCGCGCAGCGACCGCAGCGCATAGACGTCGTTGAGACCCATGCCGGTGCCGATTGGCGCGCCCCACGGCATCAGCACCTTGCAGCCGGCCTCGAGCAGCCGCTCGGCGACCACGAGATCGGCGGTGGTGTAGGGAAACACCTCGAAGCCGTCCTCGGTCAGGATCTTCGCCGCCTCGACGAGGCCGAAGACGTCGGGCTGCAGCGTGTCGGCCTCGCCGATGACTTCGAGCTTGACCCAGGACGTGTTGAACACCTCGCGGGCCATCTGGGCGGTGGTCACAGCCTCCGCGACCGAATGGCAGCCGGCGGTGTTCGGCAGCACGCGCGCGCCGATGCCCTGGATGAGGCCCCAGAAGTCCTGCCCCTCGCGCATGCGGCCGGATTCGCGGCGCAGCGACACGGTGAGGATCTCGGCGCCCGAGGCGCGGGCCGCGTCGGCGAGGACCTGCGGGGAGGGGTAGAGCGCGGTGCCCAGCAGCAAGCGCGAGCCAATGGTCTCGCCGTAGAAGGTCAAGGGGCCGTCCATGTTGTGCTCCTCCTTATCCACCCTGGCGCGGCGCGACGATCTCGATGCGGTCGCCGTCGTTAAGCGTTCTGTCGGCGCGCGCGCCTTTCGGCACGAAGGCGCCGTTCACCGCGGTCGCGACCGTCGCGTCGCCGTAATCGAGCGCGACCAGCGCCGAGGCCAGCGTCTCGGCTTCGACCTCAAGCGTCGAGCCGTTGACGATCAGCTTCATGCCGGGGTCTCCGAAAGCGAAAGCACGGCGTCCGCCGCCTCGCGCGCAAGCGCGGGCGTGAGCAGGAAGCCGTTGCGGTAGAAGCCGTTCAGCCGGACGACGCGGCCGCGGCGGTCGATGCGAGGAAGGTTGTCGGGAAAAGCGGGCCTGAGATCCGCGCAGAGTTCAAGGATCTCCGCCTCGCCGAAGGCCGGATGCAGCGCATAGGCCGCGTTGAGCAGTTCGACCGCCGAACGCGCCGAGACGCGCGAGCGCGACCCGCTTTCGATCGACGTCGCGCCGACCATGAAGACGTGGTCGGCGCGCGGCACGACATAGAGCGTGAGCCGCGGATGCAGCGCGCGGACCGGACGCTTGAGCGAGATTTCTTCGGTCCGCAGCAGGATCATCTCTCCGCGCACGCCGCGCAGATCCGGCGCGTCGCGTCGCGCGCCGATGCCGCGGCAGTCGAGCACCGCATCGGCCTCGAGCGCTTCGGGATCCGCCTCGACGCCGAACCGCACCCGTCCGCCGAGCGCCTCGAGCCGCCTGACGAGCGCGGGCAGCGCCTCGCGCGGGTCGAGATGGCCTTCCTCTGGGAAGAACAGCCCCTTGTCGAAGCGGCCCGCGAGATCTGGCTCCAGCGCCGCGATCCGCGCCGCGTCGACCGGCTCGTGACGTTCCGTAAGCCGCGCGAAACGGGCGAGCTCCGCATGGTCGCGGCGGGACGCGACGACGAGCGTGCCTTCGATCGCCACTTCCGAAATCTGGCGCGGCCACCAGCGCAGCGCTTCCGGTCCCTTGACCGCGACCTCCTCCTCGCCGGCTTCGGCCTCGCACCAGGGCGCGATCATGCCGCCCGCGGACCACGCGCAGGCGCGTTCGCCGAGCCGGTCGCCGCGTTCCAGCACTTCGACTTCGACGCCGCGGCTCGCAAGCTCGACGGCGGCCACGAGGCCGGCCGGTCCTGCGCCGACCACGATGACGCGCATCGCTCGTCCTCCCTTGGCCCCAGGGGCCGCGAGACGTCCGGGCTGGAATCGGCGATCGAAGGAAGGAGGCGGCCCGGAGAGGCCGTCCGTCGCTCCCGTCCCTTCGCCGGCATGACCCGGATCAGGTTCTAAGGGTCCAGCCTGCGATCGGCCGTCTCAGCCCGTGCTCGGGCGCCCCTCGGTTGACGACGGAACTGTGGTGGCGGGGAGGCCCCGTGTCAACCGGCGGACCGTGCGCTTGCGCGGGCCGCAGGCTTCGCCCTAGACCTCGGGAAACCGAGGATCGCCCATGCTCCCGCCCGAGGCCGCATCGACCGACGACGAGGCCGATCTCGAGCGGCGCGCGGCCGGCCCTTTCGACGCCGCCGAACGCGCCGCCGTCTATCGCGCGATCGAGACCCGCCGCGACGTCCGCAACGAGTTCCTGCCCGACCCGATCTCGGACGAGGTGCTGGCGCGGCTTCTTCGGGCCGCCCATTGCGCGCCGTCGGTAGGGCTGTCGCAGCCCTGGAGCTTCGTGCTCCTCCGCGCGCCGGAGACGCGTCGGCGGGTCGCCGAAATCTTCGCGCGGCGCAACGCCGAGGCGGCGGCGATGTTCGGCGGCGAGCGGGGAGAGCAGTACCGCCGCTTAAAGCTTGAAGGCATCGAGGCGGCGCCGCTCAACATCTGCGTGACGGCGGACCGGACGCGCGGCGGACCGGTGGTGCTCGGCCGCACGCACCAGCCCGACATGGATCTCTACAGCGCGGTCTGCGCGGTGCAGAACTTCTGGCTCGCCGCCCGCGCTGAGGGGATCGGCGTCGGCTGGGTCTCGATCTTCGAGCCGGACGACCTCAGGTCCGCGCTCGGCCTCCCCGAACAGGTGACGGTCGTCGCCTATCTCTGCGTCGGCCATGTCGACCGCCTGCACCAGAGGCCTGAACTCGAGGCCAGGCGCTGGGGAACGCGGCTGCCGCTCGAGGATCTGGTGTTCGACGAGCGCTGGGGAGAGGCCTCGACGCTGTTTCGGCCCTGAAGGTTCGCTTCGGACGCACGCTCGAGCCTTTTTCGAAGAATTCTAGGTTAAGTATCTGATCTGGAAACATTATGATCTTTCCGTCCAGCATTGCCGCGCGGAACGGCGATCGGCTATGAGCCTTCGGAGGACAAGCTCGGGAGCGACGCCCATGACCCAGATCTTCTCGTCCGAAGCCGATGTCGTTGTCGCCGATCCCGGAAATCTCGCCGCCGAACTCGCCGCGTACTGGTCCGGCTACGACGTCGAGATCGAGACCGTGGGAGCGCGCGTGACGGCGAAGCTCGGCATCGGCTCCGGCGTCATGGAGCCCGTCGACGGCGCGCTGCGCTTCCGGCTCGAATGCTCCGAACTCGGCAATCTCGAAATCCTGCGCTCCGCGGTCACCGAGACGCTCGCAGCCTTCGGCAAGAGAGAGCCCCTCGCGATCGAATGGCGGGGCAATATGCCGACCGGCCGGCTGTTCGCCGACTTCCGCGAGGTGCGGCTGGTCTCGAACGTCGCGATCGCTCCGCGCATCCGGCGCCTCGTCTTCACCGGAGATGACGTCGCGCGTTTCGGATCGACGGCCGACATCCACGTCCGGCTCTACTTTCCGCCGGAGGGTCTCGCGACGCCCGAATGGCCGCGGCCGGGGCCGGACGGCCGCACCGTCTGGCCGGAGGAGGGGCGGAAGCCGGACGTGCGCTACTACACCGTGCGGCGCTTCCGGCCGGAGACGAACGAAATCGAGATCGATTTCGTGATGCACGACGACGAGGGGCCGGGTTCCGCCTTCGCGTCGCGCGCGCGGCCGGGCGCGCTCTGCGGCATGGCGGGACCCGTCGGCCGCGTCGCGCCGAAGGCCGGCTGGACGCTGCTGGCGGGCGACGAGACGGCGCTGCCGGCGATCGCACGCATGCTCGAGGAGATGCCTCGGGACACGCAGGGTCTCGTCTTCGTCGAGATCGATTCGGAGCGCGACGAAATTCCGCTCGCGGCCCCTCCTGCCGTCGTCGTGACATGGCTGCGGCGCCGCGGCGCGCCGGCCGGCGCGACCGATCTGCTGCTGCGCGCCGTCGAGACCGCGCAAATCCCGCAATCCGACGACGTCTTCGTCTGGGTCGCCTGCGAGATCATGGCCGCCAAGGCGCTGCGCAAGCATCTGCGGACCGCGAGAGGGCTTGCGCGCGACCGGCATCTCGTCGTCGGCTACTGGGAGCGGGAGGTCGAGGAGGCCGCCGCGGCCTGAGACGGGGAGACGTCATGGCGGTCGTCGACGACATCGGGGCGTTCGTTCCGCACGGGCTGGTCGAGCGCGCGCCGACCGGGGAGGGGCCGCTGTCGGGGCTGACCTTCGCGCTGAAGGATCTGTTCGACCTTGCGGGCGTTCCCTCCGGCGCCGGCAATCCGGACTGGCTCTCGAGCCACGAGGTTCCGGAGAAGGATGCGCCGATCGTCGGAACGCTGCTGGCGGCCGGCGCCCGGCTGGTCGGCAAGACGATCACCGACGAGATGGCCTGGAGCCTGAACGGCGAGAATTTCCATTACGGCACGCCGGCCAACGTCGCCGCTCCCGGCCGGATTCCCGGCGGCTCCTCTTCGGGCTCCGCGGCCGCGGTCGCCGCGGGGCTGGTCGATTTCGCGATCGGCACCGACACCGGCGGCTCGGTGCGTCTGCCGGCGAGCTATTGCGGGATCATCGGCCTACGCCCGACCCATGGCCGCGTCGCGCCCGAGGGCGCGTTCGCGCTCGCGCCGAGCTACGACGTCGCCGGCTGGTTCGCGCGCGACATGGACGTGTTCGGAAGGGTGGGCCGCGTGCTGCTCGGAGAGACCGAGCCGCCGGCAGCGCCCGCACGGCTTCTGATCGCCGACGACATGTTCGCCCGCGCCCACGCCGCGACCCGCGAGGCGCTTGAGCCCGCCATGGAGCGGCTCGCGGAACTGTTCGGCGAAGTCGAGCATGTGGAGGTCTCGGGCGACCGTTCGGCGGCCTGGCGCGAGGTGTTCCGCGTCGTTCAGGCGTCGGAGGCCTGGAAGCTGCACGGCGCCTGGGTCGAACGCGTCCGCCCCCGTTTCGGCCCGGGCGTAAAGCAGCGCGTCGAGGGGGCTTCGAAGGTGACGGCGGCCGAGGTCGCCGAGGCCGTCGCGGCGCGCGCCGAGATTCGGGCCGCAATGGACGCCCTGCTTCCGCCCGGAACGATTCTCGCTCTGCCGACCGTGCCGGGCGCCGCGCCGCGCGTCGGCGCTCCGGAGTCGGAACTTAACCTGTTCCGCGCCGCGGCGATCGAAATGCTCTGCCCTGCGGGCCACGCCGGCCTGCCGCAGATCTCGTTGCCGCTTGGCGACGTCAACGGTTTCCCGGTCGGCCTGTCGCTAATGGCGGCGCGCGGCGCGGACGAGGCCCTGATCGCGCTGGCCGGGATGCTGTCCGACGACTGACATTATCGCTCGAACGTTGGGCTCGTGCCGGATCGAGCGAACTTAGGAGCCATTGGGGACGGCTCACGCTGATAAGCTACTAATTTCTCGGCGTGAAAGTGACGGTCATCGAGCCGCCGTTGATGTTGCAAAAGCCGTTTTTGCTAAAGTGTTCTCGTCTAAAATCCCGTTTGATAAGAACCTGATAATTCGAGGTTTGGGGCTTGTTGATATTAAATGTTTTTGTAAGCGTCACAGGCCAAATTCTTACGTTGCGATCCAGCGCATATGACGTCGACACCCAAAGATCGTTGAGTTCTCCTATCGTCGCGTTGCCATCGCCATTGTAATCAATATCTGTGGAGTTATCATTTTTTAAAGCCAGGTGCACAAAAAATTCTCGACGGCTCGTTTTAGATGGGCCGTCTTGGCCAAGTTCATCTGGAACCGAGCAGTAAACACTGCCAGTCCATGTCACCAGCGCCCGGCCGACATTGCGATACTTTAATTTCATGCCTGGAACAACAATGGATGATGGTCCGGTACTTGTAATTTTATCGCAAAAATGAACGTTTTCCTTGGTTCCGCAAGGCTTGCCAGTAAAAATGAAGGGGAATGACGAAGCGGTCGCGGCCGGCGCCACGTCTTCCGCGAATGAAAATGTCGGCATCGTCACCAGCGAGACAGCGAACGCCGCCATAGCGGACGTATTTCTCAGCTTTCCCAGACCCATCGATCTTTCCAACGCGTTCGTGGACCAAGTCAGAATTTCAACCGGTTTGGCGGCGGTGCAATCGAGCTTTGATCAAAACGTTCGAACAAGCGCCGCCTACCCGACAAAGCCGAACAGTCCCGAAAAAATGAGCAAACGATCACTTTATATGTGGCAAAGCTGGACGCCAGCTTGTAACCGCGCCTATCTTGATCTGATTGGATGCGCGTTTCTATTGGTGGAACGCTATTGCGCGATCACGTGTCCGTAAAGCGTCGAAAGACGGCGCGCATGGAAAGCCAATACTCTTGGAACGCCTGAGGTCAGGACGGTCCGTGGTGCCGCGTGCAGGGATCGAACCCGCGACCCCCTGATTACAAATCAGGTGCTCTACCAACTGAGCTAACGCGGCGCCGGAGGCCGCCAGCTTGAGGCCGGTGCGGCGCGAGACTGATTTCTATCGATAGCTCCCGCGCGTTGCAAAACGATTGCGGCCTTGTGCGCGAGAAAAAGCGGAGCCCCACGGCGTGCGCCGCGGGGCTCCGTCATGACGGCGAGAATGCCCGAAGGGTCAGGCGTGCTCGTAGGTCGTGATGTCGCGGTCCTTCGTCTCTGGCACGAAGATGATGCCGATGATGAAAGTGAACACCGCGAAGCAGATCGGGTACCAGAGGCCGGCGTAGATGTCGCCGGTCGATGCCACGATCGCGAAGGAGGTCGCGGGCAGCAGTCCGCCGAACCAGCCGTTGCCAATGTGATAGGGCAGCGACATGGCGGTGTAGCGGATGCGGGTCGGGAAGAACTCGACCAGCGCCGCGGCGATCGGGCCGTACACGGCGGTGACGTACAGCACCATGATCGTGAGCAGGCCGATGATCTTCAGCGCCTGGACGCTTCCGAACACGCCGAAGAAGCTCGTGACCTTGATTTTCTCCGCGTCGTTCGCCGCCGGGTAGCCGGCTGCGACGGCGGCCTCCGCGATCGTCTTGGCGAAGGTCGCTGCGTCGAACGGCACTTCCGTCCCGTTCACCGTGATCTTGGTCGGCGAACCTGCCGGGGCGTCGACCTTGGTGTAGCGCAGCGCCTGCTGAGAGAGCGTGCGGCGCGCGACGTCGCAGGCGTTGGTGAACTTGCGTATGCCCACGGGGTCGAACAGCGTGCCGCAGGTCGCGGGGTCGGCTGCGACCTCGATCTTCACGGTGTCCAGCGCCCGCTCATATTTCGGGTTCGCGATCGAGGTCAGCGCCCCGAAGATCCAGAAATAGGTCGCGGCCGCGATGATGCAGCCGCCGAGGATGATCGGCTTGCGGCCGATCCTGTCCGACAGCGAGCCGAAGAACAGGAAGGCCGGGGTGCCGATGATGAGCGACCAGGCGATCAGGACGTTCGCCGTCAGCAGGTCGATCTTGAGAATGTTCTGCAGGAAGAACAGCGCGTAGAACTGGCCCGTGTACCAGACCACCGCCTGGCCGACCACGAGGCCGAACAGTGCGATGAGCACGAGGCGGGAGTTCTTCCACTGGCCGAACGCTTCGCTGAGCGGGGCTTTCGAGCGGGTGCCCTCTTCCTTCATTTTCAGGAAGGCCGGCGATTCATGCATCTGCATGCGGATGTAGATCGACACCGCGAGCAGGATGATCGAGCCGAGGAAGGGGATGCGCCATCCACCTTGCAGTCCGAAGAACAGCGGGAACGAGGTCGCGAACGCCTCCTCGCCCATCCACAGGCGAAGGCTCACGATGACCGCGAGCGACAGCAGCAGGCCGAGCGTCGCGGTGGTCTGGATCCAGGCGGTATAGAAACCGCGCCGGCCGACCGGAGCGTGCTCCGCCACGTAGACGGCCGCGCCGCCGTACTCGCCGCCGAGCGCGAGGCCCTGCAGCATGCGCAGCACGATCAGGATGACCGGGGCGAGCCAGCCGATGGCGGCGTAGCTGGGCAGCATGCCGACGAGGAAGGTCGAGGCGCCCATGATCACGATGGTGATCAGGAAGGTGTATTTGCGGCCCACGAG
The DNA here is from genome assembly GCA_003241695.1 of Ancylobacter novellus. Lineage (GTDB taxonomy): Bacteria > Pseudomonadota > Alphaproteobacteria > Rhizobiales > Methylopilaceae > Methylopila. Next base: position 2,570 of record QFPN01000003.1, on the reverse strand, counting down.
GTCGCCGAGACGGCCGAACACCAGCGCGCCGAAGGGGCGCACGAGGAAGCCGGCGGCGAACGCCAGCAGCGCGAAGATCGCCTGGGTGGAGGGCTCGAAGGCCGAGAAGAACTGCTTGCCGATGATCACGGCGAGCGTCCCGTAGAGGTAGAAGTCGTACCACTCGAAGATCGTGCCGAGCGAGGAGGCCAGAATGACCTTCTTTTCCTCGCGCGTCATTGGCCGCGTCCTTTGGGCCATGCTTGGAGCGCTTGCGACAGACATGGGCGTCACCTCGGGTCTCTGCTGCGGTCCGCGGGCGTTCCCGGCGCGTCGCGGCCGTGCGCCGCCTTATGCTCGGCGGCTTCGTTGACGATATGCGGTCTCGCGGGAGCCGGACGGTCCCCGCGCGCGCCAGCTCCCGACAGGCCGCGATCGTCGCGATCTCCCGACGCTTGGCCGACGTACCGACGTCGGGGGAGCAGCATAGCGACGAAGCGCCGCGACGCCGTGCGTTTCAGTCGAAGCTGACCCCATTACCCCTGGCGCGGAATGTCGCACCACCTAGATACAAGTTGTTGGAATGACTCGTCGACTGGAGCCGGAATGCGACGTTCGTATAGTGCTTTCTTCGCAATGGCGGCGCTGGCGTGTCACTGGGGCGCCACGCCGCTCCAGGCCGGCGAGCGGGAGCCCAAGACCGTCATCGCCGAGCCGCGCGATCTCGCGCCCGGAACCATCACGCGGCCTGCCGGGAAGGCCGACCGGGACTGGCGCAGGTCGCGCCGGGCTCCCGAACTCGTGACGCAGCCGCAGGCCGGATCCGCGCCGCGGACCCGCTTCGAGGCGCCGCGGTACGACGCGCGCGGGCGCAGGCTCAACGTGCCGGGTCGTCCGGACACCTACGATCAGTTCGGCCGAGCCCGGGCGCTCGATCGGCCGCAGCCGCGGATCGCGCCGAGCGGTCCGGTCGTGCGCACAGACGCCGCCACGCGGATCAACCAGTACCGGCCGCGCTGACCCTGTCCGCAGCGGCCTCCCGTCAGGCCGCCGGTTTCGCGCGCCGCGCGACGTGGAGCGCGATCGCGGCGGCGTTCGAGACGTTGAGGCTCTTGATCGCGCCCGGCATGTCGAGCCGCGCGAGGACGTCGCAGGTCTCGCGGGTGAGCTGGCGCAGGCCCTTGCCCTCTGCGCCGAGCACGAGCGCGAGGCCGCCCGATCCGAGCGTCGTGTCGTCGAGAGGGGCGGGGCCGTCCGAATCGAGGCCGATGCGGAGAAATCCCCGTTCTCCAAGCGCCTGGAGCGCGCGGGCGAGATTCTGCACGAGGACGAGCGGGGCGTGTTCGAGCCCGCCGCTCGCGGATTTGGCCAGCACGCCGGTCGCCTCGGGGCTGTGGCGGGCCGTCGTGACGATGGCGTCGACAGCATAGGCGGCGGCGGTGCGCACGATCGCGCCGACATTGTGCGGGTCGGTGATCTGGTCGAGCACGAGCACGAGCCCGTCTTCGGGAATCGTCGCGAGCGTCGGGACCCTCAGCGCCTCGGCCTCGAGATAGAGACCCTGATGCACGGCGTCCGGCGTCAGCAGCCGGTCGATCTCGCCGGGCCGAACGAGTTCGTGGGCGACCCGGTCCGCGACGCCCGCCTCCGCGAGGCGGGCGAGGGCGTTTTCGGTGGCGAGCAGGCGGATCGGCTTGCGCTTCGGGTTCCGGAGCGCCTCGACGACGCTGTGATAGCCGTAGAGCACCACCGGTCCGTCGTGGTCTCGCGGGAAGTCTCGCGGGCCGAATTGCAGGCCGCTCCTGGAGCCCGCGGGCGGCGCGCCGCGGCCTTGGCTCCCCGGTCGAGGGCGGCGGGGCGGGCGGGGCGCGGACATCGCGGCGGTTCCTCGAACGGACGGCGGAGGCGGGCTTTTTCCACGCTGGCGGGCCGGTTGGCAAACGCTGAGCGCGTCGAGGTCCGTTTTCCGGTTGACCGGAGGCGCAGGTCCCCCCTATAGCGAGCGCCGCGAACGACGGCGGCCCTGCGGCCGGCGCCGGTCGCGCGGCCCCCACATATCGGGGCTGGCGTGGAGGGGTGCCCGAGTGGTTAAAGGGGACGGACTGTAAATCCGTTGGCTCAGCCTACGTTGGTTCGAATCCAACCCCCTCCACCATCGCTCCTGTGCTAGGCTGAGCGGCGCGCGGGTGTAGCTCAATGGTAGAGCAGCAGCCTTCCAAGCTGAATACGAGGGTTCGATTCCCTTCACCCGCTCCAGCTCTCCTCGACGTTTCAAACGCTCCGGGCCTGTCGCAATCCGCCGCATCGCTGCCGATGAGCGGCGTGGGATTCTCCTGAGGCTCGATCTCGACGCCTCCCACGTTTGAGCCCGCACGGACGCGCGAGGCCGACGCCGCAACCCCCGAGTTTCGCTTTAGGCCTTGTGGCGGGATCGAAATCCGCCTAGAGGAGCGGCGCTTTTGCGCAGACCAGAGAACGCGACGCAGGAAATCAGCCGATGGCCAAGGAAAAGTTTTCGCGGACGAAGCCGCATTGCAACATCGGGACGATTGGTCACGTTGACCATGGCAAGACGTCATTGACGGCTGCGA
>QFPN01000031.1 GCA_003241695.1 Ancylobacter novellus | reverse complement strand
ATCACCAGCACCAGCGCCAGCACGCGGGACAGGGCGCGGCGCCGCTCAGCCCGGGCAGTGGCCACGCAGGAAGCTCCGATCGGCAAAACTCAGCCCCTCCCCCAATTGCCCGCGCAGGATGATCGAACGGCAACGCGCCGGATTCGCTGCGGCGGCGCGCAGGCTGGTCGGCTCGGCGCGCAGGGGCCGCGGCGGCGGCTTCGCGGCCCCCCGTTCCATTGGCAGGACCGGCGGAGAAGCAGGCGGCGGGAGGGGCAACGCCTGCATGGCGAGCGCCGGCGCCAGCTCGTCGGAGGCCGGCGCCTCCCCCGCTGCCCCGGCGGGCGCCCGGCTCTCCGGGGATGCCACCAATGGAGATGCCGCCGATGGGGCTTCCGGCAGCGGCGCGACTTCTGCCCCATCCCCCACCGCGGAGAAACCCGGAGGCGGCGGCCCCGCCATCGCCGTCCGGAAGGGCTGGGTCCCGTCCGGAGGGAGAGCTGGCAGTTCCGGCGGCAGCGCGGCGGCCATCGGGGGCGAATCGCCGCCTGCCTCGATCCCGGCGCGGCGCATCTCGATCCGGGACAGTCGATCCAGGGACTGGCGGCGCAACGCGCTCAGCGCCTCCAGCCGCCGCGCCGCGGCGTCATCCACCGCCCGGGCCTCGCCATAGGGCCGCAGAACCGACAGCACCCCGTTCAGCATCCGGTCCATGGCCTGGTCGATCTGTGCCAGCCCTTCACGGATCTGTGCGCCCTCACGCTCCAGCGCCGGCAGGGAATCCGGCAGGGGCGCATCGGCGGGCGGCAGGTCGGGGAGCGGTTCAGGCCCCGCCCCGACCACGGCCGGTTCCCGACCGGACACAGGCCCAGGCGGCGCGGCAGGTTCCAGAAAATCCATGAAGCCCGCCCGGAACAGGGCAAGCAGCATCATGGCCAGCAGGCCACCCATCAGGATTCGCCGCATTCCTCCCGCCTCCCATGCCTTGGCCTGGGTGATCGCCGGACGGATCGTTCCGGGCCCGGCCGCACCACCATCGGGGGAGCGGGGAATTCATGCAAATCGCCGTTGGGCGAGGCCCGCGGTGCGGGGCACCACCCCCCCCGGTTCAGCCCCGGAACCGGGGCCAGGGACCGGGAGGGGGGTTCAGCCCGGCCGGTCACCCGCCATGCGGGTCGTCATGCACCATGTCGAGGTCGCCGAAGCGGGTGAACTCGCCCTCGAAGAACAGCGGGATGGTGCCGGTGGGGCCGTGGCGCTGCTTGGCGATGATCAGCTCGGCCTTGTTGTGCGCGCGTTCCATATCCTGCTGCCACTTGTCCATCGCCTCGGCGTATTTCTCCGAGTTGTCGAAGTTCAGCTGCTTGGGTGCGCGCTGCGCCAGGTAGTACTCGTCGCGATAGACGAACATCACAACGTCGGCATCCTGCTCGATCGAGCCGGACTCACGCAGGTCCGCCAGTTGTGGCCGCTTGTCCTCGCGCGACTCGACCTGCCGGGAAAGCTGGGACAGGGCGATCACCGGCACCGACAGTTCCTTGGCGATGGCCTTCAGCCCCTGGGTGATCTGCGAGATCTCCAGCACGCGGCTTTCCGGCCGAGACCCGGCGGCGGGGCGCATCAGCTGCAGGTAGTCCACCACGATCATGTCCAGCCCGCGCGTGCGCTTGAGCCGGCGGCAGCGAGTGCGCAGCGCCGAGATGGTGATGGCCGGCGTGTCGTCGATGAAGATCGGCAGCGTCGCCAGCTCGCGCGATGTCTCCACGAAACGGTCGAAGTCGCGCTGCGAGATCTCGCCGCGCCGGATGCGGTCGCCCGAGATCCGCGAATTCTCCGACAGAAGACGGGTGGCGAGCTGGTCGGCGCTCATTTCCAGCGAGAAGACCGCCACGCCGCCCTTGGGCACGGCGTTGGGATTTTCCGCCTGGGCCTCGCGCAGGATGGCGCGGGCGGCGCCGAAGGCGATCTTGGTGGCCAGCGCCGTCTTGCCCATGGCCGGGCGCCCGGCCAGGATCAGCAGGTCCGACGGGTGCAGCCCGCCCATCTTGGCATCCACGTCGCGCAGGCCGGTGGAGAGGCCGGAGACGCCGGAGCCGTTGGTGAAGGCCTTCTCCGCCACGTCGCGCAGCCCGGTGGACAGGCCGGAGACGCCGGAGCCGTTGGTGAAGGCCTTCTCCGCCATCTCCACGGCGCGGACCATGGCGCGCTCGAAGGTGACCAGCGCGCCCTCGTTGCCGCCTTCCTTGGCGAGATCGAAGAGCGCCTGCTCGGCCGCCTCAAGCTGCTCCTTGCCGTCCAGCTCGGCCTCGACCCCGAAGGCGCGGTTCACCACCACCTCGCCCAGGTCGATCAACTGCCGCCGCAGCCAGGCGTCGTGGATGACCTTGGC
>QFPN01000030.1 GCA_003241695.1 Ancylobacter novellus | reverse complement strand
GACCGGCGGCATCGCCAAGGACGGCGCCAAGATGGTGACCGCCGTGGCCACCGCCGCCGTGCCGAAATTCACCGTGATCATCGGCGGCAGCTTCGGCGCCGGCAATTACGGCATGTGCGGCCGCGCCTATTCGCCGCGCTTCCTCTGGATGTGGCCCAATGCCCGCATCAGCGTGATGGGCGGGGAGCAGGCTGCCTCCGTCCTCGCCACCGTCCGCCGCGACGGCATCGAGGCCAGGGGCGGAAGCTGGAGCGCGGCGGAGGAGGAAGGCTTCAAGGCACCGATCCGCGCGCAGTACGAGACGCAGGGCCACCCCACCTATTCCTCCGCGCGGCTGTGGGACGATGGCGTGATCGACCCGGCCGAGACGCGCCGCGTGCTGGCGCTGGGCCTTTCGGCCAGCCTCAACGCGCCGATCGAGCCGACGCGCTTCGGCCTGTTCCGGATGTGAGGACCGCCATGAACGACACCATCCTGCTGCAGATCGACCCGCGCGGCGTGGCGCGGCTCACCCTGAACCGGCCAGAGCGGCACAATGCCTTCGACGACGCGCTGATCGCCGGGCTGTCCGCGGCGCTGGAGGAGCTGGGCGAGGACCCGCGCGTGCGCGCCGTGGTGCTGACCGGCGCCGGGCGCTCCTTCTCCGCCGGGGCGGACCTCGACTGGATGCGGCGCATGGCGGAACATTCGCACCAGGACAACCTCGCCGACGCGGCGAAGCTGGCGCGGCTGATGCACCTGCTCGCCCGCCTGCCGAAACCGACCCTGGCGCTGGTGCAGGGCGCGGCCTATGGCGGCGGCGTCGGGCTCGCCTGCTGCTGCGACGTGGTGCTGGCCGCCGACACGGCTCGCTTCTGCCTGAGCGAGGTGCGGCTGGGCCTGACACCTGCCACCATCAGCCCCTATGTCGTCGCCGCCATCGGGGCGCGGCAGGCGCGCCGCTACTTCACCACCGCCGAGGTGATCCCACCCCACCGGGCGCTGGAGATCGGGCTGGTGCATGAGGTGGTGCCGGCGGCGGAGCTGGAAGCAGAGGCGGAGAAGGTGCTGGAGGCGCTGCTGCAAGGGGCTCCGGGTGCGCAGGCGGCGGCCAAGGACCTCGTCTTCCTCTGCGAGGGACGCGTGGTGGACGAGGCCTTGTCCGCCGAAACCGGCCGGCGCATCGCCGAGCGGCGCGCCTCGGAGGAAGGGCGCGAGGGACTGGGCGCCTTCCTCGGCAAGCGCCCTCCGTCCTGGCGCATCCTCCAACGTATGCCGCCCGAGCGCATGAACTGAGGACGAGGCGATGTTCCGCAAGATCCTCATCGCCAATCGCGGCGAGATCGCCTGCCGGGTGATCCGCACCGCGCGGCGTCTCGGCATCGGCAGCGTCGCGGTCTATTCCGAGGCCGACCGCGCGGCGCGGCACGTCCATCTCGCCGACGAGGCCTATCCCATCGGCCCGGCCCCGGCGCGGGAAAGCTATCTCTCCATCCCCCGCATCCTTGATGCCGCGCGGCGCTCCGGGGCGGAGGCGATCCATCCCGGCTACGGCTTCCTGTCCGAGAACGCGGAATTCGCCGAGGCCTGCGCGACGGCCGGGATCGCCTTCATTGGCCCGCCAGTCGCGGCGATCCGCGCCATGGGCTCGAAATCCGCCGCCAAGTCGATCATGGAACGCTCCGGCGTGCCGCTGGTGCCGGGCTATCACGGCGAGCGCCAGGAGATGGCTCTGCTGGCCGAGGAAGCGGCACGGATCGGCTATCCCGTGCTGATCAAGGCCTCGGCGGGCGGTGGCGGCAAGGGCATGCGCGTGGTCGAGGCGGCTGGCGATCTGGAGGCGGCCATCGAGGGCGCCAAGCGCGAGGCCAGGGCCTCCTTCGGCGACGACCATGTGCTGATCGAGAAGTACCTGACCCGGCCCCGCCATATCGAGATCCAGGTCTTCGCCGACACGCAGGGCAACGCCGTCTCGCTCTTCGAGCGCGACTGCTCCATCCAGCGCCGGCACCAGAAGGTGATCGAGGAGGCCCCCGCCCCGGGGCTGGACGAGGCGCAGCGGCGCGCGATGGGCGAAGCTGCGATCGCCGCCGCGCGGGCCGTGGGCTATGTCGGCGCCGGCACGGTGGAGTTCACGCGATCGCCGCCGCCCGGGCCGTGGGCTATGTCGGCGCCGGCACGGTGGAGTTCATCGCGGAAGACGGGCGCTTCTTCTTCATGGAGATGAACACCCGTCTCCAGGTGGAGCATCCCGTCACCGAGGCGATCACCGGCCAGGACCTCGTCGAGTGGCAGTTCCGCGTCGCGGCCGGCGAACCCCTGCCCCTGCGGCAGGAGGACCTCCGCATCCAGGGCCATGCGATCGAGGCGCGGATCTATGCCGAGGACCCGTCGCGCGACTTCCTGCCCTCCACCGGCACGCTGGCGCATCTGCGCCAGCCGCGCGAGGGCGATGGCGTGCGCGTTGATACCGGCGTGCGCCAGGGCGACGCGATCACGCCGAACTACGACCCGATGATCGCCAAGCTGATCGTGCATGGCGAGGACCGCGACGCGGCAGCACGGCGCCTCGCCGCGGCGCTGGCGGAATACGAGGTGGTGGGGGTGCGCACCAACCTCGCTCTGCTGCGCGCCCTGGCCACGCATCCCGCCTTCCTGGCGGCGGATCTCGACACCGGCTTCATCGCCCGGCACCCGGAGGTGCTGGAAGGTTCCGCCGAG
>QFPN01000029.1 GCA_003241695.1 Ancylobacter novellus | reverse complement strand
ACGTAGTAGCCGTCCGCATCCGTCACGGTGCGGCCGCAGCCGCCGAAATTCGGGTCGATGGGGGCGAGGTAGGTGTCGTTCTTGTGGCGGTAGCGGCCGCCGGCATTGGCCTGCCAGAACTCCACCAGCGCGCCGCCGACGCCGCGGCCGTTCTCATCCACCACGCGGCCATGGACGATGGTGCGCTCGCCGATCGGCTCGCCCGTCTTGGCGTAGTTCAGGATCAGGTCGTTATCCAGCTCGCCGATGTCGCCATGGCCGAAGACCGGGCCGGTCACCTCGGACAGCGAGTTCTGCAGCGAGACGAGAGGCATGCGCGGGGAGCGGGCGACGCTGGTCTTGTAGGTCGGCGTATAGGCCGGCGGATGGATGGCACGGTTGCGCATCATGAATTCCGGCGCCGCGGCGCGCCGCAGGCTGTCGCGGTTCAGCAATTGCTTATGGCCGTCGGGCATCGACGCCTCCCTGCTGGTTGCTTCTGTTCCGGGGCATTGGCAGACCCCGCCGGTCGCCGTCGGCGGACGCCGGTCCAGGCCACAGGCTTGCACCCGTGGCGGCCGGGGATCAACGAGGCAGACTCGCAGAATCCATAAGTTATAAGTTATGAATGACCCGGGATGACCAACCGCCGTTTCGAATGCTTCGTCGCCGCCGCCCGTGAGCTGCATATCGGGCGCGCCGCCGAGCGCCTCGGGATCGCGCAGCCCGCCCTCAGCCAGCAGATCCGGGCCCTGGAACAATCGGTGGGGGCGCGGCTGCTGCGCCGCGCCGGGCGCGGCATCGCGCTGACCGAGGCGGGGGCGGCCTTTCTGCCCGAAGCCGCGGCGGCGCTGGAGCAGGAGGCGCGGGCGGTGCATGTCGCCCGCCGCGCCGCCCGGGGCGAACTCGGCGAGATCAGCATCGGCTACGTGAACACCGCCATGCTGGGGCCGGAACTGCCCACCCTGCTCTCGGCCTTCCGCCGTTCCGTGCCCGATGCGCGGATCGACCTGCAGGAGATCTCGGTGCAGGACCAGCTGCCCGCACTGGAGCAGCGGCGCCTGGACCTGGCCGTGGTGCGGGAGCCGGTGGGCATCCTGCCTCCCGAATACCAGGCCCGGCCCTTCAGCCGCGACGCGCTTCTGGCGGCGGTGATGCCCTCCCTGGCGGAGCGCCTGCCCCGGCCGCTGCCGCTGGAGGCGCTGGCGGAGCAGCCCTTCATCGCCCTGCGCGACCCACAGGGCATGGGGCTGGGGCATCGGCTCTGGCAGCTCTGCCAGGGGGCCGGGTTTACGCCCCGGATCGAGTTGCGGGTGAACAACGCCACCAGCATCCTGGGACTGGTGGCCGCCGGCTTCGGGGTCAGCCTGGTGCCGGCGGTCCTGCGGCGGATCGGAATGGCGGGGGTGGCGCTGCTGGAGCTGGAGGGGAGCGAGGCGCATACCGGCCTCGCCATCGTACACCGCCCGGCCGACATCTCCCCCCTGAAGCTGCGCTTCCTGGCCCATCTGCCACCGGGTGGGGAGGGTTTTCCACAACCGGAAGTCATTGTTTAACGCGGACTGAATCAACCCTCGATACGCTTAGCCTTGTTGTGTATGATGCGACGCAGCAACCATAGGTGGACAGGGCTGAGATGAGCACCATCACGAGGCTGCGGGTCGGCAACGAAGACTTTCTTGTCGCGGCGATGATCGAGCGGTGCCCGAAGTCGATGATGATCCGGGAACTGCTGCAGAACGCGCTGGAGGCCGCCCAGAGCGCGCCGAACGGGGAGCGGCGGGTGGAATTCTCGGCCCTGACGGTCGATGGGGCGCGCAAGCTGGCCCTGTGGAACGCCGGACGGGGGCTGACCGCGGCGGAACTCTACCGGATGTGCGACATCGCCGCCTCGATCAACAAGGTGAACGGGCTCGACGCCAATTTCGGCATGGGTGCCAAGGTGGCCTCCCTGCCCTCCAACCAGCATGGGATGCGCTATCGCTCCTGCCGTGACGGGGTGGTGCATGAGGTGGTGCTGGGCAAGCGGGGCGGCACCTATGGCCGCCTGCACCAGCCCGCCCCGGACGGCCGCCTGACCGAGATCGTCGAGGTCACCGGACTGGCCCGGGCCGAGGGGCGGGACACCGCGAGCGACTGGACCGAGGTGGTTCTGCTCGGCAACCGGGCGGAGCAGGACACCGTGGCCGATCCCTTCGACGGCCATCCGCGCAGCCCGGCCAACTGGCTCATCGAGACCATCGGCGGCCGC
>QFPN01000028.1 GCA_003241695.1 Ancylobacter novellus | reverse complement strand
GGTCAGGATGCGGCTTTCCGCCCGCTCCACGAACTCGTTGGCCTGGCCGAACTGGCGCCGCGCCACGGCGGCACGGGCCGAGGTCAGGAAGCCGTGGATGTCGTTGATGTCGGCCTGATCCGCCTCATGGGCGATCCGGTCCTGCCCGGGCAGCGTGGGCATGGCGGACGGGTTTCCATGGGCGCGTTGCATCTCGCCGGCGGCACCCTGCGCCCAGGCCGCCATCGGAGCCGTCAGCGCCACTGCCGAGAGCGCCATCGCGCCCAGGGAAAGGGATAGGAAGCGCGTGGACATGATTTCTCCTCGTTTCTTCCGGTCGTCGTGTCGAGACCAGGGCGGAAAACCCGGCATGGGCCGGCTTCCGCGGAATCCGATCCGGCGAAGCGCAAGCTGGGCCAACAACGGATCGGAAGGAAGGGCCGGCCACGGTAGCGCGCCTCGCGCCAACGCCCCGGCTCTGTTCCGGCGGGCCGTCGCGGCCCGCCGGGCCCGCCACGGATCAGTCCGTGATCCGGGCCGGCGAATTGGCGTCCACCGTCGGCTCCATGCCGTCGCGGCTCGGGCGCAGGGAGCTCAGCGGGCGGTCCATGTCCCGTCCCGGCACGAGCTCGGTCGGGGCGAGGCCCGCCGAATAGGGCGCCGTCGCCGCCGCGGCCCCGGTGCCGGGCGGCCTGTCGCCGGCGCAGGCCGCCAGCCCGGCCAGCATGGCCGTGGCCGCGGCAAGGCGGATCAAGGCTCTGGGCATGGTTCTCTCCTCATCGGAGCTCGGGTTCGTCCGGGGGGACACGGGCGATCAACCACCCCGGCGCGGGAAGGTTGCCACCCTGTCCCCGTCGCATGGCCGCATGGGGGCGAAAGCATGGCGCTTCCGCGCGCCGGGGTGGCAGGGACGCGGGCGGCGCCCTGGGAAAGCCGCTTCCCGAGGGAGGCACCACCCCTTGGAAAAGGTCACCCCAGGCCGACCAGCGCCTTCAGGTCCACCTGCGGCCGGGCGCCGAAATGCGCGATGACCTTCGCCGCCGCGACGCTGCCCCAGCGGCCGCATTCGCCTGGCGGCAGGCCGCGCGTATGGGCGGCCAGGAAGCCCGCCGCATAGGCGTCGCCTGCGCCGGTCGTGTCCACCACCTGCGTCGGCACGGCGGCGACCTCGTGCACCTGTCCGTCCATGGCCACGATGCTGCCCTTCTCGCTGCGGGTCAGCACGGCCACCCGCACCTCGCGCTGCGCCGCCGCCAGCGCCTCCTCGAAGCTCTCCGTCTCGTAGAGGCTCAGGATCTCGGTCTCGTTGGCGAAGAGGATGTCGGTCCGCTCCTGCACGAAGGCGCGGAAGGCGTCGCGGTGGCGGCTGACGCAGAAGGGGTCGGACAGGGTGATCGAGACCTCCCGCCCCGCCGCCCGGGCGATGTCGGCGGCGGCGCGGAAGGCCTGCTGCGCCGCCGGCGGGTCGAAGAGATAGCCCTCCATGTAGGTCACCTTGGCCCCGCGCACGGCGGCCTCGTCCACGTCGGAGGGACCGAACTCGACACAGGCGCCGAGATAGGTGTTCATGGTCCGCTGCCCGTCCGGCGTCACCAGGATCAGGCAACGCGCGGTGGGCGTGCCGCCGGTCGAGGGCGCGGTCGGGAAGTGCACGCCGATGGCCCGCATGTCGTGCGCGAAGACTTGGCCGAGCTGGTCGTCGGCAACCTTGCCGAGATAGCCCACCTTCGCCCCGAGCCCCGCCGCCACGGCGCAGGTGTTGCCGGCGGAACCGCCGCTGCTCTCCGTCCCCGGCCCCATCACCGCGTAGAGCGCATCGGCCTCGGCGGTGTCGACCAGCCGCATCTCGCCCGGTGTCAGGCCCTGCCGCCGCAGCAGCTCCGGCTCGGCGCGGGCGATCACATCCACGATGGCATTGCCGATGCCGAGGATGTCGAGGGACGGGGCGGTCATGCGCGGACTCCGGAATGGGAGTGCGGGCGTAGCAGGCATGGCGCCGGACGTCAGCATGCCGGGGGAATTCCGCCTCCCTGGGCTGGGATGGCGATTCTGCCACACCTGCCGTGCCGATCAGCCACAATTGATGATCGTCACGCCAGCGTGCTAGCCGGTGGGTCCCGGAAGTGCGCGGCGGGGGCCGCGCCAGCCGGGACCGCCGGGCCGAGGGGAGACCGTTCCGGTGGGTGCTCAACGCAAAAAAGGGGGAGCAGCTTCATGTCCGCCGACGCAAGCGGGAGGATGCTGTTCCGCCCGCGCCCGAGGCTTCGTCGGCCGCAGTGCCTGTTGCCCGTGATCCAGAACTGACCGTGCCGCCCTTCCGCCCGGCGCCGCCGGCGGGCGCCGCGAAGGACCCCGCCATGAGCCTGCCGCCGAAGCCGAACGCCATGCCGGGCCTGCCCCAAGGCATGAACCCCGGAGGGATGAATCCCGGAATGAACACCGCGCCCAACGCCCAGCCCAGCCCCTTCCCCGGTGCGCAGCCACGCCCCGGCGCGCCGTCCGGCCCCATGGGTGGCCCGCTGCCCGCCTCGGCGGCGCCGCAGCGCCCGCAGGCGCCGCAGGAGGCCGAGCGCCGCACCCTCGTGGTCGGCAAGGGCATCAGCCTGCAGGGCACGGTCTCCGACGCCGAGCGCCTGGTGGTCGAGGGCACGGTCGAGAGCCAGATGATCCACGCCCA
>QFPN01000027.1 GCA_003241695.1 Ancylobacter novellus | reverse complement strand
GATGATCGTGGCGACCACCGGCACGGGTGCTTCCAGGCAGGCCTCGATGGAGCGGGCGATGGCCTCGGCCTGCCCGCGCGCCTCGGCCTCGATGCCGGGGAAGGCGCCCGCCGTGTCCACGAAGGTGATGATCGGGATGCCGAAGCGGCCGGCGAGCTCGATCAGGCGCCGCGCCTTGCGGTAGCCTTCGGGCTTGGCGCTGCCGAAATTGTGCTTGATGCGGGTCTCGGTGTCGGTGCCCTTCTCGGTGCCCAGGACCATCACCGAATGCCCGTGGAAGCGGCCGAGGCCGCCCACCACGGCCTCGTCATCGGCGAAGGCGCGGTCCCCCGCCAGAGGCGTCCCCCGCCAGCGGCGTGAACTCCTCGACCAGCGCCTCGATATAGGCCAGGCATTTCGGCCGCTCCGGGTGGCGGGCCACCTGCGCCTTCTGCCAGGGGGAGAGCTTGCTGTAGGTGGCGGCGAGGAGCTTCTCGGCCTTGTCCTGCAGGCGGCCGACTTCTTCCGCCACATCGATGCCGCCGGCATCGGTGGTCCGGCGGAGTTCCTCGATCTGGCCTTCCAGCTCGGCGATCGGCTTTTCGAAATCCAGGAAATGACGCATCGGGGGTCCGTACACGGGGGCGTGCGGAGCGGCTAGAGCGGATCGTGCCGGAAGGGAAGCGCCGGACCCGCGAATCCGCCCCGCCAGGAAGGGAAGGCGATGCCCCGGCCCCGGCCGTGCAGGCAAGGCCCAATGCGGGGCGGCGGCGTGCCCGTCAGCGACCTGCCTCGTCCGGCTTCTCGACCTGGCCGCGCCGTTGCAGGCGGAGCGCCACCAGCCAGCACGAAAGGGCCCAGGCCGCGCCCAGGCACCAGCCGGCCAGCACATCGGTCGGCCAGTGCACCCCCAGGTAGATCCGGCTGGCACCCACCAGCAGCGTCACCGCCACCGCGACGGCCATCACATAGAGCTTCAGCCGCGGCCCGGCCTGGATGCGCGTCATCAGCGCCCCCAGGGTCAGGTAGGTGACGGCCGAAAGCATGGCATGGCCGCTGGGGAAGCTGGCGGTGAAGACCTCCACCATATGTGGCACCACATCCGGCCGTGGCCGCTCGAAGGCCAGCTTCACCAGCAGGGAGAGCACGGTGCCGCCCAGGATGGACACCGCGGTCAGCAGGGCCGCGCCGCGCTTGCGCTCCAGCAGCAGGCCGCCCAGCACCACGAGGCTCACGGAAACCAGGATCACGTTGCTGCCCAGGGCCGTCACGTCCTGGGCGATCGCCGGCAACCAGCGGGGACCGATCGGATGCTCCAGGTCGGCCGGGTCCCGCAGCAGGAGCAGCATGTGGCGGTCGAAGCCCTCCAGGCTGTCACCATGCACCAGCGCCGCCAGCGCCACGAAGCCAAGCAGCCCGCCCGCCACCAATAGCAGGCCGAGCAGCCCCGGCAGTTCGGGCATGGCGTCGCGCCGCTCGAATCGGGTCATGCGTGTCCTCCTTCCCGCCCTTGCCCTGGCGAGGTGCCCCGGTTCTCCCTTCGCCCCCGCCAGGGCAGCAACGGCTCAGCCGGCGTCGCGTTCACCCGCCGGCACGGCGGCGTCGGAGAGCGGGTGGTGCAGTTCCATCACCGCCCGCAGCCGCTCCTCCAGCACCTTGGTGTAGATCTGCGTGGTCGCGATATCGGCATGGCCGAGCAGCACCTGCAGCGAGCGCAGATCCGCCCCCCGGTTCAGCAGGTGCGTGGCAAAGGAGTGGCGCAGCACATGCGGCGTCGCCCGCGCCGGGTCCAGCCCGGCCTCCAGCGCCGCCGCATGCAGCAACTGGTTCAGACGCTGCCGCGTCAGATGCCCGGCCGCGGCGCGGGAGGGAAAGAGCCAGCGCGCGCCCGGCCGGCCCTTCCCCTCCTCCGGGGCCGACTTCGGGACCAGATCGGCCAGGGCCTGCCGCGCCCGGGCGCTGATCGGGATCAGCCGCTCCCGCCCGCCCTTGCCCCGGATGGCGATCAGCGGCGCCGTGTCGCGCAGCGCCGCCGCCGGCAGGGCGACCAGTTCGCTGGCCCGCAGGCCGGAGCCGTAGAGCAGCTCGCAGACCGCCACGGCCAGCAGGCCGCTGCGCCCCGGCAGGCGGGAGGCCCCGGCGATCAGCGCCTCCACCTCCTCCTCCCGCAGGGCTTTGGGCAGGGATTGCGGCAGGCGCGGCGTGTCGAGCAGCGCGGTCGGGTCGTCGCCCCGCATTCCCTCGCGGGCCAGGAAGCGGAAGAACTGGCGCAGCGCCGAAAGCCGCCGGGCGACGGTGCGCGCCGAAAGCCCGGCGCCCGAAAGGCCGGAAAGATAGCCGCGCAAGGCCTCGGGCGTGGCGCTTTCCAGCGATCCGCCCTTCCGGCGCAGCCATCCCGCCACATCCGTCAGGTCCGCCTCGTAGGCGGCCAGGGTGTTGCGGGCGGCGCCGCGTTCGGCCGCCAGCATCTCCAGAAAGGCCTCGACACGGGCATCCATGGCGTGCAGGAGGGCCGCCCGGCGACGCCCTCAGCGCGTGCCGAAGCGCTCTGCCGGGATGGTCCGCTCCACCGGCTGTGGACTCACATCGGGCGGAAAGGCACCAATGACGAGCAGGCCCACGGCGAGCAGTGCGATGATGACGAGAATGATCAGGGTCAGT
>QFPN01000026.1 GCA_003241695.1 Ancylobacter novellus | reverse complement strand
CGCGCGGGCCATGGCCTCGGCGCGCGCCACATCGGGGTCGGAGGCCACTTCCAGCAGCCCCCGCTCCGCCTGGAGCCGGTGCAGCAGCCGGTGCAGCAGCGCGAAGCGCTGCGGATCGCGGTGGCGGATCGCCAGGGCGGCCAGGTCCGGGAAGCCCCGCGGCACGCGTGGCGCCGGGGCGTCCTCCGGTGCCTCCGGCGGCGGCGGCCCGGCCAGCAGGGCGGGCGGATCGGCGGGGCTGGACCAGGAGACCCGTTCCGGCGCGATGCCGGCGATCACCAGAGCCCGCGCCGCCGCCCGCCAGCCGTCGAAATCGTCCGGCGCGGCCAGGGCGACACTATGCATGGGCGCTTTCCGGAACGGGACCGGCGGCGAAGAGCGAAAGCTGCCGCGGCCGCCCCGGAAGCGAGGCGGCCATCCCCCTTTCGGGCACCAGCAGGGCGCGCAGGTCCGCGCGGTCGAGCAGCCCGGCGCGCGGATGGTGCCCGGCGGCGATCAGGAAGGGCGCCACCTTCCGCAGCGGGATGTGCAGCCGCGCCAGGTCCTCCAGCCGCAGCGTCCGGTGCCGCCGCGCGGCGATCACGCGCTCCACCGTCTTCGCCCCCAGGCCCGGCACGCGCAGCAGCATCTCCCGCCCCGCCCGGTTCAGGTCCACCGGGAAACGGTGCCGGTTGCGCAGGGCCCAGGCGAGCTTCGGATCGATGTCGAGATCGAGCATCCCCGGCGCGGCGCCGTCCTCCCCGGCTGGCGCCACGATCTCCCCGGCCTCGAAGCCGTAGAAGCGCATCAGCCAGTCGGCCTGGTAGAGCCGGTGCTCGCGGACCAGCGGCGGCGCCGTGGGCGGCAGCAGGGCGGGCGCGTCGGGGATGGGCGAATAGGCGGAGAAATAGACCCGCCGCAGCCGGTAGGATCCGTAGAGCGCCGCCGTGGTGCCCAGGATCTGCCGGTCGTCCACGCCATCCGCGCCCACGATCATCTGCGTGCTCTGCCCGGCCGGGGCGAAGCGGGGCGGCGTGGCGCGGACCCGTCCGGCCTCGTGCTCCCGCCTGGCCTCCGCCGCGCCCTCGATCCGCAGCCGCAGGTCGCCCATGGCGCGCTTGATGGCGCCGCTGTCCTTCTCCGGTGCCAGCCGGGCCAGGCTCTCCACCTTCGGCAGCTCGACATTGATGCTCAGCCGGTCGGCATAGGCACCCGCCTGCGCCACCAGCGCCGGATCGGCATCGGGGATGGTCTTGAGGTGGATATAGCCCCGGAAGCCATGCTCCTCCCGCAGCGAGCGCGCCACGCGCAGGATCTGCTCCATCGTGTAGTCCGGCGAGCGGATGATGCCGGAGGACAGGAACAGCCCCTCGATATAGTTCCGCCGGTAGAAGTCGAGCGTCAACGCCACCAGTTCGGCCACCGTGAAGCGCGCCCGCGGCACGTTCGAGGAGGCACGGTTGATGCAGTAGGCGCAGTCATAGACGCAGGCATTGGTCAGCAGCAGCTTCAGCAGCGAGATGCAGCGCCCGTCCGGCGCATAGGCGTGGCAGATGCCCATTCCCTCGGTGCTGCCCAGCCCGCCATCGCGGCTGTCCCGCTTCTCGGAGCCGGAAGAGGCGCAGGAGGCGTCGTATTTCGCCGCGTCGGCAAGGATTTCCAGCTTCCGACGGAGGTCCATGGCACGGCTTTGCATGGATGTTCATATTGTGTTCCGGGCGGAACCCGCAAGCTCCCTCCGCCCGGCGGCGGAATGACCTGCGGGACAGGAGCAGGCAAATTTTCCGTAATCTCCCGGCCCATGTTTCCGCGGAGGCAGGAGGTCTAGCTGACACAAGACTGCCTGCTGGGAGCATACCCCCTTGCCCACCCCCACCTCCCGAAAAGACCAGATCAAGAACGTCTTCCGGGTTGCCTCCGGCAACTTCCTGGAAATGTACGACTTCACGGTCTACGGCTACTACGCCGCCGCCATCGGCCGGACCTTCTTCCCCTCGCAGAACCCCTTCGCCTCGCTGATGGCCTCGCTCGCGGCCTTCGGCGTCGGCTTCCTGATGCGCCCGCTCGGCGCGCTGGTTCTGGGCACCTAATATCGACCGCCACGGCCGCCGCAACGGGCTGCTGCTGCCGCTGGCGATGATGGCGGTGGGCACGCTCTCCATCGCCGTGGTGCCGGGCTATGCGACGATCGGGCTGATGGCGCCGGTGCTGGTGCTGATCGGCCGGCTGCTGCAGGGCTTTTCCGCGGGCGTGGAGCTGGGCGGCGTGTCCGTCTATCTTTCGGAGATCGCGACGCCCGGCAACAAGGGCTTCTACGTCTCCTGGCAGTCGGGCAGCCAGCAGGTGGCGGTGATCTTCGCCGCGCTGCTCGGCGTGACG
>QFPN01000014.1 GCA_003241695.1 Ancylobacter novellus | reverse complement strand
GCGCTCGGCTACAGGCCGCCCGCGCCGGAGGTCGCGCTATGGCCGGCTGCGCAACCCCGCCCAGCTCCGCCGGCCACACCAACCGTCGCATCAGCGCCGCTCATGAACTAACATTGCAACCGGACCACTCGATGGGGGCCGGCCAGCGGTCGTTGGGATGCCCACTGATAGCAGACGTCGACTTGCTTGGGCATCGCTGCTGTGAAGGTCCACGGGGAGAGAAGAAGCCAACTCCGGCGTTGCTCGCGTTCTTCGGCGGTCCAATGACCCAAGCCTACTTCTCGACGAACGCCTTCTCGATGAGGAAGTGGGCCGCCTCGCCGTGGTTGCCCTCTTCATAGCCGCCGTCGATCAGCAACTGCCGGGTGTCGCGGATCATCTCGGGACTCCCGCAGAGCATGAAGCGATCGCTATCGACCGACATGTTCGGCAAGCCGATGTCCTCGAACAGCTTCCTGGAGGCCATCAAGTCGGTGATGCGACCGCGGTTTCGAAACGGCTCGCGTGTCACGGTCGGATAATAAATCAGACCTTCCGAGATCATCTCGCCCAGCAGCTCGTCGTTCGGCAGAGACTGCGTGATGGTCTCGCCGTAGGCGAGTTCGCTGACCTGACGACAACCATGGACCAGCACGACCTTCTCGAACCTCTCGTAGGTCTCGGGATCTTTGACGATCGACATGAAGGGCGCGAGCCCAGTTCCCGTGCCGAGCAGGTAGAGGCGCCGTCCGGGCAGTAGGTTGTCGAGGACGAGCGTCCCGGTAGGCTTCTTCCCCACAAGGATCGGATCGCCGACCTTGAGATGCTGTAGCTTCGAGGTGAGCGGACCGTCCGGGACCTTGATGGAAAAGAACTCCAGCTCCGCGTCGTAGTTAGCCGAAACGACCGCATAGGCCCGCAACAAGGGCCGCCCCTCGATCTCGATGCCGATCATCGTGAACTCGCCGTTCCGGAACCGGAACGACGGGTCGCGCGTGGTGCGGAACGAGAACAGCGTGTCGGTCCAGTGATGGACATGCGTCACGCGTTCCTCGAGATACTTGCTCATGCCGGTCTCCATGCGCGAGGCGAGCGAAACCGCTGAGGGACCTATAGGATCCGCCATGCGCCCGTTGAACTTCGATGAGGGAGATGGTCGACGACGGCCGTAACCGTCGCCGACCGACGATCAGTTCGCCCGGCTGACTTCGACAAGGTTGTCTGAGAACGTGGGGCTGTGGCCCATGTCGCCGAACTGGTGCGACGAGATCGAGTTCACCGTGCCGTCGTTGAGCTGACGCCAGTAGCCGAGCGTCGCCACCACGATCCCAGGATTCACGTCGTCGGTGATGCGAGCGACGCCCTTGAACGCCCCGCGGTCGTTGCTGACCTTGACCCGGTCGCCCTCAAGGATGCCGCGGGCGTCGGCGTCGACCTTGTTGATCATCACGAACTGGTCGCCCTGGACGTGCTGCTTGTCCTTCATGTTGGCGTAGCAGGAGTTCAGGAAGGCATGGCTCTTCGGGCTGACGATGTTGAGCGGGAAGCGCTTCGCGAGTTCGGGATCGTTCGTGTGGCTCTCGCGCGCCCCGACATAGTCGGGCAGCGGGTCGAGGTCCTCGCCGGGCTGGAAGTCCATGTACATCTGGCGGAACGGCGGGGCGACGAAGTTCTTGGCGCCCTCGACCTTGAACTCGCACTTGCCGGACGGCGTCGGGAACTTGCCCTCGGCGTGGGGCAAGCGGTCGTCCGGCGTGCCGACCTTGAGGCGCGCGAAGCCGTGCTTGCGCATGTAGTCGAGGTCGACGCCCTCGCAGGCGGGCGAGGACCAGTCGACATAGTGCTCGAGGCACTCGCTGTCGCTCCACTTGAAGTTCTCTTCCTCGAAGCCGAGCCGGGCCGCGAGCCGCCGGAAGATCTCGTTGTTCGGAATCGCCTCGCCGGGGCTGTCGGCGCATTTGGTGTTGTAGGTCAGGTAGAGGTGGCCCCACGACAGGATCATGTCCTCCATCTCCGCGCCCATCGAGGCCGGCAGCAAGATGTCGGCGTAAGAGGCGGTGTCGGAGATGAAGTGCTCGGCCGAGACCATGAACAGGTCTTCGCGCATAAGACCCTCGACGATCTTGTCGGTCTCAGGGGCCTGGGTCACGGGGTTCGAGTTCCAGCACATCAGCGACATGATGGGCGGGCCGTCGGGCAGCTCCTCGCCGAGCAGCGCGCGGCCGATATGGAGGTTCGAGACCACGCGGGTGCCTTCCGGAATTAGGTCCGGACGGCAGATCACGTCGAACTTGTAGGGATGCTCCCAGACCGGGAACTGGGTGACGCCGCCGCCGACATGGCGCCATGCGCCCGTCAGCGCCGGGATCGACGAGACCGCGCGGATGGTCTGGCCGCCGCCGTAATGGCGTTCGAGCGCGACGCCCATGCGGATGGCGGCAGGCTGCGCGGTCGCGAGCTCGCGCGCGAGCGTCCGGATGTCGTCCGCCGACACCCCCGTGATCTCCGCGGCCCATTCCGGCGTGCGGGTCGCGGCGCGCTCCTTCAGCTCCTCGAAGCCGAGCGTGTGGTTGTCGACGTAATCCTGGTCGACGAGATCTTGGCTGATGATCGAGTTGATCAGCGCCATGGCGAGCGCGCCGTCGGTGCCGGGCTTCGGCGCGATGTGCCAGTCGGCGGCCTTCGCAGTGCGCGACGCGTAGGCGTCGATGACCACGACTTTCGCGCCCTTCTTCTGCGCGTCGCGGACGATCGCCCAGTGATGCAGGTTCGTGGAGACCGAGTTGCACGCCCAGATGACGATGTATTTCGAGTGGATGTAGCTCTCGGGGTCGAGGCCTGCGGTCGGACCGATCGTCATGAGCCAGGCTGTGCAGGAGCCTTCGCCGCAGAAGGTGCGCTCCATCACGGTCGCGCCGAGGCGATTGAAGAAGGCGTCGCCGCCGTTCAGCCCGTGCACAAGACCCTGATTGCCGAGGTAGCTGTAGGGCGCTATCGCCTGTGTACCGTGCTCGTCGATGATCGCCTTCCAGCGAGCGACGATCGTGTCGAGCGCCTCGTCCCATGAAATCCGCTCAAACTGCTTGGAGCCTTTCGGGCCGACCCGCTTCATCGGATAGAGCAGACGATCCGGATGGTAATGGCGCTCCTCGTAGTTCTTCAGCTTCACGCAGAGGCCGCCGCGCGTCATCGGGTGGTCGGGGTTGCCCTTCACGCCGAGCAGTTTGCCGTCCTTCACCTCGAAGATCATCGAGCAGGTGTCCGGGCAGTCGTGCGGGCAACCGCCGTAGAACGTCAGGCTGTCGACATGCTGGTTCATTTGCTTCCTCCGAGCAGTTTCTTCGCGCACGCGCCATCGCTCGTCACACGTTTGCGATTAGAACAGCTTTGAAACTGGTCGATTGAAAGTGCCAATTGGGCGACAGTTCATGGCGCCAAGGCGCTTGAAGGCGCGCAGCCGATAGGCAATTGGCGCCATGGACTGTCGACAGATTGGTCAGCACTCTGCGCGTTCGAGCGCTGCCCGATGGCGCCAATGCGGCATGGAAGGTCATCCGTGGAGTTGAGGCTCGCATTGGACACGAGAGCGGAAAAGCCGCTGCAGTCCCAGATCTTCGACCAGGTCAGGCAGATGATCCTGGACGGTGGGCTGAGACCTGCGATGGCCCTGCCTGCCAGTCGAGCGTTGGCGGAGACTCTCAGCGTGTCCCGCAACACCGTCCTGATCGCCTATGAGCGCCTTGCTGCCGAAGGGTACATCGAGTCCCGCGGCACAGCCGGCGTGTTCGTGACGGAGATACCACCGGACGACCTCCTGCGGATACAGACGGGAGATCGGGCTGAGACCAACGGTCCTGTCCCGGACGGATTGACCGAGCCACTGCTCTGCTTCGCGGGCGCCCCGGGCGGCGGCGGCGACCGTCCCGAGCTGGACTTCTGGGTCGGGCGTTCGGACCCGTCGGAATTCCCGCTCAAGGTCTGGCGGCGCATCGTCACTCGGCTCCTCTCAGAGCAGTCGGAATACCTCACGGACTACTGCGACCCGGCCGGCCTGCCCGAACTGCGCGAGGCGATAGCGGACTACCTTCGACGGACCCGGGGGATGGCCGTGACCGAGGACCAGATCGTCGTCACGACCGGAGGGCAGGACGCGCTGAACCTCGTCGTCAGCCTGCTTCGCGAGCACACGCAGCAGCTCTGCATCGAGAACCCCTGCTACCTGGGCGCTTCGATGATCTTCCGGAGCACGGGCCTAGAGATCCATCCGACGCCCGTCGACGACGAGGGCATCCGCGTCGAGCTTCTTCCACGCGCGCGTGGAAGCCTTCTCTACGTCACGCCGTCCCACCAGTTTCCGACGGGCGTGATGATGTCGCTCGCCCGACGGATCGCGCTGCTGAGTTGGGCGGAGGAAACCGACAGCTTCATCGTCGAGGACGACTACGACAGCGACTTCCGCTACGACGGCCCTCCGCTCACCGCGCTCGCCGGGATCGACCGCGGCCGCCGCGTCTTCTACGCGGGCACGTTCTCGAAATCAGTCGGAGCCGGGATCAGGCTCGGCTTCGCGGTGACGCCGCGGATGCGCTGGGACGACGCCCGCTTCCTGAAGGCCCAGATGAGCAACGGCCAGTCCTGGCTGGAACAGGCCGCCCTTGCCGAATTCATCCGCGAGGACCACTTCGGCCGCCACGTGCGCAAGCTGCGGAAGGTCTACAAGGCGCGCCGGGACCGCCTCGTCCACGAATTGCGGGCGAACTTCGCCGACCCCAAAATATCCGGTTCGGAGGCTGGACTTCACCTGATCTGGCGGCTCCCGGATCCATTCCCGAGGGCGCTGGAGATTCAACAGAAGGCTCGCCAACGCGGCGTCGGCGTCTATGCGCTGTCGAGCGGCGCCTCGTTCGATTTCTCCGGCGTCGATGATCGAACCCTCGTCTTCGGTTTTTCCTCACTCGATGAGGCAGCGATCACGAGGGCGGTGCGCACGGTTCATGAGGTTCTCTTGGAGTCGAACGCGCGGCTGAGTGCGTAAAGGCATTCAGCATCAGCGTTTCGTAGCGTCGCCCTCGATCGGCGAGCGAGTCCTGAAGACCTGGAAGAGCGCCGCGAGTAACTCGATCGCCCGATTTTAGACCTCTGAACGTCGGCGGTGGGGCATGCGAGACTGGAGGCATGCAGCCAAGAAGCGCCAAGAGCGGACATCAGCATTATTGCCGAATGCGGACACAAGGCAACAGGTCTCGTCGGCGTTGCTCTAGGGCGCGGACGTCACTCCCGCGCCGCGAGTCTTGGTCCTGTCGCGCGGTCGACCACTTCCGGTCTTGAGGCGTCGACTGGACGATCCCAGCCGCCGCCGAGCGCCTTGCTGAGCGCGACGTGGTCGGTCGCAGCAGAGACGCGGCTCTGCAGCAGCGAGTCCTCGGCGTCGAAGGCCGAACGCTCGGCGTCGAGCACGTCGAGGAAGTCGGAGGTGCCGGCGCGGTAGAGTTCGCGGGAAAGACGAGCAGCTTCGCGGTAGTTCGAAGCGGCGGTGGCGAGTTGCGCCGTGCGCTGGCGCTCCTTGGCGAGCGAGACGAGCGCGTTCTCGACGTCCTCGAGCGCGGTCAGTACCGAGGATTTGAACGCGACGAAATACTGGTCCCGCTGAGCCTTGGCGACGTCGATCGCGGCCCGAAGCGTGCCGCCCTCGAAGATCGGGACATCGACCGAAGGGCCGTAGGACCAGCCGATGGTCGAGCGCTTGGCCAGGTCGCCAATCTTGGAGCTGGTCGTCGAGATCGAGCCGGTGAGGCTCACGCTCGGATAGAGCGCGGCTTCGGCCTGGCCGATCTTCGCGGTGTATTGCGCAAGCTGGCGCTCGGCGAGGCACACGTCAGGACGGTTGCGTAGGATGTCCGCCGGAACGCCGGCGACGGGCAGGCGCCGGGGGTTCGGAATCGGCTTCGCGGCGGCCATGCGGGCGGCGAGCGCCGCGGGCGGACGGCCCGTTAGCACGCCGAGGCGATGGATCGACTGGGCGAGAAAGGCTTCGAGCGACGGGATCTCGGCCGCGGTCGAGGCGGCGAGGCCATTGGCGTTCGAGACGTCGACCGAGGAGGCGGAGCCGGCGTCGAGCTTCTGGCGGGTGAGGCCCGCGGTCTCGCGCTGCGCGGCCGAGGTCCGGCGCGCGAGCGCGATGCGCGCCTGATAGCCGCGCGCCTCGACATAGTTCTGGGCGACGTCGCCGATCAGCGTCAGCAGCGTCGAGCGCAGCTCCTCTTCCGCGGCGTCGATCCCATAGGTCGCGGCCTCGACCTCGCGGCGCGTCGCGCCGAAGAGGTCGAGCTCCCAGCTCGCGTCGAAGCCCGCCTGAAACGTGCTCGCCGTGACCGACTTGCCCGTGCCGGTCTGGGTCGCGGCGGTTTTGGTCCTGTCGGCGTCGGCCGTGCCGTCGACCGTGGGGAGCAGCCCGCCAACCGCCTGCCGACGCGTCGCCCGCGCCTCGCGAATCACTGCCTTCGCCGAGGCCACGTCGAGATTGCCCGCGACCGCCTCCTCGACGAGCGCGTTCAGCAGCGGGTCGTCGAGGTTCCGCCACCATTGCGAGAGCTGCGGCCGCGCCGCCTTGGGCTTGGCGGCCTCACCCTTCCAGCTCACCGGCATCGCAAGCGAGGGCGTTCTGTAGTCCGGGCCGACCGCGCAGCCGCCGAGCAGCAGCGCGAGCGTCGTGGCGGCGATCACGCCGGGATTGGACGAGTTCGCCATCGGTCAGGCTCCCGCGGTCTGGACGGTGGCGGACGTGGGGCGGCGCGAGAAAATCCGGCGCACGGTCACGTAGAGCAGCGGCGCGAAGAACACGCCGATGACGGTCGAGGCGATCATGCCGCCCATGACCCCGATCCCGATCGCGTTCTGGGCGCCGGAGCCGGCCCCGCTCGCGACCGCAAGCGGCGTCACGCCGAGAATGAAGGCGAAGGACGTCATCAGGATCGGCCGCAGCCGCTGCTTCGCGGCGTCCAGCGTCGCCTCGACGAGTTTTTGGCCCGCCGCCTGCTTTTCGATCGCGAATTCGACGATCAGGATCGTGTTCTTGGCCGCGAGTCCGATGGTCGTGAGCAGGCCCACCTTGAAATAGACGTCGTTGGCCTGCCCGAACAGCGTCGCCGCTGCGAGCGCGCCGAAGACGCCGATCGGCACAGACAGCATGACGGCGAAGGGGACAGACCAGCTCTCGTACAGCGCCGCGAGACACAGGAACACGACGAGGATCGAGATCGCGTAGAGCGCGGTCGCCTGGTTTCCCGACAACCGCTCCTGATGCGACAGGCCCGACCATTCATGCGCGTAGCCCGACGGCAGCTGCGAGATGAGCCGGTCGATCTCGTTCATCGACGTACCCGAGCTGACGCCCGGCGGCGACATGCCCTGGATCTCGACGGCCGACGAGCCGTTGTAGCGCTCGAGCCGCGGCGAGCCGTAGCTCCAGCGGCCCGAGGAGAAGGCGGAGAACGGCACCATCTCGTTTTGCGAATTGCGCACATACCAGAGGTCGAGATGCTCCGGCTGCATGCGGGCGCTCGCCTGCGACTGCACGTAGACCGTCTTCACCCGGCCGCGGTCGATGAAGTCGTTGACGTAAGCGCCGCCCCAGGCGGTCGAGAGCGTCGTGTCGACGTCTGATAGGTCGAGGTCATAGGCGCGGGCCTTCTCCGGGTGGATCTCGACGGCGTATTGTGGCGTGTCCTCCATGCCGTTCGGGCGCACGCCCGCGAGCTGCTTGCTTTTCGCGGCCTCGGCGAGCAGCCGATCCCGCGTCGCGATCAGCGCCTTGTGGCCCGCGCCGTTGATGTCCTGCAGGTAGAAGCTGAAGCCGGCGTTGTTGCCGAAGCCCTGGATCGCGGGCGGATTCAGCGCGAACACTTTTCCGTCGCGGAACGACATGAAGCGGCCCATGGCGCGGCGCGCAACCGCGGAAGCCGAGAGCCGCTCGTCCTTTCGTTTGTCGAAGTCCTTCAGCCGCACGAAGGCGATGCCGACGTTTTGCCCTGAGCCGCCGAAGCCGAAGCCGACGCTCGCGAACACGCTTTCGACCGCGTCCTTCTCCTCAGTGAGGTAGTAGTTACGGACCTGATCGAGCGCCTTCAGCGTCCGGTCCGCGGTCGCGCCGACGGGCATCTGCACCGAGGTAATCAGCAGCCCCTGATCTTCTTCGGGCAGAAAGGAGCTCGGCAGCTTTACGAACAGCCAGCCCATCGCGACGGCGATCGCGACAAAGGCGACGAGGCCGAACGCCGCCCGCCGCAAAAGCTTGCGCACGCCCGACTGGTAGCCGCCCGCCACGCGGTCGAAGCCGCGGTTGAACCAGCCGGCGAGCCCTGTCTTCGCCCCATGCGCTTTCGGCTTCAGCAGCGTGGCGCAGAGCGCGGGCGTGAAGATGAGCGCGACCAGCGCGGACAGCGCCATCGCGGTGACGATCGTGACCGAGAACTGTCGGTAGATGACGCCGACCGAGCCCGAGAAGAACGCCATCGGCACGAACACAGCCGAGAGCACCATTGCGATGCCGATCAGCGCGCTGGTGATCTCGCCCATGGACTTGAGCGTCGCCTCGCGCGGCGAGAGGCCTTCCTCCTCCATCACGCGCTCGACGTTCTCGACCACCACGATGGCGTCGTCGACCAGCAGGCCGATCGCCAGCACCATGGCGAACATGGTCAGCGTGTTGATCGAGTAGCCGCAGAGCGCCAGCACCCCGAACGTGCCGAGCAGCACCACCGGCACGGCGAGCGTCGGGATGATGGTGGCGCGGATGTTCTGCAGGAACACCAACATCACGAAGAAGACCAGAGCCACCGCCTCGATCAGCGTGTGGATCACGGACTCGATCGAGAGGCTGACGAACGGCGTGGTGTCGTAGGGGTAGGCGACCTCGACGCCCTCGGGAAGCGTCGACTTCAGGCGCTCGACCGTCGCCTTGACGTTCGCGGCGGTGTCGAGCGCGTTGGCACCGGTCGCGAGGCTGATCGCGAGCCCGGCGGTGTTCAGCCCGTTGAACGAGGCGATCGTCGTGTAGTCCTCGGCCCCGAGCTCGACGGTCGCGACGTCATTCAGCCGGACGATCGAGCCGCCGGTCTCGCTCTTGAGGATGATGTTCGCGAACTGTTTTGGGGTCTGGAGCCGGCTCTGCGCGGTGATCGTGGCGTTGAGCTTCTGGCCCTTCACCGCAGGCAGCCCGCCGAGCTGGCCGGCGGAGACCTGCGTGTTCTGCGCCTCGATCGCCGAGGTCACGTCGCTCGGCATCAGCGCGTATTTCTGGAGCTTCGCCGGATCGAGCCATATCCGCATGGCGTAGCCGGAGCCGAACAGCTGGGTTTCGCCGACGCCTTCGACGCGCTTGATCGTGTCGTTGAGGGTGGAGTCGACGTAGTCGGCGAGGTCGGTCGAGCTCAGGCGGCCGTCCTTCGAGTAGAAGGCCGCGACCAGCAGGAACCCGCCCGTGGACTTGGTCACCGTGAGACCGTTGTCGCGCACCGCCTGCGGCAGCTGGGATTCGACGAGCTGCAGCTTGTTCTGCACCTGCATCTGCGCGACGTCCGGGTCGGCCGCGTTGGTGAAAGTCAGCGTGATCGAGGCCGAGCCGGTCCAGGTCGACGTCGAGGACATGTAGTCGAGGTTGTCGAGCCCCGTCATGCCCTGCTCGATCACCTTGGTGACCGAATTCTCGATGGTCTCGGCGTCGGCGCCCGAATAGGTCGCCGAGATCTTGACCGTCGGCGGCGCGATCTCGGGATATTGCGAGATCGGCAACGTGCGGATGGCCAGCACGCCGCCAAGCATGACGGCGATCGCCAGAACCCAGGCGAAGACCGGCCGGGCGATGAAGAAACGCGACATCGCCTCAGTTCCTCAACGCGGCTTCGCGGACTTCGCCGGTGGCGTCGTCGACGGTGACGGGCTCGGCCGTCACCTCCTGTCCCGCACGGACGTTCTGCGCGCCCTCGACGATCACCCGGTCGCCGGCCTTCAGCCCGTCGTCGACCAGCCAGGAATTGCCGACGCTGCGGCGGACCGTCAGCACGCGCTCCTCGACCTTGCCGTCGCCGTTCACGACCTTGGCTGTCGGCTCGCCCTTGGTGTTGCGGCCGACCGCCTGCTGGGTGACGAGAATGCTGTTCTGCGCGATCCCCTCCTCGATCACCGCGCGGGCGTACATGCCCGGCACGAGAAGGCGGTTGGGGTTCGGGAAGGTCGCCCGCACCGTGAAGGTGCCGGTGGTGGTGTCGACATTGGCCTCGGCGAAGGCGAGCTTGCCGGTCTCGGAGTAGGTCGAGCCGTCCTCGAGGAAAAGCTTCACGGCGACGTTCGGGCCCTCGAACTTGAGCCGCCCGGTGCGGATCGCCTCGCGGAAGCGCAGCAGGTTCGTGCTCGACTGGATGACGTCGACATTCACCGGATCGAGCGTCCGGATGGTGGTCAGCGCCGTATCCTGGCTCGCCGTGACCAGCGCGCCCGGGGTGAGCGACGAGGCGTCGGCGCGGCCGGAGATCGGCGCGCGGATGGTGGTGTAGTCGAGGTTGATTTTCGCGGTCGCGACATCGGCCTTGGCGGCCGCGACGTCGGCTTTCGCCTGCGCGAGCGAGGCGACGGCGTCGTCGAGGTCTTGCTTCGACACGGCGCTCGACTTCGCGAGGCTCTGGTAGCGCTCGACCTTGGCCTGCGCGCTCGGCACGGCGGCCTCGGCCTTCTGCTCCGCCGCGATGGCGCTGTCATAGCTCGCCTGATAGCTCGCGGGGTCGATCTGGTAGAGCGGATCGCCCGCCTTGACCTCGCTGCCCTCGCGGAAGATCCGCTCGCGGATGATGCCGGAGATCTGCGGCCGGACCTCGGAGACCAGCGAGGCGGCGACGCGCCCCGGCAGCTCGGCCGTCAGCGCAATGGACTTCCCCGAGACCGTGACGACGCTCACTTTCGCCCGTTCGGCGTCGGGAGGCAGAGGGCCCGCCTGCTCCTGCTGGCCGCACCCGGATAGCAAGAGCGTCAGGGCGACCGCGGCGACCGATCCGGCCAACGTCATGACGGCTTGACGGGAATTGAAAAATCGAGACATGTTTCGAAACAAACCAGTACCGGAACAGATGAGTACCAATAATGCCGACCGAGAACGATTGTCAATCGCCATCGCTGGGTGAGACGAGGCGCACGCCGGGTCGTCCGAGGGTGAGCGAGACGGACCGACGCGCGGCTTTCATCGCCGCGGCCAGAGAGCTGTTCGTGGAAGGCGGCTATGCGGCGCTGACCACCAACGCCGTGGCGGCCCACGCCAAGGCGTCAAAGCGCTCGCTCTATGAGGCGTTCGAGAGCATCGACGCCTTGTTCGCGGCGGTCGTCGCCGAGCATTCGGTTGAGATGCTGCGCGAGCCGCCGGACGACGACGCGCTGCCGCTCGAGGAGGCCATCGCCTTCATCTTCAACCTTGACATCGACGAGGCGAGCGATCGCTACCGCGCAGCCTTCCTGCGGGCCGCGATGCTGGACCAAGAGCGCTTTCCGCAGTCCCACGCCGCAATCGTCGAGCACGGCATCGATCCGGCGCGCCGCAGGCTCGCCGGCTGGCTCGAGCAGCAGATCGAGGCGGGGCGGATCGTCGATGAGAATCCCGACAGGCTCGCGCGCCTGCTCATGGACCTCATCTTCGCTTCGTCGCGGTTCCAGCCCGGCTCGACGGAGGATTGGCCCGAAAGGGAGATGCGCGCGGAGCACATACGGTGGTGCGTTCGGACCGCACTTCGCGGCCTCCAAGCCCAATGAGAAGTTCTCCATGAGCAGCTCTCTAGCGGAGAGCTACGCGACTTGCCGATCAGCAAGAGGATTGGTCTTCGTGCGTCGCATCGCAAACGCGCCAGTCGCGGCCATCGGCTAGCTCGCGGCCATCGGCTAGCTGTCCACAAGCGGACCTATTAGACATCCGCTAAGGGTCGTGCCGCGACCGATGCCGATAAGCCAAGATGCGCCAACAGCAGCCTTAAATTCGCCTGCACGAAGCGGACATCCCTTCGTCTAGATGGCGCTCCGGAAACAAACCGACCGTCCCGTCCCAACGCGATTTTAACGTCCGGCGGCCTCAACCCTCGTCGAACCCCAACGTGCGTCCGGACCAAGGTCCAGCCGGCGATCAACGCCGAAGGGACCGCGGATCTATGACGGACGTTCTGATGCTCGCCGCCGGATTGGCGGCGTTCGCGGCGCTCGGCGCCTATGCGCTTGCCTGCGAGAGGCTCTGAGCCGTGACGCTGCTTGGTCTGCCGCTTCTCGACGCCGCTCTCGGCGGGACCGCGAGCGTCATCACGGCCGTAGTCTTCATCGCGGCCCTGCTTCGCCCCGAGCGGTTCTGACGCCGCCGGTGGATCTCATTTGCGGACATTCGAAATGACTTTCAACGGGTGGATGCAGATCGCGCTGTTCTGCGCGCTCGTGTTGGCGCTGACGCGCCCGCTCGGCGGTTTCCTCGCACGGCTCTACGCAGGCGAGCGCACTATTCTTCACCCCGTCCTTTCGCCAATCGAGCGCGGATTCTATCGGCTCGCGGGCGTGAAGCCCGAGGCCGACCAGGGGTGGGCAAGCTATGCGCTGGCGATGCTCGCGTTCAACGCGCTGGGCTTCCTCTCGGTCTACGGACTGTTGCGTCTCCAGGGCGCGCTGCCTCTCAATCCGCAGGGCTTTGCCGGCCTCTCGCCCGATCTTGCTCTCAACACGGCGGTCTCGTTCGTCACCAACACCAATTGGCAGTCCTATGGCGGCGAGACGACTCTGTCCTACGGCTCTCAGATGTGGGCGCTGACCGTGCAGAACTTCGTTTCCGCCGCGACAGGCATGGCGGTCGCGGTGGCGCTCGTCCGCGGCTTCGCCCGACGGTCGGCAAGCGGCGTTGGCAACTTCTGGGCGGACCTCACCCGCTCGACGCTCTATTTTCTGCTGCCCGTCTGCCTCGCACTTTCGCTCGCCTATGTGGCGCTGGGCGTTCCGCAGGCACTGTCATCCTATGCGACCGCAAAGACGCTCGAGGGCGCCGAGCAAACGATCGCGCTCGGGCCGGTCGCGAGCCAACTCGCGATCAAGATGCTCGGCACGAACGGCGGCGGCTTCTTCAACGCGAACTCCGCCCATCCTTTCGAGAATCCCTCGGCGCTCGCGAACCTCGTCCAGATGGTCTCGATCTTCGCGATCGGGGCGGCGCTCACTAACATGTTCGGACGGATGCTCGGCGACGAGCGCCAGGGCTGGGCGATCCTCTCCGCTATGGGGGCGCTGTTCCTGACCGGTGTCGCGCTCGTCTACTGGGCCGAAGGCTCGGCCAATCCCATCCACGTCGCGCTCGGGCTTGATCCAGCGGGCGGGAACATGGAAGGCAAGGAGATCCGCTTCGGGGTCGCTTTGTCGGCCCTGTTCGCGGTCGTCACTACCGCCGCCTCCTGCGGCGCCGTTAATGCGATGCACGACTCGCTCTCTGCGATCGGCGGGCTCATCCCGATGATCAACATGCAGCTGGGCGAGGTTGTGGTCGGCGGAGTCGGCGCGGGCCTTTACGGCGTGCTTCTCTTCGCGGTCGTCGCAGTGTTCGTCGCCGGGCTGATGGTGGGCCGCACGCCCGAATATGCCGGAAAGAAGGTCGAAGCGCGCGAGGTCAAGCTCACCATGTTGGCGCTGCTCTGCTCGCCGGCCGCGACGCTGATCGCGCTTGCTGCGGCGTCAGTTAGTCCGCTCGGGCTCGCGGGCCTGCAGGAGAGCGGCCCGCATGGCTTCTCGGAGATGCTCTACGCCACGACTTCGGCGGCCGCCAACAATGGCTCGGCTTTCGGCGGGCTCACGGCCAACAGCCCGTTCTGGAATCTGCTGCTCGCCGCAGGGATGATGATCGGCCGTTTTGCCCTCATCGTGCCGATGCTCGCGGTCGCCGGATCGCTCGCGGCGAAGCCGTCCGTCCCGGCCTCGGCCGGCACCTTCCCGACGCATGGCGGCCTGTTCGTCGGGCTGCTGATCGGCGTGATCCTGATTGTGGGCGGCCTAACCTACCTGCCTGCGCTGACGCTCGGTCCCGTCGCCGACGCCTTCGCGACGGCGCAGGGGAGGACGTGGTGAGGTTCGCGGCCCAGGATCGCCGACCGTTTCGCGAGCGCTATGCCGAAGCCAACGGAGCGCTGAGGCGCCGACGGGCCGGGCGAGCCCTCGTCATCGTCCTCGCCGTGATCGCGGCCCGTGCGCTCCTCGCGCCTTCGCCCAACGCCCGTTCCAACCGGTCAGACCTATGTCCGCACACCCTCGCTCCCTAGTCGACCCCGCGCTGATCATCCCGGCGCTCGCCGCGGCCGCACGCAAGCTCGAACCGCGCCAGATGGTCCGCAACCCCGTCATGTTCGCGGTCGAGATCGTGGCCTTGGTCGCCACGGTCCTGTTTATTCGCGACCTCATGGCCGAAACCGGCGCCGGTTTTTCGGGCCAGATCGCCGTCTGGCTGTGGCTGACGGTCTATTTCGCGACCTTCTCAGAAGCCGTCGCCGAAGGGCGCGGAAAAGCGCAGGCGGACGCGCTCCGGCGCACCCGGTCCGAGACCATGGCGAAGCGCCTCCTCGGCGACGGCGACCGGGTCGAGGAGGTGGCGGCCGCGTCGCTCAAGGTGGGCGACCACGTTCTGGTCGATGCGGGCGACCTAGTTCCCGGCGACGGCGAGGTGGTCGAAGGAGTCGCGACGGTCGACGAGAGCGCGATCACCGGCGAAAGCGCGCCCGTCATCCGAGAGTCGGGCGGCGACCGGTCCGCGGTCACGGGCGGCACCAAGGTGCTGTCGGACCGCATCCTGGTGCGGATCACCTCGGCGAGCGGTTCGAGCTTCCTTGATCGGATGATCGCGCTCGTCGAAGGCGCCGAGCGCGCCAAGACGCCGAACGAGATCGCGCTGACGATCCTGCTGGCGGGCCTCAGCCTGATCTTCGTGCTGGCGGTCGCCACTATTCCGTTCTTCGCGTCCTATGCTGGTGGCTCAGCCTCGGTGATCGTGCTAGCGGCCCTTTTCGTCACGCTGATCCCCACGACGATCGGCGGCCTTTTGTCGGCGATCGGCATCGCGGGCATGAACCGCCTCGTGCGCTTCAACGTACTCGCGATGTCGGGCCGCGCGGTCGAGGCGTCGGGCGACGTCGACGTGCTGCTGCTCGATAAGACCGGCACCATTACGCTCGGCAACCGCCAGGCGGCCGAGTTCATCGCCCTGCCGAGCGTCGCGCCCGCGGATCTCGCGGCGACGGCGCAGCTCGCGAGCTTTTCCGACGAGACGCCCGAGGGCCGATCGATCGTCGTCCTCGCCAAGGAGGCGCACGGTCTGCGGGGCCGCGAGCTTGGGCCGCTCAACGCGACCTTCGTGCCCTTTACGGCCCAGACCCGCATGAGCGGCGTCGACCTCGGCGACGTGCGCATCCGGAAGGGCGCGGCTGAAGCGATCATGGCGCACGTAAGGGCGCTTGGAGGGACGGTTCCGGCGGAGCTGCCGGAGATCGTCGAGCGCGTCGCGAAGTCCGGCGGAACGCCGCTCGTCGTGTCGCGCCACGCCCAGGCTCTCGGCGTCGTCCATCTGAAGGACGTCGTGAAGGGCGGCATCCGCGAACGCTTCGCGGAGCTGCGAGCGATGGGAATCCGCACCGTCATGATAACCGGCGACAACCCAATGACCGCGGCGGCGATCGCGGCGGAGGCGGGCGTCGACGACTTCCTCGCCGAAGCCACGCCCGAGATGAAGCTCGCCCTGATCCGCAAAGAGCAGGCCGGCGGCAAGCTGGTGGCGATGTGCGGCGACGGGACCAACGACGCGCCGGCGCTCGCCCAGGCCGACGTCGGCGTCGCTATGCAGACCGGCACGGTTGCAGCCCGCGAAGCCGGGAACATGGTCGATCTCGACAGCGATCCCACGAAGCTCATCGAGATCGTGGGCATCGGCAAGCAACTGCTGATGACGCGCGGCGCGCTCACGACCTTCTCGATCGCCAACGACGTCGCAAAGTACTTCGCGATCCTGCCGGCGATATTCGTCACGCTCTATCCGACCTTGAGCGCGCTGAACGTCATGGGGCTGGCCTCGCCGCAGAGCGCCATTCTCTCGGCCATCATCTTCAACGCGCTGATCATCGTCGCGCTTGCGCCGCTCGCCCTGAAGGGCGTCGGCTACCGGCCATCGAGCGCGGCTGCGCTGCTGCGGCGAAACCTCGCCGTCTACGGCCTCGGCGGACTTGTCGCGCCCTTCCTCGGCATCAAGCTCATTGACATGGGCGTCTCCGCACTCGGTCTCGCGTAACGCGGCTCTCTATTTCGGACATCCCACAATGCTCTCGCATTTCCGCCCCGCCTTCGTGCTGCTCATCCTGTTCACGCTCGTCACCGGCGTCGCCTATCCGCTTGCGGTTACCGGAATCGCCCAGACGGTCGCGCCGTCGGCCGCCAACGGCTCGATGGTGGAAAGGAACGGGATAGTCGTCGGCTCGAGCCTAATCGGCCAGGCCTTCACGAGCCCGCGCTACTTCCATGGCCGGCCGTCGGCCGCCGGCGCGAACGGCTACGACGCCTCCGCCTCGTCGGGCTCGAATCTCGGCCCCACCTCGAAGGCGCTGGCCGACCGGATCGCCGGCGATGTTCAGAAGGCGAGAGCAGAGAATAGCCTGACGGGTCCGGTTCAGGCCGACCTCGTGACCGCGTCGGGCTCCGGCCTCGATCCCGACATCTCGCCGGCCGCCGCCTTCGCTCAGGTCCAGCGGGTCGCGCGCGAACGCGGCCTGCCGGAGGCGGACGTGCGGGCGCTGGCGCAGCGGTCGGTCCAGCCTCGGGCGCTCGGTCTGCTGGGCGAGCCTCGCGTCAACGTGCTCGCGCTCAACATGACGCTCGACGCGCTGAAGCCATGAGGCGGCGTCATCGCTGGGGCGTATAAACGGCCGACATGGTCGCCGCCGCCCGCCCATCTCCCGAAAGCTTCCTAAGCCTCGCCGGGCGCGAGGCGCGGGGGCGGCTGAAGATTTTCTTCGGGGCGGCGCCCGGCGTCGGCAAGACCTACGAGATGCTTTCAGCGGCGCAAGCCGCAAGGCGCGAGGGCGTCGACGTCGCGGTCGGCGTGGTCGAGACCCACGGCCGCGCGGACACCGACGCCCTCGTCGACGGGCTCGAGATCGTTCCGAGGCGCGACGTCGCCTATCGCGGCCGCACGCTCGCCGAAATGGACGTCGACGCGGTGCTGGCCCGTGCGCCCCGCCTCGTGCTGGTCGACGAACTCGCCCACACCAACGCACCGGGCTCGCGCCACCCGAAGCGCCACCAGGACGTAGAGGAGCTAATCGCCGCCGGGATCGACGTCTTCACGACGTTGAACGTCCAGCACCTCGAAAGCCTTAACGACGTCGTGGCGCGCATCACTCGCGTCCGCGTGCGCGAGACGGTGCCGGACCGCATCTTCGACCTCGCCGACGAGGTCGAGGTCATCGACGTGACGCCCGACGCGCTCCGCAAGCGCCTCGCGGACGGCAAGGTCTATGTGCGCGAGCAGGCCGAGCGCGCGGTTCGCCACTTCTTCCAGCCTGGCAACCTCACCGCGCTCCGCGAACTCGCGCTCCGCCGCACCGCCGAACGGGTCGACAGCGACATGCGCGGCTACATGGCCGCGAACGCGATCGAGGGGCCTTGGCCCGCGGCAGAACGCGTGCTGGTCGCGATCGACGAGCGACCGGGAGCAGCGGCGCTGGTGCGCGCGGCCAAGCGCCTCGCCGACCGCGCCCGCGCGCCCTGGCACTGCGTCGCTGTTGAGACGCCGCGCCACGCGCGTCTGTCGGAGCTCGAGCGCGACCGAATCGCCGACACGTTGCGACTCGCCGAGGCGCTCGGCGCGGAGGGGCTATTGCTGCCCGGCGGCCGCGACGTCGCGGACGAACTCCTCCATTTCGCCCGCAGCCGCAACGTCACCACCATCCTGGTTGGCAAGACCCGACGCTCGTTCTGGTTCGCGCTGACGCGCGGCTCGGTGGTCGCCGACCTGATCGACCGAGCGGGGCCGATCGCCGTGCAGGTCGTCTCCGGCGACGGCGAGACGGCGCCGCCGAAGACGGTCGAGACGCGCGCGGCGGAACGCGGTCCAGGCGGCGCGGCCTATGGACTCGCAGCAGCGGGCGTGGCGCTTGCTGGCGGCGTGGGCCTCGCGATCGATTTGACAATCGACCTGCCCAACATCTCCCTGATTTTCGTGCCGCCCGTGCTGCTCGTCGCGGTCCGCTTCGGCATCCTGCCGTCGCTCGCTGCCTCGATCATGTCGGCGGTGGCCTACAACTTCCTGTTCCTCGAACCGCGCTATTCGCTGACCATCGACGATCCCGAAAACGTGGTCGCGCTGGTGTTCTTCTCGCTGACCGCGCTGCTGGCGAGTTCGGTCGCGGCGCGCGCGCGCGCGCAGACGAACGCGGCGAGGAGCCAGGCGCGCGTGACGGCCGAGCTCTACGCCTTCTCGCGAAAGCTCGCCGCGGTCGGAACCGAGGACGACTTGCTGTGGGCGGCGGCCCATCAGGTGGCCCTGATGCTGAAGGCCGACGTCGTGCTGCTGACCGCCCAGTCCGAGGGGCTCGCGATCGGCGGCGCCTATCCGCCCGAGGACGAACTCGACAGGGCGGAACTCGCCGCCGCCACCTGGGCCTATGAGCACGACGAACCGACCGGGCGCGGCGCGCCCACGCTGCCCGGGGCGACCCGACTATTCCTTCCGCTCAAGACGAGTCGTGGCCGGCTCGGCGTCGTCGGCGTAGCTCGCCGCGCCGACGGCCCGATACTGACACCGATCGAGCGCCGCCTGCTCGACGCACTTGCGGACCAGACCTCGGTGGCGCTCGAACGGGTGCGCCTCGGCGTCGACGTCGACGAGGCGCGTCTTGAGGCTGAGACTGAGCGGCTCCGCGGCGCGCTTCTGACCTCAGTCAGCCACGACCTCAAGACGCCGCTCGCCACCATCATGGGGGTGATCACGAGCCTGCGGAGCTTCGGGACGCGCTACGACGAGCCGACCCGCGACGAAATGCTGGCGAGCGCGCAGGGCGAGACCGAGCGCTTGACCCGGTTCGTGGCGAACCTCCTCGACGTCGTGCGGCTCGACGCCGGCGGCGTCGCGGCCAAGCGGGAGCCGCTCGACGTCGAGGACATCGCGGGCGTCGCGCTCCGCCGCGCGGCGGGCGCGCTTGGGTCACGCGCCGTCGTTCTGGACTTTCCCGAAGAACCGCTAGTTGCGCTCGGCGACCCGGTGCTGTTCGAGCACGCCGTTACCAACGTGCTGGAGAACGCCGGCAAGCACACGCCCGAGACCACGCGCATCGAGATCCGCGGCGCGCGCGAAGGCGGCGAAATCGTGCTGAGCGTGACGGACGACGGTCCGGGGATCACGCCCCAGGATCTGCCGCACGTCTTCGATCGTTTCTACCGCTCCGCGGGCGGTGATCGTAAGACGCCGGGAGCAGGGCTCGGCCTTGCGATAGCGCGAGGCTTCGTCGAGGCGCTCGGCGGGTCCGCCATCGCGGAGCCCGCGCCGTCCAGGCGGGGGGCCCGGTTCACGCTACGGCTTCCGGCGGCCGACAAGGACGGGAACGCGCCCTGATGGCCTCCTCGCCGATCACCGTACTGATCGTGGACGACGAGGCGCCCATCAGGCGCTTCCTCAGGACGACGCTTTCGGTCAACGACTACAAGGCGCTTGAGGCCGACACAGCCGCCGAAGCGCTTCGACTGCTCCGCCATGTCTCGCCGGAACTCGTCTTGCTCGACCTCGGCCTCCCGGACATGGACGGGCTCGACGTCATTCGTGAGATCCGGGCGCAGAGCCCGGTGCCGATCCTCGTGCTTTCCGCGCGCGGAGACGAGGCCGCCAAGGTCGCGGCGCTCGATCTCGGCGCCGACGACTATGTGACGAAGCCCTTCGGGACCGACGAACTGATGGCGCGCATGCGCGCCGCACTCCGGCACAGGCTCGCCGACCGCGGCGCCGAACCTGTGTTCGTCGTCGGCCCACTGACGGTCGATCTCGCACGCCATCTCGTCACGCGCGGCGGGGCGGAGGTGAAGCTCAGTCCCAAGGAATTCGCAATCTTTCGGGAGCTGGTGGTTCATGCCGGCAAGGTGCTGACCCATCGCTATCTGTTCCGCGCCGCTTGGGGACTGGACGAGGGCGACCAGACCTCGCTGCGGGTGTTCATCCGCCAGTTGCGCGTGAAGCTCGAGGTCGATCCGTCCCGCCCCACGCTACTGCTGACGGAGCCGGGCGTCGGCTACCGGCTGACAGCCTGAGCCGGATCGGACGTCCAACTTGTGAGGATAAAATGCTCCTGCAGGTGGCCTGCAAGCGGATCAGCGCGACGACTGCTTTGGGTCAAACTCGGCTGTTTGTTTCATCATAGGGGTGGCGTCCCGCCGTCGATCGCCGGCGTTTCAAATCGTCCGCGGGTGGGCGCCAGAAACGACTTCATTCCCTGCCGAACAGAGCGTCAGTATCGACGTCGCGAGGGAGGTTTGGGCGTGTCGTCGAAGAAGCTCGGGAAGGTCTGCCTGAAACCGGGCAGCACCGCGATCCAGGTCGCCGCACGCGCGCTCGTCCGCCTCACGGGCCTGGTAGTTGGTCAGGCGGTGGACGAAGACCGTGCCTAGCCGGCTGAGGACGTCCGCCGGCACGTCCCGCGGCCGTTGTGTCGCTAGCACGCAGGCCAGCCCGTACTTACGGCCTTCCTCGGCGATCAGAACCACCGCGTCCGAGCGCATCGACGCGTAGTCATCGTCTATAGTTCTTTCAAGAAATTGGTGGGCTTCATCAACAAAGACGACAAGCGGATGACGGGGCACGCAACCAGCACTTCGAGATCGGCGATGATCAGTTCCTATTGTAGCCGAAGTCGCCGCGGGTCAGCAGCGCCTCCTTCCAGTGAGTCTCGCGGCCGATGATAATCCTGTCCTCGGTCCGGTAGGGCCACGCTTCCAGCAATGTCATGCGGAAGTTTTCCCTAGCGTAGGCTACACCTTTGTTCGCCAACAATTCCACGAGCGCCACGTTCCACCCGTGACCGCTGGTCACGTAGCCCGACCAGCGAGACCATATGCCGACACCGTTGTAGGCCGATCCCACGTATTTCTTTCCGGAGCTCTTATCGACGATGAGGTAGACGCCCTTCACGTTCTGCAAAGCTGTCTTCCAGTCGAGGCGTTCGATCCTGACGATTGTTTCGAGCATCGAGAAATCGAGGCTCACGTAGTCGAAGCCGGCGAAAGCACCGTCATGACCACTTGCTTCCGAGCGAACGCGTTGGCGCCCGCTGGGCTCATCGTAGATCGGGTGAAGGTCGAGGCGAGCGGCATAAAGGTCTTCGGTCGAAGGCGGCGGATGCTCGGTGTCCGCTTTGCTATTCACCGGCCCAGCGCATTCACAGCCGCTATGTCCCCACAGTCCCCGACCTGCCGTTCGCCGGGCGCCCAGTTCGGCTGCGCCTGACGGCGAGACGGTTCGTGTGCGAACAGGCGAGCTGCCCGCGGCGGATCTTCGGGGAGCCCTTCGCCGGCTTTCTGGGCCATCGAGCTCGACGGGCCGAACGGCTGGAGACCGTTGTCCATCATCTTGGCCTGGCGCTGGGCGGGCGGCCGGGAGCAGGCCTTGCTCGACGCCTCATGCTGCCGGTCACAACGACACGCTGCTGCGGGGCGTACGGAGACGGACGATGAAGCCGGATGCGCCGCTCCATGTCGTCGGCGTCGACGACTAGCCGTCCGAGGCATCTGCCGCTATGGATCGATCGTCCTCGGCCTCGAGCGTCGGCGTCCTGTCGCCCTGCTGCCCGATCGTGAGATCGCAACCGTAGCCGCGTTGCAGCCCCCATTCCTTCAGCGACAGGAACAGGTCGCGGTCGAGGCGGAAGACGTCGACCGCGACCGAACCCGGCGCTCCGGCCGCGCGCACGAAGCCTCCGCCTTCCCACTAGAAGCCGCAGCGCTCCAGCACTCCGCGCGAGGCGGGATTGGTGACGCGGCAGCGCGCCGTCGCGGCCGCGGCCCCCGTGATCTCGAACGCGACGTCGAGCACGGCGCGCGACCTCGGTCGCAAGCCCCCTGCCCCGGTGCGCCGCGCCCAGCCACAATTCGCCTCATTGGCCGGGGTTAACCCCGGCCAATGAGGCCCGGAGCCTCACATTAAGACCGGATACAAATCCGGGGGGACCCTCACAGACCAGAGGCGCTCACGTTTTTCAGAGGCGCTCCAGAACCAAGGCGCTTAGCACCTCGCAATCGGCCACATAGATGCTGGGCCGCTCACTCTCGAACTGGTCGAAATGATCGGAGCGCGCGAAAGGGATGATGAGATAAGGCTGAAGATCTAATGCCTGCTTCGGGAGCGGTGGACCTGAATTAGTAAGGTGAGGGTTTATCTCCGATCCCTTAGCGGGCGGAGCGCGTCTAGGACGGCCTGGACGACATCCCTCGCGTCGTAGTCGGGCGAATGAGGGATTCTCTTTACTGTGTCATTTAGAGCTTCGAGCTTAATAATAACATCAGCAATAGCATCCTCGATGTCGAGAAGCCTCTTGCTGATAGAGAATACATCGCTCGAGAGATGCATGATCTGCCCGATCAGGTGTTGATTTCAATCGTCGAAGTGACAATCTTGAGAGGTTCTTAGGTTGTTTTTTTACCGTCAAGTCAACCTTGGGCTGATATCGCGCATTCGTGAACAGTCATCCACTCACATGAAGAACCCGGACAGCGGCGTCAGGTCCGGCAAGCCAAAGAAGATCCGCGTCGACAACGACCTGAGTTCGCTGGCCGGCTGCTTGACCAGTGGGCCTACCTCAACGGCGTCGAATTGGACTTCTCAAGACCCGGAACGCCGACCGACAACGCCTTCATCGAGGCGTTCAACGCTCGCATCCGAGCCGAATGTCTCAACACACGTCGATTCCTGTCGCTGCCCGACGCCCGTGACCGGATCGAAGGAGGATCGACTACAACACGGAACGGCCCCACTCGGCCTGGGTCACTTGACGCCAAAGACCTTCGCTCACTGAGGTCAATACGCTCGAAAGGTCGCCTCCTGAGCGGACTAAAGTCAGAGGCAAGACCCCAACTGGCCGAAGGCATACCCCGAGTAGGACCACTTCTCAGGGGGCAGGCCAGCACCGTTGCAGCGACGAGCGCGTAAGATGCGGGATCATCGGCTTAAGCCCATAGATGAGTCGTCCAGCGGCAAAGCCTATGCCGCCGGAAGGTGTCGCCAACCTCCTTACCCTCTACCAGCAGCACCGTCGATCTCGGTTGGACCGGTCTTCAGATTGGCGACCGCATGCGCTTGCGCTACTTCACGACGACCTTATGGTTGTGCCACAGCGCTTCGTCTGAGTTCTCAGCCTCTCTTGTACTCAAACGGTATCGCTCGACGGCCCGACACTGTAAACGTGTCGCCCCATGCTCGACATAGCCCACAGAACTTCCTTCTAGTCCGCCCAAAAGACTGCACCATCATATGGCGAGATCAAACATCTCTAGCTGTGCGCGCCTGTCAGCGATTGATCCAACGTTCCGCGAGCACGCGCATGTCGCCGCCGACCCGACGGTCCCAATAGTTGCGCGTGTCGAGACCGAGGTCTTTGTAATCTCGGACGCGGTCAGGGAAACGGCGGGCATAAAGTGGATACCAATCGAGACGCCGGTCCAGCCCGCCCGCTTTCTGCTTCGTTCCGGACCTGCGCTCCACTTCTCGCGGGTCGCGGTAGCCTGAGAGCACGAAGGCCACAAGACGATGCAGCGCTCCATTCTGGTATGAATACCAGTCTTCGCCCTTCCGGGCGCCAATTTCGGCCAGCATGACCAGCGGCAGCGCCGAGAAGTCGTGATAGGCCCACGCTTTCCCGCCTCGACGCGCTTCTCGTGGCAGATGGCCGTCAAGCTGAATGTCGCGAAGAGCTGCACCGTAAGCAGCGCGCGCTTGATCGATGAGCCGATCGTCATCGACCGCTAGGCCCGCCGCCCCAACGGCGAAAGCCGCCCAGTAGAAATGATTGTTCCGTTTGTCGGCGCGGAGATCCGGCGGCATCGACGCCGTGACCGCCAGCCGCAGCAGCCAGGGCTTGATCACCTCCCGATCCTTCTCGGAAACGTCCGCCTTCGCTCTTAGATAGGCCATCGCCGCCGCGACGGTCGCCCAGCGACGAATGAAGCGGCCCTGCGCCGTGGCCGGCTCCGCTGTCATAGCTCCTCGCCGTGCCCAGTCTGCGAGCCAGCCGCCGACGCAGGCGCCGGCTCCCGCGTCTCCGCGCTGAGCCGCAGTGGCGAGCCGCGCGAGGTCCTCCTCGAAAGTCCGAACCGGCCGCGACATCTCGCGATTTTGTAGCGACCGCGAGGAGTCAACGATCGACCCACGCGCGTCGGCATAGAAATTCAGGCCCTCGACCTTCTCGACCGCCGGCGGCGGCGTCGGGCAGACGTAGGCGAACACCGGAGAGAACGCCAATGCGGCAAGAACGAAGCCGGCTAGCGCGACGGCCGGGCTTTTCCACCGCCGCCGGCCATAGCCCCCAAGTCGGGACCAATCGACGGAAAGCGCGCGGGCGTTCAAGGCGTCGGCGCCGTGCGCGGCCAATGGCCAAGGAGTCGCGTGCGCGCCCTTCATTCGAAGCGGATGCCTTCATAGGCCTCGATGAGCCTCGCCATTCGCGGCACGCGGCTGACCGCGTCGCGGTCGTAATCGACAGTCGCGGACGACGACCTGTTCACGACGGGCAACTGCACGTCTGCGCCGACCTTCGAGGACAGCACCTCATTCAAGCGGCCAATGTCCTCGAACCGAAAGTATTTTAGGGGCGCAAGCTTCTTGTCTTCCGTGGAGCAGAAATCCATGAAGTTGGTGACGCGCGCAAAACTTGGGGCGTTCGGACGGCTCCACTCGTCTACGAAACGCTCGAACGACATGCCGCCCGTGTAGTTGACGTAATTGGCGTGCGTGGGGTCAGCAATTTCCGATCGGGCGCGGTAGCTATACCAGCTCACGAGCGTGCTGATCGGATGGCGGACCACCACATAGACGTCGCACCCCTCATGCTCGAAATAATCACCAAATATATTTTTATATTTCCGATAGTTGATGTGCTTCCACTTCGGCCGAGGCCCCAGCCTGAAATCTGCATATCGGTTATAGGCGGACTCAAAAGCGGTGGTCGCTGTCTTAGGATTGCACAACAATACGAACTTGTAGTCCGAGGACGCGATCATAGCTTGGACCTTGTAGCGTGGCCGAAGATCGCCGCAGGTCGCTCCGAGCGCGCGGCGAGATTGGACAATCGGAAAAGCTGACAAGAGCTTGCGAAGTCCGACGAGCGCGGACTTCGCCTCTCGTATCGGTTGAAGACGAGCGTGCGCTCGCCGACCGTCAGGATGGGTCGGCCGCCGCTTCCGGAGCTGTCAGAACCGGCCGAAGGGTGCGAACGATCGACGCGAGCCGAGGAACAGCCTTCCAGGACTTCACCTCGGCCTTACCGACGGCCTCCAAAAGCTCAGCTCTGACCCGTTCGACAGCCGCGAGCCCCTTATCGGTGATCTCGAGCCCCTTCCTGCCGCCGCCGATCGACTTCTCGACCACCAGCCCTTCGGCGGTGAGATCCTGACGCATGGATTTCTGCTCGTCCTTGTCGGTGATGGCGGCCTTGAGAAAGGCCTTGTGCACTGGAACGCCCGCTTCCGCCGCCACCACGCTCAAAAGGCTGAAGCTCGCGATGGACAGGCCTGCACCTTCAAAAACCGTCGAGTTCTTAAGAAGAGAATTGAACCTGTGTGAAAACAGAATCAGATTCTCAAACTCTTTCACCTGATCAACCGATTCAGCGGCCGTATCCATCTGAAATTCCTTTCCCATAGTCCTGTGCTGGACCAATCCGAATATTTCATTCGGCGAAACGCCACGATGCGCTGACCAGCATTCGCGACATGAGGCAGGCGATAGGCTACCGGGCGGTTCTCCGGGCGTAAACCCCACTTGCAGGCGACGGCCGGCTCCGTCGCGCCCGGCCGACCATGCGCCGCGAACCTCGACGTTTGCGGCGCGGATTGGGGGGCGACTTGGATCGGCCCGCGGCGGATCGCGGAACGCCTCCGCGCCGAGCGAGTCATGTCGTCGCTGCGGCCGTCGACATTTCTGCTTCGAGAAATTCATCCGGTCGGATGGATTTCAGGAAGCCGTCAGCATAGGGTCGGCGCGGCAGCGACATGAGCCGCTCGATCTGCGCCGCCGAATCATCTCCGAAAATGCGACGAATATTTTCTGTCGTGCGCGCATGATACTGCGACGTCGTGGTCGACGCGACCTGCGCGATCGTTCTTGCGCGTTCCGCCTCTGAAAACAGCTTGAGCAGCTTGAAGTGACGGATCGGCAGAACGTGCTCCCCCTCCCAGATCCCGCTGTCCGGGTCGGGCGTGTCGTCGGTGTAATGCAGCGTATGGAAGCCTTGGTTGAGGTGCCGCTTCGCCCGTACACGCGACAGTGGGATTTTCCGTAACGAGTCGAACGTTCCGAAGGCGTGGTAGCGCACGTCGAAAGTCCACGAGAGCCGCGCGAACGGCCCGAAAGCCCATCGCACCGAAGGGGTAGACAGATAGGCGTCGAGAGGCTCGTCCGTCACGAACGCATAGTGATTCAAGGCGTCGTCGAAACTCTCGGACCGCTGCAATCCGTCGAGACCCGAGCCGAGATCCGCTGGAAGCATATCCACGAGCAGCCCCGGGATAAAATCCCGCCCTCGCCGTTCGAGATCCTCCACGAGGCCGGACAGCGACGCGTATGGCGGCGGCAGGTCGACGAGTTCGTCGGCGTCCACGGTAAGAGCCCATCGCCCCTCTTCGAGCACGACGTTCATAAGAGCTTCGAGCCACAGGGTTTTCGACGTCACGAAGGCACCCGCCCGCGGTCGAACGACGAAGACATCGCCATGCGGAAGCGTTTCCCGGATTGGTTTCGAAGAGCCGTCGTCGACGAAAAACATGTATCGAACGCCGATGGACTTATAATGGCTGTACATAGTTGGCAGGAACAACTCGTCGT
This sequence comes from Ancylobacter novellus, assembly GCA_003241695.1. Taxonomy (GTDB): domain Bacteria; phylum Pseudomonadota; class Alphaproteobacteria; order Rhizobiales; family Methylopilaceae; genus Methylopila. The sequence goes on along the minus strand of QFPN01000014.1, from coordinate 56,632 downwards.
TCTTGACGCAGGAGAACGTGCAGACGTCGTGGGGCCGGAGAGCCAGATCGCGCGGCGGAAGATTCTCCCGTCCAAAAATCATCTCGAACAGGCCTTCGCGCGGCGCGATATCCACGAGGCTTTGGCGAGCCTTATATGACATTCTGATGTAATCCGACCGCACCTCGGCGCTGCCGGCGTTCTTGGCGAAACACATAAATTGATTAAACGACTGCATCGCCCCCAGAAGCCGGTCTTCGTCGACATAATTTCCTTCCTTTGGATTCAAAGGAAAACGACGTACGACCGGCTCGATTTCGACGATGCGGTTCTTGACTCCAGATTTTTTGATGAATGTCTTTGATCGGACCGAACTTAAGCCATGATTGTCAGCGTTGAATCGGATGAGAGGGAGGTCCGGACGCTGCGTCAGCGTCGAGAGGATGAAATCGAGTTCGTCGTACTGGCGCGGCAGGAAGGTCTCGTCATAGCCGATCTCCTCATAAAGCCGCATGCCGGAGCTCACCCGACCGCTGCTGCCGTCACCCCAGTTTCCGGAAAAGTGATGGAAGATAAAACTCTCACCGAAATCCTGATAGATCTCAAGCAGTTGATCTGTTTCCTGCTCTGTGACGAAGTTGTCGCCATCGAGACTTGAAAACACCCTTCCGCTTGCGAAGCGGCGGTGGACGTTCTTGGCGCGTCCGAAGTGCCAGGCCGACAGCGGCGCGTCGACGATCATCCGAAGATACCCCGACCGCAGATCCGACGCGAACTCCTCGCGCACCCATCGATGCATCTCTAGGTCCTCGTCGAGGAAGACCAGTACGAACTCCAGACGCTCCGCATGGACCCGGTTCTCGCCAAGATTGGCGCTAAGGGTGCCTCGAACGTCGTTGGGCCGGTTCATGATCGACGTGCAATACGACACGATCGGCCGGCGGAACAAAGCCGCCTCGAGGCCTGGACACGACGACAGTCGGGGGATCTCATGATTGATCCCCCGCCCCAGCACGCCTCCGAACGTCAAAAAATGATCGAGCGCGGAGCAGCCGAGAAACTCGACGTCGGGATGACGGTCACGATACCAAGCGTCATCAAATCCGCCGTAGCATTCGAGCACGTCCCTTCGCCTGCCGATATGCACCGACCGCCCAAGATCCAGAGGCTCGACAGCGAAAACCGGGCGCAGATCCGCCATCACGTCGATCTCTCCGAAAACCAGCTCGACAGGAAATCCCGCGCGTCGCCGGGATCTCGCATAGCCCCCGTGAACCACGCTTCCGCGTGGCCGTCGGCGATGACTAGAAGCGCGCCAAGCGCGTCCGACTCCGTCGGCGGCTCGGCGCTTGCAGCCTCGCCCGAGGTCGCAAGAACGATCCGCGCCGCCGGCCAAACGCCTTTCGTCCAAGCGATCAACTCGCTCATTCGAGGGTCCTCGAAGGACCGCGCGGAGATGACCGCTACGCCCGGGCGGCCGCGTCGCGCATGACGGAAGAGATACGTTTCGAGAGATTTGACGAGGCCTTGGTCAAATCTCTCGATCCTCGCGCGATCCGCCCCGTACCAGGCGTGGTCCATCGTCAGATCCGCAGCCTCATGCCTGCGCGCGGCGCGGCGTATCGCAGCCAACTGCGCGGCGCCTTCGACGAAATCAAACAGAAACTCCGCGGAGATCTCGACGAACGCCGTCGGAGCGGTTTGCGTCAGCGTATGCCTCAGCCAATCGTCGTTCACGGACGGATGGCGAAAGATCAGGACAATTTCGTCCGCCGCATCGCAAGCGTCGTTCGGAACGTCGACCACGTGATCAACCTCTGCGAACATCAGGTGCTCCCGCGCCCTATTGCAGCAACGGGCGCACATCCTCGCCCAGGAAGTCGTAGAGACGCTTCAACGCCGGTGATGAAGTCGTATAGTCGTCGTATTTAACGCAGAGCGATCTCTCCGGATAAGATCTTGCGAAATCGTCGAAGAAACCGTCCATGTTTCTCAAGGTTTGCAAGACCTTGTCCTGTGGCTGACGCGCCCATGGACCGCTGCGCGAAACTCTCTCGGCGTTGCGCGTGTTGAAAATGATGCGGGCGTGAGGAAAGGTCGTATAGAGAAACGAGGTCAAGTTCCAGAACGACTCTATGTCGTCGTAGATTTCGTTGCTTCTGAAACCCACGACCCGAGCGCTTTCGGGCGGCGCGAGCAGATGGGCGACGAATTCGTTGGCGACATCCCAGCCGAACGCCAGACTCGCCACCTCCAAATCATCCTTGTCTCCTCGCGTTCCGCGGGAGACGGTTTCCGCCCAGGCGCGGGACAAAGGTCGGACCGCGCCGCCCAATTCGCCGCGGATGCAGTAGCCCGGGATGGAGTTGAGCATCTTTTGAAGCACGAGATCGCCTGACCTGGGATAGGTCAGGACGAACAGAAAACCCTTCGACGGCGCCTTGAGCGCGGCGTAGGGAGCGGCCTCTTCGCGGATGAGGGCGGACGTCCCCGCCATATGCCGAGTCAGCATCGACCGATAGCTCAAGATCGACGCGCCATAAAGGCTGCCGCTTGGCGCCGCGACGGAAGTCCGAACGCTTGGGGCCGGCTGCTCGTCTTCGCCTGTCGCTTCAGCGCGCGGCGCGCGGCTGGAGCGAAGCTGAACCGCAACCCGCCCTCCGCTCAGAACCGACCGGAGCTTTGTCTCAAGGTCGAACCTTACTTGCTCCTTCGCGACCAACGCAGACTTCAGTTTGGCGACGAGCTTGGCGCTGAGAGCCAGAGACGACGTAGCTCGGGACAGTTTTTCGTCCAGTTCGGCTAGCTTCTCGGACCGCACGCCCTCGTCTTGAAACCGACGGAGCGCCTTCTCAAGATCTTCGATTCTAGCGTTCTGAGCCTCGGACCGCTGAAAATAAAAAAGGGCGGACGCTTCAAGCCGCGCGAGTTCTTCATAAGCCGCTCGATCTTGCTGATCCGATTGAACCATCACCGTTCTATCGCGTTCTATCACTTCTACCCACCAAGACCTAGTCGATGTGATATCGATCTAGATAACAAATGTCCTCATAATTAAGTATGGTCGATGCATTTGAGAAATTCTTGACACGCCCATCGCGAAAATCCTTAGAAATCTTGATCTTCTCTTTCAAAGATGCTTTTCCAAAAATCGCTTCCACTACCGAAACAGCGAGTTCAGGAGCAAGGCATATGTCCTCAAAAAACACCTCATGATAATGACTATGATCAAGAAACATCGCGCGAGTTCTACTTATCTCAAAACTTCTGTCCTCTATAAACTTTATGACTTCTTCTTCCGGTATAACAACGCCTCGGATCTGATCTCGATCCAGACCATTTCCTTTAGAACCCCACATGTCAAACTTCACCGCGATTTCTCGCGAGACATAAGCGTCGAAGAGATTGCGACGAATCATATGAATGACGTGATCTTCGCCACCAGCAAGCTCTGTCCAGAGGGATGACTCTTCCGGTTGATGATAGTAATACAGTTTTGCAATTAGCGCGCCTTGATGCGACTTGCTCTTTGCTCTCGCCCATAAGGAAGCGGGATCTTTGGCCGCCAGAGAAGCTACGCTAATTTCATCTGTGGACAAAAGTTGCGCCATGTATCTACGACCATCGCTTCCTTTTCGGAAAATTTCTCCAACAAATTTCATATTCTCGACAGAACACTGACATGCACGTACGAAATAATTTGCCCCGAACCTAGCTGAAGAAACTACAACAGTATGGCGCATAGAGACTCCAAACATGTCAGAAATATGTTCGCACCATTGACGAAACAGAGAACGATCAAATATTCGTATGTATTATCCTACAAAACAGTACCCCCCTAGGCGAATGACTTTGCATCTACTTGTTCGTCCGGAACCGACCGTGCGGCTGCACCCTACCAAGAGCCCCCTCAAACGCAACGGGGCGCAAGAGAGTCAAAAACTTTCTATTATCAAACGATCACATTAACGCGGCCGACCTTTCAACCATTTTTCTCCAGCCCTCACGCTTTCAACCGCCCGGAGACGCTTGGACGCCTCGCGAAAGATCGCAGGAAAACGGACGCTTGGGGCGCCCTCACGCAGAACGACGAGGATGCCGCGTTGACCCGCTGCGAGAGCGAAGGCACTTTCGCCGCGAAAGAGCGCTTTCCGAGACGGATGGCGGCTTCGCCGCGAGGACGGCGCGCCGCCCCTGTCCCGCTCTCGCTCTCAACTGTCAGGAGCCAAGCCGCATGCCCATCGCGAACGGAGACGCTTCAGCGGCCCCGGTCATCATCTGGACGCTTCAAAGGAGCGGCGGCACCAATTTCGCCAATCGGCTCGCGCGCCTGACGTCCAGCAAGAAGTTTCATCACGAGCCCTTCAACAAGCAGCGCACTTTTGGTCACGTGACGCGCGCCTGGCTCGAGGCGGCGGCCTCGCCTTCGCGGGACCACCAATTGCGCGACGCCATGGACGAGACGCTCGCGACGGGCGTCAACGTCAAGCATTGCGTCGAAATGATGCCGATCGAGATTTCCCGGGCTTTGGCGGAAGCCAGCGTGCGAAAGGGATATCGTCATCTCGTGTTGTATCGGCGCTCCATCGTCGATCGGCTGATGTCCCTTTATTTTGCGCGTCAGACCGGCATATGGGGGCCCGGTTCGGCCAGCGAAGCCGATAAGGAGACGCTTGAGCGGCCGCTGCCAGACGTGCCTGTCGCCGATCTCGTCAAGCATGAAGAGATGTGCGTCCGCCATCTGCGGGCGATCGAGGAACACCTGCGGGCCCTACGCTTGCCCTATTTCGCGCTGTCTTTCGAGCAGATTTACGACGCAGAGCATCCCGCCGCCGCTACGGCGGTGCTCGCTGGCGCGCTTGCCTCGATTGGCGTGAAGCTTTCCGAGGAGGAGTTCGCCAAATGGTCGCAAAGCGTCAGGGAATCTGGAGAACAGGGGACCAAAGCGCGGTACTTGGCGGCGCCCGGCTATGAAACTCTCGCGGCGCGGGTGAGGGATGTCACGCCCTATGCGCCTATGGGCGACTAGGGCGAGAGGTCTGCCAGGATCAAAAAAGCGCGGCGGACTGCGGCCTAAGGCGGACGGGTCCGGAGCGCGCTCAAAACCTTCCCGGACGGAAGCACCGCTTTGAAGCACCGACGTCTTGGATGGATCTAGGCGTCGTGGGTTGACGGGGTTCCGGCGGATTTCGGGGGCGGAGCGTTCGGATGCCCGCTGACATAACGATCCTCCATGTCGCGGACGCATCGACGGATGACGTCTTCTCCGTCGCTGCGCTCAACCACGTCGCGATCGAACGCGCGAACGGGCTAACGAGCAGCATTCTCACCCTGCCGCCGCGACGGCCCGAGACATATTCCTGGCGATACAAGCGGCTCCGCCGTCTGTTTCCGCGAGTGTTCTCGCCGCAACCCGACGCGTCGGCGCGTATTGCGTTCGTATACGGCGCCGACCTTCTCCAACCGTTGCGAGAACGCTTGCAGGGAGCGGCTCCGGCGGACGTAACGATCGTTCTCGAGCAAAACGATGAACGGCGGAACGCGGCGTCCGACCGGCTGCGACGGTGCGGATGGTCCGGCGAGGCGGCGGTCGTCAGCGATCGCCTTGCGAAGCCCGCCGGCGATGAAGCACCCGGCGAGGACTGGCGGATCGCCATCAGCCCCGGCGTGTCCGTGCAACCCTCGCCCGCCCAGCCCGGCGTCGGCCTCTGCTATGTGGGTCGGCCCGTCTCCCAGGCCGACATCCGTTTCGTGACGCGGCTCATGCAGGCGTGCGGGCTGCCCGCGATCGTGATGGCGGACGAGCTGGACCAGCCGCAGTTCACACAGATCGGCGCGGGTGTCGTCGTCATGAAACGCAGCCAGGCCAATTGGCCGAAGTTCTTTCAGCGCTCTGCGCTGCTCGCGCTGGACCGCCCTCCTCCGCCCGGCGCGACCCTGAGGGGTCCCGTCGGGCGAGCCCTGCAACAGGGCCGCCCCGTTCTCTGCGTTGGGAAAAGCGAGCTTCCCGGAGTGACGGCCTTTTCTGACGAGGACGCTCTGGCCTCAGCGCTGAAGGAGCTGAGAGACGCAGGACGACTCAAAGCGCAAATCGAAAAAACGGCCGGCTCCTTAAGCGCCGAGCAAGGGGAGAAATGGCACCTTGAGCGTATCGCGGGATTGTCCTCGCCGACACGGCGGGGAACCGGCGCGTCGGGCCGGACTCCGGTCGGACGACTTGAGAAGGACGATCGGATCGCCGAGAGGCTCGTCGCCGCCACGCCACAGGAAGCAGCGGACTGGCTCGCGACCGGACCGGACCCGGCTGCGTTCAGGAACGCGCTCGCGCATCTTGCGAGCAGCAAGCAGGGGCTCGTCTTCGCCCAGCTTCAGATCGGCATCGAACGCCTCGGCGACATCGTTTGCGCCGCACTGCCGTCTGCTCAATGGTTCCAGCTCAAGCTCTTCACGGCCGAATGGCTGCTGGAGGAGAATCTCGCGGAAAGCGCGCTCGCGATTCTCCGCTCGCTGCAGGCGGGCGATCGAACCACGCCTGTCGATCGGAAGGACGACCTTCGCCAGAAGCAGAGACTCGCGCTCGCTCTCAGCCAAACAGGCCGGCAGCAAGAAGCGGAGGCCGTTCTTCGCGAGCTGATCGCAAAACGCGATTCCGGATGGTGGCCGCGGTTTCATCTCGCTCGCTGGCTCAAGGACGATCATCCAGTCGAGGCGTTGCGGCTTCTCGATGAGGCCGCTTCTCTGGCGCCCCAACCGCCTCCCGTCATGCTGGTCGCGGAGCGCGCCCACGTGCTTCTGCGTCTCGACCAAGGGGAGGAACCGCGCGCGCTTCTCGAAGCCGAAGCGGAGCGGAGAGGCGAACAGCGCCCCCTCCTCCTCGCTCTCGCGAACGCTCAGCTCGCATGCGGAGACGGCGAGGCATGGGCCACGACGCTGCTGCGGCTGATGCGGCCAGAGGATCGTGCCTCGGTCGCCATCGATCATCGGCCCGGCCTCGCGCTGCTCGATCGTTTCAAACCTGTCGCATCGGCGACCGCCGTCTCGCAACCTTCGGGTGTCGCCACGGTCGCCGTCATCATGACCGCCTACAACGCCGAAGAAACGGTTGCCGCAGCGATGCGCAGCGTTCTGGCGCAATCTTACCCCAATCTCCGGCTCGTCGTCGTCGACGATTGCAGCTCCGACGCCACCCTTGATGTCGTCAATCGGATCGCAAGCCAAGATCCACGCGTCGTCGTCATTCGCACCGCGCGCAACGAGGGAACCTACTCCGCGAAAAACCTAGCGTTGATGCGCATCGACGCAGACTATTACACCTTTCACGACTCCGACGACTGGATGCACCCCCATCGGATCTCACGGCACCTCCGCCTCATGCAGGAGCGGGCGGCTCTAGTGTGCAGCTACTCATCCTGGGTGCGGCTCGATCCATCCGGTCGTGTGGCCTCGGCCGAGCGGGAAAATCCGGCCTCCAGCTTCTTCGGCCGGTCGACTTTGCGAGAGGTCGGGGCGTTCGACACGCTCCGGGTCGGGGCCGATCGCGAATTTCGCGACCGGCTGCGCAGGCGGTACGGTGAAGCGCGCGTCGCCTTTCTTGAGGACACGCTCGGCGTCGGCCTAAAGGCCGGCGGATCCCTCACCTCGGCCGGTCCGCTGGGCTTTGATCGCTATAACTTCAACGGCCCGCGCCTGCGATACAAGGAAGCGTACTGGCGCTGGTTCCTGAGCCTGTCCTCGGTGGATCAACTGCGTCTAGACTTCCCGCAGCGGAACCGGAGCTTCCCAGCGCCAGCCGAAATGACTCTGCGCCAAACCGGTTATGATCAGGCGTAGTCGCGCTCGACCAACGCCATGACGACGGCGCCATACCTCGAGTTGGCGTGCGTGAGGTCGCGACCTTCCTCGAACTCTCCGAGCGCCTCCGCTCCGGTCATGAACTCGTTCCTGGTGACCATGGCGTTCGCCAACGTCTCCGCGGGCTGCCGCACGATCGCGGACACCGGAAGCGCGTCGAGAAGCAGTTCGTCGGCCAGGAAGACGAGCGCCTCGGCGTCTCCGTTCCTCAACGCCATCGCGATCCAGTCCGGCAGTCCCATGCTCTCGAAGGTCTGACTAGGCATCGGTTGCGGAAGACAGAGGATGGGAGCCTCGGAGGCCTGCCGCACTGTTCGGGCGACATGGGCGAACAGCGACTGCTCGATGAGGCCGCTCATCGCCAACCGCAAGGTTGGTTCGGAAACGAGGTGCTTGGCGCCCTCCATGCTCATTCGCAGAGAACGGTAGCCGCCATAGATCGAACCGGAAAGCCGGACGCTCGCGCCCATTCCCACGAGACAGATAAGATCGACGTCTTCGAGGCTCAGTTCGGTCACGCCCCATAACTTGTTCAACCAGCGGGCCAATGCGTCGGACCCTGCCTGCAAGACTTTTCCGTCGCATTCGACGCCGATCATATGATCGGCCGGCGCGCCAAAAAAAATGTAATCGTTCTCGGATCTGGACGCCGCATCCTTATATGCGGCGAGGTGCGAATTTCCGATGAGAGCTATTTTCTTCACTTGTTGAACGCCATCAGCATTTCTTCTTCGCAGACGACCTTCTTCGACCCGCCGCCTCCGCGCTTGTCGAGCCCCATCTTCTTGGCCGCGCTGAGCCTGCGGTGTCCCGACGCCTCCGGGACGGCGGCGCCGTCGGAGCCGTCGAGATTGGCGTGCTGACGAAAGAACATCCTCATCGCGGCGTCGACGCCCGCCTCGGAGACCTCCCTGAGATCCTTCTTGAAAAAGAACGACCGGCTGAAGGGGCTTGCGATCAGTTCATAGGACGGGAAGTAGTCCACGTCCGCATACTGCTGATATAGCGCGCCGCAGACGGCTCGGAGCACGGATTTTGAATAGGTCGTCGCCTGAAGAACGTGAATGTCGGACGCCGTAGCCACTAACGGAACAGGCGAAACTGTGATCAGGAACTTCATTTGCGGATTTATCGCCTTCAGGATCGTCCGAACCCCGATGAAATCCTTCAGAACCTCGTCATGGAGATAGTTTTTGAAGACGTACCTGCCCGCGTCAAAGGAGCCCGCGAGCGTGCCCGGGCAGGTGGGGAAAACGGTCGCGCCGTCCGCTGTCGTCCAAGCCTCGGTCAATCCGAAAGTGAACACCAGCAGATCCGTGTTCCGCAACAGGCGCCGGACCTTCAGAAGATGATGCTCCCGGTGGGCGAGGACCTCGTCCTCGGTCGCGAAGCCTTCCGGCTCGACCCCCGGTCGCTGGGCGTCGTAGTATCGGCCGTTCTTTTCCCAGACCCGATCGGTCGGCGCCTGCTTTCCAAACGCTTCCTTGATCAACTGAAGCAGTTGCGCTGCGGTGTAGATGTTCGCGTATCGCGCGGAATACACGCCGTAGCCGCGGCGATCCCTTTCGCGCTGAGACAGCCCGGACGGCGCCGGCTCCACGTCCAGAACGGCGCACCCCCGGTCGCGAAGATTCCTGGAGATGTGCTGGGCGAAACAACTGCCAGCGGCGGCGATCCGGGTCTTCCGGTCTATGGCGAACCGCTTGGCGTAGAGGTCGGCTATCGTGAGCGGATGCTCATCCGCGACTCCAGATGACCAGAAGCAATTCGAGGGCAGTCCGGAATAGGGAGATTTCGCCACTGCATCGATCCCGTTTTCGCCGGTGCGACCGTAGTGCGTGGCGGCATGCGCCGCAAGCGACACGTCGAAGCCGTCCAGCACGCCAAGAGCAGAAAGAAAGAAAACGAAACATCACAAATGAATTAATTTCTTTCTATGTCTATGAATTGATTGAATGATCATCGATGAATAAGTGTCGCCGCGTCGTGTTAAATCGCATTTATTTCAGCATCTCGAGTCCGTCGTCGCCAGAGGACGTTGACGCCGCGTCGAACGCGCCTCGGAAATCGACGGCGACGGCTCTCACTGCGCAAGCCCGCTCAGCAGAGGCGCGTGATCGGCGATCCGCTTTCTGTAAGCGTCCGGCAATCCGGGATATTTCGGCCATAGATCGGACGACGATTGACCCACTTCCCAGACGCCGCTCAGCGGCCAGGCTGCCGCACTGTCGCGGAGAACCGAGCTGCCCTGCAGATCGACCCGGGCGCAAAGCGCCCGGCGCTCGTCGACGGACAAAAGCGAATGCCGCTCCGCCAGCATCGAGTCGGCGCTCGAACTCTGAAAATTCATCAACGCGTTGGCGATCCGCTTCGATTGTTGCCTGTCGCCTCCCAAGCTGTTGAGCTGACGCTTGAACTCCACCAGATGGGGATGCAGCGAGACGTTCAGCGGATCAGGCACGCTTTCCCTGAACGACACCGGCAAGCCCAGTCGCTCCAGATATGCTCCGACCGCGCCATGCTCGCTCTGCGCGTCGTCCTCGAAACGAAAAACGCGGACACGATCAAAATATTTACTCCATAACTCAATATTACTGGCATACTGTAAAAGAATATTGGATTGATCGACAAACTTTTCTATATTGTATGTATAATTTGTTTTCTTTATTCTTTCTTGATACATGGAAATGGCGAAGGAGTCGATGCGCCGCAACGATATCCAGATCTCAGTCTCGTGGCTTTCGCACAAGGCCGCGGTCCGACGAATAAACGCTTCGCGACGCTGCCACTGGTCGGCGTTTGCGGCGCAATCGACTCCCGTCGGCATGACGTAACGATGAAAGCCTTCGCAACTGATCAGCAGCACGTCTCGCTGTCCGTGCTCCGAGATCGCTCGGTCGACGAACATGCGCGCTTTAGCGAGATCGTTCTCGTCTCCGGTCACGATGAGCGCCGGAAAGAAATGATGGCCGGCCATGTCGGGCGCGCCGATCAACCGCCCGCTCGGATAGAGCACGCCCAATCGACGCATGGCGTCGCGGTTCCGCTTCAGAGTGGTCTGGAGCGAGGTCGTCGCGGTCTTGTGCGTGCCGACATGGAGAATGATTTTCATTGAGCGCTCGACGATTTCCGACGCATCGTCGTATGTATGCGGGGCTTCGGAACCGCAAGAGCGCTTTTCAGAGAAGTCGCGTCGGGGACGTCGCGGTTTAGGGAGACGCCCGAATGAGCACCCGTGAAAGCCTTTGATGGCGTCGTCGATTTTCAGGAACTCAAGCAAGGTCTCGCTCTCATCCCTCGGGCGCCTTCCCCGGCGCGGCTACGCCGACGCGTCGGACGTCGGGGAGGAGACGACTGTGTTCCGGTTCGACCGGGAGGGCTTCCGGTTCGATCTCCTGTGGGCGCCAAAGCCCGGCGCGCAAATGCTGTTCGTGCTGTTTTCGGGCGACGCGCTTCGCGAGAAATTCGATCCTCCAGTGTTTCAGCGCTGGAGCTGGGCGCCAGCCTTTCCGGGCCATTGCCTCTATGTCGCCGACCCGTCCATCCACCTCGACGAGACGCTCGGTCTCGCTTGGTACGCCGGAACGAAGGATTTCGACCCTGCGCCGACGATCGCCGCGACAGTGCGCGAGTTTGCCGACGCAGTCGGGGTGCCCCTCCGGTCCGTCGTTAGCTATGGTTCGTCCGGCGGCGGCTTCGCCGCGCTGAGGCTGCTCGGCTTCTTGCCCGACATGGCCGCGGTGGCGGTCAATCCTCAGATCGTCGTCACTCTTTACAGATGGCGGCACGTCGAAAAGTATCTTTCGCTTTGCTTCGGCATCGACAGCCGCGACGACGCGCTCCGCCTCTTTCCGGAGCGACTTTCCGTGCTTCATTATCTCCCCGAGATCAGAAATCGCCGCATCACATATATTCAGAACACGCATGACCATTATCATTTGCAGGATCATTTTGCGCTGTTTTGTTCGACGCTGGGGGTCTCGGCGGATGAGAACCCTCACGACGGGTCCTTCAGGCGTCTGTTGTTCGCGGACGAACGCGGCCATGGCGGAGCGGAGCCGGAACAGCTCTTCCGCCGGGCAATGGCGATCATGACGCAAGCGGAGTGAAACATGGTCCCCACCCCAGCGGCCTGTCGTAGCCTTCCGCCCGGGAAAGTTAGCGCCGCCGGCTCGTCGAGACGCAACGGCTGACGGTCGCGATGAGCCCGCCGGCCACAGCCCCAAAGTCTCATAAAACCTTCCGCGTCCCGCCGGGACGCGGAGCACAGGACTCAGACGAACTGCGCGCCCTCGCCGCCGAGGCGGGATTGCGCGTCCCGCGGCTCCTCGCCGGCCCGCAATCGCTCGAAGACCTGTTGGTGCGCTTCCCGCCGCCGCCTTTCGCGCTGAAGCCCGCGAGCGGACGCGGAACCGACGATCTCTTCCTCATATCGTCATCTAATGCTGACGGGGCCTTGTTTTGCGAGATACGGCGACGCTTCCTGGCTCGCGCGGAGCTTCTCTCCGCCGCCGACACGGAGACCGGCGCGGCGGAGTGGATCGCGGAAGAGCACCCGCTCGGCGAGGAGGCAGTCGGTCCCGTTCCGCCGGAAATCCGTTTCTTATTCGAGAAAGGCGTGATGGCGGCGGCGCTCCTCAAGCGGCGAACCGACCATGGCGTGAGACGGGCCTATTACGAGCCTAGGAGCTTTCGCTTCGTCGAGGCGGGACCGCAGTCGTCTGCGCCCATCGATCTCCGGACATTGCCTGGCTTCAGCGAAGGCGAATCCGCCGTCCGGGCGCTCGCTGCGCGCATCGCCGCCTCGAACTTCGCCATCGACGTCGTTGCGGGCGGATGCGGTCTTTGGTTCGCAAACGTCGCGTTTCGCGGCGGCGGCAGCCTGCAAAAGCTGCCCGCAAAGATCCTTGCCGCGCTGCATCTTGCGGATCCGCACACTAACGGCTCGCAGGCGTCGGATGCGGCGGCTTGTGTCCGCCAATTGAAGAGTTCGCCCCTGTTCAACGGGCGCTGGTATGCGAACCAATATCCGGACGTCGCGCCTTCGGGCCTGAGCGCGGCGGAGCACTTTCTTCGCTTCGGAGCCGATCTGGGACGCAATCCTTCGCGGCTGTTCGACACCTCTTTCTACCTCGACGCCTATCCCGACGTCGCCGCCAGCGGACAGAATCCGCTGCTTCATTACCTGGACGTCGGAGAGGCGGAAGGCCGTAATCCCACCGCCGCCCGGCCGCTTCGTCAGATCAGGATGCTGGAGGAGATGCTCTGGGGCGGCTTGGACGCCTTTGCGACGGCGGAACTCGAGCGTCTTTTCGCCGATCGTTCGATCGGCCAGCTTGCGCGCTGCGAAGCCGCCTGCCAGCTCGCCACGCGCTATGCGTTCGACGGCCAGACCGACAAGGCGCGGCGCCGCCTCGAGGCGGCCCAAAAGGTCTCGCCCTCATACGCGGGCCGAAAAAGCCGCGTCGTGCGGCTCGCATATCTCTGCTACGAAGCCGGCGACCACGAAGAAGCGCGCCGCGTCCTCGCGTCGTCGGATGACGGCCTCGACGACCCGGACGCATTGCTGCTGCTGTCGAACGTCGTCGAAGACGACGAAGAGCGCCTGTCGCTGATCAACCGCCTCTTCGCGCGCCAGCAACTGTCGCCGATCACGCGCCGCGACGCCGAGGCGCCGCTGGGCCTGCGCAACGTAAGCGGATCCGACACGCAGTGCGAAATCTCGGATATCGGCAAGGTGTCCGTGATCGTTCCTGCCTACGAGGCCGCCGAACACATCGAGACCGCGCTTCGCTCCCTAACCGCCCAGAGCTATCGCAACCTCGAGATCATCGTGGTCGACGACGCCAGCCGCGACGGAACGTTCGACATCGTCCAGCGATTCGCCCGCGCGGACGACCGCGTCCGCCCAGTGCGGCAGGACCGCAACGCAGGCGCCTATGCGGCTCGCAACCGCGGCCTCGACCTAGCGTACGGCGATTTCGTGACCACGCACGACGCCGACGACTGGTCGCATCCACAGAAGATCGAGCGTCAGCTCGCAGTGATGATGCAGCAGCCGCACGTGATGGGCGTCCTCGCCCATTGGACGCGCGTCAGACCGGACCTCCGCATCACCTCGAACTGGCGTCTGATGGAGCGGCTTACGCATATCAGCCACTCGTCCTTCATGGTCCGACGGTCGGTCCACCAGGATCTCGGCGGATGGGATCTCGTCCGGGTCTCGGCCGACACCGAATTCATCGGGCGGGTCGAGGCCGCCTACGGCAAGGAATCGGTCACGAAGATCCTGCCCGAAGCGCCCCTCGCCTTCGCGCTCGACGACGTCGTGTCGCTCACGAGGACGAAGGCGACGCATGTCAGCACGTTGTATTACGGACTTCGTCAATATTACAAAGAAATATACAGATTTTGGCATAGAACCTCTTTAGGACGTTTATCACCCGAACAAGCACTGAAAAAGCAAGCCATGATCCCACGAGAGATGACTTCGCGCGACACGGCCGCGCATGTCGTCGAAGTTCATGTCGTCGGAGATTGCCGCGACGGAGGCTCGGTGCGCGCCATGGCGGCCTATGCGGAAAATGGAGCCGTGAGAGTGGGCGTCACCCATGCGCCTCAGCCGCCGATGGATCTGTCCGAAAAGTTCGCGAGGCCGTTCTGCGACGACTTCTTCGCTCTAATCGAGCGCTCGAACGTCGAGATCGTCATGCCCGGCGCGTCGGTCTCCGCCTGCCGGAGGATCAATATCTCGGGAGAGTCGGGAGCGCCGGGAGCATTGGAGCCACATCTTGAATGAGGGACGGCCGAACCGAATGGGCCTCGCACGGCTCGCTTTGCATTGGGGGCGCAGAGACGAAGCGGCGTCGCAGCTCAGTCAGCATCCGCCCTTCGCTTCGACACGTAACTGCTGAGCCTCATCGGGCGCGCCGCCCAATCCGCCCCAAGATGCGCCGCCCCGAGGCGGCCGACGGTTCGAAGAAAAGCAAGGCGCGCCGCCGTCTCCCGCGGAGCGCGCCCGAGCGCTGCGCGCGCCGCTTCCCAATGGGCTTCTAGGTCTTCAAACATTTTGGCGGGAGGCGGCGCGTGGCGGGGTAATTTTGCAAGCTGAGCAAGCGCGTCGGCGAAGTCGGGCGTCACAGCCTCCGGCAGGCCGCGATACTCCTGAAAGCCGCGGAATCGCCGAGCCGGCGGCGCCTGCACCAGAATCCCCGGAACGCCGTAGGATGCGGCGACAATCGCGCCGTGCAGCGATTGTCCGACATAGGCGGAAGAGAAGGCGAGCGCCGCTGCGATTTCGGCCAGACTTTCCGGGTCGTCCACGAGCACGCCGAAACGCCCTCCCCGCGCGAGACGCCGAACCGCCGCGTCGTCGCCCGCGCCCGGACCGATGGCGAGCAGCAGCGCGATCATGCCGTCGCGCGTCGCGATCTCGTCGAGCAGAAACGCCAGCCGGTCAAGGGCTTCTGCAGAGAGATCGCGGACGTGAACGGTCAGGAACGCCCGTTCCGAGCCGGCGACGTTTTTTCTCTCAAGGAGCCGAGCGAAGGCCGCCGCGAGCGTGGTTTTCGGCCACATGGAAGAGACGTCGATCGCGGTGTCGGGATGAACGGCGATCTCGCGGCCCGTCGCCGGCGAGAGAAAATCGCGGCTGAGGCGATCCCGGATCGCAAGGTGATCCGCCGTCTCCATCGCGGCGCGCGCGAGGAGACCGAGCCCGCGCGCCGGAAACGGTCGTGGCGCTCCCGGCGCGTTCCAGACGATCGGGAGGTCGTGAACGACGGCGAACCACGTCGCCGTCAGCCAAAATTCGACCGCCAGACATTCATAGCGCGAAGCCGGCGCGCCGATGGCGAGATTGCCGCCGCCAATGAGCATCCCGGCGCTCGACGGAGCCGTCTCCACGAGTTCGGCGATGGATGTCGACCGGGGCGCGTCGGACCAGCGGCAGGCGCGGCCCGTCGGCGACAGCGCCTCAACCCGATAGCCCGCAGGGCCGAGCCGGCGCTGCGCGAGGAGCGGAAACAGCGCGTCGCCGAAATTGTCGATGTCGGCGAGGCTCGCCATATGAACCGTGCGCAGGCTGCCGCCCACGTCAGCCACGATTGCGTTTCCGCATCCGGCCGACAGCGCGGGCCATCTCTTCACGGGCGCGCTTGTGCGCCGAAAACGCTTCCTCGAAGCGGCCCGCGTCGAATAGGATCTCGGCCCGCAGAAGCAGCGCGCGAGGATGATGCGGCGCGAGCGCGAGCGCGCGATCCACTTCGTCTTCCGCGCTTTCTGCCTCTCCGCGACCCGCGAGCCAAGTCGCCAGCCGCAGGCGGAGATCGGCGTCGTGCGGCGCGGCTTCGGTCGCGCGGGCGAAGGCCGCTGCCGCGCGGAAGTCGCCGCGGCGGGCGAACAGGTCGGCGGCGACGGCCAGAGATGCGGCGGCCAACGGGCCGGGTCGCCCGATCGCTTCGGCGAAATCGTACGCCGCTCCGTCTTCGTCGCCGAGAGCGAGCCGCACCATGCCCGCCTCCAACCGGCGACGGCCCGAATCCTCGCCGGCGGCGAAGACCTCTTCGAAGCGCGCCGCGTCGAAGATGTCGCGAAGCCTTTCTTCGCCGGCGGCGAACGCGAAAGGCGAAAGATCGTCCGAGACGGCCTCGACGGCCGCAGCGAGACGAGCGCGCGCGACGTGGAACTCTCCGAGCGCGGCGGCGACGCGCGCCGTAGCGACGAGAAGGCGCGTACTCGGCGGCCGCAGGGCGACGCGCCGCTCGAGCCGGGCGAGCGCTTCGCACGGACGTCCCGAGCGCTCGAGCAGGCCGGAGAGCATCAGGATCGCGTTCTCGTCCTCAGCCGTCGGCGCGACCCGCTCATAGGCCGCGATCGCGACGTCGCGCGTCGGATGGGCGACCGACGGCCCTCTGGTCGCCGGATCGTCGTTGCGGCCCTTTTCGACGATCAGCAGGTTTCGCAAGCGCGACAGCACGCGGATGTCGCGCGCCTTCGAAACCTGCGGGAACCGTCCCATCCGATCGGCGTCGTCGATCGCGTCGAACAGGGCCTTGGCGTAGTTCATCGAGGTTGGAAGCCGGTCGCCTTCGCCGCCGCCGAAGCTCCGCCAGTAGGAGCTCGAGGCGTCCTCTACGATATAGATTCCCCCATCGGCGAGATGCGGGAAGAGCAGCTCGAAGCTTGCAATCACGTCGGCGGAGCGGTGGCTGCCGTCATCCACGACGATGTCAAATCGGCCGAACTCGTCGACGAGGGCGGCGACGAAAGCGGGATCGGCCTGCGAGCCCCGGCGGGTCTCGATCCTCTCCGCGTCGGAAAGCCGCTTGTCGAACAGATCCACGCCGACGATCACGCCGTTCGGGAAATAATCGCGCCACATCCTGAGCGACGCGCCTCCCACATGCGGGTCGTGATAGCCCCCGACGCCGATTTCCAGCACAGTCACCGGCCGGTCGCGGAAGCGGTGAAGCCAACGATGGTAATGAGGCGTGTAAAAGTGAACGCCGAACTTGTCCGTGCCCCGCGCAATCGCGAGCTGGCTGAGAGGGTCGAGGCTGTCGTCCATCGCGTCGGCGAGATCCTTCTAGCGGAGCGAGGGTTCGAGCGTAATGCTGGAATTCGCGCGACGCCGATGCGTTTGCGCCCCACTTTTCGCTGGAGCGTCAAGCGAACTCGCAAAAATTGCGCGAGCCTGATTGACTGACGCCCCTTCGTTCCGTCAACCCTTTCCTGCTCTCGCATCGCTCGCGGTGGGCGCAGCGGTCCCTCCCAGCCCTTCGGCCAACCCAAGATCGTCGCGATGACTTGTGCGCGAACAGCCGCCATCTTCGGCACTTTCGACGTCAGCAACTACGGCGATCTTCTGTTCCCGATCGTCGCCGCTGATCGCCTCTCCGATTTCGGCTTCGAAACGCTACCGGTGTCGCCGACCGACGGAAGCACGGTGTTCGCGGACGCCCTGCCCGCTACAGCCTATTCCGACCTCCTGCAGGATGACCGGAGGCTCGATGGCGTGCTCATCGGCGGCGGGGAGATCGTGCATGTCTGGCGCGGCGACTTCCTGGAGGAGTATCGCGCAGGCTCGCTGCCCGAAACAGCCTATCCGTCGCTCTGGTTCGGCGCCGGCGTCGTGGCCGCGCTCGCCGACGCTCCGATCGCCTGGAACGCGCCGGGGGCGCCCACGCCGCTTGAGCGCAATTTGAGACGCTTCGCGCTCGAGCCTCTCGTCGCCGCCTCAGACTATGTCTCCGCAAGAGACAAGACGAGCGCCATCTTTATAGGCCGCGGGACAGAGGTCGCCGTGTCGCCCGACACCGTGGCGGGCATCGCGCGGGTTTGGCCAAAGTCGTCGCTCGAGCGCGAATGCGCCGCCTTTCGCGAACGCGCGGGGCTGTCGTACGACGCGCGCCTGATCGCGTTGCACACTCGGCCCGGCCGCATCCCGGACGAAGATCTCGGGCGGATCGGCGCGCAGATCAGCGCGCTCGCGACGGCCCACGGCCTCACTCCTGTCCTGGTCGGGATCGGGCCGAGCCTCGACGACGGCAGGGCGCTCGCGGCGCTCGACCGCGCGATTACCGTTCCTACGGTTATGCTCGATCGACCGCGCAGCCTCGTCGAGCTCGCTTCCGTCATTGCGGGAGCAGCGCTTTATCTCGGCACCTCCATGCACGGCTACGTGACCGCCGCGGCCTACGACTCGCCGGGCGTCATCGTGGCGCGCCCCGGTTTCCGCAAATATGCGGGCTTCGCCGAGCATATCGGACGCCGCGAGGACATCGTCCGAAGCTGGGACGACGGCCTCGAGCGAGCCGACGCACTGCTTCGCGCCCCGCGGGGCAGCCTCATTCCCGACAGCGTCCACGCCGCGCTGGACGCGCACTGGGAGCGCGTGGCGCGCGCTTTCGACGCGCCACGCGCCAAGGCAGCAGAACGCGCCGCCTTCCTGCGCAGCGTTGTCGCCCATTCCGTCAGAGACCTCGGCCTACTGAGCCTTGCGGGTGCACCTCTCGGCGGCCGGCCGTCAGAGGCGGAACCGCTCGCCGAACTCAACGCTCTAAGGATCTCGCAATGACAGGCGCAGGCCCTGAGGCCGCGAACGACGGACGTGCGGAAATCGCGGCTGCGAGGCAGGAAATCGCGCGCCTGCTCGGCGTCGGCGAGGTAGACAGGGCGACCGGCGTCGCGGCCGCCGCAGCCGAGCGCTTTCCCGAACAGGCGCGAGCGCATCTTCTCCACATCGACGTGCTTGAGCATGGGGGCAGGCACGAAGACGCCGCCTCCTACTGCGAAGATCTTCGCGTGAAATTTCCCAAAAGCGTCCCCCTGCTCGGTCGGCTCGCCGTGGCGCTCGCCATGTCGGGACGGGGAGAGGAAGGCGTGCGCCTGTTCCGCGAGAAGGTGTCTTCGTCCCGGATGCCTGCGCAGCGAAAGGCCGAACTGGCCCGTCGTCTCGCCACGCCGCTGAGACGAAGCCGGGCTGCGGCGGAGCTTCTCGCCGAACAGGCGGAGGCGAACCCGAAAAACGCGGCTCTCCTGCGTGAGGCGGGCTCTGCGGCTGCGTCCGCGGGCGACTTCGAGTCCGCCGTGCGGTGGTTCGACGCGTCGGCCGGCGTCAAACCGCTGCCGGTCTGGTCGGAATGCGCGCGCATAGAGGCAATGCAGCGCGTCGCCCGCACGACGCCCGGCGGCGAAGAACGGCTCGGCGACGTCCTGGCGGCCGCGCTTTGGGCGCATCCGAAGGAGCCGCTGCTGGTCCGCCAGCTCAACCGCATTCACCTGTCGGCGGAGGTCTGGCGCACAATCTATCCGATCGTCGCCGACGCTGCCGAAACCGCCGCCGGCGACGACTTTCTGCTGTTCGAAAGCGCCATTGCGGCGCTTCAGGCACGCGATCGCGGCTTCGCCCTCGCGCTTCTGAGCAAGGTCGAGCGAGGAACCGCGGTCTGGGCCAAGCGGGCGCGCCCGCTCGCCCGGCTGCTGAGGAGCCGCCCGGATTCTTTCTGGGAGCAGGCGCGGCTGGCGGACGATCCATCGGAAGAAGTCCAGATCGTGCGCGTGGCGGGCGCTCAGGCCACACTCGTCGTGTTCCTGACGCTCAACGGCAACTTCATGACGCTGCCGGTCGAGATGCTCGACGCCCTACTCTCCGGGCTCGCGGCCAACGTCGTCTACCTCCGCGACACCTCTTCGCCCCTGCAAGGCGCGGGTGGGTTTCGCGCCTTCAGCAAGGATGGCGGCAAAGGCGTCGACGAAAGCGTCGCTGGACTGAAGCGCGAGGTCGAGGAACTCGGCGCGGCGCGCGTCGTCACAATCGGCGCCTCGGCCTCCGGCCTGTCGGCGATCCGCTACGGGGCGCGGATCGGCGCGAACGGCGCGGTCTGCTTCGGCGCGCTCACCACCTTCGAAATCGGCCGAAAGCCTCGTGGCCGAAACGCGCTCCGGGGCCTCTATCTCGACCGGAAGAGCCGCTTCGGCGCTCTCGAGGACGAACTCGCCGCGGAGCCAGGCCTTGAGGTCGATCTCTACTACGGCGCGGCGTTCGAGCGAGACCATGAGCATGCGGCGCGCGCGAAGGACCTGCCGGGCTTCCGCGTTTTGCCGGTCGCCGGCGTCGACCACCATTTCTGCGCTCTTGAAATGATCGCGGACGGCTCCTTCGTCGATGCAGTCCGCTCCGCCCTTCACGTTTCCGCCACCGCCTGACGTCACCTCCGGAGCCCTTGATGCAGCCGACTCGCGCCGCCGTCGCCGAATGGATCAGCCAATATCTCGTGAATGAGCTGCAACTTCCGCGCGAGGCCATCGCGTTCGACAAGCCTTTCACGGACTACGGTCTCGATTCCCTCGAACAGGCCGTGATGGTCGGCGTTATGGAGGACGCATTCGCGATCGAGGTGGACGTGAAGGACGCCTTCGACACGCCCACGATCGACGGCGTGCTGGGCGCGCTCGTGAAAGCGGGCGTCGTTCAGGACGCCTAGAGAGGCTGTTCGGCCCCATCCATGGTCCCTGACAGCTTCCGGAGGGCTCGCATTGCGGCCGGCGCTGACCATCGTCGTCAACAGCTACAACATGGAGCGCGAGCTAGCCCGGACGCTCACCTCGCTCGCGCCGCCGCACCAGCGCGATCTGCCGCTCGAAGGCGTCGAAGTGATCGTGATGGACAACGGCTCGAAGCGGCCGCCGTCAAACGAAGAGGCCGCGCGCCCCGGTCTTGAGGTCCGGGTCTGTCGGTTTCCCGCCCCGACGCGGTCCCCGGTCGCCGCGATGAATCTCGGACTGACGCAGGCGCGCGGCGACATAATCGCCGCCATGATCGACGGCGCGCGAATGGCTTCCCGCGGCCTCGTCAGATCTGCGCTTGCGGCGATCCAGGCGCATCCGCGCGCGGTGGTCGCGAGCTACAACTACCATCTCGGGCCCAAGCCGCAGCACCAGAGCATCCATGAGGGCTATGACAGGATCGTCGAAGACGCGCTGCTCGCGTCGATCGACTGGCCGGACGGCGGAGACCGCTTGTTCGAGATTTCTTCGCCCGCCGTCGGAGAGGGCTGGCCGGGGCCGCTGGTCGAAAGCAACGCGCTCTTCATGCGCCGCGAAATGTGGGACGAGGTCGGACTCTACGAGCCGCGTTTCACAAGCGCGGGGGGAGGCGCCGCCAATCCCGACCTCTTCATCCGCGCCTGCGCCCTTCCCGGCGCGCAGCTCGTGAAGCTCGTGGGAGAAGCGACCTTCCATCAGATCCACGGCGGCACCATCGCCAACATGAACGGGCGCGAGGCGCTGCGCACGTTGCTGCTCGAATACGCAAAGATCAGAAAGAAACCTCTCGCGCCCGTGACGGATCCGGGATCGATCTACGACGCCCGCCACGCAACGATCGCGACACAATGACGCGTCGCGCCGAAGCCCCTGCTCTAAGCGTCGTGCTGGTCACCTATCAGATGAGCAGGCAGCTCGCCCGCACGCTCTTTTCGCTCGCGCCGCCCTGCCAGCGGAACCTGCCCGCGCGCGGCGTCGAGGCGATCGTGGTCGACAACGGCTCCGACCCGCCGCCCGAAATCGGACCGCTCTCGCGACAGGGGCTCGACGTCTCGCTTCATCGCTTTCCCTCGCCGACGCATTCGCCGGTCGCCGCCGCCAATCTCGGCCTGTCTCTGGCCAGAGGCGATGTCGTCGCCATGATGATCGACGGCGCGCGGCTGGCCTCGCCCGGCCTCGTCTCCGCGTGCCTCGCCGCGTTGGAGCTTCATCCGCGGGCGATTGCCGCCACGTACAATTATCACTTGGGACTCAAGCCACAACACTACAGCGTCGCCGAGGGTTATGACGAAGCGGTGGAAGAGGCGCTTCTCGCCTCGATCGGCTGGCCCGACGACGGCTACCGGCTGTTCGAGGTTTCCGTGCCGGAAGGCGAGGAAGGCTGGCCGAGCCCGATGACGGAAACCAACGCGCTGTTCATGCGACGGGAGATGTGGGACGAACTCGGAGGCTACGATCCCGCCTTTACAAGCATCGGGGGAGGATTCTGTAATCCCGACTTATTTGTCCGAGCGTGCGCGCTGCCCGAAGCCGTTCTCGTGAAGGTCGCGGGCGAAGCGACCTTTCATCAGGTGCATGGCGGGGCGGCGACGAACGAGTCCGATCGATCGGTCGTGCGCCGGATGGCGACGGAATACTACAAGATCCGCGGCCGCCCCTTCGGCCGGGTGCGCGGCAAGGCGCTGCTGTTCGATCCGCGCACCGGCGAGGTCGTTCCCCAAGGGTAGCGGAGGATCACTCCGCTCGCGCAAGAATCTCGTCTTCCGCCCATTCGACGACCCGGGCCTCGGCGGAGGTGCGCTCGCCGGATCCGTCGCGGGGAGGCTGCGCGCAGCGCTGCAGCAGCACCGAGAGTACGCCGCCCTCGCGCCACGCCGCGTGGTCGACGATGGGCTCGTAGGCGCCGAGATCCTCGTCCCAGAGCAATGTCCGGCCGACGAAACGATAGTCGGGCGGCGCGAGCACGTTCGCCGCGAGAGCGCCGCCGATTTCGCGGCTGCGATAGACCAGAACCGCATGACCTTCGCGCGAGAACAGCAGCGCCGGCCGGCTGTGCGGCAGGACGAGCGTGCCTCGCCCCGCAAGCGTGAAGGGCGTCGTGAACGCGCTCGCTTTGACGGCGCGAAAGCCGTCCGCTGCCCGGTGAACGAGCCGGAATTGCGGCGCAGCCTCGCCGGGGTCGCGCCACCAGGTGGCCGCCGCCGGGACGCCTTGGGGATCGAGCTCCGCCCCGCCCTGGTTGATCAGGTCTCCGTCGAACGGCACGGCGACGACCCGTTCGGCTTGCGCCGCGCCGATCGGCGGCGCGAACCGGAAGCCGGACGGCGCCGCGACGCGACGAAGGTCGTCGACGAAGGCGACGAGGTCGAGGCCGGAATTCACCACCCTCTCCTCGCCCGCCGCGAGCTTCAACCTCCACGCCAGAAAGCCGTGGACCGCGCCGTCCGCCGTCGTGAGCAGGCGGTTCAGATAGGGCCCAGAAGGCCGCGACGAAGCGGTTCCTTCGAGAAGCGGACGGCCGCCGTCACGCCAGCGCTCCTTCGACCTATCGAAGCGCTTCAGCATGATGTCGCCGTTCGACGCTCCTCCTCGTCGGTAAAACAGCGCGAGTTCCCCGTTCCCAGGCCCATGCCGGACGAACATCGGATAGGTCGGCCGATCCGTGGGGCCGAGCTCGGCCGGTGCGATCGTTGCGAGGTCGAGCCCCTTCCCTCCGCGAACGTAACGCAAAGCGTCCCCATGAGCCCCATAGGCGGCGTGAATGCGGCCATCGGCGTCGATTCCGAGACTGATCGACCGGTGCCCATCCCACGGCTCGCTCGGCTCTTCGAGCCGCCGCAGCTCCACCCGGGCGTTCAGCGCGTCGCGCTTGAAGAAAGTCGGACGCCCGTCCTCGTCATAAAACGCGCCGACCTGAAGGCCGTCGACGGTCGCCACCCCGTCCTGCCGATAGATGGACGTGTTGACGCTGCTGCCTGCCCATGCTGGTCCGAGATCGGACACCGCGCGGGGCTTGAGAGATCTCATGGCGTTCCGCCGAGGTTCCGCGCCTCGGCGGCGTTTCGAATGCGTTCCAAAGCGGCGGAGACGACGCGGCGGGCGGCGTCGCCGCGCGCTGTCGCTTGCGCGATCGCGGCGGCGAGGCGCGCCCGGTTCACCGCAAAGCTGAACTCGTCATCGAACAGAGCGCGGGCGCGGCGGGCCACGTCCGGATCGCGAGGCGCTGCGACGACGCTGCTGACCCAATCGGCGAACCGTTCGGGCGCGACGATGTCGACGATGCCCGCCAGCGCGACCTCTCTGAGCGGGGCGGAGTTTGACGCCGCGGCCCTCACGCCGTGCTGTAGCGCGTCTGTTAGCTTGGCCGGTGTCTGAGAAGCCGCGATCGGGGCGGCTTCATCCTGCATGAGCGGAACGAGGTCCGCGGCCGCGAGATATCGGCCGATCTCGTCGATCGCAGGAGCCGCCGGCAGAAGCGCCTGTCCTCGCTCCGCCATGCGAAGGAGGCGGGTCATTAGCTCCTGATCGCGGACGGCGCCGGCGACAATCAGCTTTAGCCGGGGATCGGAAATCCGTTCGACGGCGTCGATGACCGTCGCGAGGCCCTTGTGGGCCCGTACGGTGCCGACGAAAGCCGTCACGAAGTCGTCTTCACGAAGACCGAGCGCGCGCCGGGCCTCGTCCCTGGCCGGTATCGGCGCGGTTTCATCGCGGGCGTGCCGAACGATCTGCGCCGGCGCCGGAACCGGAACGCTCCGGCTGGAAGCCGTGAAGGCCGCGACGTCGCTAAATTCCGTCAAAACCAGCGCCGCCAGATCACCGGCCCGCGCGCCGTACGGCTGGGTGCCGATCGTCTCCGTCGCCTCGGTGCGATGTGCGACGAAACTCGATTCATCTTCGTCGAAATCAAAAACAAGCGGCGAGGCGGACGCTTCCGCGAGCGCCAGGCCAAGGGCCAAACCCGGCAGCCGAGGCTTGCAGATCACGACCAGGTCATAGCGGCCGACTTCCCCCAAACGGCGCGCAGCGCCAAGCACGTCATGGAGCGAGGTCGCCGGAAAGGCGTCGAACGAAAGCCCTAGCCCCATGATTGGGGGCCAGATTTCGCCGCCAAAGGCGGACCATAGCGGCCCGACGATTGTGACGGCGTAGGTCGCCTCGAGAAGGCGGGCGAGCACGAACGCCCGGCCGACCGGATTGTGGGAAAGGCTCCAGCAGACGACTGCGGCGCGTCCGCGCCGCCCTATCGGCTCGGACGCCGACGCGCCGCGCAGCCCCCGGTCAGGGATGGGCGCTTCATGCTTGGCGATCGTGAGAAGGTTTCTTCGCAGGCGGTCGATACGAGGATCCGTCACGCTCCGGTCCTTGAGTCCTGAAGAGCGAGACCGCGAAGCAGAAACGCCTTGCCCGGATCTCTTCCAGAGCATTCGACGCGCAGCCGATGATAGCCTCGGCTTGGGAGTCGGACCGAGATCTTCCGGGTTGTGCCGGGATCAAGACTCTCCTCGAGCAAAGGCTCGCCGTCGCACGAAATTTTTAGAATCCGTTTGGAAAATTCGGTCACCCTGGCGGGCGTCAACACGGAGAACGCGAGACCTGCGAGGCCATCAGCGTCAAGTTCGGCGCGCTCCGCGATCCACATCCCGCCCGCGCCGCGCCCGCAACGCCAACGCAACGCTCCTCCGAGATCGGGCTCGTCAAGACGAAGCAGCCGCCCCGGACCTGACATGGGTGCAAGGCGAATTTCCACGCCCCCTTCGTCCTCCCGCGCAAAAGCGGATCCTGAGACCCCCACCTCGCGCTCGCCTGCGGCGCAAAGCGACAGTGGCAGATAGGCCGCAAGCGTCATGGCGTCTTCGCTGCGAAGCTGGAAGACCGAGCCTGAAATGCTGACGCGCCATTCGCGATCGAACGGCGACCAAGTCAGCCACGGACGCCGAGTGGACACCAGTTGTGCATGTCCGCCAGCCAGAAGCGCTCCATCGGTCTGTCGACGGATCAACACCTTCTGCTCCAGCGGTCGCAACATTTCGTCCGACCAGTTAAACCGGAAGCGAACGCGCTCCTTCTCCACCTCGGAGGCCGACGCCGTCATCGCGTGACGCCCGTCGAGAAGAACTTCGAGATGGATCGGGCCCGCCTCCCCGTCGCGCCGCAGCACCCACCCTTCGCACCGCGTGTCGGTCAGGACTGAGATTACGCCTTCGCTTTCCGCCACGCTGTGCTCTTTCATTGGGCCCGACATCGCAATCGCGCTCCGTAGGCCTGAGACGATAAACCGAGGCAGCTCTCTATCGAGCGCAGAGAATGAATGGTTCAGGTTCTCGTTGTAAAAAGCCGCACTGAGATAAAACTCTCCTCCGGTTATAGAACCACCAATCAATTTTAGATAAAATTTCAATTATCTATTTAAAAATATTTAAATATTAAATATTTTCTTAACAAATATGAACGCAGCTCAAAGCCCGCTCGCCGTTCGCCGCGCGTTCCTCATCTTCCTGCTCTTTCTCGCGCTGGAAGATGGCTTTTCGGTCTCTGTCGTGAGCCCCAGATGCCGGCGACAGAGAAGCTGATCCGAACAGCGGCCGCAGCCTTACGTGCTCGATTGTGGCTCTTCCAGCTCATCAAGCAACCTCGCGCTCGGCACGCTCAGCGCGACCGCGATATCTTCAAGCACGGTGACGGTCGGATTGCGCACGCCGCGCTCGACGCCCGAGACATAGGTCCGGTGCAGTTTTGCCTCGAAGGCGAGCCCTTCCTGAGACCAGCCCCTTTCCTGCCGGTAGCGCTTGATGTTGAGGCCGACCCGGCGACGCACGTCCATGCGCGGAGGGTCGCGGCCGTGTCGTCTATCGATCTACAGACTATGAGTCTCATTTTGCTGGACTGCCGCGTGGATCGGAGCGATGTCGGACGGGCGCCAAGGGGCAGCGCGGACGGAGATCATCGTGACCGCTGGAGTGTTCGTGCTGACAGACGCCGCCACACTGATCCCGATGAAGCAGGCGAGCTTCGTCACCGAGGACGAGTTCCAGACCCTGCTCGCAAGCTTTCCCGAGCTTCTGGTCGGCGATCAGATCGACAGCCAATCACCCCGCCGCTTCATCCTCGTTTCGCGCGAGCAATCGATCGCCGATCAGGATGGTGGCGGCGGGCGTTGGTCCGTGGACCACCTGTTTATAGACCAGGACGGAGTTCCGACGCTGGTCGAGGTTAAACGGTCGAGCGACACGCGTATTCGGCGCGAAGTTGTCGGCCAAATGCTCGATTATGCAGCAAATTCTGTTACTTACTGGCCTGTCCAAAATCTACGGGACCGATTTGAAATACGGTCCGCGGAAGACGGAATGGACCCAACGGCGGTGCTGCGTGATCGCTTGGGATTGGACGAGACGCCTGACGTGTTTTGGAGCCGCGTCGAGACGAATCTGAAGGCAGGTAAGGTCCGACTTCTTTTCGTCGCGGACGTCATCCCGCGAGAGCTCCGGCGGGTCGTCGAATTCCTAAACGTTCAGATGAGCCCGGCCGAAGTCTTGGCGATCGAGCTCCGTCAGTTTGAGGGACAGGGTCTGCGAACCGTCGTTCCAACGGTCGTCGGCCAAACGCAGGCGGCGATCACGGCGAAGAGGTCGACCTCAAGCGCACCGCAGCGCAATTGGGACGAAGCCTCATTTCTGGAGGCGCTCGGCGAGCGCACCGACGAGCGGAGCGTCGCCAACGCTCGTATCATTATCGACTGGATGAAGCGAAACTCCGATCGGGTGGCGTTTAACACCAGCGCCGGGTGGGGATCGATCACCACCGTTTTCACACGACCCGAGGCTGAGGCGCGTCCGCTCGCGATCTGGACTGACGGGTCGTTCGGCGTTCAGTTCGCCTATCTCGCAAACAAGCCAGTGTTCAGCGATCTTGCCGAACGCGAGGAGCTTCTCCACCGCGTCAACGAAACGCCGGGCATCACGCTGCCGCTCTCCGCGGCGTCCGCGCGGAAAACCATCAAACTATCAGCGATCACGCCGGAAGGTGTGGCGGTGTTCCTGCAGGCTATGGACTGGTTCGTGGAGCGCTGGCGGAGCGAGCCGTGAGATCTAACGACCGATCCATTTGCAGTTCGTGTGACGAACGACGCGAAAACGAGATTTGCGAGGTTTGCGGCGCGGTCGTCGGTCCCGCATCTGACTTCCTCCCATCCAGTTGCATCGATATGGAAGCCCGCGAAGATCGCGCACGCGAAATTGCGATACGTCACTTTAAACTTAAATCGAAGGCAAGCCTATAGTGCACGATTGATACTTGAACATGCGCAATCTGCGAGCCAAGCGCATGAAACCTTCAAGTTTTGTCGGCAAGGGCGGGCGCGTTTAGGGGCTCACGACCTTCGATAGTTTCGCAAGCCCGTCGCTCTTCCACCGCGCTGAAGGCCTCGCCGGTCTCCTCGAGAACCGCCTGGCGGCCGATCACGCTCGCAAAGCGCCGCAAAATCACGTCGACGTAAAGTGGATCGATCTCGATCCCGAGACAAATCCGGCCGGTCTTCTCGGCCGCGATCAAAGTGCTGCCTGATCCGAGGAATGGGTCGAGGACAATCTCTCCACGATCCGTGAGGTCTCGGAGAGCCTCCTCGAGCATCGCGACCGGCTTGACGGTCGGATGGTGTTGCAAGCCACGTTGAGCATCCGACCCCACCGTCGACGCGCCCGGAAACGTCCAGAGATTTGATCGCCATCGCCCTTTGCGTCCAAGATCGATGTTGTTCTTGTGTGGGGCGACGCCCTTCTTAAACAGCGGAAGAAGCTCATGCTGAGAGCGATAGAGACTTCCCATGCCCGCGTTCGTCTTTGCCCAGACGATAAGGTTTAGTTGCGATACGCCAACGTCTTCAGCCGCAGCGGTCACTGATCCGAGGCCGCGCCAATCGATAAACGTGCCGAGCACGCCGCCTTCACAGAGATGCTCGACCGACGCCTCGATCCAGCCCTTGTTGAACTCCCTAAACTGCGTGTCGGTCATCTCGCCGCTCGCCATCGAAAACTCGCGGTGGTCGCCGCTCGTCACATGTCCGGCGATCCTGACGTTGTATGGCTGATCCGTGAATATAAACCTTGCACGGTCCCCCGCCATCAAGCGGCTGAGGGTGGCCTTGTCCCGAGCGTCGCCGCAGATGACGCGGTGAGGCCCAAGCACGAAGACATCTCCAAGCCTGGCGACCGACCTGGCGTCGGCCGCAGGCGCGAGCGGCCCCTCCTCGACCGCGCCGAGCGATAGATCCGTAAGTATCGCATCGATTTCAAAGCTCTCGAAGCCGGACACCTCTATGGGAGCCTCGTCCAGAATAAGCTCCTCCACCTCAAGCCGAAGCTCGTGCAGATCCCACCCGCCTTTTTCCTGAAGCCGGTTCACGGCAAGCCGTAAGAGCTTGCGTTCGGAGAGCGTCAGATGGTCTGCGACGACGCAAGGGATCGACGAAAGCCCGAGCTCTTTCGCCGCCGCGACGCGGATCGCCCCGTCCACGATGGCCCCCGCGTCGTCAATCAGCACGGGTATGGTGAACCCAAGAGCAGTGATCGAGTTCGCGACCTCCCGCACATGCGCGGGATCGCTCTTGCGCACGTTTCGCGTCGGCGTCGAGAGCGATGCCGGGTCACGTTCGACAAGACGCAGTCGAGGCAGCAGATCGTTACGGGGCCGCGGCTTAGCAGCCGAGCTTTTCGACAATCTCTTTAAGGCGTCGCGCCGTCCCGCATCTTTTGCGAGAAGCGCGCCCTGAAGCGCGCCGGCAGAACCGCCTGAACTTTTCGTTCGACGAACCATCGAGTCTACTCGCTAAACGGACTGAGGACTATGTCCCGCAGAGGAAGCCTATGGAGGCTGGCTGCTGCGGCTAAGGCGGAGGCGCGGCGTCCGAGAGGGGGCCGTAGCGCTTGGCTGCGGCCCTCGACAAACTCTCCTTGACCTTAGGGAGGCACCGCTCGGCTGCCGCCTTTGTTAATCTCAGTAGTTCTTCGCGCTGCGCCTGAGGCAACGAACTCCGCCGACGTCGGCGCGGCCGTTCCGGCGCCGTCAGCAGGCCCTTGTCATCGAGCATGACGATCAGATCACGCACGAGACGGCGGGCTCGCGCATCCCCGGCCATTGCCCGACCGCACAACTGGATTCCTGCGACATAGACAGTCGGCCTCGGCGTCGCCACACCGTCTATGGTAACGGTGACGAGCGCAGCGAGACTGTCGCGAAAGACGCCCCACGGCTCGTTTGAGAGCTTGCGCTTTCCCGATGGGTGGCCGCTTTGGCCCTTCTGAAACCTTGAGTGCAAAGGCGGCCTACCGAACCCAACATCGGGGTTCTTTGGTCGAAACTTCCTCTGAAATTTCTTTAGCGACGGCAGATATCGCTCATAGAACTCCTGCGAAAACATATCAGGCAGGAGATCGTCGAAGCCTTCGAGCTCACCGAATTCCTCCTCGAACCGACGCCTTACATCAGATCGAGCAAATTCTGACAGAATTGCTACAAAACGAACATACATTTCTGTCATTTTCTCATGCTTATGCTCTCCTTCTTCGATCTCCGTCATTTCACGTCTGGGTTCGCTGGCCGTCAATTTTCCTAGGCTATCAAGCCTCTTGATATACCAATGCTGCTCCTGAACGGCTCTCGTATTTCCTTTCGCGGCGTCAGTAGCGATCTGCGTGAGATAGACTGATATCCAGCTCCGGCTTGTAAATTCGCTCCCCATTCTTACCGATATGGGTCGGAATATTGCCTTTCTGAGCTGTCCATAAAAATCACTTGTCGAGCGCAAGCTCGCGTTTTTTGCGATCGGCATTACAAGCCCTCCACAAATCGACCAGGGAGAGCGCAGCACACAGTTTTTATATTTGGAAGCCGCAAAATTTGCGGTGGCTCAATTCTGAGCCAAACAAAAAATAAATGCATGTATATATCATTTATTACAAACTCATTTTTAATTGAATGAGTTCAATTTCATGGATTGCCAAGCCGGCAACCGCCTGCGCAAGCGCGACCGTCTCTGCGCCGGGCTTACGATCGGCGCCCGGCACCTTCGCTCGCGCACGGGTGACGAGTTCAGTCCCACCGTAGTGTAGTGACGGCCAACGCTGAGGCGGCATATTTTCCACGCCGCTCGCGATCCTATCGCTCCACGCCGAAGCACCGCCTTGAAAATCGGGGAACGACACCGTCAAGAGACCGCATAAGCAGGCAAGCACAACATCGTAGGCCGCCGCGCATCCAGACTTGTTTAAACCAGCGTCCCTGAAAATATAAATTAATCGATCTGAAAAATCCGAATTCGAAAGCGGATCTTGAGCAATCCATGGCGTTACAACGCGCGCTATTGGGGTTGACGCGCTTCCCTCTTGAACGGATCTCTGGAACAATTCCTCGATACGCTCCTTCCAATTGTCTCCTGGTTCATGCGGCCGAAGGATCGACGCCAGAAATATCTTCGTAAGTTCTTTCTCAAGAGTCGTGTCCGCTCTCCTCAGTTTCTCACTGATGGAGCCGTGCGCGACTCCGAGTTCCGCGGCCACCAACTTGATATTCACGACGCCAGGCTCGCGGGCGATCAGGTGCCGCGCAGCATCGACGATCTTGTCCATCGTCACGCCCGCGCGCTCGCCGGCCCGCCGTTTTCGCGGAGGCTCCTGAGCCACGCCCGCCGTGTTCGGGCCTTTTGATTTTTTTGTGAACCGTATCGCCATGGATTGAATCCATGATGGATAAAAATCCATTCGTCAAATATGGAATTTGAAATGCGATATTTTAGCGCTCGATCCGCTCCACGTTTGCGCGCTCACTCGATCCGGAATTAAAAAATCCCTGCTCCCACTTTAAACGATCCCTGCTCGGCTACGCCGCGCCTCCCTGCTCCTCGATTGTTTTTCCCTGCGTCGCACTTCAACGAGGAGACGCGTTCGCAGGTGACTGCGTCCACCACCAAACATTTCCTAGAAACGCTGCTTTTTAAGGCCCGCGGCAATGTCCGCGAAGTGTCCGTGACTTAGCTCCGCCCGCTTCGCCTGAGCGCGTCTCCGCCGCGCGAAATTCGCGCCGCACGGCCGTTTCGACACCCCTGTCTCCGCCGCCGGAAAGCCATGTCGTACGGGACGGTTGATGGCGCCATCGCCATGAGCTTCTCAGCGGCCGTGCAGACGCAGAAGCCGCCGGGATTTGCGCCGACGGCTTAATCGATTCGGGGTGGACAAGAAGCGCTGCTTCAGCGCTCGGGCTGCTCGAGCCCGATGGCCCGCCACTGCTCCCACCAGAGCATCGGCGCGTCCGCGAGCACGCTCGCGGTGACGCCGCGGGGCAGACGACCCTCTGCGATGGCCGTTACGATGTCAGGCGCGAGGAAAGCGTAGCCGATCATCCGCTCCACATGCCGCTTCGTGCAGCCATGGCGCTGCGCCAGCTGATCGAGCTCGAGCGTGGAGGATCGGCTGAGCTCCCCGACCCACTTCCGGCCGAGCGCGATCCACCGCAGCAGAACCGCGCGCGCCTCCGCCTTCATCGGGCGCGCGATCGCATCGGAGGCCGCGAGGATCTGCCGGCCGCTCGTCCGGCGGGTTGAAGGCAAACGAATCACGTCACCGTCCGCGAGCGTGAGTTCGAGCGCATCCTCGGAGATCGTTGCGCGGTTCAGATGCTCCGCGACCAGCGCGTTGTCGTCGAGGCCTGCGATGTCCCTTAGTCGAAGTGGGGCGAGGATCGCCTGCTCGATCTGCGGCGCGGCGATGCGCTTTACCGATCCCGCCTCGGCTCCCCTGCCCTGCGCGACTACGGACGAGACGTAGTAGCGGTAGACTACGCCCTTCCGGTTCGTCGCGCTCGGCGTCATCGGATGCCCACGATCGTCGAACAGCCGCCTGAGCAAGCAGCGCGCCCGACGCCGCCCGGCTCGTTATCCGGCCGCTGCGGTTGGCGGCGATCCTCGCCTGCACCGCGTAGAACAGCTCTGCGTCCACGATCGCCGGATGCTCGCCGGGATAGCTGCGTCCCTTGTGGTTGATCTCCCCGAGGTAGACCCGGTTCGCCAGCAGATGCGCGAGAGGTCCGTTGGTAAGCGGCACGCCGCCGGCCGTGGCGCCGGATGCGAGAGTGCGAATGCGCGTGACTATCCCCTGCTCTCTCAGCTCCCTTTGCAGCGCGGAGAGCGATCCCCGCGCCAGGTAGCGCTCGAAGATCAACCGGACGGTCGCCGCCTCCGTCTCGTCGACCAGGAGTTTTTTCGCCTCGACCCGGTAACCGAGCGGCACGACGCCGCCGACCCAGATCCCGCGCTTCTTCGACGCCGCGATCTTGTCGCGGATGCGCTCACCCGTGACCTCGCGCTCGAACTGGGCGAAGGACAGCAGCATGTTGAGCGTCAGCCGCCCCATGCTGGTCGTCGTGTTGAACGACTGAGTGACCGACACGAACGACACGCCGCTGACGTCGAACAGCTCAACGAGCTTCGCGAAGTCGGCAAGCGATCGCGTCAGACGGTCGACCTTGTAGACGACGATGACGTCGACCCCACCCGCCCGCACCAGCGCGAGAAGGCGCTGCAATGCCGGACGCTCCATCGAGCCGCCGGAGAAGCCTCCGTCCGAGAACACGCCGTTCCGAACGAGCTTCCACCCCTCCCCCGCCTGGCTGCGGACGTAGGCCTCCGCCGCCTCCGCTGCGCGTCAAGGGAATTGAAGTCCTGCTCAAGCCGATGGTCAGTCGAGACGCGGGTGTAGACGCGCAGCGGCGCACGGTCTGGACAGGACGGCTCACGCCCCCCTCCCCTTGTCGCGGAGCCCGAAGAACCGAGGACCGTTCCAGCGCACGCCGGTGATGGCGCGTGCGACCTCCGACAGGCTGCGGTAGGTCCCGCCGTTCCAGGTATAGCCATCCTTCAGCGCCATCACGCGGTGGGCGACGCCCTCCCACTCACGGACCAGAACGCCTCCGCCGCCGATCCGCTCGCGGTCCGGCAGCGGGACAGCCACCGTGGTCGGGCTTGAGGCGACGCGATCCAGGAAGCGCGCCGTCTCGGCGTCGAGATCGCCCAATGCGTCAGCCTGCATGCGATACACCAGCATCCGCAGCAGCAGGCCCTTCGATACGGCGGCGGGCGCCGTCCTGCCCGTAACGCTGCGCCATCGCGCCTGCAGCACGGCGAGGTCGAGGTCGCCCAGCCGGGCGACTTCGACCTCGATGCGCTCACGCGTTTGGTGCGCCATCAGGCGGTGACCTCGGCGATGCGGTAGGACCGCTCGCCGCTCGGCATGGTCGACGAGGCGACCGCGTAGCCTCGCCGACGGAGGCCGGTCAGCGCCGCTCGGGTCGTATGCGGCAGCCAGCCCATCATATCGGCGACTTCCTTCAAGGTCGCGCCCTGCTCTCGTGCGAGCAGTTCGACCAACGCCGCCTGCTTGGTGCCGGCGCGCACCGCTCCGCTCGGGGATGATGAGCCGCTCGCCGGCGTCTTCGCGAGGGCCGCCGGCTCCTCGTCGAGCCCGAGCGCGGCGAAGCCAGCCTTGGTGATCTGCAGGCCGATCAGACCACCTGCGTCCTCCCGCCAGGACGGCTGGCGCCGCGTGACCGAAACCTCGGCCAGAAGGCAGCGCCGGATCAGGGCGGTCACCGTGCGCGATGCCGCTGTCGGGTCCGGCAGGACCACAAGAGCATCCTTCCTTTGGGCGGCGGCGGCCAGCATCACCAGCTGAGCGTCGCTGAGGCGTGAGACGTTCGAAGAAACTGAGTTTGTCATGGGAGAACCTTCCGCGTTGGGCCGACGGCTCAGTCGCCGCCACCGACGCGACCCCGCAATCGCGGGGCGAAGGTCTCTGGCTGCGCCTCAACTCAGACGCCGCGGCGAGGCACTAGCGCTCGCTGCCCTCGCGCCTCAGCAGGCTCGCGCTCTGCATCAGGTGGTTCGCCTCGTAGAGCAGCGGTTCAATCTCGTAAGCGATGTTCATCGCCTCATCGACGCGTCCGAGCGCCAGAAGCTTCCGCGCCGCGCGCGCCTGGTCCCCGCACTCGGTTACACGCTCGAACATCGCCCTCAGGCAGACCTTCGCTAGTTTCCGCGACATCGTTGCCCTCGTTCGCCACGACGACACCAACGCTCTGGTCGCGGAGGAAGTGAAGTCCTTTCTGGGACCAGAGCGTCAAGGCGGCGCAAAGACGACAGAATGGCGCAACGGCTAGAAGGCCAACCGCGGACTTCGGAAACGTCCACTGATCGGCGTTGAGCAGATGGCACTCGCGCGAAAAGCATCTTGGGATAAAAATAACTCAAACGCGCGGACGTTCCCGCTCCACCACGATCGCCGTGTGGGAGAAGATCCCTCGATGGGCGCGGACGGTTTGCGAATCTCGACCCGGACGGTCTCGGCGATCGCGAACTTTGCGAACACCGCGGCCGCGACCGCGTTGGCGGCGGCTTCGACCAACTTGTAGCGGCGCTTCGTGAAAGCCGCAGTGACGGTCTCGACGAGATCGGCCCAGTCGATCGTGCCGCCGGCGTCGTCGCGCTCCTCCGCGACCGACAGGTCTGCTCCGATCTCGACATCGATGAAGAAACGCTGGCCAAGCTTAGCCTCGGCGTCGAACAGGCCGTGCCGGGCGAAAATCGCCAGATCCTTCAGCACCACTTTGTCCACGCCACGGCTCCTCGTTGTGTGTAGCTCCAACGCGCGGGCGGGGAAATCGATCATAGCGCGCGCCCCGCTGGCGCCGCGGATTCAGCGCGCCAGTTGCACCGGTCAGCCGAACTTGGCCCTCGCAAAACACACCTGCATGCGAAAGAACGACGTTTGCCGATGACCGCCCGTACCGCTGCGCGCACGCGCGAGATCGACAAAGGCTTTCTGGTCGGGCTCGGACGCGCCGCCGGCGGTTCGATCGTGTTCGCACTGCCCGTGTTGATGACCATGGAAATGTGGTCTCTAGGCGAGAGCATGGACCGCCCGCGGCTCGCGCTGCTGCTGGTCGCCATCGTACCGCTGCTTGTCGGTCTGTCGCATTACATCGGCTTCGAGGAGACCGAGACCTGGGCCGACGACCTGCGCGACGCTTTCGTGGCGATCGCGGTCGGTTTCGTGACCTCGGCCGTCGTCCTGTCGCTGTTCGGATTGATTGGGCCGCATCTGTCGTTCGACGAGGTGCTTGGCGCGATCGTCATCCAGACCGTGCCGGCGAGTTTCGGGGCCGTCATCGCCCAAGGGCAACTCGGGCAGACCGACGAGGCCGACAGGCGCCGCAACCGGCAGGCGGGCTACGGCGGCTCGCTCCTCTTCGTCGCGAGCGGGGCGGTCTTTCTGTCGTTCAA
Organism: Ancylobacter novellus; assembly: GCA_003241695.1. Taxonomy (GTDB): domain Bacteria; phylum Pseudomonadota; class Alphaproteobacteria; order Rhizobiales; family Methylopilaceae; genus Methylopila. The sequence goes on along the minus strand of QFPN01000014.1, from coordinate 20,430 downwards.
CATCGCTCCGACCGAGGAGATCGACCTCATCTCGGCCTCGATGACGCCGTGGCATGCGATCGCCCTCGTGCTGATCTCAGCCGCCGCCATGCATGCGATCGTCTATTCGGTCGGCTTCGAGGGCCAGAGCGCCGCGCGGCCCGAGGACTACCGGTTCTGGAGCGTGTTCCTTCGCAACAGCCTGCCGGGCTACGCGATCGCGCTGCTCGTGTCGGCCGCGATGCTCTGGATTTTCGGCCGTCTGGACGACCTCGGCGCGTCGGCGACGCTGCGGCTCGTCATCGTGCTCGGATTACCGGCCGCGATCGGCGCGGCCTTTGCGCGGCTCATCGTCGGGGGACAGAGCTGATGGCGTCGAAAAAGCAGGACCGGCGCGAGGTCGGCCGTCTCCAATGGATCGTGGGCGCGCTCGGCGCCGCGATCGTCGTCGGCGTGCTCGCCGTGCTGACCCACGAGGCGCTCACCTATCACGACGGCGCGCCATCGCTCGTGACTCGCGTTCTCGACGTGACGCCGACCGAAGGCGGCTATGTCGTGCGCTTCCGGACCGAGAACCGGGGGCCGTCGACCGCCGCCGAGGTCGTCGTGTCGGCGACGCTGAAGGAGGGCGACAGGGTCTTGGAAGAGGCCGAGACGACGCTCGACTATGTCGCCCGGAAGTCGAGCCGCGAGGCGGGCGTCATCCTGCGGCGCGATCCGGACTCTGGCGCGTTCGAGCTCGCGGCTAAGTCCTACCGCAAGCCGTGAGGCTTCAGTTCTCGGGCGGCAGCGAGGCGTAATAGGCCGCCGAGGCCTCGATGTCGGCCTTCTCCATGCCGAAGGCGATCTTGCGCATGACGCCTGCGAACGGCCCGCCGCCGCGCGAGTCGTGCTCCTTCTCCCAGAGCAAAAGCTGGCCCTTCAGATAGGAGAAGCGCTGGCCCGCGAGCTTGGGATAGGCCGGGTTACGCGCGGACGGCGATGGTCCGTGACAGGAGGCGCAGGCGGGCGTGCCGGTGTCACGCACGCCCTCGCGGGCGATCTTCTCCCCGCGGGCGACGAGCGCCGGGTCGAGCGGGGCCGCGTCCTTCACTGGCCGAGCGGTCTGTTCTGAGTAATGGATCGCGAGCGCCGCGACCTCCGAATAGGGGATGCGGGCCGCGGCCGTCTCCATGATCCCGCTGTGGCGCTTGCCCGTCGCATAGGCCGCGAGCGCGTCGTAGAGATAGTCTTCCGCTTGGCCCGCGATCACCGGAAAGGCGTCGCCGTCGCGCCCCATGCCGTCGCGGCCGTGGCATCGGGCGCAGTCGGCGAGCGTGTCGGGGCGGGGCTCGGCGCCCTGCCGGCCATGAGCGATCGCGATCAGCCCCCCGGCCGCGCCGTCGCCCTGGGTCCCGTAGGCGAGCCGGCGATAGTCTTCCTCCGACATGCCCGGCAGCTTGAGCAGAAACGCGACCACGGCCCAGACCTCATCCTCGCGCTCCTCAGCCGAGACCCAGGCCGGCATGCCTGCGTATTTCACGCCGTTCCTTACGATCCAGAACAGGTGCTTGGGCTCCCAGGTCGGAACCTTGGCGTCGAGGTCGGGCGCAGTCGGAACCATCTCGCGGATCACCGGGTTGCGCGGCCGGCCAGGCGCCCCGTGGCAACTCGCGCAGCCGCTGACGTAATGCCCGGCGCCGCGGGCGATCAGCGCTGGATCGCCGAGATTGGTCGGCGTCTCGATCGCCATCGAGTGCGTCTTGACCGAGTTGATCATGACGTAATGCAGAAACCAGTCGGTGATCGGCCAATGGCCGCTGGTCGCCGCGACGTTGAACAGGCCCGACCAGCCGAAGGCTAGCACGCCGAAGGCGACTGCGAGGCCCGCGAGCGCAGCCCGCAGCGGCGTGACGAGAAAATCGACGCGCCACTTCATCGGCCGTGTCCTCCGTCGGCGGCGGCGTCCTCGCGCAGCAGCCGGGCCGCGAGCGCGAGGCCGCCCGCAAGATAGACGCCGCCGCCGATGAGCAGCATTACGATCCCGCCGACGTGCTGCTGGTGGAGAGCGTGCTGCTCGCCGCCGTGATGGGCGGCGTAGAGCGCGACGGTGGTGGTGGAAAGCAGGACGCCGAGCAGCGTCATGTGGATCGAGGTCAGCAGCATGCCGACCGCGCCTTGCGCGGCGGCGGCCCTCGACGCGCCATGGCCGAGACAGGCGATCCAGAGCCACAGCCCTGCGAGCAGGAACGATGCCTGTTCGGCGACGTAAACTCCGCCGTTCGAGCGCGCGAGGTCGTGGGCGGCGGGCGCATGCCAGCCCCACACCACCACAAGCTCGACCAGCGAGACCGGAACCGCGGCGAACAGCGTCGCGCGCACGAGCGACGGATCGGCGCGCGAGCCGACGAGGCCGAGCGCGAGCAGCGGGGCTGCGATCGCCACCACCGTCATGTGGCTCGTCATATGGGCCGCGAAGCCGTGGCCGAAGACGGCCTCGGGCGCCGGCGACCAAGCGAGCGCGAGCGCGGCGCCGCCCGCGACCGTGGAGGCCGCCTTCACCGGCAGTCTCCGATGAAGACCGCCGGCAGCGCGACGAAGATCACGCCGATGACCGAAAGTCCGCAGAGCAGGATGGTGGCGAAGCCGAGAAACTGCTGGCGGTCGTCGAAGGTCGCGTCGTCGTAAGGCGGCTCGGCGTCGCCGTCAGCCCAGTGCCGCCACGCCTGCCGGCTCGACCAGGCGATGAGGCCCAGCGCGACGACGGTCGCGGCCGCGATGATCACGCGGGCGAGCGTCACGTCCGGCCAGGCGGCGCCGGTGAAGATCCGCGCGTCCGTGAGCGCCTTGGCGCAGTGCACAGAGGCCGCGACATAGCAGACGAGGAAATGCAGCGCCCAGACGGTCGGGGCGGTGATGAGCGTGACGAGGTTCGCGCGCGTCGAGGCGATCATGGGCGCGCCGTTCCTGTTCGCGCCGCCATCACCGCGCCGCCAGCGGAAACAGCGCCAGCACTGCGACCGTCACCGCCATGGTCACGAGCGCGAAGTGCCAGAACAGCACGACGTTGTGGATGTCGATGTCGTACGTCGCCGTCAGCTTCGAGGCCGCCGAGCGGGCGAGGCAGTAGAGCGTCATGATCACGCCGACGCTTAAGTGCACAGCGGTCCAGATCGCGATCACCCAGACGGTCGCCGGATAGACGTGGGAGGTCGGGTCGAGCCCGGTGGAATGCGGCCCCCAGAGCAGCGCCGCGCCGCCCGCGACCGCGAGCACGACGGATCCCATCAGCCAGAAGCGAAGCGCGCCCGGCCGGTCGGCGGCGTTCGCGCGGCGGGCGAGCAGCATCGCGCCCCAGGCGCCGAGCGTCAGCACTATCGCAACCGCCGGCCAGAACTGGCCGGGACCCGACCCCGCCGCCGGCGGGAAGGCGCTCGCATGGATGGTCCAGTAAAAGAAGTAGCCGAAGACGAGGCTCGCAAACGCCGACATGTCGCCGATCATGGTGATGAACATCGCCCACCAGCCGACCGAGTCCGGCCCGGAGACGTAGAGCGGCAGCTTGAGCCCGAGTCCGACGTCCTTCTCGGCCTTTTCGGGGATGATGGCCGTGCCGCGCCACAGCCAGACCAGGATCGAGGCGAGCGCCGCGACCGAGAAGATGATCGTCAGCGTCCAGGCGTAGAAGGTCGCGGCGATGAAGGCCCCGCCGGTGAGCGCCGCCGCGCCCATGGTCATGAAGGTGTTGCCCGGCACCCTGAGGCACTGGATGGGACGCGCGTCCAGCACCGAGGTGATCAGCGTCTCGCGTTTTCCCTCCTCGGCGTCGGGCAGGTAGAAGCGCCCCTCGTCGTAGTCGCGGACGAAGTTCGGCTGCTGCCAGAGCGGGTAGCGGGTGGTCACGACCGGAACGGTGCGCACGCCCCAATCGCGGCCGGGGTTCTCGGAGAGCCATTCGAGCGTGCCGGCGTTCCAGCAGTTGCGCGGCGCGTAGGGCTCCTTGGACTTCGGCCGCAGCACGTCCCAGGTCACGACCAGCACGCCGGCCGCGAACACGAAGGCGCCGACCGTCGAGACCATGTTGAGCGTGTCGAAACCGAGCCCCTCGGCATAGGTGAAGACGCGCCGCGGCATGCCGCGGAGCCCGGTGATGTGCATCGGCAGGAAGCATAGGTTGAAGCCGCCGAACATCAGCCAGAAGCCCCATCGGCCGAGGCGGTCGGAGAGCTTCCGGTCCATGGCGAAGGGATAGAAGTAGTAGAGCCCCGCCATCAGCGGAAAGAACATGCCGCCGATCAGCGTGTAGTGCAGGTGGGCGACGATGAAGTAGGTGTCGTGCGCCTGCCAGTCGAACGGCGCGAGCGCGACCATGACGCCCGTCAGCCCGCCGAAGACGAAGATGCCGAGCGCGCCGATCGCGAACAGCATCGGGACCGAATAGACGACGCGGCCCGCGAGCAGGGTGGCGAGGAACACGAAGATCTGGACGCCGGTCGGGATCGCGACGGCTTCCGAGGCCGCCGAGAAGAAGGCGAGCGAGATCGAGGGAAGGCCCGTCGTGAACATGTGGTGGACCCACAGGCCGAACGACAGGAAGCCGGTTCCGACGGCCGCCAGCACGATCCACGAGTAGCCGAGGATCGGCCGCTGCGCGAAGGTCGGGATGATCATCGCGAGCAGCGCGATCGCCGGCAGGAAGACGATGTAGACCTCCGGATGGCCGAAGATCCAGAACAGGTGCTGCCAGAGCAGCGGATCGCCGCCGCGCTTGGGGTCGAAGAACGGCCAGTCGAACATCCGCTCAAGCTCGAACAGGATGTCGCCCGCGATCAGCGGCGGGAAGGCGAACAGGATCATGGCCGCCACGACCAGAACGTACCAGGCGTAGAGCGGCATGAGGTTGATGCGCATGCCCGGCGGCCGGCACTTCAACGTGCCGACGATGAGCTCGACCGCGGCCGCGATCGACGCCACCTCGATGAAGGAGAGGCCGAGCAGCCAGACGTCCGCACCGATGCCGGTCTGCTTCACGTCGGTGGTGAGCGGCGGATACATGAACCAGCCGCCGTCGGGGGCGGCGTTGAAGAAGATCGAGCCGCAGACGAACACGCCGCCGATCAGGAACGACCAGTAGCCGAAGGCCGAGAGCCGCGGGAACGGCAGATCCCGCGCGCCGAGCATCTCCGGCAGGATGATGATCGCCACCGCCTCGAAGATCGGCACAGCGAACAGGAACATCATCGCGGTGCCGTGCAGCGTGAAGACCTGGTTGTAGAAGGTGGCCGAGAGGAAGTCGTTGCCCGGCACGGCAAGCTGCGTGCGGATCATCAGCCCGAGCACGCCCGCGAACAGGAAGAAGGCGAGCGCGGTCGCCGTGTACCAGAGCCCAACCTCGGAATTGTTGACCGCCGACCAGTAGCGAAAACCCTTGGGCGTCTCCCAGACCTTCTCGAGCCGGGCCTCCTGCGCCTTGCGGAGTTCGGGGTCGTCCTGGGGGGATGAGAGGGCGACGCCGGTTTTGCTCACTTCAGGCTCCCCAGATAGCCCGCGATCGACTCGAGCTCATCGCGTTTCAGCGCGCTGTAGGCCGGCATCTTGGAGCGAGGCTTTACGACGTCGGTCTCGGCGACGAAGCGCACGACGTTTTCGGCCGTGTTCTCCAGTGTCCCTGCGCCGAGCGTCGCGCGGGCTCCGAAGCGGGTGAGGTCGGGGCCGACCTCGCCCTTGGCCTGCGTGCCCGAGACCACATGGCAGGCCCCGCAGCCGTTGCTGAGGAAAAGCTCCGCGCCGCGCGCGTGCTCGGTCGCTTGGACCGCCGGCCGAGCTTGATCGGCGAGCCAGGCCTCGAAGGCGGGCTTTTCCATCGCCACCACGTCGAAGGCCATCAGCGCGTGGCTCGCGCCGCAGAACTCGGTGCAGGCGCCGCGATAGACGCCGGGCTTCTCGGCCTTCAGCACCAGCCGGTTCTCGCGGCCCGGAATCATGTCGACCTTGCCGCCGAGCGAGGGGATCCAGAAGGCGTGGATGACGTCGGGCGAGGTCAGCGCGAACTCGACCCGCTCGCCGACCGGGAGCCGGATCTCGTTGGCCGAGACCACCGCCGCGCCCTCCTTCGGACGGTAGGCGACGCGCCACCAGAACTGCTCGCCCGAGACGTCGACGCGAAGGCCCTCGCCGGGCTCGCGCAGCTTCGGCATCAGTCCGAGCCCATAAACGAGGAGGGCCGCCAGCACGACGGTCGGGAACGCCACGCCGCCCCACAGGATGAGCCGGAAGCCGACCTTCTCCTCATGGGGATCGGGCTTGAGACGCGTGGCGTAGATCGCGACGCCAATCACCAGCGCCCAGACAACAGCCGCGCCGGCTAGCATCACCCAAAAGAGCCGCGCGACCTCGCGAGCCTCATGGCCAGCCGGATCGAGCGCGGACTGAAGCCCCGAACACGCGGCTAGCAGCCCCGCGACCGTCACGATCGCAGCAAAACGCGCCAACCCGTAGAGAATGCTTCGCCCCTGTCTCATGCCCCCGGAAAGACCTACCGCCGCCGCGGTTCGCACACAGTCGTGATCCGATCACGTTTTCGAGGGGCGCCCCCCGTCGTGCAGCGTCACGGGGATGGCCTTGGCGGCTGGAACCTTCGAGCCTTTCGCGTGATGCCATAGCGGGATCAGCGGATTGCACTCCGGGTAATAGGCCGCGCAGCAGCCTTCCGGCAGATCGTAGGCGGTGACGCGAAAGCCGTGGATTTCGCGCAGCCGGTCGTCGGCGACCGTGCGGATCGCGACCGTTCGCCCCTCCGACAGCGACAACCGCGCGATGTCCTTCGGATTCATCAGCACGACCATGCGCGTGCCCTCGATCCCGCGGAAGCGGTCGTCATAGCCATAGACGGTCGTGTTGAACTGGTCGTTGGAACGCAGCGTGATCAGGGTCAGGGCGTCCGACCTCGGGGCCGGCATGTCGGGATCCTCGTCGAGGGTTTCGGGGAAGATGAAGTTCGCCTTCCCCGTTTTTGTCTCCCATCGGCGCTCACGCGCCGCGAGCGGCTTCGGGAAGCCCCCGGGGGCCTCGAAGCGAAGATTGAAGTCCCGAAAGATCTTCGGATAGGTCGCCTCGATGGCGTCGCGCACGAGGGCGTAGTCGTCGGCCCAGCGCGCCCAGTCCATGCGCGGGTTCGGGGCGAGCGTCGCGCAAGCGAGGCCGGCCACGATCGCGGCCTCCGACATCAGCGTGTCGGCCGCGGGCTCGGCGAAGCCGTGGCTCGCATGGATGTGCGAGCAGCTGTCCTCGAGAGAAACCGTCTGCGGCCGGCCGTTTCGCCGGTCGATCTCGATCCGGCCGAGGCAGGGCAGCAGATAGGCGGCTTTCGCCCCCACCACATTGCTGCGGTTGAGCTTCGTGGCGATCTGGACCGAAAGCTTCAATCGGCGCCAGCCGTCCTCCATCGCCTCCGTTTCGGGAACGGCGCGAAGGAAATTGCCGCCGAGCGAGACGAAGGCCTCGACCTCGCCGTCGATCACCCCTCTGCAGGCGTCGACGGTCGCCACGCCGTCTTCGCCTGGGGACTCAAAGCCATAAAGCTCCTTCAGTCGGTCGAGCGGCGCGAGCTTCACCTTCTCGGTCATCCCGACGGTGCGCTGCCCCTGCACGTTCGAATGGCCGCGCACCGGGCAGATCCCCGCCCCCGGCCGGCCGATGTTTCCGCGCAGCAGCAGGAAGTTCGTCAGCATCTGGACGTTCTCGACGCCCGTTCGGTGCTGGGTGAGCCCCATGCCGTAAACGGCGATGACGGCGTTGGCGCCGGCGTAGGTCGCGGCCGCCGCTTCCATCTCAACGCGCGTCATGCCTGAGCGCGCTTCGAGCTCCGCCCAGTCGCGCGCGCGAACCGCATTGGCGAAAGCCTCGAAACCGTACGTGTGTTCAACGATGAAGTCGGCGTCGAGCACGCGCGGCCGTCCGGCGGCCATCGCCTCGTCATCCAAAGCGATCAGCGCCTTTGCGAGGCCGAACAGCGCCGCGAGATCGCCGCCGGCCTTCAGCTGGCAATACTGCGTCGAGATCGTCGTTTCCTCGCCCGTCAGCATCTCGGCGGGCGACTGGGGATTGGTGAAGCGCTCGAGGCCGTGCTCCCTCAACGGGTTGAACGAGATGATCGAGGCGCCGCGCTGTCTCGCCTCCTGCAGCGGATGCAGCATGCGGGGAGAATTCGAGCCGACGTTCTGGCCGAAGAACAGGATGCAGTCGGCGTGCTCGAAATCGTCGAGGAACACGGTGCCGACCGGCTGGCCGATGCTCTCCGGCAGCGCGACCGAGGTGCTTTCGTGGCACATGTTCGACGAGTCCGGCAGGCTGTTGGTCCCGTAGGCCCGCGCGAGCAGCTGGTACATGTAGGAGGTTTCGAGCGAGGCCCGCCCCGAGGCGTAGAACACCGCGCGCTTCGGCTCGATGTCTTTCAGCGCCGCGCCGATCTCCGCGAAAGCCGTCTCCCAGGCGATCGGCTCGTAGCGGTCGGTCACGGGGTTCAGTTTCATCGGCTCGGTCAGCCGGCCCTGATCTTCAAGCGCGAAGTCCGACCAAGTCTGGAGCTCGGCGAGCGTGTGCTGGGCGAAGAAGTCGGCCCGGACCGTCTTCGAGGTCAGCTCCCAGCCGGTCGCCTTGGCGCCGTTCTCGCAAAACTCAAAGACGTTGGGGTCGCGCGGCTTCGCCCAGGCGCAGCTCACGCAGGAGAAGCCGCCGGGCTTGTTCTGCTTGACCAACGCCGCCGCCGTCTTCAGCGGCGCGCGATCGTGCATGAGCGCCTTGGCGACCGACCGGGCGGAGCCCCAGCCGCCCGCCGGCCCGTCATAGGCGTCGATGTGAGCGTCGCGGGCCATCAGCCGCCCGCCGCGCGCGGCTCGTGGATCGGGCAGCCGTTGCGCTCGGCGCGGAAATTTGTCGAGCTCTCGTAGTTTTCCTTGCGCACCCGGTTGATCGAGCCGAGTGGCCGATGGGCGGCGAGCCCGTGCCAGGGGCTGAACGACAGGCCGTCGTCGATGCGCCGGGCCTTCTGCTCCGACCAGCCGTCTTGGCGTTCGGCGCGGATGCGGGCGACGGCGACATAGGGGCTCCTGTCCTGCCGCCACTCGACCGAGGCGTCCTCGATCGGCATCGCCTCCGGGTCGGTCATGAGCTGGGCCCGGAGCTCCCACTCCCCGCCCTGATCGCGGAAGAAGGCATTGACCTCGTCGCGATGTGCGTCGGCCCGGCCGTCGATCGAGATCTTCTCGTCTTCTAGAGCCTTGAGGCCTTCCGAGACGGGCGCGATCGAGAATTTCGCGACGTTGCGGCCGTAGAGAAAAGGGGTCTGGCTGAAGAAGGTCTCGCCGAGAACGTGCGTCAGCGCCTGGCCGCCAAGAGCGACAAGCGTCGGGCTTTTCCCGCCGAAGGCCTCCATCACCGCTTCGGCTGCGCGGAGCACGCCGGACAGCGCCTTCTTGGCGCCTTCGGCCCGGTCGGTCGTCTTCGCAAGCAGCTTCAGCGTCTTCAGAAACTCGGCGGCGTTCGGCGCGGCGAAGGCCGGGGCGTTGGCCATCAGGAAATCCTGCGTCCGGTCGTCCGGGCGTGACCCCGGCAGCCTTTCACCCTCGACCCCGATCACCTTGAGCGCGAGCCCGCGTGGGGCCGAGACGCTGTCGTCGAGCATGTCGCCGGGATTGGTCGAGAGCCGCATGACGCCTGCGTAGCGGCTGGGCCTTGCGAACAAGCCCTGCGCAAGCGGCTCGGGCAGGCCGCCGAAAACCTCGACCTCGACGTCCAGCAGCGCATGGCTCTTGGCGTGGACGCTGCGGATCGCGTGGCCTGAGTTCTCGAACGTGGTCTCGCTGATCGAGCGCAGGGTCTCGATGAGATCGCGACGCACCTCGTCTTCGTTCTCCTCGGCGCGCTCGAGCGACGGCGTGTAGGCGACAGGTTCGGCTATGGTCACGGGCGCTTCCTTCGATTATTTCGAATTTTTAAGCGCTAAGACCTCCGCCCTGTTCCATTGCGCACAATTCATGTCGTTTGACGCAATGGCTCAACGCGGCGCGCGTTACGCCGAGAAACCCTTCGACGGCGCAGGTTCACGTCGTAGCGGCCTTCGCGCTGGAGTTCGGCTATCTGATGGAGCAGCATCTGGTCGACATGACGCTTGCGACGCCGGACGGCTTGCGATTGCCGATCGCAAGCCGTAACGCGGTCATCGAGGAAGCGCGCTGTCTGCGGTCGGGCGAGACGGCGCCGAAGTCTTCGATGATCCGCTCGCAGCGCTCCGGCGCGTCAGCGGAACCGTTCCGGCCTTCGGCGCACAGTCTCGCGATCGTTTCGGCGAGCGCCGGCGCCACCGCTCCTTCTGCGTGCTCGGCTTCGACGTCGACGCTGATCATTGTGTCGGCCATCTCGATGCGTTCCTCCCTGCGCTTCGTCGTCGAAGCCGCGGCAAGAATGCTGGGCGCACGAGGCGGCGGTTCAATCCGCTGGCGGCGCGCGAAACCGGCGACGATCGCGATTTTCGGGATGTCGGTTCGCGCAGCGTTATACCCGTATAAGGTCCGCTAGTCGGCGCTGAGCTTAACTTGCGCTCGGACCGGATCTCGCAGGGACGCGCCTTGTCACAGTCGATCATCGCAAAGCTCGAAGCGCTTCATCCGCTGCCCAAGGACGACAAGAAGCTGCTCTATGCGATCGTCGGGCCGGGCAAGGCGCTGAAGGCCGGCGACGACATCGTCCGCGAGGGCGACCACACCGACGTGGTGCACGTCATCGTCGAGGGCCACGGCTTTCGCTACAAGACGCTGCCGGACGGCAAGCGCCAGATCATCGGCTATCTCGTGCCGGGCGACTTTTGCGACCTCTACGGATTCCTGCTCGACAAAATGGACCACGGCATGGCGGCGCGAACGCCGTGCCGCGTCGCGCAGTTGACCGAAGACCACATTTTAATGCTCACCTCGCGCCCCGCGCTCGCGCGCGCGCTCTGGTGGTCGGAGCTCGTCAACGGCTCGATCCTGCGCGAATGGCTGGTCAATATGGGCCGGCGGACGCCGAGCGCGCGCATCGCCCACATCCTTTGCGAGCTTCTTGTCCGGCTGCAGGTGGTCGGCGAGGCGACGGACGACAGCTTCAAGCTTGAGCTCTCGCAGGCCGAGCTCGGCGACACGGTGGGCCTCACGACCGTTTCGGTGAACCGGGCGCTGCAGCGCCTGCGAAGCGCGGGCCTCATCGTGCAGACGGGCCGCGAGCTCACGATTCCGGATGTCGTCGGGCTGAAGCGTTTCGCCGATTTCGACCCGTCCTATCTGCATCTGCGACGAGACCGGGAGGAACAGTCATGATGGAGTTCCGGCCCGTCAAAGTCGCCACCGGCTCGGCCGACGAGGAAGGGCGCCTCGTGTTCCACGACGGCAAGCTGATCGCGGTGCTGGTCCGGCTCGACGACGCCGATCATGGCCCGGCGATCGGGCAATGGAGCCTCGAGGCGGGGTTCAACGGCGTCGACAGCGCCAAGCCCCCGCTGTTCGCGAACCTCACCGCGGCCGAGCGCTGGATCGAGCGCCAGATCAGCAGCGTTATAGCGGTATAAGGGATTCCGGCCCGTTTAGGCGAATTCGGCTTGCGGGCGTCGAATTGCGGCCCGAACGGCGGAACGTGCGTTCGCGTTTCGGACTCACCCAGTCAAACAGGCTGGGAGAAAACCGGGATGGCGACGACCAAGACGCTCGCGGACGCGTTCCACGAAACACTGAAAGACGTGCTCTACGCGGAGCGCGCCTCGGCGCGCGCGCTCAAGAAGTCGGCAAAGGCCGCGAAGGAGCCCGAACTCAAACGCGCCTTCGAGGACCACCTCGAGGAGACCGAGGCGCAGATCGAGCGGCTCGGCGAGGTCTTCGACATCATCGGCAAGACGCCGCGGGCGAAGACCTGCGAGGCGATGCAGGGCATCACGTCGGAAATGGCCGAGGACCTCGAGGATTTCGGCGACGGCCCGGCCTCCGACGACGTGCTGATCGGCTGCGCGCAGGCGGTCGAGCACTACGAGATGGCGCGCTACGGCATGCTGAAGGCCTGGTCGGCAAAGCTCGGCTACGACGAGGCGACGCCGCTGCTCGAAAAGACGCTCGAGGAGGAAAAGGCGGCCGACGAACGCCTCACGAAGATCGCGGAACAGCTCGCGGCCTGAACCGCGACGAGGGCGCGGCTTTTCCCGCGCGAGCGATCTTCACTCCAGCGAGGCGACGTTTTGCGTATCGGCATCATCGCGCATCTGAAGCACCCGATCGGGGAGCCTTTCGCAGGCGGTCTCGAGACCCATACCCATTTGCTGGCGAGCGGGCTGCGCCGACGCGGCCACGACGTCACGGTCTTCGCGTCCGACGGGTCCGACTTGGGCGTCGGCGTAGAGCCGATCTGCCAGGCGACCGCCGTCGCCGAGGTTGGTCTCGCGGAGGCCTCTGATGTCGCGTTCTTCCGAGAGCACCACGCCTATTTGGCGTTGATGAACGAGCTGCGCGGCCGGCGCTTCGACGTCATTCACAACAACTCTCTGCACTACCTGCCCGTCACCATGGCGGACGCGGTCGCGACCCCGATGCTGACGACGCTGCACACGCCGCCGTTCTGCTGGCTGGAGAGCGGGATCCGGCTCTGCCGGTCGTCGCGCTCGACCTTCGTGACGGTGTCGGACGCCCTCCGCCGGCTCTGGAGCCCAATCGCACCGGTGAAAGGCGTGGTGCTGAACGGCATCGACCTCAACCGCTTCACCTTCCGCGAGCGCCCGGCCGCCGAGCCTTATCTCGCCTGGTTGGGACGGATCGTGCCCGAGAAGGGCCTCCATCTCGCGATCGACGCTGCGCGGGCCGCTGGAATGCCGCTGCGGATCGCCGGACCCGTCTCGGACACCGACTATTTCGACCGCGAGATCCGGCCGCGGCTCGGCGAAGACGCGATCCATCTCGGCCATCTCGACCATGCCGAACTCGCAAGCGTCGTCGGCGGCGCGCGGGCGCTGCTCTTCACGCCCCGCTGGGAGGAGCCTTATGGCCTCGTGGCCGCCGAGGCGCTCGCGTGCGGCACGCCGATCGCAGCCTTCGCGCGGGGCGCGATCGCCGAGATCATCGACGAGAGCTGCGGCGTGCTCGCGGAGCCCGACGACGCGCTCGCGCTCGCCGAGGCTGCGCTGAAGGCCGAGAGACTCGATCGCCGAGCCTGTCGTCTCCGCGCCGAGCACCACTGCGACGCCGAGCTGATGATCAGCGTCTACGAGCGGCTCTACGAGCACATGGCGGCGACCGAGGGTGCGGTCACGCAGATAGCCCCTCGACTGGTGGCGGCCGAATGAGATCGGCGCCTATCCCGCGTCCGATCTGCGTCTGCGTGCCCGCGCGTAACGAGGCCGAACGTCTGCCGCGGTTGCTCCGCGCGCTTGCGGCGCAGGATTGGCCCGATGTCCTGCCGGTCGTCATCGCGCTCAACAACACGACCGACGGGTCTCGCGAGACCGTGGAAAGACTCGCGCGCGACCTCGTCGGAACGCTTGCGATCCACGTCGATGAACGGACGTTTCCCCCCGAGAGCGCCCACGCCGGCTCCGCCCGCCGTCGCGCGGCCGAGATCGGGATGGAGATCCTCGGCGGTGACGAGCGCGGCGTGCTGCTGACGACCGACGCCGACGCCCGGCCTCCTGCCGACTGGGCGAGGCGCAACGTCGAGGCGATCGGGCGCGGCGTCGATCTCGTCGGCGGCGCGCTCGTTCTCGACGACGAAGAGCCCGTTTCGCCCCACGTCAGATCGCGATGGGACGCGCTCGCCGCCTATTGGCGCGCCGTGCGCGCGATCGAGGACGCGATCGATCCCGTGCCGTGGGACTCGCCGCCGCGTCATGGCGACCACACCGGCGCGAGCCTTGCTGCAACCGTCGAAGCGTGTCGCGCGGTCGGAGGGTTTCCCGCTGTCCCGCTCGGCGAGGACGCGGCTTTCGCGACCGCGGCGCGGACCAAGGGTTTTCGGCTCGCCCATCCGGCTGACGTCTGGACGCGCGTTTCGGCCCGCATCGAGGCGAGAGCCGTGGGCGGCATGGCGGCGACGATGCGAGGCCTCGCGCAGGGCGAGGCTGCCGCGATGTCGGTCCCCTCGCTCGAGCAGTGGCGGTCCCGCGCCGTCTGGCGCCGCGGGATCCGTCTCTCGGGCGGCGACCCCGCGGTCGCGACGCTCGAGAGCGAACTGCCGCCGATAACCTGCGACGTCGTGGTCGCGCCGCCCTCGCCGGAGGTCGCGGCGTGAGCGTGGCCTCGATCGGCTACTATGTCCACCATCACGGCGAGGGGCATCGCCGCCGCGCGATGGCGATCGCTGCGCGCGCGCCGGGACGCCTCACGCTGATCGGAACCGGCGTCGCGGGGCTCGAAGGGCCATTTCAGACGCTCGAACTTCCCGACGATCGGATGGTCGGAGAGGAGGCCTTCGACGGGATCGACGCCGCCGGCGAGCGGCCCGCGGCGCTGCATTACGCGCCGGTCCATCACGAAGGCGTCCGGGCGCGGGTCCGGGAGGTCGCGGGCTGGATCGCCACCGCGCGGCCGGCGCTGATGGTCGTCGACGTCTCGGTCGAGATCGCAATGCTCGCGCGGCTCTGCGCGACGCCGACGATCTATGTCCGGCTCGCCGGCGCGCGCTGGGACGAGGCCCATCTCGACGCCTTCCGCGGCGCGCGGGCGCTGATCGCGCCCTTCGACCGTCGCTGCGACGACGCCGACGTCCCGGGCTGGGTGATGGACAAGACCCGCCACCTCCCGGGTCTTGGCGCGGCCACCGGGCGTGCGAGGGCGCCCGGCGACGTCGTGCTGGTCGCCTTCGGCCGAGGCGGCGCCCACACGACGGCGCAGGAGGTTTCCGACGCCGCGCGCGCGACGCCGGGCAGGCGGTGGCGCGTCATCGGTCCGATGGCCGAGTCCGCCGAGCCGCCCGCCAATCTCGAGGTCGCGGGCTGGGTCGACCGCGCCGAGGACGAAATAGCCAGGGCCGGCGTCGTGGTGGGCGGCGCGGGCGACGGCGTGCTCTCGGCGGCGGCGGCGGGCGCGCGGCCCTTCGTCTGCGTGGCCGAAGACCGGCCGTTCGGCGAGCAACGCGCCAAGGCGCGCGCGCTCCATGAGGCGCGCGCCGCCGTGGTGCTGCCGGCCTGGCCGGACGCTGCCCGCTGGCCGCGCATTCTCGACGAGGCGGCGGCGCTCGAGACATCGCGCATCGCAGGCTTCCACGACCCCGAAGGTCCGGCCAAGGCCGCGGCTCTCATCCTCGAGCAGGCGGACCGATGACCCACCTTCCCTCGACTGCGCTTCACTTTTCAATGCTCTTGGGCAGCCTCGCAGAACTCGGCGCGCGCTACGACGCCGAGGGCGGCTGGCCGGCGGAGAGCGTCGCGCTGCTCGTCCGCAGCGGCATGCACCGCACCTTTGCCCCGGCGGAGTGCGGCGGCGAGCCGTTCCGGACGTCCGTCGACGAGAACCGGGCGCTGTTCCATGCGCTGCGGCTCGTCGGCCGCGCGGACCTCAGCCTCGGGCGCATCTTCGAGGGGCATGTTAACGCGCTCAAGCTGTTCGGCTGGTACGGCTCGGCGGGACAACGCAGCCGCCTCAAGGCGGATCTCGACGCCGGCCGGCTCTATGGCGTCTGGGCCACCGAGCCGCCGCCGGGCGTCGCGCTCGAGAACGATCCGTTCGGCCCGAGGCTCTCCGGATCGAAGCGCTTCGCCACCGGGGCCGGCCGGCTCGATTTCGCGCTTGTGACCGCCAAGCCGGCGGAGGGCGAGCGGCGGGTGGCGATCGTTCCCGCCAACGTCGCCGAGCGCGCCGACGTCTCCGGCTGGCGCGTCCGCGGCATGCGCGCGACGATCAGCGGCTCCTACGACCTGACGGGCCTGAGGCCCGCCTCCGACCATCTGCTCGGCGCGCCCGGCGACTACGATCGCGAGCCGCGCTTCACCGCGGGCGCCTGGCGCTTCCTCGCGGTGCAGCTCGGCGGGGTCGAGGCGCTGGTCGCCGAGACCCGCGCCGCGATGTCGCCGTCCATGCGCGAGGACCCGCTGCAGCGCGCGAAATTCGCCGAGGCGGTCGCCGCCGCCCGAACGGCTTTCCTCTGGACGCGCGAGGCGGCCGAGCGCGCCGCCGCCGACGATCCGGACTCAAAACCCTTCGTTCTGCTCGCGCGCGGCGTTGTGGAGCGCGCCGCGCTTGACGCGATGGAGCTCGCCGCCCGCATCGTCGGGACGCGCAGCGCGGCCGACGGATCGCGCATCGACAAGATCATCCGAGACCTGAGCCTCTATCTCCGCCAGGCCGGCCCCGATCACGCCCGCGACGAAGCCGCGAAGGTCTTCCTCGACCACGACGTCTGGGGCGAGGGAGACGAACTGTGGTGAGCCGCCCGCGCTTCGCGACGCCGCTTCGACGCAGCGCCTGGGCGCAGGCCCGCTGGCTGGTGCTCGCCCCGCACGCCGACGACGAGATCATCGGCGCCGGCGCGCTGATCCGCGAGACGGCGGTCGCGGGCCGGCTTGCAGGCGTCGTCTTCGTTACGGACGGGCGTGGCTCCCATGGCGCGGACGGCCCGTCCGATCTCGCCGCGATCCGCAGGTGGGAGGCGCGCGCGGCTCTGAGGCGCCTCGCGCCGAGCGCGCCCGCGCCGCTTTTCCTCGATTGGCCCGACGCCCATCCGCCGTCGAGCCGCGACCACGTCTGGCGGCGCGCTTCGCGTCGGCTTCAGGCTCTTTGCCGCCGCTATGGGGTGGACGCGATCGCCGCGACCTCGCCGCTCGATCCCCATTGCGACCATCAGGCGGTCGCCATGCTCGCCCGCGAAGTCGCGCGCACCGCGCTCCGGCGCGTCGAGGTCTTCGATTACGTCGTCTGGGCCGACCGGAGACCCGGAGGCCCCGCGCTCCGCACCGCGCCTGCGCCGCAAGGCTTGCGGCGGCTCGCGCTCGCGGCCCATCGCAGCCAGATGACGCCGCTCTATGGCGAAGGCTTCCGCGTGCCCGACCGACTGCGGCGGATGCCGGCCGCGGACCTGCTCTATCCCGCGGGACCGCGCCATGCGGCATAGATCGTCGCTCCCGCCCGGCTATTTTGAAGCCATGTTCGCCTCGGACCCTGATCCCTGGCGCTTCGAGACGAGCGCCTACGAGGCCGCGAAATACGACGCCACGATCGCAGCGCTCGGTGGCCGGCGCTACGGGTCGACGCTGGAGGTCGGCTGCGCCATCGGCGTCCTGACCGAGCGATTGAGCGCTCACTCCGACGACCTTCTCGCGATCGACGTGAGCGAAACGGCGCTCGCAAGCGCCGCCGCGCGCTGCGGCGGTGCGGGCGTCCGCTTCGAGCGCTGCGCCTTCCCGGCCGAGGCGCCGGCGGGCGGCTTCGACCTAATCGTGTTGTCCGAGGTCCTTTATTATCTCGATGACGGCGATCTCTCGGCCGCCGGGGGATGGGCCGAGCAAGCGCTCGCGCCGGGCGGCGACATGCTGCTCGTCCACTGGACCGGCGACACCGACTATCCGAAGAGCGGCGACGACGCCGTCACGACGTTTCGCGCGGGCATCCGCGCGCCGCTCGCGACGCTCCGCGCAGACCGCCATCAGCGCTATCGGCTCGACCTCTGGCGGCGCGCATGACCGGGATCAGCGTCTTGACGCTCGCGCGCGGTCGGACCGCCCATCTGATGAACCTCATCGAGGGGCTTCGGCGCTCGGAGACGGGACCCGCAGAACTCGTCGTCATCGACATGAACGACGAGCCGCTCATCCTCGCGCCCTGCCCGTTCCCGACCCGGCTCGTGCGCCTTCCGGGCGGCGGCCTCCCGCTCGCCGCCGCCCGCAATCTCGCGGCGCGGCTGTCGGCGAGCGAAAAGCTGCTCTTCCTCGACGCCGACTGCATCCCCTCGCGTGGACTTGTCAGGGCGCTCGAAAGCGCGCTCGGCGAGATCGACGCGCTCATCTGTCCGGAGACGTTTTATCTCGGCCCTGAGGACGCGCGCAGGCGATGGATCGAGGCCGATCTCGATGCCGCTGGCAAGCCTCATCCCGTTCGCCCGTTTCCGCGCTCCGGCCGTAGCATCGAGCCCAATCCCGGGCTGTTCTGGTCGCTGGCCTTCGGCGTGCGGCGCGCGACGTTCGAAACGCTCGGCGGCTTCGACGAAGCCTTTGTCGGCTATGGCGGCGAGGACACCGATCTCGGCTTTGCGGCTCGGGCGGCGGGCGTCCCGATCGTGCTGACCGCGGAGGCGCGGGCGTTCCACCAGCATCACCCGTCGAGCGATCCTCCGGTGGAGCACCTCGCCGACATCGTCCGCAACGCCGAGATCTTCCGGAGGAAATGGGGCCGCTGGCCGATGGAGGGCTGGCTCGCGGCCTTCGAGCGCGACGGGCTGATCCGGGTCGGCGCTGAGACCATCGAACGCCTGCCGCCCGGCGCCCATTCCGGCCCGGCACTCGAATGCGCCCGGGAGGTCAGTCCTGTCTGAGCGTCGAGGCGAACCAGTTGGCATAGGGCGTGTTGCGCGCAAGCCGGCGGGTGTAGTCCGGCGCGCCGTCGCCCCACCACACCGGGCCGCGCTCGCCAAGCGCCCGCTTTGCGGCGTCGACCCGCGACCGCGCGGCCTTGCGGGCCGCGACGTCGCCCTCGGCCGCCGCCACTGCGCGGCGCGCCGCCATCAGCTCGGATACGAGCTCCGCTCTTTCGTCCTCGGCCAGTCGCGGATTGCTTTTCCGCCAGAGCCGGCCTCGCACCACGAGATAGCGGCCGTCCGGCGTCCCCTTGCAGCCTTCGGCCATCCCGCATGGTCCCCCATCTTGCGCCGCGGCTGGAACGATGCCGCCGGCGAAGCGCTTGCCAACAAAGCCCCGCCGCGGAACGCGGCGAGACAAGCGGCGACGGAGGATCAACGCAGTGGAAGACGATCGGATCTGGGACTTCGAGAAGAGCCTGTGGACCGGCGGCCCGGGACGCTACCGCGAACTCGTCGACGACGAGTGCTTGATGGTGCTGCCGGCCCCGCCTTTCGTGATGAGCGGCGCGCAGGCGATCGAGGCGGTGTCCGATACGCCGCGCTGGGAGGAGGTCGAGTTCGCGAATGGCCAGATCGCTCGGCCGCAGGAGAGCCTGATCGTGATCGCCTACGACGCGAAGGCGAGCCGTGGCGGCGCGACCTACCACGCCTATTGCACGTCGACGCTCTGTCGCCTCTCGCACGAGGAGTGGCGGGTCGTTCAACACCAGCAGACGCTGCTGCCCAGGGCTGCGTCGGCCGCCGAGAAGGCGTGAGACAGGGAGACGCCGAATGTCCAAGGAACAGCGTTCCACCTACGGCACGACGGTGGCGAAGCCCGACGCAAAGGCGGGACTGGCGGTCGGCGGCGGCGAGAAGCCGGCCGCCGAGGAGCATAGCGAGGACCAGGGCGCCGGGGCGAAGCCCGGATCTCGCTCCGACAGCGAGCACGAGCGCCGTCCCGAAGGCCCGCACGATCCGGACAAGGCCGACGAGACCGGCAAGCCCCGCTGACCGGCCGGCCCGAAAGCCCGGCCTGACGGCCGCCCGCGGCCGCAACGCCCGATCCGAACCCGAACCGAAGCGCCCGGCGATCGCCGCCCGGCGCTCCCGCCCGGCTGTCCGCGCCTCGGCGCGCGACGGCCTCACCCTTTCCGAGGCCGGGCTCTCCCGGCCGTCACAATCACGAGGACGATCATGACGGAACGCACGTCGCTCAACGCCGGAAACGGCGGCGAAACCCATCAGGCGACAGACGCCGACCATCCCGTCCTCACCACGAACCACGGGACGCCGATCAGCGACAATCAGAACCAGCTGAAGGCGGGACCGCGCGGGCCTGCGCTGCTGGAAGACGAGATCTACCGCGAGAAGATCAACCACTTCGATCATGAGCGGATCCCGGAGCGCATCGTGCATGCCCGCGGCAGCGCCGCGCACGGCTATTTCGAATGCACCGATAGCCTCTCGGACCTGACGCGCGCCGATCTCTTCCAGAAGAAGGGCCAGCGCACCGACGTCTTCGTGCGTTTCTCCACCGTCGCCGGCGGCGCAGGCTCGGTCGACACGCCGCGCGACGTCCGCGGCTTCGCGGTGAAATTTTACACGCGCGAAGGCAACTGGGATCTCGTCGGCAACAACATCCCGGTGTTCTTCATCCAGGACGCGATGAAGTTCCCGGATCTGATCCACGCGGCCAAGATGGAGGCCGACCGCGGCTATCCGCAGGCCGCGACCGCGCACGACACCTTCTGGGACTTCATCAGCCTGATGCCGGAATCGACCCACATGATCCTGTGGGCGATGTCGGACCGCACTCTGCCGAAAAGCTTCGCGACCATGGAGGGGTTCGGCATCCACACGTTCCGCTTCGTGAACAAGGCGGGCAAAAGCACCTTCGTGAAGTTCCATTGGAAGCCC
>QFPN01000025.1 GCA_003241695.1 Ancylobacter novellus | reverse complement strand
GGAGCCCGAGCCGTCAATGGTGTTGTTGGGTTGTCCGACGGGGGATATTCCATGGACGTAGATCGGTTGTCCGGCACGCTGGCGGCGCTGCTCGTTGCTCATTGGAAGCGAGAAGCGATGATTGCCTCCCGCCTTGCAGGTCGTAGCCACAGCCGGCTCACTCGCCAAGTCGGCCTTGCCGGTCAGGAAGATCGTCCCGCCACTGCCGGCGGCTCCACCGGTGTAGACATGAATGTCAATCGACGAATCAATGCCCGTCGAGCATGCCCAGCCTCGAATCTGACCGTCGCTGGTGACACCATCGATGTTGCCGATTACCTTGGACGGCGGCCCGTTGACCGTGACCTGGACATTGTCGCTTTCCCGACCAAACCACTCTTTGCCCTCTTCCAGCAACCGCCATTGGAAGCTGTAGACACCTGGCAATGAAGGAGCTACCACATCGAATTCAAAGAACGCAGGCAGCTGTGGAATGACATCATTCGGCATTGGAACCCGCGCCCTGCCCCATCGGAGATTGTCATTGGGATTCCAGGACCCCAATGCATAGCCCGCCGACGCCGACCACGTCGTGTTACCCGTGTTGGTGAACTTCAGCTTGACGCGATAGGTCCGCCCGGCCTCCATGCTGGTCGGAACTTCCTGTTGATACATCACGCCACGATTGAGCCTTCCTGTCGTCTCAAATTTTTGCTCATTGCTGGTGCTTCCAAAGCGAACACCATTGCGATTCATCTGCCACTGAATGGTGTTAGGTCCATTCTCTTTGGCGGCGGTGCCATTGAATGAGAACGTCACCGTCCCACCCGGGGCTACGTCGTGAGGAACAGAAACTTCGGCAATTCCCAGCAGGGTAGCGTCAAGAACGTAGGCCTCGGCCTGTCCCAGTCGATAGCCGCCCCCTGATCGCCACGTCGTGTTCCCTGTATTCCGGAATGTGACCGTGCCGCTGAAGGGCGTACCTCTGTCGCCAGACCCCGGCCAACTTGCCGAGACATACTCAGCCCCATCGAAAGGAGTTGGTGGCGCCGCTACTGTAATCGTAATGGTGGGCGAGATCAGCCGCCTGGAAACTTCATCGCCATTGATGTTGCGCACACCGAACGCACTGAATACATAGTTATATGTACCTGCCGATAATCCGCTCTCAGTGTATATACCCTCCGAGAGCCGGGAGATCACGACTCCATTTCGTGTCAGCTGTGGCTCGGAAAGATATTCATATTTGCCGCCACTGCCTGTATTTCCGCTCTTGAGTTGCAACTGATACGTGGCAGGTGCCGTATAAGATCGCTGAGCTGGGCCCACCAACTCGATCCATACCTGGGCACGTACGGACGGGCAGATAAAGGAAAGAAGAAGGCCCAGCAGAACCGCGGCCATGCGCAGTTTTCCAGTGTTCACGAATTCCATTCTTGTCGTGCCTTCAGTTAGCGGACTGGGCTACTTCCGTCGTAAGTCCAAAAGCATTTCGTTTAATGCTGACTTTGCTGCCATCGGCCCGGATGATCTGTGCAGGCTTCTCATAATCCGGTCCATCAAAGGCATCAAACCGAGTGATCGTCTGGTGGCCTAGCGGGTCAATCGTCGTAGTCGTGGCATTGATACCGTAGGCAATGGTGGTGATCAGCAGGCCCTGCTCACTGTCCTGAGAGGAAGAGGTTCTCCTTCCAAGTGCGTCGTACTCGGTCCAGGTGCCAGTCGCCACATTGCTATCCCTTGAGGGATAGGAAGTGAACGTAAGGCGACCTTCGCTGTCGTAACTGCTCCTGACCCACCGCTGGGTTCCAGCCATGTCGCTTGCATCGTATTCGTGCACCAGACGGGGCTGCCAAAGCGCGTCGAGATAGGTTTCCTGGCGGCGCGCTCCTTGAGTGTTATCGACCCTCCAGTGCCCCGCCGAGAGGCCGTATTCATCAGCTGAGATCTGCCGGAACGAGATGGTTGTCTTGGCCCACTGGTTCTCATCGACCGGTGGTTGGACTTCCCGCACACGCCCCATCGGATCGTGCAGATAGGACGTGGTCCTCTGCAGTTCGTCCGTAGTCGAGGTGATCCACCCGTTCCCGTCTGCCGTCATGCGGTTGGTGGTGCCATCCGGATTGATGACCAACCGTGGCACTCCTCTGTACCAGTCCTGGATGTGCGTCTCGTTCCCTTTCCCGTCACGCACGTTGCTGATCGTGCCGTCCGAGGCATAAGTAACGCTCTGCAGCAATGCCCCAGCACGATAGACGGCATTCGGCTTGGCCAGGGCGTCGTAGGTGTACCGGGTGGTGGTCTTCCCGGAGGCGGCCTCCTTGACGCTCAGCACCTGATCCTGGACTGACCTGCCCCCCGTTTTCCGGGCCAACCTGATCTTAGTAGAGTCCGTCTCACAAGAGGACGGACATGAAGAAGCGATACACCGAAGAGCAGATCATCGGCTTCCTGAAGCAGGCGGCCGCCGGCACGCCGGTCAAGGAGCTTTGCCGCAAGCACGGCTTCAGTGACGCGTCGTTCTACCTGTGGCGGCGCAAGTTCGGCGGCATGGATGTGCCCGACGCCAAGCGCCTGAAGGCACTGGAAGCGGAGAACGCGCGGCTCAAAAAGCTGTTGGCCGAGTCGATGTTGGACAACGAAGCGCTGAGGATCGTGGCGCGGGGAAAATACTGAGCCCGCCGACGCGACGGGCTGCCGTCGCGGACGTGCGGGCGAAGCTGGGCCTGTCGGAGCGGCGGGCCTGCCGGGCACTGGGCTTGTCACGCAGCGTGTTGCACTACCAGCCGCGCATGGCGAACGCGCCGTTGCAGGCCAGGCTCGTTGCGTTGGCGGGCGAACGTCGCCGGTTCGGCTACCGACGGCTGCACATCCTGCTGGAACGGGAGGGCTGGATCGCCAACCACAAGCGAATCTACCGGCTGTACCGCAACGCTGGCCTGGCGGTGCGCAAGCGCCGCAAGCGCGATCGCGTGGCCGTCGAGCGCCGTCCGCTGCAGCTGCCGTCGGGGCCCAACCACACCTGGTCGATGGACTTCGTCTTCGACGCCCTGGCCAACGGGCGCCCGATCAAGTGCCTGACGGTGGTGGACGATTGCACCAAGGAAGCGGTGGAAATCGCCGTCGGCCGGAGGATAAATGGCCAGAACGTGGCCGACATCCTGGATGCGGTATGCCGTTTCCGCGGCTACCCCGCGGCGATCAGGACCGACCAGGGACCCGAGTTTACCGGCCGGGCGCTGGACCAGTGGGCGACCGCCAACGGCGTGACGCTTGTGCTGACCCAGCCAGGGAAACCCACGCAGAACGCCTATGTGGAGAGCTTCAACGGCAAGTTCCGGGACGAATGCTTGAACGAAAACTGGTTTATCTCGCTCGAGCACGCACGGGCGGTAATCGCCATCTGGCGCAAGGACTACAACGAGGTGCGTCCGCACAGCTCACTGCCCAAATGCACGCCTGCCGAGTTCGCCGCCGCGCTGCGCAACGAAGGTGCCTTGACTGGTTCGACCGCTGATCGAAACCTGACCCACCGGAGCGGTATGCTCCCCAACCTGGACTCTACTAAGTAGCTAGTGGCCCTGAGAAAGGGGGCAGGTCA